>NZ_CM147707.1:4810000-7120369 GCF_055792905.1 Streptomyces sp. DSM 116795
CGGTAAGTGAGAGCGCGGCAGTGAGACTGTGGGGGATAAGCTCCATGGTCGAGAGGGAAACAGCCCAGAGCATCGACTAAGGCCCCTAAGCGTGTGCTAAGTGGGAAAGGATGTGGAGTCGCAGAGACAACCAGGAGGTTGGCTTAGAAGCAGCCATCCTTGAAAGAGTGCGTAATAGCTCACTGGTCAAGTGATTCCGCGCCGACAATGTAGCGGGGCTCAAGCACACCGCCGACGTCGTGTCACTCACATGTGTGCCCTAACGGGTGTGTGGGTGGGTAGGGGAGCGTCGTGTGCCGGGTGAAGCAGCCGTGTAAGCGAGTTGTGGACGGTATGCGAGTGAGAATGCAGGCATGAGTAGCGATACATACGTGAGAAACGTGTGCGCCGATTGACTAAGGGTTCCTGGGTCAAGCTGATCTGCCCAGGGTAAGTCGGGTCCTAAGGCGAGGCCGACAGGCGTAGTCGATGGATAACCGGTTGATATTCCGGTACCCGTGGCAGTGCGCCAGCGCTGAATCAGGTGATGCTAAGCCCGTGAAGCCCCCTGCGGTGTCCTTCGGGATGCTGTGGGTGTGGTGGAGCCGGCGGTCCGAGTCTGTAGTAGGTGAGTGATGGGGTGACGCAGGAAGGTAGTCCAGCCCGGGCGGTGGTTGTCCCGGGGTAAGGGTGTAGGGCGTCATGCAGGTAAATCCGCATGACATGGGCCTGAGACCTGATGCCGAGCCGATTGTGGTGAAGTGGATGATCCTATGCTGTCGAGAAAAGCCTCTAGCGAGTGCTGTTGCGGCCCGTACCCTAAACCGACTCAGGTGGTCTGGTAGAGAATACCGAGGCGTTCGGGTGAACTATGGTTAAGGAACTCGGCAAAATGCCCCCGTAACTTCGGGAGAAGGGGGGCCACGGCTGGTGATCCCACGTGCTGGGGGAGCTGGTGGTGGCCGCAGAGACCAGCGAGAAGCGACTGTTTACTAAAAACACAGGTCCGTGCGAAGCCGTAAGGCGATGTATACGGACTGACGCCTGCCCGGTGCTGGAACGTTAAGGGGACCGGTTAGTCACATTTCGGTGTGGCGAAGCTGAGAACTTAAGCGCCAGTAAACGGCGGTGGTAACTATAACCATCCTAAGGTAGCGAAATTCCTTGTCGGGTAAGTTCCGACCTGCACGAATGGCGTAACGACTTCTTGACTGTCTCAACCATAGGCCCGGTGAAATTGCACTACGAGTAAAGATGCTCGTTTCGCGCAGCAGGACGGAAAGACCCCGGGACCTTTACTATAGCTTGATATTGGTGTTCGGTTCGGTTTGTGTAGGATAGGTGGGAGACTGTGAAGCATTCGCGCCAGCGGGTGTGGAGTCGTTGTTGAAATACCACTCTGATCGTGCTGGATGTCTAACCTGGGTCCGTGATCCGGATCAGGGACAGTGTCTGGTGGGTAGTTTAACTGGGGCGGTTGCCTCCTAAAATGTAACGGAGGCGCCCAAAGGTTCCCTCAGCCTGGTTGGTCATCAGGTGGTGAGTGTAAGTGCACAAGGGAGCTTGACTGTGAGACTGACGGGTCGAGCAGGGACGAAAGTCGGGACTAGTGATCCGGCGGTGGCTTGTGGAAGCGCCGTCGCTCAACGGATAAAAGGTACCCCGGGGATAACAGGCTGATCTTCCCCAAGAGTCCATATCGACGGGATGGTTTGGCACCTCGATGTCGGCTCGTCGCATCCTGGGGCTGGAGTCGGTCCCAAGGGTTGGGCTGTTCGCCCATTAAAGCGGTACGCGAGCTGGGTTTAGAACGTCGTGAGACAGTTCGGTCCCTATCCGCTGCGCGCGTAGGAGTCTTGAGAAGGGCTGTCCCTAGTACGAGAGGACCGGGACGGACGGACCTCTGGTGTGCCAGTTGTTCTGCCAAGAGCATGGCTGGTTGGCTACGTTCGGGAGGGATAACCGCTGAAAGCATCTAAGCGGGAAGCCTGCTTCGAGATGAGGACTCCCACCCCCTGTGTGGGGTTAAGGCTCCCGGGAGATGACCGGGTTGATAGGCCGGATATGGAAGACCCGTGAGGGTTGGAGTTGACCGGTACTAATAAGCCGAGGGCTTGACCACAGATTCTTTTTGCTCGCGTCCACTGTGCGGTATCTGAAACAACAACCGTTGACAGATACAATTGAACAGTGTTGTTGCTGACACACGTAAAGATTTCCCCGGTGCCGGATACGGTTTTTCCGGGGGTGTGTTTCGGTGGTCATAGCGTGAGGGAAACGCCCGGTCACATTCCGAACCCGGAAGCTAAGCCTTACTGCGCCGATGGTACTGCATGCGGGAGCGTGTGGGAGAGTAGGACACCGCCGAACTACCAGTAGAAGAAGCCCCGTTGGAATGGGAACACAACCCACACCAACGGGGCTTCTTCATGCCCGCACAACCCCGGCATGACAATGCCGAACCAACTACAGGTCATAGGCGGCCTGTTGATTTCAGCGTGAGATATGCGTCGGTGAGAGCAGGCGCCAGTTCGGTGGGCAGTGCGTCGACGACCGTGACCCCGCGTCGGCGCAGACGGTCCGCGGTCTGTTTGCGCTCCAACTGGGCTCGTGCCGCAGCCGCGGCGTTGTAGACCGCGTCGACATCGCCTCGCGCGGCGGCCATCTCCGCGATGCGCGGATCGGCGATCGAGGCGACGAGGACCGTATGGCGTTCGGTGAGCAGCGGCAGCACCGGAAGGAGGCCGTTTTCGACGGGGGATGCTTCCAGCCCTGTGAGCAGGATCAGGAGCGACTGGTGCCTTGCCATGCGGAGTGCCGTAGAGGCCAGACCGCGGGTGTCGGATTCGACGAGCGCGGGCTCGATCGGTGCCATCGCCGAGACGAATGCCGGCAGGACCTCATGTGCCGCACGTCCCTTGACCGTTGCGCGGGGGGCACGGTCGTACGCGAGGAGGTCGATCCGGTCGCCGGCCCGCGAGGCCAGAGTGGCGAGGAGAAGTGCGGCGTCCATCGCGGTGTCGAGGCGGGGGGCGTCGCCCACACGGCCGGCGGACGTCCTTCCCGTGTCGAGGACGACGAGGATGTGACGGTCACGTTCGGGGCGCCACGTACGGACGGCGACCGTCGACTGCCGGGCGGTGGCACGCCAGTCGATCGACCGTGTGTCGTCTCCGGGGATGTAGTCGCGGAGGCTGTCGAATTCGGTCCCTTCGCCGCGGGTCAGGATGCTTGTCCGGCCGTCGAGTTCGCGGAGCCTTGCCAGCTTGGCGGGAAGGTGCTTGCGGCTGTTGAAAGCCGGGAGGACTCGCACCGTCCACGGGACGGAGTGGCTTCCCTGGCGGGCGGCCAGGCCGAGTGGCCCGTAGGAGCGCACGGTGATGCGCTCGGAGCGCCGGTCGCCGCGGCGGGTGGGGTGGAGCACGGTTGTCACAACTCGCTGCTCCCCGGGGCCGATGTGGGCCTGGTGCCGGCTTGCGGTTTCCGGGGCGCCGTCCGGCCAGCTGCTCGGCGGCCATGCATCCCGGAGCCGGAGGCGGGAAAGGCGGCGGGACGGGTTGACCACGAGAACACTCACGTACGCGTGTTCGCCGAGGCGAACTGACGTATCACCGGAACGTGTGAAGCGCAGCTGATTCACTGGCGCCGCGAGGGCGAGGTCGTACAGGATTGCAATCAGCAACGGGAGTTCGACGGCGAGCACGCCGGTCCAGCTGGGGAGCAGCAGCCCGACGAGGATCGCGCCGAGGGCGGCGATGAGGGCTGTACGGCCGGTGAGTGCCATGAATCAGGGCTCGCCAATCAGCTCACTGAGATTCAACGGGGGACGGGGACATGGGCAAGGATCGAATTGATCACGCTGTCCGCAGTGACACCTTCCATCTCCGCTTCGGGGCGAAGTTGCACGCGGTGGCGGAGGGTCGGCAGGGCGAAGGACTTGACGTCGTCGGGGGTCACATAGTCGCGTCCGGTGAGCCAGGCCCACGCGCGAGCACTGGCGAGTAGTGCCGTGGCGCCGCGGGGGGACACACCGAGCATGAACGAGGGGGAGTCACGAGTGGCACGGCAGATATCGACGACGTAGCCCGTGACTTCGGGCGAGATGGAGGTCTGGGCGACCGCACTTCGTGCCGCGTCCAGTTCGGCGGGTCCCGCGACCGCGCGGACACCGGCGGTGTCGAGATCCCTCGGGTCGAAACCTTCCGAGTGCCTGGTCAGGACACTGATCTCGTCTCCGCGTGAGGGCAGCGGCAGGTTCAGCTTGAGCAGAAAGCGGTCGAGCTGCGCTTCAGGCAGGGGGTAAGTCCCCTCATATTCGATCGGGTTCTGGGTGGCTGCCACCAGGAAGGGGTCGGGCAGCGCCCGTGGGGTGCCGTCGACGGAGACCTGACGTTCCTCCATGGCTTCGAGGAGGGACGCCTGGGTCTTGGGGGGTGTGCGGTTGATCTCGTCGGCGAGCAGCAGATTGGTGAAGACCGGGCCGGGCTGAAACGAGAACTCTGCCGTGCGGGCGTCGTAGATGAGAGATCCGGTGACGTCGCTCGGCATCAGATCGGGGGTGAACTGCAGGCGTTTGGTTCCGAGTTCGAGGGCGGCGGCGAGTGTCCGCACAAGCAGTGTCTTGGCGACTCCGGGGACGCCTTCGAGGAGCACATGGCCGCGGCAGAGCAGCGCAACGACGAGTCCGGTGACGGCGGCGTCCTGGCCGACGACTGCCTTCGAGATCTCAAGGCGTAGTGCTTCGAGCGCGCTGCGGGCGCTGTCTGGCGAGGGGGCGCTCACTGGGTGCGTTCCTTGTCTGTCGATAGGCGGGTGAACGAGGCGGCGTCGGTCAAGCGCCGTTCCAGATGGTCGAGTTCGTCGGCTAGCTGGATGAGCTCGGCGTCGGTCGTAGGGGCCGCGCCGAACAGAAGGGAGTGAAGGCCTGCGCTGCCACCGGGGCCTGGCCGGGTGCCGGGTGCTGTCCCTGCGTCCGCGCCGGTATGCGGGCCCGTGTGCGCACCCGTCTCGGTGCTCCTGGCGAGGGCGGGAATCAGGACTCGCGGGGAGTCTGCCTCGGCGGCGCTGACGCCGGCCGGCGAGGCGAGCCGGGCGCGGGTGGCGGATCGCAGTGCGTCGGCGGCGCGGTCGCGTGCGTTGGCTCGCCGGTAGAGGCGGGCTCTGCCCTCGGTCGTCTCGGACGCACGTACGGCTACGGGGAGTTGCTCGGGCACGAGCGGTCCGAGACGGCGCATGCGCCAGAGAGCGGCGAGGACGGCTGCGATCGACAGCTGGACGGTGGCCCAGGTCCAGCCTTCCGGCAGGAGATCGAGGAAGCTGCGCTCCCCGCCCTTGGGAGCGGAGGCGTCGGCAGAGGAAGGGAGGTACCACACGAGATGCGGGCGCGAGCCGAGCAACTGGAGCATCAAGGAGGCGTTTCCGTGCTTGTCGAGCCGCTGGTTGTAGAGCGGTTCGGGGCTGCCGAGCAGCACGGTGTCGCCTTCGGGGCCGGAGCGGTCGTCCTTGTCGGCGGGCTCGTCCGGGATCCTCAGCAGGGAGGGCAGGCCCTGGTGCAGATAGCAGAAGTCGGCCTGGTCGTTGGAGACCGCGTACCGGACGCCGCCGAGTTCGGCGTCGCCTGCGCGTTCCGCGGTGGGGAAGCCGCAGTCCGGCGGTGTGGGCTGCGTCGTTGCGGGCGCCGCGGCACGTACCCCGCGGACGAGTGTCTTGGTGGGGGCCGGGCCCGGAGCGATGAGGACGGTCCGGCCGCCGCGTTCCAACGCGCCGCGCAGGTCGGCCTTCTGGCGTGGGCTGAGGGCGTCGGGGTCGCTGACGACGAGTGTCGTGCGGGGCCCTGCGGCCTTCTTGGCGCCGGCGGCGGTCGTGACGATCTTCGTCTCGACGCCCCGTTCCCTCAGGAGCTGGGCCGTGGCCTTGCTGCCGTGGTCGGCCGTGGACCGTGGATCGAGGAGTCCGTACTCGTTCCCGGAGCGCAGGGCCGCGATGACCACCCCGGCCACGGCGAGTATCGCGGCGGCGAGCAGCAGTCCACGGACACGGGCCCACAGCTGCCGGGTTGTGGGGGAGAGGGAGGTGCCGGACGGGTCGCTCAACTTCTCCCTCCGTCCGCAGGGGTGGCGTCCGTGCTCCGTGCTCCCTGCCCCACGAGGCGGTTCGCGTCCTGTCCCGCACCGGTGCCGGGCAGCACGGGCTCGGCGCGTCCGAGGGCGGAATCGAGGTCGCGGACGGCTGTGTACGCGGAGGCGTCCACGTCTCTGTCCGCGTATGTCACCTCGTCGAAGGAGCGGGCTGCCGAGCGCAACGCGTCCGCATGTCCGGGCATCGCACGGCCGGCTTCGACGGCGGCTTCGTCGGCGGTGCGGCCGGGGCGGTGGTCGAGCAGGGCGCGTTCCTCCAGGGACCGGACGATGGCTCGCATCCGTTCCTGGAGGGCGGGGTTCCAATGTCCGGCGGCGGCATGGGTTTCCGCTTCCGCACGGTGTTGTGCCGCGCTGCGCGGCCCCTCGGCGAAGAGGGCCGTCGCCTCGGAGGCCGGTCCTGGCCGGAGCATGCCGAGCCTGAGACGCAGGGCCACGGCCAGCAGGACCAGCACGCAGATGATCACGGTGAGGCCGACCCACCCCCCGGGAGACGCCTGTGCAGCCGAGTTCAGCAGAGAGCTGATGTGGTCCCAGAGCCAGTCGAGGATGCGGTTGAGAAGACCTGGGTCGTCCCTGTGGTATTCGGCCTTCGACAGCTCGCGCTCGGCCGCTTCGCGCGCCGGTGTGCGGGGGGTGGTCACGGGTGTGCCGCCGTCGTCGGCGAACACCGCGGGGTGCAGGCCGACCGCCGTGGACGGCGCCGCGGTTGCCACATCCCCCGGCATCACCTCAGCTCCCGGGGGTCCGGCTGCCGGGCTGAGGGTCGCCGTAGCCCGGGACGCCTGCGGCGCGGGCGAGTTCGAGGTCGAGGGCTTCGCGCCGGATGCGCTGGTCGAGATAGAGCAGGGCGGTGACACCTGCGCGGATCGGGAAGGTGATCGTGGACGCGATGACGGCGCCGATGCCCACGGCGATCAGGTAGGACCAGCTCGTGGTCGGTGTTCCTTCGGCGAAGGCGGAGACTCCCTGGCCGCTGGCGATCATGCCGATGAGCGTCGCGGGCATCTGGATGATCGACGCGACGATGACGACCAGGATCGTTGCCAGCATCTGTACGCCGAAGACCCGCCACCAGCTGCCTCGTACGAGCTTGGCGGAGCGTCGCATCGCGGTGATGACGCCCTGCTTCTCCAGCATCAGAGCCGGTGCGGCGAGGCTGAAGCGGACCCAGATCCACACGGCAGCCACCAGGCCGGCCAGCAACCCCACGAGCAGTACGGCGACTCCGAGGGTGCGGAGCCCGGCTGCCAGGAGCACTCCTCCCGGCGCGGAGCCGGCGAACATGGCCAGGGCCACGAGCAGGGGCAGGAGGAAGAGCAGGCCGAGCAGGCGCAGCAGTTGAGGGCGGGAGTCCCGCCATGCCTCACCGACGGAGACGGTACGGCCGAGCACTGCCCGGCTGATCACGATCGTCAGCATGGCGGTGGCGAGCACGGTGCCGAGGGTTTCGACGAGTGCGCGTACCCCGGAGATCCGCAGCGATCCGGTCAAGGCGTCCATGAGTTCGTCGGGGCTGGGCTGCGGGTTCCTGGTCAGCGCGTTCAGGTCGGAGGCGTCCGACAGCCAGAGACCGTTGACCACGGTGGCCACGAACTGCACGACCACGGCGACGGCGAGGGAGATGCCGAGCACGGTGCGCCAGTGTGCGCGCATGGTGGTGACGGCGCCGTCCAGTATCTCCCCGACGCCCAACGGACGCAGCGGGATGATCCCGGGCTTGGCAGCGGGCGGCTGATTCCAGTAGCCGCCCCATTTGTCCCAGCCCGGACGGCCGGGAGGAGGAGCGCCCCAGCCAGGGTTCGGCTGGGCGGGCGGTTGCTGCGCGGACCAGTTCCTGGGTGGATCGTTCGCGGGCGCCGGGTGCGGTTTGCCCCCGGGGACGACGGTCGGCTCCTCGCCGTCTTGCGAACGATCGGGTGTGGGAGATCCGGGCGGGGTCCAGCCCGGAGAGTCGTTCACTTGTCGTCACCTCGAGGTGTAGGTCGCTCCATCGCCTGGTTGCCTGCCATCGTCCCACGCTCGCCCGGGACAACGGGTGGCCCCCGGCTTCTTGGATCTCCTTCAGAAGTCGTCGCGTATCGAGGCAGACTGTGCGGATGGCAGATCATGGTGTCCCGGTGCTGCGCTGGGCGGACAGCCCAGAGGGGCCGGTGCTGTTGCTTCTCGACCAGACGAGGCTGCCGGCAGAGGAAGCCGAGCTCGCGTGCAGGGACGCACACGACCTGGTGGCAGCGATCCGGGCTCTGTCGGTGCGAGGGGCGCCGCTGCTGGGTGTGGCCGGTGGCTATGGCGTCGCGCTCGCCGCCGCCCGTGGTCACGACGTGGCAGAGGCGGCAGACCACCTGGCGTCCGCGCGGCCCACGGCTGTCAACCTCGCTGCCGGCGTGCGGCGGGTGGAGCGCGCGTACCGGGCGGCGGCCGGCGAGGGAGCGGATGCCGAGCGCGCGGCGGCAGCCGCCCTCTCCGAAGCCAGGGCACTCCACGAGGAGGACGCCGAGGCGAGCGAGCGGATGGCACAGCTCGGGTACGGGCTGCTCGGCGAGCTGGTGCCGCGGAAGCCGATGCGGCTGCTCACGCACTGCAACACCGGGGTCCTGGTCTCCGGGGGCCGGGGCACGGCTTTCGGAGTCGTCTCGCAGGTGCACGCCGCAGGCGAGCTGCGAAGGCTCTGGGTGGACGAGACCCGGCCACTGCTGCAGGGGGCACGCCTGACCGCGTACGAGGCCACGCGGGAGGGCATGCCCTTCAGCGTCCTCGCGGACGGGGCTGCGGGTTCGCTGTTCTCGGCTGGCGAGGTGGACGCGGTGCTGATCGGTGCCGACCGGATCGCGGCGGACGGTTCCGTCGCCAACAAGGTCGGCAGCTATCCGCTCGCGGTGGTGGCGCGGCACCACGGGGTGCCGTTCGTGGTGGTGGCGCCGGTGACGACGGTCGATCTCGCGACGAAGCGGGGCGGGGACATAGTGGTGGAGCAGCGGGCACCGGAAGAGGTGACGCACATCTCTTCGCCGTACTCGCCGTACCATCCGGAAGAACGGGGGGAGCGCGGCGGTGGCATTCCTGTGGCCCCGAGGGGGGCAGATGCCTACAACCCGGCCTTCGATGTGACCCCGCCGGAACTGGTGACGGCCGTCGTCACGGAGCGGGGTGTGATCTCGCCCGTCACCAGCGAAACTGTCGCGGGGCTGTGTTCCCCGTCACGAACGACAACGTCACGATGGGGTAATGGGATGATGAACGCATGAAGGGACGAGTCCTTGTCGTCGACGACGACACCGCACTGGCCGAGATGCTCGGGATCGTGCTGCGCGGCGAAGGCTTTGAACCGTCGTTCGTGTCGGACGGCGACAAGGCGCTCGCCGCCTTCCGCGAGGTCAAGCCGGATCTGGTGCTGCTCGATCTGATGCTTCCGGGCAGGGACGGCATCGAGGTCTGTCGCCTGATCCGCGCGGAATCCGGAGTGCCGGTGGTCATGCTGACCGCGAAGACCGACACGGTGGATGTGGTGGTGGGCCTGGAATCCGGGGCCGACGACTACATCGTCAAGCCGTTCAAGCCGAAGGAGCTGGTGGCGAGGATCCGCGCGAGGCTGCGGCGGTCGGACGACCCGGCGCCCGAGCAGCTGGCCATCGGCGACCTGGTGATCGATGTCGCCGGGCACTCGGTGAAGCGGGACGGGCTGTCCATAGCCCTCACGCCGCTGGAGTTCGATCTTCTTGTGGCGCTGGCCCGCAAGCCCTGGCAGGTCTTCACCCGTGAGGTGCTGCTGGAGCAGGTGTGGGGCTACCGGCACGCGGCCGATACGCGCCTGGTCAATGTTCACGTGCAGCGTCTGCGCTCGAAGGTCGAGCGTGATCCGGAACGGCCCGAGATCGTCGTGACGGTGCGCGGAGTGGGTTACAAGGCCGGGCCCGGCTGAGATGACCCGGAACGGCTCCGTCCAGCAGCGCGCCGGTGCGGACGGAGCCGCGGCACCCGAGTCCGAAATGTCCACATTCCGGCGCTTGTGGCGCAGTGGAGCCCTCTTCTCCGAGGGCCTGCTTCCGGAAGGCACGACCGGGCCCCGCGCCCACCCCGCGATCCGCTTCTTCATCCGCTGGGTGCGGCGCCCGCTGCTGCCCGTGCTGCGGCTGTGGCGGCGGAACATCCAGCTCCGCGTCGTCGCTGCCACGCTCCTGATGTCTCTGGGCGTGGTGCTGCTCCTCGGCATCGTCGTCATCGGGCAGGTGCGCAACGGGCTGCTGGACGCGAAGGAGAAGACCGCCCAGAGCCAGGCGGCGGGCGGGTTCGCGGCCGCCCAGGAGATGGCCGACAGCGCGGGCAGCGGCCGCAGCGGCGAGGGGCAGCAGGGCCGCCCCGGAAGCGGAGGCCGCAGCTCGCAGAACACGGGCACCTGGCTGAACAACCTGGTGGAGCAGCTCGCAAGCGGCGGCCAGGGCGTCTACTCCGTCGTCGCGCTCGGCTCCCAGAACGACGAATCCCCGTTCCTCGGCAACGGGCGTTCCACCACGCGCGGCCCGCGCGCCTCCGGCGACATCCGCCCCGAGGAGAGCATCCCCGCCGACCTGCGCAGGGCCCTGGACAAGCAGCCCGGCACCCACCAGCGCTATGCGAAGGTCTACCGCCAGGACGGCAGCAGCACCGCCGGCCTGATCGTCGGCAAGCGGCTCAACGACGCCGGCGGAGCTCCGTACCAGATGTACTACGTCTTCCCGTTCACGCTGGAGGAGGAGTCGCTCAACCTGGTCAAGGGCACTCTGGCCACGGCCGGAGTCTTCGTGGTCGTGCTGCTCGGCGCGATCGCGTGGCTGGTGGTGCGGCAGGTCGTCACGCCCGTACGGATGGCCGCGGGAATCTCCGAACGCCTCGCTGCCGGAAGACTCCAGGAACGGATGAAGGTCACGGGCGAGGACGACATCGCCCGGCTCGGCGAGTCCTTCAACAAGATGGCTCAGAACCTCCAGCTGAAGATCCAGCAGCTGGAGGAGCTCTCCCGGATGCAGCGCCGCTTCGTCTCCGACGTCTCGCACGAGCTGCGTACACCGCTCACCACGGTCCGTATGGCGGCGGACGTGATCCACGAGGCGCGGGAGGAGTTCGATCCCGCCACCTCGCGCTCAGCGGAACTGCTGCTCGGGCAGCTCGACCGCTTCGAGTCGCTGCTGGGCGATCTTCTGGAGATCAGCCGCTTCGACGCCGGAGCCGCCAACCTCGAGCCCGACCCGATCGACCTGCGGGACGTCGTACGCCGCGTCGTCGACGGCTGCGAGCCGCTCGCCGAGCGCAAGGGCAGCCGCGTCGTGGTGCGGGGCGACGAGAGCCCCGTGGTCGCGGAGGCGGACGTGCGCCGCATCGAGCGGGTGCTGCGCAACCTCGTCGACAACGCCATAGAGCACGGTGAAGGCCACGACGTCGTGGTCAGGCTGGCAACCGGAGGAGGAGCGGTCGCGGTGGCCGTACGGGACTACGGCGTCGGGCTCAGCGGCAGCGAGGCCGAGCGCGTCTTCAACCGTTTCTGGCGTGCAGACCCCGCTCGCGCCCGTACAACTGGGGGCTCAGGTCTCGGCCTGTCCATCGCCCTGGAGGACGCGCGGCTGCACGGCGGCTGGCTCCAGGTGTGGGGGGAGCCGGGCGGCGGTTCGCAGTTCAGGCTCACGCTGCCGTGCGCCGCGGGGGAGACGCTGCACTCCTCGCCGCTTCCGCTGCAGCCGGCCGACTCGCGCCGCAAGCGGCTCGCGACGGACGGGACGGGAGGCGGCAGGAGCAAGGTTCCGGCGCAAGGGCGGCAAGGAACCGCCGCCGGGTCCGGATCAGCGTCGGGGTCCACGTCCGGGTCCGGGTCGGCGTCCGGATCCGCGTCCGGAACGGGCAGGGCAGGAGCGTCGGCCCTCGGCTCCTCCCGGCAGTCGGCTCCGGCAGCGTCGCCTGCCGGCCGTTCCGCACCCACTCCCAATGCCGCGTCCACTGCCACGTCCAACTCCACCTCCACCTCCACTGCCACGTCCCCGCACGCGGTCGCCGCGCCGCGCGGCCCCGCTCCCCCTGACGCTGACGGCGAGACGGCCCGCGAGGACGGAGAACAGTGATGGGTGACGCTCGGCGGAGCCGGGACGGCCGTGCTGCAACGGTCGTACTGACCGCGCTCGCGCTGCTGTTGTCGGGCTGTGCCTCCATGCCTGACGACGGCTCCGTGGACCACGTCGACTCATCGCACCGCGCCGACTCGGACTCGCAGGTCCGTGTCTTCGGCGTCAGCCCGCAGAAGGGCGAGAAGCCGCAGCAGATAGTCCGCGGCTTCCTGGAGGCGACGACGAGCGACGAGTCGGCGTTCTCGACGGCGAAGAAGTATCTGGCCGACCGGACGGCCGCCAAGTGGGACCCCTTCGCCAGCACGAGCGTCGTCTCGGGCGGCCCCAGCCCCGGCAACGCCCGGCGCGACTCGGGCGGGGGCAGCGGCTTCAGCGTCCAGGTGACCGGTACGCGCGTCGCGGAGGTCGACGAGAACCATGCGTACTCACCGGCGGCAGGCGACTACAGCGAGGGATTCCATCTCTCCAAGGAGCACGGGGAGTGGCGGATCGACGGGCTCCCGGACGGGCTGGTGCTCGGCGAATCCGACTTCCAGCGCATCTACCGCCCGATCAACAACTACTACTACGCGCAACTGGGCACCGACTCCGAGTCGATCACCGGCGGCAAGGACGTACTGGTCGCCGATCCGGTCTATCTGCGCCGCCGCATAGATCCGGTCACCTCGACGGTCGAGGCGCTGCTGGACGGGCCGACCGGCTGGGTCGACCCCGTCGTCCACTCGGCCTTCCCGAAGGGCGCAGCACTCGCCCGCGACCAGCATCTCTCGCTCGACGACTCCGGTGCGCTGAGCGTCCGGCTCAACGCCAAGGGCGCCATGGTGAGCGAGGCACGCTGCGTCCGCATGGCGTCCCAGGTGCTGCACACCGTGCAGGACCAGGCGTCGGCGAAGGTCACCAAGGTGGTGCTCGCGGGAGCAGACGGTGAGGCGCGGTGCGAGCGGACGCGTGAGCAGGCGGAGGACAACCAGCCCGGGCGGCTCAACGGCCGTGCGTCACGGCAGTACTTCGTCGACGGTGATCACCGTGTCTCGTCCTTCGACGAGAACAGCGACGACCCGAGGCCGGTCCAAGGCGCGCTCGGCGAGGGCGAGACGGAGATGGGTGCTGTCGCGGTCAACCGTGCCGAGCAGGAGGGCGCGGCCGTATCCCGTGCACGCCGGTCGCTGTATGTCGCACGCCTCACGGAGGGCGGCGAGCTGGGCGAGCCCGTACTGAGCAGCAAGGCGAAACGCGAGAACGACCGGCTGACGGCCCCCAGTTGGGACGGTCTGGGCGACCTGTGGATCGCCGACCGCGATCCGGACGATCCGCGCCTGCTGCGTCTGGCAGGCGGCAAGGAGCAGCCGGAAGAGGTCGATGTGCCGGGCCTGGGCGAGGGGGAGCGGATCGAGTCGCTTCGCATCGCGTCCGACGGCGTACGGATGGCGCTGCACATCCGGCAGAAGGACGGCTCGCGGACGCTGAAGCTGGGACGGGTCCAGCGCCAGGGGACGGCCCAGGACCCACAGGTGAGGGTCACGGCGCTGCGGCCGCTCGCTCCGCAGTTCGAGGATGTGGCGGCGATGTCCTGGGCGGGTGGCAGCCGGCTGGTGGTCGTGGGGCGCGAGTCCGGGAGCGTGCAGCAGATGCAGTACATCGAGACCGACGGCTCGGCCTCGAACCAGCCCGCCCTGCCAGGCATCAACGACGTGACGGGCGTGGCCGCTTCGGAGGACGAGAGCAAGCCGCTGCTCGCCGATTCGGAGGACGGCATCGTGCGGCTGCCTCCCGACGCCAACTGGAAGAGGCTGACGGACAGCGGTACGAGTCCGGCCTACCCCGGTTAGAACCAGCGTCCCGGGCATGCCGTCCGGAAGTTGTCCACAGGCCTGGCAGGCCCTCGCGGCCGCTGGGACAGTGTCGTCATGCGGGAGTTGTGGCGGGAGCTCCGGCAGGAACTCGCAGGTCTGGTGCTGCCGGGCGGGTGCGCCGGGTGCGGAGTCCCAGGGGTGCGGGGGGAGTTGTGCGCGCGGTGCGGCAGCGCGCTGACGGGCGCCGTGCCGCGCCGGGTGCGGCCGTCGCCGGTGCCGTCAGGTCTGCCGTGTGTGTACGCGTCGCTGCCGTACGCCGACGAGGCGCGCGCTCTGCTGCTGGCCCACAAGGAGCGCGGTGCGCTCGGACTGGCGGGGCCGTTGGGGGTGTTGCTGGCCGCTGCGGTGCGGGAGGCCTCCGTGCGGGCGCCGGATTCAGCCAGAAGGCGGGCGGTAAACGGGCCGTTGACGCTCGTGCCGGTGCCCTCGGCACGTCGCGCTGTGGCCCGCCGGGGCCATGATCCGGTTCGGCGGATCGCCGGGGCCGCGGCCCGTGAGCTGCGCGGAGGAGGGGTGGCTGCGCGCGTGCTGGCTGTGCTCCGTCAGCGACGCACGGTGGCGGACCAGGCAGGGCTCACGGCACAGCAGCGTGCTGTGAACCTCAGTGGCGCACTGGAGTTGGTGCCGGGCGGCGAAAAGCTGCTGGCCGGAGGGGAGACGATGTTGGTCGACGACGTGATGACCACAGGGGCGTCGCTGGCCGAGGCCGCCCGCGCAGTGGCCAAGGAGACACAGGCGGTGTTCGCTGCCGCCGTCGTG
The DNA here is from genome assembly GCF_055792905.1 of Streptomyces sp. DSM 116795. Classification (NCBI taxonomy): domain Bacteria; kingdom Bacillati; phylum Actinomycetota; class Actinomycetes; order Kitasatosporales; family Streptomycetaceae; genus Streptomyces; species Streptomyces sp. DSM 116795. The sequence continues at coordinate 4,824,821 of NZ_CM147707.1, forward strand.
GCGGTCCGGTCGAGGCCGTGAGCCGCGTCGTGATCAGGCGTCGTGATCAGCCGTCGTGATCAGGCGCCGTGAGCGCGTGCCGTGAGCGCGTGCCGTGAGTCAGGTACCGATGAACAGGCCGTCCCTGGGTGGCCGCCGATAGCTACCAGAGATCAAGCGGCATCGAGAGGGATTGTCGCGAATTGATACCTGAACGTAGGTACGTGCCAGTAGGGGGTGCCCAGCGTCCACCAGTGGAGGTACGTTCGAGGTGGGGTGACGATCTTCCCCCAGGGGGAGAAGGAGGTGACAGTCGCAAGCCGAGGTTCCGGAGGCTGGCGGCAGAAGGCAGGCCCTGCCTCCGGTGTCAGTGCACAAAGGACGCACTCCGCTTCGCTATGACGGAGTGCTCCGGGAACGGAGTTCTGCGTGGACATCGTCGTCAAGGGCCGCAAGACAGAGGTGCCCGAGAGGTTCCGCAAGCACGTGGCCGAGAAGCTGGCGAAGATCCAAAAGCTCGACGGAAAGGTGATCAACCTGGATGTCGAGGTGTGCAAGGAACACAATCCCCGGCAGGCCGACCGTTCCGAGAGGGTGGAGATCACTCTCCGCACTCGCGGGCCGGTCATCCGTGCGGAGGCAGCGGCCTCCGACCCGTACGCTGCGCTGGACCTGGCAGCGGGCAAGCTCGAGGCACGGCTGCGCAAGCAGCACGACAAGCGCCGGGTACACCGTGGAGGAAGCCGCGCACCGATCAGCGTAGCCGCGGCCACCGCACACCTCGCGGCAGAACTCAACGGACAGCTCGACGCCGCAGCGGCGCCACCCGCACCGGCCAAGACCGAAGAGAAGCCGATGACCACCAGGGTGGGCCCGTTGGAGGTCCAGGGCGACGGTCCTCTCGTCGTCCGCGAGAAGACCCACGCCGCCGCGCCGATGGCTTTGGACCAGGCTCTCTACGAAATGGAGTTGATCGGCCACGACTTCTACCTCTTCGTCGACTCCGAGACCAAGCAGCCGAGCGTCGTCTACCGCCGGCACGGCTACGACTACGGCGTGATCCATCTGGATCCGGATCCGTTCGCCGTGGACCCGCCTCCTGAAGCGGGCGGCGCTCTCGGCGGCTGACCGCTCGGAACCACCTAGAACCGCGCCCCCGGCCGGGTCGAGGACTTGGCCGGGGGCGCGAACGTGGAATTATGGCCTCACTCGTCAACCTGTGCCCTGTGCAGCGCGGTTGGCGCGGCATAGCCTGCAGGGGGAGGATTGATGGCGGAAAGCTTCGGGCCGGTGATGCCCATGGCGGAGACGCACCCGGGTCGGGTCGCGGCTGAGAACGGCGCCCAGCATGAGACGCGGCAGCCGGAGCCGATCCGTGTGCTCGTCGTGGACGACCACGAACTCTTCCGGCGTGGGCTGGAGATCGTCCTCGCCCAGGAGGAGGACATCGAGGTCGTCGGCGAGGCGGGTGACGGGGCCGAAGCCGTCGAGAAGGCCGCCGACCTGCTCCCCGACATCGTGCTGATGGACGTGCGCATGCCGAAGCGCGGCGGGATCGAGGCGTGCACCTCCATCAAGGAAGTGGCACCGAGCGCGAAGATCATCATGCTGACGATCAGCGACGAGGAGGCCGACCTCTACGACGCGATCAAGGCCGGTGCAACGGGCTATCTCCTGAAGGAGATCTCCACGGACGAGGTCTCCGCGGCGATCCGCGCGGTGGCGGACGGGCAGTCCCAGATCAGTCCGTCGATGGCGGCGAAGCTGCTCACCGAGTTCAAGTCGATGATTCAGCGCACCGACGAGAGCAAGCTGGTGCCGGCTCCGAAACTGACCGACCGCGAGCTGGAAGTGCTCAAGCTCGTGGCGACCGGCATGAACAACCGCGACATCGCGAAAGAGCTCTTCATCAGCGAGAACACCGTCAAGAACCACGTGCGCAACATCCTGGAGAAGCTCCAGCTCCACTCACGTATGGAGGCCGTGGTCTACGCGATGCGCGAGAAGATCCTGGAGATCCGCTGACCCGCCGATCCGCCGGTCCGTCGGTCCGTCGGCCACCCGCCGACCAACCGCTGTCCCCTCCGCTGATGTGCTGACCGGCTGATGCGGCGCGGTCCTTCGGGCGGCAGCGCCGCCGGGAGAGCCGGTCAGTCCTTCCCCACCTTTTTCCCGGCCTGTGCCCCAGCAGGGCCCTCCGTCAGGGTGTGAGCCAGCGCTTCCGCCAGCTCGGGGTCGTCGCAGCGCCCCACACGAACCTCGTCGCAGCCCACCCAGGACGCCGCCTCCCACAGCGCCTTCGCCATCGGCGCCACCGCCTTGCGGCCGGCCATGGAGACCTGGCGCGCCAACAGTGTGCTGCCTTCCCGGCCCGGATCGACCCGGCCGAGCAGCTTGCCGCCGGACAGCAGCGGCATCGCGAAGTAGCCGTGTATCCGCTTGGGTTTGGGGACGTACGCCTCAAGCCTGTGTGTGAAGCCGAACATCCGTTGCGTACGCGGCCTGTCCCAGACCAGGGAGTCGAAGGGCGAGAGCAGCGTCGTACGGTGCCGTCCCCGCGGGGAGTTCTCGAGTGCCGCCGGATCTGCCCAGGCGGGCTTGCCCCAGCCTTCGACCTCCACGGGCACCAGATCCGTGTCCGGAAGCACCGCGTCCACCTGCTCGCCCTTGAGGCGGTGGTAGTCCGCGAGGTCGGCGCGCGTCGCCACACCCATCGCCGCCCCGGCCTGGGCCACGAGACGGCGTATGCACTCGTGGTCGTCGATGTCGTCGTGCAGCAGGTCGTCGGGGACGGCACGTTCAGCCAGGTCGTAGACGCGCTTCCAGCCGCGCCGCTCCGTACAGACCACCTCGCCGGTGTCCAGCAGCCACTCCACCGCGATCTTCGTATCGGACCAGTCGAACCATTCGCCGCCGTTCTTCCCGCCGCCCAGCTCGGTGGTGGTCAGCGGTCCGTCGGCCTTGAGCCTGTCCCGTACGAGCGCGCAGGCGCGGTCGCGGTCCTCCAGAATGTGCCAGCGGTGCCCGCGGGCACGCCGCTCACGGCGCCGGAAGGCGAAGTGCGGCCACTCCTCGACGGGCAGGATGCAGGCGGCATGCGACCAGTACTCGAAGCTGTGCCCGCCCGTCCAGTACGCCGATTCGACCGCGGAACGGCCGACGGCGCCCAGCCGTGCGTACGGAACGAGTTCGTGCGAGCGCGCCAGCACGGAGATGGTGTCCAGCTGGACCGCACCGAGCCGGCGCAGCAACCCGCGCACCCCGGCCCGTCGGTCCGGCGCGCCCAGCAACGCCTGCGCCGACAGGGCCGCGCGCCGGGCCTCGTCGGCGGAGAGCGAGATCTCCGCAGTCGTCATGCGGGAGACGATAAACGCACCCACCGACATCCGGCCCGGGCGGACGAACCCGTCTCAGCCCTCAGCCCTCGGTACTCGCGGCCCGGGTTCCGCCCGCCGCCGCTCCCCGGCACAACTCCCCGCCGCCCCGCGGCTCCCAGACGCTCCCGGCCACCGCGCTCCCCGTGCCGCTCCCCTTCTCACCCGCGCCGCTTCGCCGGTGGCCGCTCGTTCGCGGGCAGATAGGGAGTCTCCATCTGCTGCCCCAGATCCGTGGGAAGCAGCCCCGCGACCCACGCGTCCCGCCGGATGCCCCGCTGGACGACCTTCGCGCGCTGCATCCCCTCCATCACGAAGCCCAGCCGCCGGGCCACCGCCCGCGAGGCCACGTTCCCCGCCTCCGCGACCCATTCGAGCCGTTCCGCCTTCAGCTCCGAGAACGCCCAGTCGATCACGGCCCGGCCCGCCTCCACCGTGTAGCCGTTGCCGCGCTGCTCCTTGACCGTCCAGAAACCGAGCTCTGCCTGGCGTTCGGGTGTGTGCATCTGCCACAGGCGCACAAGGCCCATGGATCCGACGAGGCCACCCGATTTCGTGAAGACGCCGAAGTTGTACATGGTGTCGTCGCGCCAGCCCGCCGGACTGACGCCGCACACGAACTGCTCCGCGTCCTCGCGCCCGTACGGCTCCGGCACAGGTATCCAGCGCACGATCTCCGGGTCCTGGCAGGCGGCCTGCACGCTCTCCACGTCCCGTTCGTCGAAAGGACGCAGCAGCAGTCGTTCCGTGCCGAGGGTCGTGGGCTCCATGGAGTGATTGTGCCCTTGCCTCCGTGAGCCTGGCCCGGAATTTCGCGGCCCGTACGCCGCCGGTACCCCGCCCTGTACCCGGCCGGTCACCGAGCCGTACTCGCCGTGTGCACGCCGGGTCCGGCCGGCCGGGGCCCCTCCGGCCCTCCGCCCGGCTCGTCCGTCCGCCCGTCGGCCCGGCCCGGCACCTTCGAGCGCTCCGGACCGTTAGGGGTACAGGGGCGTACGTCCCTCGCATACGATGGCCGGTGCGGCGGCGACCGTATCGCCGTGTCCGCGCACTGACCGTGCCAGGTTCGACCGGCAAGGAGCCACCCCAAGTGTCCGTCTTCGGCAAGCTCATGCGCGCAGGTGAAGGAAAGATCCTGCGCAAGCTGGACCGCATCGCGCGGCAGGTGAATTCCATCGAAGAGGACTTCGTGGACCTGTCGGATGCCGAGCTCCGCGCCCTCACGGACGAGTACAAGGAGCGGTACGCGGAGGGCGAAAGCCTCGACGACCTGATGCCGGAGGCCTTCGCCACCGTCCGCGAGGCCGCCAAGCGAGTGCTCGGCGAGCGGCACTACGACGTCCAGATCATGGGCGGTGCCGCGCTGCACCTCGGTTACGTCTCGGAGATGAAGACCGGTGAGGGCAAGACCCTGGTCGGCACGCTGCCCGCGTATCTGAACGCCGTCTCGGGCGACGGCGTCCACATCATCACCGTCAACGACTACCTCGCCCAGCGCGACTCCGAGTGGATGGGCCGCGTCCACCGCTTCCTCGGGCTGTCGGTCGGCTGCATCGTGGCGCACATGACGCCGCCGGAGCGCCGTGAGCAGTACAACTGCGACATCACCTACGGCACGAACAACGAGTTCGGATTCGACTACCTGCGCGACAACATGGCGTGGTCGAAGGACGAACTGGTCCAGCGCGGCCACAACTTCGCGATCGTCGACGAGGTCGACTCCATCCTCATCGACGAGGCGCGCACGCCCCTGATCATCTCCGGCCCCGCCGACCAGGCCACGAAGTGGTACAGCGACTTCGCCAAGCTCGTGAAGCGCCTGGAGAGGGGCGAGCCCGGCGAGCCCCGTACGCAGAAGCCCGAGACCGGTGACTACGAGGTCGAGGAGAAGAAGCGCACGGTCGGCATCCACGAGGAGGGCGTCGTCAAGGTCGAGGACTGGCTCGGGATCGACAATCTCTACGAGTCGGTCAACACCCCCCTCGTCGGCTACCTGAACAACGCCATCAAGGCCAAGGAGCTCTACCACAAGGACAAGGACTACGTCGTCATCGACGGCGAGGTCATGATCGTGGACGAGCACACGGGCCGCATCCTCGCCGGCCGCCGCTACAACGAGGGCATGCACCAGGCGATCGAGGCCAAGGAAGGCGTCGAGATCAAGGACGAGAACCAGACTCTCGCCACGATCACTCTCCAGAACTTCTTCCGCCTCTACGAGAAGCTCTCGGGCATGACCGGTACGGCCATGACGGAGGCCGCCGAGTTCTACCAGATCTACAAGCTGGGCGTCGTCCCGATCCCGACGAACCGGCCGCTCGCCCGCGCCGACCAGGCCGACCTGATCTACCGCACCGAGGTCTCCAAGTTCGACGCCGTCGTCGACGACATCGCGGAGAAGCACGAGAAGGGCCAGCCGGTGCTGGTCGGCACGACCTCCGTCGAGAAGTCGGAGTACCTCTCGGAGCAGCTCAACAAGCGCGGTGTCCGCCATCAGGTGCTCAACGCGAAGAACCACGAGCGCGAGGCCTCGATCGTCGCCGAGGCGGGCCGCTTGGGCTCCGTCACCGTCGCGACGAACATGGCCGGGCGCGGCACCGACATCAAGCTCGGCGGCAACGCAGAAGGCATGGCCGAGAAGGAGCTGCGCGACCGCGGCCTTGACCCGGTGGAGACCGCCGAGGAGTGGGCGTCCTCGCTGCCCGCCGCCCTGGAGAAGTCGGAGCGTACGGTCAAGGACGCGGTCGACGAGGTCAAGGAGCTCGGCGGTCTGTACGTCCTGGGCACCGAGCGGCACGAATCGCGCCGCATCGACAATCAGCTGCGCGGCCGTTCCGGCCGTCAGGGCGACCCGGGCGAGTCCCGCTTCTACCTGTCCCTCGGCGACGACCTGATGCGGCTGTTCAAGGCACAGATGGTCGAGCGCGTGATGGCCATGGCCAACGTGCCGGACGACGTCCCCATCGAGAACAAGATGGTGACCAGGGCCATCGCCTCCGCGCAGTCCCAGGTCGAGCAGCAGAACTTCGAGATCCGCAAGAACGTCCTGAAGTACGACGAGGTCCTCAACCGGCAGCGCGAGGTCATCTACGGGGAGCGCCGCCGCGTCCTGGAGGGCGAGGACCTGCACGAGCAGGTGCGGCACTTCATGGACGACACCATCGAGGCGTACGTCCAGGCCGAGACGGTCGAGGGCTTCGCCGAGGAGTGGGACCTGGACCGGCTGTGGAGCGCCTTCAAGCAGCTCTACCCGGTGAAGGTGACCGTCGAGGAGCTGGAGGACGCCGCCGGCGAACGCGAGGGCATCACCGCGGAGTTCATCGTCGAGTCCGTCAAGGACGACGTCCACGAGCAGTACGACGCCCGTGAGGCGGAGCTCGGCAGCGAGATCATGCGTGAGCTGGAACGTCGCGTGGTGCTCTCGGTGCTCGACCGCAAGTGGCGTGAGCACCTGTACGAGATGGACTACCTCCAGGAGGGCATCGGCCTGCGCGCCATGGCGCAGAAGGACCCGCTGGTCGAGTACCAGCGCGAGGGCTTCGACATGTTCCAGGCCATGATGGACGGGATCAAGGAGGAGTCCGTCGGCTATCTGTTCAACCTGGAGGTCCAGGTCGAGCAGCAGGTCGAAGAGGTCCCCGTCGAGGAGAGGCAGCCCGCGGAGAAGGCGTCGCTGGAGAAGGAGCCGCAGGACGTGGTGCCCGCCGGCGCGGCGATGGGTGCCGCTCCGGCCATCCGGGCCAAGGGCCTGGACGCCCCGCAGCGTCCGGACAGGCTGCACTACTCCGCGCCGACCGCCGAGGGCGGCGTCGAGGAGGGCGAGCTGGAGACCGGCAACGGCGGCCCGGTCCGCTCCGAGGCCGACGGCCTGACGCGGGCCGAGCGCCGCAAGGCGCAGAAGGGCAAGAAGCGCAAGAAGTGAGCCGCTGAGGCCGCGCCGCGCCCTGGGCACTGTGCGGCCTTCGGCGCATTCACGGTACGGGCCGGGGCCCGCCGCTCGGTGAGGGCGGCAGGGCCCCGGCCCGTACCGGTCCGGCGGACACCCCCTAAGGCTCACGGCTCGCCGGCCGCCGGTCCGACGGCGACTGGCCGTCGAGCTCGACGGCGGTGCACCTCCAGCGGCGGTCGGCGCACAGCTCCAGGCGGAATGCCATGGCCCGCTGGCGGTCGCCGGTGACGATGCGCGCGAACGCCTCGATCACTCCGTCCCGCGGCCGGCTGCCGCGCGCGTCCAGGACTGCCGGGCTCGTACGGTCCGCGCCGCGCGGGCGCAGCGGTGCGTGCGACGCGAGGCCGGAGAGGTGCTCGTAGGCCGGACTCCGGGTGTGACCCAGCAGAGTGTGGACGGGCCGCTGGCCGCTGAGTACGAGCATGAGCCGGCTGGCGAACCAGAACGGCGGCTGCCGCTCCCGCTCCCTCGCGGCCGCCGCGCGCAGTGCGGAAGCGGAGGGTGCGGCGCCGGGGCCGGCCGTGGCCGTACGGGCCGCTGCCGTATGGGCCGTTGTCGTACGGGCCGTGGCAGGGCGGGTGCGCCGGATCTCAGGGCGCCGCGAGTCACGGCGTCCGGGCGGGGCCTTCCGCGCGGGGGTGTGACGGCTGCGCGGGGAGGCGGCGGCGGGTGGTGTGGGCATGGTGTCCATGAGGTCCCCCGATGAGTGAGTGACGAGACGACGGAACGGCGAACGGCGCGAGTCCGCGAAGCCGGGATGAGAACGCCGCCGGGCGAGGTGACGACGGTGTTTACCCGGCGGTAGCTTCGCTCATGGTTGTAGCTGCGTGACCGCTCGGTCGCAATGTGTGACTAGGAGCGCGGCGAGCCGCCCGCACGGTTCACCTATCAGGACGACGCACGGAACAGGGTTGACCGCTGGTCCGTCTCACCTGCGGCTTCGTGCCGAGACTGGCCGACGGGCCTGTGCTGTACGGCCCGTATCCTGACGGGGCAGACCCTCCGGCGATACACGAAAGCGGCAGCCCATGCGTGTCTACGTCCCCCTGACCTTCCCAGCGCTGCGCGACGCCCACGGGGCGGGGGAGCTGGCGCCGGAGCGCGGCGGCACCGTCGCGTACGCGGTCACACCGGGGCTGCGTGAGTGGTATCTCTCCGACGACAGCGAGGAGTTGGAGTACGCCGCGCTCAACCGCGCCGCCCAGGCGTCGCTCCGGCTGCTGGCCGGCAGGCCGGAGGTCCCCCGTCGCCGCGTCGTCGTCGCCTTCGAAGTCCCGGACGGGGCGGTCTCCTTCGACCCCGATCACGGCTTGGAGCGTGAATCCCTCGGAGAGGTACGGATCGAGGGGCCCCTGGCGATGTCGCGGGCGGCGGCCGTGCACATGGACTCCGCCGAGGCCGAGCCGGACGTCACCGCGGCGGCCGGGGCGCTCGGCGCGGCCGACATGGGCGACGAGGACGCCAGGTTCACGGTGGACGGAGCCGAGGACCACGAGCTTCTCTGGTACGCCACACAGGAGATCCCGCATCTGACCTGCTGACATGTGCGCCGGGGCCGCCGGGCGGCCGTGCCGTGGCGGTACGCGGGGGCGTGGGTCTCCCGGCCGCCGGTCCCGGCTCCGGGCGCGGTCCCGGCCAGGTCCCGGGTGAGGTTCCCGGCGGGGCCCCGGGCGCGGGCGGGCGGCGGGTCAGGACGGCCGAATCCGGTATCGCGTTGTCAGACCCTCGACGTACCGTCGTATCCATGGGTCTGGGACACAAGCACAGACGGTCCGCTCACATCGTCTGGGACTGGAACGGCACGCTGCTGCACGACATCCATGCAGTCATCGCCGCGACGAACGCCGCCTTCGCCGAGCTCGGACACCCTTCCATCACCCTGGAGCGCTACCGCGAGCTGTACTGCGTTCCCGTCCCGCGGTTCTACGAGCGGCTGATGGGGCGGCTGCCGAGCGACGAGGAGTGGGAGGTGATGGACGAGACGTTCCACCGGCACTACTGGCGGCAGGCGCGGGACGCGGGGCTCGCCGAAGGCGCCGCCGAGCTGCTCGCGGACCGTGCGGCTTCGGGGCGTACGCAGTCGCTCTGCTCCCTCGCTCCGCACGACAGGCTCGTCCCGCTCGTGCGTACGCACGGGATCGACCGGCACTTCGTACGCGTCGACGGTGCCCGGGGGCCCTCAGGGGGCGGCAAGGCCGAGCAGATGGCGCGGCACCTTCTGTCCTTGGAAGGCGTGGAGGCGGAGTACACGGTGATCATCGGGGACGCGGTGGACGATGCGCTGGCCGCCCGGCACGTGGGAGCCCGTGCCGTCCTCTACACGGGCGGATCGCACAGCCGGAAGAGCCTGGAGACGGCCGGAGTCCCCGTGGTGGACACACTGGCGGAGGCTGTCGAGACAGCAGAGCAGATAGCGGCATAGCCGCCCAGCCGCCCGGCCGGGTCCCAGCCGCCAGGTCGCACCGCCGTGCGGTCAACAGGGGCCGCCGGCTGGGCAGTCGGAGCAGCCGGGGCCGCAAGGAACCGTGGCAGTCGAGGAGTCGGGTGGTGGGAATGCGGGGTAGGACTGAAGGGCCGGACAGCCGGCTCCTACCGGACGGACGGCAGCCGGTTGCTGTCCACTCCGTCCAAGACCAACCCCCGATTTTGTACACATAAGGTCTATGACTGCCCCCGGCTCAAGGGCTGTAGCCTACGGGCGTGATCAGCGCGATATCTCGCGGGGGCGGCGCGACCCCCCGTCCGGTGCCCATTGCGCGACAGCGCCCCGGGCAGCCGCTGGTCTCTTCCAGGGCACGCGTCGAGCTCCGGGCGGTCACCCCGCGTTCTGATGCCGTGTCCCGACAAGCCCCAGCCATTTCACGTCACGCAACGGCGCGCGACAGGAGCCACAGGACATGCAGACCAAGCTGGATGAAGCAAAGGCCGAGCGGCTGGAGGAGGCCGTCCGGGTAGCTGAAGAGAGCCCGGCCGGGGGTCAGCACCCGGCGCGGGGTCTTGAGAACGGAGCGCTCAGGGCGTTCCTCCAGCGCTACTACCTGCACACCGCGCCGGAGGACCTCACCGACCGCGACCCGGTCGACATCCTCGGTGCGGCGTTCGCGCACTACCGTCTGGCACAGGAGCGGCCCCAGGGCACCGCCAACGTCCGCGTGCACACGCCGTCGGTGGACGAGAACGGCTGGACCTGCACGCACACCGTCATCGAAGTCGTCACCGACGACATGCCCTTCCTCGTCGACTCGGTCACGAACGAGCTGTCACGGCAGCACCGCGGCATCCACGTAGTGATCCACCCGCAGATGATCGTGCGCCGCGACGTCACGGGGAAGCTGCTGGAGGTGCTGGACGCCGGGCGCGACAAGCCCGCACACGGCCCGGGTGAACGGCCCGCCGAGGCGCGGGAGCTGCCGCACGACGCCGTCACCGAGTCCTGGATCCACGTCGAGATCGACCGTGAGACCGAGCGCGACGACCTCAAGCAGATCAGCGACGACCTGCTGCGCATCCTCTCCGACGTGCGCGAGGCCGTGGAGGACTGGCGCAAGATGCGCAGCGCCGCGCTGGACGTCGCCGAGGAGCTGGACACCGAGCCCACCGCTCCCGACGTGCCCGCCCAGGAGGTCGAGGAGTCGCGGGAGCTGCTGCGCTGGCTCGCCGACGACCACTTCACCTTCCTCGGCTACCGCGAGTACGAGCTGTCCGAGGAAACCCCCGACGGGGACAAGGAGTTGACGCTCACCCCCGTCCCGGGCACCGGCCTGGGCATTCTGCGTTCCGACCCGCAGCACACCACGAGCGAAGAGGGCCACCCGGTCTCGCCGTCCTTCAGCCGGCTTCCCGCGGACGCCCGCGCGAAGGCCCGCGAGCACCATCTGCTGGTGCTGACCAAGGCCAACAGCCGTGCCACCGTGCACCGTTCCTCGTATCTCGACTACGTCGGCGTCAAGAAGTTCGACGCCGAGGGGAACGTGGTGGGGGAGCGCCGCTTCCTCGGCCTCTTCTCCTCCGCCGCGTACACGGAGTCGGTGCGCCGCGTCCCGGTCATCCGCCGCAAGGTCGCCGAGGTGCTGACCGCCGCCGGGTTCGCGCCGGACAGCCACGCCGGCCGTGACCTGCTGCAGATCCTGGAGACGTACCCGCGCGACGAGCTGTTCCAGATCCCCGCGGACCAGCTGCGTTCCATCGCCACCTCGGTGCTCTATCTGCAGGAGCGCCGCAAGCTGCGCCTGTATCTGCGCAAGGACGAGTACGGGCGCTACTACTCGGCGCTCGTCTACCTCCCCCGCGACCGCTACACGACGACGGTACGGCTGCGCCTGACCGAGATCCTCTCCGAGGAACTGGGCGGCACCAATGTGGACTTCAGCGTCTGGAACACCGAATCGGTGCTCACCCGGCTGCACTTCGTCATCCGCCTCAGGTCCGGGGCGCAGCTCCCCGAGCTGACGGACGCCGAGGCCGACCGCATCGAGGCGCGGCTCGCGGAGGCCGCCCGCTCCTGGGCCGACGGCTACATCGAGGCGCTGAACGCCGAGTTCGGCGAGGAAGCCGCCGCCGAGCTGGGCCATCTCTACAGCGCGAACGCGTTCCCCGAGGGGTACAAGGCGGACTTCCCGCCGCGCGCCGCAGTGGCCGACCTCCAGCACCTCGACAGGCTCGCCCGCGGTGAGAACGGCACCCCCGACTTCTCGCTCAGCCTGTACGAGCCGGTCGGCGCCGGCCCCGGTGAGCGCAGGTTCAAGATCTTCCGCATCGGCGAGCCCGTCTCCCTCTCGGCAGTCCTTCCTGCGCTGCAGGCCATGGGCGTCGAGGTCGTCGACGAGCGTCCGTACGAGCTGCGCTGCAGCGACAAGAGCAAGGCGTGGATCTACGACTTCGGGCTGCGCATGCCCGTCTCCCACGCGCACGGCCTCGGCGAGGACGCCCGCGAGCGCTTCCAGGACGCCTTCACCGCCGTATGGACGGGCCGCGCCGAGAACGACGGTCTCAACTCGCTGGTCCTCTCCGCCGGTCTGACGTGGCGGCAGGCGATGGTGCTGCGCTCCTACGCGAAGTATCTGCGGCAGGCCGGTGCCACCTTCAGCCCGACGTACATGGAGGACACCCTCCGGCACAACGTGCACACGACGCGGCTGCTGGTGAATCTCTTCGAGGCGCGCCTCGACCCGAGCCGCTCACGGGCGGGGCACGAGCTGACCGACGGGCTGATGGAGGAGCTGGACGGCGCGCTTGACCAAGTCGCGAGCCTCGACGAGGACCGGATCCTGCGCTCCTTCCTCACCGTCATCAGGGCCACTCTGCGCACCAACTACTTCCAGAGCACCGGCGCGGGAAGCAGGGCGGGCGGCACGAAGGATCCGTCGGCGGGGCCGCACGAGTACCTGTCGGTGAAGCTGGACCCGCAGGCCATCCCCGATCTGCCGGCGCCCCGGCCCGAGTACGAGATCTGGGTGTATTCGCCGCGCGTCGAGGGCGTGCACCTGCGCTTCGGGAAGGTCGCGCGCGGCGGGCTGCGCTGGTCGGACAGGCGGGAGGACTTCCGCACGGAGATCCTCGGCCTGGTCAAGGCGCAGGAGGTCAAGAACACGGTCATCGTGCCCGTCGGCGCCAAGGGCGGCTTCGTCTGCAAGCAGCTGCCGGATCCGGCCGCCGACAGGGACGCGTGGCTGGCCGAGGGCATCGCCTGCTACAAGACCTTCATCTCGGGCATGCTCGACATCACCGACAACCTGGTCGTCGGCGATGTCGTGCACCCGGAGGACGTGGTCCGGCACGACGAGGACGACACCTACCTCGTCGTCGCCGCCGACAAGGGCACCGCCAAGTTCTCCGACATCGCCAACGAGGTCGCGGAGGCCTACGGATTCTGGCTCGGTGACGCCTTCGCCTCGGGCGGCAGCGCGGGCTACGACCACAAGGGCATGGGCATCACCGCCCGGGGCGCCTGGGAGTCGGTCAAGCGGCACTTCCGCGAGCTGGGCCACGACACCCAGACCCAGGACTTCACGGTCGTCGGCGTCGGCGACATGTCCGGCGACGTCTTCGGCAACGGCATGCTGCTGTCCGAACACATCAGGCTGATCGCGGCCTTCGACCACCGGCACATCTTCCTCGACCCCGATCCCGACGCGGCCACGTCGTACGCGGAGCGCCGCCGCCTGTACGAGCTGCCGCGCTCCTCCTGGGAGGACTACGACACCTCGCTGATCTCCGCGGGCGGCGGCGTCTATCCCCGCTCCGCGAAGTCCGTGCCGGTCAGCGCGCAGGTACGGGCAGCCCTCGGCATCGAGTCGAAGGCGGGCAAGGTCACGCCGGCCGAGCTGATGCGGGCCATCCTCGCCGCCCCCGTCGATCTGCTGTGGAACGGCGGCATCGGCACGTACGTCAAGGCGTCGACGGAGGCGCACGCGGACGCCGGCGACAAGGCCAACGACTCGATCCGCGTCGACGGCCAGGACCTGCGTGTGAAGGCCGTCGGGGAGGGCGGCAACCTCGGGCTGACCCAGCTCGGCCGTATCGAGTTCGCCCTGAACGGCGGCCGCGTCAACACCGACGCCATCGACAACAGCGCGGGCGTGGACACCTCCGACCACGAGGTGAACATCAAGATCCTGCTCAACTCGGTCGTCGCCAACGGCGACATGACGGTGAAGCAGCGCAACGCCCTGCTGGCGGAGATGACCGATGAGGTCGGGGAGCTCGTCCTGCGCAGCAACTACGCGCAGAACGTGACGCTGGCCAACTCCATCGAGGTCGCCTCCGGCCTCCTCCAGGCGCACCACCGCCACATGCGGCACCTGGCCAAGGAGGGCAAGCTGGACCGGAGCCTGGAGTTCCTGCCCAGCGACAAGCAGATCCGCGAGCGGCTCGCGGCCGGAGCGGGCCTGACCCAGCCGGAGTTGGCGGTGCTGCTCGCGTACACCAAGATCACGGTGACGGACGACCTGATCCACACGACTCTCCCCGACGACCCGTACCTCCAGCAGCTCGCGCACGCCTACTTCCCGCGGGCGCTGCGGGAGCGGTTCCCCGAGGAGATCATCGCGCACGCGCTGCGCCGTGAGATCGTCACGACGCTGCTGGTCAACGACACGGTCAACACCGGCGGTTCGAGCCTCGTGCACCGCATGAAGGAGGAGACGGGCGCGTCGACGGAGGAGATCGTCCGTGCGCACACCGCAGCGCGCACGATCTTCAGGCTCGGCGAGATCTGGGACGAGGCCGAGGCGCTGGACAATGTCGTCTCGGCCGACGTGCTCACCAGCATCAGGCTCCAGTCGCGCCGCCTCGCGGAGCGCGGCACCCGCTGGCTGCTGAACAACCGTCCGCAGCCGCTGCAGCTCGCTGAGACGATCGAGCTGTTCAGCGACAGGGTGGCGGCGGTGTGGGACGAGCTGCCCAAGCTCCTCAAGGGCGACGACCGCGTCTGGCACCAGGCGATCCTGGACAGGCTGGACGAGGCGGGAGTTCCCTCGGAGCTGGCCCAGCGGGTGGCAGGGTTCTCCGCCGCCTTCTCCGGGCTGGACGTGGTCGCCGTCGCGGACCGTACGGGCGTGCAGCTGCTCGACGTCGCGGCCGTCTACCACGACCTGGCCGACCGTCTCGGCATCACGCAGCTGCAGGAGCGCGTGAGTGAACTGCCGCGCGCCGACCGGTGGCAGTCCATGGCGCGTGCGGCGATCCGCGAAGACCTGTATGCGGCACACCAGTTGATCGCCGCCGACGTGCTCTCGGAGGGCGACGGCACGGCGACGCCGGAGCAGCGGTACGAGAAGTGGGAGGCGAAGAACGCGACGATCCTCTCGCGTGCCCGTGCCACCCTCGACGAGATCCAGGCGTCCGAGACATTCGACCTGGCCAACCTCTCGGTCGCCATGCGGACGATGCGCACGCTGCTACGGAGCAACCGCTGACCCGCTGACCCGCTGATCCGCGATCCGCGCTGACCCGCTGATCCGGCGGGCTGCCGGCAGAGGCTCGGGCGCTCGGTCCCCGTACGGTCACTCGTACGGGGACCGTCGCATGTGCGGCGGGCCCCGGGTGCACGCGTTCGGCCGTACCCAGAGCGCACGGCGCGCGCCGCCGGTCTTCACTGGAGGAGACCGCAGGGGAGGCCCATGCGCATCGAGCCCGACGCAGCTTCCGCGTCAGCATCCGCATCCGCAACCGAATCCGCGTCCGCGTCCGCTTCGGGGGCGGCCTCCGAGGCCGAGGCCGGTCCGCCGGCCGCAGCCGCTCCGGGGGCATCCGCCGCTCCGGGTTCCGCTTCCGTGCCCGCTCCGGGCGGTCGCCGGATCCCGGTCCGTGCGCTGGCCGCGGCCGCCCTCCTGGCTCTCCTGGCCGCCGGATATCTGCTTCAGCTGCTGGGCGTGCTGCTGGCGGCGACCGTGCCGGTCGTCTCCGGTGCGGTGCTCGGCATCCTGGCCGAGTCGTGGATGCTGAGCCGCTGGCCCGCCCTCGCCCGTGGCCTCGGCAGGGCCCAGCTTCACCACCCCGTACGGCAGCTGCTGCGGGACGGCCTCCTGCTCGGCGGGCTGGCACGGCTCGACGCGCTGCGCCCGCTGCACTACGCGGCATGGCTGCTGGTCGCGGTGCTCGGCTGCTGGGCGACGCACTTCCTGTGCCAGGCGGTGGCCGCCCGCGTACGGCGGTCGCGCAGGCTCCCCGTCGTCACGCGCAACATCGACGCCTCCGCGCTCCGCATCGGCCCCGCGCCGCCCCCGCTGTTCGGACGCAACGGCGCGGCGAGGCTGCTCACGTGCACGGCCCTCGTCACCGCCGGCACGGCCGCCACCGCCGTGACCGGCAACGCGCGCTGGGGCGCCGCCGTGGCGCTGGTGTGCTGGGCGGTGCTGCTGACGGGCGTGCTGCACCTCGCGTGCCGGTTGCTGCCGCGACGCCGTCCCGCCGGGGAGGAGGAGGTGCTGGCCTGGCTCGACGGCTGGCTGGCCGCGTACAGGCCCACCGTCGGCATGTACTTCTCCGGCGGTGCCACCTCCGCGTACCAGGCGAACATGTGGCTGCCGACGCTCGGCGGGCTTGAAGGGCGTCCGCTCATCGTGCTGCGCGAACGCTTCATGGTGCAGAAGATCGACGCGACGGACGTCCCGGTCGTCTGCATCCCGAAGGTCGCGCACCTGATGCGCCTCGAACAGTCCGGTCTGCTCGTGCTGCTGCACCCGGCGAACTCCGGCAAGACCTCGCACGTGCTGCGCATCCCCACCATCAAGCACGCCTTCATCAACCATGGCGAGAGCGACAAGCTCTCCTCCTGCAATCCCTACGCCAAGGCCTACGACGAGGTCTGGGTCGCCGGTCCCGCCGCTCGCGAGCGCTACCGGCTCGCCGGAATCGGCGTCCGCGACGAGGACGTGCGCGAGGTGGGCCGTCCACAGCTGGAGTCCGTCCGCCCGTTCGCCGGGCCGCCGGCACCGGGCGCTCCGGTGACCGTGCTGTACGCGCCCACCTGGGAGGGGTGGACGGACGATCCGGGCAACACGTCGCTGCCGCTGGCCGGTGAGCGGATCGTCGCCGCCCTGCTGGCGCAGGAGGGGGTGCGGCTGCTCTACAAGCCCCATCCGATGACGGGTTCGGTCGATCCGGCGGTGAAGGAGGTGGACCGGCGCGTCCGCGAACAGATCGCCGCGGCCAACGCCCGCCGCCGCGGCACCGGCACCGTCACCGGTCCCGGTACCTCGGCGAGGCCGGCGGAGGCCGTGGCGGAGCTGGAGCGCTGCGAGGCCGAACTGGCCGCCGTCGACGGTCCGTCCGCCCGGCTCGGCAGGGACGAGGCGGAACGGATGCTGTGGCAGCACGCCGACGCGTACCCCTCGGCCGCGAGCGTGTGGCAGGCCGTCGAGGCGTGGGAGGAGTGCTACTGGCGGGCGTGCGATCCGGCGGAGCACCTGGTGCTCGCAGACCAGCGGCCGGGCATCATCTCGTGCTTCAACCAGGCCGATCTGCTCGTCTCGGACGTCTCCAGCGTGGTGTCGGACTATCTGAGCAGCGAGAAGCCGTACGCGGTCGTCAACACCACCGGGCTGACGGAGGAGGAGTTCAGAGCCGGCTTCCCGACCGTGCGTGCGGCAACCATCCTGACGCCGGACGCCGGAGGGGTGCCCGCTCTGCTGGAGTCGGTCCGCGAGCCGGCCGCGGATGTGCTGCGACCGGCCCGCGCGCAGCTCAAGGCGTATCTGCTCGGACCGGACGAGCCGCCCTCAGCCGTACGCTTCGGCAGGGCCGTGGAGGATCTGCGCGCCGAGGCGGAGGCGCACCGGGCGCGGTGCGGCGCCGCCTCGGTGGAGGAGCCAGGCGGCCTGTCCGGCCCGGCTGGCCCCTCCGGACCGGCGGGCTGCTGCGGCCCTTCCGGCCCTTCCGGATCGGCGAGTTCCTCCGGCCTGTCCGGGTCGGCCGTCCGATCCGGTGGGCCGGCCGGTCAGTTGCCGGGCGAGGCGCTCGACGAGGACGAGGTGCTCTGACCCGTTCTTCCGGGAGCCGCGGGCGCCGCCGGCTTGGCGCCCTTGGCCGCCGCGGGCTCCAGCGGCTTCGCCGGCGGGAGCGGCTGCAGCGCCACCACCAGGTCGTTGACCAGGGAGAAGTAGAACCACACCCCTGTCTCCGTCTCGCCGAGCCGGACGCGGGGCACCAGATCGGTCTTCTTGCGGTCGGCGAGGTCGCCGAGCAGCCGCCCGAAGCGCACGCGCGGAGCGTCCTTCTCACCGCTCCGCAGCCACAGGTCCCAGACGCCCTTCAGACCGCCCGAGTCGAGAGCGGCCGGGAGTTCGTACGGAAGCTCGAAGGTGAGTGACGGCACGAGGCCCGGAGTGAGGTCGAACGGAAGCTCGAAGTCCGGTTCCGGCTTCGCGCGGGAGACGGCCACGACCGAGCCCCCTTCCACCGTCGCCATCTGGGCGGCACGCCCGTACAGCTCGGCCCGTACCGTGCAGCTCTCCCGCCCGAGTTCGACGGAGACGACCTCGGCGTGCCCGGAGCGGTGCCAGGCACGCACGGCCAGATAGCCGTCGAGGGTGGTGTAGGGCACCCAGGGCGTGACCACGCCGTCGCCGCCGACGGGTGCGGGCATCGACAGCAGCCGTGCGGTCTCGACGAGTTCGGACTGGATCCGTTTGCGCTTTCCGTCCGCACTCCGCTCGACGTACGTGTCCCAGCGGTCCTCCGCCAGGAAGTGCCCGGTGCGCTCCAGCCGTACCTCGACCCAGCCGTCGACGGCCTCGGTGCGGGGCGGGAGCGGGATGCGGTGCGGTGTTCCGGCGTCGCGGCGTGAGCGTACGAGGAGCACGGAAGTGGTCTTCGGCAGCCTCTTGGCGAGCAGGCGGATCACGAGCGAACCGTCGGTGGCGACCCGGGTGCGGGCGAGCGGGCGGCGCAGCTTCGCGGCGGGACGGTTCGCGCTGCGGTGCCGCCGCCAGGCTCGTACGGCCGGGCGCAGCACGGGTCCGGCGACGCGCAGGGCGAAGCGGCGGAAGGGGCGGGACGGGGGCGGGGCCGGGTTGGCCGGGCTCGGGGTCTTGCCGGCGGGAGGGGGCGTGGGTGCGGGCCCGTCCGGGCGCTGGGGCGCGGAGGCGAGCACGGGGGCGGGGTCCGGTCCGTGCTGAGGAGATCTGGGCCGTGAGGCGGGCTGGGATCCGGGCTTCGGCCCGGGATGGGGTCCGGGCTGAGGCCCCGGCTGCGGTCCTGGCTGCGCACCGTGCGCCGAGCCGTGCGCCGAGCCGCGCGCCGATCCGTGATCCGACCGGTGCGCCGACCCGTGCTCCGAGCCGAGCCCGGGCGCCGGCTCCGGGCCGGACGCCGGCGCCCCCGCCTGAGCCGTGGTCCCGGCCGACACCGGCGGGGTCGCCGGCGCCGTACCGGAGGCCGCACCCGGAGCCGTCGCGCCCGCCGCGCCCGCGGCCTCCGCACCCGGAGCCGCCGCACCCGGCACGCCCGCGGCCTCCGCCGCCCGGATCCGCTCGGGCTGCGCGCCCCTGCTGCTCCGCTGCTCCAGCAGCTTCCCGATCAGCTGCTCGTACTCGCCCGCGATGCGCTCCGGCGCATAGCGGGCTGCCTTCTCCAGCGCGGCCTGGCTCATCCGGTAGCGCAGTTCGGGGTTCTCGATCAGCTGCGTCAGCGCCTCGGCGTACGCGCGGACGCTGTCCTTCTCGGACGGGCCCAGGGGCGAGAGCAGGCCGTCCTGCCCGTGGTTGATGATCTCCCCCGGCCCGTACGGGCAGTCCGTGCTGACGACCGGGACTCCGCAGTGCATGGCCTCGACGAGCGTCATCCCGAACGACTCCGCGTCGGACGAGACGGCGGCGATCGCACCCTTCGCCCACTCGGCCTCGATGGGAGCGTGCGGCCCCATGAGGAACGCCCGGTCGTAGAGGCCGAGACCGTCGATCCTGGCCCGCAGCGCCGCCGCCTGCCGGCCCCGTCCGTAGAGCCGGAGGCGCCAGTCCGGGTGCTGTTCCGAGACGAGTGCGAACGCCTTGAGCAGACGGTCGTAGCGCTTGACCTTGATCAGTCTTCCGGCGGCGACGATCAGCTTGCTCTCGCCGTCGGACGGCTCCACGTCCACGGCCGGTACGGCGTTGGGAATGCAGGTGATCAGGGCGTCGTGCTCGGCGGTCTCGGTGCCGGTGCCGGAGATGGCGGCGCGGTAGTTCTCGGCGTCGGCGTAGGAGACGGTGACGAACGCGTCGAGGAGCGGGATGGCCGCGTCCTGGTGGGAGCGCACGTGTTCGCTGTGCATGGCGTGCGTGAGGTGTTCCTGGCCGATGCGCAGGTAGCGGTCGCTGCCGTAGGCCGCCAGATAGTCGTTGATCTTGGGGCGGGTGGCGATGACGACGTCGGCGTCGGTCTCGCGCAGATACTCCTCGACGCGCACGTCGCCGAGGTGGGTGGAGACGCCGCGCTCCAGGTGGTCGGCGCCCTCGGTGAAGCGGTGGCTGGGCTCGCGGAAGCGGGGGTCGTCGCCGTCGAAGCCGCGCTCGGTGCGGCGCAGCTCCAGCAGGTGGGTCATGGTGACACGGGGATCGAAGGACAGAGCGGTCTCACGGACCGTACGGCGCAGGCTGACGACCTCGACCGTGTGGCGATCGGCAAGCGCCCGGGAGAGATTCACCGTGGAGCGGATCGTTCCGCCGATTCCGTAGGCGTTGTCCAGCAGAAAAGCGATCTTCATCTGGCCTATTCCTCACAGGTCCTGCTCGAAAAAGGGGGGCATCCGAAATGCCCCATATCGGCAGTATTGTCCATAGGTGATCTGAAAATAGCCAGCAGGGTGAAGTCGACGTGTTCAGGCGGCGGATGCGTGCCGGGAAGGTTGTCTGCCGGCGCGGGGAGCCGGTCCGGACACCGGGCGCCAACATCGGCTGAACCATCGGTGGACACGGGAAGTCGGTCGGCGGAAGCCCTGCTCGCAGGGGCCCTCAGGGCGTGCACGCAGGGGCGGCGGCCTCGTATACAGAGCGGTAGGTGCTGCGGACGGATTCAGCGGATCTCCTGCGGATCTCCGGTCCGGGCGCCATTGTTCCGCCTTCCCGCCGTACGAGGAGAAGCGCTCTCCATGACCTCCACTTCCACGACCCGAGCCGGGGCCACGGACGCAAACGGAACCGCAGCGGCAGGTGAGGAAGAACAGCTGCCGCAGCCGCGATCCTTCCGCGAAGTGCGCGGCTGGTTCTACAACACGGACATCGTGCTCTTCGACTGGCTGCTGTCACGGCAGCGCAAGCTCGAACAGCCCGGCGATCTGCTGGAGATGGGCGCCTATCTCGGCAAGAGCGCCATCATGCTCCGCTCGTACCTGCGCGACGGTGAGACGTTCACCGTGTGCGACCTGTTCGGCTCCGAGGCGCCCTCGGCGAGCAACGAACGCGAGATGCGCGGCTCGTACTCGACCCTGACGCGGCGGGGCTTCGAGAGCAACTTCCTCTCCTTCCACGACGAGCTGCCGCGTGTGCTGCACGCGCCGACCTCCGTGGTTCCCGGCGAAGTCGCGGATGAGAGCTGCCGCTTCGTGCACGTCGACGCCTCCCACCTCTACGAGCACGTGCGGCCCGACATAGCGGCCGCACGCGACACGCTGACGAAGGACGGGATAGTCGTCCTGGACGACTACCGCTCTTCGCACACCCCCGGGGTGGCCTGCGCGACGTGGCAGGCGGTGCTGGAGGAGGGGCTGCGGCCGGTTTGTGTCAGCGCCCAGAAGTTCTACGGCACTTGGGGCGACCCCGCACCCGTACAGGCGGAGCTGCACGCGGCGCTGCGCGAACGCGGCGACTGCTGGCTGCAGTGGCAGGACGTGGCCGGGCACCGGCTGCTGCTGGTGGGGGCCGACAAGGCGGCGCAGCCGGCGCTGCCACGCTCCCGGCATGCGAAGCCCCGGGACGAATCCCGGGACTCCGCCAAGGACGGCGCCGCCCGGCGTGGCAGGGGGGCGGCGATCTCCGCGCTCTCCCGCCGTGCCGCTCGTGAGGTGCTTCCGCCCGTGATCTCCCGTCACCTGGCCCGGGCGCTGCGCGGCGCCCGTAACCGGTGACGGGAGGGGGGTACTGACGTACCGGCCGGCGTACGGCCCTACTTCACGGCGCCGGCCATCATTCCCGAGACGAACTGACGCTGGAACGCGAAGAAGACGATCAGCGGGATGATCATCGATACGAAGGCGCCCGGCGCCAGCACGTCGATGTTGTTGCCGAACTGGCGGACCTGCTGCTGCAGAGCCACCGTGATCGGCGGACTGCTGGAATCCGCGAAGATCAGCGCGACGAGCATGTCGTTCCACACCCACAGGAACTGGAAGATGCCCAGCGACGCGATGGCCGGACCGCCGAGCGGCATGACCACGCGGGTGAAGAGACGGACTTCCCCGGCACCGTCGAGCCGGGCGGCCTCCAGCAGTTCGCGGGGGATCTCCGCGAAGAAGTTGCGCAGGAGGAAGACCGCGAACGGCAGGCCGAAGGCCGTGTGGAAGATGACGACGCCCGCTGTCGTCTCGAAGAGCCCCAGGGTGTTGAAGAGCTTGGCGACCGGAATGAGGGCCACCTGCACCGGGACGACGAGCAGCCCCACGACCAGCAGGAAGAACCAGTCGCGGCCGGGGAAGTCCAGCCAGGCGAAGGCGTAACCCGCGAGAGCACCGATGATCACAACGGTCAGGGTGGAGGGGATCGTGATGAGCAGGGTGGTGAAGAGCGAGCCCGTCACCAGCTCGTTGGAGAGCAGGGCGTTGTAGTTCTCACCGGTGAACTGACCCGCGTCGATCACCCACGGGAAGCTGGAGTTGAAGTCGAAGACGCTCCACCAGCCGGAGACGCCGATGTCCTCGGGGCTGCGGAGCGAGGAGCTCAGCAACCCGACGGTCGGCATCAGCCACACGAGGGCGATGACGACGAGACCGAGACGTACCGCCCAGTGGCCGGTGAGAGAGACCAGCCGGGATGCGACCGAGGTCTTCTTCGTCTCGGAAGGCGGAACCCCCGACGGATCGACGGTGGCAGTCGGTTCGGGCTGGGCCGCGCTGACGGCAGTCATCGGCGGGACTCCCTTCGGAGGCGACGGATGTTGACGACCATCACCGGCAGGACGAGCAGCAGCAGGATGACAGCGATCGCGCTGCCGATGCCCTGGTTCGATCCGGCACCGAAGGACGACAGATACAGCTGGAGGGCGAGCACGTTGGCGTCGGCCTGACTTGCGCTCGGGGCGATGATGTAGACGAGGTCGAAGATCTTCAGCACGTTGATCATCAGCGTGACGACGACGACTCCGAGCACCGGAGCCAGCACCGGCACCGTGATCTTCCGGAAGACCTGCCACTCGTTCGCCCCGTCGACTCTCGCCGCCTCCAGCAACTCCCGTGGTACGCCCGCGAGTCCGGCCGCGATCAGCACCATGGCGAAGCCGGCCCACATCCAGATGTACGAGCCGATGATGGAGGGCGTCACAAGCGTCGAGCCGAGCCAGTCGATCCCGTTGTACGGCTCCGCGAAGTTCGAGGCGGGCAGGCGGAGTTTGGCCCCGTCGGCCTTGGACGGCAGCGAGAACGTGCCGTCCTTGCCGGTCTCGGCCGTGCCGACGACCTTGCCGTCCTTGACCGCCTCGACCTTGATGCCTTCGAGCGCCTTCTCCTTCTTGTCGACGACGTCGGGCTTGCCCGCGCCGCCGGGGGCGAAGTCGAGCCAGACGGTGCCGGCGACCTGGCCGGATTCCGGCTGTGCCGCCTTGGCGGGAGCCGCGCCGGCCGCGTCCTTCGGCGGGACGCCGACGAGCGCGAGGTTGGCGGGACCGGAGGTGGAGACGGCCGACTTGGTGGTGAAGTCGCCGCCACCCGACTTGGCCAGATCCGAGTTGGGGCGGGGACGGGCGCCCGGCCACGCGGAGGATTCGGCGAAGGTGTCGTGCACCCCCACCCAGACGGCGTTGGCGACGCCCTGCTGCGGGTCCTGCTCGTAGACCAGGCGGAAGATGATGCCCGCGGCGAGCATGGAGATCGCCATCGGCATGAAGATGATGAGCTTGAACGCCGTGCCCCAGCGCACCCGTTCGGTCAGGACGGCGAAGATCAGACCCAGCGCCGTACACACCGAAGGGACGACGATGACCCAGATGAGGTTGTTCTTGAACGCGGTCAGGATCTCGTCGTCCGTGAAGACCTCGACGTAGTTGCCGAGCCCGATGAAGCTCGATCCTGAGGCGTCGAAGGTGCTGCGGAAGATCGAGTACAGGATCGGATAGACGACCAGCGCGCTCAGCAGCAGCATCGCCGGCAGCAGGAACGAGAAGGCGATCCAGGGGCGCGAACGCATCACGGAGACCGAGGCCTTCTTGGCCCGGGGCGCCGATGGCGCCGAGGCGGCACCGGAAGCCGTTCCGCCCGGGGAGTCCTTGGTGGGAGCGGTGCCCGCGCCCGGCGGATCATCCGTCGGCGGGGTCGGGGTAGGGGTGGGCATGACAGTGGTGTCCCTTGTCCGGAGCCGGTCCCTTGTTCGGGACCGTGGGGCGTGGTCGGGGTGGGCCGGGTGCTGCGGCGTCACCGGTGCCGGGCCCGTCGCCAACGACGGACCCGGCACCGGCTGTTGTGCCGCCGGCCCTCAGAGCGCTGTGAACCGGCGCGGGCTTCAGTCCTTGTACGCCTTGGAGGCGGCTGCCTCGAGGGCGCTCTGGGTACCTGCCACGTCCTTCGGGTTCTTGAGGAAGTCCTGGAGGGCCTTCCACTCGCCCTTGCCCTTGGTGCCGCCGAACTCCGCGGGAGCCTGGTCGGACATGTCGAAGCGGAAGTCGTCGCCCGCCGAGACCAGAGCCTTGGCGATCTCGCGCTGGACGTCGTCCGGGTACGCCTTGCCGTCCAGGTTCTTGTTCGGCGAGACGAAGCCGCCCTCCTGAGCCCAGACCGCGGCGGCCTCGGGCGAGGCGAGGAAGGTCAGCAGGGCGTGGGCGCCCTTGTTGTCCTTCAGCGCGACGGCCGCGTCGCCACCCGTGACGACCGGAGCCTTGCCGTCCACCGTCGGGAACGGGTAGACCTTCGCGTCCTTGCCGATCTTCGCCTTGGTGTCGTTGGCGACGTTGATGCCGACGAAGTCACCCTCGAACACGCTCGCGGCGCTCGGGGTGTCGGTGGAGTCGAAGGTCTGCGTGACGGACTTCGGGAAGTCCGTCTGCAGCGCGCCCTTGTTGCCTCCGGCGAGGAGATCCTTCTTCCCGAACAGCTCGGCGAGAGTGGTCAGCGCCTTCTTCACCGAGGGGTCGGTCCACTTGATCTCGTGCTTGGCGAGCTTGTCGTACTTCTCGGCGCCTGCCTGCGAGAGGTAGATGTTCTCGAACCAGTCGGTGAGGACCCAGCCGTCGGCGCCGCCGACGGAGACCGGCTCGACGCCGGAGTCGGAGATCGTCTGAGCGTTCTTGACGAAGTCCTTCCAGGTCTTCGCCTCACTGACGCCCGCGGCCTCGTACGCGCCGGCGTTGTACCAGATCAGGGACTTGCTGGCGGCCTTGAAGTAGACGCCGTACTGCTTGCCGTTGTTGGCGCCCAGATCCTGCCAGCCCTTGGAGAAGTTCTTGCCGAGCTGCTCCTTGGTGGCGTCGTCGAGAGGCTTGAGCCAGCCCTTCTCGGCGAACTGGTTCAACACGCCGACCTGCGGCAGCATCGCGACGTCCGGCGGCGCGCCGCCCTCGAGCTTCGAGCCGAGGAACGTCGCAACGTTGTCACCGGTGGGCGTGACCTCGACCTCGGCACCCGTGCGCTTCTCGAACGCCTCGATGACCTTGGTGAAGTTCTTGCCCTCGTCGCCCGTCCAGACGGCTGCGACCTGAAGCTTCTCACCCTTGAGCTTGGGGAGCTTCACGGTGCTCTTGTCAGCTTGCGAAGCACCGCCTTCTCCCCCCTTGTCGTCGCTGCCGCCGCCGCAGGCGGCCGTCAACGACAGTGCTGCGACGGCGCACAGCGCCACCGCGCCACGTGCAGTCGCCCTGGTGGTGCCGGTCTTGCTGAAGATGCTGGTGTGGTTCCTGGTGCCTGATGCACCAGTCGCCCGGACCGTATTACGCATAGCTCCCGCCGTCCCCATCGGAGCACGGCTCCGGGTTCCGGCCGCCGTGCCGCTTCGTCACAAGGCAGAGGGCTTTCTGGTCTACGCCCTCAGTCCCGTGCGCAACTTCCTACGCCTGAACGCGGAGGGCCCGCAATACGTTGTCAGCTTTCAAGAACCTCATCTTGACCACTCCGTGATCTGTTTGCAGCGACCGTGCCCGATTCCTGTCGGTCCAGCCCCAGAGACTGCGCTGCCCGGCCCACTGCGCTCGCCAGCAGTGCGAGGTCCGTCGGACCGTTGCCGAGCTCGCGAACCGGACGGCGGGCAGGCGGATCTCCGGCGCGTGTCCAGTCCAGCGGAACGACCGTCGGACGCTGCGTCGCGGTGCGCGGGATACGGCCCGTGATCCGGCCCGCCTGGAAGGCCGTGGCCGTGCCGTCGGCCTCGGTGAGCGTGCCGCGGCCCGGGAGGGCGCTGTCGCCATCCGCCCCGTCGCCGCCGCCCTGCCGGCTCAGTTCGGCGCGCAGCGCGGCCGCTTGGGCGACGGCCGTACCCTCCGTGCGGTCCGGGCGGCCGCTCGCCGCCACCACATGCATCCCGAGGCGCGCTCCGTCCTTCGCCACGCTCTCCAGGGCGCGCATCACCGAACCCGCGGCGGGGCGCCCCGGGTTGCCGAGTGAGGGGTCGGCAAGTGTGTCGAAGTCGTCGACAAGGATGACGATTCTGGGGAGAGGAGCCGTCTGTGCGTCCAAGTGTTGAACGGTCGCTCCGGTTGCGTCGCTGGTCGTGGCGTCGCTCTGCTCGTTCGTGCCGCCGCTCGGCGCGGGGCCCGTCTGCGTGCGGAGGCGGAGCGTGCCGGGCTCGTCCCGGGGGTCGCTCACGGGGGCCGCTTCGGGGGATCCGGCGGGCTGCGCCCGGCGGAGCTGCCGCGCGGCCGAGCGGTGCCCGGCGCGGGCGACCCGGCGCGCGAAGCCCTCGTACGTGCTCTCCGTGCCGATCAGCTCCGTGCGGCGCTTGAGCTCTCCGCTGAGGGACTGCGCGAACTCCCGCATGGTGCCCGGATCGTTGGCCGCCAGATGGTGACGGGCGTGCGGCAGCTCCAGACATGTGTGGAGGCCGTCGCCCGCGGCACCGTCACCGTCGAGGAGCACGAGCTGGAGCCGGTCGGGCGGGCT
Organism: Streptomyces sp. DSM 116795; assembly: GCF_055792905.1. Lineage (NCBI taxonomy): Bacteria > Bacillati > Actinomycetota > Actinomycetes > Kitasatosporales > Streptomycetaceae > Streptomyces > Streptomyces sp. DSM 116795. The sequence goes on from NZ_CM147707.1 coordinate 4,851,831, forward strand.
GCCCACGGAGAGGGAGGCGGCGAGCGAGCGCAGCAGCTCCGTCTTGCCGGAACCCGGCGGCCCGGTGACGAGGGCGTGCCCGCGGGTGAGCCCCAACTCGGTCTCCAGCGAGCCGCGCGGGCCCGCACCGAAGACGAGGGTGGCGCGGCCGGCTGCGGGGACGGGAGGTCCGCCCTGCGGGCCCTGGCCGCCGGCGCCGCCCTGCTCGCCCCTTCCGTCCCGGCCGCCCTGCGCCGTGTTCGCGTCCTTCCCGCCGGGCTCGGCCCACCGCGCCAGCAGCGCCGCGGGAGTGGCGCGGGCGAGCCCCAGCTCGTCGAGGAGCCGGGAGCTGCGCGGGAGTGCGACGACGGACCGGGACGCCGCGCCCGTACGCGCCCGGGCGCCGTCCGGCTCGCGCAGGGGAGCCATCGCCCGCGCGAAACGCTCGGCCCAGGCCGGCGATACGGCGTCGAGCGTGCAGACGGTGCCGGGGGTGCCCGCGGTGGTGTGCGCGGCGCCGGGCCCCGGGGCGGAGCCGGGGCCGGGGCCGGGGGCGGCATCGCCGTCAGGGCCGCCGGGGACCCCGTCAGGCCCGCCGGGCGCCGTCCTCTCGCGGTGGACCACCCGTACCGCCGTCGCGACCGCTCCGCTCAGCAGCGCGAGCGCCCCGCACTCCCGGAAGGCCGCGGACGTGTCGCACGCGGCCCGTACCGTCTCGGAGACCGGCGAGGAGGGAGTCGCCGCGGGGGTCTCGGCGAGGCAGAGCAGATGGATGCCGGCCCGCGGCCCCTCCACCGCCAGCCGCGCCACCGAGTCGCGCAGCGAGGCAGATCCGGGATCGCCGTCGACGACCAGCAGGGTGTACGGACCGGGACCGGAGGGCGCTCCGCCGCGCCCCGCATGCCCGGCCTGCTGCCGCGACTCCTGCTGCCGCGACTCCTCCAGCCGGTGGGTGAGTTCGGCCACGCGCGCTGTGGCCTGGTCCCTGTCGTACGCGGTGAGCAGACGGCAGTCCTGGCCGTGCGCCGGACGGAGATGAGGCAGCCACCCCAGCCAGGACCACTCCCGGATGCGCGCCTCGGCGTCCCGCGAGCGGTCCGCCGAGATCAGCACCATCTCCAGGGTGCTCGGGCCGTGCAGGGCGGCGAGCTGGGCCAGCACGGAACGGGCCATGCCCGTCAGGCGCGGCCGCGGGCCCGCCAGACCCAGGGCGCCCGCTTCGCGCAGGCCGACGGTGACCGGCGACCCCGGCCGGCCGTGGCCGTGGTGCGCCGTGCCGATCCGTACGGTCAGGGCCTCCGGGTGGCCCGGCTCGCGCTCCCAGAGCCGGGGCCCCGGGCCGAGTGCGGTGAGCAGGATCGTGGCCGGGTCGGGACGGCGTGCGTCCGCAGGTGTCCGCGCGGAGACCTCACCGCCGGACGCGGACGCGGACCCGGACCCGTACGCGGCGCCGGGGCCGGAGCCGGGGCCGGCGGAGCCGCCCGCCGCGCCCGCGAGCGACGGTGCGTGGCCCTCGCCCTGGCGGCCGCCCGTGAAGCGCCGGGCCCAGGCGCCCAGCCCGCGGGAGCGCGGCCGCTCGGGCTCACCCGCGCCGGCCCCGCCGGACCCGCCGGACGGTGTCCCGGCGGCCTCCCCGGGCGGGAACTGCTGTGCGTAGCGGGCGTGTTGGGCGATTCCCGAGCCGTGTGTGGTGCCCCCGTCCGGGAAGGGGCCGCCCGGTGCGTATCCGTGCGCGCCGTCCCCTGCGGCGGGTGCGGCGCTCTCCCTGCCGCCTTCGCGCGGGCCGCCCCCGTCACGTACGGGCGTGGCGGCGTCCCCGTGGAGGCCGGGCGTGCCCTGGGCGTCCGGCAGGGAGTCCTGTCCTCCCCGCGGCGCCGCCAGCCGCAACTGCCCGTTCCCGTCCGGCAGCGTAGGGAGGGAGGCTGGCAGGGGAGCGGCGGCTGAAGGCCCCTCAGCTTCTCCGGAGCCGGGGAAGGCGCCCTCCGCCGATGTCTCGACACGCAGCGCCGACTCACCGACCCGCAGCGTCGAACCGGGGCGGAAGAGCACCGGCTGCCCCCCGACGGGCGCACCGTCGAGCGAAGTGCCGTTGGTGGAGCCGAGATCGGTGACGGTGACGGCACCGCCGTCGGAGACCGTGACCGCGCAGTGCAGCCGTGAGACGTCCGGGTCGTCGAGCGGTACGTCGGCCTCGGCGGAGCGGCCGAGCTGGACCTTGCCGCCCTGCAGGAGGTGTATGCCACCGGCGTCCGGACCCGAGATCACGTGCAGCCTCGCCTTCGCGGAGCCGTACGTGGAGAGGGCCGGCGCGGCGGCCGGGAGAACCGGGCCGTGCAGGGAGATGACGGCGCCGTCCAGCAGCGGGGGTTCGCCCAGCATCTGACGGTGCGGATCGAGCCGCTCCGTGCCCGCGTACACCGCCGTCGTCGAATCCGCCGGGGACTCGGCTCCGCCTCCGTAACCCGGGCCGCCCGCGCCGGAGCCGCCGGTGCCCGAGCCGCTCGCCGCCGCGGCGGCGGTGGAGACGAGCCCGCCGGTCACGGCGGACAGCGGTGTGCCGGACGGGGCCGTGACCAGTACGTCGCACGCTGCTCCAGCGCCCGGCGCACCTGCCGCGCCACCCGCACCCTGGCCGCCTCCGCGCGGCCCGAGGGTGACAGTCAGCCGGATCTGCATCGGCCCTCCCGGTCCCGACCACCGGTGTGCCGGCTGCGTATGCGGCGAGGCGGTCACCCTCGCCGCGCTTCCGCGCCCTGCACACATGTCCCACACGGCACAGCACCCGCGGCCGCCGAATCCTCGCCGCCACGGACGGATCACGCGGCCCGTGGGGCCACTCGCCCGCACACAGTGCTGTCGATGCCGCGAGCATCTTCGCACCCGTCACTGACATCGCGTCCCGCTCGCGGCGGTCAATGATCTTGATTTTGCGCTCCCGTGCGCAAGAGGGCCTGCCCGGACACTTCGCCGGATACGATCCGCGCCCCGCGCGCGCCGCAGGCCGGTGTACCGAGCGGGGGCCGCCCCGGCAGCCGCAGCGGGCGCCGCAGGGCCGCAACCGTGCCCGGCGCCCGGTGCGTCTTTGCCGGAAGTCGCCCATCCGTTCGCACTCGGCGTCGACCGTTCGCGAGACGGCACTATTGTGGGTGGGATTGCAGTACGACACCAGGGAGCGCATGACGTGCGGCCTGTAGGCAGCAAGTACCTGCTCGAGGAACCGCTGGGCCGCGGCGCCACGGGCACCGTGTGGCGGGCGAGGCAGAATCAGACGGCGGGCGCCGAGGCGGCAGTGCCGGGCCAGCCCGGCGAGACGGTGGCGATCAAGGTCCTCAAGGAGGAGCTGGCCAACGATCCCGACGTGGTCATGCGCTTCTTGCGGGAGCGCTCCGTCCTGCTCCGGCTCACGCACCACAACATCGTCCGTACGCGCGACCTGGTCGTGGAGGGCGATCTGCTCGCCCTGGTGATGGATCTGGTCGAGGGGCCGGACCTGCACCGCTATCTGCGCGAGAACGGGCCGTTCTCGCCGGTGGCCGCCGCCCTGGTGACCGCACAGGTCGCCGACGCGCTCGCCGCGAGCCACGCCGACGGCATCGTGCACCGGGACCTCAAACCGGCCAACGTGCTGCTCGCGAACGGTCCCGAGGGCATGCGCCCGATGCTCACCGACTTCGGCATCGCGCGGCTCGCCGATTCGCCGGGGCTGACGCGTACACAGGAGTTCGTCGGCACGCCCGCATATGTGGCGCCCGAGTCGGCCGAGGGCCGGCCCCAGACCTCCGCAGTCGACATCTACGGTGCGGGCATCCTGCTGTACGAACTGGCCACCGGGCAGCCGCCGTTCGCCGGCAGCAGCGCGCTCGAAGTGCTCAACCGCCACCTGCGTGAGGACCCGGTGCGGCCGCCGAGCATGCCCGACCCGCTGTGGACGGTCGTGGAGCGGTGTCTGCGCAAGCAGCCGGAAGAGCGGCCCAGCGCGGTGAACCTCGCGAACGCGCTCCGTACGGTCGCGGGCGGCATCGGCGCCCAGGCCACACCGGACCAGGCCGCCGCCGCGATGGGTGTCGCCGGGCTGCTCGCGCCCGACCCGGCCCCCGCGCCGGTGCCGGAGACCGGCACGGGCAGCGGCGTGGGAGCCGCGGCAGCCGGCGGCGCGGTCGCCGGAGCGGCCGCGGGCGCCGCCGCGGGTGCGGCGGCCGGGAGCGCCGACCCCACCCAGATGCTGCCCCACTCCGCCTCGGCCCAGGCGCAGGGCGCGGGCCAGGGGCAGGGCCCGGGCGGCGGCCAGTACGACCCGAACGCCGCCACCAGCTACATGCCGCACTCCAGTGCCCAGGGGCCGGGCGCCCAGGGCGGTCCGGGCGGCCCCGGGGGTCAGGCCGGACAGGGACCGAACGCGGACCCGACCCAGGTCATGCCGCCCGTCCCCGGTGCTCCGCCACCGCCCGCGCAGTCCCCGGATGCGGGGCAGCCAGAGGGTCCGCACCCCTGGGAAGGCCAGATGCGCGCGGCCCGCGACCGCAACGAGCAGACGCAGGTCCAGCCGCTCGACCCGAGCATGGATCCGCTGCGCCGCCGTCCGCACCGCCAGCCCCCGCCGCCGCAGCAGCCGCCGCCCGGCCGCCGTCAGGCTCCGCCCCCGGAGCAGTACGGACGGCAGCAGCGCCGCCCCGCACAGCCGCCACCGCAGCGGTACGAGCCGGAGCCGCCGCCCCGCAGGGAGCCGCGGCCCCGGCGCGAGCCGCGGCAGCGCGGCGCGAACCCGATGCACATCCCCGGGCTCGGCTGTCTCAAGGGCTGCCTGTTCATGATCCTTCTTCTCGTCGTGGCTGCCGTACTGGTGTGGAATCTCACTCCGCTTCCCCAGTGGTGGGAGGAGGGCAAGAATTTCTGGGAGTCGGTGCAGAACCTGTTCAGGGAGATCGGGAATCTGGTCGACAGCGCTCCCAAATAGCGCTTCCAGTACGCGAGTTCGGTGATTTGTCGACTTCCGGGGAGAGAATTCCCCCTCGAAAGTGACGGTTAGTGCGCTCCTGGGCCCTCAAGCCCCTTCCGCCGCGTAGTTTTGTCGCCATGGCACGGAAGATCGGCAGTCGCTACACAGCTCACCAGATCCTGGGCCGCGGCAGCGCCGGCACGGTGTGGCTCGGCGAAGGTCCCGACGGCCCCGTCGCGGTCAAGCTCCTCCGCGAGGACCTCGCCTCCGACGAGGACCTGGTGGAGCGGTTCGTGCAGGAGCGCAGCGCCCTGCTCTGCCTCGACCACCCGAGCGTGGTCGGCGTCCGCGATCTCGTCGTGGACGGCAACGACCTCGCCCTCGTCATGCAGTTGGTCCGCGGCACGGATCTGCGCACCAGGCTGGAGCACGACCGCCGCATCGCGCCGCAGCCCGCGGTCGCGATCGCGGCGGACGTCGCGGACGGGCTGGCGGCCGCGCACGCGGCGGGCATCGTCCACAGGGACGTCAAGCCCGAGAACGTACTGCTGGACGCACTGGCACCGGCAGGCCCCGGCGGCGCACCGCCCGCGCTGCTCACGGACTTCGGCGTCGCGAAGCTGATCGACTCGCCCCGCACCACGCGGGCGACGTCGATCATCGGCACGCCCGACTACCTCGCGCCGGAGATCGTCGAGGGCCTGCCGCCGCGCGCCTCCGTCGACATATACGCCCTCGCCACCGTGCTCTACGAACTCCTCGCCGGATTCACGCCGTTCGGCGGCGGACACCCCGGCGCGGTGCTGCGCCGCCACGTCACCGAGTCGGTGGCCCCGCTGCCCGGCATCCCGGACGAGCTGTGGCTGCTGATCCACCAGTGCCTGGCCAAGGCCCCCGCCTCGCGGCTGCGCGCGGAGGAGGTGGCGGGACGGCTGCGCGAGCTGCTGCCGGATCTTGAGGGCCTGCCGCAGCTGGACATCGACGAACAGCCCGAGGAGCCCTACGAGTCGTACGAGTACGGCGGTTCCGACGGCCCGCACGAGAGCCACGGCTCCGGCGAGCTGCACGGCGGCGGGCGGACCTCCTCGGGTGATCACGCCCGTACGTCCGTCTCCGCGGGGCACGACGGCCGCGCGGCGCCGCCGGGCGGCGGTCACGGTACGGGCGCACACGGGCGCCCGGGCCGTGCCGCGGTGCCGCTGGTGCACAGCGGCGCGGGCCCCGACTCCAACCGCGACACCCATACGAGCATGCGCGTGCCCGGCGCCGACGAGCTGGCCGGCGGCGCCCACGGCACCGCCCGCGCACCTCGGGCCGTGGGCGAGCCGCGTGCGGGCTCCGCCCGGAACCGGGCCTCCGCGGCGGCCGAGCGCCGCCGGCGTCTCAAACTGGGCGCCGGAGCAGCGGTGATCGCGGCGGTGGCGGGCCTGGGCGGATGGCTGGCCGCGTCCGGTGGCGACGGTGAGACCACTCAGCCGGCGCCCGCGGTCGAGCGGCCGCACGAGCCCTGACACGGAACCGGCGAGTGGGGGAGTCAGGCGGGAGAGTCAGGCCGTACCGGCCTGGATTCCGGCCGGACTCCGGCCTGGATCCGTACGGATGTCCCGCCCCGGACCGGACGCGATGACGCCCGGACCGGGACGTGATCACGCCCGGACCCGGACGCGATCCCGCCGGGGCCGCGGGCCCGGTACGGGCCGTGTTCCGCCGACCCCGGCCGGGAACGGGCGGATCCCTCAGCCGTTAGGGTGGAGGTGTGGCCATCCCCGATTTTCCCGAAGAGCTCAAGTCCCTCCGCTCCACCATGGAGTCGATCGAGGCCGTCATGGACCTCGGCAGGATGAGGGCGGACATCGCCTCGCTCGAGGAGCGGGCGGCGGCCCCCGACCTGTGGGACGACGTGGAGAACGCGCAGCAGGTCACCAGCAAGCTCTCCTACCTCCAGGGCCAGCTGCGGAGAGTCGAGGAGCTTCGCTCGCGGATCGACGACGTCGAGGTGCTCTTCGAACTCGCCGGCAGCGAGAACGACGAGGACGCCCGCGGCGAGGCTGAGGCCGAACTGCAGTCGCTCCGCAAGTCGGTCGACGAGCTGGAGGTCCGCACCCTCCTCTCCGGTGAGTACGACCCGCGCGAGGCAGTCGTCAGCGTGCGTGCCGAGGCGGGCGGAGTCGACGCGGCGGACTTCGCCGAGCAGCTCATGCGGATGTATCTGCGCTGGAGCGAGCGCAGGGGCTATCCGACGGAGGTCTACGACACCAGCTACGCGGAGGAGGCGGGCATCAAGTCCGCGACCTTCGCCGTCAAGGCGCCCTACGCCTACGGCACTCTCTCCGTCGAGCAGGGCACGCACCGCATGGTGCGCATCTCGCCGTTCGACAACCAGGGCCGCCGTCAGACGTCCTTCGCGGGTGTCGAAGTGCTGCCCGTCGTCGAGCAGGTCGACCACATCGACATCCCGGAGAACGAGCTCCGGGTCGACGTGTTCCGTTCCTCCGGGCCGGGCGGCCAGTCGGTCAACACCACGGACTCCGCGGTCCGGATGACCCACATCCCCACGGGCATCGTCGTCTCCTGTCAGAACGAGAAGTCCCAGATCCAGAACCGCGCCGCCGCCATGCGCGTGATGCAGTCACGTCTGCTCGCACACCGCCGTCAGGAGGAGCAGGCGAAGATGGACGCGCTCAAGGGGGACGGGGGCAACTCCTGGGGCAGCCAGATGCGTTCGTACGTCCTGCACCCGTACCAAATGGTGAAGGACTTGCGGACGGAACATGAAGTCGGCAATCCCCAGAGCGTTCTCGACGGAGATATCGACGGCTTTCTCGAAGCAGGCATCCGCTGGCGCAAGCAGCAGGAGCAGCAGGACGAGAGCTGATCACGAGGCTCAACGAGCCACGTCCGCATAACGATTCGGACGGCACTCGTGAACTCGCCGTGCGGAACGGCCAATTCACACTGTTCTCGCTTGACTGAGGTGTGAAAAGTGGGAAAGCTGTGCGATCGCATGCCTGTGTCAGGGGCGCGTGCGGGGGTGATGAGCGGACAGAATCCGTGTCCCGGCAAGAGGCTCCGCAGCCCGTCACACAGCTGCTCCATTGAAGATTGAAACTACTGGGGGTAGTTGGCCAATGATGAAATCGAAGACGCGGCTGCGTGTGGCGCGCGTTGCAGCCGGCACGGTGTTCGCCGTCGGCGCCTCGTTCACCGCTGCGGGTGCCGCGCAGGCCGCCAGCCCGAGCGCCGCGGCGCAGGAGGACGGCCTCGTCGGCGGCCTCCTCGGTGGTGTGATCGGCGGTGGCGACAGCGGCGGTGACACCGGTGGCGAGACCGGCGGCGAGACCGAGGGCACCACCGGTGGCGACACCGGCGGCGACACCGAGGGCACCGTCAACGGTGGCGTCACGGGCGTTGTCGAGGGTGGCGAGACCGAGGGCACCACGGGCGACACCTCCGAGGGCACCTCCGGTGAGACCACGGGTGACACCTCCGAGGGCACCACCGGCGGCGACACCGGTGGTGACACGGGCGGCGACACCGGTGGCGACACCGGCGGCGGCGAGGAGCCCGCCACCATCGGCGGTTCCGGCGGTGGCGACGACACCTGCGACCTGAACGACGACAGCGTCGACTGCGGCAGCGAGACGCAGCCCGACAGCTCGGGCAGCCAGCCCGTCGAGCAGCCGCAGGCCCCGAAGGAGGAGCTGGCCGACACCGGTTCCGCCGAGACGACCTACCTCCTGGTCGGTGCCGCGACGATGATCGCGGGTGGTGTGGCCTTCCGCGTCATGCCGCGCATGATCAACCGCCGTACGGCTGCCTGAGGTCCGCAGGCGCAGATACACAGGCGAGGGGCCCGGGACGCAGCGGACAGCGCGTCCCGGGCCCCTCGTACGTGTACGGGTGCGAGGCGGGCGGGGGGCGACGGTGACCGGAAGCGATCACGCGGCGTCGCGACCCGCTCACGCCATTACGCCGTCGCCATCCGCTGGGCCACGAGCGCGACGGTCAGCAGGGCCAGCAGCAGCGCGAACAGGGCGGTGGGGGAGAGGCTCGCCAACGGCGACTCACGGTGCAGACGCTCGCGGTGTGCGCGGCACACGGAGCAGCGGCCCTCGCTCACGGGGCCGGCGCAGTTGGCACACACCAGTCGGTCGCATGTCATGCGAACTCCTCTCAGTCTGCCAACGACACCGGGGAGTAATCGGTTCCCCAAAGGATGCGGTCCTCCACTCCACTGTGCCAGCATCCGCGCGCGTGCGCAGAGGCTCGGTGCCGACCGCCGCCCGCCGGCGCCACCCGCCCCGGAAAGCCGGAGGGAAAGACCGCGAATGCCCGCTTTGCCCCAAAGGGCACGTGACCAAGCCCACCAACAACGGACGCCGACTGCGCACCGTGGGCCGGTTCGCGTAAGGTCGCCACACTCCCCCAGCCAACGCTGGGAGCTGCCCCCGGCGAAGCCAGGCGGGGTCCCCCGGCGGAAGCCCGGTGGGGGTCCTTCCCCGGCGAAGCCAGGGGGAGAGAGAGTGCCCTGGGAGCCGCACCCCGGCTTCCGCTGCCCCTACCCCAGGCCGACATGGTGTATCCGTGATCCGATTCGACAGCGTCTCCAAGTCCTACCCGAAGCAGAACCGCCCGGCGCTGCACGATGTCTCGCTGGACGTCGAGCGCGGCGAGTTCGTCTTCCTGGTGGGCTCGTCCGGCTCCGGCAAGTCCACCTTCCTCCGGCTGATCCTCCGCGAGGAGCGCGCCAGCACCGGGCAGGTGCACGTACTGGGCAAGGACCTCGCGCGGCTGTCCAACTGGAAGGTGCCGCAGATGCGCCGCCAGCTCGGGACGGTCTTCCAGGACTTCAGGCTGCTGGCCAACAAGACGGTCGGTGAGAACGTCGCGTTCGCGCTGGAGGTCATCGGCAAGTCCCGCGTCCAGATCCGCAAGACGGTCCCGGAGGTGCTCGACCTGGTGGGCCTCGGCGGCAAGGACGACCGGATGCCGGGGGAGCTCTCCGGCGGCGAGCAGCAACGCGTGGCAATCGCCCGCGCGTTCGCGAACCGTCCGATGCTGCTCATCGCCGACGAGCCGACCGGCAACCTGGACCCGCAGACCTCCGTCGGAATCATGAAGCTGCTGGACCGGATCAACCGGACCGGTACGACAGTGGTGATGGCCACGCACGACCAGCAGATCGTCGACCAGATGCGAAAGCGTGTCGTCGAGCTGGAGCGCGGCCGGCTCGTGCGTGACCAGACGCGCGGTGTCTACGGCTACCAGCACTGAGCAGCCGGCGGGCGGCCGCCGGCGCTGCGTCCGGCGGGCCCGAGGGCGAACAGTCTGAGCAGTCTGAGCAGTTGAGACGGCAACACACTGAAAGGACGCCATGCGCGCCCAGTTCGTACTGTCGGAGATCAGCGTCGGTCTCCGCCGCAATCTCACGATGACCTTCGCGGTGATCGTGTCGGTCGCCCTGTCTCTGGCCCTGGCCGGCGGTTCCCTGCTCGCGCGCGAGCAGGTCAGCACCATGAAGGGCTACTGGTACGACAAGGTCCAGGTGTCGGTCTACCTGTGCAACGAGAACGACGCCGACTCCGACCCGAACTGCGCCAAGGGCGCCGTGACCGGGCAGCAGAAGCAGCAGATCCGCACCGACCTGGAGAAGCTGCGCGTGGTCGACAAGGTCTACCACGAGTCCGCCGACGAGGCGTACAAGCACTACAAGGAGCAGTTCAAGGACTCTCCGCTCGCCGACTCCCTCACGCCCGACCAGATGCAGGAGTCCTACCGGGTCAAGCTCGAGGACCCGACCAAGTACCGGGTGCTGCAGACGGCGTTCTCCGGCAGACCAGGGGTGCAGGAGGTCCAGGACCAGCGGAACCTGCTTGAGAACCTCTTCAATCTGCTCAACGGCATGAACATCGCTGCCCTGTTCGTGATGGGGCTGATGCTCGTCGTCGCCCTGCTGCTGATCGTCAACACGGTCAGAGTCTCGGCCTTCAGCCGGCGACGGGAGACGGGGATCATGCGGCTGGTGGGTGCCTCCAGCTTCTACATCCAGATGCCGTTCATCCTGGAGGCGGCGATCGCCGGGCTCATCGGCGCGGGGTTCGCGTGCGTGCTCCTCCTCGGCGGCAAGTTCTTCCTCATCGACAGCTGGCTCGCGGAGAAGATCGCACTCATCAACTTCATCGGCTGGGACGCGGTGTTCAAGGTGCTGCCGTTGCTCATCGCGGTGGGTGTCCTGATGCCTGCGGTGGCCGCGTTCTTCACGCTGCGCAAGTACTTGAAGGTGTGACGCACGACGCTGGCGCCGTACGGCCAACGGGCCGTGCGGCGCCCCTCGTCTGGCCTAGACTCCGAAGCATGTCGGACTCGTGGTATTCCGCCCCATCCCCCGACAAACGGAGGGGAAGCTCCCGGCAACTGCGCCGCGGAGCGGGTCTGGCACTGGTTTTCGCGAGCGTTCTTGCGACGGGCGCGGCCACCGGTGCATGGGGCGACGGCGTGCGGGCCTTCGCGGGCTCGCGTGACATGGCGGCGGGGGAGACCCCCGCGAACGCGGACTTCGGCGACGGCACCCTCGGCAGCGCCACGAGCAGAGCAGCCGGCCTGTACGAGGACACCGAGCGCGCCAGGGACGACGGCGCGGACCCGGGCGGTGAAGAGGCCGAGGATCTGGTCAGCCGCAGCGGCGACCGCTGGTCCTCCGCCTATACGGCCCGCGAGTACGAGGGGCTTCAACGGACCCTGGACGGGGAGTACGTCGGCGTCGGCGTCTCCGTGCGCCGCGAACGGGACGCCCAGGGAACGCCGTCCGTCTCCGTTGCCCGGGTCGCACCGGGAAGTCCCGCCCACCGCGCGGGCGTTCAGCGCGGCGACCGGCTGCGCGCCGTCGACGGAGAGGACGTCTCCGACCACCCCGTCACCGACGTCGTGGCCCGGCTGCGAGGTTCGGAGACCGGCGGCCGTTCCGCGGACCCGTCCCCGGTGGGCAGCAGCGTCGAGCTCGAACTGGACCGCGACGGGCGGCAGTTGAAGGAGACGCTGCGCAGGGTGCAGCTGAGCACCGACGCGGTGGCCGTGGACCGGATGGGCCGCGGCGTCACCCGTATCAAGGTCACCTCCTTCACCAAGGGTTCCGCCGAGCAGGTGCGCGAAGCGGTCGCCCGGCACGCCCCGTCGGGTTCCGGCGTCGTGCTCGATCTGCGCGGCAACTCCGGCGGCCTGGTCGACGAGGCGGTCACCGCGGCCTCCGTCTTCCTGGAGGGCGGCCTCGTCGCCACGTACGAAGAGCACGGCAGCCAGCGCGCCCTCTACGCCGACAGCCGTCACGGCGCCTCGGCGAACGGCCGGGCGGCGCCGCCGCTGGTCGTACTCGTGGACGGCGGCACGATGAGCGCCGCGGAGCTGGTGACCGGAGCGCTGCAGGACCGCGGACGGGCCGTCGTCGTCGGCTCCCGCACCTTCGGCAAGGGCTCCGTCCAGATGCCCCGGGAGCTCCCCGACGGCTCCGTCGCTGAGCTCACCGTCGGCCACTACGCAACACCCTCGGGCCGCTCGCTGGACGGGGAGGGCATCACCCCGGACCTGCCGGTCGACTCCCCGGGGGACGCCTCGGAGCGGGCCCGCACAGTATTGAGTGGCCTGGAGACCCGGTCGTAGTGGGAGAATGGCCGGGCTATGTCGAAGAAGGACGAGAACAAGAACAAGGCCAAGGCCAAGAAGGCCAAGGACGCGAGGGGCGCCCGTAAGCTCATCGCGCAGAACAAGAAGGCGCGGCACGACTACCACATCCTCGACACCTACGAGTGCGGCATCGCGCTCACCGGTACGGAGGTCAAGTCCCTGCGGCAGGGCCGTGCTTCGCTGGCCGACGGCTTCGCCCAGCTCGACGGCGGCGAGGCCTGGCTGCACAACGTGCACATCCCCGAATACGCACAGGGCACGTGGACGAACCACACGGCCAGGCGGAAGCGGAAGCTGCTGCTGCACCGCTACGAGATCGACAAGCTGATCGGCAAGACCCAGGAGACGGGTCACACGCTTGTGCCGCTCCAGCTGTACTTCCTGAACGGGCGGGCCAAGGTCGAGATCGCGCTGGCCAAGGGCAAGAAGGAGTACGACAAGCGGCACGCGCTGCGTGAGCGGCAGGACCGGCGCGAGTCGGACCGGGCGATGGCCGCGGCACGACGGCGGCAGCGGGTGAAGGTCTGAGCACAGCGCGTAGGCGCTGACTGTAAGGAAACCTTACGGTTGTGCTGCGGGTGGGAATACCGATGCGCGCAATACGGTTGGCCGTGGTGTGGCCAGGTCACGTACCATGGTCACAGCGCGCCGCCCGCGAGGGCCCTGTAAGCGCTGTGGGTTGTCAACTCAACATGGGGATGATCGGTTTCGACAGCGGATGTCGAAGCAGGTGAAGCGAGCCGAGGAACGCGGCAATGATCTCGTTAACCATGTGCCGCAAAAAAATAATCGCCAATCAGAAGCGCGATTCCTTCGCCCTCGCTGCCTAAGCAGCGAGTGTGAAGTGTCAGCCCGGGTGCGTTCCCGACCCGGATCCTGGCATCAGCTAGGGGACTCACCGCGCAGGCCCGGTCACGGGGTCTGCCGGGACATCAAACAGTGACTGGGCCCGTCGGAGACTTGTCCACGTGATCTCCGGGGCCGAGAAAATCGAAGTGGACTGCGCTCGGAGAAGCCCTTCTTTTGCACCGTTGGACGCGGGTTCGATTCCCGCCATCTCCACTCGGGTGAGGGTGATCTGTGTCCGCGGAAAGCGCGGACCGGGTCACCCTCGTCGTGTTTTTGCGCGGCTCCGCCGCGCAGTGCGGGGGCTCCGCCACCCGCACCCCCTTTGCGGGGGCTTCGCCCCCGGCACCCCCTGCGGGGGCTTCGCCCCCGGCGACCCCCTCGGGGTTGCGCGCCGTTTCTGCACCCTCGCGGCTGCCACCGCTGCACCGTGTGTTGGACTTCGCCAACTCTTGCGAGTGCCTTAGACCGTCAACCAGCCCTGGTCAGGGGCCTGTTGGGGACTCACAACCATCCGGGAGCCCGGCCGGGGACGGACGAGGTGACTCCCACCGGGGGAGAGCCGCCGACGCACGGGAGGGGGGGACGTGGAGGTGGTGGTTCCGGGAAACTCAAGCAGGATTTGCGGACCGGCACATGAGAGCCAGAACAAAGGCCCGTAACGGCACAGGGAGGAAAATCATGCCTTCCCGGAGCCGCCGCCGGAACGGCCCGCCCCCGGCACCACGCACCCCCCGGAGGCGAACCCGTCGCGGAACCGGACGCCGCCGGAACGGCCCGCCCCCGGCACCACGAACACACCCGAAGCGAACACGGCGCGCCCCAACAAAGCCCGTCACCGGGGCTTAAGTCGTCCCGCCCTCCCGTGCTGTGATGGGGGCATGGACCGTAAGGACAAGAATCCGGGGGACCAGCGCAGCCTCCCCGCCGAGTTGTACCTGCTCGCGTGCGACATGGAGAAGGAGAAGCTCACTAAGCGGGACGTGCTGGGCAACGTGCTCCGCGCCGCTGTGCTCGTCGAGTTGACCGATCGCGGCTGCCTCACCGATGAGGGCGGCAAGGCCCGCACGGTCGGCGACCGGCGTACCGGCGATCCGGTGCTCGACGAGGCGCTGCGCGCGATAGCGGCGGACAAGCCCCGCAAGTGGAAGGCGCTGGTGCAGCTGAAGCGCAAGCAGTGCTTCCAGGCAGTGGAGCAGCAACTCGAACGCGAGCGCGCCATCCGTATCGAACGGCGCACCTGGCGCTACGACGGGATCGCCGTGAAGGACACCGCCTCGGTGAAGCGCCTGCGTGCGGAAGCCGTAGAGACGCTGACCAGCGGGCGCCCCGTGGAGGAGTTCAGCACCCGGCAGGCCGCGCTGACCGCGCTGGCCGCGGTGGGCCGGCTGCCCACCGTCACTTCGGGCAAGGACCGGCGCGAGCACAAGAAGCGCATCAAGGCGCTGACGGAGCGTGCAGGCGAGGCCGGTCCCGCACTGAAGAAGGCGCTGGACGACATGCAGATCGCAACCGGTGCCGCGATCGGCGCAGCGGCCTCCGCGGGTGCCGCCGGCGAGTGACTGGCCGCCGGCCGGTGACTCGCGCAGGCCCGTAGCGGGAAGGAGCCGGGGTGTGGAGCAGCAACCGGATGCCAGGCCCGGCCCCGCCGGCCAGGAGCCGCTGGGCCCTGACTCGCTGACGTGGAAGTACTTCGGCGACTGGCGCGGAGTGCTGCTCGCCCCCTGGGCGGGCGCGATGCAGAACATGCACCCCGGGCTGGGCGCCGGAGTCGCCGAGCACTCCCGGTTCTTCGAGGAGCGCTGGCAGCGGCTGTTCCGTTCGCTGTATCCGATCGGCGGCGTCGTCTACGACGGTCCGCGCGCCGTCGAGACCGCCCGTCAAGTGCGCGGATACCACAACACGATCAAGGGCGTCGACGGGCAGGGACGTCCGTACCACGCGCTCGACCCGGACACCTTCTACTGGGCACACTCCACCTTCTTCATGCTCACGCTGCTCGTCGCCGACCGTTTCGGACCCGGCCTGAGCGAGGACGAGAAGCGGCAGCTCTTCGACGAACACGTGCGCTGGTGGCGGCTGTACGGGATGAGCATGCGGCCCGTGCCGGAGAGCTGGCCCGAATTCCAGGCGTACTGGGACCGGATGGCGCGCGAGGTGCTGGAGGACAATCAGCTGGCGCGCGACGTGCTCGACATCCGCCTCATCGCCAGGCCGCCGGCGCTCTCCTGGATGCCGCATGCCGTCTGGCGTGCGCTGCGCGGGCCGCAGGCACGGTTCACCGTCTGGTTCACGGTCGGGCTCTTCCCCGCGCCGGTGCGCGAGCGGCTCGGGCACCGGTGGACCGTACGGGACGAGCGGAGGCTGCGGCGCATCGGGCGGCTCGTCCATCATGCTTGGCGGCTGGTGCCGTTCAGGTACCGCTACCACCCGCGGGCGCGGGCCGGATGGCAGCGCGCTGCCGGGCTGCGGCCGGCCGGCGCCCCCCAAGTGGAGTCGCCGGTACGGAACTCGCCGCTGCCGGAGGAGCGGAACTCGCCCAAGCACTATGTGCCGCCGCCGGTTCACGACAGCCGTCGGTGAGGCATCGGACGCCTTCAGCAGCTCGCTTCCCAGGTGACGGGGAGCCGGTACACCCCGTAGATGCCGGCGGTACGTCCTCGAAGGCGAAGTTCCGGCGCGGCCGGCTGCCCAACGGCTCCCCAAGCCACCCGCGCCACCCGCGCCCCCGACTTCCGTGGGTGTTTCCCCGTGTAACACCGCAATGGCAGGGACGCGAAGCCCGTATTGCACTTTCTGCCTTGCGGCTGCGGGCTGTTGACCCCGGTACGGGGTGTCGTTAGCTTCGTCGGCATGCTCAACTTCCCCGGCTTCACTCAGCGCCGCTCCGTGGATTTCCGGCGCGTCGCATCCGCCCTGTGTAGCTGAGTTCTCTCCCCCGGCGCGCAAACGCGGCAAACGCCGTCCCGCGCCCCCCATTCCCGTTCTCACTTCTTTATCTGCGCCGTTCGGCCGCCCCGTTGCGATTCCCGCAGGGCGGTCCGGTGGCGCATGCCCGTACAACCCCCGCCCTTGAACGAACCGGGACACGAACATGCCCAGGCACGCCCCTGACCAGCACCGGACCCGCCACCGTACGTACGCCCGCCGATGGCTCCCGACCAGGACTTCCGCGCTTCTCCTCGCCCTCACCGCTCCTGCGCTGCTGGTGAGTTGCGCGCAGCAGGACACGGGCGGCACCAGCGACGCGAAGCTCGCGAAGACGGAGATCCCCAAGGTCTCCCCGAAGACGACGCTCACGATCGGTGCGCCCGAGGACCGCGTGATACTGAAGCTCTCAGGAGCCGCGAAGAAACTGCCGTTCAAGGTGAAGTGGGCGAATATCAGCGGCGGTCCGCAGTGCTCCGAGGCATTCCGCGCGCATTCGCTGGATCTGTGCGCGTCTGCGGAAGTGCCGTCGATTCACGCGCACTGGACGGGCCTTGACACGAAACTCGTCGCGGCGGAGGTACGCAAGGACCCCGCGCGGAATCCGATCTACCGGCTGGGAATCGCGCCCGGTGCCGGCATCGACTCGCTGAAGGATCTGCGCGGGAAGAAGATCGCATTCAGCCCCGGGCAGGCGCAGGGCGCCCTCGTACTGCGCATCCTGGCCAAGGCGGGGCTGGAGAAGGACGACGTGAAGCTCGTCGAGATGCCCAGCACCGGCGACGTCTACTCGACCGCACTCGGCGAGCGCCAGGTCGACGCGGCACCGCTCGGCGCGGTCAACCTCAAGCGCTACCCGGCCAAGTACGGCAAGGACGGCGGCAAGACCATCCCGCACGGGCTCCGCGACGACGCCTCCCATCTGTGGGCGCCGACCGAGTCCGTGGCCGATCCGCAGAAGGCCGCCGCCATCAGGGAGTTCGTCAAGTTCTGGCGCGGGCGCAGTTCTGGGCGTACGAGCACCCGGAGGAGTGGGTCGACGGCTACGCGGTCAAGGACCAGGGCCTGAGCCGTGCGGACGGCGCCTACCTGCACAAGCACAACGGCGAACCGGCCGTACCCGCCGACTGGGACGCGGTGATCCGCCGCCATCAGAAGACCGTCGACCTGATCGCCAGGGAGACCGGCCAGGAGAAGTTCGACGCGGCGACGCTCTTCGACCGGCGCTTCGAACCGGTCGCCGCGGACGCCCTCAAGTCGGGTGGCAAGTCAGGGGAGGAGAAGCCGTGAGCGTGAGCACACAGACACTCGGGCGCCTGACGGGCGCCGTGCGGTGGCGGCGGCAGCCCGCACTAGGGGGCCCGCGCCTCGCGCCGGGCCGTCCCCTCAGGTTCGGCAAGGCGCTCGGCCCGCTGCTGCTCGTCGCCGTGTGGTCGGCGGGCTCCGCGGCCGGGCTCATAGAGCCCCGTCTGCTGTCGGCACCGTGGACGGTCGTGAGCACTGCCGGCGATCTCATCGCGGACGGCAGGCTCCAGGGCCATCTGGCCAGCTCGGCCCAACGTGCCTTGCTGGGCCTGCTGTTCGGCACCGTGGGCGGGCTGTTCTTCGCGGTCGCAGCCGGGCTGAGCCGCGTCGGCGAGGGCCTGATCGACGGCCCGGTGCAGATGAAACGGGCGCTGCCCTCGCTGGCGCTGGTGCCGCTGCTGGTGCTGTGGTTCGGCATCGGCGAGTCGATGAAGGTCATCACCGTGGCGCTCGCCGTCTTCGTCCCCGTCTACATCCACACCCACAACGGGCTGCGCACCATCGACAGCCGCTATGTGGAGCTGTCGGAGACGGTGCGGCTGAAGCGGAGCCAGTTCATACGCCATGTCGTGCTGCCCGGCGCACTGCCCGGCTTCCTGCTCGGCATGCGCTTCGCAGTGACGGCGGCCTGGCTGGCCCTGGTCGTCGTCGAACAGGTCAACGCCACCAGCGGACTCGGCTACATGATGGAGCTGGCACGCACGTACGGACAGACCGAGGTCATCATCGTCGGGCTGGTCGTGTACGGGCTGCTGGGCCTCCTCTCCGACGGGCTGGTGCGATACGCGGAGAGGAAGGTGCTGTCATGGCGGCGGACACTCGCGAGCTGAGCGCAGCGGCGCAAGGACGCACGGCGGTACGCATCCACGGTCTGGAACGTTCCTTCGGGGATCGGAAGATCCTGGACGGGCTCGAACTCGACATCAGGGCAGGCGAGTTCGTGGCGCTGCTCGGACGCAGCGGATCCGGCAAGTCGACGCTGCTGCGGGCGCTGGCAGGCCTCGACCACAACGTGCGGGGCAAGGGCCTGCTGAGCGCGCCCGCCGACGTCTCCGTCGTCTTCCAGGACGCACGGCTGCTGCCGTGGAAGCGGGTCCTGGACAACGTGCTGCTCGGCCTCACCGGTGACGGGGCGCGCGAGCGCGGGCGTGCGGCGCTCGCCGAAGTCGGTCTCGCCGACCGGGAGTCGGCCTGGCCCGTGGAGCTGTCCGGCGGTGAGCAGCAGCGGGTCTCGCTGGCCCGCTCCCTCGTACGGGAGCCCCAACTCCTGCTCGCGGACGAACCGTTCGGGGCACTGGACGCGCTCACCCGCATCCGCATGCACGAGCTGCTGCGGAAGCTGTGCGAGGCGCACCGTCCGGCTGTGCTGCTGGTGACGCACGACGTGGACGAGGCGATCGAACTGGCCGACCGCGTCGCGGTGCTGGAGGACGGCCGCATCACGGCGGACGTCCGCGTCGAGCTGGACGGCCCGCGCAGCCACGGCACGGCTCAGTACGCGGCGTTGCGCGAGTCGCTGCTGACGCGGCTGGGCGTGGACGTCGAGACGGGCGGAGAAGTGGGCGGCGAAGTGGACGGCGAAGTGGACGGGGAAGTGGGCGCGGAAGTGGACGCGGCGGGGCGGTCCGCAGGCGGGGCTCCCGCCTCCCGGGAGCGCGTGGCGGCCGGCAGCAGGGCGGAGGTCTCCGCATGACGGTGAACGGCGGCGAGGAGCCGCGGGAGCTGCACCTCAATCTGTTCGTCTATCCGGGCGGCCATCACGAGGCCGCCTGGCGGCACAGCACTTCGGACCCGGACCGGCTGCTGGACGTCCGCTTCTACCAGGATCTCGCCCGCAGTGCGGAGGAAGTCGCCTTCGACGGCGTCTTCTTCGCCGACGGCCCGGCCCTGGCAGACAACGTCCGCTACGCGAGCCGCTTCCGGCTAGAACCCTTCACGTGGCTGTCGGCCATCGCCGCAGTGACCGAGCGGATCGGCCTGATCGCCACCGCGTCCACGACCTACTCCGAGCCGTACAACCTGGCGCGGCTCTTCGCCTCGCTCGACCACATCAGCCAGGGCAGAGCGGGCTGGAACATCGTCACCACCTCGGCGCCGCAGGCCGCGCAGAACTTCGGCCTCGACGCTCACCCCGTACACGCCGAACGGTACGAGCGCGCCCGCGACTTCCTGGAGGCCGCCGGCAAGCTCTGGGACAGCTGGGAGGACGACGCACTCGTCGCCGACCAGCGCAGTGGCCTCTTCGCGGACACCGACCGCATCCACACCGTCGACCACGACGGCCCGCTGCTGAAGGTGCGCGGCCCGCTCAACATCCCCCGCCCGCCGCAGGGCAGGCCCGTCTACGTACAGGCGGGTTCCTCGGAGGACGGACGGGCCTTCGCCGCCCGCTATGCGGAAGCGGTCTTCACCGCTCACCAGACGCTGCGGAGCGGCCAGGAGTTCTACGCCGACATCAAGAATCGGGCCGCCCGACTCGGGCGTGATCCACGGCAGTTGCTGGTGCTGCCCGGCATCAGCCCGTTCATCGCCTCCACGGAGGCGGCGGCGCGGCGGCTGCACGAGGAGTTCAACGAGCTGACACAGCCGGAGTATTCGCTGGAGCTGCTGCACCGGCTCCTCGGCATCAGCCTGACGCAGGAGGAGCTGGACGGCCCCGTACCGCGGGAGCTGATCGAGACGGAGGGCGAACGCGGCAACGGCAGCCGCTTCCGGCTCGTCCTCGACATCGTCGAGCGCGAACAGCCCACCGTGCGGCAGCTGTTGCACCGTCTGGCGGGTGCACGGGGCCACCGCGTCATCGCCGGCACGCCCGAGCAGGTCGCCGGCCAGCTGCAGCAGTGGTACGAGCAGGGGGCCGCCGACGGCTTCAACGTCATGCCGCCCTGGCTGCCCGGGGGCTTCGACCTGTTCGCCGCGCACGTCGTGCCGATCCTGCGCGAACGCGGCCTCTTTCGCACCGCCTACACCGGCCGCACGCTGCGCGAACACTACGGACTGGCCCGCCCGTCGAGCCGTTATGCATCTCGGGACGCCGTGGCATCCGCCCCGCAGGGCGCCGCCGCCTCGGTGGCTTGAACGACGCAGTCAATCGGCCGCGACAGTGCGCCGGACGCTTTCGCGGAGCAGGGAACGGCGCTGTTCGTGCACGTCGGGGGGTTCCTGGTCGGTCGCCGCATAGACGTTGCTGACCGGTGACCAGGCCATGGACATGGCGATGACCATGGCCATCACGTCGAACGGGTCTCCTGGGCGCACCCGGCCGGCGGCTTGGGCTTCGGCGATGGCCCGCAGTTTGCGATCGTCCCAGCGGTCGTGGTCCTCCACGAGGTGGCCGCCCGGCCGGCGCTCCAGACGCGCCCAGGTGGCCAGCCTGATGAGGTCGGGGCGGCGGAGGTATTCGTCGTAGAGGCGTACGGCCCAGTCCGCGAGGTCGGCGGCGTCGATGGGGACGACGTTCGTGATCCGCTCCAGCGAGCCGAAGAAGATCGCGTCGAAGAGCTTGTCCTTGTTGCCGAAGTAGGCATAGAGCTGGGCCTTGTTGGTGCGCGCGGCGGACACGATGCGCTCGATACGCGCTCCGGCGATGCCGTGCTCGGCGAATTCCCGGGTGGCCACATCAAGGATGCGCTGGTAAGTCGCGGCTCCGCGCGAGGTCAGGGGCTGATCCGCCATGCCCGCGACACTAACAGACAGAACGGTTGGTTTGCCTAGCGGGTGGACCGCGCCTACGCTAATAGACCGAACAGTCTGTTTAAGGAGATGCGCTGTGCGGACAACGACCGGCTGGCAGGCGGACGGCCCCACGGCAACGCTGCGGCGCACACCGCTGGAGCGTCGCGACCTGCGCCCCGACGATCTCGCGGTCCAGATCGACTACTGCGGCGTCTGCCACACCGACTTGCACGCCGTCCGCGACCATGACGGCGAAACGGGCCATCTCCTGGTGCCAGGGCACGAGTTCACGGGCGTGGTCACCGAGACCGGGCCCGCGGTCACCCGCTTCCGCGTCGGTGACCGCGTCGCGATCGGCAACATCGTCGATTCGTGCGGCGAGTGCCCCATGTGCTGGGCCGGTCAGGAGAACTTCTGTCACGCCTTCCCGACCCTGACCTACGGCGGCACCGACCGGCTGGACGGATCGACCACCCTGGGCGGGTACTCCCGCGAGTACGTCGTCCGCGACTGGTTCGCCTACCCGCTTCCTGCCGGCCTGGACCCGGCCGCCGCCGCTCCTTTGCTCTGCGCCGGTGTCACCGTCTGGGAACCGCTGCAGACTCTGGGGGTCGGGCCCGGCAGCCGCGTCGGCGTGGCGGGGCTGGGGGGCCTGGGGCATCTCGCGGTCAAGATGGCCGTGGCGCTCGGCGCCACGACGTCGGTCATCAGCCGTTCGCCCGACAAGGCCGATGACGCACGTCGTCTCGGCGCCCACGGGCTCATCGTGTCCACGGAACCGGAGCAAATGGCCGAGGCGCGGGACCGGTTCGACGTCGTCATCGACACCATCGCCGCCCCGCACGACCTCGGTCCGTATCTGCGACTGGTCGCCATGGACGGCACCCTCAGCCACCTCGGGCACCTCGGACCGGTCACCGTGGAGACCATGGACCTGCTCGTGGGACGCAAGAGACTCAGCTCCGCAGGCAGCGGGGGCCGTCCCGCGACCGCAGCCATGCTGGACTTCTGCGCCGGCAAGGGCATCACTGCCGAGATCGAACTGCTCCCCTCAACACAGGTGAACGACGCCCTCGCCCGCCTCCGCCGAGGCGATGTCCACTACCGGTTCGTGCTCGACATGTCCGACCTGAGTTGAGACCCGGTCCCGCAGTCGGACGTGGCGGACTTGCCGGAAAGGCGGTCGGTGAGCCACGAGATCGCATCGCCCTGGTCGACGATCAGCGGTGTGAGGTGGTTGGTGAGCAACCCGTCGCCGAGGTTGGGCAGTTCGACGGGCTTGTAGGTGACGTCCGCGCCCTTGCCGCACCATTCCACGGCGAGGCGGCGTGCCTGCTCGTGCCCCACGATGTCGTCCTGGGTGCCGGTCGCCACCCGCACCGGGCTCGCCGGTTTCCGCGAGCCGATCCGCTGGGCGTCCAACGTGGCCTGAAGCTTGGGCTCCTGGGCGATGATGTCGGCGATGGACTTGCCGCTGGTCGTCCACTCCTCACTCCGCTTGAAGCCGTACCTGAAGATCGAGTCGCCCACGCACATGGCCGACAGATCCTGCAGGGCCGCTTTCCCTTCGGTGTTGATGTTCTCGTCCGCGATCTCCTCCAGGGAGGGGTCCGACTGGACGAAGCCGTTGATCGACCAGCCCAGCGCACCGGCCAGCGCACTGCCGTCGATGCCCTTCATCACCTCGGTCAGATCGGCGGGCGGTGCGCCTGAATAGGTGCCGGCGAGCTTCACGTCCGGTGCGTACGAGGGCTGCAGTTCGGCGGCTGCGGCGGTCGCGCCGCCGCCCTGGCTGTAGCCGTACAGGCCGACGCGCGAGCCGGAGGTGACCGACGCCGCGTCCAGCTTGCGGGCCGCACGGGCGGAGTCCAGCAGGGCGTGTGCCTCGTCGAGGCGGTTGACGTAGGTGTGCAGCCGGTCCGTCGCACCGAGGCCCGCGTAGTCGGTGACGACCACGGCGGCGCCTTGGGCCAGTAGCCGGTAGACCGCCACGTCCTCGTAACCGACGGAGACGGACCGGCCGTTGAAGCTGGTCGGGTGCTCCAGAGCGAGCGAGGCGGCACACTGGTCGCCCTGCCCCATCGTGCCCGGTGCCAGGGCTACGAGGGGGCGCGGGCCGTCGCCTTTCCACTCGGCCGACGGCTCGATGTAGGCGCCGGTCACCGCCACCGGATCGCCGTTCGAGTCAGTGGACTTGTACATCAGACGGGTCGCCTCGCCGGGCAGCGGACCGTTCGGGCCCGGCAGGCTCAGGCCGAGCGGGAGCGGCTCGGTCCGGATCAACTCACCGTCGGCGTCGGGCAGTTGAGCGGGCGGGTCGTAGAAGGCCGGGACCCGTGAGTCCTGCGGGTCGGGCCGCTCGGACCCGGTGGCCGTCCCGGCTGGTACCGCTTGCAGTGCCAGACAGGCGAGAGCGGCGACGGCGACCGTCGCCGGCCGGGTGCGGCCGGACACCGTACGGGCGCGGAGATTCCTGAACGCCTGGCGCATTGCCGGCTCCCTTCGCTCTGCTCCTTCGCGGAGTGAGGGGAACGCTAAGGGCAAGCGCGTACCACCGGTAACCCATCGGTACGTTACGCTCGAGTAACTATCGCGGCGGCGCCGGGTGGGCCGTTCCTGCCTCCGGGCGCCAAGGGGTTCCAGCCGCACGAGCTCAGCGGCGACGCCGTACTGCGGCTCTGCCTCGCCCGTGCGAACGGCCACGAGGTGCACATCCCCGGCCGGGACCCGAAGTACGGCTCAGGGATCGACGCGCGCCGCCGCGTCTCGCTCTGAGGACGGCACGTGGGCGCCGTACAGGTCACCGACTCGCCTGCTCTGCACGCCACTTGACCCACCCCGGCCGGGCCCGCACGAGCGCGGAGGAAGCCGCGGCCGCCGCGAGGAGCGCCGCCGTCGGCGGAACCGTGAACGCTGTGGGCACCGGCAGATGTTCGGCCACCCAGCCCGCGGCCGCCGATCCCGCCGCGATGCCGCTCAGCAGGGCGGTGACGGCCCAGGTCATGCCCTCGTTCAGCCGCGCCGCGGGGACGGTCTCCTGGATGAGGGTCATGCCCGTCACCATCGCGGGCGCCGCCGCCATGCCGGCGACGAGCAGGGCCGCCCCGAGCAGCAGAAGGCTCCCGGTGCTCGCCGCGGCGAATGACACGAGCGCCAGGAAGGCCATCAGGCAGACGCACAGCGCGAACCGCCGCGCGATCGGGCCCGCCGGCGGCCGGGCCGTGCCGATGAGGAGACCCGTCACCGCGGAGCCCAAGGCATGGAGGGCGAGCACGACGCCCGCCGCCCCTTGTTGCCCCCGCCCGTCGGCGAAGGCGATCGTCGCGACCTCCATCGAGCCGAACACGACACCGACGCACAGGAACGTGGCCAACAGCGGGAGCAGCGCGGGCAGTTGGAGTGGCGGCGGAGCCGGATCGGCAGTGGTCCTCCGTGCCACCGGCGGCTCGGTGCCCCGTTGCCGGGTGAAGATCA
Source organism: Streptomyces sp. DSM 116795 (assembly GCF_055792905.1). Lineage (NCBI taxonomy): Bacteria > Bacillati > Actinomycetota > Actinomycetes > Kitasatosporales > Streptomycetaceae > Streptomyces > Streptomyces sp. DSM 116795. The sequence continues at coordinate 4,876,651 of NZ_CM147707.1, forward strand.
GCATGCCCGCCAGAAGCAGCACGGCTCCGGCCAGCGTCCCCGCTTCCGGGAAGAGCACGGTGCACATGAGGGCGGCAAGGGGCGGACCGCCCACGAAACACAGCTCGTCGGCGGCCTGTTCGAAGGAGTTGGCCGTGTGCCGGGCAGCGGGGTCGGTACGGAAGATGTGCGCCCAGCGGGCCCGGGACATGCCGCCGGTGTTGGGCGTCGTGGCGGTCGCGGCGTACGAGGTGAACAGCGTCCAGTCCGGCGCCCCGAACCGTACGCACGCTGCCAGCGACACCGCTCCAGTGGCTGCGATCAGCGCGGCGGGCAGAGCGATACGCGCCTGCCCGTGCCGGTCGATCAGCCGCGCGGTCAGCGGCCCCACGACGGCGGTCGCGGCGAGCCCGGTCGCGCTCACGACTCCAGCCAGCGCGTACGAGCCCCGGGTGGTCGCGATCATGATGACCGCGGAGACGGTGAACATCCCCATGGGCAGCCGGGCGAGCATGTTGCCCGCCGTGAAGGCGCGGGCCCCCGGCACCGCGAACAGCCGTGCGTACGGGGTGAGTCGGCGCGGGATCGCCCGCTGCGGCCGGCGGCGCGCGGGCCTGGGGGAGCCGGCCTCGGTCGTCGGGTGTGCGATCAGCGTGTGACCCGTCAGCCCGAGGAGAGGTCCGCCGTCCCCGGGCGAACTGCCGTCATGCCGGTGGTCGCTGGGTGCGGCGGAGTCGGGCATTGCGCCAGCCTGGCGCCCGGCCCGGAATCCGGCCAGCGGTTTTTCGCTGCGGACGCCTGCGCGTGCCGTCCCGGCGCGGTAGGCCTACGGCGTGCGGGAGGCCCCGTCGGAACCGACCGACGGGGCCTCGCACTTGCCCGGCCGTCAGTGCTGCCACTTGAGCGGCCCGAGTCACCTCCCTGTGCCGCCCATGGGCGACGAGGGGTACGAGGGGTACGAGGACGACCGGTCCCGGGTTTCCGGCGCGGCCTGGGGAGTGTCGTCCTGTGCCGTGCTGGTCCAGTCGCGCGTCGGGCGACGCCCGGCGAACTTGCCGAAGATCAGTGCGGCCGCGGTGGCGGTGAGGACGCCGGGCACCATCGCGTAGACGCCCGTTTCCAGCGGCCCGAGGAGCGGGTCGATCTCCTTCCACAGGAGCACGGTGAGGGCACCGGTGAGCATTCCGGCCTTCGCTCCGGCCGCCGTCATCCGCGGCCAGAACAGCGACAGGAGGATCACCGGACCGAAGGCCGCGCCGAATCCCGCCCATGCGTACGCGACGATGTCGAGCACTGCGCCGCCGCTCAGCGCGATCACATAGGCCACCAGCGCCACGGCCAGCACGCTCAGACGCCCGATCATCAGCAGAAACCCGTCGGAGGGCTGCCGCTTGAGGAACGCACGGCAGAGGTCCTCCGTGAGGGACGTGGCCGAGACCAGCAGCTGGCTGTCCGCCGTGGACTTGATCGCGGCCAGCACGGCCACCAGCAGGAGCGCCGCGATCCAGGGCGAGGTCAGGTCCGCGGAGAGCTTGATGACGACCGTCTCCGGGTTGCCCAGCGGCTTGTCGAGCGCGGCGATCCCGGCAAGCCCGATGAGGGACGCGCCCACCAGGACGGCGGTCACCCAGCCCACGCCCAGACGGCGGGCCAGCGGTATCTCCCGTGTGCTGCGGATACTCATGAAGCGGGTCAGGATGTGGGGCTGGCCGAAGTAGCCGAGCCCCCAGGCGAGCAGTGAGATCAATCCGACGGCCCCGAGCGGCTCGCCCGCCGTCCACGTCTTGTCGGCGAAGGACGCCTTGGTCCCAGGGTCGAGCAGTGCAGGGGCCGCGGCGGTGAGTTGACTCTGCAGGGCGTCGAAACCGCCGAGCTTCCAGACGGCGATCGTGGGGAGAGTGACCGCCGTGAGGAACATCAGCGTGCCCTGTATGGAGTGGCTGATGCTCAGGGCCCGGAAGCCGCCGAGGATTGTGTAGATGACGATCACCACGGCGAAGACGGTGAGTCCCAACTCGAAGCCGGCGCCGAATATCTCGTCGGCCAGGAGACCGCAGGCGACCAGCCCGCTGGCGACGTAGACGGTGAAGAACACGACGGTGACGGTGGCCGAGAGGAGCCGTATCACCCTGCTCCGGTCTTCGAAACGTTTCTCCAGGTACGACGGCAGGGTCACGGCACCGACCCGCTCGGTGTAGACGCGCAAACGGGGTGCGACAAGACGCCAGTTGAGATAGGTGCCGATGATCAGGCCGACGGCGATCCACGTGGCACCGATCCCGGCCGCGTACACGGCGCCGGGCAGGCCCAGAAACAGCCAGCCGGACATGTCGGCTGCTCCGGCGGACAGGGCCGCTGCCGGGGCGCTGAGTTGACGGCTGCCGACGGTGAAGTCGTCGAACGTGGCCGTTTCTCCGTGCGTCATCACGCCGACCATGACCATCGCGATCAGAAAGACTCCGAAGGTGAGCATGGTTGGGACGGTCAGGGCGAACATTTCTTACTCCCTGTGCTGGGAAGCGACCGCAAGCGACGCCGGCTCATGCCGCGTACGTGGCCACATTTCGGGTTGGAGAAGCTGAAGCTCAGGGTGGGGCTGCTGGAGCCTAGGAAGGCGCGGCGCGTACTGGCGAGGGAATCCGAGGCCGCACGTCCTGATCGGATCCGGATCGTGATGTCTGCGCAGCTCCAGACCTTCGACTTCGTCCGTCCGCGCCCTGCTTCGGCGTCTATGCGCCTGGCTCGAATTCAGCCTCGCCGGCTCACAACCGGCCGATCGTGCCCTGGGTGCCGACCGTGCCTAAGTGCGCGTATGCGTGCCGGTGCCGACTCACCGGGCGTCAGGCCTTGAGCGCAGTACGGCGAACAGTGCGCGTGCGCGGCTGCCGTCCGGCATCTGCCAGGGACCCGCGACGTGGCCGCGCGCTCCTTGCCGAAGCTGCGGCGGGTCGTCCGGTGCGGGCTGCAGCACCCGGTGCAGACGGAGGGTGCTGCCGTGCGGGAGGAGGTCCAGCTCGGTGCCCTCTTGATCGTCGGTTGCCGCGGGGGCGGCGGTGAAGTCCGCATGCGTCCCGTCACCTGTGCTGAAGCGGGTGATCTCCCGGTCCGGGGTGTCGGTGATGCTCTGGGCCTGCGCCTCGGCCCGGCCCTCGATCAGGGCGACCAACTGGCCGACCAGCACCGGGTCGTGGCAACCGTCGTAGGCCCAGCGCGGCCCGAGCACTCCGTGCTCCATGGTGCCGATGAGGGCGTGGTCCGCCCCGTCGAGCGGGGCGCCGCGATAGGTGAGCGGCACCAGATACGTGACCGGCGTGGCGCCGGAGGTGTCGGTGACCACCATGAACTCGATCCCCACCTCACCCTCCGGATCGTCCAACCGGAAGCCGCCCGCCTTGGCCAACTCCGGTTCGCCCGTGCCGCCGCGGTACCACGCACGGGAGGGAAGCCACGAGGCGAGCAGTTCGAGCTTGGTCGGCTTGACGGTGGTGTGGTGGATGATGGCCATGCCGGATGCTCTCCTCCGTCAAGCTGATGTGCGCCTTCGCAGTCCCCGATCGTACGGATGCCCAGTGAACGCTTCGGGCCCGGTTCCCTCGATGAGGCGGCCTCAGGTGCTCAGGCGCCTCCGCAGCGCCTGGATGTCGCTCAGGAACCACGTCTGGCGGCCCTGATTGCACTCCCGCACGAAGTCCCGCAGAGCCGGGCTGGCCTCCGTGTGACGGGAGATGTCGCCGAGAATCGCGACACCGAGGCGATAGTTGGCGAACTTCTGGATGATCTCCCCGGCGATCCGCGTGCGCAGACTGAAGAACGCTTCGTCCAGCCGCTCGGCCGGAATGACGACCCAATGAGCACCCTGGTACCACGCATCTCCGATGCAATCCAGCACGTCGCCTTCGCTGCCGATGGTCTCGCCCTCGCGGGCGCACATCAGGACAAGGACGTCATGAATCCGCTGCACAGTGCTCACAGCAGCGAAGGCTATTGCCGTACCCGCACGAGGGCGACGTCATTTCCGGGCTCCGCGCTCGGCGTTCTGGTCGGGTACGGGTGGAGCTTGCCTTCCGCTCGACGAGGCCGTTGTGCTCCAGCATGCGCAGGTTCCGGGTCGCCGGCGGGCTGTGCCGGGTCGAGGTGCACGACAGCGGGCCGGGGTGGCCGCAAATCCCGGACGGGGAGGACGAGTTGGAGGCGGGCGGGCGCGGGCTGAGGCTCGTCGCGGAGCCGGCGGACAAGTGCGGCGTCGAGCGGCGGGACCCGGGCAAGATCGTGTGGATCGAGTTCGGCCTGTAACAGGCTTGTCACCGAGTTGTCCAATGAGTAGGCAAAAAACCCGACTAATCACATTTCTGCCTTCACATCTGCGCTACATTTTCTCCTTCAACTAGGAGGGGGCGTGCTCACCCGATTTTGGGGGAGCGCGCGGAGGTGACATGGCAACTGAATCAGAGGGACAGCCGGACGACGGCGCAGTACCCGTCTTCGTGGACAACAGCGGTGGGCGGCGCCGCACTTGGCGTCGGCTCGGCCTGGCCTTGGGGACGCTCGGCGGCGGCTACGCACTGGTCGTGGCGGTGAGTGTGATCGGGGGGAACTCCGAGGCACCTTGGGGGGTGCTGATCCCGGGCGACGGCAACGACAGGCGCGGCGCTGCCCGCGTCGTTCCGGAGCGGGGCGACGACGCGCACAGGCAGCTCCCGGGGGCGGTGGCGAGCCGCTCCGGCGAGCCGAGTCCCGGCGGGTCCGCAACGCCGGGCGCACCCGGCGCCAACGGGGCGCGTACGCCGGGGAGTTCGTCGGAGAGCTCACCCGCTGCCCGTTCGTCCGCGAAGAAGGCGCCGGCACAAGGCGCCCCCAAGAGCGATGGCACGGACGGAAAGAACGATGGCCAGGGCGGCACGTCCAGCGCGAAACCGCCCGCCGAGCCCGCGAACGGCGGGGGCTCGGGCTCCGGTTCTGGTTCCGCAGGCTCCACCGGCGGCGGCGCACCCACCGAACCCGAACCGAGCCCCTCGGAATCCTCAGGGTCCCCGGACCCCTCGCCGCAGGGCGGCATCCTGGACCAGATCCTCGACGGGCTCGGCGGCGGCAGCCGTACGAGCAGTGCCACGGCGGCAGGTGCCGAGTGAGGCACCGGAACGCAGCCGCCGCCCCGACCAAGAGGCGGCGGCTGCCGCTGCGTTACCTGCTCCCCTCGGTGCTGCTCGTCGTCGTCGTGGTGATGCTGCTGCTGCGCGGCTACGTGCACAGCGAATTCCTCGCCGACCACCGCGTACGGCCCCCTGCCCCCACCGGCGACGTACCGGAGAAGGTCCTCTCCGGAGGGCCCGTGCTCGACGCACGCGGCGAGCGGCCGGTCAGCCACCGGGTGCCGGACCACAAGATCGTGCTCACCTTCGACGACGGCCCCGACCCGGAGTGGACGCCGAAGGTCCTCGACGAGCTCGCCGAACACGACGCGCACGCCGTCTTCTTCGTCACCGGGACCATGACCGCCCGCTACCCGGAACTGGTCCGGCGGATGGTGGAGGAGGGCCACGAGGTCGGGCTGCACACCTTCAACCACCCCGATCTCTCCTACCAGTCCTCCTCCCGCGTCCAGCGTGAACTCGCCCAGAGCCAGCTCGCGTTGGCGGGCGCGGCGGGCGTGCACACTTCGTTGTTCCGGCCGCCTTACTCCTCCACCGCCGATGCGCTCGACGACAAGTCGTGGCCGGTCATCCGTGAGGTCGCGAGCCAGGGCTACATCACCGCGTTCATCGACACCGACAGCAAGGACTGGGCGCGTCCCGGCGTGGACGAGATCGTGCGGCGCGCCACGCCTCAACAGCCCGGCAAGGGCGCGGTCGTGCTGATGCACGACGCCGGGGGCGACCGTTCGCAGACGGTGGCGGCGCTGGACCGGATGCTGCCGGATCTGCAGGCGCAGGGTTACGAATTCCCGCGGCTGACCGAGGCGTTGGGGGCTCCGAGCCCGCACTCGGCGCAGCACGGGCCGGACTTGTGGAAGGGCCGCGCCTTCGTCGCGGCGGTCGGAGTGTCCGACAACGCGATGGGTGTGCTCGTGGTGGCGCTGATCGCGGTCGGCGTCCTGGTCGTCGCGCGGTTCGTGCTGATGCTCGTGCTGTCGACGGTGCATGTGCGGCGCGTACGGCGGCGCGGACCGCCCGGCGGTGAACCGCGGGCGGTCACGGATCCCGCCGCGGATCCCGCCACGAAGCCCGTCACCGTGCTGGTGCCCGCGTACAACGAGCGCGAGTGCATCGCGGACACCGTGCTCTCACTCGCCGCCAGCGACCACCCGCTCGAAGTGATCGTCGTCGACGACGGCTCGACGGACGGCACCGCCGGCATCGTCGAGGCGCTCGGCCTGCCGGGCGTGCGCGTGCTGCGCCAGGCGAACTCGGGCAAGCCCTCCGCCCTCAACAACGGCCTGCGGCACGCCTCGTACGACCTGATCGTGATGATGGACGGCGACACCGTCTTCGAACCCTCGACGGTGCGCGAGCTCGTCCAGCCCTTCGCCGATCCGCGCGTGGGCGCCGTCGCAGGCAACGCCAAGGTGGGCAACCGCCGCAGGCTGATCGGCGCGTGGCAGCACATCGAGTACGTGATGGGCTTCAACCTCGACCGCCGCATGTACGACGTGCTGCGCTGCATGCCCACCATCCCCGGCGCCGTCGGAGCCTTCCGGCGTACGGCACTTGAGCGCGTCGGCGGCATGAGCGACGACACGCTCGCCGAGGACACCGACGTAACGATGGCGCTCCATCGCGACGGCTGGCGCGTGGTGTACGAGGAGCGGGCGCGCGCCTGGACGGAGGCGCCCGGGACGGTCAAGCAGCTGTGGTCGCAGCGTTACCGCTGGAGCTACGGCACCATGCAGGCGATCTGGAAGCACCGGCGCGCGGTGCTGGAGCGCGGCCCGTCGGGGCGCTTCGGACGGGTGGGACTGCCGCTGGTCTCGATGTTCACGGTGCTGGCGCCGCTGCTGGCGCCGCTGATCGACGTCTTCCTCGTCTACGGGCTGGTCTTCGGGCCGACGCTGAAGACTGCGGGCGCATGGCTGGCAGTGCTGGTGGTGCAAGGGCTGTGCGCGGCGTACGCGTTCCGGCTGGACCGCGAGCGTCTGGCGCCGCTGCTGACACTGCCGCTGCAACAGCTGCTGTACAGGCAGTTGATGTACGTGGTGCTGATGCAGTCGTGGATCACTGCGCTGACCGGCGGACGGCTGCGGTGGCAGAAGCTGCGCCGTACGGGGCTGATGAGCGCGGCGCCCGTGGCGGCGGGCGCACCGGCCACGGCGTCGGCCGTGGCGCCCGCGGCGCCCGTGGCGGCCCCGGCGCAGGCGGTGGGGGAGCGGGGAACGCGGGAGAAGAGCTCCGTCGGATGAGCAACCACCGCGCCGCGCACCGGCGGACGTCCGGTGCGCCACCGGGCGCCCCGCCGTCCGGGCCCGCGCCCGTGCACGCGCCCCCGTCCGCCGGCTCCGTCACCACCGCCGCCTCCGCGCCCGTACGCGACCGCTATCTGGACCTGCTGCGGGCCGTCGCCCTGGTGCGCGTCGTCGTGTACCACACCTTCAGCTGGGCGTGGCTGACGTTCCTCTTCCCGTCCATGGGCGTGATGTTCGCGCTCGCCGGTTCCCTTATGGCGCGGTCACTGGGACGGCCCGCCGGAACCGCCCTCGGAGTCGTACGCGGCAGGGCACGGAGGCTGCTGCTGCCGCTGTGGCTGTACGGTGCCGTGCTGCTGACGGTGCTCTTCGTGCAGGGATGGCGGCCGGGCCAAGGCGGTGCGGGCGGCTGGCTGCGCCTCCTCTGCTGGATCGTGCCGCTCGGCAGCCCGCCGTACCCGGAGCAGATCGGCGCCGACGGCGGCCTGCTGGACGTCAGTTGGGCGATGGAGGCGGCCGGGCCGCTGTGGTATCTGCGCGCCTACCTGTGGTTCGTGCTGGCCTCGCCGCTGCTGCTGCGCGCCTTCCGGCGGCTGCCGTGGGTGACGCTGCTCACGCCGCTCGCGCTCACCGCCGTCCTCGGTACCGGGCTGGTGCGCGTCCCCGGCGAGACGGGCGAGGCCGTCACCGACTTCGCGGTGTACGGCTCCTGCTGGCTGCTCGGCTTCGCGCACCACGACGGACTGCTGCGGCGCGTCCCCGCGTACGCCGTCGCGCTCGCCGCCCCCTTGGCGATGGCGGCCGGCCTGTGGTGGGCCGGCGGCCACCCCGGCGAGGACGGCTGGGACCTCAACGACATCCCGCTCGGCCAGGCCCTCTGGTCGTTCGGCTTCTGTCTGCTGCTGCTCCGGATCAGCCCGTCCTGGAACCGGCTGCCGGGGCCGCTCGGCCGGCTGGAGCGTCCCGTCACGCTGGCCAACTCCCGTGCCGTCACCCTCTATCTGTGGCACCAGCCGGCGCTGATCGCGACGGTGCCGCTGCTGGACCTGCTGTGGCGCGTTCCGGCTGTAGCGGATTCGCAAGGGCTGTCGGGAGCGCTGGAGAGCTCGTACGGCGTGCTGATGTTCCTGGCCGTCTGGCCGCTGGTGGCGCTGCTGATCGCGGCGTTCGGATGGGCGGAGGACGTGGCCGCGCGCCGACGGGCGCGGCTGTGGCCCCGTACGAAGACGCCCCCGGCGGCCGCCCCCGAGGCGGGCGGCGTACCCGCACCGTCTCTCACCGGCGCCGACAGCGGCAGGTGAGCGCAAGGTTTCCTGCGCGACACCTCGCAGCACGGCACCGAAACGCGGCATCCCTAGCTTCGGGTGCGACACCCGGAGAACTGTGGAGGCGCCATGACACCCGCGACCCGTGCGACCGCTGCGCCCGGCAGCACACACGAGACCGGCAGCACACCGGACACACCCCGGAAGGGCCGCTGGATCGAGCGCTGGGAGCCCGAGGACGAGACGTTCTGGCGGGAGAGCGGCGAACGCGTCGCCCACCGCAACCTCCTGCTCTCCGTCTTCTCCGAGCACATCGGCTTCTCCGTCTGGACACTGTGGTCGGTCCTGGTGCTGTTCATGGGCCCCGAGTACGGCGTCGACCCGTCGGGCAAGTTCCTGCTGGTCGCCATGGCGACGCTGGTCGGCGCGGTGTGCCGCGTGCCGTACACCTTCGCCGTCGCCCGCTTCGGCGGCCGCAACTGGACGGTGATCAGCGCGGGCATGCTGCTGCTCCCGACGGCGGCGGCGTGGCTGGTGATGGAACCCGGCACGTCCTACTCGACCTTCATGGCGGTGGCACTGCTCACCGGCGTCGGCGGCGGCAACTTCGCCTCGTCCATGACCAACATCAACTCCTTCTTCCCGCTGCGCCGCAAGGGCTGGGCCCTCGGCGTCAATGCGGGCGGCGGCAACATCGGCGTGCCCGTCGTGCAGCTCGCGGGGCTCGCCGTGATCGCCACCGCCGGCGCCGGCCATCCGCGCGTCCTGCTGAGCGTCTACATCCCGCTGATCGTGCTCGCCGTAGTCTGCTCCGCACGCTGGATGGACAACCTCGGGCCCGTACGCAACGACACCGGCGCCGCCCGGGAGGCGATGCGGGACGCGCACACCTGGATCATGTCCTTCCTCTACATCGGCACCTTCGGCTCGTTCATCGGCTACAGCTTCGCCTTCGGGCTGGTGCTCCAGACGCAGTTCGCCCGCACGCCGCTGCAGGCCGCGTCGCTCACCTTCCTCGGGCCGCTGCTGGGTTCGCTCGTACGGCCGCTGGGCGGGCAGCTCGCCGACCGCTTCGGCGGGGCGCGGATCACGCTGTGGAACTTCGCGGCCATGGGCGGGGCGACGCTCGTCGTCGTGGTGGCGTCGCTGCGCGAGTCGCTGCCGTTCTTCCTGGCGGGCTTCACCGCGCTGTTCGTGATGAGCGGCATCGGCAACGGCTCGACGTACAAGATGATCCCGGCGATCTTCCACGCCAAGGCGCTGGCGGCCGGCCGCACCGGCGAGGACGCGGCGGCGAGCGGACGGCGGCGCTCGGGCGCGGCGATGGGCCTGATCGGCGCGATCGGAGCGCTGGGCGGGCTGGGGATCAACCTCGCCTTCCGGCAGTCGTTTGAGACGGTGGGGACAGGAACGGCGGCATACCTCACCTTCCTGGCCTTCTACGGAGTGTGCTGCGCGGTCACCTGGGCCGTGTATCTGCGGCGTCCGGCAGCGCCGAGGGGCGGGCCGGAGGGCACGGCGGACAGCGGACCGGCGGCGCCGGGGCAGCAGCGGAAGCCTGCCGCATACGCCGAGGTGTGAGGGGTGTGAGCCCCCCGGCGTAACAACCGGGAAACCCCGGAGTACCGAGCCCGTCATCCGCTGTTGACAGGCTCGGTACTCGGTACGAGCAGGGGCGGAGCGAGAACGACATGCACGAACAGGCGGAACGAGGCGCGCGGGGCACATCACGGCGCACGCGCCCCGAGCAGGACCCGGGGTACACCCAGGACCCAGGGCACACCCAGGGCGCGCGGCAGCAGGTGAAGCCGCTCGCCGGTTTCACCGTCGGCGTCACCGCCGCCCGCCGCGCGGAGGAGCTGGGTGCGCTGCTGGAACGCCGCGGCGCCGAGGTGCTGCACGCACCCGCGCTGCGTATCGTCCCGCTCGCCGACGACAGCGAACTCCTCGACGCCACCAAGGCCCTCGTCGAGCACGCCCCCGACACCGTGATCGCGACGACGGCGATCGGCTTCCGCGGCTGGGTCGAGGCCGCCGAGGGCTGGGGCTTCGGCCCGGACCTGCTGGAGCGTCTGGGCGAGGTGGAGGTGCTCGCCCGCGGCCCCAAGGTGCGCGGTGCGATCCGCGCGGCCGGGTTGAAGGAGGCATGGTCACCGGAGTCGGAGTCGATGGCCGAGGTGCTCGACCGGCTGCTCGCACAGGGCGTGGACGGGCGGCGCATCGCGCTGCAGCTGCACGGCGAGCCGCTGCCCGGCTTCGTGGAGTCGCTGCGGGCGGCGGGCGCCGAGGTCGTAGGCGTGCCGGTCTACCGCTGGATGCCGCCGGAGGACATCGCTCCCGTGGACCGTCTGATCGACGCGACGCTCGCCCGGGGCGTCGACGCGCTGACCTTCACGAGCGCGCCCGCCGCCGCGTCGCTGCTGGAACGCGCCGGACGTCTCGGCGTACGGGAGGCACTGCTGGAGGCGATGCGCACGGACGTGCTCGCCGCGTGCGTCGGCCCCGTGACGGCGATGCCGCTGGAGAACAACGACGTGCCGACGGTGCAGCCGGAACGCTTCCGCCTCGGCCCCCTCGTACAGCTGCTCTGCACCGGCCTGCCCGGCCGGGTGCGGGCGCTGCCGGTCGCCGGGCACCGGGTCGAGATCAGGGGGCGTGCGGTCGTCGTCGACGGGGAGCTGCGCTCCGTGCAGCCCGCGGGGATGGCGCTGCTGCGGGCACTCGCCCGCCGTCCGGGCTGGGTGGTCTCGCGGGCCGGACTGCTGCGCGCACTGCCCGGATCGGGAACCGACGAGCACGCCGTGGAGACCGCCATGGCGCGGCTTCGGGTGTCGCTGGGCGCCCCGGAACTGATCCAGACCGTCGTCAAACGGGGCTACCGGCTGGCTCTCGACGCGGCCGCCGAAAGCGGCAAGTACGACGGCGAACAGGAGAGCGGCGACGCCGGCAAGGACGCCGCCCGCCGCTCTACGGGCTGATGCTGTCCACGAAGTCCCGCTCGCACTGCTCCTGCTGGGCCGCCGTGGCCGCCCCGCGCATGCAGCTCTCCAGTTCCTCGTAGTCCCCGGAGCTCAGCACGGAGACCACGAAGACCAGCACGACCGACGAACCGACGAGGGCGAAGGTCCCGATGACCGCGCCGACGAGGGCGAGCGTGCCGTTCGTCGCCTCGCCCCGCTTGCCGCGGCGGAAGCCGACGATGCCGAAGATCAGTGCGAGCAGGCCGAGTACGACGCCGCCCAGCACCGTCCAGAACAGCAGCGCGCCCACCAGCCCGAGCGTGAGCGCCGCGACGCCGAGCCCGTTGCGCGGCGGCCGTGCCGGCTCCCACTTCCCCGGATCGCCGCCCGGCCAGGGGCCTCCGCCCGGACCTGGACCCTGATGTGCGGCTCCCCAGCTCTGAGGTGAACTCATGGCGCGTCCTCCGGCGTGCTCGGCTTCCCGGGTAGTCGGCTTCCTGCCCCGCTCCGGCCCCGATACTCATTCCGGGACGCCCGCCGCAGATGCGCAGGGCATGGTCGTTCGCGTACGGTTGACGGCTGCCCTTGGGCGAGCCCGAGAAGACGCACGGCGGACGCGGTGGACGGCTGCGGCAGCCGCGGAATCCGTCCGAACGTCCAGTGCCGGCAAGGGCGCCCGTACCAGCAGATCCCGCAGGACCCGCACAACCCGCAGAAGGGGGGCCGCCGCGTTGGCAGCGCAGCACGACTCCGCCCGGGAGCGGGAGATCCGCGAGGAGCAGCAGCACCTGGACGAGGTGTACCGCCGGCTCGAGGAGAAGATCCACGAAGCCGAGTTCTTGATGGACGACGCCTCGAAGCGGGCACAGGTCGGCACTCCGGGGGCGCTCGCCGAGCGGGACGCGCAGGTCTTCCGCGCCGGCGTGCACCTCAACAGGCTGAACCGGGAGTTCGAGGACTTCCTCTTCGGACGCATCGACCTGCTCCCCGGCGCGGACGCCGAGAGGGGCGCCGACGGCGCGTACACCTCCATCGAGCCCGCCGAGGGCGCCGTGCGCCCCGACGGCTCCGCCGACATCGCCGAGACCCTCCACGTCGGGCGCATGGGCGTGCTCGACGCCGACTACACCCCGCTCGTCATCGACTGGCGGGCACCGGCCGCCGCGCCCTTCTACCGTGCGACGCCGGTCGCGCCCGGACGGGTCGTACGCCGCCGGGTCATCCGCAGCAAGGGCCGCCAGGTCCTCGGCGTCGAGGACGACCTGCTGCGCCCTGAGGTCAGCGCCAGCCTCGGCGGCCGGGAGCTGTCCGTCGTCGGCGACGGGGCGCTGATGGCCGCGCTCGGGCGTGCCCGCGGGCACGCGATGCGGGACATCGTCTCGTCCATCCAGGCTGAGCAGGACATGGTCATCCGTGCACCCGCCGCGTCCGTCACGGAGGTCGAGGGCGGGCCGGGCACGGGCAAGACGGCCGTGGCCCTGCACCGCGCCGCGTACCTCCTCTACCAGGACAGACGGCGCTACGCGGGCGGCATCCTCGTCGTCAGCCCGACACCGCTGCTCGTCTCGTACACCGAAGGCGTGCTGCCCTCCCTCGGCGAGGAGGGGCAGGTCGCCGTCCGCGCGCTCGGGTCGCTCGTCGAGGGCGCCGAGGCGGAGACGTACGACACTCCCGGCGTTGCCCGCGTCAAGGGATCGGCGCGCATGGCGAAGGTGCTGCACCGGGCGGCACGCGCCGCACTGGACGCCGGCGAGGTGCCGCAGACGCTGCGGGTCGTGGCCTTCCGCAACCGTGTCGAACTGGACGCCGCCGAACTGCGCCACGTACGGCGGCAGGTGCTCGGCGGCACCGCTCCGGTCAACCTGATGCGCCCCCGCGCCCGCAGGTTCCTGCTGGACGCGCTGTGGGAGAAGTCGGGCGCCGGCCGCCGCTACACCGACCCGGAACTGGCGGCGGAGGCCCGCGAGGCGTTCGACGAGGACATCTCGTCCGAGGACGAGTTCCTCGCGTTCCTCGACGCGTGGTGGCCGGAGCTGACGCCGCGCCGGGTGCTGGCCTCGCTCGCCGACGGGGAGAACCTGGCGCGCATCGCGGGCGTACCCGTGAGGGCCGCCCGGTCCGGGCAGAGCCGGTCCGCACGCGCCAGGGGAAGCCGCAGCCGCGGGCGCCGGGTGCTGGAACCCGGCGAGGTGACCGCCGTCGCCGCCTCGCTGCGCCGTCTCGACGCGCAAGGCCACGGCCCGCTCTCCGTCCACGACATCGCACTTCTGGACGAGCTCCGCGTGCTGCTCGGTGTGCCCCCGAAGCCGCACCGGCGCGAGACCGACCCCTCTCCCGAGGAGGTCCTCCAACAGCTCACCGGGCTGGACGAGTTGACGACCGCGGCCGACCGCGACCCCTCCGCACGCCGCGACGGCGCGGACCGGCAGGCGGAGGAGCGCACCGACTACGCGCACGTCATCGTCGACGAGGCACAGGATCTGACGCCCATGCAGTGGCGGATGGTCGGCCGCCGCGGCCGGCACGCCACCTGGACGGTCGTCGGCGACCCGGCCCAGAGCTCCTGGCCCGACACCCACGAGGCCGCCGAGGCACGCACGGAGGCACTGGGCGCGCGGCCGCGCCGCCGCTTCGAACTGACCGTCAACTACCGCAATCCCGCCGAGATCGCGGAGCTCGCGGACCGCGTGCTGGCGCTGGCGATGCCGGGCATGGCACCCCCGAAGGCGGTGCGCTCGACGGGGCTGCGGCCCCGGTTCGCAGCCGTACGGGGCGAGTTGAGCGCGGCCGTGCGCGAGGAGACCGAGCGCGCACTGGCGGAGGTGGACGGCACCGTCGGCGTCGTCGTCCCCATGCACCGCAGGGACGAGGCACGCGAATGGCTGGCCGGGTTCGACGACCGCGTCGTGACGCTGGGAAGCCTCGAGGCCAAGGGACTTGAGTACGACGCGACACTCGTGGTCTCGCCCGCCGAGATCGCCGGCACCGCCCGTGCCGAGTACGACGTGAACGCGAACGGCTCGAACGAAGCGGGCGGCGAGGGCGGTGCCGGCGCCGGCACGGGTGCCGGTCTGCGGGTGCTGTACGTGGCCCTGACGCGGGCGACACAGCGGCTCACGGTGCTGTCCGGGGAGCAGGATCTGCCGGACGCCGACGGTGTTCCGGAGCTGCTCAGAGACTGACGGAAATCGCCCCCAGGGAAGGGAATCGCTCCCTGAGGCTGTTTGTTAGCCTGGATGTGGCACCGGCCCGATCCATGCCCCCGGGCCCAACCATTGTCGCTTCGAGCGACCACTTGCCGCGAGGCGAGCTGGCGGGTCGGTGTCACCAAAGACTTCTCGAGCTTCCGCTTCGGTGAAGCTCTCTTCAGGGGTTCGTGCCGTCGGCCTTCAGCCGATGATGCGGACCCCTTCCGCCTGCGGGCCTTTGCGGCCCTCCGCGATCTCGAATTCCACGCGCTGGGTGTCCTGCAGACTGCGGTAGCCCTCTCCGTGGATCGAGCTGTAGTGGACGAATACGTCCGGTCCGCCGTCCTCCTGGGCGATGAAGCCGTAGCCCTTCTCGGCGTTGAACCACTTGACGGTGCCCTGAGCCATTCCTGGTCTCCCTGTATGCATATGGGGTTTGCGGGCCGATCCTAGGCTGAGATGGGGCGCTTTGAAGTGATTTGGGGCGTAGACACAGACTTTCGCGCCGGGGTCGAAAACGGGGGCCGGAGGACCCCCGATCACCGCCATCTCGTACTGTGGAAGGCTCTTTCCGCGCCTAGGCCCGGTCCGGTCCGCGGGTTACCCCGTACCGGAGGGTAGGTGCGACGATCTGTTGACGCGCCCCACCCCCCGGCGTCGATACTTCGGCGCCCCGGACAGGTGCGGCACAACGCGTCAAGGGAAAGCAGAGGGAAGTCGGCAATGAGCGCGCCCAGCGTCTCCTACTCGATGACGGTCCGTTTGGAGGTCCCCGCCGGAGGGACCGCGGTCAGCCAGATCACCACGGTCGTGGAGTCGTCGGGCGGTTCGGTCACCGGCCTCGATGTCACCGCCTCGGGGCACGAGCGGCTCCGTATCGACGTCACGATCGCCGCCTCGTCCACCGCGCACGCCGACGAGATCGTGGCGGAGCTGCGCGACATCGAGGGCGTCGTGCTCGGCAAGGTCTCGGACCGTACGTTCCTGATGCACCTCGGCGGCAAGATCGAGATGTCGTCGAAGCATCCCATTCGCAATCGCGACGATCTCTCCATGGTCTACACGCCGGGCGTCGCCCGCGTGTGCACGCAGATCGCCGAACACCCCGAGGACGCGCGGCGGCTGACGATCAAGCGGAACAGCGTCGCCGTGGTCACCGACGGCTCCGCGGTGCTGGGCCTGGGCAACATCGGCCCGCAGGCCGCGCTGCCCGTCATGGAGGGCAAGGCGGCCCTCTTCAAGCGCTTCGCGGGGATCGACGCCTGGCCGATCTGCCTGGACACCCAGGACACGGACACGATCGTGGAGATCGTACGGGCGCTGGCGCCGGGCTTCGCCGGGATCAATCTGGAGGACATCTCCGCCCCGCGCTGCTTCGAGATCGAGGCGCGGCTGCGCGAGCTCGTCGACATCCCCGTGTTCCACGACGACCAGCACGGCACGGCCATCGTCGTCCTCGCCGCGCTCTACAACGCGCTGCGCGTCGTGGACAAGCGCATCGAGGACATCCGCGTGGTGATGTCCGGTGCGGGAGCCGCCGGGACGGCGATCCTGAAGCTGCTGCTGGAGGCGGGCGTCAAACACGCAGTCGTCGCCGACATCCACGGTGTGGTGCACGACGGGCGCGAGGACCTCGTCGGCGAGGCCGAGGGTTCGCCGCTGCGCTGGATCGCGGAGAACACCAACTCCGAGCGGATGACCGGGACGTTGAAGGACGCCGTCGTCGGCACCGACGTCTTCATCGGCGTCTCCGCTCCGAACGTGCTCGGCGGCAGGGACGTGGCACGCATGGCGGAAGGCGCCATCGTGTTCGCGCTCGCCAATCCCGACCCGGAGGTCGACCCGGCGGTGGCGCGCGAGACGGCCGCCGTCGTCGCCACGGGCCGTTCCGACTTCCCGAACCAGATCAACAACGTGCTGGTCTTCCCCGGCGTCTTCCGCGGCCTGCTGGACGCGCAGTCGCGGTCCGTCAACGACGAGATGATGCTGGCCGCCGCGCGTGCGCTCGCCGACGTGGTGCTCGAGGACGAGCTCAACCCGAACTACATCATTCCCAGCGTCTTCAACGAGAAGGTCTCCGGCGCCGTAGCAGGCGCCGTACGGGACGCGGCACGCGCCGCCGGAGAGACCGCCGTCGCGCCGGCACCGACGACGGCCGCCGCCACCACGGCGGACGGGCCCGCGGTCTGAGCACGCCGGGCACGGGCACGGCGGGTTCGGGCACGGCGGCCGGAGCGCGCACACCTGCGGCACGAAGCGGTTTGCGCGGGCGCCCAGGGGTACTCACGCCCCGGTGAGCTCACGCCGGGAGCGGCCCGGGATCCCGGCCGTCCACCGCATGGTGGTACGGCGCGTCGCGAGGTGCAGGGTCACGACGCCCCCTCTAGGGTTGCGGCAGACACAAGCCTGTGGGGCGTCAGCACGGCGCGGCCATCGCCGCCGCTCGTGTGACTCCGCAGCTGTCAGGACGATCCGGATTGGCTTTCCCGCCGTACGTAGGGGCAGGATTCGTCCCCAGGGGACTTCGTCCTGGGGATTCCCCACGGGGCGGGAGGGTCTCAAAAGCAGACCCTGGTCAGGGGACTGTCCGAGGGCCCTGGCAGCATCGGCTTCGATCTCACGCCTCATCGGCAAGAAGAACACGGGAGTAACGAGTTATGAACCGCAGTGAGCTGGTGGCCGCTCTCTCCGAGCGCGCCGAGGTGACCCGTAAGGACGCCGACGCCGTTCTGGCCGCCCTCGCCGAGACCGTCGGCGAGGTCGTCTCCAAGGGCGACGAGAAGGTCACCATCCCCGGTTTCCTCACCTTCGAGCGCACCCACCGTGCGGCCCGCACCGCGCGGAATCCGCAGACCGGCGACCCGATCGAGATTCCGGCCGGGTACAGCGTGAAGGTGTCGGCCGGCTCGAAGCTCAAGGAATCCGCCAAGGGCAAGTAAGGGCCCCGCGGGCCGGGAGCGGCTGCCTGCCGCTCCCGGCCACGCACGCGACGAGGGCGGTCACCCGGACCGGGTGACCGCCCTCGTTGTGCGTTCCGAGCCGCCGCGGCAGTGCGTGTTGTGAAAGTCACTCCGGACTCCGTCCGGCGGTGCACCGGATCTGCCGGGGGAGCTCCCTTGACGCCTTGGACGCCTTGGACTTACGTCCTTACGGGTGGGGCCGCCGCGTTCAGAACCCGCCCGCTACGGGCGTTCCGCCTTGGCGCCGAGTTCCCCGAGCTTGTTCATGAAGTTCTCGTAGCCGCGGTTGATCAGATCGATGCCGTGGACGCGGGAGGTGCCCTGGGCGGCGAGCGCCGCGATCAGATACGAGAAGCCGCCGCGCAGATCGGGAATGATCAGATCCGAGCCCTGCAGTTTCGTCGGGCCCGAAACCACCGCGGAGTGCAGGAAGTTGCGCTGCCCGAAGCGGCAGGCCGAACCGCCGAGGCACTCGCGGTAGAGCTGGATGTGGGCGCCCATCTGGTTCAGCGCGGAGGTGAAGCCGAGGCGGGACTCGTAGACCGTCTCGTGGACGATCGACAGGCCCGTGGCCTGGGTGAGGGCGACGACGAGCGGCTGCTGCCAGTCGGTCTGGAAGCCGGGGTGCACATCCGTCTCCAGCGCGATCGACTTCAGCGGACCGCCCGGGTGCCAGAAGCGGATGCCCTCGTCGAGGACCTCGAATGCGCCGCCGACCTTGCGGAAGGTGTTGAGGAAGGTCATCATCGCGCGCTGGCTGGCGCCGCGTACGAAGACCTGGCCCTCCGTCGCGAGGGCCGCGCTCGCCCACGAGGCGGCCTCCAGGCGGTCGGGGAGGGCGCGGTGCGTGTAGCCGCCGAGCTTGTCCACCCCGGTGATGCGGATCGTGCGGTCCGTGTCCATCGAGATGATCGCGCCCATCTTCTGCAGCACGCAGATGAGGTCCTCGATCTCGGGCTCGACGGCGGCGTTGCTCAGCTCGGTGGAACCCTCCGCGAGGACCGCGGTGAGCAGCACCTGCTCGGTGGAGCCGACGGACGGGTAGGGCAGGCGGATCTTGGTGCCGCGCAGCCGCTGCGGTGCCTCCAGGTACTGGCCGTCGGCGCGCTTCTCGATCGTCGCGCCGAACTGGCGCAGCACGTCGAAGTGGAAGTCGACGGGGCGGCCGCCGATGTCGCAGCCGCCCAGGCCCGGGATGAAGGCGTGCCCCAGGCGGTGCAGCAGCGGGCCGCAGAAGAGGATCGGGATGCGGGAGGAGCCGGCGTGCGCGTCGATGTCGGCGACGTTGGCGCTCTCGACGTGGGACGGGTCGAGCACCAGCTCGTCCGTCTCGTCTCCGGTGGTCACGGTCGTGCCGTGCAGCTGCAGAAGACCGCGTACGACCCGGACGTCGCGGATGTCGGGGACGTTGCGGAGCCGGCTGGGCTCGCTTCCCAGCAGCGCGGCGACCATCGCCTTCGGAACGAGGTTCTTCGCGCCACGGACACGGATCTCGCCATCGAGCGGGGTGCCGCCGTGTACGAGCAGGATGTCGTCGGTCATGGATCTCCGCGTTCCTGAAGACGGTTCGGGGCAGATGATTTGAGGCCGGTCAGGCCTCGCCGGCCCCTGGAGAAGTTCTGGGGCGAGACGAAGAACAATCGTAATGGTCCCGGCGCACCCCCGCGTAAGAGAGGCGGTCGGGGCAGCTCGGTCGGGGAACGGTCACGTTGTGTGAGGGTGAAGTGTCCGTGACGTGATCGGAGTTGCGCGTCCGGGGTGGATTGTGCGGGGGTGTCAGGGATGCTGTGCGCGGGATCTGCGTAGATCCGGTGCACATGCCGTGAGCAGGGCGTACGCCGGATCCGGGGTGCCCGATCCGGCCGTTGGCTCCCACGGAAGGCTCACGTGCGGGATCATTGCCGCATGACCGAGGTGTCCTCGCTCACCGGGCGGCTGCTCGTCGCCACTCCGGTGCTGGCCGACCCGAACTTCGACCGGGCCGTGGTCCTGCTGCTCGACCACGACGTGGAGGGGTCGCTCGGCGTGGTGCTCAACCGCCCCACGCCCGTAGACGTCGTCGACATCCTGGAGCCCTGGGCGGCGCTCGCCGGTGAGCCCGGGGTCGTCTTCCAGGGAGGGCCCGTCTCGCTGGACGCCGCGCTGGGTGTGGCCGTGGTGCCCGCCTCGCAGGGCAGCAGGGACGCCGCGGAGGAGCCGGCGCAGCCGGGAGAGCCGGCGGAACCGGCGGATCCGGGAGAGCGGGGGACGGCAGGGACGGCAGGGCCGGACGGGGGCGACGGCGGAGCCGCGGCCGGGAGCGACGAGGAGGTGCGCGACGGGCCGCTGGGCTGGCGCCGCGTGCACGGCGCGATCGGCCTGGTCGACCTGGAGGCGCCGCCGGAGCTGCTCGCCGCCGAGCTGGGCTCGCTGCGCATCTTCGCCGGGTACGCGGGCTGGGGGCCGGGGCAACTGGAGAAGGAGCTGTCCGAGGGCGCGTGGTATGTCGTGGAGTCCGAACCGGGCGACGTCTCGTCGCCGTCGCCGGAGCGTCTGTGGCGGTCCGTGCTGCGGCGGCAGCGCAGTGAGCTGGCGATGGTGGCCACATACCCGGACGATGCCTCCCTGAATTAGGCTTGGTCCGCATGAGCACTCTTGAGCCTGAGCGCGGTACGGGCACCGGCACCCTCGTCGAGCCGACACCGCAGACTTCGCACGGAGACGGCGATCACGAACGGTTCGCCCATTACGTCCAGAAGGACAAGATCATGGCGAGCGCCATGGACGGTACACCCGTCGTCGCGCTCTGCGGGAAGGTCTGGGTGCCCGGGCGTGACCCGAAGAAGTACCCGGTCTGTCCCATGTGCAAGGAGATCTACGAGACGATGAGCTCGCCCGGCGGCGACAAGGGCGGCGGCAAGGACGGCAAGGGCGGCGGCAAGTAGCAGCCCGGGCGGCCGGCGGCCGCACCCCGCCTGAGCGGCGGTCGCACCGTCGGCCCGCTTCCGGCCTCCCCGGCCTCGCTTGGCCACGCCGTCGTCCCGGCCGTCCCAGCAGGCGGCTCGCCCGCAGCTCTCCGTGCAAGGCTCACAGCGCGCCCCGTCCGTCCCTCTCCGGGACGGACGGGGCGCGCTGGTCTGTTGAGGGGCGGACGTCGCTTCGCGCGCTTCCCGACGTGCTTCCTGCCGCGGCCGCGACCGTACGTCCTGCCGCGGCCGCGGCAACGGATTGGTCGAGACCTATTGCCCGGGCGGGTAGGGGCTCGTAATCTCCTGTGCGGTTGTGCGACGCGGAACTCGCGTTGCGAACTCTGCAACGCCCTATGAGGGTTGGGGGATCGCCGTGAAGTCGACCGGACGAACTGCTGCGCTGCCGACAGGTCTTGCGCTCGCACTCGCACTGACAGGAACGCTGCTGGCGGGCTGCGCGCCCTCCACGTCCGGCGGCGGGCCGCAGAAGGACGAGAAGAGCGGCACCCTGCGGGTGTGGCTCTTCCGCGAGGTCGGCAACGAGCCGAAGGAACGCGTGGTCGACGGCGTCATCCGGAAGTTCGAGAAGCGGCACGAGGGCGTGAGCGTCGACGTGCAGTACATCCCCGTCGACAGCCGCGCCGAGAAGATCAAGGGCGCCTTCAACGACCCCTCGTCCGCGCCCGATGTGATCGAGTACGGCAACACCGACACGGCCGGCTACGTCGAGAACGGCGGACTGGCCGATGTGAGCGGGGAGTTCGCCGACTGGTCGCAGGCGCGGGACGTGGACCCCACGGCGAAGAAGTCGGTGACCGTCGGCGGCAAGGTCTACGGGGCGCCGTTCTTCGTCGGCGTGCGGGCGCTGTACTACCGCACCGACGTCTTCCGCGAGCTCGGCATCGAAGTGCCGCGCACCCTCGGTGAAGTCGCCTCGTCCGCGCGGAAGATACGCGCTGAGCGGCCCGGCATGTACGGGCTCGCCGTCGGAGGCGCGTACACGTACGGGGCCATGCCGTTCATCTGGGCGCACGGCGGCGAACTGGCCCGGAGGAAGCAGGGCGGCACCTTCACCGCGGCCGTCGACAGTTCACGGGCGAAGCGCGGAATCTCCGCCTACACCGATCTGTTCGGCGACGACAACTGTCCTGCCGTGAAGTGCGCGGAGATGGGCGGCAACGAGAACGTCGAGGCCTTCGCGGCGGGCAAGGCCGGAATGGTCGTCGCCGGTGACTTCAACCGTCAGGCGATGGAGGACGGAAAGGTCAAGGGCGACTACGACGTGGTGCCGCTTCCCGGGACCGAACGCGGCAGCATCGCGCCCGCCTTCGCGGGGGGCAACAACATCGGTGTGCTGAAGAGCAGTTCGCACCGCACGCTCGCCGTCGCGCTGCTGCGGGAGCTGGCCGGAAAGGAGACCCAGCGGGAGCTCTTCGACGCCATGGGCTTTCTGCCGACCTTCACCGACACACGCGAAGAGGCGGCGAAGAAGGAGCCGTTCGTCGAGCCGTTCGTCGAAACCCTCGACGCGGGCACGGAGTTCGTGCCGGCGTCGCCCGCGTGGGCGGAGATAGACGCCGGGCTCGTGCTGCCGTCGATGTTCCAGCAGATCGCGGGGAAGAAGAGCGGCGTGGACGAGGCGGCGGGGGAGGCCGCGGGGAAGATGGACGAGGCGTTCGCCGAGTGAGCGCCGTCGCGCCGGCGCCGCGGACGGCAGCGCCGGGCACGCCGGACGCCTCGGCCGCTCCCGCGTGCCGCCCGCCGGGAAGCCGCGGGGCGCCGGACCGGCCCGTACGGCAAGGACGCTGGACGCCGTGGCTGTATCTGGCGCCCGCGCTCGTGGTGCTCGCCGGGCTGCTGGCCTATCCCGTCTACCAGTTGGGCCTGATCTCCCTACTCGAATACACCCAGGCCCAGGTCAGCGGCGGCGAGCCGACGTCCTTCCAGGGCCTGGACAACTACGCCGAACTCTTCGCCGACAGCCAGTTCTGGCACGTACTGCTGGCGACCGTGCTCTTCGCCGCCGCGTGCGTCTTCGGCACCCTCACGGCCGGCTGCGCGCTCGCCGTGCTCCTCACGCGCGTACGGGCGCTGCCGCGGCTGCTGGTGATGCTGTCCGCGCTGGGCGCATGGGCGACCCCGGCCATCACCGGCTCCACGGTCTGGGTGTTCCTCTTCGACGCCGACTTCGGGCCCGTCAACAG
Organism: Streptomyces sp. DSM 116795; assembly: GCF_055792905.1. Classification (NCBI taxonomy): domain Bacteria; kingdom Bacillati; phylum Actinomycetota; class Actinomycetes; order Kitasatosporales; family Streptomycetaceae; genus Streptomyces; species Streptomyces sp. DSM 116795. The sequence goes on from NZ_CM147707.1 coordinate 4,899,551, forward strand.
GGTGCTGGGACTGGGCGACTTCTCGTGGACGTACGGACGGATGAGCGCCTTCGCGCTGGTCTTCCTCGAAGTGGTGTGGTGCTCGTTCCCACTGGTGATGGTGACCGTCTACGCGGGAATCAGGGCCGTGCCGGCCGAGGTGCTGGAGGCGGCGTCGCTCGACGGCGCTTCGCAGTGGCGGACCTGGCGCAGCGTGACGGCACCGATGCTGCGGCCGATTCTGCTCGTCGTGACGATCCAGTCGGTGATCTGGGACTTCAAGGTCTTCACGCAGATCTATGTGATGACGGGCGGCGGCGGGATCGCGGGACAGAACCTCGTGCTGAACGTGTACGCATATCAGAAGGCGTTCGCCTCCTCGCAGTACAGCCTCGGTTCGGCCATCGGCGTCGTCATGCTGCTGCTGCTTCTCGGGGTCACCCTGGTGTATCTGCGGCTGCTGCGGCGGAAGGGCGAGGAGCTGTGACGGGGCCAGTCGGGACGGGGCTGTGCGGAGCTGTGTCCAAGACGATGTCCAGGACGGTGTCCAGGATCAGGCCGTGGCGGCTGGCGGCCGAGTCGGCCGCGGTCGCCGTCGCACTCGTCGTGGCCTTTCCCCTTTACTGGATGGTGCTTTCGGCCTTCAAACCCGCCGGCGAGGTGCGCTCGGCGCATCCCGTGCCATGGACGCTGAATCCCTCTTTGGACGCCTTCCGGCGGGTGTTCGGGCAGCAGGAGTTCGGGCGCTACTTCCTCAACAGCCTGCTCGTGGCCGGGACTGTCGTCGTCGCCTCCGCCCTTATCGCGTTTCTCGCGGCGACGGCGGTGACGCGCTTCCGCTTCCGGTTCCGTACGACGCTGCTCATTCTCTTCCTCGTGGCGCAGATGGTGCCGGTCGAGGCGCTGACCATCCCCATGTTCTTCCTCATGCGGGACGTCGGCGCGCTCAACTCCCTTCTGTCGCTGATGCTTCCGCACCTCGCCTTCTCACTTCCGTTCGCCGTGTGGATGCTGCGCGGTTTCGTGAAGGCGGTGCCGGACGCGCTGGAGGAACAGGCCGTGATCGACGGGGCGAGCCGCACACGGTTCCTGTGGCAGATCCTCTTCCCCTTGGTCTTTCCGGGACTTGTGGCGACGAGCGTCTTCTCGTTCATCTCGACGTGGAACGACTTCCTCTTCGCCAAGTCCTTCATCATCTCCGCGACCGAGAACTCCACACTCCCCATGGCCCTGTTGGTCTTCTTCGACACCGAAACCCCCGACTGGGGCGGGGTGATGGCCGCTTCGACGGTGATGACACTGCCCGTTCTGGTCTTCTTCGTCCTCGTGCACCGGCGTCTGGTCTCCGGGCTCGGGGGCGCGGTGAAGGACTGACCCCGAGGAGACCCGAGGAGAGGTGTCGCGCGTGCCGTACCGGAATCTCGTCCCCGCGCCCCGTTCCGTGACCCCCGAACAGGGCGGTGACGGGCGGGACTTCGTCCTCGGCCCGGCCAGCGTGCTCGTCGCGGGCCCCGGTACGGAGGACACCGCACGCTGGCTGCGCGGCACGATCAGCCCCGCCACGGGGCTGGCGCTGCCGCCGGGCGGTCCGGGCGGAAGCGCTCAAGACACTGCCGACGGCGGTGCGCTCGTGCTTCGAACGGACGCGGACGTCGCCGCCCGGCTCGGCCCGGAGGGCTACGTACTGCGGGCGTCCGCCGGGACCCTGCGTATCACCGGAGGTGCACCCGCCGGGGTCTTCTGGGGCGCGCAGACGCTGCGGCAGCTGCTCGGGCCCACCGCCTTCCGGCGGGCGGACACGGCACGGGACGGCGGGAGCAGGCGTGTCCCCGCCGTACACATCGAGGACGGTCCGCGCTTCGCCTGGCGCGGCCATCTGCTCGACGTCGCACGGCACTTCACCCCCAAGGACGGCGTGCTGCGCACCCTCGACCTGCTCGCCGCGCACAAGCTCAACGTCCTCCATCTGCACCTCACCGACGACCAGGGCTGGCGCGTCGAGATCCGACACCGGCCCCGGCTGACCGAGGTGGGCGGCACCCGCGCACGCACCCGCGTCGGGCACGGAGGCCGCCGGCCGGGGACGGCGCCGCTGTGGGACGAGCGGGCGCACGGCGGCTGGTACAGCCAGGACGACCTGCGGGAGATCGTCGCGTACGCCGCCGACCGGCACATCACCGTCGTCCCCGAGATCGACGTCCCCGGCCATTCGCAGGCCGCGATCGCCGCGTACCCGGAACTCGGCAACACCGACGCCGTCGACACCGCCGCGCTGGAGGTGTGGACCGACTGGGGCGTAAGCCCCAACGTCCTGGCGCCGTGCGAGCACGTGCTGCGCTTCTACGAGGGCGTACTGGAGGAGCTCCTGGAGATCTTCCCCTCCCGCTTCATCCACCTCGGCGGCGACGAGTGCCCCAAGGACCAGTGGCGCGCCTCGGCGTCGGCGCAGGCGCGCATGCGTGAACTGGGCCTGACCGACGAGTCGGGGCTGCAGGCGTGGTTCGCCCAGCACTTCGACCGCTGGCTCGCGGCTCGCGGCCGACGCCTCATCGGCTGGGACGAGATCCTGGAGGGGGGCCCGAGCCTCACCGCGGGCGCGGCGGTGTCCTCCTGGCGCGGCCGGCCCGGAGGCGTCGCCGCCGCACGCGCCGGACACGACGTGGTGATGTGCCCGGAGCAGCAGGTGTATCTGGACCACCGGCAGGACGGCGGGGCGATGGAACCGGTGCCGCTCGGATACGTACGCACCCTGCGTGACGTCCACCGTTTCGAGCCCGTTCCGGGGGAGTTGGCGGGAACGCCGCAGGAGCGGCATGTACTGGGCGCCCAGGCCAACATGTGGACCGAGTGCACCGAGAACCAGCAGCGCGTCGACTACCAGACCTTCCCGCGTCTCGCCGCCTTCGCCGAGGCCGTCTGGTCGCCGCTGCCCGCCCCCGTGCGGAGGGACTTCGCGGACTTCGAACGCCGCATGACGGACGCGCACTACGCACGTCTGGAGGCGATGGGTGTGGCCTTCCGGCCGCCCGGCGGCCCGCGTCCGTGGCAGCGTCGCCCGGGCATCCTGGGACGGCCGCTCGACGGTCCGGCGGAGGAGCCGTCCGACGTGCGGCGGGCGGCGTCCGAGGGGTTCGGGGAGAGGCAGGCGACGGGGCCCGCGGACGGGCCGGAAGCCGGCCCGCCGGACAGCGCTGTGGCCGGGCCCGGCGGCTAGCCATGGCCGGCCGCCGCGGCGGCGGTATCCGCGTAACCGCAGGGGACCGGCGTGCTCCGTAGCACGAAAGTCCGCACGGGTTCGTTGATCGGCACAAGAGTCACCGAGAGTGGCAATTCGTCGCTTGCCCGTGTGAGCTGGGGATTACGGGCCCGCGTTCCGGACAGGGGACGAGGGTGATGACAGCTGACGGAACAGCCCATACCGGGCCCCCGGTCCGACTGCCCGCCGAGATGTGCCAGAGTTGCCTCGTCCGGCCCGTGAGCACGTACCGTACGGGCACGGCAGCCGGGTCGACCGGGGAAGGGGCGGCTGGATTGAGCACGCAAGCACAGCATGAACAACATGCGCCACAGGCTGTGCCGTCGGTCATGCTGCCCACCACACTCGACGAGGCCGTGGCCGCGCTCTCCGCCGTGCCCGCGGCGGTGCCCGTGGCCGGCGGCACCGACCTGATGGCGGGCGTGAACGCCGGTCATCTCCGCCCCGCCGCGCTCGTCGGACTCGGGCGGATCAGCGAGATCCGCGGCTGGCAGTACCTGGACGGGGAGGCGCTCCTCGGCGCCGGCCTCACCCACGCCCGCATGGGACGTCCCGACTTCTCCGCCCTCATCCCGGCGCTCGCGGCAGGCGCCCGCGCCGCCGGACCGCCCCAGATCCGTAACGCCGGCACGCTCGGTGGCAACGTCGTCAGCGCCCACCCGACCGGCGACACCCTGCCGGTGCTGGCGGCCCTGGAGGCCACGCTCGTCGTCGCGGGCCCCGAGGGCGCACGGCGCGAGATCCCGGTGAGCCATCTCCTCGCGAGCGTCGACATGCTGCGGCCCAGCGAGGTCGTCGGGCACGTGCGGGTTCCGCTTCTGCACGCGCCGCAGACCTTCCTGAAGGCCACGGGGCGTACCGGCCCCGGCCGCGCCATGGCCTCGGTCGCCGTCGTGCTCGACCCGGTGCGGCGCGGAGTGCGCTGCGCGGTCGGTGCGGTCGCGCCGATGCCGCTGCGTCCGCTGGAGGCGGAGCGCTGGATCGCGTCGCTGATCGACTGGGACGGACAGCGCGGTCTCGCCCCCGAGGCCCTCGCCGCCTTCGGCGACTACGTCGCCATGGCGTGCATCCCCGACCCCGCTCCGGCAGAGGAGGGCGGTGAGGCTCCCGCACTTCCGCCCGCGGCCTTCCACTTGCGGCGTACGGTGGCAACACTGGCCCGCCGAGGACTCGGGAGGGCGCTCGCATGAGCAACGGCAGCCCGCACGACCCCAACGCGCCGGGCGAGGGGTACGGACACGGGCAGGGGCACCACGGACAGGCGTACGCGGACGGTTACGGCGGCTACGGCTCCGAGTACGCCGAGTACGGCGACGAGGGCGGTTACGGCACCGAGGGCGGTTACGGCACCGAGTACGGCGAGTACGGCGAGTACGGCGACTACGGACAGCAGGCGCAGCACCCGCAGCAGCAGCCGGGGCCGCCGCAGCCGTACCCGTCGTATCCGCAGGACGGCTCGTACCCGCAGGAAGGCTGGGGCGGCGAGTCCGACCAGGACGCCACCGCCTTCGTCCAGCTGCCCGCCGGTCCGCTGCCGCCTCCCGGTGCGGGAGTCGAGGCCTGGGGCCCGCTGGCCGCACCCGGCACGGGTCAGGGCGGCTACACGCCGCCGCCGCTGGACCCGGCGGAGGTCGCCGGGCAGCAGGCGTCCGGGCAGCCCGCGGCGCCCCCAGCCGCGGGCGGTCCGGAATCCGCCGGGCAGTGGGCGATGCCGTTCGGCGAGGGGACCGGGGCCGGTGGCCCGCTCTCACACGACCCGTCCTTGCACGGTCAGCAGTACGAGCAGCAGTTCGCACCGCAGCAGGACCAACAGCCCGGCGCGGCCCCGGCGTTCGGCGACCCCGGAGGAGCCGGTCAGGGTGCCGCCGCGGCGCTCGCCGGCTCGCACGAGGCGCGTACGCAGCGGCGGCCCCTCGGCACGGGCGGCGGCGTCACGCCGGACGAAGCGGAACCGATAGGACCCGGCTCGCAGTTCACCGGTCCCGCGGCGCCGCAGCAGGGCTCCGCGGGCTCCGTACAGCATCAGCAGGACATCGCAGGGGGTGAGCACTTCGCCGAGGCGCACGCGCGCCGGCAGGTGCCCTTCGACGGTCACTTCGACGGTCGTGAGGCCGTTCCCGGCTCCGCCGCCGAGGCGGGGACCGTACCGGGGGAGGCGACGGGAACCGCTCCGGGGGATACGGCGACCGCGTACGCATCGCAGCCGCAGCAGGGGAGCGAAGCGGCTCACTCCCGCGGCACTTCGGACGACACGCGCTCGGGCGGCGGCACGGACGACCCGGACGATCCGGACGGCACCGAGGCACGGCCCGCGATGGGGACGGTGCGCTCGGGACTCCCGTTCACGCCTTCGTCCGGCACCGGCATCGTGACGAACGCCGCCGGCACGGACGCCCCGGCCGGGGTTGACGGGCAGCGCGACCAGGGCCCGGACGTGGGCCCGGGCGCGGATCCGAACTCGCCCGCTGCGGGCGGCGGTTGGGCCCAGCCGCCGGCACCGGCGGAGCCCGAGCCCGAGGCCGCGCCCGGGCACGCGCCCGCGGCCTCACAGGCACCGGCACCCGAATCCACTCGCGCGCCCGCGCCCTCCACCGCCCGGCAGACGGCGACCGGGGAACCGGCCACCGACGACGAGGTCTCCGAGGAACGGCCGGTCGAACTCGCCCCCGAACTCGGCGGCGAACACCCGCACGTCTCCTACGTCCTCCACGTCAACGGCATCGACCGGCCCGTCACCGACGCCTGGATCGGCGAATCCCTCCTCTACGTCCTCCGGGAGCGCCTCGGGCTCGCCGGGGCCAAGGACGGCTGCTCGCAGGGCGAGTGCGGCGCCTGTTCCGTGCAGGTCGACGGCCGGCTCGTCGCCTCCTGCCTCGTCCCCGCGGCGACGGCGGCGGGCAGCGAGATCCGTACGGTCGAGGGCCTGGCCGCCGACGGTGTGCCCTCCGACGTGCAGCGTGCGCTCACCGAGTCGGGAGCCGTGCAGTGCGGCTTCTGCGTGCCCGGCCTCGCGATGACGGTGCACGACCTGCTGGAGGGCAACCACGCGCCCAGTGAACTGGAGGCCCGCAAGGCCATCAGCGGCAACCTGTGCCGCTGCTCCGGCTACCGCGGTGTGCTCGACGCCGTCCGTGACGTCGTCGCCGAACGTGCCGAGCAGGCCGCGCGTGAGGAGGCGGAGGCAGAGGCCGAAGCGGAGGCGTACGAGCAGGAGTTGGCCGACGCCTCGGCGCGCATCCCCCACCAGGCGGGTCCGGGCGCGGGCGGCGCGCACTTCCCGGGAGGAGGCGGCGTATGAGGCTCGGGGATTCCCCGGCGGCCCGGCCTCACGGTCGCCGCGTACGGGGGGAGCGGAGCGGGCAGGGCTGCGTACGGCGTCCCGGCGTTCGGCGACCCGGCGTACCGGAGGCGGGCGTGCGGCATCGCGGGGCAGCACCAGGACAGGGCGCACGGCGAGACGGCGTGCAGCGAGACGGCGTGCAGCGAGACGGCGTACAGCGACACCGCGCACAGCGACACGGCGTACAAGGGCGAGGCGTACAGGAGCACCGCGTGCAGGGACGACGCGGAAAGGCAGCAGCGGCATGACCAGCACGGCCGACGGCCCCGGCGCCGTCACAGCGACCCCCGCCCAGGGCACACCGCTCCCGCCCGACTCCGCCGACGGCGGCCCCGTCACGCACGGGATCGGCGCGTCGCTTCCCTCGACCGACGCACCCGCCAAAGCCGAAGGCACCTTTCCCTACGCGGCCGACCTGTGGGCCGAGGGCCTGCTGTGGGCGGCGGTCCTGCGCGCGCCGCACCCGCACGCCCGCATCGTCTCCATCGACACCGCGGCGGCGGCCGCGCTGACCGGGGTGCACGCCGTCGTCACCCACGAGGATGTGCCCGGCGACGCCGGCCACGGACGCAAGGTCGCCGACCAGCCCGCCTTCGCCCGCGACGTCGTGCGCTACTACGGCGAGCCGGTCGCCGCCGTCGCCGCCGACCACCCCGACACGGCGCGGCTGGCGGCCGCGGCGATCAACGTCGAGTACGAGCCGCTGGACGCCGTCACCGACCCGGAGAAGTCCTTCGAGGCCGAACCGCTGCATCCCGACGGCAACTTGATCCGTCACATCCCGCTGCGCTTCGGCGACCAGGACATCACGGGCGACGTCGTCGTCGACGGCCTGTACCGCATCGGCCGCCAGGACCCCGCACCCATCGGCGCCGAGGCCGGGCTCGCAGTGCCCCGCCCCGACGGCGGTGTGGAGATCTACACCGCCTCCACCGACCCGCACACCGACCGCGACCTGGCCGCCGCCTGCTTCGGCTTGCCGCCCGAGCAGGTCAAGGTCGTCGTCACGGGTGTGCCGGGCGCGATGGGCGACCGCGAAGACACCGGTCTGCAGGTGCCGTTGGGGCTGCTGGCGATGAAGACGGGCAGCCCCGTGAAGATCGCCGCCACCCGCGAGGAGTCCTTCCTCGGACACGCCCACCGCCACCCCACTCTGCTGCGCTACCGCCATCACGCGGACAGCGAGGGCCGGTTGGTCAAGGTCGAGGCGCAGATCCTCCTCGACGCGGGCGCCTACGCGGACACCACCGCCGACGCGCTCGCCGCCGCGGTCTCCTTCGCCGCGGGCCCGTACGTGGTGCCGCACGCGACGATCGACGGCTGGGCCGTACGTACGAACAACCCGCCGTCCGGCCATGTGCGCGGCGAGGGCGCGATGCAGGTGTGCGCGGCGTACGAAGGCCAAATGGACAAGCTGGCCGCGCAGTTGCGCATGGACCCCGCCGACCTGCGCATGCGCAACGTCATGGCGACCGGTGATCTGCTGCCCACCGGCCAGACCGTCACCTGCCCGGCGCCCGTGGCCGAACTGCTGAGCGCCGTACGGGAAGCGCCACTGCCCGCGTTGCCGAAGGACAGCCCCGAGCGCGACTGGCTGCTGCCCGGCGGGCCCGAGGGCGCGGGCGAACCGGGCGCGGTGCGGCGCGGCGTCGGCTACGCGCTCGGCATGGTGCACATGCTCGGCGCGGAGGGCACCGACGAGGTCTCCACGGCCACGGTGAAGGTCAACGGGCCGGTGGCGACGGTGATGTGCGCCGCCGTCGAGACGGGGCAGGGCTTCACGACGCTCGCCCGCCAGATCGTGCAGGAGACGCTGGGCATCGACGAGGTGTACGTCGCACCCGTCGACACCGACCAGCCGGCGGCGGGTGCCGGCTCGCACAGCAGACACACCTGGGTGTCGGGCGGCGCGGTCGAGCGGGCGGCGAAGATGGTGCGTACGCAGCTGCTGCAGCCCCTGGCTGCAAAGTTCGGGATGTCGACCGAGCTGCTGACCATCGCCGACGGGAAGATCACCTCCTACGACGGGGTGCTCTCGACGACCGTCGTCGAGGCGCTGGAGGACAAGGAGTTGTGGGCCACCGCCCAGTGCCGTCCGCACCCGACGGAGGCGCTGGACGAGACCGGGCAGGGCGACGCCTTCGTGGGGCTGGCCTTCGCCGCCGTACGCTCCGTGGTGGACGTCGACGTCGAACTCGGCTCGATCCGGGTGGTGGAGATGGCCATCGCCCAGGACGTGGGGCGCGTGCTGAACCCGCGGCAGCTCAACGCCCGTATCGAGGCGGGCATCACCCAGGGCGTCGGCGCGGCCCTCACCGAGCACCTCCGCATCAACCGCGGCGTCGTGCGCCAGCCGGACTTCACGGGTTACGCGCTGCCGACCGCACTGGACGCCCCGGACATCCGCATCGTCCAACTCATCGAGGAACAGGACGTGGTGGCCCCCTTCGGCGCCAAGGCAGCCTCGGCGGTTCCGGTGGTCACCTCCCCGGCGGCGGTCGCGGCGGCGGTGCGCGCGGCGACGGGCATGCCGGTCAACCGGCTCCCGATCAGGCCGCAGACGGCTGTGGGGGGTTGAGGGGTCGGTGGGGGGAACGAACCCGGAACTTCCCGACCTGGAGCGGCAGTCGGGCACTCCGGCGCAGGAACTGGCCGAGCAGCAGGCCGGCCTGTTCCGCATCATTCTGTTCGGTCTCGCCGTCCTTGTGCCGTTGCTCCTCGTCTCCATTTCGATCATGACCGGGCTGCGTATCTGGCTCACGCTGCCGTATCTCCTGTGCAGCTATGCGGGGCTGTGCGCTGTCGTGCTCGGTTGGCGGCGGGACAGTCGGCGGCTTGTCAACCGAGGGGTTGTGGGGGTTGCGGTGTCCTTCGCGGCCTGCATGGTGACGCTTGCTCTCCTGAAATAGGGGATCGGGCCGGGAGGGGAGGAGTCCCCATGGACTGGGTCATCAAGCCCGAACCCGTGAGTGGTGCGGGCATCGACGAAGCGATCACGGCGTACTTCGCCGAGATCGGTGAACGGGTGCTGGGCCGGCCGCCCACGGAGGCGGAGCTGCGCAAGGCCCTTCAGACAGATCCGCACGACGAACTCGGCCCACCGCACGGCGTGTTCCTGGTCGCTCGCAGCGATGAGGGCGAGCTGCTGGGATACGCAGGCGTGCGGCTCCTGAGCGGACGCGATGCGACGGCAGAGCTGAAGCGGATGTATGTGCTCCCGGCGGGACGCCGCACCGGCCTCGGCCTGGCGCTGCTGTCGGCCGCCGAGACGTCGGCACGGGAGTTGGGCGCCCACCGGATCGTCCTTGAGACCAACACCGCGCTCACAGAGGCCCGCACCATGTACACAGCACAGGGCTACGAAGAGACCGCGCCGTACAACGGAAAGGGCGCGGCGGAGCACTGGTACGCCAAGGCGCTGAGCTAGCGGCCCTCGTTGACGTAGAAAGTTGCAGCATATTGGAGATCGACAGCCGCAACTGAGCGTCCCATCCGTTGAGTTCTTCCTCCGCGGCCTCCAGGCCGCGCCTATCCGCCGGGAAGCGCGCGACGGCGGGAGCGGCGGATGATGAGGATGCCGGTCGTCAGTACGCCGGCGCCCAGAAGAACGGCGACGGCAGTGGCGACGATGTCCTCGGTGTGGGCGGGCACGTCCTTGGTGGGGGTGGTGCCGTCGGGGGCCGCCAGGTGTTCCTTCCCCTCGTGGTCGAGAGGCCCGGCTTGCGCCTTGGGCGGGCTGGCGGCGGCCTTGACTGCGGCGGCGGCGTTGACCGGGCCGTGGCCGACAAGGTCGTTGCGGCCGCCGGAAGGATGCCGGGCGGTTTGGGTGAGGGTCGTGCGTACCTGGGCAGGGGTGAGGTCCCCGTTGGCGGAGAGCATCAGCGCCACCACTCCGGAGGCGAGGGCGGTGGCGGGGGAGGTGCCGGAGACCTTGTAGTAGCCGCCGGTGTTCTTCGCGCTGGGGATGCTTACGCCGGGCGCAGCCAGCGCGACGTAGCTGTGAACGGTGGAGAACGGAGCCCGTGAGCCGGTCTTGTCTGTGGCGGCGATGGCCATCACCGACGGGTAACCGCCGGGATACTCCGCGTCGTTGTCCTCGTTGCCCCCGTTGCCGGCCGCTGCGAGGACGGGCACGCCCTGCTGCGCGGCGCGGCCCAGCGCGTCGGCTTCCGAGGGTTCGTAGTGGCTGAGGGCTTCTCCTTCCCCGCCGAGGGACATGGAGATCACGTCAGCGCCGTGCTTGAGGGCGTAATCGATGCCCTTGGCGACCCAGGTGCGTTTCGCTTTCGCTCCGCGGTCCGAAAGGTCATCGTTGCTTTCGTCGTCGCTGGTTACCCGCACGGAGAGGATCTTGGCGCGGGGGGCGACCTTGAGGACGTCGGAGGCCATGGCGGTCCCGTGCTCTCCCCATAGCGGGTCGCCCGGGCGGTGGCCGTCCTTCATGTAGTCGGGGCCGGCGGCCACCCGGCCCTTGAGCGCGGGGTGGTCAGATCTGACACCGCTGTCCAGGACGGCAACGGTGATCCCGGCGCCCTGACCCTGGCTGGCGGACCGGGCGGCGTCCAGGCTCATCGCCCTGGCCTCCCAGCCACTGGGTGTTGCGGCCTGGGCCGGGAACGCGGCGGACAGGGTCAACACACAGCCGAGCGCCGTGCCCACGGTCGTGCGCAGGAGTCGGGACATCAGGTATCTCCCAGGCTCTTATTTAGGTGGTCGCTGAGGGCGGTGGCCAGATTGGCGGCGGCCGCCGACCACGGCTGGCGGTCGAAGCGAGCGTTGTATCTCTCGGACCACGGGGCAGGCAGACGCCCTGCCAGATGTCCGTCGGCGGCACCAGTTGTCACGGCCACGCCGTAGGGCATGGAGCCGCCGACCTCTTGCCCGCCCATGCCGTTGCGCTGCCGGTCGCTCCACTCGGCAGCGATCGTGCCGCGCACCGGATAGGCGTGCACCCCCGGCTTGAAGCCGCGGGGGCTGTCCAAACCTTCTAGGAATTCGGCCAGTTTGTCGGAGCCCTCGTCGGTGCTGACGATCAGCGCCACCGTCGCAAGGACGTTGCCGCTGGGATCCGCGTAGGTAGCGCGGGGCGCTGCCTTGCAGCCCGCCCGTTGGGCAGCTTGCGCGGTGGCGCTGCCGAGCGCCTCGGTACAGCCGGTGCCCGGCGCGATACCCAGGCGCTGCCACTGCCCGCGCTTGGGGTCGCTCGGCGGGCCGGAGGCCTCGCCGTCCGAGTGGATGTAGCTCTTGGAGGCCGCGAGCGTCCTGGGGAAGACCTTGTCAGCCGGCTCGTTGCGCCACAGCACCCGCCCGTACGCCTGGCTGTTGTCGGTCTGCTCGCTCGTTCCCGCGTAGACGTAGAAGCCGAGGGCCACGCCCGCGATGAGGATCAGGGAGCCGAAGATGCATACGCCGGTGCCGATCCAGCCCAGCAGCCGCCGGTCGGTGTGGTCTCCGCCTGGCTGCGGGGGTGTCCCCCACGGGGCTTGCTGCGTGGGCGTCCCCCACGGCGCTTGTTGGGGAGGTGGTCCCCACGGCGCCTGCTGCGGGGGTACTTGGGGCGTGGGTGGCGGGGCGCTGCTGCCTCCCGGTGCTCCCGGCGGCGGATAGGACATGTGTCCGTCGGCTCCTCGGTCCTCAACGGCCCGCCGGTGGCGGGCGCGTGGCGGCGGGGCCATGCCGCGGCACGCCCCCCGTACGTGCGTGCTCGACTATACGGTCCGGCACAGGAAGGCAAGCGGCAGGTGGTGTGGGGACAGCGAGGGTGACGGCGCCGTCCAGGTTCGTGTCCTGAACAGGTTCTTCTTCGGTAGCGGTAGTGCCAAGTTGTTGGGCTGGAGATGCGTCGTCACCCGGCACCGAGGAGAGAGGCGCATGTGCGACCGCATCACGATCTCGTATCGCTGACCATTCCCAACTCACCTTCGATGTGCGAAACTTACCCCTTTTGCTCCCTCGGGCCCGGAGTCCGCTTCCGTGCCCCGGCGCTGGTACGCGCAGTGTGCAGGCAGAACTGTCCGCAGGGCCGGATTCCGCGCCCGCCGGTGTGGCTGGAGTTACCGGGGTGGTGATCGGCTGTCAGTAGCTGTTACTAGGGTGTACCTGAAACGCACGTGCGGCATCATGGTGACGACTGCCCTGGTGCCGGGCAGACCGGGACTGCTGTAGGTACGCGTTCGGCGTCCACGGGCGGACGCGGAGACGCATGACGGAGAAGGAACGGGGAGGGCGCAGCCGTGGGTGAGATGCGAGTTGACCTCAGTGAACTCGAGGAGACCGTACGCAAGCTCAATCGCGTGATGAGCGCCATGGGCGACTCGGTGACGAAGAGTAAGTACAACACGTTCCTTCCCGGCGGGGCGCTCGGCGCAGGCTTCGCCGAGCAGACCGACCTCCACGGTGCGCAGGAGAAGATGAAGTCCCACATCGAGGACATCGTCACGTACTTGAACGGAGTCATCGAGGACTTCGGGTCCAATACCAAGAAGGCGCACGGCAAGTACCAGAACGCCGAGCATGACGCGAAGTACGGCATGGACGGCGGCCGTTCAGGGTCCGGGAACTAACGGTCAGGGGGCGAGGACGACATGGGTGACGAGGCTGGGCTCAGCACTTTCACCGACAGCAACATGTGCTTTCCGGGCGAGGTCAAGACCGCGTTCGCAACAGCCGAAGACATCGACTCGATGAAGGCCATGCTCGCCGGGGCCAGGCCGGATCAGGTCCTCGACGTTGCCGATGGGTGGATGGCCGTCCACGATCACCTGGTGAGTGGTGGCGGCAGCATCAAGAGCGACTTCGACAAGGCCGTCGATCACGTGCTGCAGCACTGGGAAGGCGAGTCGGCTGACGAGTTCGCCAAGGAGGCGAGGAAGGTCAGCAAGTCGATCACCGACTGCTCCACGTACGCCAGCCGCATGTCCACTGTGATGCGTAACGTCGGCCAGCAGTTGAGCGACATCAAGCCCAAGGTCGACGCGATCGAGAAGCCGGGCACTGTGGGCAGCGCCATGGACAAGATCGGTGACGGCTTCTCTCGCGACGACAACAAGTGGAGGGGCGAGATCAGCGGCAACCAGGGTGCACAGAAGGCCCTGGACAGCCACGGCGGCGACCTCTCGGCGGGCAAGGAAGAGCAACTCAAGACCGCCGCGCTGATGGAAACCCTGGCGCTCACATACACGTCGCAGGCGCAGACGATGGGGTCCTGGAACAGGAAGCCGCCGCCCTGGAATAGGCACGAGGATCGTGGGGACTATCCTGGCGAGCCCGGCGGAGTGGCGCCCGTACCCCTGGCGGTGACTCCCGATGGGGGCGGGCCGGGGGCAGCAGGCCCTGGCGCGTCCCGGGCTGGTAGCCCGGTCGGGAAGAGCGCCCCGAAGTCGACCTCGCCAGGCGCAGCAGGCACACCAGCCGCAGCAACGAAGGTGGACGGCATTTCGGGGGGCACTGCGACAGGTCCTCGCCCTGGCGGTTCGCAGGGAGTGCCCACGGGCGGTGTTACCGGCGGCGGGCCCGCTGCAGGTGCAGGCGGCGGTGCGGGCGGTGTTCCTGGCGGCCCGGGCTATGTCGGCCAGGCATCTGGCAACCGCGGCGTCGCTGGCACGGGAGCCGGTGCGGGCAGGGGCGTGGGCGGGCGAGTTCCCGGCGGCCTCGGCGCAGGTGCCGGTGCAGGCGGAGCGGGCGGCGCCGGAGGCAAGGGTGTAGGAGCCGCTGCCGGGCGTGGGCCGCTTGCACGCCAGAGGGGCGGCACTCTCGATACCCCTCAGCAGGGCAAGGGCGCTGCCCGGCAGGGCGGTCAGGGGCTGCACTCCAGCCGTGGCGGCAGCATGGCCGGCGAACGCGGCCGCGGCGCCAACGGCGTCATGGGTGGCGGCGTCGCGGGCAACAACGGCCGACGCAATCAGAATGAGAACAGCCAGGGAGAGCGTCCGGACTACCTTGTCGAGGACGAGGAGACCTGGATGCCCAAGCGGCGGGACGTGGCCCCGCCCACGATCGGCTGACGGAGTACCGGCACACTACGAGGTGCAGCAAGCTCAGGGGTGCGGCCTTGGCCGCACCCCTCCGCCGGAAAAAAAGAGGACTCGACAGATGGGCATCACGCGGACCTTGCGCCTCATCAGTGGCGCAGTGCTAACTGGGGCGCTGGTCATTACGTCAGCACCGAACGCCGCAGCCGATCAGGTCAGAGACGATCAATGGGTGCTGAAGTCCCTTAAAGCCGAGTCCATCTGGAAGATCACCAAGGGCGAGGGTCAAACGGTCGCAGTCATCGACGACGGCGTGAATGCAAACCACCCCGACATCAAGGGCAACGTCCTCAAAGGTAAAGACTTCATGGACGGTGGCTCCGCAGTCCCCGAGCCGGGTGACATCCACGGAACGTCCATGGCCTCAATGATTGCGGGCCATGGCCACGGCCCTGGCAATGCCAACGGTGTCATGGGCCTTGCGCCTGAAGCCAAGATCCTCCCCATCCGGGACGATGGGTCCAACGGCGGTGCCTCATCCATCCGTTACGCCGTTGACCGAGGCGCGTCGGTCATCAATATCTCCCAGGGAAGGGCCGCCTCGTCCAAGGCGGAAGCAGAAGCCGTCGCGTACGCGCTCAAGAAGAATGTCCTGGTTGTGGCGGCACCGGGAAACTCGGCGGGTCCCGTCGAGTATCCGGCAGCCTATCCGGGGGCCGTGGCTGTAACTGCTGTTGGGGAAAGCGGTACTTTGTGGCCCAAGTCCAGCCATGGACCCCGAACCATGCTCAGTGCTCCCGGTGTCGAGATCGTCAGCGCTGGCGGATCAAGTAGCCAGAATGGCTACGGCCAAGGAAGTGGAACTTCTGACTCCGCAGCGTATGTCTCTGCCGCTGCCGCGCTCCTCAAAGCGAAGTACCCCGATCTGACCCCGGGTCAGATCGTCAATCGCTTGACCAAGACTGCCCAGATGCCCGCTTCCGAAAAGGGCGCAAAGCTGCCGGACGAGAAGTACGGCTATGGCTCCATCCGCCCGCTGGCGGCGCTTCAGGAGGACATCCCCAAGGGCTCCAAGTACGGGCCGCTCTCCGTCCCGCAGTCCCTCAAGCAGGACGAGAGGGTCGCAGAGAAGGTCGCAGAGAAGGAGCAGGAGTCGAAGGCCCTGCAGGAGCAGGCTGACCAGGAATTCGTCATCCTGTGGATCATCACAGGCGTGATTGGGCTTCTCTTCGTCGGCGGCATCGTCCTCACGATCGTCCTCGTGCGGCGCCGCAAGAGGAACCGCAACAACGGCCCCGGCGGCCCAGGAGCCCCGGGTGGCTACCCGCCCGCCCAGGCTCCTGGCTACGGGCAGCCCCCGCAGCAACAGGGGCCGTACGCCCCGCAGCCGACGGCGCCGCCTCAGCAGCCGCCGTACAACTGATCGGGCTTCCTGCCCCGCTGCGGCGGTATGGCCAAAGTCGTCGACGTTCAGGGCTCAGCGGAGCGTGTTTGCGAGGTTCTGCCCCTGCGCTCGCTGGGGAGTGGCCTTGCCCTTGGTGGCGTTCAGGCGTCCGCAGCGAGCAGGTTAGCGAAGTGCTCCCGGAAGGATTCCCTGGGATGCATGGAGAGAGTGGCCCAGGAGCCGTCCGGAAAGCCGAACTCGAAGTCTCCTCGACCCAGCAGGGGGTGCTCGCGCAGCGAGATGAGTTGGGACAGTGGGCAGGACCAGCCCAGCGCCGTGGTGTCTCACCACTTGAACTGACTGCCCCGCTGGCGCTGCACATACACGACCCGGGGTGCATGGCCGGTTAGCGCGAGAAATGTCGTCACGCCAGTCTTGGAGCGGCTGAACCGCGCCGAGTAGTTGACCTGCGCTGCTTGTCCGGTGGATGGTTCTCGGAGGCCTTCAGGATGGCCCGTTCGGCCTCACCGGCCCGGTTCTTCCAGTTCGCGAGGATCTTCTCGCCCTCGCGAATGAGCTGCTCGAGACGGTCGTTTGCCCGGTCGGCAGCCTGCCGGGCGCTGTCCATCTGAGCGTTGACCTGCTTGGCCTGTTCGACCGGCATCACCTTGCCCGCGTACTTCTGCGACAGGGCGTAGTATTCGGCGTCTTCCCGTTCGGCTTGCTTGCGCGCTTCCACGGCGTCCGACTCCGTGCGCTCAGCGCGCTGCTGAAATTCCTGCAGCTTCCCATGCCACGTGCGCAGCGCCTTGGCGCAGTCGTGCATGGAATCGGTGCCCTGCTTAAGGTACTTGGGAAGTTCCCCGAGCTTCTTGGTGAATCTCTCCGCGGCTTCGCCCTCCCAGACGCCTCCTCGTTCGCCCACCGACTTGATCAGGTTGTCCAGCTCTTGGAGTTCTTTTCCTCGCCCGCCTTGTAGGCGTCGACGGTCGTCTGGAGGTGGTCCTTGATGTCCTTGGCGCTGCCCTCGATGCGCGTGATGCCGTCCTCCCACTCGGACTGGAAGGTGTCGCATGCCTCGTCAAGGCCGTCGGTGCCGAGTGTCTTGGGGCCGACCTTCTTCAGACGGGTCCGCGCCTGCTGCATCCGCTCGGTAGACTCGCCGAGTTTGTCCACCTTTTTTTCGACGCGCGGGATGTTTATCCGGAACTCTCCACTCACCATTTGCTCTGCCCGTTGTTGCCGTCGGTGTGGTCGAGGCTTGCTCGTGACGCTACATGAAGGAGTTTGAAGAGGGTCAAGGGCCCTTGGCGCCTGGGCCACTGACGTTAGGGCCGGAAGTCGGAGACCCGCTGTGTCGGGCGCCGCCTCCCCTCTGCATGAACAGGCCGCGGCCGCTGTTACGTTGCCGTTCGTCGATGATGCGCACGGCATTGGGGGACCGGATCATGAGTGGAAACGTCGCGCTGCGACGCGCCGAAGTTCCAGCCGAGGAAGGGAAGTCGGGGAACAAGGCCGCTGCGGGCCGGAAGTCGGCGCCGGCCGAAGATGGCCGGGCCCGGTACGAGATCGTGGGGGCGCCCCTGGAGGCCGAGGGCCACCGGGTCCACCTCGACCGCGAACTGCCGCCCGGCGGAGGCGAGGAGTACAAGGCGGCCCGCAAGCGTGGCGTGCGCTCCTTCGCGATCTGGACGGACCCGTACCGGCGGCACCTGTGGGCTCGTGTCGTCACGGCCTCCGCAGGCGAGGGGGAGCCCATGCGCTACGAGGTGTACGGCGGGACGGGGGAGTTCGTCGGAAGCGCGACCCGTGAGCGGAGTTTCACCGGCGGGCACATCCGCACCCGCTGGACCGCGGAGGAGGCGGGCGGGCCTACCGCCGTGGGTTACAAGGGCCGGTGGTTCTGGTGGTGCGTGTGGTGGTTGATCTTCCCGGTGCAGTGCGTGATCGCGGTGGGGAGCATCATCGGAGGCGGTGACGTGTTCCGGATGCCCCGGCGGATCGGCTACCGCAGCGGCGGGGCCCGGGTGCTGGACTACGGGAGCGGTCTGGACGACCACTTCCATCTGACCGCGAAGACGGGGGACTGGGACCCGCGGATGCTCGCCGCGCTCACGGCACTGCACTGCAGCCACGACGGGATCATGGGCGAACCGTGGGACAAGGGCCCCCTGAGCAAGGAGGAATCCGCAGCGGCGGCCGGCCATCCGTCCGCCGCCGACGCGTAGTGCGACCGGGTCCGCCGGCGGCACTCTAGGCGTGCCCTTGCCCTACGGCCTCCGTACCTCGAACTGGAAGCAGCCGTACTCCAGGGCTCGTACGTGCACCAGGGCCACTTCCGGCAAGGCGAACGCCGCCCCCAAGGCTTGGTCGAATCCGGGCTCGGCGTCCTGGGGGATCTCGAAGAGGCTGCCGCCGACGATGTGGCAGGCGGCGTTGTAGCGGCGGATGGTGCGCAGAGCCCCCGGCCGGGCGAAGGGATAGCCCGGGGCGTCGTCCGGAGGGCCTTGGCATTCCTCGGCGTGCACGAACACCGGGCCCGACTCGTCGTAGGCACCGGGCTCGGCGCCGGTCGCCGCCGCCCAGCGCCGCAGAGGCGCGTACGACACGAGCGCGACGCGCTCACCGGGCTCGATGGCGCGCAGGCAGCAACGCAGCGGACTGCCCACGCAGTTGAGCGGCATGCCGTCCTCCGGCGCTGTGTACGGGCGCATGGGGTGCCCTGCGTCGTCCGTGTGCCGGAGTTCCTTGAGAGCGGAGGCAGGGATGGGAAGGGGTGTGTATGCAGTCATGGGGCCAGCTTGGGCCGCTGCGCTTGCGGCCTGCTGGCGGCAATCCGACCTAAGGGTCTAGGTCGCAAGCGGAGAGCTTCCGGAGCTCTCCCTATCGTGTGAGCAGCTGATAGACGAACCCGCAGAGGACGACGAGCCCCACGACGGAGTAGACGATCGTCTTCCGTCGTCGGTCCCTTGCCGCACCCTCCGGGGTGTCTCGCTCGGAGGCCAGGACGCGACGCAGCATGGCGCGGCGCTCCTTCGGGGAGGCCGATTGCCAGTGTCGCTGCATTTCCTCGCGGGTGAGTGGGGTCTGCTGCGGCTCGTCCATGGACGACAGGCTAGGTCGTCGGGCGCCGGGCCGGGTCGGGGGTGCCGTCACCCGGGGTCGCTTGCCTGCCCCCTGTGCCGTCGTCGCCACTCCGGCGCGAGGACCGACCAGATCTCCCTGTCGACCCGCTTGCCCCTGTGCGGGAAGCTTTCGCGCAGCACGCCCTCCTTCGTCATGCCGAGGCGGCGGGCCACGGCGATGCTGGGTGCGTTCTCCGCCGAGACCATCCATTCGACGCGATGGATGCCGCGCTCTTCGACCGCCCAGTCGATGATCACGCACGAGGCCCTGGTGACCAGGCCCTTGCCCACTGCCGCCGGTTCCAGCCAACAGCCCGCCTCGGCGGTGCCGTTGGGGACGTCCATCGTCCGGAACAACACTCCGCCGACCAGCGTGCCGTCCGCCGTCCAGATGCCGTGGATCCTTCCGGCGTCGGCCGCGGCCTTGTCCGCGTACGACTGCAGGAACGAACGGCTCGACTCCAAATCGGTGACGGCGTCCGCCAGTCCGATGTGCTGCCCGATGAACTCCCGGCCCCGGTCCATGTGCGCCAGGAACTCCTCCGCCTGCCACGGTTCGAGCGGGCGCAGTTCGGCGCCGTCGTCGCCCAGGGATACTGCGTACATTCGTCCCGCTCCTCCACGGTCGGTCAGTGTGAGTCGGCGCCCGTACGTGCGCCGAACAGCGCCAGCGTCTGCGGGAGTTGGGAGTGGTGGGGGCGGGGCAGGTCGTCCGGTGGGAACCAGTCGAGGGCGTCGAACTTGTGCGGCTCGCCGATCTCGGCCCGGGCGGGGTCGACTTGGACGGCGAAGACGAGCGCGACCCAGTGTGAGACGGGCCGGCCGCGCAGGATGTTCCGTACGCCGAGGGTCTCGATCGTGAGCGGAGTCGCCCCGTACTCCTCGCGGACCTCGCGGGTGACGGCCTCCTCGAAGGTCTCGCCGTGTTCGAGGGCGCCCGCGCCGGTGTCCCACGTACCCGGCTCGTCCCGCGCGCCCGCGCTGCGACGAGCCAGCAGAATGCGGCCCGCGCCATCGTGGCAGACGAAGACGCAGGAGACGGTCGGCGCCGTCAGCGCACGGTCACGGGGAGACGCGGGTGGCGGTGCAGCGTTCATCGTCGTCGTTTCCCTTCGCTGACTCGCTCGCTCGCCCTCGGACCCTCGGTCTGCCGCTCAGAAGTGGTTCGTCAGCTCGCGGAAGCTCTGCAGATGCAGGACCTGGGCGTCGGCGTGGTCGAGTTCGCTGTGTTCCAGGACCCAGGTGTGCGGGTTGGGTATGAAGACGGCGTTCATGCCGGCCTGGCGTGCGGGGAGGATGTCCGACTTGGGGGAGTTGCCGATCATCCAGCTCGTGGCGGGCGTGAGGCCGTGCATCTCGGTGAACCGGCGGTACGTGGCGTGGTTCTTCTCCGGGACGATGCCGATCTCCCGGAAATGATGGGCCAGTTGAGACATGTCGATCTTGCGCTGCTGCTCGTCCGGGTCGCCCTTGGTGAGCAGCAGAAGGTCGTGGCGGTCGCCGAGCGCGGTGAGCGTGTCGGCCACTCCCGGGATCAGCTCCACCTGCTGGTCGATGAGCGCCGCGGCCAGCTCCTTGATCTCGTCGTGCTCCTGGGCCGTGGCGGGCCTGCGGCGCAGCCGCTCCACGCAGTCGGCGAGGCTGCGCAGGAGCGACTGGGTGCCGTAGCCGTGCGTGACGGTGTTCGCCGCCTCGATGTCGTCGAGTACGGCGCGGAGTTGGAGTCTGTCGAGGGTGGGATGCGCCAGCCAGTCGAGGAAGTCCTCGATGACGCGCTCGAAGAGGACGTTGTTCTCCCACAGGGTGTCGTCGGCGTCGAAGACGAGCGCCTGACGGTCGTGCCTGAACAACCTGGAACCTCCCGGGCCGCGTACGTCGCAGCTGGGACGTTAGCCGCGGCGGGTTGGGGCCTGCCAGGGGTTTTCAGGCACGGGCCGGTGGAGGGCGGCGGCGTAGCGGATGAAGGCCGTCCACCGGTTCGGCGGGACGCCCAGCGGTGCGTGTGGAGGACCGGGCTCCGGCGGTCTCAGGCGAGGGTGCCGAGGTCGAACTCAACGTGGACCTCGTCCGCCAGCCGCAGGGCGCCGGCGAGCGCCGAGTACGGCTTGATGCCCCACGTGCTCTGTACGACCGTCGCGGCGCCGTGCACGCGACCGTCGGCGTCCCGGCGTGCCTCGACGGTGATGGGACGAGTCGTTCCCATGATCGTGAGATCCCCGGTCACGGTGAAGGACTCCGGGCTGCCGGCGACCCCTGTCGATGTGAAGGTGATGGTGGGGTATTCGGCGGGGCGAAGGATCTTGTTCCGTATCGTCTGCTTGATGTCCGCCCGGTCGGCGTCCGTGAGCGCCTTCAGCCCGCCGACTCCCTCCAGGACCTCCAGGGAATCGACCTCGGCGGTGACGGCCACCGACGACCGTCCGGGATCGGCGGCGTCGACCTCGATGTCCCCGGACCATCGGGTGACTTCGATCGTCAGGTCGTGACCGGCCTTGCGACCCAGCCCCGTGCGGGTCGTCTTGAACCTCAAGTGCCCTGTTCCCGAGCCGACCCGGTATGTCCCACTGACAGGCTGCATGCGGTCAACATACGTCCGTCGGCGGTGGTGTCCAGCGCTCTGGTCACGCCGATGACAATTCCTGCGGCATCAGGCACCGGCAGCGCCGGCTCCAGGAGCGGCCCGCTGCCCGCCCAGTCCCTCCACAAGGTCCCTGAAGTCCTCGCGTCTGTCGTGCTCGCGCCGGTTAACGTTGACTAACGTGCTGAGCCCGGTACGGAGAGCCGAGCGAGGGAGACGACACACATGGCCGCCGACGCCGTTGAGACCGCCGACACCGTTGAGACCGCCGACGCCGCCGGCTGGGACGTGATGTACCGCGGGACGGTCTATCCCTGGCACTGCGACCAGATGGGCCACATGAACGTGATGTGGTACGTCGGGAAGTTCGACGAGGCCACCTGGCAGCTCTTCGCGAGCTTCGGCGTCACCCCCGGCTATCTGCGCAACAGCGGCCGCGGCCTGGTCGCCGTCGACCAACGGATCTCCTATCAGCGGGAGTTGCTGGCCGGGGACATCGTTGTGGTGCGCTCCGCGCTGCTGGAGGTGCGGGAGAAGGTGATCCGCTTCTGCCACCGGATGGAGAACGCGGCGACGGGCGAGGTGGCGGCGATCACGGTGCTGACGGGAGTCCACTTCGACACGGAGGCGCGGCGCTCCTGCCCGCTCCCGGACGAGGTGGCGGAGCGCGCGAGGGCGCTCGTGAGCGACTTCGACCCCGGGATCTGATCCTGGGAGCCGGACGGGGTCGCGTCACCGGCCGGGGCCGGCCGATCCTTCCCCCCCTCCGGAGCCACTCGTCCTCCCGAGCCACTCGTCGCATACCTCCTGGACGTCCTTCCGTCGCCGCACCCTGCGCACTCGCCGTCGCCGCGTCTCCGGGGCGAGGTCCGTGGCCCAGCGGCGCACACGGTCCGCGGCGAGCGCAGCCGACGACCCATCCGGCGGGGTCAAGGGGCGGCCCGCCGTGCGATGTTGTCCAGCCGGCCGATGCCGCTGATCTCGGTGACGAGGCGCGAGCCCTCGGTGAGATAGCGCGGCGGCTTCTGCGCGTGGCCGACGCCGCCGGGTGTGCCCGTGGCGATGACGTCGCCGGGGCGGAGGGTGAGGACGGTCGAGATGTAGCGGACCAACTCGACCGGGCTGAAGACCAGATCGGACGTGTCGGCCTTCTGCATCGTCTCGTCGTCCACCGAGCAGGTCATCGTCAGCGCGGGCGCGGTGCCGCCCGGCAGCTCGTCCGGCGTCACCAGAACAGGTCCGAGGGGTGTGGTGTTCTCGAAGGTCTTGCCTTGCAGCCACTGCTCGGTGCGGTACTGCCAGTCGCGCATGGTGACGTCGTTGAGGACGGTGAATCCCGCGATCGCGCGCTCGGCCTCCACGGCGTCGGCCCGTCGCACCGCGGCTCCGATGACGACGGCCAACTCGGCTTCCCAGTCGGTCTGTTCGGACTCCTCGGCGAGTTCGACGCGGTCGCGGGGACCTATGAGCGCGTCCGCGTACTTGGCGAACAGGGTGGGGTGTCCGGGCAGTTCGCGGCCCGTTTCGAGGATGTGGCTGCGGTGGTTGAGGCCGATGCAGATCACCTTGCCGGGGCGGCGCACCACGGGGGCGAGGTCGGCGGTGCCGAGAGGGTGCGCGGCGGCGCCGGTACTGGCCGCGGCGCCGGAGGGCGGTGCGGCGGTGGCCGCGGTGTCCAGCCAGCCCTCCTCTGCGAGGAGTTCACCGACGTCGGCGAATCCGAGCCCGGTGCAGGTGCCGTCGTCTGCGACGCGTACGGCTTCGGTGCGGCGGTCGGCGGTGCGGACCGATGCGAGCTTCAACGGACAGTTCCTTTCCTGTGGTTGCGTTCTTGAGCGGTGGCGTCCGGGGGTGCCGTCCGGCGGTGCCATTCGGCGGTGCCGCCAAAGGGTGCGTACTGCGAGGTGTTTCTACGGGTGCCCTACTGCGGGGTGTTTGCTACCGGGTGCCTTCCGTGAGGGTGCGGCGCTGGTACGAGCGAGGCCGGCGACGCAACATCCGTGTACGGGGCGGTCAGCCGACCGGTACGGTCGCACGGTTCTCGGGTTATCGCTTGCCGATAACATCGACAAACGATAAGTTGCCGAGCCTGCGCCGCTGCTCCGCCGGCGCCGCCCCCGCCGACCGACCAAGCTGCGCGCGTTCGCCGTCGCGGCCCGAGCCGAGGACCCCGCCATGGGCATAGCCGACAGAATGGGCATCAGGAAGCCGCGTCGTTTCGCAAGCACCGGCGTCATCCGTCTGCTGGCCGGTGTGGTGCTGTTCCTGGGCGTGTTCTCGGCGGGAGGCGGTGTGGCGTACGCCGTGAACGGGGCAACTCAGGCGCAGGCGCAGGTGACCGTCCGGGTCGAGGCGCGCACCACGGACGGTTTGACGGTGCCGGCCCCGGGGCGCGGCGCATCGCAGGTCCCGCTCGCGGACAGCCCCGGCGAGGACGGGATCCGGCTGGACGTCCCGGGCACCGAGCGGGGCAACTGGCTTGAGGCGGACGCGGGTTCCCTGAAGCTGCGTTCGTGGGGGTCCACCGTCGCCGAGCAGCTGCTGAGCCGGGCGGACGTCGCTCTGCTCGGTCTCAGCCTCGGCGCGGGGGCCTTGCTGCTGCGCAGGCTGTTGCTGTCCATCGCGGAGGGCGAGCCGTTCCGTAGCGGCAACGCCACCAGGGTCGCGGGCATCGCGGCACTGACCGCGGTCGGGTCGTACAGTGCGGCTGTGACCCCCTCTCTCGCGGCCGGGCTCGTACTCGAACGGCTCGGACTGGACGGCGCCGGCAGCCCGTTGACGACCACCTTCACGACCCCTGCGGGTTCCACGCTGATCGCCTTGCTGCTCCTCGCCCTGGCGGAGGCGTTCCGCAGGGGCACCGAACTGGCCCGGGACGCAGACGGGTTGGTCTGACATGGCGGTCCCCGCGGATCAGCATCGCGTCGCCTGCGACCTCGACAAGCTGCTCGCTGAGCGAAGCATGACGCTCACCGAGCTGGCAGAGCGGGTGGGAGTGACCCTGGTCAATCTGTCGGTGCTCAAGAACGGACGCGCCAAGGCGGTCCGGTTCTCCACGCTGACGGCCATCTGCGACGTGCTGGAATGCACCCCCGGCGATCTGCTCACCGTGCTCCCGCTGGACGCGGAGGAGAGATGAGGCCGGCAGCGTGACCGGCGGCGACCGACGACAACGCCGCGAGGCGCGGTGCCGGGGCACGCGAGCCCAGCAAGTTCCAAACGAGCGGCCCTACGTCTCCTCCCGGAGGAAGTCCTGGAGTAGGCGCGTGAGGGAGCCCGGGGAGTCGACCCAGGGGTAGTGGCCCGTGCCCTTGAGGGTGTGGAGGCGGGCGTTCGGGAAGGACTCGGCGACCGCCTCGCCGGCGCGCATGCCCGTGACCGCGTCGAGGTCGCCGGTGACGACGAGGACGGGGGCTTCGACGCGGTGGAGCGCGTCCAGTACGGAGCGGCGTGACGCTTCGTCGACGCCCTGCCAGAAGCCCGCCCGCGGGACGGGGTTGAGCTGGTCGCCCTCGGCGGCCGCGTGGGCGCGCTGCGGCGCCTCCCAGCGCGCGTAGGCCATGCGAGCGGCGCGGTGGAGCAGTGTGCGGATCTCGTCGAAGTCGGTTGCCTGCTCCAGGAGTTGGACGGCGGTGTGCGCCTCCGCCCACCATTCGCCCTCCTCCGCACGGGAGTTGAAGATGTCCCGTGCGTCGTCGGGGAGTTCGCCCTGGAGGCGGGAGCCGGGGTTGAGCAGCACCAGGTGCGTGAGGCGGCCCGGGTGCGCGGCCGCGTACGTCTGTGCCGTTGCCGCCGCGGCGTCGTGTGCGAGGAGCGCGAAACGGTCGAGGCCGAGGTGGCGGCGGAGCGCCTCGACATCCTCCGCGAGGCGCGGGAAGGCGTACTCGTCCGGGTCGGCCGCGGCCGGTGAATGGCCGGTGCCGCGGGCATCGGGCACGACGAGCTGCCGGTACGCGCCGAGACCGCCGAGGTCGCCCAGGTAGGCCGCGTCGCGGGCCGGACCGCCGGCGAGACACACCACGGGCGGCCGTTCCCGGCCGGGGGGAGAGGCGCCCAGGAGGCGGTAGCCGAGCCTGGCGCCGTCGTACGAGGAGAAGTGCGGCATACCCCTCAGCGTGCCCCAAGGAGGGGCGCGCAGCCGTCACCGTCGCGCCGGACTGACGCGCCGGACTGAGGGTGCCTTAGAAGTGCTGGCTGCTCCGCCCGGTCGCTGAGGGTCAGATGGGGAACGTGACGCTGGTGAGCTGTTCGGACACTGCCCACAGACGCTGCTGAACGGCCACGTTGTGGGACTTGTCGCTGGAGGCGGCCACGCGGGGGTGTCCCCGGGTATCTCCCATGCCGCCGGGGCCGTAGTACTGGCCGCCGACCGCAGTGGGATCGGTGGCCGCGAGCAGGGTCGGCAGCGCGCCCATGGCGGCCGGCTGGGTGAGCAGGGGGAGGAGCAGGTCCGCTCCCTTGCGCAGCGGGCCGGGCAGGGCTCACCCGCCATGGTGGAGCTCACCGGTTTCCTCACCCGCCTGATGGATGTCGTCGCGCACAACCACGCCGTCAAGACGGCCGCTCGGGCCCTCAACGCCGGTCACACCGCCCACTCCGCCATGCAGGACGTAGAGACCCGCGCGACCCGGGCCCTCGGCCAGCTCATCCACACCGCACAAGCACAGGGCGACCTGCGCTCCGACTACACCGTCGACGACCTGTACTTGATGCTCTCCACCTTCCCCGCCGACCAGCCGCCCGCCGCCCGTGCCCGCTGGCTCGCCCTCCTGCTCCCCGGGCTCACCGCCCGCTGACCGGTCCGGCCGCGGGGGCATCGGCCTCCCAGGCGATGCGCCCCCAGGGGATGGACTGCTCGAAGCGTCAGAACGCATACGTGGCCACTCGGGCCCGCGGTCTCACATCCGGGATCTCAGCACGTCGACCTCACAGCCCGGCGCGAACGGGTCGAAGCCGTGCTCGACCAGCCAGCGAACCCCCAGCAGGCTTCGCAACGACCACCACGCGTGGATCACGTCGAGGTCGACGTCGGTGCCATAACCGGCGATGACGTCGTCGAGGTGCTCCTCGTGTCCGAGCGTCAAGGTGGCGAGGTCGAACAGGGCATCACCCCGGCCCGCCTCGGACCAGTCGATGATGCCCGTGACCTCGTCGCCGTCGACGAAGACGTGATCGATCTGCAGGTCGCCGTGCGTGAACGCCGGAGTCCACGGCCGGAGCGCGGCTTCGGCGACCTGGCGGTTGCGGGTGACCAGGTCGGCGGGCAGGACGCCGTTCGTCACGAGCAACTCGCACTCGCCGTCGAGTTCCGCCACCAACTCGTCGGGACTCCGGCGGCGCCGGCCGGCCCAGGGCGGCAACGGCGCTTCGTGCAGCTTCCGGATGGCGGCGCCCGCCGCGGCCCACGCCGCCGACGCCCCGGTCGACGGCTCACCGAGACGGCCGAGCACCGTCCCCGG
This sequence comes from Streptomyces sp. DSM 116795, assembly GCF_055792905.1. Lineage (NCBI taxonomy): Bacteria > Bacillati > Actinomycetota > Actinomycetes > Kitasatosporales > Streptomycetaceae > Streptomyces > Streptomyces sp. DSM 116795. The sequence continues at coordinate 4,926,642 of NZ_CM147707.1, forward strand.
GAGTGCGGCGATCGCGAGCGCGGGCGGCTTGCGCCACAGGACCTTTGGGGTCGGCACCGGCGCGAGAGACATCGCCTCGACCTCGACGTCGATGCGCGCCTGATCGGCGTCCACCTTCAGGAACACGTCGCCGACGCGCAGAGTCGCGCGCTCGGAATGGGCGACGACGACTTCGACCTCATCCATGGGCGACGAGTATCCCGGGGCTGATCGCCGACGTCGCCCGGTTTATCGCGTGCGATTACGCGGCTGACCGCGTCCCCCTACTCGGCGGCCTCGTGCGCGGCACCGACCTCTGAACGGGTCATGTCCACCACTCTTATCAGGGGTCCTTAGGTCGAAAGGCCGACGCCGCGGGCGTCGAAAGTCGGGTGCCGTGGCAGGCCGGGGGCCATAGCGTGCGCGTATGACTGCATCTGGGGACGGGCCGGGCGGGACGGGGGATTCGCGCGGCGCGCCGCGAGGTGCGGTCAAACCCGGGCGGGGCAGGGGTGGTTCGGCCTCCCCGGTGCCGTCGCCCGCGCCGGTTCCGGTGCCTGCGCCGGAGTCCGGTACGGAGTCCGTGCCGGAATCCGTAACGGTGCCCGCGCACGGTGGGGCGCCGCTGCCCCGTCCCCGGGAGGAGACGGTTCTCAGCCGTGGATACCGGGCGCTGACGCTCGGCATCGTCTCCGTCGTCTTCCTCGTGGCCTTCGAGGCGACCGCCGTCGGTACGGCCATGCCCGTTGCCGCCGACGAACTCGACGGCGTGTCCGTCTACGCCTTCGCGTTCTCCGCCCTCTTCACCACCTCCCTGCTGGGCATGGTCGTGTCCGGCCAGTGGTCCGACCGGCGTGGGCCGCTGCCGCCGCTGGCGTGGGGCATCGGATCGTTCGGAGCGGGGCTGGTGCTGTCCGGCACGGCCGCCACGATGGGGATCTTCGTACTGGGCCGGGCGGTGCAGGGCATCGGCGTCGGGCTCCTCATCGTCGCGCTGTACGTCACGGTCAGCCGCGCCTATCCGGAGGTGCTGCGGCCCACGGTTCTCGCGTGCTTCGCCGCGGCCTGGGTGGTGCCGGCGGTGGTCGGGCCGCTGATCGCGGGTTCGGTCACCCAGCACCTGGGCTGGCGCTGGGTGTTCCTCGGCGTTCCGCTGCTGGTCGTGGTGCCGCTCGTGGTGATGCTGCCGGCGTTGCGGCGCGCCGCGTCGGGGCCGCCGCCGGGCAAGGCGGGCACCGGGCAAGGGCCTGTGGACCGCAAGCGGCTGAAGTACGCGCTGGCGCTCGCGACGGGCGCGGGGCTGCTGCAGTACGCCGGGCAGAAGCCGGACCTCCTCGCGGCGCTCCCGGCCGCCGCGGGCGCGGCGCTGCTCGTACCGGCGGCGCTGCGGCTGCTGCCGCGCGGCACGTACCGTGCGGCGCGCGGCCTGCCCGCGGTGGTGCTGCTGCGCGGCATCGCGGCCGGCGGATTCGTCGTCGCCGAGAGCTTCGTGCCGCTGATGCTGGTCAGCCAGCGAGGGCTGTCCGTCACGATGGCCGGACTGGCCCTGGCGGCCGGCGGGGCGACATGGGCGCTCGGCTCCTTCACGCAGTCGCGGGCCCGGCTCGCGCCGTACCGCGAACGGCTGGCGCGGGGCGGAATGGTGCTGGTGACGGGCGGGGTCGCGTACTCGCCGGTCGCGCTGGTGCAGAGCGTCCCGGTGTGGACGCTGGCCGTCGCGATGGCGGTCGGCTGCTACGGCATGGGCCTGGTCATCTCGTCCACGAGCGTGCTGCTGCTCCAGCTCTCCGCGCCGGAGGAGGCGGGGAAGAACTCGGCCGCGCTGCAGATGTCCGACAGCCTCTCCAACGTGGTGCTGCTGGCCGCGACGGGTACGGCGTTCGCGCTGTGCGGCGGCGGCTCGGTCAGCGTGGGAGCGGGCGGCGGCGCCGGGGGCCACGCCTCGGCGGCCGCCGAGGGCCGCCCCCTGGCGTTCGTCGCGGTCTACGCGGTGGCGGCGCTGGTCTGCGCGGCGGGCGTGGGGGTGGCGGGGCGGCTGCGGGGGCGTCCGTGAACGGAGCCGATGCTTAAGCGCAGATGCCGGGATGTTGTCCGGGCCCAAATTCCGCTTATGGTTCGGGCATGTTCGACTCGCGGCACATACGGACGTTCCACGAAGTGGTGCGCGCCGGTTCGTACTCGGCGGCCGCGCGGACGCTCGGCTACACCCAGCCCGCGATCACCCAGCAGATGAAGGCGCTCGAACGGTCCGTCGGCACGCCCTTGTTCGTACGCGTCGGGCGGCGGATGCGGCTCACCGAGGCAGGGGAGGCGCTGGAGCGGCACGCAGGTGTGATCCTCGAGCGGATCTCCGCGGCGCAGCAGCAGATGTCGGCGATCACCGGGCTGCGCGCCGGGCGGGTGCGCATGTGCGCGTTCCCCAGTGCCGGCGCCACGATCGTGCCGGAGGCGCTGGCGCGGCTGGCCGACGGTCACCCGGGCATACGGGTCGAGTTGCAGGAGGCCGAGCCGCCGGACTCGATGCGGCGCGTCGCCGACGGCGAGTGCGACGTCACCCTCGCCTTCACCTATCCCGGCCTGCATGAGCAGGTCCCGGAAGAGCTGGTCGAGATCCCGCTCATGGAGGACCAGTTGACCGTGCTGCTGCCCACGGGGCATCCGATGGCACGGCGCCGCGCGGTCAGACTCGCGGAGCTCTCGGACGAGCGGTGGATCGCCGGATGCCTGCGATGCCGTGCCAACTTCCTGCACGAATGCGCCGAGTTGGGCTTCGCTCCGGACGTCGCCTTCACCACCGACGACATCCTCGTCGTGCAGAGCCTCGTCGCCGAAGGGCTCGGCATAGCGATGATGCCGGGACTGGTGCTCTCCTTCCTCGTGCACCGGAAGGTCACCGGGCGGGCCCTGGACCCGGCATCGCGCCGCCAGGTCTCCGCGTACGTGCTGCGCGAGCATCTCGACATCCCGGCGACCGCGCTCGTGCTGGACGAGTTGAGGACGGCCGCCGCGAACCGCGTGGGGTGTTAGCAGGGCCCGCTGCCCGCGGAGCCGCTCCCGAAGTCCCGTTCCATAAGAGGAGCTTGGAGTGCGGCCAAGCAACCGTCGTTGGACGTGATGGATCCGCGGCCCCACTCTGCGTACATGGCCACTTCGACGAAGCACCCCACCGCGGAGACCGCCGAGCGCAGCACGCCCCGTACGACTGCGCAACTCGACGCCCTCGTCGGGGAGATACGCGAAGTGGTGAGGCGCGGGATGGCGCCGGACGTCACGGCCTACCTCGTCGGAGAGAAGCTGGCGCCGCACCTCGGTGCGGGTGGCGGCACCGGCGGCGCGGACGGTCTCCTCACACCCGAGCAGTACGAAGGCGACCCCGAGCGCTACCGCCAGCATCTGCTGCACGCCGAGTCCGACGGCAGCTTCTCCCTCGTCGCGCTGGTGTGGCTGCCCGGCCAGTGCACGCCGGTGCACGACCACGTCTCCTGGTGCGTCACCGGAGTGCACCAGGGCGAGGAACACGAGCGCCGCTACCGGCTGCTGCCCGCGGAGGAGGCGGGCGGTAGCGCGCGGCTCGTGGCGACGGAGGACGTGATCAATCCCGTCGGCGCGGTCTGCGGTTTCGCGCCCCCCGGCGACATTCACATGGTGTGGAACGGCTGCCGGGAGAAGGCCGTTTCGCTGCACGTCTACGGCGCGGACGTCTCCCGTCTGGGCAGCAGCGTGCGGCGGGTGTACGAGCTGCCGGCGGACCGCTGATGGCGCTGCTGGGGGAGCGCCCGCCGTCCGCGGCCTCGTCTTCGTCCGCTTCGTCGGCGTCCGCCGTGCCTTCGTCCGCCCTGCCTTCGTCCGTCTCGTCCTCGTCCGCCTCACCGGCGTCCGCCGGAACCTCGCCAGGCCTCCGCGCGACCCCCGCGACCCCCGCGGCCCCCGCGATCCCCCCGACCCCCGCGGCCCCCGCGAAGTCCGCCCATGCCGCCGCCCGCCCGGCGCCTCCGACCGGCAAGGTGCCCGGGCTCGCGCTCGCCGCGCTGGGCGTCGTCGCGGCCGGTGCCGTACATCTGGCACTGCCCGCCGTGCCGATGCTGACGGCCGCCGTCGTCCTCGGCGTCCTCGCCGCGCATCTCCCGGGCTCGCGAACGCTCGTGGGCGGCCTGGCCCGCCCGGGCCTCTCCTTCGCGGGCAAGCGGCTCATGCGCCTCGGAGTGGTGCTGCTCGGGCTGAAGTTGAGCGCCGGCGACATCATCGGGCTCGGCTGGACGACCGTCGCCATGGTGTTCGTGGTCGTCGCGGCGACCTTCACCGGGACGGTGTGGCTCGGCAGGAGGCTGGGCCTCCCCGGTGATCAGCCGCTCCTCGTCGCCACCGGCTACTCGATCTGCGGAGCCTCCGCGATCTGCGCCGTCAGTGAGGTGCGGGAGAGCGAGGAGCGCGACGTCGCCACGTCCGTCGCCCTCGTCACGCTGTGCGGCACGCTCGCCATCGCCGTACTTCCGCTGCTGCAGCAGCCGTTGGGCCTGGACGCGGGTCAGTTCGGACGGTGGGTCGGCGCGGGCGTGCACGACGTCGGCCAGGTCGTCGCCACCGCGCAGACCGCAGGGGAGCACGCGCTGGGCCAGGCGGTGCTCGTGAAGCTGATGCGTATCGCGCTGCTCGCGCCGCTGGTGGCGGCCGTTGTGCTGTCCGTACGGGCACGGAGCGGGCGGCGCGCGGCCGGTGCGCCCGATGGGGGAGCCGCCTCGGCGGCGACCGCCGGTGCGCGGGACCGACGCCCGCCCCTCGTCCCGCTGTTCGTCGCCGGCTTCCTTCTCATGGTCGCCGTCCGCACGACCGGATGGATTCCGGCCGGGGCCCTGGGATTCGCGGCCACCGTGCAGGAACTGCTCCTCGCGGCAGCCCTCTTCGGCCTCTGCAGCGCCGTGCACCTCCCGACGCTCGCCCGTACGGGAAGCAGAGTCGCCGCCCTCGGGCTGTGCTCGTGGATCGTGATCGCCGGGGTGTCGTACGGGGGCGTGCTGCTGACGGCGTGACCCGGCCGGCGGCCTCGGGGCGGCAGTCTCGGGGCGGTGGCCTCGGGCGCGACCGGTGTGCGCAACCCTGGGCGTCGACTTGACCACGTACGCGAGCGAAGCCCCGTACCCGCTCTCCGCGCGCACCGGGGGAATCCACCGGAACCGGACTCCCCAAGAGGCTTGTCACCGCCCGCCGGTAGGCTGAAGCAGCCCTTCCAGCCGACGCGGACGACCACGCCACCGACCCCTCCGGAGACCGTGACTACCAGCACTTCCTCCACCAGCCACCACCTGTCGCCCGCCTTTCCCGGCCGCGCCCCCTGGGGCACGGCCGGCAAGCTGCGCGCGTGGCAGCAGGCGGCGATGGACGCGTATCTCCAGCGGCAGCCACGGGACTTCCTCGCCGTCGCCACCCCCGGCGCCGGCAAGACGACCTTCGCGCTCACCCTCGCCTCCTGGCTCCTGCACCACCACGTCGTGCAGCAGGTGACGGTCGTCGCGCCGACCGAACACCTCAAGAAGCAGTGGGCGGAGGCCGCGGCGCGGATCGGCATCAAGCTCGACCCGGACTACAGCGCGGGCCCGCTCAGCAAGGAGTACCACGGTGTCGCGGTGACGTACGCGGGCGTCGGCGTCCGGCCGATGCTGCACCGCAACCGCGTCGAGCAGCGCAAGACGCTCGTCATCCTCGACGAGATCCACCACGCCGGCGACAGCCGCTCCTGGGGCGAGGCCTGCCAGGAGGCGTTCGAACCGGCCACACGGCGGCTCGCCCTCACCGGCACGCCGTTCCGCTCCGACACCAACCCCATCCCGTTCGTCGAATACGCCGAAGCGCCCGGGAGCACGGACGGCGTGCGCCGTTCCGTCGCCGACTACACCTACGGGTACGGCAACGCGCTGGGCGACGGCGTCGTGCGGCCCGTCATATTCCTCACCTACAGCGGCAACATGCGCTGGCGCACCAAATCGGGCGACGAGATCGAGGCCCGCCTCGGCGAGCCCATGACCAAGGACGCCGTCTCCCAGGCGTGGCGCACGGCCCTCGACCCGCACGGCGAGTGGATGCCGTCCGTGCTGGGCGCCGCCGACCGGCGGCTGAGCGAGGTGCGCAAGGCCGTGCCGGACGCGGGCGGCCTGGTGATCGCCAGCGACCAGGACTCGGCACGCGCGTACGCGAAGCTCCTCCGCGAGGTCACGGGGGCGGAAGCCACGCTCGTACTGTCCGACGACACCGGCGCCTCGCAGCGCATCGAGGACTTCCGCAGCTCGCAGGCGAGATGGATGGTCGCAGTCCGCATGGTCTCCGAGGGCGTGGACGTCCCGCGCCTCGCGGTCGGCGTCTACGCCACGACGATCTCCACACCGCTCTTCTTCGCGCAGGCCGTCGGCCGCTTCGTACGGTCGCGGCGGCGCGGTGAGACGGCGTCGGTCTTCCTGCCGACCATCCCGATGCTGATGACCTTCGCGCACGAGATGGAGCTCGAACGCGACCACGTCCTCGACAAGCCGAAGAAGGACGGCGAGGACGACCCGTACGCGGAAGAGGCCGATCTGCTCGAAGAGGCCGAACGCGAGCAGGACGAGGACACCGGCGAACAGGACGAACTGCCCTTCGAGGCCCTGGAGTCGGACGCGGTCTTCGACCGGGTCATGTACGACGGCGCCGAGTTCGGCATGCAGGCCCACCCCGGCAGCGACGAGGAGCAGGACTACCTCGGCATCCCGGGGCTGCTGGAGCCGGACCAGGTGCAGACGCTCCTCCAGAAGCGGCAGGCGCGGCAGATCGCGCACAGCAGGAAGAAGCCGGACTCCGAGGCGGACCTGCTGGAACTGCCCGCGGACCGGCGTCCCGTCGTCACCCACAAGGAACTGCTGGAGCTGCGCAAGCAGTTGAACGGACTCGTGGGGGCGTACGTCCATCAGAGCGGAAAGCCGCACGGGGTGATCCACACCGAGCTGCGGCGGGTGTGCGGAGGGCCGCCGAGCGCGGAGGCGACGGCGGGGCAGATCGAACAGCGCATCGCGAAGGTGCGGGAGTGGGCGACGCGAATGCGGTAAGTCCCACAGCTACCCCTGTCAGGCCAGGCGCTGTGCGAGGCGCGCATACGGACGGAGAATGTCCGGTGACCTGCCCATTCTTCAACGGCCCCCCGGATGGGGCCTGTTGAAAATGATGACCTCATGAGGGGCGGCGACCCCCCTGGGTAACCGTCCTGTGGCGGGGAGTTACAGTGGGGTCCGTATCGCAAGATGGGATGGCAGGAGATGCCATGGATGCTGATGACACACCAGACGGCCCCACACCCGAATCCGCGGCCGATGCCGGATCACAGCCGACTTCGCGGAACAGACGCGAGCGTCCGGCGGGCCGGCTACGGCAAATCAGCGTGAACCCCCTCTGGCTGGGGCTCATTCCGGCGGTCGTGGCGGCGTTGTTGACGGCACTGATGACCCCCGCCGCCGCAGAAATGTTTGAGGATGAGCCCGCGCCGTGCCCTGGGGCCGGTTGCGAACGCAAGAGCCCGAAGGCGAACGGTTGCGCAGTCGACGCGCGCACCTACGAGCCCGAACGGAAGAATGCGGCCGGTCTCCAGGTCAGATACAGCCCGCGGTGCGGGGCCGCGTGGGGACGCATCCTCGACGGTGAGGTAGGGGACAAGGTCACGATCCGGGCGCGGGGAGGGGGAGCGAGCGAAGGGTTGATCACAGTCCACCACGACCAGTACACCAAGATGGTCGTGGTCGGCCGTCCCTTCTCCGTAGAGGTCTGTGCAGTGCCCACGATCAAGCGTGACCGGTCGGAGAACTGGGACCGCTACTGCATCCACGCCACGGACAGGACCGACTGGGGGAAGTAGTTCTGAGAAGAAGACCCCAGCCCCGGCGGGCACGAGGTAGCGGGCGCCGGTGAGGCGTGCGAGCTCCAGGCCGCCGGTGACGTAGTCGTTGTGCACATGGGTCTCCGCCACGTACGCGATGCGTACGCCGCGACGGGCCGCGGCGGCGATCACCCGGTCGATGTCGCGCGGCGGATCGACGGCCACCGCGGTCTGACGGCCGCCTGCCAGATGGCTGTGATTGCCCACGCCCCGCACTTCCAGGGTGTCGACGAACACGGCTGTGGCTCCCTTGTCGCGCGCTGTAGGGGACGCGGGCCGGCTACCCGGGGGGACGGCGTCAATCCGGTGGGCCTTGCCGGAGTGTGGTGGGGCGCCGGAGCGGCACGCCCCCGGCACCACGCACGCCCGGAGGCGCATCCCGCCGAACCGAACGCGAAGCGTTCCCCGTGACCGGATTCTGGACAGACTCTTCCGGTCAGCGGAGCCGGTCGCTAAATTGCAAGGTCACAACGCGATCCCGGCCACGGCTACGCCCCCCACCGCTACGCCCCCACCCGGTGCCGCCCCCCACTGACCCGAGGAGAGGAGCGTCGTGACTGCGGAGACCTCTCAGACGCTCGACCGTGGACTGCGCGTCCTCAAGCTGCTCGCCGACACCGATCACGGCCTGACCGTGACGGAGCTGTCCAACAAGCTCGGCGTCAACCGCACCGTCGTCTACCGGCTGCTCGCCACGCTGGAGCAGCACGCCCTCGTACGGCGGGACTTGGGCGGCCGCGCCCGCGTCGGGCTGGGGGTGCTGCGGCTGGGCAGGCAGGTGCATCCGCTCGTACGGGAGGCGGCGCTGCCCTCGCTGCGCTCGCTGGCCGAGGAGGTCGGGGCGACGGCGCACCTGACGCTCGTCGACGGTACGGAGGCGCTCGCCGTGGCGGTCGTCGAGCCGAGCTGGACGGACTACCACGTCGCGTACCGCACCGGCTTCCGGCACCCCCTCGACAAGGGCGCCGCCGGCCGCGCCATCCTCGCGGGACGCGGGCCCGACCACGAGCTGGGCCCCGGATTCGTGCTCACGCACGGCGAGTTGGAGGCGGGCGCGGGCGGCGCCGCGGCTCCCGTCCTCGGCGTCACGGGCATCGAGGGCAGTGTGGGTGTGGTGATGCTGACGGACTCGGTTCCGCCGCAGGTGGGGGAACGCGTGGTGCGTGCGGCTCAGGAAGTGGCCGACGCGCTGCGCTGAGGCGCGAATTGTTAGGTTGCCGGGGTGAACACACCCCGGTCCTCGCTGCTCTCCAGGCTCCGCCCGTCGCGGCGCCGGCTCTCCGCGCGGCAGCGCACGCTTCTCCTGTGCGCGCTGCCGGTGGCCGCGCTGTTCGCCGTCGCCGCCCTCGCGCCGCTGCCGTTCGCGCTCGCGCAGCCCGGCCTCACGGCGAACGTGATCGGCGACAGCAAGAACAAGCCGGTCATCACGATCTCGGGTGAGAAGGCGCGGGCGCCGGGCAGCGACGACGGCAAGCTGCTGATGACGACGATCGCCGCGACGGCGCCGGGCGCGACGGTGCGCCTTCCGGACGTCGTGGAGAGCTGGTTCCGTACGGACCGGGCGGCGATGCCGGTCGAGGCCGTCTACCCGGTGGGCGACACCCTCCGCGAGATCGAGAAGCACAACAAGGGCGAGATGCGGAAGTCGCAGAACGCGGCGGTCGAGGCGGCCCTGCGGCAGCTGCACAAGTCACCGGATGACGTGGAGGTCTCGCTGCGCCTCGCCGATGTGGGCGGCCCCAGCGCGGGCCTGTTCTTCTCGCTCGGCATCATCGACAAGCTCGACGGCGGTGGCGACGGCGACGGTGCCGGTACCGTGGGGGGCGGCGGCCTCACAGGCGGCCGGGTCATCGCGGGTACGGGCACGATCAAGGCGGACGGCACCGTGGGTCCCGTAGGCGGTGTGCCGCTGAAGACGAAGGCGGCGAAGCGGGACGGTGCGAGCGTCTTCCTCGTGCCGCGCGCCGAGTGCGCCGACGCGCAGGCCGAGCGGCCGAAGGGCCTGCGCCTGGTACCGGTCGACACGCTCGGGGGCGCAGTGAAGGCGCTGAAGACCCTCAAGGACGGCGGCCGCGTGCCGAGTTGCTGATGGGCGCCGGTCTCTGAAGGCTGCCGGCTTCTGAAGGGTGCGGGGTTCTGAAGGGTGCGGGGTTCTGAAGGGCCGCGCCGGCCGAAGGTGCCGCCGCGGCCCGTTCGTTCAGCCCGTCTTGATGAAGCCCTCCCGCACCAGCCAGTCCTTGGCGACGTCGTGCGGGTCCTGTCCGTCCACGTCGACCTTGGCGTTGAGCTTCTGCGCCATCTTGTTGTTCAGCGCCTTGGTGACGGGTGCGAGCAGTCCGGCGATCTCCGGGTGCTCCTTCATCGTCTCGCCGTTCATCTCGGGAGCGACGTTGTAGTTCGGGAAGAACTTCCTGTCGTCTTCGAGGATCTTCAGCTTCAGCGCGGGGATGCGGCCGTCGGTCGCGGCGATGGCGCCGAAAACGCACGGCTTGCCCTTGGCCGTCTGGGTGTACACGACGCCGCCGGCCATCTTGTGCACCTGCCCCTCGGGGAAGCGCATGCCGTACTTCTTCGCCATGCCCTTCAGCCCGTCCTGCCGCGAGGCGAACTCGTTCTCGACGCAGATGCTCGCCGCGTTCGGCTTCTCGCGGGACAGTTCGGCGACGTCGGAGAGCGTCTCGATGCCGTACCGCTTCTGCAGCTTGTCGCTGATGACGAGCGCGTAGGTGTTGTCGAGTTCGGAGGGCGCCAGCCACTCGACGCCGTTCGCCCGGTCCTCCTTGCGTACGGCCTTCCACTGCTCGACGGGGTCGGTCACGGGCTTGGTGTGGCCGAGGTAGGTGATCCACGAGGTGCCTGTGTACTCGTACATGCCGTCGGCCGTGCCGGACTCGACGGCCGAGCGAGCGCCGATGGAGCCCTGGACGGCGGTGCGGTCGACGACATCGGCGCCGGCCGCGCGGAAGACCAGCCCCATGATCTTTCCAAGGATGATCTGTTCGGTGAACTCCTTGGAGGTGACGGTCAGTTGGGCACCCTTGAGGGGCTGTCCGGCGCCCACCTTTCCCGGGCTCACCTTGTCGCTCAGAGGGCTGCCGCTGACCAGACCGCAGCCGCTGAGCGTGCCGGTGAGCGCCAGGGCCGTCGTGCCGGCGGCCAACGCCCGGACAGGCCCTCGTGCGTACGTACGCCCGAACACACGCATCAGGACGATCCCTCCAAGCCGCGCGGGCGCAGCAGCAGTTCGACGAGTGAGGCGAGCCAGTCGACCAGCAGGGCCAGCGCGACGGTGAGTATCGAGCCGAGCATCAGCACCGGCATCCGCTGGTTGGTGATGCCGGAGGAGATCAGGTCGCCGAGGCCGCCGCCTCCGATGAAGGTGGCGAGCGTGGCGGTGCCCACGTTGAGGACGAGGGCATTGCGGATGCCCGCGAGGATCAGCGGCACGGCCAGCGGCAGTTCGACCTTCGCCAGCACTCCGGGTGACGACATCCCGATGCCCTTGGCGGCCTCCGTCAGACCGGGATCGATGTTGCGCAGCCCGGTGATGGTGTTGGCGAGCACGGGCAGCACCGCGTAGACGACCATGCCCACGATCGCGGTGGTCTGACCGATGTTCAGCCAGAACACCAGCAGCACCAGCAGCCCGAGGGAGGGGACCGCCTGCCCCAGGTTCGCGGCCGCCATGGCGATCGGGGTCGCCTTGCGCAGCTTCGGACGGGTGAGGGCGATGCCAAGCGGTATCGCGATGATCAGCACGAAGAACGTGGAGATCACGGTCATCTCGATGTGCTGGCGCACGCGCAGCGCGACGTTGCCGCCCGCGAGCGAATTGCGGGCGATCGTGTCGAGTTCGGCGCCCTGGAACCACAGCCAGGTGCCGAGCAGTAGGAGCGTGAGCACGCCCGGCAGGATCGTCAGTTTCTGCCAGGTGAGCCGGTCGCGGAGCCGTTCGCCGGCGTGGGCGGCGGTGGCCCCCTGCTCGCCGGTCCCGGTCCCGGTCCCGGTCTCGGTCCCGGCCCCGGTTCCTGTCCGCGGCGCCGGATGCTGCCGCTGCCCGTCCCCCTCCGCCAGGGTGGCGGTCCCGGCCGTGTCCCCGGACGGGTCCCCGGCCGGCGCGTCGGCCGGGCCGTTGGTCGTGCCGTCGGTCGTCCCGCTCACGATGTGAGGCCCTCCTGCGCCGCGTACGTGCGCCTGGCCTGCGACTCGCCCAGGCTGTGCCGGTGCTCGATGGCCTCCAGCCGGTCGGCGTCGAGGAGTTCGTGCACGCAGTTCATCAGCGTCTCCAGATCCACGACGCCGATGTACTCGCCGCGCCTGCCGGTCACCGCGACGCGCCCTCCGCTGTCGGTGAGCACTGCCTCCAGCGCGTCGCGCAGCGTCGCGTCGCGCGTGACGGTGTCGTGCACGAGGGTGCCCGCGCGGGCCAGCGAGCCCTTGGCGTGCGTGAGATCGCCGCGCCGCAGCCACTTGTACGGGCGCTGCTTCGGGTCGAGCAGCAGCACCTCGTTCGTGGTGCCGGTGCCGAGCATCTCCGAGATCGTCTCCAGCGGTTCGTCGACGGTGGCGGTGGGGACGCCGACGATCTCCACGTCCCGTACGCGGGTGAGGTTGAGCCTCTTGAGCGCGGCGCCCGCGCCGACGAAGCCCGAGACGAAGTCGTCCGCGGGGTTGGTGAGAATGGCCTCCGGGGTGTCGAACTGGGCGATGTGCGACTGCTCGCGCAGCACGGCGATGCGGTCGCCCAGCTTGATGGCCTCGTCGAAGTCGTGCGTGACGAAGACGATCGTCTTGCGCAACTCGTGCTGCAGCCGGATCAGTTCGTCCTGCAGATGGTCGCGCGTGATGGGGTCGACGGCGCCGAACGGCTCGTCCATCAGCAGCACCGGCGGATCGGCCGCCAACGCCCGTGCCACGCCTACGCGTTGCTGCTGCCCGCCGGAGAGCCGGCGCGGGTAGCGGCCCTGGAACTCGGCGGGGTCGAGGCCGACGAGGTCGAGCATCTCCTCGACGCGCGACTTGATCCTCGGCTTCGGCCAGCCGAGCATCTTCGGCACCTGGGCGATGTTCTGCGCGACCGTCATGTGCGGGAAGAGCCCGGACGACTGGATCGCGTAACCGATCTTGCGGCGCAGCTTCACCGCGTCGATGCCGGTGACGTCCTCGTCGTCGATGCGGATACGGCCCGAGGTGGGCTCGATGAGCCGGTTGATCATCTTCAGCAGGGTGGACTTGCCGCACCCGGACGGGCCGACGAGGACGACGGTCTCGCCCGCCTTGATCTCCAGGCTGACGTCGTCCACGGCGGCTGCGGAGGAGCCGGAGTAGCGCTTCGTCAGGCCCTCAAGGCGGATGGTGGCGCCGGTCGCGCCCGCCGAACCGGTCGCGTCCGTCGAACCGGTCGCGCCTGCGGCGGTGGCCGGTGCGTCCGCGTCCGTCGAACCGCCGGGCTGCCGGGCGGGCGTCCCGGAACTCCCCTCCGCCGTCGGCCGCGTGGCCCCGGAGCCGGATGCTGCGGATGTCTCAGGCACGTATCCCCCTCGGGGTGGTCAGGCGTCCGACGACCACGTATGCGCCGTCGAAGAGCAGAGCGAGCACGACGATGCCGAGAGTCCCGGCGAGCACTTGGTTGAGGGCGTTGGCGCTGCCGAGCGAGGCCACGCCGCGGAAGATGGAGTTGCCGAGGCCGGGCCCGGAGGCGAACGCTGCGATCGCGGCGATGCCCATCAGCATCTGTGTCGACACCCGGATCCCGGTGAGGATCGGTGGCCAGGCCAGCGGCAGTTCGACCTTCAGCAGCCGCCTGCCGCGTGACATGCCGATGCCGCGTGCGGCGTCGACAAGCGCCGGATCGACGCCCCGCAGCCCGACGATCGCGTTGCGGACGATGGGCAGCAGCCCGTACAGCGTCAGCGCGACGACGGTGGGCGCCACTCCGAGGCCGACGAGCGGGATCAGCAGACCGATCAGCGCCAGCGACGGCACGGTCAGGATCGTCGCCCCGGCAGTCGTGGCAAGGTCGCCGGCCCATTCGCTGCGGTAGGTCAGCACGGCGACAGCGACGCCGATGACGGTCGCGGCCACCATGCACTGGAACACCGCGCTCGCATGCTGGAGGGAATCCGCCAGCAGCTGGGTATGGCGGTTGCCCAGATACTCCCAGAAGCTCACTCCGGTACCCCTCGCGTCATCGAAGCCCCTCCCGTCCGTTCCTTCTCGTCCTCGCCGCGCGGGCAACGACCCGACGGGCCACCCGCGTTCACCCGCGCCGCGTGCTCTTGTGCCCGCCGGCGGCGGAATGACGCGTCACGAGTTCACAACAGCGGAGCGCCGCCGGACGCCTCCGTCTCCGCTTCCGCGGCCTGCCGGACCAGCGGGACGATCCTCAGCGGCACCGGGTTCTCCATGACGATGGCCGTCGAGGCCCGCACGATGCCCTCGAAGCCCACCACGCGGTCGATCACACGCTGCAGATCCGCGTTGGACCGTGCGACGAGGCGGCAGAGCATATCCCCGTGGCCCGTCGTCGTATGCAGCTCCAGCACCTCCGGTACGGAGTCCAAGTGGGCCCGTACGTCCGCCCCTTGCCCCTGTTTGATCTCCAGGGTGGCGAAGGCCGTGACCGGATATCCGATCGCGGCCGGATCCACATCGGGGCCGAAGCCGCGGATCACTCCCGCCGTCCTCAGCCGCTCCAGCCGGGCCTGGACGGTGCCGCGGGCGACGCCGAGCCGGCGGGACGCCTCCAGCACGCCGATCCTCGGCTCGTCCGCGAGCAGTTCGAGCAGTCGTCCGTCGAGCCGGTCGATACCCACAGGTTCCCTTTCAGCCACCGATTTTCTGGTCACCTTGTACAGATCGTCCGGCGTAACGTCGATCTCACTGTGCAAGGTGACCAGCGAATACGCAAAGTATTGCGCACCTTGTGAACCGGGGGGAGTCTTGAAGCATGACTGAGACCACCCACGCAGCCCCCAGCGCGACATCTCACGAGGATGCCCGGGAAGCCGACCCCTTCCCGGTCAAGGGGATGGACGCGGTCGTCTTCGCCGTCGGCAACGCCAAGCAGGCGGCCCACTACTACTCCACGGCGTTCGGCATGAGGCTCGTCGCCTACTCCGGACCGGAGAACGGCAGCCGCGAGACCGCGAGTTACGTCCTCGAATCGGGCGGTGCCCGCTTCGTCCTCACCTCCGTCATCAGGCCCTCCACCGACTGGGGCCGCTTCCTGGCGGATCACGTCGCGGCTCACGGCGACGGAGTCGTCGACCTGTCCATCGAGGTCCCGGACGCGCGCGCCGCGTACGAGTACGCCGTCGCGCAGGGCGCCACCGGCCTCGTCGAGCCGCACGAGAAGAAGGACGAGAACGGCACCGTCGTACTGGCGTCCATCGGCACGTACGGCAAGACCCGGCACACCCTCGTCGAGCGCTCCGGCTACAAGGGCGCGTACCTGCCCGGTTACGTGGCGGCGGAGCCGATGGTCGAGCCGGGCAGGCGCAGGTTCCAGGCCATCGACCACTGCGTGGGCAACGTCGAACTCGGCAAGATGAACGAGTGGGTGGCCTTCTACAACAAGGTCATGGGCTTCACGAACATGAAGGAGTTCGTGGGCGACGACATCGCGACGGAGTACAGCGCGCTGATGTCGAAGGTCGTCGCCGACGGCCACCGGAAGGTGAAGTTCCCGATCAACGAGCCCGCCATCGCCAAGAAGAAGTCGCAGATCGACGAGTATCTGGAGTTCTACGGCGGCGCGGGCGTCCAGCACATCGCGCTCGCCACGAACGACATCGTCGCGACGGTACGGGAGATGCGCGCCGCCGGCGTGCAGTTCCTCCAGACCCCGGACTCGTACTACGACACCCTCGGCGAGTGGGCCGGTGAGACGCGGGTGCCCGTGGAGACGCTGCGCGAGCTGAAGATCCTCGTCGACCGTGACGAGGACGGCTATCTGCTGCAGATCTTCACCAAGCCGGTCCAGGACCGTCCGACCGTCTTCTTCGAGATGATCGAGCGGCACGGCTCCATGGGCTTCGGCAAGGGCAACTTCAAGGCGCTCTTCGAGGCGATCGAGCGCGAGCAGGACAAGCGCGGCAACCTCTGACCCGCGCCGCCCGGCATCCCCCCCTGGGCCGACGGCCCAGGGGGGATGCCGCTCCTTTTGCGGACACCCCTTCGGTGCGGGCCGCGCCCCGAGGGCTCGGCGCGGCGCTGGGTGCCGTCGCCGGCGGCAGCCCGCCGCGGCGGATGCGCGGCGGCGTTCCGCGCCGCCCGCCGCTCACCGCCCGCTGGCCGCGGCAGGGGACTTGCCCTCCGGCGGCAGCCGGCCCTCCGCCAGGGGGACGCGGCCGCTCCTTTGCGGACACCTCCTCGGTGCGGGCCGCGCCTTGAGGGGCCGGCGCGGCGCTGGGTGCCGTCGCCGCCGGCAGGGCGGCGCGCGTCTCACCCTCCGGCGGCAGCCGGCCCTCGCATCCGCCCGGCCTTCCCGGCCGTGCGGGCAGGTGCGACGCTTTGCTCATGAGCGAGTTGATCCAGCGGCTCAGGGACGGTCTGCCCGGGAACGCCGTACTCACCGACCCCGACGTGACCGGCTCCTACGCCCGCGACATGGCCGATTTCTGCGAAGCCGGCACCCCCGCCGTCGTCGTGCTGCCGCGCACCGTGGAAGAGGTGCAGCACGTGATGCGCACGGCGACCGCCCTGCGCGTCCCCGTCGTGCCGCAGGGCGCCCGCACCGGGCTGTCGGGCGCCGCGAACGCCTCCGACGGCTGCATCGTGCTCTCGCTGATCCGCATGGACGAGATCCTCGAGATCAGTCCCGCCGACCGCATCGCCGTCGTCGAGCCGGGCGTCGTCAACGCCACGCTCTCCCGCGCCGTGAACGAGTACGGGCTGCACTACCCGCCCGACCCCAGCAGCTGGGAGCAGTGCACGATCGGCGGCAACATCGGCACGGCGGCGGGCGGTCTGTGCTGCGTGAAGTACGGGGTCACCGCCGAGTACGTACTCGGCCTCGACGTCGTGCTGGCCGACGGCCGGCTGATGTCCACCGGCCGCCGCACGGCGAAGGGCGTGGCGGGTTACGACCTGACGCGGCTGTTCACCGGCTCCGAGGGCAGCCTCGGCATCGTCGTACGGGCCGTGCTGGCGCTCAAGCCGCAGCCGCCGCAACAGCTCGCCCTGGCCGCCGAGTTCCCCTCAGCGGCCGCGGCCGGCGACGCCGTCAGCCGGATCATGGAGAGCGGCCACGTACCGTCCCTGCTGGAGCTGATGGACCGCACCACGCTGCGCGCGGTCAACGCGCTCAACGACATGGGACTGCCCGAGTCCACCGAGGCGCTGCTGCTCGCCGCCTTCGACACCGACGACCCCGGCGCCGACCTCGCCGCCGTGGGCGCGCTGTGCGAGGCCGCCGGTGCGAGCCAGGTCGTACCGGCGGAGACGAAGGCCGAGTCGGAGCTGCTGCTCCAGGCCCGGCGCAGCGTCCACTGGGCCCTCGAGGCCCTGCCGGGCACGACGATGATCGACGACGTGTGCGTGCCGCGCACGAGACTGGCCGACATGCTGGAGGGCACCGCGGCCATCAGCGAGAAGTACGGGCTGACGATCGGTGTCTGCGCGCACGCAGGCGACGGCAACACCCACCCCACCGTCTGCTTCGACCCGGACGACGAGGACGAGACGCGCCGCGCCCGTGAGGCCTTCGACGCCATCATGGCGCTGGGCCTCGAACTGGGCGGCACCATCACCGGCGAACACGGTGTGGGCGTCCTCAAGAAGGAGTGGCTGGCCCGCGAACTCGGTCCGGTCGGGCTGGAGTTGCAGCGCAGCATCAAGGAAGTCTTCGATCCGCTGGGCCTGTTGAACCCGGGCAAGCTCTTCTGAGGAGCCCCGTACGCCGCCCGTGGCGGCTCGCGGTGGCCCGCGAACCTGCGGCGGCCGCGCAACTCGGCGCGGTGCGGGGGAAGTTCACGCTCAACGCAGATTCGCCGGATCGGGTGAAAGGCGGAGGGAAAATCAGCCTGACGCCTCGGCGTCGCCCGCCTCTTCCGGGTGTGAGGGATCGCTGAGGCAGACGCCCCCTTCGCCGCGGCCGGCGCTCAGCAGGTCCGCCAACGCCTCGTCCATGCCCAGCACTTCGCCCTCCGCACCGGCGGGCACGGCCCGCAGCGTACGTTCCAGCCAGCCGGAGACGGCACCCGACGGAGTCTCCAGCAGGGCGTCGCCGTCCGGGGACGAGAGCGCGACGCAGATCACGTCGCGGTCCCTCACCTTCGCCGGCCACACCCGCACGTCCCCTTCGCCGCACGGGCGGAAGACGCCCTCGACGAGTAGTTCACGCGCGAAGGTCCAGGTGACGGGCGCACCCGGGCCGACGTGGAAAGCGATGTGAACGGCGTAGGGATCGTCTGCGCGGTAATTGAGACAGGCCTGTACGGGAAGGCTGTGCTCGGGCGAGAGCACAAGCCGGATCTCTAGCTCGCATTCGACGAGGAGGTTCATCGGACCGCCCTTTCGTGATCCCGTGATCAGTCGCGCAGCCTGTGGTGGCGTGCACTGAAGAGGGCCCAGGCCGTGGCCGGTTACGCGTATTGCGTCATTCTCCCTCCGGAGAGGGGATGTGCGTCCAGTCCGGCCGGGGGTGAGTCGTGCGTCCCGCCCGGTAGAAGTGGACACTACGCCTCACGGTTGCACCGCGCCGGTCAACTGCCGAGTAGCTCAGCGGGAGTCGGAACGGGAGGCGTACGCGAGGTGCGACGGGCACCCGGCATCCGCGGTTCCGGGCTCGCCCAAGACGCCCGGCGGACAGGGGCTTTCCACGCTATTCCACCCGTCCGTGCCGCGCTCTCCGCCGGTCCGTGCCGCCGGCCGGTACGCGGTGCGGGCGTCTTCACGTCATTCTTCGTCCCCGAAGTAACCGCGGGCGCCGGTGGGGTGGGCAAGTTGTCGGCCCTGTCTGGTAGATGTGGACACTACGATTCACGGATGCTCCCCAGAGGGAGTGCACCGCCGGCCGTGCGGGCCCGTACGGTGCCGTGGAGCACGTAAGCCACAAGACGACACAACGGTCGAACAGATACGGGACCTGGACACTATGAGCGCGCCCCTCTCAGGATCCTCCGGCGGCAGCCCTGCCCCTGGCTTCTATCCGGACCCGTCCATCCCCGGCTACATCCGCTACTGGAACGGTTCCTCGTGGGTGCCCGGCACCAGCCGCCCCGAGCCGGCAGAGGGCGAGGAGATGCCCACGCCGCCGTCCGCAGCCGCGGCGTCCTCGGCGGTCACGCCGCCCACCCGGGAAGAGCCCGCTCCGGCAGAGGAGACCGGGCCGGTCTTCCTCGACGAGGAGGTGGCGAGCGGACCCGGCCCCGAGGCCCAGGTCCCCGCCGCACGCAGCGGTGACCCTTCGCTTCCCGAGGTGCGTCCGCGGGGCGAGGTCGCTCCCGCCGGGCCCATCGACTGGGACGATCCGAGCAGGCTGTACGGGCAGAGCCCCGAACCCGCCTCGGCCTGGCAGGCCGACGCCTCACGGCAGACGGGCTTCGCCGGACAGAGCGAGGAGCGGATCTCGTGGGGCCGCGGCGAGAGCGGCGGCGAGACGGGCCAGGAGGGCCCTGCTGCCGCCCCGGGGGCGGGGGCCGACCCGCGCGGCGGCTGGGGACGGCCGGCGGAGGAGGAGCGCGCTCAGGGGGGCGCGGACGCCGGCGCGGCCGCTGCCGCCGCGGGTTCACCGGGCTCGGCGGGTTCACCCGGCTCACCGCCCCATGAGGGCACGTTCCAGATGCGCGCGATGAGCCCCGAGGCGCTCAGGCAGGCCGCCCAGCAGGCGGGCGGCGCGGGCGGCACCGCCCCCGGGGCGCAGCAGCCCGAGCACACCGTCGGCCTGCGCCGCTCGGACGTGGCACCGCCGGACGCGGGCGGACAGCCTGCGTCGGCGCAGTCCGCCTCGGGGCCCTCGGCCCCCGCGGTGCCCGGCCAGGGCCGCCCCGCGCAGCCGCAGGCTCCGGCCCAGCCGCAGGCTCCCGCGCAGGGCGCCTCCGACGGGGGCGCCGCACATGCGTTCCCCCAGGCACCGCCCGCCGTACCGCAGCAGGGTGCCCCGGCACAGCAGCAGCCCGCCGCTCCGCAGGGCGCGGCGCCCGCCCCGGGGGCCGCGCAGCCCTCGTGGGCGCAGCAGGTCCACGACCTGGCCGGCGGAAGCGCCCCCGGAGGCAGCCAGGACGCGCACGGCGCTCCCGGCCCGGACGCGGTGATGCCCTGGCGCCCGCCGCCGGGCGCGGATCCCTTCTCCCAGGCGGCCCAGGAGGCGCGGCCCGCGGCCCTGGGCAAGCGGTTCGGCGCCCGTCTGGTCGACGGCGCGCTCACCGCTGCAGTGGCCGTCGCCGTCGCCTTCCCGTTCGCGGGCAAGGCCGCCGACCATGTGCAGGCGAAGATCGACGCCGTCCGGGACGCGGGGGAGACCAAGACGGTCTGGCTGATCGACGGCACGACCGGCGGCTACCTCGCCATCGTCCTCGGCGCCCTGCTCCTCTTCGGCCTGCTGTACGAGGTGCTGCCGACCGGACGGTGGGGCCGCACGCTCGGCAAGAAGCTGTTCGGGCTGCGGGTGCTGACCATGGAGCAGCAGGACAAGCCGGGCTTCGGCAGCGCCCTGCTGCGCTGGCTGACCTACGGCGTGCTCTCAGCCCTGGTGATCGGCGTGGTCAACGTCCTGTGGTGCGTCTTCGACCGGCCCTGGCGCCAGTGCTGGCACGACAAGCTGGCGGGCACCTTCGTCTCCAGGGACTCGGGCCAGATCCGCCTCTGAGGAGCCACTGCCTCCGGCAGGCACGGGCACCCGCCCACGCACGGGCACCCGCCCGGCGGTCGTCACCCCGATGACGCCCGCCGGGTGCGAGGTGACGCGGGCCGCGTTCCACTCGGCCCATGAGTACGGATCAGCCCAACAACGACCCGTTCCGCAAGCAGGGCCCGTCCGGGGAGGGGAAGGAGCCGCCCTCCTACGGCGACTCCGCCGGTCCGTACGGCACTCCACCCCCGCCGCCCGGCGGCCAGGGCGAGGACCCGTACGGCGGCGGCCCGTCAGGCGGCCCGTCAGGCGGCGCGGGAGGCCCTTACGGCAGCGGTCCGTACGCCTCGAACCCGTACGGAGACATGGCCGGCGCCGCCGACCCGTTCGCCGGCATGGCGCCGCTCGCCTCCCGCGGCAAGCGGCTGCTGGCGCGGATCATCGACGCGCTGCTGATCGGAATCCCCATCGGTCTCATCATGGGGTTCGCGCAAGGGAGTTGGGCGACGGACGACAGTGGACGTACCTACGGCCAGCAGGCCGTCTACACGCTCGTCTATCTCGTCTACGAGGCGCTGATGCTCAGCAACTCCGGGCAGACGGTGGGCAAGAAGGTGATGCGGATCAGGGTCGCCGTGCTCGCCGACGGCACGGTGCCGCGGGGAGCGCCGGCCTGGATCCGCTCGCTCGTCTACCACTTGCCGCCGCTGGTGCCCTGCGTGGGCTTCATCTTCTGGCTCGCGAACGTGCTGTTCTGCACCTGGGACAAGCCGTACCGGCAGTGCCTGCACGACAAGGCGGTCAAGACCGTGGTCGTCGCCGCCGACTGACCGGGCAGAGCACGAACGGGCCGCGCGGCGAAGGGAATCGGGAGCGGAGCGCGCGGACGAACCGCTAGGTGCAGGTCCGCGGACGAACCGCCGAGTGCCGGTTCGCAGGCGAACCGCCCCGTGCCAGTGCCAGAACCGCCACGCGCCGCTGGTCAGGAGCGCAGCGAGGGCTCCGCCACGCGCCTCGTGGCCCGCGCCGCGGCGCCGTCGTGCCGCGCGTGGATGCGGGAGGGCGAGGCGGTCCGTGCCCGCACCGACCCCGCGCGTGCACGCGAGTCGTCACGTACGCGACGGGCCGTCTGCACTCCGGGAGCCGTGAGTGCCACCAGCACACCGACCGCGAGGGCGCCCACGGCGATCAGCGCGACTCCCGGCCCTGACTGGACACGGGAGAGCAGCAGCATCGCGAGGGTCGAGCAGACGACGGTGGCCGAACCGTAGGCAAGCTGTGCGGGGGTCGGACGCGGCATGGCGTGATCCGTCCTCGGGAGACGTGTCGGGGGTGGGGCCGTCGGTCGAGCCGGCTCGAAGGCACGGAGTGCCCGTCGAACGACTCTACGGTCCGGGATTCCCGGACGGACACCACGGTAAGCGTGAGCCGGGACACGTCGAAGTCGCACAGGGGGCGCACGGACGCACAGCGGCTGATCGTTCCAACTGGGGGACGCACCCGGCCGGTTGCGTATGCAGCACGAATCTGCGTATCAGGGTCTGTCTTTTCTCACTTCGCTGCTGTCAAATACCTCTGTCCACACACTCCACAGGGGAGGGGCACCTCAGAGGTGAACGGCAGACGGAGATCCAAAAGATCGAGGGCAGGAGCGCTGACGATAGCCGTCGCTGCGCTCGGCGCGACCGCACTCATACCCGCGAGTGCGGCACAGGCACAGCAGGCACAGGCTTCCGCGGCCAAGTCGGCACACCCCGCACCGCAGTCCGCGACGGCACAGCCGGGCGCCCCCGGCGGCGCTCAGGGGCACAGCGAGGACAACCTCCAGGGCCCGTTCGACAAGGAGCGGGACAAGCAGCGCCAGGCGGCCCTGCAGCAGTTGGCACAGGGTGACGCCAAGAAGGTCCAGCGCAAGGGCTCCGAGGTCGTCAAGCTCGACAACGGCAAGTACGTCGAACTGGCGCGGGAGAAGACGGACAAGATCTTCACCATCCTCGTCGAGTTCGGCGACAAGGTCGACGAGGAGTACGGCGGCGACCCCGGCCCCGTACACAACAAGATCCCCGAGCCGGACCGCAAGAAGGACAACTCCACGTTCTGGAAGAAGGACTTCAACAGGGAGCACTTCCAGAAGCTCTACTTCTCGGACAGGACCGAGGACTCGGTCAAGAGCTACTACGAGAAGCAGTCCTCCGGCCGCTACTCCGTCGACGGCGCCGTCTCCGACTGGGTCAAGGTCGACTACAACGAGGCCCGTTACGGCTCCAACTACTGCGGCGACTCCAACTGCCCGACCGTGTGGGACGCGATCCGCGACGGCGTCGAGAAGTGGGTCGAGGAGCAGAAGGCCGCCGGAAAGACCGAAGAGGAGATCGCCGCCGCGGTAGCCGAGTACGACAAGTGGGACCGCTACGACTTCGACGAGGACGGCGACTTCAACGAGTCGGACGGCTACATCGACCACTTCCAGTTCGTGCACGCCGGTGAGGACGAGTCCGCCGGCGGCGGGGCCCAGGGCGAGGACGCCATCTGGGCGCACCGCTGGTACGCGTACGGCAGCGACGCCGGCCGGACCGGCCCCGAGGAGAACAAGGCCGGCGGCACCGAGATCGGCGACAGCGGCATCTGGGTCGGCGACTACACGGCGCAGCCGGAGAACGGCGGACTG
Source organism: Streptomyces sp. DSM 116795 (assembly GCF_055792905.1). Classification (NCBI taxonomy): domain Bacteria; kingdom Bacillati; phylum Actinomycetota; class Actinomycetes; order Kitasatosporales; family Streptomycetaceae; genus Streptomyces; species Streptomyces sp. DSM 116795. The sequence continues at coordinate 4,949,973 of NZ_CM147707.1, forward strand.
GGCGTCTTCGTCCACGAGTACGGACACGACCTGGGTCTGCCCGACCACTACGACACCACCGGCGAGGGCGAGAACTCCGTCGGCTTCTGGTCGATCATGTCCGTGGGCTCCTGGCTCAACAAGGGCAAGGACGCCATCGGCGACTCCGCCGGAGACATGAGCGCGTGGGACAAGCTCCAACTCGGCTGGCTGGACTACGACAAGGCCGAGGCGGCCACCAAGTCGCAGCACAAGCTGGGCACGCACTCGTACCAGACGAAGAACAAGCAGGCCCTGATCGTCGAGTTGCCCGAGAAGGACGTCACCACCACCATCACCAAGCCCGCCGAGGGCGAGAAGCAGTGGTGGAGCGGAAGCGGCGACGATCTGCGCAACACCCTCTCCCGCAGCGTGGATCTGACGGGCAAGTCCAAGGCGTCGCTGGACCTTCAGGGCTGGTGGGACATCGAGGAGAACTACGACTTCCTCTACACCGAGGTCTCCGAGGACGGCGGCGAGAACTGGCGGCCGGTCGACGGCACGGCCGACGGCAAGCCCATCCCGCGCGACGGCAGCGACCAGCCGGGGCTCACCGGGGTGTCGAAGTCCTACCGCGATCTCTCCTTCCCCCTCGACGAGTTCGCGGGGAAGAAGATTGATGTTCGCTTCCGTTATCTGACGGATGGTGGGGTCGCCCAGAAGGGCTTCGCCGCGGACGCGATGAGCATCACCGCGGACGGCGAGAAGGTCTTCGAGGACGGCGCCGAGGGCGAGGACGACAACGGCTGGGGGAAGAAGGGTTTCTCGCGCATCGGGGAGTCCTTCACAAAGCCCTATCCGCAGTTCTACATCGCCGAGAACCGCAACCACGTCTCGTACGACAAGGCCCTGAAGTACGGCCCGTACAACTTCGGTTGGGTCTCCACGAAGCCCGACTGGGTCGAGCGTTACGCGTACGAGAAGGGACTGCTCGTCTGGCTCTGGGACACCTCTCAGCTGGACAACAACGTCTCGGCGCACCCGGGCCGGGGCCTGATCCTGCCGGTGGACTCGCACGCGAAACCGGAGAAGTGGTCGGACGGCAAGCCGCTGCGCAACCGCATGCAGGCCTACGACTCCACCTTCGGCAAATACGCCACGAACGGGATCGAGCTTCACAACGACGGCGAAGCGGTCAAGATCAAGGCGAAGAAGGGCGTTTCTGTCTTCGACGATCACAAGGGGACGTACTGGTATGAGTCGAACCCGACGCAGAGCGTGAAGGTTCCGGACACCAACACCCAGATCAAGATCGTGAAGCAGCCCCGCTCGGGTAAGACGATCACCCTCCAGGTGAGACCTTCCACAAATTAATTTGCATCGTTGCAGGTCAAAACATGATCGGCCGTTGACCCCCTGGCGGGCAGCGGCCGATCGCGTTTAGATGCCTGTGACGGGCCTCCTCGGAGGTCCACCGGAACAGTCTCGCGGGGGTGTTGTTGATCATGGCTGGAGGCGGATTCGTCCAGCTGCCGGACGGGAGCGTTATCGTCGCGCTCACCCTTCCGGTCCCGGACCGGCGTGCAGCCAGGCACCCGGATCCGGATACGGGGGCGACCACGGACGCGGGCCCGGAGCCGGCCACAGGAGGCCGGCAGCCGGGCCCCGTACGGCAGGGCCGCAGGGGCGGCCCGCACGACGGCCTCATGCCGGAGCGGCGGCCCTGGTCCGCCCATGCGGACGAGGCGCACACGGTGCGTGCCGTCAGTGCCAGGTGGCAGGGCGACGAGCCGCGTGTACGCGTGCTGGTCCACTCGCTCAACCGGGCCCGCGCCCTGACCCGGCTGCGGAACCTGGGCATGCGGGCGGTCTATCTGCGGGGCAACGCGGAGCCGCCGTCCGCCGACGAGATCACGGCCGTGCTGCACCACCCCGACGGGCTGGTGTGGCGGACGACTCCGGGCGACGACCGCGAGTCGTGGCACCCGATCGAGTCCCTCCTGCACCCCTCGGACCGCGTCCGCACGGGCTAGCGCCTCCGCCGCCCGCGCCCGGCCGCGCCGACCGCGGCCGTCTTCCTGCTGCGGGGCCGGTCCTGCCTGCGGCGGGGAGACCCATCCGCCGGAGGCGGCCCCGCCCGGGTTCCCAGGCGTGAGGACCTGGGGCAGGACCAGAGCCCGCCGCCCAAAGCTGCCGCAACGGTGCGGACCCCCTCCGTGAGGGTCCGGCAGCATGGCCGGCTGCGTGCGGCGATGGCGCATCGGCTCCGGCCGCGGTCGGTGACCTCCGGCGCGGAGCGCGGAGGAGTCTTCGCCGCGCGGCGGCGAGTCGCCGCTGAAAGCTGCCGCAGCGTCGCGGAACCACCCCCTGCGAGGGTCCGGCAGCATGGTCGTCTGCGTGCGGCGACTGCGGATCGGCGGCCGTGTCGGCGGCGGGCGTGCTGGCCCGCTGGTGCTGGGCACCTCCCAGGCCGGAGGTTCTGGGGCAAGGCCTGAGCCTGCCGCCCAAAGCTGCCGCAACGGCGCGGAACCACCCTCTGCGAGGGTCCGGCAGCATGGTGGACTGCGCGCGGCCACCGCGGATCGGCTCCGGCCGCGGTCGGTGACTTCCGGCGCGGAGCGCGGGGGCGTCTTCGCCGCGCGGAGGTGAGTCGGCGCTGAAAGCTGCCGCAGCGGCGCGGAACCACCCTGCACAAGGGTCAGGCAGCATGGCCGACTGCGTGCGGCGACCGCGGACCGCCGAGCCGAGCCGTGCCGGGCCGCGCCCGGCCGTGCCGCGCGGCGCCGAGCCCGTCCGCGGCGAGCCCCGAAGCCCCGCAGGCCCGTCGGCTCATGCCCCCGCGGCGAGCGGACCCGCGGCTACGCCTCCCGCAGGACCGGCGTGCCCGACAGCCGTACGCCCGCGTCGCGCATCTCGTCGAGCGCGTGCTGCGTGGTGACGGGCGCGACGCCCGCCGTGAGGTTCAGCAGGACCTGCGTGCGGAAACCCTCCGTGGCCGCGTCGAGCGCGGTCGCACGTACGCAGTGGTCGGTGGCGATGCCGACGACGTCGACCTCGCCCACGTCCCGCTGCCGCAGCCAGTCCGTGAGCGGAGTGCCGTTCTCGTCCGTGCCCTCGAAGCCGCTGTACGCCGCCGAGTACGAGCCTTTGCTGAACACCGCGTCGATCGAACCGGCGGCGACCGCCGGCGCGAAGTTCGGGTGGAAGCCGATGCCTTCGGTGCCGGCGACGCAGTGGGGCGGCCAGGAGTGGTCGAAGTCGGGGTTCTCGGCGAAGTGGTCGCCCGGCTCGATGTGGTGGTCGCGCGTGGCCACGACGTGGTTGTATCCGGCGGAGGCGTCGCCGATGAGATCGGTGATGGCGGCGGCCACGTCCGACCCCCCCTTGACCCCGAGGCTTCCCCCTTCACAGAAGTCGTTCTGCACGTCTACGACGATCAGTGCCCGGTGCATTCGAATGCCTTTCGGGGGGGGTGGGGGGATGACGGTGAAGGGCGGTCGGCACGACCCTAGGGAATCAGCCGCCGTCGTGGGAGGTCCCACGCACAGCTGTCACACGTACTCCGTCGGCAACACCGGTTCGCCGCGTGAGAGTTGCATCGCCGACATCGGCAGTTCGGCGAGCGCCCGCCTGTGCCGGTCCCGTGCCGCGTCCAGCGGCTCGCGTGCGACGGTCTCGCCGCCGCGTACGAGCTGGACCTGGAGCTGATGCTCCCGCAGCTCAGCGGGCACCGTTCCGGTGCCGACGACCTCGGCCGCCGCGACGCCGTCCTCGTCGGGGCGGCGCGCCGCCCATTTCGCGCCGCCGGCCGAGGACTTGCCGCCCATCGACTTCTTCGCCACGGCGTGCAGCGGTGCCTCCGCTCCGGCGGAGGAGGCGCGCGCGACGAGCTTGTAGACCATCGCGCAGGTGGGGTGGCCGCTGCCGGTGACGAGCTGGGTGCCGACCCCGTACGCGTCGACCGGTGCCGCCGCGAGCGATGCGATGGCGTACTCGTCGAGGTCGCTCGTGACGACGATCCGCGTGCCGGTCGCGCCCAGTTCGTCCAGCTGGTGGCGGACCCGGTGGGCGAGCAGCAGCAGATCGCCGGAGTCGATGCGCACCGCGCCCAGTTCGGGCCCGGCGATCTCGACCGCGCTCCGCACGGCCTCGGCGACGTCATAGGTGTCGACGAGCAGGGTCGTACCGCTTCCGAGTGAGTCCACCTGGGCGGTGAAGGCGTCGCGCTCGCTGTCGTGCAGCAGCGTGAAGGAGTGCGCGCTGGTCCCGACGGTGGGGATGTCGTAGCGGAAGCCGGCCGCGAGATCCGAGGTGGAGGCGAAACCCCCGAGGTAGGCGGCGCGCGACGCCGCCACGGCGGACAGTTCGTGGGTGCGCCGGGCGCCCATCTCCATCAGGGGACGCCCGCCCGCGGCGACGGCCATGCGGGAGGCGGCCGCGGCGACTGCCGAGTCGTGGTTGAGGATCGAGAGGATGACGGTCTCCAGCAGTACGCACTCCGCGAAGCTGCCTTCCACGCGCATCACGGGCGAGCCGGGGAAGTAGACCTCGCCCTCGGGATAGCCGAGGATGTCGCCGCCGAAGCGGTAGCCGGAGAGCCATTCGAGGGTGGGCTCGTCGACTATGTGCTGCTCGCGCAGGTACTGAAGCACCTGGTCGTCGAAGCGGAAGTTCTCCACCGCGTCCAGTACGCGGCCGGTGCCGCCGACGACCCCGTAGCGCCGGCCCTCGGGCAGCCGCCGCGCGAACACCTCGAAGGCGCACCGGCGTTCGGCGGTACCGGCGCGCAGCGCGGCCTGGAGCATGGTGAGTTCGTACTGATCGGTGAAGAGCGCCGTCGACGGCACGGCCACCGGCAGTCCCCTGTCGGCCACGGTCACTTGAACTCCTTGCTTCGGCGAGCCCCGTTGAGCAGGGGCGGTGCGGGTCCGAGGGTACAACAGATTTCGTCAGTGTGACGATATCGGCTGTGGCCGTTTGGCCACCCGACACCTCTGAGTGGCAGCATGGGACCCGTGAGTGTTGCCCCGACCGAGATCGAACGCCCCGAATCCGCCGAGGCGCCCGTCGAGGTGCCCGAACCCGACGTGCCGTGGGCGACGATCGTGCACAACGACCCGGTCAACCTCATGAGCTATGTGACCTACGTCTTCCAGAGCTACTTCGGCTATCCGAAGGACAAGGCGAAGAAGCTGATGATGGACGTCCACCACAAGGGCCGGGCTGTCGTGTCCACCGGCAGCCGCGAAGAGATGGAGCGCGACGTGCAGGCGATGCACGGCTACGGACTCTGGGCCACCCTGCAGCAGGACCGCTGATGGCCGGCCACTTCGAAGCCACCGGCGACGGAGGCGCGGCCATCGCCCTGGACGAGGTCGAGATCTCGATCCTGCGGAGCCTCAGCGTCCAGCTGCTGGAGCTCATCGGCCCGGGCGACGAGCCGGCCGACGGGGAGGACCCGCTGACCGCCATCCTCACCGACGGCCCGAGCGAGCCGCCCGACGATCCTGCCCTGGCGCGGCTGTTCCCCGACGCCTACGGCAGCGGTCCGGACACTCCGCCCGACGAGGAGGACGCGGCGGAGCGCCGCGCCTCCGCCGAGTTCCGGCGCTTCACGGAGAACGAACTGCGCGCCCGCAAGCGCGAGGACGGGCTCGCGATCGTCCGCGCGCTGGACTCCCTGACCCCCGACCCTTCGAACGGCGGCGACGGCACAGCGGGCGCGGTGCTCACGCTCAAGCCCGAGGAGTCCAAGCAGTGGCTCGGTGCGCTGAACGACCTGCGGCTGGCCATCGGCACGCGCCTCGAGGTCACGGACGACGACGACAGCAGCGAGCTGTACTCCCTGCCCGACGAGGATCCGCGCAAGCCCATGGTGATGGCCTATCTCTGGCTGGGCGGGCTGCAGGAGACCCTCGTCGAGACGCTGCTTCCGTAGGGGGCGACCGGCGGCGACCCGTCGTTCCTTACCGGGTGCGCCCCCCTGTGCTGCCGGTGCGCCCCGGCCGCCGTTCCGGTCCCTGCGCACCGCCCGTACGCGGGCGCTGTCCTGCCGTCCCGCCGTCCCCTGAACGGATGGCATCCGCCCGCCCGGCACTTCCGTGCCCCGGCCGCCGCATCCGCGCCGACATGATGACTGCTCTGCCCTGAAACAGGCTGAACGTCCATGACGTTCTGAACATCCGTCATGTCCCGGTGCGCATACCAATCGCTCGCGCCGGCACGGAGAAAGGCGCACCCATGGCCTCCGAGCAGGTCGACGACCGCGGCGCTCCGCGCGGCGGCATCACGGAAACACCGCCCGGCGCCCCCGTGGCCCCTCCCGAGGAGGGCTACCGGCGCGGCCTCGGCAGCCGCCAGATCCAGATGATCGCCATCGGCGGTGCGATCGGCACCGGCCTCTTCCTCGGCGCGGGCAAGGCCATCACCAAGGCCGGGCCGAGCCTGATCCTCGCCTACGCCGTGGCGGGCGTCGTCATCTACTTCATCATGCGGGCGCTGGGCGAACTGCTCATGTACCGCCCGGTCTCCGGCTCCTTCTCCGAGTACGCGCGCGAGTTCCTCGGGCCGTTCTTCGGCTTCGCCACCGGCTGGACGTACTGGCTCTTCTGGGTCGTCACCGGCATCACCGAGGTCACCGCGGCAGCCACGTACGTGCAGTACTGGTGGCCCGCCGTCCCGCAGTGGGTCTCCGCGCTCGTCTTCACGCTCGTCCTCTACTGCGCGAACCTGATCTCGGTGAAGATCTTCGGCGAGCTGGAGTTCTGGTTCTCGATGATCAAGGTCACCGCGATCATCGGCATGATCCTCATCGGCGTCGGCGTGATCACGCTCGGCTTCTCCGACGCCGGCGCCACCGCGTCCGTGAGCCTGCTCTGGGCGGACGGCGGCTTCTTCCCCGAGGGAGTCGGCGGGACGCTGATGACGCTGCAGATCGTGATGTTCTCCTTCCTCGCCGTCGAACTCGTCGGCGTGACCGCGGGGGAGTCGGTGAACCCGAGGAAGACGCTGCCGCGCGCCGTCAACACCGTCCCGTGGCGCATCGCGCTGTTCTACATCGGCGCCCTCACCGTGATCCTCTCCGTGGTGTCCTGGACGGCGTTCGAGCCCGGCACGAGCCCGTTCGTGGCTGCCTTCGGGAAGATCGGCCTGCCGGCGGGAGCGGCGATCGTCAACTTCGTCGTGCTCACCGCCGCCCTCTCGTCCTGCAACTCCGGCATGTACTCCACGGGCCGGATGCTGCGCGACCTGGCGCTGAACAGGCAGGGGCCGAAGCCGTTCACCAGGCTCACGGGCAACGGCCTTCCGCTGCTGGGTACGAGCGTCTCGGCCGCGTTCATGACGGTGGGCGTCTGGATCAACTACGAGTGGCCGTCGAAGGCGTTCGACTACGTCGTCTCCTTCGCCACCATCTCGGGCATGTGGGCCTGGGTCATGATCCTGGCGGCGCACATCCGCTACCGCCGTGCCGCCGACCGCGGGCGGCTGCCGAAGTCGTCGTTCCCGGCGCCGCTGGCCCCGTACGCGAGCTGGGTCTCGCTGGCGTTCATCGGCGCGGTGGTCGTGCTGATGGGCTTCGACACCGACTCCCGCGTATCGCTCTACGGGGCGCCGGCCTGGGCGGCCGGCCTCGCCGTGGCCTACTTCGTGCTCAAGGCGCGCCATCCCGACACCTTCCGGCGCGACCGCGGCGGGGCCGGGGCCACGGAGGAGACCGGCGGCCGGTGACCGGCGGGCTGTGACCCACGGGAAGGGCCCTGGTCCGACGCCCCCGTGGGGGTACCTCCCGGGCCCGGAGGGCCCAGGGGGAGGGCCGGGGCCGCCCGCATATCCTTCCCGTCATGCTGACCATCACCCAGGAGCTGCACGACAAGATCGTCGCCCACGCCCGCAAGGACCACCCGGACGAGGCGTGCGGCGTCATCGCCGGCCCCGCTGGTCAGGGCCGCCCGGAGCGCTTCATCCCGATGCTGAACGCGGCGCGTTCGCCGACGTTCTACGAGTTCGAGTCGGCCGATCTGCTGCGTCTCTACCGTGAGATGGACGACAGGGACGAGGAGCCGGTCGTCATCTACCACTCGCACACCGCGACCGAGGCGTATCCCTCGCGCACCGACATCAGCTACGCCAACGAACCCGGCGCGCACTACGTGCTCGTCTCCACCGCCGAGTGCGGCAACGACGAAGGTCCCTTCTCCTTCCGGTCGTTCCGCATCGTGGACGGCGAGGTCACCGAGGAGGACGTCGAGATCGTGGACCAGGACGGGTCCGCCTGATTCCCCCAGGACGGTTCGCAGCCCCGGCGCCCGACGGTGACGCATTCCCACAGGCCGGGCCGGGTGCGATGGCATATGAGACGGTACGGTCCACATCCTGGGACTCCCGTCCGGTCACCGCACCGGGAATCGTTACGATGAGCCCATGGTTGTCCACGACGTGAGTGCTTCTCCGAAGTCCCGGGGCGCGCTGCTCGTCGGCCGCCTGCACGTCGATCTGTGCCGTCTCGCCAGCGCGCTGGGCGCCCCTGAGCGCCGCGCGTACGCCCGCGCCTGACGCAGCCGCCGGGCCGGCCCCTCGTCCGCCCGTACGCGCGAGGAGAAGGCGCCCTCGCCCCCGCCCGCACACACCGTCCTGCCCGTCTCCGACCACAGGAGCTTCCATGGCCATCGAGGTCCGCATCCCGACCATCCTCCGCACCTACACCGGCGGCGAGAAGGCCGTCTCGGGGGAGGGCGGCACGCTCAAGGAGCTCTTCGACGACCTGGAGAGCCGCCACGCCGGCATCCAGGACCGCCTCGTCGACGGCGGTGAGCTGCGCCGCTTCGTGAACGTCTACCTCAACGACGAGGACGTCCGCTTCCTCGACGGCATCAGCACGAAGCTCAGCGACGGCGACAGCGTCACGATCCTCCCGGCCGTCGCGGGCGGCGCCGGCACCCACGCACGCGCGGGCACGCGCTGATGCGCTACGACTCCCCGCTCACCGCGGTCGGCGACACCCCGCTGGTACGGCTCCCGCGCCTCTCGCCGTCCGAGGACGTGCGCATCTGGGCGAAGCTGGAGGACCGCAACCCGACGGGCTCCGTCAAGGACCGCCCGGCCCTGTACATGATCGAACAGGCCGAGAAGGAAGGCCGGTTGACCCCCGGCTGCACCATCCTGGAGCCGACCTCCGGCAACACCGGCATCTCGCTCGCCATGGCGGCACGGCTCAAGGGCTACCGCATCGTGTGCGTCATGCCGGAGAACACCAGTGAGGAACGGCGCCAGTTGCTCGCCATGTGGGGGGCCGAGATCATCTCCTCACCGGCGGCCGGCGGTTCGAACACAGCCGTACGCGTCGCCAAGGAGCTCTCCGGGCAGAACCCGGACTGGGTGATGCTCTACCAGTACGGCAATCCCGCCAACTCCGCCGCGCACTACGCCTCCACCGGCCCCGAGATCCTCGCCGACCTGCCGTCCGTGACCCACTTCGTGGCGGGCCTGGGCACCACCGGCACGCTGATGGGCGCCGGGCGCTTCCTGCGCGAACAGCGCCCCGGCGTCCAGATCATCGCCGCCGAACCGCGCTACGACGACCTGGTCTACGGTCTGCGCAACCTGGACGAGGGCTTCGTGCCCGAGCTGTACGACGAGTCCGTTCTCACTAGCCGCTTCTCCGTCGGCTCCGAGGACGCCGTGCGCCGCACCCGCGAACTCCTCGCCGAGGAGGGCATCTTCGCGGGCGTCTCGTCGGGCGCGGCGCTGCACGCCGCGGCCGGGGTCGCACGCAAGGCCCAACGGGCGGACGAGAGCGCCGACATCGTCTTCGTCGTCGCCGACGGCGGCTGGAAGTACCTCTCCACCGGCATCTACACGGCGGAGTCCACCGAGGCCGCGGTCGAGGCCCTCCAGGGCCAGCTCTGGGCCTGAGGGACTGAGGGCCCAAGGTCCTGAGACCGCAGAGTCAGAGCCGGACGTACCTCAACCCGGAACCGCACAGGGCCGATACGGGCACAGTGCCGGTGTGTGCGGCGTCACTCGTCGCCGGAGAGATGACGCACCTGCACCCAGGTGTCCTGGTCCACCTCGCCGGCCCGCTTGCGGAATTCGCTCAGGGCCACGTCCCACGCCTCGTCCGTACAGAGCGCGGTCACGCGGCCCGGTGCGTCCGCGACCGTCCCCGGGGGCAGCGCCAGCTTCGCCCCGGACGACTCCGGCAGGCGGTACTCGCCCTCGCGGTACGGACGTTCCGCGCTGATCCGTGCGACGCGGGCACTGTCGATGCGTACCGCGAGCACGAGGACCATCAGCGGCTCACGCGTCCACCAGATCTCCCCGGGGCGCGGGCCCCTGTCGGGCAGCGGTACATTCCGCCGGTCACCGCCGCGGAGCCGGAAGAAGGGTCGGCCCAGCCGCGCACCCCCGTCGACAAGCGCCGCCACAAGTGACAGCGCCACGACGGCACCCAGCGCCAGCCACCACCAAGTGTCCACGTCCGCTTCGCCTCCCGGACCTCCGTACGGCTGCGCGCGGCAGCACCGCACAGATTGCCGACCGTACCCCCCGCGCTGGTGATTCCGCCCACACCAGCACGCTCTTGAGTCCAAACGCGGCACCCAGCGGCTTACGCTCGAAAAACCCCACAGCCGCCAACGGAGGTTCCCCCTTCATGAAGCTCACCGTCGTCGGCTGCTCCGGGTCGTTCCCATCGGCGGAGTCGGCCTGTTCGAGCTATCTGGTCGAGGCCGACGGATACCGGCTGCTCCTCGACATGGGCAATGGCGCACTCGGCGAGCTCCAGCGCTACAGCGGCCTCTACGACCTGGACGCGGTCGCGCTCAGCCACCTCCACCCCGATCACTGCATCGACATGTGCGGTTACTTCGTGGCGCGTTACTACCGTCACGAGGGCGGACGCTGCGAGCCGATCCCCGTCTACGGTCCGCGCGGCACCGAGCGGCGGCTCACCGTCGCGTACGGGGACACCCCGTCCGACTCGGCCATGAGCGAGGTCTTCGACTTCCGCGCCCTCACCGCGGGCGGCGCCTTCGAGCTGGGCCCCTTCAGCGTCCGTACGGAAGAGGTCTCGCATCCCGTGGAGTCCTATGCGTTCCGGGTGACGCACCGCGAAAGCGGCAAGGCTCTCGTCTACTCGGGTGACACGGGGACGTGCGGAGCGCTCGCCGAGCTCGCCCGCGGCGCAGGCCTCTTCCTGTGTGAGGCGTCCTTCACGGACGGCAAGGAAGACATCCCCGGCCTGCATCTCAACGGCCGCGAGGCGGGGGAGTGCGCCCAGGACGCGGGCGTGGAGCGGCTGGTCCTCACGCACGTACCGCCGTGGACCGACGCGAAGGTCAATCTGCGGGACGCGAAGGACGTCTTCGAGGGCCCGGTGGAGCTGGCCAGGCCGGGCGCCGTCTACGAGCTCTAGCGGCCCGGAGCTGCGAAGCCGGAGCGGGCAGGGCCCCCGGCATCGCCTCACCTTCTCCGCACGGCACAGCGCCCGCAGCCGGCGGGCAGCGGACGCTGTGGTCTTCGGGCCGGCAGGCCTTCGTTGCCGGTTGCCGGCCCCTGGTAGCCGTGTGCGGGGCGGGGCCGTCGGGGTTCAGAGCCGGGCTCGTCTCCTGTCCTGGTCGTCGTCCCCGTCGTCTCCGTCGTCTCCGTCGTCCCTGCCGTTCCCGGGGCTGCCCGCCGGCTGCGGGCTGCTCCCCGGCCGTGCACCGGTCGGCTCGGGGCTGTGGGTGTTCCGCGCGGCCTTCTCCACGGAGTCGGGCCGTTCCTGCTTGTCCATGGCCTTGTCGCTGACGGTGTCCGCGACGGCGACACCGACGACGGGGACACCGTCGCCGATCTGGCCCTGGTTCACCGGCCGCTCCCGCTCCCGCTCCTCCTCGTCCTGCTCCGGGGCCTCACGGCCCGGTGTGGGCAGGTCGAATTTGATGATCGCGAAGCGGAAGACCGTGTAGTAGATCACGGCGAAGACGAGGCCGACGAGCATCAGTCCCCACGGGTTCGTGGCGATGCCAAGGTTCAGCACGAAGTCGATCGCCCCGGCCGAGAAGCCGAAGCCGTCCTTCATGCCCAGGGCCCACACCAGGGCCATCGAGACGCCCGTCAGCACGGCGTGGATCGCGTACAGAACGGGCGCGATGAACATGAAGGTGAACTCGATGGGCTCCGTCACGCCCGTGATGAAGGCGGTGAGCGCGAGGGAGATCATCAGCCCGCCGACGACCTTGCGCCGCTCGGGCCGTGCGCAGTGATACATCGCGAGACAGGCCGCGGGCAGCGCGAACATCATGATCGGGAAGAAGCCGGTCATGAACTGCCCCGCGCTGGGGTCGCCCGCCAGGAAGCGTGCGATGTCGCCGTGCTGCCCCTTGTACGAGCCGGCCTGGAACCACGGGAAGGAGTTGAGCAGGTGGTGCATGCCGATCGGGATCAGCGCCCGGTTGGCGACACCGTAGACACCCGCGCCCGCCGCTCCGGACCCGACGAGCCACGCGCCGAAGTCGTGCAGCCCGGTGCCCAGAACGGGCCAGATGTAGCCGAAGATCACGCCGATGATCAGCCCGGCGAAGGCCGAGAGGATCGGCACGAGGCGGCGTCCGCCGAAGAAGCCCAGCCAGTCGGGCAGCTTCTTGCGGTAGTAACGCTGGTAGAGCAGGGCGACGACGATGCCGATGACGACGCCGCCGAGCACACCGGCGTCCACCGGCGGGGCGGCCGTGCCGACCTTGCCGTCGATCACCTTCTCGACCGGGGGCAGGTTCCCGTCCTTGAAGGCGCCGAGCACGTTCTTGAAGACCAGATAGCCGACGACGGCCGCCAGAGCCGTCGATCCGTCCGACTTGCGGGCGAATCCCACTGCGATGCCGACGGCGAACAGCAGCGGCATGTTGTCGATGAGCGCGCCGCCGCCCTTGGCGAGGAACTCGGCGATGCGGTTGAGGGAGTCCGGGAAGCCCGGCCGGCCGAGCATGTCGGGCTGGCCGAGCCGGACCATCAGTGCCGCGGCGGGAAGGGTGGCGATCGGGAGCATGAGGCTGCGGCCGATGCGCTGGGCGACAGCCATCGCACCCGAGCCCCGGCCCGTTTTCCGGGCCTCGGTAGCCGTGGTCATCAACTTCCTCCAGTGGTCTGCGGGAGGTCGGACCGTACGGAGCAGACCCCGTTAATGGTGTAGACCTCTTGTAGCACGAGTGCAGCAGCGCGGAAAGCGCAGCTTGCTCCGGTAAGGGCGCATATGTACCCGGCGGCATGGGGAGTCTCTCCATCTGTCTGCGCCGGGCGGGCCCACCACGGCGACGGGAGTCCCCCACGGCCCGGTCCGGGGAGGCGAGGGCCGCCGGTTGACCCATACTGGTGTAGACCTCGTCCCGCCGAGTGCGTCGGTGCGCGGCAGGTGAGGCGGCGCGGGAGATCAGGAGTGAGACATGGACAGCAAGGCAGAAAAGATCGTCGCGGGGCTCGGCGGGCTCGACAACATCTCCGAGATCGAAGGCTGCATCACCCGGCTCCGCACCGAGGTCGCGGATCCCGCCCTCGTCGACGAGGCCGCTCTGCGTGCCGCGGGCGCGCACGGCGTCGTGAAGATGGGGTCGGCCATACAGATCGTCATCGGCACCGACGCCGACCCGATCGCGGGGGAGATCGAGGACATGATGTGACGCCCGCAAGGCGTCCCCGGAGGCGTGAACGGCCCTTGCGCTGAAAGGGCGTTCACCCTTCAGGCACTAGGCTCGCACCATGACTCGTATCGACGGCCGTACGGCTGACCAGTTGCGTCCCATCACCATCGACCGCGGCTGGAGCAAGCACGCCGAGGGATCCGTTCTGATCTGCTTCGGCGACACCCGGGTGCTGTGCACCGCCAGCGTCACCGAAGGGGTGCCGCGCTGGCGCAAGGGAAGCGGCGAAGGCTGGGTCACCGCCGAGTACGCGATGCTGCCGCGGTCCACCAACACCCGCGGCGACCGCGAGTCGGTACGGGGCAGGATCGGCGGCCGTACACACGAGATCTCCCGCCTGATCGGGCGCTCCCTGCGGGCCGTTGTGGACTACAAGGCGCTCGGGGAGAACACGGTCGTGCTCGACTGCGACGTCCTCCAGGCCGACGGCGGCACCCGCACCGCGGCGATCACGGGCGCATACGTCGCGCTGGCCGACGCCGTCGGCTGGGCGCAGGAGAAGAAGCTCATCAAGAGCAAGGCGCAGCCGCTGACCGGCACGGTCGCGGCGGTCAGCGTCGGCATCGTCGGCGACGTGCCGCTGCTGGACCTGTGTTACGAGGAGGACGTGCGGGCCGAGACCGACATGAACGTGGTCTGTACCGGCACCGGGCGCTTCGTCGAGGTCCAGGGCACCGCCGAGGGCGAGCCGTTCTCGCGGGAGAAGCTCGACGAGCTCCTGGACCTGTCGGTGGCGGGCTGCGCGCAGCTCGACGGCGCGCAGCGGCAGGCGCTCGGCGGCTGAGCGGAGCGCGGACGCGCGGGCCCGCGCACAGCGGAACGCGCAGTGCCCAGGCACGGGGGTGAACGTGCAGCGCACCGCGGGCAGTTGGAGCCGTGGAACTTTGCGTGCGCTTTACGCGTCAATAGAGGTACGGGCCGCGCGGGTCATACCGTGCGGCCCGTCCACCGACACAAGGAAAGAAGAAGAGGTTCCCGTGCGTCGTTCCCTCGTGCTCGCCGTCCTCGGCACCACCGCACTCGCAGGTACCGTACTGACGGGCTGCAGCGCGGTGGACAAGGCGGTCAGCTGCGCCAGCACCGCCGTGACCGTCGCCGAAGCGGCCGACGATCTTCAGAAGGCCGTCTCCGGCGCCTCCGAGGACCCGGCGCAGGCGCAGGAGTCGATAGACCGCATCGAGAAGAACCTGAAGAAGATAGACGAGAGCACGGGCGACTCCGACGTCGACAAGGCCGTGGACCACATGAACACCGCCGTCGACGACGCGAGCAAGGCCGTCGACGAGGGCCGCGAGCCGGATGTCCGTCCCGTGGGCAAGGCGGCGGACGAACTCTCCAAGGTCTGCACGGGCTGACGCCCTCGGGACGTCGTCCGTCGTCCGTACGTCTTCCGGCTTTCCGGAACGGGCGGGGCTGCCGGCCCCGCCCGTTCGGCTGCCGGGGGCCGCTCAGCCGGCGACCAGGTTCACCAGCGCATAGATCACAAGTCCCGCCAGTGAGCCGACGACTGTGCCGTTGAGGCGGATGAACTGCAGGTCCCGGCCGATGTGCGCCTCGATCTTCTTCGACGTGTGCTCGGCGTCCCAGCCCGCGACGGTCTCCGTGATGAGCGACGTGATCTCGTCCCGGTACGTGGTGACGACGTAGACGGCGGCATCCTCGATCCAGCCGTCGATCTTGCCCCGCAGCCGCCCGTCCGACGCCATCCGCTGCCCCAGCGACAGCAGCGACGCCCTTGCCCGTACGCGCAGTTCGCTGCGCTCGTCCTCCGCCGCGGCGACGATCATCGAACGCACCGAGTTCCAGGACGAGGAGATCAGGTCCTGCACCTCACCGCGGCCGAGCACATCGCTCTTGAGCCGCTCCACGCGCGCCCGCGTCTGCGGATCCGACCGCAGGTCCGCCGCGAAGTCCGTCAGGAAACGGTCGATCGCGCCGCGCGCCGGGTGCTCCGGCATGTCCCGCATCTCCGTCACGAAGCGCAGCAACTCCCGGTAGACGCGGTCGCCGACGCGACGGTCGACGAAGCGGGGCGTCCACCCGGGCGCACCGCCGGTGACGGCCTCCATCACCGAGTCGCTGTGCGCCTCCAGCCACTGCGCCGCCCGCGCGCACACCAGATCCACCACGCGCCGGTGGCCCTGGTCCGCGACGACCCGCTCCAGCATCGAACCGAGACCGGGCGCGATCTCCTGCGCGTCCGCGCGGCGCGTGATGGCCTCGCCCACCACGGCCTGCACATCGGAGTCGCGCAGTACGGCGAGCGCGCCCCGCAGCGCCGTGGACAGTTCCGAGGTGACGCGGTCCGCGTGCTCCGGCTCCGCCAGCCACGCACCGAGGCGGCCGGCGATGCCCACGGCCTGCAGCCGGGAGCGTACGACCGCACTGGAGAGGAAGTTCTCGCCGACGAACTCCCCCAGAGTATGCCCGAGTTGGTCCTTCTTGGTGGGAATGATGGCGGTATGCGGGATGGGCAGCCGCAGCGGATGCCGGAACAGCGCCGTCACCGCGAACCAGTCCGCCAGCGCGCCCACCATTCCGGCCTCGGCGGCGGCCGCGACGTAGCCGCTCCATGTGCCCGCGCCCTCGTGCTGCGCCCACTTGGCCAGTACGAAGACCGTCGCCATCAGCAGCAGGGCGCCCGTCGCGATGGTCTTCATCCGGCGGACGCCGCGGCTGCGTTCCTCGTCGGCGGCGGTGAAGGTGCCGAGGGGGCCGGGGTTGGGGGGCCGCCGGCGGCCGCCGGCCCCGCCGGTGCCGGTGCCCGCGGCGGGAGCCCCAGGGGCGCTGCCAGCGTCCGTACCGGTGTCCGCGTCCGTACCGGTGTCCGCGTGCCTGCCGGTGCGCGCTCTCGCACCGGCGCCCGCGCTCGTGCCTTCGCGTGTGCTCTTGCCTGAAGTCCCGGTGCCGGTACGGCCGTTCGGGCCCTGGGGCTCGGACCGTGCCGCCGCCTTGCCGTCTGTGATTGCTCTCACTCCGCCGGGCTTTCCGGCAGCGACCTCGCCCGCTTTTCCCTGATCCATCCACTCCACCGTTCGGCCAGTCCCCCCTACAGTGTCCCAAGGTGCCTGACGGGTGGAACGAAGCCCGCACATTCGGCGTCTGTCATTGCGGGCGGCCAGAGGGCCGCCCCCGGCCTGGCCGCCCCGGAACAAGGCCTCGCCGCGATCGTGGGATCATTTCACCGCGAACACTCGGAGCCTCGGGCTCCGCCTTGCCCGAGGAGATACACCGAGCGTGACCAGAAACATGGGTTATGCCTTGCTGGCCGGTCTGGCGGCGATCGTCGTGCTTGTGTCGACAGCCGTCTTCATCGGCGTCGGCAGCGACGACGGCGGTCTGGACGGCATCACGCAGGGGACCCGTGACAACGCGGCGCCCGCCTCCTCGGGCAACTGGGTCGGCACCTGGTCGGCACCGGCCGTGGCCGCCGAGCCCAACACCCGCGACGGCTACCCGAAGATGTCGATACGGAACATCGTCCACACCTCCGTGGGCGGATCCGGAGCCCGTATCACCCTCTCCAACCTCTACGGCACCAAGCCCCTCACCATCTCGCACGCGACCCTTGCCCTCGCGGCGGCGCCCAGCAACCCGACCGCCGCGACCGGCACCATGCGCCGGCTGACCTTCGGCAACTCCCGTACGGTGACCATTCCCCCGGGACGCAAGGCCACCAGCGACTCCGTGCGGCTCAACGTCCCGCACGCCGCGGACCTCCTCGTCACCACCTACTCCCCGAAGCCGTCCGGGCCCGTGACGTACCACCCCTACGCGCGTCAGACCAGTTACGTGGCGGAGGGCGACAAGGCGGACGAGACCTCGGGCACTGCCTTCACGCAACAGAGCCCGTACTGGCGCTACCTGACCGCAGTGGACGTGTGGAGCAACCAGACGCAAGGCGCCGTCGCCGTACTCGGCGACTCCATCACCGACGGCATCTCCTCCAGCCCCGGCGCCAATCGGCGCTGGACCGACTTCCTCGCCGAACGTCTGCGCACCGAACGCAGCGCGCCCCGCTACAGCGTGCTCAACGGCGGCATCAGCGGTAACCGCGTCCTGGTCGACGGCCCCCGCTACTCGCCCAACAACGGCCCCAGCGGCCTCACTCGCATGCAGCGCGACGTGCTCTCCCGCTCCGGTGTGAAGGCCGTCGTCATCGAGATGGGCCTCAACGACATCATCAAGTCACCCCGACAGCGCGACCCCGGCAGAATCGTCGAAGGTCTGCGGCAGCTCGTGGATTACGCGCACGCGCGCGGTCTGCGAGTCATCGGCGGCACGCTCACACCGTTCGGCGGACACCGCGGCTACGAGCGGCGGCTGGACGCGGTCCGCCAGCAGGTCAACGAGGAGATCCGTGCGGGCAAGGTCTTCGACGAGGTCGTCGATTTCGACGCCGCGCTGCGCGACCCTGCCGACCCCAACCGGCTGCGGCCCGCGTACGACTCCGGCGACCACCTGCACCCCAGCGACAACGGCTACCGCGCGATGGCCGAAGCGCTCGATCTGAAGGTGCTGAAGGGGTCTTCGCCGGCCAATACGTAGGCCTTGCCGGCCGGGCGGTGGCCTTGCCGGCCGGGCGCGGGTTGTGCCGTTGCCGTTGCCGTTGCCGTCGCGGTCGTTCACCGCGGGTCGCGGGTCGCGGGTCGCGGGTCGCGGGTCGCGGGTACGCCGGGCACCGGCGAGGGTGCTGCGGCCGCCGCTTCGCGGCGGTCGTCTCCCACCCGCCCACCCGTTCTGGTTGCCTGTCCGGGCCACCGGGCCACCGGGCCACCGGGCCACCGGGCCGCCGGGCCGCCGGGCCGCCGGGCCGGCGGCGGGGCGCGCGGCGCAGACGCGCCGCGTGGGGAGCCCGGGCGCTGCGCCCGCACCGGAGCGGCGGGAGGCACGGGGGTGCGAAGCGCCCCCTTCGGTCAACTCGCGCCGTACATGCGGGCCACCACGTCCTCGATGTCGGGTTCCCGCACGGACAGGTCCACCAGCGGGTAGCCGTCCGCGATCTGCGAGACGAGCGGGGCGGCGCTCGCGGTCGCCGGGAACGCCAGCCACTGGCGCGGGCCCTCCGTGCGGACGGTGCGCGCCCCCGCGATCCCCTCGATCGGGGGGAGTTCGCGTTCGAGATCCACCACCAGCGTCCGCTCGCTCTCGCCCACCTCGTGCAGCCCCGCGAGCGCCCCGTCGTACATCAGCCGCCCGTGGTCGATGACCATCACCCGCTTGCACAGCTGCTCGATGTCGGTGAGATCGTGCGTCGTCAGCAGCACGGTCGTGCCTTCGTCCGAGTTGAGACCGCTCAGGAAGTCGCGCACCGTCGCCTTGCTGATGACGTCCAGGCCGATCGTCGGCTCGTCCAGATACAGCACGTCCGGGTCGTGCAGCAGTGCCGCGGTGATGTCGCCGCGCATCCGCTGCCCCAACGACAGCTGCCGCACGGGGACTTCGAGCAGGTCACCGAGGTCCAGCAGCTCCACGCAGCGTTCCAGGTTCGCGCGGAAGCGTGCTTCGGGGATGCGGTACATGCGGCGTACGAGGGCGTAGGAGTCGCGCAGCGGCAGGTCCCACCACAGCGTCGTGCGCTGGCCGAAGACGACGCCGATGCGGCGCGCCAGTCTGGTGCGTTCACGGGACGGATCGATACCGGCGACGCGCAGCCGTCCGCCGCTGGGCGTCAGGATGCCGGTGAGCATCTTGATCGTGGTCGACTTGCCCGCGCCGTTCGGGCCGATGTAGCCGACCATCTCGCCGCGCGGGACCGTGAAGGAGATCCCGTCCACGGCACGCACCTCCCGGCGCTCGCGCCGCAGCCTTCCCGTCTTGCGGCGCACTTGGAAGACCTTCTCCAGGCTCTCCAGCACGATGAAGTCGTCGGTCATCTCCCGCCGTTCCCCTCCGGATCGTCCGT
Organism: Streptomyces sp. DSM 116795; assembly: GCF_055792905.1. Taxonomy (NCBI): domain Bacteria; kingdom Bacillati; phylum Actinomycetota; class Actinomycetes; order Kitasatosporales; family Streptomycetaceae; genus Streptomyces; species Streptomyces sp. DSM 116795. Next base: position 4,969,509 of record NZ_CM147707.1, read on the forward strand.
CCTGCCCGTCGCGTCCTGCCCTTCACGTCACGCGCGCCGCGCACGTTCCGCCCGCTGTCACGCGCGCCGCACCCCCCCCCTGCCCGCCAGCCCGCGCCACGTCCCGCGGCCGTCGTTCAGCTGCCTGTGCTCCGGTACGCCCGCAGCCCCGACCGCCACGCCAGACCGGCCAGCGCACAGCACGCCGCGGCCACCGCCGGGCCCGCGAAGTCGACCCAGCCCGGCAGCCGCAGCGGATCGTCCCGGCCCAGCAGCCGCAGCGCGGGCAGCCAGTTGACGAAAGCGAGCGGGACCACGAACGTCACCCCCCGCACCAGGTCCTTCGCGAACACCGTCGGCGGGAACTCGAGCAGCGTCGCGCCCCCGTAGGTGAAGGAGTTCTGCACCTCGGCGGCGTCCTGCGCCACGAACTGGAACGCGCCGCCCAGTACGAAGACCGCGCCGAAGATCGCCGCACCGCTCAGCAGCGTCATCACCAGCAGCAGCGGCGTCCACGGCCCGCCCTCCAGCCGGACACCGCTCAGCGCCCAGCCCAGCACCAGCACGCTCTGCCCGATCCGCCCCAGGCGCCGCAGAGCGAAGCGGTCCGCGGCGACCTGCGCCAGGGCCGGGACCGGCCGCACCAGCATGGTGTCCATCGTCCCGTCGCGTACGCGGGTGCCGATCCGGTCGAAGGAGCCCAGCAGCAGGTCGGCGATGCCCAGGGACGTCGCGGACAGGCCGTAGAGCAAGGCCACCTCGTGGAACGAGAACCCGGCGAGGACGTCCACGTGGGAGAACATGATCATGATGGCGACGAAGTCGAGCGCCGACGTCGCGAAGCTGCCAATGACCATCATCGCGAACGACGCCCTGTAGACCATGGTCGAGCGCACCCACATCGCCGCGATGAAGCAGTACGCGCGTACTCCCCATGACAGCCGGGCCAGCGGCCCCTCGGCAGCGGTCGCCTCACCCACCCTGGACCACCACCTTCCGCGTCGCCAGCGACTGAAGCGCCCTGCCCGCCGCCAGCAGCACCACCGCCCACACCGCCTGGAAGCCGAAGGCCGCCAGCACCCCCGCCCCCTCGTACTCCCCGAGCAGCACGTCCGCCGGGACCTGCATGGTCGCCGCCCACGGCAGCAGACGCACCACCTCGCCGAAGGCGCCCGGGAAGACGGTCAGCGGGAGCAGCATCCCCGAGAAGAACATGCTCAGCAGGGTGCTCAGCATGTTCAGCCCGTTGCCGTCCAGCAGCCAGAACGCACTCAGCGCGAACAGATAGCGCAGCGCGAAGCCCGTGACGATGCCGAGCGTGACCGAGATCAGGAACGCCGCCCACGCCAACGGTGAGACGGGCAGGGCGAGTTCGAAGAAGAATGCGCCGAAGGCCACCGGAGCGATCCCGCGGCCCAGCAGATGGAAGGCGGCGCGGCCAAGATCCGCCGCCAGCCACCACAGTTGAAGATCGGCGGGCCGGTAGAGATCGACGGCCACGTCACCCGTACGTATCCGCTCCTGCAGCTCCTCCTGGAAGCCGCCGCCGATCAGCGCTGCGGCCGCGAGCATCGCCTGGCCCGTCCACACGAAGGTCAGCGCCTGTGACTCGTCGTAACCGCCCAGATGCGGCCGCTCGCTCCACAGCGCCGTGAAGGTGCAGGCGAGGATGAAGCCGAAGACCGTGTTGGTGAACACTCCCGCGGCGGTGGCGACACGGTACGTGGCGTAGCGGCGGAAGCTGCCCGCCGCCACGGCGAAATAGACGCCTCGCAGGGGCATCCTTTTGAAGCCTTTCTCCGTCTATCCCAGTAGCGCTTCTTTGTAGCTTTCTCACGATTGGGAAACGAGGGAGCCTAGCCCACCGGGGAAGCGGGCAGCCAACGATTATTCGCGTGCACGGCCACAGGTCCGTGGCACGTACAGTGACGGGGCCGCGCTCGCGTACGACCGACCCCGGTGAGCAGGACGATCGAGCCAGGCGCGCTGACGATTGTTGGGCGTTATGACCGTGTCGCCCGGATTCGGACGAGGGGTCCCAGGAGAGATGAGCGACGAGCCGAAAGCCACGGGGAAGGCCGGCGGGAGCAGGACCGGGCTCCGCCGGCTGATCCCCACCTGGCGGTGGGTGCTGGGCGGATCGATGATCGTGCTCGTCCTCGGCTGCGGCGTACTCGTCGCCGGCTATCTCCTCGTGAGCATCCCCCCGGCGAACGCGTCCGCCGCCGCCCAGACCAACGTCTACCTCTACTCCGACGGCTCCCAGATCGCCCGCGACGGCGAGGTCAACAGGGAGAACATCACCCTCGCCCAGGTCCCCAAGAGCGTGCAGGAGGCCGTACTGGCGGCGGAGGACCGCGAGTTCTACCAGGAATCGGCCATCGACCCCAAGGCGATGCTCCGCGCCGGCTGGAACATGGTCACCGGCGGCGGGAAACAGTCCGGCTCCACGATCACGCAGCAGTACGTGAAGAACTATTACCTCAGCCAGGACCAGACCCTCACCCGCAAGGCCAAGGAATTCTTCATCGCGCTGAAGCTGGACAACGAGGTCAGCAAGAGCGACATCCTCGAGGGATACCTCAACACCAGCTACTTCGGCCGCAACGCCTACGGCATACAGGCCGCCGCCCAGGCCTACTACGGCAAGGACGTCGACGAGATCAGCCCCTCCGAGGGCGCCTACCTCGCCGCCCTCGTCAACTCGCCCAACGCCTACGACACCGAGGCACACCCCGAGAACCGCCAACGCGCTGTGGCGCGCTGGCACTACGTACTCGACGGAATGGTCAAGAAGGGCTGGATCGCCCGCTCCGAGCGCGACGGCATGAAGTTCCCCGAGCCGGACCGCGCCAAGCCCGCCACCGGAATGTCCGGCCAGCGCGGCTACCTCGTCGAAGCCGTCAAGAACTACCTGATCAGCAACGAGATCATCGACGAGCGCCGGCTGGCCGCCGGAGGCTTCCGCATCACCACGACGCTCGAACCGAAGCGGCAGAAGGCCATGCGCGAAGCCGTCGACGACCGGCTGATGTCCAAGCTCGACAAGGACCGCAAAGTCGACAAGTACGTGCGCGCGGGCGGCACTTCGGTCGACCCGAAGACCGGGAAGATCGTCGCCATGTACGGCGGCATCGACTACACCAAGCAGTACGTGAACAACGCCACCCGCCGCGACTACCAGGTCGGCTCCACCTTCAAGCCGTTCATCTTCACCTCCGCACTCACGAACGACGCCAAGACGCAGGACGGCCGCAGCATCACCGCGAGCACCGTCTACGACGGCACCAACAAGCGGGAAGTCGTCAGCGACGGCAACGGCACCGACTACGCCCCGGAGAACGAGGACAAGAAGTCCTACGGCCAGATCCCCGTCTCCCAGGCCATGAACAAGTCCGTCAACTCCGTCTTCGCGCAGATGGGCGTCGACGTCGGCCCAAAGAAGGTCAAGCAGACCGCCATCGACCTCGGCCTCCCCGAGAAGACCCCCAACATGCCCGAGGACGGCTCCATCGCCCTCGGCGTCGCCACCGCCTCCACCACCGACATGGCCGAGGCCTACGCCACACTCGCCAACCACGGCAAACGCGGCCACTACAGCCTCGTAGAGAAGGCCACACACGGCGGCGAAGTCATCGAACTGCCCGACCGCGACGTCTCCGAAGAGGTCGAACGCAGCGCCGCCGACTCCACAACAGCCGTACTGCGCAAGGTCGTTCAAGGCGGCACCGGCACCGCGGCACAGAGCGCCGGGCGGCCCGCCGCGGGCAAGACCGGCACCGCGGAGGAGGACAAGGCAGCCTGGTTCGCCGGATACACCCCCGAACTCGCCACTGTCATCAGCGTGATGGGGCAGAACTCGGAGACCGGCGTGCAGAAGCCCCTCTACGGAGCCGCCGGAGTGGAACGCGTCAACGGCGGCGGCTTCCCCGCCGAGATCTGGGGCGACTACACGAAGGCAGCGCTCGAAGGAGAGCCCGTACGCGACTTCGACCTGGAGACCGACGGCGACGCCGAAATCCCCGGCACCCGGCCGCCGGGCAGCGACACCCCCAGCGCACCGCCCACCGACGGCGACACCGGCACCTCGGAACCCCCGACCACCGGGCCGACGACACCGCCCACCGACCCCGGCACACCCAGCATTCCGCCCACCGGGCCGCCCACGGACCCGGGGACGCCGCCGACGGGAGGCGAGATCGGCGGCGACACGGGCGGACCCGGCGGCCCCGGCGGGGAGTCGGGCGGCGACGTCGAAGGCAACAATGGGTGGTCGGGCGGCAACACGACCGGCCAGCCGGCCTCCGCCGCCCGCATGACGGGACAGCGCGAAGTGGATACCGGCGGCTGACGTGCATACCGCGCGGCGCGGTCAACCGACGTACAGGTGAAGCGCGTTGACGACTGGGCGGACCGTCTCTCAGAGGCCCGAAGTCACAGATAGAGCCCCGTCGAGTCGTCCGAACCCTGCAGCCGCTCCGAGGCCACCGCGTGCAGATCGCGCTCCCGCATCAGCACGTACGCCACGCCCCGCACCTCGACCTCCGCCCGGTCCTCCGGATCGAAGAGCACACGGTCACCCGGCTCGACCGTACGGACGTTCTGCCCGACGGCCACCACCTCCGCCCACGCCAGCCTGCGCCCCACCGCCGCCGTCGCGGGAATCACGATCCCGCCCGAGGAACGCCGCTCGCCCTCCTCGATGTCCGTACGGACCAGCACACGGTCGTGCAGCATCCGGATCGGCAGCTTGTCATGGTGCGCCATGCCCGAGCCCGCGCCGGCTTCCGCGCCGGGGGCCGCACGACCGGTAGAGGTTTCGGAACTCACGGCTAGACCGTATATCAGCGCATCAGCGGCGATGACGCCGCGCCGAGAGCGCGAACAGCCCGCCCACGACGGCCACGGCGACGACGGCAACCGGGATCACCCGCTCCAGGCGGGGCGAGCCCTTCTCGTCGACGAACTGCGAGCGCACATCCGCCACGGCGCGGTTGGCCGCTACGTACGCGCGGCCCACGGTCCGGTCGACGGCCGCGGCCGCTTTCGCCTTCGCGTCCCCCGCCATCGTCCTGGGGTGCACACGCACCGCGATCTCATCGAGCGTCGCGGCGAGTTCGCGCCGCCTGCTGATGATGTCCGCCTCGATGTCCGCGGGAGTCCTGGCTTCCGGCACCGCGCCGCCTCCGTCGATCGATCCGTCGCTCATACGTCGTTACGTCACACGCCGTGTCACGTCACACGCCGTGTCACGTCACGCCGTGATAGGTCACACGCCGCTCTGCGTCTTTCACCCGGCGCCCCGGCCGAGCACGGCCCGGCCCGCTCCGGCCGGCCTCTCTCTGGACCTGACGGCCCGGGAGGGAGGCACGCTCACGCGTGTCCTTCCGCGTTCCCCGAACCGGCAAGGCCGAACTCGCCCCGCACGGACCGGCACCGGCGGACCGCCCGGGCGCTGCAAGCATGCAGCAACCAGGCGGCAGCCCGCCGTACAGTCTGTCAGCTCCCTCCGGCCGCCGCCCCCGCGGCACCCCCGGTGCGGACCCCTGCGGCTACTCTCGGACGGACGACAGCGACACCGAGGAGCGAGCACAGATGAGTGAGCGACTGCAGCCCGGCGACACCGCCCCCGACTTCTCCCTTCCGGACGCGGACGGCAAGCAGGTCTCGCTCGCCGGCTACAACGGCCGCAAGGTCATCGTGTACTTCTACCCCGCAGCGATGACGCCCGGCTGCACCAAGCAGGCCTGCGACTTCACCGACAACCTCGATCTCCTCGCCGCCGCCGGCTACGACGTCGTCGGCGTCTCGCCCGACAAGCCGGAGAAGCTCGCCAAGTTCCGCGACAAGGAGAACCTCCGGGTGACGCTCGTCGGCGATCCGTCCAAGGAGGTCATGCAGACGTACGGCGCCTTCGGCGAGAAGAAGCTGTACGGGAAGACCGTCACCGGCGTGATCCGCTCCACCGTGATCGTCGGCGCCGACGGCAAGGTCGAGCACGCCCTGTACAACGTCAAGGCCACGGGCCACGTGGCCAAGCTGATCAAGGACCTCGATCTGCCCCAGGAGTCCTGACCGACCCCGGCCCCGGCCGCTGCCCCGGGCCCTGCCCGGTCGGCGTAACCCCCGCCGGTTCCGTTCGTTGATCTGTACGAGCCCGCAACGGATGTCCGGGCGGAGCTCGGCGGGGAACGGGCGGGGTACGGCGACACGGGGGCAGGGCACGGTGGGGGAGAAGTACACGAGAGAGCAGCTGGCGGAGGCCGTCATGGCTTCGGAGACCTTTCCGGAAGTCATGCGCAGGCTCGGCAGGGAGCCAACCAAGGGGAGGCGGGGGTACCTGCGGAAGCTCCTCAAGCGGTGGAACATCGACAGCGACCACCTGCGGTCCGCGGGTGTGCGCCATACAGAACAGAGGCTGCGCGAAGCCGCGGCCGTCTCCCGGAGCGTCGCTGATGTGGTACGCCGCCTGGGGCTCAACCCCGTGGGCGGCAATCAGGCGCACATCGGCCGACGACTCGTCGAACTGGGCGTCGAAACCTCGCACTTCACTTCAAGGAACGAACCTGGAAACGTTCGTTCCAGCACCCCGTTGCTGTCTCTGGGCAGAGCGGAGCATGGACGGATTTCCGGGGAGCGTTTGCGCCGCGCGCTGTTCCGGGTGGGTGTGTCGGAGCGCTGCGCGGAGTGCTGGACGGGCCCGGTGTGGCAAGGCAAGCCGTTGCGGCTCGAAGTGGATCACGTCAACGGCTGCTGGTGGGACAATCGCAAGGACAACCTCCGGCTGCTGTGCCCGAACTGTCATGCCATCACCGACACTTACCGGGGCCGCAAGCGCCGGTCGGCCACGTGAGGGGTGTCGGGCAGTGACAGGACCCGGCTACACACGGCAGCGCCTCGAATCAACAGCCGCGGAATCAACAGGCTTGGTCGACATGCTGGGGCGGCTGGGTCAGCCGCTGGCCGGCGGGCCTCTCAACTATCTGCGCCGGCGCCTTGCGCACTACGGCATTGACACGCGTCACTTTGTGGATGAGACGTTGCCCAAGCGGCCGAGGAGGCGCTATCCACGCGAGGCGCTTGAGGAGGCGGCAGCTCGTTCGCGCTCTCTCAGGGAGATCATGGACTACCTGGGAGTCGTGCCGTACGGCAGCGCCTACCGTCATCTCGCGAGCCGGCTGACGCACTTCGGCATCGATACCTCGCACTTCCGCACGGTGGCGGACCGACCAGAGCTGAAGCGGGCCGTTGCCGAATCCAAGAGTATCGCCGGGGCTGTCCGCGCGCTCGGCCTTTCCTCTTCGGGCTACGCACAGGCCCGCGTGAAGCAGCTGATCAAGGATCAGGGGATATCGACAGCCCATTTCACCGGACAGGGGCACAGTCGGGGACGGGCGTCGGCGCACCGCAAGACGGCCGATGAGATTCTCCGGCGCCTGCCCGAAGGTGCGCCACGTACCAAGCGGGACCAGCTGCACAGGGCTCTTGGAGAAAAGGGCGTGGCCTATGAGTGTGGACTCTGCGGCACAGGGCCGGTGTGGCGGGGGCAGCGACTCGTTCTGGAGATCGACCATGTCAGCGGCGATCCCAGGGACAACCGCCTCGGCAATCTGCGCTATCTGTGTCCGTCCTGCCACAGCCAGACGGCGACGTACGCCCGGTCTCCCAGGAGAGCCACCAGTCGATCTGATCGGGGAGGCGGCGACCAGTAGAGTGTCCCTGTTGGGCCCGTACCCCAGCGGCGAGAGGGCGCCGGTTTAGGTCCGGTGTGTCGTGGGTTCGAATCCCACCGGGCCCACGCTGTGCCAGACCTCCCGACTGGCCTTTTCACCCCAGCAGTTCGCGGACCTCCACGGCCAGCGCGCGGAACGCGCGGCCGCGGTGGCTGATCGCGTTCTTCTCCTCCGGCGTGAGTTCCGCGCACGTACGGGATTCGCCGTCCGGCTGGAGCACCGGGTCGTAGCCGAAGCCGCCCGTGCCGGAAGGTGCGTGCCGGAGGGTCCCGCGCAGCTGCCCCTCGGCGACGCGTTCGGTGCCGTCGGGGAGGGCGAGCGCGGCCGCGCAGGCGAAGTGGGCGGCACGGTGCGGGGTGTCGATGTCGGCGAGCTGGGCGAGCAGCAGGTCGAGGTTGGCCTTGTCGTCGCCGTGCTGTCCGGCCCAGCGGGCGGAGAAGATGCCGGGGGCGCCGCCGAGGACGTCGACGCAGAGGCCGGAGTCGTCGGCCACGGCGGGCAGGCCGGTGGCCTGTGCGAGTGTGCGGGCCTTGAGGAGCGCGTTCTCGGCGAAGGTCACGCCGGTCTCTGCGACATCGGGGATGTCGGGGTAGGCGTCCGCGCCGACGAGTTCGAGGCCGAGGCCGGCGTCGGTGAGGATGGCCTGGAGCTCGGTGACCTTGTGCGCGTTGCGTGTGGCGAGGACCAGGTGGCTGGGCTGGGAGGGGGCGCTGCTGCTCATGGGGCCCGATTATCCACCGGCTGCTTCGTCCCCGACGGGGTGGCGGTGGTTGGCGGGGGTATTCTCGTACGGGCGGGCCGAGTTGCGGCCGCGCATGGGCACGGAACGACAGGCAGGGAACGACCGGCCGGGGGAGGGTTTCCGGCCCTGGTCGCGGGCGGACTGGACAGCGGGGAGGTGGCAGAGCGCGTGATCGATTCCGGTACGGGTGAAGCTTGCCGCGTGCGTCTCTCCGCGTTGCTGTTCCCCCTGTTCCCCCTGCTCTCCTTCGCGGGCGTGCTCCTCACGGGGGCGGGCCTGACCACTGCGCTGACTGCCGCCGCCGCGTCCGCCGCGGTGGTGCTGGTGTGCCATGCGGCTGTGGACGCCGCCGTCGCTGCGGCCGTGCCGCAGGTGCCGCGGGGCCGTATCCGTACGGCGCTCCGGGACCGTGAGCTGCGTACGGCTTTTCTTCCGCAGCGTGATCCGGACGCCGCGGGGCGTCCGCGTCCGCGAGCGCCTGGCCGCGGGTTTGCGACGGCCGCGCAGCGCTCGCTCTGATCCACTCCGTTCCTTTCTTGTAGCTGGGCCTGCGCGGCTCGTCACGCCGATTTCTCTCCGCACCGGGGCGCATGCCTCCGGTGTTCCGATCCGGCACGACGAGACCCGTGGAGGGCTCAACCATGTCTTTTTTCGCCGCCTTTGTGGCGCGGCTGTCCGATGCTCTCGATCCGCTCTTCGGTGCTTCGGCCACGGCCGCGGCGATCGTCTTGTTCACGTTGGGCGTGCGTCTGGCGCTGCATCCGATGGCGCGTGCCGCCGTACGGGGTGAGCGCGTACGGGCCCGGATGGCTCCGGGCGTCGCGGAGCTGCAGCGTAAGCACCGGTCCGATCCGGCGCGGCTGCGGCGGGAGTTGGGGAAGCTGCAGACGCGTGAGGGTGCTTCGCCCGCGGCCGGGTGTCTGCCGATGCTGCTGCAACTGCCGGTGTTCTTCGCGATGTACCACCTGTTCACAACCGACGAGGCGCTGCTCGGGCACACGTTGCTGGGTGCGCCGCTGGGCGGGCGCTGGTTCGGCGCGCTGGCGGACGGCGGCGTCCTCGGTGGGCCCAGTCTGGTGTATGGCGGGTTGTTCGTGCTGGTCGGTGCGGTGGCGACGTGGACGTATCTGCGTACGCGCAGGCTCATGGCGGCCGCTCCGGTGTCTGCCGCGGGGGCGCCCGGGGGTGCGGCGATGGCGCGGATGCTGCCACTGTTGTCGTTCGGGACGCTGGTGACGGTGGCGGTGATGCCGCTTGCTGCCGCGCTGTATGTGGTGACGAGTACGACGTGGACGGCGGTGGAGCGTGCGGCGCTGCGTGCGGGGCACCCGGAGGCGGTGCCGGCGTCGGCTGTGCCGGCCGCTTCGGCGGCTCCTTCGGCGGCTCCTTCGGCCAGGTCGCGGCGGCGGTCCACTACGTGAACACAGGGTTGTGGATCTGAACGCCCTCTTGGAGGATCGGCCATTCCGTTTGAGACATTTCGGTGGCCGGTCCGCTGGGCCGGGTCCCGCCGAGCCGGACCTCGGGAGTGGAGTAGGCCGTGAAGTTGCTGCGCGTCGGACCGGTCGGGGCGGAGCGCCCGGCTTTGCTGGACGATTCCGGTGTCCTGCGGGACCTGGCGGGTGTGGTGCCGGACGTGGACGGTGCGCTGCTCGCCGACGACGCGGCGCTGGGTCGCGTACGTGACGCCGCGTCCACGCCGGGGGAGCTGCCTGCGCTGGAGGCGGACGGGCTGCGTACCGGTCCGCCTCTGGCCGGCATCGGCAAGGTGGTCTGCATCGGGCTCAACTACCACGATCACGCGCGGGAGACGGGCGGTGCGATTCCCGGGGAGCCGATCCTCTTCATGAAGGCTCCGGACACGGTGGTCGGTCCGTACGACACGGTGCTGGTGCCGCGGGGCAGTGAGAAGACGGACTGGGAGGTGGAGCTGGCGGTGGTGATCGGCCGTACGGCCCGCTATCTCTCCTCGGACGAGGAGGCTCTCGCGGCGGTCGCCGGGTACGCGGTCTCCAACGACGTCTCCGAGCGCGCCTTCCAGCTGGAGCGCGGTGGCCAGTGGGACAAGGGGAAGAACTGCGAGACGTTCAACCCGCTGGGCCCGTGGCTGGTGACGGCGGACGAGGCCGGTGATCCGCAGGCTCTGGGGCTGCGGCTGTGGGTGAACGGCGAGCTGAGGCAGGACGGCACGACGGCCGAGCAGATCTTCCCGGTCGCCGAAGTGGTGCGGTATCTCAGCCAGTTCATGACCCTCCGCCCGGGCGACGTCATCAATACGGGCACGCCGGCGGGTGTCGCCATGGGCTTCCCGGAGCCGAAGCCGTATCTGCGTGCCGGTGATGTGGTGGAGCTGGAGATCGACGGACTGGGCAGGCAGCGTCAGGAGTTGAGCGACGCGTAGCCGGCCTGGCGGCCCGCCCTGCGGCGCCCCCGGGTGTCCGGCGGGTCTTGCGTGCTCGCGAGGCCCGGCGCCGCACCTCTCCCCCCGCTTCGCGGTTGGGAGTTCCAGCTCACTGACCCACGAAGATCCGCCGGACACCCCTCAGCCCCGGCGGCTCTGCGCTGCTCTCTGCGAACGGCGGCCACTCGCCGCTGGTGGTCTTGGTCGCCGATGATTCAGGGCGCTTGCCGCGGCTCCTCACCCGGTCGCCGTTCCAGGACGGGCGAGGCCGTGTTCGGCTTGCGCTGAGGGCGGTCCCGGGGCGGCAGCGCGGCGTGGGCGGTCTCCGGGAAGGCGCTGCGGACCTCGGCGAAGAGGTCACGCCAGCCGGCTCCGTGGGCGGCAGCGGCGGCGAAGAGCGCGTCGAGGGCGGCCTGGAGCGGGTCGGGGTTCGCCGCGTCGGTCAGGGCGGGGAGGGCCATGGCCTGCTGGGAGGCGTCGGGGGTGCCGTCGGGCAGCGTGACGACGGTGGCCGGGACCTGCGGGTCGGTGAAGAGCAGGTGCCATTTGCGCTGCATGTCGTCCATCGGCGGGGAGAAGGGCACGCCCCGGTCCAGCTCCGCCAGGCCGCGGGCGATCCAGTCGACGCCGCTGAGCCCGGCCACGTCGCAGGAACGGTGCGCGGCCCAACGGGCCATCGCGCGCTGGACGTCCGGCCCGGCTTCGTCGATCGCGTGCACGAGGGCGACGTCGAGGTCCACCATCCCGGCCACGTTGCCCCCGACGTCCCGCAGCCTGTCGCTGGGCAGGCGCCCGCCCCATCTCTTCCTCTCGACGCGCTCCCGCAGCTCCCGCGCTTCTCGCTCCTCCTTCTCGCGGGCGAGGCGTTCGGCCTGGGCCAGCTCTTCAGGAGTGGGTGGCGGGGGCAGTTCGCTCGCGAACCGGTGCCAGTAGGCGGCGGAGCGGGTCGTCTCCTTCACGATGCGGTCGCGCTCCGGCGGGGCCGGCCAGAACTGGAGCAGATACTCGTCCAGCACGGGTTCGTCGTCCCACCGTGCGCCGTCGCGGGCCTCGTCCATGCCGCGGCAGTGGTAGCGCACGCGGTACGCGCCCGAGGGCAGGCCGAGGTTTCTCCCGTGGCCCTCCCACGGGATCAGCTCCGTGTCCTCCGAGGCCGTACGGAAGGGCGTCTCCACGATGTCCTCCCACCCGTCGTAGTCCAAGGACGGCTCCGTCTCGTGCAGTTCGACGGTGAGGGGGACGGAGCCGGTGTGCATCCCGGTCAGCAGGAACAGGTGTCCCGGCACGGCGGCTCCGCAGAGTCCCGCCCGCTGTCCCATGAAGCACTCGTGGAGACCGGCCTCCGGACCCTCGTCGGGGTCGGGGCGGCTGTCCACGTACATCTGGCCGTAGGCCACGCTGAATTCGCCGTTGAACAGTGTCCGCATGGTCACCAGCCTGCCCCCGGGGTCTGACAACGCCGACCGGCACCGATTCGGCGCCGGGCCTCAGGCTTACGCCAGGTCCGTCGTCACCACGCGTGATTCGGCGGCCGAGATGCGTGCCGCCTCCAGGACCCGGATGGCGGCCACGGCTTCGTGTGCCGTGACCGGTGGCGGTGTGCCTTCGCGGAGGGCCGTGACGATCCCCGCGTAGTAGGCGGGGTAGTCGCCGTCCAGCGTGGGTACGGGGCGCCGCGCGTCGAGGTCGCCCAGCGTGCCCCAGGCGATCTCCGGTTCCACGCCCCACCGTTCGCCGGGTGCGGGGCGGGCGCCCTCGCGCAGGGCGGCCTCCTGCGGGTCGAGTCCGTCCTTCACGTAGGCCGCCGCGCTGCCCAGCACCCGCAGGCGCGGCCCGAGTTGGGCGGCGACGGCGCTCATCCACAGGTGTGAGCGGACGCCGTTGGCGTGCGTGAGGGCGATGAAGGCGTCGTCGTCGGCCTGCGCGCCGCGGCGGAGCACTTCGGTCTCGGCGTAGACGGCCGTGGCCGGGCCGAAGAGGGTCAGTGCCTGGTCGACGAGGTGACTGCCCAAGTCGTAGAGGAGACCGCCTACTTCGGCCGGGTCTCCGGATTCGCGCCAGCCGCCCTTGAGTTCGGGGCGCCAGCGTTCGTAGCGGGACTCGAAGCGGTGGATCCGGTCGCCGAGCGCGCCGTCGGCGACGAGGGTGCGGACCGTACGGAAGTCGTTGTCCCAGCGCCGGTTGTGGAACGTGGATAGCAGCACCCCGCGTTCTGCGGCGAGCGACGCGAGCTGCTGCGCTTCGGCGGAGGTGCCGGCGAGCGGCTTGTCGACGACGACGGGAAGCCCGGCCTCCAGGGCGCGGCGGGCCAGCGCGACGTGGGTGCGGTTGGGGGACGCGACGACGACGAGGTCGAGTCCGTCCGCCCGTGCGAAGAGTTCGTCGGCGGTGGCGAGCGTACGCATGTCGCTGCCGTGCTCCGCGTGCACCTGCGCCCGGCGGTCGGGGTTCGCGGTGACGACGGTGTCGAGCGTGAGCCCTTCCGTGGTTGCGATGAGGGGTGCGTGGAAGACGGAGCCGGCGAGGCCGTATCCGATGAGGCCGACGCGGAGGGGAGGAGGGGCAGCTGCTGCCGTACGGTCCATGGGGCCACTTTCGCAACGCGGTTGCGTAAGCGCAAGCCGCGCGGACAATGGCCCCATGAGCAGCGAACCCGCCCTCAGCAGCGACCCGGCCTTCATCAGAGGAGGTGGCCTCGCCGTGCCGTACGGCAGGAACGCCGCCCGAGTCCTCGGTCTGCTGCGGCTCGCCGGGCAGGACGGCGCGAACCGCAGCGAGCTGGCCCTGCGCACCGGACTCACCCCGCAGGCGGTGAGCAAGATCACCGCCCGGCTGCGGTCGCACGGTCTGGTCACCGAAGCCGGCCGTCGCGCCTCGACCGGCGGCAAGCCGAGCACGGTGCTGCGCCTGGCGCCCGGCGCGCGTCACGCGGTGGGCGTACAGCTGGACCGGGACCAGCTCACGGCGGTGCTCGTCGACCTCTCCGGCGGGGTCGTGGCGGGCCGTACCGCGCCGCTGGACATGGGCGCCGACGCGGACGCGCTGCTCGACGCGGTCGAGTCGGCGGTGAACGGACTGATCGGCGCCGGGCTCCCGGCCCTGGCCGCACGGAGGAGCGGCACGGCACCGGGCCCGGAGGGGGCCGCGGGCGGGGAGCTGTGGCAGCAGGCTTCCGAGGGCGAGGTGTGGACGGGCAGGCATCCGGGGGCGGGAGTCGGTGCCGGGGGCGTCCCGGTGGTGGAGCGTGCCGCGCTCGGCGCCGACGCCCGGCGGGCCGTCGCGGAGGAGGGCGAGCTGTGGCGGGACGCGGCACGCGCGGCGGAAGCGGAGGCGGAAGCGGAAGCCGAGGCCCAGGCGGACGCCGAGGCCGAGGCGGAGGCTGAGGGAGCCGAGGAGCCCTCGGCAGCCGAACCCGAACCCGAACCCCAACTTGAGCCCCAGCCCGAGCCCGAACCGGGACCCGCTGCCGGAACCGGGCCGGAAGCGGACGAGGGTGCCGGGCCGCCCGGCGTGGACGGACGCTGGGGAAGCGTCGTCGGCGTCGGCGTCGCCGCCCCGGGCCCGCTGGACCACGTCCGCGGTGTGCTGGGCCACGTCACGGGGTTTCCGCGGTGGGCGGGCTTCCCGCTGCGGGACGCGCTGGCCCGGCGCCTGGGCATGCCCGTCGTCGTCGACAAGGACACCAACGCCGCCGCGCTGGGTCTCGCGCTGCGCGGCAAGGAGTCACTGGCCTACATCCACCTCGGTACGGGCCTGGGCGCCGGGCTCGTGCTGGACGGTCACATCCACCGGGGCAACCGGAACGGCGCGGGCGAGTTCGGCCACCAGGTGATCCAGCTCGACGGGCCGCCCTGCCGCTGCGGAAGGGACGGCTGCCTGGAGGCGCTCTGCATGGACGCCGTGCGGCGCAACCGTACGGACGAGGCGGCCCGGCTGCTGGGCATCGGTGCCGCCAACCTCGTCAGCCTCCTCGACGTCGACCGTGTGCTGCTGGGCGGCCGTACCGTCCTGGCCGACCCGGACACCTACGTCGATGGCGTCGCCGCCCAGCTGCGCGCCGCCTCCGGCGCTACCCGTACCGCTGGTTCGGCCTCCGGCGCTCCCCGTACCGCTGGTGCCGCCACCCGCGGCCCCGTACGCGTGGAGGTCGTCCCGGAGGGGAGCCGTACGGTCGCCGACGGTGCCGCACAGCTCGTCCTCGCCCCCCTCTTCGGACGTGCCCCGGGCGCCCCTGTCACCGCCCGATAGGCTGAACGTGGCGGCCGCGAGCACCGGCCCGCCGCCCCGCCCCGTCCCTTCCGAGAGACCGCCCGACGCCTGGCAGGAGCCGTCACGTGGCAGAGCGAAAGCCGATCGAGTCGTGGCTCACCGACATGGACGGTGTGCTGATGCACGAGGGCGTTCCCGTCCCGGGGGCGGACGCCTTCATCAAGCGTCTGAAGGAGTCCGGGCGCCCCTTCCTCGTACTGACGAACAACTCGATCTACACGCCGCGTGATCTGCACGCCCGTCTGGGCCGGATCGGGCTGGACGTGCCGACCGAGAACATCTGGACGTCGGCGCTCGCGACCGCCCAGTTCCTGGACGATCAGCGGCCCGGCGGCACCGCGTACGCCATCGGCGAGGCCGGGCTGACGACGGCGCTGCACGACATCGGGTATGTGCTGTCGGACTCCGAGCCGGACTACGTGGTGCTGGGCGAGACCCGCACGTACAGCTTCGAGGCGCTGACGAAGGCGATCCGGCTCATCAACGCGGGCGCCCGGTTCATCGCCACCAACCCGGACGAGACGGGCCCTTCGGCGGAGGGCGCGCTGCCGGCCACGGGATCGGTCGCGGCGCTCATCACCAAGGCGACCGGCCGGGAGCCCTACTTCGTGGGCAAGCCCAATCCGCTGATGATGCGGGCCGGTCTGAACGCGATCGGCGCGCATTCGGAGACGTCCGCGATGATCGGCGACCGGATGGACACGGACGTACGGGCCGGCATGGAGGCGGGCCTGGAGACGTTCCTGGTGCTGACGGGGCTGACCAAGCCGGACGAGGTCGATCTCTTCCCGTACCGGGCCTCCAAGGTCGTCGACTCCATCGCGGATCTCGTCGAACGGATCTGACAGCACGCGGCAGGTTTCTGCGCATCCCCGCACTCCTGCCCAGGCCCTGCGCACCCCCGCCCGTCCCCGCGCACTCCTGCCCAGGCCCTGCGTATTGCCGGTACATCCCCGCGCACGTTCGCACGAGTCCGCGCGTGGAACGGCACAGTAACGGCCGCTTGAGACTACGGCGGCCGGTGTGGGCGCTGTGACACGATGGCCGTCCGGTTCCGGGCGCGCCTGCCGGAGGAGCAGGCCCACCGAGGGGGAAGTGAATGTACGGCAGGGGCAGTTACGTTCTCCAGAGCGGATCTGGTGACCGCGGGACCCGCGTCGGCCGCGGGCACGGCGGGCGCCGCAGACCCGTCCGCTCAGGAGTCGCGGCAGGCAGCGCACTTGCGCTGGCGGGAGTGCTGCTGGGCGGATGCTCGTCGGATTCCGGTACGGGCGGGGACGACGGCAGCGGCGGCGGAGCTGGCGGCGAGGTCGGGCAGCGGCCGAAGTCGGTGACCCCGTACTGGGTCGACCAGGAGAGCAACGCGGCCAAGGAGGCGGAGGCCTTCCGCAAGGACGGCAAGAGCCGGCAGTCGACGCTGATGCGGAAGATCGCGGACCAGCCGGTCGCCGAATGGGTCGGCACCGACGACCCGGAGGGACAGACGCGGAAGGTCACGAGTGCCGCGGCGAAGGCGGAGCGCGAGGCGCTGCTCGTTCTCTACAACCTGCCGCACCGCGACTGCGGCCAGTACTCCAAGGGCGGCGCCCCCGACGCCGGCGCCTACCGGGCCTGGCTCGCGAAGGTGATGAAGGGCATCGGCAAGCGGCCGGCGACGGTGATCGTGGAGCCGGACGCCATCCCGCACGTGCTGATGAAGGGCTGCACCCCGGCCAAGTACACCGAAGAGCGCTACCAGTTGCTCAACGAAGCGGTCGGCAAGTTGCAGAGCCTCCCGGACGTCCGGGTCTATCTCGACGCGGGCAACCCGGACTGGGTGCGCGACCCGGGCGCGCTCGTCGAGCCGATGAAGCGCGCGGGCATCGAGACCGCCGACGGCTTCTCGCTGAACGTCTCCAACTACCAGACGACGGCGTCGAACAAGGCGTACGGCAAGAAGTTCTCGCCGATGGTCGGCAACAAGCCCTTCGTCATCGACACCAGCCGCAACGGCAACGGCCCCGTCGAGGGCGCGGGCGCCGACGAGGAGGCGTGGTGCAACCCGAAGGGCCGCGCCCTCGGTGAGGCACCGACGACGAAGACGGGCGACCAGATCGTCGACGGCTATCTGTGGATCAAGCGTCCCGGTGAGTCGGACGGCGAGTGCAAGGGCGGCCCGAAGGCCGGTCAGTGGTGGCCCGAGTACGCGCTGGGGCTCGCCGGCAACGAGCGCTGAGCCCCGTCCGCCGGGAGCCCCGCCGTACCGGAGATCCGTCCGTGCTGCCGCCCCGGCCGCACACATCGCGCGCGGGCCCGCACCGTCAACCGGTGCGGGCCCGCGCGCCTCTACGTGCTGCGGCGATGCTGCGTCAGCTGAGCGTGTCGGCCTGAGTGCCCTCGCTCGTCTCCTTCTCCGCCCCGGTGCGGTCACCGCGGACGTGCGCGACAAAGTGGTTGAGTTCGCGCTTGACCACCGGCGCGAGCAGGTACAGGCCGATGATGTTGATGACGGCCAGCATGAACAGGAACGCGTCGGCCATGCTGATGAGGGATTCCAGGGACAGCAGCGAGCCCGCGACGGCGAACACGCTGTAGATGATCTTGAAGATGGTCTCGCTCGTCTTGCTCTTCCCGAAGAGGTAGGACCACGCCTTGAGTCCGTAGTAGCCCCAGGTCAGCACGGTGGAGAAGGCGAACAGCAGCACCGCGACTGTCAGCAGGTTCGGGAACCAGGGCAGCACCGTCTCGAACGCGTCGGAGGTGACAGTCACGCCCTCGACCTCTGCGCCGGCGTTCGTAAAGCTGGCCGGCTGGGCGATGACGATGGTCAGCGCCGTCATGGTGCAGATGATGACCGTGTCGATGAACGGCTCGAGCAGGGCGACGAGGCCCTCACTGGCGGGGTGCTTCGTCTTCACGGCGGAGTGCGCGATCGGGGCCGAGCCGAGGCCCGCCTCGTTGGAGAACGCGGCCCGCTGGAAGCCGATGATCAGGGCGCCGAGAATGCCGCCCGCGACGCCTTCGGGTGCGAAGGCGCCCTCGAAGATGTCGACGAACGCGCTGGGGACCTGACCGGCGTTCCACAGGATGACGGTCAGGCACGCGAGGACGTAGATGATGGCCATGGCCGGTACGAGGCGGCTGGTGACCGAGGCGATGGACTTGATCCCGCCGATGAGTACGAGCCCGACCAGTGCGGCGATGACCACACCGAAGGTGAGCGCGCCCGCCGAGGAACCGAGGATGCCGTCCTCGCCGCCGGTGGTGGCGGCGAGCTGTGCGTAGCTCTGGTTGATCTGGAAGAGGTTGCCGCCGAAGAGGCCGAAGAAGAGGATCATCACCGAGGCGAGGCCCGCGAGAACCGATCCGAAGATCTTCCCGTTGCGGCCGAATCGGTCGGCGAGGCCCTTGGGCAGGTAGTGCATCGGGCCGCCGGAGACGGTGCCGTCGGCGTGCACCTCGCGGTACTTCACGCCGAGAGTGACCTCGACGAACTTGGTGGCCATGCCCAGGAGTCCACAGAGGATCATCCAGAAGGTGGCGCCTGCGCCGCCGATGCTGACGGCGACCCCGACACCGGCGATGTTGCCGAGGCCGACGGTGCCGGAGACCGCTGCTGTGAACGCCTGGAAGTGATTGACCTCGCCGGGCGCGTCGCTCTCGTCGTGCTTTCCGCGGATCGTCTCGACGGCGAGCTTGAACTTGCGGAACTGGACCACGCCGAACCACACGGTGAAGACCAGCCCGCCCAGGACGAGCCAGACCACGATGAGGGGCACATCGGCGCCGCCCACGTTGACCGTGTAGAAGACAAGTTCACTCAGCCAGGTGGCGACCGGGTCGAAGAGGTCGTTCACCGCCTTGTCGAAGTCTTGCGTCATGGAGTCGAGTGACATGGGCCACCTTTGGCAGATAGAGCGGGAGTCGGTGATATGGACGCACTGCGTCGTCCTGACGGACAGAGCGCACAGCTTCGACCGGCTTGCAGCGAGCACCACGCGGCGCAGGCGTAAACGCCGGGCAAAAGCCGGATCGCCAGTTCATATCACGGACAGCGACCACCACAAGTGGCGTGGATCACTTGAGATGTGCGACCAGGGGATGGTGATGCGACCGTTATCGCGACTTGACGTTTCTCTGAGCGGAGAACGAAAGAGGTCATAGCCGGATATTGGCCGATGAGTGTGACGGCATCGTCGGTCGCCTCACACCTCCCGCGGGGCTCTCCGGAGCGCTCGTGTCCGGACACTCACCGTGACGAAGTGGTGCTCAAGCACCGTCCACGCCGCCCCTCCCGCAGGGACGATGCTGCGGGAGCGCACGGCGTGGACGGACGACCTTCCTACGGCGGGGACAGCGGCGTCGTCGTGGGGGCCTGCGCGGTCGCCGTGCGGGGCACCTTCAGCCACACCGACTTCGACGGCTTGCCCTCGTCGTCGACCGCCGTCACCATCCACCAGCCGGGCGGCACCAGGGACGGGTCCTCGGGCAGCTTCACCGTCACGCCGTCCGCGCTCTTCTTGAACTTCAGCGCGACGGAGGACTGCTCGACGTTGGTGACGTGCGTGAACGAACTCGGCCTGATCAGCCGCATCTTCTTGATGGAGCCTGCGTCCTTGCTGCTGAACGAGGCCGTGCCGCCCAGCCGTGCGGTCTGCTCACCCCGGCCGGTGTTCTCGAGCTCGGGCCGCTCGCCCTTCGTGTGGAGGTACGGCGGGGTGTAGATGTCGATCTGCTGCTCGAACTTGCCGGGCTTGGTGTTGGCCTCGTCGGAGAAGAGCGAGTCGGAGCCGAAGGTCATCACGCGCCCGTCGGGCAGCAGCAGCGCGCCGGAGTGGTAGTTGCGCCCGACGATCGGGTCGGCGACGGGCTTCTTGGTGTTGTCCGCCGGGTTGTATATCTCGGCCTTGAGGATGTTGCTCTCGCTGCGGCCGCGGTAGTCGCCGGAGCCGTTCGTCGTCAGCACCTTGTCGTTCGGCAGGATGACGCTGCTGGGGTAACGGGCCTTCGCGTACAGGTCGGGCCCGTCCTGGAAGCGCGGCTCGGGGTCCTTCAGATCCACGATGCGGGTCTTCTCGCTGGCCTTCTTCGACTCGCCGACGCCGCCGCCTCCGAGGACCATGAACTTGCGGCTCTGGGTGGGCGGCAGCGGCACGGACATCGCGGTCTCCAGCTTGTCCGGGTCGCTCATGCCGGGGATCTTGCGGAAGCCGTTGGTCTCCAGGTCCCACAGCCCGGGGATGCGGCCCTTGTCGGCGGGGCCGTAGCCGGCGTTGGCGCCGGAGTAGAAGATCTTGTTGTCGTCGGTGAGATGCAGCGCCGGGTAGGTGGGGAAGAACCGCTTGCGGGGCAGGAACTCCCACTTCTTCGTCTGCGGGTCGTAGATCTCGTTCTTGCCGGGGACGACCTGGCCGATGTCGTCCAGGCCGGAGACCGAGAGGACCTTGCCGTCCTCCAGGGTGGTCAGCGTCGGGTACCAGCGGGCCTCGTCCATGAAGTCGGTCTTGAGGTAGCGCTCGGCGACCGGGTCGAACTCGTAGGTGTCCTTGATCCCCTGGAAGTCCTTCTTGTCGAAGGAGAGCTTCTGGGCGATGCCGTAGATGTTCTTGCGCTCGGCGCCGCGCAGCCCGCTCAGGCGGTAGTTGTCCTCGGTGCCGGTCTGGTACTTCTTGCCGCGCTTGATGGCTTCCACGTACACGCGGGCGACGCTGGGGGTCACCTCGACCTTGCCCGTGGCGGGGTTCACCTTCTTCTTGGCGCGAGGCACCAGGACGGAGTCCTTGGCCTCGAAGCTCTTGCCGTTCTTACGGCCGGTGAAGCGGGTGCCCGCCTTGACGGTCTTGGCGCGGTCCGGGTTCTCGTTGTGGATGATCATCAGGCCGCCGGCCTTCTTCACGTCGCCGCCGAGCTTCTCGTACCGGCGTGTCCCGCCCGCCACGAGCAGCTTGCCGTCGGGCAGTTGGGTGTGCCCGGCGCAGAAGAGGTCGTTGGGCGTGGGGATGTTCTTGAAGGTGTTCTTCACCGGGTCCCACAGGACCGTACGGAACGTCTTCGCGTTGAACTGCTTGGCGTCGTTGCCGGAACCGGCCACCAGCAGCACCTTCCCGGTGTGCAGCAGCGCGGCGTGAATCGTGTTGATCCGGTACTTCTCGGGCACCTGGACGGCCTTCCAATGACCGTTCTCCGCCTTGTACTCGGGCTGGTTGATCTTGTAGTCGTGGTACTTCTCGGAGGCTATGCCGTAGAGCGCGGGCCCGTTGAACCCCGCGATCACCAGCACCACGGCCGCGCCTATCGCTGTGCGGCGCGTGCGCCGGCTCGGTCGGAACTTCATCTTTCACGTCCCCCAGGGGCGGTCTGCAGTGGTACGGGCTGCTGCGTCGCGGACACCTGGCCGCCCCCGTTCGCCGGGTCGGGCGGCGGCGGCAACGGGCCGCCCTGCCGGTGCCGGTGCCTGCGCTGTTTCCGCTTCTTCTTCTCCGCGCGGACGGTGGAGCGCCAGCCGACGATCGGCGCGGCGGTGATCAGCAGGGCCAGCGCGGCCCAGGTGATCATGGCGGGGTGGTCGTGGCCCAGGTAGAACGATCCGCCCAGCGAGCCGCCGAAGACGAGGATGAAGAAGAGGTGGATGCGGAAGGTGCCGAAGAGGGTGTCCGGGCTGGCGGAGTCGCCCTTGGGGGTCACCACGAACTTGCTCTTGCGGCGCAGCACGGTGTCGAAGAGGGAACGGGCGTAGATCGGTGCGGAGAGCGCGGACATCAGCATGCCGGCGAGGCCGCCGGAGCCCTCCGGCTCGTGGGGGGAGACGTTGTGCCGCCGGTTCCAGACGTACAGGCCGATCTGCAGCGCGGAGGCGTTGCCGTACAGGGCCATCCAGATGGTCGGGTCGATCTGCACGCCGGAGGCGCCCAGGCCCAGGAAGAGCGCACAACTCAGCGCCGCCAGTATCCAGTTGAGTGCCGAGATCGGGTAGAAGATCATCAGCATCGTGTAGTTGAAGAGCTTGCCGGGCGGCAGAGTGAACAGGCCCCGCCAGTACTGCTTGAGTATCGTCTCGTACGTGCCGCGTGACCAGCGCAGCTGCTGGGTGAAGAAGTCCGTCCAGGCGTTGGGGCCTTCGCCGACGGCGAGGACGTCCGGGGTGTAGACCGACCGCCATTTCCGGCCGGTCTCCGGGTTCCTGGCGCGGTGCATCTCGAAGCCGGTGGCCATGTCCTCCGTGATGGAGTCGTACAGGCCGCCGATGCCCTTGATGGCCTTGATGCGTACGGCATTGCTGGTGCCGACGAACATGGGCGCGTGGTAGCGGTTTCCGGCGCGCTGGATGAGCGCGTGGAAGAGGAACTGCTGGCTCTCCGCGGCCTTGGTGACGAAGTTGTCGTAGTTGCCGTAGACCTGCGGGCCGATGACGAAGCCGACGTCCGGGTCGCGGAAGTAACCGAGCATCCGCTCCAGGTAGTTGGGCAGCGGCACGTGGTCGGTGTCGACGGACGCGAAGTAGTCGTAGTGGTCGCCGTGCGCGGCGAGCCAGGCGTTGTAGTTGCCGTGCTTGGTCTTCGCCCGGTGCGGGCCCTTCTTCTTGTTCCAGCGGGGGACGCCCTTGCGCGTGAAGTGGTGCACGCCCAGGCGGCGGCAGACCTCTTTGACCTCCGGGTCGTCGCCCTCGTCGAGGAGCCATATGTGCAGCAGGCCGCGGTGGCGTATCTTCACCGCCGCTTCGAGGGTCTTCGTCACCATCTCGATCGGTTCCTTGCCGGGAACGAAGGAGGTGAGGAAGGCGACGCGGGTGCCGGACTCCGGCACCACGGGCACGGGGTCGCGTGCGACGAGCGTGGCGTGCGCGTTGGAGAGGACGTTGAGCGTACGGAAGAGCTCGATGAGGCCGATCGAGACCAGCATCACGATGTCGAGCTTGAGCACCAGGTCGGAGACGGCGCCGTCGTCGCGCCGCGTCCAGTGCTGCGGCTGCATCAGCCACACCAGCAGCCCGGCCGAGAGCAGCGGTGCCAGGCAGAGCAGGGTGGCGGCGCGTATTCGGTGCGGCTCGTCGGAGAGCAGACTGCGGTAGGCGACGCGGTAGGGCCTGTCCTTGTCGGGCTGTCTGAGCGGACCGGCGAGGCGGCTGTAGTGCTCGTAGTCGTAGCGCGGCAGCTCTTTGGGCGTCCAGCGCAGCCCGCGGCCGAGTGTGCCTCTGGCTCTCTGTCTGACGTGCGCGGGAATGCGCAGTTGCGTGGTCCGTGACGGGTCGTCGTCGGCGGCCTGCACGTGTTCCGGCGCTCGGTCACCGGGCCCGGTCGAGGTCATGGGTCATTCCCCCTGAACGCAGCAGGCTGCGTGTGGTCGTACTTCCCGCGTCTTTCCCGCGGCCCCCGCGCGGCAGGCGTCGGCTGCTTCGTACAGAGACTGCGGGCGGGCGACGCCCGGTTCCACGGAGAGGACTCGGTTTGCCGTCCGGGCGGCTCTTCGGGCGCGGCCCGTGGGCTTGGCCGTGCCCCGCAGCGCGCGCCCGCTCGCCGGCCGTCGGTTCGCTGAGCCGCACGTCGGCCGTAGACGTCGGTAGGTTCTCCGACTACAGGCCCGAACGCAAGGGCGAAAAGGGGCAGTTCGTCCGGATAGCGACGTGAATTCCGAGTTCTCTGTGACGGAGGTGTCATCGAAATGGACGCCTTGTGTGTGGTCTGTGAGTAAGTTCGCGGGCCCGGCGTCCCTCGCGCTCCGCCCCCGTCAGACCGCCGTGTCGGCGAAGACTACGGTGAACTCCTCCGTTCCGGGGGGCGTTCGGTCCTCCTCGCCGCCGTGCAGGGCGAACGCCAGCAGCCGCTCGCCCTCGGCCGCCAGCTCCCGCTCCTCGTCGGCGGTCAGCCTGCGGTGGAAGGGGGTGACGGTGAGGGTCACCGCCGTCTTCCGCCGCTGCTCCACCTTCCACATGCCGCGCACCTCGCCGTCCAGCAGTACGGTGCCGGGCACCTGGCCGTTGCGGCTCGCGATGAGCTTGCGGGTGGCGTCACTGATCACGCGCGTACGGTCCGCGTGGGACAGGATGAGGTTGTCGTACTCGGCGACGAAGCGCGCCGGCAGCGGCAGTTCGGGGTCGGGGCGCGGCGCGTCGGGCAGGTCGAACAGCTCCCTGCCGCTTTCGCTCCGGAAGACGCGCAGCTGCGGACGGAGCCGCTCCATGACCTCGCCCAGCCGCGTCAGTCCCGACCAGGTCTGCGCGTCCATGACGGACGCGGGCCCGAACGCGCCCAGATAGCGCAGCAGTACGGTCTCGACGCCCGGCTCGGTCGCCAACGGCCGCCCCAGCCACTGCTCGACGGGTACGTACGTCGGCTGCCCGGAGCGCCCCCAGAGCCCGCGCGGCGGGATCTGCACCACGTCGCACAGCGCACGCGCCGCCCGCGAGAGCGCCTCCGGGTCATGGTCCGGCCAGCGCTCGCCGAGCAGACGTCCCAGGTCGCGAGCCGTGCGCGGTTCCTGGCGCAGCAAGGTCAGTGCGGCGTCGGCGACGTCCCACGGGTCGAGGTCCGCAAGGCGCTTGGCGTGGCTGGCGCGCATCAGACGCTCGTACAGCACGCGGGTCAGCGGCCGAAGCTGCAGGCAGTCCGCGGCGCTCACCAGATGGACCGTGCCGCGCATGACGCTGACACGCACCGCGTGCCGGTCGCGCAGCAGGGCGGACAGCTCCTCGGCGCGGAAGTCCGCCAGTCGTGACCAGAGCCCGAAGTAGGGCGGCTTGGGCGCCTGCGCCTGCATGCCGACCAGATGCTCGACAGCCTCCAGCGCGGTCATCCCCTCGCGCTCGGCGAGCAGTTGACGTGAGACGAGGGCGCGGCCGAGTGCCCTGCTGGTGAGGGTGGCGGGGTGCATGGAAGGAGTCTGTCGGATCGGATCCGGGTGCGCCACGCGGCGTGGCCGTGGAGACGGGGCGTTGCCGGGTCGCGTCCGAGAGCCGGGCCGGGTCCGGGTCGGGGCCCGGCCCGGCCGTCGCGGTGCACGGCCGGGCCAGGACCCTCCCTCCGGGGGCCGTACGGGAATTCGGGTCCCGTGGCTCCCCGTGGGTCCTGCGGGGATGTCGCGGGGTCACGCGGCCCGCGGGCTCAGAACTTCACGTCGGCGCAGGAGTAGAAGGCGTTCGCCGTGTCGGCGATGTTCCACACGCCCAGGATCAGGTGCTTGCCCGACTTGCCCTCCGGCAGCTTGCCCTTGCCGGTCCACTCGGCCGGGGGCTGCTCGCCGTTCATGTCCACCTTGAGGAACGGCTTCGCCTCCAGGTCATCGCGGGTGAGCTTCTTGGACGGGTCCCAGCCGTCCTTGGTGACGAAGAACTGGAAGTCCGTCGTCGAATGCCGCGCCGTCATCGACCACTTGAAGGTGTGGTCCGCGCCCGCCTTGAGCTCGGTGGCCGGCCAGTCGCCGCCGCGCGGATCGTCGAGCTCCTTGAAGCTGTCGTTGCCGCCGGCGCAGATGGTGCCGTCCTCAGGACCGGCCTCGGGGAAGCCCTTCGGGCCCTCGACGCTCTGTGGCTCATGTTCGATGGCGCCGCAGTCGGTGACCTTGCCGTCGGCGCAGTTCGCCTGACGGCTGGAGGGGTCGGTACTGAAGCCGTGGCCCTGTGCCGAGCCACCGGCGAAGAGCATGGCGGTGCCGCCAAGTCCCAGTGCTACGACGGCTGTTGCGATCCTCTTGCGCATGTCTCTCCAATTGATCGTGGGGGGGAGTGCGCACATGACGTCCAACGGTCTAGACCAGACGGCGAATGTAGCGTGCTCATCCAGCCATGTCCAGACCAATTTTCCGTACGTCGTGGGCTCATGGCCCCGGCGGCGCCATGAGCAGCGACGGAGAAGGGAGCGCGGAGAGAGCGGGGAGCGGAAACGCCGGAAGCCCCCCGCTCATGCGGAGGGCTTCCGGTCTTGCGCTGTACGCCGTCAGGGACTCGAACCCCGGACCCGCTGATTAAGAGTCAGCTGCTCTAACCAACTGAGCTAACGGCGCCCGTCGGCCTTCGCAGACCGACGCGGGAAATACTACCCCCTTCGAAGGGGTGCTCATGACCATGATCAAATGGCAAGCAGACGTTCAAATGGCGAGCGACAGCATCACCGGAGCCGCCCGGCGGCTGAGCGTCTCCGCCGCCTGACGCAGCCGGTGCGCGTGCTCGACGGGCAGCGACAGCGCGAGACATCCCACCGACGACCCGGCCGTGACGGGTACCGCCGCACACACCGTGCCCACCGCGTACTCCTGCAGATCCAGTACGGGCACGGTCGGCGGCTGCCGGTCGAGCGTGTTCAGCAGCAGGGTCTCGTCCGTGATCGTGCGGGAGGTGAGACGTGCCGTCCGGTGCCGGGAGAGATGGTCCATGCGGCCGTTGTGGTCGAGCTGGCCCAGCAGGCACTTTCCGATCGCCGTCGCGTGCAGCGCCGAGCGGAAATCGACCCATTCGTTGACGGCGGGCGTCATCGGACTGTCCGCGTACCCGGTGACCTCCAGCTCGCCCTCCTTGTAGCGGCTGAGGTAGACGGCGGCGCCGAGAGTGTCGCGCAGATCGGCGAGGGTGCGCTGGAGGCGTTCGTCCAGGGCCCGTTCGCGGTCGCCGCCGGAGCCGAGCAGCACCAGCGACTCGCCTACGACATAGCTTCCGTCCGAGAGCTGTTCCGCGTACGTCTCCCTGCAGAGCATCGCCAGCAGGTGCGCGAGGTGGCCCGGAGGCAGCCCCGTCTCCCGTGCGAGATCCGCCTCGGTGACGCCGTCGCGGTGCGCCGCGATCGCCTCGAGCACACGCAGCGCGTACCGCACTGAGTGGAACGGTGCGGTGTGCTCCGGCTTCAGCGCCACGACGGGCCTCCCTGGAGGTGTGACCGTTTGCGTCGTGACCGTCGCGTCCGGTCACGTCCGCTTCTCACGATAGCGGTCAACAGGTCGGGCGGAGGGGCTGGTTGCGCCTATTTGGCATATGCGAACTCGCGCTGGCGCGCGGGGCTTGCCGCGGTTCGCCTCGGGGTGCGTGGTGTGTGCCGGGGGCGTGCCGCTCCGGGAGCCAGTCCGGACGGCATGATTTCCCTCCCTGCACTGGTACGGGCCTGTGTGCTGCCCTTCATATGCCGGTCCGCAAATCACGCTTGAGTGTCCGGACGTGCCTCCCTGCGCGTCCCGCCCGCTCCCGCACGTCGGCGGCTCTCCCGCCGTGGCCACTACGCAGCACGAGGCCACTGCCATGCGGACCTGCCAACAGGTGTACGTGCCTGCGGGCCGCAAGTGCCCCTCAGCAGGGGCCTGTTGGGCACCTGCCCACTGGGACCGGCCGGGTAGGGAGGAAGTGACTCACTGGGGTCACCGGGGGAAAGTCGCCATCGGGGACCGGAGGGGGTGGGACGTGGAGGCGGTGGTTCCGGGAACTCAAGCAGGATTTGCGGACCGGCACATGGGAGGCAGCACAAAGGCCCGTACCGGTACAGGGAGGAAAATCATGCCTTCCCGGAGCCGCCGCCGGAACGGCACGCCCCCGCCACCACGAACACACCCCGAGGCGAACCCGCACCCACGCACACGGGGCCGCACCCGAACACCGGGTGCGGCCCCAGGGCTGCGCTGCGCCGCCAGGCGCCACCGCGCTACAGAACGGCGCTCAGGAACTCCCTCGTACGCTCGTGCTCCGGCTCGCTGAAGATCTTCTCCGGCGAACCCGACTCGATGACCCGGCCCTCGTCGAACATCAGCACGTCGTCCGAGATGTCACGCGCGAAGTTCATCTCATGCGTGACGCACAGCATCGTGATGTCCGTGGTGTGCGCGATGTCCCGCAGGACGTCCAGCACACCCGCCACCAGCTCCGGGTCGAGAGCCGAGGTGACCTCGTCCAGCAGCAGCACCTGCGGACGCATGGCGAGCGCGCGGGCGATGGCCACACGCTGCTGCTGGCCGCCGGAGAGCTGGCTCGGGTACTTGTCGATGTGCTCGGTCAGGCCGACCAGTTCGAGCAGCTCGCGTGCGCGCTGCTCCGCCTCGTCCTTGGACAGGCCGAGCACATGGACGGGTGCCTCGGTGATGTTCCGCAGCACCTTCATGTTGGGGAAGAGGTTGAACTGCTGGAACACCATGCCGATGTTCTTGCGCACCTCGCGGGAGTGGCGCTCGCCCGCCGGTACCAGCTTCCCGTCCTTCTTCTCGTGTGTGAGGTACTCGCCGGCGACCTTGATCGTGCCTTCCTCCGGCTTCACCAGTGTCATCAGCAGCCGGAGGATCGTGGTCTTGCCGGATCCCGAAGGGCCGATGAGAGTGACGTGTTTGCCGGACGAGACGTCGAAACACAGGTTGTCGAGTACGACGTTGCTCCCGAACCGCTTGGTGACGTCCTTGAACTCGATGAGCTCACTGCCGTCGACGGCCGGGTTCTTGGTTTCCTTCGAAGTGCTGCTCTCAGTGGACAAGTCGACGCTCCAGGGCTCTCATCAGCAGGGATGCCGGGTATGCGATCAGGATGAAGACGATGCCGATGACCGTGATCGGTTCCGTCGGCTGGAAGGTCTCGGCACTGAACTGCCGGGCCTGGCCCAGCATTTCGAGTGCGCCGATGATCGCGATCATCGGCGAGTCCTTCAGCATCGCGATGACGTAGTTGCCCAGTGCGGGCACCACGCGACGGATCGCCTGCGGCAGGATCACCGCACTCCAGGTGCGGGTACGCGGCAGGCTGAGCGCGGTGCACGCCTCCCACTGCCCGACGGGCACACCGTCGATGCCGGCGCGGTAGACCTCAGCCGTGTACGTCGAGTAGTGCAGCCCGAGGCCGACGACGCCGGCCACCAGCGCTGTGAGGGTGATGTTCCACTCGGGCAGTACGAAGTAGAGGAAGAACAGCTGCACCAGCAGCGGAGTGTTGCGGATGAACTCCGTGACGGCCGTGACGGGCCAGCTCACGATCTTCAGGCTCGACCGCTGGGCCAGTGCCCAGACCAGACCCAGCGCGAACGCGATGAGCGATCCCAGCACCAGCGCCTGGAGGGTGAGCAGTACGCCGTCCCAGAGGCGCGGCATGAATTCGCTGACTGCGGACCAGTCCCAGCTCATGAGGCACCTCCGGCGGTGGGAACGTCACGGGAGGCGTCGGCCTGACGCGGCACGGTGACCTGGCGCCGTACGCCGAAGCTCCTTGCGGGAGGTGCCTGACCGACACCTGCCTTGGCATGCCGCTCCAGTACGCGCATCCCTCGCGTGAGGACGAAGGCGAGCACGAAGTACATCACCAGGACGATCGTGTAGACGGGGGCGCTCTGCCCGGTCGCGTTGCGCACCAGCGAGGCACCGAAGGTGATGTCCGCAACGCCCATGATCGAGACCAGGGCCGTGCCCTTGAGCAGCTCGATCAGCAGGTTGTTGGCCGGCGGGATCATCTCCGGCCACGCCTGCGGCAGCACGATCTTGGTGAGCCGCTGCCACGGGCTGAAGCTGAGCGCGATGCCCGCCTCCTGCTGCGCCGGGGCCACGGCCGCGAGCGCTCCGCGCACGATCTCCGATCCGTACGCGCCGTAGGACAGGCCGAGTGCCAGGACCGCCGCCCACATCGGGACGAGCTGCCAGCCGAAGGCGACCGGAAGCACGAAGAAGATCCAGAACATCAGCACGAGGGCCGAGGTGCCGCGGAAGATCTCCATGTAGGCACCGGAGATGAAGCGCACGGAGCGCAGCCGGTGGGTGCGTGCGGCCCCGACCACGAACGCCACGGCGGCGCCGAGCAGGGCGCTGAGGACGGTCAGCTGGACTGTCAGCCAGACGCCCGTCAGCAGCAGCTCCCACAGACCCCAGGTAAGGTCCGTCATTTGCAGCGCTCCTTCGCGGTCTTGGTCGTCATCTCCCGCTCGACGAACCCGAAGGGCTTCATGATGCGGAAGAGCTCACCGCTCTTCTTCATCTTCTGCAGCTCTTCGTTGAAGGCGTCGCGGAGGTTGCTCTCGCTCTTACGGAAGGCGAAGGCCCCCGTGCCGAGGTCGGGCTCGCCGTCCAGGGTGGGCACGAAGTCCTCGGTGTACTCCGTCTTTCCGCTCTTGGACTGCTTCACGACGTTGCGGACGGTGATCGCCGTGCCCGCGAAGACGTCGGCCCGGCCGCCCTGGACCTCCAGCAGCCCCGCGAGCTGGTCCGGGAGGAGCTTGATCTCGGCCTTCTTGACGCCGGCGTCCACCGCGTAGTCGATCTCCGCGTAGCCCACGCCGGTGGCCATCTTGGCGCCCTTCTCGGCGATGTCCTTATAGGTGTGCAGGCCCTTGGGGTTCCCCTTGCGGACGATGAAGGCGTCCCTCATCTCGTACTCGGGGTCGGCGAAGAGCACTTGCTGGCACCGGTCAGGGTTGATGTACATGCCGGCGGCGACCACGTCGAACTGCTGGGAGTTCAGGCCGGGGATCAGCGAGTTGAACTCGGTGGGCAGCGGCTGGACGTTCTCGATGCCGAGCCGCCGGAAGATCACCCGTGCGATGGCGGGCGAGGAACCGGTCAGCTCGCCGTTCGTGTCGATGTAGCTGTAGGGCTGCTCGCCGGCGATCCCGAGCTTGACCGTGCCCTGTACCTTCAGTCTCTCCAGCAGATCGCCCCCGTCTCCGGTGTTGGCGCTGGACACACGGCTGCACGCAGTGGTGGTGCCCAGCGTTCCGAGCGCCGTCAGCGATGCCGCTCCCGCGAGCATCGAACGGCGGCCCAGACTTCTGCCGGTTTTCCCGGCATTTCCGGTGTTGTTCCCTCGTGGTGGAGCCATGGGCGCGCAGCTACCCAGGCCCCCTGAAGATATGCGGATCGTTTTCAGCCCTTGACCTGCTCGTTGTGGGCTTGACCGCTGCGCCACCATTGACACGTACGAACCACCACTGCACGACGCGGAGGCACGATGGCCGAGCGGTTCATTGAAGTGTCGTTGGACAAGCGGGGAGTGAGCTGCACAGCGAAGCTGCTCGACGACCGCGCCCCGATCACCTGCGAAGCCGTGTGGAACGCGTTGCCCCTGGGCGGCGACGTCTACCACGCGAAATACGCCCGCAACGAGATCTACGCGCTGATCCCGCCGTTCGCTCCGGAGGAGCCGCCGCTGGAGAATCCGACGATCACTCCTATTCCGGGTGATCTGTGCTATTTCACCTTCACCGACACGCAGTTGAACACCGCGTCGTACGGCTACGAGGCGGCGGCCGAGCAGCAGGGCGGCAAGGCCGCGCACGCCACCCGGTCCACCGTCATCGACCTCGCGCTCTTCTACGAGCGGAACAACCTCCTGATCAACGGCGATGCCGGATGGGTGCCCGGCATCGTCTGGGGTTCGGTCGTCGAGGGCCTCGACGCGATGGCCGAGGCCTGCCAGGACCTGTGGCGGGCGGGAGCTCTCGGCGAGACCCTCAACTTCCGCCGGGTGTAGGCCGACTCGTCTCCGACGGATCAGCCGGACGTGCGGGTTCCGGTCGTTGTCACAGCGCCGGACCCTCGCCGTAGTGGTCGACCGCCGTTGCTGGGGGCCACCTCCCAGGCCGGAGGCTCTGGGGGAGGAACGATGCTTCGGGGCCGGTCTTCGGCCGCTCAGTCCCCGGCAAGGGCGGGCGGCGGTACGTCCGCGGCCCCGGCCTCGTACAGCGCGTGCGAGGCCCGCAGCACCAGATCGTCCCGGTGACGTGCGGCCACGAGCTGCACGCCCATCGGCAGCCCGTCGCCGTCGAGCCCGCAGGGCACCGAGGCGGCGGGCTGCTGCGTCATGTTGAAGGGGTAGGTGAAGGGCGTCCACTCCGTCCACCGCCGGTAGCCGGAGCCCTCGGGCACCTCCAGGCCCGCACCGAAGGCGGTGCCCGGTGTCGTCGGAGTCACCAGCAGGTCGTACGTCTCGTGGAAGACGCCCATCTGCTTGCCCAGCGCCATGCGGACGTCGACCCCGGCCAGGTAGTCGAGTGCGCTGCGCGAGGCGCCGTCCTCGGAGACCTCCCGCAGCGCGGGGTCCATCGCCTCCCGCTGCTCGTCGGTGAAGAACTGCGTCACGCGGGCCGCCCCGGCGAACCAGAGGGAGTGGAAGGCCTCGATCGGGTCCTCGAATCCGGGATCGGTCTCCTCGACGACCGCGCCCAGCTCCTCCAGCCGCTCAACCGCCCGCCGTACGCCGGAGGCGACCGCCGGGGCCACGTCGACGCGTCCGCCGAAGTCCGGCGAGTACGCGACGCGCAGCCCGCGCACCCCGCCCTTCACCGACTCCCGGAAGCTGCCCTGCGGCGGTGCCAGCTGGGACCAGTCGCGGGCGTCCGGCTGCGAGATCACGTCCATCAGCAGCGCCGCGTCGGCCGCGTCCCGGGTCATCGGACCCACGTGCGCGAGGGTGCCGAAGGCGCTGGCGGGATAGATCGGCACCCTGCCGTACGTCGGCTTGAGGGCGAAGATCCCGCAGAAGGCGGCCGGGATGCGCACCGATCCGCCCGCGTCGGTGCCTAGCGTCAGCGGCCCGGCGCCGAGGGCCACCGCGGCCGAGCCGCCGCCGCTGGAGCCGCCGGCCGTACGGGAGACGTCGTACGGGTTCCGGGTGACGCCGTGCCGTGGGCTGTCCGTGACGCCCTTCCAGCCGAACTCAGGCGTCGTGGTCTTGCCTGCGAACACCGCGCCGGCTTCGCGCATGCGCGCCACGGAGGGCGCGTCCTCCTCCCATGCGCCTTCCGTGGAGGAGGACCAGGAGCCCCGGAGGGTGGGCCGGCCGCGCAGCAGCAGGATGTCCTTCACCGTCACAGGCACACCGTCGAGCGGGCCCTTCGGCTCGCCGCGGCGCCAGCGTTCCGCCGAGTCGCGCGCCTGCGCGAGGGCGTCTTCGGCGTGGATGCTGACGAAGGCGTTCACATGGGGCTGCACCTTCTCGGCCTGTTCGAGTACGGCGCGGGTCGCCTCGACGGGGGTGAAGTCCCCGTTGCTGTACCCGGCGAGGAGCCGGCCGGCGGTGAGGCTGCTGAGATCCGACATGGGAGCCTTTCGAGTCGTGGCCGGGGTGGCCGGAGGATGGCCGGCGGCGGGTGCCGCGGGCAGCGGGCAGCGGGCGACGGCGGAGAGCGGGAAGGCGGGTGCAGACGCGGAGCCGGAGCCGGACCCGGCCACGGATCGGGAACCCGGCACCGGGTCTGCGCCCGCAAGAACAGGTACAGGTACAGCTACCGGTCATCGGTGCCGGCCCGTGCCCCCTTTCCCTCCCCGTTCTCCGTACCTGCCGGGCTCAGGTCGAGGGGACGTAACCGAGGTCCTTGTCGACCACGTTCAGCAGGGGCTCCCCGGCCTCCCAGCGGTCGAAATTGTCGAGGAACTGCTCGGCGAGGTCGTCCCGCCAGCCGATCGTGTCACCGCTCATGTGCGGCGAGACCAGGAGCCCGGGCACGTCCCAGAGTCTGCTGTCCCCGGCGAGCGGCTCTTCCGCGAAGACGTCCAGTGCTGCGCCGGCGATCCGGCCCGCGCCGAGCGCCTCCACGAGGTCGTCCTCGATCACGTGCTGACCGCGGCCGACGTTGATGAAGTGCGCTTCGGACTTCATCTGTGCGAAGGCCCCCGCGTCGAAGAGCCCGCGCGTCCCGTCCGTCAGCGGCGCGACGCACACGACCCAGTCGGCTCCGGCGAGCAGTGAACCCAGCGCCGCGTTGCCGTGGACACGTCCGAAGTCCGGATCGTCCGCCCGCTCCGTGCGGCCCACGAGGTCGACGGCGACGCCGAGCGCCTTCATCGTCCGGCCGATAGTTCTGCCAATTGGTCCGGACCCGACCACAACCGCACGGGAGCCGCCGACCCTTTTCGTCTCCCGGTGCCTCCAGAGACGTTGCCGCTGCAATTCCCAGCTCCCCCGGAAATCCTTGGCCATGGCTAGAACCAGCCCTGCCACGTATTCGGCAATGGGTTGGTCGAAGACCCCTCTTGCGTTCGTGACCAAGGTCTCAGGTGAGGCCGCGAGCTCCGGCAGCAGACGGTCGACTCCGGCACTCGGCGTGTGCACCCACCGCGGCCGCCGTCCGCCCCCCGGCCAGGCGTGCCGGACCGCGTCCGAGAGGAAGTCCCACACCAGCAGTACGTCTGCCGTCGGCAGCTTCTCGACCAGGCTTTTCTCGTCTGCGTGTACGACGCGGGCGCGGCCGGCGAGGCGGTCGAGCCGCGGCAGCGGATCGTCGTCGAGGACAAGAAGTACGGGCTCGGTCATCGGCAGGAAACCACTTCGAAACTAGGGGGCGGTTGGCTGGTCGGGATGGCTCAACTCGGCGGCGGGAAGTTGGCGTACATGCAAGGATTGACCACGGTAGGTAGCGCGAACTACCGTCGTCAATGAAGGCATCTGTCCCGGCGTTCCGGCTAATGACCGGCTTTCATTTCCCTTTCTGGCCGTAGGCCACCCCTCCGTTCTTTGGGGCTCACCCATGGATGTCTCCTTCCTCGGCGGACCGCAGCCGCAACGCGGTGTCGGAATTGTCGCTCCCTTCGACTTCGCACTCGATCGGGAGCTGTGGCGTTGGGTGCCGGACGATGTGTCACTGCACCTCACACGAACCCCTTTTGTGCCGGTCGAGGTGAGCCTCGACCAGGCTCGCCTCGTAAGTGAGCACGAGACCCTGCGCGAGGGCGTGCAGGCGCTGTATGCGGTGGCCCCCGAGGTGGTCGCCTACGCGTGCACTTCGGGCAGCTTCGTCGGAGGTGCCGCGGGCGAGCGGTCCATGACCGCGGCCATGGAGGAGGCCTGCGAGGTCACCTCGCTGACCACCTCCGGTGCGCTGCTGGCGGCGCTCCAGGAGATCGGGGCCCGGCGCGTGGCCGTCGTCACCCCTTATACGAAGTCGGTCACCGACTCGCTGGAGGACTTCCTCGGCGAGGCCGGCATCGCGGTCACCGGCCGCAGCTATCTCGGGCTGACCAAGGAGATCTGGCGGGTGCCCTACCGGGACGTCGTGGACATGGCGCGCGACGCCGTCGCCGGGGACGCTCCGGACGCCCTCTTCATCAGCTGCACCAACCTGCCGACGTACGACGTCATCCCGCAACTGGAGGCGGAACTGCGCATGCCGGTGCTCTCCGCGAACCAGGTCACGCTCTGGGACGCGCTGCGCCGCATCGGCAAGGAAGCGGTGGGCCAGTACCAGGCGCTGGTCGACCCGGTGGCCCGGCGCGGTCCGGCGGCGATGAACTCGTCGGCGACGCTGCCGGTCAGCAGGCCCGAGGAGCCGGTCGAGCCGGTCGAGTCCACAGAGGTGGCCGAGCCGGCGGTCCGTCCCGTCGAGCCCGAGGCGGCGCTGGCGAGCGCGGGCACCGAGAGCGGCGAGCCGCTGGACGGATTCGACCAGGGCTTCATCCCTGGCTACACGGACGAGTGGGGCGGCGGCAACCAGCCGCCGGTGTGACCGCCGCCCGTGTGAGATGCGGCACCCCGCCCCGGCGGGGTGCCCCCCCGAAAAACAGGCGCCGGACAGAGTGTCCGGCGCCCATCCGTGCCCGCCGCCGCTCGCCGTACGTCCCTGCGTGAACGCTCGCGCGGACCGTATGGGCGGGAGGTGAGCGACACTCGGCAGTCACCCCGATCAACCAGCGACGCTTCAGGAGGCGTAGATGGCGAACGCGGCAGCACAGTCGCAGGCGGTGGGATTCCTCTACCCGGGCTTCTCGGCTGAGGACGACTACCCGCGGCTTGAGCGAATCCTCTCGGACGCCGGCGCGGACGTCCGGCTGCCGCTCGTGCACACCGACATCGGCGAGGACGCCCACCGCGCCGACGCCCTGCTGGAGATGGGCTCGGCCAAGCGGCTCGCCGCGAAGGTCGAGGAGGTCAAGGAGCAGGACGTCCAGGCCGTCGTGTGGGCGTGCACCAGCGCCAGCTTCGTCTTCGGCTGGGACGGCGCGCACGCGCAGGTCCGCGAGCTGTCCGCCACCGCCGGGCTCCCCGCCTCCAGCACCTCCTTCGCGTTCGCCCACGCCGTACAGGCCCTGGGCGCGGAGCGCGTCGCCATCGGCGCGACGTACCCGGAGGACGTCGGCGAGCTCTTCACCGCCTTCCTCAAGGCTGCGGGCACCGAGGTCGTCTCGATGCGCGGCAGCGGAATCATCACCGCGGCCGAGGTCGGCACCTGGGGCAAGGACGAGGTGCTGGCCCTCGCCCGTGGCGGCGACCACCCGGAGGCACAGGCCGTGCTGCTTCCCGACACCGCCCTGCACACCGCCGCGTGGATCGAGGACATCGAGGACGCGCTGGGCAAGCCCGTACTCACCGCGAACCAGGTCACGACCTGGGAAGGCCTGCGTCTGCTGGACGTCTCGGTACGCGTCCCGGCCCTGGGCACGCTCTTCACGGCCTGACGCACCGCGGCAGACCGGGAAGAGGAACGGCCGGTAAAAGGACGGCCGGGAAGAGAAAGGTGCCGCCCGCCGTTGACGAGTGCTGGACGCAGCACCAGCGAGCGGAGGGCGGCACCCGTGCAAGAGGGCCACGTCACAGGCAGCGCAGCAGGCACCGGCAGGGACAGCGGGGGCGGCATCCGCGGCGAGGCGAGGGGCGCGGCCCCCGTCCCGCTCTCGGTCCTGGACCTGGCGAACGTCGGCGTCGGATCGAGCTCCGGTGACGCGCTGCGGGCAACCGTCGAGACGGCACGCCTCGCCGAGCAGCGCGGCTTCACCCGGTACTGGGTCGCCGAGCACCACTCCATGCCCGGCGTCGCCAGCTCCTCGCCGGCCGTGATCCTCTCCCACCTCGCTGCCCGCACCGACCGCATCCGGCTCGGCTCGGGCGGTGTGATGCTGCCCAACCACGCTCCGCTCGTCATCGCCGAGCAGTTCGGCACCCTGGAGGCGCTCGCCCCCGGTCGCATCGACCTCGGCCTCGGCCGCGCGCCCGGCACCGACGGCGCGACGGCCGCCGCGCTGCGCCGTACCGAGCACCTAAGCGAGGGAGCGGACGAATTCCCGCAGCAGCTCGCGGAGTTGATCCGCTTCCTCGACGACGACTTCCCCGAGGGGCACCGCTACTCGCGCATCCACGCCGTACCGGGACCGGTGCAGGGCGAGGTCTCCCGTCCACCGGTCTGGCTGCTCGGCTCGTCCGGCTTCAGCGCCGAACTCGCGGGCCGCCTGGGGCTGCCCTTCGCCTTCGCGCACCACTTCTCGGCCCGTAACACGCTGCCGGCTCTGGATCTCTACCGCGACAGCTTCAGCCCCTCCGCCGTACTGGACGAGCCGTATGCGCTCATCGGTGCCGCCGCCCTCGCCGCGGAGGACGAAGCGGAAGCCCGCCGCCAGGTGCTCACCGGCGCGCTCGCCATGCTGCGTCTGCGCACCGGCCGGCCCGGCCTCGTCCCCTCCCCGGAGGAGGCGGAGGCGTATGCGTTCAGCGCGGCCGAGCGGGACTTCGTGGACAGCTGGCTGGCCAACGTCACCTTCGGCACACCCGACGCCGTACGCGACGGCCTCGACGCCCTCGTCAAGCGCACCGGCGCCGACGAACTGATGCTCACGGCCAACGTCCACACCCCGGCGGCTCGCGTCCGCTCCGTGGCCCTCATCGCGGACGCGTACGGATTGCCCTGACGGTCGCCGCGCCGCGAGACCGATCCTCCCCGCGGGAAAAGGGGTGGCGGAAGGCAGGGCCGATGGTGCCTCATGGCGCCATGGTGTCCACCGACCGGCTGCTGGCCTTCGCGGCGATGTCCCTCGCGCTGATCGTGATCCCCGGCCCCAGCGTGCTATTCGTGATCGGGCGCGCCCTCGCGCAGGGCCGGCGCGCCGCACTCACCACGGTCGTGGGGAAC
This sequence comes from Streptomyces sp. DSM 116795, assembly GCF_055792905.1. Taxonomy (NCBI): domain Bacteria; kingdom Bacillati; phylum Actinomycetota; class Actinomycetes; order Kitasatosporales; family Streptomycetaceae; genus Streptomyces; species Streptomyces sp. DSM 116795. The sequence continues at coordinate 5,007,378 of NZ_CM147707.1, forward strand.
ACGCTCGGCGCCTACGTGCTCGTGGTGTGCGTGGCGCTGGGGATCGGGTCGCTCGTGGAGCGCTCAGCGCTCGCGTTCACGGTGCTGAAGCTCACGGGCGCCGCGTACCTGGTGTATCTCGGGGTGAAGGCGATACGGCAGCGCGGGTCGCTGCATGCGGCGCTCACCGGTGACGCACCCGCGCAGGGCGGGATGCGCACGTTGTGGGAGGGCTTCGCGGTCGGTGTGGCCAACCCCAAGACGATCGTGTTCTTCGCCGCCGTGCTGCCGCAGTTCGTGGGCCGCGGACAGGGCCAGGTGCCGGTTCAGATGCTGCTGCTCGGTCTGGTCTTCAACGTCATCGCTGTCGTCTGCGACAGCGTGTGGGGGCTTGCGGCCGCCACCGCCCGGGGCTGGTTCGCCCGCTCACCACAGCGGCTCGCGCTGGTCGGCGGAGCCGGGGGCCTCACCATGATCGGCCTCGGCGTCACCGTGGCCGCGACGGGACGCAAGGACTAGGGGATGTCCGGCGGATCTTCGTGGGTCAGCGAGCTGGGGGCACCTCCCGGCGAAGCCAGGGGGAGTCCGGTGCATGGGGCCTCCCCTGGGCCGCAGGCCCAGGGGACGCATCGCAAGGCGGAGGGCCGTTCTCATACTGGGGTCCCCCATGCCGGAGGGCTGGGGTTCCCCATGGCGAAGCCCAGGGGCGGGAGTATTCGGACGAGCCCGACAACGTAGCGAGGTGCGGTGCCGGGCATCGCGAGCCCGCGAGGATCCGCCGGACACCCCCTAGCGCCCGGCCCGGGCCGGCGCGCGGCCGGCTAGCGCAGCAGCGCCGCGATGCAGTGAGCCGGCATGGGCTTGGCGTAGTGCCAGCCCTGCCCGGTGTCGCAGCCGATGCCGCGGAGGCGGTCGGCCTGTGCCGAGTTCTCGACGCACTCGGCGGTCACCGTCATACCGAGCTGGTGTGCCAGGCGTACCAGCGCCGTGACGATGGTCTCGTCCGCCGGGTTCGGGTGCCGTGCCGCGCGGAAGCCCCGTACGAAGCTGCCGTCGAGCTTCAGCAGCCGCACCGGGAGACGGCTCAGATACGCCAGGTTCGAATAGCCGGTGCCGAAGTCGTCGATGGCGATGCGGACACCCATCTCGCTCAGGGCCTGAAGCGCCTGCAGCGGACGGCCGGCGGAACCCATCACCGCGGATTCCGTCAGCTCCAACTGCAGCAGTCCCGAAGGCAGTCCGGTCCTCTCCAGCACGTCGCGGACGTCCGCGACGAGATCCGAGTCCCACACCTGGCGCACGGCCACGTTCACGCTGACGTAGACCGGCGGGCCGGGGTGTCCCAGCATCCAGCTCCTCGCCTGGCGGCACGATTCCTCCAGGACCCAGCGGCCCAGCGGGACGATCGCGCCGTTCTCCTCGGCGAGGCCGATGAAACGGTTCGGTCCGAGCTTTCCGAACTGCGGATGCTGCCAGCGAACCAGCGCCTCGACGCCCACGAGCCGGTCGTCGTGGAAGCCGACGATCGGCTGGTAGTCCAGTACGAACTCGCCCCGTTCCACCGCGCCGCGCAGCGCGGACGAGAGCGCCTGACGGGTCATCCGGTGGGCGTTGCGCTCCGGGTCGAAGAGCGTCCAGCGCGCCTTGCCGTCGGCCTTCGCCCAGTACAGCGTCGTGTCCGCGGCCTGCATCAGCTCCGTCGGATCCGTGCCTTCGGCTTCACGTTCGACGACGCCGATGCTGGCGGAGACGGTCAGCCGCTGCCCGCCCAGGTCGAAGGGCTGCTGAAGGGCCCTCAGAGTGGCGTCGGCCAGGGCGGTCAGCTGTTCCGTACCGGTGGAACCGTCGACGAGCAGTGCGAATTCGTCGCCGCCGAGCCGTGCCGCCAGGTGCCGCTGGCCGCCGTCCTCGGCGCACTGGGTGAGCCGCCGGGCCACGGCGTCGAGCAGTTCGTCGCCGACGCGGTGGCCCATGGTGTCGTTGACCGCCTTGAACCCGTCCAGGTCGAGGTAGCAGATGCCGACGCGGCCGGTCGCCGTGTCGGACAGGGCGGTCGCCAGGCGCTCGAAGAAGAGGGTGCGGTTGGGCAGGCGCGTCACCGGGTCGTGCATCTGGAGGTGGCGGAGCCGGTCGCGCAGGTCGCGCTCCTCGCTGACGTCGGCCACCGACAGCAGGGTCTCGCCGTCGTGCGCGGTGGGCATGAGCGAGATCTCGGCCCAGAGGGTGTGTCCGTCGGGGTTCTTCACGCGCCGTGTGCAGCTCACGTGCGCCGCCTCGCGCATGGTCCCGGCCGGCGGGACGGTGTCGTCTCCGCCCGTGCGGGGGGCGACGGGGTACCGCGGACCGTCCCCGTCGAGCCCGCTCCTCAGCGCGCTTCCGTCGAGGCCGAGCGAGGGGAGGTCGGTGACGGAGGTGGCGACGAGGGCCTCCGGCGAGGCGCCCAGGAGAGCACCGAGAGCGTCGTTGGCGCTGACCACCCTGCCGTCGCGGTCGACGATGGCCATCGCGAGGCGTGCGGCGTTGAAGGCGGCCCGGAAGTCGCTGTCCCGCTTCCGGCTCCGCAGCTCCGTCATGCCGTGCCACCCGCTTCGCGTGCGGCTACGCTGAGTGATCTTCTGCGGTGAAGTCCCGGTGTTCTCGCCGGAGTTCCTGCCCGGTCCTTCGAGGGGTCCGTTCACCAATCGCTCCCGCCGAGGGGCTCGTCGCGTGCGGATCGGACGGGCGGTCGGCCCGGGATGCTGCTTGGCGATCCGCGCTGGAAATGTGCCGATCATAGAGGTTCGTGCCTGAGCGGAGCCAGCAACCACGGCGTCCCACCGGGGCGTTGGTGCCCGTGGGACGTAAGAGTGAACGCGAGGGTGACCGTTCCGGCACGGGTGCGGGAACGGGACCGACCGCGAAAGGCAGCGCATCACACACAGTAGTCATATTGCCGCTCACGCGCATGGTCTAACGGAACAGGACTTAACGGGCATTACGGGCAACGGTTGAAGGGTCTTGCTCCCTGCCCCAGTGAGGTCCACACGTGGCGCGTTCGACGAAGCACGGCTCGCGGAGACCCACCTCCGTGCGGTGCGGATGGCGCCGCGCGGGAGCGGTCGTCATGGCACTGACCGCCTTCACGGGGATGGGGCTCTTCGCCGGGCCGATCACCGCCGTCGCCGTCGCCGCACCGTGCGCGTTGCCGAGGACCGCCGCGCACCACTCCCTCGGCGTGGACAGCTGGGACCCGGCCTATCCGCGACCACGGAACCGGATAGACGCGGCCATGCTCTTCCTCTCCTTCCCCGACTCCCGCCCCATGACGACGCCCCGGGAGCTGACCGCCGACCACTTCCCGGCCACGTCCGACTTCTACAAACGCGCCTCCTACGGCAAATTTCAGCTGCGCACCCACACAGGCAAGCGCTGGATCCGGATGCCCTCCAGCTCCCGCTCGTACGGGATAAGGCGTGACTGGCAGGAGCGGCAGCGCACCGACTACCTGCGGGACGCCGTCGCCGCGGCGGACCCGAGCGTCGACTTCAGCCGGTACGACCTGGTCTATCTCGTCGCCGATCCGGATGCCGGCGGTGTCGACTCGGACGCGACGAAGGTCGTGAACCTCGACACCCCCATCGAGGCCGACGGCACCGAGCTGCGTCGCCTCGTCACAGTCTTCGAGCAGAGCCCGCCCGACCGTCATGTCCTCGCTCACGAGACCGGTCACGCCTTCGACCTGCCCGACCTCTACCAGCGGCCGGCCTCGGGGATGGCCGACTGGGACACGTACGTGGGGGACTGGGACCTCATGGGCAGCCAGTTCGGGCTCGCTCCGGATCTCTTCGCGTGGGAGAAGTGGAAGCTCGGCTGGCTGGGCCGGCGCAACGTCAGCTGTGTGCCGTCCGGCGCCGGTGCCACCACGCACACGCTGCGCTCGCTGGGTGCGCACCCGGTGGGCGGCCGGGGGGACCGGAGGCTGGCGGTCGTACGTACGGGTCAGCACGAGGCGCTGGCGATCGAGGCCCGCGGCTCAGAGGGCAACGACCGAGGGCTGTGCGCAGAGGGCGTGCTCCTGTACTGGGTGCGCAGCGACCGCGCCTCGACGTACGGGCCGGTGAAGGTGGTGGACGGGCACCCCGGAACGCACGGCTGCTCCGACGGCTCGGTCTATCCGTCGCTCGCGGACGCACCGCTGGGGGAGGGCGACAGCTATACGACGGACCGTGGCGGCGGGGTGCGGGTGGAGGTCACCCGGCGCACGGCGGACGACACCTGGCGGGTGAAGGTGACGCGGCAGGACGGCGAGGCATAGGGCGCGGGCCGCGTCCGCCCGCCCCGGGGCCGCCAGGGTGCGCGGCGCCGCTTGAAAGCGTCGCGCCGGGGTGCAGGGCGCACAGCGAAGGCCCCCTCGCCTCGGGCGAGAGGGCCTTCGCTGTGCACGTACGCCGTCAGGGACTCGAACCCCGGACCCGCTGATTAAGAGTCAGCTGCTCTAACCAACTGAGCTAACGGCGCCTGGTGACGTCATAGACCTTAGCATCACGGTCCGCAGTTCCGGAAATCGGTTGTTCGGCACTCGCGGGCCCCCGACCTGCACGTACGGAAGCCCGGGGGTGCGGGGAAGGGCGGTCGCGGAGGGCACGTACGCACGCGCGGAGGAGGACTTCGGGGCCGGGGAGCCAGGGGTGGCGGACGTCCGGCGCGACGAGCCAGCGGGACCGGGAGGTCGCCCCCTCCTTCTTCCCTGCCGTCCTGTCGCCCCGGTGTCCACCGTGGAGGGCGGGGATGGTCACGGAGTCGCCGGGACCGAGGCAGAGCAGCGAGGGGAACGTTTCGGCAGCGGTGGCCGACAAGGCTCGCTGTGGCTGCCGCCACTCCCCCCAGCTCAGCAGGGCGGGCAGCCGCTGGGCCGTACCGGTGGCGGCGAAGAGCAGCAGCCGCCCCTGGTGGACGGCGACGGGACCGCTGCCGGGGCCGCTGGACCATAAGCGCTCCAGGATCAGACGGCCCGGGAGCGGCGGCGCGCTCACGACGTCGAAGGCGGTTCCGCAGGGAAGGACGCTCGGGGAGGCGGGCCGGTGCGTCCACAGCGCGTGCACGCTGGCAGGCAGGCTGCAGGCGGAGGCGAGCCAGTCGGCCCCGGCCTGCGTGACGCAGGACGCGCCGTGGGTGGCGGCGCACCTGGTGCCGTGGGGTGCCGGGTCGGAGGTGAGCCCGAAGACGCCGGGGTCGCCGGCGGGGTGGGGGCGCTGAGGGATGTCGTCCCGCTGCCAGTCACTCATGAAGAACAGATGTACCGGACATGCTGTTCTGTTTTGAACTTTGAACAGAAAATCGGACAAGCGGGGTAGGCGTGGAGTATTGTGCACGGCCCGCTCATGACTGATCACTTGGGGCGACTGGGACTGGTTTCGCCGCGTAGGTGCAAGGCGGTTTCCGGCCGTCCTTCTGCGGCAGCCTCGGCCGAGACGCCGGCCACAGCCCCCTACTGAGGTCCGCGGTCCGCGAGGAGCTCCCGGCCGAACTCGATCATCTTCCGGGCGTAGTCCTCGGACCAGTCGCCCCGTTCGGCGACGGCCGCGTCCGAGAGCCGGTCGAAGCGCTTGGGGTCGGCGAGCTGCGCCGCCGCCATCGCCTGGAACTCCACGGCACGGTCGGCAGCGGCACGGAAGGCCAGCGCCAGCTCTGTCGACCGCTCCAGCAGCTCGCGCGGGTCCGTGATCGTGTCCAGGTCGAAGAACTGCTCGGAGTCCTCCTTGCCCTCCGACGGCTCGAAGAGCAGGGGCGCCGGACGGCGGAAGCGCGGGGCGCTCCCGCGCGGGTCCGGAGCCGGATTCGGCTCGGGCATGTGCCTACCTCCATGAGTCGTGGCCGCAGCCATTGTCCCGCGCGGGCCGTTCGCTGTGCAGGTCGGGCCGCGTACGGCTTCAGGCGCACGCCCGGCGCAGACACGGCGCACGCCGGACGACGGCTCGCTCGGAGGGGGTGCAGAGGGCTCAGGGCCTCAGGGAGTTCAGCAGGTCAGGGGCCTCATGGGCCTTCAGGGGCTTTGAAGGGCTTCACTGGCGCCACGGAACCGAGTGCGCCGACAGATGCGAGAGGACCGCATGGTTGGCCTCCCATCCGTCCGGGAACCTCACGGTGACCCCGAGCTGGACCGGCTCGGTGCCGGGGTGGTCGTCGAGCAGTTCCGGGACCCCCGCGCGGCAGACCACGATGCACGCGTGCCGGTGCCGTGAGGTAAGCACGCACAGCCGGCCCGTCTCCAGATGGAACGCCGTCGCGTCGGGGCGGCCCGAGAGGGGATGGAGGATCACCGTCACGTCGAACTCGCGGCCCTGCAGCCGGTTCGCCGTGTCGACGGTGACGTCCGTGACGTGCAGCTCTTCGGGGAGACCGAGCCCGGCGAGCGCGGACCGCACCGCGGCGGCCTGGTCGCGGTGCGCCGTGCCGACTGCGACGCGGGCCGCGGTGAGCGGAGCCGTCCCTGCCGAACGTTCGTCGGATGTGGCGCCGCCGCGGGCGAGCAGACGGCCCACGACCCGGGCGACGGCGGCGACGGCCTCCGGATCCGTACGCGGCGTGAGCCGGGCCGGAAGTTCCAGCAGACCCCAGCCGGAACGGGCGGCCTCGTCGATCACCTCGTCCGCGGGCGAACCGTCGGCGGGGCCGTCGAAGGTAAGCCGCCGGTCGCATGGGCCGCTGCCGCTGCGGAAGGGCGTGTACGGATAGAAGGCCTCCGAGACCAGCGGCGCGGCGGAGGCGGGAAGCCGCCACGAGACGGGGAGCCGGTGCTGCGGAAGATCCGGATTATGCGAAAGCAGCGTGGTCACGGCGCTGGCCGACGGGTCGTGGGTGAGACCCGCCCACTGCTCCGCGCCGACCTGGCTGAACGGGTCGAGCTGGCCGGGATCGCCGACGAAGAGCGCCCGTTCGAAGAGACCGGCTACGGCGAGCAGGGCGTCCGAGCGCATCTGGTACGCCTCGTCCACGATCGCGTGCGGCCACGGCGGCTGCCCCTCGCTCCGCTTCACCCACGCCCACTTGGCGGCAGTGGAGAGGACGACGGGCAGCTCGGCGAGGTCGCCGATCTTCGCGGAGGTGACGACACCCGGATGGTCGTCGAGCGCCGGATCGTACGGGCGTGACTCGCTGCTGTGCAGCCGCCCCACGGGGAGCTCCGGGTCGGCGGCGGCGAGCCGCACCGTGAGGTCGTCGACTTGGGCGTTGGTCTGCGCGATGACGATCAACGGCCGTCCGGCCGCGGCGAGTTCGCGTGCGGCGCTGACGACGAGCGTCGACTTGCCCGCACCGGGCGGCGAGTCCACGACGACGCCGCGGCGGGAGCTGTGCAGCGTGTCGTGGAGGATCGCGTCCGTGGCGAGCGACGCGGCGGCACCGGGCGCCGGATCGTGAACCCCGGCGGGGACGGCTTCGCCGGTCGCTTCACCCGCCGCTTTTTCGGATGTGGCCTCACCGGGGCGGGGGCCGTACGGGCGGGGCGGCGCGCTCACAGGAGGTCCTCACTGGTGACGGGGTCGGGGAGGGGCGGCTGCGGGGACGGAGCCGCCGGGGCTGCCGTGCCCGTGCCGCGTGGGGACGGCACGCCGCCGGGGGCCGGTTCGGCGGGCGGGCCGCCGTGCGTCCACGGGGTGTCCTCCACTTCGGGCAGCTCGGGGCCGCCGCGAGGCGTGTGCTCGAAGAGGGTCCAGCACAGTCGCTCGCCCTTCTCCGGAACCGTGCCGGGCGCGGGCTCCTTGCCGCGGCCCATGCCGCTCGTCAGGCGCAGCGTCACCAGGCCGGGGCCGGGGCCGTCATCTCCCCCGTGCCCGTTTCCGTTCCTGCTCCCGTCCCGGTCCTGGTCCTCGTTCCCGTCCCACTCCTCCTCGTACCGCACGAACTCAGCGCTCTGACGGGCCCCTTCGTCCAGCACACGGTGCGCCTTGACGCCCTCTCCGAGGTGCGGACGGTCGTCCGTGCGCAGCGTGACCAGGGGGCGCGGCATGGCCCGCTTCCCCTCGGAGTACGCCATCTCCACCGCGGTGACCTCGCCGGCGAACGCCTCGCCCGCGAACCGGCGTTCGGCCATGAGGAGAGGGTCGTCGAGCGCTTCCTGCGCCTCCAGCCGGGCCTGTTCGCGCTCGCGCTGTGCGAGCTTGGCGGCAGCCGTGACCGCGTCGTCGCGGCGGGGCTGGGGCGGTTCCCCGCTGCGTATACGGTCGCGGTGCGCCGTGTAGGACCAGCGGTCGCGCTTGAAGCGCTCCGCCACGCGTTCGCCCTCCGGCAGCGTCCGCAGCAGATCGATGCCGCGCCACACCGCGTCCCAGGCAGGCCGTAGCTGGGAGGCGACCAGCTGCTTCACCTCGTCCTCGGCGTCCGGGAGGCGCGCGTCGAAGCGGTCGATCGCGGGCGCCAGGAGCCTGTTGTCGAACGCCGGGTCCGTGGCCGGACCGGCCGGCGGGCACAGCAACTGCCCCGCCGAGTCCCTCCCGACCTCCGCGCGCAGTGCGGCCTCACCGCCGCTCAGGCCCTCCGGCGGGTCGATCCACGCCAGCAGCGCACCCAGATGCTGGTCCTCCAGCGCGCTCTGGCCGGTGGCCCAGTGCCGCGACAGCAGCTCGGTCATGGACAACAGGAGCGACGAGCCCGGGACGCGGGCCCGTTCGCCGTAGAGCGTCAGCCAACGGCCGAGCAGCGGTACGCCCGGGGGAGCGGGATAGGGGCCTTCCGGGTCCTCCTCGGCGGTACGCCGGAAGCGCATGGAGCGGCCCAGCAGCCGTACGAAGTCGGCGCCGGGGCCGTTCGGGACGATCAACTGCGGGGCGTCCACGCACAGTTCGACCTGGACCGTCACCTTCTTGCCGGTCTCGGGGTCGGTCTCCTTGCGCTCCTCCCACTCGATCTCGTCCTGCGCCGACTCCAGGTGCGGCAGCACCACGCCGGCGAGACGGGCCAGGAAGGCGAAGCGCAGATCGCGGTCGCGCGGCTGCGGTACGACGAGAAGTACCGGCGCCTCGCGCTCGGTGCCGACCATCGCCCCGAGCGGGGCCCCCGCCTCTCCCGCGGTGGTCAACGGGACGAAGACCAGGGGCCGTTCGGCCAGATGCCGGTGGCGGACGGTGGCTCGGGGCTGTGCACGGCCGGCCGCCGCGGCCTCCATGCGGGCGAGCGCGGACATCAACGACACGGCGTCACCCGGCAGTCGGGGCGGCCGGCTCCCAGAGCTTCCGCGCGCAGCCTCGCCGCGCGTCGCAGCGCGGCCGCCGCGGGCTCGCCGTCATCCGTACCGGCGCCCCGGCCCGTGTCCGTACCGGCGAAGTCGCCCGTGTCCGCCCCGTCTTGGCCGGTATCCGGGCTGGCTCCGTCGCTCCCGCCGGAGTGGGGTGCGGCTCCCGCCGCCGAGAGGACCGCGTCGATCGTCGTGAAGCCGCCCAGTTCGCCGCGCACCGACCGGCCCAGCGACTCCACCGCGCCCGCGGCGCGCGCCCGGTCGCGGCAGTGGAAGGCCAGTTCGCAGGTGGAGAGGCATTCGGGGGCGTAGGCCGCGGGAACCGACTCGACGGCGGAGATCAGCTCGGGCACCGGGCGGGCGGGATCGAAGACCGTCCCCCGGGGAAGCGCGGCGGCGATCTCTTCGAGGCGGGTGAGACGGGCGAGTTGACGGCGGGTGGCGGCGCGCTGCTTGCGGATGTCGATGCCGTGCGCGGTGGGGAGATTGGAGAAGTCCTTCGGGCACACCAGCAGAGCCTGCTCCCGCACCTCGCCCGCCACGTCCGACTCCTCCAGAGCCAGTGCGTAGACCGCGGCCTGGCGTGCGGCGGCTCCGACCTTCGCCGCGTCTGCCGAACCGTCCAGGACCGGGAAGGACTTGATCTCGGCGACCGTCCAACTGCCGTCCGGATGTACGGCGATGGCGTCCGGCTCCAGGTAGGCCGTCGCACCGGCGACGTCGAGCGCCAGCATCGGGTGGAAGAGCAGCGCCCATCCGCCCTCCGCCCATCCACCCTCCGCCGCTTCGCCCTGTGCCGTTCCGCCATCCGCCGTCGTGGCTCCGTCGGCTTCGTCCCCGGCCACGGCCCGCGAGGGCTCAAGTGCGAGGCGCGTACGGGCAGTCCGGCCCGCGGGGCCGTCGGCGGAGAGGTCGGGCAGGGCGACTTCACCCGGCTCCGGCGGAGTCTCGCCCGTACTGGCACACAGCAGCCGGATCAGCTCGGCACCGCCGTCGGCCTTGACCTTCGCCTCGAACGAGTTGCCCCGGGCGAAGGCGAACTGGGACTGCCCGAAGGGAGCCGGTGCCCCCAACGCCTGTGCCAGAGCGGCTTTGTCGACACCCGCGCCGTCCAGCAGGGCCCGCCTGCGGCAGCCCGGGTTCGCGGCGAGGGCGGCCAGGGCGCGGGCGTCCAGCGGACGGGGCGGGACGTCGGGCCCGCCGCGCAGCTCGGCGAGGCGCCGGCGCAGGGTGTTCGCGCTGCCGTCGGAGTGGGTCATCGGCGTCGCCTCGCGGAAGACTGCATCACCTGCGGAAGTGTGGCATCCGCGACCGACAGACGCCGCACCGGCGCCCGCGCGCCTGTCCCCCCGTACGGCGAGGGTACGGGCGACCATGGGGCGACCAGGGCAGAGTCGACCGTACGTGAGCGGACCGGCACCGGCGCGCAGGGCGCACACCCGGCCGGGCAACGGCCCCGGTCCGCGACCCATTACGACGGCTGAAGAGGTTCCCATGGCACCACGCATCCTGCTCGTCCGGCACGGAAAGACCGAATGGTCCGCGACAGGGCAGCACACCAGCCGCACCGACGTCCCGCTGCTCGACGAGGGCCGCCGTGACGCCCGGCTCCTCGGCGAGCGCCTCAAGAGCGAGCCGTGGAACGGGCTTCCGGGCGCCGAGGTGCGCACCAGCCCTCTCTCCCGTGCCCGCGAGACGTGCGACATCGCGGGGTTCGCAGACCGCGCGGCCGAGTGGGACGCCTTGAAGGAGTGGGACTACGGCGCGTACGAGGGCCTCACGACGAAGCAGATCCGCGAGGAGACCGGCACGGACTGGTTCATCTGGCGCGACGGCGTCGTGGACGGCGAGAGCATGCGCGCGGTCGCCGGCCGCGCCGACGCCGTCGTGGAATGGGCCCGGTCGGCGGACCGCGACGTGCTTCTCTTCGCGCACGGCCACATCCTGCGTGTGCTGGGCGCACGCTGGCTCGGTCAGGAGATCCGTTTCGGGGGATGCATGTCCCTCTCGCCGGCCTCCTTCTCGGTGCTCGGCTGGGCATACGGGGAACCGGCGATCAGCCGCTGGAACGACACCGGTCACCTGGACTGAGCCGGGCCGAGCCACGAGCGGAACCGGGCCGAACCGAGCCGAACCGGGCCCTGGGCGGGCCCGGCGCCCGGCTTGAGCGGGCCCGGCGCCCGACTGGCGAACGCCGAGCCACCGAAGGCGTACGCGGGTTCCGGCGCTCAGGCCGTACGCGGCTTCGGCACGGCGCGGCTCTGCTCCTCCAGGAACGCGTCGACCGCGCGCTCTCCCGCGTACGGCCGCAGCCGACGTGCCGCGGTGCCGAGCATCCCGCGGATGCGGGAGGACTGCACGGGCCGCCCCAGCAGTGCGAGCGCCTCCCCGCCCGCCTTCGCCGCCTCCTCCGGAAGCTTCAACGCTGCGAGGTCGCCCGCCAGTTCGGCCGTGAACAGCGCCCTGTTGCGGACGAAGTGCGGATCCTGCAGCGCGACGGCGCGCCTTGCGTGCGCGGCCGCCCGCTGCCAGTCGTGCAGCGCCGACCAGCACTGTGCCTCCAGGCCCGCCAGTTCGGCGTCGCCGAAGAAGCTCATCCAGGCCGGGTCGGGGTCGGCGGGACCGCGTTCGAAGAGTGCGTGCGCCCTGCTCAGCGCCTCCTGGCAGGCCGTACGGTCGCCGAGCTCGGCCCAGCCACCCGCTTCGCGCATGCTGAGCAGCGACAACAGCCGTGCGGAGCCGAGATGTTTGGCTGCCTGCTGCCCGGCCTGCGCCGCCCGTACGGCTTCGCGCGGACGGCCCGCGTCGCGTGCGAGGAAGGCGGTGTTGCAGAAGGCGTGGGCCTCCAGCGCCGGATCGGTGGCGACGCGGGCAGTGGCGAGCGCCTCCGCGTAGTGCGAGCGCGCGTCGTCGAAGCGCTCGGAGTCGTGGGCGAGCCAGCCCACGGAGATGGCGAGTTCACCCGCACCGTTGTGCAGGCGGTCGGTGACGGACTGACGGCCGGCAGTGCCCTGGTCGAGGAGTTCGTACGCGCTGCGGAGGGAGTTGCCCGCGCGCTGGTAGAGAGCGTCGGCGCCGTGCCGGTCGTCCAGGAGCCGGATGCGCCGCACAGCGTGCTCCAGCGCTTCCGCTTCGGTCTCGCCGACGCGCCGGTGTGCGCGCGCGGACGAGGCGCGGCCGTCTGCGGCCGCGGCCACGGCGCCGAGGGGCGGCATGGCGATCAGGGCGGCTGCCGGGCCGCCGGTCATGAACGCGCGACGTAGCACGTCGCTCTCCTCGTGGATCTCGGAACAGTCTGAACAGATCGTGCAGATAAGGGAGTTGGGGGCGCCCTGCGTGGCGCCGGGACTGCCGCTGTGACCAGTGATGCTGTTGTGATTGATGGGACTATTAGGAGTGCTGGGGCTGTTGGGGCTGCTGTGATGACCGAAGAGCGTACGTGATTCCGTGTGACGCGTGGTCAGGTAAGGCGGCGGATTATCACCTCCGTAAGCCTGTTGTGTCCGGCGGGCCGCCCTGCCCCGTACGGCGTCGCGGTCGGCGAAGCCCATGTCGGTCAGCGTGTGACCCGGGAACATGTGCAGGAGGACCCGCTCGTAGGCGTAGTTGGGGCAGCGGATCTCGCCTGCCTCCACCCGGCCGATGTAGCGGGCGTCGCACGCGACGTGTTCGCCGATCTCGCGCGCCGCCCGGCGTACGGCTGCGGCGAACTCGGCAGGCGACAGTGTGCCGCGCAGCCGACGGAACGCCGTGTTGGGCGCGCGGGGCGGGCCCTGCGGCGCGGAAGATGACGACGCCATGGCCGGACGGTACCGGCTGTGACGCGATCAGCACGCAGGGTTCCGCTACAAAACGGATATCTCACCCATCATCTGCCATGAAGTGCCATCCTTTGTGGCGGGGTGTGCCGTAGCCCGTTGACGGTCCGGGCCGTTGAACTCTGCATGACCACTGCGGAGGAGCTCGGAGGAGGGGTCCCGATGGACACCGGCCTAGGAGTCCGCACCGTTTCCGGCGGTGTGCCCTGCGATCTGGTGACTGTGCCCGCCCGGCAGGGCCTGGAGGCCGTCGACATCCTGCGTCTCCGGGACGGACTGGGCCCGGTGCTGCTGTGCGACGGTGACGGTGACACGCTCGGTTTCCTCGTGCCGCCGGGCACCGCCGCCTGCTGGGATCTGCCAGGCAGCGCCTGCACCCAGACCCCCGGCCGGCCCCGAACGGTCGCACAGGAGCAGCCACTTGCGGGTACGGGCTGGCTCGTACCCCCGGAGGGGGCGTTCGGGGTCGCCACCGACGCGTCGCTGCTGCGGGCGGCGCTGGGCGAGGCCGCCCGCACGATCGAGGCCGCCGACCGCTGCCAGTGAGCAGCAGGGCTGCTCGAGCTCCCCGAGCTGCCCGAGTTCCCCTGGCTCCCGCGATACTGGACATGTGGCGAAGGGCGGACGACGGCGGAGCGGCCGTGCTTACGGCGGCGCTCGTGATGGCGCCCGCAGCGGTGACCGCGGCAGAGGCGGCCGCTCGCGGGGGACGCGCGAGACGCTGAGCGCGCAGGTCGACGGGGGAGAGGCGGAGCTCGTCCCCGATCCCGACCGTGCGCGCGGCTGGTCGCTGCTGCTGGACGGAGCGCCGCAGTCCTACGTCGACCTGGAAGACCCCTCCCACCTCGGGTTCGAATACCAGCGCAGGCTCGGTCACGTCATCGACCTCGCGGCGCCGCCTGGGCGTCCGCTGCACGTGCTCCACCTGGGCGGCGGGGCCTTCTCCCTCGCCCGTTACGTCGCGGCCACCCGGCCCCGTTCCACGCAGCAGGTCGTCGAGAGGGACGCAGCGCTGGCCCAATGGGTGCGTACCGAACTGCCGTTGGAACGTGGCTGGCGCATACGCGTACGCGGCGGCGACGCCCGTGAGGTGCTGGGCAGACTCCCGGTGCGGTGGGCGGACCTCGTCATCGCCGACGTCTTCACGGGCGCGAGCACGCCGGCGCATCTGACCAGCACCGAATTCCTCCACGAGGTGCGGCGGGTGCTGCGCCGGGACGGGCTGTACGCCGCGAACATCGCGGACGGGCCGGGCGGCGACGGCGGCGGGACGGTCCGCGGGCGAGGGCGCCGGCCGCTGGAGCATCTGCGTTCCCAAGTCGCCACGGTGCGCGAGGTGTTCGGCGCGGCGGCCCTCGTCGCCGATCCCGCAGTGCTGCGTGGGAAGCGCTTCGGGAACGCCGTACTCGTCGCCGCAGACCGTGAGTTGCCCGTCGCGGAGCTGACCCGGCGCTCCGCGGGCGATCCGCACCCTGGGCGCGTGGAGTCCGGCGACACGCTCGCCGGCTTCGCGGGCGGTGCCGTGCCGGTCACCGACGCGACGGCGAAGCCCTCACCCGTACCGCCGGAAGGCACCTTCGGCTGAGGCGGCCCGCGCCTTGCCCGGCCGCCCCGGCGCCGATGCCCTGCGCTTCGGGCTCCGGAACTCTCGCCCCCGGCCCTCTCGTCCGCCGGCCCTCTCGTCCTCAGCCGTTGTCGTACGACTCGATGCGCGGCGGCGCTCCGTCCCAGCGGCAGAAGACCGACGAGGACGCCCCGTCCTTGGAGAAGGTCACCCGGATCCAGGTGGAGTCCTTCCAGACCTGCGTGTCCCAGCCGTCGTTGGGCGTCGCGGACACCAACGTCGCGTAGTCGTCCCGCATGTCGAAGACGGCGCGGCCGCCCGCGACGCTGGCACCCTCGACCTTCCCCGATTCCGGCGGGTCGTCCGGCTCCGTGGGCTCGGACGGCGGCTTCGTGGTCTGTTCACCGTCGCCGGGCGGGGCGGAGGCGGTCGGCCGCGGCTTGTCCGGCGGTGAGGACTCGGAGGGGGGCGGAGGCGGCGTCGGCTCCGGCTGCTGCGGCGAGGGCGCTCCGGGATCCGTCGTGGACGACGAACCGTCCGCGATGGGCAGCGAACGCGGCGGCTCGTACTCGGTTCCCGCCAGGACCGTGTGAACCCCGAACCAGGACAGCGTGACGGCACCGCTTGTAGCCAGTACCCAAGCCGTAGCGTGCACAAGTGTTCGTCGTCCCATCACTGTCACCATAGCTGCAACCTGCGCACTCACGTCTCGGTATGGACTAACGTGCGCACATGGCCCGAGTGCTCGTGGTCGAGGACGACCAGTTCGTACGTTCCGCCCTCATCCGGCACCTCAAGGACGCCTCGCACGTGGTGCGCAGCGTCGGCACGGCGCTGGAGGCGCTGCGTGAGGTCGCCCAGTACGGATTCGACGTCGTGATCCTCGACTTGGGCCTTCCTGACCTGGACGGCGCGGAGGCGCTGAAGATGCTGCGCGGCATCACCGACGTACCGGTGATCGTCGCCACGGCCCGCGACAACGAGAACGAGATCGTCCGCCTCCTCAACGACGGCGCGGACGACTATCTGGTCAAGCCCTTCTCCGTGGAGCACCTTTCCGCCCGTATGTCCGCGGTGCTGCGGCGCTCACAGGGCGCGGCGACAGGCGGGGGCGGAGGCCAGGGCACGGTCACGGAGCGTGTGTTGAAGGTGGGCGGCCTCGCCATCGACCCGCTGCGGCGGCAGGCCGAGCTCGACGGCACGCTGCTGGATCTCACCCGGCGCGAGTTCGACCTGCTGGCTTTTCTGGCCGGCCGGCCGGGTGTGGTCGTGGCGCGCAGGGAGCTGCTGGCCGAGGTGTGGCAGCAGTCCTACGGCGACGACCAGACCATCGACGTCCATCTCTCCTGGCTGCGCCGCAAGTTGGGCGAGACGGCGGCCCGTCCGCGCTACCTGCACACCATCCGCGGTGTCGGGGTGAAGCTCGAGGCGCCGAAGGAAGCGCGGCCGTGAGAGAGGCAAGAAAGGAAATACGGGCATGAGATGGGCACTGGTGAAGGTGTGCCTCGCCGTGACAGTCATGGTGGTGATCGCCTTCGCCGTGCCCTTGGGGCTCGTGGTGAAGGAGACGGCACGGGACCGTGCGTTCTCCAACGCCGAGCGGCAGGCGGCCACCGTCGGTCCGGTGCTGGCGATCACGACGGACCGGCAGGAGCTCGAGCGGGCCGTGGTCAGCACGGAGGCGGGCGGCGAAGGCCGGCTCGCCGTCCATGTGCCGCAGGCCTCGTCGTCCTCGAAGTCCTCGTCGTCCGCGCCGGAGTCCGCGAGGGCCGGAGCCGCCGGACCGGACAGCGCCGTCGAGGTGGGCCGTCAGCGCGCCACCCAGAAGCAGCTGGAGACGGCGCGGCGCCAGGGCCGCGCCTCGACCGTCATGGTGCCCGGCGGCTACACGCTGCTGCGGCCCACGGCGGTCGCCAGCGGTGAGTTCGCCGTCGTCGAGGTGTTCATCCCGAACGACGAGGTGACCCACAACGTCACCACGTCCTGGCTCATCCTCGCGGGCGTCGGCATCGCCCTGATCCTCGGATCGGTGGCCGTCGCCGACCGGCTCGGGACGCTCATGGTGCGCCCGGCGGGACGGCTCGCGGCCGCCGCGCACTCCCTGGGCGAGGGCAAGCTGGGCGTGCGGGTGCCCGAGGACGGGCCGAGCGAACTGCGTTCCGCCGCCGCCGCGTTCAACGCCATGGCCGATCAGGTCGTACAACTCCTCGCCAACGAACGGGAGTTGGCAGCCGACCTGTCGCACCGGCTGCGTACGCCGCTGACTGTGCTGCGCCTGAACGCCGCCTCGCTCGGCGACGGCGACGCCGCGGAACACACCCGGGAGGCCGTCGCCAAGCTGGAGAGCGAGGTCGACCACATCATCAGCACCGCCCGCGAGCAGCGCGAGCAGCGGGCCCAGACGACGGGCGCCATCGAGTCCGCGGCCTGCGACGCGGCAGAGGTGATACGGGAGCGCATGGCGTTCTGGTCGGCACTCGCCGAGGACGAGGGCCGGGAGGCGCGGCTGGCCGGTGTGGAGCGTCCGGTCCGGGTGCCGGTCGCCCGGAGCGAACTCGCCGCCGCCCTGGACGCGATGCTCGGCAACGTCTTCCGTCACACGCCCGTGAGCACGGCCTTCTCCGTGGACGTTCACCACGGCGGACCCGCGAGCAACTCGGTGATCGTGCTCGTCTCCGACGCGGGCCCCGGCATAGCCGACCCGGACGCGGCGCTGCGCCGCGGTCACGGCGACGGCAAGCCGGGCTCGACCGGGCTCGGCCTGGACATCGTGCGGAGGGTCGCGGAGTCCACCGGCGGAGATGTGCGCATCGGACCGTCCGTGCTGGGCGGCACCGAGATACGGGTGTGGCTGACGCTGGACGGCGGCGAGGCGGACCGCCGACGCCGTGGCCGCGGCCGCCGCCGCCCCGAACGCCGGATCCGCCTGCCTCTCGGCCGCACGTAACCAGGTCCGAGCAGAGCGCCGACCGCCGTCGGCAGGGCGCCGCTCGGTGCCGGAGGTCAGCTGCCGGCGTCGGAACTCCTGCCTCGGTGGGCTCCCCGGAGGGGTGCGCCGGCGTGGTGCAGACTCCGCAGCGCCTCCCGGTACGAGGCGATGAGCCCGGTCTCCAGGTAGGCCACGCCCACCTCCGCGCAGTACTGCCGGACGATGGGCCGCGCCTTGCGCAGTTGCGGGCTGGGCATGCTCGGGAAGAGGTGGTGCTCGATCTGGTGGTTGAGCCCGCCCAGCGCGATGTCCGTGAACCAACCGCCGCGTACGTTGCGTGAGGTGAGCACCTGACGCCGCAGGAAGTCCGGACGGCCCTTGCCGGTGAGGATCGGCATGCCCTTGTGGTTGGGGGCGAAGATGGAGCCGAGGTAGAGGCCGAACAGGCACTGGTGGACGGCCAGGAAGAGCACGGCCATGCCGGGCGGAAGCACCAGGAACAGGGCTGTCAGGTAAAGACCGAAGTGGGCGAAGAGCATGGTCCCCTCGACGCCCCGTCGTTTCACCGACCGGTTCCGAAGCGCCCTGACTCCCGAGACGTGCAGGTTGAAGCCCTCAAGTGCGAGCAGCGGGAAGAACAGGAATGCCTGTGCGCGCCCGATGAGCCGCGGCAGGCCCCGTACGGACCGGGCCTGCTTCTGGCTCCATACCAGGAGGTCGGGGACGACGTCCGGGTCCAGCTCCTCATGGTTGGGATTGGCGTGGTGACGGGTGTGCTTGTCCTGCCACCAGCCGTAGCCCATACCGATGCCCAGGTTCCCGGCGATCCGCCCCACGCGCTCGCTCGCCCGGCGCCGCCGGAAGACCTGGCGGTGTGCCACATCGTGTGCCACGAGCGCGGCCTGGCCGAAGACGAGCGCCAGGTATCCGGCCACAGCCAGACTCCACCAGCTCTCGCCGAGCAGCACGAAGGCGGCCCAGCCCGCGGTGTAGAGCGCGGTCACGAGCGTGAGCCGCAGCGTGTAGTAGCCCGTTCGCCTGCGCATGAGGCCCGCGGCGACGATCTGTTTCGACAGCCGGGCGAAGTCGCTTCCGCCCGTACGCGGTTCATGGGCGGCCGCCTCTTCGGGCGCCGTGACCTCGCCCGGAGTGCGGGCCGTCCCGTGGGCCTGTTCGTGCTCGGCACCGTCCGATGTCCCTGGATACCCGGGGGAGATGGGCGGGGGTCGGTGAGTGCTCATCAAGTGCCTCCTCGGAGCGCACGACATCTCGCTGCCGGGGGCTGGGGCATCACAAGAAGTGTAGTTCTACTGTGCATTGCACGCCCCGGACCGGAATCCGGGGCGTTCTGCGGACGGTGCCCGCATGGCCGGCTCGTGCCTGGACGGGCGCCGTTCGAGGGCAGGTGCCAGGTCACCGGCGGCTGCTGCGGCGTCGCCGTGCGGGGTGGCGGCCACGGCCGCCGTCGCGGTGGTCACGGCGGACCCACTTCCGCAGTGACGGAACCGGCCCGCGGCGGACATCGCCGGCACTCGTCCTCCGGGTCTCCTTGCCCGGCTGGAGAGGTCCGTAGCGCAGGGCCGCGACCCGGCCCGCCTGTTTGTGGTGGAGCCGGCGGATGACGATCGAGCCCAAGACGCTCATTGCGACGATGATGCCGATGGTGATCACGGTGTCCATCGCTCTCACACCCCGTGGGAGCGGGCCGGCTGGGGGACCCGGCGCGAAACGGCCGCGGCCCTTTGAGCGGTGCCGCCGCCCTCGGACTCCCACTCTTCTTCCCGGATGTGCTGCTCCACGGCGGCGGCCCGGGCGGCGTCGTCGGCTGCGATGAGAGCGCTCGCGGTGCGGCGGAGGCCTGTGCCGGTCGCGGCGGCCATCAGACGGGCAGCCGTGGCCGCGCTCGCCTGGGGTGGAATCACCAGAAGATCCCAGCGGCCGACGCGGTAGGAGAGGAGTAGAAGCTTGTGCGGGTCCTGCTCCTCCTTGAACCATCCGATTTTGACCACATGGCCGGTGACCGGCACCTCGCGCGGGACGACCGGCCAGTGTGCGGGGTTCACGGAAATCCGCGTGATGCGTCCCCACAGAGGGTCCAGCACGTCGGTGAGGACGGGGAGTTCACGCAGAAGACTGCGGGAGCGCGGCCACCACGCACCATCGAGGAGGCCCCTCGGGGCGCCCTCGGGCTTCAGTGCGAGACGGAGCGACGGCTCGGAATGCGGTTCGTGGATGAGCTGAGTGCGGTCTGCGGTCACGTTCATGACGCGTACCTGACTCGGGCCGGGGGACGGCCCGGGGCCATCTGTCACCAAGAACGGCACCGGCATGCGAAACCGGTGCGCGGAAAGCCCTCGGTATCGCCAGCCTACTCCGCTGCGGGACTCCGCGGCCGGCCACGGCCTTGCGCCTTCGTGCGACCGCGCTCCCCGGGCGGCGAACCCCGGGATTCTCCTGCGGACTTGGCGGCCAAGACGCGCTGCACTCGCTCGAGCGCTCACGAGACCCCGGGAATCCGGGGCCGTGTGACCCGTGCCGTGTCGCGCGCCATGCGCCGGGCGCCGGACGGCTGCGCGCCGGACGTCGCACGGCGTGGCTGGGTGACGACCGTCGCCGGGACGTCGGTGCGCTTCGACCCGGAGCCACGGCGGCGCTGCTTCCGGGCGGGGCGGCCGTTCCGGCCCCTGGGTGCCTGGTCGCTGCGCTGGGCGGGCTCTGCCACAGGCATCGTGACGGGCACCCCCGAGGGTGCCTGGGCGCCGGTGATGCGGGTCAGTTCGCTCTCCCCGGAGCGGACTTGCGCTGTCTGCGGGGTGATGGCCGCGTCCGCCATCAGGCGCGTCATCTCGCGGCGCTGGTCGGGCAGGACCAGCGTGACGACACTGCCGGACTTGCCCGCCCGGGCGGTGCGGCCGCCGCGGTGCAGATAGTCCTTGTGGCTGGTGGGCGGGTCCACGTTGACGACAAGGTCGAGGTCGTCGATGTGGATGCCCCGGGCGGCGACGTCGGTGGCCACCAGCACGGTGACCCGGCCCGCCTTGAACTGGGCGAGGGTACGGGTGCGTTGGGCCTGGGACTTGCCGCCGTGCAGGGCGCCTGCGAGCACACCGCTGTTCAGCAGGTGCTTGGTGAGCCGGTCAACGGAACGCTTGGTGTCCAGGAACATCAGCACCCGCCCGTCACGGGCCGCGATCTCGGTCGTGGCGGCGTGCTTGTCGGCGGCCTGGACGTGCAGCAGATGGTGCTCCATCGTCGTCACCGCGCCGGCGGAGGGATCGACGGAGTGCACGACCGGGTCGTGCAGATAGCGGCGGACCAAGAGGTCGACGTTGCGGTCCAGGGTGGCGGAGAAGAGCATCCTCTGGCCGTCGGCGCTCACTTGGTCCAGCAGTTCGGTGACCTGGGGCATGAAGCCCATGTCGGCCATCTGGTCGGCCTCGTCCAGCACGGTGATGCGGACAGCGTCCAGGCGGCAGTCGCCGCGCTCGATGAGGTCCTTGAGCCGGCCCGGTGTGGCTACGACGACCTCCGCTCCGCCGTGCAGGGCGCGGACCTGCCGGCCGATCGGCAGTCCGCCGACCACCGTGGTCAGGCGGAGCTTCATCGGCCGCGCGTACGGGGTGAGCGCGTCGGTGACCTGCTGGGCCAGCTCCCGGGTCGGCACCAGGACCAAAGCCAGCGGCTGCCGCGGCTCCGCACGCCTGCCCGCCGTACGGGCCAGCAGACCCAGGCCGAAGGCGAGGGTCTTGCCCGAGCCGGTGCGTCCGCGTCCCAGCACGTCCCGCCCGGCCAGCGCGTTCGGCAGTGTCGCCGCCTGGATGGGGAAGGGCACGGTCACGCCCTCGGTGCGCAGGGCCGCAAGCAGCGGTGCGGGCATATCCAGATCAGCGAACCTCTCGACCGCCGGCAGCGCCGCGGTGACGGTGTCCGGAGGCGTGAACTCCCCCTGCGGCTGGACGCGTTGACGTCCCTTGCCGCCCGACGGGCGGGGGGCCGCGGAACGCCTCGGCCGGTTCTTGCCGCCCTCTGTACGCGGGCGGAAGCCACGGTCCTTCCGGGATCCGGCGCCTCCCGTGCCGGTGCGGGGGGAGCGGTCGTTCATGCGTGTTGTGCGGTTCATGCAGAACCTTCCTCGGTGCGGCACGTGTCGAGGAGTTCCTGGCAGCCGTGAGCGGCGCGGAAAAACGCAAGAACGAGCCGGAAAAGACAAGCGAAGCCGGAGGCCGAGCTGCCCGGAAAATCCGGGCCCGGCAATTCCGGGATGAATGAGACGCGGCGAAAGACGGACTGAAGGCCGCGGTAGGGAGTCCGCGCGTACGATTCGCGTGCGGGCGGGTCGGGAGTGTGTGCCTGCCCGTTCGGCAAGCGGACAGCGAAGCTTCCAGCCGTTGACGGCGGCTTCGGACCAGGTGCGCCGCGTGCGGGCGCGGTAAAACGAAACGGCCGGGGCCCGACCGAGAGGGTACGGACCCCGGCTCCCCAGTACGTCCCGGGGTCAGGCAGGAGTGATGTTCTCCGCCTGCGGGCCCTTCTGGCCCTGTGTGACGTCGAAGTTCACCTTCTGGCCTTCCTGCAGTTCGCGGAAGCCCTGGGCGGCGATGTTCGAGTAGTGGGCGAAGACGTCAGCGCCTCCGCCTTCCTGCTCGATGAAGCCGAAACCCTTTTCTGAGTTGAACCATTTCACGGTGCCGGTGGCCATGTCTTATCTCCTTCGGGGCAGTGCCTGGGACCGCGCTCTGCGAACCCACGTCGCCGCGATGATCGCCCCGTCCGGAAAACACCGGAAACACAAAGAAATGCGCCTGTCGACACTGTCGAAAAGAGCACTTGAAGTTCTTGGGAACCATAACTGCAACCAAAAGCAAAGGTAGCACGGCCGAACGGCTGAACATGGACTCACCGGAGGCCGGCCCGTACCGGGCGTGACGATCGAACTTCCTGACCACCCCATATCGCGGAGCGTGACGACCGCACGTGCGCAGACTCACTACGGTTCGGACCCCGGTGCGCGCGCTCCGGGGGGCGGGCTTCCACTCACCTTCCGCTCACCGAGCGACCTCGCTCAGCTGCCGGACCCGAACCCGGGACTCCGGCGCTCCCGTTCCATAACCGGGCCCTTGCCCTTCCTTAAGCGCGGCCTAAGTTCTTCAACTTCCGTCCGTAACAAGCGAATTGTCCGGCTCGGCCCCGCTAGCTTGCCTCAGGTCCGTACCATCACCCCCACCTGATGAGGCACCCGACGATGACGAACACCCCCGCAGCACAACCCTCTCGGACAAGCCGCAAAGTGAAGCTCGCCGCGGCCGCCGCCGCGGCGGCGACGGTCGCCGGCGCCGCCTTCGCGTTCGCCGGGAACGCGAGCGCGGGAGAGGAGGAGAAGGGCAGCGCGAGCAAGTCGAAGCCCGCGGCGGCAGGCACCTTCGCCCCGTACGTCGACACCTCGCTCGAGCCCTCCTACGACCTCATCAAGAGCTCCGAGAAGACGGGTGTGAAGGAGTTCAACCTGGCCTTCATCACCTCCGGCGGCGGCTGCGTACCCAAGTGGGGCGGCACTCAGGACCTCGGTGAGAACGCCGTGGCCAAGCAGATCGAGGAGTTCCGGGCCAAGGGCGGAGACGTACGTATCTCCTTCGGCGGCGCGGCCGGCTCCGAACTCGGCCTGGCCTGCAACTCCGCGGACGAACTGGCCGAGGCGTACGGCAAGGTCATCGAAGCCTTCGCCCTGAAGAAGGCCGACTTCGACATCGAGGGTGCCGCGCTTCCCGACACCGAGGCCAACACCCGCCGCGCCCAGGCGATCGCCCAGCTCCAGAAGAAGCACAAGGACCTGGACGTCTCCTTCACCCTGCCCGTGCTCCCCGAAGGGCTGACGCAGGACGGCACAGGTCTGCTGGAGAACGCCAAGAAGAACGGCGTGAAGATCTCCGCGGTCAACATCATGGCCATGGACTACGGCCCGTCCTACGACGGCGACATGGGGAAGTACGCCATCGACGCCGCCACCGCCACACAGAAGCAGGTCAAGAAGGCCCTGGGCATCGAGGACGACGCCAAGGCGTGGAAGACCGTGGCCGTCACCCCGATGATCGGTGTCAACGACGTCCCCGTCGAGATCTTCAAGACGGACGACGCGGCCGAGGTGAAGAAGTTCGCGGACGAGAAGAACCTGGGCTGGCTGTCGATGTGGTCGGCCACCAGGGACAAGGCCTGCCCGGGCGGCCCCAAGGACGAGGCGGACCCGACCTGTTCGAGCATCGAGCAGGAGGCGGACGCCTTCGCCAAGGGCTTCACCGGCTGACCGGTCTCCGCCCCCTAGCCGGCCGCGTGCGGCCGGCCCCGGACGAGGGTGGGGCGTGGTGCCTTCCCCCCACACCCCGCTGCGCCCCACCCTTTCTTCCGGCCCTTTTCTTCCGTCCCGTTCTTCCAGACCAGGACCCTTCTTCCGGACCCCTTCTTCCGGCCCCCCGGCCTCCTCCTCGTCCCGGCGCCCCGTCACACCTCACCTGACCCCTGAGGGTGACGGGGCGTCGGGATGGTCACTCCTCCGGACAGCGCCCGGGTGCGGGTGCCCGGCCGGTGTCCTTTGCTGCCAGGTATGACACCTCAGACGCGGCGTGATTCAGGCATCGTGCGGAGGATATTGACCGGCGGGCTCGCAGCGGCCGTATCCATATGCGGCTTCGCCGGTTCGGCGTCGGTGAACAGCCGGCCCCACAACCTGGCACCGGCGTCGGACGACGCGGGGCATCCGGGCGAGGGGCGCGAGCGCGTGACTCTCAGCGAACCGGCACACTCCTACGCACGACCCATAACGAGGGCCGCCCGCATCTCGGCCCGCTGGGGAGTCCCCGGCGGATGGGCGGCAGGACATCACACGGGCGTCGACTTCGCCGCACCGACGGGAACCACCGTCCGGTCCGTCGGCACCGGCAGAGTGGAACTCGCCGGAGAAGCAGGCTCGTACGGCAATGCCGTGATCATTCACATGAAGGACGGCAAGCACGTCCTCTTCGCGCACCTCTCGAAGATCACCGTACGGCTGGGGCGCGTCGTCCGCGCGAACACCGTGCTCGGTGAATCCGGCAACACCGGCCGTTCGACCGGCCCCCATCTGCACTTCGAGGTACGCGTCAAGCGGGGTTACGGAACGGAAGTCGACCCCGTCACCTACCTGGCCCGGCACGGTGTCCGCATCGCGTAGACCGTGAGGCGGCATCCCGCGGGGCCAGCATGAGGCCCTCACCGGAGAGGCGTCCCGGTGAGGGCCTTGCCACGTGGCGGGCCGGACGGCGGCCAGGCGCACACCCGGCGCACGGCGGCCGCGCGCACATCAGCCGCGGTCGCCGCCACGACGGTCATCGGGGCGGGCGGCGGTGCGCGCGACCGTCGCCAGCAGTGTGCCGATGACGACGCCGATCACGAGATAGACGCCCGCGGTGCCCGCCTTGGCCTCCCAGCTCGCAGTGGAGGTGAAGGGCATCAGCATCACTGCCGCCGTGCCCAGCGCGATGATCCACCCGAGGAACCGGCCCGGCTGCGGCGTCGCCAGCATCAGCAGATTCAGCACGGCCGTGGCCGCCAGCGCGACGAGGGCCGAGCCCAGTGCGAGCTGGCCGGTGGAGGTGAGCTCCATCGTGCCTTCCTGCTCGGGGGCGAAGACCGGGATGTCCAGCACACCGCGTACGAGCAGCAGCGCGACGGCCGCCGCGAGCGCGGCCACCAGCGCCACGACGACGCCGCCCGCCCACAGCCGCGCGAAGCTGATGCGGCGGCGGTGGCCGCCGGGCGGGCGGTCGTGGTCGAAGCCGTTGGTCCGCTTCTCCGGTACGTACGTCCCGGACTCGTCGTACGGATCCGGGTAGCGGGCGGCGGCGCCGTAGCCGCGCACCGGCTCGAATGGCTCGAACGGTCCGTCCCGCTCCGGGGTGCCATGCGTGCCCGGGCCCGAGCCCGGCCCGGCACCCGGGCCTTGCCGACCGGGCTGTCCGTGCTGCCCCGGCTGTCCCGGCTGTCCCGGCTGTCCCGGCCGCCCGTGCGGATTGCGAGGGTCCTGAGGGCCGTTCGGGTCGTGTGGACCTGCCATGTGTATCGAGTCCTCTCCCTGGGCCTCCCCGGACCGTGGTCCGCTCTCACCAGGCTCGGTCCGCCCCGCTGCCGCCGCATCCCCAGCGCGGGCACGGCTCACCCACGCGGCCGTAGACCGCCGCCGCGCGCACGGGCGCGCGAAAAAGGCCCCCGCCCGGGTCTCCCCAGGTGAGGGCCTTGATCAGTGAGGGTGAATGACGGGACTTGAACCCGCGACTTCCTGGACCACAACCAGGTGCTCTACCAGCTGAGCTACATCCACCACGACCGGCTCGCTCTTCTGTCCGGCCGAGAAAGAGTGTACAGGGTGCGGCGGGATGCTCGCGCACGGGTTCTGGCCCGGCCGAAGGGGCTCCAAGGGGGCCGAACGGAACCCGAATCGGACCCGTACGGGATGGGCACGGGACCGGACTGCACCCGGACGGGACCCGTCCGGAGCCGGGGACGCCCGGACTCCCGTCCGCTCAGGAAGCGGGCGGGACCACGTGATTGGCGGCGATCTTCTTCGCCGTGTCCGAGTCCGGCCCGGGCGGTGCGACGAAGACCGCCTCGCGGTAGTAGCGCAGCTCCGCGATCGACTCGCGGATGTCCGCGAGGGCGCGGTGGTTGCCGTTCTTCGGCGGGCTGTTGAAGTAGGCGCGCGGATACCAGCGGCGGGCCAGCTCCTTTATGGAGGAGACGTCCACGATGCGGTAGTGGAGGTGCGCCTCCAGATCGGCCATGTCGCGGGCGAGGAAGCCGCGGTCGGTGGCGACCGAGTTGCCGCAGAGCGGGGCCCTGCCCGCCTCCGGGGCGTGCTTCCGTACGTAGGCGAGGACCTGCTCCTCGGCGTCGGCCAGCGTCGTGCCGTCGTCGAGCTCGTCCAGCAGGCCTGACGCGGTGTGCATCTCGCGGACGATCTCCGGCATCGAGGTCAGTGCTCGCGCCGGAGGACGGATGACGACGTCGACGCCCTCTCCGAGTACGTTCAGCTCGGAGTCGGTGACGAGAGCGGCCACCTCCACGAGCGCGTCGTCGGCCAGCGAGAGGCCCGTCATCTCGCAGTCGATCCACACCATGCGGTCATTCATGCGCTTCACCCTACGTCCACGCCGTCAGCTGCGGCCCCGCTGTCCCGGCAACCTCGGAGCCCAGGCGTCCGACTCCGGTTTGCCGGGCTCAGCGGCGTCCTGACGGGAGTCCCGGTGGGCGCGGGCGGCGTCCCGCAGCTCGCGCGGGACGTACTGGCCCGCCGCGTGCAGCACGCGGTCGCCGCCCGTGCCGCTGCCGGAACCGCCGGGAACGCCCGGGTCACCGTACTGGGCCTGCGCTCCCTGAGCCCCGCTGCGGCCACCGGCCTCCGCGGCACCCGCGCCGGCGTCGTCCTCGCCGCTCCCGCCGCCGGATCCGTTTCCGCTGTCCGGCCGCCGGATGCGGTACGCGGCGCGATACGCGGCCGGTGACGAGCCCAGCTGACGCCGGAAGTGCCCCCGCAGCGCCACCGGCGAACGGAAGCCGCAGCGCCCCGCGACCTCGTCGACCGAGTAGTCGGAGGTCTCCAGCAGCCGCTGTGCCTGGAGCACACGCTGCGTGATCAGCCACTGGAGGGGTGCGCTGCCGGTCAGGGAGCGGAAGCGCCGGTCGAAGGTACGGCGCGACATGTACGCGCGCGCAGCCAGCGTTTCCACGTCGAACTGCTCGTGAAGATGCTCCAGCGCCCACGCGACGACCTCGGCAAGCGGGTCCGCGCCCATCTCCTCTGGTAAAGAGCGGTCCAGATGGCGTGGATGACCTCCGCTCTCCGTCCCGCTGCCGCGGCGGGGCGGTACCACCAGGCGGCGGGCGAGGGCACCCGCCGCTTCGGTCCCGTGGTCGTTGCGTACGACGTGCAGGCACAGGTCGATGCCGGCGGCGGTGCCCGCGGAGGTGAGGATGTCGCCGTCGTCCACGAAGAGTTCGCGGGGGTCGACGTGGACGGAGGGGTAGCGCTTGGCGAGCGTCGGTGCGTACATCCAGTGGGTCGTCGCGGGGCGTCCGTCCAGGAGTCCGGCGGCGGCGAGCACGAACGCCCCGGTGCAGAGCCCGACGAGGCGTGCCCCTTCCTCGTGCGCCCTGCGCAGGGCCTCCAGGGCGGCGGCCGGGGGCGGCTGGGTGATCGACCGCCAGGCCGGGACGACGACGGTGCCCGCGCGGGACAGCGCGTCGAGCCCGTAGGGAGCGCTCAGTTGGAGCCCGCCGGTCGTACGCAGCGGCCCGTCCTCACCCGCACACACCAGAAGCCGATAGCGGGGGACCCCTGCGTCCTGGCGGTCGATGCCGAACACGGAGAGCGGTATGGAGCTCTCGAAGATGGGACCACCGCTGAAGAGCAGCACCGAGACGATCTCCCGGCGCCGCCGTGCGGCCAGCTTGCGGGTCGTCGCCGGGCCGTTCGTCGAGTCCTGATGGCTCTTTGGAACGCTCACCGGTAGTCAGCCCCCCTCAATCGTCGCGTCCTCTCGGTCCTGCACGTTTCCCCCGCGGCGATAGCCAAGATCGAATCTACTGTGTCGGACGATGCCGTTGGGACAAGTTCGACACTCGGTGCTATGTCGACAAGGCAACTTGGCGTGAAGCGTTCGATCACGAAGCGTTCCATCCGGTGACGCCACTGGGAAGTGCGCATGCCGTCCCTGCCCCGCCGCCGTAGGCGCCACACGTGCCCGTTGGTCCTTTCCTCGCAGGTGGCGAGGGGTGGCGAAGTTGCCGTCCCAACTGCCGTGACCAGTAACAAGATTGGCCGAAAATCACGGGGACCGCACGTGGGATTCGGACACATCGTGTGCGTACGCCCCCGTGCACCGGCGTACGCCGGTGCAATTCGGCCGCCAGGGCACTGCCTACGGCTCACCCGGGGGTCCCCAGTGCCGTCCGCCCCTGTGCAGGCCCGTGCCGGTACGGCTGTGACGGCCACGGTGCGGGCCCGGCCTGGCGGCGGTGAAGCGGCCGATGCCGTGCTGCGCGTACGCGTGCTGGGACAGGTGCAGGAGCGCACCGCACGCTGCCGTGACGACGGTGAGTCCGACGGCGGCACCGAGGGCGGCCGGCAAGGAAACACCGCAGGTCAGAAGCGTGACCGGGGTCAGTGCGCAGCTGAAGGCGCCCCAGCGGACGAGGGCGCCCGCGGTGGCGGAGGCGCGCGCCGCGCTCTCCGAGTCGGGGGCCGGGCCGTCGTCGTCGTGGTCCGCGCCGCGGCCGGAGGGGAGCACCGCGGAGGGCGGCACCGCGGAGGAGAGGAGCGCCGCGGAGGAGGGGAGGCGGCGCCGGCCGCCGCCCCGTCCGGGAGTCTGTGTGGGCACGCAGTGATAACGCAGCGTCGAGCGCGGCGTAACTCGGCGTATCCGGATGCCTGTTGGCGGTAAGGGGCGACGCCGGGCGTTGCGCCGAGCCGCTCCCTCAGGCATGCTCCGGGGTCAGCCTGTCGCGGCCGGCCCCTCCCAGCGCCCCTGGGCAAGGGGGGAGTCTGGTCGTACCCTTACGGGTAAGAGGCTGGAGAGCGCCCTGCAGACGGCTGATGGCTGGATTCATTCCGGGCGCTCAGTACCGCCAGGATCCTGATTCCCGTACGGAAGCTCACAGTCAACCGCCGCTCCCTCCGCACAGAGGACTCCCTTCGCCGAGATACAGATGGCCGGACACGAGATCCCCGAACCAGCGGACCGCAAGCAGGTCGCAGATCCGAGTGCGACCGATGAGGCGGCGGAAGAAGCACGCCACTCATGCGATCCGGCCTTCCAGCACGGCGTTGTGGTGGGTTTCGACGGTTCGATGTCGAGTGAACGTGCCCTCGCATACGCGATCGGGATGGCCTACAGGTCCGGTTCCGGCCTGATCATCGTCCATGTGGCCAACAGGCTGCCGACGACCGTGTGGGCGGGGTGCGAGCCGCCCGTCTTCGTGGATGTGCCCGATCACCGCACGGAGGTCCTCGGGCTCGAACTCGCCTGCGCGGAACACCTCTCCGAGGTTCCTTGGATCCTCGTCGAGCGGGGCGGCGACATCTGCCACGAACTCGAAGAGGTCGGGCACGAGTACGAGGCCGACGCCATCGTCGTCGGGTCGACACACGGTCTCGCGGGGCGGATCTTCGGCTCGGTGGCCGGGCGGCTGGCCCGGCGGGCCGAGCGTCCGGTCGTGGTGATTCCGTAACGTTCCCGAGGGCAGGCGGTGCCCAATTGCGCCCTGTGCGGCGGGAGTTCTGCTTTTGTCCGACGCCGAATCTTCTCAACGCAGCATGTGGATTGTGCGCTTGTGAGGGGCATATAGGGGGCACGGGACTCCCGTACATATGAAAAGCGTGCTGTCGCACGGGAGGTGACGGTCCCGTGGGACGGCAACCTGCCGGCGTTATGGGCGACGTCGGCAAGGGGAGGCGGAATCCCGCGTGGTTGGTGGCCCGCGCGGGATTCCGCCCGCCGCCTTCTGTGTTCACTGCGCCCAGCCGGCTACTCCACCGTGACGGACTTCGCCAGGTTCCGCGGCTTGTCGATGTCCCGGCCGAGCGCCAACGCCGTGTGGTAGGCGAGCAGTTGGAGCGGGATGCCCATCAGCACCGGGTCCAGCTCGACCTCGTTGCGCGGCACGAGGATCGTGTGGTCCGCCTTCTCCTGCTCCTGGTGCGCCACGGCGAGGATCTTGCCGCTGCGGGCCTTGATCTCCTCCAGTGTCGCCCTGTTCTTGTCGAGGAGTTCGTCGTCGGGAAGGACCGCCACCGTCGGTACGGCGGGCTCGATGAGCGCGAGCGGCCCGTGCTTCAACTCGGAGGCCGGGTAGGCCTCGGCGTGGATGTACGAGACCTCCTTGAGCTTCAGCGACGCCTCGCGGGCCACGGGATAGCCCCGTACGCGGCCGACGAACATCATGCTCTTCGCCTGCGCGTAGTCCTGCGCGAGCTTCTTGATGTCGTCCTCCGCGCGCATGATCTCGTCGATCTGCCCGGGCAGCCGGCGCAAGCCGGCGATGATCCGCTTGCCGTCGGCGACGGACAGGTCGCGGATGCGGCCGAGATGCAGGGCGAGCAGCGCGAACGCGACGGCCGTGTTGGTGAAGCACTTGGTCGAGACGACGCAGACCTCTGGCCCCGCGTGCACGTAAACACCGCCGTCCGTCTCACGCGCGATGGCGGAGCCCACGACGTTCACCACGCCCAGCACGCGCGCGCCCTTGCGCTTGAGCTCCTGCACGGCGGCGAGCGTGTCGTAGGTCTCGCCGGACTGGCTGACCGCGATGTAGAGGGTGTCGGGGTCGACGACGGCGTTGCGGTAGCGGAACTCGCTGGCGGGCTCCGCGTCCGCGGGCACGCGCGCCAGTTCCTCGATCATCTGCGCGCCGATCATGCCCGCGTGGTAAGCCGAGCCGCAGCCGAGGATCTTCACGCGGCGCATGCTGCGTGCCTCGCGGGCGTCGAGATTGAGGCCGCCGAGGTGGACGGTCGCGAAGCGCTCGTCGATCCGGCCGCGCAGCACGCGGTCGACGGCGTCGGCCTGTTCGGCGATCTCCTTGTGCATGTAGGTGTCGTGGCCGCCCATGTCGTAGGACTCGGCGGCCCACTCCACCGTCTCGGGCGAGGTCGAGGTGCGCGAACCCTCGGTGGTGTACGTGCGGTAGTCGTCGGCCTTGATGGTGGCCATCTCGCCGTCGTCCAGGGTGACGACCTGGCGGGTGTGCGAGACGAGCGCGGCGACGTCCGAGGCGACGAACATCTCGTGCTCGCCGATGCCCAGCACGACGGGTGAGCCGTTGCGGGCCACGACGATGCGGTCGGGGAAGTCCGCGTGCAGCACCGCGATCCCGTACGTGCCCTCGACCATCCGCAGCGCTTCCTGGACCTTGGCCTCCAGCCGTTCGGCCTGGGCGCGGGCGATCAGGTGGGAGAGGACCTCGGTGTCGGTCTCGGAGACGAACACGACGCCGTCGGCGGTGAGTTTGGCGCGCAGCTCGGAGGCGTTGTCGATGATGCCGTTGTGGACGACGGCCACCTTC
Organism: Streptomyces sp. DSM 116795; assembly: GCF_055792905.1. NCBI lineage: Bacteria > Bacillati > Actinomycetota > Actinomycetes > Kitasatosporales > Streptomycetaceae > Streptomyces > Streptomyces sp. DSM 116795. The sequence continues at coordinate 5,038,964 of NZ_CM147707.1, forward strand.
TCCTCGCGGTCGAGGTGCGGGTGGGCGTTGACGTCGTTGGGGGCGCCGTGCGTGGCCCAGCGGGTGTGGGCGATGCCGGTGGTGCCCGCGAACTTCGCGGGGACGCGCTCCTCCAGGTCACGCACGCGGCCCTTGGTCTTCGCCGTCTTCAGGCCCGCGTTCCTGCCCGTCCCGCTGCTGTGGATGGCGATGCCGGCGGAGTCGTATCCCCGGTACTCCAGGCGCTGCAGCCCCTCCAGCAGGAGCGGAGCAACCTCGCGTCGGCCGATATATCCCACGATTCCGCACATATTGGCTGTTGCCTCTCCTCGTCGGTTTCCACCTGGCGGTGGGCTGGTCGTCGTTGCTGTTGTGTGCTGTGCCCGGCTTCAGGCCCGGCCGCCGGTCTTCATCGTGCGCGGGGCTCCGCCGCCGGGAAGGCGCCGGCCGTCATCGGTCATCCGTAGACGATGCGGCGCAGCTGCCGCAGTGAGAGATCCGGTGGTGCCACCGCGCGGTGCGGCAGCTCGGACGAGATGCGGGCGAAGATCTGCGCGTTGTTCTGCCCCCTGGACTGCAGCTCGCGATGGCGGCGGCGTACGAACTCCTCGGTCGTCTCGTCGAAGTACGCCAGCACGTCCAGGACGATCCGGGCCGCCTCACCGCGCTGGAGCGGTGTCGTGCGGACCAGATGGTCGATGAGGTCGTCGTGGACCGGCGTACGCACTTCGAGCACACCTTGATATTGAGCGCTCGGCGCGAGGAACGCAAGAAACTTGCCCGAAATCGGGCACGTGTGTCGAATATAGCTGTGCGCGACGCGGCGGTGACTGGATGCTGTCCAGGAGTGGCCGAGGTGGCCGATGGCGGAGGTGGCCGAGTCAGCGGGGGCTATGGCGCGGGACCGGGCGCGGGCCGCGAGCTCGTCTGCCCCGTGGCCCGCGGCGAGTGGTCTACACCTTGACCCGGCGTGAGGGGCGCGATACACGTGTGACCGTTCGTCTGCACCACGCACATGCCCCGGCCCGCGCGGCTACGCCGTGTGGGCCCCATGCACGACGCCCACCGAAGGGACCGTCCGTGAGACGAATCCGGCCGCTGCTGCTGTGCGCCGCTCTCCTCGTCACCGTCCTGCCCGGCTCGACCGCGGCCGTGGCCGCCGAGGGCCCCGGGTCCCAGGAGCGGAAGCCCACGCCGCTGGACCAGGTGGTGCCGGCGCCCGAGTCCGTACGGGAGGGCGGCGGGGCCTTCACCATCACGGAGCGGACGGTCATCCGCGTGACCGGCTCCTCCGGCGAGGCGCGTCGCGTCGGGGACCAACTGGCCGGGCTGCTGCGCCCGTCCACCGGATACCCGCTGCCCGTCACCACGCGGCCCGGCCGCGACGGCATCCAACTGCGGCTCGCGGGCGGCAAGTCCGGCAAGTCCGGGCTGGGCGCCGAGGGTTACCGGCTGAAGGTCTCCACGCAGGCGGCCGTGATCACCGCACCCACCGGTGCGGGGCTCTTCCACGGGATGCAGACGCTGCGTCAGTTGCTGCCCCCGCAGATCGAGTCGCGTACGGAGCAGCCCGGGCCGTGGCAGGTGGCGGGCGGCACGGTCACCGACCGGCCGCGGTACGCCTACCGCGGCGCGATGCTCGATGTCTCGCGGCACTTCTTCAGCGTCGAGGAGGTGAAGCGCTACATCGACCAGCTCGCCATGTACAAGATCAACAAGCTGCATCTGCATCTCTCCGACGACCAGGGCTGGCGGATCGCCATCGATTCCTGGCCGCGGCTGGCGACGTACGGCGGCGGAACGGAGGTCGGCGGCGGCCCCGGCGGCTACTACACCAAGGCCGACTACCGGGAGATCCTCCGCTACGCCGACGAGCACGAGCTGACCGTCGTACCCGAGATCGACATGCCGGGGCACACCAACGCCGCGCTCGCCTCGTACGCGGAGCTCAACTGCGACGGAGTCGCACCGCCCCGCTACACGGGCACCGAGGTGGGCTTCAGCTCGCTGTGCGTGCCGCTCGACGTGACGTACGACTTCGTGGACGACGTGGTGCGTGAGCTGGCCGCGATGACGCCGGGCCGCTATCTGCACATCGGCGGCGACGAGGCGCACTCGACGAGCCACGAGGATTATGTCGCCTTCATGGAGCGGGCGCAGAAGACCGTCGCCAAGTACGGCAAGACGGTGATCGGCTGGCACCAGCTCACAGGGGCGAAGCCGGCCGAGGGCGCCGTGGCGCAGTACTGGGGGACGAGCGGGGCCGCGGACGAACCGGAGGTCGTGGAGGCGGCGAAGAAGGGGACGAAACTGATCCTCTCGCCCGCCGACCATGCGTATCTCGACATGCAGTACAACGAGGACACGCCGCTCGGGCTGCACTGGGCGGGCTATGTGGAGGCCGAGCAGTCGTACGCCTGGGAACCCGGCAGCTACATCAAGGGCGCGCCCGCCGGCGCCGTGCTGGGGGTCGAGGCGCCGCTGTGGTCGGAGACGCTGGAGAAAAGCGAGCACATCGAGTTCATGGCGTTCCCCCGGCTTCCCGGCATCGCGGAGCTGGGCTGGTCGCCCGAGTCGGCACTCGGCTGGGACGGCTACCGGGAACGGCTGGCCGAACAGGGGCCGCGCTGGGAGCAGTTGGGCATGGAGTACTGGCGCTCGCCGCAGGTGCCTTGGCCGGGCGGGAGCGACTGAGCGCACGGCGGTACGCGGGGCGGCGGTAGGGCCGGGCGGGCCGGGCGGCTGTGCGGCCGCGAGGTTTCCGCGTCGCCCTTGGAGAGGGACGGAGCACTCAGGGGCCGGGCCGGGCCCTGAGTGCCCCGTGTGCTGGATGGTCTTCGCCGCGCGCGACTATCCGACGCCGAGCTCCCTGGCCACCAGCATCCGCTGGACCTCGCTGGTGCCCTCGCCGATCTCCAGGATCTTGGAGTCGCGCCACATGCGGGCCACCGGGTATTCGTTCATGAAGCCGTAGCCGCCGTGGATCTGGGTGGCCTCGCGGGCGTTGGTGACGGCGATCTCCGAGGAGTACAGCTTCGCCAGCGCCGCCTCCTTCTTGAACGGTTCGCCGAGAATCAGCCGGGACGCCGCGTCACGCCAGGCGATCCGGGCCGTGTGCGCCCGCATCTCCATGTCGGCCACCTTGAACTGGATCGCCTGGTTGGCGCCGATCGGCTTGCCGAACGCCTGCCGGGTGTTGGCATAGCTGACGGACTCGTCGACGCAGCCCTGCGCGAGCCCTGTGGCCAGCGCGGAGATGGCGATCCGGCCTTCGTCGAGGATGCGCAGGAACTGGGCGTAGCCGCGGCCCTCCTCACCCAGCAGATTCGCCTCCGGGACCCGTACGTCGGAGAAGGACAGCTCGCGGGTGTCCGAGGCGTTCCAGCCGACCTTCGAGTAGGGGGCGGCGACCGTGAAGCCCGGGGTGCCGGACGGCACGATGATCGTCGAGATCCGCGGCGAACCGTCCTCCTTGCGCCCCGTGACGGCCGTGACGGTGACCAGACCGGTGATGTCCGTACCGGAGTTGGTGATGAAGCACTTCGAGCCGTTGATCACCCACTCTCCGGTCTTCCCGTCCCGCTCCGCCGTCGTGCGGGTGCCGCCGGCATCCGAACCGCATTCCGGTTCGGTCAGGCCGAACGCGCCCAGCATCTCGCCGGAGCAGAGCCGGGGCAGCCACTCGCGCTTCTGCTCCTCGGTGCCGAAGCGGAAGACGGGCATGGCGCCGAGGGAGACGCCGGCCTCCAGGGTGATGGCCACCGAGGAGTCCACACGGGCGAGCTCCTCCAGGGCGAGGCAGAGCGCGAGATAGTCGCCGCCCATGCCGCCGTACTCCTCTGGGAAGGGAAGCCCGAACAGGCCCATCTCGCCCATCTGGCGCACGATTTCGTACGGGAACTCGTGCCGCTCGTAGAACTCGCCGATCTTCGGCGCGACGACCTTCTGCGCGAACTCCTCGACGGTGCGGCGGAGTTCCTCGTGCTCGGAGGAGAGACGGTGGTCGAGAGACATGGTGGTCACTGCTCCTTGTGGGAGTTCGGACGGGAGCCGGCATCCGTGCCGGCGCCGGTGAGCGCGCGCACGGTGCGTGAAGGGCTGGGACGGCCCAGCCGGTCCGCCATCCAGCCGCTTGTGGCCGTCAGACGGGCGAGGTCGACCCCGGTCTCGATGCCGAGGCCTTGCAGCATCCAGACGAGGTCCTCTGTGGCGAGGTTTCCGGTGGCGCTCTTCGCGTACGGGCAGCCGCCGAGGCCGCCCGCGGAGGCGTCGACGGTGGTCACGCCGTGCTGGAGCGCGGTGAGGGTGTTGGACAGGGCCTGGCCGTAGGTGTCGTGGAAGTGGACTGCCGTACGGGCCGCGGGCACCCCGGCGGTGGCCAGCTCGCCGAGCAGCGCCGCGACATGACCGGGCGTGGCGACGCCGATGGTGTCGCCGAGGCTCAGCTCGTCACAGCCCATGTCCAGCAGCGCGCGGCACACTCCGACGACTTGCGCGGGCGGAACGGAGCCCTCCCACGGGTCGCCGAAGCACATGGACACATAGCCGCGCACCCACAGCCCCTCCGCCTTGGCGCGGGCGACCACCGGCTCGAACATCGCCAGGGACTCGTCCAGGGAGCGGTTGAGGTTGGCGCTCGCGAAGGACTCCGTGGCGCTCGCGAAGACGGCGATGTGCCGGCAGCCGTGGGCGAAGGCGCGGTCGAGGCCGCGTGCGTTGGGCACCAGCACCGGCAGCCGCAGGTCGTCCGGGAGGTCGGCGAGGAGTGGCATCAGCTCCTCGGCGTCGGCGAGTTGGGGAACCCACTTGGGGTGCACGAAGCTCGTCGCTTCGACGGTCGTCAGCCCCGCCTTGCGCAGCCGGTGGATGAACTCGGACTTCACCTCGACGGGGACGGTCGCCTGCTCGTTCTGCAGGCCGTCGCGGGGGCCGACTTCGTGGATGCGCACCCGCGACGGGAGGCCGTCGCCGGTGAACCGCATGGGAAGACCCTCGATCACACCTCCACCTCCTTCTCCTGCTCCTGCGCCGTCTCCGTTTCCCCGGTGACTTCCGGGGTGGGATGCGGCTCGACGACGGCGAGCACCTGGTCCATGGCGACGGTGCTTCCCGCCGTGACGTCCAGTTCGGTGACGGTGCCGTCGCAGGGGGCGGTGATGACGTGCTCCATCTTCATCGCCTCGACGACGAGCAGGCTCTGGCCCGCCGTCACCTTGTCGCCGGCGGCGGCCTTCACCACGGTGACCGTGCCGGGCATGGGCGCGGTCAGCGCGTCCGCGCCGTGTGCCCCGGCACCGCCGCGCAGGGCGGCCGCCACCGGGTCGTGGTCCTGCATGTGCCAGCTGTCGCCGGCGCGGCCGAGCCAGTGGCCCGAGGCGGAGGCGGCGTGGGCCAGCCGGAGGGTGGTGCCGTCCCATTCGACGTGCAACCCGTGCGCTGCGCCCCCGTCGACGAGCCGGGCCGCGCGGGGCTCGCCGTCGCCGACCCGGACCTGCGCGTCGCGCGCCGGCCCCCGTACGCGGACGGCGACAGGGTCGTGCCCCGGTACGCGCAAGTGGTGTGCCGTCCAAGCCGGTTCACCGCCGAGGCGCCAGCCCGAAGGCACCGAGAACGGGTCCGTCCAGGCAGTCGTGGACGCTTCAGGTTCGAGTGCCGCGTGGCGCAGCAAGGCGGCCGCCGCATAGATCTCTTCGGGGACCTCACGGGGCACCAGCGAGGCAGCCGTGCGGTCGACCAGGCCGGTGTCGAGGGCGCCCGCGGCGACGTCGGGATGTCCCGAGAGCCGTCGCAGGAAACCGGTGTTGGTCTCCACGCCGAGCACCGTCGTCTCCGCGAGGGCCGCCCGCAGCCTGCGCAGCGCCGTGGGCCGATCCGGGCCGTGGGCGATGACCTTGGCGAGCATCGGGTCGTACGTCGTGCCCACCTCGGTGCCCGGCAGCAGCCCGGAGTCCGTGCGTACGCCCTGGCCTTCGGCCTCCCGGAGCAGCAGCACCGTGCCCGCCGAAGGCAGGAAGTCCACCCTGTCCCCCTGGAGCAGGGCCGTCTCGGCGCAGATGCGCGCCTCGACCGCATGACCGCTCAGAGCGATGCCGGCCTGGCCGAAGGGCAGCGGCTCTCCGGCGGCGACCCGCAGCTGCCACTCGACCAGATCCACGCCCGTGATCATTTCCGTGACGGGATGCTCGACCTGGAGGCGCGTGTTCATCTCCATGAAGTAGTACGGGCGGGGGCTGCCGCCCTCGTGCGGGGAGGGCCCGCCGCCCGGGACGATGAACTCCACCGTGCCCGCGCCGCGGTACCCGCAGGAGCGGGCGGCGTCCACGGCGGCCTCGCCCATCGCGGCCCGCGTCGCCTCGTCCAGCAGCGGACTCGGGGCCTCCTCGATGATCTTCTGGTGGCGGCGCTGCAGAGAGCACTCGCGCTCGCCGAGATGCACCACATTGCCGTGCCCGTCGGCGAGCACCTGGATCTCGATGTGGCGCGGGGAGTCGATCCAGCGCTCCACCAGCAAGGTGTCGTCACCGAAGGAGCCCAGGGCCTCGCGCCTCGCCGCCGCGATCTCGTCCGGCAGGGCCGCGGCGTCGCGCACCAGGCGCATGCCCTTGCCGCCGCCGCCCGCCGAGGGCTTCAGCAGCACGGGCATGCCGATCTCCCGTGCTGCGGCGGCCAGTTCGGCATCGCTCAGACCCGAGCCGGAGGAGCCGGGCACGACCGGGACGCCCGCCGCCCGCACCGTCTCCTTGGCGCGGATCTTGTCGCCCATCAGCTCGATGGCGGGGGCCGGGGGGCCGACGAAGACAAGGCCGGCATCCGAACAGGCCTGCGCGAAGGGGGCGTTCTCCGCGAGGAAGCCGTAACCCGGGTGGACGGCCTGCGCACCGGTGCGTGCCGCGGCCCGCAGCAGCCGCTCCGCCGACAGATAGCTGGACGCGGCCTGCGCGGGCCCGATGCGCACCGCCCTGTCCGCCTCCCGCACATGGCGGGCGTCGGCGTCCGCGTCGCTGAAGACCGCGACGGAGGTGATGCCCAGTTGCCGCAGGGTGCGGATAACGCGCACCGCGATCTCGCCGCGGTTGGCAACCAGCACGGTGTCGAACATGGTCACTGTCCCATCCCTCACAATGCAGCCCCTCACATGCGGAAGACGCCGAAGGCGGGCCCTGCGGAATCCTTCGCCGGCAGCGGTGCGTTGGCGCAGGCGGTGAGCGCGAGGCCCAGCACCGTGCGCGTCTCCAGCGGGTCGATCACGCCGTCGTCCCACAGCCTGGCCGTCGCGTAATAGGCGTTGCCCTGCTCCTCGTACTGGGCGCGCACCGGGGCGCGGAACTCCGCCTCCTCCTCGGTGCTCCACTCCTCGCCGCGCGCCTCCAGCTGGTCGCGCTTGACGGTCGCCAGTACGGCGGCGGCCTGCTCCCCGCCCATCACGGAGATCTTCGCGTTCGGCCACATCCACAGGAAGCGGGGGCTGTATGCGCGGCCGCACATCGAGTAGTTCCCCGCGCCGTACGAACCGCCTATGACGACCGTCAGCTTCGGCACCCTCGTGCAGGCCACGGCGGTCACCATCTTGGCGCCGTGCTTGGCGATTCCGCCCGCCTCGTAATCCCTGCCGACCATGAAGCCGGAGATGTTCTGCAGGAAGAGCAGCGGGATGCCGCGCTGGTCGCACAGCTCGATGAAGTGCGCGCCCTTCTGGGCCGATTCGGAGAAGAGGATGCCGTTGTTGGCGACGATGCCGACCGGATGGCCGTGGACACGGGCGAAGCCGGTGACCAGCGTCGTCCCGAACTCGGCCTTGAACTCCTGGAACCGCGAGCCGTCCACCACGCGGGCGATCACCTCGCGCACGTCGTACGGCGTGCGCGAATCGACGGGCACCGCGCCGTAGAGCCCCGAAGGGTCGACGGCCGGCGGCTGCGAAGGGAGCACCGACCACGGCAGCGCCCCGCGCTCGGGCAGAGTGCCCGCGATGTGCCGGACGATCCGCAGCGCATGGGCGTCGTCCTCGGCGAGATGGTCCGTCACACCGGAGATCCGGCTGTGCACCTCGCCGCCGCCGAGCTCCTCGGCGGTGACGACCTCGCCGGTGGCGGCCTTCACCAGCGGCGGACCGCCCAGGAAGATCGTGCCCTGGCTGCGCACGATCACCGCCTCGTCGCTCATCGCCGGTACGTACGCACCGCCGGCAGTGCACGAGCCGAGCACCGCGGCGATCTGCGGAATGCCCGCCCCCGACATGCGTGCCTGGTTGTAGAAGATCCGGCCGAAGTGCTCCCGGTCGGGGAAGACGTCGTCCTGCATCGGCAGGAACGCGCCGCCCGAGTCGACGAGATAGACGCAGGGCAGCCTGTTCTCCAGGGCAATCTCCTGGGCCCGCAGATGCTTCTTGACCGTCATCGGGTAATACGTGCCGCCCTTGACCGTGGCGTCGTTGGCGACGACGACCACCTCGCGCCCGGAGACCCGGCCGATACCCGCGATCACACCCGCGGCCGGCGCCGCCCCTCCGTACATCCCGTCCGCCGCGAGGGGCGCGATCTCCAGGAAGGGCGAGCCCGGGTCGAGCAGCGTGTCCACGCGGTCGCGGGGGAGGAGCTTGCCCCGCTCGGTGTGCCGTGCGCGGGCCCGCTCGCCGCCGCCCAGCCTGGCGGCTGCCAGCTTCTCCCGCAGCTGTGCGGCCAGCTCGCGGTGCGCCGCCTCGTTCGACCGGCAGGCCTCGGAGGCCGTGTCGGTGTTGCCGGCGAGCGCCGGCGCCGGCCCGGCCACTCCCGATACCGCCTCAGGGACGCCCGTACGCCCCGCAGCGGGTTGCGGCTGCTCGTGCCTCACCTCGCGCCCCCTCGCTCCTTCTGCCGCCTGGTACCGGCTCGTGCTCGGCTCGTGCCTGCTCGTGCCTGTTACGCGTGCCTATTACTCGTACCTGTTATTGGGCGGCGGTTAACGGCCATTAACCACTGTCCACCAGGTTAACGCTCGCTAACCCTCCTGTCTAGAATGGATTCATGAGCACGCAGACGGGGTCCACCCCCACCCGCCGCGAGCAGATCCTGCGGGAGGCTGCCCGTCTCTTCGCCGAGCGCGGCTTCCACGGCGTCGGTGTCGACGAGATAGGGGCCGCGGTCGGCATCAGCGGTCCCGGCCTCTACCGGCACTTCGCGGGCAAGGACGCGATGCTCGCCGAGCTCCTCGTGGGCATCAGCGAGCGGCTGCACGAGGGCGGGCGTATGCGGGTGGAGGAGTCGGCCGCGGCGGGCCTCGCCCCGGAGGCCGCCCTCGACGCGCTCATCGCCGGGCACATCGACTTCGCCCTCGACGACCGTTCACTGATCACGCTCCACGACCGCGAGCTGGACAGGCTCCGCGAGAGCGACCGCAAGCAGGTGCGCAAGCTGCAGCGGCAGTATGTCGAGCTGTGGGTGGACGCGGTGCGCGCGATCTACCCGGAGCTGACGTCGCTGGAGGCCCGCGTCGCGGTGCACACGGTCTTCGGGCTCCTCAACTCCACGCCCCACCTGAGTGGTTCGTCCGCCCTGCCCGACAGAGAGACCACGGCCGCGCTGCTGCACCGGCTCGCGCGGGGCGCCCTGGCCGCGGCCCCGGCCGAGGACGGAGGCAGGGGCCGGGACAAGGACGGAGGCGGAGGCGGCCGTACGGGTGCCGGTGACGCCGCCGCCCCCGTGGGTACGACCTCTGGACAGCGCGGCTGACCCGTGGGTAGCTTGGTTGACTGAGCAAGCGCTTAGCCAACGTCGAAAGCCCAGATCCGGCGGCTGGCGCGCGACGAAGCGGGACATGAGGAGGCGTGCCAGTGCGACGCACGGTTTTCGACGAGGATCACGAGGCGTTCCGTCAGACCATCCGTGACTTCATCCAGGCCGAGGCCGTACCCAACTACCAGGAGTGGGCCGAACAGGGCCATGTCCCGAGGGAGTTCTACAAGAAGCTCGGCGAGCTGGGCGTCTTCGGCATCGAGGTCCCCGAGGAGTACGGCGGCGCGGGTGAGGACAGCTTCAAGTTCAACGCCGTGATCACCGAGGAGTGCGCGCGCGCCGGCGTCAGCTTCGGCGGCTCCAGCGTCCATACGGCGCTGTGCCTGCCCTACATACTCAAGTACGGGAACGAGGAGCAGAAGCGGCGCTGGCTGCCCTCCTTCGTCTCCGGCGACATGATGACCGCCATCGCCATGACCGAGCCCGGCACCGGCTCCGACCTCGCGGGCATGAAGACCACGGCCAGGCTGTCGGAGGACGGCAAGCACTACGTGCTCAACGGCGCCAAGACCTTCATCACCGGCGGCGTCCAGGCCGACCGGGTGCTGGTCTGCTGCCGTACGTCGCCGCCCGACCCCGAGGACCGTCGCGGCGGCATCTCCATCCTCGTCGTCGACGCCAGGAGCGAGGGGTACGCGGTCGGCCGGAAGCTCGACAAGCTGGGCCTGCGCGCCTCCGACACCGCCGAACTCTCCTTCACCGACGTCAAGGTGCCGGTCGAGGACATGCTCGGCGAGCCGGGCAAGGCGTTCAGCTACCTCACGCACAATCTGCCGCAGGAGCGCCTGGGCATCGCCATCGGCGCGTACGCGATGTCCGCCGCCGCGGTGCGGTTCGCGCACGAGTACGTGAACGACCGCACGGTCTTCGGCCGTGAGGTCGCCTCGTTCCAGAACACCAAGTTCGTGCTTGCCGACTGCAAGGCCGACGTCGACGCCATGCAGGCCGTGTGCGACCGGGCCCTGGAGGCGCTGGACGCGGACGATCTGACCGCCGCGGACGCCGCCTCGGCGAAGCTGTTCACCACCGAACTGGCGGCCCGCGTAATCGACAAGTGCCTGCAGCTGCACGGCGGTTACGGCTACATGCTGGAGTACCCGATCGCGAGCCTGTACGCGGACACCCGCGTCTCGCGCATCTACGGCGGCACCAGCGAGGTCATGCGCTCGATCGTGGCCAAGTCGATGGGGCTCTGACGACCGTGAGCCGGAGGACCGTGAGCCGGCCGGCCGCGAGTCCGCCGGCTGTGATCCGGAACGCTTCACTCCGGATTGTGATCTGTGCCGTAACGGAGGGCGGCCCGCCACGGGCACAATCGCCGGCATGAGCCATGAACTGACGTCCCTGATCGACCTGCTCGATCTGGAGCGGGTCGAACAGGACATCTACCGGGGCGACAGCCGGGAGGCCGTCGTTCCCCGGGTGTTCGGCGGACAGGTCGCGGCGCAGGCGCTCGTCGCCGCGTGCCGGACCGTCCCCGAGGGGCGTCTTCCGCACTCCCTGCACTCGTACTTCCTGCGCCCCGGCGACCCGGGCGCCCCGATCGTCTACACCGTCGACCGCATCCGCGACGGACGGTCCTTCACCACCCGCCGGGTCGTGGCCGTCCAGCACGGGCAGCCGATCTTCCATCTCTCCAGTTCCTTCCAGACGTACGAGGAAGGGCTGGAGCACCAGGACCCGATGCCGCAGGCTCCCGACCCGGAGACGTTGCCGACGGCCGAGGACATGATGCCCCGGTATGCCGCCCTCTTCCGCGGCTCCGACGTGCCGCAGCGGCTGATGAAGGCGCGTGCCGCCGTCGATCTGCGGTACGTGCGCGAGCCTCCGTTCGCGAGTGCCGGGGAGCCGCGGGAGCCGCGCTCGCAGGTCTGGTTCCGTACGAACGGCAAGCTGGACGGGCCGCTTGACGACCCGATGCTGCACATCTGTCTCGCCACGTACGTCTCCGACATGACACTGCTGGACTCGGTGCTGCTGGCGCACGGCCGGGGCGGCTGGGCGGTCGGCGACGTCGTCGGGGCGAGCCTGGACCACGCGATGTGGTTCCACCGGCCCTTCCGCGCGGACGAATGGCTCCTCTACGACCAGGTCAGCCCCACGGCGCAAGGAGGACGCGGCCTCGGCCACGGCCGGATCTTCACGCGTGACGGGCGGCTCGCGGTGTCGGTGATCCAGGAGGGCGTCGTACGGGTCCCGCGCGGCCAGGAGTGACCGCGAGAGCGTGAGCGGGGGCGGCCGGGGCGCGGCGCAGGGCACGAGCCGTGCGCCGCACGGGAGTTGAGCGCCCGTCCAGTGCCGCGGTTCACCGCCCGGCCAGTTCCGCGAAGAGGGTCAGCCACTGGTGCGGTGTCACCAGCCCGACCGGTGCGGAGGCGTCGGCGTCCGCACGTGCGAATGCGGCGCGGACCCGGCCCGTACGGTGCCGCCTCGACAGCGTCGCCGCGAGCGAGCCGCCGACTCCGGTGAAGCCGTGCGCGACGAAGCCCCGGTAGGCGTGCAGCCGGCCCGGCGGCAGCAGGGGCCGGGCGCGGCGTTCGATCCGCAGCACGGCGGAGTCGGTGCGCGGCACGGGTGTGAACGACTCGCGGCCGACCCGTCCCAGCAGACGCCACTCGAACTCCGGCCAGGTGCTCACGGTCAGCAGCGGCCAGCGTCCCCGGTCCCCGGTGAACTTGCGGGCGTATTCGAGCTGGGTGAGCAGCGTGGCCGACGTCAGCTGTGGCGCGGCGAGACACCAGCGGACGATGTCGGTGGTGCGGGAGTAGGGGATGTTGCCCACCACGGCGAACGGCTCGCGCGGTGCGCGTGCGCGCAGGAAGTCGCCGTGCACCAGGCGCAGTCCGGGCCGGTCGCCGAGGCGGCGGGAGAGGTGTGCGGCGAGTGCCGGGTCGATCTCGTACGCGATGACACGTCGGCCGCCGGTGGCCAGATGGCGCGTCAACGCCCCTTGTCCGGCGCCTGGTTCGACGACGAGGGCGTCCGGGCGGATTGCGCCGGCGCGGACGATGCGGCGTACGGCGGCGGTGTCGTGGAGGAAGTTCTGGGAGAGCGTCTTGCGGCGGCGTGCCACGGCGAAGTCCTCTGGTGTGTGAGGACAGGCGCGGCGGCGTGCGGGTGCGCGCACGTGTGTGCGATGAGCGCGGCGTGCGAGACGTGAAGGCTGAGCTGTACGGGGTTCGTACGGCATGACTCCGCCGGGCCTGTCCGGTCGATGGGGACACCGGAGGCCCTGGGCACATGCGCGGACGCGACGTGGAGGCGTAAGGCGGGGTCGTACGGCCGGGTCGTACGGCGGCGGGCGGCGGGCGGCGGGGCAGCGGCAGCGGACGGGCGGAACCGCCGGCGCGGGAGGCCGGAGGAGACGCCGGATGTGAGCCGGAAGCCGGAGCCGGAAGCCGGAGCCGTAAGTCGCGGAGCCCGGAAGCCGGGTGCGCCTCAGGCGTCCTGGCGGATGGCCAGGGCCGGGCGCCGGGCGCGCGGGCGGATGACGAGCTGGGGCGATCCCCAGCCGGTGCCACGCGCGTCGGCGCTGACACCGTTGATGATCGCCTGAGTGGCTGCGGACATGGTCACGACGCTATGCGGAGGCGACGGAGCGGAGCAATCGGTTTTCCCGCCGCCGGCCGGCGGCGCGAGCGAGGACCGTGCCCGCTGCCGCGGTCACTCGGTACCGGGCCGCGCCCCCGCCAGCAGATACGCGGTCATGGGCTCGTAGAAACGCGGGTCGGCGACGTGGTCGTCGAGCGGCACGGTGACCGCGAGCGTGTCCTCGGCCTCGCCGAGGAAGAGCGCGGGGTCGTTGCAGTCCGCGAAGCCCACGGTGTCGATGCCCTGCTCCCCTGCGTACCCCGCCCAGCCGTGGTCGGCGACGACCAGGTCGGGCGGCGCCTGCCCGGTACGGCGCAGCTTGTCCAGCACGGCGGCCATCGGGGCGGGGGAGTGGGTGTGCCACAGGGACGCGGCACGCTCGTGAACCGCCACCCCGCCGAACTGCACGACCACGCCTTCGTCCGTGTACGTGCCCAGCGGTACGCGGACGATGTCGCAGCCGGCGTCGTGGAGCGACTGCGCGAGCGCACCGTGCATGTCGAGCAGCGCCCCAGGGTGCCCCGTCGCGAAGAGCACCCGCTGACGCGCCTCCGCCGCCTTGCGCAGCTCGGCGGCCGCCCGGTCCAGGGCACCCACCGTCAGCTCGGGGTCGATGGTGTCCTGGCCGCTGCGGTGGTCCGGGTCGTCGACGACGCCGCAGCGCTCCGCCATCACCGCCAGTACGTCCTGCTCGTCCTGCCAGCGGTCGCCGAGTTCGAGACCGAGCCAGTAGTGCCGGTCGCCGTTGGCGAGTTTGCGGTAGTGGGAGAGGTTGTTCTCGCGGGGGGTGGCCACGTCACCGGCGATACGGGTGCGTACGAGGTGCTCGATCAGCTCGGATCTGGCCGGTGCGGCGGCGGGAGCGAATATGGGCATGCGCTCATTGTCACCCCTGCGGCACCGGGCGCTGCAGGCGCGCCCTCGGCCGGCCGGACCCTGCCGGCACGGGCACACCTGTACGCCGCGGACAAGTCGGCGGCCCGCGCTTCCGGTTACGTCCAACGAGAGGGAGTGCTCCCGGCGTCTAGCCTCGCGCCCATGAGCACAGCCGATCAGCACGGACAGCACCAGCAGCCCGCCCCGCAGCGGGAAGGGACGCCGCGGCCGGAGCCAGTCGGCCCGGTGGACAGCTCGCGGGTGCCGCGCTTCGCGGGTCCCGCCACGTTCGCGCGGCTTCCGCGCCTGGACGAGACCGGGGGCACCGCGGACGTCGCGGTCGTCGGCGTCCCCTTCGACACGGGGGTCTCCTACCGGCCGGGCGCGCGCTTCGGGGGGAACGCGATCCGCGAGGCCTCCCGGCTGCTGCGCCCGTACAACCCGGCGCAGGAGGCCGCGCCCTTCGCGCTCGCGCAGGTCGCCGACGCTGGGGACATCGCGGCGAACCCGTTCGACATCGGTGAGGCGGTGGAGACGGTGCAGGAGGCCGCCGACGGCCTGCTCGACACCGGTGCGCGGCTGATGACGCTCGGCGGCGACCACACCATCGCGCTTCCGCTGCTGCGTTCGGTCGTACGGAAGCACGGCCCCGTCGCGCTCCTCCACTTCGACGCCCATCTGGACACCTGGGACACCTACTTCGGCGCGGCCTACACGCACGGCACCCCGTTCCGGCGGGCGTTCGAGGAGGGGCTGCTGGACACCTCCGCCGTCTCGCACGTCGGCACGCGCGGCCCGCTCTACGGCCGCAAGGACCTGGACGAGGACGAGAGGATGGGCTTCGGCATCGTCACGTCCGCCGACGTGATGCGCCGCGGAGTCGACGAGGTCACCGACCAGCTGCGGCAGCGCGTCGGCGACAGGCCGCTCTACATCTCGGTGGACATCGACGTCCTGGACCCGGCGCACGCACCGGGCACGGGCACCCCCGAGGCCGGCGGCCTGACCTCACGCGAACTGCTCGAGATCATCCGCGGCCTCGCGGACTGCCGTCTCGTCTCCGCCGACCTGGTGGAGGTCGCTCCCGCCTACGACCACGCGGAGATCACTTCGGTGGCCGCCTCGCACACGGCGTACGAACTGACCACGGTCATGGCCCGGCAGATCGCCGCGGGACGGACGGGGCGGTAGGGGTCGCGTGTGTCCTGGGGGAACGTCGGCGGTTTCAGTTCGACAAGTGGTTCGAGAGACGCACATGGGGCTGTTTCCAGCCGTATTGGGGACGGTGTGTATGCGCTTGCTTGCACACCGTGCCTACCCGGACGATTTCGAGCCACTGGAACGTGGCTGGTGAAAGCGGTGCGTGTGACCGCACTCACACACAGTAAGCGGTAACTGTGCGAACGTGGTTTAACACGAAACGTTACTGAATCTGGTGGGTGGGATGTGCATCTCGTGAAAGTTCCCGACAGACTTCCCACTGCGGTCCCGCGGGATGGGGACGACACATGACGGCGACAGCGCTGGCCCTGTGGGGGGTGCCACCTGTCAGCATTCCATGGACGTCCCCGCCGGGGCGGCCGGGAGAGCCCCCCGCTCTCCCGGCCGCCCCGGTTGTCGTTTGCGGACCTGCTCCCTCCGTTTCTCCTGGTCCGCGGGCCTAGGACGAAAGTCCCCTCTTCGGCCCGGATCGTTGCGCCGGGATGAAATCCCGCGCACCGGGACGTTGGAGTCTTGCGGCGTCCACTGCGCGCTGCGCGCAGCGGGAAGGAAGCGAGGGCACAGGTGACGACGGACACGGGGACGGAACCGGCCGAGGGCGAGCCGGAGCGCCAGGACCTGCTGACCAAGGGGACCGGGCAGAGCGGGCCGCGTCGAGAGAGCGGGACCGTCCAGGCGAGCCCGCAGGACCCGGACGGTCCGCAAGACCGGGAGGACCCGGAGGTCCAGGAGCACCCGGAGGGCCAGGAGGCTCCGGCTCCGCAGTCCCCGCAGGGCTGGGCCAGGCGGCTCACGGCGTACTGCTGGCGCTACAAGCGCGCCGTCGTGCTGGCCGTCGGCGCCTCGCTGGCCGGAATGGGCGTCATGGCGCTCGTCCCGCTGCTCACCAAGGTGATCATCGACGACGTGGTCGTCGGGAACGGCGGCGGTCTCGCCCTGTGGATCGGGCTGCTGCTGCTCGCCGCGGCCGCCGTCTACGTCCTCACCTACGCCCGCCGGTACTACGGCGGGCGGCTCGCTCTCGACGTACAGCACGACCTGCGCACCGAGATGTACCGCGCGATCATCCGCCTCGACGGGCGCAGCCAGGACGAGCTGTCGACGGGGCAGGTCGTCGGACGCGGTACGAGCGATCTGCAGCTGGTGCAGAGCCTGCTGTTCATGCTGCCGATGATGATCGGGAACGTGCTGCTCTTCGCCGTCGCGCTCGTCGTGATGATCGTGCTCTCCCCGATGCTCACGCTCGTCTCGCTCGCCGTCTTCCCGGCGCTGTGGTGGATCGCGAACCTCAGCCGGACCCGGCTCTTCCCGGCCACCTGGTATGCCCAGCAGCAGGCCGGTGCCGTCGCCTCCGTCGTCGAGGGCGCGGTCACCGGAGTGCGCGTGGTGAAGGGCTTCGGGCAGGAGGAGCAGGAGAAGCGCAAGCTGCGCGACATCAGCCGTGAACTGTTCGCCGCGCGGATGCGCACCGTACGTCTCAACTCCCGCTACACGCCCGCCCTGCAGAGCGTGCCGTCCCTGGGGCAGGTCGGCATGCTGGCGCTGGGCGGCTGGATGGCGACGCAGGGGGAGATCACCCTCGGCACGTTCGTCGCCTTCTCCACATATCTCGCGCAGCTCGTCGGGCCCGTGCGGATGCTCGCGATGATGCTGACGGTCGGGCAGCAGGCGCGCGCCGGCGTCGAGCGGGTCTACGAACTCATCGACACCGAGCCGCAGATGAGCGAGCGCCCGGACGCACGTGAGCTGCCCGCCGGCGCCGAGGCCTCCGTGGAGTTCGACGACGTCAGCTTCGGTTACGAACGTCAGGACGAGCCGGCGGGCGACGACACCCAGGGTGACGCCGCCGACGGCGACGCCGCTCACGGCGGCTCCCGTGCGCCCGCCGCCCGCGGCACCGTCCTCGACGGCTTCCGGCTGCGCGTGGAGCCCGGCGAGACCGTGGCCGTCGTCGGTTCCAGCGGCAGCGGCAAGTCCACGCTGGCCATGCTGCTGCCCCGCTACTACGACGTGACGGGCGGTGCCGTACGGGTCGGCGGACACGACGTGCGCGATCTGACGATCGGGTCGCTCCGCTCCGCGATCGGGCTCGTACCGGAGAACAGCTTTCTCTTCTCCGACTCCATCCGCGAGAACATCGCCTACGGCTCACCCGACGCGACGGACGAACAGATCACCGCCGCCGCCCGCATCGCACAGGCCGACGGCTTCATCCGTGAACTGCCCGACGGCTACGACACCACCGTCGGCGAACAGGGCCTGACCCTCTCCGGGGGCCAGCGCCAGCGCATCGCCCTCGCCCGCGCCGTACTCACCGATCCGCGGCTGCTGCTCCTGGACGACGCGACGTCCGCAGTGGACGCACATGTCGAGTACGAGATCCACGAGGCGCTGCGCAGCGTGATGGCGGGCCGTACGACGCTGCTCATCGCGCACAGGCAGTCCACGCTCGCCCTCGCCGACCGGATCGCCGTACTCGACCGCGGGCGCCTCGCCGACGTCGGAACGCACGAGGAGCTGACGGAGCGCTGCGCGCTCTACCGCCGGCTGCTGACCGACCCCGACGAACTGGGCGAGGTCGAGCGCGACCCCGCGGGGCTCGCCGTGGCCGCAGGCGACGACGGGACGGGCGACACCTCTTCCGCCGCGGTGGAGCCGGGCGTCACGCCCGAGCTGTGGGTGCGCGAGAGCGGCTCCTCGCCCGAGGAGGACGCCACCGCCTCGGGGCGCGGCGACCTCGCAGGAGCGCAGGCCGGACGCCCCGGCGGTTTCGCCGCCGAGCTGGCCGCCATGCCCGGCAGCCCCGAACTCCTCGCCCGCGTGGCCGCGTTGCCGCCGGCCGAGGACGTACCGGAGGTCGACGAGGCGGGCGCGGAGCGCCCCGAGCGGTCCTACGGGCTGCGCCGTCTGCTGCGCGGCTTCGGCGCGGCGCTCGCGGTGGCGCTCCTTTTCGCCGCCCTCGACGCGGCCTTCGGCCTGGCGCTGCCCGTGCTGATCCGCAACGGCATCGACGACGGCGTCCAGAAGGCGGCACTCGGGGCGGTCTGGACGGCCGCGGCGCTGGCGCTCGTCGTGGTGACGGGCCAGTGGGCGGCGCAGTACGCCGCGATGCGGCTGACGGGCCGCACCGGCGAACGGGTCCTGTACGCGCTGCGGGTGAAGATCTTCGCGCAGCTTCAGCGGCTCGGACTCGACTACTACGAGCGCCACTTGGCCGGTGCGGTCATGACCCGGATGACGACCGACGTGGACGCGCTGTCGACGTTTCTGCAGACCGGCCTCGTCACCGCCGTGGTCTCCGTCTTCACCTTCCTCGGCATCCTCATCGCGCTGTTCGTGCTCGACGTGCAGCTTGCGATGGTCGTCTTCGCGACGCTGCCGGTCCTGATCGTCGGGACCGTCTACTTCCGCCGCCACAGCGTCAAGGCGTACGAGCTGGCGCGGGAGCGCGTCAGCGTCGTCAACGCCGACCTGCAGGAGTCCGTCGCGGGTCTGCGCATGGTGCAGGCGTTCCGGCGCGAACGGCGCGGCACCGCCCGGTTCGCCGAGCGCAGCGACGGCTACCGGCAGGCGCGGGTGCGCGGCCAGTGGCTGATCTCGGTCTACTTCCCCTTCGTGCAGCTGCTCGCCTCGCTGGCCACGGCCGGGGTGCTGGTCGTCGGGGCCGGACGGATCGACGAGGGGACGCTCACGGCGGGCGGACTGGTGGCCTATCTGCTCTACATCGAGCTGTTCTTCTCCCCGGTGCAGCAGCTCTCCCAGGTCTTCGACGGCTACCAGCAGGCGTCGGTCGCGCTCGGCCGCATCCAGCAGCTGCTGCGTGAGGAGACGACCACGCCGGCGCCCGCGGACCCGCGCGACCCGGGCACGCTGCGCGGCGAGATCACCTTCGAGGACGTGCACTTCCGCTACGCCACCGCGGAGGGCGGCACGCACGAGGAGGAGGCGCTCTCCGGCGTCCGCCTGACCGTTCCGGCTGGGCAGACCGTCGCGTTCGTCGGTGAGACGGGCGCGGGCAAGTCCACCCTCGTCAAGCTGGTCGCCCGGTTCTACGACCCGACGACGGGCGCCGTGCTCGTGGACGGTGCGGACCTGCGGACGCTCGACCTGCCCGCATACCGGCACCGGCTCGGCGTCGTACCGCAGGAGCCGTACCTCTTCCCGGGCACGGTGCGCGACGCCATCGCATACGGACGCAGCGACGCGAGCGACGCCCAAGTCGAGGCGGCGGCAAGGGCGGTGGGCGCCCACGACATGATCGCCACCCTGACCGGGGGCTATCTGCACCCCGTCTCCGAGCGCGGACGCAACCTGTCCGCCGGCCAGCGGCAGCTCATCGCGCTGGCCCGCGCGGAGCTGGTCGACCCGGACGTCCTGCTGCTGGACGAGGCGACGGCGGCGCTCGACCTGGCGACGGAGTCGCTGGTGAACCAGGCGACGGACCGGCTGTCGGGACGGCGCACCACGCTCGTCGTGGCGCACCGCCTCACGACGGCCGCGCGCGCCGACAGGGTCGTGGTCCTGGACCACGGGCGGATCGCGGAGGACGGCACGCACGAGGAACTCCTGGCGCGGGACGGGCAGTACGCCCGGCTGTGGCGCGTCTTCGTGGGCGGTACGGAGCAGTCGGCCGGGGTACGGACGACGACGGACGCCTCCCATTCAAGAGTTTGACGAAAAAGCGCGGCCTGTTGACTGGATGTGTTCACAACTTTAGTTTCGGTCCATGTTCGGACCCGCTCGTCGCCATTCCCGTCTGGTGCTGCCGCTGCTCGCCTGCGCCCTTGTGGCAGCAGTGCCGCAGGCGTCGACCACCGCCCCGCCGGGCGCCGTTGCCCCTGCCCCCGCGGCCGACGGGCCCGGCCGGTCCGACGGCTGGGTGCTCACCTCGCACGAGAAGGATCCGGAGGACAGCTACCGCGCCTACGTCGGCAACGGCTACCTCGGCCAGCGCATCGCACCGTCCGGCTCGGGCTACAGCGCGGGCGGCGAGAAGTCCGGCTGGCCGCTGTTCACGCCGCGCTACGACGGCTCGTTCGTCTCCGGTCTCTACGCGCACAACCAGAAGACCGCAAAGAACCGGCAGGCCCTGGCCGCACTCCCCACCTGGACCGGTATGAACGTCGCCACGGGCGGCAAGGACGGCGAGACCTTCTCCTCCGGCACCCCGGCCGGCCGCGTCTCGCACTACAAGCAGTCCCTCGACATGCGCCGCGGGCTGGTGCGGACCTCGCTCACCTGGACCGCGAAGGACGGACGCGCAACAGACCTGACGTACGAGGTGCTCGCCGACCGCAACCACCGGCACTCGGGCGCGGTCCGGGTACGGATGCGGCCGCACTGGAGCGGCGAAGCGCGCGTCACCGACGTACTCGACGGCCGGGGCGCGCGCCGGATCTCGCAGACGGGCGGCGGCGACCGTACGGACGCCGGCGAGGGCGGGGCGCCGGGCCGGCAGAGCATGGACGTCGCCTTCCGTACGCACGGTACGAAGGTCGGGGGAGCGGTCGCATCGACGCTGCGCCCCGGACCGGGAGTACATGCGACAAGTGAACGCAAGGCCGGGCGCGCCGAAAAGCTGACGGCCAAGCAGGGCGTCTCCTTCGAGGCACGTGAGGGCAGGACGTACGAGTTCACCAAGTACGTCGGCGTGGACACCGCACACACCTCGGACGCGCCCCGGCGCAGCGCCCTGACCGCCTCCCGCGAGGCCGCCGCCCGCGGCTGGGAGCGCACACTCCCGGCGCACTCCGCCGCGTGGAAGCGGCTGTGGCGCAGCGACATCCGGGTCGGCGGCCGCCCCGAGCTGCAGAAGTGGCTCCGTTCCGCCCAGTACGGGCTGCTTGCGAGCACCAGGCGCGGCAGCGACGACAGCATCGCCCCCGCGGGCCTCACCAGCGACAACTACGCGGGCGTCGTCTTCTGGGACGCCGAGACGTGGATGTACCCGGGCCTGCTCTCCGGGCACCCGGACCTCGCCAAGTCCGTGCTGGACTACCGCTACCGCACCCGCGAAGGCGCCCGCGCCAACGCCCGCAAGCTCGGCTACGACGGACTCTTCTACGGCTGGAACACCGGCAGGGACGGCGATCTGTGGAATGAGTGCCACAGCTGGGACCCGCCGCACTGCCGCACCCAGAACCACCTGCAGAGCGACATCGCGCTCGCGAACTGGCAGTACTACCTCGCCACGGGCGACAAGCAGTGGCTGCGTGCGCGCGGCTGGCCCGTGCTCAAGGGCATCGCCGAGTTCTGGGCGAGCCGCGTGCACAAGAACGGCGACGGCAGCTACTCGGTGAAGAACGTGGCCGGGCCCGACGAGTACAGCAACGGCGTCGACGACGGTGTCTTCACCAACGCCGGCGCCGCCACGTCCCTGCGCCAGGCCGCCCGCGCCGCGCGCCTGCTGGGTGAGGAGGCGCCGCCGCAGTGGACGAAGATCGCCGGCAAGCTGCGCATCCCCTTCGACAAGAAGAACAAGGTCTTCGAGCAGTACGACGGCTACGACGGCTCCACCATCAAGCAGGCCGACACGGTGCTGCTCCAATACCCGCTGGAATGGCCGATGTCCAAGGGCGACGCACGGCGGACCCTCGACTACTACGCCTCCCGCACCGACCCCGACGGCCCCGCCATGACCGACTCCGTGCACGCCGTGGACGCGGCGCAGAACGACGAGCCCGGCTGCTCGACGTACACGTATCTCAAGCGTTCCATCGAGCCGTTCGTGCGCGGCCCCTTCGCGCTCTTCTCCGAGGCGCGCGGCGAGAAGGCCGGGGCCGCCGACCCGCACGCGGGGCAGCCCGCACAGGACTTCGTCACCGGAAAGGGCGGCTTCCTGCAGGTCTTCACACACGGCCTGACCGGGCAGCGGCTGCGCGAGGGGACGCTGAAGCTCGACCCGATGCTTCCGCCGCAGCTCTCCGAGGGCGTCACGCTCAAGGGGCAGCGCTGGCAGGGACGTACGTACGACGTCGAACTCGGCGCGCACCGGACCACCGTCCGCCTCACCGGCGGTGAGCCCTTCACCCTGGAGACTCCGCACGGCGAGCAGACCGTCAGCGGGGAGGCGCCCGCGGTCCTCAAGACCCGCCGCCCCGACCAGGATCCGACGCCGAACCTCGCCCGCTGCCGCGACGCGGACGCCTCCTCGGAGGAGTCCGGCATGTACGCGGGCGCCGCCGTCGACGGCAACTCCGCCACGGCCTGGACCCCCGACGGCAAGAAGGGCTCGCTCACCGTGCGCCTCGCCCGCAGCACCGAGGGCGGCAGCATCGAGCCGCAGTGGGACGGCGGGAAGCCCGCGAGCCACCGGACCGAGGTGTCGGCCGACGGCAGGCACTGGCACGAAGCCGGCGACGGCAAGCCGGACGAGCAGGGCAAGCCGTACCGCTACGTACGCGTCTCGGTCACCTCCGAGGACGCTGAGAAGCCCACGGGCATCGAGGAGTTGAGGGTGACCGGCCACCGCTCCGGCTGACCCGCCGGGCGCTGCTCAGCCCCTGCACAGCTCCACGATGTACTCGTCGACCGTCTGCACCATGCCGCCGCCCGGCAGCGGTTCGCCGTCCGCGCGCCAGTGCACCGCCGAGACCTCGCTGTTGGGCGCGAACGTACGCGGCCGCTCGGTGCGCGCCGTGAACACGCCTCCGTACAGGACGCGTCCGGACGTGCCGAGCGCCGTGCACGTGTGACCGACGAACCGCATCGCGTCCGCCTCCAGGGGCTGACCGGTCTCCTCCCACAACTCCCGTACGGCCGCGGCCCGCGGCGACTCGCCCGGCTCGATCCCGCCGCCGGGCAGCTCCCAGCACTCGCGCTCGCGCTCGTAGACCATCAGCACCCGGTTCCCGTGCCAGAGCACGACCAGCGCGTAGCCCATGGGCGCGTCCACGAACCTGGCGTCCTCGGGGTGCTCCCGCGCGTCGTGGAAGGAGAGCAGAGCCATGTTGCGCGGCCCGGTGGCCAGGGGCTCGGGCTGGTGCAGGGGCTGGTGCCGGAAGTCGGTCATGTCACGCACCCTAGGTCGTGCTCCGGGGGCGGCCCTCGGACGGAGCACGGATGAGGGGCAGGATTGCCGTTGTGCCGGGAGGCCGGCGGAGGGGGGGACGGCGTGGGAGCTGATTCCGGAAGACCGGACGTGAGCGACGGGAGCGACGCACGGGACAGGAGCGATGCGAGCCGGGAACGCGCCGGACTCCAGGGCCCGGTGCTGCGACGGCAGGTGCTCGCGGCGGGCATGACCGCGGCGGCGCTGGCGGCCGGCGGGGTCGCCGGCAGCGGACCCGGCCAGGGGGCCGCACGGGCACGGGCCTCGGCGAGGTGGCGCGGCACCGTCCCCGAGCCGGTGTCCTTCCTCCGTACGTCCTGGTCGGCCGACCCGTTCGCACTGGGCTCCTACTCCTGCCTCCCGCCCGGCCGTCTCGGTGTGAAGGCACGGACGCTGCTTGCGGAGTCCGTGGCCGGAAGGCTGCACTTCGCCGGCGAAGCCACCTCGTCCGAGGCGCCGGCCACCACGCACGGCGCGCTGGAGAGCGGGCGGCGGGCCGCGAAGGAGATCGCCCGCGACGGCCGCCCGGGACAGCACGTCGCCGTGGTGGGCTCCGGGTTCGCGGGCCTTGGCTGTGCGCGCGCTCTGGCCGGCGCGGGGTTCGAGGTGACGGTCCTGGAGGCCCGCGACCGCGTCGGCGGCCGGATCTGGACGCAGCGGATCGCCGGCGTGCCCGCCGAGATGGGCGCCTCCTGGATACACGGCTCCACGGGCAACGTCATGACGCGCGTGCTGCGGCGAAGCGGTGGCCGCGGCCGTGCGTTCGACTACGACAGCGTCGCCGGGCGGGATTCCGGGGCCATGGCCGAACTCGCCCGGTACCGGCGGAAACTCCGGGACGTCGACGAGCCCGACACGACCCCCGTCTCCGCGGTCTTCCCTCAGCAGCCCTCGGCCGCGCTGCGGTACGCCGCCGGCGTCCATTACGCCCAGGAGTACGGCGCCGACCCGGACCGGCTCGCGGTGACCGCGGAGCGCGAAGGGCGCGACCTGCGCGGCCCGGATCTGCTGCTGCCCGACGGCTACGCCCGCCTGACGGACTACGTCCGCGGCGAACTCCCCGTCCGTACCGGGGCCGTGGTGACCGCCGTGCGCCACCGCTCCGACGGTGTCACCCTCGCCCTGCGGAACGGCGGGGCGGTGACGGCCGACCACGTGGTGATCACCGTCCCGATCGGTGTGCTCAAGGCGAAGAGGATCGCATTCGATCCGCCGCTGCCGCCGGACAAGCAACAGGCCGTCGAGGCCCTCGGATCGGGTCTCCTCGACAAGCTCTGGCTGGAGTTCCCGTACGTCTTCTGGGAGCCGGACGCCGACGTCATCGAGTGGTTCGACCGGGACGCCCCGGGCCGGTGGTCCTGGTGGGTCAACGGCCGGAAGGCCTTCGGCCGGCCCGTGCTTCTCGGATTCAACGGCGGCCGGGCGGCCCGCGCCCTGGCGCGTGTCTCCGACGACCGGATCGTCGCCTCGGCCATGAACGCGCTCCGCCGGATGCACCGTTGACCCGACCGGACGGTGAGCGGCACGGGGCCGGGTGACGTCCGTCCTGTCGGCGGCGGCCTCTTCCGCGATCTGACCGGGCGCAGCCGCCGTACGCAGCAGACCCTGGGTCGAGCGTCACACCTGCGCGGAATATCTGGCGGTGCGGCATCCCTCCCGGTAGGTTCACTCCGACCTTTGACGGATCCAGGGGAGAGCGCATGCGAAGAACGCTCAGATGGACGCTGTCGCTGGCGGTGCTCATAGGCACCGCGGGCGCCGGCGGGGCGTCGATGTCGGCCGCCACAGCAGCCGACGCAGACATCAAGGACCGCATCCTCGCTATCAAGGGGATGAGCTTCATCGAGGAGAAGAAGGTGGACGGCTACCGCTTCTTCCTCCTCAACTACGAACAGCCGGTGGACCACAGGAACCCCGGGAAGGGGACCTTCAAACAGCGGATCTCGCTGCTGCACAAGGCCGAGGACCGCCCCACCGTCTTCTTCACCTCCGGCTACGACCTGAACCCGGAGCCCAGGCGCAGCGAGCCGACCGCGATGACCGACGGCAACCAGGTCTCCATGGAGTACCGGTTCTTCACGCCGTCCAGGCCCGACCCGGCCGACTGGTCGAAGCTCGACATCTGGCAGGCGGCCAGCGACCAGCACCGCATCTTCAAGGCGCTGAACAAGATCTACGGCGAGCGCTGGATCTCCACGGGCGGCAGCAAGGGCGGAATGACGGCGACGTACTACCGCCGCTTCTACCCGAAGGACATGGACGGCACCGTCGCCTACGTCGCGCCCAACGACGTGAACAACGACGAGGATTCGGCGTACTACGACTTCTTCGAGAAGGTCGGCTCCGACAAGTGCCGCGACCGGCTCAACGCGACGCAGCACGAGATCTTCGAACGCCGCGGCGAGATGGTGAAGAGGCTCAAGGAGCTCGCGAAGAAGGAGGGTTACACCTTCAAGCTGGCGGGCAGCGCGGACAAGGCGTTCGAACTCGTCGCGCAGGACCTGGTGTGGGGCTTCTGGCAGTACCACCTGGAAGAGGAGGAGTGCGACAAGGTGCCCTCCACGAAGGCCAAGACCCAGGAACTGTGGGACTGGGCCAATGAGATCGGCGGCTGGGAGGCCGGGGCCGACCAGGGCATGCTGCCTTACACGCCGTACTACTTCCAGGCCGGTACGGAGTTGGGGTCGCCGGACTACGAGTCGCCGCTCCTGGACGACGTGCGCAAGTACCCCGGGCTCAACAAGCCCCGCACGTACGTGCCCCGGGACATCCCGATGAAGTTCGACTCCAAGGCGATGAAGGACGTCGACAAGTGGGTCCGCGGGCACGCCTCGCAGATGCTCTTCGTCAACGGGCAGAACGACCCGTGGAGCGCCGAGCCGTTCAGCGTCGGCAAGGGCACGAAGGACGCGCACTTGTTCACGGCACCCGGCGCCAACCACGGTGCGGACATCGCCGCGCTGGGTGAGAAGGACAAGGAGACGGCCACGCGCGCGCTGCTGAAGTGGGCCGGTGTCGAGCCCGCGAAGAGCGCACAGCCCAAGCGTCTGACGAAGTACGACGCGGATCTGGACCGTCCCGCCGAGCAGGAGCGGATGCTGCGGCCGTAAGGCCTGAGGCCGCGGTCCGGCTGTGACTCCGACTGTGAGTCCGGCTGCGGTCGGCTGCGAGTCCGGCTCTCCGCAGGCCTGTCGCACACAGGTGCCCGGCCGGGGCATGTACGCCCCGGCCGGGCACCTGTGCGTGTGCCGCCACCCGCGCCTGTCAGTTCCCGGCCATCAGACCCCGCAGATGGTCCCGTACGGCCGGAAGCAGCGCGGGCAGCTCCGGCACCTCCGGATACCAGCGCTTCTCGTACTCCCAGCACAGCCAGCCGTGCGACGGGTCGGAGCGTGCGCCCGCCGAGGTGCTGCCGCTCGTGCCGACGGCCGCGATGGGGTCCTTCGCGTCGCCCGCGTGCGTCAGGAGCTTCACCACTTCGCCCAGCGGCAGCACGCCCTCGCCAGGCGGAAGGGGAGTGGTGTCGTCGGCGGAGGCGATGTCCTTGACCTGCACATAGCCGAGGAAAGGCGCGAGGAGACGCTGGCTGGTGCCGGGCTCCTCGCCGGCGCGCCAGGTGTGCATGACGTCCCACAGCGCGCCCGTCGCGGCATGGCCGACGGCGGCGAGGACGCGTGCGGCGTCCTCACCGGTGCTGTGCGAGTCGTGCGTCTCCAGCAGCAGGCGCACCCCCAGGTCGGCGGCGAGAGGCGCGAGGGCGGCCAGCCGCCGAGCGGCCGTCGCGTCGCTCTCCTCGCGGCTGCTGTCGCCGCCGCCGGGGAAGACCCGTACGAAGGGCGCGCCCAAGTCGCGTGCCAGCTCCAGGAGTTCCTGCACGTCCGTCAGTACGGCGTCGTCGTCGCCGGGGGCGGCGACCTTCGCGTATCCCGCGATCGCGAGGATCTCCACCCCCGCCGCCTTGAACTCCTCGACCACGTCCACCCGCTCGGCGAGGGTCAGCCCCGGATGCACGGGCTCCTCCGGGTGGGCCCGCAGCTCCAGGCCCTCGAAGCCGGAGTCGGCGGCGAGACGTACGGCGTCGGGAACGGGGAGGCCGGGGATGCCGAGGGTGGAGAAGGCGAGTCGCATGTGCACAGCGGATCAGATGCCCCTGTGCTCGTACAAGCTCCGGGCGTCATATGACCGCCTGTGCCCCGCCCCGCAGTGTGAGCGGCGGCCGTGCAGCTCACACGTGCGATGCCGGATTCCGTGCCGGCCGGCGGTGGCCGGCCGGTCTCATCCGCGGCGTCCTGAGGGCGGTGCCGTCGAGCCGCGCGCCATCAGTTCGGTGCGTACGGTCGCGACTCCGCCGGGGGGCGGCGTCTCGCGGCCGAGGGCCAGCCGACCGGCGCGCGCGCCCGCGTCGTGCAGGGGGATGCGGACGGTGGTGAGCGTCGGTGAGGCGTCGGCGCTGAAGGGCAGATCGTCGAAGCCCGCGACGGAGACGTCCTCGGGGATGCGCAGCCCCTGGTCGCGCAGTGCCGCGCAGATGCCGAGCGCGACGGTGTCGTTCGCGGCGAGCACGGCGGTCAGATCCGGGACGCGGCGCAGCAGTTCGAGAGCGCCGTCGTAGCCGGAGGAGCGGTCGTACGCCCCTCCGTGGACGGTGAACTGCTCCGCCTGGGCGAGGAGTTCGGGCGCACCGGCGCGGAGGGCGAGCCGGTGGCCCTCCAGGCGGTCCCGTGTGGTGGTGCGGTCGGCCGGACCGGTCACATAGCCGATGCTGCGGTGGCCGAGGGAGAGCAGATGCTCGGTGAGCCGGCGGCTGCCGCCGCGGTTGTCGAAGGCGATCGTGACTATGCCCTCACCGGCGCCGGGAGCCGGCGCTCCGTCGTCGCGCGGCGCCTGAGCCGGTCTCCGGTCCTGAGCCGGTCCCCGGTCCGGGGCCTGTTCCCGCTCCTGGGCTTCCTGACCCTCCTTCAGCTCGGGCGGCGCGAGCGGAGGCCGTCCGCACAGCACGATGCGTGTGCCCCCCGCCGCGAGGCGGCGCAGCCGGGTGGCGAGTGCCGCGCCGTGTTTCTCGTCCTCGACGCCGCTGCCCGTCAGGACGACTGCGGCCGCGCGCTGGCGCTGGAGGTGCGTGAGGTAGGTCAGTTCGCTCTCGGTGGAGCCGCCCGTGTTGCAGACGACGGCGAGCTTCTGGCCGCCGCTGCCGCCCTGCCCGCCGGTTCCCATCTCGCTCTGCACCGCGCTGGCGATGATGCCGAAGAAGGGGTCGGCGATGTCGTTGACGAGGACGCCGACGAGATCGGAGGTGGCCGCGGCGAGAGCGCTGGCCGGGCCGTTGACGACGTACTGGAGCTCCTCGACCGCGCGCATCACCCGTGTACGGGTGGCGCCCGCGACCGGGTAATTGCCGCTCAGTACACGCGAGACGGTCGCTGCCGAGACCCCTGCTCGCGTCGCCACGTCGGCCAGAGTCACTGCCATCCAGTCCTCCGTTGTCCACAGTCTTCGTGATGTCCACGTAACGCCCTGGGGGATCGCCGCATCCGGACGCCCGTCCCGGTGGTGCAGAAGCGCAGAAGCGCAGCGCACACGGCCACAGCCCTCCCCAGCGGTGCCCGGGCGCGCCCATGTTCTCACCCCGCGTGTTCTTTTGTGTGCGCAACCGGCTCCCTGGTCTGTTTCGGAACGGGGTCTTCCGGCTGGAGCGTGCACGGGTCTTGTCCTGTCATATCAGGGACCCTTAGTGTCCCTGGACGGCAAGCGCTTTCTATCGTGGTTGGAGCCACTGCTGTATGCCCTCTGAAATGCCTTCCGAGCCGCCGTCCCAGCCGCCCCCTGATCCGCCGTCCGCTCCGTCCTCCGGCCGAACTCCCCTGCGTGCGGCCGTCGTCGGCACCGGCGGCATCGTCGCCGGAAGCCATCTGCCCGCGCTGCGCGCACAGGCGGACCGCGTACGGCTCGTCGGCGCGGTCGACGTCGACGAGAGCCGCCTCGCGGACTTCCTCGGTGCGGCCGGGGAGGGCGTGAGCGGCTACCCCGGCGTTACGGAGATGCTCGCCGCGGAGCAGCCCGACCTCGTCCTGATCGGGACGCCGCCCGCGTTCCACGCCGAGCAGGCAGTGTCGGCGCTGCGCGCCGGGGCGTGGGTGCTGTGCGAGAAGCCGCTGTGTCTGTCCCTCGCCGAGTACGACACCGTCTCGGCCGCGGAGGGGAACGGCGCCGGCGGCCCGTACGCCTCCGTCGTCTTCCAGCACCGATACGGCTCCGGGGCCGCGCACGCCCGCGAACTCCTGCGCGCCGGAGAGCTGGGGACGCCGCTCGTGGCGCACTGCCAGACCACCTGGCACCGGGACACGGAGTACTACTCCGTGCCGTGGCGCGGCCGTTGGGAGACCGAGGGCGGCGGACCGACCATGGGTCACGGCATCCACCAGATGGATCTGCTGCTGCATCTGCTGGGCGAGTGGAGCGAGATACGCGCCATGGCGGGCCGGCTCGTGCACGACGTGGAGAGCGAGGACGTCTCGACCGCTCTCGTCCGCTTCGAGAACGGCGCCATGGCCACCGTCGTGAACAGCGTGCTCAGCCCGGACGAGGTCAGCCGCATACGCATCGACTGCACCGACGCCACAGTGGAGTTGACGCACCTGTACGGGTACGGCAACGACGACTGGGCCTACACCCCGGCTCCGCATGCACGCGGGCAGCGGGAACGCACATCGCACTGGCGCACCCCGGCGGCCGACGTGCCCAGCTCGCACGCCGCCCAGCTCGCCGGCTTCCTCGACGCCGTTGAGAAGGGCGAACGGCCCCCGGGCAGCGGCCGGGACGCCCGCCGCACCCTCGAATTCCTTGCCGCGCTCTACAAGTCGGCCATCACCGGGGCACCCGTACATCAGGGTGAAATCACACCGCACGACCCCTTCTACCGCGCCATGCACGGCTATCACCCCGACTGGGCACCGAAGGAGCAGCGATGAGCGCCCCGACTCCCATCACCGTCACTCACACGCACGGCGAAAACGTCAGCGTCGCGGCGGCAGGCACCGAGCTGATGGCGTACGTCTACGCCCCCGACCCGGTGGCCTTCGAGTCCCGCAAGCCGTACGTGCATCCGCTGCGGACCCTCGCCGGGAGCCCGGTCTCCGGCTACCGGCCCAACGACCACCGCTGGCACAAAGGCCTGCAGATGACCGCCAGCCACCTGTCGGGACAGAACTTCTGGGGCGGCAACTCCTATGTGCACGGCGAGGGTTACCTGCCCCTGCACGACCGCGTGGGCTCCATGCGGCACGACGGCTTCGACTCCTTCGAAGTGGCCGACGACAGGCTGGACTTCACCGAACTGCTCACCTGGGTCGAGAACGGCGGCCAGGAGTGGGCGCACGAGCGGCGCTCGGTGGCTCTTCACTCGGCCGACGCCCGGAGCGGCACGTACGCGATCGACTGGGTCATCGAGCTGACCAACATCCGCGGCGAACCACTGCACTTCGGCTCGCCGACGACACACGGCCGTGCGATGGCCGGCTACACGGGGCTGCACTGGCGCGGCCCGCGCGACTTCACCGGCGGCCAGGTGCTCTCACCAGCAGGGCCGAGCACCGACGAGGAGATGATGGGGCAGTCCGCCGAGGAGCACCCCTGGATCGGCTTCACCGGCGAACACGACGGCACGGACGCCCACTCGACGCTCGTCTTCGCGCACGCGCCGGGCAACGAGGAGTCGGTGCACGCCTCGCACTGGTTCGTACGCTCCGAGCCCGTACCGACCGTCGCCTTCTCCTGGGCCTTCTTCGAGGAGTTCGTGCTGCCGCCGGGCGACTCCTTCGCGTACGGCTACCGCGTGCTGATTGCGGACGGCGTCCTGGACACGGACGGGATCGAGCGGCAGTTGAAGGCGATCCCGTGGTGACGGGCCGGGAGAGACCCGGAGCGCGACCTTGAACTCCGGACCCTGAACGCCGAGTCGAAGGAGACAGCACGTGGTGGACGCTCAACTGCCGGGCGGAATCGGCCTGTCGCACATCACCGCCTACGACTGGGAGGCCGCCGACGGAGTCTGCGGCGGCAGCCCGCACATCCATCTCGCCTGTACGGAGGCGTACGTCGTCACCGCGGGCAAGGGCTCCGTCCAGACGCTGACCGTTGAGGACGGCTTCACCGAGACGCCGCTGGAGCCGGGCGTGATCGCCTGGTTCACTCCGGGGACGGTGCACCGGATGACCCGCGGACGGGAAGGGGACGGCAGCGGCGGCGGACTGCGGGTGACGGTGCTGATGCAGAACAGCGGCCTGCCGGAGGCAGGCGACGCGGTGTTCACGTTTCCGCCGGAGGTGCTGGCCGACCCCGAGGTGTACGCGGCCGCATCGGCGCTGCCCGCCAAGGAGGGCCCCGAGGCGGACCGTGCGGCGCGCAAGCGGCGGGACCTCGCGGTCGAGGGCTATCTGCGGCTGAGAGACGCGCTGAAGGACGGCGACGCGGAGCCGCTGCATGCCTTCCACCGGGCGGCAGCACGCCTCGTCGGCCCCAAGTTGGCCGCCTGGCAGCCGCGTTGGCGGGACGGCGCGCTCGCCGCCGCCGAACGCACCGGCCGGCATCTCGCCGCGCTGGCCGACGGCGACCCGTCCCATCTGTCGGCGGCGCGTGCCCGCTCGGCGGAACCCACGCGCCGCGGCGGCTACGGGATGTGCGGACGCCGCGACGAGTACGAACTGCCCGGCACCACGCTCCCGTACCACGGCGAATAGCCCGCAGTCGGCCGCGGCCGCCGTGCCACCTGCCACCTGCACCGAACGGCCCGTACCGGAAAGGTTCACCGCATGCCCGCACCCAGGACGAGGGCGTCCTGCGCGGCAGCCGTCGCGATCGCCCTGTGCGCGACGCTCACCGGCTGCGGCGACGGAGCCTCCGCCACCGCCGACGGCAAGGTCACGCTCCGCTTCACCTGGTGGGGCAACGCCGACCGCGCCGCCCGCACCGAGAAGGCCGTCGAAGCCTTCGAACGCGCCCACCCGGGAATCGACGTCCAGACCTCTTACTCCACCTACGACTCCTACAAGCAGAAGCTCGCCACCCAGGCCGCGGGCGACGACGTACCCGACCTGATCCAGCTCGACTACCGGCAGATCAGCCAGTACGCGGGCTCGGGCGTGATGCTCGATCTCGCCGAGCAGCGCAAGGTCCTGCCCACCGGGAAGATGGACCCGAAGCTGCTGAAGACCGGTCAGGTCGGCGGCGTCCAGTACGCCCTGCCGATGGGCGTCGGTACCCAGACGGTCGCCTACGACAAGGAGGCATGGCGTGCGGCCGGGGTGAAGCAGCCCGAGGCCGGCTGGAGTTGGCAGGACTGGGTGAAGGCGCTGCGCAAGGTGAAGCAGGACCGCGGCACGTACGCCATGACGGACCCGGGTGCGGCGGAGGACCAGTTCGAGATCTGGCTGCGCGGCCAGGGCAAGCAGCTCTACGACGACAAGGGCCAGGTCGCCTTCAGCGCGGCGGATCTGGCGCGCTGGTGGACCTTCACCTCCGCGCTCCGCAAGGAGGGACTGGTCAGTCCGGCCACCGACACCACGCAGATGTCCGGGTCGGTGGAGGACACCCCGATGGGGCGTGAGAAGTCAGTCGCGGAGTTCAACTGGGATGCGCCCTCGGCCGGTTACGAGGCGATGTACGGCGAGCGGCTGGCCATCGCTCCGACGCCGACGGGCGAGGACGGCACGTTCGGGCAGTACTACAAGCCGTCGATGCTGCTCGGAATCTCCGCCGGAAGTGAACACCCCCGTGAGTCGGCGCAGTTCATCGATTTCCTGCTCAACTCCGACAAGGCTGCCGACATCCTCGGCGTCGACCGCGGCACTCCGGTGAACAGCACACAGCGCGGCAGGGTGCTCTCCACGGTCACGGGCTTCCAGAAGCAGGTGGCCAGGCTGCAGACCTCGCTGCGCGGCAAGCTCGAGCCCCCGCCGGCCGCTCCGCCACGCGGCGACAACGGGCTGCAGTCGACCTTCCAACGCGACTACGACCAGGTCTCCTTCGAGAAGCTGACACCGCGTGAGGCGGCCGAGAACTTCCTCACCGAGGCTCAAGCGGAGCTGAGGCCCTGATGGCCGGATCTTCCACGACACAGACAGCACGTGCCACCACGGCAGCCGGCACCCACGGCTCCCGTGCGGCTGCGACCCGGACCGGGACCGGAGCCGGGGAGCCCGGCCCCGGCAAGCGCGACGGCCGGCCGCCGGTACGCGAACGGCAGGGCGCCGCCTGGGTGTTCCTCTCCCCGTGGGTGCTGGGCGCGAGCGTGCTCACGCTGCTCCCCATGGCGGTCTCGCTCTACCTGTCCTTCACCGACTACAACCTCTTCGAACCGCCTTCGTGGGTCGGCCTGCGCAACTACACGCAGATGTTCACCGAGGACCCGCGCCTGCTGCGCTCCGTCGGCAACACCCTGCTGTACGTGTTCATCGCCGTGCCCCTGCAGCTCGCGCTGGCCCTGGCGGCCGCCCTCGCCCTGAAGTCGATGCGGCGCGGCAGGGCCTTCTACCGGTCCGCCTTCTACGCACCTTCGCTGCTCGGGGCGTCCATGAGCATCGCGCTGGTCTGGCGGGCGATATTCAACGACGGCGGCACCGTCGACAATCTGCTCTCCGGCTTCGGCGTCCACATCGGTGGCTGGGTCAACCAGCCGGGCTGGGCGCTGCTGAGCGTCGCGCTGCTGACCGTATGGCAGTTCGGGGCGCCGATGGTCATCTTCCTCGCCGGCCTCCAGCAGATCCCGCAGGACCTGTACGAGGCCGCGGCCGTGGACGGCGCGGGCAGGTGGCGGAAGTTCGCCTCGATCACACTGCCCATGCTCTCCCCCGTGCTCTTCTTCAACCTGGTGCTGCAGACCATCCAGGCGTTCCAGGTCTTCACACCCGCGTTCGCGGTCAGCGGCGGACGCGGCGGACCGGCCGACTCCACGCTCTTCTACACGCTCTACCTCTACGAACGGGGCTTCACGGCCTCGCACATGGGCTACGCCTCGGCGATGGCCTGGATGCTGCTGCTGGCCATCGGCATCGTCACGGCCGTGCTGTTCCGCACCTCCCGGTCCTGGGTCTTCTACGCGAACGAGGAGGCCGCCTGATGTCCACCACCGCCACCACCGCCACCAGCTCCGCCGCCGCCACCGCCACCCGGCCTGGGCGCCGCGTCCCCTGGCCGCGCGTCGCGCTGCACCTGGGCGCGGCCGCCGTACTCGCCGTGCTGCTCTACCCGTTGGCCTGGCTGGTCGCCACGTCCTTCAAACCGGCGGACGAAGTGCTCGCCAGCCTCGCCCTGCTGCCCTCCCGGCTGGCCACCGAGAACTACGGGACGGCGGCGGAGGGCATCGAGGGCGTGACGCTGCTCCAGCTGTTCGGCAACTCGCTGACGATCTCGCTCGGCGCCGTGCTGGGCAACGTGCTCAGCTGCTCGCTCGCCGCCTACGCCTTCGCCCGGCTCCGGTTCACCATGCGGGGACCGCTGTTCGCGTTCATGATCGCCACGATCATGCTGCCGCATCACGCCGTGCTGATCCCGCAGTACATCGTCTTCAACCAGCTCGGGATGGTGAACACGTTCTGGCCGATGGTGCTGCCGAAGTTCCTGGCCACCGACGCCTTCTTCGTCTTCCTCATCGTGCAGTTCATGCGCGGACTGCCGCGTGAGCTGGACGAAGCGGCGAAGATCGACGGCTGCGGTCCGTTCCGCATCTTCGCCCGTGTCGTTCTTCCGCTGACCAGGCCCGCGCTGATCACCACCGCGATCTTCACCTTCATCTGGACGTGGAACGACTTCTTCACCCAGCTGATCTATCTCTTCGAGCCGGACAAGTACACACTCACACTGGCGCTGCGCACCTTCGTGGACACCTCCAGCCAGTCCGCGTACGGGCCGATGTTCGCGATGTCGGTGTTCGCGCTGCTGCCAATCGTGCTGTTCTTCCTGGCCTTCCAGCGGCTGCTCGTCGAAGGCATGGCCAACTCCGGGCTGAAAGGCTGACCGGCGATGAGCACTACGCAGATACAGCGGGAACGCGGCGACCTGTTCGGGGCGCGCTTCGAGCTCTTCGCCGACGTCCTCGCCGTCGGGCTCGCGGTGTCCCTCGCGGCCCTGCCTGTGGTGACGTTTCCGGCCGCGCTGTCCACGGCGTGCACGCTGCTCAGGCGCCGCCGCCTCTACGCCGAACCGTGCACGGCCGGACGCTGTTTCGCCGTACTGCGCAGGCGGCTGGCACGTCCCGGCGAATGGGCCGCCGGGGCGGCGCTGCTCGTGCTCGCCGCACTGGTCGCCGCAGACGCCGGGCTCGCCACCGCGGGCCTGCCGGGTGCGGCGCCGTTCGCGACGGCCCTGGCGGTGGTGACGGCAGCGGCGGCGGTGACCGGCCTGCGCGCGTCCGCGCTGCGTGGGTGCGGGCCGGTTCCGGACGCGGGGCCGCAGGGCTGGATCACGGCCGTACGGGCGGGTGCCGCCCGCACGGTGAGAGATCTCCCGGGCAGCGGCCTGGTGGTGCTCGCCCTGTGCACCGCTGGCGTGTGCGCGTGGGCCCTGCCCCCCGTACTCCTGCTGCTGCCCGGACCGCTCGCTCTGGCACTGACCGCCGTCGAACTGCGGTGGGAGCAGGGGCGGTGAGCCGGACCGCTCGTGAGCACGCCTGCCCGGGATGTCCCGGTAGGGGCCCCCTTGTGGAGCCCGGCGAAAGACGGCAGGCTTTCTCGGTTAGAAAGCGCTTGCTGTTTCAATGAGCCAGTTACCCACTGAGCCGCCATCGTGCGGATGCGAAGGAGACCACCCACGTGACACGCAGAACCGTGCGCATCGCCATGAACGGCGTGACCGGACGCATGGGATACCGCCAGCACCTCGTCCGCTCCATACTCGCCATCCGCGAGCAGGGCGGCATCGACCTCGGTGACGGCAGCGCGCTGTGGCCCGAGCCCGTGCTCGTGGGCCGCCGGGACCTCGCCCTCAAGTCGATCGCCGAGCGGCACGGACTGGACGAGTGGACCACCGACCTCGACGCCGTCCTCACGGACGGCAGCATCGACGTCTACTTCGACTCCCAGGTCACCTCGGCCCGGGAGGACGCACTGCGCAAGGCGATCGCCGCCGGCAAGCACATCTACACCGAGAAGCCCACGGCCACCGGCCTCGACGGCGCCCTCGCCCTCGCACGGCTCGCGCACGCCGAGGGCGTCAAGCACGGCGTCGTGCAGGACAAGCTCTTCCTGCCGGGGCTGCTCAAGCTCAAACGCCTCATCGACGGCGGCTTCTTCGGGCGGATCCTGTCGGTGCGCGGCGAGTTCGGCTACTGGGTCTTCGAGGGGGACTGGCAGGAGGCACAGCGCCCCTCCTGGAACTACCGCTCGGAGGACGGCGGCGGCATCGTCGTCGACATGTTCCCGCACTGGGAGTACGTGCTGCACGGGCTCTTCGGCAAGGTCGAGACCGTACTGGCGCACGCCGCGACGCACATCCCGCGCCGCTGGGACGAGCAGGGACGCGGGTACGAGGCGACGGCCGACGACTCCGCGTACGGCATCTTCGAGCTGGAGGGCGGCGTCGTCGCGCAGATCAACTCCTCCTGGGCGGTGCGCGTCAACCGCGACGAACTCGTCGAGTTCCAGGTGGACGGCACGGAGGGCTCGGCCGTCGCGGGCCTGCGCCGCTGCCGCGCACAGCACAGGTCGGGCACGCCCAAGCCCGTGTGGAATCCGGACCTGCCCGCCACGGAGTCCTTCCGCGAGCAGTGGCAGGAGGTCCCGGACAACGGGGAGTTCGACAACGGCTTCAAGGCACAGTGGGAGCTCTTCCTGCGGCACGTCGCGCTCGGCACGCCCTACGACTGGGACCTGCTGGCGGGCGCGCGTGGCGTCCAGCTCGCCGAACTCGGCCTGCGGTCGTCGGCGGAGGGCCGGCGACTGCCCGTCCCGGAACTCTCGCTGTGACGTCCCGGCCCCGCCGTACCGGCTGCTGCGAGGAGAAGCTCTGTGATCCGACTGCCTGACGAGAGCGGGGCGTTGCGCGCGTACGAGCCGCGGGCCGAGCCCGCGGACGCGGTCGCACGGGCGGGAGCCGGTGCGGGTGCTGAGTCCGGTGCGGGTGCCGGCGGTGGTGCCGGTGCCGGAGCTGGCGCCGGTGGCGCGCCCTCCTCGCGTACGGTCTTCGCCGCGGCGCACGTCGTCGCCGACCGGTTCAAGGAAGGGGCGGGCGTGGGCGGCCCGGCCGCCCTGGACTGGGACGCCACGCTCGCCTTCCGGCGCCGTCTCTGGTCGTACGGCTTGTGCGTCGCCGAGGCCATGGACACGGCGCAGCGCGGCATGGGCCTGGACTGGTCCGTCGCCGCCGAACTCATCGGACGCTCCGCGGCCGAGGCGAGAGCCGTGGGCGGACGCATCGCCTGCGGCGTCGGGACGGACCAACTGCCGCCCGGCGCTTCGGACCTGGCGAGGGTCCGTGGTGCGTACGAGGAACAGTTCGAGGTGGTGGAGAAGGCCGGCGCGCAGGCGATCGTCATGGCCTCGCGGGCCCTGGCCGCCGCCGCCCGCGGTTCCGAGGACTATCTGGAGGTGTACGGGCAACTGCTGCGCCAGGCCCGCGAGCCCGTCATCCTGCACTGGCTCGGGCCGATGTTCGACCCGGCGCTGGAGGGCTACTGGGGCAGCACCGATCTCGACGCAGCCACCGATGTGTTCCTCAGGATCATCGACGGGAACCCCGGCAAGGTCGACGGCGTGAAAGTCTCCCTGCTGGACGCGGGGCGTGAGGTGGCGCTGCGGCGCCGCCTGCCCAAGGGCGTGCGCTGCTACACGGGCGACGACTTCAACTACCCGGAGCTGATCGCGGGAGACGGCGGGGGCGAACACGGCGGGAGCGAAGAGGGCGGGAGCGGAGTGAGCGGGAGCGGAGACGGCGAAGGAGGCTTCAGCCACGCCCTGTTGGGCATCTTCGACCCGCTCGCGCCGCTCGCCGCCGACGCCGTACGCCTTCTCGACGCGGGTGACCGCGACGGTTTCCGCGCGGCACTCGATCCCACCGTGGCACTCTCCCGGCACCTCTTCCAGGCGCCGACGCGCTTCTACAAGACGGGCGTCGTGTTCCTGGCATGGCTCGCCGGCCACCAGGACCACTTCGTCATGGTCGGCGGCATGCAGTCGGCACGCCCCCTGCCGCACCTGGCCCGCGCCTACGAACTCGCCGACACGCTCGGCCTGTTCCCCGACCCGGGCCTCGCCGAAGCGCGGATGCGGCGGCTGCTCGACGTACACGGGGTGGACGCGTGAGGGCCCCCGCCGGGCGGCTCGCCCGCTTCTCCGTCAACCAGCAGACCGTCAAGCAGCTCCCGCTCCCCGAACTGGCCGACGCTTGCGGCAAGTTCGGCATCTCGCATGTGGGGCTGTGGCGCGGCCCCGTCCAGGAGTACGGCCCGGAGGCGGCCGCCCGTCTCGTACGGGACGCGGGGCTGACCGTCACCTCGCTCTGCCGGGGTGGTTTCCTCACCGCGTCGGGCACGGCGGAACGGCGCCGCGCCCTCGACGACAACCGCGCGGCCGTGGACGAGGCCGCGACGCTCGGCACGGGAACGCTCGTTCTCGTCTCGGGCGGGCTGCCCGAGGGCAGCCGCGACCTGCGGGGCGCCCGGGAGCGGATCGCGGACGCGCTCGCCGAACTGGCCCCGTACGCGGGGGAGCGCGGGGTCCGGCTCGCGGTCGAGCCGCTGCACCCGATGTTCGCCTCCGACCGCTGTGTGGTCTCCACGCTGGGGC
This sequence comes from Streptomyces sp. DSM 116795, assembly GCF_055792905.1. Classification (NCBI taxonomy): domain Bacteria; kingdom Bacillati; phylum Actinomycetota; class Actinomycetes; order Kitasatosporales; family Streptomycetaceae; genus Streptomyces; species Streptomyces sp. DSM 116795. Next base: position 5,078,224 of record NZ_CM147707.1, read on the forward strand.
AGGCGCTGGATCTGGCCGAACGGTTTCCGCCCGAGCAGGTGGGGGTCGTCGTCGACACGTACCACGTGTGGTGGGACGAGCGGGCGCCGGACGAGATCGCGCGGGCGGGCGCGGGCGGACGGCTCGCGTCCTTCCAGCTCGCGGACTGGGTGACGCCGCTCCCCGAGGGCGTACTGCTCGGCCGCGGCCAGCTCGGCGACGGTGCCGTCGACCTGCGCGGCTTCCGCGAACTCGTCGACGGCACGGGCTACGACGGGCCCATCGAGGTGGAGATCTTCAACCCGGGCCTGTGGGCGCGCGACGGGGTCGAGGTCCTGGCGGAGACGGCGGACCGCTTCGTGCGGCATGTCCTGCCGGACGAGGGCCGAGGCGGCTGAGGCTGCTGCGGCGGCTGAGGCGCCGGAGGCGGCGGCACGAGACCTGAAGAAGAAATTCCGGATCGGGTGCAACCGTTCCGGGGTGTCGTAGGTCTTACCTGGTGCTTGGGCCTCTTGGGGGGATGCAAGAGGCCGAGGGGGGCACAGGGGCCCGGCCGTTGGAGCACGGCAGCCGGGCCCCTAGAAATCTTCCTGCGCCACGCGACGCGCGGGTGCCCGCGCGGGTGTGCGAGACGGACTCCGCCCGCGGAGCCGCCGAGCTGGTGAGCCGCCGGGCCGCCGGGCCGCCGGGCCGGCGAAGGGTCCGGGCCCTCGGTCCGGCTGGCGGGCCCAATGCCCCGCTGTCATCGGAAAATTGGCGACAAGCGAGTCGTCGTCCGATGCCAAGTCACCGGGCCCCGGGGGGTCTTGTTACCGACGGTTACGCCGCTAGTGTCCGCGGGTACACATGCGTAAGCGGTTAGTGGTGTGACCCCCCCATAACTGTTCTGGAGTGTGAGCATGCCGACCACATGCCCGCGATGCGGAACCCGATCACCCGCGACGTCCGAATCCTGCCGAGACTGTGGCCACGACCTCTATCGGGTCTCCTACCCGGCCCCGTCAGCCCCGTCGGCCTCGTTCCGATTGAACTTCCTCCGCACCCGCGTGCCGATGCGGATCGCTGTGGGGGCGGTGCTCCTCCTCCTCGGTGCGGGGGTGTCAACAGGCGCCCTGCTGTACGGGGGTGACGAGAACGAGGAGCCGATCTCGCAGAACAGGGTCCCCGCCTCGGCCGTACCCCGTGAGCCCACACCGTCTGCGCCGCCCTCCTCCGCCAAGCCTTCCAAGACGAAGGCCCCGCCGAAGCCGGCCCCCTCCAGTACGCCGCCCCCGAATACCCCCTCGGCCACGCCTTCCCCGACGCAGAGCTCGCAGCAACCCGTTCCCGGTATCTCCGAAGCGGAGGAGGCGCTGGAGCTGGCCCAGGAGATCTCGGAGCAGTGGGCACCCCGGGGCTCTAGTTACCGGGACCGGCCCTGAACCGTCGCGCGACGTGACAGGGCCCGGCAGCGGTGATCCGCGACCGGGCCCTTGAAGTCGGCCCAGTGGCCGCGTCGATTCTCAGCGCGCCGATTCTCAGCGAGGGGCCGCGTACGAGACGAACTCCGCCCATGCGTGGGCCGCGAACGTGAGCCGTGCGCCTTGCGTGTCCTTGGAGTCCCGGACGTGGACGGTGGTGGGTGTGGCTGCGGCTTCGACGCAGTCGTTGTTGTCGCTGCCGCTGTAGCTGCTCTTAATCCAGTGCAGGCCGAACCCGTCAGAGGGTTTCAAAGTCATGTCTCACCAAGCACTTTCTCGACGAAGGCCAGCGACTCCCGTGGGCTGAGAGCCTGAGCTCGGATGATTCCATACCGCAGCTCCAGCACCTGAGCCTCTTTCGGGTCGGAGATGAGGTGCGTGATCAACTGCGCTTCTGAGTACCCGACAGTGGCCCCGTCTTTGAGCTTGAGTACCTGGAGCTGGCCTCCCAATCCCGCGTGATCCTCCCGGTCGGTCGGCATGACCTGCATCTCCACGTGCCGCAACCGGCCGATCTGCAACAGATGTTGGAGCTGCCGCCGCAGCACGTCCCTGCCCCCGATGGGACGCCGAAGCGTGACCTCTTCCTGTACGAAGGTGAGGGTGGGCGGGGGAGTCCTGGTGAGGATCTCCTGCCGGGCCATGCGGGCGGCCAGATACCGCTCAAGGTCGTCATCGCCGTACGCGGGGCGGCGCATCCGGAACAGCGCCCGCGCGTACTCCTCGGTCTGCAGCAGCCCGTGCATGTTGTGGTTGCCGTACGCCCCCAACTCCACCGACTCCGCTTCCAGCCTGGCCAGGTCCCGCACCTTCTTCGGGTAGCGGGCCTCGGCCACGTCACCCTTCATGGCCGCCAACTTGCCCTCGGCGTCGAGCACTTGATCCGCCGACTCCAGGAACTCCGGCCTGGGTACGCGTCTTCCGCGCTCGACCGAGGAGACATGATCCTCCCCGTACCCGATGGCCGCCCCCAGCTCGGCCTGCGTCAGCCCGGCCGCTTCCCGCCACAGCTTGATCTGCCGCCCGACGGCTTTCACGACGGCGCCCGAGTCGTCCTCCAGCCCGGGATCCCACCCGGACTTGTCCGCGCCGTCCGTCGTGTAGTCCCTCCGCCCGGCCCCTGCACTGCCGCCACCCTCACCTGCACCCATGCGCGCACCCTCCGCCCGGCATCCGTCCGGCATCCTGAACTGCCCAACGGGGCGGGGGAGTCGGGGTTACCGCGGACGAGCGGTACGGATCGGGGCGGCAGCGGTACAGATGCGGGCGGTCGCCCGCGTCAGGCCAACCCTTGGGCGAAGAGGTTCTCTGCCGGCCCAGAGAACTGGCTGCTCGGTGCGAGGTTGGCAGCCGTATCCTCTGGATACTCAGTCCGAGAGGGTGCCGTCCCACTTGACCACCGGAAATCTCGAACCCAAGTCTGTGATCATTTTGGTGGACTCCATCCTGCTCATGGATCGCAGTGAGAAGTGATGCCACGGCGAGACATCGACAGTCATCCAGACGACTCGGCTACGGCCCGACAGGATGACCATGCAGCGCACGTCCCCTGAGCGCAGGACCCCTTCGGGAATCGGAATCAGCCAGGCGTGCGTAATGCTCTTCACGTTGTCTCGTAGCCAGGCCTCGTTACCTTGATGCTCTGCACCTCTCCTTACAGCTGAGGCAGTCAGGGCTGTAATGTCTGTGGGAGAAAGTCGTTTGATTCTCCTCGTCGCCAGGCGGGCGGCGCACCTACGAATCATGCGCATGTCTGCTTACTCGTTGAATCCGCGGATATAGATTGGAGTATCCCATTCAATATTCTTGTTGTTCGGATTTTCTGCGCGACTTATTAGTTCTGCCATTCTGTGGTTCCCTTCCATCATATGGCCGTCGCCGTGGATGGTCATGAAGGTTCGATACTCATCGTCGGGTTCGAACACTGCCCGGAGTAGGGCATCGTCGTCCAGGCTGCTCTGAATGCCCCTCTTCAGGGGGTCGTAGTTCCAGTTCCCGTCGTCATCGACGTTGTCATGTGGGACGCCGCGGAGGTCACCGACGGTGGCGTTCGGTGCAGGGGGCTCGGGGGCCTCACGTTTGCCGAAGAGCCTGCCGAGAAGGCCGCGCTTCTTTTTTGAACACCCTTCGTCCGGTGCCAAGCCCAGTACGTCCGTCTGTACGTAGGGATGGGTCACGTACGCGACAGGATTGGGTGCCGGATCAAGACCGAGAGGGTCGGGAGTGATGTAGCGGGCGGTTTCGGGGTCGTAGTGGCGGAAGTAGTTGTAGTGGAGGGCCGTTTCGGGGTCCGCGTACTGGCCGGGGAAGCGGAGCGGTGTGTAGGCGGTGGCGTCCCGGTTCCAAGTGGTGGTGCCCCAGAGGGTTGTGCGGGTGTGCCAGGCGATGTCGCCTTGTTCGTCGACGAGTTCGGTGGGGGTTCCGACGAGATCGGTGACGATGGCGAAGAAGCGTGAGTCGACCTGGTCCTGGGTGAGGTGTTTGCGTTCGTACTGGCTCACGGGACGGCGGCCTTCGTAGTCCCAGGTGAGGGTAACCCCAGTGGAGGTGTCGGACTGTTCGGCGAGGCGGGTGCCATCCCACGAGAAGTACACAGCCTCTACAGGTGAACCGTCGGCATCGAGGCGGTACTTCGCGGTGCGTCGGCCGAGAGGGTCGTAGGTGTAGGTCCAGCGGATGCCGTCTGGGGTAATGCAGGAGGTGAGCCGGTCCTCGGCGTCCCATTCGTAGCGCCACGTGTCCGGCTTTCGCGAGAGGCGCGGTTTCTGGCGCAAGGTCATGCGTCCGGCGGCGTCGTGTTCGTAACGCACATTGCCCGCAGAGACGATGCGCGTACCTGTGTAGATGCGTTCACCGCGCGCTGTCGCCTGCCCCGCTGTTTCTGGCCAGTGGGCTTCCGTCTGGTTGCCGGCCTGGTCGTAAGCGTAGGACTCCTGCCAGCCGTCGGCTGTGACAGTGAGAGGGCGGCCGACAGGGTCGAGCCCCATGCGCTGGCTCACGCCCGTAGCCTCGTCGGTGATGGAGATGAGGTGGCTGTCGGGGCGGTAGGTGTAGGAACGGGCGCGCTCAGTACGGGAGTTGGCGACCACCTCCTGGCGTGTGAGGCGGCCGAGCGGGTCCCAGACTGATGTCAGGGCGACGGTGTCGCCGAAGGTGCGCTCCAGTTCCCGGCCGTTCGCGTCGCGGGCGAAGCCGATGAGGTGTCCGTCGGCGGCGAGCGAGGTGTGGTTTCCTGCTCCGTCATATGTGATGGTGCTGACCGCGCCGGTGGGCGTGGATCGGGAGGTGCGTCGGCCGAGTTGGTCGTAGGTGTAGCGGGTGGTGCGGCCCTCGACGGTCTCGGCCAACAGCCGCCCGACGGGGTCGTATTCGAGGTGCAGACTGGATTCATCGGATACGGCGCGTACAACGCGGCCAGTGGCGCTGTGCGTGTAGTGGGTGATCTTGCCGGCGGCGTTCTTGGCTGTGGTGCGGCCCAGAGCGTCGCGCACGTAGTCGATCGTCTCGCGGAGGGGTGTAGTACGAGAGATCAACTGGCCTACATCGTCGTGTTTGTAGGTGACTTCGCGGTCATCGAAGTCGGACTCGGCGAGCAGGCGTCCGGCGCGGTCGTAAGTGTAATCCCAGGTCAAGCCGCCCGGGTTTGTGACCCGGGTCAGGCGTAGTTCCGTGTCGTACGAGAACTCGTAACGGGCGCCGTCAGCCCCGGTACGGGCGGCCAGCTGATCGAAGTGCGTGTATTCAAAGTGGGATTCACCCCCGTTGGGGTCAGTATGGGTGAGGCAGTTGCCTTCCCCGTCCCAGGTCCAGGTGTCGTCGGTGCCGTCCGGTGCGAGGCGACGTGAGGGCTTGCCTTCAACGGTCCATTCCAGTCGGGTTGTTGCGCCCATCGCGTCGGTGACGCTGATCGGGTGTCCGAAGGCGTCCCTGGTCAAGACGCTTTCGGCGCCGACAGGATCGGTGACCGTCAGGGAGAGACCAGCTGGGTTGCTGAGTATTCGTGCCTCGGCTCCGAGCCCATGAGCGATGGTGGCGATGGCACCGGTGGAGTCGTGGGTGTAGCGGGTGATGACGCCGTCGGGCGCGATCACAGCCGTGCGGTTGCCGCGAGCGTCGAACTCGTGCCGCCAGACTGCGCCGTCCGGCAGCGTGATCTCCACCGGGAGGTGCTGGCCGTTGTAGACGGTTGAAGTCGTCGTGCCGTCCGGGCGGTGGACCGCGAGGAGGTCGACATGGTTGTCCGCCCAGTCGAAGCGGGTCGTGTGGCCCAGCGCGTCCGTGCGGGACAAGAGGTTGTCGTGGCGGTCCCATTCGCTGTGGACCGTGTTGCCCAGCGGGTCCGTCTCCGCGATGACTTGGCCGAGGTGGTTGAGGTGGTACGTGGTGACCGCGCCGAGGGAGTCGGTGTAGCGGGTGATGCGCTGGGCGGTGTCGTACTCCAGTTGTGAGGAGAGGTAGCCCTCGGGGCCGACCGTCCGCGTCACGCGGCCGCGTTCGTCGTAGACGAACTGGTAGGTGGAGTCGTTCCGGTCGGTCCAGGACGTGATGCGGTGGTCGGCGTCGTAGCCGAAGACCATGGGCAGGCCGGATGAGTTGACGATGTGCGTCAGGTTCCGGTCGTCGTCGTAGTCGTAGGACTTGACCTGGGTCGGGCCGTCGGGGGTGCGGACCGCGATCGAGGTGACGAGGCCGTCCTCGGACGCGATGTCGACGTGGTAGCCGCCGTCGTGGCGGACGGCCGTGGGGGTGCCGTCGGGCTCCCGGTCGATGCTGATGCCGTTGCCGTTGCGGTCCTCGATTTCCGCCAGCCACCACAGGCCGGACGTGCCGTCCTCGGGAGGCAGGAAGCGGCGGGTGAGGCCGGTGCGGGGGTCGGTGACGGCCAGGTCCCAGCTGCTGGAGCCCTGCACGCAGGTCAGGGGGATGCGGTGGCCCTCATAGGGGTGGACCTGTTCGCCGATCATGTCCGGGGCGTGGCGGTAGCGAAGCGAGGAGCCGTCGGTGCGGTGCCACCACAACTCTCTGCCGTCCTCGGCGACTTCGAGGCGTTCGTCGAGGGTGGAGGCCCAGGAGGGGCCGTAGAAGTACCCGTTGCGGTAGCCGGAAATGTGGGTGCGCTCGATGACCAGCGGCAGTACGCCGGGGAGGGTGAGGTCGGTCTGGTGCTGGAAGACCTCCCCGGTGGCCATGTCGATCGGGTCGCCGCCCAGGCACTTGTCGGAGGCGTTGCGGCCCTTCGCCGAAAGCTCCGGCGACGGGGGCTTGTTCTTGCCGGGTGCGTCCTTGCCCGCCGCGTTCGGTCCGCCCCGCTGTCCGCCGGGGCCTTTGCCGTCGGTGCGTGAGTTGATGCCTTTGAGGTCGTCGACGATGGAGTCTTCGTTGCGTTTGTGGTTCTTGGAGGTGGTGCGGATGGCGCGGGTCATGCCGTCGGATATGTGGTCACGCAGGGCGGGGCCGGCCTTCTTGGCGGCTTTGACGCCGGAGTCGATGAGGGCGTCGAAGGGGGCGGTGAAGGCGTCCTTGCCGCGGACGCGGCCGTGACTGGAGTCGGCGCGGTCCAGTTTCGACAGGGCGCCGGAGTCCATCTTGGAGCCGAGGCCGGCGAGGCTGGTGGCGGCTGTTTCGTGTTCGTCGTGGTCGACCTTGACCTTGCCGGTCTTGCCGGGGCCGGAGCCGAAACCGGCCGAGCCGGGTGCGGAGTTGAGCTGGGTGGCGTCCTTGCCCTTGGGCGGGCCGTCGCCGCCGGGCAGGCCGAGTGCCTCGGAGCCGAGCTCGACGAGGAGGTCGGCGGCTTTGCTCTCCAGTTTCGCGACCACGGGCTCGGTCAGCTTCGCGACGAGCTCCTCCACGATCGCCTCGGAGGCTTCCTTGATGGCGCGGCGGATCGCCTCCCGGCAGGCGGCGCTGGCCGCGGCGCCGCCCAGGGCCGACAGGCCGCCGGTGAAGACGGCTGCTGCGAGGGAGATGCCGACCGCGGCGGCCATGACGCCGAGTTCGATCTCGGCTTTGCGTTTCATTCCCTCGATGAGTCCGGCGACCACGTCCATGGCGTCGGCGAAGGTGCGGGAGACGTCGGCGACGTCCTGGAGATGTTTGCCCTTGACCTTTCCCCAGTGTGCTTCGAGGGCGTCGGCGGCAGCGCCTTCGCCGGAGGAGAGCAGTCGCTGGATCGCGCGGTGGGCCTCGGCTCCGTGGTCCTCGATGCTTTCGGCGAACTCCCGTAGCCCGCTGGCCATTTCGCGGTAATCGTCCTCGTCCACGTTCGGGAAACTGATCCCGATGTAGTCCAGGACCTCGTCGGCCCACTCCGGCAGCGTGTAACCCACCGTCAACTCCCCCCGTACACCGCCCCCCGGGCGGCCAGTTCGAAACCTCGAACAGTCTAGACAGCTGCAAAGTGCCCTGCACAAGGGGAAGTTCGGACGTGGGGAAAGGCACAGAGCGCATCCGTACAGCGAAAGCGGTTCCCCTTCACCAGCCCTCGCCGGTCCAGCGGGTCTCCCCGTCGACCCCGGTGTCCGTCGGGTTGAGGCCCAGGGCGCGGGCGACCGCGGCCGACGCCGCGTGGTCCGGGTGTACGTGGGCGACGAGCGCGTCCACACCGTGGTCGCGAAGCCACCGCGCCATGGCGAGTGCGCCCTCGCGTGCGTAGCCGTTTCCCTGGTGGCCGGTGCCCACCACCCAGGCGACCTCGGCCGTGAGGCGTCCGGCGGCCGTGCGGTGGAGCGTGGCCTGCACCGTGCCGACCAGCTGCCCGTCGGACAGCAGGCGGAGCATCCAGTTCAGCCATCCCTCGTCCCCGTCCGGCGAGCGTCCGGCGGACTGCCGCCGATAGCGGGCTTCGAGTTCCTCGATCGAGGGAGGCGATCCGCCGGTCCAGGTGTGCAGGCGTTCGTCGGCGAGCACCGGGAACGCCTCCGGAGCATGCGAGACGCGCAGCGGCTCCAGCGCCAGGCGGGCGGTCGCGATCCGGCCGGCGGCAGGCCACGGAGCCGGCTCCGGGGACGCGGCCCGGTCCGGCTGGATCAGGTCCCAGCGGTTCCCGTACGGGTCCCGGAAGACCGCGACCTTCCCGTACGGCTCGTCCCTCGGCGTTTCCTCGAAGACGACCCCGGCCGCCCGCATGCGCGCGTAGTCACCGTCGAAGTCCTCGGTGTCGAGGAACCAGCCGACGCGTCCTCCGGTCTGGTCCCCGATCCGGGCGCTCTGCTCGGGCCCGTCGGCACGGGCGAGCAGCACCCGGGCCTCCCGCGCTCCCCGCGGGGCGACCACCACCCAGCGCTTCCCGCCGTCGACGCGTGTGTCCTCCAGCTGTGTGTCCTCGACGAGTTCGAAGCCGAGAGCGTCCACGTAGAAGGCGATGGCCGCGTCGTAGTCGGGCACGACGACGGTCACCAGTCCGAGATGAGGCATCCCGCGATCCTGCCCGCACCGCGCTCCCCGCGCCATCGGGTTCCCGGCCATCGGTTCCCGCCCCGGCGGAGTGCCGGTCACGGCACTAGAACGGCACTCCGCAGTGCAGCATCACGTTCGCGTACGGACGGACCTCGCCCGTACGGACGACGAGGCGCGCCTGACGGGTCCGGGCCTTGAACGCCTCGTGCGGGACGAGTTCCAGGGACGGGAAGAGCCCGTCGAGGAGGGCGGACGCCTCCGCGTTGTGTTCCTTGATCTCGGAGGCGGCCGTGGCGCCCTCGATCTCGAGCTCGTCCAGCAGGCCGGAGAGCACCTCGGCGAAGGCCGGCACACCCGCGCGGAAGGCGAGGTCGACGACCATCAAGCCCGGCGCGACCGGCACCGGGAGCCCCGCATCGCAGACGACGACGCGGTCGGTGTGGCCCAGCATCGCCAGCGCGCCCGCGAGATGACGGTTGAGGATTCCCGACTTCTTCATAGGGCGCCAGCTCCTTCTCCAGCTGCAGTTCGATACGGCTCCGGCCTGCGCACGCCTGGCCTGCGCCCGCCCGCCCGCCGGGCGGCGGCGGGGCGGCGGCGGCCGGTTGCCCGTCGGCCGCCGCGACCCCGCGACCCCGCGACCCGCGAGCGATCGGCCCGGGTGGGCCGGCCGGTCACGAGTACCGGCTGACGTTCCTCTTGTCCACGGTCACGACCGGGACCATGATCTCTTCGTCCGGGTCGTTGCCCTCGATCTTGCGGATGGCGTTGCGCACGGCCATCTTGCCCAGTTCGGCGGGCTGTTGGGCGATCGAGGTGTTGAGCGTGCCCTTCTCGATGGCCTTGAAGCCGTCAGGGGTGCCGTCGAAGCCGACGACCTTGATCTGCTTGCCGGCCCTGCTGCCCAGTGCCTTGATCGCGCCCAGGGCCATCTCGTCGTTCTCGGCGAAGATGCCGGTGGCCTCCGGGTGGGACTGGAGCAGGTTGGTGGTGACGTCGAGTCCCTCGGCGCGGTCGAAGTTGGCGGACTGCTTACCGACGACCTTGATGTCCGGGTACTTCTTGATCGCGGACATGAAGCCCTTGCCGCGCTCGCGGGAGGCGGAGGTGCCCGGCTGGCCGCGCAGGACGAGGATGCTGCCCTGCTCGTCGAGCTGCTTCGCGAGCTGCTGGGCCGCCTTCTTGCCGCCGGAGACGTTGTCGGAGGCGACGGTCGTCTCGACCTTCGCCTTGTTGACAGCACGGTCGACGGCGACGACGGGGATACCGGCGTTGGCCGCGGCCTTGACGGGGGGCGCTGCGGCGTCCGAGTCGACGGGGTTGACGATGATCGACTTCACGTTCTGGCTGGTGAAGTTCTGGAGCTGGTTGGCCTGTTGGGACGCGTCGTTCTGGGCGTCCTGGACGTTCAGCGTGGCTCCGTGAGCCTTGGCCTCTGCCTCCGCGCCCTTCTTCATCTCCACGAAGAACGGGTTGTCCAGGGTCGAGAGGGCCAGACCCAGCTTGATGTCCTTCTTCTCCCCGGACTTCGCCGAGCCGCTGCCGCATCCCGTGGCAGCGGCACATATCAGAGCCGCAGCTGTCACTACGGCAAACGTGCTCTTCCTCTTCCTCTTGCTCATTGCTGCATTCCTTGCAGTCGACGGCAGTGAAACGAACGGCGTGCTGTCCCGCGAACGCACACAGAGATCATGCGCGACGACGGAGTGTATCGAGGAGCACCGCAAGAGCAATCACCGCCCCGATAACGACCTGTTGCCAGAAAATCGAGACTTCCAGCAGATTCAGCCCATTGCGGAGGACTGCGAGGATCAGGGCGCCTATGAGCGTTCCGGACGCTTTTCCGACGCCTCCCGCGAGGCTCGCGCCGCCGATCACCACGGCCGCGATGGCGTCCAGTTCGTACCCTGTGGCGGCCTGCGGCTGCGCGGAGGCCAGCCGCGAGGCCAGCACGATTCCGGCGACGGCGGCGAAGGCGCCGGAGAGCCCGTAGATGACGAGCTTCTGACGGCGCACCCGGATTCCGGAGAGCCGCGCGGCCTCCTCGTTGCCGCCGATCGCGTACATCGAACGGCCGCTGTAGGTACGGGCGAGCACCAGCGAGGTGATGCCGCCCATCACCACGAGCACCACCAGCGGCACGGGGAACCAGCCGCCGAGCGTCTCGCCGACCGTGGCGACGGAGGCGGGAAGCGCGATCGGGGTGCCCTCGGAGAGTACGAGCGAGAGGCCGCGCCCGACGGAGAGCATCGCGAGGGTCGCGATGAACGGCGGCAGCTTGCCGTAGGCGATGAGTCCGCCGCTGACGAGGCCGCAGGCGACGCCCGTACCGACCGCGAGCAGCACGGACATCCAGACCGGCAGCCCTTCCTTCGTCGAGGTGTAGCCGAGCATGATCGCGGAGAGGGCGGCGACCGAACCGACCGACAGGTCGATGCCTCCCGCGACGACGACGAAGGTCACGCCGAAGGCCAGGATCGCGGTGACGGCGGCCTGCACGCCGACGTTCAGCAGGTTCTGCGTGCTGAGGAAGTCGGGCGACATGACCGCCAGCGCGACGGTCAGCACGACGAGTCCGCTCAGCGCGCCGTTCTCCAGCAGTACCTTGCGCAGCACCGGTTTGGCATCGCGCAGGGCGCCGGCGGGACCCCGGCCGTCCGAGGGGTCCTTGCCCGGGCGTTGCTGTCCCCGCTGCCCGTGCCCGTGGCCCTGCCCGCTGCTGCTGTGGATGTCAGTGGCCACGGGGGCCCTCCTTGTCCTTGGTCTTCGATGCGGGCGATGCGGGCGATGCCGGCGAGGTGTGGGACACCGACGACGCGGACGACGCGGGCGAGTTGGGGGGCTCGGACGTGCCCTGCTCGTGCGCGGTGCCGACGGCGAGCCGCATCACGGCGTCCTGCGTCGCTTCCCGCGCGCCGAGTTCGCCCGCGATGCGGCCCTGGGCCATCACGAGGATGCGGTCGCTCATGCCCAGCACCTCGGGGAGATCGCTGGAGATCATCAGCACGGCGTGCCCCGACGCCGTGAGTTCGTTGACGAGTTCGTAGATCTCGACCTTCGCGCCGACGTCGATGCCGCGCGTCGGCTCGTCCAGGATCAGCACTCTGCTCTGCGCGAGCAGCCACTTGCCGATGACGACCTTCTGCTGGTTTCCGCCGGACAGGGTGCCCATGCGCTGACCGAGCCCCGACATGCGTACGCCCAGCCGCTCGGCGATGCGGCCCGCGGACGCCTGCTGGCCGGAGAGGTTCACGATGCCGGCGCGGCTGGCCCGGCGCAGCGTGACCAGCCCGAGGTTGTCCTCCACGGAGGCGTCCGGCAGCAGACCCTGGCCCTTGCGGTCCTCCGGGACGAGCCCGACGCCGGCGGCGAGGGCGGCGTTGATGTCGTGCCGGCGCAGCCGCTTGCCCTGCACCTCCACGGTGCCCGAGTCGTACGGGTCGGCGCCGAAGACCGCCCGCGCCACCTCCGTACGTCCGGCGCCCACCAGCCCTGCCAGGCCCACGACTTCGCCCGCGCGCAGCTCGAAGCCGACGTCGGAGAAGCTGCCCGCGCGTCCCAGCCCGGAGACGCGCAGCAGCGGCGCGCCGGCCCCGGCGTCCCGCTGACCGCCGGGCGCACCGGTGTTCCGCGGGTACTGCTGCTCGATGCTGCGCCCCACCATCATCCGTACGAGGTCGTCGCGCGGCGTCGAGGCCGGCGTCTGTCCGACGCTGCGCCCGTCGCGCAGCACGGTGACGCGGTCGCCGAGCGCGGCGATCTCCTCCAGGTGGTGGGTGATGAAGACGATGCCGACGCCGTCGGCGCGCAGCCGCCGTACGAGGTCGAAGAGCTTCTCCACCTCGTCGGCGGTGAGCGCGGCCGTCGGCTCGTCCATGATCAGCACGCGGGCGCGCAGGCTCAGCGCCTTGGCGATCTCCACCATCTGCGAGCGTGCGACGCCCAGTTCGCGTACGGGCACGTCCGGCGCGATGTCCACGCCGACGCGGCCGAGCACCTCGGCGGCGCCGGCGTTCATGCGGGCGCGGTCGAGCAGCCCGAAGCGGCGGGGCTGCCGGCCGAGGAAGATGTTCTCGGCGACGCTGAGATGCGGCACCAGGTTGAACTCCTGGTGCATGGTGGCGACTCCGAGACGTTCGGCGTCGCCCGCGCTGTGGATGCGCACGGGCTTCCCGTCGCGCAGCACGCGTCCGGAGTCCGCGCGGTGGACGCCCGAGAGGACCTTGATGAGGGTGCTCTTGCCGGCGCCGTTCTCGCCCAGCAGTACGTGCACTTCACCCTCGTGCAGATCGAAGTCGACGCCGTCGAGGGCGACCACTCCGGGGAAGGTCTTGCGGATGCCCTCGGTGCGCAGCAACTCCCGAGACGGTGGGGGGTCGGGCGTGCTCAACGGTTCTTCCCTTCGCTCTCGCCGCAGGAGCGGCGCGTGACAAGGCGGGCGGTGAGGGTGACGGACTCGGCGCTGCGGCCCTCGACGAGGTTGATCAGGGCTTCCACGGCGCGGTGTCCCAGCTCGCCGGTCGGCTGTGCGATCGCGGTGATGGGCGGATCGGTGTGCAGGAACCACGGGATGTCGTCGAACGCGGCAAGTGCGATGTCGCCGGGAACGCGCAGTCCGCGGCGGCGCAGTTCGTCCATCGCGCCCAGTGCCATCAGGTTGTCGGCGGCGAAGACGACCTCGGGGGGCTCGGGCAGATCGAGGAAGGCCGCCGTCTCCCGTCTGCCGCTCTCGGTCTGGAAGTCGCCCTGGCCCGTGTACTCCTGCGGGAGCGGCAGCCCGTGCGCGTCGAGCGCCGCGCGGAACGCGGCCACGCGCTCGTCGCCGGTGGTGGTCTCGCTGGGGCCGCCGATGATGGCGAGGCGCCGGTGGCCCAGTGCGTACAGGTGCGCGACGAGATCGTGGACGGCGCCGCGTCCGTCCGCGTGCACGACGGGGACGTCGAGGCCGCGTATCCAGCGGTCGACGAAGACCATGGGGGTGCCCGCGGCAGCCGCGTCCCGGATCATCGCGTTGCCGCCGTCGGTGGGGGAGACCAGGAGCCCGTCGATGCGGCGCTCCAGGAGCGTGCGCACGTGGTGTTCCTGAAGTGCCGCGCGTTCGTCGGCGTTTCCGATGATGACGCTGTAGCCGCGCTCACGGGCGGCGTCCTCGACGGCCCGGGCCAGCTCCGTGAAGAACGGGTTGAGCACGTCGCTGATGACGAGACCGAGGGTGCGCGTCTGATGCGTCCTCAGCGAGCGGGCGACGGCGTTGGGACGGTAACCGAGTTCGGTGACGGCGGTCAGCACGCGCGAGCGGGTGTCCGGACGCACGGCCGGGTGGTCGTTGAGCACCCGGGAGACCGTGGCGACCGAGACGCCCGCGCGTGATGCAACGTCCTTGATGCTGGTCAACTGCCGCGCCCGCCTTGGATCCCGATCCTCGTGGTAACGATTACATCCGACATGAGAAAGGACCGCACCGCGTCAGCACAAGGGTTCGACATGTGATCGTGACAAGGTCCGTGACGCGTCCCGCGACGCGGTACATGAGGCGTCCCGTGACGCGGTCCGTGACTCGGTCCGGGAGGTGCCCGGCCCCGGCATCGGAACGGGTTGCCCTGGTTGTCCACAGGCCTGCCGTGTTGTCGGTGGAGGGCGTTACGGTCTGTCACATGTCCTTCCAGAACGCGGTGCTCGAAGGGGTCCTCGAACGCATCACCTATGCCAACGAGGACAACGGATACACCGTGGCCAGAGTCGACTCCGGCCGCGGCGGCGGCGAACTGCTCACGGTCGTGGGCTCGTTGCTGGGCGCGCAGGTCGGCGAGTCGCTGCGTATGGAGGGCCGCTGGGGCTCCCACCCGCAGTACGGCCGCCAGTTCACCGTGGAGAACTACACGACGGTTCTCCCGGCCACCGTGCAGGGCATCCGCCGGTATCTCGGCTCCGGCCTGATCAAGGGCATCGGCCCGCGCATCGCCGAGCGCATCGTCGACCACTTCGGCACGGGCACCCTGGAGGTCATCGAGGCGGATCCGCGCAAGCTGATCGAGGTGCCGGGCCTTGGCCCGAAGCGTACGGGGAAGATCGCCGCGGCCTGGGAGGAGCAGAAGGCCATCAAGGAGGTGATGGTCTTCCTGCAGGGCGTCGGCGTCTCCACGTCGATCGCCGTGCGGATCTACAAGAAATTCGGGGACGCCTCGATCTCCGTGGTGAAGAACCAGCCCTACCGGCTGGCGGCGGACGTGTGGGGCATCGGCTTCCTCACCGCGGACCGCATCGCGCAGTCCGTCGGAATCCCCCACGACAGCCCCGAGCGCGTCAAGGCCGGTCTGCAGTACGCCCTTTCGCAGTCCACCGACCAGGGGCACTGCTATCTCCCCGAGGAGAGGCTGATCTCCGACGCGGTGAAGCTGCTCCAGGTCGAGGCGGGCCTCGTCATCGACTGCCTCGGCGAACTCGCCGCGGAGGAGGAGGGGGTCGTGCGCGAGACGGTCCCCGGCGAGGACGGGCAGCCGCTCACGGCCGTCTATCTGGTGCCGTTCCACAGGGCGGAGCTGTCGCTGGCCGGTCAGCTTCGCCGGCTGCTGCACGCACCGGAGGACCGGATGCCCGCCTTCCAGGACGTCGACTGGGAGGCGGCGCTGCGCTGGCTCGCGGAGCGCACGGGAGCCGAGCTGGCTCCGGAGCAGCGGCAGGCGGTGCGGCTCGCGCTCAGCGAGAAGGCGGCGGTGCTGACGGGCGGGCCCGGCTGCGGCAAGTCCTTCACCGTGCGGTCGGTGGTGGAGCTGGCGCGGGCGAAGAAGGCGAAGGTCGTCCTGGCGGCGCCCACCGGCAGGGCAGCCAAACGGCTGGCGGAGCTGACCGGAGCGGAGGCCTCCACGGTCCACCGACTGCTTGAGCTGAAGCCCGGCGGGGACGCGGCGTACGACCGTGACCGCCCCCTCGACGCGGACCTGGTGGTGGTCGACGAGGCGTCGATGCTCGATCTGCTGCTGGCCAACAAGCTGATCAAGGCCGTGCCGCCGGGCGCCCACTTGCTGCTGGTGGGCGATGTGGACCAGCTGCCCTCCGTCGGTGCCGGCGAGGTGCTGCGGGATCTGCTCGCCGAGGGCGGTCCCGTCCCGTCGGTGCGGCTGAAGCGGATCTTCCGGCAGGCGCAGCAGTCCGGTGTGGTGACCAATGCGCACCGCATCAATTCCGGGGCGCAGCCCGTCACCCACGGATTGAGTGATTTCTTCCTCTTCTCCGAGGACGACTCGGAGGAGGCAGGGAAGCTCACCGTCGATGTCGTGGCCCGCCGCATCCCGGCGAAGTTCGGCCTCGACCCGCGGCGCGACGTACAGGTGCTCACGCCCATGCACCGCGGCCCGGCCGGCGCCGGGACGCTCAACGGGCTGCTGCAGCAGGCGGTGACCCCGGCACGGCCCGACCTTCCGGAAAAGCGCTTCGGCGGGCGGGTCTTCCGCGTCGGCGACAAGGTCACCCAGATCCGCAACAACTACGAGAAGGGCGCCTGCGGCGTCTTCAACGGCACCGTCGGCGTCGTCACCGCGCTGCACGCGGAGGACCAGCGTCTGACGGTCCGTACGGACGAGGACGAGGAGGTGGCCTACGACTTCGACGAACTGGACGAGCTGGCCCACGCCTACGCCGTCACCATCCACCGCTCCCAGGGCAGCGAATACCCGGCAGTGGTGATTCCCGTCACCACGGGTGCCTGGATGATGCTCCAGCGCAATCTGCTTTATACCGCCGTCACCCGGGCAAAGCGTCTGGTGGTGCTTGTGGGATCGCGGAAGGCGATCGGGCAGGCAGTCCGCACGGTCTCCGCGGGCCGCCGGTGCACGGCCCTGGATCACCGGCTGCGGGCCGCCTCTGCGCTCCAGCTCACTCCCCAGCCGTTCCAGGGGGTGACCGGCGCCGCGTAGAGGGTGCAGGATGTTGAGAAGAAGACGGCACTGCGTGCCATCAAAGAGCCCTTTGGCCGACCCCGAGTGCACCGCACCGCGCTCAGTGGGAGACAGTGGAAAGGGTCAGGGCACCTCGAAGAAGAGGCACTACGTCGGTGAGGGAAGACGTGAGCGACAACTCTGTAGTACTTCGGTACGGGGACGATGAGTACAGCTACCCCGTGGTCGACAGCACGGTCGGCGACCGTGGTTTCGACATCGGCAAGCTGCGCGCCGAGACCGGTCTGGTGACCCTGGATTCGGGCTACGGCAACACCGCCGCGTACAAATCCGCCATCACCTACCTCGACGGCGAGGGCGGAATCCTGCGTTACCGCGGATACCCGATCGAGCAGCTCGCGGAGCGCGGCACGTTCCTGGAGACGGCCTACCTTCTGATCCACGGCGAACTTCCCACCGTCGACCAGCAGGCCGCCTTCAAGGACGAGGTCACCCGCCACACCCTGCTGCACGAGGACGTCAAGCGTTTCTACGACGGATTCCCGCGCGACGCACACCCGATGGCGATGCTCTCGTCCGTGGTCAGTGCGCTGTCGACCTTCTACCAGGACAGCCACAACCCGTTCGACGAGGAGCAGCGGCACCTGTCGACCATAAGGCTGCTGGCGAAGCTGCCGACGATCGCCGCCTACGCCTACAAGAAGGCCATCGGCCACCCCGTGGTCTATCCGCGCAACGACCTCGGCTACGTCGAGAACTTCCTGCGGATGACCTTCTCCGTGCCGGCCGCGGAGTTCGAGCTCGACCCGGTCGTCGTCAACGCCCTCGACAAGCTCCTGATCCTGCACGCCGACCACGAGCAGAACTGCTCCACCTCCACGGTGCGGCTGGTCGGCTCCTCGCAGGCGAACATGTTCGCCTCGATCTCCGCCGGCATCAACGCCCTGTGGGGACCGCTGCACGGCGGCGCCAACCAGAGCGTCCTGGAGATGCTTGAGGGCATCAAGGCGTCGGGCTCCGACGTCGACACCTTCATCCGCAAGGTGAAGGACAAGGAGGACGGCGTAAAGCTGATGGGCTTCGGCCATCGCGTCTACAAGAACTTCGACCCCAGGGCGAAGATCATCAAGTCGGCTGCGCACGATGTGCTCTCGGCTCTCGGCAAGAGCGACGAACTGCTGGACATCGCCCTGCGCCTGGAGGAACACGCCCTCAGCGACGACTACTTCACCGAGCGGAAGCTCTACCCGAACGTCGACTTCTACACCGGTCTGATCTACCGGGCCATGGGCTTCCCGAGCAGCATGTTCACCGTGCTGTTCGCGCTCGGCCGGCTGCCCGGCTGGATCGCCCAGTGGCACGAGATGATCAAGGAGCCCGGCTCGCGCATCGGACGCCCGCGGCAGATCTACACCGGCGTCGTCGAGCGGGAGTACGTACCCATCGAATCCCGCTGACCCGCGGGTGACGTTTGCTGTACAGTGCGTGACGCCCCCTTGGGAGACGTCCGCGGAAGGCCCCATCCAAGCGGATTGGGGCCTTCCGTATATGCAGATCCGCAGAGAGACATAGGTCACAGAAATTGGGGGGTAACCATTGTCCAGGGTCGGACGTCTAACCGGGTGGCAGCGGCCCCCCGGCGGAGCCGCCGCCACTGCCGAGTGCGTCTTTGGGGGACGGACCCGGTGAGCAGAATCGGCAAGCGTGCGCGGGGAGCTTTGAGCGGCCCTCCCGTCCGTACGTGCAGCCAGTAAGCACCCGGCCAGGATCCCGTGGGGGGAATCCGTGACCGGGAAACGGAAGCGCCCCGTCGACAGGCCCGTGGGGGGACCTGACCGGCGGGGCGCTTTTCGGTGCCCGGGTGCGGCCGCCCAGGTGTCCCCGCGGGGATGCGGAAGGGTGGAGTTGGTAATTCCGGATTTCCCGCATCAAGAGTGGCGCGTACGGACATAGGGTCGGGTGGCCGTCACACCATCTTCACGTTTCCCTCACGTGAGAGGCCGTGACCGGTCGCGGTCACCACTCATCGCGTCACTTGGAACGGCACCGTCACTGAAAACGGCGCAGCCGCAGGCTGTTGGTGACCACGAAGACCGACGAAAAGGCCATCGCCGCCCCCGCGATCATCGGATTGAGCAGCCCGGCCGCCGCGAGCGGCAGCGCGGCCACGTTGTAACCGAAGGCCCACCAGAGATTGCCCTTGATGGTGCCGAGCGTCCTCCGGGCCAGCCGGATCGCGTCCGCCGCCACCCGGAGATCTCCCCGCACCAGGGTCAGATCGCCGGCTTCGATCGCCGCGTCCGTGCCCGTGCCCATGGCCAGGCCCAGATCGGCGCTCGCCAGGGCCGCCGCGTCGTTGACGCCGTCACCGACCATCGCGACGGTGCGCCCTTCGCTCTGGAGCCGGCGCACCTCGCCGGCCTTGTCCTCGGGCAACACCCCTGCGATCACCGTGTTGTTAGCGGCGCCGGCGGACTCGGCGGCGTCGGCGGGCAGGATGCCGACGCTGCGGGCCACCGCCTCCGCGACCGCCCTGTTGTCGCCCGTCAGCAGCACCGGCGCGAGCCCCAGTTCGCGCAGTTCCCGTACGGCCTGGGCGCTGGTGTCCTTCACGGTGTCCGCGACGGTCAGCACGCCCCGTACCGCACCGTCCCAGCTGACCGCGACCGCCGTACGGCCCGCTGCCTCGGCCGCGGACTTCGCCTCGGCCAGCCCGGCCGGCAGCTCACCCGCCACACGTCCGACCTCCACGGCCCGGCCCTCCACCGTGCCGCGCACGCCGAGACCGGCGAGGTTCTCGAAGTCTTCCGGGGCGGGCAGCGGTGGCGCCTGCGCGCCGGCGCGCTCCCGGGCGCCCCGCGCGATGGCGCGTGCGATGGGGTGCTCGGAGGCGTCCTCCAACGCACCGGCCAGCCGCAGCAGTTCGTCCTCCGAGACGCCCTCACCGGGGACGACGTCGTGCAGTTCCATGCGTCCGGTGGTCACGGTGCCGGTCTTGTCGAGCACGACGGTGTCGATGCGGCGCGTGGACTCCAGCACCTCCGGTCCCTTGATCAGGATGCCGAGCTGCGCGCCCCGTCCCGTACCGACCATCAGGGCGGTGGGCGTGGCCAGTCCGAGCGCGCAGGGGCAGGCGATGATGAGCACCGCCACGGCCGCGGTGAAGGCGGAGGCGACGTCGCCGGTGGTCAGAAGCCACCCGGCGAGGGTCGCCGCGGCCAGCACCAGCACGACGGGCACGAACACGGCCGACACCCGGTCGGCGAGCCGCTGCACGGCGGCCTTGCCGCTCTGCGCCTCCTCCACCGTCCGTGCCATACGGGCCAGTTGGGTGTCCGAGCCGATCCGGGTCGCGGTCACGACGAGCCGTCCGGAGACGTTGACCGTCGCCCCGGTCACCGCGTCTCCCGCGGCCACGTCGACCGGCACCGACTCGCCCGTCAGCATCGAGGTGTCGAGAGCCGACGCGCCTTCGGAGACCCTGCCGTCCGTGGCGACGGTCTCCCCGGGGCGTACGACGAAACGGTCGCCGACGGCCAGCCGCGAGACGGGAATCCGCACTTCGGCGCCGTCCCGGAGCACCGCGACGTCCTTCGCACCGAGCTGCATCAGCGCGCGCAGTGCGGCGCCCGCCTTCCGCTTGGCGCGTGCCTCCAGATACCTGCCCAGCAGGAGGAACGTCGTGACGCCCGCGGCGACTTCGAGATAGAGGGCAGAGGAGCCCCCGCCCGAGCCGGAAGAGAGGGTGAACTCGAAACCGTGCCGCATGCCCGGCATCCCGGCGTCCCCGAAGAACAGCGCCCACAGCGACCAGCCCAAGGCCGCGAGCGTGCCGACCGTGATCAGGGTGTCCATGGTGGCGGCGCCGTGGCGCAGGTTCGTCCAGGTGGCGCGGTGGAAGGGCAGGCCGCCCCAGACGACCACGGGTGAGGCGAGTGCGAGCGATAGCCACTGCCAGTTGTCGAACTGCAAGGGCGGCACCATCGACAGCAGCACGACCGGCAGGGACAGCACGAGTGCGACGAGGATGCGCTGCCGCAGCGCGGCCGATTCGCCCGCCTCGGGGCCTGCCACCGCACCCGCCTCCGCCTCCAGGGGGCCGGGTTCGGCACGCGGCCCCGGCGCGGACGTGACCGGAGGCCGGGGCCGCTGCGCCGAGTAGCCCGTGCGCTCCACCGTGGCGATGAGGTCGTCCACCGACACCCCGTCCGCGTACCGGATCTTCGCCTTCTCCGTCGCGTAGTTGACGCCGGCGGAGACGCCGTCCATGCGGTTGAGCTTCTTCTCGACCCGGGAGGCGCACGAGGCACACGTCATGCCGCTGATGGACAGTTCCACCGCATGCGGGGCGGCGGCCGGCGCCTCATGCTCCGTGGTGCTGGACATCGTGGTGCTCCCGGGACCGACGGGGTGGGATGCGGGTGCGGGGCAGGGCCTATGCCCGCCCGGTCAGTTCGAAGCCGGCCTCGTCGACCGCGGCGCGTACCGCCTCGTCGTCCGGCTCGGCGGCGGAGGTGACGGTGACCTCGCCGGTGGAGGCGACCGCCTTCACGGAGGACACGCCCTCGATCTCCGAGATCTCGCTCGAAACGGCGCCCTCGCAGTGCCCGCAGCTCATGCCGCTGACCTTGTACGTGGTGGTGACTGTGCTCATCGTCGCTCCCTGGTCATGCCTGGTTCTCGCCGGCTCCTGTGCTCCGGTGTGGCACGGAGACAACGACCAGTATACCCCCCCTAGGTATTCCCGCTGTGCGGTGATGCGCGTCCGAATATGACAGAGGCCCCGGCGCCCGCCCCCCCCTGGAGATCCTCAAGGATCTCGGTGGGAGACGCGCGCCGGGGCCCCGGCCCGCCTCACAGAACCAGCGTGCGTGCGCCGGTGTTTCGCCAGTCGCGCCCTCAGCGCCCTCCCCGGTGTCCGGGACGGCGCGTGACCCAGGCCCGGACGGTGTCCGCGTACCAGAACGGCTTGCCGCCCTCCACGAGGTCGGGCGGCGGCAGCAGGCCGTGCTTGCGGTACGAGCGCACCGTGTCCGTACGGACTCCGATGTGCGCTGCGATGTCCTTGTACGACCAGAGTCGTCGATCGGGCAACTCGGCACCTCCCACAGGGACCACAGAAGCGGCTGTTGATCATCAGCCTGTGCCCGGTGAACGACGCTGAGTGACCGACGGGGAGGGCCTGTTGAAGGTCTGTGACGTACCGACGGGGTAATGGTGACGCTCGTGACAGGGTGCCAACACCCCTCGCGGGTATGCCCGGATGGGCCCTAAGGGCCCTAAGCGCCGCACCCGCGCAGAAAACGCCGTGTGCGGCGGGCGATCGGCAGGGGCTGGTCCGGCGGGCACGGATACATGTCCTGCTCGACGATGGCGAAGAGATCCACGCCGAGACCCTGGGCGGCGGTGAGCACCGGCTCCATCGCCGGTACGCCCAGCGGCGGTTCGCACATCACGCCCTGCCGCACGGCCGGCCCGAAGGGCGTCCCCTTCTCCACCACGTCGGAGAGGACGGCCGGATCGACCTGCTTGAGGTGCAGATAGCCGATCCGTTCGCCGTACGTCTCGATCAGCTTGACGCTGTCGCCGCCGCAGTAGGCGTAATGGCCGGTGTCCAGGCAGAGGTTGACCAGGCCGGAGTCGGTCGCGTCGAGGAAGCGCTCGACGTGCTCCTCGGTGTCGATGTGGGTGTCCGCGTGCGGATGCACCATGATCTCCAGCCCGTACTTCTCGCGTACCTCACGGGCCAGGCGCTCGGTGCCGCTCGCGAGGTGGCGCCACTGCTCCGCGGTCAGTTCGCGCGGCTCGATCTCCTCGGCCGTCTTGTCGTCCCGCCAGAAGGACGGGATGACCACGAGGTTGTCCGCGCCCATCGCCCTTGTCAGAGCGGCGACTTGGCTGACGTGCTCCCATGTGGCGTCCCACACCGCGGGGCCCCGGTGCAGCGAGGTGAAGACGGTGCCGGCGGAGACCTTGAGGCCCCGTGAGCCGACCTCTTCGGTGAGACGCGCGGGGTCGGTGGGGAGGTAGCCGTACGGGCCCAGTTCGATCCACTCGTAACCGGCCTCTGTGACCTCGTCGAGGAAGCGCCGCCACGGCACCTGCTCGGGGTCCTCGGGGAACCAGACGCCCCAGGAGTCGGGCGCCGAGCCGACCCGGATGCGGTCGAGGGAAGGGGTCGCAGAAGTCACTGAGGGCTCCTCGCTCTACGTACGTCTTGCGTGTGATGTCACGGGCCGGAGGGTCGCGCGGAGCGACGGGCCGAGCCAAGTCGGTGCGCGCGGCCACTGTCAAGAGTATGTAAGGACAACGTTTCATACGGACTAAGAAGACTGCTGGCGACGGCCACGTCAGTATGTAAGGACAAATCATTGACAGGTTTTGCCGTGAGCGCCGACGATGAGGAGGCCGAGCGAGGGAACGACCCAGGGAAGGGCATCCATGGCAGTCACGGAAGAGCCGCACGACGTCATCACTATGGGCCGCATCGGTGTCGACATCTACCCCCTCCAGACCGGCGTTCCGCTCCCGCAGGTCGAGACGTTCGGGAAGTTCCTCGGCGGCTCCGCGACCAACGTCGCCGTGGCCTCCGCCCGGCTCGGGCACACCAGCGCCGTGATCAGCCGCACCGGGAACGACCCCTTCGGCGAGTACTGCCACCAGGCGCTGCGCGGTTTCGGTGTGGACGACAGGTGGGTCACGCCCGTGACCAGGTATCCCACCCCCGTCACCTTCTGCGAGATCTTCCCGCCCGACAACTTCCCGCTGTACTTCTACCGTGAGCCCAAGGCCCCCGACCTCGAACTCGCACCCGAGGACCTCGACTTCGACGCGATCGCGGCCGCGCGCATCTTCTGGGTGACGGGCACGGGGCTGTGCGCCGAACCGAGCCGCACGACGACCCTCACCGCCCTCGAGGCCCGCGCCGAGAGCCGCATGCGGCACCCGGGCGGCGAGCCCACCGCGACCGTCTTCGACATGGACTGGCGGCCCATGTTCTGGGGCGAGCCCGCCGAGCACACGGAGCACACTGAGGACCCCGGAGACGCCGGGCAGGCGGTCATGGCGGAGGCACGCCCGTACTACCGGCAGGCACTGGCGAACGCCACCGTCGCCGTCGGCAACCTCGACGAGTGCGAGGTCGCCACCGGCACCCGCGAACCGGAGGCCTGCGCCGACGCCCTGCTGGAGGCGGGCGTCGAACTCGCCGTCGTCAAGCAGGGCCCCAAGGGGGTGCTCGCCGCGCACCGCGACGGCACCCGCGCCCAGGTCCCCCCGCACCCGGTCGAGGTCGTCAACGGCCTCGGCGCGGGCGACTCCTTCGGCGGCTCGCTCTGCCACGGGCTGCTCGCCGGCTGGGATCTGGACTACACGATGCGGTACGCGAACGCCGCCGGGGCCCTCGTCGCCTCACGGCTGGCCTGCTCGACCGCGATGCCCACCGCCGGCGAGGTCGAGGAACTCCTGCGGGGCTGACCTGCGCCGCCGCTCCGTCACGCCCGCCGGGTCGCCAGGGCCAGGCCACGCCACGCCACGAAAGCGAGCAACTCCCTTGAGCAGCATCAGCATCTGTGACCTCGTCGCCGTACGGGCCAGGCACCCGGAGGCGATCGCGGAGGCTGCCGCCAGACGCGCCCGCCGTCCCCTGGTGGGGGAGAGCGGCCGGCTGATGATCGTCGCCGCCGACCACCCGGCTCGCGGCGCCCTCGGCATCGGCGGCAGCGAACTGGCCATGGCCAACCGCGCGGAGCTGCTGGAACGGCTGACGCTCGCCCTGTCACGTCCGAGAGTCGACGGCGTACTGGCGACGGCCGACATCCTGGAGGACCTGCTGCTTCTCGGTGCCCTCGAGAACAAGATCGTCATGGGTTCGATGAACCGCGGAGGACTGGCCGGCGCAACGTACGAACTCGACGACCGCTTCACCGGATACCGCGCCCAGGACATCGAACGGCTGCGCTTCGACGCGGGCAAGGCGCTGCTGCGCATCGACTACGGCGACGCCGGTTCGCTGGCCACCCTCCACTCCACCGCGCGCGCCGTCGACGACATGGCGGCGCGGCGGCTGCCCGTCTTCATCGAGCCGTTCATCTCCAGCCGCGTGGACGGCAAGGTCCGCAACGACCTCAGCGCGGAGGCGGTCGCCCGCTCCATCGCCATCGCCTCCGGCCTGGGCGGCACCTCCGCCTACAGCTGGCTGAAGCTTCCCGTCGCCGAGGACCCCGACGACATGGCATGGGTGTGCGAGACCTCGACGCTGCCGGTGGTGCTGCTGGGCGGCGAGACGAACGGCGACCAGGAGGGTGCGTACGAGAAGTGGCGTACAGCGCTGCGCATGCCCACCGTGCGCGGGCTGGTCGTCGGACGGTCCCTGCTCTACCCGGCAGACGGCGACGTGGCGGGCGCCGTGGACACCGCGGTCGGGCTGCTGTGAGCAGGG
The DNA here is from genome assembly GCF_055792905.1 of Streptomyces sp. DSM 116795. NCBI lineage: Bacteria > Bacillati > Actinomycetota > Actinomycetes > Kitasatosporales > Streptomycetaceae > Streptomyces > Streptomyces sp. DSM 116795. The sequence continues at coordinate 5,103,393 of NZ_CM147707.1, forward strand.
CACACGAAGGACGCCGGGCGCAAGAAGGACTCCGAGGAACCGCAGGAACCCCAGGAAACCCAGGATGGCGCACATGACACGCAGCGAACTGCATCTGCCGGCGGGCAGCGCGGCCGCGGCCCCGTACACGCTCGAGATCGATCCCGAGAGGGCCGGGTGGGGTTACACCTCGCTGCGCGTCCTGGAGCTGGAACCCGGCGGCACCCACGAGTTCGGCGCGGGGGAGAGCGAGTGGATCGTCCTGCCGCTCAGCGGCGGCTGCACCGTCGCCGCCGAGGGCGAGACGTTCCAACTCCACGGCCGCGCAAGCGTCTTCGACGGCGTGAGCGACTTCGCGTACGTCCCGAGGGACGCCGGGGTGAGCATCACCAGCGCCGCGGGCGGCCGCTTCGCGCTCACCGGCGCCCGCTGCACACGCAGGTTGCCCGCGCGCTACGGTCCGGCCTCGTCCGTGCCCGTCGAACTGCGCGGCAGGGGCAACTGCTCCCGGCAGGTCAACAACTTCGGTGCGGCCGGGGTCTTCGAAGCCGACCAGCTCATCGCCGTCGAGGTGCTCACGCCGGGCGGCAACTGGTCCTCGTACCCGCCGCACAAGCACGACGAGGACCGGCCCGGAGTGGAGAGCGAGCTGGAGGAGATCTACTACTTCGAGATCGCCCCGCACCGTACGGAGGACGTCGCCGGCGCCGCGGAGGTCCCGGGCCTCGGCTACCAGCGGGTCTCGCCGTCCGGCCCGCGCAGCGGAACCGACGTGCTCGCCGAGGTGCGTGACGGCGACGCGGTGCTGATTCCGGACGGCTGGCACGGGCCGTCCATCGCCGCGCCCGGCCACGACATGTACTACCTGAACGTGATGGCCGGACCGGGTCTGGAGCGGGCGTGGCTTATCTGCGACCATCCAGAACACGCCTGGATCCGAGGCAGCTGGGAGGAGCAGCCTGTCGATCCAAGGCTGCCGCTCTACCACGCACCGACAGTGGAAGGGGAGACTGGAAAGTGAACTCAGCACCGGGAGGCTCGGGAGCCTCGGGAGCCGGCGGCCCCGGACCCGGCACGCGGCGCCTCACCGTCGCGCAGGCGCTGGTGCGCTTCCTCGCCGCCCAGTACACCGAGCGCGACGGGCGGCGGCACCGGCTGATCGACGCCTGCTGGGGCATCTTCGGACACGGCAACGTCGCCGGCATCGGCCAGGCGCTCGTCGAGAGCGGCCAGGGCGACGACGCGCCGCTGCGCTACCTCCAGGGCCGCAACGAGCAGGCGATGGTGCACGCCGCCGTCGGCTACGCCCGGCAGAACAACCGTCTCTCCGCCCACGCCGTCACCACCTCCATCGGTCCCGGAGCCACCAATCTCGTCACCGGCGCCGCCCTCGCCACCGTCAACCGGCTGCCCGTGCTGCTCCTCCCCGGCGACATCTTCGCCACCCGCACCGCCGACCCCGTGCTGCAGCAGCTCGAAGTGCCGGGCGCCGGCGACGTCTCCGTCAACGACGCGCTGCGGCCCGTGTCCCGCTACTTCGACCGCGTACACCGGCCCGAGGCGCTGATCCCCGCCGCCCTGCAGGCCATGCGCGTCCTCGCCGACCCCGCCGACACCGGCGCCGTCACGCTGGCGCTGCCGCAGGACGTGCAGGCGGAGGCGTACGACTGGCCCGAGGAGTTCTTCGCCGAGCGCGTCTGGCACGTACGCAGGCCGGGACCGGAGGCCGCCGAGGTCGCGGCCGCCGCCACCGCAGTGCTGGACGCCCGCAGGCCCCTGATCATCGCGGGCGGCGGCGTGCACCACAGCGAGGCCGAGGACGCACTCCGGGCGCTGGCCGACGCCACCGGCATCCCGGTCGCGAGCACCCAGGCGGGCAAGGGATCACTCCGCTTCGACCACCCCTGCGACGTGGGCGGCATCGGCCACACCGGCACCGCCGTGGCCGACGACCTGGCGCGCACCGCGGACCTCGTCATCGGCGTCGGCACCCGGTACAGCGACTTCACCACCGCGTCGAACACGCTCTTCGCCGAACCGGGCGTGCGTTTCCTCAACCTCAACATCACCCCGTTCGACTCGCACAAGATGAGCGCGCTGACGCTCGTCGCCGACGCCCGTGCCGGACTGGAGGCCCTGTCGGGAGCCCTGCTGGGGCACCGTGTCACCGCCTCGTACGAGGAGGAGTACGCCCGCGGAAAGGCGGAGTGGGAGCGGGCCGTCGACTCCGCGTACGCCGCGAAGGACGAGGGCGCCCGCCCCACCCAGGCCCAGGTGCTGGGCGCCCTGGACGGCGTCGTCGGCGACGACGACATCGTCATCAACGCCGCCGGCTCCCTCCCCGGCGACCTGCACAAGCTGTGGCGGGCCCGCTCACCGCGCCAATACCACCTGGAGTACGGCTACTCCTGCATGGGCTACGAGATCCCCGGCGCCATCGGAGTCCGGCTCGCCGCCCCGGACCGGCCCGTGTGGGCGCTGGTCGGCGACGGCACGTATCTGATGCTGCCGGGCGAGATCGTCACGGCCGTGCAGGAGGGCGTCAACATCAACATGGTGCTGGTGCAGAACCACGGCTACGCCTCCATCGGCGGCCTGTCCGAGCAGACCGGCGCCGAACGCTTCGGCACCGCCTACCGCTACCGCGCGGCCGACGGCTCGTACACGGGCGAGCCGCTGCCCGTCGATCTGGCCGCCAACGCGGCCTCGCTCGGCGTGGACGTCATCCGCGCGGAGACCGTCGGCGAGCTGCGTACGGCTCTCGCGCGGGCGCGCGCTTCCGAACGTCCCACGTGCGTGTACGTCGAGACCGACACCGGCCCCTCGGCGCCGGCACCGCCCGGGGCCGCGGCCTGGTGGGACGTGGTGGTCGCCGAGACCTCCGGCCGTCCGGCCGCGCGCAAGGCACGCGAGGAGTACGAACGCCACGCGGCCGCCAGGCGCCGCTACTTGTAGCCGCCTGGACCAGCACGGATCAGCACGGACCCGAAGAGCACCGGCCCCCCGAACCCACCACAGAAAGCAGAGCCACCATATGAAGACCCTCGGCCACTGGATCGGCGGCAAGGCCGTCGAGTCCGTCTCCGGCAACGTCGGCCCCGTCTACGACCCCGCCACCGGCGCGCAGCCCACGCATGTCGCGCTCGCCTCGGCCGAGGAGGTCGACTCGGCCGTCGACGCGGCGCGGCGCGCGTACGAGGAGTGGTCGGTCAGCTCGCTGGCCAAGCGCACGGCCTTCCTCTTCAAGTACCGCGAACTGCTCGACGCCCACCGCGACGAGATCGCCGCGCTGATCACCTCCGAGCACGGCAAGGTGCACTCCGACGCGCTCGGCGAGGTCGCCCGCGGCATGGAAATCCTCGAACTGGCCTGCGGTATCCCGGAGAAGCTCAAGGGCGAGCTGTCCACGCAGGTCTCGACGCGCGTCGACGTCTCCTCCATCCGCCAGCCGCTCGGGGTCGTCGCCGGCATCACGCCGTTCAACTTCCCCGCGATGGTGCCGATGTGGATGTTCCCGCTCGCCATCGCCTGCGGTAACACCTTCGTGCTCAAGCCGAGCGAGAAGGACCCGTCCGCGCCGTACCGTCTCGCCGAACTCGCCGCGGAGGCGGGCCTGCCGGACGGCGTGCTCAACGTCGTCAACGGCGACAAGATCGCGGTCGACCGGCTGCTGTCGCATCCGGACGTCGCGGGCGTCAGCTTCGTCGGGTCGACGCCGATCGCGAAGTACATCCAGTCGGAGGCCGTCGCGCACGGCAAGCGGGTCCAGGCGCTGGGCGGCGCCAAGAACCACATGCTCGTACTCCCGGACGCCGACCTGGACTTCGCCGCCGACAACGCCATCAACGCCGCCTACGGTTCGGCCGGCGAGCGCTGCATGGCCGTCTCCGTCGTCGTGGCCGTCGGCGACACCGGCGACGAGCTGGTGACGAAGATCGCCGACCGCGCGCACAAGCTGCGCATCGGGCCGGGCGACGACCCGTCCTCCGAGATGGGCCCGCTGATCACCCGCGAGCACCGCGACAAGGTCGCCTCGTACGTGGGCGGCGCACGCGACCAGGGCGCCGACGTCGTCGTGGACGGCACCGGGTACACCGTCGAGGACCGCCCCGAGTGCGCGGACGGCTTCTTCCTCGGCGTCTCCCTCCTCGACAAGGTCTCCCCGCACATGGACGCCTACCGGGACGAGATCTTCGGCCCGGTGCTGTGCGTCGTACGGGCGGAGACCTACGACGAGGCGATCGCCCTCATCAACAGCAGCCGCTGGGGCAACGGCACCGCCATCTTCACCCGCGACGGCGGAGCCGCCCGCCGCTTCCAACTGGAGGTCGAGGCGGGCATGGTGGGCATCAACGTGCCCATCCCCGTCCCGGTCGGCCACCACTCCTTCGGCGGCTGGAAGGACTCCCTCTTCGGCGACCTGCACATCTACGGCAACGACGGCATCGCCTTCTACACGCGCGGCAAGGTCATCACCACCCGCTGGCCCGACCCCGCCGAGAGCGGCGGCATCAACCTGGGCTTCCCGACGTCGTCGTAGCGGCGCAGCGGCTCCTTCAGGCCCGGCCGCCGCAGCGCTGCGGCGGCCGGGCGCTGCGCGATGAGCCCCGGTACGCTGCTCGACCTGAAACCCGGAGGGGGACGATGACGAGCCTGCGCGACGTCCTGGAGCGGCACACGGGCCGGGGATCGGCGCCGGGAGCGGTCGCCATGGTCGCGCGGGGCGACCTTGCCGAGGTGGCCGTAGTCGGTTCCGCCGATGCGGGCGGGGCGTCTCCGATGGCGAGGGAGTCGGTCTTCCGGGTGGCGTCGCTGACGAAGCAGGTGACTGCGGTGGCGGCGATGATGCTGGTGGAGGAGGGCCGGTTCGCGCTGGAGGATCCGGTGGAGCGGTGGCTTCCGGAGCTGGCCTCGCCCGTCGTCGTACGCAGGCCCGACGGCCCGGTGGACGACGTCGTTCCGGCTTCGCGGCCCATCACTGTGTCCGACCTGCTGACGTTCCGTGCCGGGTACGGCTTCGCGCCCGACTTCTCGCTGCCGGTGGTCAGAAGGCTCTTCAGAGAGCTGGCGTACGATCCGGTGCGGCCCCAGGCGGGCCCGCCGCCGGACGAGTGGCTCGCGGCGCTCTCCCGCATCCCGCTGCTGCACCAGCCGGGCGAGGGCTGGCTCTACCACTTCGGTTCCGACATCCTCGGCGTACTGATCGCCCGCGCTTCGGGAACGGCCCTGCCGGAGTTCCTCGCCGAGCGGCTGTTCGAACCGCTGGGGATGGAGGACACCGGGTTCTGGGTGCCGCCGGAGAAGCTCGACCGGTTCACCAGCCTCTACCTGCCCCCGCGGACGCAGGGCGGCGGGATCGTGCCCGCCGACCCGCCGGACGGGCAGTGGAGCAGCCGCCCCGCCTTTCCGTCCGGCGGCGGCGGTCTCGTCTCGACCCTGGACGACTGGCACGCCTTCGCCCGCATGCTGCTCGCCGAGGGGAGCGCCCAAGTCAGCGCCGGCGGCAGGCAGTTGCTGTCACCCGCCTCGGTGCGCCGGATGACGTCCGACCAGCTCACGCCGTCCCAGCGAGAGGCGGGCGCACACTTCCTGGAAGGGCAGGGGTGGGGGTTCGGCGGCGGCGTGGACGTCGACCCCGTCGACCCGTGGAACGTGCCGGGCCGCTACGGCTGGGTCGGCGGCAGCGGGACGGCCGCCCACATCACGCCCTCGACCGGCGCCGTCACCATCCTGCTCACGCAGCTCCGGCTGTCCGGACCGGCGTGGCCCGAGCGGATGCGGGACTTCTGGCGGTACGCGGCCGGGTTCTGAGCATGGTGCCGCGCCGGGCCCCGCGTCAGCCGCTCCGCCCGAGACCGGCCTGGAGCAGGAGAGGGGAGTGGGCGAAGCCGGCGCGGGCGTAGGCGGAGACCGCGCGATCGCTGGAGTGGACGGTGACCCGTTCCAGACCCAGGCCGCGAGCCAGGGCAAGCACCGCGTCGACCAGTTGGGCGCCGAGGCCTCCGTCGCGCTCGCCGGGAACCACGTACACGCACTGGACGTCGCCCGAGGCGCGGTCGAGGGCGCCGGGGTGCGGTACGCGCTGCGTGATCGCGAGCCAGGCCATGCCGATGAGAACGTCTTCGCGGAGCAGGATCAGGCACCGGTGCGATGTCTCGTTCTCCAGGGCCCACGTCACGAACCGCTGCACGAACTCCTCCCGTGAGGTGACGGGCGTCCGCTGCCGCTCCTGCGCCCACCGCCACCGGAGCACGGCGACGGCCTCCAGCTCGCCGGTCCGTACAGGGCGGATCGCGATGCGGTTCATGAGGCCATTCTTTCGCGGAAGCCGTCACCGGCGGGCCGGGGTCGTGCTGAGCGACCCCGTCAGACTGCCTCCGTCTTTCCGTCCGCGACCACGCAGTTGAGCTGTGTACGCAGATCCCGCGGGTCCATTTCCGGCGTGGGCTCGGTGACGTAGAACTCCCACATGACCGGGCCCGGCGTCAGCCCCTGCTCGCGTACCCAGGTGTGCAGCCGCTCCCAGGAGGCGCCAAGCCCGTCGAACGAGCCGTGGTGGGTCGCACGGGCGACGCGTGCCGCGGGCAGCGCACTCACGACGACGTCCCCCTCGGGCCGGACCGCCCGGTCGGTGACGAAGCCGACCTCGAGTTCGGCGGTCTCCTCCGGCGGCCGGTGATAGAGGCCGAACGCGGGCCCTGTTATGGCGACTTGCTGACGTGAGACCGTCTCGCCGAGCTGCCGGAAGGACGTGTCGAAGAAGTCCCGCAGCCCGGCCAGTGGCACGACACCGCGGACGACGGCGGTCACCGCCGGTTCGACGTCGACGATCTCCGGCTCGCCGGTGCCGGGCTGTGATGATGCGGCGCTGCTCATGATCCTCCCCATGTGTATGGCTCTGCCCGAGGTCGACCAGCCGGCCCGCCGGAACTCATCGCCCCGGCGGTGACCGGCCCGCCTCGGCCCCCTTCCCGGGGTCCGGACTTCCTTCCGACCCCGGCTCTGACCTCGGCGGCCGCCCCCGGCTGCCCCGGCCGTTGCCGGGGAAGGTCCCCGTAAGCTCGACGCCATGAAGGTCCTGCCCTGGTTCCGGGCGCTCGGTGAGACGGCGCGCTCCGGACTGTCGGTCGAGCGGGCCAAGCTCAGTCCGCTCATCGCGCTGCGCGCCGCGGCCGGTGTCGCGGTCATCGTGTTCCTGACCCTGTGGGCGGGGTCCGCGGAGCTGGCCGTGGCCTCCGCGTTCGGAGCCTTCTCCTCAGGTGTGGCGACGTTCCAGCGCAGTTGGCGCCCCAGGCCGGTGCTGGCGCTGTGCGCCGGGGCGGCGCTGGCGCTGTCGACGTTCGCCGGCTATCTCGTCGTCGGCCATCCCGTCGCGTTCGTACTCCTGCTCGCCGCCTGGGCGTTCGCCTCCGGGCTGGCCTGGGGACTGGGCCCGACCGCGGGTGTCGTGGCGTCCTCGACGGTGGCCTGCATGCTGGTGACCGTCACCCTGCCGACCACCGTTCTCGGCGCTCTCGCACAGGCCGCGCTCATCGCGGCCGGCGGATTCGTGCAGGCGGCGCTGATCGTGCTCTTTCCCGTACGGCCGTGGGGCGAGCGGCGCGACGCGCTCGCCGACGCGCTGGCGGCCGTCGCGGACTACGCGCGCAGGCTGCGCCACGACCCCGGTGCCTCCTTCGACCCGAAGCCGCTGATGGAGGCCCGCAGCGCCGCCGCGGTGTCACCGCGTCAGGCCCGTCGCCGGCCGCGCCAGCTCGGCGGCTACCGGGGCCTGGCCGAACGCTTCCGTCCCGTGCTCGCCTCCCTCGCCGACCCCGTCGTGGGCGCGCCGATGGTCGGCCGGGAGCGGGAGCGCGTACGGGAGCTGCTGCAGGCGGCGGCGACCGTGCTGGACGCGACGGCCCGCGCGGTGCGGCGCGGTGAGCGGGTACGTCTCCCGGAGGACGCCCTGGACGTGCTCCAAGTCCCGGCTTCCGGGCCGGTGTTGAGCGGCCCCGCGCGCAAGGCGGCGATGCGGCTGATCGCCCTGACGCAGGACGCGGTGGACGCCGCGCAGGAGCCGGTCGAGGTCACCCGGTCGATCCCGCTGATTCCCCGCGCCACGTGGCAGATGCCGGCACGGCCCGACAGCGTGGAGGAAGCCGACGTCTACGTCGACCCCGACGCGGACGCCCAGCCCGCACATCCGGTGCAGCCACGGCACTTGAGCCAGCCGTCCCTCGCCGTCCTCGTCCCCGTCGCCGTGCGCACTTTCCGCCGCGAACTGCGCTGGTCCTCGCCCGTGTGCAGGCATGCGCTGCGCGTCGCCGCCGTCGTCGCCCTCAGCTACGTGCTGGGCAGGGTGCTGCCGCCCGAGCACGGCTACTGGGCGCCGCTGACCGCCGTCATGGTGATGCGCCCCGACTTCTCACGGACGTACGAACGGGGTGTGGCCCGCGTCGCCGGGACGCTGCTCGGCGTGGGGCTGGCCGGCACGGTCACGGCGCTGGCCCATCCGCCTCCGTATGCGAGCGCCGCGCTGGCGGTCGTCAGCGTCGGCTGCATGTATCTGCTGATGCGCACCGGTTACGCCATTACGTCCGCGTGCATCGGCGCGTACGTCGTCTTCCTGCTGGGCATCGCCGGCTCGCTGTGGTCGCAGACCGTGCTGGACCGGATCTGGCTGACGGCGCTCGGCGGGGCGCTCGCCATGCTGAGTTACGCGCTCTTCCCGGCCTGGGAGACACCGCAGTTGAGGGACCGGCTCGCCGACTGGCTCTCGGCGACGGGCGGTTACACCACCGCGGTGCTCGACTGCTTCGCCGACCCGGCGGGCAGCGCCGCCGGCGCCGTCGGCACGCCCGCGCCCGGAAACCTGGGCCGCAAGGTCCGCGAGGCCCTGCTGGACACGCGCTCCGCCCGCGAGGAGTGGGACCAGACGGCGACACGGGCGGGCGCGGAACCCGTACGCCACCGCGGGGGACTCTCGCGTCGCTCGGCAACCGCGGCACAGTCGGCGATGGTCACGCTGGGCCGGGTCACGATGCTGCTGGAGGCCCACCTCCCGGACCGGAACGCGAAGCCGAACTCCGGCGCGGAGGAGTACTCCAGGGCGCTCGCGGCCGCCCTCCCCGACGCGGTGGCCGCACTCCGCGAGGGCCGCACCCCGGACTGGGGCCCCGTGCACGACGCCCTGGCCCGCTGGTGGGAGCAGGAGGCGGACCTCCCCTCCTCCTCGGTGGCGCTGCGCACCGCCGACCTGCTCGCGGACGCACTGGAGGACCTGGCGGACGCGGTGGCACCCAAGTGAGCGGCAGACGCGCGGGGCAGGAGGCGCCGTATCGTGCCTCGGGCCGTACGAAACGCTCGACCTCGAAGGAGCTCGCTTGTGGAGACTGACGGCAAAGACCAGGCCACGGCACGGCGGGCCAGGGCCCGGCGCTTCGTCGAACTGCACCGGAGCGGCTGCTTCCTGCTGCCCAACGCGTGGGACGCAGGCAGCGCCCGGATGCTGGAGTCGGTCGGATTCGCCGCCCTCGCGACCACGAGCGCGGGCGTCGCGTTCTCATACGGTCGGCCGGACCACGACTTCTTCTCGGAGCAGCCGGCCGGCGGGCGGATCGACCGCGATCCGATGCTGCGAAGGGTCGGCGAGATCGTCGACGAGGTGCGGGTGCCGGTGAGCGCCGATCTCGAGGACGGGTACGGCGAATCGCCCGGCGAAGTGGCGCGGACCATCGCGCTGACCGTGGCGGCGGGCGCGGCGGGCGGCAACATCGAAGACTTCACCGGTGACCGCACCCGACCGCTGTACGACCGGGCGCTCGCCGTCGACCGGATCGTGGCGGCCCGCGCCGCCGCCGATGAGACCGGCGAACCGTTCGTCCTGGTCGGACGGACGGACGCGCTGCTGACCGAGGCCTCCCTGGCCGAATGCGTCGACCGGGCCAACGCCTACCTCGCGGCCGGAGCCGACTGCGCGTTCGTTCCCGGCGCGGCCGACAAGGACACCGTCGCCCGGCTCGTCGCCGAACTCGACGGTCCGCTCAACGTGGTGGCGGGACTCAACGGCACCGCGCTGTCACTGGCCGACCTGGCTGCACTCGGCGTTCGGAGGGTCACCGTCGGCGGCAGCATCGCCAGGGCGATGTACCACCACCTGCGCGAGGCCGCCCGGGAACTCCACGACCTCGGCACGTTCTCCTACGCCGACGACCAGATCCCGCAGTCCGAGCTCAACGCCGTCTTCCGCCCCCGCCCGATGTAGCCGCAGGGCAGCGGGAGCCTTCAGACGTCCACGCGCAGCCGCACGTACCGCACCAGCGGGACGCGGCCGGTGCGTACGCGCACCTCTGCCGTGAGGGGTTCGGCATCGGCGGTCAACGGCTGCCACCGCACGTCCAGTTCGTCGTCCGTGACCGCCTCGCCGAGGCGCCCGGCGACGGCGCGGCCCAGCTGTGACGCCGTCACCGACGGCAGCCGCGGTGTGGTGACGGCCCGGCGCCCGTCGGGGAGTTCGACGACCGCGCCCCAGGGCCGCCGCTCCGGTCCGGTCACGCCCAGGAGCAGGGCGTCGACCGTTTCCGCGGACCTCACCTTCCGCCAGGCCGTACGCGGTTCGCCCGGACGGTACGGGGAGTCCCAGCGTTTGGAGACGATGCCTTCGACGCCCTGCGGTCTCATCTCCCGCATCCACGCGCGGGCTTGGGCCGCGTCGTCGGTGGCCAGGACCAACTGGATCTGCGGGCCCGCCTGTTCGACGATGCTCTGCAGCCGCGGCCATCTCGTACGCAGCGGCTCGGACCGCAGATCCGTCCAGGGCACCGCGAGCACGTCGAAGGCGACGAGTACGGCCCCGGGAGCGGACCTCGGCCGCCTGGCCAGGCCGCGGGACTGCACTGCCTCGAAGTCGAAACGCCCCTGCTGTTCGTTCCACACCACCACCTCCCCGTCGATGACGGTCCCCGCCTCCAACTGCTCTGCTGCGTGAATGAGTTCGGGGAACTGGGCGCTCACGTCCCGCATGCTGCGGGAGTGGATCCGTACGGCCTCCGAGGTCACGGAGAGGGCCACGCGCCAGCCGTCGAGCTTGACGGAGTGGTGCCAGCCGGGCCCGTCGGGGACGGCTTCGACCGCCTTCGGCCGCACCAGCTCCACCGGCAGCCGCACCACGAGCGCTGAATTCACAGCGGCCAGCTTCACGGCGGGCGACCGGAGCGTCCGGCGGCCACGCCGCGCCCGTCCGCGCACGCCACCGTTGTGGCGGAGCGCGGTGTCAGCCGATGAGTTTCCGCGGCCGCCCTGGTCAGCACCTCGTACGTGACGCAGAACGGAAGGAGCCCCGGCGTGGCCGGCGACGAGACACAGATCCGCGAGCTGATCGAACGGTGGGCGGAGGCGGTGCACGAAGGCGACATGGACGCTGTGCTGGCCGCGCACTCCGACGACATCGTCATGTTCGACGTGCCGCCGCCCGAGGACGGCGTGCGCGGCATCGAGAGCTACCGCGCGACCTGGCCGCCGTTCTTCGACTGGCAGCGCCAGGGCGCCTGCTTCGAGATCGTCTCCCTGGACGTCACGGCGGGCGAGGACGTCGCCTTCGCGCACGCGCTCGCGCGCTGCGGCACCGAGAAGGAACTGCGGGACGACCCGGCCAACCGTCTCCGCCTGACGATCGGGCTTCGCAAAGAAGGCGGCCGCTGGACCGTCTCGCACGAGCACCACTCGTTCACGTCCAAGGGCTGACGCACGGCCGGTGGCTGAACCGCCGGTCTGACGCACGGAGGACCCGGAGATGAGAAAGATCATCCTGTCCATGTCGGTCTCGCTGGACGGCTACTTCGCAGGCCCTGACGGCGAGATCGACTGGCACCTCATGGACGACGAGCTGCACACCCACGTCAATGAACAGTTCAGGGGAATGAGCGCCTTCCTGCTGGGGCGCGTCGACTACGAGATGATGGCCGGCTTCTGGCCGACCGCCGACTCGGACCCGTCGGTCACCGGCCCCATGAAGGAGTTCGCCGGCATCTGGCGGGAGACGCCCAAGCTCGTCTTCTCCCGCACGCTGGAGCGGACCGGTGAGGAGAACGCGGCGCTGCGCCGGGAGGTGGACCCCGAGGAGATCACGGCCCTGAAGGCCCAGCCCGGCGGCGACATGGCCGTCGGCGGTGCCCTCCTGGCGGAGGCCTTCCGCCGGCACGACCTGATCGACGAGTACCGCATCCTTGTGCACCCCGTGCTGCTCGGCGGGGGCCGGCTCCTTCTCCCGCCGCTCGAAGCCCCACTGACCGAAGCCGCGGATGCCAGGACGCCCCTCCGCCTCGCGGGCACGCGCACCTTCGGCAACGGCGTCGTGCTGCTGCACCACGTGCGGGTGGCTGGTCCTTCATCCGGAGGATGAGCCGCCGGCGGTGTCTCCCGTGGCGGTGCTGCCCCGGAGCAGTTCGTCGAGGAGATGCGACGCGGTGATGACGCCGAGCAGATAGCTGCCGGCCTTGTCCGTCGCTGCCACCGCCACCAGCGGGCTGCGCACCCGTGCCATCAGCGCTGCGACCTCCAGCGCCGTGTCGTCCGCGTCGGCGACGGGCGGCGGCCCGGCGTCGGCCGGCAGACAGTCGCCGACGCGGCGGCCCGAGAGCGCCTCGCAGAGCCGGTCGGCATGCTGCTCGTCGACGACGGCAGCGAGGGCAGGGTCCTCGATCACATACCCCGGGACCAGGATCTTGATCATCTGCGAGGCGGGCAGGATCGCCCTCGGCTCGTCCCGCTCGTCGAGCACCAGCAGCCCGGGCAGCCGGTGCTCGGCCATCAGCCGGGCGGCTTCCAGCGCGTGGCTGTCGACGGTCACCGACTCGTACGCGACTGCCAGGTCACGTGCGCGCATTGCCGGCTCCTCTCAGGTCGTGGGCCGGGTTCAGGCCAGAACGAAGTACCGCGTCCACACGTACACCGCCGAGAGCGCGATCGTCACGGCGGTGACGACGAGACCGTACTTGGTGAAGTGCCAGAAGCTGATCGGCGTGCGGTTGCGTTCGGCGATTCCGAGGACGACGACGTTCGCGCTCGCACCGATGGCGGTCGCGTTCCCGCCGAGGTCCGCGCCGAGTGCCAGGGCCCACCAGAAGACGTGGTCGCTCCCGCCGCCGACGCTCTGCACCAGGTCGCCTGTGATGGGCGCCATGGTGGCGACGTAGGGGATGTTGTCGACGATGCCGGAGAGGACGCCCGAGGCGCCCAGCAGCAGCATCGAGCCGCCCAGTTCGTTGTCGCCGATGGCTCCGGCGAGGGACTTCGACACGGACCCGATCACACCCGTCTCGATGAGCCCGCCGATCATGACGAACAGCCCGGCGAAGAAGGCGAGTGTGGGCCACTCGACGTCGCCGAGCACCTCGCCGGTCTGCACGGAGGAGACGGCGACGAGCAGCCCGGCGCCCAGGAGGGCGACGACGCTCGGCTCGTAGTGCAGCACGGGATGCAGCACGAAGCCCGCGACGACCAGCCCCAGTACGACCAGGCCCTGCACCAGCAGCCGCTTGTCGCGGATCGCTTCGCGCTCCTCCAGCGCCATGACCTCCGCCGCGCGCTTCTCGTCGTACACGAAGGACTTGCGGAACATCACCCGGGACATCGCGACCAGCACGAACGTCAGGACGGCTGCGATCGGTGTCAGATGGACGATGAAGTCGTTGAAGGTGAGCCCGGCCCGGCTGGCGATGATGATGTTGGGCGGGTCGCCCACCAGGGTCGCCGTCCCGCCGATGTTGGACGCCATGACCTCGGCGATCAGGAACGGGGCGGCGGGAAGCGCGAGGCGTTCGCAGACCAGCAGGGTCACGGGGGCGATGAGCAGGACCGTGGTGACGTTGTCCAGCAGCGCCGAGGCCGCCGCGGTGATCACGATCAGCATCGCCATGACCCGGAACGGCCGGCCACGCGCCCGCTTCACCGACCAGATGGCCAGATACTCGAACAGCCCGGTCTTCTTCAGCACCCCGACGATGATCATCATGCCGAGCAGCAGGAAGATGACGTTCCAGTCGATGCCCGACTTCTGCGAGTAGAAGGCCGACGCGTCGTCGGTCGCTCCGATCGCGAGCATCAGCGCCGCGCCGCCGAGGGCGGCCGCGACCCGGTGGATCTTCTCGCTGATGATCAGGATGTACGTCGCCGTGAAGACGGCGATCGCCGCCCAGCTGTGCCAGTCGTTCATGACGCTCCGGGGAGTCGGTTCGGGCTGGGGGTGGAGCCGGCGGTGGAGGGGCCCGGCACCGTTGCCTCTCGGCCGGTCTCCGGGGTGCTTGCGTGGACATCGGTTCCTTCGACGAGGTGCGAGACCTGGAAGAGGCGCGCGACCGGAACGTCCGTGCTGCTGTGCGCGACGATGGAGAAGGCGATGCACACTGCCACGAGCGTGTATGCCTGTTCGGCCTGCGGGATTCCCGATTGCAGCACGAGCAGCCCGTACACCACCGATGCGAAACCCTTGGGGCCGAACCAGGCGGCCGCGAATCTCTCGCGGCGGTCGAGGCCGGCCCCGATGAGGGACAGCAGCAGTGAGGCGGGACGGATCAGGACGATGGCCAGCCCGGCGGCCACGTAGCCGCCCACCGTCAGGTCACCGAAGAGCTGAGGAGTCAGGAGGGCTCCGAAGATCAGCAGTGCGGCGAACTTCGCCAGCTCGGCGAGTTGGTCTCCCAGCGGACCGAAGGACTCCTTGGCCTCGGGCGAGACGGAGGCCAGGACGGCGCCAGCCGAGAAGGCGGCGAGGTAGGGGTTCGCGTGGGTGAGGTGGCAGAGGGCGTAGAGGATCACGCCGGTCGCCAGCGGCAGCAGGGGCTGCAGCTTGGGCTCCGCGCCGAGCACTCGGACCCGGGCCAGCGCGTGTACGAGGAGGGGAAGTCCGGCGCCGAAGGCGAGCCCCAGTGCCAGCTCTGCGCCGATCGCCGTGCTCGAGGTACGGGCCTGACCCGCGGCAGGGCCCGCCGCGGCGATCAGAAGCAGTACGACGGGCAGAGCGAGACCGTCGTTGATTCCGCTCTCGACGTTGAGCAACTGCCGTAGCCGCGCGGGCACTTCCTTCCGGCCCACGATCGCCGAGGCGAATACGGGGTCCGTGGGTGCCAGCACGGCTCCCACCAGGAAGGACGTCGTCCAGTCCAGACCCACCAGGTAGTGGGAGACCAGTGCCATGAACGCGAACGCCAGCGGCATTCCCAGCGCGAGTGCGCGGGCCGGGTAGCGCCAGGCACGGCGCAGTGCCGGGAAGGAGACGTGCATGCCGTCGACGAACAGCACGGCGAAGAGCGCGAGGTCCGCGGTGACCGACACGATCTCGCTCTCCGGCGTGACCTCGACGAACCCCAGAAACCCTTCACCTACGAGGGCTCCGCCGACGAGGAGAAGCAGCGAGGTGGACAGGACCGTCCGCGCCGCCAGCCCGGACAGCAGGACCGCCACCAGGAGAACGATCCCGAAAACCGCGATGAGCACCACGACAAGCGCCTCCGGTCAGCTGAGAGTTCTGCCTCATCGCCGACCAGACTTCCCGGCACACCGCCGGAGACTCTACACGGCCGTCGTTCCGGTGCTCTGGCCACGGGCTCGCTCGATGCGACGGTCATGCCGCGAACCGCGCAGATCACGGGTCGCCGGTGCCGCTGTCGCGTGCCCGCTCCGCCGCCCTCCGGGCCGCCTCCTTGCCGCGCCGTTCCGGGTCCTCGGGCTGGTCGATGTCGGGAACCGCGTCCCCGTCCTCGTCGCGGGTCTCCTCCTCCCACAGCACCCGGTACCTCCTGTCGCGGGCCTTGATCAGTACGCATGCGACGGCCGCGGAGAGCAGCGAGCCGACCAGCACCGCAGCCTTCACATGCGCCGCGGTCTCCGGGTCCGTGAAGGCCAGCTCCGTGATCAGCAGCGACACGGTGAAGCCGATGCCCGCGAGCATCGAGACGCCCGCCACATCCGGCCAGGCCATCGCCGGGTCGAGCCGTGCCCGCGTGAAGCGTGCTGCGAGATACGTACCCCCGAAGACGCCGGCGAACTTGCCGAGGAAGAGGCCGAGGACGACACCCAGGGACTCCGGCTGCCGGAACATCTCGGCGAGCGCGGAACCCGAGACGCCGACGCCCGCCGCGAAGAGCGCGAAGAGCGGAACGGCGATGCCTGCCGAGAGCGGGCGCACGAGGTGCTCGACGCGTTCCCCGGGAGACGTCTGCTGCCCCTCGCGCGGACGGCTGCGCAGCAGCATGCCGAGAGCGACGCCGGCGATGGTCGCGTGGACGCCGCTGTTGTACATGAGGGTCCAGACGACGAGGGCCAGCGGCACGTACACGTACCAGCCGCGCACTCCCAGCTTCGCGTGCAGCACGCGGAAGAGAACCAGCCCGGCCGCCGCGCCTGCCAGCGCGGCCCAGTCGAGGCTCGCGGAGAAGAAGACCGCGATGACGAGGATGGCGCCGAGATCGTCGACGACGGCGAGGGTCAGCAGGAACGCGCGGACTCCGGAGGGCAGGTGGGAACCGATCACCGCCAGGACGCCGAGGGCGAAGGCGATGTCGGTGGCCATCGGCACGGCCCAGCCGTCCAGGCTGCCTCCTCCGGCGAGGCAGACTGCGGCGTAGAGGAAGGCCGGAACGGCGGTGCCCGCGACGGCCGCGACGACCGGAAGGGCGGCGGCCGCGGGCTTGCGCAACTCTCCCGCGACCAGCTCGCGCTTCAGCTCGACTCCGGCGACGAAGAAGAAGAGCGTGAGGAGGCCCTCCGACGCCCAGTGCTCCACCGAGAGGTCCAGCCCGAGGGCGGGGATGCCGAAGTGGAAGTCCCGGAGGGACTCGTACGAGGAACTCAGTGGTGAGTTGGCCCACACCAGCGCGACCAGTGTGGCGCCGAGCAGAATCATGCCGCCGACGGTCTCGGCGCGCAGCGCTTCGGACAGGCGGCGGCGTTCACGCGCCGGGGGACGGCCGAAGAGGCGGGTCTGCTGTGGAGAGGGAGTCGAGGACGTCGACTGGGAAGCAGACGTCGAACGTGACGGGTACGCGGGCATCGGGGCGGCTCCTGGCGCGGGAGAAGGAGACGCCATCGCTTGAAGACGCCGCCGACCAGGCTTCCCGGCTCACCATTGCTGCGTCGATCTCGTTCGACCCGTACACCGTAACCCGCTCGCTTACGCTGATGCGCGGTGAGGGGGCCGAGGCGAGAGGGGGAGCGGTGGCAGAAGGCAGCCCTGGCGGCGACAGGGCAGAGGATTTCCTCGGCCGTTATCCGGAACTGCTGGCCGAAGTGTCCGAGACGGGCCGCCTGCCCCGCCGCGGCGAACTGGATTCCTTCCGCGCCCTCGGCGAACGCGCCTCCGAGCAGGGCTGGGCGCTGCGCGAACTGGTCGGCCTGTACCTCGGCCGGACACGTGAACTGTGGGGCACGCTGCCGGGCGTCGCCCGTGCCGCCACCGCGGGCGAGCGCGCCCGTACGGGAGACGCGCTGCTCGGTGCGGTCGAGGGCGCGGTGTCGGCGCTGGGGGAGGGACACGAGCGTGCGCAGCGACTCGCGGCGCGCCGGGAGGAGGGCGAGCGGCGGGAGTTCGTCGACGATCTGCTGCACGGACGCAGCGACATGGGCCTGCTCGCCGAGCGTGCGCAGCGCTTCGGACTGCGGCTCGCGGACGTGCACACGGTCGCGGTCGCGGACGGCGAGGAGAAGTACGACGACCTGCACCGCACGGTCCGGCGCATCGAGCGCGACCTGCAGGGGCGGTTCGGTTCGCGGGACGTGCTGTTGTCCACGAAGGAGGGACGGCTGGTGTGCATCGCCGCGAGCAGCGACGACGACGTGCTGGAGCACTTCGTCCGCCTCGCCCGCGACCCCGGCCCGGACCATCCGGGCGCGCGGCACATAGCCGTCGGGCGTGAGCATCCCGGTGCGGGCGGCGTGGTGCTCAGTTACGAAGAGGCGCTGGGAGCACTCGAACTCGCGGAAGGGCTGGCCCTGGAGAACGTCCGGCTCAACGCCTCGGAGCTGCTGGTCTTCCCGGTGCTGCTCCGCGACCGGGGGGCGATGGCGGACCTCGTGCGGACCGTGCTCGGGCCGCTGACGAAGGCACGCGGCGGGGCGGAGCCGCTCCTGGAGACCCTGACGGTGTGCTCCGCGGCCGGATACGTCAACGCGGAGGCCGCACGGCGGCTCGGTCTGAGCGTGCGTACGCTCTCGTACCGGCTGGAACGCATCCGCACCCTCACCGGCTACACACCGAACGAACCCCTTCAGCGGTTCACGCTGGAGGCGGCGGCCATGGGAGCGCGGCTGCTGGGATGGCCCGGCAAGGATCTGTGACGCGGGCCCCGCCACGAATGCGTTGCTCACAGGACGTCAAAAGCACGTGAATATTGCCGGGTTCTGGCAATGTGTGGCCTCCGTCTGCGATGTCACCATGAGTGTGCGCCGCAAGGGCGCAGATGCACGAGCCGATGCCCTCGACGGGGGTGAGGGCATCGGCTCCGTGCACTGCCGTGCCCCCGGGGTTCTCCCGGGGGCACGGTGCTGACTGCCGGAAGTCGGCAGTACTCGGGCTCAGCCCACCTGCAGCTTCTGACCCGGGTGGATCAGGTCGACGTCGCCGCCGACGGCGGACTTGTTGTCCTCGTAGAGCTGCTTCAAGCCGACGCCGTGCGAGGAGGCGATGGAGCCGAGCGTGTCACCGGTCTTCACGGTGTAGTCGCCCTTGCCCCCGGCGTCGTGAGTCTCGTGCCGCGGCGAGCCGTTCGCCTCAGCGGAGCCCTCGCCTGAGCCGCCCGCGTCGACGTCGGCCGGTGCGCCGTCGGCGCTCAGGCCGGCCTCGCCGGCACACGCCCAGGCGCCCGGGCCCTGACGGTCGAGCAACTTCTCGGCGGTGGCGATCTGTTGTTCCTTGGTGGCCTGGTCGGCGCGCGGCGCGTACTTCGTACCGCCGGCCGCCTTCCAGCTGGATTCGGAGAACTGCAGGCCGCCGTAGTGGCCGTTGCCGGTGTCGGCCTGCCAGTCGCCGCTGGACTCGCATTCGGCGACCTTGTCCCAGGTGCTGACAGAGGCAGCCTGGGCGCCGGGCGCAGTCACCATCGGAAGGGCGACGGCGGCGCCCACGACGCCGCTGAGCACGGCGAGGCGGGTGGCCTTCACAGGCCCGCGGTTACGGCCGTTGCCGGAGAACAGCATGGTGAATGTTTCCTAACGATCGCGGAGTTCGCCACATGCCGTGGCGAACGTGTCGAACGGTGGCGACCGTAAGCACACTGCCGCGGACGGGCAAAAACCGGCACGAGTGATCCGTCAACTCCCGGAAGCCGCCAAGGAATCACCATCACCGCAGGTCACCCGGATGGGTGCGAACCGGACAACAGGGCTTGTGCGGGGCACCGGCGGAGAGAAGGGTCACATGGCGAGCCGGTACTGCTCCCACTCGGCCGCTGCCCCGGCTCCCGCCCGCCCTCAGCCGGCGCGCTCCCGTACGACGCGTGCGATGTCGAGGCGCTGAACGGCCCGCACGGCGGGGATCTGTGACAGCAGCGACGCACCCAGGACGGCGGCCGCCGCCGCGACGGCGACGGGCCAGCCGATCTCGAGCCGTATCGAGAACATGTCGCTGGAGAAGGAGTTCAGGGACTCCCGCGCCGCGGCGTACCCGGCCGCGAGGCCGACCGGCACGGCAAGCGCCGTCGCCGTCAGATTCTCCGCGGCCAGCAGGCCCGCGATGCGGCGCAACGGCACCCCGGCCGCGCGCAGAGTGGCCAACTCACCGGTGCGCTCGGCGACGTTGACGGTCATCGTCACGTAGATGACGGTCAGCGCCAGCACGCCGCCCAGCAGCAGCATGATTCCGACGAACACCCAGAACAGCGTCATGTAGCGGTCGATCTGCCGCTTGACCGCCTGCGAGTCGGCGTAGGCGACGACGCCGTCCAGCGCCGTGACGTCCTGACGCACCTGATCGTCCGCCGGCGCGGCCGCTCCGGAGGCGAACCGCAGCGCATAGCCGTTGGTTCCGGAGCCCGTCGCCGCCTCGACCGTGGCCTGCGTGCCGTACAGCGCCGACCCCATCGGCTCGTCCACCAGCCCGGCCAGCCGCACGGTCCCCTCCGTGGCGTCGCCGCCCCCGCCTCCGGTCGAGCGGAGCGTGAACCGGTCGCCGGGGGAGAGGTGCAGCCGCTCGGCGAGCCCCTTGCCCGCCAGGACCCAGCCGTCGGCGGGCAGGCGGCGCTCCCGCCCGTCCGGCGTCCGGAAGCCGTGCATGGTGGTGCCCGGCCGGTACCCCGTCAACGGGGTGCTGTAGGACTCGCCGCCGGCCCTCGCGGTGACCTGCGCCGACGTCGTCGGCTCCACCGCGCTCACTCCGTCGACGCCGCGCAGCGCCCGCTGCTGGTCGGGTGCCCGCGGATCGGCGGTGACGGTTGCGTCCTCACGCTGCACCGTCTCGAACTGTTTGTCCGTGGCCGACTTCATGCTCGTCGCCATGCCCGCCGACGAGAGCACCAGCACCAGCGCGAGCACACTGCCGAGCATCGTCGCCAGCGTGCGGCGCCGGCTGCGCCCCAGTTCGCGCAGCGACAGCCGGAGTGTCAGCGGCAAGCGCCGCGCCCAACCCGGCGCCCGCCGACGCTTCGTGCGTGGGCGCACCCGGTTCGGCACGGCGCCGCCCTCACCGCGCATGGACTCCGCAGGCGCGGTACGGGTCGTCGCCCACGCCGGCACCGCGCCGCCCACCAGCCCCACCAGTACGCCGAAGAGCAGGCCCGTCGCCATGACCGCCGGGCGGTGTTCCACGAGCGTGTAGGGGATGCCGAGTTCGGCGGTGTAGGCGTGCGTCATCGCCGTCGTCGCCACCGCTCCCAGGGCCACGCCCAGCACGGCACCGCCCGCACCGGCGAGCACACCGTGGCCCAGGTAGTGGCGCACCACGGTGAAGCGCGGAGCTCCGGCGGCCAGGAAGGTCGCGATGATCCTGCGTTCCGCCAGCACCATGCGTGTGATGAGTACGTACGCGGCCACAGCCGCCGCCGACAGGAACAACACCGGGAAGGCGACGGAGAGTTGGGAGAAGCCCTTCAGGTCCTCGTTCAGCGTGGCGTCGGACGGCTGCTCGGAGCGCGGCTGCACCTCGGCGGCTCCCGCCGCGCGGAGGATTCCGGCGGCACGGGCGGTCGCGACGTCGTCGTCGCGGGCGGCGTCGCTCAGCCGCACGAGGGTCTGCCGCGTGCCCGGGGCGCTGCGCGTGAGTTCCCGCACGGTCGCCTCGGGTGCGAAGAGCACCGCGAAGTTGTGCGGATCACCGAGGACTTGCTGACGGGTGAGGGCCGGCCACAGATACTCGGGCGATTCCGCCACACCCCGCACGGTCACCGTCCGCCAGCGCGAACCGTCGTGGATCTTCGAAGTGTCACCGGGGGAGAGGCCGAAGGTCTTCGCGGTGTGCCGTTCGACCAGCACGCCGTGCGCGTCGCCGCGCCGCGGATAGTGACCTGAGACGACATCGACCTTGTTGACGTCTGCCTGCTCACCGGCGGGCAACCCCGTCACCCGGCCGAGGAGTTCGGCACCCTGCTCGTCCCCGCCGAGCCGTACCGGCAGCCGTCCCTGCGTACGGGTCGCGACCCCTTCGACGCCGTCCGCCGCGCGGGCCGCCGCCGCGATTTTCGCCGCGTCGCCGCCGGAGGCCGTCAGATCCGCGAAGTGCATGCGGGAGTAGGTGTGTTCGTAACTGGAACCCAGGTTGCGGTAGGCGTCGTAACTGGCGACGAAGAGCAGCACGCCGACCATCACGGTCACCCCGATGGCCGCGAACTGCGGCAGGCGGCGCCGCAGATCACGCCGCGTCTTGGCGAGAAGCCGTGTCCTGGTGCGAAAGACCATGCCGCTCACCAGTCCACGTCGGTGACGTCGGCTGGGACCGCGTTCCGCTCGACCGACTCCACACGTCCGTCCCGCATCGTCACCACCCGGTGGGCCATCCGCGCTATCGCGGCGTTGTGCGTGACCATCAGCACGCCGCGGCCCTCACGGTTCGTCTGCTGCAGCAGCCGCAGCACCGACTTGCCGGTGGCTACGTCCAGGGCACCCGTGGGCTCGTCCGCGAGCAGCAGATCCGGGTCGGTGGCCAGAGCACGCGCCATCGCGACGCGCTGCTGCTGGCCGCCGGAGAGCTGCGCCGGGAAGTGGTCCAGCCGGTCCCCGAGCCCGACGGACTCCAGCAGCCCGGCGGCGTCGCGCCGCTCGCCCCGGCCCGTCAACTCGACCATCACCTCGACGTTCTCCTGTGCCGTCAGGGTGGGGACCAGGTTGAAGAACTGGAAGACGAAGCCGATGTGATCCCGGCGGAAGCCCGCCAGCCCGCGCGGCCGCCGTCCGGTCAGATCCACCCCTGCGACCTCCACCGAACCGCCGCCGGCGGGCTCGATTCCGCCGAGCACATTCAGCAGAGTCGTCTTGCCCGAGCCGCTCGGCCCGAGGACGACCACCAACTCGCCCGCCTCCAGGTCCAGATCCACCCCGTCGAGGGCGGCGACGGAGGCCTCCCCGTCCCCGTACGTCTTCGACACTCCGCGCAGCTTCGCCCCGCCCCGGAGCGTGACTCCGGTACCGGCGTCCTGTGTGCTCGTATGCGCCACGGATTTCCTCCCTCTGTACGGGACTTGAGGTCTCTGTACGGGACTTGAAGCTCTCTCCACGGGACTTGCTGTGCGGCACGGGGCTGCACTCAGTCGGCTGGTGTGACCCGGGCCAGGCGCGCCAGCGGTCCCGACACGGAGATCTGCGCTACCGACGGGTCGATGAGCCGGTGCAGCACGAGCCCGTCGACCGCGGCGCCCAGCAGGAGAGCGGTGGCCTCGGCGTCGTCCTCGGAGCCGCCCGTGCCGCCGGCCGCCCTCAGCCACTCCGCGACGCCCCGGCGCCACTCCGCCATCAGTTCCGCCAGCTCCGTACGCAGCCGCTCCAGCCGCGTCGAGGCCAGCAGCATCTCGCTGAACAGCACCGTCGTCGGATCCGTCGCGGTGTACTCCGACGCCATCTCCAGCACCTGGCTCACGCCCCCCGAGGCGTCGTCCGCCTGCGACATCGCCTCGGTCGCACGCCTCAACTCGCGCCGTGCGGAGGCCAGTGCGGCTTCGATCAGCAGATCGCTGACGGTGGAGAAGTGGTAATGCACCAGCCCCGGCCGCAGCCCCGCCCGGTCCGCCACGCGCCGAGTGGTCACCGCACCCCAGCCGTCCTCGACGATCAACTGCGCCGCGGCGTCGAGCAGCCGCTGCCGGGTCTCATGTCCGCGCTCCGCGGATGTCGGGGTCATGCTCGCTCCACTCGGTGCTTCACGGGATTCCGCGGGACGGACCCTCGGGCCTCGGGGCCCCTCAGCGGCTTGGGTTGATCGACTTGGACGTATGATTTGGGCAAATGATTTGGGCGTACGTCCAAACTGAATGCCACCGTACGCCCTTCCCCGGCCAGCGCGCCACCCACCCCCGCACCAACGAAACAGCGGTGATCGTCAGTCCGAGTGAGAAGCTGTTCGCTGCTCAACACGAACACCAACACCACCGGGGAGCGGGTTCGGCGTGACGGAGGTCCGTACGTTCGCGGAAGGCGACCGCGCCGATCTGCGTGAGCTCTTCCGCCGGGCAGGCGAGGGCGCGCCGACGGCCTCCTTGTGGGGGCACGAGGAGTCGGAAGCGGCGATCTATCTGCAGGCGTACATGGATCTGGAGCCGGAATCGCTGTTCGTCGCGGTGGTCGACGGGGCGTTGGTCGGCTACCTGGCCGGAAGCCTCGACCACTCGCAGTTCCCGAGGGAGAGCGAACGCATCGCGCGGGCGATCCGGAAGTACCGGCTGGTCCTCAGGCCCCGGCCCGCGGCCTTCCTCGCCCGCAGCGTGCTCGACATGGGCCGGGCCGCCGTACGGAGAGAGCCGACGGCATCGGACTTCACGGACGAACGATGGCCCGCGCACCTGCACATCAACGTGGCGTCCGCAGCGCGCGGTACGGGTGCCTCCGACGCACTGATGCACGCGTGGTTCCAGCGGCTCAGAGACAACGGCTCACCGGGATGCCATCTGCTGACCCTGTCGGAGAACACCCGCGCGGTGCGGTTCTTCGAGCGCATGGGCTTCGTCAAGCACGGTCCCACTCCGCTCGTCCCGGGAATTCGCCATGAGGGCAGGCGAGTTCACCAGCAGACGATGGTCTGGAGCCCTGACTGACGGACGGTCGAGGGCAGCCCCTGACGTACGTCGGCACCCCTGCCGTCAGGAAGCCGTGGCATCGGAGCCGAAGTTGCCCCGCACCTCGCGTACTTCCGCGGCGCTCGGATACGAGTTGGTGCAGGTCGTCCCCGCGGACTTGCCCGACATCACGTCGGAGCACGGCCCCGGCTGCTTGTCCTCAAGGCCGAGCATGTGGCCGAACTCGTGGGAGACGATGCGGATCGCATCGTGCCCCTGTGCGAGGGCTCTGCGGCCGATGTTGACGGTGCCCTTGCCGAGGCCGGGCCCTTGGGGTTCGGCGCCGGGCCAGCCCTTGGTGGCGACGATGCGGATGTCCGCGTCGGTTCCGGCGCGCGCACGCTGCAGCTTCACCTCGGGGACCCGGTCGTTCCACGACTCGGCGGCGGCACGTATCGCTCCGGCGAACCCGTCGGCGGCGCTCGCGTCGTAGCTCAGGATCACTGCGTCACGTCGGCCCGCACCCGCACCCGTCCCGGTAGCCGGTCCGGCCTGCGGGATGGTTCCGGAGACGTCGTCGGCCGGCCACTCCGCGCCCGAACCGCCTTCCGGGCCCTGCCCGCCAGGACCTGCCGATTCGCCGACGACGGCGTCCGTACCGCGAGAGCCGGAGCCGGAGCCGCGCGAGGGGATCTCGTCGGAACCCCGTCCCGAGGACTCTCCGGTGGAGTCGCTCGTGGCGGAGACGCTCCGTTCGTCCACGGGCGACTTCGTCCCGGACCCCTCCGGGCCTCCGCACGCGGTCAGTGCGAACAGAGTCAGCGGCGCACATGCCGCCACCCATCTCTCGAGTCCGGTACGCATCCTGTCTCCTGCAAGGTCATCGGGTCCGTCGTGAAGGGGCGCCACTGCGGGCGTACGAATAGTGCCCGATGCCGGGCGGTCCCGCAGATGTTTCCTACTCACGCGTACAGACTGGATGCCGTTCCCCGGTGCGCAGGTGATGTACATGACATGTCAACCGCATTGAACTTACCGGGAGTCACCAATAGCCGGCCTCAATACCAGGACTCACCACGACCAGCGCTCGGCGCCGGAAATATCCCGGCTCAGTGCCGGCTCGCCGGCCGTCGTCCCGGCGGCTGCTTCGGCTCCGTGCGCGGCGGGGTCCGCGGCACCTTCCGGGTGCGGGGCTCCTTGCCGTGCACGGTGAAGCGTTCGCCGTAGTGGCAGATCTCCATCGGCGTACCTTCGACGAGCGTGTACGTCGCCGTGGAGTCGCCCATCTCGACCCGCAGCCGCCGCCCCAGCACCTGGACGGTGAAGGCGAGCCGGGTGAGGCGTTCCGGCAGCTTGGGGGCGAACTCCAGGGCGCAGTCGGCGGCGTGCCTCATCCCGCCGAAACCGGCGACGAGCGCCATCCAGGTGCCGGCGAGGGAGGCGATGTGCAGTCCGTCGCGGGTGTTGTTCTCCAGGTCGGCCAGGTCCATCAGGGCCGCTTCGCCCAAGTAGTCGTAGGCCAGGCGCAGATGGCCGACCTCGGCCGCCATCACGGCCTGCCAGCACGCGGAGAGCGAGGAGTCCCGCACGGTCAGTTGCTCGTAGTACTCGAAGTTGCGGGCCTTCTGCTCGTCGTCGAACTCCTCGCCGTGCCGGCACATCGCCAGTACCAGGTCGGCCTGTTTGACGACCTGCTTGCGGTACAGCTCGAAGTAGGGGAAGTGCAGCATCAGCGGATACTGGTCGGGCCGGGTGCCCGCGAAGTCCCAGACCTGATGCCCGGTGAAGTCGGCCGACTGCTCGTGCACGCCGAGGTCTTCGTTGTACGGGAGGGCCACGGCGTCGGCCGCGTCCCGCCAGGCGGCGGTCTCCTCGAGGTCGACGCCGAAGGCGGAGGCCAGGTCCGGGTGCCGGTCGACGGCGTTGGCGGCCTCCCGGAGGTTCTCCCGCGCCATCAGATTCGTATAGATGTTGTCGTCGGCGACCGCGCTGTACTCGTCGGGTCCCGTGACTCCGTCGAAGTGGAAGGCGCCCTGGTGGTCGTGGTGGCCGAGCGAGTGCCACAGCCGGGCGGTCTCCACCAGGATCGGCACGCCCGTCTCCCGCTCGAACTCGTCGTCGCCCGTGGCGGCCACGTACCGCACCACCGCGTCGGCGATATCGGCGTTCACGTGGAAGGCGGCGGTGCCCGCCGGCCAGTACGCCGAGCATTCCGAACCGTCGATCGTCCGCCACGGGAACGCGGCGCCGCGCAGGCCGAGTTGCTTTGCGCGGGCGCGCGCGGCCGGCAGCGTGTCGTACCGCCAGCGCAGCGCCTCCGCGACCGAATGCGGCGAGGTGTAGGTCAGCAGCGCCAGCACGAAGGTCTCGGTGTCCCAGAACGAATGGCCGTCGTACCCCGAGCCGGTGAGGCCCTTCGCGGGGATGGCGCGCTGTTCGGCACGCGCACCCGCCTGCAGGACGTGGAACAGGCCGAAGCGCACCGCCTGCTGGATCTCCGCGTCGCCGTCCACCTCGACGTCCGAGCGCGCCCAGAAGTCGTCCAGGTAGGAGCGCTGCTGCTCGACGAGCCCGTCCCAGCCCGTGCTGCACGCACCGGCGAGGGCGGCGTCCACCTGGTCGCGCACCGCGGGAAGGGAGCGCACGCTCGACCAGCCGTACGAGACCGTCTTCTCCAGCCGCAGCGGCACGCCCGGCTGCAGCACCGCGGTGACCGTGAGCCGGCTGACGTCCTCGCCGCTCTCGCTCGAAGTACGCGTGGATTCGGGGCCGTTGACGACGTGGTCGGCCGCCGCGGCGACGCGCAGACCGCTGCGGCGCGTGCAGTGGATGAGGCGCAGCCGGTTCCCCGATGCGAGGTTCTCCTCGGGCTCCAGCGGCGATTCGAGTGCGGCGGCGGCACGCGGATCGCCTTTGAGGTGGGGGAGTTGCTCGTTGGCGACGAGTTCCGACTGGATGACGACGCGCACCTCGTCGTCCAGCGGCTCGACCTCGAAGGCGACGGCGGCGATGGCGCGCTGAGTGAAGGAGACCAGCCGCGTGGAGCGCACCCGCACGGTGCTGCCGGCCGGCGAGGTCCATTCGCAGGTGCGGCGCAGCAGCCCGGTCCGCATGTCCAGTACGCGCTCGTGGGAGCGCAGCCGCCCGTAGCGGACGTCGAAGGGCTCGTCGTCGACGAGCAGGCGGATGACCTTGCCGTTGGTGACGTTGATGACGGTCTGGCCCGACTCGGGGTAGCCGTAGCCGGCCTCGGCGTACGGCAGCGGATGCAGCTCGTGGACGCCGTTGAGGTAGGAGCCGGGCAGTCCGTGCGGCTCGCCTTCGTCGAGGTTGCCGCGCCAGCCGACGTGGCCGTTGGAGAGCGCGAAGACGGACTCGCTCTGGGGCAGCACGTCCACGTTGAGCCCGGTCTCGCGCAGCGTCCAGGGTTCGCAGGCGTACGCCCGGTGGGTGATCATGTGCGCTCCTCGGGCTGGGTGGCCTCGGCGTCGGAGGTGAGCTCGGTCAGGTCCTGGACGACGGTGTCGGCGCCGTGCCGGCGGAGGGCGTCGGCCTGGCCGACCCGGTCGACGCCCACGACGTACCCGAAGCGGCCGGAGCGTCCGGCGTCCATGCCGGCCAGGGCGTCCTCGAAGACGGCGGACGTGGCGGCGTCCACGCCGAGGTCGGCGGCGGCGGCGAGGAACGTGTCGGGCGCCGGCTTGCCGGGCAGGGCGCGCTCCTCGGCCACCACGCCGTCGATCCGCACCTCGAAGAGGTCCTCGATGCCGACGGAGACCAGGATGTCGCGGCAGTTCCTGCTGGAGGAGACCACGGCCGTGCGCAGGCCGGCCTGCCGCACCGCCTTCACATAGCGGACCGAGCCGGGGTAGGCCTCGACGCCGTCCTTGTGGATCTTCTCCAGCAGCAGGTCGTTCTTGCGGTTTCCCAGGCCGTGCACGCTCTCCCGGCCGGGGGGATCGTCCGCGGTGCCCTCGGGCAGTTCGATGCCGCGGGACGCCAGGAAGGTGCGTACGCCGTCGTCCCGCGGCCGCCCGTCCACGTACTTGTCGTAGTCGTCCGGGCTGAACGGCCTGAGGTCCTCTCCCGCGCGGCCGCCGTCCCGGGTGCTCTCACGGCCGCGCAGGAAGCCGTCGAACATCTCTTTCCAGGCGGCGGCGTGCACGACGGCCGTCCTGGTGATCACACCGTCGAGATCGAACAGGCAGGCGCGGACGGTCTGCGGCAGTCCCAGGGTCGTCATGCGGGGCCGGGTCCCCCGCTGGGGCCCCGGCATGCCTGGTCACCCAGCACTACAGGCTTCGTGACCAGCCGCCCGTGTGGTCAGCCCAGCAGTTCGATCTCCGAGAGCACCGCGGAGCGGCCTGCGGGCACGAGCCTGTAGTGCCTGTACGCGCCGGGGTCGCCGACGGTGAAGACCCGGGTCTGCCTGTCCCAGCGGAAGGACTCGCCCTTGCGCCTGTCCACCGCCGTCCACTTCTTCCCGTCGCGGGAGCCCTCCAGGACCCAGCCCTCCGGGGCGTCGGCCCGGTCGGCGGAGGTCAGCGTGTAGGACTTCACCGGCTTGTCCCGGGAGCCCGGCTTCACCTCCATCGCGGCCTCGGAGAAGACGCCTCTGGTGCCGGATGTGTCGTCCAGCAGCGGCCCCGCCTCTTCTCCCGCCTTCGCCGGTACGGTCACGTCCCCGGGCGGCGAGGGCACCTTGTCGTCCTTGGTGATGGAGGACGGGGCGTTCTTCTCGCCGGTGCCCCACTTGGAAGGCTTCGGTCCCATGTCGAATTCGAGGGTGCCGCCGCGTGCGATCAGCTTGTGCGGCAGTGAAGTGGAGTGCCACTCCTTGCCGTTGACGCGCAGGCCCTGCACGTAGAAGTTGCGCTTGCCGTTGCGCGGCGCCTTCACCACCAGTTCGCGGCCGCCTCCGAGTCGGACGGTCGCCTTGGTGAACAGCGGTGAGCCGACGGCGTATTCGGGCGATCCCATCACCAGCGGGTAGAAGCCGAGCGCGCTGAAGAGATACCACGCGGACATCTCGCCGTTGTCCTCGTCGCCCGGGTAGCCCTGGCCGATCTCGCTGCCGAGGTAGAGGCGGGAGAGTACGTCGCGCACCTTCTCCTGCGTCTTCCAGGGCTGCCCGGCGGCGTCGTAGGTGTAGGCGATGTGGTGCGAGGGCTGGTTGCTGTGCCCGTACATCCCCATGCGTACGTCGCGAGCTTCGGTCATCTCGTGGATGACGTCGCCGTACGAGCCCGCGAACTCCTTCGACGCGGTCTCGGGCGTGGCGAAGTACTTGTCGAGCTTCTTCGCCAGGCCGGCGCGTCCGCCGTAGAGGTTCGCGAGGCCCTTGGTGTCCTGGGGCGCGGTGAAGGCGAAACTCCACCCGTTGGTCTCGGTGTAGTCGTGGCCCCACACCCGCGGGTCGAACTTCCCTGGCGGCAGGCGCCAGTCGCCCTCCGCGTCCCTGCCCTGGAAGAAGCCGATCCGGTCGTCGAAGTGCTTGACGTAGTTACGGGCGCGCCCGAGGAAGTACTCCGACTCCGCCTTGTAGCGGGCCTTGTGGGTCTTGCGGTACAGGGCCTTGCCCATGCGCGCGATGCCGAAGTCGTTGAGGTATCCCTCCAGGGCCCAGGACATGCCTTCGCCGGTCGTGGTGCTGGTGTATCCGAGGAAGGGGGAGGTGGCCATGCCCTTGCGGCCCACTCCGGACCGCGGGGGTGCGACCGTGGCGTTCTTGACTGCGGCGTCGTAGGCGGCTTCCGCGTCGAACTTCACGCCCTTGGCGTATGCGTCGGCGAAGGCGACGTCGGAGCTGGTGCCCGTCATCAGGTCCGCGTAGCCGGGCGAGGACCAGCGGGATATCCAGCCGCCGTCCTTGTACTGCTGCACGAAGCCGTCCGCCATCTTCCCGGCCCGCTCCGGTGTGAAGAGGGAGTAGGCGGGCCAGGTCGTGCGATAGGTGTCCCAGAAGCCGTTGTTGACGTACACGTCGCCATCGACGATCTTCGAGCCGGTGTGTGTCGGGGTGTCCTCACCCGTCGGCTTCGAGAACGGGCTGGCGTAGCGCTTGCGTGAACCCACCCGCTCGGCACCGGAGTTGGGGTAGAGGTAGAGCCGGTAGAGGCTGGAGTAGAGCGTGGTGAGCTGGTCGCGGCTCGCGCCCTCGACCTCGATGCGCCCGAGCAGATCGTCCCACTCGCCCTGCGCGCGCTGCCGCACCTCGCCGAACGACGCGTCCGCGGGGATCTCGCGTTCCAGGTTGGCCTTCGCCTGGTCGACGCTGATCAGCGACGTGGCGATGCGCATCGTGACCGTACGGTCAGAGCCCGGGTCGAAGCGGAGATAGCCGGTGACGTCCTTGCCGCCACCGCCCTCCAGCTTGCCGCCCTCGGTCACGGACGAGTCGAAGCGGGCGTAGACGAACATGCGGGTGGCGCCCACCGACAGCTTGCTCTTGACGTCGGAGAAGCCGGTGACGGTGGCGTCGTCCTTGTTCCTCCCGGACGGGTTGAGCGTGAGACCGCCGCGGTTGTCGACGTTGTCGAAGATGAGGTTCGCGTCGTCGCCGGGGAAGGTGAAGCGCATCATCGCGGCGTGGTCGGTCGGAGTGATCTGCGTCCGCAGGCCGCTCTCGGACGTGACGCCGTAATAGTGCGGCCTGGCCGTCTCGTTGCTGTGGCGGAAGGGCAGCGCGCGGGCCTTGCGGGACGCGTCGGGCTTGCCGGCGGCAGCCGACGGCATCACCTGGAAGGTCTGCCGGTCGCCCATCCACGGGCTGGGCTCGTGACTGGCGCTGAAGGCCTGCAGGGTGGGGAGGTTGTCGTCGTTGTTCTTGCGGGCGTACTCGTAGAGCCAGTCCGTGGAGCCCGCGTTGGTCACCGGCGTCCAGAAGTTGAAGCCGCCGGGGAGCGCCGTGGCGGGGAAGGTGTTGCCGCGGGAGAAGTCGCCGCTGGAGTTGGTGCCGCGGGTGGTCTCGGCGTAGTCGGAGAGGTGCGCGGGGCGCTTCGCGGGTTTCTCCGGCGCGATCGACACGTCGTCCACCCAGCCGCGGAAGGCGCTGTCGCCCTTGGGGGAGTCGTACGCGACGAGGACCCGGTCGACGGTCTTGCCCGCCGCCACGGCGCCGATCCGCGACTTCCTGTCGTTCCACTGGTTCGCGTACATCGTCTTCGCGGCGGCCTGGCCCTGCGGCGTGAGCGCGGCGCCGTGCTGGTCCTTCGCGCCCAGATCGCTCAGATAGGTGCCGTCAGTGAAGGCGAGATCGAGGGACGCGTGCGTGGCGGGGTAGTCGAGGTCGGTCTTCGGCAGCTCGGGGAAGATCTTGTACGAGAGCGAAGTGCGGGCGCTCACACGGACGTCGACGTCGAAGACGCGGTTGTAGGAGTAGCCGCGGCCGCCGGCGGTGTGCTCACCCGCGTAACGCAGCGAGTGCTTGCCGCTGAAGCCCGCGCCGTCCTTCGCGGTGGGGGTGTCCTCGGGGCCGCTGCTCGTGTGGCTGCTCATGCCGGGTGTGCCCGGTGCGGAGTCGCGGTGGACGCCGTCGGTCTTCTTCTCGCCGTCGGGCGTCGTCTCGACGCTGTCCTTCCAGTCGGGTGCGGGATCGCCCGGTTCGAAGGAGGAGTTGAAGGAGGCGGCCGGTCCGCCCGGTGCGTGCGGTTCCCGGGGCGGGCCGGCCGATGCCGTGCCCTGCGCCGTCATCACCAGCAGCGCCGATACGAGGAGGGCCGCCCAGGTTCTGCCGGCGGTGCCGGATCTGCCTCGTGACATGTGTGGCTCACTGTGCCGCACGTGACCGCTCCCCGATTGTTGACATCGTTGTCCCCTGATGGCGCAGAGAACAAGTAATGTCCGTGCGCACGGTGATGTCAAGGGTGCGCCTGGTCACGGTTGGAATCCGGACGGCCCGGCCGGAAGGCTGCACGGCCGGGCCACCCGGAAGTCAGAGCCAGCCCCTTTTGCTGGCGATGCAGGCGGCGTCGAAGCGGTTCCGGCCGCCCAGCTTCTTGATCGCGCTGGAAGTCACATTCCGTACGGTGCCGGGGGAGAGGAAGAGTTCCGCTGCTATTTCCCGCACGGGAGCTCCGCCCGCCGTGAGCCGGAGCACTTCCTTTTCTCTGGTGCTGAGCGATCTGCCGTTGCACGCCGGCCGGCGGATCAGTGCCGTGTCGATCGGACCGCCCGTACGCTGGGCTGAGGGATTGCCCGCATTGGCGGCGACGAGCCCCCGTATCGCATTCACCAGCTGCGGCAGAGCCGCATTGTCCGGCACGATGCTCAGTAATCCGGGGGCCGCCGCCTGCTGCCGCTTGGCGGGGTTGCCCGGGCCGGCGCCGATGACGGCGATACGGCACCGGGGAACCGCGGTCCGCAATTCGTCGGCCAGGCAGCGTCCGCCGCGGCCCGTCGTGTTCGTGCCCAGCACGGTCACCGCGGGAAGGAGCCGGAGAACGGCCGGGACTATTTCCCTGCTGTTGTTCACGTTCGCCACGACATCGAAATCTTGAACAAGATTGAGCGTCGCCGCGATGGCTTCCGAGTAAAGACGTCTCTCGTCACCGATCACAATACGAGTATTCATCTCGACAAAGCCCCCGCTTCGGCTTCACAGGTCATCGCCCAACGCTCGTACAGAACCATGCCTCAACTGCCGTGGTCAATGGCCGCATGGCTCGCCAACTGCCCGAGTGGGGCGTGGTTCTGTATGTATGACCGTTTTGGAGAAGAAGTTTTGAGCGGGCGTTGAGGTTTCAGTTGTCAATACCACTGAAACTCGCGAGAGGCTCCGGGAGCGGGCTTTGTGAAGATCGGAATGCGGAGACGCCGGTCCCGCGGGAACTGCATTCCCCGCGGGATCGGCGTCAATCCGAATCTCAGCGGACCCCGGTCCGCCGGCCGCTTCCGCTGCCGGCCTGCCGGGCGGCCTCACCGGTCGTGCGCTCCCCCGACGGTTCGGTCCTGCGCAGGAAGAGGAAGAGCACGGGCACCACGTAGAGCACCCACACGCACGCCTGCACGACCGTCGGATCCGGCTGGAAGTTGACCGTGCCCTTCAGCAGGATGCCGTACCAACTGTCGGCGGGAACCGCCGAACTGACGTCGAACGCCTTGTTCTCCAGGCCGCCGAGGAACCGGGCCTCCTGAAGGTCGTGGACTCCGTAGGCGAGGACGCCCGCCGCCACGACGATCAGCAGTCCGCCCGTCCACGTGAAGAACTTGGCCAGATTGATCCTCAGCGCGCCCCGGTAGAACAGCCAGCCCATCACGACCGCGGTGACGATGCCCAGCAGCGCACCCACCAGCGGCTTCGCGCCGTCCCCGGCGGCGTCCACCGACCTCCACACGAACAGCGACGTCTCGATGCCCTCACGCCCCACGGCGAGGAACGCGGTCGCCACGAGAGCCCCCGTGCCCATCGCGAGAGCCGCGTCGAGCTTGCCCTCCAGCTCCGCCTTCAGATGGCGGGCCGTGCGCCGCATCCAGAAGACCATCCACGTCACCAGGGCGACGGCGGCAATGGAGAGTGAGCCGCCGATCGCCTCCTGAGCGGTGAACGTCAGCTCCTGCGTGCCGAATTGAAGACCCGCACCGAATGCCAGACTCACGCCCACGGCGATGCCGACGCCCGTCCAGACGGGCGGAAGCTTCGCCTTGTTGTCCGTCTTGACGAGATAGGCGACGAGGATGCACACGACCAGGCTGGCCTCCAGCCCTTCGCGCAGACCGATCAAGTAGTTGGCGAACACGCCGGTTTCCTTCCGTGTACGAAACGGGTGCGGTCAGGAGCAGCTCGGTCAGGAGAACAACTCCCGGGCCCACCAGTCGCCGTCGTCGCGGACCCCCGGCGGCACCGCGAACACCGCTGAACCCACGTGCTGGATGTACTCGTTGAGCTCGGTGTCGTCGCGGGCGAGGTGCCGCTGCAGCGGGATGAAGCCTTCCCGCACGTCACGCTGGTACGCGATGAAGAACAGTCCCGCCTCCAGGCGGCCCAGACCGTCCGTACCGTCGGTGAAGTTGTAGCCGCGGCGCAGGATGCGGATGCCGTTGTTGGAGTCCGGATGCGCCAGCTTCACGTGTGCCACGGGCGCCATCGCGGAGAGCCGCACCGGGTCGCGTTCGCGGCGGCGGCCCGCCGGAGCGCCTTCGCCCTTGCTGCGGCCGATCATCATCTCCTGCTCGGCCAGCGAAGTACGGTCCCAGATCTCGATGTTCATCCGGATCCGGCGTGCCACGAGATACGAGCCGCCCGCCATCCACTGCGGCCCGTCCTTCGGCCCTGCCCACACGTGCCGCCGCAGCGCGGCCTCGTCGTCGCCGGAGATGTTGCGGGTGCCGTCCTTGAAGCCGAAGAGATTGCGCGGCGTCAGCGCACCCGGCGTCGTGGAGGAAGTCTTCCCGAAGCCGAGCTGCGACCAGCGGACGGCCACCTTGCCGAAGCCGATGCGCGCCAGATTGCGGACGGCGTGCACCGCGACCTGCGGGTCGTCCGCGCACGCCTGTACGCACAGATCGCCGCCGCCGCGCTTCTCGTCGAGGTCGTCGCCGGGGAAGTGGGGCAGGGCCTCCAGCGCCTCGGGCCTCCGCTTCCCGATTCCGAAGCGGTCCTCGCCCTTGTCGTTCTCGAAGAGGGACGGACCGATGCCGAAGGTGAGCGTGAGCCGCGAGGGCTCCAGACCCAGTGCCTCGCCCGTGTCGTCCGGCGGCGCCTCGGCGGGGCCGCCGACCGCTCCCGTGCCGACGGTCTCGCCCGCGGTCATCCGGGCCGCCGCGCGCGTCCACCGCTGCAGAAGATCCGCCAACTCCGCACGGTCGTCCGTGAGTACGTCGAACGCCGCGAAGTGCAGCCGGTCCTGAACGGCCGTGGCGATGCCCGCCTGGTGTTCGCCGTGGAAGGGCACCGCCTTGGCGGAGTCCGCAGCGACGGGCCCGGCGTCGCTCCCGTACTCCAGCGCCGCGGCCGTGCCGCCGGCGGTGGCCGCTCCCAGCGCCAGTCCGGCGCCGCCCCAGCCGAGCAGCGCGCGGCGCCCGGGGTGTGCGGTGCGCTGCTCCCGGGGCTGCTCGGGCCGGTCTGCCGGCTGCTGCTCGGGCTCGGGCTGGTCTGCCGACTGCTGGTCGGACTCCTCCGCTGTCATCGCCGGCCCTCAGGAAGCAACGGCCGCGGCGGCGAGCCGTGAGAGCGGTTCGGCCAGCGAGTTCACGCCGTCCGAGAGCTTCTTGCGCTCGCTCTTGCCGACGGTGTCGTACGAGACGAACCCGTCGCCCTCGCGGTGTCCGTCCAGCAGCTTGCCGATCGCGGCGAACTCCCTGTCCAGATCCTTCGCCAGCTCCGGGTCCTTCTTGGCCGCCACCGGCTTGAGCAGCTCGTACGCCTTCTCCGCGCCCTCCACGTTGGCCTCGAAGTCGACCAGGTCGGTGTGGCTGTAGCGCTCCTCCTCGCCGGTGACCTTGCCGGTGGCCACCTCGTCGAGGAGTTCCTTGGCGCCGTTGGCCATGCTGGTGGGGGTGATCTCGGCCTTGCCGACGCGGTCGCGCCAGTCCTTGAGGTCCTTCATCAGGCGGTCCGCGAGCTTCTTGTCCTCAGCGGAGATCTTCTTCTCCTCCCACAGGGACTTCTCCAGCTTGTGCCAGCCCGTCCACTTCTGGCCCTCCTCCAGGCCGTCCACACGCACGTCGACCTTGGGGTCGATGTCGCCGAAGGACTCCGCGACGGGCTCGGTGCGCTCCCATCCGATGCGGGAGGTGGCGTACTGCTTCTTGGCGGCCGCGACGTCACCGTCCTTGACCGCGTCCGCGAACTTCTGCGCCGCGGGCACCGTCTCGTCGGCCTGCTTCTGTACGTACGTGCGGTACGCGGCGACCGCGGCGTCCAGCTTCGGATCCCGCTCGGCGGTCGCCCCCTTGCCGCTGGCGGTGACCTTCTGGCGGATGCCGTCGCCCTTCATGCCGGGCTTGCAGGCGATCTCGTACTTGCCGGCCTTGATCTCGGTGGTGATCTGGGCCTTGGTGCCGGGGCCGATGTTCTCCCGCTCGGTCACGATGCGGTCGCCGGGCGCGTAGACGTAGACCTCGGTGACCTTGGAGCCCTTGTTCTCGACGTCGAGACGGACCTGCCCCGCGGGGAACTCGGTCTCCGAGACCTTGCACGCGGAGTCGTCCGCGGTGACCTGCACCCCGCCGTCCCCGCCGGCCTTCGTCTTCTCCGCGCAACCGGTCAGAGCGGCGGCGGCCAGAAGAGGAACGGCCGCGCCGGCTATGAGAGTTCGGCTTCGGGCGGAGGCGGACATGCGGACTCCCTGGGGCTGACGGACCGGACCGGACGACGGCGCACGCGGCGCCATGAGGCGGGCCCATTAAAGCAAGGCTTACCTAAGTCGTGAAGATGTGCGTGTGTGGAACGGCCCACAAAGGATGACCGAATGGCGTCCCGTCAGCCGATGACGTCCTCGATGGTGATCGGCATCTTGCGGATGCGGCGGCCCGTTGCGTGGTGAACGGCGTTGGCGATGGCGGCGTTCGCGCCGACCTGGCCGATCTCGCCGACGCCCTTCACCCCGAGCGGATTGACGACCCGGTCCTCGACCTCGACGAGCTCGACCGTGACGTCGGGGGCGTCGGCGTTCACCGCGATCAGGTAGTCGCCCAGGCTGCCGGCGGCCCAGCGGCCGGTGCGCGGGTCCATGTGGTTGGCCTCCAGCAGGGCCTGCCCGAGTCCCCAGAGCATGCCGCCCATCAACTGGCTGTGCACCGTACGGGTGTTGAGCACCCGGCCCGGTGCGAAGGCGCCCGTCATGCGCCGCACCCGTACCGTCCCCAGGTCCGGATCGACGGCGACCTCCGCGAACTGCGCGCCGAAGGTGAGCATTCCGTACGGGGTGTCGAGACCGGGCGGGTTCCAGGTGCCCGAGGCCTCGGCATCCGGGCGGTGGTTGCGCTGCAGCAGATCCGCGTACGTTTCGGAGGAGGGCGCGGCCTCGGTGGACGTGCCGGCCGTCATCGCCCCGTCCCGTACGGTGACTTCGGACGGGTCGGCGCCGTGCAGCGGTGAACCGCCGTCCGCGACGGCCTCCCTGACGAGCTGGTCGCGCAGCGCCGTCGCGGCGGTGTGCACCGCGGCGCTGATCATCCCGGCGCCCGCCGATCCGACGGCGGCGGCGATGCCCGGGAAGTCGGTGTCGCCCTTCTCGAAGCGGCAGCGCTCCACGGGCACGCCGAGCGCGTCCGCCGCGACCTGCGCCATCACGGTCGCGACTCCGGTGCCGAACTCCGGGGTCGCGGCCTGCACGACGACGCTGCCGTCCGCGTAAATGCGCGCCCTGGCACGCTGCGGGGTACCGGGCGGCGGTGCCGGATAGCCGGCGGCGGCCATGCCCGTGCCGATCAGCCAGTTCCCCTCGCGCCGGGAGCGGGGCTCGGGGTCGCGGTCGTACCAGCGGAAGCGTGCCGCCCCGCGCTCGTAGCACTCCTTCAGGCCGTTGCTGGACCACGGATTGCCGGAGACGGGGTCGCTGTCCGCGAAGTTGCGCAGCCGCAGTTCGATCGGGTCGAGGCCGGTCAGCTCGGCGAGTTCGTCCATGGCGCATTCGAGGGCGAACATGCCGGAGGAGTCGCCGGGGCCGCGCATGAAGGTGGGCGTCATGGTGTTGGCGCGGATGAGCCGGTACACGCCCTCGTAGTTCGGACAGGCGTACATCTGCGCGGCCGAGCTGAGGGAGGGCTCGGCCCAGTCGTCGAAGTGCGAGGTGGGGGAGAGCTTGTGGTGGCGCAGCGCGGTGAGCCGGCCGTCGTCCGTGGCGCCGAGGGTGATGTGCTGCTCCTGCTCCTCGCGGTGGCCGCAGGAGGTGAACATCTGCTCGCGCGTGAGCGCGAGTTTGACGGGACGGCCCACCTCGCGTGCGGCCAGCGCCGCGAGCGCGGGATGGTGCCAGATCATGGCCTTGCAGCCGAAGCTCCCGCCCACGTAGTGGCTGAGGACGCGGATCTTCGACAGCGGAACGCCGAGGAGCGCGGCCACCGTGAGCTGGGTCGCGTTGACGCCCTGGGTGCCGTCGTGGAGGAGCAGTTCGTCTCCGTTCCACATCGCCGTGGTGCCCGAAGTCTCCAGCGGATTGTGGTTGTTGGCGGCGAAGGTGTACGTGCCCTCGATCACGGTGTCGGCCTTCTCCAGCCCCGCCTCGATGTCGCCGCGTGCGCTGCGTCCGGGCAGGAAGCCCGCGAAGATCGCTTCGGGCTCGTACGCCTGGTCACGGCCCTGCTCGATGGTGGTGAGCGGCTGGGACTCCTCGTACTCGACGCGCAGCAGCGCGGCCGCGTGCTGCGCCCGCTCGTGGGTGTCCGCGACGACGAGGGCGACGGCCTGGCCCCCGTAGTGCACGGTCTCGTCCTGCATGGGGAAGAAGGTCTCACCGGGCGCGGGACCGCCGAAGAGGGACGGGACGAGCGGAGGCTGCGCGGCGATCCTCGGCAGGTTCTCGTGGGTGAGCACGGCGAGGACGCCGGGCTCCTCCCACGTGGCCGACGCGTCGACGGCGGTGATGCGTCCGGCGGCGATGCGCGCCCCGACGAGGCAGGCGTGCGCCATGCCGGTGGCGGGGATCTCGGTGGGGTAGCGCGCCGAGCCGGTGACCTTCGCGTGGCCGTCGACGCGGGCGAGCGGCTGTCCGATCGCGGTGGTCATGACGTTCTCCCGTTCGCCGTGAGGGTTTCCAGGACGCGTACGATCACGCGCTGCGCGAGTTCGGCCTTGAAGGCGTTGTGTGCGGTGGGGTTCGCGTCGGCCAGCTCCATGCGGGCGGCCTCGGTGAAGCTCTCCCGCCCGGCCGCCGCGCCCAGCAGTACGCCCTCGGCCCGGTGGGCACGCCACGGCTTGGTGGCCACGCCGCCCAGCGCCAGCCGTACGTCCGCGATCGTGCCGTCGACGAGGGAGAGCGCGCACGCGGCGGAGACCAGCGCGAACTCGTAGCTCTCGCGGTCACGGACCTTCAGATACAGCGAGCGGCGGGCGACCGGCGCGGACGGCACCTCGATCGCGGTGATCAGTTCGCCGTGCTCCAACGGGTGCTCGCGGTGCGGGGTGTGGCCCGGTGTCAGGAAGAAGTCGTCGATGCCGTAGGTCTGTTCACCACGTGAGCCGTGGGTGTGGACGCGTGCGTCGAGGGCGGCGAGGGCGACCGCCACGTCCGAGGGGTGCGTGGCGATGCAGTGCTCGCTCGTCCCGAGCAGCGCGTGGCCGCGGCTGAATCCCTCGATGGCCGAGCATCCGGTGCCGGGTTCCCGCCTGTTGCAGGGGGAGACGGCGTCGCGGTAGTAGGGGCAGCGCACCCGCTGCATCAGGTTGCCGCCCATGGAGGCCATGTTGCGCAGCTGCGGCGACGCCCCCGACTCCAGGGCCTCGGCGATGACCGGGAACCTCTCCCGTACGAGCGGGGAGGCGGCCACCTCGCTCATGCGGGCCAGGGCCCCGATGCGCAGACCGCCGTCGGGTGCCTGGTCGACGCCGGTCAGCGGCAGGCCGTTGATGTCGACGAGGCGCCGGGGGGTGAGGACGTTCTGCCGGAGCAGGTCGATCTCGGTGGTGCCGCCCGCGAGGAAGTCGCTCGTGGGATCGGAGCTGACGGTCGTGATCGCGCCGGCCGCGTCGGCGGCGCGGGAGTAGGTGATGAGCCGCACGGGACGTACTCCGTTCTCGGGCTGCGGGTTGCTCTGGCCGGGGGGTTGTTGGGTCCCTGGGTTGCCAGGTCCCTAGGTGCCGTCGCGGACGGCCCGGACCGCGGCCCGGATGTGGGGATAGGCGGCGCAGCGGCAGAGGTTGCCGCTCATCCATTCCTTGATCTCGTCGTCGTCACCGGTGCGGCCCTCGGCCGTCAGCGCCACGGCGGACATGATCTGGCCGGGGGTGCAGTAGCCGCACTGGAAGGCGTCCTCGGCGATGAACGCCCGTTGCATGGGGTGCAGTTCGCCGTCAGGGCCGGCCAGCCCCTCGATCGTGGTGATCTCGCTGCCCTCGCAGGAGAGCGCCAGCGTGAGGCAGGCCAGGACGCGGCGTCCGTCCACCCATACGGTGCACGCCCCGCAGGCGCCCTGGTCGCAGCCCTTCTTGGGGCCCGTCAGATCGAGGTGTTCGCGCAGCGCGTCGAGAAGACTGACCCGGGGCTCGATCTCCAGCCTTCGCTC
This sequence comes from Streptomyces sp. DSM 116795, assembly GCF_055792905.1. Classification (NCBI taxonomy): domain Bacteria; kingdom Bacillati; phylum Actinomycetota; class Actinomycetes; order Kitasatosporales; family Streptomycetaceae; genus Streptomyces; species Streptomyces sp. DSM 116795. The sequence goes on from NZ_CM147707.1 coordinate 5,143,703, forward strand.
GGTCCCGTTGACCGAGAGGGCGACGGGCACCGGCCCCGGGCCGCGCTCCTCCAGACCCGGGCCCCGCTCGGTGAGCGAGGGGCCGCGTACGGACATGTACACCTCCGGAAGATCTCTGACAGGAGTCACTGGAATCCGTCACTGGAATCCTTACGAAGGGCTCATATTAGGGCAAATCACCCTAATGGGACTCCACCGCGGCCTCGGCGCAGCCGCTGCCCCGGTCAGCCGCCGGTCAGTCAGCCGCCGGTCAGCCGCTGGAGCCGCCCGGCTGTCGCGCGCAGCAGTTTCAGATGGGCGCGGGCCCGCTCGTCGTCGCAGCGGAAGGCGGGCATCGACACCGACATCGCGGCGACGGCCCGCCCGCCGGGGCCGTGCACCGGTACGGCCACGCAGCGGCAGCCCTCGACGTACTCCTCGCGGTCCTCGGCGAATCCGTCCTCGCGGACCTTCTCCAGCACGTCCATCAGCGCATCGACGTCCGTCACGGTGCGGCCGGTCAGCCGGGGCAGCTCCTCGGCGGTCAGCCGGCGCCTCGCCTCGGCGGGGGAGAGGCCGGCCAGCAGCATCTTGCCCACGCCCGTCGCGTGCGCGTGGAGGCGGGAGCCGACGTGCGAGACGAGCTTCATCGGACGGGGCGAGTGTGCGATGGCGATGTAGACGTTGTGGATGCCTTCGAGGCGCGCCAGTTGGACGGTCTCGCCGCTCTCGGCGGCCAGCTCCTCCATCAGCGGGCGTGCGTGCCGTTCGAGGTCGCCGTGGCCGGAGTAGGCCTGGCTGAGCCGCCAGGCGCTCAGGCCGAGGCCGTAGCGCCGCGTCTCCTCGTCGAACTCCAGGTAGTTGCGGGCGGCGAGCGTCGCCAGCAGTCCGTGTGCGCTGGAGCGCGGAAGGCCGAGGCAGGACGTGACGTCGGTGAAGCGGACCGGGCCGCGGTCGGCGACGAGGTCGAGGATGGCCAGCACCCTGTCCGCGGACTTCACCGCGCTCACCTGCTGACCGGTCACCGTGTCCTACCTCGCTCTTGACAGCGCCGTGGGCTGTCACGTCACATGTCGAATTCCGGATGAGGAACTGTAGTTCATGTAGGAGAACTCATCAAGTGGGGTCCGTCTGATGCGCGCGCTCGTGATGAAAGGGAACTGGCAGCTTGAGGTCGAGGAGCTGCCGGAGCCGAGTCCTGGGCCGGGGGAGGTCGCGGTGTCGGTCGTCGCCACCGGCATCTGCGGGTCCGACCTCCATGGCTTCACCGGCGAGAACGGCCGCCGCTTTCCCGGGCAGGTCATGGGGCACGAGACGGTCGGACGCGTGACCGCGCTCGGCGACGGAGTGCAGGAGGCAGGCGGAGCGGCAGCCGTCGGGCAGACGGTGACGGTCAACCCCGTCATCTCCTGCGGGGAATGCGGGAGTTGCGGGGAGGGAGCGCAGCAGCGCTGCCCGTCCCGGCGCGTCATCGGAGTGGACCCGGCGCTGCGTTCGGCCTTCGCCGAGACCATGACGGTGCCCGCGGCCAACATCGTCGTACTCCCCGGCGACATGCCCGTGGAGTACGGGGCGCTGATCGAGCCGCTCGCCGTCGGCCACCACGCCGCCGTACGGGGCGAGTGCGCCGCCGGCGACCGTGTCCTGGTGACCGGCGGCGGTCCCATCGGGCAGGCCGCGGCGCTGGGCGCCCTGCGGCTCGGTGCCGAGCGGATCGTGGTCAGCGAACCGCACGCGGGACGCCGTGCCCTGCTGGGCGGGCTGGGCTTTGCGACCGTGGACCCGCATGCAGGTGAACTCGACGCGGCTGTACGGGAGTTGCTCGGCGGAAGGCCCACGCTGGCCCTCGACGCGGTGGGCGCCGAGGAGACGGTGGCTAACGCGCTGGAGATCACGGAGCTGGGCGCGCGGATCGTGCTCGTCGGGATGCACGAACCCCGCCCGTCGGTCCCGGCGTACGCGTTGAGCACGGGCGAGCGCGTACTCGTCGGCAGTTTCTGCTACTCCGCCGACGAGTTCGCACGGACCGCCGAGTGGGTCGCCGCGACCGGCCTCGATCTGTCCGTACTCATCGAGGGACGCGTCTCCCTCACCGGCGCCCCCGGCGCCTTCACCGCCCTCGCGAGTGGCGAGAACCAGGCGAGCAAGGTGCTCGTACTCCCCCTGGGCCTGCGGCCCGGGAGGTGCCCCCAGCACGGCGGTGCCGACTGCAAGGAGGCCGCACAGTGAATTCCCCCGCGACCCGCATCCGCCACCTGCGTGCCTTCACCGTCGACGCGCAGGGCGGGGCCGACTACCACGACCAGCCCGAGGGCCACTGGATCGACGACCACATCGCCACGCCGATGTCCGTCTATCCCGAATACCGGCGCAGCCGCCGGAGTTTCGGGATCGACGTGCTCGGTTCGCTCGTCGTCGAGGCGGAGGCCGAGGACGGCACGACCGGCTTCGCCGTCACCACGGGCGGCGACCCCGCTGCGTGGATCATCGAGAACCATCTCGCCCGCTTCGTCGAGGGCGCCCGCGCCTGCGACCTGGAGCGGATCTGGGACCAGATGTACCGGTCCACCCTCTTCTACGGACGCAAGGGCCTCGTGCTCAACGCCATCAGCGGCGTCGACCTCGCCCTGTGGGACCTGCTGGGATGCCTGCGCGAGCAGCCCATCTGCGACATGCTCGGCGGCCCTGTCCGCGATGAGCAGGTCTTCTACGCCACGACAGCGCGACCCGACCTGGCCGAGGCCATGGGCTTCATCGGGGGCAAGGTGCCGCTGCGGCACGGTCCCGCCGAGGGCGAGGAGGGGCTGCGCGCCAACGTCGAAGTGATGCGCACGATGCGCGAGAGGGTGAGCGACGACTTCTTCCTCGCCTGCGACTGCTGGATGTCGATGGACGTCCCGTACGCCACGCGCCTCGGCCACCGCCTCGACGGGCTCGGCGTGCGCTGGATCGAGGAGGCGCTGCCGCCCGACGACTACTGGGGCTACGCGGAACTGCGCCGCAACCTCCCGGCGGGCATGCTCACTTCGACGGGGGAGCACGAGGCGGGGCGGCTCGGCTTCCGGATGCTGCTGGAGATGGGCTGCGCGGACATCGTCCAGCCCGACGTGGGGTGGTGCGGCGGGCTAACGGAGCTGCTGAAGATCGCGGCGCTCGCCGACGCGCACGGCAAGCTCGTGGTGCCGCACGGATCGAGCGTGTACTCGTACCACTTCGTGATCACCCGTCACAACAGCCCCTTCGCCGAGTTCCTGATGATGGCGCCGGAGGCCGACGAGGTCGTGCCCATGTTCAGCCCGCTGCTCCTGGACGAGCCGGTGCCCTCCGGCGGGCGGCTCACCCTTCCCGGTACTCCCGGGTTCGGCGTACGCCTCAACCCCGAGTGCGCGCTGCGCCGGCCGTACACGCACTGACGCGCCGGGTGCCGCCGGTGTGAGAGGGCCGGCAGCCGGGGAGCCTTTCCGGACGCGGCGGGTGCTGCGTACGGGGCAGTGGCGAAGGAGAGGCTGCTGGTGGGGCACGAGAGCACGGCCGGTTCAGGCAGTCCGGGGGATCCCGGCGATCTGAAGATGGACCGGCCGCACATCGCTCGCGTCTACGACTACTACCTGGGCGGCAAGACCAACTACGAGGCGGACCGGGACGCCGGAGACCGGGTGCTCGCCGCCTGGCCCGGCGCGCGCACCGCCGCCCGCACCAACAGGGCCTTCATGCACCGCGCGGCCCGGATGCTCGCCCGCGAGCTGGGCCTCGACCAGTTCCTGGACATCGGTACGGGCATACCGACCGAGCCGAATCTGCATCAGATCGTGCAGGGCGAGAACCCGCGCGCCCGCGTCGTGTACGTCGACAACGACCCCCTTGTGCTGGCGCACGCCCGGGCGCTGATGAACAGCACGCCGGAAGGGCGTACGGCCTATGTGCACGCCGACTTCACCGAGCCGGACTCCGTCCTCCTGGCGCCGGAGCTGACGCGGACGCTGGACGCGGGCCGTCCCGTCGCGCTGAGCGTGCTGGCGCTGCTGCACTTCGTGCTCGACGAGGACGGTGCGTACGGCATCGTGCGGCGGTTCGTCGACGCGCTGCCGTCCGGATCGGCGCTCGTCCTGACCCACGGCACGGGCGAGTTCGCGCCCGAGGCGATGGACAGGGCCGGGCGTGTCTACACGGACACCGTGGCGCGGGCGCAGACGCGCGGCAGGGAGGAGTTCGCCCGCTTCTTCGACGGCCTCGAACTCGTCGATCCGGGCATCGAGGTACCGCACCGCTGGCACCCGCACCGGCAGACGGATGCGTGCATCGGCAGTTCGCGGGACGTCGCGGACGCCGAGGTCGGGCTCTGGGCCGGGCTGGCCGTCAAGCCGTGAGCACGGGGCCCGACCGGCGCAGCCCGGGAGGCCGGACGGCCCGGGGGCCCGTAGGTTCGCGGCAGAGGGGGGTTGCTACCGCCGCCCGGGAGGCACTGACAGATGTCGCTGCACAAGGGCCGGCCCGACACGGGCACCGACACCGACACCGGCCCCAGGGACCGCCCCCGTGAGGACCCGGGAGCGGTGTCCGTCAATCCCTTCTACGGCGAGGCCGACCCCGTCAGCGGAATGACCACGGAGCCGCCGAGCCACCGGCTCGCCGACGGTCCCATGGCGCCCGACGCGGCCCGTCAGCTCGTGCACGACGAGCTGATGCTGGACGGCAACTCCCGCCTGAACCTCGCGACCTTCGTCACGACGTGGATGGAGCCGCAGGCGGACGAGATCATGGCCCTGTGCCGGGACAAGAACATGATCGACAAGGACGAGTATCCGCGCACCGCCGAACTGGAGCGGCGCTGTGTCGCGATGCTCGCCGATCTGTGGAACGCCCCGGACCCCTCCTCGGCGGTCGGATGCTCCACGACCGGATCCAGCGAGGCGTGCATGCTCGCCGGCATGGCCCTCAAGCGCCGCTGGGCCCGCCGGGTGGGCGAGCGCCGTCCCGCGGCGGCACGGCCCAATCTGGTGATGGGCGCCAACGTCCAGGTGTGCTGGGAGAAGTTCTGCAACTTCTGGGAGGTCGAGGCCCGCCAGGTCCCCCTGGAGGGCGAGCGCTTCCACCTCGATCCGCAGGCGGCCGCGGAGCTGTGCGACGAGAACACCATCGGCGTCGTGACCGTGCTCGGCTCCACCTTCGACGGGTCGTACGAGCCGGTCGCCGAGGTGTGCGCGGAGCTCGACGCCCTCCAGGAGCGGACGGGACTCGACGTACCCGTGCACGTGGACGGCGCGTCCGGCGCGATGATCGCGCCCTTCCTCGACGAGGACCTGGTGTGGGACTTCCGGCTGCCGCGCGTCGCCTCGGTCAACACCTCCGGCCACAAGTACGGCCTGGTCTACCCCGGCGTCGGCTGGGCACTGTGGCGCTCGCCCGAGACGCTGCCGGAGGAACTCGTCTTCCGCGTGAACTACCTCGGCGGCGACATGCCGACCTTCGCGCTGAACTTCTCCCGCCCCGGCGCACAGGTCGCCGCGCAGTACTACACCTTCCTGCGGCTGGGCCGCCGCGGCTTCCGCGCCGTGCAGCAGACGGCGCGCGAGGTGGCCCGGTCGCTGGCCGCGCGGATCGGGGACACGGAGGACTTCCGGCTGCTGACTCACGGTGACCAGCTGCCCGTCTTCGCGTTCACGACCGCGCCGGACGCGACCGGCTACGACGTCTACGACGTCTCACGGCGGCTGCGCGAACGGGGCTGGCTGGTGCCCGCGTACACCTTCCCGCCGAACCGCCAGGATCTGTCCGTACTGCGGATCGTGTGCCGGAACGGCTTCACGGCGGACCTCGCAGATCTGTTCATGGACGATCTGTCGGCGCTGCTGCCCGAACTGCGCAGCCAGAGCGGCCCGTTGGGACGCCCCGAGGCTGTCGCCACGGCCTTCCACCACTGAGCGCGCGCGGGCGGGGCGTCACCGGGCCCAGGGGCGGGGCGTGAACCGCGGTGACGCGGATACCCGCCGCTGGAGCGGTCCCGGCAGGAGAGGAGGGCGAGGACATTGGCCCGCCCGATATGGAGCGGAGTGATCACCTTCGGACTGGTGACCGTCCCCGTGCAGCTCTTCGCGGCCGTCCAGGACCATGCCGTCCACTTCCACCAGCTGCAGCGCGGCACAGGCGACCGGGTGCGCAACCGGCGCGTCAACGAGCGCACCGGCAAGCGCGTCGATTACGACGACGTCGTCAAGGGCTACGACGCGGGCGACGGGGAGCACGTCGTCGTCGAGCCGGAGGAGCTGGACGAGATCGCGCCGGGCAGGTCGCAGGTCATCGAGGTGAGCGGGTTCGTCGCACTGGACGAGGTGGAGCCCGCGTTCTTCAGCGGCACCTACTACCTGGCGCCCAGGAGCGAGGAGTACGCCAGGGTCTACCGGCTGCTGCGCACCGCACTGGCCGAGTCCCGCAAGGCGGGTGTGGCGACCTTCGTGATGCACGCCCGTGAGTACCTGGTCGCGCTGCGCGCCCAGGACGACGTACTCGAGCTGCACACCCTGCACTGGGCCGACGAGATCCGCGATCCGCGCCGGGAGATCCCCCGGCTGCCCGGGCGCGAGCAGGCCGGCGGCAAGGAGCTGGAGAGCGCGCGGCAGCTCATCGACGCGATGACGACCACGTGGCGTCCCGAGGACTTCGAGGACACCTACGAGAAGAAGGTGCGGCAGCTCGTCGAGGCCAAGCGCGACGGCAAGGAGACCGCCCGGGGGGAGGAGCCCCCCGAACCCACCAACGTGGTCGACCTGGAGGACGCTCTGCGGCGCAGCGTCGAGCGGGAAGGCTCGCGGAAGGAGTCCCGGACGCCATCCGGGGCCCCGTCCCGGTCCGGACCGCGCTCCGGCAGCCGTGACGGCACCCGCCGGCTGTCCGATCTGAGCAAGCGGGACCTGTACGAGCGCGCCACGGACGAGGACGTCCAGGGCCGCTCCCGGATGAACCGGCAGCAGCTCATCCGCGCCCTGAGCGACCGGTACGCAAGCACAAGGGCGGCCTCCTGACTGGACGGGCCCGACACCCGGCGGCGCACCGTGGTCCACTGGCCCACCGGCCCACCGGCGGAGATGCACCTTTCGTCACATGATGCGAAGCTCTGGGGAGAACCCGCCGTGCGTCTGCCGGGGGGAGGATCCGGCTGAGCACGCGAGGTGGTCCTGCGATGAACACTCCCAGCGCATACTTCGAGCAGCTCTACAGCGACTCGGCCGACCCGTGGGGCCTCACCGGGCAGTGGTATGTGCAGCGCAAGTACGACCACACCCTCGCCGCGCTCACCCGGCGCCACTACCGCACCGCGTTCGAACCCGGCTGCTCCGTCGGCCTCCTCACCGCCGCGCTGGCCGAGCGCTGCGGCACCCTTCTGGCCACCGACCGGGTGGCCGCCGCCGCCGAGCTCACCGCCGACCGCACCCGCCACCTGCCGAACGTACTGGTGCGGCAGCTGGCGATCCCCGACGAGTGGCCCGAGGGACGCTTCGAGCTGATCGTGCTCTCCGAGCTCCTCTACTACTTCGACGACCGGACGCTGCGCGAGGTGCTGCACCGGACGGCCGAAGCCCTCGAACCGGGCGGCACCCTCGTCACCGTGCACGGGAATCACCCCGCTCCCGAGCACCACCGCACGGGCCGCACCCTCGCGCCCGTACTCAGCGCGATCCCCGGCCTGACGCTGCAGACCGACTGCCGCGACCCGGACTTCACGCTGCACGTGCTGGAACGGCCGGACGCTGCGGGCGCCCGCAGCGGGTGACGGAGCGGGTGACGGGAGGGGGCGATGCGGGGCTTCACCCGACGCGGTCGGAGAAGTACCAGCGGCTCAGGGCCGTGCGCAGCCGCTGCACGCGCCCGGCCCGCTGCCCGTCCGCGTCGCGCCCCGGTGCCGGTTCCAGAGGGCGGGGCGCTTCGCGCATCAGCAGCGTGTAGCGCTCGCCGGCCGGCAGGGGACGGTGCCCGGGCTCCATGCCGCCCTCGATGGTCTGCCGTACCTCGCCCGTTTCGGCGCCCTCGCGGAGACGTTCGAGCTCGTGGGCGCGCAGCGCCACGCACAGCCGCCGCGTGACCATGAACGCGACGACCGGCGCCAGCACGAGCGCCACCCGGAAGGTCCAGGTGAGCCCGTTGAGGGAGACCTGGAAGAGCGTCGCGATCACATCGTTGCCCCCGGCCAGCAGCAGCACGGCGTAGAAGGTGATGCCGGCGACCCCCGTGGCCGTACGGGCGGGCCTCTCGCGCGGCCGGTCGCACAGGTGGTGCTCGCGGTCGTCGCCGGTCAGCCACCTCTCCAGGAACGGATAGAGGTAGATGCCGGTGAAGAGCAGGCCGGGGAGGATCACCGTGGGGACCAGGATGTTCCACATGAAGGTGTGGCCCCACACCGTCGTCTCGAACGGCGGCATCAGACGCAGCGAGCCTTCGAGGAAGCCCACGTACCAGTCGGGCTGCGAGCCGGTGCTGACCTGGTCGGTGCGGTAAGGGCCGTAGGCCCAGACCGGGTTGATCTGCGCCACGCCGCCGAGCACGGTCATCAGGCCGAAGAGCATCAGCTGCAGTCCGGTGGACTTGGCCGTGAACTGGGGGAACATCGGCTGTCCCACGACGTTCTTGTCCGTCCTGCCGGGTCCGCCCCACTGCGTGTGCTTCAGGTACACGACGAGGATCAGGTGGAGCACGACCAGGCCGACGAGGAGCGCCGGGATGAGGAGGATGTGCACCGTGTAGAGGCGCGGGATGATCTCCGTACCTGGGTACTCGCCGCCGAAGAGGAAGAGGCTCAGATACGTGCCGATGACGGGGATCGAGAGCAGCAGGCTCTGCACGACCCGCAGTCCGGTGCCGGACAGCAGATCGTCGGGGAGCGAGTAGCCGCAGAATCCCTCGGCGATCGCCAGCACGAACAGAGTGACGCCGACGACCCAGTTGATCTCGCGCGGCTTGCGGAAGGCGCCCGTGAAGAAGACCCGCATCATGTGCACGCCGATCGCGGTGACGAACACCAGCGCCGCCCAGTGGTGCACCTGACGGATCAGCAGCCCGCCGCGCACGTCGAAGCTGATGCGCAGCGTGGAGTCGTAGGCCTCGGAGACCAGTTGGCCCCGCATCGGCTCGTACGAGCCGGTGTAGCGGACCTCCAGCTCGCCGGGATGGAAGAAGAAGGTGAGGAAGATGCCCGTCAGGATGAGCAGAACGAGGCTGTAGAGCGCCAGTTCACCGAGCAGGAACGACCAGTGGTCCGGGAACACCTTGCGCACGTACGAGCCGCCCTCGGCGGCCGGCAGCCGGTCGTCGAGGTACTTGAAGCCGCTCTTCGCGGCCCGGCCGGTCCTGACGCCGGGGCTCGTTCTCCTCCGCTGCGGGAGCATGCGCCGTCCTCCTCTCTCCTGCTGCTGCGAAGCGTTCAGCGGTCGTTGTGCTGGAAGACGAAGCCGGCGACGCCGGGCGCGACGATCCCGATCCCGATGAGGAAGAGCCACATTCCGTAGATCACGCCGAACCCGGCGACTGCCGTGCCGAGGGCGGTGAGGACGGGGTAGTAGCTGCGCGGCGGGAAGAACGCGACGGGACCGGCGCCCTCGCGCACGTCCGCGCCCGTACGGTCCTGCGCGCGCGAGCCGTGCCGCAGGTACTGGATCCACAGGAAGAAGGCGATGAGCGCGGACATCAGGAAGGAGACGAGCAGCGCGGTGTTCCCCGCCGTGTCCCGGGAGAAGGGCACATAGCAGGCGGAGACGACGGCGAAGAAGGTGGCCACGCCGGTGAAGAGGAGCGCCTCGGTCTTCATCGGATCTCCGGGTGGTGCAGGTCGAACGCGGGCGACTCGGAGCGGATGCGCGGCAGCGCCTCGAAGTTGTGCCGCGGCGGCGGGCAGGACGTCGCCCATTCCAGGGAGCGGCCCCAGCCCCAGGGGTCGTCCTGCGTGACGCGCTTTCCATGCCTGGACGTCCGCCACACGTTGTAGAGGAACGGCAGCGTGGACAGGCCGAGGAGGAAGGAGGAGGCGGACGAGAGGGTGTTGAGGACGGTGAAGCCGTCGGCGGCCAGATAGTCGGCGTAGCGGCGGGGCATCCCCTCCTCGCCGAGCCAGTGCTGTACGAGGAACGTGCCCTGGAAGCCGGTGAAGAGCGTCCAGAAGTGGATCTTCCCGAGGCGCTCGTCGAGCATCTTCCCCGTCATCTTCGGCCACCAGAAGTAGAAGCCGCCGAAGGTCGCGAAGACGATCGTGCCGAACAGCACGTAGTGCAGGTGCGCGACGATGAAATAGCTGTCGGTGAGATGGAAGTCCAGCGGCGGCGAGGCGATGAGAACTCCCGTCATGCCGCCGAGCAGGAACGTCACGAGGAAGCCGACGGCCCACAGCATCGGCGTCTCGAACGACAGCGATCCCTTCCGCATCGTCCCGATCCAGTTGAAGAACTTCACGCCCGTGGGTACCGCGATGAGGAACGACATCAGCGCGAAGAAGGGCAGCAGCACCGCGCCCGTCGCGAACATGTGGTGGGCCCAGACGACCGCCGACAGGCCCGTGATGGCGCAGGTAGCGGCGACCAGGCCGATGTATCCGAAGATCGGCTTCCGGCTGAAGACGGGGATGATCTCCGTGATGACGCCGAAGAACGGCAGCGCCACGATGTAGACCTCCGGATGCCCGAAGAACCAGAACAGGTGCTGCCAGAGAATCGCGCCGCCGTTGGCGGCGTCGAAGATGTGGGCGCCGAACTTCCGGTCCGCCTCCAGCGCCAGCAGGGCCGCCGTCAGCACCGGGAAGGCGAGCAGCGCCAGGATCGAGGTGAACAGCACGTTCCAGGTGAACAGCGGCATCCGGAAGACGGTCATACCGGGAGCGCGCAGGCAGACGATGGTGGTGATGAAGTTGACGGAGCCGAGGATCGTGCTCAGGCCCGCCACGGCGAGGCCCATCGTCCACAGATCGCCGCCCGAACCGGGCGAGAACGTCGCGCTGTTGAGCGGCGCGTAGGCGAACCAGCCGAAGGACGCGGAGCCCTCCGGGGTGAGGAAGCCGCTGAGGACCATCAGCCCGCCGAACAGGAACACCCAGTACGTGAACGCGTTCAGCCGGGGGAAGGCGACGTCCGGCGCGCCGATCTGCAGCGGCATGACGACGTTGGCGAATCCGGTGAACGTCGGCGTCGCGAACAGCAGCATCATGATCGTGCCGTGCGTGGTGAACAGCTCGTTGTACTGCTGCGCCGAGATCATCTGCAGCCCGGGGCGGGCCAGTTCGGCCCGCATCACCATCGCCATCAGACCTGCCGCGAGGAAGAACGCGAACGACGTGGCGAGATACATGTTGCCGATCACCTTGTGATCGGTGGTGCCGAGATACCCCAGCAGCCTCTTCCCGAGAGTGAGCCGCCGGCTCGCCGCCGGCGGCCGTGCCTCCGGCTCGTTCCGTACCGCCTCGTCCTCAGCCGCGGTGCCCACCGGCCGGCCTCCCCGCCCGAATCCCGCGGCGCCGGGTGCTGTGGCCGGGAAGGTTTGCCGGGAAGCTCGCGGCGTCCGGTGCATGGGGTCTCCCCAGGCCCGCAAGGGCCGAGGGGACGCATCGCAAGGCGGAGGATCGTCCTCGTACTGGGCGTACTCGGGCGACTCCGACAACGTAGCGAGGTGCCGTGCCGGGCGTCGCGAGCCGGTGAACCTTTCCGGTCGCAGCACCGGTTCCCCAAGAGGTGCGGTCCATGCTGGAACACCCTGAAGAAGGCGCCACGGCGCGGGAGGCTGCCACGCCGCTGGGCGGGGCCGGGTCACCCGGACGCGGGCCCGGGGACGGGACGGGCCTCAGCCCAGCGTGACCGTGAACTCCGGCCGCCGGACGCGCAGAACCGTACGGCCGTCCTCACGCGAGGACTTCGCGCCCTGGCACCTGGCTCCGCCGTCGACGGCGACGACGGAGTCCGTGCCGCCCACCGCGCGGAAGCTCACGCTGCCCTTCCCGATGCCGGTGATCTCGGCGGTGGCGTACGCGATGCGCCCACCGCCCGCCTCCAGGCCGAGCGGCAGCATCGCCCCGCTGCGCCCGGGGACGCGCAGCTTCTCGCCGCCGAAGAGCGCACGGCCCCGCTCGGAGACGGTGAACTCCTGGTCCAGCCCGGACGTCACGTTGAGGGCGTGCAGGAGGCGGCCGCCGCCGTCGGCGCGGGTGGTGAGCAGGAAGAGCCCGGGGTCGGTCGCGCTGTGGGTGATCGCCGGGGCGGCCCCGAGCGCCTTCAGCGCCCGTCGCCAGAAGTCCAGGTCGCAGCGGTAGTCGGTGGTGATGACGACCGCACGGCCCTTCCCGACGGGGACGTCGAAGCCGCAGCCCTTCCCGGTGGAGACCTCGCGCAGCACCGTCGCACCCTTGCCCGGGGTGCACAACTGCGCCTTCGGCACGCGGATTTCGGCACGGGGCGCCGCCCAGCCGTGCGAAGTCGCCGAGAGCCAGAAACGGTCCGCGTCGGTGAGGGTCTTGCCCACCCGCAGGCCCAGCGCGTCACGCAGCTCCGTACTCGGCTCGCCCGCCATGTCCTCCTCCGGGACCCGGCCGGAGAGCAGCAGCCTGCCGCCCGCCTCCAGATACCGGACGAGTTCGCGCTGCACCTTCGTCGCAAGGTTCTTGCCGGTCGCCAGCGCCAGTACGGGCGTACGGTCCGGGTCGAGGTGCCCGGACTGCAGATCCACGGCCCCGTAGCGGAAGCCGTTCAGCAGCATGGCGCGGGAGAGGGCGCCGCGCGGGCCGAAGCCGCGGATCTCCTCGATGTCGGCGAGTATCGCGTCGACGCTCGCGCGCTCTGGCGGGTGGTATTCCGTCAGATAGTGGTCGGGGACGAATCCCAGGGCCACGTCGTCGTACTCGGGCACCATGCCGGCCAGCGCGCCGGCCAGGCCGCCGACGGCGCGCACCGTCTCCTTCAGCGGCTCGTAGCTGAGGTTGCGCCGGCCCTCCGGGTCGACCGGGGCGGAGAAGCCGTGGCGTTCGCCGGTGATGCCGATGCGGTCGTTGCCGTCGCCGGCGGGCTCGTCCAGCTTCGGGTTGAAGCCGCCCGCGAACAGGTAGTAGTTGATCATTTTGACGCCCTGCGCCAGGCAGAGGCGCGTCTTCAGGTCACCGCTCTCGGCGTCCTCCTGGTTGTCCAGGTTGTCTCCGTAGTCGGCGTGCCCCGCGTCGAACTCCAGGGCGCTCAGCGGCTGGTGGGCGTCCTGGACCGACTCCGTGAAGGCGTTGACGAGGTAGAGGTCCGTGACGTTCTTGACGGTGAGGCCGCCGAGATAGAAGTCCGAGCCGGCGAAGATCCCGCTTGCGCCCGACCACGTCTCCATGAGCTGGCTGATGCCGATGGGGAACTTCCTCGCGCCGCCGTCCGAGGTGCCGTGGATGTTGATGAGGAACGGAATCCCCTTGAGCCCGTTGCCCTCCGCGGACTTGCGCAGTGCGCCGACGTAACGGGCGAAGCGGCCCCGCGTGAACGCACCCAGGTCGTGCATGAGGGCCGGCGCGTACGAGTCCTTCGGGGCGCGGATGGCGGCGTCCCGCTCGTCGGCGGGCTTGTCCGCGAAGGGATAGCGCTCGCCGAGATCCTCGCCGTAGGCCTCGTCCAGCCAGGAGTTGAACGCCTTGAGGGTGCCGTCCGTGAGCGCGGGGTGGTTGCTGACCCACGGCAGCATGCCGATCTCGTTGTCGAGCTGGCAGGCGATGACGCCGTGCCTGCCCTTGCGGTGCTTGCGCTTGGCGATCACCGGGATCACGGCGTCGTACCAGCGCCGCACCTCCTTGAGGTAGGCGGGCGCGAGATAGTCGACCGTCTGTGCGGTGTCCTTCTGTCCGTCCCAGCCCTTCGGCACGATCTCGGGGTGCTCCTCGCGCACGCGGTGCGGGACGCCCTCGCCCTTGAGTTCGGCCATCGTGAACGGGCCGGGGCGGGCGATGACATGGAAGCCGTTGTCGATGCACAGGTCCAGGAACGCGCCCAGGTCACGCTCCCCGCGGGTCTTCCCCGTGACGTCGATGGAGCCGTCCGCGGTCTCGTGCCACATCCAGGGGATGTACGTAGCGATGGTGTTGAGCCCGGCCTCCTTGGCCATGTCCAGGCGGGACTGCCAGTCGGAGCGCTTGAGGCGGAAGTAGTGGATCTCGCCCGCCAGTACGAGCACGGGCTCGCCGTCGATCAGCAGCCGCTTGCGGTCGTACGACACGGAGGGGCCCGCCTGCCGGTGCGGCGCGCCGGCCGGGGCTGCCGGGGTGGCCGCGTACGCGGGGCCGGCGAGCGGGCCGGTGCCGCCTGCCGCGCCGACGGCGATCGCCCCGGCGCCGCCGAGTACGGAGCGGCGGCGCATGTCTGCCGGATGTGACGTCATGACTGGCTCCGTGAGGTGAGGGCCTGAGGGCCGACGGCCGTGCGGTCCGGGAGTGGGGTTGGTGCGCCGAGACTGTATGCGCTTACAGGAAGCGCATACAAGAGGTCGGCGCTGAGCAGTTCGCGGCCCTCCGCGGCGTCACAGAGCGACCCGGAAACCGGTGTTGCCGGACGAGGAGTCGGGGGTGTTCGCCATGCGCGCCGAGGTGCGGTAGCGCCGGCAGTACGACTCGTGGCACAGGTGCGAACCGCCGCGCAGCGCCCGGGGGTCGGAGCCAGGGGCGAAGCCGGACCCGGAGCCGGGGCCCGGGGCGGAGTCGAAGGTGTCGGCTGTCCACTCCCAGACGTTGCCCGTCATGTTGAACAGGCCGTAACCGTTCGGCGGGAACGCGTCCACGGGGCACGTGCCGGCGTAGCCGTCGTCGGCGGTGTTGCGGTCGGGGAAGGAGCCGCGCCAGATGTTCATCCGGTACGTGCCCGACGGGTCCCGCTCCTCGCCCCACGGGTACGGCGCACCGCTCAGCCCGCCGCGCGCCCCGTACTCCCATTCGGCCTCGGTGGGCAGCCGCGTACCGGCCCAAGTGCAGTACGCCAGCGCGTCGTTGTGCGAAACGTGCACCACGGGGTGGTTCTCGCGGCCGTCCAGGTCCGACTGCGGGCCCTCCGGGTGCCGCCAGTCCGCCCCGTACACCTGACGCCACCAGGGCGCCGCGGCCGCCGCGCGGGTGGGCGGGAAGCCGTCCGGCAGGAAGCCTCCGAAGACGAAGGACCAGCCGAAGCGTTCGGCGTCGGTGCGGTGGCCGGTCGCCGCGGCGAAGTCCGCGAACTCGGCTGCGGTGACGGCGGTCGCCGCCAGCCGCAGCGGCGCGAGCGTCACCTCGCGTACGGGGCCCTCGCCGTCCGCCGGGTACGGGGAGTCGTCGCAGCCCATCAGGAAGGCGCCGCCGGGCAGTTCGCACCAGCCGCCGTGCGGTGCGGGCGGCGCCGGGGCTGTACGGGCTCCGCGACCGGCTCCGGCGTCGGGGGCCCCGGCGGCGGCGCCGGCCGCGCCGGCCGTCGTTGTGGCGGGGCGGTTCGGCCCGCAGCACGCCCGCCGTGATCCCGGACTCATGGCAGCGCACCCTCGGGCGTGTCCCCGCAGCTCTTCTGAAGGCTCGCGAGCTGCCCGGCCAACTCCTCCGCGACGGCGGCGTATTCGGGGTCGCCGTAGCGGTTGTGCAGCTCGTCCGGATCTCGTACGAGGTCGAAGAGCTCCCACTCCGGCTCGCGCCGCTGCGCACTCGCACCGGAGGCGCCTGAGCCGTGACCGGGGTAGCGGATCAGCTTGTGGGTGCGGGTGCGGATGCCGTAGCAGGCCTGCACGTTGTGGTCGTGGTCGAGGTGCATGTAGTAGCGGTAGTAGACCCCCGTGCGCCAGTCGCCGGGCGTCTCACCGCGCAGCAGCGGCAGGAGGCTGCGGCCCTGCATGCGCTCGGGCGGTGTGACTCCGGCGATGTCCAGCAGCGTCGGTGCGAAGTCCACGTTCGCCACCAGGTCTTCGTTCACCGAGCCGGGCGCGACGACGCCCGGCCAGCGCAGCACCAGCGGAATGCGCATGGAAGGTTCGTACATGAACCGCTTGTCGAACCAGCCGTGTTCACCGAGGAAGAAGCCGTGGTCGGAGGTGTAGGCGACGGCGGTGTCCTCCGCGAGCCCGGAGACGCCGAGGAAGTGCAGGACACGGCCGACGTTCTCGTCCAGCGCAGCGACGACCCGCAGATACTCCTTGATGTACCGCTGATACCGCCACTCGCGCTCCTCGCGTTCCGAAAGCCCTTCCGGCACGGGCTCCTTGAGGTCCTCCGGCACCAGGTCGGCCATCCCCAGCCGGGCCTCGTGCGCGGCCGTGGCGCGGTCGCGCAGATCGTCGTGCAGGGTCGGGGGAGCGGGGACGTCCTCGTCCGCGTAGAGATTCCGGTGGCGCTCGGCGGGCTCGAAGTGCCGGTGGGGCGCCTTGTGCTGGATGAGCAGGGCGAAGGGACGGCCCTTGTCGCGCCGGTCCAGCCAGTTCAGGGCCAGGTCGGTGATGACGTCGGTGACGTAGCCCTTGTACGTGCGCTCGCCGTCGGCGGTGAGGAACGCCGGATCGTTGTAGACGCCGTGCTCCGGCAGGATCTCCCAGTGGTCGAAGCCGCGCGGATCGCTCCGTCCGCCGTGGCCCAGGTGCCATTTGCCGATGATCGCGGTCTGATAGCCGGCCGCCTGCAGCATCTCGGGGAAGCTCGGCTGCGTCGCGTCGAAGGTGTGGTCCGGCCCTTCCAGCGAGGTCATGCCGTTGACGTGGCTGTAGGTGCCGGTCAGCAGGGTCGCGCGGGCCGGTGAGCAGATCGCGTTGGTGCAGAAGGCGTTGTCGAACCGCATTCCCCCGGCCGAGAGTTGATCCACGGCCGGGGTCCGGTTGATCACGCTGCCGTAGGCGCCGATGGCCGGCACGGCGTGGTCGTCCGTCATGAACAGCACGATGTTGGGGCGCACGTGCCTTTCAGCGGGCTGAGCGGGCTGCGCGGGCGGCGTCACGGAGTCCCTCCGGGTGGTGCTGTGCTGTGCGGTGGTGCTGTGCCGTGGTGCTGTGCCGTGGTGCGAGCCGGGACAGCGCCGGGGATGTGCCACCGACGCTGCCCCGGCGGTTCGTGGCCCCGGGGGCGGGGCGTGGCCGCGGGTGCGGACCTGATCAGACTATGCCGAAGTCCTCCTTGGCCAGCAGCGGCTGCACCTTCCGCCTGAAGCCGCCCGAGCGGAAGGCGCCCTGGAGCAGGCCCGGGCTGAGCACCTGCGCGAGCCCGGCGGTGATCATGCCCTGGTCCAGCGCGAGCATGAAGTCGCTGACCGTCCCCTCGCGTACGTCGACGGAGTCACGGAAGCCGAGGCCGTCGTGGTACGCGCCGAAGTCGCGGGCGATCTTCAGCAGGTTGGCGACGGAGTCCTTCGGCTCGAACTGCATCGCCAGGAAGGACGCGTGGGGTGTGACGACGCCCTTGGAGAAGTAGCCGTCCACCGTCATGCCGATCGCGTCGACGCCGTACTCGCTGTAGCCGCCCGCTGGGATGTTGGCCGGGGAGAAGCCCCAGTACCCCAGCTTCTCCTCTTCCAGGCCGTGTTCGATGTGGCTGCGGATGTAGCGCTTGTGCGTCACGCCCCACGCATCGGGCGCCCACTCGCCTTCGGGCACGAACAGCGGCACCATCAGCGCCTCGAACATCGAGCCGCCCCAGCTGGGGATCAGTTTCCGGCCGCGGTGGGTGTAGTGGCCGCGGAAGAGCCGTACGCCGTCGACCGTCACGTACTCGCCCTCGGGCTTCTGCTCCTGCTCGTTCTCGGGGACCATCGTGCGGAACGTGCGCCAGTAGTGCTCGCCGGGCAGGCTGCCGTCCGCGATGCCGAGGTAACTGGCCATGCGGGGCTCGGTGTTGAGGGCGCCGTACCAGTGCGAGGTGAAGGTGTCGTCGTCCGTCCAGTAACCGCCGTGGATCTGGCCGGGGTTCTGCGCCGGGTCGTCCTCGTCGTACGGGGTGTAGTAGAAGTTCCAGTCGGCGTCCTTGAGGAGCGCCTTGACGCGGGGCGCCAGCGACGGGTCGGCCTGTGCCGCGATCCGCAGGCCCGTGACCAGCCAGGCGTTGTCGACGGAGGAGAGGAACGGCCGTACCTCGTCGCCGGTCTCCGGCCACTTGGTGAGCACCTTGCCCGTTGCCGCGTCGTACCAGTTGAGCCAGAAGCCCTTCGCCCGTTCCAGCTTCTCCACCGCCGAGACGGTGCCCGCGAGCCGCTTGCGCATCAGGGGGCGGCTGATGACGCCGAGCCCGGCGGCGGCGACCGTCGACCAGATCCCGCAGCCGATGTTGGTGGGGGAGGTCTGGACGCTGCGCTCCGGCTTGGCTCCGCTGACGTCGACCTTGTCGGCCGCGAGGCCGAAGTCCGTGTGCATGGCCTCTATCGAGGCGTAGGTGTCACGGAACCAGCGGTGCAGCAGGGCACCCGAACCGGCAGGGGCGGTGCGGCTGCTCGCCGAGGCGGGGCCGGCCGCGGCACCGAGGGCGAGCGCGGCCGTCGCACCCGCTCCGGCCGTGAGGATGGTGCGTCGTTTCATTGGTGCGACTCCTTCGTCTTTCGGTGGACGTGCAGTCGTCGGGGTGCCGCCGGGATGCGGCAGGGAGACGGCCGGGATGCGGCCGGGGTGGCTCAACCCTTGGTGAGGCGGAGCGCGCGGATGCCGGGCATCGGCAGGTCGACGGTGACGGAGAGCGAACCGCCGGAGTCGGCGGTGACGGTGCCGCCGCACTCCTCGAACAGCTCGTCGGCGGCGCGGAGTTCGCTCCACTGCCGCTCGGTGGGCCAGTCGCTGTGTCCGCCGTCCATGGCGTCCCAGACGGCCTTGATGTTGGAGTGCTCCTCGTCCACGCGCCGCACCGTCACCGAGTAACTCGCGCCCGGCGTCACTCCGTTCACCTCGACGACGGCGACGCGGCCCAGGGAGGCGGCGCCGTCGATCTTCGTCTGGTCCAGCGTGCCGTTCCAGCACAGGACGTCGACGGTGGAGGCGTCGTCCGTGCGCGTCGCGAGGGACTCCACCAGCGCCTCGGCGCCGTCTCCGCTGACCGCCGCGGGGATGCGGCCGCCCTCCAGCTGGGAGAGCATGCGCAGCGCCCAGAAACGCGGCTTGCGCAGATTGCCCACCGTCAGCAGCCCGAAGCCGCCGTGGAAGAGCTTCGGCGGCCTGCCCAGCTCCTCGAAGTGGTCGGTGGCGACCCAGTAGGCGAGCGCGTCGGTCGAGGCCAGCGCGCTCTTCATGCCGCGGAGCACGAACGGGGCCGAGAAGACGGAGTCGCTGACGCGGTGGAAGTGGGTGGGCGTCACGCCCCACTCCGTCCACAGGATCTCCGGCTCCGGATTGCCCGTGGCCTCCGCGTAGGAGCGCGTCTCGGGACGGAAGTCCAGCGGTGCGTTGCCGTAGGTGTGCGTCGAGACGAAGTCGACGGGCACGTCGTGCTCACGGCAGTGCTCCAGCAGCGGGCCCACCCACTTCGCCGCCGCCGAGCCGGGGCCGCCGACCCTGATGCGCGGGTCCACGCTCTTCACGGCGCGCACGGCCGTCTCGTACAGCAGGTGGTACTGGGCCTGCGTGCCGTTCCAGAAGACCTCCAGGTTGGCCTCGTTCCAGACCTCGAACTCCCAGCCGGCGACCTCGTCCGCGCCGTAGCGCTCCCGCAGGTGCACCGTCAGCGCACGGCACAGCTCGCCCCACCGCTCCCAGCTGCGCGGCACGGAGGCGATGCCCTTGTACTCGAAGATGGTGTAGTCGGGGTCGAGCGCCAGCTCGGCGGGCATGAAGGAGAGTTCGACGACGGGCTTGAGGCCGGTGGCCAGGAAGCGGTCGTAGACCTCGTCGATGCCGGAGAAGTCGAAGGAGCCGTCCTCGCGGACGCTCACGCACTCGGGCAGGAACGTGCCGTGCGCCCGTACGGTGCGGACACCCAGCTCGTCACGGACGATGCCGAGCGCGTCCTCGTACTCCTTGGCGACGTCCGCGTCACCCGGCCCGGGCTCGTCCCACACCAGCATCGACAGATGCTCGGCGCCGATCATCCGGTTCCACACCGGCGGAAGCGGGACCGGCGTCGCCGCGGCGTCGACCGCGACGGTGACGGTCGGCGGCTTCGTGCCGGGTGCCTTGGGGCAGCCCCGCACGGGCTCCGTGGTGAGCGAGCCGGGGCCGGAGTCCGTCCAGGAGGCGACCTTGTACCAGTAGCCCTGGCCGGCCTCGACGAGCGAGTCCGCGTACGGCGGCGCGGGCACCGCCAGCACGTCGCCGCCGCGGTGGTCGAGCGGTTCGTACGGGCCGTCCACGGTGTCCGCGCGGTGCACGAGATAGCCGAGCGCGCCCTCCACCGGCTGCCAGTCGAGAAGCACATGGCCGGTGCCGTCCTCGGAGCGCAGGCCCTTCGGCGCGGGCAGCCGCGCGGTGCCGGTCAGCGGCTGGTCGCTGGGAAGGCCGATGCGCTGCTCCCAGTCGAGTCGAGCGGCGTTCTTCTCGGTCATGTGGGGGTCACCTCTCGATGGATGCGCATACACGGCGGGTGCGGTCGTACGGGGCTTGCGGGTCCTGCGGTCGGTCGTACGGGCCTACTTGAGACCCGCGGTGGCTATGCCCTGCGTGAAGTAGCGCTGCAGCAGGATGAAGACGAGCAGGACGGGCAGCACGACCAGGAACGCGCCTGCCATCAGCACCCCGTTGGAGCCGTTGGTCTTCGTCGGGTCGATGGCGAAGGTGGCCAGCGCCACCGGAAGCGTGTACTTGTCCGGGTCGTTGGTGGCCACCAGCGGCCAGAGGAAGTTGTTCCAGGACTGCAGGAACGTGAAGATGGCGAGCGTCGCCAGCGCCGGCTTGACCAGCGGCATCGCGATCCGCCAGAAGATGAACCACTCGCCGGCGCCGTCGATGCGGGCCGCCTCCAGCAGCTCGTCCGGAATGGCCGTCATGAACTGGCGCATGAGGAAGACCCCGAAGGCCCCGGCCGCGAACGGCAGGATGAGCGCCGCATAGGAGTCGATCAGGCCCATCTTGCTGACCATCACGAACATCGGCATCAGCATCAGGTTGCCCGGCACCATCAGCGCGCACAGCACGATGGCGAACACGGGCCGCTTCCCTGCGAAGTTCAGCTTCGCCAGCGCATAGCCGAGCATCGAGCAGAAGACGAGGTTGCAGGCCGTGACGGCGACGGCGACCAGCGTGGAGTTGAAGAAGCTGCCGCCCACGTCGAGCAGTTTGATCAGCTTCTCGAAGTGGATCAGCGTCCACTCCTGCGGGAGCCACACCGTCGGCGTCGCGCTCAGGTCCTTCTCCGACTTGAAGGAGGACAGCGCCATCCACAGGAACGGCGCGATCATCACGATCATGCCGGCCCACAGGACGGCCAGCAGCAGCCTGTGACGCCGGGCCTCCCCCTTCCCTCGCGGGGGCTCCGTACCGGTCACGGGCGCCGTCACGTCGAGATGGGCGGTCATTTGGTCTTGTCCTTCAGCAGACGGAGCTGGAGCAGGGTGACCGCGAGGATGACCGTGAACAGCACGTACGCCATGGCGCTCGCGTAGCCCATGTGGAAGAAGCTGAAGCCCTCGCGGTACATGTCGAGCGAGACGGTCAGCGTGGCGTTGTCCGGTCCGCCCTCGGTCATCACGAACGGCTCCTCGAAGACGTTGAGGAAGCCGATGGTCGTCATGACGCTGACGTAGAGCATCGTCGGACGCAGCAGCGGCACCGTGATCATGCGGAACTCCTGCCAGATGCCGGCGCCGTCCAGCCGCGCCGCCTCCCGCACCTCGGCCGGGATGCCCTGCAGACCGGCTAGGAAGAGGACCATCGCCGTGCCGAGGTTGCGCCAGGCGGCCATCACGATCAGGGACGGCATCGCCAGGGCCTTCGAACCGAGGAAGTCCGGTGAGCTCAGGCCCACTTCGGAGGCCAGGTTCGAGATGAGCCCGTCCGCCGGGTCCAGTACGAAGCGCCACACGACGGCCACGGCCACGATGCTGGTGACGACGGGCGCGTAGAACCCGACGCGGAAGAAGGTCCGCAGCCGCCCCACCCCGCGGTTGAGCAGCACCGCCGCGAAGAGACCGGAGCCGACGGTGAGCGGAACGCCCAGGACGACGAAGTAGGCCGTGTTGAACAGCGCGGTCAGGAACCGCTCGTCGTCGAGGAGCTTGGTGTAGTTCTCCACGCCGATGAACTCGGTGGAGAAGGGGTCGGCGACGTTGGTCAGCCCGAAGTCGGTGAAGCTCATCACGAACGTCGCGACGATCGGCACCGCCATGAACGTCAGGAACAGCACCAGGAACGGCGTGGAGAACAGCCACCCCGGGGCGTTCTGCACGCTGAGCCGGTCCCGGCGGCGCCGCGGTCCCTGCTTCGGGCCCGCACCGGATCCGGCCCCGGCCCCGGACCGCACCTTCGAGGTGCGGCCCGGGACCCCCCGCCGGGATGGGGTCGTTGTCGCCATTCGCTCAGCCCACCAGGCCCTCGGCGGCCTTCTGCATCCAGGCGGCGGTCTTCTCCGGGGACTCGCCCTTCTGGGAGACGCGCGCCACACCCTCGTCCATCTTGGCGGCGAGCTCCTCCCACTTGGCGAGCGGCGGGACCGTCTTGGCCGTCTTGAGCTGCTTCTCGAACGCGTCCAGCTGCTCGGGCGCGTTCTTCAGCTCCGGCTCGTCGAAGGCGGACTCGTTGGCGGGCAGGGACTTGGCGATCTCGTACCAGTGGGCCTGCTGCTCCGTGCTGGTGAGGTACTTCGTGAACTCCTTGGCGGCGGCCTTGTGCTCGCTGTCCTTGAAGGAGACGAGGCTGGCGCCGCCCACCCAGGAGGTGCTCGACTTGCCCGCGGGGAGCGGGGCGGTGGCGTACTTGCCCTTCAGCTGCGGCTGCTGGTCCTTGATGTTGTTCACGATCCAGGGCCCGGAGATGAACATCGGGGCGTCGCCGGTTCCGAAGTCCTTGACCACGTCGTAGTCGGGCGGCGAGCTCTTACGGGACAGGCCCTCGTCGAAGTAGCGGGCGTACTCCTTCAGCGCCTCGACCGACTCGGGGGAGTCCAGGGCTGGCTTGCCGGAGCTGTCGAGCAGCTCGCCGCCGGCCGAGTAGAGGAAGGGGAGCCAGGTCTGCCAGGCACCGACATTGGCGGGCTGGTTGTACGTGCCCCACTTGCTGCCGGCCTTGTCCTGATAGGCCTTGGCGAGCTCGCGCTGGTCCTTCCAGGTCGCCGGGGGCTCCTTGACGCCGGCCTTGTCGGCCAGGTCGGTGCGGTAGTAGAGGGCGCGGGTGTCGACGTACCAGGGGACGCCGTAGGCCTTGCCGTCCTTCACGCCGCCGTTCCACGCCGCGGGGAAGAAGTCGTCCTTCTTGAAGGTCTTCTCGTCCACCGGGTCCAGTGCGTCGAGCTCGATGAACTCGCCCAGCATGGTGCTGCCCATCTGGGCCATGTCGGGCAGCTCTCCGGCGGCGACGGCCGAGACGAGCTTCTGGTGCACGACGTCCCAGCCGACCGGTGTGACCTTGACGGTTATGTTGGGGTGCTTCTTGTTGAACTCCTTGCCGAGCTTGGCCAGGTGCTTGCCCTCCTCACCCATGCCCCAGACGGTGAGGGTCTGCTTGTCCTTGGCCGAGGCCTGTTCCCCGCCGCCGCTGCCGCAGGCGGAGAGCAGCAGCGCGAGGGCGGTCGTTGCCGCGGTGGCGGCGGCGATGCGTGGTATGGGCTGCATGGAGGGTCTCCTCCTCGTGTGCGGAGTGTTGCGGTGACGCGTTCACTGGCCGGGTCTCAGGGGACGGAGACCACACCGGGGTGTAAGCGCATACATACTCTGTGAGCGTCTGCCCGGGCGTGCAAGAGTCGCGTGGATTACGACTGTGTAACGGAAGGCGGCCCGTCCACGGAGTCGTCGGGGGCCGGCGAACCCGTCGGTCCCACCGGACCGCCGTCAGGCCCGAGGCTCCCGCCGAAGGGTCCGCTCACGGCCGCGGCGCCGTCACGGGGCGGGCACCCGCAGCTCGACCGCCGTACGACCGAGACCGGCAGCACCTGCGAGACCGGCTCCCGCGTACGGTCCTCCAGCCTCGCGACCAGCAGTTCCACCGCTTCCTCGCCGATCCGCCGCATCGGCTGCCGCACGGTCGTCAGCGCCGGCGCCACCAGCCGTCCGAGCGGGATCCCGTCGAAGCCCACCACCGCGAGGTCGTCCGGGACGCGTACCCCGCGCCTGCGGAGCTCCGAGAGCGCGCCGACCGCCATCTGGTCGTTGGCGAAGGCCACCGCCTCGGGCAGCTCGCCCGTGCGGTCCAGCAGTTGTGCGACGGCCTGTTCGCCCTCGGCCTGGGTCAGCCCGGTCCGTACGTCGGGGCGCTCGGGGACCGGCAGGCCCGCCTCGAGATGCGCCGCCTGGAAGCCGCGGAAGCGGGCCTCGCCGTCGGGTGAGTCCTCCGTACTGCCCGCGAAGGCGAGCCGCGTCAGACCGTGATCGGCGATGAGGTGCCTGGTCAGGGCGAGTTCGCCGTCGAAGTTGGCCACTTCCACATGGTCGAGATGATCCAGTGGGGCGTCCTCGCGCGGACCCGCCAGCATCACCACCGGCAGCCGCCGCGAGATGACTTCGAGCTCCTCGGTGGGGACCGTGCGGGCCAGCACCGCGAAACCGTCCACGCGCCCGGCGACGTCGGCGACGAGACTCTTGGGGCCCTCTGCGAGGGACGCGGCGATCAGCAGGGCGTAGCCGTGGCGGCGGGCCGCGCGCTCCATGCCGCGGATTATCTCGTCGGAGTAGAGCATCATTTCGGCGTCGTCGCCGTAGTCGGAGTCCGGGTCCTCGGCGTCCGGGTCGGCGTAGTCGGGGAAGCACAGGCCCAGCACGCGGGTGTTGCGGCTGGCCAGGCCCCGTGCGTTGCCGCTCGGTACGTAGCCGAGTTCGCGGGCGGCCTCCAGGACCTTCTCCCGCGTACCGGCGCGCACCGAATCCGGGGCCCGGTAGACTCGCGAAACCGTCGCGATCGAGACGCCTGCTTGTCCGGCGACGTCATACACGGTGGGAGCAT
Organism: Streptomyces sp. DSM 116795; assembly: GCF_055792905.1. Classification (NCBI taxonomy): domain Bacteria; kingdom Bacillati; phylum Actinomycetota; class Actinomycetes; order Kitasatosporales; family Streptomycetaceae; genus Streptomyces; species Streptomyces sp. DSM 116795. Next base: position 5,168,660 of record NZ_CM147707.1, read on the forward strand.
TCACGCGACCATGCTCTCCTGCCTTGTTCAGGCCGTGGAGGCCGCTGGGTTGAAAGCGCATTCATCGTACGTCGCCCACGGAAGCGGCGGCAAGAAGACCCCGGTTCTCCGGCCGCCGGCCCCGGTTTCCGGCGCCGTCCCCGGTCCGGTTTCCTGCCCCGGTCACCGCGGCTCTCGATCCTCCCTCGTGGCCTCGTCCGCCGTCCGTCCAGGCCCAAGTCGCCCGCGCGGGGCCTGATTTCGGCCACCGTCCGCGGTCGCCCGCACCCCTCTGGCCACACCGCGGGTGCTCCGGTGCCGGTCTTCCGGGCCGCGGATGCGGCGATCCGGGCGGCTACTCCGGGTAACACCAGCTCGTACGGCCCTGCTCAGGGGTGCCGGACTGTGAGGACGCGCGCCGGGCGCCGGCCGTGACGCGGCGGCGCGGGTCCAAGCCCGGGCGTTCGGCGGAAAGTTGTCTGCGCGAAACCTTGCCGTACACGGCCGGTGTCCATAACCTGACTCGCCAGTAACTCTTACGCACAGCAGGGTCTCCTTCTGTGCGATCCCCCCTCGCACCATGCATGTGCTTCACATCCCCCACGCAACGGTCACCACGCCATTCTTTTTCACAAGGGGACACACCATGAAGGATGCGCACGGCAGAAAGCTGACGGGACGCACGAGTTGGCGGAGATTCGCCGTTCTGTGCGTGCCGGGCGTCGCCGCCACCGCCGCGCTGGCGATAGCACTGGCGAACGGGGCGCTCGCCGCGTCGTTCGCCGTATCGGGACAGCAGTTCAAGGTCTCCGCGTCCAGCCTGGACGGGGACGGCTTCGCGCAGTACGGCAGCGTGGACCGCAACGCGAGGGGCAAGCTGATCCCCGTCGCCGTCACCGCCATCAAGACGGCGGAGATGAACAACCTGTGCCAGTCGGTCGTCACGCACCTGCCAGTGATCGGCAGCATCTCGCTGAACCTCACCGCAGGCACGGGCAAGAAGCCGGTGCAGGCGACCGACCTCTTCGTCGACGCCACACAGCTCTCCGGCAACGCATCCTTCAACAAGATCGAGATCGGACGCGACGCCTCCACCCTCGACAAGGGCCCCAAGGGCGGCCAGGGCCTGCAGGATCTGTTCGGACAGCAGGCCGACGACGTGCGCATAACGAAGCTCAAGCAGACCGCGTGGGCCACCAACGCCGGCAAGTTCAGGCTCAACAACCTGAGCATGAAAGTGAACAAGGGCACCAAGGAATGCTTCTGATCTGGCGCCGGTGGCGCGGATGGCGCCGTGGCCGGCCGTTCTGGGGCGGTCTGTTCACCGTCATCGCGGGTGTGGAGATCGGTGTGCTGCCGCTGGCACCGATGAAGGTGATGCTGCATCAGGGGACGGCCGGCATTCCGTCGGTCGTCCTGGCGGCGATCATCGTCGTACTGGGGCTGAGCGGCTGGTTCACACCCCAGTACCGAGGGCTCGCGGGCATCATCACGGTGATGCTCGCGGCGGCGGCGCTGGTGCTGTCGAACCTCGGCGGGTTCATGATCGGCACCCTTCTGGGTGTCGTCGGGGGCGCGTTGATGTTCGCGTGGCGCCCGGTGCCCGCGGCGCCTCCGGACGAACCCGGCGGCGGGGACGGAGACGGCACGGCTTCGGCCGGGGCGCCCCCGGCGGAGCCCGCCGCGTTCCGCTCCGAGGCACCTGAGCCCTCCCGTACGGCCGCGACGGCTGCGACGGCAGCGGCGGCGGGCACGTCCGGTGCGGCGGGGACCTCCTCCAGCGCTGCGGCCGATGTCTCCGACGCTCCCGGCACCTCCGAGGTCTCCCAAGCCTCCGACGCCTCCGGCACCTCTGTCACCGCAGGCAAGACCGACTCCGCCGAGTCCTCCCTCGCGGCGGCCTTCGGGGTCGAGGACGAACCCTTCCCCCCTCCCCGCGGTACCGCGGGGCCGCAAGGGCGGGACTGAGCGCACGAGTGCCATCGCATCCCCTGCACCACCCCCATGTATGCAGCGAAGGAGCCTCATGATGAGCACGCGTTCCCTGCACTCCCCGTCCTTACGGTTCGCCGTCACCGCAGCGACCGCCGCCGCCGCGCTCCTGCTGGCGGGTTCCGCCCACGCGCAGCCCGCAGCAGGACCGGCGGCGGCCGGATCGACTACGGTCACGCCCGCCGGTGACGACTACGCCGCGAAGCTCGCCGGCGACGCCACCTTCACCGCCGGCTCCGTGACCGTGACCTGCACCGTCTCCGAGGCCGCGGGCAAGATCCCGGCCGAGCCCGGCAATCACAACGACGCGGGCCCCGTGGAGTCCGCCGTCGGGGCACCCACGTACGACTCCTGCACCACCAGCCTCCCGGGCGTCGAGGCGTCGGTGACGACGAGCGGCGAGTGGACCGTGTCCATGCAGCACGGCGACCCGAGCACCGCCGGACTCACCATGCCCACGGGCGGATTCGTCCTGAAGACCAGCGGCCTCGCCGAATGCACCGTGACCGCCGCACCCGACGCGGCCTCCACCGCCACCGGCGACTGGGCCAACGGCTCGCCCTCGACGCTCACTTTCGACGCCACCCAGGTGCCCGTGAAGGTCGAAGGCGGCTTCGGCTGCCCGACCAGCGCCACGAGCTCCGAGTTCAGCGCCGTCTACGAGATCACCGACACCACCGACACCGGTGCGGACGTGGCCGTCAACTCCTGACCACGGTCAGGCGGTTCGGGACGGCTCTTCCCTGGCTCCCCCAGGATCGGGTCCCCCGCACTTCGCGGGGACCCTCCCCCCCCCACGCTTCGCTGGAGGACCCCAGGGTTCGCGCCCCCCGTTCCGCCGCGTGGAAGACGGCCAGCGGCCTCCGGCCCTCTTCGCCTCCCTCCGGGGCGTCGAGGGCCAGAGGCATGTACGGGGACGGCTGCTTCGCCGCCCTTTCTCGGCCCTCTCCTCGCCTGCCGGGTCACGTCCTGCCGGTCAGTCACGCCCTGCCGGGTCACGCTCTACCGTGTCTCCCGTCCTTCCTCGTCCTCGTCGTAGCCGTCTTCCTCGTCGTCGCCGGCCTCGTCCTCGTACCGCTCCGCCTCGTCTTCCTCGCCTTCCTCTTCTTCGCTCCCGTTCTCCTCGTCCGCGAGCGCGTCCTCGTGGCTGCGCACGACTTCGCCCTCGCGGATCTCGCCGCGCCAGCCCTCCGGGACCTCCTGGACGCCGAGCGTCACGTACCGCTGGAAGTGCTTGAGGTCGAGGCGGAGCCTGCGGCCCTGGGCACGCCACAGATTTCCCGTCTTCTCGAGGAACCCGCCCGGGGTGTATTCGACGACGACCACGATCCGCGTGAGGTCCGGGGCCAGTTTGTGGAACGACACGGCGCCGTGCGTCTTCGTCTCGCCCTTGGTCTCCCAGACGATGCGCCTGTCGGGCACCTGCTCCAGCACCGTGGCTTCCCAACTGCGCTTCGAGGGCCCGACCTTGAGCTGCCAGTTGGAGGTCAGGTCGTCGTCGTCCGAGCGCGAAGCCTCGACCACGCCCTTCATGAAGCCGCTGAACTCCTCGAACTCCGTCCAGTGGTCGTACACGCGGCGAAGCGGCAGGCCCACATCGAGTGCCTCGACGATGTTCGTGACCTTCTTCTCGCCTGCCGTGCCGCCTCCGCCGAAGAGTTCCTTCGTCTTCTCGGTGACCTTGTCCTTGACGCCCTTGACGGCCTGCTCTCCAGCGGCCTTCACCGTGGACTCCCCCTTGAGAACCTTCGCGACGGGCTTCGCCAGCGCACCGCCGTCGCCCGCCCCTGACACGGCCTTCTCCGCCAGCTCCCCGGTCTTCTTGCCGGCGGAACTGACCAGGTTGTTGGCCTTCGCGAGCAGATAGTTGGAGAACTCCTCGCGCACTCGGTCGAGCCCCGAGCCTCCGGAGCCCTCCGTGCTGTTCCCCTTCACCTTCGTGTCCGGCATGGCTCTACCTCCGGCGACGGGACGACTCGGCAGGCGGCTTCTTGCGGGCAGTGCTCGTCTTGGCTGCCTTCTTCGGAGGCGCCTTCTTCGCCGTCTTCTTCGCGGTCGCGGACGAGCCGTCGGACTCACGGCGTGACTCACGGCGTGGCCTGCGGGGCCTGGCGCGCTGCTCCGCGGTACGCGAACCGCCGCGCCCTGCTTCCGCCCCGGCCTCCTCGCCCTCCTCGCCCTCTCCCGCCTCGGGCTGCTCCTCGGGCTGCTCCTGCGCCTCGTCCAGGACCTCGGTCAGCGATTTCGTCCGGTCGGCGAGCGCGTCGGCGAAGCTTCCGAGCCGCCGGTCGGCGGCCGCCTTGAGCGCTTCCCGTCCGACGCTCAGCACCTCCCCGCGCACCTGCTCGACCAGCTTCGCGAGCTGAGGCGAATCACCGAGCTTGCCGGCGCCCGCCGCGAGGAGCTCCTGCGGCTTGGCCTGAAGCCTCTTGCTCACCAGGTATGTGGCGACTGCCATCGCGAGCTTCGCTTTGCGGCGCCTGCCGAGGAGGTAGCCGGCGGCGATGCTCGCGGCCAGTGCCGCCTTCGTGCTCTCGCTCATGCGTACCCATCCCGTCCTGCTCTGCGCCGTACGTGCGGTGCTCCGGGCCAGTGACAAACGGAGGACGTCATGCCTACATGACGGCACGGCAGGCCCGGCGGCGCCCGCCCGGCTGAGCTGTACGGGTGGCGGCAGACCCCCGGTCCGGTGGGCCGTCCTGCCGGCCGGCGGGACTGTCGGGGTGTGCCAAGAGTCCGGAATTCGCCGGAACACTGAGTGGCCGCGGCGATACCGTCTGTCTGTGCATCACCACTCTTGGTGGATCACCGGACCGCTCGACGTACAGGAGCTTGCCAATGCCTACGACCTGCCCTCGCTGCGGCATGGGATCAGCGAAGTCCGACCGCTGCGTCAGCTGTGGCCGGGACCTGTACCGGCTCGCGAACACCGCCCGCAGGCCCTCTCCTTGGCCGACCTGGACGCTGCCCGGCAGTGAGCAGGTGCGGCGGATAGTCATCCCGTCCGCGGTGGTCCTTTTCGCCGCCGCGGCGGTGTCCACCGGTCTCATGGACGACGGCGAGGGCCGGAACCGCGGAGGCACGCAGGGAGCGCAGAACGGGACGAGCCTCCCGGAGAACAGGATCATCCCTGCCCCTTCGACGAGCCCCACGCCTTCACCGACGAAGCCCACCCCCGCCCCGCCTACCAGGACGGATCCGCCCGTCCGGACGCAGTCGCCGGCCACGAGCTCCACGCCGACGACCTCACCGTCCCCGTTACCGTTCTCCGAGGTCCTTGATCCCGAGATCCGTCGCATGGCCGAGGAGCGCCGCCGCGCGTTCGACGAAGCGGACGGAGCCTACGGACCGTACGGAACCTACGGATCGGACGACGGAACCTACGGATCGGAGGGAGCCTACGGAGCTCACGGGACCGACGGGACCGGCGAATGGCAGAACGGATGGCAGCCCTGACATCCGCGCATCCAGCGCGATGGCCAGACGGCGCCTGCCCGGGGCGAGTTGACGACCGCGGAGGCGTGGCGTCCAGCCCCCTCACCGATGTCCGGACCACCCCTGATTCACGACCCGGTGAGAGATCTGCTCGAAATCCCCGTCGCCGCACGGTCGTTGCCGGTTGCGATTCAGAGCCGCCAAGGCCGGTCCGCCGTGCGGCCGGACGCGGTAGCACCCGCCTCCCGGGCCGACCGGGTCCGGGAGGCCTGGCCCCTGGAGGGACGGCAACCCCCGGCCCGGGTTCACCCGGCAGTAACCGGACGCCCCCGGTTCGGGGGACCCCAGGGGGCCGCCTCGTCCCCCGGGGCCCCGCAGTGTGCGACCTGCGAAAACGCCGTCCTCTACGGGCGTAGAGAACGACGTTCGAATGCGCCCCCGGCAGGACTCGAACCTGCGGCCAAGCGCTTAGAAGGCGCCTGCTCTATCCACTGAGCTACGGGGGCCGGTCTCGGTCGCGGAGGAGTGGGCGTGCCTCCGGGTGACCGTGGCGCGGTCAAGGATAGGGGTCCCCGTGGCTGGCGCTGTGTGCTTCACGTCCGCGACACCATGTGGAGGTTCAGTGAAGCGCTCCCGATAATCGCAGGCCGGTGCGATTCATGCAGCGGTTTTCGCCGTGAGTCGTACGGGTGTTGCTCAGTCGTTATGGCTGCGCCGGCCGGGACGGGCTCGACCTGTGGGTCACATGGTGCGAATGGCTCTATTCGCGCCCGAAACCGATTGTTTTCGTCCCGCAGAGCCGTGGATACGCTTCAAAAATCACCGAAATTTGGGCATTCTGCGCATGTGGCGATCTTGAACGTACGGCCTGAACTGCTCGACGCACTCTCGGCGCTCCGCGATGGCGTCGCCGCCGCACGCTTTCCGTTGCCTCTTCCAGGTGCCGAACGTGCCCGCCGTTCGCGCGACGAACTCCTCGCCCAGCTCGACGACTACCTCATGCCACGCCTGCGCGCACCCAAGGCGCCACTGCTCGCGGTGGTCGGCGGCTCCACGGGCGCGGGCAAGTCGACACTCGTCAACTCGCTTGTGGGGCGCAGGGTCAGCGAGGCCGGAGTTCTGCGCCCGACGACGCGTACGCCCGTACTCGTGTGCCATCCCGAGGACGAGCGCTGGTTCGCGGGACAGCGCGTACTGCCCCGTCTCAGCCGCGTCTGGATGCCGCGTCAGGAGGTGCCCACGGGCGACCCGGACGACGGCGTACACGGGTGCGCGGCGGGGGAGCTGCTCGGCGACGGGGAAGGGCAGGAAGAGGAGGACGGGGAGCGCCCGCTACGCATCGAGACCGACACCGCGCTCCCGCCGGGACTCGCCCTGCTGGACGCCCCGGACATCGATTCCCTGGTCGCCTCCAACCGCGATCTCGCGGCCGAACTGCTGTGCGCCGCCGACATCTGGGTCCTGGTGACGACCGCCGCACGTTACGCGGACGCCGTGCCCTGGCATCTGCTGCGTACGGCGAGGGAGTACGACGTGACGCTCGTCACCGTCCTGGACCGCGTGCCGCACCAGATCGCCTCCGACGTGGCCCGCCAGTACGGATCGCTGCTCATCCGCGAGGGCCTGGCCGACGTGCCGCGCTTCACCGTTCCCGAACTGCCGGAATCCGCAGGCGGATCCGGGCTGCTGCCGGCCACCGCCGTGGCCGGGCTCCGCAACTGGCTGACACAGCGTGCGCTCGACCCGGCGGCGCGCGCCGTGGCCGGGCGCCGTACCGCCGCCGGGGCCCTCGCCTCGCTGCGCTCCCGGGTCGCGTCGCTCGCCAACGCCTCGGCGGCGCAGCACGCCGCGGCACTGCGGCTGACGGGACACATCGAAGAGGCGTACGAGGAAGCGCGGGTGCGCGTGCGCCGGCACATCGCGGTCGGTGAACTCCTCGCCGGTGACGCCGACGCGCTCTGGCGCGGATTCCCCGTCGACAGCCGGGGCGAGGAAGTGCTGGACGCCTTCGAGGCCGGGCTGACCACGCTGCTCGCCTCCTCGGTTGCCGCCGCCGACGAACGCGTGGCCGAGACGTGGCGGCGCGACCCCGCGTCGCCCGGCGCAGAGATCACGGACACCGCCACCGGGCAGGCCGGGCAGGGCAGTCGGGCCGGCCGGGACGCCGCCGACGGGCGCGGCCGGATGAACCTGCTCGTACGGCGCTGGCGGCGCTGCCTGGAGGAGCTGACCGATGAGGAGGCGCGCGCCGTCGACCACGGGTTCGGACGGGACGCGGAGGAGGCCGCCGCGATGCTGGCTGCCGCCCTCGTCGGCGGCGGGCACGCCGCAGGCGCGTACCGCGCCCTTGCGAACGCCTTCGGCGAGCCGAGCGCGCGGCGGCTGCGGGAGTGCGGAATCCGGCTGCTGGCCACGTACGTGGAACGGGCGCTCTACGGGGAGCGCGACCGGCGCCTGGCGCCGCTGGACGCGCTGGAGACCGCACCGGACCCGCAGGTCGACCTGATCGCTGCGCTGTCGGTGCTCCGCAAGGCGGAGGCGGAGGTCCTGTCGGGGCCCGGAGCAAGGAAGTTGTCGCAGTCGCAGTCGCAGTCGCAGTCGCAGATGGAGAGGTGACCGCAGTGTCCACAGCGGATGTCCGGACCGACGGCGCGCGCGATGAGGAACAGGCCCCTCCGGCTGCTGCGCACGGCACGGAACGCGGAGCGGAGCACGGCGTTGAGCCGGGCCCGGCGGGCCTCGGCGAGCCCGGCACCGGCGACGACGCCGGCACGGGCGGCAACCCCGGTGACGCCGGTGATGCCGGTGACGCCGGCGACGAGAGCGGATGGGACGACGGGCTGATCGCCCGCCGCGCCCGCGGAGCGTCGGCACCCGGTGAGCGTCAGAAGAGGTCGAGGGCCTCGGCGCTGTGGGGGGCGGATCCCGAGCCGCCGGTGCCGGACGGCGAACTGACGGATGTACGGACCGGCGCCGGACGCCACGCCGAAACCGGCTCGGGTGCCGGCGCCGGCGCGGGCACCCGCGCCCAAGGACCGTCCCTGGGGCGGAAGTTGCCGGACCAGCCCCTGACCGGCTGGCCGATGAGCGACGCTCACGCCCCGGAACCGTACGAGAACGAGGCGTTCGGCCAGGGGAACGCGCTGGGACGCCGTGTGGTCGCACTGCGCAGACTTGTCGACCTGTCGAGATCCCGGCTCCCGAGGCCGCTGCTGGCGGAGGCCGACCGCGTACTGGACGCGGCCGACGCGCGCGAGCGCCTCTCCCGGCGGTACACGACGGTGGCGATCGCCGGAGCCACGGGAAGCGGCAAGTCCTCGCTCTTCAACGCGCTCGCCGGAACGCGGCTTTCGCAGGCCGGCATGCGCAGACCGACGACCGCCACACCGATCGCCTGCTCGTGGGAGGTGCCGGGCGGTGGCCCGGCTGACGGACTCCTCGACCGGCTCGGCATCTCTCCGTCCACGCGACGTCTGATGCGTCCGGAGTCCGACTGGAGAGGGCGGATCGACGAAGGGGCACGCAGCGAGCTGGAGGGGCTCGTCCTCATCGACCTGCCCGACCACGACTCGGCGGCGGAGGGCCACCGTGAGCAGGTGGAACTGCTGCTGCGGCTGGTCGACGCGGTGGTGTGGGTGGTCGACCCCGAGAAGTACGCCGACGCGGTGCTGCACGAGCGCTACCTGCGTCCGCTGGCCGGATACGCCGAGGTGACCTTCATCGTCCTCAACCAGACCGACCGGCTGCCGGGCGACGCGACCGGGGCCGTCCTCAACGACCTGCGGCGGCTCCTTGACGAGGACGGAATGGCGCTGGGCGAGCACGGGGAACCGGGCGCGCGCGTACTGGCGACCTCCGCGCTGGTGGGGGAGGGGATCGACGAACTGCGCACCGAGCTTGCCGGGTTCGTGGCCGCGCAGCAGGCTGCTTCGCTGCGGCTGGGCGCCGATCTGGACGTGGTGGTGGAGCGGCTGCGGCCGGCGTACGCGACGACGGGGCCGGCCGCCGCGAGCACCCCGATGGGTCTCACGGAGGACGTGCGGGAGGACTTCTCCGCCCGACTGGCGCGCGCGGCGGGCGCGGTGGCCGCCGGACAGGCGGCCGAGCGAGCCTGGCTGCGGCACGCGGAGCGGGCGTGCGGAACCCCGTGGGCGCAGCTGCAGCTCTGGTACGACGAACGTCGCTCGCGCAAGGACGCGGTGGCGGGCACGGGGGCCGGGAGCGCGGGCGGGGCGGCCGCTGAGGCCGACGGAGAGCCCGGAGTCGGCTTGTCCGACGCGTCCTGGGGCGAGCCCGTTGACGGCGATGTGCCCGGCGGCGGCTTCGAGGAGGACGGGGGCCGGTTCGAGGAGGACTGCGGCGGGGCCACGGCGGTGCCCGAGCCGTCCGTCGCGTCCGGCGGCGCCCGCCCGCGCGTGGCGCGGCCGGCGGTCGCGCACGCGGTGCGCACCGTGGTGGACGAGGCGGCCGCGGGGCTGCCGGACGCGTGGCGCAGGTCGGTGAGGGACGCCGCATGGCGTGGGGCAACCGGGCTGCCGGAGGCGCTGGACGAGTTGCTGCGGGAGGGCGCCGAGACGGGCACCGAGACGGATGCCGGGAGCCATGGGAACGGGGCCCGGGGTGCGGTGGCCGGGCGCGCGGCACCGCCGCGCCGCCCGTTCTGGTGGAACCTCGCGCTGGCCGGGCAACTGGTGCTGCTGGTACTCCAGTTGGCCGGCGCCGGGTGTGTGGCGGGGGCGGCGCTCGGGGTGAACCTTGTCGCGGAGTGGGTCGGGGTGGCGCTCCTCATCGGGGGAGTCCTCGGCGGCTCGCTGCTGGCGTGGGGCTGCAGATTCGCCGCCCGCGGGCCCGCGGGCGAGCACGGGCGGCGGGAGGAGCGGCGGCTGAGGCGGCTCGTTTCGGGGTGCGGGCAGGTGCACGTACTGGAGCCGGTCGCCGCTGAGCTGCTGCGCTACCGGGAGGTGCGTGAGCAGTACGTGATCGCGGCGGGGGACACGTCTTCGTTGTAGTGCGCGCCGGTCGAACCACTCTTCCGGGTTGCGGAGTTGTCCACAACCACCTGGTAATCCCCAGAAATCCCCAGCTCAGCGCGGCATTCCGCGAATCGGTACAAGCTGAGTTCACGCGGCGCGCATGGTGCGGCCGCCGGAGCTGAGGGGGAGCGATGAACGAGACGCATGTGACGGTCGTGGGGAACGTCGCGACGCGGGTCGAGTTCAGAACGACGGCGTCCGGGGTGCCGCTGGCGCGGTTCCGGCTCGCCAGCACGGTGCGGCGCTACGACCCGCAGGAGCGGGTCTGGTCGGACGCCGGCACGAGTTTCTACACGGTGTGGGCCCGCAGGGGGCTCGCCGAGAACGTGGCCTCGTCGGTGATGGTCGGTGAACCGGTCATCGTCACCGGCCAGTTCCGCGTCCAGGAGTCCGACCGAGACGGGCAGCACTATGTCTCCGCGGAGCTCTCGGCTTCGTCCGTCGGGCACGATCTCTCGCGCGGCACCTCGGCCTTCGTCCGGGTGTCGCCGGCTCGGCGGGGCCTGGTGGGCAGCCGCAACGGCGACGGCGGGGCAGAGGCCCTTCCCGGAGCTGCGGAGCCCGCGGCTGCGGGTGCGGGCGGGGGAGCGGAGGGCAAGATTCCAGGTCAGTCGGCCGGGCCTTGATCGTCCCGGTCCGCCGGATTCGCCGATAACGATTGTGAGTCGGAACGCTTGCATGGCCGGATCGGCGGGGATCGAGGCGCATCCGCTCCTTACGATCCCCGGCGTGGCTGACGGGGGTTCAGTGCGTGGCGGCGGGACAGCACGACGCGACCGTCCGGTCATTCCGGTGACCGCTCAACTGTCGTGCCTGTGCCGCCCGGAGGGGAATTTCATGAGGTTTGTCCGCGGGGCCGTGACCGTCATGGGCGGGCACGTGGCCGCACGTGCGGTGCGACGTGTCGCTGCCGCGCTGTCCGCCACCGTTCTGCTTGCGGCGGGCGTGACCGCCACGGCCACGCCGGCGGCGGCCGCGGTGAGAGACGACGAGGTGTCACGGCAGGGCGGCGCCACGGCCACGCTGGAGGGTCTGAAGACCTACGGGCAGGCCGTGGTCCATGAGGACGGCGAGGAGCTGACCACCGGCGCCGGGCTCTTCGAGATGGCCGTCGAGGGAGGCGGCAGGCTGCAGACGTACGGCCTCGACGTGGACAACCCCACCCAGCAGCACGCGCGTTACGGGGAGACCGACTGGGGCCGCACATCGCTGCACGACAACCCGGACGCCGGCAAGATCCTCTGGATACTGCGGCACTCCTACCCGCAGGTGAACGACCTGCAGGGGCTTGCGAAGACGGCGCGCTCGGGGAAGCTCTCGCCGCGGACGGCAGCGGCCGGCACGCAGGTGGCGATATGGCGCTTCACGGACGGCCGCAGGTCCGGGCGGGGCGGCGGTGTCCGGGTGCACGCGGCCGACCCGGCCGCCGAGAAGCTCGCCGATCATCTGCAGCGGTCGGCGCGGCGCACGGCGGAGCCGGAGGCGTCCCTGTCCCTCGGGCCTGAGGCGCTCTCCCGGAAGGACGGCAGCCGGCTCGGCCCCTTCACCGTGCGTACAGGGGCACCTCGCGTCACCGTCTCGCAGACGTCCGGTCCCGCGTCGCGGGGTGCGCGGATCGTGGGCGGCGACGGAAAGCCGGCGACCTCGGTACGGGACGGTGCCCGGCTCTACTTCGACGTGCCGGAGGAGCGGCGCGCCGGTGCGGGCTCGCTGACCGTCCAGGCGGCCACGAAGGTCCCGGTGGGGCGTGCCTTCACGGGCGTGGGCGGCCACGCCGCAAGCCAGGCACAGATACTCGCCGGGTCCAGCCAGTCGGCGGTCTCAGCGACGGCGACGGTCAACTGGGCGCGCTACGGAGCGATACCCGCCGTGAAGGCGGAGAAGAGCTGCGCTAGGGAGGGCGTCAGCTTCAGCGTCGCCAACGCAGGCAACCGGCCGTTCCGCTTCCGTCTCGGCGGCGAGGCGCACACCGTGGCGGCGGCGGGCAGCAGGACGTACACGGTGCCGGTGCGGGAGGACCAGGCCTACCGCATTCCGCTCTCGGGCCCGCGCGGCCTGCAGAAGTCCTTCACCGGTGTGCTGGACTGCGCCACCAGGAGCGCGGTGCCCGCCGTGTCCGCCGACGAGGACGCCGAAGCGGCTCCGCAGCTCCGTACGGCCACGGTGGGCGGCGGCCAGGCCGGCGCGGAGGCGGGCGAGGGCGGCGACCTGGCGGAGACCGGCAGTACGGGCAGCACCCCGGTGATCGCCGGCACAGCGGTCGGCCTGGTGGTGCTCGGCGCGATGGCAGTGCTGGCGGTGCGCAGGAAGAATCCGGACGACTCCGGCGTTCACGGAGTGTGAGACGGCGCTCCGCCTGTCGCCTTCCGCTCGTGTGCAGAGGCGATGCGGCCTCGTCCGCCCCGTTTCGGGGTCCGGGCGAGTGTGCGGCAAGATGGGTGTCGTCTGCCCATGCGGCGAGGCCGCACCCCGAAACCTACTGACTGCCGGACGGTTCCTCTTGGCTGAGTACATCTACACCCTTCGCAAGGCGCGCAAGGCGCACGGAGACAAGGTGATCCTCGACGACGTCACCCTGAGCTTCCTGCCCGGCGCGAAGATCGGTGTCGTGGGGCCGAACGGCGCGGGCAAGTCGACGGTGCTGCGCATCATGGCCGGGCTGGACCAGCCCTCCAACGGCGATGCGCAGCTCACCCCCGGCAACACCGTCGGCATCCTGCTCCAGGAGCCGCCGCTGGACGAGTCGAAGACCGTCCTGGAGAACGTCGAGGCCGGGGTCGCGGACACCAAGGCGAAGCTCGACCGGTTCAACGCCATTGCCGAGCAGATGGCGACGGACTACACCGACGAGCTGATGGAGGAGATGGGCAAGCTCCAGGAGCAGCTCGACCACTCGGGCGCCTGGGACCTCGAATCGCAGCTGGAGCAGGCCATGGACGCCTTGGGCTGCCCGCCCGGCGACTGGCCCGTCACCAACCTCTCCGGCGGTGAGAAGCGCCGCGTCGCGCTGTGCAAGCTGCTGCTCGAACAGCCCGATCTGCTCCTCCTCGACGAGCCCACCAACCACCTGGACGCCGAGTCCGTGCAGTGGCTGGAGCAGCACCTCGCGCAGTACCCCGGCACCGTCGTCGCCATCACCCACGACAGGTACTTCCTCGACAACGTCGCCGGCTGGATCATGGAGCTCGACCGCGGCCGTGCCATCGGCTACGAGGGCAACTACTCCACGTACCTGGAGAAGAAGCAGTCCCGTCTGAAGGTCGAGGGCCAGAAGGACGCCAAGCGTGCCAAGCGGCTCAAGGACGAGCTGGAGTGGGTCCGTTCCAACGCGAAGGGGCGGCAGGCCAAGTCCCGTGCGAGGCTGACCCGTTACGAGGAGATGGCCGCCGAGGCCGAGAAGACCAGGAAGCTGGACTTCGAGGAGATCCAGATCCCGCCGGGTCCGCGCCTGGGCAACGTCGTCGTCGCGGTCGAGCACCTCAGCAAGGGCTTCGGCGAGAAGCTGCTCATCGACGACCTCTCCTTCACGCTGCCGCGCAACGGCATCGTCGGCGTGATCGGGCCGAACGGCGCGGGCAAGACGACACTGTTCAAGATGATCCAGGGCCTGGAGGAGCCGGACTCCGGCGTCATCAAGGTCGGTGACTCGGTCAAGATCTCCTACGTCGACCAGAGCCGGGAGAACATCGACGGCAAGAAGACGCTGTGGGCCGTCGTCTCCGACGAACTGGACTACATCAACGTCGGCCAGGTCGAAATGCCCTCCCGCGCCTACGTGTCCGCATTCGGCTTCAAGGGCCCGGACCAGCAGAAGCCGGCGGGCGTGCTCTCCGGCGGTGAGCGCAACCGGCTGAACCTGGCGCTCACGCTCAAGCAGGGCGGCAATCTGCTCCTGCTCGACGAGCCGACCAACGACCTCGACGTCGAGACGCTCTCCTCGCTGGAGAACGCGCTGCTGGACTTCCCCGGCTGTGCCGTGGTCGTCTCCCACGACCGCTGGTTCCTGGACCGTGTCGCCACGCACATCCTCGCCTATGAAGGCGAGTCCAAGTGGTTCTGGTTCGAGGGCAACTTCGAGTCGTATGAGAAGAACAAGATCGAGCGGCTGGGCCCGGACGCCGCGCGCCCGCACCGCGCCACGTACAAGAAGCTCACCCGCGGCTGAGGCAGGCTGATCGGTTCACGTGCGTCACACATACCGGTGTCCCCTGCGCTGGTCGGACATGGACGCCTACGGGCACGTCAACAACGTCGTCCACCTCCGCTACCTGGAGGAGGCGCGGATCGACTTCATGTTCCGGCTGGCGGGGGAGGCGGCGGGTACCCCGCCGCCGGGCTCGGATTCGGGCTCGGGCTCGGGTTCGGATCCGGACTCGGGCTCGTCTTCGGCCTCGGATTCGTTCCCGGCAGAACCGGTGCCGTTCAAGGCCGGCTGCGTGGTGGCGCGGCACGAGATCGACTACCTGCGGCCGCTCTTCCACCGGTACGAGCCGGTCACGGTCGACATCTGGGTGACGAAGCTGAACGCGGCCTCGGCCACGCTCGCGTACGAGATCAAGGACGCGGCGACGGTCTACGTACGGGCCGAGACCGTCATCGTCCCCTACGACCTGGAGAAGGAGCACCCGCGGCGGCTCACACCCGTCGAACGGGCGTTCCTGGAGGACTACTTCGATGACAGCGCGGCAGCGCCTCGTATTCGCTGACCCGGGAGAGGCCGCGGGGCTCGACGCCTTGCTGCAGCGGCTGCTGCGCTGGGAGAAGGCTGCGGCGGTACGTATCCAGTCCGGCGGCGGTGCCGTCGGCGTCTTCGCCAAGCCCGCCCGCTTCGACGTGCTGGCCGTGCGGACGGCGCGGCTGCTCGAGCCGGCCGAGGTCGACGTCACCGTGTCGGCCGGCGAACTCCTCGAAGGCATCGACGAGTCGGCGGAGGCCTTCACCGTGCCTAGCGCCGTGACGGGTCCGCCGTGGGCCGGCATGCTGCCGCCGCGTGGCGGCTGGGAGGCCTTCGGCGAGGTGCCCGCGGATGCGGTGCGTACGGTCGCAGCCGCGGCCATCGGTGAATTCCGTCAGCGTGCCGAGCAGTTGGGAGAGAAGGAGCGCACCCGCGAGAAGCTGGACGCGCTCGCCGAGGAGATCTGGTCCCGGCCGCTGGGCCGGACACAGCTGCCGCTGCGCGCCGCGCATGCCGCACACGCGCTGGGATTCCTCACGGGTGACGGGCCGCTGAAGCTGCTGCGGTCCGGCTCCTGGCTGCGGCTTCGCACGCAGGCCGGCTCGGTGGTGGTTCGGAGCGGCGCCGAGAAGGGGCCGGGGCTGAGCGTCACCCCGGTCTGATCCGATTCGTAAGCATCACCGCGGCGGTGCCGGCGGCACCTCTGTGTACGCGGTGAACCGGGGGCTCAGTCGGGGGAGTTGACCATGGAACCGGCCGCGTACACGAGGTAGTCCCACAGCTGCCGTTCGTGCTCGGGCGCGAGGTCGAGGCTGTCGACGGCGTCCCGCATGTGCTTCAGCCAGGCGTCGTGCGCGGCACGGTCGACCTTGAACGGCACGTGGCGCATGCGCAGTCGGGGGTGCCCCCGCTGGTCGCTGTAGGTGCGGGGGCCGCCCCAGTACTGGATGAGGAAGAGCGTCAGCCGCTCCTCGGCCGGGCCGAGGTCCTCCTCCGGGTACATGGGGCGCAGCACTGGATCTTCGGCGACACCCTGGTAGAAGCGGTGCACGAGGCGCCGGAAGGTCTCCTCGCCCCCGACCTGCTCGTAGAAGGTCTGCGTCTGCAAGCTGCCGCGCGGAATCTCCATCACGCCTCCCATGGTCGCAGATGCGTCCACGACGCCATCAGGCGTCGTCGGACGGGAGGACGACCGGGCGGCCGGGCGGCCGGTCCGCGACCCCTGGCCCTCCGGCTTTCGCCGGGCCGGACACGGCCGCGGCGACGCGTCGTCCCTGGCGACGCGTCGCCCCTGGCGAACGGGCCGGGCCGTTGCGAGGAAGGTGCGTTGTGGGGGCACGCCCCGCGTTGTCCCGGCGGAAGGGCTGCGAGGCCGGGCGGTGTTGGCCCGGTGCCGGGGCGGGGCTCCGGTGCCGGGGTTCTGCAGGCCGTGCCGGCGGGTGTCGCCTCCGGTTGCTGCGGCGGGGCCTGAGGGCGCCGCGGTCGGCCCGCCCCGGCAGGCGTTATGCGTCGTCTTGGCGGATGGGCAGCGAGGCCGGGCGAGGTTTCCGTGCGGGGCGTGCAGGCCGTCCCGGCGGTGTCCGCCCCGGTTGCCGCGGACCGTGCCCGAGGGCGTCGCGGTGGGCGCGGGCCGGTGGCGCTGCGCGTTGTCCCGGCGGAAGGGCTGCGAGGCTGGCCGGTGTTGGCCCGGCGCCGGGCGGGGCTTCCATGCCGGGGTTCCGCACCCGGCGTCCCGGCAGGTGTCCGCCCCCGGTGACCGCGGACCGTGCCCGAGGGCGCCGCGGTCGGCCCGCGCCGGCAGGCGCTACGCGTCGTCCCAGCGGAAGAGCCGGGAGGCGATCAGCGTGACCACGGCCGCGAAGCCCAGCAGTCCGCCCATCACCGGCATCGCCGCGCCCCAGCTCTCGCCCCTGCTCAGTACGGCCTGCATCGCCTCCGCGAGGTG
The DNA here is from genome assembly GCF_055792905.1 of Streptomyces sp. DSM 116795. Taxonomy (NCBI): domain Bacteria; kingdom Bacillati; phylum Actinomycetota; class Actinomycetes; order Kitasatosporales; family Streptomycetaceae; genus Streptomyces; species Streptomyces sp. DSM 116795. Next base: position 5,185,719 of record NZ_CM147707.1, read on the forward strand.
GGTGAGCGGCAGATAGCCGGAGACGGTACGCACCCAGGCCGGTGCGATCTCCAGCGGGAAGAACGAACCGGACAGGAACGCCATGGGCAGGACGATGATCTGCGCGAGACCGTTCGCCGCCTCCTCCGTCTTCGCCCACGAGCCGATGAGCAGCCCGATCGACATGAACGCCAGCGTGCCGCAGGCGACCAGTGGAAGGCACAGCCACCAGTTCCCGGACAGCTGCAGCCCGTAGTAGGGGAGGGTGGCCAGGCCGATGAAGATGGCGGTCTGCGCGAACGCGAGTGCGAGGTTCACGCCGACCCGTGCGCCGATCACCGAACCGGGGCCCACAGGGGCCAGCCACAGCCGCCGCAGGATCCGCTTCTTGCGCCAGCTGACGAGGTTGAGCGCAGAGCCGAAGACGCCGCCCATGGCGACGGCCCAGCTCAGCAGCCCCGGCGTGAGGAACTGTATGGGCTTGACCGACTTGTCCTCGACGCGCTCCGCCGTCAGCCGGTAGGCAGGAGGCTCTCCCGTCGCCTCCTGATTGGCCTGCTGAACGACGGAGTCGACGACGCCGCGTACGTTGCCGGAGCGCACCGAGTCGGCGGCCGAGTAGCGCAGCGCGATCTCGCCCTCGCCGTCCTGGAAGACGGCGGCGTCGGTGTCGCCCTCGCGTACCTTCTTCAGCGCTTCGGCGCGTGCGGCGGCCGAGCCGTCCGTCTTCTCGATGCTCAGCACGTCGCGCAGCTGCGCGCGTTCCGCGTCCGGTATGTCGTCGAGGATCCTCACGTCGCCGACCTGGACGATCTTCGCCTGCGCCGTGGAGTCGTTGGCGAAGAGGGCGCCGAAGAGCGCCAGGAACATCAGCGGGAAGACCAGCATGAAGAAGACGGCGGCCCGGTCCCGCAGCAGCCCGAGCGCCATGGCCCTGGACAGGCTGACGAAGCTCTTCATTCGCGGTATTCCCTCCCCGTGAGCTGGAGGAAGACGTCCTCCAGCGACCGCACCCCCAGCTCCTCGATCAGCTGCGCGGGGGCGCCCACGCGCAGAATCCGTCCGTCGTCCATGACGGCCACCCGGTCGCACAGCGTCTCGGCCTCGTCCATGTAGTGCGTAGTCAGCACGACGGTGCGGCCCTCGGAGTTGATCGTGCGGAGCAGATCCCACAGGTTCCGCCTGGCCTGCGGGTCCAGGCCCGTCGTGGGCTCGTCGAGGAAGAGCAGCTCGGGGTCGTGCACGAGGGCGCAGGCTATGGAGAGCCGCTGCGCCTGACCGCCCGAGAGCTTGTTCTCGCGGGTGCCGCGCTTGTCGGTCAGACCGACGGTCTCGAGCATCTGGTCCGCGCGTGCACCGGGGACGCCGTACAGGGACGCGAAGGTGTGTATCTGCTCGCGGGCGCTGAGCCGCTCGAAGAACGCCGACGCCTGCAGCTGTACGCCTATCCGGTGCAGCAGCGCCGGATTCCGCGGCCAGGACGCCTCACCCAGCAGACGGGCGCTGCCCGCATCCGGCTCCCTCAGCCCTTCGATGATTTCCAGCGTGGTGGTCTTGCCCGCCCCGTTCGGGCCGAGGATCCCGAAGAACTCGCCCCGCTCCACCTCCAGGGAGACGCCGTCCACTGCCTGGGTCTCCCCGTAGCGCTTGCGCAGCCCCTCGGCCGTGATCGCTTTCTCTGCCATGCGCGGGAGGCTATCTGCGGAAGGTCACCTTCAGGCCTCGCGCGCAGGGCTTCCTCGCAGCACAGTGGAGGCATGCCAGCTGCTTCGGATCTTGTGCGGCAGATCGTCGCCGGCGGTTCGCTCACCGATCCCGCGTGGCAGGCCGCCTTCGCCGAGGTACCGCGTGAACTCTTCGTGCCGTACTACTACGTCCCCGCCTCCGGCGGCGGTCAGGAGCGGCTGTGGCGGGAGGACCCCGACCCTGAGCGCCGGCAGCGCTGGCTCGCGGGCGTGTACGACGACGTACCGCTGGCCACGCGCGTGCGCGACGGCGAACTGATCTCCTCCAGCAGCCAGCCCTCCCTGATGGCGCGCATGCTGGAGGCCCTGGACGTGCGGGACGGCATGCGCGTGCTGGAGATCGGCACCGGCTCCGGCTACAACGCCGCCCTGCTCGCGCACCGCCTGGGCGGGACGCGGGTGACCAGCGTCGACCTCGACCCCGGCATCACCGGCGCCGCCCGCGAGCACCTGGCCGCCGCGGGATACCGGCCGAGGGTCGTCACGGGGGACGGTGTGCTGGGCGTCCCGGCGTACGCGCCCTATGACCGCGTCATCGCGACGTGCGCGCTGTCCGCCGTGCCCGCCGCCTGGCTCACGCAGTGCGTGCCGGGGGCACTGGTCCTCGCCCCGGTGGGGACCGGCCTGGTGACGCTGCGCGTGGACGGGCCACGGGACGGCGAGGGCCGGTTCCTTCCGACGCCCGCCTTCTTCGTGCCGCTCCGCGGTGGGCGCGGGGCGGGTGCCGCGCCGCTGTCGGCGGCGGCCTCGCGCGGGGTCCCGCGTCACGCGCAGCGGCAGGACTCCTTCCACTTCCTCTTCGGCCTCGCCGGGGGTTCGGCCGAGCCGCACGACGTGTACGAGCTGTGGCGCGGCGCAGGCCGTCCGGCCCGTGAGCGCTACGGGGTGACCGTCAGGGACGGCGTGCAGTGGGCCTGGCTCGACGATCCGGACGGGCCGCACACCTGGCGGCTCGACGGGGCGTGAGCCGACGTACCCGGGAGACTCGTACGGATGTGAACTTCCGCACTCCGGAAGGGAATCGCGGAGTCACCCCTCCTGTACGCCCGCGCGTACGTCTAGTTTCGGACGATGCTCAGCGGTTGGCCCTTCCTCGCCCTGCTCGGCGGCGTCGTGCTGCTGGGGTCGTCCGTGCAGCGGCTGGCCGGCATCGGGTTCGGACTCCTCGCCTCTCCCGGCCTGGTGCTGCTGATGGGTCCGGTGCAGGGCGTCGCGCTGGTCAACTGCGCGGGCGTCGTCATCGGGATCGCGGGGCTCGCGACGAGTTGGCGGCACGTGGAGCTGCGCACCATGGTCCCGCTGGTCGCGGCCGCCGCACTCACCGTGCCGCTGGGTGCGTGGCTCGCGCTGCGACTCCCGGAGCCGGTGCTGCTGACGGGCTGCGGGGCGCTGATCACCGCGGCCGTGCTGCTCGTGATCTGCGGTGCCCGTCTCAGGGCCATGCGCGGCAGGGGCGGCGCCGTCGTCGCGGGCGCGGCCAGCGGCTTCATGAACTCGGCCGCCGGGGCGGGCGGTCCGGCGCTCTCCGTCTATGCCGCCAACGCGGGATGGACGGCTGGAGAGTTCGTACCCAACGCGCAGTTCTACGGGCTCGCCGTCAACCTGATGTCCGCCGGGGCGAAGGGGCTGCCCCAACTGACCCGTCCCGCCTGGCTCCTGGTCGCGGGCACGCTGTGCGCGGGCATCGTGCTGGGGCACCTGCTCGCGGCCCGTACGCCGGAGAAGGGGGCGCGCCGCATCATTCTGGGGCTCGCGCTCGCGGGCGGAGTGGCAACCGGCGCGAAGGGGCTGTGGCTGCTCGCGTGAGCAGGCGGAAAGGGGCATGCCGGGGGAACCGCCGCCGTATCCGGCGCGTGTTCCCCAGGGAGTTTCCACGAAGTTCCCAGGGAGCCGGGCCGGGTGCGCCCGTCGCCAGGGTTGCCGCAGCGGGCTCCGCAGGTCCCGATCCGAACAAGATCCCTGTGGAAACGGTGTGGTTGGTGTTCCCCGTGGTCATACTCTGGCGGTGGGCCCCCAACCCGTTGCGACAGACACATCGCACAACGTAGGCGGGGTGGGCGCCGCAACGACCAGGGGGAGGACGACAAGCCGTGAAGCAGCCGCATACGGGGCCGGTGCGGGCTCCGGCGTCCGCGCTCGCGCGCCCCGGCCGTCACCCGTACCGCTGCCGTCCGGCGAGGATGGGTACGGACTACGGGGGGAACTCCCGCCGCCCGTACGCGAGTACGGGGCGGACCTGAGCCCGTGCTCCCTCCACACGGGCCGGATCCGTACCGGCCAGATCCGTGAACGACCAGATCCCTACCGACAGCCTCACCGAACCGCCCGAGCCGTCCGAGCCGTCTGAAACGCCTGAACCGTCCGACCCGACCAGCAGACACGACACAGCAGCGAGGTGATCGATGGGCCCCGCGGGACCCACCGGACCGGTGATGAGCCGGGAGGAGGCCGACCGTGCGCTGGAACGGCTCACAGCCGAACACGAGGCGGTCGAGTCGTCGTTGCTCGCGCTCCAGGACCACGCGGGCCGGCGCCTCCTCGAAGGCGCGCAGCTCACCGGCACCACCGCACAGCGCTGGACGCAGGCCGAAGCGGCCATCACGCGGCTGTGGAACGTGTTCGAGCACTACAGCGGCGCCCTCACGAAGGCTCAGGAGGTACGTGAGCGGCGGCGCTGGCCGAGCCGCGAGGACCTCGCCGAACTGACGCGGCTGCTGCGCGGTCCCCGCACGATCCCCGGCAGCGCCCTGGGCGAAGGCGGGCCCGCCGAGGGCGGGGGAGGCGGCGGCGCACGCCTGTCGGAGGAGGTGACGCTCGGCGGCCTCGTCGAATGGATGAACAACTGGTACGCGCAGGCCCTCGACGTCGTCGCGGCAGCCGACTCGGTCTGGTCGGCCCTGCCCGCCCGCATAGACATGCTCGCCGCCGAACTGCGCCGCGTGCGCTCCCTCGCGCACTCCGTGGGTGTACGCCCCGGGGAGCACCCCTCCGGCGACGATCTGGACCGTACGACCGACGAACTCACCGCGCTGCGCGCCGAGGTGGTCTCCGATCCCCTCGCGTTCTGGACCTCCGCGGGCGGCAGCAGCGCACCCGGCGGCGGCAGACCCGACACGTCACGCTACGACCGCGCCGCGCGCGAACTGGAGGACATCCGGCGGGAGATCGACGCCGTGCTCAACGTCCGCCAGGACTCGGAACAGCGGCTGATGCAGCTGCGCGACGTGCTGTCACGCGCGGACCGCACTCTCGCGGAGGCCCGTGAGGCACGCGGCGAGGTGCTGGCCAAGATCGCGGCCTCGGAGGTCCCCGCGGTGAGCGGACCCGCGACGGCGCTGCACGAGGAGCTGTCGGCGGCCGCCGAGTACAGGCGCCGTTCCCAGTGGCACCGGCTCTCGCCCCTGCTGGAGAGCCTGGAGCAGCGCGCCGAGGACGAACTGGACCGAGCGCGGGCCCAACTCGCCGCCGTCACCGCACCGTTGGCGGTACGGGCGGAACTGCGCGGGCGTCTGGACGCGTACAAGGCGAAGGTCGCGCAGCAGGGGATGGGGGAGGACCGGATGCTGATCGAGCGTTACGACGCGGCGCGGCGCATGCTGTGGAGTGCGCCGTGCGATCTGCGGGCGGCGGAGGACGCGGTGCTGCGCTATCAGCACGCGGCACAGGATGTCCTCACGGCGCGGCAGGGCGGCGGCAGCGGCGGGCCCGCGCGGGCCGAGGGGGTGGCGGACTCGTGACCGGAGTACGGGGCCGGGGCGCGGAAGGGGGACCCGGGAAGCGGTACGCCGTCCCGGCCCCGGCACGTGTGCCGCGGACATGCCCTTTGGCTCGTCCGGCTCGCGCAGTCCGGCGCCGAGAGGATCGAACCGGCGGAACGGGCCTGCCCGTTCGGCCCAGGACGTGGGTGTGACCATGCTTGATCAAATGTCTGCGTGTCCGAGCTGCTCCGAGCCGCTGGCGGTGGGGGACCGTTTCTGCGGTGTCTGCGGCGCCGATCTCACGGCTGCCGTGCGGCATCCGGCACCCGGCCCGGGCGCCGCCCACGGCGACGTGTGGCCCGCAGCTCCGGGCAACGGGGCGGTGCCGGCGACGCCGCCGCCTGGACCGCCGGCGCCACCGCTCGCGCCCGGATCGGCACCGCCTGCACCGGGGACGCCTGGGCCGGGAACGTCCGCACCGGGAACGCCCGCGGGCGAGCCCGACTTCACGCTCGCACCGGCGGAGGGCACGTCCGCGGGGGTGCCGGTTGCGGGGGCCACGGGCGGCCCTCCGGTTCCGCCTCCCGGGCCTCCGGTTCCGCCTCCGGGGCCGCCGCCGCCCGTACCCCCGTCGGCTGTGCCCACGCCGCCCGGGCCGACGCCGCCTGCGCCGATGTCGGCGTGGCCGCACGAGCAGCCGCCGTCCGCGCACCCGTCCGGGCCTCCGGACCTACCCTCGGGGCCACCGCCTTCCGGGCTCTCCGGGTCTTCGGGGTCTTCGGGGTCTTCGGGGCCTTCTGGTCCGCCGGTCCCGCCGCCCGGGCCGCCCCCGCCGCTGCCGGCGTCCGCGCACCCTTCCGCACCGCCGCCGGTGCCGGAGACCCCGCCGGTGCCGGAGGCCCCGCCCGCGCCGGAGGCTCCGCCGGGCCCGGACCCTCGTGCCGCCGACCCCCGCGTCACCGTGGACGATTCGCCGCCGGAGGGCCTGCCGCCTTACGGGTCCGCTTGTGTCGCCTGCGGCACCGGAGCCGTGGACGACGACGGCTACTGCGACCACTGCGGTCACAAACAGCCGCGTGAACGCGACCACATGGAGAGCGCGTTGGCGTCGGTGGCGGCCGCCAGCGACCGCGGGCTGCGCCATCACCGCAACGAGGACTTCTTCTCGCTCCACGAGGCGGTGACACCCTCGGGCGCCCCTGTGACCATCGCCGTCGTCTGCGACGGCGTCTCCTCGGCCACCCGGCCCGACGACGCGTCCGCTGCCGCGGCCCGCGCCGCGGGCGCGTCGGTGTGCGACTCGTTGCCGCAGGGAACACCCGCGCAACAGGCCATGCACAACGCGCTCATCGCCGCGTCCGACGCGGTCACGGCCCTCGCCGCCGAAGGCCCCAACGAGCCCTCGAAGAACGCCCCGGCCTGCACCATCGTCGGTGCGATCACATCGGAGGGCATCCTGACCGTCGGCTGGATCGGGGACAGCCGCGCCTACTGGGTGCCGGACGAACAGGGCGCGCCGCCGGCCCGGCTGACCGAGGACGATTCGTGGGCGGCCCAGATGGTCGCGGCAGGTCTGATGACCGAGGACGAGGCGTACGCGGACGCTCGCGCACACGCCATCACGGGATGGCTCGGCGCGGACGCGTATGAGATCGAGCCGCACACCGCTTCGTACAAGCCGGAAGGAGCGGGCGTCGTGATCGTGTGCACGGACGGGCTCTGGAACTACGCGGAGTCCGCCGAGCAGATGGCCGCGGCCGTGCCGCCCGACGGACGGCGACGTCCGCTGCAGGCCGCGCAGCGTCTCGTCGGCTTCGCACTCGACGGCGGCGGACACGACAACGCCACGGTCGCCGTCATTCCGTTCCCGGCGCCGGATGAAGGAGCGGGAAACGGGGCGGCCTGAGGCGCACACGGACGGGGGTGACCAGCGGCGCATCGCTGCCCGGAACCGTCTTCGTCCCCGCTCCCGTCCCGTCTGACGACGACTCCCTTTCACCACGGAGCAGGAGCGGAACGTGACCGATTTCGCCGAGCCTTACGCGCAGCCGAGGTTCTCCGTCGACGTGTACCAGAACGAGTATCTGCCGGAGGGCGGGCAGGCGGTCGACGCGATCATCACCGTCACCTCCGGCTCCGGTGCCGGAGCCGGAGTCGGCACCGGCACCGCAGGCCCGGCGCGGGCCCTGTCCCGGCCGGCCGGCGCCGCACGTACGGACGCCGCGGTCGTGATCATGATCGACTGCTCCGGCTCGATGGACCACCCGCCCTCGAAGAGGCGCCACGTACGCGATGCCACGCTCGCCGCGATCGAGACGCTCCAGGACGGTGTCTCCTTCGCGGTCGTCGCCGGTACGCACCAGGCCGCGGAGGTGTACCCAGGCGGTGGCGGGCTGGCCGTCGCCGCCCCGGAGACCCGCACCCAGGCGCGGAACGCGCTGCGCGGGCTCCGCGCGGACGGCGGCACGGCCATCGGCTCGTGGCTGCGGCTCGCGGACAAGCTGCTCTCGGCGCACGACGGTCCCATCCGGCATGGCGTACTGCTGACCGACGGACGCAACGAGCACGAGGATCCGGAGAGCCTGAAGTCCGCCCTCGACGCGTGCGCCGGCCGCTTCACCTGTGACGCGCGCGGCGTGGGCACCGACTGGGAGGTCGAGGAGGTCACCGGGATCGCGTCCGCGCTCCTCGGCTCCGCCGACATCGTCGCGGAACCGGCGGGTCTCGCCGCGGACTTCCAGGACATGATGGCCGCCGCCATGCGCAAGGAAGTCGCGGATGTGGCACTGCGCCTGTGGACGCCGCAGGGCTCGAAGATCAAGTTCATCAAGCAGGTCGCGCCCGCCGTGGAGGATCTGACGGCCCGCCGCACCGACGCCGGCCCGCACTCCGGCGACTATCCGACCGGCTCCTGGGGCGAGGAGTCCCGCGACTACCACGTATGCGTCGAGGTGCCGGCGGCCGAGGTGGGTCAGGAGATGCTGGCGGCCCGCGCCGCGCTGATGCTTCCCGCGCAGGACGGCGGGCTCTCGCGGACGCTCGCGCAGGGCCTGATACGGGCGGTGTGGACGGACGACATGGCGGCCACCACCAGCATCGACGCACAGGTCGCGCACTACACCGGTCAGGCCGAGCTCGCCGAGGCGATCCAGGACGGCCTGCGGGCGCGCAAGGCCGGGGACGAAGAGGGCGCCACCGCACAACTCGGTCGTGCCGTACGACTGGCCGACGCTTCCGGAAATGCGGATACTTCGAAGCTGCTTTCGAAGGTGGTGGACGTCGTCGACGCTGCGAACGGTACTGTTCGGCTGAAGGCGAAGGTTGCCGACGCCGACGAGATGACACTGGAGACGCGGTCCACGAAGACGGTCCGTGTGAAGAGGTAACACACGCGAGGGTCGTACCGCAGGTACGGAAGTCCAGGAGTTACGAGGGGGAGGCACTCACCATGCCGACTTGCCCGAACGGACACCAGTCGGCTGTCGACGACTGGTGCGAGGTATGCGGTCACCGCATGGCCGACGCATCCGCCGCACCGGCCGGCGCGGTGCCGCCGTCGCCCTCGCCGCCGGTTCCCGGAGGCGGGTACGGCTACCCCGGGCCGCCGCCTTCCGCGCCGGGCGGTCAGGACGGGCCTGGCGGGCCTGGCGGGCCTGTGCCTCCCGGACCTCCCGGGCCTCCGTCCCAGGGTTACGGATATCCCGGGCCGGGCAGCGGCGGTCCTGGCGGGCCCGGTGGCGCTCCCGGCGGTCAGGGCCCTCCGCCTCAGCAGCCGCAGGGGGAGACCTGCCCGCAGTGCGGCAGGCCCCGTGAGGGGCAGGCGCCGTTCTGCGACGGCTGCCGCTACAACTTTCTGACCCACTCGCCGATGGCGTCCGTACCCGCGGACCAGTCGCCGCAGCCGGGTGGCTTTCCCCAGCCCGGAGGCCCGGGCGGCCCCGGTCCGCAGAGTCAGCCGGGGCAGCCCGGTCCGCCTCCGCCGCCGCCCGGATTCCAGGGCCAGCCCGGCCACCCGGGTCAGCCCGGTCCGCCTCCGCCGCCACCCGGGTTCCAGGGTCAGCCGGGTCAGCCGGGGCAGCCCGGTCCGCAGAGTCAGCCGGGCCAGCCCGGCCCGCCTCCGCCGCCGCCCTTCCCCAGCGCACCGTCCCACGGGCAGGACCAGCAGTACGGCTACGGCAACTCCGACATCCCCTCCCAGGTGGACCGTCCCGCGGAACCGCTCACCCCGCAGCAGCCCCCGCAGGGCCCGGGCGGATACCCGGGGCAGGGACCCGGACAGGGGCAGGCGCCCGGCCAGGGACAGCAGGCCCCCGGCCAGGGACAGCAGGCCCCCGGCCAGGGACAGCAGGGCCCGGGCCAGAGCCAGGGCATCGGCGCGCCCATGGCGCCTCCGGCGCCCGGAGGACCACAGCAGCCGTCACCCCCGAGCGGCGACTGGGCGCTCTCCCCGCCCGTCGCCCCGCAGCACGATCAGCAGCAGCCGCCACCGGCTCCGTCGCTCTTCCAGGACCAGGGCCCCGGCCCTGGTCAGCCGCCCGGTCCGCCTCAGCAGCCCCAGGCGCCCCAGCACCAGTACCCGCCGCCGCCCGGACCGGGCGGTCCCGGCGGACCGGAGCAGGGCCAGCAGGGTCAGCAGGGTCAGCAGAGCCAGCCGGGGCAGCAGGTGCCTTCCGGCTCGTGGGTGGCCGTCATCGCGCCCGACCGTGCGTACTTCGCCGCGATGATGGACCGCAGCGGGCCCGAGGCCTCGAACCTCAACCTGCCCGCCTACTCGCCCGAGCAGCAACTCCCCCTGAACGGCAACCAGATCACCATCGGCCGCCGCCGCCACTCCACCGGCGAGGCGCCCGACATCGACCTGGCCCGTACTCCGGAGGACCCGGGTGTCTCGCATCAGCACGCCGTGCTCGTGCAGCAGCCGGACGGCAGCTGGTCGGTGGTCGATCAGGACTCCACGAACGGCACCACCATCAACGGAGCCGAGGACCCGATCCAGCCCTTCGTCCCGGTCCCCCTCAAGAGCGGCGACCAGGTACACGTGGGCGCCTGGACGACGATCACCCTCCACCTCACCTAGAGAGCCCGGCCCGGCCCCGGCCCGTACGTCGTACGTCGCACCCCGCCCCCGTGTCCACGTAACGCCAAGTGGAGGCGGGGCAGGGCGCGTTCAGGGTGTGATCGGCGCGTTCAGGCGTAGTGGGCGCGCAGACGGGCGTGTGCCTGCGACGGTGCGCCGACGGCGTCGAGCCCGAGGAGGGCCGAGCCCAGGACAGGCGGCGCCGTGACCACTTGGGGCGTGGCCTTCGGGGCGTGTACGGCGAGCTGCTGCGTGAGGTGGTCGTGCAGGAGCGGATGGCGGGCCGCGGCGACGCTGCCCCCGAGGAACACCGGCGTCGCGGTCTCCAGCAGACCGAGGCGGCGCAGGCTGACCGTGACCATCGTCACGAGTTCCTCGGCCTGCCGGAGTACCAGGGCACGGGCGACCGCGTCGCCGGCGGAGGCCACCTCGAAGAGGACCGGCGTGATCTCGTGCATCCGCGTACGCGGCAGATCTCCCAGGTGCAGGGCCTCGATCAGCGCGTACATCGAGGTCAGTCCGTAGTGCCAGGGCAGTTCCCGTGCGAGTTGCGTGTCCTCGCCGCGGCCGTCCTCCGCCCGTGCGGCGTACCAGACGGCCTCCGCCGCCAGGCCGCCGCCACCGCCGAAGTCGCCCGAGAGTCGGCCCAGGGCGGGGAAGCGGTGGGTGCGGCCCTCGCTGTCCTGGCCCGCGCAGTTGACGCCGGCGCCGCAGACGACGGCCACCCCGTGCCCGACGGGACCGTCGTCCGGCAGTCCGGCGCGCAGGATGGCGAAGGTGTCGTTGGCGACGTGCGTGGTGCGGCCCCAGCCGCGCGCGACGACGGCGGCGGTCAACTCCCGCTCCTCACGCGGCAGATCGGCGTTGGCGAGGCACGCCGAGACGTGCGCGACCTGCTGCCCGGCCGCCGCTCCGGCCTGGGCGAGGGCCCTGCCGACCGATTCCGCGAGCGCGTTCACCGCGGCGTCCACGCCGAGCACCTGCGGCTGGAAACCGCCTCCGCGTGCTGTGCCCAGCACGCGGCCGCCGACGTCGACCACCGCGACGTCGGTCTTCGTGTTGCCCGCGTCGAGAGCGAGGCACCCCGAGGTCGTCAGGCCCACGCCAGATACTCCCGGTTGTGGGCGAGGAGCAGGTCGGTCAGCGCCTCGGCGCGGTCGTACTGCCCGATCAGCGGATGCGCGAGGAGTGCCCTGAAGACCCGGTCGCGGCCGCCGTGCAGGGCGGCGTCGAGCGCCAGGTCCTCGTATGCGGTGACGTGTGTGATCAGTCCGGTCTGGACGGGGCCGACGGGCGGCGCGGGCAGCGGCACGGCGCCGTCGGGGCCGATCTCGGCCGGGACCTCGACCACCGCGTCGTCGGGGAGGAAGGGCAGAGTGCCGTCGTTCCGTACGTTGACGACCTGCACGCTCGGCCGTCGGCTGCTGTCCTCGCCGGCGGTTCCCAGCAGGGAGGCGGCGAGCGCCACCGCCGCCTCCGAGTAGTAGGCGCCGCCGCGGCTGCTCAGCAGCGCGGGCTTCTCCGTCAGCGCGGGGTCGCCGTACATCGCGAGCAACTCCCTCTCCATGGCCGCGACTTCCTCCGCCCGTGAGGGCTTCGTACGCAGCTCCTGAACGGCCTCGTCGTGCGCGTAGAAGTAGCGCAGGTAGTACGACGGGAAGACGCCGAGCGCCTCCAGCACCCGGCGCGGCATCCGCAGCTCCAGCGCGAAGCCGTCGGCGTGCTCGGCGAGGAGCCGCGGCAGCACGTCCGCGCCGCCGGGGCCTCCCAGCCGTACGCCCAGTTCCCATGTGAGGTGGTTGAGCCCGTAGTGGTCGAGGTGGACCTCCTCGGGCGCCACATCCAGCAGCTTCGCGAACTTGCGCTGGAGATTGACCGCGATGTTGCACAGCCCGACCGCCTTGTGCCCTGCCTGGAGCAGGGCGCGGGTGACGATGCCCACGGGGTTGGTGAAGTCGATGATCCAGGCGTCCGGGTTGGTGCGGCGCACCCGCTCGGCGATGCCGAGCACGACGGGAACGGTCCGCAGCGCCTTGGCGAGCCCGCCCGCGCCGGTCGTCTCCTGTCCCACGCAGCCGCACTCCAGAGGCCACGTCTCGTCCTGGTGCCGTGCCGTCTGGCCCCCGACGCGGAGCTGCAGCAGCACGGCGTCGGCACCCGCGACCCCGGCGCCGAGATCCTGGGTGGCGGTGACGGTCGCGCCGTGGCCCTGCTTGGCCAGGATGCGGCGTGCGAGTCCGGCGACCGGCTCCAGCCGTTCCGCCGCCGGGTCGACCAGCACCAGCTCACTGACGGGAAGCGTGTCGCGCAACCGCGCGAAGCCGTCGATGAGTTCGGGCGTGTACGTGGAGCCGCCGCCGACCACTGCGATTCTCATGTCGTCCGTCCCGGTCCTTCCGCTTCAGCGTGAGGTGTCGAACACTTCGTCACGGGTCATGGCCAGCGCGCTCTGCAGAGCCCCGTGCAGCACCGGGTCACGCGTGACCGCGCCCAGCTTCAACTCGGGTCTCGGCACGGCCAGTTCGGTCAGTTCCGCCTGTACGAGCCGCCGCAGCCGCTCGCCGCCCGCCGTGAGCACGCCCCCGGACAGCACGATCAGCTGCGGGTCGAGCACGGCGACCATGGACGCCAGCCCGACGGCGGTTCCGGTGGCCAGCCGTCGCAAGAGCCCGGTGTACGGGTCGTGCTCGTCCCCGGGTTCGTCCTTGGCCCCCTCCCCGGCACCGGCGGCGCGGCTCACCAGAGCCGTGGCGCTCCTGTGCGGTGAGTCGTCCTGGTCGTACGGCAGGCCCAGCTCGTGCGCCCAGCGCAGTACGGCACCGGCACCCGCAAGCTCCTGGAAACCGCCGCTGCCCAGCTGAGCGGGATCGCGTACGAGACGCGTGCCGGGCACCGGGAGGAAGCCGACCTCGCCGGCGCCGCCCGTACGGCCGCGGTGCAGCCGCCCGCCGATGACGAGCGCCGCACCGATGCCCTGCTCGTTCCACAGCAGGACGAAGTCGTCGTGTCCGCCCGCGGCGGCACCCAGCCGCTGCTCGGCGACGGCGACGAGGTTCACGTCGTTGTCGTATTCGAGGGGCATCGGGAGCGCGGCGGCCATCTCCTCCAGCAGCGTGGGGGAGTGCCAGCCGGGCAGATGCGAGGCGTAGCGCAGGCGGCCCGTGCTGGGGTCGAAGGCGCCGGGAGTGCCGATCACCGCGCGGTGCAGCGCTGAAGGGCGGACGCCGGCCGCCTCGGCGGCTCCCTCGACGGCCCGTGCGACGAGCTCCGGCGTCCCCGGTTTCGGCCCGCCCGGCGGCCGGGCCGGGGTGGGCAGTTCGAAGGTTCCGGTGAGGCTGCCCGTGATGTCGGCGACGGCGGCGAGGATGCGGGCCGTGCTGACGTCCACCCCGGCGACGTGCGCCGCGGTGCCGTTGACGGCGTACAGCTGGGCGTTGGGCCCCGGACGGCCTTCGCTCCGGCCCGTGGCGACGACCAGGCCCGCCGCCTCCAGACGGGCCAGCAGCTGCGAGGCCGTCGGCTTGGACAGGCCCGTCAGCTCGCCGATGCGGCCCCGGGAGAGTGGGCCCCGGGCGAGCAGCAGGTCGAGGGCGGCGCGATCGTTCATCGCGCGCAGCACTCGCGGGGTCCCCGGTGCCGTACCGGCCATCTGCCCTCTGCCTCCGACGCTCGGCAACCACTGTTAGGAAGCCTTCCTGTCGTCGGACAGTAGAGCCCGGGCCCGGCGGCGTCAATGGACCGCGGGCCGGCCACGGGCCGGGCTGCCGCCCCGGGTTACTTGCGGGCCTTCTGCAGGGTCACTTCCGAGCTGTTCACCCGGCTACGGCGGCCTCCGGCACCGGCGGCAGCGGAGCCCCCTTCCGCGGCGGTCACGCCCGTCCGCGCTTCCGGGGCAGCGGCGGCCGGTCCGGCCGCACCCGCTGCACCCGCCGCGCCGAGGGCGAGCGGCTCCTGGGGCGTGCTCACAATGCCCCTCCTGTCGAGCTCCTGCTTGATCCGCCAGCGCAGCTCGCGCTCCACGGGCAGCGACTTGCCCGGCATGGTCTTCGCCGAGACCCGCACGACCATCTCTTCGAGCGTCACCGAATCCAGGCCCAGCACCTCGACGGGCTCCCACAGCAGTTCGTCCCAGGGCTCCGTCCCGCCCAGCTCCTCGCCGACGGAGACGATGGCGGCCCGCACCTCGTCGAGGTCCTCGCGCGGGCCCACCAGGACGTCCACGGCGGCGGTCGCCCAGCCCTGACTGAGGTTGCCGACCCGCTTGATCTCGCCGTTGCGGATGTACCAGATCTCGCCGCCGTCGCCGCGCAGCTGCGTCACCCGCAGCCCGATCTCCAGGACCGTGCCGGAGATCTCGCCGACGTCGACGCGGTCCCCGACCCCGTACTGGTCCTCGAGGAGCATGAAGATCCCGGCCAGCAGGTCCGTGACGACGTCGCGCGCGCCGAAGCCCAGCGCGACACCGGCGACACCGGCGCTGGCCAGCAGCGGCGCGAGATTGATGCCGAGGTCGGAGAGGACCATCAGCAGTGCGGTGCCGATGATGACGAAGGACGCGGTGCTGCGCAGCACCGAGCCGATCGCCTGGGAGCGCTGCCGCCGCCGCTCGCCGCTGACCAGCAGACCCCGCAGCGCGTTGGCGCTGTCGGCGGCCTCCGCCCTGCGGTTCACGCGCTTGATCAGCTTGCTGATGGAGCGCCGTATGACCCACCGCAGCAGGATGGCGATGATCGCGATGAGCAGGATGCGCAGCCCGGCGGAGACCCACTCCGACCAGTTCTGCTCGATCCACCCGGCCGCGTCGGCGGCCGACTCGTGAGCGTCCTCGAGAGAGGCGCCGGGGTCCTGTCCGCCGCCGTCCGCCGTTCCGGCTCCCGCGCGGTACGGGCCTGCGGGCGTGGACGGAGAAGCAGCGCCGATCAGCCTGAACACAGCAGAACCTTCCGAGCGGGAGAGCCAGGGTCAACCCAGCGCCGTGAGCCCGTCGATGCGGACCCCGAACGCGGCAACCACACTAACGGCGCACGCCCTTCACAAGCGGCGGGAGCGGCTCGAATGGGCAGTATCCGGCCGTTCCGGGGGCCGCTTCGCTTCACGGTTCGTGACGTCTTGACTGCTCGGAAGCGGGGCAGAAGTTCAAGGGGGAGCCAGGGGGTGTGGTTGAAAACACGCTCAGGGCGTTACGCGGTCGTGGTGGCGGAATGACCAGGGCGCAGGCCACACTGAGTACAGATCGTCCCGGCGCGAGCCACGCGCCGCAGACGTACAAGGAGGCACCGTGCCGCATGTCCTGGTCCTCAACGCGTCGTACGAGCCGCTCGGTGTCGTACCGCTGCGACGCGCCCTCATCCTCGTGCTCAACGACAAGGCCATCAGCATCGAGGAGTCCGGCGCCCTGATGCACAGCGCGACCCGCGTCATACCCGCCCCCAGCGTCGTCCGGCTGAAGCGCTTTGTGCGGGTGCCCTTTCGGGGCACTGTTCCGCTGACCCGCCGGGCGCTCTTCGCCCGCGACGGCGGCCGGTGCGCGTACTGCGGTGGTATCGCAACCAGCGTCGACCACGTCATTCCGCGCAGCCGCGGCGGACAGCACACCTGGGAGAACGTGGTGGCCGCCTGCCGCCGCTGCAACCATGTGAAAGCCGACCGTCACGTCGCCGAGATCGGCTGGCGGCTGCGCCATCAACCCGCGCCGCCGTCGGGCCTCGCCTGGCGGATCATCGGCACGGGGCACCGAGACCCGCGCTGGATGCCGTATCTACAGCCATACGGCGCGGACGACGCCCTCGCCCGGATCGAAGGCAGAGCTACTGCCTGAGACCGGGCTTCGTTGTTCTCACGGCCGGAACACCGGCGGGCGGGGGTGGGGCCGTGGGTACACCGTCGCGCCCAGCGGGCGGCGTCTCCTGCAGCCGCCCGTTGAGCCGCCCGTCCAGTGCCCCGGTCAGCGGCCCCGCGCCGTCTCCTCGCGCACGGCGTAGGCCTCCAGCGACCAGAGCGAGTACCCGAAGCGCGTGGCACGCTCGTCGCCCTGCATCCGTACGTAGCGGGTGTCCTCCGGCGCGTCCATGCGCACCGTCTCCCGGCCGCCCCTTCCGTCCTGCATCCTCGCGGCGTCGCGCCAGCGCTTGCCGTCGGGGGAGACCTGCACGCGGTAGCGCTTCGCGTACGCGTCCTGCCAGTGCAGCACCAACTCGCCCAGCCTGGCCGGGCGTTGCAGCTTCAGCTGCACCCATTCGCCGTCCTCGGCGGGGGAGGACCAACGGGTGTCCCCGCGGCCGTCGTTGACGGCTGACGCGGGGAACTCGCCTGCCTCGTCGCCGGACGACGACGCCTCCGCCTCCCGTGCCAGATCCGGCCCGCCGGTACGGGGGAAGGCGCGCACGGTCAGTGTCCGCTTCTCGTCCCCGAAGGAGAGCGGGATGCGGTAGGTGCCGGGCCTCACCGAAGAGTCGGCCTCGACCTCGACGGGAACCCGCGCCGACCCGCCGCGCGGTACGACGGTCCGCTCCGGGGTGCGTACGGTGAAGCCGCCCGGGGCGTCGGCGGCCACCCTGCCCCGTACGTCGGACGGGCGGTGGCCCTCGAGTTCGGCGGTCACCTCGCCCTTGCCGCCGCCGATGGGGGCGTAGATGTCGTCCTTCGACAGGGAGAGAGAGGCGTCGGGCCGGTCCGCGTACCAGGGCGTGATCTCGTGTACGACCGGCTCGTCGGAGCCCGGTGACCAGGCGAGACGGAGCGCGTCGGCCCGCAGCCCGCGGCCCTCGCGCTGCGTCCAGCCGCTCCCGGAGAGCGGCCCGAGACGCTGCCAGCCCTCGCCCGGCACATGGGCCTCGACGCGGGCGCGGGTGCCGGAGCCCGGGCCCGTCTGCACGGTGACCGCCTCCAGGGGACGCCGGTCGGGCAGCCTGACGGTGAGCGCGGGAGTGCCCGGCCCGGAGCCGTCGCCGCCACCGCCCGGGGTGCCGGACGGTCCGTCATCCGGGGCGTGCGGGTCGCCGGAGGGGTCGCCGTAGCGGCCGAGGCCGCCCGGCAGCGAGGCACCGGGAACGGCTGCGCGCGGTGCGAAGTACCCGGCGGCCGGGGCGGCTTCGGCACGGTAGGCGGTGTCCGGGTCGCCGTCGACGGCGGCTTCGGCCGGGGAGTCGGGGCGTGCCGCGGGACCGCCCTGCGTGGTGGCCCGGTGCCGTCCCGAACCCTTGGAGCCGGCGCCCGTCCAGCTGTCGGACGTCTTCAGCGCCCGCTTCACGAAGTCCGCCAGCACGCCCTTCCCGACGGTCGCGGACGGCCTGCCGCGCTCCTCGGCCTCCCCGTGCAGCCGCTCAAGTGCCAGGCGTGCGTCCCAGGCGCCGCCGCCGTCGCCGCGGCCCTGCGCCGTGAGCATCTTCACGGCCTGCTCGCCCGCTTCGCCGTGCCGGGCCAACTCCTCCAGCCACGGGCGCACTTCGCGTGCGAGACCTTCGGGGACGTGCTCCGGTGCGGTGCTCATCGTGCGGAAGGCGTCGCGGAGCCGGTCCGCGGCGCGACGCAAGCGCTGCGCGGACGCCTCTTCCTCCGGGTCGGCGGCCTCGTAGGCGTTCCAGAAGTCCTTCAGTACCGGCCGCAGATACGCCGACTCCTCTCCGCCGAGCAGCGAGGAGGCGTCGTTGCCGGCGAGCGCGTGCACGGCCTCGCGCGCCTGCGCGGAGCCGCCGGCGACCTCGTCGATCGCCGCCTGCCAGGACTCCTCGGGGCGGTAACTCTTCGGATTCCAGGCGTAGTCGGCCGCGGTGAAGAGCGGGATGCGCGAAGCGGTCGGCTGCTTCATCGCGTTGGTCAGTACGGCCGCGGAGCGGGCGGCGACGGCCGGTTCCCGTCCGCGGTAGGGGCCGAGGAAGATCCGGTCCTGCGCGTAGTCGTTGACGGGGTAGTTGTCCATCGTCACCAGCGGATGCTGGTGGAACGCCGAGCGCGCGGCGGTCAGTTCGCTCCCGGTGATGGTGCGCGGCACCACGCCGACGCCCGTCCAGGCGATCTCCACGCCCGGCGTGAGGTTCTGAGCGAGCTCGGTGCGGTAGTCGGTGTCGCCTTCCTGGTAGAACTCGGTCGGCATGACGGACAGCGGCTCGGCATCCGGGTGGCGCGCGGCGAGATGGCGGGCGACGTCACCGGCCAGCTCGGCGTGGGCACGCGCCGCGGCCTTCGGCCCGGAGCCGTACTTCTGCGCGTCCTCGTCGCAGTGCCATTCGCTGTAACTGACGTCCTCGAAGCGGAGTTGGAAGGCCTCGAAGCCCAGCGCCCGCATCGCGTCCAGCTTCCGCAGCAGCGCGCGGCGGTCGGCGGGGGAGGAGAAGCACATGCCCTGACCGGGGGCGACGGCCCAGCCGAGCTTCACATGGTTGCGCCGGGCCCGTTCGGCCAGCGCGCGGAACTCCTCGCGCTCCGCGGCCGGATAGGGGTCGCGCCAGCGGGAGGACTGCCGGTACGGGTCGTCGGTGGAGGCGTACAGATAGCGGTTCTGCTTCGTGCGGCCGAGGAAGTCCAGCTGCTCCAGGCGTTCCTGCTGCGTCCAGGAGCTGCCGTAGAAGCCCTCGGTGATGCCGCGCACGGGAGCGGTCGGCCAGTCCCGTACGGTCACGCCGGCGAAGCCACGGCGGCCGTCCCCCTCGGTGACGAGCTGGCGCAGCGTCTGCGCGGCGTTGAACAGGCCGTCGGCGTCCGCCCCTTCGAGGGCGACGGTGGGCCGCGAGCCGGTCCGGCCGACGGCGAGCCGGTAGCCGCTCCGGGGCAGATCGCCGCGCGGCGGAGCCTTCAGCGCGCGGAGTGCTTCGGGCGCCGAGGCCGCGTCCGCGCGTACGATCAGGCCGCCCCCGCGGGGCAGCGGCTGCCCGGGACGCACCTCGTCGATGCCGCGGGCGCCGGCGTCGCGCAGCGCGGCTCTCAGCGCGTCGAGAGCGGCGGTGTCGGTGCCCTCGTCCGCGACGAGAGTCACATCACGGCCCACCGCCACGAACGAGCCCCGACGGTCCATCGACTGCGGGCGCGGCCACACCTTCGGTACGGAGGAGCCGCGGGCCTTCGTCTCCTCGCCGTCCGGTTCGTGGTCCGCGGCTCCCGCGGAGCTGCCGCCCGGGTCCGGTGCGGGGGCGGCCTGCGCCGTCGGCATGCCGCCGAGAAGCCCGCCGATGACGGCCGCGGTGAGCGCGGTCGCTCCCGCCCGCCGCCGTGCTCTGTCCCCCTGGGCAGCTGCGCCCACGACGTCCTCCAGTCCTCCCCGTGCCGGTATCCGCCTGCCGTCCGGCGGTTCCCGGTCCACGGCCGAGCCGCTTCCAGGTTCCGCCGTCGGGCCGCTTCACGAAGTCACCGCCGAAGGGCCCTTGCCGGTCTCGTGCCGGTCTCGCCGTTCAGATCGCTCACATCGGTCACATTGTTCACCAGAGCTGAACACCCGGTCCGCGAGGCACACTTCGAGGCGAGCTCATCACCGTCGCATGGAGCGTGTCAACGCGGGCCGGAGCGGCGGCCGTTCACGGCTGCCAGGTTCCACCATTGCTGGACGCGGGCCGGTGCCGCGCCGGTTCCTGGCGCGGCATCGGCGGGGTTCCGGCGGGGTCCCGGGCGGGGTTCTGGCGCCCCTCCTGGCGGGGTCCTGATGTGGTGCCCGCCTGCCGCCGGGCGCGCGGCCTCTGCCACGCTCCGGTGCGGACCGTGACGGTGAGTCGCAACCCGGTGCGCACAGCGCTCTCATGGCCGCGTACGCGCAGTGACGGATGTCGAGTGCGTACGGCCGGGAGACGTGAAGGGGAACGGGTGAAGTGCCGCAATCGGGCCGCCCGGTGGTGACCTTCGGTGAGTGGGCTGTAAAATTTCGTGCGAGATGGCCCGGAATCCCGCCGTCCGTTCGCCGCTCGCCGCGGCGCGCAGGCAAATCGCCTGCGGAGGGAAACGTGACCTCGGCCACGTTCCGCCCCCGATTACGTCTGCGTGCGGCTCGACTGGGTAGGGCCACCCACCTGACCATCCGACGTCAACGAACGGAGGCCCGCCGTGGCCGCGTCCGCTGAGCTTCTCGCCGTGCTGACCCCGCTCCCCAAACAGGTGCTCTCGAAACAGCAGGCGCTCTCCAAACAGGGGCACGAGCCGGTAGACCTGTCCGGTGTGTCCGACCCCGACTCCGGACTTGACGGCTCGTGCTCGTGCGGCTGCTTCGAGGCGCCGCTCACCTCCGAACCACCCCTGGCCGACGTCGCCCCGCTCACCAGCGAGCCGCCCCTCGCGGAGCTGCCGCTCACCAGTGAGCCCACCGGCAACGGCTTCGGTGCCGACAGCACCGAGATCTGATCCCGGACCCGGCGCCCCCACAAGACCTGTCGCCGAGCCGCGCCCCGCTTCGGCGGGGCGGGCGGCCGCCCGGGGAGACCCGGGAGAGCGGCGCCATGAGCGGTCCGCTATGTTGACGGTGTGAGCGACAAGGTCAATTCGAAGGTCAAGAAGAACGTACTGCGAGCCGGCACCGTCACCGCCGCCTCGGCGCTGATGCTGACGGTGTCGTCCCCGGCCTTCGCGGTCGCCCCCGACGACGGCGACGACCCCGGCCCCGGGATCAGCGTCATCGAGACCCTCGGGTTGTTCGTCGCGGCGCCGATCGGCATCTTCCTCCTGATCTCCGTCCTCGTGATGCTGGGCGGCCGGCCCGGCAACGGCAAGCAGCAGCACTGAGCCAAGCCAGGGGCCCGAGCCGGGACCCCCGGCGCGAGCCCGCGCCACAGGCCCGAGTCGTCTTCTCCTCTCCGGGCCCCTTCGTTCCCGGTCTCTTCCGGCCCGGCCGGTTCCTTCCACATGCTCTGCTCTCCGGGTGCTCTGCTCTCCGGATGTGCACTTCTCCGGGCCTCCTCGACCGCACGGACATCCGTCTTGGACGAGTCCTCCCGTGTCCTGACATCTCCCGGGGCATCTCTCCTGACCCCAACCGGCCCGCGCGTACGGGCGACGGCCTCGCACGCGCTGAACACGTGCCGGCGCGCGAGCCTGATCGGCAGTCGAACGTGCGTACTTTAGGGCAGAGTTGTCCGGCTTTGGCGACGAGCTCGTAACAGAGGTTGGTAGGCGGTACGGGGCAGGGAATCGGCCCGGCATGACGCACAACACCCCGCTCTCCCCCCGTCCCCTCAGCCACCTCACCGAAGCGGCACAGCGCCGCGTGCTGACCGCCGACGCGCTCCGCGAGCACGGAGTCTCCCTGGGCGCCGCCAACGAGCGCTGCCGCCCCGGCGGTCCCTGGCAGCTGCTGCTTCCCGGTGTCTACCTGCTGCACTCCGGCCCGCCGACCAGCGACGAGCGGCTGCACGCCGCACTGCTCTACGCGGGAGGCGAGTTCCCGGCGATCCCCGCCCAGCAGGGACCCGACACGCGAACCGGCCGCTCCACGACCGCGGCACAGGCCGCGCCCGCCGGCGCATCCCCGCCCGCCCCCGCGGTGCTTCCGCCCGCGCTGCCGTCCGTCGCACCCGCCGTCCGGCACTGCCCGCCCCCGCATCTGCCGGAGGCGATGATCACCGGCCTCGCCGCGCTCACCCTGCACGGCTTCACCGGCGCACCCTCGCTGCGCGCCCTGGACCGGATCGACGTACTCGTACCGCGGACGAAGCGGCTGCGCTCCACGGGGTGCGTCCGCATCGTCCGCGGCCAGAGCCTGCCCGACCCCGAAGAGGTCACCGGCCTGCCCGTGGCGCCCGCGGCGCGCGCTCTCGCCGACACCGTCGCGCAGCTCACGGACGCCGGAGTGGTGCGGCGGCTGCTCGTGGAGTCCCTGCGCGGAGGGCACTGCGAAGCGGGCGCCGTCGTGGGGGAGTTGCTCAGGGCGAGGCTCCTCGGGAGGCCTCACGTCAGGGACGCCGTCGACGAACTGGTGGCGGAAAGCCGTGCGTTGGCGGAGGGCATGCTCTACGAGATGGTCTTCCGGCACCGGCTTCCCGACCCCTGCTGGAACGTCGACCTCCGCCTCCCCGGCGGCCCTCACCTGGGGGGCGTCGACGCCTACTGGCCCGATCAGGCCGTGGCTCTCGAACTGGACACCCGCACGCCCCGCCCGCACCTCGACCACGACGCGTACTGGTCGGAGTACGCCCGCAAGCGGGAGGCACTGGAAGGGCTCGGCATCACCGTCGTCCATCTCACGCCGGTGAAGCTCCGCGAATCGCTGGAACAGCAGGCCGCGATCGTACGTACGGCACTGATGACCGCCGTGGAACGGGAACCCGCCGAGTACTTGATCGTGACGCCGCGCTAGGGACCACGACGGGCCGCACGGAGCGCGCCGCGTCAGCGGCTAGCCGCAGAACTCCGCCTCGACCAGCGCGGCCGTACTGCCGGACCAGTCGCCGTTGAGGTTGAACGCGGCGGTGTGCGAGGCGTCGGCGGTGGTGACGGCCGTGGAGCGCGAGCCCTGGATGGTGCCCTCGTGGCCCCACACGGTGGTCCCGCAGGAGAGCCGGTGCCGGGTGACGCCGAGGCCGTAGCGGTTGTCGCCGTCGGCGGGGACCGTGGACTTCATCTCCGCGAGCTGCCGCGGCGGCAGTACGTCGCCGCCGAGCAGGGCCCGCATGAAGCGGACCAGATCGCCGGTGGAGGAGATCATCTCACCCGAGGCGCCCGCGACGGAGGGATCGAGAGCGGTGACGTCGTGGACGCGCGCCTGCCCGCCCGTCGCGGAGAGCGTGGAGTACGCGCGGCCGTGCGGAGCGGGGATGCGCGCGGAGGTGCCCGGCAGCGAGGTGTCGCGCAGCTTCAGCGGCCGGATGATCCTGCTTTCGATCTCCTGCGCGTAGGAGTGGCCGGTGGCCTTCGATATGACCATTCCGGCGAGTACGTAGTTGGTGTTCGAGTAGCCCCAGTCGCTGCCCGGCCGGAAGGAGCGGGGGTGCGCCATGGCCGTGCGTACGAGGGACTCCGGGTCCTGCGAGTCGTAGCGGTGGGCGGCGAAGCGCGGGCCGAAATGGTCGCGCTGCATGCCGGGGTCCGCGGTGAAGTCGTACAAGCCGCTGGTGTGGCCGAGGAGTTGGCGGAGGGTGATGAGGCGGCCGTCCTGCCCGTCGCCCCGTACCGTCCCCGGAAGCCAGCGCTCGACGGGCGCGTCGAGATCCACCGTGCCTTCCGCCTCGAGCTGCAGCATCACCGCGGCTATGAAGGGCTTGGTCAGGCTGCCGATGCGGAATCTGTCCTGCGGCATCGGCGGGCGCCGCGTCGTCCGGTCCGCAACGCCGGACGCGCCGTGCCAGACGCCGCCGCCGTCCTGCGCCTGGCCCAGGACGCCCGGCACGCCCGCCTGTTCGACCTGTGCGTCCATCGCGTCCTGCGCGGCGTCGTGACCCGCGTCGGCCGCCGCGGAGGAGCTCACGGAGAAGGCCGCCGCGGCGGCGACCACCAGGGCGACGACGGTGGAGCGCACGGACATGCAGCGACTCTAGTGATCGGTACGGGTGGTGCGCCATACGGCGAGAACGACCAGGAGACAGCCCGCGTACTGGGTGGGAGTGGGACGTTCGGCGAGGAAACCCACCCCGAAAAGGAGCGCGAGCACGGGCTGCAGGAGCAGCAGCGTGGCGCCCTTGTCGGGGGCGAGGCGCGCCAGCGCCGGGTTGATGAGCAGCCAGGCCAGCACCTGCCCGAGGAACGCCATCGGTATCAGCCAGCCCCAGGCGGGCCAGCCCGGGTCGAGGTCGACGCCCGTCCACAGCGAGCCCAGCACGCCGGCGGCGACGGCGGCCGCGAAGGTGGCCGCGCAGACCGGGGTCACGGTGTGCGAGCGCGGTGCGGACGGCTGCTGGGAGCCGGCGCCCCAGCCGCCCTCGCCGCCGAGCCGGATCAGAAAGAGGTAACCGGCGAAGGCGACACCGGCGATGGTGCCGAACAGCACACCGGAGGCGGGGTCGCTGCCCGGCTCCGCATGCCCGATCGCGCCCCCGGCCAGGGCGATCCCGGTCAGCAGTACCGGCGCGGTCAGCCAGAACCGCCGACCGAGCCGCGCTCCGGTGAGGAAGCGCGCCAGCAGCGGGAAGACGATGAGCTGGACGTTGAGCAGCAGCGTGGCGATGGACGCTCCCAGGTCGTGGATGCTCTGCACCCAGCACACGTAGTCGAGCCCGAGCAGCGCACCCGCCGCGAGATCGAGTGCGAGCAGACGCAGCGGTCGCGGCCCCAGCCGTCGGTACTCGACGAATGCCATGGGTGCCAGCACCACGAGGGCCAGGGCGCACCGCATGAAGGCGGCGGTGCCCGCGTTCACCTCGGAGAGCTTGATGAACATGCCGGAGGACGACGTACAGGCCGCTCCCGCGACCACCATCAGCGCGGGGCCGCCCCGCATGGTCGCGGCACCGCGTCCCCGGCCCTGTCCCTGTCCCTGTCCCAGCAGCGGGTTCCGTCCGTCGGGTCCCTCCGGCGCCGGACCTCCCGCCGCTCCGGTCTGCTCCGTACTCGCCATGCAGGTCACTCTGCTCCTCTCGACGCAGAAGCAACAGCGACGATTTCTCGCCGGTATCCGGTAGTGCTGCTACAGAGAGAGCGGATAGCGTGGCGCCGTGCTGAATCTGGAAAGGCTGCGCATCCTGCACGCGGTGGCCCAGCAAGGCTCCGTCGCGCGTGCGGCGGCAGCGCTGCATGTCACGCCCTCCGGCGTCTCCCAGCAACTGGGGAAGCTGGAGAGGGAGTCGGGGCACCGGCTGCTGGAGCCGTACGGGCGCAGTGTGCGGCTCACCCACGCCGGCCGGGTGCTCGCGGCGCACGCCTCGCGCGTCGTCACGCAGGCCACAGCGGCGGAGTCCGACCTGGCGGACCTGGGTGAGGAGATCCTGGGGCCGCTCCGGCTCGGCGGTGTGAGCAGTTCGCTGCGAGCCCTGCTGCCGGAGGCGCTGGGCGCGCTCACCACAGCGCACCCCCGGCTCGTACCGACGGTGGTCGACGGGGAGGCCGTCGACATGGTGCCGCTGCTCACCCGCGGCGACCTCGACCTCCTCCTCGTGGAGAGCTGGTCCAACCGCCCGCTGGCCCTGCCGGCCGGACTGGCGACGCGCACGCTGGCCATCGAGGACGTCCACCTCGCGCTCGGCGAGGAGCACCCGCTGGCGAGCTCGGGGCAGGTCGCCCTCGGTGAGCTGGACGGCCAGGTGTGGACGAGCTGTCCGGTCGGTACCGAGCCGTACGAGGCGCTCGTGCAAGGGCTGCGGTCGGTGGGCTGCGAACCGGAAGTCCGGTACACCGTCAGCGAGTTCGCGACGCAGCTCGCGCTCGTCGCCCGGGGCCTGGCGGTGGCCCTGCTCCCCGAGATGGGCCAGCGGCCCGCGCCCGCGGGGGTGCGCTTCCTTCCCGTACGGCCGCGGCTGCACAGAGAGGTGCTGGCCGCGTGGCGGGCCAAGGGGCCGGGCCCGGACGGGGGTTCGTCCGCGAGCCCGGCGGTACGCGCCTGCGTCGGCGCGCTCGTGCGCGAGGCGTGAGCCCCGCTCCCCGCTCCCCGTGCCGCGGCCCGGCACCGCCCCCGCGCCGGGGGCCCGGCACCGTGCCCCGTCACGGCTTGCGCAGCAGCAGCTCCACGTTGCGGTCGTCGGGGTCGCCGCCCAGTCCGGTGCGGGCACCGGGCGCGTTGAGGGCCAGCTCCCGGTAGAGGGAGGCCAGTCCGGTCTGTGAGAGGTCCTCGAAGTCGGTGCGCGCCGGTGCCGAGGACTCGATCAGGGTGGTGAACAGCGAGAGCGTTCCGTCCCCGTTGTCGGCCAGTTCCAGCGTCCGCGCCAACTGCGGGAAGTCGACGTGCGAGGCCGTTGATATCTCCCAGAACGTACGGCGCGGTCTGATCCGGTTCTTGTGGCTGTGGCCGTTGATCCAGGCCAGGACGTGCGGATTGCGGTGCAGCAGGGACAGGAGCCGGTCGCCGCCGTCCGGGATGGTGGTGCTTGTGTGGTGGCTGAATATCAGCACGTACGTGCCCTTGTCGCGCTCCTCCCGCAACCGGCGTTCCAGCCAGTCGAGTTGGGCGTCGCTCACGCTGCCCTTGTAGCCGCCGTCCA
Organism: Streptomyces sp. DSM 116795; assembly: GCF_055792905.1. Taxonomy (NCBI): domain Bacteria; kingdom Bacillati; phylum Actinomycetota; class Actinomycetes; order Kitasatosporales; family Streptomycetaceae; genus Streptomyces; species Streptomyces sp. DSM 116795. Next base: position 5,212,255 of record NZ_CM147707.1, read on the forward strand.
GCCGTGTCGTGTCCAGGCTGATGCCCGTCACGCTCTCCGCGACCCGGAAGGTGTAGTAGAGGCGGTCCTCGGCGAGATTCGCCTCGGTGTAGCCGTGCCCGACGGGACCCGCGCCCTTGAACCGGCGGCGCATGTGCGCACGTATCCAGTCCTTCCTGGTGAACGGTGCCCGTTCCAGGTCCGCGGTGACACGGCGCATCTTCTTGGAGTCCATCCGGGAGCGCAGCACCTCCTGGTACTGCTCACCCTTCGGGTCGCCGTCGGCCTCCAGCGTCTTCCACAGCTTGACGGCCTCCGCCTCGGATTCCAGCTCCATCAGCTTCCGTCCGCCTACGGCGAAGTCCGCGAAGAAGGAGCCGCCGGCGTAGCAGCCACCCGGGAGGGCGTCGTGGTTGCCGGACGTGGAGTACCAGGGGAGCGCCAGCCCGGGGCTGTTGACCTCGCGTATCGCCGCCCGCAGGTAGCCGTCGATGCGGGGGAAGCCCAACGCCTTGTCGTCGTCGCGGAGATCGTCGTCGGGGTGCCAGTAGAGCTTGAGGCCGCTGTCGTGCACGCCCTCGTACCGGTCGACGTCGCCGGTGTTGGGGGTGACGCGCCCGCCGCTCATCGCCGTCAGGAACCAGTCGAGTTCGGAACGGGAGTTGTTGTCGGTGTTGTCGCCGGTGGTCACCACGAAAGACAGCGGCTCGCCGGTCGCCGGGCCCCCGCGCAGCGCGTTGACGCGTTCGATCAGGGAGACGGAGCCGGCGACGGAGAGCGCCTCCTGCGGGCGCCAGGCCTTGCCGCTCCCCGGCCGCAGGAACTCGTAACGCAGCGGGTGCTGCACGTCGACCATGTGCAGATCCGTGAACTGGACGAACGCGGTCAGCGGTCGCCGCTTCTCCGTCCGTCCGGAGCTTGCGTCGGCGAGATCCGTACGAACGAGCCGCTTCCAGCCGGGGCCGTCCCCGAGCCGGCGGTAGCCGTCGGCGTTCCCGCGCGGCGTGGCCACGCCGGCGAGCGTGGTGCCCTCGGGCGACGGTTCAACCGGCCCGTCCCGGGTGACGGGAGCCTGTGAGCGTGCGCGGGCGGCGCGTGTACGTGCGACGGCCGCGGGTGAGGGTGCCGCCTTGGCGGGCTGACCGGCGTTGGCGGCGCCGCCGTTCAGCACGGCTCCGGCTCCCAGAGCGGTGGCCGCTCCGGTGGCGCCGAGTAGGAGGAGGGTGCGGCGGTCGGGCAGACTGGTCTGCTTCCGGCTGCTGCAGTGCATGCGGGTGCCTCTCCGGGTGAGGGACGCGAAGCGGAACGCGTGCCGTGCCGTGCCGCTCGTGTCGAACGGCCGGAACGACCTGCTCACCAGGGATGTTTGGCATCTGGAGTGACCTGCGTCTGAACGACGGCAGAACGCAGCACGCCCATCCACACTCATGGATCACTGACCGGAACCTGATCCTCCTCCTCGTCGCCCGGCTCGGACCGCCCGTCGTTGTGCTGCTCACCCGCCGTTCACCTGCCGCGTCGCGGGGACAGCTCCGCACCGCGTTGCGGGCGGCCGGAGCGAGGGTCCGCGGCGCCCCTGTGCGGCCGGGGCGCTACTGCCGTGTTCGGGTGTGCGGGTGGGAACCGCGTGCGGTCCCCACGTGGAAGGATGGCCGAACTACGACATCGTGAGACCGCGAGAGCATGGGAGAGCACCAGGTGCCTGGCACGAATCTGACACGCGAGGAGGCCCGCGAGCGCGCGCAGCTCCTCCGCGTGGACTCCTACGAGATCGAGCTGGATCTGAGCGGCGCGCAGGACGGGGGTACCTTCCGCTCCCGTACGCTCGTCCGCTTCGAGGCCGCCGAACCGGCCTCCAGCTTCATCGACCTGGTGGCCCCCGAGGTGCACGAGATCACCCTGAACGGACGGTCCCTCGACCCCGGAGAGGCCTTCGCGGACTCCCGCATCGCGCTGCCCGGTCTCGCTCAGGGCCAGAACGAGCTGCTCGTCGTGGCCGACTGCTCGTACACCAACACCGGTGAAGGGCTGCACCGCTTCGTCGACCCGGTGGACCAGCAGGCCTATCTGTACACCCAGTTCGAGGTGCCCGACGCGCGGCGCGTCTTCGCCAGCTTCGAACAGCCGGATCTGAAGGCCACCTTCCAGTTCACCGTGCGTGCCCCCGAGGGCTGGACGGTGATCTCGAACTCGCCGACGCCGGACTCGGAGGACGGCGGGCTGTGGCGTTTCGAGCCGACGCCCCGTATCTCCTCCTACATCACGGCGCTCATCGTCGGCCCGTACCACTCGGTGCACAGCAGCTGGGAGGGCGGCGGACGGACCGTCGATCTGGGCATCTACTGCCGTCCCTCGCTGGCCGAACACCTCGACGCGGACGCGATCTTCGAGGTGACGCGGCAGGGATTCGACTGGTTCCAGGAGAAGTTCGACTACCCCTACCCGTTCGCCAAGTACGACCAGCTCTTCGTGCCCGAGTTCAACGCGGGCGCCATGGAGAACGCGGGCGCCGTCACCATCCGTGACCAGTACGTCTTCCGCTCCAAGGTGACCGACGCAGCGTACGAGGCACGCGCGGAGACGATCCTCCACGAGCTGGCCCACATGTGGTTCGGCGACCTCGTGACGATGGAGTGGTGGAACGACCTGTGGCTCAACGAGTCGTTCGCCACATACACCTCCGTCGCCTGCATGGCGGCGGCTCCCGGCTCCCGCTGGCCGCACTCCTGGACGACGTTCGCCAATCAGATGAAGACCTGGGCGTACCGGCAGGACCAACTGCCCTCCACCCACCCGATCATGGCGGAGATCCGCGACCTGGACGACGTCCTGGTCAACTTCGACGGGATCACCTACGCCAAGGGCGCGTCCGTGCTGAAGCAGCTCGTCGCCTACGTCGGCGAGGAGGCCTTCTTCAGCGGCGTGCAGCGCTACTTCAAGCGGCACGAGTGGGGCAACACACGCCTGAGCGACCTGCTCGGCGCCCTGGAGGAGAACACCTGGCGGACCGACCTGTCGGAGTGGTCGAAGGCGTGGCTGGAGACCGCCGGAATCAACGTGCTGCGGCCCGAGATCGAGACCGACGCCTCGGGCACCATCACCTCCTTCGCCGTACGGCAGGAGGCGCCGGCGCTGCCCCCGGGAGCCACCGGTGAGCCGACGCTGCGCCCGCACCGCATCCGCATCGGCGGGTACGACCTGGAGGACGGCCGGCTGCGGGCGTCCCGGCGCATCGAGACGGACGTGACCGGCGACCTCACCGAGGTGGACAACTGGGTGGGCCAGAAGCGCCCCGACGTCGTGCTCCTCAACGACGGGGACCTCTCGTACGCGAAGGTCCGGCTCGACGACCACTCGCTGGAGACGGTCAAGCAGCACATCGGGGACTTCAAGGACTCCCTGCCGCGCGCGCTGTGCTGGGCCTCCGCGTGGGACATGACCCGCGACGGCGAACTGCCCGCCCGCGGCTACCTCGACCTCGTGCTCTCCGGCATCACCGAGGAGTCGGACATCGGCCTCGTCCAGTCGCTGCAGCGGCAGGTCAAGCTCGCCCTCGACCTGTACGCCGACCCGAAGTGGCGGGAGACCGGCCTGCTGCGCTGGTCGGAGGCGGCGCTGGAGCAGCTCCGCGCGGCGGTGCCCGGCAGCGACCACCAGCTCGCGTGGGCTCGCGCCCTCGCGTCCGCGGCCCGTACGGACGACCAACTGACGCTGCTGGAAGGCCTGTTGGACGGGAGCACTTCGGTGGACGGTCTGGCCGTCGACACGGAGCTGCGCTGGGCCCTGCTCCAGCGGCTCGCCGCCACCGGACGGGCGGGGGAGAAGGAGATCATGGCGGAGCTGGAGCGCGACGCCACCTCGGCCGGCGAGCGGTATGCGGCGATGGCGCGGGCCGCCCGGCCCACGGCCGAGGCCAAGGCCGAGGCATGGGCCTCGGTGGTCGGCAGCGGTGCCGCGGAGGAGACTGGGCTTCCCAACGCGGTGCAGGAGGCCGTCATCGCCGGGTTCCTGCAGACCGACCAGAGGGAACTGCTCGCGCCGTACGCCGAGAAGTACTTCGAGGTGGTCAAGGACATCTGGGAGCAGCGCAGCCACGAGATGGCACAGCAGATCGCGGTCGGGCTCTACCCGACGCTCCAGGTCTCCCAGGAGACGCTCGACGCCACAGACGCGTGGCTGGAGAGGGCCCAGCCCGGGGCGGCGCTGCGGCGTCTGGTGACCGAGTCGCGGGCCGGCGTGGAGCGGGCGCTGCGCGCACAGAAGGCGGACGCGGCGGCGGCAGGCTGAGCCTGTGTGCGGGGCGCGCGGTGAGGCTGCGCGCCCCGCACCTGGTGCCGGGTGAGGGGCACCGGAACGGCCGGGGCGTCCCCGGGCCGGGGTGGCGGACATCCGGCGGCCCCCCGCGCGGACGGCAGGCCCGTCACTCCGACCCGGCTGCCCCGGAGGCGCCCGAAGGCCCCCGGTCTGCGCCGGGGGCCTCCGTGTGGGGGGATGCGGGTGGTGCATCTCTCAGGCGTGGTGCGTACAACTGCGCTGTTCAGGCGTGGTGCGTTGTATTACTACGCGCTGTTCCGGCGTGGTGCTGGGCTATCTCTTCTGTTCTCATCCGGCTCGTGCGGCCGGTACTGCTACTTGGCGAAGGCCGCCTGGTCGAATGCGGCACTCGCCACGCCGTTCGCCCACAGGGACTGGACCTGTGCGGACTCGTTGGCGTCCGGCTTGTCGTTGGTGCAGGAGGGGCCGGGGCCGCCACCGGACATGAGCTCGCTGCACGGACCCTCGTAGTGGTCCGGCAGGCCGAGGACGTGTCCGGTCTCGTGGGAGGTGACGCGGTTGGAGTCGTACTCCTGGTTCTGGGCGTAGTCCAGGAAAATGTAGCCGTTGCCGTGACCGTCGGTCGAGGCGTACGAGCCGCGGGGGTCGTCGCCTTCGCGGTAGTCGAAGCTGGCGCTGCCGCCCTCGGCGAGCTGCACGTTGGAGACGGCCGCGTTCCAGACGGCCGTGCTGTTGGCTATCTCGTTGGCGAAGGTGGGGGCACCGCTCGCGTCGTAGTTGACGGTGACGGCCTGAATGCCGGGCTTGGCGGCCTGTTTCTTGAGGGCGTCCTTCACGACGGCCTTGAAGAACGCCTCGGTCGCCTTGTCGGATTCGCCGATGTATCCGGAGCGGGTTGCGCTGCTCTTGGAGGTGCTGCCACCGTCGTCCGGCGTGGCAGCCGATGCGGGCATCGCACCCAGACCCAGGGCCAGTCCGAGGCCGAGTGCCGCTGAGATTGCCGTGGTGCGGTGTCTCATGGGGGGTCTCCTTCTGGTCCGTAGCGCCGTGGCCGCTGCAAGGTGGGGTGCGGCCGCGTGCTTCCGGAAGAACTCCTGCCGACGAAGAGTCTCTTGGAGACCGGGGCGCAGGGGATGATGGCAAGTAGTGATAGCCCCGTCGCATCACCCGATATGCAGGGGCGTTCCGGGCCCCTTCGGCGTCTGGTGTGACGAACGCCCGCTTGGCTATGCTCCGCCCTGTGGAGCTGGAGGTGAGGCATCTTCGCGCGCTCTGCGCGATCGCCGACACGGGCAGTGTGCACAAGGCCGCCCGTCAACTTGGCATGACTCAGCCCTCGTTGACCACGCAGCTCCGCCGGATCGAGCAGGCCGTCGGCGGGCAGCTCTTCTCCCGGGAGCGTACGGGCAGCATTCCCACCCCGCTGGGCAAGTTCGTCCTGTGCAGGGCACGGCCCCTCGTGGCCGAGATGACCGCGCTGGTGAGCGAGGCGCAAGCTGCTGCGAGCCGGGCCGGCGGCGACTATCTGCGCATCGGAAGCACCGGCTCTCCCGCGGTGCCGGGCTGGCTGCGCCGGCTGCGTGCCCGCTTTCCCGAGGCGGACACCACCTTCCACATGGACGCCTCCGCGCACACCCTGCTGCGCATGGTCGCGTCGAACCAGCTCGACGCCGTCTTCGTGCACGAGGTCGAGGGCTCGCCGCTGCGGATACCCGAAGGTGTGGAGCTCCACGTACTCGTCGAGCGCGAGCCGCAGTTCGTCGCCCTCTCCGCGACGCACCCGGCGGCATCCCGCCCGGTGCTGAGCCTCGCGGAGCTCGCACACGAGAGATGGATGGTGGACCCGACGGCGGACGGCGAATGGACCGGGCTGCGCAGGGTCTTCACCGAGGCAGGTATAAGCCCGCGAGTGGTACACGGCGACAATCTTGCCGCCGCCGACCTCGTGGCCGCGGGCGAGGTGGTTGCGCCCTGCCAGCCCACCGCGCCCACACGCCCCGGCAGGGTCGTACGTCCGCTGCTCGGCGATCCGCTGGCGGTGCGGCTGCTGCTGGCGACCCGCGGGACGACACCGGGCGCCGTTCCGGACACCGCGCCCGTGATCGAACCGGCCGCGCTCCTGGCCGACCTCGAAGCCGCATACCGCGAGGTGGCGTGGGCGAGCGACGCCTACCGGCACTGGTATCAACGGCACGACGACAGCTCGTCGTTGCCGTTCACCGTCGTGGCCTGAGGGCGGAGAACCGTGATTCAAGGACGGAAAAGCCGGCGCCACCGGGTTTTCAGGCGCATCGCCCACACCTGGAAGACGTTCGGCGTGCCGATGACGACCGATGAGTGCTTGCCCTCACCCGTGAGCCGGATCCGGAACCGTGCCCGCTCCGGAGCACCCTCTTGGTGGTCGCTTCCGTACTTGACCGACCCCCACTCAAGCGCGAGCCCGCCGTCCACCACCTCGGTGCCCTGCGGGACGAGCACCCGCACCGAGGAGTGCTTCACGTCGATGTCGATCGCGACCTCACCGGCCAGGACGACCGCCTGGGTCAGGTCGAGCCGCACCTGACCGTGCTTGGCCTCGACGGTGATCCGCCTCGGCACCAGCCAGCGGCCCTCGCGGCGCACGTGCGACCCGTGCGCCCGCAGAGCCAGCTCGTGCTGCTGAGCCGGCGATTCGATCTCGGGTAGATCGGCCGTGACCGGCTCCAACTCGCCGTAGGTCCGCGCCTGATAGGCGAGGGTCATGCGCTCCTCGAACTCGGCGAGGTCGATGCGGCCTTCGCTCGCGGCGTCCCTCAGCCGCTCGACGACCCGCTCACGGTCGTCATCCGACGCCCGTTGCGCCAGGCGCTTCGACACCGGTTCGGGCTGCTTCTCGCTCACCCGCCGGATCCTACGGCAGGCCTCCGCGGCGGCAGGAGTCATGGTGGCGACCGAAGGCACCAACTGCGGGGCGTGATGCGGCAGTCACTGTCCGGACAAGCCGGTGGTGTGGTCCCACGGCCGGCCCGCCGGCCGGCCGTGGGAGGCCGTGGGATGCGGTGTCAGCCGGGAAGGCCGGGCATGCCGGGGAAGTTCGGATTTCCGGGGACGTAGTCGAAGTGCGGCGTGAGCGTGCCGAACGGAGTGCCCGGCTCGGGGGCGTCGATGTCGCTGTGCTCCTCGATCAGGCTCGCCGCCTCCTGCGTGAAGTAGAACGGAATCTTCTCCAGGCGGAAGCCCGTCGGGCTGGGACGGGCGCCGAGCATCGCTTCGCTGTAGTTGGTGTCGGCGATCTGCGTCTCCTCGGAGATCGTCCTGCCGTCCAGTTCGACTCCCGCCGAATAGCCGGGCCGGGGCATGACGCGGATCCAGGTCGGCTTCAAGGTGACGGTCCGGCCGGACTCGGCGTGGTGGAGCCGCAGTCCGCCGGGGTAGTAGATGCGCCCCCTGGAATCGAGGCCGTCGCCGGCCGTCGAGCCGATCGGCATGCTGAAGCCCGTGCCGTCCGCGTGCATCGTGAACGGGCTGATGGTCTCGAGAGTGACGCCCTCCCGTGCCATCCACTGCTGGATCTCCGGGGAGATCTCGACGTCCGCGTCGCCCCATGGCGAGATGTAGGCACCCGGAATGGGTCCCTCGGCCGAAGTGGTGCGGGTCGTGGCGTCCTTGTCGGGCGCAGCGGCGCCCGCCTGGCCGATCCCGAGCGGGAGCAGCAGCGCGGTCGCGGAGACCAGCAGGGCGATGCGGCGACGGAGTCCGTGCTCGAACATGAGAAGTGAACCTTTCGGTTTTCACGGGCGCGGGCGGCCCGCGCCGGACGGCCGGGCAGGCCACGGAGTGACCGGGAACCGTGATGCCGTCTCAACAGGCCGCATGGAAACGGATGTCGGCGAGTCGCTCCGCGGCACGCGGGGGTGCTTCGCAGCTGCTCGCCGGTCCGAACAGTCCATGAATAGGTCCTCGTTGAGCTACATAGCCATACCAATCGGGGAAACTGGCCATTTCGTGTGATGCTCCCGCTCGCGCCGCTCCGGAGCGCGCCGGCCGGCACCTGAAAACCGCTGTTCACAGGCCTGTTGGGGTCGTCCGTCCATACATGGACGAATGCCTGTTCTTGACGGTCCGTCAGTTTTCAGACCCCGGCATCAGTCCTCCTGATGCATCCCGTAGCTCTCACGGGTGGCGTCCGCTCGGAACGGCCGGGGCGGATACGGGCGCCCGACACGCTGTGGCTACGGATGCCCCCAACGCCTGGAGTTCGTATGCCCTGGTTCCGCAGGTCCCCGGCCGCCGGACCGTACCGCCGCCGGATCGCCCTCATCACCGGCGCAACCGCAGTGGCTACCGCCGCACTGTGCGGTCCCCTGCTGTCCGGCAGCCGCGCGGGCGGCCACGTCGACGCCCCTTCGTCCGTGGGTGACTCCGCCGCGGACATCACGGACGTCTACGCCTTCACCAGCCCCGACGACCACGACATGGTCACGTTGATCGCCAACGTCCGGCCGTTCCAGCCGCCAGGGAACGGGGCCAACTCGCTGGCCGGCTACGCCTTCGCCAACGGCGCGCGGTACGAGATCAACACGGACGCGGACGGTGACGGAACGCCCGACACCACATACCGCTGGACTTTCGAGAAGGACGACCGCAGGCCCTTCCAGGCGGGCCCCGAAGTCGGTCCCGGCCCAGTGACGTCGCTGGACGACCCGTCGCTGCGAGTCCGGCAGACGTACACGCTGGAACGCGTACGGGCCGGGTCGGAGCCCGAGCCCCTCGTCGGCAAGGGCGTCGCCGCCCCCACTCACGCGGGCCGGGTCCTCATGCCCGACTACGGGAAGCTGCGCAGCGAAGCGGTCCGGAAGCTGCCCGGGGGCGGCCGGGCCCTGGCCGGCCAGTCGGCGGAGGCGTTCAAGGCCGACTCCGAGGTGTTCGGGCTGTACGTCGCCGGAACGGCCGGGCCCGTGCGCGGCTGGCTCCCTGACGCCCAGCCCTTGTCGGTGCTGAACGTCAACAGCCTGGTCCTGCAGGTGCCCAAGGAGGAGATCGCGCTGCGTGAGGACCCGCGGCGCAATCCGGTCGTGGGCGTATGGGCGTCGGTCTCCCGCCCCGGCGCCGATCTGAGCAGGAGCCTGCCGGGCCAGGACGCCGCGTTCCGTCAGGTGTCCCGGCACGGCAACCCGCACGTGGCGTTCGGCGTCTTCGGCTCGACGGTCGGACTGGCCAGGCCCGGAGGCCCCGAGGACCGCTTCCAGCAGCGCGCACCCAAGGACGACCGTCTGGAGCGGGACTTCCTCGCAGCCGTGAACGACCCGAAGCCGCCGCATCGTATCGAACGGGCCGAGGGCGTCGAGGCTCCCGCCACTCCTCGCAAGGACATCGAGTCGCTGTTCCTGCGCGGGATCGGCGAGAACAACGGGGCGAAGTTCGGGTACGACCTGAACACGCACACCATGAATGCGGACGCCGAGCGGTCGGAGATCGTCCCGGCCGAGGAACTGCGCCTGAACCTCACGACCCCTGTGACGAAGAACCCGGAGCCGAACGGCCTCATCGACGGCGACAAGCAGGGCTTCCCCAACGGGCGCCGGCTCAACGACACCATCGACGGGCCGCTGATCCGGATGCTGATGGGCGAGCCCGGCGGCCCGTCCGCCGAGCATCTGCTGCCGACACCGGCCCTCAAGCTCCAGCCGGCCGACGCCCAGGACACATTCCCCTACCTCAACCCGCCGCACGCGGCGCTGTGAGGGCTGTGAGGGCTGTGAGGGCCTTGACGGTTGCGTCGGTGGTGTCGGCTGTGAAGCGTCGCGCCGCGGCGGTGGGCGGAGCGGTCGCCGTCGGCGCCTGCGTCGCGGGACTCCTGGCCATGGGGCCGCTCGGGTCCGGCGGCGACGGCTCCGACGCAGCTGCCGGCGGGGCGGACGGGGCCGGCCGGGCCGCTGCGCCGCCGGGTCAACGGGCGGGCGCGGCGTCCCGCACCGGCGACCCGGTGGCCGTCGCCCGCCGGGCGGCGGAGAGGGCGCCCGGCGATCCCGCCGCCTGGTCCCGGCTGGCCGGCGCGGAGATCGAGCGGGCCCGCACCACCCTCGACACCGGCCGGCTCGACGCGGCGGAGAAGGCCCTGCACCGCTCGTTGGAGCTGGAGCGCAAGGACAACTACCAGGCCGTCACGGGCATGGGGCAACTCGCCAACGCCCGGCACGAGTTCGACGACGGCCGCACCTGGGGGCTCCGCAGCACCGGGATGGCTCCCGACCGCTCCGATGGCTACGGGGTGCTCGCCGACGCCGAGATCCAGCTGGGGCACTATGGCGCCGCGCGCAAGGCCGTGCAGCGCATGCTCGATCTGGAGCCGGGCACCGCCGCGTACAGCCGTGCCGCCTACGACCTCCGGACGCACGGCAGGAGCCGCGACGCGTCGGTCCTGCTCCAGCGGGCGGCGGACAGCGCAGGGACGCCGGACGAGACCGCCTTCGCCGAGTCCGGGCTGGGTGATGTGGCCTGGTCGCAGGGTGAACTGAACCGCGCCGAGCGGCACTTCAAGCGTGCGCTGGCCGCGGCGCCTGGCCATCCGTACTCCGCGGCCGGACTCGCCCGGCTGCACGCCGCGCGCGGCGACACCGCGAAGGCGCTGCGAATGTACGGCCGGCTGACAGGGCGGACGCCGCTGCCGCAGTTCCTGCTGGAGGCCACGGAGTTGCGGCTGGCGCGCACCGACGGGCGCCGCGACGGCCGAGCGGGGGACGACGCGCGCGGCGGGCCCGACCGGCGCGAACTCGCGGGACTGAAGGCACAGTTGGGGTTGCTGCGCGCGCAGGGCGGTCCGGTCGATCCCCACCTCGCGCTCTACGAGGCGGACCACGGAGACGCCGGGACCGCGGTCAAACTCATGCGCCGCGCGTGGAAGCAGTCGCGCAGCGTCATCGTCGCCGACGCGCTCGGCTGGGCGCTGCACCACGCCGGACGCGACACCGAAGCCCTGCGGTACGCACGTTCCGCCACTCGCACCGGATGGCGGAACGCGCTCTTCATCTACCACCGGGGAGTGATCGAGCATCAGCTCGGACGGGACGCCGCCGGGGACCGGCACCTGCGGCAGGCTCTCGGACTCAACCCGCACTTCTCGCCCTACCACGCGCCGCGTGCGGCCCGGCTGCTCGGCGAATCCGGCGGCGACGGGCGCGAAGAGAAGAGCGGGCGCCCGTGAGCCGGCATCCCCGTACCGCGCTGCTCGCCGTCGTGACGGCGGTCTTCGCGTTGCTGTTCGCTCCGGTGTCCGTGCCCGCCGCGCACGCGCACCCGTTGGGCAACTTCAGCCTCAACCGGCTTGACGCCCTTCGGCTTTCGGACGACGGCATCGAGGACACGGTCGTCGTGGACAGCGCGGAGATCCCCACCGCACAGGACCGGGAGGAGGCCGATACGGACGGCGACGGCACCGTCTCCCGTGCGGAGGCGGCCTCCCACGCCCGGCAGCGCTGCGCCCGGCTCGCCGACGGCGCCCGGGTCACGGTCGGCGGACAGCGCGTCGACTGGCGCCTGCGGTACGGGCGCGTCGTGTACGGCGAGGGTACGGCCGGCCTGCCCACCGCCCGGCTCACCTGCCGCCTGCACAGCGGTGCGGATCTCTCCGGCCCGGCCGCCGTCACGTTCAACTCGGGTGCGGACAAGTCGCGTACCGGCTGGAAGGAGATCACGGCGACCGCGGGGAACGGCGTACGGCTGGACGCCTCATCCGTACCCGCGCGAAGCGTGAGCGGGGGACTGCGCCGCTATCCGGCGGACGCGGCGGACGAGCCGCTGAACCGTACGACGGCGAGCCTGCGTTCGCAGCCGGGTACGGGTGGGACCGCCGGTGTCGCGGACGGCGCCGCGCCCGGCGGGGCGCCCTCTGCCGGGGTGGGCGCAACGCTCTTCCCCGGTCTGGAACGGGAGTTGACCCACCTCACGGGCGGCCGTGAACTCACCCTCCCCATGGGGGTGCTCGGCGTCCTGCTCACCGTCCTCCTCGGAGCCGGGCATGCGGCACTGCCCGGCCACGCGAAACTCGCCGTGGCCGCGTGCCTCGCCCGCCGCAGAGGAGGAGTGCGGGCCGCGTTGGCGGTCGGTGCGACCGTGACGGCGACGCACACGACGGGGGTACTGGCCGTGGGCCTCGTGCTGACCCTGTCCGGCGGCCTGCTGGGGGAGCGGTTGCTCGGCTGGCTGGGCGCGGTCAGCGGGGCGCTCATCGCGGTCATCGGCACGGGGCTGGTGGTCACGGCCGTACGCGCCCTCAAGTCGGGCAGTCCGTCGGCGACTTGGCACCACGGGCACGGCCACCGGCACGGCCACGGGCACGGCCATGAGCACGGCCATGAGCACGGCCACGGGCACGGCCATGAGTACCGGCATAGCCACGCCCACGAGCACTCCCGCCCGGACGAGGGCGAGGAGGGCGGGCGCCGCTCCGCCCTCCGTCTTCCCTCGCTTCTCGGAGTCGCGCTCGCCGGAGGACTCGTGCCGAGCCCGTCGGCGCTGGTGGTGCTGCTCGGTGCGATCGCCCTGAGCCGTACCTTCTTCGGCGTACTGCTCGTCCTCGGTTACGGACTGGGCATGGCGGCCACCCTCACCGCAGCGGGCCTGCTGCTGTCCGGCGGCGGCAGCCGTCTGTCAGCCGTCGTCGGGAGACGGCTCCCCGCCTGGTCCCGCTTCAGGCGCTACGGCACCCTTCTCACCGCGCTGACCGTCCTCACGGTCGGCCTGGGGCTGACGCTGCGCAGCCTGGCGCCGCTCTGACCGTCCGCCGGTGCCGTCGCCCGTCGGCCGCCATCCGTCCGCCGGTGCTCGTGCCAACTCCCTGACAGCTCCTTGCCAGCCCTCTGACAGCTTCGTGCCAGCCCTCTGCCGGTTTCCGCGTCAGCTCCGTGTCAGCTCGGCGTCAGCTCCGTGTCAGCTCCGTGCCGCTCTGCGCGGCCGGGCCCCCGGCCGCTCCCGCGTCGCAGCGCTGCGCCCGCAGGGCCCGGGCCAGATCGTCGCGCGCCTCCAGCACGAGCCGGCGAAGCGCGGGAGCCGCGTCCTCGTGCGCGGTGAGCCACGCGTCCGTCGCGTCGAGCGTGGCCTGGTCCCCCTGCAGATCCGGGTAGAGACCCCGTACGACGGCCATGGCGATCTCGATCGAGCGCGTACGCCAGATCTCCTCCAGGGCATCGAAGTAAGGCTGCGTGTACGGCGCCGTAAGCTCCTGCTGCCCGGGCTGCGCGAACCCGGCGATCGTGGCCTCGACAAGGGCGTTGGAGAGCCGGTCGGACGTCATCACCGCATCCCACGCCTGTGCCTTGACCTCCGCCGAGGGGCGTGCCGCGAGGCAGCGCACATGGTGCCGCTTCCCCGACGCCGTGTCGTCGCGGGCGAGTTCGGCGTCGAGCAGCTCCGCGTCGGCCTCGCCGCGCGCGGCGAGCGTCTCCAGGAACGTCCAGCGCAGCTCCTGGTCGACGACGAGCCCGTCGATACGCGCGGCGCCGTCGTCCTTCGAGCCGTCCGGGCCCGGAGCGCCGAGCAGCCCCCGCAGCAGCCGCAGATCTTTCTCCTCGGTGGCGACCGCGGCGAAGAAGCGCGCCCACGCCAGCTGGTGCCCGCTGCCTGGCTCCGCCAGCCGCAGCCCGCTCAGCGCGCCCTCAGCCAGCGCACGCCGGGACTCCGTCCGCCGCTCGGGCGCGGAGTAGTGGACCACGGCGGAGCGGCACCAGGCGTGCAGCATCTGAAGTACGCCGACGTCCGATTCGGTGCTCGCGAAGGAGAGCACCAGCGAGATGAAGTCCCTCGCGGGCATCAGAGCGTCGCGTGTCAGATTCCACATCGCGGACCAGCAAAGGGCCCTGGACAGCGACGGGTTGTGGCCGCCGTCCGCCTCCGGCGCCGTGTCCCGCGCGGCCGTCGGTCCGGGCGGCGCGAGCTCGCCGAGGTGAGCACGGAGCGACGCCAGCGAGCCCACGTCGAAGCGGATCTTGCAGTACGTCAGGTCGTCGTCGTTGACCAGCACCAGATCCGGTCGCTCCGCCCCGGTCAGCTCCCCGACGACCGTACGGGCACCCCGCACGTCCGCCTCCGCCCGCGCATAGCGCACGAGCCCGCGCTCCAGGCCCTCGTGCCGGTAGAGCCCGACGGCGACGCGGTGCGGCCGCAGGACGGGATGCTCCTCCGGCGCCTCCTGGACCACGGCGAGCTCGGTGATCCGCCCGTCGGCATCGCAAGTGACCCGCGGCGACAGCGAGTTGACCCCGGCGGTCTGAAGCCACGCCCGCGCCCACTCGTCCATGTCGCGGCCCGAGGTCTCCGCCAGGACCGCGAGCAGGTCGGCCAGCGTGGTGTTGCCCCACGCGTGCCGCTGGAAGTAGCGCCGCGCACCCTCCAGGAAGGTGTCCCGTCCCACGTACGCGACGAGCTGTTTGAGCACGGACGCGCCCTTGGCGTAGGTGATCCCGTCGAAGTTGAGCTTGGCGTCCTCGAGGTCCCGGATGTCCGCCGTGACGGGATGCGTGGAGGGCAGCTGGTCGGCCCGGTAGGCCCAGGACTTGCGGCGGTTGGCGAAGGTGATCCAGCCGTCCTTGAACCGCGTCGCCTCCACCAGCGCCAGCGCGCCCATGTAGTCCGCGAAGGACTCCTTCAGCCACAGGTCGTCCCACCAGCGCATGGTGACCAGATCGCCGAACCACATGTGCGCCATCTCGTGCAGGATGACGTTCGCCCTGTGCTCGTACGACGCCTCGGTGACCTTCCCGCGGAAGACGAACTCCTCGCGGAACGTGACCAGCCCCGGGTTCTCCATCGCGCCGAGGTTGTACTCCGGGACGAAGGCCTGGTCGTACTTGCCGAAGGGGTAGGGGAAGCCGAAGTGGTCGTGGAAGAAGTCCAGGCCCTGCTTGGTGACGGTGAAGACGTCGTCGGCGTCGAAGTGCTTGGCCAGCCCTTTGCGGCACAGCGCGCCGAGGGGGATCTCCAGCTCACCGCCCTCCCCTTCGGGCGTGCGCCGGTATGTGTCGGTGACGTAGTGGTACGGCCCCGCGACCACCGCTGTGATGTACGTCGAGATGGGCTCGGTCGGTGCGAACCGCCAGCAGGCCGCCCCGCCTTCGTCGAGGCGCTCCGGCTCACCGCGCCGCTCGCCGTTGCTCAGCACCGTCCAGCGGGCGGGCGCGGTGACGGTGAAGGTGAAGCGGGCCTTGAGGTCGGGCTGCTCGAAGTTGGCGAAAACCCTGCGGGCGTCGGCCGGTTCGTACTGCGTGTAGAGGTAGACCTCGCCGTCCTCGGGGTCGAGGAAGTGGTGCAGGCCCTCGCCCGTACGGCTGTAGGCGCAGGCAGCGTCGACGACGAGCTCGTTCTGCGCCTCCAGCCCGTCGAGGGCGATGCGGGAGCCGTCGAAGACGGTGTCGGCGTTCAGGGAGCGCCCGTTGAGGGTCACCGAGTGCACGCTGGGCGCCACGAGGTCCGCGAAGCTGGAAGCGCCCGGCTCCGAGCAGCGGAAGCGGATCGTCGTCGTCGAACGGAAGGTACGGGGCCCCTTCGCCGGCGGGGGAGAGGTGGCCGAGCGCAGGTCCAGCGCCACCTCGTAGCCGTCCACGGTCAGCAGCCCGGCCCGTCGCTGTGCCTCGTGCTGGGTCAGGTTCTCTCCGGGCACGGCGTGGCTCCTCTTCTCGGTTTTTCTCGGTTTTCTCGGGCTTTTCGGCTTCCCGGACTCCTCCGGAAACCGGCCCCGGCGACGCCGCCTCAGCATTTCACGCGGCACACGTACCGCACACTCGGGAATTGCGGCGCGGGTTCGTGCGTTGCCGCAGCAGCCGGACCACCCTTTCTTGTCCAGCAGAGCCCCTGTCCAGGAGAGCCGAGGAGAACGTGCAATGACAGAGAAGACCGTCGCCGACTTCTGGTTCGACCCCAGGTGCCCGTGGGCGTGGTTGACCTCCCGCTGGATGCTGGAGGTGGAGAAGGTCAGGCCCGTGGAGGTGCGCTGGCACGTGATGAGCCTCGCCGTCCTCAACGAGAACAAGCTGGACGAGCTGCCTGAGGGCTACCGGGAGCTGCTCGCCTCCGCCTGGGGCCCCGTACGCGTGTGCATCGCGGCGGAGCAGAAGCACGGCGGCGAGGCGCTCGGACCTCTCTACACCGCCCTCGGCACCCGCCTGCACAACCGCGGGCAGGAGCTGTCGCGGGAACTGCTGGAGGAGTCCCTCGAAGAGGCCGGTCTGCCGGCCGACCTGGCGGACGCCGCGGACTCCACCGAGTACGACGAGGCCCTGCGCGCCTCGCACAAGGAGGGCATCGACCTCGTCGGCCAGGACGTCGGCACTCCCGTGATCGCCGTGCCGGGTGCCGACGGGTCGCGGATAGCGTTCTTCGGGCCCGTGGTCACCCCGGCGCCCAAGGGCGATGCGGCGGCGAAGCTGTGGGAGGGCACGCTGATGGTGGCCTCCACGCCCGGCTTCTACGAGATCAAGCGCACCCGGGACGTCGGTCCCGTCTTCGACGACTGACGCGCTTCGGAGTCCGCGGAGCTCGCGAGTCCGCGCGGAGCGTCCGCGGGCGGTGCGCAGGGCCGCACAGACAGGAGGGCCCCCGTACGTCACGTCCGTACGGGGGCCCTCCCTTTCTCTCCGCCTGCCCGGTGAAGGTGAGAAGACGATCACGAGGGCAGGAGGTCCGTGCCGGGGCGCCCAGGGCCCCGGGTGCTCTACAGCGGCGTGAGCAGGGTGTCGCCCTTCTGCTTCGCGGCGGCGTAACGCCTGCTGACGTCCTGCCAGTTGACCACTCGCCACATGGCCTCGACGAAGTCGACCTTCTGATTGCGGTACTGCAGGTAGAAGGCGTGCTCCCAGGCGTCGAAGACCAGGATGGGCACGCTGCCCTGGCCGACGTTGCCCTGGTGGTCGTAGACCTGTTCCACGATGAGGCGCCCGGTCACCGGCTCGTACGCCAGCACACCCCAGCCGGAGCCCTGGGTGGTGGCCGCCGCCTTGGACAGGTGGGACCTGAACCTGGCGAAGGAGCCGAAGGACTCGGCGATGGCGTCCGCGAGCTCGCCCGTCCCGTCCTTCTCCAGGGGCTCGCCGCCGCCGTCACCGGTCATGTTCTGCCAGTAGATGCTGTGCAGGATGTGCCCCGAGAGGTGGAACGCCAGGTTCTTCTCCAGGCCGTTCACCGCGCCCCACTGGTCCTGCTCGCGGGCCTCGGCGAGCTGTTCCAGCGTGTCGTTGGCGCCCTTCACATAACCGGCATGGTGCTTGTCGTGGTGCAGCTCGATGATCTCGCCGCTGATGACCGGCTCCAGTGAGGAGTAGTCGTACGGCAGCTCAGGCAGCGAATACAAGGCCATGGGCGTTCTCTCCTCGGGGCTTATTGCACATTACTTGCAAGAGGACGCTACCAGCAACAGCAGCAGAGAAACGGAGCGGCCCCGCAGTGCGGGACCGCTCCGTCATGCCTCGCGGCTGCGTCTCCGGCGCTGACCGTCAGCTCGCGCCGCCACCCGGCTTCGTGCCGGTGGAGCCGTCCGCGCCGTTCCCGCGGTCCGCGCCGCCGGAGCCGTTCGCGGGGTCCGCGCCGTCCGCTTGGTCGCCGCCGCGCGGCCGCGCCTTCTGCCGGGCCAGGCCCGTCGCGATCAGCACGACGGTCAGGCAGCCGGTGAAGGCCAGCTGCGTACGGGTGTCGCCCTCGCGCAGCATCAGTACGAGCACGGCGAGGATGCCCAGCAGCGCGATCACCGTCAGCACCGGGAAGCCCCACATCTTCACCACGAGCTTTTCCGGCGCCTCGCGTTCCAGGCGGCGCCTGCTGACCAGTTGGGAGACCGCGATGAAGCCCCACACCACGAGCGTCGCGGCGCCGACCGTGTTCAGCAGCCACTGGAAGACCGTGTCCGGCCACCAGAAGTTCAGCAGCACCGCGGCGAAGCCGAAGACGGACGAGGCGACGACGGCCGCGCGCGGCACCCCGCTCGCGCTGACCTTCCCGAGGAATCCCGGGCCCTGGCCGCGGGCGATGAGGGAGAAGGCCATGCGGGAGGCACCGTAGATGTTGGCGTTCATCGCGGACAGCAGCGCGACCAGCACCACGATGTTCATGACCTGGGCCGCGGCCGGGATGCCGATGTGGTCGAGCACGGCTGCGTACGGGCCTGCGACCACCGACTTGTCGTCCCACGGGATCAGCGTGACGATCACGAGCATCGAGCCCACGTAGAAGACGGCGATCCGCCACACCGCCGTGCGCACCGCCTTGGCGACGCCCCTGACCGGGTCCTCGGACTCGGCGGCGGCGATGGTCACCGTCTCCAGGCCGCCATAGGCGAAGACGGAGGCGAGCAGGCCGACGACGAGGCCGTTCGTGCCGGTGGGCAGGAAGCCGCCCTCGCCGGTGAGGTTGGCCGTGCCGGGAGCGTCGACGCCCGGCAGCAGGCCGGCGACGGCGATCGCGCCCAGCAGCAGGAAGGCCGTGATCGCGAAGATCTTCAGCGCCGCGAACCAGAACTCGGTCTCACCGAAGTTGCGTACGGCCACGAGGTTCGTCAGGCAGAACAGCGCCATGAACAGCGCGACCCACATCCACGGTTCGGTGCCCGGCAGCCACTGCGTGGCGATGTCCGCGGCCGCCGTCGCCTCGGTCGCGATCGCGACGCACAGCAGCACCCAGTAGATCCAGCCCGCCGTGAATCCGGCCCACGGTCCGAGCGCGCGCTCCGCGTGTACGGAGAAGGACCCCGACGCCGGGTTCGCCGCCGACATCTCGCCCAGCATGCGCATCACGAGCATGACGAGCAGACCTGACGCCGCGTAGGCGAGGACGATCGACGGACCGGCGGCGGCGATCCCCGCGCCGGAGCCCACGAAGAGCCCGGCCCCGATCACACCGCCGAGGGCGATCATGGACAGATGGCGCTGCTTGAGGCCGTGGGAAAGAGCCGACTGCCCCTGGTCGGTTCTGGACCCTCCAGGGCTGGGAGGTGGCGCGTCGGACAGCTCGGTGCGCGTCATGAAAGGCCGTTCCTGAGAAAGACTGCGGGTGGTCGTTGTAGCGGTAATCCAGTCTCGCAGCGGGCCCGCACGGCTGATCAGGCGGCCCGTGGACGGACCGCTCAAGGGGGGCTCAAGCGAACGGTGTTCCGCGGCGGCGGAGGTGCAGGGCCGTGGGTTCGGGGGCTCCCGGGCGCGAGCGCTGTCTGACCGCTCACATCGCTCCGGCGCGGCTTCGGCTAGCGTCGAACGGTTCGCACCCCGAACACATCCGTACCGACCTCGGTACGGACATCCGTACGGACATCCACACCGACATCCGCACCGACATCCGTAACGACAAACAACTCGGAGCCGCCCGATGAGCGCCCTCACACCCGCCGCCGACCCCCGCCCCGGCACCGTTCTCGCCGATGTGCTCACCCCGGCCCCGGCCTCCGTCGCCGGGCCCCGCGCGTACATACGCGACGCGGTCCTGGTTCTCGGCGGTGCCGCGCTGACCGGCCTCGCGGCCCAACTCGCCGTTCCCGTACCGGGATCGCCGGTCCCCGTCACCGGGCAGACCTTCGCGGCGCTCCTCGTCGGCGCCGGGCTCGGCGCACGCCGCGGCTTCCTCGCCATGGCGCTGTACACGCTGGCGGGAGCGGCCGGGATGCCGTGGTTCGCCG
Source organism: Streptomyces sp. DSM 116795 (assembly GCF_055792905.1). Taxonomy (NCBI): domain Bacteria; kingdom Bacillati; phylum Actinomycetota; class Actinomycetes; order Kitasatosporales; family Streptomycetaceae; genus Streptomyces; species Streptomyces sp. DSM 116795. The sequence continues at coordinate 5,232,137 of NZ_CM147707.1, forward strand.
AGGCTTCCTCGGGCGTGGCGATGCCGTCGTTCGGCTACGTGCTCGGGATGCTGCTCGCCGCCACCGTCGTGGGCGCCCTGGCACGGCGCGGCGGTGACCGGGGGCCGCTGCGCACGGCCGGGACGATGGCCGCCGGCATGGCCCTGACGTACGCGGTGGGCGTGCCCTACCTCGCCGTCGCCACCGGCATGTCGCCGTCCGAGGCGGTCGCGGCGGGTCTGGTGCCCTTCCTCGTCGGGGACCTGCTCAAAGCGGTGCTCGCGATGATCGCGCTGCCGGGCGCCTGGAAGCTGGCGGGCCGCCGCGGCTGACGACGCCGTCGTCCGAGGTCACGCCCGGTGCCGAGCCCTCCGGCGGTGCGTCATAGACTCGGCGCCATGCGCGTGTACCTCGGCTCCGATCATGCCGGCTACGAACTCAAGAACCGCCTCGTCGAGTGGCTGCGGTCGGCCGGGCACGAGCCCGTCGACTGCGGCCCTCACATCTACGACGCGGCCGACGACTACCCGCCCTTCTGCCTGCGCGCCGCCGAGCGCACGGCGCATGACAGCGAGGCCTTCGGCATCGTCGTCGGAGGCTCCGGCAACGGCGAGCAGATGGCCGCGAACAAGGTCAGGGGCGTGCGTTGCGCGCTGGCCTGGAGCGAGGAGACGGCGTCGCTGGCGCGCGAGCACAACAACGCCAACGTGGTCAGCATCGGCGCGCGGATGCACACCACGGACGAGGCGCTGAAGTTCGTGGAGACGTTCCTGGCCACGCCCTTCTCGCAAGGGGAGCGGCACGAGCGCCGCATCGACATGCTCTCCGCGTACGAGGTCACGGGGCAGCTGCCGTCCGTGCCGCCACACCACCCGGAGTCCTGACCGCATGCCCGAGGGGCACACGGTCCACCGGCTCGCCCAGGACTTCCGGGCGGGCTTCGGCGGCCGCAAGGTGCGGGCCGCCAGCCCGCAGGGCAAGTTCTCCGACGGAGCCGGCCTGGTCGACGGGCAGGTCCTCGCGGAGGCCGACGCCCACGGCAAGCACCTCTTCCTCGGCTTCGACGGGGCGGGCTGGGTGCACGTACACCTCGGCCTGTACGGCAAGTTCACCTTCGGTACGGGTCCGGCGCCCGCGCCCGTCGGGCAGGTACGGCTGAGAATCGACGGTGACGGTGACGGTGACGACGGCGGAGGCGTATACGCCGATCTGCGCGGCCCGACCCGCTGCGAGCTGATCACCGAGGCCGAGAAGCTCGCGGTCGAGGACAGGCTCGGCCCCGATCCGCTGCGCGAGGACGCCGATCCCGAGGACGCCTGGTCACGCGTCTCCCGCAGCCGCACCACCATCGCGGCACTGCTGATGGACCAGAAGATCGTCGCGGGCGTCGGCAACGTCTACCGTGCCGAGGTGCTCTTCCGGCACGGCATCGACCCGTACCGCCCGGGGCGCGGCCTCAGCCGCACGGAGTGGGACGCGGTATGGGCCGACCTCGTCGAGTTGATGCATGAGGGCGTGCGCAACAACCGCATCGACACCGTGCGCCCCCACCACACTCCGGAAGCCATGGGGCGCGCCCCGCGGGTCGACGACCACGGCGGCGAGGTGTACGTCTACCGGCGGGCCGGGATGGAGTGCCACGTCTGCGGTGAGCCGGTCCGCACGGCCGGGCTGGCGGCGCGCAACCTCTTCTGGTGCCCCGCCTGCCAGCCGGCCTGACCGCCCGATCCGGCCGCCCCGTTCCGCCCACCCGCGCCCGCAGGCGCCAGCCGGCGGCTCCGTCCCTTCAGAACCGCCACGTCATCAGAAGCCGTGCGGCAGCCACGGCGCCACATCCGTCGCGAAGGCGCTGGACGCCGCGGCCAGCGCGCCCTCGCGCAACTCCCGTACCCGGCCCGCCGAGGCGAGCGCCCGCAGCGAGGTCCCGCCCAGATAGGCGGCGCCCAACTCCCGTACGGACAGCGCAAGTTCAGCCGAATCGCCGGTACGCTCGCACGTCGCGCCCCCGCCGTCGCCCGAGAGCCGCCAACGGCCCTCGTTCCAGGGGCAGAAGGCGTCCTCCACATCGAGGACCACATCGACGGGCCCGCTGTACGTACGCGCCGCCAGGGCCGCCCCCACCTCCACCGGCCGCGCGAACAGCGAGTCCCGCCAGCGCGGCCGGCACAGCCGCACGCTGTCGCCCACCATGTGCAGCCAGGCGTCGTCGACGGGACGGTTGCGTACGCGCAGCACCCGCATCAGATCCATGTCGAAGAGACAGCGCCACAGGGCCCCGTACGCGGCGGTGTCCAGCGCCTCCAGATCGCGCAGCACCACCTGGCCGTCCGGGGCGCCGTGGTCGTCGCCGCCGGACTTGAGGGCGTACCGCGCATAGCCGCGCACCTCGCCCTTCTCGTCCTCCGCCAGCAGACAGGCCGGCGCGGTGGTGCCCTCGCGCCCTGCCGGCGGGTCCTTCAGCGGCTGGCGCTCCCAGCCCGGCCGGCGCTCCAGCATCCCCGCCCGCTCGGGGACCCGGCGGGCGTAGACGGCCTCACACGCGTCGAGCACGGACACCGGATCGTTCACGATCCGCAGCCGCAGACGGTCCGACTCCGGCGGCACGTCCAGAGCGACCCGGTGGGTTTCGATGTCGGCGTCGAGCTTGCGCGTCGCCATGCCGTAACCGAACCGTCCGTAGATGCCCGGTTCGGAGGCCGTGAGGACCGAGAGCGGCTCCACTCCGGCAGCCCGGATCTCGTCCAACTGCCTCCGCATCATGGAACGGAGGATTCCGCGACGCCGGTGCGTGGCCGCCACTGTCACCATCGACAGGCCCGCCACCGGTACGGCCGCACTGCCGGGCACGGTCATACGGAAGGAGATCAGGCTCGACGAGCCGACGATTTCACCGCCGTCCCACGCACCGACCGACCGGTCGATTTCGGTCAACTCCCGGTACAGCTCCCGGTCGAGGTCTCCGGCGACTCCGAAAGCGCGAAGAATTCCGTCGTACCAGAGGTCCCATTCGGACCGGCGCAGCCGGCGCAACTCTGTGGTCATGCGCCTTCTCTAGCAGGGGCTTTGAGAAAGAGCGAACATATTTCCGCGCCCCGGGAGGCAAGTGCACGTGCGTATGCACGTTCCGTCGTTCGTGCACCTCGTGAACGGAATCGACGCACTGGTCAAAGGCTCGATAAGGTCCTTCTGCATGGCGGTACGTCGTCCGAGCCTCACACCCCCCAAGGCCCGGTTGCACAAGGCGCGAAGAGCGTGGCACCGGGCTCGGACAGGGCTGCGCCGTTCCGCCGTCGACTATTTCCGAGGCGGCGTCTCCGACTGGCTCGCCTTCAGTGCGCTGCTTCTCACGATTCCGGCGCTGACCGTGCTGACCGTGATGATGCCGCTGTGGGCCGCCCCGGAAGCGCTCGTGATGCCGCTCATCGCCGGCGGCCTGCTGCTGCGCCCGGCCAGTCTCCTGGCGCTCTACGCGTCGGCCGCGGGCGCCCTCATCGTGGAGTCCGCGATGCTGGGCCCGTACCAGGACGGCGCCGGCCGGGTCACGCCCGGCACGATCCTGGTCGTGGCCACCGCCGGGCTGTCCGGCCTGCTGATCGCCCAGTTCCGCAGCCGGGTCGGCGTCCCGTGGCGGCGCGGCGGCACGATGCTCTTCGACCTTCGCGAACGCATCCGCGTACAGAGCAAGCTGCCCAGGCTTCCGCGCGGCTGGCACCGCGAGATGGCGCTGCGGCCCGCCGGCGGGCAGTCCTTCTCGGGCGACTTCGTCGTCGCAGCGCGCACCGGCACGGGGGAGCGCACCCTCGAGGTCGTGCTGACGGACGTGTCGGGGAAGGGCATGGACGCGGGCTCGCGGGCGCTGCTGCTCTCCGGAGCCTTCGGGGGCCTGCTGGGGTCCCTGCCCCCGCACGCCTTCCTGCCCGCCGCCAACGCCTATCTGCTCCGGCAGGACTGGGACGAGGGCTTCGCCACGTCCGTGCATCTCGTCCTCGACCTGGACAGCGGCGACTACGAACTCTTCTCGGCGGGTCACGTGCCCGCCCTTCAGCGGGGCGCGGGCACCGGCAAGTGGGAGGAGAAGTCGGGCGAGGGCCCTCTGCTCGGCGTCTACGAGGGAGCTCAGTTCGACCCCGTGAAGGGGACGCTGCTCCACGGTGACGTACTGATGCTGTTCACAGACGGCCTCGTCGAGACCTCCGAGCGGGATCTGGCGGACGGAATCGACCGGCTCACCGGCGAGGCCGACCGCCACGTGGCCTCCGGCTTCCACGGTGCCGCCTGGCACCTGATAGAGACGGTGGCGCGGGACGTCAACGACGACCGCGCACTGCTCCTGCTCTGCCGCGGCTGAGCCGCCGGGAGACGTCCGCGGTCCGCGGGTGCGCGGTCCACCACGGGGTGCGCGCCGGGCGCCGGGGTCGGGACCGGTTGGTACGGAACAGCCGCCAGGGCCGGCCCCGTAGGCCCGGCCCTGCGCAGTGTTCCCGTCCGACTCTGTGCGGGCGTGGTGCCCGCGTGCGGCGTCCGCCTACCTGGCGTGCTTGCCGCCGCCGCTCCCGCTGTGCGATCCCGTGGCGGACGTCCCGTACGACGAGGACGAACCGGACCGGGCGAACTCCTTCGAGCCGGACTGCTCCGGCCCCTCCGGAGCCGCGGGCGTGACCGGCGGTGCGGGAGCCGCATGACCCGGCGTGTGCGCGGCCGCGGAACCCTTCTCGCGTGCGCGTGCCTGTTCGCCCGCGTCCCGCCTGAAGAACCACTCCATCTTCGGCTCCATGACGAAACGGAAGGCGCGGCGTACGGGCCAGGTGCACAGGACGGTCATCATCGCCGCGGCCATCAACGTGATCACCACGCGGCTGACGGGATGGTCGACCCACTCCATGTCGTACCACTCGAACTCACGCGAGATCTTGATCGGGTAGACGTGGATCAGATACGCGTACAGCGTGCCGGCGCCGAGGCTCGTGAACCACATGTGCCGTCGAGGCACCAGCGCGAGGAAAGCGGCGGTCAGCACGAGCCCGCAGCCGAAGGTGGCGAGCGTCATCACACCGCCGACCCATGCGGGCGCCCCGAGCTCCTGCGAGGCCTTGTCGTGCAGGAACCAGCCCTTGGACATCCGGGGCACGGCCCAGTAGGCGACCAGCAGTGCCCCGGCGAAGACCGGCAGCGCCATCAGCCGGAACCTGCGCCGCTTGATGATCTGGAAGTGCTCGGGCCGCAGTTGGAGGCCGAGCACGAAGTACGGCAGGAAGGTGGCAACCCGCATCAGGTTCAGGTCGCTGTTGATGCTGGGCGTGACCCCGGCGGCGACCGCGATGGCCAGGGCGACGGGCAGCGGCCAGCGCAGGCTCTTCCACAGCGGGGTGGTCAGCCGCCACAGGAAGAGGGCGACGAGGAACCACAGTGCGAAGCCCGGCTCCTGGTACTTGAACTCCCGGTCGGGGTTGTCGCTGGCCCACCGCATGAAGAAGGTGTAGACCGTCTGGAAGACCACATACGGCACGAGCACGCCGGTCACGAGCCGCTTGATCTGCCGGGGCTTGCCCTCGAAGCTGCGCGAGAGGTAGCCGGAGACGATGATGAACGCCGGCATGTGGAAGGCGTAGAGCACGAAGTAGAGCGCGCCGGCCATGCGGCTGTCGTCGCGCAGGGGATCCCACACGTGCCCGATCGCGACGAGCACGATCGTGAGGTACTTCGCGTTGTCGAGAAAGGGGTCCCGCTGGTCCGCGGGCTTTTTCTTGACCTTGGCCGGCGGCTCCGCGGACGCGTCACTCGTCGCGGAGGGGGACTCCTGGCGGACCGGGGGGAGCGGTGCCCGCTCATAACCAGCGTGCAACATCTGTCGCACCTTAGCGGTCAAACCTGCGAGGCGTAAATTCTTGGCGAGATTCCAACACGCCTACCCGGAACAGTTTTCGACATACGTCCGTCAGCCAGGATTTCCTGCGGCGATGCCCCTCCGACAGGGTGTTCTGCTGCGACATGTCCGTCATAACCGGACACTCGGACGCCACGCCGACAGCTGGTCTGCAGCCCCATCGGGGCTTGATTGCTTCCCGGTCATACCGTTTCCGGAACCCGTTGTGATCGACTCCACAACACCCGGCCGTGCGCGGCCAATTCGCGCCGGCGATGGCGCGGAGTCATGGCGCGCTCTTGCACATGTTGCATTACCGCTGCGCAGCGCATTGATCGGTGTGGCGCGTCCCGAATTTCCGTACGTAATACGCCCCGGCACGCGGTGGGAGATGCGTCACGAGTGTGCCCGGGGCGTGTAGAGGGTGTGCGCGCGGGGGAGAACCGCAACGACCGGGGAAGGTCCCATGGCCGATGATTCGTCACCCAGCTCCACGCGCACGCGACTTGGTGGCACGATGGTCCGCGGCGGGGGCAGTGGTGGCGACGGGCCCCTCGGCCGTGAGGCGTTCCGACCGCGAGGGTGTGATCAGTTGTGGCCATTTCACTGTCTGTGGTGCTGCTGTTGGCAGTCATCCTGGTGGTGATGATCCGGGGTGGGTCGATCAAGGCTGGGCCCGCCATCGTGGCGGTGCTCTTCGGCTTCTTCCTGGCCTCGACCGACATAGCGCCGTCCGTCAACCGGTTCATGAACTCGCTTGCGGACATGGTCAACCAGATCAGTTTCTGAGCTGCCCGGGCGTCCGCGCCCCGCGCGCCCGCACCGCGCAGCCCGGCCGCGCAGTCACAAGTGCACACCGGCACCGAGGACTCGGTGCACGCCGAAGGGCCGGCCCCACCGGGGACCGGCCCTTCGCGCTTTCCGAGCGGGCGACGGGAATCGAACCCGCGTAGCTGGTTTGGAAGACCAGGGCTCTACCATTGAGCTACGCCCGCAAGTGCCCCGCCCCATATACGTCGGTGACGGGATTCCAGGCCGTGAATCCGGCGTCGTCACGGCCTTGGCCGGAAGGACGCTCGGAGCGGCACGGAGTGCATCGTAGTGCATGTACTCTACGTGTCGCACCGACGGGGTGTGGCGCAGCTTGGTAGCGCGTCCGCTTTGGGAGCGGAAGGTCGTCGGTTCGAATCCGGCCACCCCGACCACGTACTATGCAAGACGCGCGAGCCTGTGTCGTGTCCGGATTCCGAGCCGTTTGCGGGGCGCCCGGCAGAGCGTGAAATCCCCAAGCAGTCAGCCCCAAGGAGACCGACCGTGAAGAGCGCCGTGGAGACCCTGAACCCCACCCGGGTTCGGCTCACAGTCGAGGTGCCCTTCGAGGAGCTCAAGGACAGCCTCGACGCGGCGTACAAGAAGATCAACCAGCAGGTCACCGTCCCGGGTTTCCGCAAGGGCAAGATCCCTGCCCGGGTGATCGACCAGCGGTTCGGACGCGGCGCGGTGCTGGAGGAAGCCGTCAACGACGCGCTTCCGAAGCTCTACCAGTCGGCTGTCGAAGAGGGCGAGCTCAACCCGCTCGGCCAGCCCGAGGTCGACATCACCGACCTGAAGGACAACGAGCTCCTGGCTTTCACCGCCGAGGTCGACATCCGCCCCGAGATCGAGATCCCGGACTACTCGGGCATCGAGGTCGAGGTCGAGGCCGCCGAGGTCTCCGACGAGGAGGTGGACAAGTCCGTCGAGCAGCTTCGTGAGCGCTTCGCCTCCACCACGCTCGTCGAGCGCGCCGCGGCCGAGGGCGACGTGGTCAAGGTCGACCTGCAGGCGAAGGTCGACGGCGAGGTCCTCGAGGACGGCGTCGCCGAGGGCATCGACTACACGATCGGCTCGGGCGAGCTTCTCGAAGGCATCGACGACGCCGTCACCGGCCTCGAGGCCGGTGGCGAAGCCACCTTCACCTCCGAGCTCAAGGGCGGCTCCGCCGCCGGCAAGGAGGCCGAGGTCTCGGTGAAGGTCGAGACGGTCTCCGCGCGTGAACTGCCCGCCCTGGACGACGACTTCGCCCAGCTGGCAAGCGAGTTCGACACCCTTGAGGAGCTGCGCGAGGACAGCCGCAAGCGCCTCGGACAGCAGAAGAAGTACGAGCAGGCCACCGAGGCACAGGAGAAGGTGCTCGACGCACTCCTCGAACTCGTCGAGGTCCCCGTCCCGGACAAGCTCCTCGCGGAAGAGGTCGGCACCCGCAAGGACAACCTCGTCAACAACCAGCTCGGTCAGATGGGCCTCGACCTGGCGACGTATCTGCAGATGCAGGAGAAGTCCGAGGAGGACTTCGACGCCGAGCTCAAGGAGCAGGCGGAGAAGGGCATCCGCACCCAGTTCGTCCTCGACGAGCTGGTCAGCACCGAGAAGCTCAACGTCAGCCAGGAAGAGCTGACCGAGCACCTGATGCGCCGTGCACAGTCCTCCGGTATGAGCCCGGACCAGTTCGCGCAGGCCGTCGTCGAGGGCGGCCAGGTGCCGATGCTCGTCGGCGAGGTGGCCCGCGGCAAGGCGCTGGCGACCGTCGTTGAGAAGGCCACCGTCAAGGACACCAACGGCGAGGCGGTCGACCTGGACGACGAGGACGAGACCGCCGAGACGGTCGAAACCGGTGCGGACGCCGAAGCCGGCGGGGAGCCGGCGCAGGCCGCCGCGGCGGACGCCGGGGAGACCGAGGAGCAGGGCTCCGGCGAGGAGCAGGAGAAGAAGTCGGAGAGCTGACCTCCGTCCTCTCCGCGCCCTTCCGCAGCACGCACCGCGGCGGTAAGCACGCGGGCCCGCGCACCCTTCGGTGCGCGGGCTTCCGGGCTGCACAGAGGGCCTGTGGGACCTGCGCTGACAGCGAACAGCTCCTGATCCGGGATGGCTCCGCCGGTGCCGCGCGTTAGGGTCCCAAGTGCATGAAGACCCCAGAGACGGCACGCCTTCGGCTACCGTCCGGACACGAGCAGGTGGACACGTGACGCTTCCGATGCCTTCGGCCGCCGGTGAGCAGATTGGTGGTGGCCTCGGCGACCAGGTCTACAACCGGCTGCTCAACGAGCGGATCATCTTCCTCGGCCAGCCCGTGGACGACGAGATCGCAAACCAGATCACCGCTCAGTTGCTGCTCCTGGCAGCCGACCCGGACAAGGACATCTTCCTTTACATCAACAGCCCCGGTGGCTCGATCCAGGCCGGCATGGCGATCTACGACACCATGCAGTACATCAAGAACGACGTGGTCACCATCGCGATGGGCCTCGCCGCTTCGATGGGCCAGTTCCTGCTGAGCGCCGGCACCCACGGCAAGCGCTTCGCGCTGCCGAACGCGGACATCCTGATCCACCAGCCCTCCGCTGGTCTGGCCGGCTCCGCCTCGGACATCAAGATCCACGCCGAGCAGCTGCTGCGTACGAAGAAGAAGATGGCGGAGCTCTCTGCCCAGCACACCGGCCAGACCATCGAGCAGTGGACCCGTGACGCGGACCGCGACCGCTGGTTCTCCGCCGAGGAGGCCAAGGACTACGGCCTGATCGACGAGGTGTACGGCAGGGCTGCACAGCTTCCGGGAGGCGGCGGTACGGGTGCGTGAGCCGCGCCGCAGGACAGCAGGCTCAGCAACAGCGCAGCGACCGCAGTCAGCCCATCACCAGGAGAAGGCTCCGATGACGAATTCTTCCGGACTCCCCGCCCCCGGCGGCCGCCCCGGCGCGGAGAGCACCTACGCCTCCGAGGGCCGCTTCACGGGCCCGCAGCCCGAGTCCCGCTACATCGTTCCGCGCTTCGTGGAGCGCACCTCGCAGGGTGTGCGCGAGTACGACCCGTACGCGAAGCTCTTCGAGGAGCGCGTGATCTTCCTCGGCGTCCAGATCGACGACGCCTCGGCCAACGACATCATGGCGCAGCTGCTGTGCCTGGAGTCGATGGATCCGGACCGTGACATCTCGCTGTACATCAACTCGCCCGGCGGCTCCTTCACGGCGCTCACGGCGATCTACGACACCATGCAGTTCGTGAAGCCGGACATCCAGACGGTCTGCATGGGCCAGGCGGCCTCCGCCGCCGCCGTGCTGCTCGCGGCCGGCACCCCCGGCAAGCGGATGGCGCTTCCCAACGCACGCATCCTGATCCACCAGCCCTACAGCGAGACGGGCCGCGGTCAGGTCTCGGACCTGGAGATCGCCGCGAACGAGATCCAGCGCATGCGTGTCCAGCTGGAGGAGATGCTGGCGAAGCACTCCACCAAGGAGATCGAGACGATCCGCGACGACATCGAGCGCGACAAGATCCTCACGGCCGAGGAGTCGCTCGAGTACGGGCTGATCGACCAGATCGTCTCCACCCGCAAGTCGTCGGTCGGCATGGGAGTCTGACTCCGGCCCACGTGACGTTACCCCTTGGGACGCCTCGACCGAGTCGTCCCAAGGGGGGCCCAAATCGACGGCTCGGCAGGGTACCGTCGTCAGAGCACGTACCTCGGTCCGACGGCTGATGGACCGGTCCCAGGCGAAGGGGAAGCACCTCGTGGCACGCATCGGTGATGGCGGCGATCTGCTCAAGTGCTCGTTCTGCGGAAAGAGCCAGAAGCAGGTGAAGAAGCTGATCGCAGGCCCAGGGGTGTACATCTGCGACGAGTGCATCGACCTGTGCAACGAGATCATCGAGGAGGAGCTCGCCGAGTCCTCGGAGGTGCGCTGGGACGAGCTGCCCAAGCCCCGCGAGATCTCGGAGTTCCTCGAGGGTTACGTGGTCGGCCAGGAGGCAGCCAAGAAGGCCCTCTCGGTGGCGGTCTACAACCACTACAAGCGGGTGCAGGCCGGCGAGAACGGCGGCGCGCAGGGCCGGGACGACGGCATCGAGCTGGCGAAGTCCAACATCCTGCTGCTCGGCCCCACCGGTTCCGGCAAGACGCTGCTGGCCCAGACCCTCGCCCGCATGCTCAACGTCCCCTTCGCGATCGCGGACGCCACCGCGCTGACGGAGGCGGGGTACGTCGGTGAGGACGTCGAGAACATCCTGCTGAAGCTGATCCAGGCCGCTGACTATGACGTCAAGAAGGCCGAGACGGGGATCATCTACATCGACGAGATCGACAAGGTCGCCCGCAAGAGCGAGAATCCGTCGATCACGCGCGACGTCTCCGGCGAGGGCGTCCAGCAGGCGCTGCTGAAGATCCTCGAGGGCACGACGGCCTCGGTGCCGCCGCAGGGCGGACGGAAGCACCCGCACCAGGAGTTCATCCAGATCGACACGACGAACGTGCTGTTCATCGTGGGCGGTGCCTTCGCCGGGCTGGAGAAGATCATCGAGTCGCGCGCCGGGGCGAAGGGCATCGGCTTCGGCGCCACCATCCGCTCCAAGCGCGAGATCGAGGACAGCAACCAGTTCGAGGACGTCATGCCTGAGGACCTGGTGAAGTTCGGGATGATCCCGGAGTTCATCGGCCGTCTGCCGGTGATGACGAGCGTGCACAACCTCGACCGCGAGGCGTTGCTGCAGATCCTGATGGAGCCGCGCAACGCGCTCGTCAAGCAGTACCAGCGCCTGTTCGAACTCGACGGTGTGGAGCTGGACTTCGACCGTCCCGCGCTCGAAGCGATCGCCGACCAGGCGATTCTGCGGGGGACGGGAGCGCGCGGCCTGCGCGCCATCATGGAAGAGGTCCTGATGTCGGTGATGTACGAGGTGCCGTCCCGCAAGGACGTCGAGCGCGTCGTGATCACCGAAGAGGTCGTCCACTCGAATGTGAACCCGACGCTCGTGCCCCGTTCGCGCGGCAACGAGCAGGAGCGGCACGAGAAGAGCGCATGAGGTGACGGCGGCCGCGGGGCAGCGGCCGGCCGGCCCGAGAGGTCTGAACGTGGAGGGGCGCCCGGCACTGTGCCGGGCGCCCCTCACGTCGTCGCGTCGGAACCGAAACCGTCCTGGGTCAGCCGGCCTCGACGAGAGCGTCCTTGCGCACCTTCGCGGTCAGTGCAGCCGTCGACTTCAGGTCCACGGGCTTCGTCGACGTCCCGTCACTCGTGAGGATCATCGACGAGACCGTGCCGACGGTGCTGGAGTCGGCCCAACTGCACATGGCCAGGCTCATGTTGGAGATCTTGTACTCCTGGCACTTGAGTACGTCGCCGTCGAAGGCGGACGGCTTGAACTTCTGCAGCCTGCCCTCGGCCTTCGCGCCCGTCTCGGTCTTCAGCGACTTGGCGGTCTGCTGGAAGACCCAGTCGACGGCCTTGTCCGGATTCTCCACGGAGCCGTAGGCGCCGCCGAGTTGCAGCTTCTTGCCGGCGCCGGACTTGTACTCGGCGCTGACGTCCGCGTTGCTCGTCATCCCGGGGACCTTCTTGCTGCCGAAGGCCTTGCCGTCGCCCTTCTCGCCCTTGCCGTCACGCTCGTACTCGCCGGCGACCGTCCTGGGCGTCGTGAGCCGGTGCTCAGGGTCGCCGGGTGAGCCGAGTACGAACCAGCCGCCGACGAGGGCACCCACGACGACGACCGCGGCAGCGGCTATCGCGGTGTTGCGCCGGCTGGTGCCGGGCTTGCGGCCGTCGTCGTCGCCGCCGTGCTGTGCGGGGGGCGGTGCGCCGGGAGACTCCGGCCGCTCCTGTCCGTACGGGCCCGGCTGACTGTCACTCATCGCTTGCTTCTCCTCGGTCGGGCGACGGGGTGCCCGGCTCACCGGGCCGGGCACCCCCTCAGGCTGCCCCTGCGGGCTACTTGATCTCGACCCGTGCGTCGTCGCGCAGCTTCTTCGCCAGCTCCGCGACCTGGTCGGTCGTCATGCTCTTGCCGGTGAGCACCGCCGCGCCGTCCTGCGCCGACACCATCGCCACTGTGCTGTGGTCGCCCCACATGCACAGCGGCGCCTTGAGCTCCGAGGTGTTGGAAGTGGAGACGCCCAGAGAGACCTTGATGACCTGGCACTTCATCACGGTGTCGTCGTCGAGACCGGCCGGCTCCACCTTCTCGGGGCTGCCGACCAGTTCGGCCTTGCGGCCGGTGCGCTCCGCGTTCTTCTCGCTGTCCTCAGCCATCTTCGCGAAGGCGGTGTCGACGGTGCCCTCCGGGTCCTCGACCTCGCCCCAGACGCCCTGGAAGTTCATCTGCTTCGCAGAAACGCCGCTGCCCGACTTGTACGAGCCGTACTCGTTCTTGGGGTCGCCGACGCCCGCCTTCTCGAACTCGGAGAGCTCCGACTGCGTCATCTCGTTCGTGGTGCCCGCGCTGTCCTTCTGGTATTCGCCGGCGACCGTCTGCGGCGACGTCAGCTTGTACTTCTTGCCGTCGCCGGCGACCGTCGATCCGCCGCCTCCCACACCCCCGAACAGGAAGATGCCGCCGATCACGAGGCCGACGATCACCAGCGAACCGACGACGATGGCGACCGTCTTGCCTGCCATCCCGCCCCCCGAGGGCGGCATCGGCGGCCCCGGCTGTCCGTACGGGCCGGGCTGGCCGTAAAGGCCCGGCTGGCCCGGCTGCTGCGGGAAGCCGTAACCCGGCTGTGCGGGCGCCCCCGGCTGTCCGGGCGGCGGACCGGGCGGCTGCTGCGGGTACCCGTAGCCGGGCTGCCCCTGCGCGCCGCCCGGAGCGCCCTGCGCGTACGGATTCGGGCCCTGCGGCGGCTGTCCGTACGGTCCGGGCGGGGGCGGCTGCTGTCCGTAAGGCCCAGGCTGGTTCTGACTCATTGCGGCGCTTCCCCTCCGTTTGATGTGCGTCGTGTGACGACGCCGCCGCGCTAGCGCTCGCGCGGTCCGCGTACATCCTGTCGGACGTCCCAAGCGGGTGCTGCACCGGTCCCCAAACCGATTCGAGACTGCGACATTGCCGCCCGTACACTGCCGTCGTGACCGAGAACTCATCGCAGCGCCCCGACTCCCGAGGGCCGAACGCAGCAGCCCCCGCAGACCTGCCGACGCAGTACGCACCGGCCGAGGTGGAGGAGGAGCTGTACGAGCGCTGGGTAGCTCGCGGTTACTTCGAGGCGGACGCCAAGAGCGACAAGCAGCCGTACACGATCGTCATCCCGCCACCGAACGTCACGGGCTCGCTCCATCTCGGCCATGCCTTCCAGCACACGCTGATGGACGCCCTCACCCGCCGCAAGCGCATGCAGGGCTACGAGTCGCTGTGGCTGCCGGGCATGGACCACGCGGGCATCGCCACGCAGAACAAGGTCGAGCAGCAGCTCGCCGAAGAGGGCAAGTCCCGGCAGGACTTGGGGCGTGAGGAGTTCGTCGAGCGCGTCTGGCAGTGGAAGGAGGAGTACGGCGGCAAGATCCTCGGCCAGATGCGCCGCCTCGGCGACGGCGTCGACTGGACGCGTGAGCGCTTCACGATGGACGAGGGCCTCTCGCGCGCCGTCCAGACCGTCTTCAAGCAGATGTACGACGACGGGCTGATCTACCGGGCCGAGCGGATCATCAACTGGTGCCCGCGGTGTCTGACCGCCATCTCCGACATCGAGGTGGAATACCAGGAGGACGACGGCGAGTTGGTCTCCATCCGCTACGGCGGAGGCGACGGCGCGGACGACTCCGTGGTCGTCGCCACGACCCGTGCCGAGACGATGCTCGGCGACACCGCCGTCGCCGTCCACCCGGACGACCGGCGGTACGCACATCTGCTCGGCCGGCACATCAAGCTGCCGCTGACGGACCGCAGCATCCCCGTCGTCGCCGACGAGCACGTGGACCCGGAGTTCGGCTCCGGTGCCGTCAAGGTCACCCCGGCCCACGATCCGAACGACTTCGCCATCGGCCAGCGGCACGACCTGCCGGCGCTGACGGTCATGGACGAGCGCGGTGTGATCACGGCGCACGGCCCGTTCGAGGGCCTCGACCGCTTCGAGGCGCGCTCCTCGATCGTCGCCGCCCTGCGTGAACAGGGCCGCATCACGGCCGAGAAGCGCCCGTACACACACAGCGTCGGGCACTGCTCGCGCTGCAAGACGACGATCGAGCCGCGGCTCTCGATGCAGTGGTGGGTCGGCGTCGGCCCGCTGGCGCAGGCGGCCGGCGACGCGGTGCGCGACGGCCGCGTGAAGATCCACCCGGCCGAGATGTCGGCACGCTACTTCGACTGGGTCGACAACATGCTCGACTGGTGCATCTCGCGCCAGCTGTGGTGGGGCCACCGCATCCCCGTCTGGTACGGGCCCGACGGCGAGGTCCGCTGCCTCGGCCCGGACGAGCAGCCCCCTTCCGGTGAGGGCTGGACGCAGGACCCGGATGTCCTGGACACCTGGTTCTCGTCCGGCCTGTGGCCCTTCTCCACCCTGGGCTGGCCCGAACAGACCCCGGATCTGGCGAAGTTCTATCAAACGGACGTGCTGCTCACCGGGCACGACATCATCTTCTTCTGGGTCGCCAGGATGATGATGTTCGGGCTGTACGCGATGGACGGCGAGGCCCCGTTCCACACGATCGCCCTGACCGGGCTGGTCCGTGACGACCACGGCAAGAAGATGTCCAAGTCCAACCCCAACTCGGTGGACCCGCTGGACTGGATGAACGCCTACGGCGCCGACGCCGTCCGCTTCACGCTCACCAGCGGCGCCAACCCCGGCGCCGACGTGCCGATCGGCGAGGACTGGGTCAAGGCGTCCCGCAACTTCGCCAACAAGATCTGGAACGCCACGCGTTTCGCCCTGATGAACGGCGCGACCGTCAGCGGACCGCTCCCTGAGCCGGCCGAACTCGGCGCCACGGACAGGTGGATCCTCTCCCGGCTGGGCTCCGTCGTCTCCGAGGTCGACGGCTACTACGACGACTACCAGTTCGCCAAACTCTCGGACGCGCTCCGCCACTTCGCGTGGGACGAGGTCTTCGACTGGTATGTCGAGCTGTCCAAGACCACCTTCGCCGCCGGCGGACGGCCCGCCGAGGTCTCCCGCCGCGTCCTCGGCGAGGTGCTCGACGTGATGCTGCGGCTGCTGCACCCCGTCGTCCCGTTCGTCACCGAGTCTCTGTGGACGACACTGACGGGCGGCGACTCCGTCGTCGTCACGTCCTGGCCCGCCGACTCGGGTTTCCGGGACGCGGAGGCCGAGCGGGAGATCGCCACGCTCCAGGACGCCGTCACCGAGGTCCGGCGATTCCGTGCCGACCAGGGCCTCCAGCCGGGGCAGCGGGTCCCGGCGCGGCTCAGCCTCACGGGGTCCCCGCTGGCGTCCCACGAGGACGCGATGCGGCAGCTGCTGCGGCTCCAGCCCGAGGGCGAGGGCTTCCACGCCACGGCGTCGCTGCCCGTCGCGGGCGGCACCGTGGAGCTGGACCTCTCCGGCGTCATCGACGTCGACGCGGAGCGCAAGCGCCTGACGAAGGACCTTGGCGCCGCCGAGAAGGAGCTGCGTCAGACCACGGCGAAGCTGGGGAACGAGGGCTTCCTGGCGAAGGCCCCCGATCATGTGGTCGGGAAGATCCGTGAACGCCAGTCCACCGCCGAGTCCGACATCGCACGCCTCCAGCAGCAACTGGAGCGCCTGCGCGGCGAGTAGCGGCCAAACGGCCAAGCGGCCAAGCGGCCACCGGGACGCCGAGGGCCCGCGCGCCCCTTGCGACTCGGCGGCCGGCCGCAGCCCTGGGGTCCGGGCCCGGCCCGGAGCCCAGGGCACCGTCGGCTGAAGGCGGCACCGCCGCCCTACGTAGACTGGTCCCCGTGAGTGACCAGCCCCAGCCCCCCGAGCCAGACCCCGGCGAGAACCCCGACGAGGAGAACGGCAACACCGCACCCTCCGAGTTCGAGGAGATCATCGGCGCCGAGACCGACCGCGACCCCGATCTCGCGGTCATCGAGGCGGGCAGCCGCACCCTCCGCGCCCAGGCCGGGCCACCGCAGGCCGACGTCGTACCGGCCAGGCCCGAGGACCCGGAGACGGACCGCGCGCTGCGGGCGGTGGAGGCGGAGCTGATGGGCCGCTGGCCCGAGACCAAGCTCGACCCCTCCCTGGAACGCATCAGGGCTCTGATGGACGTGATGGGCGAGCCCCAGCGCGCCTACCCGTCCATCCACATCACTGGTACGAACGGCAAGACCAGCACCGCACGCATGATCGAGGCACTGCTCAGCGCCTTCGACCTGCGCACCGGCCGCTACACCTCGCCGCACGTCCAGTCGATTACCGAGCGGATCAGCGTCGACGGCGCACCCGTCAGTGCGGAGCGCTTCATCGAGGCGTACGAGGACGTCAAACCGTTCGCGGAGATGGTCGACGCGGCGCAGCCCCACCGCCTCTCCTTCTTCGAGATGCTGACGGGCATGGCCTACGCGGCCTTCGCCGACGCCCCCGTGGACGTCGCCGTCGTCGAGGTCGGCATGGGCGGAAGCTGGGACGCCACCAACGTGATCGACGCCGGCGTCTCCGTCATCACCCCCATCTCCCTGGACCACGTCGCCCGGCTCGGAGACACCCCGGAGAAGATCGCCGGCGAGAAGTCCGGAATCGTCAAGAAGGACGCCGCCGTCGTCCTCGCCCAGCAGCCCGTCGAGGCGGCCTCCGTCGTACTGAAGCGGGCCGCCGCGGAGGGCGCCACGGTGGCACGGGAGGGTCTGGAGTTCGGCGTGGTCGCCCGAGAGGTGGCCGTCGGCGGGCAGTTGATCACCCTTCGCGGGCTGGCCGGCGAGTATCCGGAGATCTTCCTGCCCATGCACGGCGCGCACATGGCGCACAACGCCGCCGTGGCGCTCACCGCCGTCGAGGCGTTCTTCGGCGTCGGTACCCGGCAGACGGCCGAGGGCGGCACCCTCGATGCCGACATCGTCCGGCAGGCCTTCGCGTCGGTCTCCTCACCGGGGCGGCTGGAGCTGGTGCGCAGCAGCCCCGCCGTCCTCCTCGACGCCGCGCACAACCCGGCGGGCGCCCGCGCCACCGCGGAGGCGGTCGGCGAAGCGTTCAGTTTCAGCCGCCTTGTAGGCGTCATCGGCCCCAGCAGCGACAAGGATGTACGCGGCCTGCTCGAAGCCTTCGAACCGATCTTGGCGGAAGTGGTGCTGACCCGAAACTCCACGCCCCGCGCGATGGATGTCGACGCTCTGGCGGCCGTCGCGGTCGAGGTCTTCGGTGAGGAGCGCGTGCAGGTCGAGCCCCGGCTCGACAGCGCCCTCGAGGAGGCGATCACGCTCGCCGAGTCCGAGGACGAGTACGCGGGAGCGGGCGTCCTGGTCACCGGTTCCGTCATCACCGCCGGCGAGGCCCGGCTGCTGCTGGGAAGGGAGCGGTAGTGCGCACCCTCTGCGCGAGCACACTGCTCGGCGAGTTCTTCGTGATCGGCTTCGCCGGCCTCGTCGCGATGCGTACGAGCGATCTGTCCGCGGGCACCGTCTGGACGGTGTGCGGTGTGGCCATGGCGCTGTGTCTGCTGCTGTGCGGCGCGTTGACGCGACGGGGCGGTGTGCCGCTGGGCTGGGCGCTCCAACTGGCCCTGATCGCCTCCGGTTCGGTGGTCCCGGCCATGTACTTCCTCGGCGTCTGCTTCGCCGGGCTGTGGTGGGCGTCCGTCCACTTCGGACGGAAGGTGGACGAGGCGAAGGCCGAGCGCGCCCGCCTGGAGACCGAGCCTGACACTGCGTGACGGTGGCCACTGATGCCCGTGTAGCCTCTGGGCATCCGTAAACCGGCCACATCCGGAACCCTGACGTCCCCGACGCCCGGGCGTCCGAACGCTTCATCCCCGAGGAGCCCCCACCATGAGCGAGCGCACCCTGGTACTGCTCAAGCCCGACGCCGTACGCCGCGGTCTGATCGGTGAGATCACCGGCCGCATCGAGAGCAAGGCGGACTGGGCTGTCACAGCACTGGAGTTGCGCACGCTTGACCGCTCCACCCTGGAGCAGCACTACGCGGAGCACGTGGGCAAGCCCTTCTACGAACCGCTGGTGGAGTTCATGGCCTCGGGTCCGTCCGTCGTGATGGTCGTCGAGGGCGAGCGCGTCATCGAGGGCGTACGGGCGCTCACCGGGCCGACGGACCCGATTGCCGCGCCTCCCGGCTCCATTCGGGGGGACTTCGGAACGATTGTGCGGGAAAACCTGATTCACGCGTCGGACTCCGAAGAGTCCGCGGCACGTGAGCTGAAGATTTTTTTCCCCGACTTCAGTTAGTGTCCTGCTGACGCGTCATCAGTCGTCGGAACATTGATGACCTGGGGCGACCGGCAATTTTCGGTCGCCCTTCGGCATATGCGCCGGGGTTCGGGGGAACGCATCACCCCGACACGACGTCACTGATTACAGGGACGACGGCTGTTGCGCCGACAATGGCGGGACACCCTCGCTACGTGTTCGAGTCCGCGTCTACGATGGAACCTCGCGTCTCCACAGCGTTAGCGCGGACCACCCTCTCCTGCCGTCCTCCCACACACATCGCTCCAGTTGGAAGGCCAGACGCATCCTATGGCGAACAACATGTCGTTCATCGGCCGTGATATGGCTGTCGACCTCGGGACCGCCAACACGCTGGTGTACGTCAGGGGTCGCGGGATCGTCCTCAACGAACCGTCGGTCGTCGCCATCAACACCAACACCGGCGGCATTCTGGCGGTCGGCGCCGAGGCGAAGAAGATGATCGGCCGTACCCCGGGCAACATCGTGGCGGTGCGTCCGCTGAAGGACGGCGTAATCGCCGACTTCGAGATCACAGAGCGGATGCTCCGCTACTTCATCCTCAAGATCCACAAGCGACGTTATCTCGCTCGTCCGCGGGTGGTCATCTGTGTTCCCTCCGGAATCACCGGAGTCGAGCGCCGCGCCGTCATCGAGGCCTCGACCCAGGCCGGCGCCCGCCAGGTGCACATCATCGAGGAGCCGATGGCCGCGGCGATCGGCTCCGGACTCCCGGTGCACGAGGCCACCGGCAACATGGTCGTCGACATCGGCGGCGGCACCACCGAGGTCGCGGTGATCTCGCTCGGCGGGATCGTCACTGCACAGTCGATCCGCGTCGCCGGTGACGAGCTGGACAACGCGATCATCCAGCACATCAAGAAGGAGTACAGCCTGCTCCTCGGTGAGCGCACCGCCGAGAGCATCAAGATCACGATCGGTTCCGCGCACTCCCTCG
Source organism: Streptomyces sp. DSM 116795 (assembly GCF_055792905.1). Taxonomy (NCBI): domain Bacteria; kingdom Bacillati; phylum Actinomycetota; class Actinomycetes; order Kitasatosporales; family Streptomycetaceae; genus Streptomyces; species Streptomyces sp. DSM 116795. Next base: position 5,252,062 of record NZ_CM147707.1, read on the forward strand.
ACAAGGACGAGCACACCGAGATCCGCGGCCGTGACCTGGTCAGCGGTCTCCCCAAGACGGTCGTCATCTCCGCCGCGGAGGTCCGCCGTGCCATGGAGGAGCCCGTCAACGCGATCGTCGACGCGGTGAAGACCACGCTCGACAAGTGCCCGCCCGAGCTGTCCGGCGACGTCATGGACCGGGGGATCGTCCTCACCGGCGGCGGCGCTCTGCTGCGCGGCCTGGACGAGCGGCTCCGCAGCGAGACGGGCATGCCGATCCACATCGCCGAGGATCCGCTGGATTCGGTGGCGCTGGGCTCCGGCAAGTGCGTGGAGGAGTTCGAGGCGCTTCAGCAGGTCCTCGACTCACAGCCCAGGCGATGATCCGAACGTAACGATCTGCCGTGCGGTCTGCCGCATGTACCACCACCAGTCCGCCCTGCGGATCGTTGAGTGTTCCGGAGCACGGCAGCGCTGCTCCGGAACGGACACCGGTCCGACCGACTGAGGAAAGGCACGGCCGCCGCACGTGAGGGACACCCGAGAGAGCCGGCTGCTGCTCGTCCTTCTGATCGCCATCGCGTTCGCACTGATCACGGTGGACATCAGGAAGGGCGAGCAGTCCCCGATGGACAGCGCGCGGCACGTTGCCGCCTCCGCCTTCGGGCCAGTGGAGAACGGGGTGGCGGCGGCCGTCGACCCCGTGGGGAACTCCATCGCCGCCGTCCGTGACTCCGGTGTGCGGCACGACCGTATAAGCCGTCTCGAGGCCGAGAACGCGAAGCTCAAGCAGCGGCTCGGCTCCAGCGACCGGCACCGCTCCAGGTCCAAGGAGCTCGACAGGCTGCTGAAGACCGCAGGCGCCGGCGGTTACGGACTCAAGGGCGCCCAGGTCATCGGGATCGGCTCGGCACAGGGCTTCTCCTGGACGGTCACCCTCGACGCCGGCAGCAAGGACGGCATCGCCCGCGACATGACGGTCATCAACGGTGACGGCCTCGTCGGCCGCGTCACCACCGTCAGCTCCTCGACGGCGACCGTGCTCCTGGCCAACGACCCCGACTTCTCCGTCGGTACGCGGATGGAGAAGAGCAGCGAGCTCGGCTTCGCCACCGGCCGCGGCGGCGACGCCATGACCGTTCAGCTACTCAACGGCAAGGCGGAGGTGAAGAAGGGCGACCGGATAGTGACTTTCGGCTCCCGAGACAACAAGCCCTTCGTGCCGGGGGTGCCCGTCGGGACGGTCTCCAAGGTCGACAGGACGGCGGGCGACCTCACGCGGAGCGTCAGCGTCCGCCCGTTCGTCACCTTCAGCAAGCTCGACATCGTCGGCATCGTCGTCAAGCCGCCGCGGAGCGACCCCAGGGACGAGGTGCTGGACGCCAACAAGCCGAAGAAGCCCAAGCCTGCGCCCACGGTGACCGTCACCAAGACGCCGAAGCCCAGCGCTTCGGAATCCAGGAGCTGACCGATGTACCTCAACCGGATCCTGCTCTCGGCCGTCCTCGTCGTCGGCGCCCTGATCGCGCAGGTGAGCGTGCTGGCACGGCTTCAACTGCCGGGCGCAGTCCCCGATCTGCTGCTGCTGGTCCTGCTCGGTCTGGCGATGGTCTACGGTCACACCGCCGGCGCCGTGACCGGCTTCCTCGGCGGTCTGCTCGCCGACCTCGCACCGCCCGCCGAGCACGCGGTGGGGCGCTACGCACTCGTCCTGTGCGTCATCGGCTACGTCGCGGGGCTGACCAAGCCGGAAGGCGCACAGCACCGTTCGGCCACGGTGCCGATGCTCGTCGTCGCCAGCGCGGCCGTCGGGTCGACGCTGATGTACGCGGGTGTCGGCACCCTCGTCGGCGACACCGCGGCAGGCCAAGTGGGGCTTCTGCCGCTGCTGTTCACCGCCACTCTCTACGACTTGCTGCTGGCGCCCTTCGTCGTGCCGCTGATCATGTGGGCCGCCCGCCGCACGGAACGCGGCGTGATCACTTCCGACGCGTCCGGCGTCGGAAGTATGGGCCGAAGTGACAAAGGCGCCTACGGGTGGCTCAGTTCGGGTACGGGACTGCAAGTCGGCGGGAGCCTCTTCGGCAAGGGCCGCAACGGCGGCACGGTGCGCAACGCGCGTAACGGCAAGGCCGTCCGGATGGGCATCCAGCGGGGCAGCCTGCTGGACAAGCCGGGGCGCAAGGGCAGGACCGGGAAGATCAAGGGGGTAAAGCGGCTGTGAGCAACATCCCTGAGACCGGACGCAGTCACCGGGTGAACATCCGGCTCGTCGCCATCCAGATCCTGGTGATGTCGCTGCTGCTCACCCTCGGCGGACGCCTGTGGTATCTCCAGGTCCGCAACGGCGAGGAATACCAGAAGGAAGCCGCCGGCAACCACGTGCAGCAGGTCGTGCAGCCCGCGACCCGGGGCGCCATCCTCGACTCGCGCGGCGTGCCCATCGCCGACAACGAGACGCGCCTCGTCGTCTCCGCCTCCCGCACCGAGCTGATGAAGATGGACGACGAGGGCAAGGCCGTGCTCTCCCGGCTCGCCGGCGTCCTCGACATGAGCCCGAAGACCGTGCAGGAGAAGGTCCGGCTCTGCGACGCGAAGACGCCGCAGCCGTGCTGGAACGGTTCGCCCTACCAGCCGATCCCGGTCACCGACGACGCCACCACCCAGCAGGCCCTGCAGATCCGGGAACGTGCCGAGGACTTCCCCGGCATCACCGCCGAACCCACCGCCGTACGCCGCTACCCGGCGCCCTACGGCTCCCACACCTCCCAGGTGCTCGGATACCTCTCGCCCGTCACGGACGAAGAGATCAAGAAGACCAAGAACACCGACTCGCCGTTCCTCTCCTCCGACGAGATCGGACGGTCGGGGCTGGAGCGTACCTACGACGCCATACTGCGCGGCAGTTCGGGCGTGACGCGCTACGAGGTGGACAACCTGGGGCGTGTCATGGGCCGGGCCAAGAGCGACAAGGCCGAGCCGGGCTCCAGCCTCGTCACGAGCATCGACTCACGCGTGCAGGCCGTCACCGAGAACGAGCTGCTCACGGCCATGAAGAACGCCCGCAAAGAGCACGACAAGAACACCAACAAGAACTACAAGGCGGACGCTGGCGCAGCGGTCGTCATGGAGAACAAGACCGGCCGGGTCGTGGCGATGGCGTCCAACCCCGAGTACGACCCGAACGAGTGGGTGGGCGGCATCTCCGGCAAGAAGTACAAGCAGCTCACCGGGAAGAAGTCGAACTACCCGCTGCTCAACCGTTCCATCCAGGGCCTCTCGGCGCCCGGTTCCGTCTTCAAGGTCATCTCCACCGCCGCCGCGGTGGAGGCCGGCAACAAGTTCAACGGCAACTACAACTGCTCGTCCTCGTACAACGTCGGCGGGCAGACCTTCAAGAACTACGAGTCCAAGAGCTACGGGACCATCGACCTCGCCCGTGCGCTGGAGGTCTCCTGCGACACCGTCTTCTACGACCTCGCCTACAAGCAGTGGCTCAAGGACGGCGGCAACAACCCGAAGAAGAACGCCAAGGACCACTTCTACAGGACCGCCCACAAGTTCGGCCTCGGCAAGAAGACCGGCATCGACCTCCCCAACGAGGTCGAGGGCCGAGTCCCCGACCGCCAGTGGAAGAAGGACTACTGGGAGGCCAACAAGGACGCCTGGTGCAAGCAGGCCAAGGACCCCAAGTCCTACGCGGACAAGATCGCCAAGGAGAACTGCGTCTCCGGCATGAAGATGCGCGCCGGTGACAGCGTCAACTACTCCATCGGGCAGGGCGACACGCTCGTCACCCCGATCCAGATGGCCACCATCTACTCCGCGATCGCCAACGGCGGCACCATGTACGACCCCACCCTCGGCAAGGCCCACATCGGGCCGAAGGGCAAGACCATAAAGGAGATCGAGCCGACGGCGCACGGCAAGCTCCCCGTGAAGAAGAGCATCCTGAAGAAGATCGACAAGGCACTCGCCGGTGTCGCCGAACGAGGCACCGCGGCCTGGCGCTTCGGGGACGCGGGCTGGCCCCAGGACAAGATCAAGATGCACGCCAAGACAGGTACGGCCGAGGTGGCGGGCAAGCAGACCACGTCCTGGTTCACGACCTACACCAAGGACTACACGATCGTCATGACGATCTCGCAGGGCGGCACCGGCTCCGGTGCCTCCGGCCCCGCCGTGCGCAACATCTACAACGCCATCTACGGAGTCAACGGCGACGGCGAGATCGACGAGGACGCCGCACTCCTCCCGCACCCCGAGGAAGACCTTCCGAAGGTCGACAGCCACGGCAACATCGAGGCCAGGGACGACGAGGACTTCAAGAAGTCGGCCGAACGCGCGACGAAGGGCGGACCCCCCGCCGGAGCCGCCGGATGAGCACCCACTCCTACTCCCTCAGCGGCTACGGGCCGCAGAACAAGTCGGCGTGGGGGAGGCTCACCGCCCGGGACTCGGCGGTCTGGCGGCTGGACTGGATCATGGTGTCGGCCGGCATGGCCCTCTCCGTCGTCGGCTCGCTCCTGGTCTGGTCCGCCACGCGCAATCGCACGGACCTCAACCACGGCGACCCGTACTACTTCGTGACCCGCCATGTGCTCAGCCTCGTCGTCGGGTTGCTGCTGATGGCGGGCATGGTGTGGCTCGGCCACCGCAGGGTGCGAGGCGCCGTGCCGTTCCTCTACGGCGCCTCGGTGCTGCTCGCGCTCCTCGTGCTCACGCCGCTGGGCGCGACCATCAACGGTCAGCGGGCCTGGCTGCATCTCGGTGGCGGCTTCTCACTGCAGCCCGCCGAGTTCATCAAGATCACCGTGATCCTGGGGATGGCGATGCTGCTGTCCGCGCGCGTGGACGCGGGGGACCGGGAGCATCCCGACCACCGCACCGTGGTCCAGGCCCTGGGCATGGCGGCGGCGCCGATCGTGATCATCATGCTGATGCCCGACCTCGGCTCCGTGATGGTCATGGTGATAATCGTCCTCGGAGTGCTGCTCGCCTCGGGTGCCTCGAACCGGTGGATCGTCGGGCTGGGTCTCGCGGGTGCGAGCGGTGCCGTACTGGTGTGGGCGCTCGGTCTGCTCGACCAGTACCAGATCAACCGGTTCGCCGCCTTCGCCAACCCCGCGCTCGACCCGTCCGGTGTCGGCTACAACACGAACCAGGCGCGGATCGCCATCGGTTCGGGCGGGCTGACCGGCAAGGGCCTTTTCGAAGGCTTCCAGACCACCGGCCAGTTCGTGCCCGAGCAGCAGACCGACTTCGTCTTCACGGTCGCCGGTGAGGAACTCGGCTTTCTGGGCGGTGGGTTGATCATCTTCCTGCTGGGCGTGGTGATCTGGCGTGCCTGCCGCATCGCCCGCGAATCCTCCGAGCTCTACAGCACGGTCGTCGCCGCCGGTGTGATCGCCTGGTTCGCCTTCCAGTCGTTCGAGAACATCGGCATGACGCTGGGCATCATGCCCGTCGCGGGCCTTCCGCTGCCGTTCGTCTCCTACGGCGGTACGTCGATGTTCGCGGTGTGGATCGCACTGGGCCTGCTGCAGTCGATCAGAGTGCAGCGTCCCGTCTCCGCGTAGCCGGGGCCGCATGACGGGCGGGGGCGCCTCCCGCCGTACGAGGCAGGCGCCCGCCCCCTTCCGGGCCGCGTTACGCTGAATGGTCACCTGCACCGCGTTTGCGCCCCGATCCGAGGAACCCCATGCCAGTCGAGTCGGTCTTCCCGCGCCTGGAGGCCCTCCTTCCCCACGTCCAGAAGCCGATCCAGTACGTGGGCGGTGAGCTGAACTCCACCGTCAAGGACTGGGACTCCTGCGATGTGCGCTGGGCGCTGATGTATCCGGACGCCTACGAGGTCGGGCTGCCCAACCAGGGCGTCATGATCCTCTACGAGGTGCTCAACGAGCGCGAGGGCGTGCTGGCCGAGCGGACCTACAGCGTCTGGCCGGACCTGGAGAAGCTCATGCGGGAGCAGGACGTACCGCAGTTCACCGTCGACGGGCACCGCCCCGTCGGTGCCTTCGACGTGCTCGGCGTCTCCTTCGCGACCGAACTCGGCTACACCAACCTCCTCACCGCCCTCGATCTGTCCGGCGTACCGCTGGAGGCGAAGGACCGCGGCGACGACCACCCGATCGTCATGGCGGGAGGCCACGCGGCTTTCAACCCCGAGCCCATCGCCGACTTCCTCGACTGCGCCGTCGTCGGCGACGGCGAACAGGCCGTGCTGGAGGTCAGTGAGATCATCCGCGGCTGGAAGGCGGAGGGCCGCCCGGGCGGCCGTGACGAGCTGCTGATGCGGCTGGCGAAGACCGGTGAGGTCTACGTCCCGAAGTTCTACGACGTCGAATACCTGGCGGACGGACGCATCTCCCGGGTCGTCCCCAACCGCACCGGCGTCCCATGGCGCGTCGCCAAGCGCACCGTCATGGACCTGGACGAGTGGCCCTACCCCAAGCAGCCGCTGGTGCCGCTGGCCGAGACCGTCCACGAGCGGATGTCCGTGGAGATCTTCCGCGGCTGCACGCGCGGCTGCCGCTTCTGCCAGGCCGGCATGATCACCCGGCCGGTGCGCGAGCGTTCCATCACCGGAATCGGCGACATGGTGGAGAAGGGCCTGAAGAACACCGGCTTCGAGGAAGTCGGGCTGCTCTCCCTCTCCTCCGCCGACCACAGCGAGATCGGCGACGTGGCGAAGGGCCTCGCCGACCGCTACGAGGACGACAAGATCGGGCTGTCGCTGCCCTCCACACGAGTCGACGCCTTCAACATCGATCTCGCCGACGAGCTGACCCGCAACGGCCGCCGCTCCGGCCTCACTTTCGCCCCTGAGGGCGGCAGCGAACGCATCCGCAAGGTCATCAACAAGATGGTCTCGGAAGAGGACCTGATCCGTACCGTCTCCACCGCCTACGGCAACGGCTGGCGGCAGGTGAAGCTCTACTTCATGTGCGGGTTGCCCACCGAGACCGACGAGGACGTGCTGCAGATCGGCGACATGGCCGTCAACGTCATCGCCAAGGGCCGCGAGGTCGCGAAGTCCAACGACATCCGCTGCACCGTCTCCATCGGCGGGTTCGTGCCCAAGCCGCACACGCCGTTCCAGTGGTCGCCGCAGCTTTCGGCGCAGGAGACGGACGAACGCCTCGGCAAGCTGCGGGACAAGATCCGCGCCGACAAGAAGTACGGCCGCTCCATCGGCTTCCGCTACCACGACGGCAAGCCCGGCATCGTCGAGGGCCTGCTCTCGCGCGGCGACCGCCGCGTCGGCGCGGTGATCCGCGAGGTCTACGACCGGGGCGGCCGCTTCGACGGCTGGCGCGAATACTTCAGCTACCAGCTGTGGATGGACTCGGCCGCCCGTACGCTGCCGGCGGCCGGCGTGGACGTCGACTGGTACACGACGCGCGAGCGTACGTACGAAGAGGTCCTTCCCTGGGACCACTTGGACTCCGGCCTGGACAAGGACTGGCTCTGGGAGGACTGGCAGGACGCCCTCGACGAGACGGAGGTCGAGGACTGCCGCTGGACACCCTGCTTCGACTGCGGGGTGTGTCCTCAGATGCAGACCGACATCCAGATCGGCCCGACCGGGAAGAAGCTGCTGCCGCTCACGGTCGTCAAGTAGGCCGTGTGGCGCGGTTGTCCGGGCAGCGGTGTGTCCGAGGGTGAACCGGAAGGGGCGTTCCGGCGTCTCCCCGGGTGTGAGTGACTCCAAGTCCGGACACGGAGCGGACCCGGCAGGTTCCGCGGACCCCGCAGCAGCTCCTCAGGCCGTGCCTGCGGTCTCCTTGGTGAAGGACGTCCGGCCCGCGGGCGGGCCCGCTTCCGCCGCCGACGACGCCGAGTTCGCCTTCGAGGGATGGCTCGCGCGGGCGGTGCGGATGCCCGTACGGATCGTGACGCTGCTGCTGATCCTCCCCGTACGGATGGCCTGGGACGCCCTCGCCGTCTGCGGGCGGGCGCTGAGGCGGACCTTGTGGGTGCCGTTCGCGCGGGTGACGGGCCGGGCGGCGGGCCGGCTGTGGCACCGGGTGCTCGCGCCGGTCCTATTCGCGCTGTTCGTATGGCCGTGGGGCGCGCTGTGGCGGTACGTGCTGGGGCCGGCGGGCCGTGGCCTCGGGTGGCTCGGGAGGACCGCCGGGGCGGGGATCGCCTGGGCGCGGGGTCTGTGGGCCGGGCTGGCGTGGCTCGGGGGGAATCTGGTCGTCGCGCCGCTGGGTCTTCTGTACCGCTATGTGCTCACCCCGGTGGGGCAGGGGCTGGTGGCCTTGACCCGGGCGGTGGGGGCCGGGCTGGCGTGGCTCGGGGGGAATCTGGTCGTCGCGCCGTTGAGTTTTCTGTACCGGTATGTGCTGACTCCGGTGGGGCGTGGGGTGCTGGCTGTGGCGCTCGCGATCGGTGCCGGGCTGGGGTGGCTGTGGCGGTGGCTCGTGATGGAGCCGTGCACGCTTCTGTACCGGTACGTGCTGACGCCGGCCGGGCACGGGCTGGTCGCCGTGGTGCTGGGGGCCGGTGCCGGGCTGGGGTGGCTCTGGCGGAATCTGGTGGTGGCGCCGTGCCGGTTCGTCCACCGCCGGTTGCTCAGGCCCACGGGGCGTGGTGTGGCCGTCGTCGCACGGGAGATCGCGGATGCCGTCGTCCAGGCCTGGCGGGTGGCCGGGCGCGTCTCGCGGGCTGTCTTCCGGTTCTTCGGTCGTGTGCTGCGTTTCCTGTTCGCCGATCCCGCCGTGTGGCTGTGGCAGAACGTCGTCAGGCCTGTGGGCCGTGGCCTGCGGTACGGGGTGTGGCGGCCGGCCGCGCAGGCGGTGCGTGAGGCCGGGCGCAGCGTGCGTGCCGCCCTCGCCGCCGCCCGTGCCTCGGTACGGGAGACGCGCGCGGAGCTCCGGCGGGCGTTGTTCGGCGGGCGGCCCGCGGGGAGCCCCGCGCCGGAGCCCGCTGCGGAGTCCGTTCCGGATCGCCGGGCGCTGTCCGGGAGCGGGCGCGTACCCTGGGTCGCAGGATCACCGCACAACAGCACGACGACGCCAGGCACATTCGGCTCGAAGCGCGACGATGCGGACTTCCGCACCCTTTGAAGCACCTGCGGTGCCGCGGGCACCGTCCGCCGGCACCGCAGAAGCAACCGAAGAGCGCAGCTGAACAGCAGGCACAACAGCCACAGCAGGCCAGCACAGCAGCAGAACTTGAATCCGTACGTACGCGGAGGGCGCCGCTTCCCCACGCGTTGCCGCCCCGCACCAGGCACTGAGGAGAGAACCACTGGGCAAGCGACAGCCCGAAGGCCCGCCGCCCGCACCCGCCGTTCAGCGTGTGCGACTGCGATACACCAAGCGCGGCCGCCTCCGGTTCACCAGTCATCGAGACTTCCAGCGCGCTTTCGAGAGAGCGCTGCGCAGGGCGGCGGTACCCATGGCGTACTCGGCCGGTTTCACCCCGCACCCGAAGGTCTCCTACGCCAATGCCGCACCCACCGGCACCGGCAGTGAGGCCGAGTATCTGGAGATCGCCCTCGCGGAGCGGTGTGATCCCGGGGAGCTGCGTTCGCGGCTCGACGAGTCCATGCCGACCGGTCTCGACATCGTCGAGGCGGTCGAGGCCCGTACGTCCGACTTCACCGACCGGCTGGAGGCCTCCGAGTGGGAGCTCCGGCTCGACGGGGTCGCCCCGGCGGAGGCTGTACGGGCCGTCGCGGCGTTCCTCGCGGCGGATTCGGTGGAGGTGGAACGGCAGACCAAGAAGGGTCTGCGCACCTTCGACGCGAGGGCGGCCGTCACGTCACTGACCTCAGCGGAAGCGGTGCCCGGAGCGGGGGCCGATGGTCGCGGGCAGGAACCCTGTGCGATACTGCGCCTGGTGGTACGGCACTTGACACCTGCCGTACGACCCGACGACGTCCTGTCCGGCCTCCGAGCTACGGCCGACCTGGCGCCGCCGGTCCCCGCAGCGGTGACCAGGCTGGCGCAGGGGCCGCTCGATGAGGAGACCGGCACGGTGACCGACCCGTTGGCGCCCGACCGCGACGCACCCCTCGTCGCGACGGCGCCGGGCGGCAGCGCGTAGGCCGAGGGCCTGGAGGATCAGCGTTGAAAGCGCCACCGCCGACGCAGGCACCAGGGAGCCACCCGGGTCCGTGTCGAGCCAGGCAGGCGTACTGACCAGAAGACTTTCGCCGTAGCCGGGCCGTCTGTACGGAAAGACAGACCGGAACCGGCGAGTGAGACCGAAGCTCCCGTGTGGCGCCCACGCCCCGGAGCACGGCCCGCCAGGAGCGCGGCCGTGATCGTGACGATGAGGCGCGGCGCCCGGGAGCGTGACGGGAGAAACGCCCGCATGCTCGAACCGAACAACGAAGATGAAAGCGCAGCCGTGGAGTCCGCCGAGAACACGGTGAATGCGGAGGACGCGCAAGACGCTCAGGACGCGCAGCACACCCCGGCTGCCGAGCCGCAGCAGGCGCAGACCGACGCACCGGACGAGACCCGGGCACAGGCCCGGGCGCCGGAGTCGGAGCCTGAGAAGCCGGAGCCTGAGAAGCAGGGGCCGGAGGCCGGCTCGGCCGGCTCCGCCTCTCCGAGCGACACCCTTCCGCCGCGGCGTCGCCGCGCGGCGAGCCGTCCGGCGGGTCCGCCGGCTCAGCCGTCGGCGGTTCCAGAGGTGATCGCGGCGAGCGACGTGACCGTCTCCGCCGGTGCGGCCGCGGCTTCGGACACCGGCGAACCAGCAGTCCGGACGGGTGAGGCCGGCTCTGGGAACGTCTCGGAGGAGGCCACCGGGGCCCCGGACGCCCCTGCCGCTGCTCCTGCCCCGGTCTCCGTGCCTCCGCGGCGCCGGGCCTCCCGCAGGGCCAGTGCTCCCGCGGGCACCCCGAGTGTGAGCGAGCCGGCGACCGCCGAGCAGCTCGCCTCCGGTGAGCAGGATGTCCCCGCCGAAGGTGCCACCGCTGCTGCCGGTTCCGCTTCAGAGGCGGTCGCCGATCCGGCACCGCCCGCGCGTTCGCGCCGCCGGGCCGCGGCTCCCGAGGGCGCTCCGGCGCCGGCAGCCGAGCAGCCCGCGGAGGCCGGTACGGGTGACGAGCCCGCCCCGTCCGCACGCACACGACGCAGGACGACGCGCAAGGCGGTCTCCGCCGCGGAGAGCACCGCGGAGCAGCCCAGGCAGGCGGAAGCCGGGTCCGGGGCGGGTGCCGGTGCCGGTGCCGGTGCCGGTGCCGGTGGCGAGTCCGGCTCCGAGTCCGCGGGTGAGGAAGCCGCGGCGCCCGGACGTACTTCGCGCCGTTCGTCGGCCCGTAAGGTCAGCGCTTCGGCGAAGACGTCGTCCAAGGGGGCCGACGGAACAGAGGCCGCAGCCGGGGCGGAAGCCGGAGCAGAAGCGGCGGCCGCGGAGCAGACCGGCGACGCCGGTTCCGACGACTCCGCCGGTTCCGGCGAGGCAGCCGAGGCCGGGGCCCGTACGAGGCGCCGCACTGCCACACGCAAGACCGCACAGTCCGCCGCCGGTGAGACGGCACAGCCGGAGACGGAGGCGGAGGAGACCCCCGCCCCGCGCAAGAAGTCCGAGGGCAAGAGGTCCGAGGGCAGGCAGCCGGAGGGCAAGCAGGCCGGGGACAGGCAGCGCGAGGACAGGCAGTCCACCGGCAAGAAGGCCGAGCCGCCGATGGCGCTCTTCCAGGCGCCGGTGTTCACAGAGCCGGCGTTCCAGACTCCGCAGAGCGCGGCCGCCGCTGCCGCCGCCGACGCGGCGGCCGAAGAGGCCGACGAGCTGGAGGAGGACGAGGAGGAGGCCCCGGCCGCCTCGGAGCGTCCGCGCCGTCGCCGCCGCCGTGGTGACTCCGCCGGAGACGGCCGCCGGGATGCGGAAGGCGACACCGGCACCCACGAGGGCGAGGGCGACGGCGCAGAGGCCGACGAGGAGCCGGGAGAGTCCGGTACTGACGCCGAGGCCGATGACGGCCAGGAGGAGCGTCCCGCTCGCCGCCGTCGCCGTGGCGGACGGCGCCGCCGCCGGGGCGAGAGCCCCGAATCCTCGGACGAGGCCGCCGCGGAGGGCGGTGCCGGTGCCCGCAACGGCAAGGACCAGCGCAGGCAGCGCGAGGACGCCGGCGGTGGGGACGAGGAGTCCGCGGAGTCCGCCGAAGCGGACGAGACCGACGAGGAAGGCGAGGAGACCCGGGGCGGCGGAGGTTCCGGCGGCTCCTCCAGCAGCTCCCGCCGTCGCCGCCGTCGCCGTCGCCGCGGCGGCGACAGCGGCGATGCCGGGCCCGCCCGTGAGGGTGAGGAGGACGACCCGGAGCGCACGGTCGTCAAGATCCGCGAGCCGCGCAAGCGCAAGGAAGAGCCCGTCGACGAGGTGCAGGCGATCAAGGGATCGACGCGCCTGGAGGCGAAGAAGCAGCGCCGGCGTGAGGGTCGTGAGCAGGGCCGCCGCCGGGTGCCGATCATCACCGAGGCCGAGTTCCTGGCCCGCCGCGAGGCCGTCAAGCGGGAGATGATCGTCCGGCAGAGCGGCGAGCGTACGCAGATCGGCGTGCTGGAGGACGACGTGCTCGTGGAGCACTTCGTCAACAAGGAGCAGTCCACGTCGTACGTCGGCAACGTCTACCTCGGCAAGGTGCAGAACGTACTGCCGTCGATGGAGGCCGCGTTCGTCGACATCGGCAAGGGCCGCAACGCCGTCCTTTACGCGGGCGAGGTCAACTTCGAGGCACTGGGGATGGCCAACGGCCCCCGCCGCATCGAGACCGCCCTCAAGTCCGGCCAGTCAGTGCTGGTGCAGGTCACCAAGGACCCGATGGGTCACAAGGGCGCCCGCCTGACCAGCCAGGTCTCGCTGCCCGGCCGCTACCTGGTCTACGTCCCCGAGGGGTCGATGACCGGCATCAGCCGGAAGCTGCCCGACACCGAGCGTTCGCGCCTGAAGCAGATCCTGAAGAAGGTCGTCCCGGAGGACGCGGGCGTGATCGTCCGTACGGCCGCCGAGGGCGCCAGTGAGGACGAACTGCGCCGCGACGTCGAGCGGTTGCAGGCGCAGTGGGAGGACATCCAGCGCAAGTCGCAGAAGGGCAACGCCCCGACGCTGCTGTACGGCGAGCCGGACATGACGGTGCGCGTCGTGCGCGACATCTTCAACGAGGACTTCTCCAAGGTCATCGTCAGCGGCGACGAGGCATGGGAGACCATCCACGGCTACGTCTCGCATGTGGCGCCGGATCTCGCCGAGCGGCTGCAGAAGTGGACGTCGGACGTGGACGTCTTTGCCACGTACCGCATCGACGAGCAGCTGATGAAGGCGCTGGACCGCAAGGTGTGGCTGCCGAGCGGCGGCTCGCTGGTGATCGACCGTACGGAGGCGATGGTCGTCGTCGACGTCAACACCGGAAAGTTCACCGGCCAGGGCGGCAACCTGGAGGAGACGGTCACCAGGAACAACCTGGAGGCGGCCGAGGAGATCGTGCGCCAGCTGCGGCTGCGCGACCTCGGCGGCATCATCGTGATCGACTTCATCGACATGGTGCTGGAGTCCAACCGGGATCTGGTGCTGCGCCGCCTGCTGGAGTGCCTGGGCAGAGACCGTACGAAGCACCAGGTGGCCGAGGTGACGTCGCTGGGGCTCGTGCAGATGACGCGGAAGCGGGTCGGGCAGGGGCTGCTGGAGTCCTTCTCCGAGGCGTGCGTGCACTGCAACGGGCGCGGTGTCCTCGTACACATGGAGCAGCCGGCGGCCGCCGGCGGCAAGAAGAGCAAGAAGCGGGGCGGCAAGGGCGGCGCCGCACAGCAGACCCAGGCCGAGACCAAGGCTGCTGCCGAGGGCAAGGCTCCGGCGGAGGCCGGGCCCGCGTCCGTACCGGAGGCGGAGTCCGGAGCCGAGGCCGAAGGTGAGGGCGCGGGCGCGGGCGAGGGCGCGAAGGCTGCCAGGACCGCGAAGACCGCTAAGGGCACCAAGAGCGCCAAGGGCGCGAAGGCGTCCCGCGCCGAGGAGTTCGTACCGGACGAGGAGCTGTACGGCTCGGTGGCGGAGGCGGAGGCCTCGGCCACAACATCCGGACGCGGCGGCCGCACCCGGCGGAGGGGCAGCCGCAAGGCGACCGCACCGCAGGGAGCACCGCAGTCCGCCCCGGAGCAGGGTGAGCCCGAGCCCGCCCCCGAGCCTGCGTCCGAGCCCGTCCCCGTGGGGCAGGCGAGTACGGAGGGCGAGAAACCCGCACAACCGAGAACCGCGAGTTCCGACTCCGACGACGCGAGCACCCCGAAGGGGGCCACCGGCCCGGGAAACGGCCGCAGCCGCTCGCGGGACGGCTCCGAAGCTGGTGGCGAGGCCGCCGGTGACGTGAGCGACGCGGGCGGCGTGCAGCAGGACGACGCCGGTCACGCAGGCTCAGGTACTGGCCCGGGGACGGGCCCCGGTACCGGTACGGGCACGGAGGCGCAGACGGAGGCCGAGCGCCCCGCGCGCACGCGCCGCCGTGCGGCGCGCAAGGTATCGGCCCCCGCGGGGTCGCCGCCCGCGTCGGAGGAGGCCGTCGTCACCGTCGTGGCGCCCAAGCCGGACGGGCAGTCCGGGGAGACCGAGCCGTCCGGGCAGCCGGGGCAGCCCGCCACCGAGGCGGCGCCCGAGCAGTCGTCCGTGGCGGAGGCGGCTCCTCCGGCACGGCCTCGTCGACGGGTCAGCCGCAGCGTCACGGCTCCGGCGGGGTCTCCGCAGGCGTCGGACGAGGCCGGGGCGATCGTGCTGTCCGTCCCGGAGCGCCCGGCCGCACCGCCGCAGCCGGCTGCCGAGGCGGCACCGGAGGCAGCCGCTCCGGACGCCGCTCCTCCGGCACGTGCCCGTCGCCGGGCCACCCGTAGCGTCTCCGCGCCGGCGGGTCCCCCGCCTGGGACGGAGGACGCGGGTACTGAATCTCCGGAGTCCGGTCCCGGGTCCGCGGAGGCCGGAGACGGCGACGAGGACGGGGCCGACTCGACGGCCGGCAGGACGGCCGGGAAGAAGTCCGCGGCGAAGAAGACGGCGGCCAAGAAGACGGCGGCGAAGAAGACCACCGCCACCGCCGCCAAGAAGGCGGCCACGTCAAGGAAGACGGCGGCGGCCGAGCAGGACGCACCGTCCTCCGTGTCCGCACCCGCCGACGAGGAGTGAACGGCGGCCCTCACGGCTCTCGCACGCCGTGAGGGCCCGGCCCTCGGCCGTGACGCGATCGCGAACCATCGCCGCCCGCGTCACGGCCGGGGGCTTTCCCCGTAGAAGGGTTCCCCGCAAGGGGAGTTGCCGTCGTGGCCGCCGCCCGCGACCCTGCCGCGGTGCGGCCGGCACCGGTTTGACCAGCGTGTGCGGCGCCCCGTAACCTTGACCGCTGGCGTGTCGAACGGGATGCGCCACGCTCCTGAGCAAATCCCTCCCGCGGCGTGAGCCCGGGAGAGGCCGCTCAATCCACTCGGATCAGATCGTGGGGCCGGTCGGCGGTGTCTTCCACCGTCAGCCGGATTCGCGCCGGGCGGCTGGCGTCAGGGGTTCCGTGACGAGTGAGAGAGAGTTCCGCGTGTACGCAATCGTGCGCACCGGCGGCCGTCAGCAGAAGGTGGCTGTCGGCGACGTCATCGAGGTCGACCGAATTTCCGAGAGCAAGGCCGGCGAGCGCGTCGAGCTCTCGACCCTGCTCGTCGTGGACGGTGACACGGTCACCAGCGACCCGTGGGTGCTGGACGGGGTCAAGGTCGCCGCCGAGGTGGTGGACCACCACAAGGGCGACAAGATCCGCATCCAGAAGTACAAGAACAAGACCGGTTACAAGAAGCGGATCGGCCACCGCCAGCTGCACACCGCGCTGAAGATCACCGACATCCCCACTCCGGCCAAGAAGAAGAAGTAAGGACTGAGCAGAGATGGCACACAAGAAGGGCGCATCGTCCACCCGGAACGGCCGCGACTCCAACCCTCAGTACCTGGGTGTGAAGCGCTTCGGCGGTCAGCTCGTCAACGCCGGTGAGATCCTCGTCCGTCAGCGCGGCACGCACTTCCACCCGGGCGCGGGCGTCGGCCGGGGCGGCGACGACACGCTGTTCGCGCTGGACGCCGGTGCGGTGCAGTTCGGCACGCGCCGTGGCCGCAGGGTCGTGAACATCGTTCCTGCCGCTGAGTAATCAGCCGCGCGGGCAGCGCATGTAGCGCATCGCATCAGGCATCACCATCGAGGGCGGACGGCCGCTCCTGTGCGTACGCATCGCTCGTACGTACGGGAAGCGGGTCCGCCCTCGGTGTGTTCGGCGGGGCAGCCGGACCACGGACCGCAGCATCACGCACCGCACGACCACGCACCCCACGCCTCGCATCGCACGCCTCGCATCGCACCGAATCGCATCACCATGCACCGACCCTCAGCCTGGAGGCACTTCACATGACCACCTTCGTGGACCGCGTCGAGCTGCATGTCGCCGCGGGTAACGGAGGCCACGGCTGTGCCTCCGTGCACCGGGAGAAGTTCAAGCCGCTCGGCGGCCCGGACGGCGGGAACGGCGGACGCGGCGGAGACGTCGTCCTCGTCGTCGATCCGGACGTGATGACTCTCCTCGACTACCACCACAGCCCGCACCGCAAGGCCACCAACGGCAAGCCGGGGGAGGGCGGCAACCGCTCGGGCGCCGACGGCAGGGACCTTGTGCTGCCCGTCCCGGACGGCACGGTCGTACTCGACAAGAGGGGCGAGGTGCTGGCCGACATGGTCGGCAAGGGCACCGTCTTCGTCGCCGGGCAGGGCGGCCGCGGGGGCCTCGGCAACGCGGCGCTCGCCTCTCCGCGCCGCAAGGCCCCCGGTTTCGCGCTGCTCGGCGAGCCGGGCGAGGCGCGCGACATCGTCCTGGAGCTGAAGACCGTCGCGGACGTGGCACTCGTCGGCTATCCCTCGGCGGGCAAGTCGTCGCTCATCTCGGTGCTTTCGGCGGCCAAGCCGAAGATCGCCGACTATCCCTTCACCACGCTCGTGCCCAACCTGGGTGTGGTCACGGCCGGTTCGTCCGTCTTCACCATCGCCGACGTCCCCGGTCTGATCCCCGGAGCGAGCGAAGGCAAGGGGCTGGGGCTGGACTTCCTGCGGCACGTCGAGCGCTGCTCGGTCCTCGTACACGTACTGGACTGCGCGACCCTCGAATCCGACCGCGATCCCGCCAGCGACCTGGACGTGATCGAGGCCGAACTCGCGCAGTACGGCGGCCTGGAGGGCAGGCCGCGCGTCGTCGTCCTGAACAAGGTCGACATCCCCGACGGCCAGGATCTCGCGGACATCATCCGTCCCGACCTCCAGGCCCGCGGCTACCAGGTCTTCGAGGTCTCCGCGGTCTCCCGGCAGGGCCTGAAGGAGCTGTCGTTCGCGCTCGCCAAGGTGGTCGACGAGGCGCGTGCCGCCAGGCCGCAGACGGAGACGACGCGCGTCGTCATCCGTCCGAAGGCCGTGGACGACGCGGGGTTCACGGTCACCAAGGAGGCGGACGGACTCTTCCGCGTACGGGGGGAGAAGCCCGAACGCTGGGTCCACCAGACGGACTTCAACAACGACGAGGCGGTGGGCTACCTCGCCGACCGGCTCAACAGGCTCGGTGTCGAGGAGCAGTTGATGAAGGCGGGGGCCCGCGAGGGCGACGGCGTCGCGATCGGCGGCGAGGACGACGCGGTCGTCTTCGACTGGGAGCCGACCATGATGGCGGGCGCGGAGATGCTCGGCCGCCGCGGCGAGGACCACCGAATGGAGGCTCCGCGCCCCGCCGCCCAGCGCCGCCGCGACCGCGACGCGGAGCGTGACGAGGCGCTGGGGGAGTACGAGGACTTCGACCCGTTCGAGGATTAGTGCCACGAACAGGCGGCGCCCGGCAAGTCAGCGGGTCTCCCGTGCGGTTCGTGCCCGACACCCGTGACCGCTGACCAAAGGGCTCGTGCCCCTGTCACCTCGCGGGGACCCTCCAGGGCTCCAGGGGGAGAGGGCTGCCGGTCTCCAGGTAGGTCTTGAGGTTCGACAGCACCGCTGACCAGCCGCCGGCCGCCTGCTTCCGTTCCGCGTCGTCCTTCAGGTCCTCGTGAGTGACGGTGAGCCGGACGATCTGCTGGTGCGGCGTGATGTCGAAAGTGACCCGGGAGGGCTCGTCCGCCGGGTCTCCGCCGGGCTCGGCCCAGGTGGTCACCAGGCGCCTCGGAGGATCGCTCTCCACGACCTCGCCGATGACATCGGCGATGTCCGAGCCGTCCGTGCGGCGGTGTTCCCAGGTGGAGCCGGGCTGCCAGTCGGAGACGTTGCGGTGGCCCCAGTAGGCGGCGGAGACGTCCGCGTCGGTCAGCGCCTCCCAGACCTTCTCCGGGGTGCTCTCGATGTAGACGACGTACACGAAGCTGGGTTTCGCGCTCATGGCTTTCTCCGCTCGTTGCTTCAGATCACTGAGCGCCCGCAGGCGCGGGCGTTCGAACTTGTCGATCCACCGTTCCTGGACCCGGTGGAGGGGAACGGCATTGAGGTAGTGGAGCTTCTTCCGGCCCTGCCACACCGTGCTGACCAGGTTCGCCGCCTCCAGGAGTGCCAGATGCTGGGTCGTCGCCTGGCGCGACATCTCCAGGCGCTCGCAGAGCTCGCCCAGCGTCTGGCCGTTGTGCTCGTGGAGCCGGTCCAGCAGCCGGCGCCGGGTCCGGTCGGCCAGGGCTTTGAAGACCTTGTCCATGTCGGTGCTCACACTTCAATCATGCAAGGAAATGCTTGCATGTCAAGCAGTCCTAATTGCGGTGCGGCGGCGCGCAGGGCCGGGGTAGCGTGCGCGGCCATGGCTCCTTCCCGTGTACGTCCTCGGTTCGACGCCGACGAGCGGACGCAGCTCCTCGGCTATCTCGATCTGCAGCGCGCGGTCATCCGCTGGAAGTGCGAAGGGCTCTCGGAGGCGGATGCTCACCGCTCCGTCCTTCCCGGGTCGCCGTACATGACCATGGCCGGTGTCGTCTCCCACATGCGCTGGGTCGAGCACTGCTGGTTCGAGGTGCTGCTGCTCGGACGGCCCGCCGTGGGGCCGCAGTTCGAGGACGGGCCCGAGGCCGCGGACATGATGGTCGAAGGCATTCCGCTGGCGCAGCTCCTGGAGGAGTACGAGCGGCAGTGCGAGGTGTCGGACGAGATCATCGCGTCACACGGGCTCGACGACGTGGGCAAGCACCCGGGGTACAAGGCCGACCAGACGTCGCTGCGCTGGATCCTGATCCACATGATCGAGGAGACCGCCCGCCATGCCGGACACGTGGACATCATCCGGGAGCTCGTCGACGGCAAGAAGGGGTACTACTGACGCGGGCCGGAGGCCTGATCCCTGACCCGGAGGCCTGCCCCAGATCGGAGGCCTGATCCCTGATGACGCCCGGAGATGAGTTCGCCATGCTCCGCGAGCGGGCCGCCGGGGAGCCGCGGGTGCTGGGGCTCGTCCTGAGCGGGTCGTTGCGGCGCTATCCGCTCAGCCGTCCGGAATGGGCCCACGACCGTTTGCTGGGGCTTCTGGCGGAGGCGGTCTCTCCCCAAGCCACTGCCGCCGTACGGCAGTTGTTCAACGAGCTCGAACCTCGTGCCCGTGCCGCCGGGCACGGGCACGTACTGGACTCCTGGGGCGATGATCTGGCGCTCATGCGGGGCGACGGGTGACCGGTGACGGGGGCGCCGTCTCCGCGCTGCCCCCTCGCCGGGACGCGTGCGTGACACCGCGAAGCGGTGGACGCGCGGACGGTCCGCGGACCGGAGGTTAGCCGGACCCGGGTCCCGGCCCTGGGTCCGGTCCGGGTGCCTGGTCCGGAGCGGGCCGCGGCGCATCCAGGACGCCGTGGACGACGTCCTCGTGGAAGCCGCGGATGTGGGCCTCCACAAGGTCCCCGGCGCGCTCGCTGTCACCGGCCACGATGGCGTCGTACACACCGTGGTGCTCGGCTCGCAGACGGGTCGCGACGGCTTCCCAGTCCGGCAGTCTCCGGAATGCGCTGAGCAGCGTGTGCCGTACGGCGTTGCGTACGGCGATCGTCATGTCGGCCACGAGCCGGTTGCCTCCGGCCTCGGCGACGGCGACGTGGAAGGCCGTGTCGAAGTCGTTGAACTCCTCGGGGGCCAGGCCCTGTTGGTCCATGCGGAGAAGGGGCTCGCGCATCCGGGCGAGGTCGGCTTCGGTGGCCCGTTCGGCTGCCAGGCGTGCGCTGGAACGCTCCAGGGTGGCGCGCGCCTCCGCGACGTCGCCGTGCGGGAAGTTGGCCAGCGCGATGTGGAGACGGAGGAGCCGGCTGAGGCCCTCACTGGGCATGGCGGCGATCACACTTCCCGATGCCGGCCCCGTGCCCACGCGGGAGCGCAGCACGCCCTGAGCCTCCAGTACGCGCAGCGCTTCCCGTACGGCGGCCCGGCTCACGCCGAGCAGTTCGACCAGCTCCCGCTCGGGCGGCAGGCGGTCGCCCACGTGGAGGTTGCCGGCGAGGATCTGCTCCTCGATCCGGCCGAGGACGAGTTCGAAGGTCCGAGAGCGCGGCACCGGCTCCCAGGCCGCGGTCTGAGCCATGGAGAGCCCTTTCAGCAGGTGACGGCCGCATCGTGTGGCTCGCGGCCTGCGTCAGTCCACAACCCTGATCATAGCTTGAGGCCTCCATTCATTGGTCAGACCAAAGATATTTGTTTGTGCGTAGCTCTGGACGGGACGTTCCGGGACTGCTTAGCGTGAGCCAGCCAATCTATGGTCTGACCAAAGTCCCTGTCTGGCCAAAGTTCCTACCCCAGCCACCGCTGGGTGGTGCCCCCAGTGAGGATCGCCATGTACCAACCCGATCTGTCCCCGGTCGCCGACAGCCTCGCCCTGTCCTCGCTCGTCGCCGCCGTACCGCTCCTCCTGCTCTTCGTCCTGCTCGGCGGCTTCCGGCTGAAGGCGCACTGGGCCGGACTCGCGTCGCTCGCCGCGGCGGCAGGCGTCGCCGTCGTCTGCTACGGCATGCCCGCCGGCCTCGTCGCGCTGGCGGCGGGCGAAGGGGCGGCCTTCGGCCTGTTCCCCATCATGTGGATCGTGGTCGCCGCGATCTGGGTGTATCAACTGACCGTCGTCAGCGGCCGGTTCGAGGATCTGCGCCGCGCCTTCGGCCTGATCAGCGACGACCCGAGGGTCCAGGCGGTGATCATCGCGTTCTGCTTCGGCGGGCTGCTGGAGGCGCTCGCAGGGTTCGGAGCGCCGGTGGCGATCACCGGCGTCATGCTTATGGCGCTCGGCTTCGCTCCCGTTCGTGCCGCGATCACCGTCCTGGTCGCCAATACGGCGCCCGTCGCGTTCGGAGCGATCGCGATTCCGATCATCACCGCGGGCAGTCTCACCAAGATCCCGTACACCGAGATCGGTGCCTACGTCGGCCGTCAGACGCCGTTGATCGCCCTCTTCGTGCCGCTGCTGCTCGTGGCGCTCGTGGACGGCAGGCGCGGTGTCCGCCAGACCTGGCCGGTGGCGGCCGTGTGCGGTGCGGTGTTCGGGCTGGCGCAGTTCGTCAGTGCCAACTACGTCTCCGTGGAGCTGACCGACATC
Organism: Streptomyces sp. DSM 116795; assembly: GCF_055792905.1. Classification (NCBI taxonomy): domain Bacteria; kingdom Bacillati; phylum Actinomycetota; class Actinomycetes; order Kitasatosporales; family Streptomycetaceae; genus Streptomyces; species Streptomyces sp. DSM 116795. Next base: position 5,273,588 of record NZ_CM147707.1, read on the forward strand.
ATCGCCTCGCTCGTGGCGCTTGCTGCAGTGGTGCTCTTCCTCCGTGTGTGGACGCCCAAGGGCGGCGAAGAGGCCAGGGCCGGGCTGGAGCGCGGCGACGGTTCCGGGGACGTGCGGGGCGAGGGCGCGAGCGCCGGTGCCGAGGGTGTCGGTGCCGAGGGCACGGGCACGGGCGCAGGCTCGGACGCGGGCAGCGGCTCGGGCTCCGGTTCCGGTGCCGGCGGGCCGTCGGGCGGCGCGGACACAGCGGGGTCCGGCACCACGACCCGTACGCGTCCGGCCGAGCGGGACCGTGTGGCGGGCGAGGACGTTGGCGGCCGCTCCCGCACCGTCATGGCGTTCCTGCCCTACCTCATCGTGATCGCGGTCTTCTCGGTGGCCAAACTGTGGGCGCCCGCCGAGGAGTTCCTCGCCTCCAGCGACCTCAAGATCGGCTGGCCCGGACTCGACGGGCAGGTCCTCACGGCCGCGGGCGAGCCCTCCACCAGCACCGTCTACACCTTGCCGTGGCTCTCCTCGCCGGGCACGCTGCTGCTGCTGTCCGGACTCGTGGTGGCCGTCGCCTACCGGGTCAACGCGGCGGACGCCGCCCGCGAGTTCGCCTCCACGGTGGTCAAGCTGCGCTGGGCCCTGCTCACCGTCGCATCCGTACTCGCGCTCGCGTACGTCATGAACCTCTCCGGGCAGACGATCACCATCGGCACATGGATCGCCGGGACGGGCGCCGCCTTCGCCTTCCTCTCGCCGATCCTCGGCTGGCTGGGCACCGCCGTCACCGGGTCGGACACCTCGGCCAATGCCCTGTTCGCGACCCTCCAGCAGGCCGCGGGGAACAAGGCCGGACTGGATCCGACGCTGCTCGTCGCGGCCAACACCTCCGGCGGTGTCGTCGGCAAGATGATCAGCCCGCAGAACCTGACGATCGCCGCCACGGCCGTCGGCCTCGTCGGACGGGAATCCGTCCTGTTCCGGGGCGCGATCAAGTGGAGCCTGCTGCTTCTGCTGTGCATGTGCGTGCTGGTCTACCTGCAGTCGGGCGCGCTCGCCTGGATGCTCCCGTAGGCCGTCGGGGGCCGCGGCCGATGGGCTCCCGTCGGCCGTCCGTCCCGTACGGCCGTTGCGCCGTCCCCACAACTTCCCGTGACCGCCCGGCGGGTGCCGCACACCGTGCGCCCCCGCCGTACATCGGAGAGAGCATGCGGATCGCCCTGTTCATCACATGTCTGGCCGACACCCTGGCCCCCGCCACCGGCCGTGCGGTCGTGCGGCTGCTGGAGCGGCTGGGCTGCGAAGTGGAGTTCCCGCAGTCCCAGACCTGCTGCGGGCAGATGCACTTCAATACCGGCTACCAGCGGGAGTGCGTGCCGCTCGTGCGGCGCTTCGCCGACACCTTCACCGGTTACGACGCGGTGGTGACCCCGTCGGGTTCGTGCGCCGCCATGGTGCGCGAGTACCACGGTCAGGTGGCCGGAATGGCGGGCGATGCCCGGCTGTCCGCCGCGGTGGACGCCGCGCCACCGGTGTACGAGCTGTCGGAGTTCCTCGTCCGCGTCCTCCAAGTGACCGATGTCGGGGCCTACTTCCCGCACCGCGTCACGTACCACCCGACCTGCCACTCGCTGCGCATGCTCGGGGTGGGGGACGCGCCGGCGGCACTGCTGCGGGCCGTGCGCGGCATCGACCTGGTCGAGCTGCCGGCGGCCGAGCAGTGCTGTGGCTTCGGCGGCACCTTCGCGCTCAAGAACGCCGATACGTCGGTGGCGATGTGCGCGGACAAGGTGCGGCATGTGATGGGAACGGGCGCCGAAGTGCTGTGCGCGGGCGACAACTCCTGCCTGACGCACATCGGCGGAATGCTCTCCCGGCTGTGCGCGGGGGTACGGACGATGCACCTCGCCGAGATCCTCGCCTGCACCGAGACGTACGGGCCGGAACCGGAGGAGGGAGACCGGCCCTTGCCGTCCCGCCGTCCCGAAGCGGTCCCCCTGGACAGTCCGGACAGTCCGTCCGGCCCGGACAGTCCGTACGGCACGGAAAGGGTGAAGTCCTCATGAGCGGCACGACGTTCCTCGGCATGCCTTCCTTCCCCGCGGCGGCGAAGGACGCGCTCGCCGACACACAGCTGCGCAGCAACCTCGCGCACGCCACAGCCACCATCCGCGGCAAACGGACGGACGCCGTGGGCGAGTTGGACGACTGGCAGGAACTGCGCGAGGCGGGGCGCGCCATCAAGGAACGCACCCTGCGCCACCTGGACCGCTACCTCCTGCAACTGGAGGAGCGGGTGACGGCCGCCGGGGGCCGGGTGCACTGGGCGCGCGACGCCGAGGAGGCCAACCGGATCGTCGTGGACCTCGTACGGGGCACCGGGGAGCGGGAGTTGGTCAAGGTCAAGTCCATGGCCACTCAGGAGATCGGCCTGAACGAGGCGCTGGCCGAGGCGGGCATCGCGGCGTACGAGACCGATCTCGCCGAACTGATCGTCCAGCTCGGCGAGGACCTTCCCTCGCACCTGCTGGTGCCCGCGATCCACCGCAACCGGGCGGAGATCAGGGAGATCTTCCTGCGGGCGATGGGTGAGCACGGCGCCGCAGCCCCGGCCGAACTGAGCGACGCTCCCGCGGAGTTGGCCGAGGCGGCCCGGCGCCATCTGAGGGAGAAGTTCCTGCGCGCGAAGGTCGGGGTGTCGGGGGCGAACTTCCTGGTCGCCGACACCGGCACGGCGGTCGTCGTGGAATCCGAGGGCAACGGACGGATGTGCCTCACGCTCCCCGAGACCCTGATCTCCGTGGTCGGCATCGAGAAGGTCGTGCCGACGTGGCAGGACCTGGAGGTCTTCCTGCAGCTTCTGCCCCGCTCCTCCACGGGTGAGCGGATGAACCCGTACACCTCGACCTGGACGGGGACGGGGACGGGGGCAGGAGCCGCCGGTGGCGAGGGGCCGCGTGCCTTCCATCTGGTGCTGCTCGACGGCGGGCGGACCGACACCCTCGCCGACCCGGTCGGCCGTCAGGCGCTCAACTGCATCCGGTGCTCCGCCTGCCTCAACGTGTGCCCCGTGTACGAACGGGTCGGCGGCCACGCGTACGGGTCGGTCTATCCGGGACCGATCGGCGCCATCCTGAGTCCCCAACTGCGGGGCGGCGCCACGGAGATGGACCGTTCGCTGCCATACGCGTCGACGCTGTGCGGAGCCTGCTACGAGGTCTGCCCCGTCAAGATCAACATCCCGGAGGTCCTCGTCCATCTCCGGGCGCGCATGGTGGACGGCGGCCGGCGCCGCCCGGTCCCGAAGCCCGAGCGGCTGGCGATGGCGGCGGCGAGCTGGGTGCTGGCCGAACCGTCCCGGCTGGCCGCGGCGCAGCGCGCGGGAGCGCGGGCCGGGCGGCTGCTGCCCGGGCGGCGGCGCGGGCGCGGCGCGAGCCGGCTGCCGGGGCCGCTGTCCGCATGGACCGACGCGCGCGACGCACCGCTTCCGGCCGACGAAAGCTTCAGAGCCTGGTGGAGGAGGACGCGGCGATGAGCGAAACGGCAATGAGCGAAACGGCAATGAGCGAAACGGCGATGAGCGAGGCACGCGCGGAGGTCCTCCACCGCATCCGCCGCGCGCTCACGGACGTACCCGACGACGAGCGCCCGGAGGACGTGCCCGTTGCCCGGGATTACAGCCGGAGCGCGCCACCGGGAGCCGACCCCGCACAGGCCGCGAAGCTGCTCGCGGAGCGGCTGGCGGACTACGGCGCGGCGGTGCGGCTGGTGCCGGAGGACGCCGTCGCCCGGGCCGTCGCGGACGCACTCGCGGCTCGCGGCGCGAACCGCATAGTGGTGCCCGTCGGGTTTCCGCGCGAGTGGCAGGCCGAGCTGCCCCCGGAGGGGATGCGGACGCGGACGCGGACGCCGATCCGGATTCTGAGCGACGACCCGCGGGTGCCCGTGAGCGAACTCGACCGCATCGACGGCACGGTCACGACCGCTGCCACTGCCATCGCCGAGACCGGCACCCTCGTCCTCGACGGCGGCCCCGGCCAGGGACGGCGGGCACTGACGCTGGTGCCCGACTACCACCTGTGCCTCATACGGGCCGACCAGGTCGTCTCCGGCGTACCGGAGGCGCTGGCCAGGCTGGATCCCGCACGGCCGTTGACGTTCATCTCCGGCCCGTCGGCGACCAGCGACATCGAACTCGAACGAGTAGAGGGCGTGCACGGGCCGCGCACGCTGGAGGCCATCGTCATGGTGTGAGGGGCGGCCCCCGCCACCGGTGCCGTGCGCCGCCGGTGGCGGGAAGCGCCGTGCGCTGCCGCGGCTGGGAAACGGAGTCAGTCGCCGTCCTCGCCGGCGGCAAGACGGCGGGCCTCACGCCGGCCTGCGTAACGCTCCTTGCGGTTGCTCGACTTCACCATCTGCTGCCATTCCCTGACGCAGCCGCGCCTGCTGCATCCCGAGCAGCAGGTGTGGTCGAACAGCAGCGCGGCGGGGTGTTCCCACCTGCAGCGCGTGTCCGCCTTCTCCCGCGTCGGGTGCGGCGGCAGATCACAGGCGCCGTGGCGGTGATCGTGGACCGGCCGGGGGTCGTGCTCCGCGTGGCGCACCCACAACGGCTTGGTCCTGTCCGTACGGGACATCTCGTTCCTTCCGGAACCGCCGCCCGGGATCCCGGACTCTCCGGGGCGGGCGGCTAGGTTCGGATTCGCGAGTTCATGGGCGTCACGCTCCTTCCTTCTGCGGGAACCGGCGTGCCGGCGTATCGCGGCGTACGGGCCCTGGTCGGCCAAGCCATCCAACGTCCCCGCGCGGACGGCGACTTGAGGCTCGCCCCCCGGGAGTGGAAAGCCTTTCAGGATATCGGGCGGCGTCGGCCGCACACAACCCACACATCCCACACCGGGTCACTCCACACGACTCCGTCGGGCACCTCAGGACGAAAATTCAGGTGTGCCGGCCCTCGTCCAGCGCTAAGTTCGGGCCATGGCAGTTGGCAGTCTCTTCCTCTGACGGGTTCGTCCGTCGGCACGTCGATACGCACGCACCACGCCGGTGAACCGAGCGGTCTCCGGCGCGAGTTGCGTTGCCCTCGCGCGCCGACGCCTTGCTGCGTCCCTTGCACGGACGGTCAGTCCTTCCGAACCCCTCAGACGAGAATCGAGTTCCACCCATGTCTGATCAGCCTGCCTTCGAGCCTGCCTCCACGTCTGCCACCGAGCCTGCCGCCGGCGGCGTGCTCGCCGACTGGTTCCGGGAGCACGCCACCACCCTGACCACCCTCGATCCGGATCAGCCCCTCGACGATCTGGAGGTGCTCCGCGAGATCGCCGGAGACGCCCGTGTCCTCGCAGTCGGCGAGAACGCACACTTCGTCGAGGAGTTCTCCCTCGCGCGCCGACGGTTGCTGCGCTTTCTCGCCGAGCGCTGCGGATTCACCGTCTTCGCCTTCGAGTTCGGCTTCAGCGAGGCCTTCGCGCTCGACCCGTGGCTGCAGGGCGAGGGCGACGACGGCGACCTGGAAGAGGTCGGCAAGTCGTCCACGATGTGGCTCGCGTCGGATCTCATGCACTGGGTGCGCCGCCACAACCGTACGAGCACCCACCCCGTGCGATTCGCCGGCATCGACCTGCCCACGGCCGGGGGAGCCCTGCGGCCCGCCCTGGACCCGGTGGCCGGCTATCTGCGCGAGGTCGACCCCGACGCGCTTCCCCTGCTGGAGCAAGTCCTGGAGATCAGCGACCGGTTCCTCGGCACCGCCGCTTCCGGCGCTGCCGCCGCTCCCGCATGGGCGGCCCTCGGCGCCGCCGAACAGGACGCGCTGACCGCCTCGTTGGCGCGACTGCTGCTGCGGCTGCGAGCCGTCGAACCGCTCTACGTCTCACGCAGCAGCCAGAGCCGTTTCGACATCACCCGGCGCATGGTGGAGGCGGCGTGCCACACGGACCACATGTTCCAGGCCATGAACGGCCTGATGTCCGGCCGGGGTTCGGCCGCGGATCTGTCGGTACGGGAGATCTACATGGCCGAATCGGTGCGCTGGCACCTGGAGCACGCGGGCCCTGACGACCGGATCGTGCTCATGGCGCACAACAACCACATCCAGAAGACCGCGGTGGAGTTCGACGGCGCACTCACGTCGCTGCCGATGGGCCAGCACCTTCGGCGGATGTTCGGCGACGAGTACCGCTCGGTGGCCCTCGTCCACACCGACGACCACGTCCCGGAGATGTACCTGGACGCGGATGCCGAGGTGGGCTTCGCTCTCGGCGACGCAGACCTCGAACGCCCGGAGCCCGGCAGCGTCGAGGCCGCACTCACCGACGCCGGACTCGGCGACGCGATCACGCTGACGGACCTGCGCCGGTCACCGCGCGGTGCCCGGGGGGAGCCGCTGCTCCAGCGCATCCGGACGCAGAGCGCGAGCCTGTCGACGCCGATCCCTGAGGCGTTCGACGCGGCGCTGTCCGTCCCGACGGTCACCCGGGACGGGTCGGTGCGCTTCTGAGCGTGCAGGAACGGGCGTTACGCGACGGCGACGGGCTAGGCGATCAGTGCGGTGCCCACGGCGCGGAAGCCGAGCCGAGTGTAGATACGGGCGACGTCCTCGTCGCCCGCGGACAGGAAGACGGTCTCGACTCCTTGTGACCGTGCGTCGGCCACCAGCGCCGCCGTGACCGAGAGTGCAAGGCCACGGCGGCGCGCGCTCGGCAGCGTGCCCACCCCGACGATCTCGGTGACCGCCCCCACCGGCTGGTGCTGTCCGGCGCACAACGCCATTCCGTTCTCCACCGAGGCGGCAACGCATGTCCGGCCGGCCCGAATGCGTGCCGCCGTACGTTCCACCGACCCCGCACTGGCGTGGTCCCGCACCGCCTCGCCGAGTTCCTTCCGGCCTGCTGCACCGACACGGGTTCCGGGATCGGCGAAGGCCAGGTGCGGGACGGCCAGCGCGCCCGGCAGCACCGGATCGTCCGGCCCCACGGTCCGAGCCACCGCGCCGTCGGCCGACTCGGGCACGACGGGATCCGGTACGTCCGGCCCGAGCACCATCAAGGGGTGCTCGTGCACCACAAGCCCTGTCTCCTCTACCGCGGAGCGCAACGTCGGCGTGGTCTCAGCGACCCACTCGAAACTCTGCGGGATGCCCAACTCCCGCTGGCGCACGCGCACTCGGGTCACATCGGCCGCAGTCACCGGTCCGGACGCCCCCAGGGCCGGGCGGGCATAGAAGGGCCAGCCCTGCCCCTCCCGGATGAACAAGCTCAGTGGCCCGAAGTCCTCGACCCGTGCGCCGAAGCGGGGAACCGCGTCGTAGTACTGCTCAAGCCGGTTCAGCAGCTCACGCCGGCCCTCAAGATCCACAGACGTCACGTCACGCATCCAAGCATCGGGCCTCGAACCCTTGCCACCGCATTTGCGCCAGGGCTTCCTATCTTTGCGAATCACGCCGTGCCCTCGCACCAGACGGTCTTGCCGGTTGCTTCCGACGCCACCGCCCACTTGTCGGTGAGCAGGGTGATGAGGGCCACCTTTGACGACCAGGCTGATGTCGCCTACACGGAGGGGTACGACGAGGGCTGGGCCACCGCGAATCCTCGCGACGTGAGGGCACGTTCACTCCGTTACGATCTGCTGCGAGCCTCCGCTCTGTCCCCGGCGGACTCGGCGGGGCTGATCGCCCGCGTGATGGAGGAGCGTCATGAGCATCACCCCGAGCAAGGCCAGCGTCCATTGGCGTAAGTCCAGTTACAGCGGCGACACCGGCGGCGAGTGCGTGGAGTGCGCGCCTCTAGGCGCAGCCGCGTGGCGTAAGTCCAGTTACAGCGGCGACACCGGCGGCGAGTGCGTCGAGGTCGCTCAACTCCCCGCCGCCGTCGCCGTACGCGACTCCAAGGACCCCGAAGGACCCCAACTCACCTTCCCCGCCGCGTCGTTCGCGCACCTCGTCCGGTCTGTAGCCCGCGACTGACAGGTCCCGGCTACCTGGACGTGGTCCAGTGTGGTGCGGTGTCGGCCCATGCCTTCTCCCACCGGGCGAGGCTCCGGCGCTTCAGGGCAAGACCGATCGCGCCGTGGACGGCCGCGCCCGTGAGCGCCACCGCGATTCCGGTCGTCGCGGCACCGCCGATCGTGCGGCTGCGGATCTCACCGTCCGTCATCGGTGGTTCTGTCAGCTCGCCCCTGTCGTTGCTCCACACCTTGACGGTGCCTCCGGCGGGCAGGCCGGGCGGTACGTCGGTTTCGGCCGTCCGCGTGCGTCCACCGGTGTCGGTGAAGCGGACCTCGGCCGGGTAGCGGGCGTGTTCGGCCTCGTCGGATCCCGGTTCGGGGTGCTGGGGTGCGTCGTGCACAAGTACCGCTGTGATGTGGTGCCGCGACTCGGCCTGTTCGTGCGCTGTCAGCCGCAGTGAGTGATCCATGGCGCCGCTCACCAGCACCATGGCCCACGGTGCCGTGGCGAGTACCGCTGCCGTGACAGCCAGGCCGAGCCACGCCTGCAGGAGGTCGGTTCGGCGGCGCAGAGGGTTGCACCGCCACCGCCACAGCCTCTTCGGACGGGGCGCAGGCGGGGGCTGGGCCTGAGGGATCTTCTCCTTCACGTGGCGCCTTCCTTTCATGCAGCGGGACGCATCCGGGCGCATCGAGACGCCCGGCGCACTGTGCGCCGGGCGGAGTCCGAGGGTTCGGGCACTGCAGTGGAGTGCAGTGCAGTGCAGTGCAGAGCGGGACGGCGGCTACGTACGACCTGGTGGGCCGTCGGCGGAGTCGTCCGGCGGATGAGTGTGACTGGCTTGCAGGTGCTGGGCCGCGCCCCGCACAGCCACGGTGTGCGGCGCCGGAGCGGGACGTACGGGGACGTGCAGCTGCTCGGAGAGACCGTGGGTGATCTCGGGACGCAGGGCGCCGCCCCCGGCCACGAGCACGCCGTGCTGCAGGGCGTCGAGGGTCTGCGAGGTGGCGTCCCGGTGCAGTATGCCGGTCACCGCGTCGACCACGGACTCGGTGAGCCGGCTGCACGGGACGTGGCCGAGGTCGTCGGTGCCGAGCGGGGTGCGGTGGGCGTCGGTGACCTCGCCGTCGGTGAGCAGGAAGACCTCCGTGAGGTGGGCGCCGACGTCCACGACGAGCAGGGGCCGGGACGGGTCGGCACCGGCGCCGAGGGCGATCGCCTTGGCGGTGGGGATGGTCAGCACATCGGTCGGACGCAGCACTTGGAGCGCCGTACGGGCCGCTTCCCGGAAGGCGATGCCGCCGAGGACGGGGGTCGTCAGGCCGATCACGGTATGGCCGAGGAGCGGGACGCGGCGTCCCAGCAGCCGGTCGAGCATCCGCGCGGTGCCCTCGGGGTCGACGATCGTGCCCCGCTGGACGGGGTAGGAGGTGCCTGTGCCGGGGAAGGTCACCGTCCGTACGTCCAGGATGATCCCCCGGCCCAGAGCCCACGCCCGGGTGCGGGAGCTGCCCAGGTCGATCGCGATGCCCGTGCACTTGCGGCAGCACAGCGGCCAGGCCCTGTGGCGGAGGGAGGCGTGGCGCGGGGGGCGGACCACGGTCATCGTCCGGTCTCCTTGACCTGTCGGCAGCGGGTGCAGTGGCGGGCCTGGGGCACGACGGCCAGCAGCGCCGGCGAGATGGACCTCCCGCACAGCTGGCATGTGCCGTACCGGCCGCGGCTCATCCGTTCCAGGGCCGCTTCCACGTCGTTGAGCACCATCCGGGCCGAGGCGGCCAGCTTGATCTGCACCTCGGTGAGCGCGGCCGCCTCCGGCCCCGGTTTCCCGTCCTCCGCGTCCTCCGTGTCCTCCGCGTCCTCCGCGTCCTGTGAGGCGCCGGCGATCTGCCGGAGCTGCTCCTGGCGGAAGCGGCGCTGCTCGTGGAGGTGCTCGCGCAGAGCGGCGAGGTCCTCGCGGGACAGGCCGGTGTCGTCGTCGCCGATGACCTGGTTGTTCACGACTTCACACCTCCACGAAGCAAGGCACGGAGAAGGAGAAGGGGAGAGAAAAGGGGACAGGGAGAAAGAGAGAAAGGGATTCAGCCGGTACGGCGCACGCATGCGACGCAGCAGCGCACGTACGGCAGAATCTCCAGGCGTTCCGCCGGGACAGGCCTGGCACAGCCCTGGCAGGTTCCGTAACTCCCGTCCTGGACGCGGGCGAAGGCGGCGTCGATCTCTTCGAGTACGCGCCGCACGGAGTCCTTCTGTGCGGCGACGAACGGGTCCGCGGACTCCGCACCGGACTCCTCGAGCGCGTTGAGCTGGGAGAGCCGTGAGTTGCGCTCGTGTTCGAGCCGCTGACGGGCCTCGTGCGCGGTGAGCCGCTGCGGGCGGGATCCCGGGCGGGAAGTGTCGAGCGTCATGGGAGCGGAGTCCTTTCCAGGAACCTGTGCGACGTACGCGGGGGACACGGGTACACGTGGCCGGTCGCGTCGCCACGGTGCGACGCACGCCGTCACCTGGTGGTTCATGGCTCCAACCCTGGCCTGTCCACTCTGCGCGGGCCATCGGCCGCAGCGCCCATTTCCCGGGGGTCCGAGGATGTACGCGGCCGGGACATCCGGGCGGATCGCACGCCCCCGATGGCTCCCCGGCCCCATCGACGCGGCCGGTCCGCCCGGCCAGCTGGGCAGCGGTTGCCGGCCGTTGACCCTCGGGCACCCGGCGGGTCGCTCCGGAGCCGCCGGGCGCCGCTCCAGCCGGCGCATGGCGCAGAGTGGTGGCAACGGTTACGGATGGATCAGAAGGAGGCTCCGCACCACCATGTCCCTGTTCTGGCGGATCTTCGGCCTCAACGCCCTCGTGCTCGGCGCCGCCACGGCGTTGCTGCTGTGGGCGCCCGTGACCGTCTCCGTACCGGTCCTGCTCACGGAGGCCGTGATCCTGGTCGGCGGCCTCGCCGTGATGCTGGTCGCCAACGCGGCGCTGCTGCGGATCGGTCTGGCTCCCCTCGGCCGGCTGAACCGGCTGATGACCACGGTCGACCTGCTCCGTCCCGGCCAGCGGTTGCCCGTGCACGGGCACGGCGAAGTCGCCGAGCTGATCGGGACGTTCAACGACATGCTCGACCGGCTGGAGACCGAACGTGCCACGAGCAGTGCCCGGGCGCTGTCCGCTCAGGAGTCCGAACGGCACCGCATCGCGCAGGAACTCCACGACGAGGTGGGGCAGAGCATGACCGCGGTGCTGCTGGACCTGAAGCGAGCCGCGGACCAGACCTCCGAGCCGCTGCGGGAGGAACTGCTGCTGGCGCAGGAGACCACGAGGGAGAGCCTCGACGAGGTCCGCCGGCTCGCCCGCAGGCTGCGCCCCGGCGTACTGGAGGACCTCGGCCTGATCAGCGCCCTGACCTCGCTGACGACGGACTTCGCCACGCACACCGGCCTGCGTGTGCACCCCTCCTTCGGCACCGACCTGCCGCGGCTGGACCAGCCGACGGAGCTGGTGTTCTACCGCGTCGCGCAGGAGGGTCTGACCAACGTCGCCCGCCACGCCGAAGCCGAACGGGTCGAGCTGAGCCTGGACTTCACCGGCGACGCGGTGGTGCTGCGCGTCGCCGACGACGGCCGGGGCATCGGCGTCTTCACAGAAGGTGCCGGGATCCGCGGCATGCGGGAACGCGCCCTGTTCGTCGGCGCCACGCTGGACATCACATCCCGCCCCGGCTCCGGAACAGAAGTGCTCCTGTCCGCACCGGCCGCCGGCAACACCGAGACCGACACCCAAACCGGCGCCGGGACCGACACCGAAACCGACACCGGCACCGGCACCGAAACCGACGCCGGCACCACCACCACGAAAGACGCGTGACGATGTCCGAAACGTCCACCACCCGCATCCTCCTGGCCGACGACCACGCGCTGGTCCGGCGCGGCGTGCGGCTCATCCTCGACGGCGAACCGGATCTCACGGTCGTAGCCGAGGCCGGTGACGGCGCGGAGGCCATCGAGATGGCCCGCACTCACGAGATCGACCTGGCCGTCCTGGATGTCGCCATGCCACGCCTGACCGGTCTGCAGGCCGCGCGTGAACTGGCCGTGCTCAGGCCGGGACTCCGCATCCTCATGCTGACGATGTACGACAACGAGCAGTACTTCTTCCAGGCGTTGAAGGCCGGGGCGTCCGGATACGTACTGAAGTCCGTCGCCGACCGTGACCTGGTCGCGGCCTGCCGGGCGGCCATGCGCGGCGAGCCGTTCGTATACCCCGGCGCGGTCACCGCCCTCATCCGCAACTTCCTCGACCGCGCCCGCAGAGGCGAGGAGTCAGCCGACGAACTCCTCACCGCCCGTGAGGAAGAGGTCCTCAAGCTCGTCGCCGAGGGCCACTCGTCCAAGGAGATCGCGGAGATGCTGTTCATCAGCGCCAAGACCGTGCAGCGGCACCGGGCGAACCTGCTGCACAAACTGGGCTTGCGGGACCGTCTGGAGCTCACCCGCTACGCGATCAGGGCCGGCCTGATCGAGCCCTGAGACCCCTGACCCCTGAGACCGGGCTTTGTCAGCCGCGTCCTCGCAACTCGCTCCTCGCCCGGTCGAAGGCGGAATCGCGGTCGTGGGCGAACTCCTCGTCCGTGAAGACCGGTTCGGTGATGTGAGGCGGGATGCCCGTGCCGTCGAAGGTGCGGCCGTCGCGGGTGCGGAACTCCTCGTTCGGGAGCAGGAAGCGCCAGTCGTTCGGGAGGCGTCGCTCCATGGTGTCGGAGAAGACGCCCTGCGTGGGCTGCCCGATCCGCACCGTCCGTCCGGGCCGTTCCATCAGGGCCTGCGTGAAGGTCTCACCCGCACTGACCGTCGAGCCGCCCGTCAGCATCGCGACCGGCCCGGTCCAGCGGGCCTGTCCCGCTGCCGGCTGTACGTACGAGGGCTGAGGCCGGGTGAAACGCGTGGGGTCGGAGGGGTCGTTGCGTGCCGCCTTGGCGTACGCGAAGTAGGGCCTGTCGGTGAGGCGGGCGGCCAACTCCAGGCCCAGGCTGTCCGATCCGCCGCCGTTGATGCGCAGATCGACGATCAGTCCCTTGAGGCGCGCCGTGCGCTCCTTCGTCAGTACGGCATCGAGCGCTCGCCCCAACTCGGCGCGGTCGGCGGCGTATTCGCCGCTGTCCGTGTAGCCGGCGAAGCCAGACACGCGCAGATAGCCCTGCCCTCCGGGGAGGTCGGCGTAGCCGATGCGGCCGCCTGCGAACTCCCGCAGCTGCTTGCCCTTCAGGTCCCGCTTCTCGACGAACTTCCGTACTTTTGCGTCCAGTTCGGGGGTCGGCCGCTGTGTGCCGGGGCGGACCTGACCGAAGGAGCCGGTGTCTCCGGCCAGCACGGCCACATGCGCGTCGTACAGCGGTGTGACCATCTTGCGGAAGACGGCGAAGAGTTCGTCCTTGCTGGTGGCGGCGTCCACGCGGGGCCGGTACCGGTCGCGCACGGCGTGCCAGTCGACGCCCTTGGCCTCGAAGAACGGGTAGTTCTCCTCGAACGTCTGCCAGAAGACGTCGAAGCTCTTCACCGGGTCCTCGGGGTCTTCGGGGTCCTCGGGGGCGGGGCGGCGGCAAGGGCCGGGCAGCGCGTCGATCCGCCGCAGGTGGCGGTCGCCGGGCGATCCGTCCACGTGCATCGACGCACGGTTGCGGCTCCCCGCCCGGTGCAGCGTGAAGCTCTCCCCCTCGTCGGTGGTGTACCGGGCGGCCGTGCCGTGCCCGCCCGTCTGCTTGGCCGAACTGCCTTTCAGACAGCTCGCTTCGGTGGTCTGGTACTCCCGCACACGGTCTTCCCCGACGGACAGCACCGTGCCGTAACCGTCCATGCGCCACACCCCGGCGACCGGTCCGCCGACGTGCCGGTCCGCCGCAGCCGCGGACTGCCGGGCCTCCTCCGCGGAGGCGACGCTGAGCGCGGCGCTGGCCGTGACCGCCAGTACGACGGCAGCGGTGGCCGCTGCCTTCGCCGCGCTTCCGAACGAACTTCCCGTCTGCATGATCAAGCTTCCCCCGTCGGTCATCGGCTGCCGGTCATCGGCCGTCGGTCGGCGTCAGTCGACCGTTGGTCGGCCGACGGTCGGTCGTCGGTCCCGGTCGTCGGTCCCGGTCGTCGGTCGGTCGTGAATCGGTCTGCTCACACCATCGCCGGACCCGTCCCGCCTGCGACATCCCGCTGTCCGCCGCCTCGGGAGTGTGGGTATCCCCCCCGGACGTGGTGGGCCGGCCACCCCCGCCCGCGAAGCGACGGCCCGACCGCCGGCGAGGACTGCCGTACCGGGTCGCCGTCCGGATCGCCGTCCGGGTCGGCGAACCGGGTCGGCGTACCAGGTCGTGCACAGCGGCAGACATGAGCGGGCCCGGGGAGGCGGTCTTGCCTCCCCGGGCCCGTGGACACCGTCGCGCGGCCGTACGTCAGGCGGAGCCGCGCTCCTTGAGGGCCTGGACCACCTGACCTGCGGTGTCCGCGCTCGACTGCGGGTTCTGCCCGGTGATCAGATTGCCGTCGACCACGACCTTGCTCGCCCAGGCCGGACCGGTCTCGACCACGGCCCCGAGATCGCGGAGCCTGCTCTCCACGAAGTACGGGACCGCTTCCCCGAGGCCGCCCTGCCGCTCCTCCTCGTCGGAGAAGACGGTCAGCCTGCGCCCGGAGAAGACGAAGCCGGCGCCTGTGTCGCCGCTCTCCCCGCTCGCGCCGCTCGCGCTGAGCACCCCGGCCGGACCGTGGCACAGCGCCGCGACGATCTTGCCGCTCCGGTCGGTGGCGGCGAGCAGACGGCCGAGGTCGGCGTCGTGTGCCAGGTCCTCCATCGGACCGTGGCCGCCGGGGATGTAGACGGCGTCGTAGTCGGTCGCCGTCACATCTGCCAGCGCCAGCGGCTTCGCCAACTGGCCTGCCAGGGAGTCCAGATAGGCGCGGAACTCCTTCGCGTCGGCCTCCTCCACATTGCCGCGCTCGTCGAGGCTGATCGGGTCGACGGTGGGCTGTGCGCCGCCGGGGGTCGCGATGTCCACGTCGATGCCTGCCTCAGTCAGCACCCGGTGCGAGACGGCGACTTCCTCGGCCCAGTAGCCGGTCGGGTGGGCCGTGCCGTCGGCCAGGGTGAGGCTGTCGGCAGCGGAGACGACCATCAGGATCTTTGCCATGGCGGATCTTCCTTCTGTAGCTCTGTGGCTCTCTAGCTCTGTAGCTCTGGTGTTCTGTGGCTCTGCAGTTCTGCAGCTCTGTCGCCGGCCGGGCGCCCCGGCGGTCGCTCCCGCCGCGCCGGTGGCTGTTGCCGTGCCGGTGTCCGTCGTCCTCCACTTCAACACTCGCAGACCTCGGATTTCCTCCGCTAATCTGGCATCTGCCATCAGATTTCTTATGGCTGGACGATCTGGAGACTTGCGTGCCGGACCTCGATCTGCTGTCCACGTTTCTGGAGATCTACCGAGGCGGGTCGATCACCGCCGCGGCCGACCGGCGCGGGCTGAGCCAGCCCGCGGTCAGCGGTCAACTGGCCCGCCTGGAGGAGCAGATCGGCGAGCCCCTCTTCGTACGCTCGCGCCGCGGCGCCGTCCCCACCGAGCGTGCGTACGAGCTGGCACGGCGGATCGGCACCCACCTCGACGAGCTCCACCACGCCCTCGGCGACGGTGACGGCGACCAGGCGGACCACCGCGGCACGGTGCACCTGGCGGGCCCGTCCGATCTGATGGCCATGCGTGTGGTGCCCGCCCTCGCCCCGCTCACTGCCGGCGGGCTGCGGCTGCGGGTCACCCTCGGCCTCGCGGACGAGCTGCTGGCGGCGCTCGCCGCCGCCCGCGTCGACCTGGTCGTGTCCGCGGTGCGGCCCCGGCTGAAGAACGTGGTGGCGAAGCCCTTCGCCGACGAGGAGTTCCTGCTGGTGGGGCCGCCCGGACTCGCCCGTACGGTCGACCACGGCCGGCTGACCGGGGAACCGGTGGGCGCGCTCGCGCACCTGCCGCTGGTCGCGTACGGGGAGGAGCTGCCGATCATCCGCCGCTACTGGCGCAGCGAGTTCGGCCGCCGTCCGCCCAATCCGCTCGCGGTCACCGTTCCCGACCTGCGTGCGGTCCTGGCTGCCGTGGTCGCGGGCGCCGGGGTGTCCGTACTTCCGCGCTACCTGGCCGAACCGGCGCTCGCCGCGGGCTCGGTGGAGACGCTGCACCAGCCGCAGGTCCGCCCGCTGAACACCCTGTACCTGGCGACCCGCGTCGGCGGCCTCGCCCATCCCGCCGCGGCCGTGGTGCACCGTCAGCTGACCGAGCGCTCACGGGAATGGGAGCTTCTCTAGGGCGTGTCCGAGCCGGAGAGAGCGGAGCTCCGTGCCGCGTACGCACATGACGGAGGTCCCGGGAGGCACCGAGCTCGGCGCCTCCCGGGACCTCCGGACGAACAGACCGGCCGTCGGGCCTCGGGCCTCGGGCCGTCAGGCCGTGACCTGGTCGGCCTCCTCCGGGTCGGACGGCGTGCCGCCGTTCGCCGCGGCCTCCATCTCGGCTTCCTCCGCGGCCTCCTGGGCCTCCGTCTCGCGCTGGCCCGGGATCTCGCTCGTACGGCGGGCGACCCGCTCGTTACGGGCGACCGTGGCTTCGCACAGGTCGATCGCGGCCTGGTTGAAGCGCGTGATCGACGGCGGGTCCGAGGGGCCGAGGAGATGGACCTTCAGCTCCGCGCGGGCCTTGGCGAGGTCGTCCTTGGACGGCTCGCGCACCGCCTCCAGCAGCCCCGGGATCTCCTTCGCCTCGGGGGAGAGGATCGCGGCGGCCCGTACGGTCGGGAATCCGGCCCGGAACTCCTCCTCGGTCAGGCCGCTGGTGTTGGCGACCGCGTACGGCTTCTCGCTCGTCAGATAGTCCGAGACGACGGACGAGACATCGGAGATGAGCAGATCGGACTGGTTGAAGCAGGTGTAGATCGTCGGCCGGGGACCGGTGATGATCTGGTGCTCCCACTCCGGGAACGAGGCCCAGTTGGCGGCCTCCCAGGCGGCCGTCGCCGCCGCGACGCGCTCGGCGCGGTCCGCCTCCGGTGTGGACTGGAGCATCATCCGCTCCACCTCGTCCGCGCCGCGGCGGAAGGCGGTGGTCGTCAGCTCGTCCAACTCGCGTGCGCGGCGCTCCAGTTCGGCCGCGGCATCGGCGCCAGGACGCTCGCCGGAGCGCTTCGCGTTCGCCTCGGTGATCATCTCCTGGATGCGTGCGTTGGCGGCACCGGCGCGGGGGTCGACGGAGCCGGTCATCGGGTGCGGCTTGTACAGCAGCCGCACGCCCGGGTCGGCCAGCAGCGCGCGGACGATGTTCTCGCCGGCCAGGATGACGGAGGTGTTGCCCGGGTCGTTCGTCCAGCCCTCCCAGGTGGGGGCGTACAGAACGGTGGTGTACGTGCCCTGCGGCGGGCCGGCGTACGGCTCGATGGGCGAGAGCTGCGGGCGGCCGACCTCGACCACGTCACGGTCGTCGACGCCGATGTCGGCGAGCTGGTAGCGCTCGCGGGCGGCGGGGCCGGCGACCCAGACCTCGTCGTAGGCCTTGGCGTACGGGTTGCAGGAGGAGAGCTTGTCGCTCTCGCCGTGGTTGATGAAGGCGTGCTTGACGGTGGGGATGCGCAGCACCTGCGAGGTCTTGCCGGAGTTCGCCGGGTGCAGCATCACCTTGAGCGTCGAGTGCTCCAGATGCATCAGGTGCGCGACCTTCGGGATGCAGATGATCGGGACGTCCGTCGCTTCGATCTTCTGCACCATGAACCGCTCACGGAGCACGATGACCGGGTTGCCTTCGAGCTCGGCGAGCGTGGAGAGCCACATGTTCGCCTGGTACGCGGAGGTGGTGCCGCCCGAGAAGTACATGCCGACGGTGGGCTTGTACGCCGCCAGCCAGCGGCCGAGCCAGTCCAGGGCCTGCTGCTCGTTGGCGTGCCGCTTCTTCGGCAGCATCCAGGTGCCCAGGTACACGGCGCCGCCGAGGGACAGCGCGATGCTCAGACCGAGTCCGACGATGCCCCACACCTCGGTGTCGAGCGCCGCGCTCAGCATCAGCCCGACGGTGCCGGGGATGGAGAACCGCAGCAGACGGCGGCTGGGCTGCTTCGCCAGCAGGCGCGGGGGCGCGATGGTCAGACGCAGACCGGAGGCGTCGATGTTGCGCGTGAGGATCGGCAGCGTACGGCTGCGGCGCACGAACTGGGCGACGGCCTGGCACAGGAAGTGCGTGGCATAGGCGGCGAGCAGCAGAAGCGTCAGGGGGCGTTCGATGTCCGGCGGCACGTCGGGGATGCGTACCAGGCCGATGACGATGAGCATGTCTCGCAGCAGCTGGCGGGTGGTCACGTCGAAGCGGACCTTGCCGAGCAGGGCGAGCAGGCCCGGCTGCTGGTGCGTGAGGTAGAGATCGAGCGCGAGGCCCGCCACTGAGGCGACGATGAAGACCGGCACGTTCGGCAGCAGCGCGCCCGCGAGCTGTGCGGCGTAGAAGACCGTCAGCGCGAGCAGAGCCGTCAGCTGGACGGCGCGTCGGGTGGAGAGACCGGCAGAGGGCACGGGACTGGGCTCCTGGCAGGAGGTCGGGGGGCGGGATGGAAACCGGCCGGTGGGGGTGGCGGCCGTGGTCGACCACTGACCGTATGCCGGGCACCGGGCCGGTGACAATCTGCGTCGGGGTGTCCTGCGCCGATACGCGGACAAAGGTCATTATCCCCACCCGTCCACTGGTCGGAACGGGCGAGCGCCGCTGATCAGCACTCCCGTAGATTGCGGAGGCGGGCAAGCAAGCAGCGCGAGGCGGAGCAGCGGCACAGGCCGGAACCGTACGTGACACAAGTGACGTACGGGGCGAATACAGGAACGGAAACGCACGGGCGTGACAGAAGGAACAGACGGGCAGCGGGACATGGGCACCGACGCGGCAGCGGGCGCGGATCCCGGGGCGGGCGGTGAGCCGCGCGGTGCGCTGCGCGCCGATGTGGCGGGCGCGCGGCGGATCGTCGTCAAGGTCGGCTCCTCCTCGCTCACCACGGCCGCCGGCGGTCTGGACGCGGACCGCGTCGACGCGCTCGTCGACGTACTGGCCAAGCACGCCACGGCGGTGGACGGCGCGAACGACGGCTCCGCGCGTGTCCCGCAGCGGGAGATCGTGCTCGTCTCCTCCGGGGCCATCGCCGCTGGTCTCGCGCCGCTGGGCCTGCCGAAGAGGCCCCGCGACCTGGCGCGGCAGCAGGCCGCGGCGAGCGTGGGGCAGGGGCTGCTGGTCGCCCGCTATACCGCGTCGTTCGCGCGCTACGGGCGCCGCGTCGGCCAGGTGCTGCTGACCTCCGACGACACCAGCCGCCGCGCCCACTACCGCAACGCCTACCGGACGCTGGAACAGCTGCTGGCGATGGGCGCGGTGCCCGTCGTCAACGAGAACGACACGGTCGCCACGGAGGAGATCCGCTTCGGCGACAACGACCGTCTCGCCGCACTCGTCGCTCATCTCGTACGGGCCGACCTGCTGGTCCTGCTCTCCGACGTCGACGGGCTCTACGACGGCGACCCGGCTTCTCCCGGCACCTCCCGCATCACCGAGGTCACGGGCCCGGGGGACCTGGAGGACGTCGAGATCGGCAGCGCGGGCAGCGCCGGCGTCGGCAGCGGCGGCATGGTCACGAAGGTGGAGGCCGCCCGTATCGCCGCCGCCGCGGGTGTGCCGGTGGTGCTGGCGTCCGCCACGCACGCCGCGGACGCGCTCGCGGGCCGCCGCACCGGCACGTACTTCCACCGGACGGGCCGCCGCGCCGCCGGCCGGCTGCTGTGGCTCGCGCACGCGTCGACGCCGCGCGGTGCGCTCACGCTGGACGACGGAGCCGTACGGGCCGTCGTCCAGCGGCGCACCTCGCTGCTGGCGGCGGGCATCGCCGGGGTCGAGGGCGAGTTCGCGGCGGGCGACCCGGTCGAGCTCCGTGACGAGCGCGGGGTCGCGGTCGCCCGGGGGCTGGTCAACTTCGACGCGAAAGAGATCCCGCAACTGCTCGGACGTTCGACGCCGGAGCTGGCGCGCGAGCTGGGGCCCGCGTACGAGCGGGAGATCGTGCACCGCGACGACTTGGTGCTGCTCGACTGACCCGACCGCCCGTGCGTGCCCGTGCCCGGCGTGCCTGAAGTGCCCGGCGGAGTCCCGGGACCCGGGAGCCGCGGACCCGCACCGCACCGCCCCGCGCGGGCGGCGTGCTCGCCCGCGCACGAGGATCGCGTGCGCCTCTCGCCCGCACCCTTGCGTGAATGGTTCGTGCAAAGGGCGGGGGAGTGGTGTCCGAACCGTCATCGGCCGGGAGAGAAGACCAGCCTTTCCACGGACACCTTCCGGAAAACGGCCACGCGGCCGGTCCCGGGCTGGTCAACTCTTCAGTAGGGGTCGTGCGGCAGAGAAGCGGCGCCCGGGACCGAGAGCATCCACCGGACGAGGAGGCCATCCGTGAGACGGCTGGTCAGCGTTGACACAGAGCAGCGGGCCGAATCACGTACGGGCGCGGTTGCGGAAAGGCGAGATCACGCCCGGCTGTGGCACATCACCCTCAGCGTCGCCGGCAAGGAGGCCCCCCTCAAGGAGGTGCGCCGGTCGCTGGAGAAGCTCGCCTACGACCATCCCTTTCTCCTGAACAGCCGGTATGCGAACGATCACGCCGAGATCCGCTACTGGGAAGAGGCGCGCGACCTGCACGACGCCGCCGCCGTGGCGCTGCGCCTGTGGGGAGAGCACCGCAACTCGGCGAAGCTTCCCCCGTGGGAGATCGTCGGCCTCGAGGTCATCGGCCGCGAGACGTACCACCAGCGGGTGGCCGAGGGGTACGGCCCGCCGCCCGCCGCCTCCATGGGCATTCACCCCTTCTGAGCGCCCCTTCTGATCCGCTGTTCTCGTCTGCTCCGCTGTCCTCGTACCGGTGGCCGACGTGTCCGTTCACGCCTGCGGCCCGCCGACGATGCCCGCGTCGTGGGCGATCAGTCCGGCCTGCGTACGGTTCCCGCAGCCCAGCTTGTCCAGCACACGCGACACATAGCCCTTGACCGTGGCCTCCGAGAGGTGGAGCCGGGCCGCGATGCGCGCGTTGGGCAGGCCCTCGCCGAGGCAGGCCAGCACCTCGGACTCCCGTTCGGTCAGTGAGCCGATGAGCTTGCGCGCACGGTCGCGTGCGGAGTGGCTGTCGGACGACGCCGCGACCAGCCGTCTGGCAGCCGCAGCCGAGAGCACCGTGTGTCCTTCGGCGGCCACCCGTACGAGCCCGATGAGGTCCTCCGGCGGCGTCGACTTGACCAGGAACCCGGCGGCGCCGGCGCGCAGGGCGCGCAGCACGTACTGATCGGCGTCGAAGGTCGTCAGCACTACGACGGCCGGCGGATCGGCGAGTTCGCGTACGCGCTCGACAGCGGTCAGCCCGTCCACGCCGGGCATCCGCAGATCCATCAGTACGACGTCCGGTCTGCTGCGTACGACGGCCTCGACGCCTGCCCCTCCGTCGTGCGCCTCCTCGACCACTTCGATGTCGCCGGCCGAGCCGAGGATGGTGCGCAGGAATCCGCACACCATCGGCTCGTCGTCCACGACGACCACGCGGACCAGGCCGCGCCCCTCTCCGCCACCGGTGCCGGCCACGCCGCTACACCGCCGCTTCCGCGGTCGGTACGTAGGCGGGCAGCGTGGCCTCGACGCTGAAGCCGCCGTCCGGTGACCGGCCCGCGCGCAGTGTGCCGTGCACCAGTTCCAGGCGGCGGCGGAGCCCTGCGAGGCCGAGGCCCGACCCGGTGCCCGCGAGGGCGGCGGCGGTGGCAGCGGCGTCTGCGGTGGCGGCAGCGGCAGTGATCTCGGTGCCGGCGCCCGCACTCCTGACCGCGACCGCGCCGTCCGGGCCCGCCACCGCAGCCGGGGCCGTGTTGTGCACCGTGAGCCGCACCTGTGTCTCCCCGTACTCCACGTGCACGGTCACCTGTGCCCCGGGTGCGTGCTTGCGGACGTTCGTGAGCGCCTCCCGTACGACGCGGAACGCCGTGCGCCCCACGACCGGCGAGGCCAGTCTCTTGTCCCCGTCCTCGACGAGCTCGACAGGTGTCCCCACGGCCGCCGACTCCGCGACCAGTTCCGCGAGTCCCGCGACCGGCTCCGTCGGCGGCAGCCCTTCGGGCTCCGTACGCAGGATGCCCACCAGGTCGCGCAGTTCTTCCAGGGCCTGGCAGCCCGCCGCCCGCAGCTCCTCGGCGGCCTGCCGGGTCGTCTCGTCGGGGGCGGTCATCCGCAGGGCGCCCGCCTGCAGCGCCATCAGGCTCACCCGGTGCGTCACGACGTCGTGCATCTCGGCGGCCAGCCTCGCCCGTTCCTCCGCGCGGGCTTGCTCGGCGAGGAGGTGACGCTCGCGTTCGGCGCGTTCGGCGCGTTCCGTCAGGGCGCGTACGAGACGCCTGCGGGCGTCGAAGTACAGCGCCAGCAGCGGCCCCACGGCGGTGCGGAGCAGACCGATCATGACGACCGTGAACGACGGCTCCCAGGGCCGCGCGACGACGATGACGAAGGCGGCAAGCGCGACGAATGCGGTGCGCCGGCTGCCGGGCCGGTGGAAGACCGGCCCATAGGCGGCCACCGCCGTGGCGAACGGCGCCCACACGTTCCCCCGCTCCTCGGGCGTCAGCACACCGGCCGGCGAGATCAGCAGCGTCACCGCCAGCGTGAACACCCCCAGCACGGCCAGGACCGTGAGAGGAGCGCGGCGGCGGAAGACCAGCGAACCGCACGCCACGGCCTGCACACCCAGCATGATCCAGGCGAGTGTGCCGGGGTGCCGCGGCCACCACGTCTCCCCGGTCAGCGTCAGCGCCGTGTCCAGCAGTACGAAGAAGACGGCGACAGCGGCGTCCACGGCGACGGGATGACGGCTCAGCACCCCGCCCTGCCACGGCCCACACCGTCCGTCTGTCATGGCTGACACGGTATGTCAGCGCGGCGCGCCGGGAGTTGGCCGTGCGGCGACCGGGGACGAACGGCGGGTGCGAACCCCTACGAAAGTTCTGCGCACCGCCCGGCGGCGGAACTTACGTCGCCGCGAGTGGGGACGGTCCGCCCTGCCGCGCCGACCCCGCCCTGCCGTGGACTTGGAGCCATGGACACCGAACAGGACCGCAGCAGCGTGCCCGCCCCGCTTCCTGGGGTCACGCCTCCAGGGCTGGGCCGCTACGAGATCGACACCGGAAGCTCCACGATCGGGTTCACCACCCGGCACGTCTTCGGGCTCCTGCCGGTGCGGGGCACCTTCGCCGTCCGGGCGGGGACCGTCGACGTCGCCGAACCGCTCGCCGCGTCCGGCGTGCACGTGGAGATCGAAGCGGCGAGCTTCGACACGGGCAACCGGGCACGGGACGGCGCCGTACGGTCGGCACGATTCCTCGACGCCGGCCGCCACCCCGTCATGACCTTCGACGCGGGCGCGGGCGCCGGCGCGGACACGGTGGCCGAGACGGACGGGGGCGCGCGCCTGACCGGCACTCTCACGGCGCTGGGTGTGAGCAGGACCGTCCGCCTGGACGTCGGGGAGTGCACCGTGACACCGCGGGACTTCACCCTCCGCGCCACGGCCCGAATCGACCGCAAGGAGTTCGGGGTCACCGCGTCCCCGGGAATGGCCGGGCGCCACCTCGGCGTCTCCTTGCACATCCGGTGTGTGAAGACCTGATCACCGAGCCCGCAGCCGGGGGGAGGGGGAGACGGGACGGTCGCCGGTACGGGGGTCCGGCGGCCGTCCCGCGCCCGTCCCGCAGCCGTCCCGCACGGTGGGACGGCCCGCCGCCCGGCCGCGCCGCCCCCTAAGCTCGGAGACATGAGCGCAACGCAGAACCAGTCCGTCACCGAGACCGCCCGCCGCGCGAAGGAGGCCGCCGCCGAACTCGCCCCGCTGCCGCGCACGGTCCGTGACGCGGCGCTGCTCGCCGTGGCCGACGCGCTCACGGCCCGTACGGCCGAGATCGTCGCCGCGAACGCCGCGGACGTGGCGAAGGCCCGCGCCGCCGGGACCCCGGACGCCATCGTCGACCGGCTGACACTCACCCCGGAGCGGATCGCGGCCATCGCCTCCGACGTGCGCGACGTCATCGCGCTCCCCGACCCCGTCGGCGAGGTCGTACGCGGCTCGACGCTGCCCAACGGACTCGAACTGCGCCAGGTCCGCGTACCGCTCGGCGTCGTCGGCATCATCTACGAGGCCCGCCCCAACGTCACCGTCGACGCCGCCGCGCTGTGCCTGAAGTCCGGCAACGCGGTGCTGCTGCGCGGCTCTTCGTCCGCGTACGCCTCCAACGGCGCCCTGGTCCAGGTGGTTCGCGACGCGGTCGCCGGCGCCGGGGTGCCCGCCGACGCCGTGCAGCTCGTACCGGGCGAGAGCAGGGACAGCGTGCGCGAACTGATGCGCGCCCGCGGCCTGGTGGACGTGCTGATCCCGCGCGGCGGCGCCTCGCTCATCCGCTCCGTGGTCGAGGAATCCACGGTTCCGGTCATCGAGACCGGCGTGGGCAACTGCCATGTGTACGTCGACCAGGCCGCCGACATCGACACGGCCCTCGCCGTCCTCGTCAACTCCAAGGCGCAGCGCCCCAGTGTCTGCAACGCCGCCGAGACCGTCCTCGTACACGAAGGAGTGGCGGCCGAGTTCCTGCCGCGCGCCGTGGAGGCCCTCGCCGGAGCCGGCGTGACGGTGCACGGCGACGAGGCGTGGCAGAAGGCGGGCGCGGACGTCGTACCGGCCACCGACGAGGACTGGGGCACCGAATACCTCTCGTACGACATCGCGGCGGCGGTCGTGCCGTCGCTGGACGCCGCGGTGCGGCACATCCGCGAATGGACCTCGGGCCACACGGAGGCGATCGTCACGAGGGACACCGCCGCGGCACGGCGCTTCACGGCGCTCGTCGACTCGACGGCCGTGATGGTCAACGCGTCCACGCGTTTCACCGACGGCGGCCAGTTCGGTTTCGGCGCGGAGATCGGCATCTCCACGCAGAAGCTGCACGCGCGCGGGCCCATGGGCCTGCCCGAGCTGACGTCGACGAAGTACGTGGTCACGGGGGACGGTCACACGCGCGACTGACCCATCGGGCGGCCACGCACGGCCCGTTGCTCCGGTTCTGACGGAATCCTGGTTCTCCCTGCCCTTATAGACCGCAAAGGTCTACGCTGACAGCGTGCCGGACGACGTGGGGGGCCAGCCGTTTCCGGACGGTGAGGGGCCCGAATACCACTACGGGGCCGCGGACGACGAGTTCGCCGCCCTGGTGCTCGATGAGGACTTCGTGCGGTCCGCCGCAATCCACGAGCCCACCGCCGTCGAGCGCATATTGGCCGCCGCGCAGTCGCACGCCGAGAGCGAGACTGTCCGCGGCTTCGAGGACGGCTATGTGTACGGGCCGGGCACCGAGGGCGAGTTCGGCCTCGACGACGACCCGGACGGCACAGCCGGCCAGGACGGCCTGTCCGGCCCGGAGGACCTGGACGACGACTCCGACGACGACGAGGGCCGGTTCGACCGCTCCGACTACACCGAGTACCTGGAGCCGGCCGACGGAGACGAGTACGACCACTACGAGTCGTACGGGCCGTACGAGTCCTTCGGTCCCTACAACGGCGACGGCCCGTACAACCACAACACCTTCGGTGACAGCGGGCACTACGGCCCGTACCAGTACGGCCGGTTCGCCCCCTACGACCAATACGACCAGTACGGGCAGTACGGGCAGTACATCCGCTTCGGCGTGAACCGCCGCTACGACCCCCGTTTCGACCTGGGCGAGGAGCACGGCTCCGACTTCCGCCGCCGCCCCGCGCACGCCAAGCACGGTGCCGCCTCGCGGCGCCGTCCGTACCGTCCGTACCGCGGCCACGCCCGCTGGCAGCGGCCCGTCGCCTGGCTGCTCGCCCTTGTGATGGGCATCGGCATGGTCGCCCTCGCCCTGGGCGCCGTGTACCGCGGTACGTCGCAGCAACGCCAGGACCCTTCGCCTCCGCCCGCGACGACGGGCGTCGACTCCTCCGGCGGCGACGGCGCCGCGCAGCGGCTGACCGGCATACCGGCCCAGTCGCGTCCGGGCTGAGCCGGGCGGCCCGCGCAGGTCCCGGAAGTCTCATAGGCCGCGCAAGTCCTTAATCCCCGCAAGCCCACAAGCCCCACAAGTCCCGCAAGTCCGACGGTTCTCCGCGCCCACACAGCCCCCGCCGGTCCCTGCCGCCCCGTACGGTCACCGGTTCGTCACGCCGGGGCGACGAGGTGTTCACGAACACCTGTATCCGCCGGGTTGCCCGTGCACAGAAGCGTTTACGTGGGGCCAGCCGGACCTACTCTGTTGTTATGGCCGGGCGAGGCAATCCCCCAGAGGGAACACCCGACGACGCCTCCGGGGGCGACGACGAGTATCGCGAAGACTACCGATCCGTCGTCTTCGACGAGTCCTTCATCAAAGCTGCGCGGCTCCAGGAGTTCTCCGCGCGCGAGCGCCTGGAGGACGAGGAGCACGCAGCCGTACGCAACCGCGCCTTCGCGCCCCCCGGCGAGAGCACGGACCCGGGGCTGGAGACCACATACGGCCGAGGCTCCATCACCGCGTCCCGGCAGGGCATCGTCCTGGTGCTGCTGATCGTCCTCGCCTTCGGCACCGCCATCTACATGGGCATCCGCAACCCCTACCAGGCCCCGCCCGAACCGCCCGCCGATCCGATGCGCAACTCGCTGCTGCCGCTGGCACCCCGCGACGAAGTGCCCGGCGCCACGCCCGCGGACCTCTTCAAGCACAGCCCGGCCGCCCAGTTCCGCGGCGGAGCCGACGGCGTGACGCTGCCGGCGGCGCGCCGCATGCGGCACTTCTCCGAGAGCCAGGTGCTGTCCGCCCTGACGGCAGCCAAGGAGTACATCGTCACCAGTTCGCTCGACCCGGCGGTGCTCAGCGGGAACTCCGTACGCGACATACGGATAATGCTCGACCCCGCGCAGCAGGAGCAGTTCGACCAGAGCATCGACCACCCGCGCAACGACGGACGGCATTCCGCGACGGGCTGGATGGTCCGCTTCGACCCGTCGAAGACGACGCTCGCCGACCCCCGTATCCGGGTCAACGGCACGCTGACGGTGCAGGAGGCGGGCGCCGACGCCCTCGAGGTCGTCGCGGACCACGTCTTCGTCTACGCGGTACGGGCGACGGAGGAGGGCGACGGCAAGAAGGCCGAGGAGAAGTCGTCCCTGTTCACCGTGCGGCGCGAAGTGCGTTTCCAGATCGACCGCGAGGATCTTCGGCGGCAGCAACTGAGCGTGCAGCAGGTCTCGATGCGCGCCGGGCCGCTGCCTTGCTCCGCCGACATGTCGGACGCGCTGGCTCCGCTGATGGCCGGCGAGAAGGCCAAGGACGACGGGGCGGCGGGCACGGACCCGTATGCGCGCGGACGGTCCTCGGCCTCGCTGTGCGGCGTGCTCTCCACCAGCTCACAGCCGAGCCCGGCCGCGCAGAAGTAGGACCGGACGGCGGCCTCAGGGCCTGCCCGTCCGGTGCGGACTCCCGCGTGCCGGGCTCGTGCTGAGGGACTGCGACTCGTGCCGGGTGGGGGAGCTGGGCGTGAACCGGGGTGTGTGCCGGGTGTGACGGCGACCGCGGTCCGGCTCAGCCGGAGCTGCTGCCGCCGCCCGAACCGCTGCCCCCTGAACCGCTGCCGCCCGAGCTGCCGTTGCCGTTCCCGTTCCCGTTGCCCTCGCCGCCGCCGCCGGTCCGTCCGGTGAAGGTGTCGCGCAGCTTGCCGCCCAGGTCGCCGGCGCCGCCGGCGATGTCGCGGACGAGCCCCATCAGCGGGTCCTTGCTGTTCTTGAACGACTCGGTGTAGTGGTCGGCCGACTGCTTGAACGAGTCGGAGACGGACGTCTGCTTGTCGTCCTCACGCCGCGGGTAGTGGCCGTCCATGAGGCGCTGGTAGTCGCGGCTCTCGGCCCACTTCTTCAACTCGGCGGCGCGCACCGCCGTGAAGGGGTGGCTGCGCGGCAGCACGTTCATGATCTTCAGTACGGAGTCGCGGATGTCGCCGCCCGACTCGTACTCCTCGGCCTGCGCGAGGAAGGAGTCCACGTTCATCTCGTGCAGGTGGTTGCCGCCCGCGAGCTTCATCAGCCCGCGCAGTGACGCCGCCAGGTCCTGCCCGACGAGCAGCCCCGCACGGTCCGCCGACAGTTCCGACTTGCGGAACCACTCGCGCAGCGCCGTGACTATCGCCATGATCGCGACGTTGCCGAGCGGAATCCAGGCGACCTTGAGCGCGAGGTTGGTGAGGAAGAGCAGGATCGTGCGGTAGACGGAGTGCCCGGACAGGGCGTGTCCGACCTCGTGGCCGATGACCGTCCGCATCTCCTCCTCGTCCAGCAGCTCGACGAGGCCCGTGGAGACGACGATGACCGGCGCGTCCAGCCCGATGCACATCGCGTTCGGATTCGGGTCCTGATTGACGTACATCGGCGGGACCTTCTCCAGGTCCAGTATGTAACAGGCGTCCCGCAGCATCGAGTTGAGATGTGCGAACTGCTCGTCGTTGACGCGCACCGAGTTGGCGAGGAAGAGCAGCCTGAGGCTGCGCTCCGTCACGAGCCCGCTCAGCGCCTTGAAGACCGAGTCGAAACCGCTCAGTTTGCGCAGCGCCACGAGCGCCGAGCGGTCCGACGGATGTTCGTACGCCCGGGAGGAGATCCCCGGGAAGCGGCGCCGGTTGCGGCCGGGCAGCCGCTCGGTGCCTGCGTTGTCGCTCATCGCGTTCCCCCTGTCGCTTGTCTCACCGTTCACGGTGGGTTGAGGTCAGCCTAGGCGCTCGGAACCGGAATGCCCGGGGCGAACGCGTCCGGTGGGAACCCCGGACGTGAGGTGGAGACGTCGTACGGGCCCCGGAAGGTTGCGCGGGGGACGGGACCGGAGAGGCCGGGAGGTGAGGCCCGGGCGAGAGGTGGCGTGAGCCCGCCGAAGGGCCCCGCATACGATGTGCAGCACACGAACCGATGTCCGGCCCACACGTGGATAGGTCCTGCCGACGATGATGCTTCCCAGCACCGCCCACCACGCCTTCGCCGCTCTCGCCTCCGAGGGGGGCGAGCACGGGCACGACCCCGTCCTCCCGTACCTGACCGGTGGCGGGTCGCTGCTGGCGCTGCTTCTGCTGCTGTGGATCACCACGCGCTTCAACCGGGACCGCTGACCCGAGCCGTCTCCCGGCACGTCCCGGGTGTCCGCGTCTCCGGCTGACGCCGTCGCGCAGGCGGCCTCCGCGTCGTACGGGCGGAGCAGCGGAGTGAGGATCGAGGGGATAAGGTCGGCTCGCATGGGAGAGCACATAGTGCCCGGCACCGGCAAGCGGCGGCTGGGGGTGATGGGCGGGACCTTCGACCCGATCCATCACGGGCACCTCGTCGCCGCCAGCGAGGTGGCCACGCGCTTCCACCTCGACGAGGTCGTCTTCGTGCCGACCGGGCAGCCGTGGCAGAAGACCCACCAGCAGGTCTCGCCCGCCGAGGACCGCTATCTGATGACGGTCATCGCGACGGCCTCCAACCCGCAGTTCTCGGTCAGCCGCATCGACATCGACCGCGGCGGCCGCACGTACACAATCGACACGCTGCGTGATCTGCGGGCCGCGAATCCGGAGACCGACCTCTTCTTCATCACCGGTGCCGACGCCCTCGCCCAGATCCTCGGCTGGCGCGACGCCGACGAACTCTTCTCCCTCTCCCACTTCATCGGGGCCACCCGGCCCGGGCACACGCTGACCGATCCCGGTCTGCCCGACGGCGGGGTGTCACTGGTGGAGGTCCCGGCCCTGGCCATCTCCTCGACGGACTGCCGCGAACGGGTGCGGCGGGGCGACCCCGTCTGGTATCTGGTCCCGGACGGCGTCGTGCGCTACATCAACAAGCGGGGGCTGTACGGGGAGGAGGCGCCCCACACATGAACGAGCGCTACGGATACGACCAGTACGGGCAGCAGCAGGGCGGGCAGCCGTCCGGCGAGCCCCGCTTCCTCGGGTACGACGAGTACGGGCAGCCGGTCTACGGCTACGACGAGAGCGGGCCGTACGGGGCGCCGCCGCAGCAGCAGCCCGGAGAGCCCGGCCGGCCGGCACAGCCCGAGCCGCAGGGATACGGCTACCAGGGCCACGAGGGCCAGGGCTACGAGAGCCAGGGCTACGAGGGCCACGGCGCCTACGGCACGTACGGAGCGCAGGCGCCAGCGGAGCCGTACCAGCAGGCACCCCCGCAGCAGACGCAGCAGGACTGGATTCCGCAGCAGACGCAGCGGCAGCGGGACGCGGGAGCGCCCGCGGCCGGCGGAGGCAGCGGCGTCCGCGCGGGCGGCCAGGGCCATGACGCCGACGGCGGATACCACACGGAGCAGTTCTCCTTCGTCGAGGAGCAGGCCGACGAGTCCGAGGACGTCATCGACTGGCTGAAGTTCAGCGAGAGCCGCACCGAGCGCCGTGAGGAGGCCAAGCGCCGCGGCCGCAACCGCGTCGTCACGCTCGTCGTCGCCCTCGTCATGGTGGCCGCGGGCGGACTCGGATACCTCTGGTACGCGGGCAAGCTGCCCGGCCTGAGCGCGGACGAGGGCGGCGCCGCCACGACAGCCGGTCAGCAGCGCGACGTGATCGTGGTGCATCTGCGCTCACTGGACGGCGGCGGCAGCTCCACGGCGCTCCTCGTGGACAACGCCGACGCCAAGCGCGGCAACACCGTGCTGCTCCCGAACTCCCTCGCGGTCTCCGGTGAGAACGGCACCACGACCACCCTCGGCAAGGCGGTCGAGGACGAGGGCACCGCCCCGACCAGGGAGGCGCTCGGCACGCTGCTGGGCGCCGACATCAAGGGCAGCTGGCGCCTGGACACCCCGTACCTGGAGAACCTGGTCGAGCTGGTCGGCGGCATCAAGGTCGACGCGAACGCCACCGTCCCCGGTGAGAAGAAGGGCGACGAACCGCTCGTCGAACGCGGCAGGACGCAGACCCTCGACGGGCAGGCGGCGGTCGCCTACGCCACGTACCGGGGCCGCGGCGAGCCGCAGACGCGGCAGCTCGAGCGCTTCGGCGAGGTCATGCACCAGACGCTGCGGAAGCTCTCCAGCGACTCCAAGTCGGCGACGAGGACCGTCGAGACGCTCGGGCAGATCCCCGACCCGTCGCTGCCGGAGGGGGAGCTGGGTGCCTCGCTGGCGAAACTGGCGAGCCAGGCCAAGGACGGTGCGTACAAGACCCAGACGCTGCCCGTCAGGGCCAACGGCACGCTCAGCGGACGTACGAGCGACGGCCTGGTGAAACAGGTGCTGGGCGGCACGGTCAAGAACACCGACCCGGACGCGGCCCCCAGGGTGAAGATCGTCAACGCGAGCGGCGACCGCGGCAGCGACGACGCGGCCTCCGCGGCGCTGGTCAACAGCGGCTACACCGTCGTCAAGGGCGGAGCCGGCAGCAAGGCGCAGGCCCGCTCCCAGGTGACGTACGCCGGAGGCAAGTACAAGGCCAAGGCGGAGGAAGTGGCGAAGACGCTCGGACTGCCCGCAAGCGCGGTCCGCAAGGGCAAGGAAGCGGCCAACGCCGATGTCGCGGTCGTGCTGGGCAGGGACTACAAGCAGTGAGAGCCCCGGCCAGGCGTGAGATCCTGGTTCCCGACACGCACACACGTCCACCGCTTCCGATTCGAAAGCTTCGCCTGTGACCGTCACGGACCGTTCCATCGAGCTGATCGACGCCGCCGCCCAGGCGGCAGCGGACAAGCTCGCGCACGACATCGTCGCCTACGACGTCAGCGACGTGCTCGCCATCACCGACGCCTTCCTGCTCGCCTCCGCACCCAACGACCGGCAGGTCAAGGCCATCGTCGACGAGATCGAGGAGCGCCTGCTGAAGGAGAAGGGCGCCAAGCCGGCCCGCCGCGAGGGCGAGCGGGACGGGCGCTGGGTGCTACTGGACTTCATCGACATCGTGGTGCATGTGCAGCACAGCGAGGAGCGGGTCTTCTACGCGCTGGAACGGCTCTGGAAGGACTGCCCCGAGCTGGACCTGCCC
This sequence comes from Streptomyces sp. DSM 116795, assembly GCF_055792905.1. Taxonomy (NCBI): domain Bacteria; kingdom Bacillati; phylum Actinomycetota; class Actinomycetes; order Kitasatosporales; family Streptomycetaceae; genus Streptomyces; species Streptomyces sp. DSM 116795. The sequence goes on from NZ_CM147707.1 coordinate 5,305,615, forward strand.
GAGGACGCCAAGGCCACGCGCGGCAAGGACCGCGAGCACGCCGTGCAGGAGGCGGCCGCCGGCGGCCAGGACGGCAGCGGCGGCCAGGGCTCCGGCTCGGGCTCGGGTCCGGCGGACGGCTCCGGGGCCTACGAGCGCGCGTCGGAGCGGGGCGGAAGTGACGGCGCCCGGTGACGGCGCAGCCTGCCGTGACCCCCACGCCCGCTCCGCCCGAACGCCGCGACCGCAGGGTCGTCCTCTGGCGGCACGGCCAGACCGCGTGGAACCTGGAGCGGCGATTCCAGGGCTCCACCGACATCGAGCTGACCCCGGCAGGCCTGGAGCAGGCCCGTCGCGCCGCCCGTCTGCTGGCCGCGCTGCGCCCTGACGCGATCCTCGCCTCCGACCTTCGCCGTACGGTCGCGACGGCAGCGGAGCTCGCAGCCATCACCGGGCTCGACGTGACGCACGACGAGGCTCTGCGCGAGACCTACGCGGGTACGTGGCAGGGCCTCACGCACGAGGAGATCGTCGAGCGGTACGGCGGGGAGTACGCGGCGTGGAAGCGCGGCGAGCCCGTGCGGCGCGGCGGCGGCGAACTGGAGACCGAGGTCGCCGAACGGGCGGCGCCGGTCGTGGAGCGGAGCGTGGAGAAGCTGCCGCCTGGCGGGACGCTGGTCGTCGTCAGCCACGGCGGCACGATCCGTACCACCATCGGACGGTTGCTCGGCCTGCTGCCGCACACCTGGGAAGCGCTCGGCGGGCTCTCCAACTGCTGCTGGTCCGTGCTGGGTGAGGGTGCGCGCGGCTGGCGGCTGCTGGAACACAACGCGGGCACGCTTCCGCAACCGGTGCTCGGAGACGACGACTAGACGACTGGCGTCCGGTGCCCGGTGCCCGGTGCCCGGTGCCTGGCGCAGGGTCTCTGGCGCCTGGTCTCTGGTGCCTGGCGTGATTTCCCATCCGGTCCGGGCACCGGCTAGGCTTCCTCCCGTTCACGAGGCGGCGTTCCGTTTCCGCGTCGGCCGGTGCGTGAACTCCCCGGGGCTATAGCTCAGTTGGTAGAGCGCTTGCATGGCATGCAAGAGGTCAGGAGTTCGATTCTCCTTAGCTCCACAACGTGTCACGACCCGAACACTCGGCCGTCTCACGACCTCGACGTGACGGAGTCCCGATGAGACTGTCCGTTCTCGACCACGGCCACCGCCGCCGCGCCAAGCTGTTCCTGGGACTCACCTCGGCAATGTCGCGTGTGGACAGCCCGGACATCGTGAAGATGCTGCTGTACCGGCCTGGCTTTCTCACCCGTCCACTGCTGGAGCTCACCGCCGACGCGATGCGCGGGCCGTCGTACTGGACCGCGGGGGAGCGCGAATACCTCGCGATGTGCACCGCGCAGCTGCACCAGTGCCCGTTCTGCATCGACTCGCACGCCGAGCTCACCCGCATCGCCGGCAACGGCGAAATCGACCCGGACGATCCCGCGTCGGCCCGGCCGCAACTGCGCGCCGTCCGGGACTTCCTCGACCTGGTCAGCCGGACGCCGGACAGCGTGAACGCCACCGACGCCGCCGCCGCGACCGCCGACCTGCCCGAGCACGCGTTGCTGGAGGCGCTGCACGTCAACCTGGTGTGGAACATCGTCGACCGCCTGGCCAACGCGTTCGGCTTCACCCTCCGCGAGGGCCAACTGCACAGCGGCACCCGCGCACTGCACCGGTTCGGCTACCGCTTCCCCTCCTTCCTGCTCGCCGACGGCCAGGCCACAGGTCACGGTGAGGCCGTGGCCGACCTGCGCCACGCGGTGCTGGACGCGCCCGCTGTCACCGACCCGTCGCTGCGCGCCGCCGCCGCGGCCGGTGCCGCGCTTCCCGAACCGTGGCAGTCCTACGCCACGACCGTCCGCGACGCCTCGTACCGGATCACTGACACCGACATCGGCCGACTCGTCGCCGCCGGTCACTCCGAAGACGAGATCTTCGAGGTCACCGTCGCGGCGGCGGTCGGCGCGGCGCTGCGCAGCTTCGATGCGGCCCGGAAGGCACTGGAGCAGAAGCCCACGAGCTGAAGCGAGCGGCCTGTCGAGAACGGCCGCGGCCGTTCGTCCTCCGGTGATCGGCCAACGGTGGCTTGTCCAGGGACGGCGGGCCCGGCATCCTGCTTGCAAGGGCTTTCCCCCCGTGACCATGGAACGTGCGATGCGCGGACGTTGGGCGGGAATGTCCAGTGGTGCGGGCCGGAACCGGAACGGGTCCGGTTCCGTCGATCCTGCGAGGGTTCGCCTCGCAACGCGCTTTGCGTCCCTATCGCCGACCGGGCCTCCTGAGCAATGGGAGAACGTGGCAGAATCGTGACGGCCGGAAGGGGGAGGGCCGAGGGGAGGGACGTGTGCGATGTCGGCAGTGGTCCCCGCCGAGGGCGGTCGGCAGCAGGCTCGCCCGCGCACAAGTCCAGCCACCGGTCCGGCAGCGGTGTCATCGCGAACGCTGCAGTGTCCGGCCTGCGGTTCATCGAACGTTGCCCAGATGCTCGGCGACAATGGAGGAGTTTCCTACGTGTGCACGACCTGCGGCCACAGCTGGGGCTGATGACTGATGGGTGCACACAGCCGGAAGTGCGACTGGTGCGGCAGCGGGACGCCCATTGTCCGCGACATGGAGCCGGTCAACCCGGAATTCCAGTACTGGTGCGAGGACTGCGCGCGGGCGCTGATCATAAAGGGCGACCCGATCGAGACGTACCGCGAACTGGACGGGGAGCCCATCTACGGGCGCCTGCTCGACGAGCACTGCACCCTCAAGCGCTTCTACTCCTTCGCGACCGCCTGACAGAGTGCCCTGCCGCGGGTCAACGTGCGGGTGCGGCCGCCCGGTTCGCCGCAGCGTCCGGTTCGTACGGAGCGGGCCTGCGCAGCGCCCGTACCGCCAGCACCGCGGCCAGCGTCAGAAAGCCCAGGCCGCCGGCGGGATAGAGCGCCGAGAGCACCATCTCGCCGCCCGTCTGGTGAAGTTCCGGCTTCACCGGTCCGGTCGCGCCGTGCGGGACCCACCACAGCGCGTACGAACAGAACAGCAGCACAGCGGCACCCGTCGACACCCGCCACGGCAGGGCCCGTTCGCGCTCCAGCGACTCCGTGCCCAGCAGCAGCACCAACGGCACGCACCACACCCAGTGATGCGACCACGAGACGGGGCTCACCAGCAGCGCCGTGAAGGCGCACACGAGGACCGCCCACGCCGGCGCGTACGGCAGCCGTCGGCGGCCCGCAGCGGCTGCCGCGACGGCGACGGCCAGGCCGGAAAGGGCCACCACAGCGGCGAGCACGAGCCACGGCCACCCCGGATCGCCGGTGTGCAGCAGACGGGCCACGACACCGCGCAGGGACTGGTTGTCGGTGATCTCCACATGCCCGACGCGGTCCGACTGGAAGAGGGCGTTGAACCAGAAGCGTCGTGAGTCGTACGGCAGGATCAGCGCGCCCAGCAACACCGTGCCCCCGAACGCCCCCACGGCGACGGCGGATTGGCGCAGCTCACGGTTCCACGCTGCGGTGAGGCCGTTGCCGGCGCGCAGTCGGCGAACGGCCCGCGCGGCGCCGTACAGCGCGAGGAACACCGCGAACAGCGCCGGTGTGAGCTTGATCCCGGCTGCGACGCCGATGCCCACACCCGCGAAGCGGTGGCCGGAACGGCGCGTGAGGTCCCACAGCACGAGTGCTGTCAGCAGCAGATTGATCTGCCCGTAGCGCAGCGTCGTCCACAGCGGTTCGCACCACACGGCGACGGAGGAGATCAGCAGTGCGGCCGCGGGACGGGGCAGACGCGTCCCTCTCGACGGGCGGCCGATCAGCCGCAGGGAGAAGTGGACGACCGCCACCAGCAGGACGAGGTTCCCCGCGGTCGCCAGCGTCCGCATTTCCGCGACGTCCAGCAGCGTCAACGGCATGAACAGCAGTGCCGCGAAAGGCGGGTAGGTGGTGGGGAGATCGGCGTAGGTGGCGCGCATCGAGTACAGGTCGCCACCGGTGCGTACGGTCCAGCCCTCCGCCCGGTAGACCATGAGGTCGATCATGGAGACGTCCGTCACGCGCTGCGCCGTCCAGAACGCGGCGAAGGAGAGCAGACAGGCGGCCGAGGCGAGCAGGACCGGACGTCCCAGCAGCCTGGTCCCGATGGCCGTGCGGGACCGGCTGGACGCGGACTGCTGCAGTGCGCTCACGGCGGGCGGGCTCCGGAGTCGTGATCGTCGGGGGCAGCCGTCGACAGTACCCGCCGCGGGGAGGGGCGGGGCGCGTTCCTGTCAGGCCGAGGGAAACGGATTTGGCGGAACGTGGCAGGGGCCGTGTAAGGTTGGCGACGCCGCCGCGGGGCCGACCCCCGGCGGACCAGTCTCGGGGCTATAGCTCAGTTGGTAGAGCGCTTGCATGGCATGCAAGAGGTCAGGAGTTCGATTCTCCTTAGCTCCACGAGTGCGAGGGTGACGTGTGTCCGCGGAAGGCGCGGACCGGGTCGCCCTCTTTGCTTTTGCGCGGCTTCGCCGCGCGGGGCGGGGGCTCCGCCACCCGCACCCCCGTCGGGGGCTCCGCCCCCGGCACCCCCCTTGGCGGGGGCTTCGCCCCCTGCGGCCCCCTCGGGGTGCGCGCCGTGTGTTGCTTCCCGGGTTCTTCTTTGGGCGGGAGCTGCGGCCCCTTCGGTCCCTCCGGGGTTGCGGTGCCGTGTGTTGCTTTTCCTGAGCTCTCCTCTTGGCGGGGGCTTCGCCCCTGCGGCCCCCTCGGGGTGCGCGCCGTGTGTTGCTTCCCAGGTTCTCCGCTCCGGGGTTCGCTCTGTGTCGTGGTTTTGTGCGTGCGCGGGTCAACAAGCGCCTGGACAGGGACGATTCACCTACGGCGTCGGGCGCAGCGGGGGCGCCGGGCCTGGTGTGGATGGAGAGTAGAGCTCAGTCGGAGCCGCTGAGGGAGAGACGCCGACGGACGGGAGGGGGCGGGACGCGCAGGGGGGCACGTCCGGACACCATGGGGTCTCCCCAGCGAAGCGTGGGGATGTGATTGTGCCGAAGAAGAGCTCACTGACTTGTTCCTTGAGGTCGGCCGTAAATCATGCCGTCCGGACTGGCTCCCGGAGCGGCACGCCCCCGTCACCCATCACGCGCCCGAGGCGCACCCCGCACCCCGCACCCCGCCCCCGGGAGCCCCGCCCCCCCAACCCCCAGGCCGCCCGCGAGGGCAAGGCGCTGCCGCCCTTGCGGTACCCTGACCGACATGCGTGCCGTACGCCTTCTGCTTAGCGGGCCGCGCTGATCAGTCCCGGTCCCCGACCGACGAGCTCGGGAGGACCGGAATCGGCGCGGCGTCCCCTCCTGTGCGAGGGGCTTTTTCATTTGCGCTCGGCAGAGACGACCGATGGAGCTTTGAGGACGATGACCGAGACCACGACTGCCGCGGAGAGCGCGGCTCCCCATCGCTACACGGCGGCACTGGCCGCCGACATCGAGGCGCGCTGGCAGGACTTCTGGGAGAAGCAGGGCACATACGAGGCACCGAACCCCGGTGACGGCGACATGGCCGGGGATCCGGCGGTGGTGGCCAGGCCCAAGAAGTTCATCATGGACATGTTTCCGTACCCGTCGGGTGCGGGTCTGCACGTGGGGCACCCGCTGGGATACATCGCCACCGACGCCTTCGCCCGCTTCCAGCGGATGACCGGGCACAACGTCCTGCACACGCTGGGCTTCGACGCCTTCGGGCTGCCCGCCGAGCAGTACGCGGTGCAGACCGGCACGCATCCGCGGGCGTCGACCGAGGCCAACATCGTCCAGATGAAGGCGCAGCTGCGCCGCCTGGGCCTGGGTCACGACCAGCGCAGGGGCGTCGCGACGATCGACCCGGACTACTACAGGTGGACCCAGTGGATCTTCCTGCAGATCTTCAACTCCTGGTACGACACGGAGGCCGACAGGGCCCGTCCGATCGAGGAACTGGTCGAGCAGTTCGGGTCGGGGAAGCGTGAGACCCCGGACGGATTCGGGCGCTGGGACGAGCTGAGCGAAGTGCAGCGGGCCGAAGTCCTGGGCGAGTACAGGCTGGCCTACGCCTCCGACGCTCCCGTCAACTGGTGCCCCGGGCTGGGCACCGTACTGGCGAACGAGGAGGTCACGGCGGAGGGCCGCTCCGAGCGTGGCAACTACCCCGTCTTCAAGGCGGAACTGCGCCAGTGGAACATGCGCATCACCGCCTACGCGGACCGGCTGCTGTCCGACCTGGACGGACTGGACTGGCCCGAGGCGATCAAGCTGCAGCAGCGCAACTGGATCGGACGCAGCGAGGGCGCCCGTATCGACTTCCCGGTGGGCGACGACAAGATCGAGGTCTTCACCACCCGCCAGGACACGCTGTTCGGCGCGACCTACATGGTGCTGGCACCCGAACATCCGCTGGTCGACGACGTCGTGCCGGCGGTGTGGCCCGAAGGCACCCACGACGTGTGGACGGGCGGCCACGCGGACCCGGCTGCGGCCGTCGCCGACTACCGCGCGCAGGCCGCCGCGAAGTCGGACGTCGAACGGCAGGCGGAGGCCAAGGACAAGACCGGGGTGTTCACCGGCGCCTACGCCGTGAACCCGGCCACCGGCGAGCAGATCCCGGTCTTCATCGCCGACTACGTGCTGATGGGTTACGGCACCGGCGCCATCATGGCCGTACCGGCGCACGACCACCGCGACTTCGCCTTCGCGCGCGCCTTCGAGCTGCCGATGCGGTGCGTGGTGGAGCCCTCCGACGGCCGGGGCACGGACACCGGCTCCTGGGACGAGGCGTTCGTCTCGTACGACGCCAGGATCGTCAACTCGGCGGCGGACGGCGTCAGTCTGGACGGCCTGGGCGTCACTGAGGCCAAGGCGCGCATCACCCGGTGGCTGGAGGCCGGGGGCGTCGGCGCGGGCACGGTCAACTTCCGCCTGCGCGACTGGCTGTTCAGCCGCCAGCGCTACTGGGGCGAGCCCTTCCCGATCCTGTATGACGAGGAAGGCGTCGCGCACTCGCTGCCCGAGTCGATGCTGCCGCTGCAACTGCCGGAGGTCGACGACTACTCGCCGCGCACCTTCGATCCGGAGGACGCCGAGACCGTTCCGGAGACGCCGCTGTCGCGCGACCAGGAGTGGGTGAACGTCACCCTGGACCTGGGCGACGGCAAGGGCCCGCGGCGTTTCCGCCGCGAGACCAACACCATGCCCAACTGGGCGGGTTCGTGCTGGTACCAGCTGCGCTATCTGGACCCGCACAACAGCGAGAAGCTGGTCGACCCCGAGGTCGAGCGCTACTGGATGGGCCCCCGCGAGGGCATGCCGCACGGTGGTGTCGACCTGTACGTCGGCGGCGCCGAACACGCCGTGCTGCACCTGCTGTACGCGCGTTTCTGGACGAAGGTGCTGTACGACCTGGGGCACGTCTCCGCGGTCGAGCCGTACCACAAGCTGTACAACCAGGGCATGATCCAGGCGTTCGTCTACCGCGACAGCCGGGGCATCGCCGTACCGGCCGCAGAGGTCGAAGAGGTGGACGGCGCTTACTTCCACGACGGCGAGCCGGTCAGCCGGCTGCTGGGGAAGATGGGCAAGTCCCTGAAGAACGCCGTCACTCCGGACGAGATCTGCGCCGAGTACGGCGCGGACACGCTGCGGCTGTACGAGATGGCGATGGGCCCGCTGGACGTCTCGCGCCCCTGGGACACGCGTGCGGTCGTCGGCCAGTACAGGCTGCTGCAGCGCCTGTGGCGCAACGTGATCGACGAGGTGACCGGCGAAGTCACCGTCGTGGACGCCGAGCCGGACGAGGAAACGCTGCGCGCGCTGCACAAGGCCGTCGACGGAGTCACGCAGGACCTGGCGGGGCTGCGCTTCAACACCGCGGTCGCGAAGATCACCGAGCTGAACAACCACGTCACCAAGGTGCGCGAGGTGCCGCGTTCGGTGGCCGAGCGGATGCTGCTGCTGGTCGCCCCGCTGGCGCCGCACGTCGCCGAGGAGCTGTGGCGGAAGCTGGGCCACGAAGAGAGCATCGTGTACGCGGACTTCCCCGTCGCCGACCCCGCCTACCTGGTCGACGAGACCGTGACCTGCGTGGTGCAGGTGAAGGGCAAGGTCAAGGCGCGGCTGGAGGTCTCCCCGTCGATCTCGGAGGCCGACCTGGAGGCGCAGGCGCTGGCCGAGCCGGCCATCGTCGGCGCGCTGGGCGGTGCGGGCATCCGGAAGGTCATCGTGCGGGCGCCGAAGCTGGTGAACGTCGTACCGGGCTGAGACCGTTCCGCTCGGGGGAGATGCGGCCCGTCCCCTACGGGGCAGGTGAGGGGAGGGTCGGGGGTCCGCGGAACGCCTCGTCCGCCAGGTCCGTTTAGGGTGGAGAGGGACGGCTCGTAGCGGACGGATGAGGGAGCTTGCTCGTGGAATTCGTCATCGGCGTGCTGGCACTGCTCTTCGTGCTCTTCGTGACGTTCGGCGTCATCGCGGCGGTGCGGGTGACGCGTGCGGTGCAGCGCGGCGTCGAGCGCACGGGCACCCAGGTCCGCCGTACGGTCGAGGAGACGACGCTGAAGGCCAGGAGCGCCCAGCCCGGCCCGGTCGGCGAGCTCGCCCGCAAACGGCTGGAGCTGCGCACCGCCATCGACGGCACGCGCCGCGCCCTGGAGTCGGACGTCAGCCGGGACCCTTCCCTGCAGGAAGCGCTGGGCCTCCTCAACCGTCTGCACGAGCACGCACGGCAGCTCGACGGCGAGATGCGGCTGCTGATGGACCGGGAGCCGGACAAGGCGCGTACCGCCGACCTCATGCCTGAGGTGCGTGAGCGCGTCGCACGGATCAGGGATTCCGCGGACTCGCTGCGCTTCGCGGCGCAGGACCGCGCCAGCCGGTACGACGCGGAAGGGCTGGACGCGCTGCGCGAGCAGATCGAGATCGAGTCGGGCGCGCTGCGGCACTGGCACGCCGGCCGCCAGGCCCTGGGCCATGAGGCCGAGGGGGCGGCGAACCCCGGCCGGGACCGGGACGGGGACCGGGAGCAGATCGAGGGGCCGGCGGACCGCGAGCCCGAGCTCGGCCGTGACGGGGATCAGGACCGCGGCCGGGGCCTGGGCCTGGGCCGCGGCGACGTCCCGTCCGGCTTCGAGAAGGGGCGTCCGCAGAGCGCCTCGTGAGACGGCGGTAGCCTCCCTCCATGTCCCGCACCACCGCCCGCCAGGTCGCGATCGTCACCGATTCCACGGCCTACCTCCCGCCGTCGGCACTGGCACAGCACCGGATCGACGTAGTGCCGCTGACCGTGGTGCTCGGAGACAGGGCGCTGGAGGAGGGCACGGAGATCTCGGCGCGTTCGCTCGCCGAGGCGCTGCGGGAGCGGCGCCCGGTGACCACCTCACGGCCGAGCCCCGCCGTGTTCGCGGAGCGTTACCGGGAGGTGGCGGCAGCGGGCGCCGAGGGCATCGTCTCGCTCCACCTGTCCAGCGAGATCTCCGGGACGTACGACGCGGCGGTGCTGGCCGCCCGCGACGCACCCGTGCCGGTGCGGGTCGTGGACAGCGGCGTGGTGGCCATGGCGCTGGGTTTCTGCGCCCTGGAGGCGGCCCGTACGGCGGCCGGGGGCGGCTCGCTGGAAGAGGCCGTTGCCGCGGCCGAGAAGCGCGCCGAGGGGATCTCCGCGTACTTCTACGTCGACACCCTCGACTATCTGCGCCGCGGCGGACGGATCGGTGCGGCGCAGAAGCTCCTCGGGTCCGCACTGGCCGTCAAGCCGCTGCTGGAGCTGGCGGACGGGCGGATCGCGATGCTGGAGAAGGTGCGTACCGCGTCGAAGGCCATCGCGCGGCTGGAGGAGATCGTGGTGGAGCGCGCGGGGGACGCCGACGTCGACATCGCGGTGCACCATCTGGCGGCGCAGGAGCGTGCCGACACGCTCGCCGGGCATCTGCGGGAACGGGTGCCGGGGCTGGGGGAGTTGCATGTGAGCGAGGTGGGCGCGGTCATCGGGGCGCACACTGGGCCGGGGCTGCTGGGGACGGTCGTTTCGCTGAAGTGAGCGGGTCGCCGTCGGGGAGAGCGAGTGAGCGGTTCTGCATCGGTGGGGTGAGTGGGCCGCGGCATCGGGCATCGGTGGGGCCGAATCGCTGAGGTGGGTGACGGCGGTATCCACAACTTGAGGGTTGTCCACGGGAATTGAGCAAGATCACAGCGGGTGGCTGATCGTCCCTACCGTCGGTCGGCATGAGCACCCGATCCCGTCTCCTCTCCCGCCACCGGGCCGGCCGGCAGCGTCACGTCGCAGCAGATGTGCGTACGGATGCCGGTCTCCGCGCCCGTCACCGTTCTCCCCACCGGTCCGCTCGGCGTTCCCGTCCCCGCGGTGCTCCGGCGGGACCCGGTCGGCGCTCCCGGCCCGGCCCCCGGCCGGGCTCCGGGCCGGAGGCGCCCGGGGCGGCAGGCCGGGAGGGGATGCCGTATCGCCCCGGAGAGCGCGCGGCAGCCCTGCTCGGTGACGGGGGAGGGCACGCATGGTCCGGCGAGGGCAGCGGGCCCGGCGGCACGGGGCTGGACCCTCCTGCGGCCGTCCGTGCAGGCCGGTGCGGTGCGGGGGTGCTGCCGCGGGCCGCCGCGGTCGCCAGTGCGCGGGAAGCCGTGCGGCGCGGCCGGGAGCGGCGCGCGGCGATGCGGGCGCCCGGACCGCCGGCAACGGCTCGTGCGGCGGCTCAGCGGGAAACCGGGGCGATGCCGGACAACGGGGCGGTGCGTGACTCCGGGGCCGGGCGGGGCGCCGGGCCCGGGGACAATGCCGCCGCGCGGGGGCACGGTGCCGCGGCGCGGGGGCACGGGGCCTCCGCCAGTACGGGCGTGCCGCTCGCCTCGGGGGAGCGGGCGCGGCTCGCGTTGCGTGAACGGCTGCCGCTGTGGGTGCAGTTGCGCTGCGGGATCGAGCCCAGGACGTTGCTCGCGCTCACCGTGGTGCTCGTCGTCGCCGTCGGCTTCGCCGTCCACCACTTCTGGACCGGCCGCCCCGAAGCCGTACGGGCACCCTCGGCGGAGCGCGCACCCGCGGGCCCCGCGGAGGTGCCGGGGGCTGCCGGACGTGCGCCGGGCACCGGGAGGGATTCCGGTCAACTGTCCGGCAAGCGGCTGGTGGTGGACGTCGGCGGCAAGGTGCGCCAGCCCGGCGTCCACAGGCTGCCGAACGGTGCCAGGGTCGCCGATGCGCTCGAGGCGGCGGGCGGTGTCCGTCCCGGTACGGACCTCGGTGGGCTCAACCGGGCGCGGAGGCTCGTCGACGGCGAGCAGATCGTCGCCGGCGGCCCGGCCGCACCGGCCGCTCCGTCCGCCGGAAGCGGGCCAGGCCCAGGTGCGGGAGGTGGCGGAGCGGACGGAGGTGGGGCCGGCGGGGCGGCGCAGGGCGGTGTTGTGAGCCTCAGTTCGGCGACTGTGGAACAGCTGGAGACGCTTCCCGGCGTCGGCCCCGTGCTCGCGCAGCACATCGTCGAGTACCGGGAGCAGCACGGCGGCTTCACCTCCGTCGACCAGCTTCAGGAGGTCAACGGCATCGGTGACCGGCGCTTCGCCGACATCAAGCCGAAGGTGAGCCCGTGACCGGCGCGGGAGCCGCGGCCGGCGGCCGAGCTGTGACCGATGACCGAGCTGTGACCGGCGACAGGGCCCCGGCGGGTGTGCCGCGGGCGCTGCCGGGGCGGCCCCGGGCGGCAGCCCTCCGGCCGGAAGGCGCCGTCGACCTGCGGCTGGTGCCGCTCGCGCTGTCCGCGTGGGCAGCCGCCGCACTGGCGTCGGGAGTCTCCGGGCGGGTGACCGCGACGGGTGCCGCGGCATGCGTGCTCGGTGCGGTGCTGCTGCTCGTACGGGCACGAGGAGCGCAGCGGCAGCAGCGCACGAGGTCCGCAGGCGCGCAGCCCAGAGGAGCGGCGCCGGGTGGTGCGCCGACGGGAGGTGGGCGCACGGAAGTGCGGCCGGGAGGTGAACGGCCGGGAGGTGAACGGCCGGGAGGTGAACCGACCGGGGGACGCCCGCGCGGCCGGCTCACCGCCGCAGCGGCGCTGCTCTGCGCGGCCGCCGCAGCCGGGGCGGCGGCGCTGCACGCGGCCGACCTGCGTCGCGGGCCGCTGCCCCGTCTCGCCGAGCAACACGCCACGGCCACTGTGGAGTTGACCGTCACCGGAGACCCGCACCGCATCCGCCCGCGCGTGAACGGTGCTCAGCAGACGCCCGGAGCACTGCTGTTCCGGGCGGAGGCCACCCATGTCACGGCGCGCGGTTCGCCGGGGCCCGCCGGCGAGGCCGGTGGCGGGGGCCGCGGCGGCGGGGACCCGGGGCCCGTCGACCGTGCCGTGCGCACGCCGGTGCTCGTCATCGTCCAGCAGCGGGACGGGCCGCCGCCGAGGCGGTGGCACCGGCTGCTGCCCTCGACCGGTCTCAGGGCCGAAGGACGGCTCGCGGCACCTCTCCGTACGGGGTATGGACAGGACGTCGCGGCGGTGGTGCGTGTTCGGGCCGACGGGCCGCCGTCCGTGATCCGTGACCCCACGGCCCTGCAGCGCGGCGCGGGCAGCCTGCGTGCGGGGTTGCGGGAAGCCACGGAGGGCCTGGACGGCGACGCGCGCGGTCTGCTGCCGGGGCTGGTTGTCGGCGACACCTCGCGGCTGCGGCCGGACCTCGAAGAGGCCTTCCGCGCAACGGACATGACCCATCTGCTGGCCGTCAGCGGCGCGAACCTCACGATCATGCTGGCCGTGCTCATCGGGCCGCCGGGCACCGCTCATCTCGCCGAGCGACGCGGGCTCGCCCCGCGTCTGGGCATCCCGCTGCGGGGCACGGCCGTCCTGGGCGCGCTGCTCACGCTCGCCTTCGTCGTCGTCTGCCGTCCCGAGCCGAGCGTCATACGGGCGGCGGCCTGCGGGCTGATCACGCTGCTGGCCCTCGTCACCGGGCGGCGGCGCTCCCTGCTGCCCGCGCTCGCGGCCGCCGTGCTGCTGCTCGTGCTCCACGATCCCCGGCTGGCGCTGGACTTCGGGTTTCTGCTGTCGGTGCTGGCCACCGGAGCGCTGCTCACTCTTGCGCCGCGCTGGAGCGCCGCCCTGCGCCGCAGGGGCATGAACGGGCGTCTCGCGGAGGCGCTCGCAGCGGCCGCCGCCGCGCAGGTGGTGTGTGCGCCGGTGGTGGTCGTACTGGCGTCGCACGTCAGCCTCGTCGCCGTACCGTGCAACCTGCTCGCGGAGTTCGCGGTCGCACCCGCGACCGTGCTGGGCTTCGCGGCGCTGGCGGCGGCGCCGTTCGCGATGCCACTCGCCGAGGCCCTGGCATGGCTGGCCGGCTGGCCCACCGAGGGAATCGCCGCCCTGGCACGAGCGGGAGCCGCCATGCCAGGAGGAGAGATCGCCTGGCCCGGAGGCTGGACGGGTGCGCTGCTGCTCGCGGCGCTCACCGCCGCCGCGCTGCTGCTGTGCAGAAACACGGGGCTGCCCGCACTGCTGGGCCGCCCCTGGCTGTGCGCCGCGTTCGCGTTGTTGCTGCTGCTCGCGGTGGTCCGGCCGGTGCCGCTTGTACGGCCGTTCACGGGCTGGCCGCCGCCGGGGTGGCGGCTCGTGGCGTGCGACGTCGGGCAGGGGGACGCGCTGGTGCTCGCAACGGGCAGCGCGCGCAGCGCCGTGGTCGTCGACGCGGGCCCGGACCCGGCGGCCGTCGACCGGTGCCTGGAGGCTCTCGGTGTCTCCTCGGTACCGCTGCTGGTGCTGACGCATTTCCACGCGGACCACGTCGCCGGACTGCCGGGCGTTCTGAAAGGCAGAAGCGTAGGGGCGATTCAGACCACGAGGCTCGAAGAGCCGCGCGGACAGGCGGAGTTCGTCCGGCGCACGGCACGCCGGGCCGGAGTCCGCGTCATCGGCTCGGCGGCGGGCGAGCGAAGAGCCGTGGGGGAGCTGTCCTGGCAGGCCCTGTGGCCGCAGTCACCCCGGATTCCGCAGCCGCCCGGGACCGTGGGGACCGGGGCGCAGCCGGGGGGCACGGAGGGCCCGGAGGGTGCAGAAGGCGCGGAGGGCGCCAATGACGCCAGCATCACCCTGCTCTTCCGTACGGGCGGCATGTCGCTGCTGCTGCCCGGCGACCTCGAACCGAGCGCGCAGAGCGGCCTGTTGAGCGCCTACCCGGCACTGCCGTCCGTCGACGTGCTGAAGGTCGCGCACCATGGGTCGGCCTACCAGGACGCACGCCTGCTGGAGCAGCTGCGTCCGCGCATCGCTCTGATCAGCTGCGGTGCGGGCAACCCCTACGGGCACCCCGCGCCGCGTACCCTCGCCGCGTTGCGTGCCGCCGGCGCCCTGGTCCGCCGTACCGACCGCAACGGTGCGCTGGCGGTGACGAGTTCACCGAACGCCGGTGATTCCCAGAAGGACCCCGGCGCACCGGCCGTCGTCGCGGAGCGCGGGACTGCCAAGGACGCTCCCGCTGTTGTCGATGGCGAGCGGGAGCCAAACCCCGAACGGGGGTGAAGGACCGCGCGGCCGGCGGCAACGGCGGCAGCGCCATCAGCTCCAACATCGCCCGCCGCAACGGCATGCTCGACTGCCGCGACGCCACGACGGGCTCCGGCTCCGCCGGCACGGCCAACACCTGGATCCACAACGTGGGTCCGGCCGCCGATCCGCCGGACATCTGCAACTAGTGCTGTGACCGCATAGGTTCGCCGGGTTGGCCGTCGTGGCGGATGGATGTGTGGTGACTTCCGATCCGACCGTGGGAGGCTCGGTGGCCGAGACGAGGGCCTGCTTCCATGCCGGTCGTGCGCACCGTCCGGTCCTCGCCCAGAGGCCGGCGGGGGCGAGCGGGCCGGTCTCCCCCCCCGACAGGTGACTACACCGTGAGGCGGTCCGCTTCGGCCAGCAGCAGATCGCCGAAGGGCTGAAAGCCAATACTGCAGGCGTAGACGCCGCTGACGACTCGGTGGATGGTTCCCCATTCCCAGATGGCGGTGGCATCCACGCCCGTGCGAGAAGCCAGTTGCTCAGTCCGTGCCCAGAGGTCATCGCCGAGGTCCGGGTTGCAGCGCACGATGGTGCCGAGATCGCACGCCGGTTCGGCCCGCAGCCCGGCTGGATCGATGAACTTGTAGCTGCCGTCACTCGCCTGCAGGGCGTTCATCTCGTGGATATCACCGTGGACCAGAACCGCGGACCGATCGTCGTGGGCAAGGCGACGACGATTCATGCAATTCAGCGCGTCCGCCACAGTGGCCGGCGAACACGGTCGCCCCGCCTGCTCCCATAGTCTTGGCAGCCGATCGGCGTACTGCTCAGCCAACTTCGCGCCGGTTGGAAGGTCAATGCCGGGACCGATCGGACGCCACAGGCGAACCGCCACTTCGCACAGCAAGTTGTGGCGGCTTGCAGGGTCGGCGACGATGTCGTTCATCGGAGCCCCAAGGCGCTCCAGCAGAAGGGCTTGTCGACCCACGTCTTCGCCCAGCAGCTTGGCGCATCCCCCTCCGTTCGCCAGGCGCAACACCAGGGCCTCCTGCCCGACGTCCCGACCTGGCACACCGATCTTGAGGACCGCCGGAGCTCCGCCCACAAGCGTCACCTCGACGACCAGAGCGGCGTGACCGCCCGCGAAGCTGGAACCGATCGTCAGAGACCAGTCCTGGGCCAGCGAGTCGACCACGCCTGGCAGCTCGTCCAGCCAGGACTCGTTCCCGTCGGCTATGACCGTCTTGCGGACCTGGTCAGGAATGTCGAGGCTCACACCGCCAACCTAGTGCCGTGACCGCCGCATTGGTTCGCCTGATTGGTTCAGGCTGCTGTCTAGAGGGGACGCCCGCCCCAGGAATGCCTTTCTCGCTGCGGATGCGGGCGCGTTCCTTGCGTTCGGCGGCCAGGACATCGCGGTGGCAGGCGTTGGCGTTGCGCCTGCGCCGGTAGACGTGCTGGGCCCGGGCCTGCACCCGTCAGTCCCACTCCAGCCAGCCGTCGTGCTCGGCCGCGAGCGCGTCCAGTTGCTCGCGGTCGTAGCGCGTCCTCGGGTCCTCCAGGACCACCAGCCACTGCGCGTCCTCGGCGTCGTCCTCGCCGGCGAGAGCGTCCCGTACCAGCTGGGGCTCTTCGTGAGGTCCGTCGAAGCGCCGCGTCAGCTTCTCGGCGACCTCCTCGGCGGCGTCGCGGTCGGGCAGCACCAGGATGTGTCGTACGTCCGTCACACCGGCATTCTGCGCCAGGCAGGAGTGTCGGTGCGGCGTGGGATGCTGGTCGGCGATGGCTGGTGCGCGCAAGAAGACGACGGACGACCCGCTGACCCCCGTGACCCTCGCGGTGGGCCAGGAGGAGCTGCTGCTGGAGCGGGCTGTGCGGGAGGTGGTCGCAGCCGCGCGCGCGGCCGACGCCGACACCGACGTGCGCGAGCTGGCCTCCGCCGACCTCCAGCCGGGCACGCTGGCGGAGCTGACCAGCCCGTCCCTCTTCGCCGAGCGCAAGGTCGTCGCCGTGTACGACTCCCAGGACCTCTCGGCGGAGTCCGTCAAGGACGTGAAGGCCTATCTCGGCGCACCGGCCGAAGAGATCACGCTCGTACTGCTGCACGCGGGCGGCGCCAAGGGCAAGGGGCTGCTGGACGCCGCACGCAAGGCCGGTGCGCGCGAGGTGGCCTGCGCCAAGCTGACCAAGCCGGCCGACCGGCTCGCCTTCGTACGGGGTGAGTTCCGCGGGCTCGGCCGGTCCGCCACACCGGAGGCCGCCCAGGCCCTCGTGGACGCGGTCGGAAGCGATCTGCGTGAGCTGTCCTCCGCGTGCAACCAGCTCGTCGCCGACATCGAGGGCACCATCGACGAGGCCGTCGTCGGGCGTTACTACACGGGGCGTGCCGAAGCCTCCGGGTTCACCGTCGCGGACCGCGCGGTGGAGGGCCGTGCGGCCGAAGCGCTGGAGACGCTGCGCTGGGCGATGGCGACAGGCGTCGCTCCCGTGCTGATCACCAGTGCGCTGGCGCAGGGCGTACGCGGCATCGGCAAGCTCGCCTCCGCGCCCCGCGGCATGCGCCCAGGGGATCTCGCACGCGAACTCGGCATGCCGCCATGGAAGATCGACAGGGTGCGGCAGCAGATGCGCGGCTGGTCGGCGGACGGCGTCTCCACGGCGCTGCGTGCCGTGGCGGCGGCCGACGAGGCGGTCAAGGGCGGCGGCGACGACCCGGAGTACGCGCTGGAACAGGCGGTCATCGCCGTCGCGAAGGCAGCCCGTTCCCGCTGAAGTGCCCACGTGTGCAGGCCTGTCGGTCCACGGGCCGGCGGGGCCTTTACCGGCCCCCGCATCAGCCGGAAAGCCGATGCGTCGGCGGTACGTGGGCAGTACGTGTGCGGTCCGCACCCGCCCCGCACCCGCTCCACATCGGCCGAATTGCCGAGGTGCGGCGGGGCGCGGCTCCCGTAGCGTTCCGGGCATGCTCAGCGCCTTCAGTTCGCTTACGGCCCTCCGGCAGGCCGCCCTCGTCGTCACCGCCGGGGTACTTCTCGCGCTCCTGGCCCTCGAAGGACGGGACACCGGGTTCGTACCGACGGCCGTGGGCACCGTCGTGACCGGTGCGCTCTGCGTGGCGGCTCTGGCCGTACCGCTGGAGCTGCTGCCGCGCTGTGCCGTGCTCGCCGTCACGGGGTCGGCCGTGCTCTCGGTCGTGTCCGCGAACATCTCCGAACGTCCCGAGCACACACCGGGCTTGGTGGAGCTGTGTGCCCTGCTGGCCCTTGTCGCCCGCGCGGTCCGGCAGTTGAGGCCGGTGAAGGCGGAGATGCTGGTGACCGCGGCCGGTCTGGCGGTGGCACTGATACCGCTGCGGCTGTCCAAGGTCAACGACGAGCATCTCAATCTGCTGGAGACCGCCCTCTTCTTCTGCGTGCTCACGGCGATCCCGGCGGGACTTCACCTGCGGCTGCGCGACCGGCTGCGGGCGCGGGAGCGGGAGCGCATCCGCGAGGCCCAACGGCTCGAATACGCCCGCGACCTGCACGACTTCGTCGCCCATCACGTGACGGCGATCGTGGCGCGTACGAGGGCTGCCCGGTTCGCCGCGGGACAGGGACGCGAACAGGAACCCGCGGAGCTCGACCGGATGCTGGAGGACATCGAGAACGCCGCCTCGCAGTCGCTGAGTTCGATGCGCGGCATGGTCTCCGTCCTGCGCACCTCCACCCCGCCGACCGCGCCTCCCGGGCCGGAGCGGGAGCCGGAGCAGGAGCTGGCGCAGGTGCTGAAGTCGGCTGTGGACGATTTCCGCGCGGCCGGGCCGCCGCCGGTCGCGGTCGATGTGGATCCGCGGGTGTCTGAACGCCGCCTGCCGCCCGGGCTCGTGGACGTCGTCCACGGCGTCGTACGGGAGGCGCTGACCAACGCCCGCCGCTACGCGCCCGCCGCCTCATCCGTCATCGTGGCCGCCTCTCCGCAGTCAGGCTCCCCGGAGCGCCTGGAGCTCTCCGTGACGGACGACGGCGGCGGCACGTGCGGCACACCGTCCGGCACGGATTCCGGCAGTCCGCCCGACGGCGCGTCCGCTGAACTCATCGCCACCGGCGGCGGGTTCGGCCTGAAAGGGCTGGCCGAGAGGGTCGAAGCAGCCGGCGGCCGGTTCAGCGCAGGACCCCGGACGGAAACGGTCTCCGACCCGGACATGGACGCAGACCGGGACCCGGACGCCATTGCGGACCTGCACACCGACACGGAGACGGCCCCGGACACCGGCGCGGAGACGGACACCGACGGCGACCGGGACCCGGACGCGGGCTGGACCGTCTCGGCCCTCCTCCCGCTGCCCCCGCCCAGGTGAACCCCGCTGCCGCCAACGGCCCTTCTGACACCATGGGCGGAATGACGATCCGGCTGCTCATCGCCGACGACCAGGAGATGGTCCGGTCAGCCTTCCGCATGATCCTGGACTCCCAGCCGGACATGGAGGTCGTGGCCGAGGCGGCCGACGGCGTCGAAGCAGTCGAAAAGGCCCAGCGGCTGCGCCCGGACGTCTGTCTGCTGGACATCCGCATGCCCGGACTGGACGGTCTGGAAGCCACTCGCCGATTGGCCGGCCCCGAGGTCTCCGACCCCCTGAACGTCCTGATCGCCACGACCTTCGACCTCGACGAGTACGTCTACCGTGCCCTGCGCAACGGGGCCTGCGGGTTTCTCCTGAAGGACGGGTCGCCGGCGCTGCTGACCGAGGCCGTCCGGGCCGCGGCATCGGGCGAGGCCATGATCGCGCCGTCCGTCACGGTGCGGCTGCTCTCCCATATGGCGTCCGCGGAACGGGGCGGCTCCCGTACCGGCCTCGCCTCCGAGGCTCCCGGCGTCGCCGGGGAACGCCCGGGGCCAGGGGCGCGGCGCAAGCAGGCGGCTGTCCGGCACCACCGAAAGCAAGACCGGCAGGAAGCCCGGCAGCAAGTGTCCGCGGAGGAGCTGCTGACGCCCCGCGAACTGGAGGTGGTACGTCTCGTCGCCCGCGGCCGTACGAATGAGGAACTGGCCGACGAGCTCTACGTCACCCTCTCCACCGTCAAGACCCATCTGGCCAACGCGCAGCGAAAGCTGGCCGCCCGCAACAGGGTCGAGGTCGCCGCCTGGGCCTGGGAGAACAACCTCTGCTCGGGCTGACTGAACGAGTACCGCCCTGCGACGGGCGCCACTCTTCGACGAACAGCCGCCCCGCGCAGGGCCCGCCCGCCCGGTACGGCGGGGGCCCCAAACACGGCGAAGGCCCCGCAGCCGCTGGGGACAGCGCTGCGGGGCCTTCGACGGTTCAGTGAGCGATCGCGAAGCGATCTCCCGCGCCGCACCCGCGTGGCGAACGCAGGCCGCGTGCGGCGCGTGAAGGAGCCGGCACGGAACGGAATGAGAGGGCCCGTGGGACCCGCACCGGCGGAAGCGGGCCGGTCAGCCCTTGAGGGAGGAGACGTGCTTGGCGAGGGCGGACTTCTTGTTCGCCGCGTTGTTCTTGTGCAGCACACCCTTGCTGACGGCCTTGTCGAGCTTGCGGCCGGCGGTGCGCTGGGCCTCGCCTGCCTTCGCCTCGTCGCCGGCGGCGACGGCCTCGTGAGTGCGGCGGATCGCGGTCTTGATCTCCGACTTGACCGCCTTGTTGCGCTGACGCGCCTTCTCGTTGGTCTTGATCCGCTTGATCTGGGACTTGATGTTCGCCACGAAAAAGAGCCTTTACGGGTTCGGTGATGGTGCCTTCACATACCAGCGTGAGCTTCCGCTGCGGGGCCGGCTTCGAGGCCTGTCCCGGCCGCGGAGCGCACGAGGCACAGTCGGTCAGGCTACCAGCAGGCCCCGTGGCCTCCCAATCCGGTCCGTACCGTGCGCGCATGGGACCATGGGGGCTGCGAAATCGTACGAGAGCTTCCCGAGGAGCCTCACGGAGGCCCTTCCGCCGACCCGACAGACCCGACAGGACACTGCGTGCCCGCGACCCCTTCGAACGTGCCGGAGCCGAGCCGCACCGACCCGGCGCTGATCCGTAACTTCTGCATCATCGCGCACATCGACCACGGCAAGTCGACGCTCGCCGACCGGATGCTCCAGCTGACCGGCATCGTCGAGGACCGGCTGATGCGTGCCCAGTACCTCGACCGCATGGACATCGAGCGTGAGCGCGGCATCACGATCAAGTCCCAGGCGGTGCGCATGCCCTGGGCGCCCTCCGGCGCCAAGGACACCCCGTACATCCTGAACATGATCGACACCCCGGGCCACGTCGACTTCACCTACGAGGTCTCCCGCTCGCTCGCCGCGTGCGAGGGGTGCATTCTGCTGGTCGACGCCGCGCAGGGGATCGAGGCGCAGACTCTCGCCAACCTCTATCTGGCGATGGAGCACGACCTCACGATCATCCCGGTGCTCAACAAGATCGATCTGCCCGCCGCCCAGCCGGAGAAGTTCGCCGCGGAGCTCGCCCACCTCATCGGCTGCGAGGTGGAGGACGTGCTGAAGGTCTCCGCGAAGACCGGCGAGGGCGTGGAGGACCTGCTGGACGAGGTCGTCAGGCAGGTGCCGCAGCCCGTCGGCGTCGCGGACGCCCCAGCACGCGCGATGATCTTCGACTCGGTCTACGACGCGTACCGCGGTGTCGTCACCTACATCAAGGTCGTGGACGGGCAGCTCGGCCGGCGCGAGCGCATCAGGATGATGTCCACGAACGCCACCCACGAGCTGCTGGAGATCGGCACCAACTCACCGGAGATGACGGCCGCCGACGGCCTCGGCGTCGGCGAGGTCGGCTATCTGATCACCGGTGTGAAGGACGTACGCCAGTCCAAGGTCGGCGACACGGTCACCAGCTTCACCAAGGGCGCCGAGGACGCGCTGCCCGGGTACAAGGAACCCAAGCCCATGGTCTTCTCGGGGCTGTATCCGCTGGACGGCTCCGACTACCCCGAGCTGCGTGACGCTCTGGACAAGCTCCAGCTCAACGACGCGGCGCTGACGTACGAGCCGGAGAACTCCGTCGCGCTCGGCTTCGGCTTCCGCGTGGGCTTCCTCGGGCTGCTGCACCTGGAGGTGATCCGGGCCCGTCTGGAGCGGGAGTTCGGCCTCGACCTCATCGCCACCGCGCCCAACGTCGTCTACCGCGTGGAGATGGAGGACGGCACCGAGCACGTCGTCACGAACCCGAGCGAGTTCCCCAGCGGCAAGATCGACGAGGTGCACGAGCCGGTCGTACGGGGCACGCTCATCGCACCCAGCGAATTCGTCGGCGCGATCATGGAGTTGTGCCAGTCGCGGCGCGGCGCCCTGCAGGGGATGGACTACCTCTCCGAGGACCGCGTCGAGCTGCGCTACACCCTCCCGCTCGCCGAGATCGTCTTCGACTTCTTCGATGCCCTGAAGTCCCGCACCCGCGGCTACGCCTCGCTCGACTACGAGCCCACCGGCGAGCAGAGCGCGGACCTGGTCAAGGTCGACATCCTGCTGCAGGGGGACCAGGTCGACGCGTTCTCGGCGATCGTCCACAAGGACAAGGCGTACTCCTACGGCTCCCGCATGGCGAACAAGCTGCGCGAGCTCATTCCGCGCCAGCAGTTCGAGGTGCCCATCCAGGCGGCCATCGGGGCCCGCATCATCGCCCGCGAGACGGTCCGCGCGATCCGCAAGGACGTGCTGGCGAAGTGCTACGGCGGTGACATCTCCCGGAAGCGGAAGCTGCTGGAGAAGCAGAAGGAAGGCAAGAAGCGGA
Organism: Streptomyces sp. DSM 116795; assembly: GCF_055792905.1. Taxonomy (NCBI): domain Bacteria; kingdom Bacillati; phylum Actinomycetota; class Actinomycetes; order Kitasatosporales; family Streptomycetaceae; genus Streptomyces; species Streptomyces sp. DSM 116795. The sequence continues at coordinate 5,327,830 of NZ_CM147707.1, forward strand.
TGAAGGTCGTGGGCCGCGTCGAGGTGCCGCAGGAGGCATTCATCGCCGCGCTGTCGACCGACGGCGGAGGCACCGGCGCGGGTGGCGGAGGCGGCGCCAAAGCGAAGAATTGAAAATAACAATAGGGCTACTCGAGCGGCCCGGAAAAGGCTCAGAAACAGGGTGAGACGGGCCGTTCGCGGCCCGTCTCTCTGTGTTTCCTGAGGAGCCTGTGACGATCGCGAGGTGATCGGGGTTTTGCGGGCGGCAGCCCCCTTACGTTGGGCGGCGACGGCCTCTAGGCTGGCGGCTGCTTCTAGTTACTCGTGAGTCAACAAGTACTCACCCCACGCAAATCACACCGAGTAAAGGTGCGGGCCAGCGGAGGATGTCGTGAGCGACACACAACCCCTGATCGAGAACCGGCCGCCCTCCGTGGCGACACTCTTCCTGGAAAGGGTCGAGGCCACCCCGGACGCTGAGGCTTATCGCTATCCGGTGCCCTCCGCCGCAGGCGAAGGGCCCGACGAGTGGCGCAGCTACACCTGGGGCCAGGCCGCACAGCGGGTCTTCGGCATCGCCGCGGGGCTGATGTCCCTCGGTGTGGCCCCCGAGGAGCGCGTGGCCATCGCCTCCAACACCAGGGTCGACTGGATCCTCGCCGACCTCGGAATCCTCTGCGCCGGTGCCGCGACCACCACGGTCTACCCGAGCACCAACGTCGATGAGACCGCCTACATCCTCGCCGACTCCGACAGCCGGGTGCTGATCGCGGAGGACACCGAGCAGCTGGCGAAGGTGCGGCAGCACCGCGCGGAGCTGCCCGGCCTCAAGCACGTCGTCCTCATCGACGCCGGTGACGTCTCCGAGAAGGGAGACCTCGCCGGGGCGGGGCCCGAGCACGGCGACCCCGAGGGCTGGGTGATCAGCCTCTCCGAGCTCACCAGGCGCGGCGCCGACCATCTGCTGGCCAACCCCGACTGCGTGAAGAACATGGTGGGCGGGCTCCGCTCCGACCAGCTCGCCACGCTCATCTACACCTCGGGCACCACCGGCAAGCCCAAGGGCGTACGGCTGCCGCACGACTGCTGGGCGTACATGGCGAAGGCCATCGCACAGTCCGGCCTCGTGACGGTCGAGGACGTGCAGTACCTGTGGCTGCCGCTGGCACACGTCTTTGGCAAGGTGCTCACGGCGGGCCAGATCGAGGTCGGTCACGTGACGGCCGTCGACGGCCGCGTGGACAAGATCATCGAGAATCTGCCGGTCGTGCAGCCGACGTACATGGCGGCTGTGCCCCGGATCTTCGAGAAGGTCTACAACGGCGTCGCCTCCAAGGCGAAGGCCGGCGGTGCCGCCAAGTTCAAGATCTTCCAGTGGGCGGCCGGGGTCGCCCGCGAGTACGCCAAGGTCACGCAGGAGAACTTCCGCCGTACCGGCAACGCCACCGCACCCGCGGGTCTGAAGGCCAAGCACGCCGTCGCGGACCGGCTCGTCTACGCGAAGCTCCGTGAGGCCTTCGGCGGGCACCTGCGCGCATGTGTCTCCGGCTCGGCGGCTCTCGCTCCCGACATCGGCTTCTTCTTCGCCGGCGCGGGCATCCACATCCTGGAGGGCTACGGACTCACCGAGTCCTCCGCGGCCAGCTTCGTCAACCCGGGTGAGGCCTACCGCACCGGCACCGTCGGCAAGCCGCTGCCCGGCACGGAGGTCCGTATCGCCGAGGACGGCGAGATCCTGCTGCGCAGCCCCGGCATCATGGAGGGCTACCACGGGCTGCCGGACAAGACGGCCGAAGTCCTGCAGTCCGACGGCTGGTTCCACACCGGAGACATCGGCGAGCTGTCCGAGGACGGCTACCTGCGGATCACCGACCGCAAGAAGGACCTGATCAAGACCTCTGGCGGCAAGTACATCGCCCCGGCAGAGGTGGAGGGCCAGTTCAAGGCCCTGTGTCCGTACGTCTCCACCATTCTGGTGCACGGCGCCGACCGCAACTTCTGCACCGCTCTCATCGCGCTGGACGAGGTGACCCTCACCGGATGGGCGGAGGAGCAGGAGTCGCTGAAGGGCAAGCCCTACGCGGAGGTCATCACCAGCGACGAGGTGCGCCAGATGGTCGACGGCTACGTCGAGGAGCTGAACGGCACGCTCCAGCGCTGGCAGACCATCAAGAAGTTCCGCGTACTGCCCCGCGACCTGGATATCGAGCACGGTGAGCTGACCCCGAGCCTCAAGCTCAAGAGGCCTGTCGTGGAGCGGGAGTTCGGGCACCTCATCGACGAGATGTACGCCGGGGCGCGGGAGGTCTGAGACCTCCGGCGGATCAGCCGGAGGCGATGGCCCTCCGCCGTGGCCGGAAGCATGGGCGACCGCCGGCGGCGAACCGCCTTCGGTTGATCCGCCGGACCTGGGGGGCAGCCGGGAGGGTTCCACTGCGGTCCTTCCGCGCGGGCCCTCCGCGGGGCCGGCTGTGGCCGGTGTCAGGGCAGCTCGCCGCGGAGTTCGTTCAGCGCGTCGGCCAACCCGGCGATGTGCCGGGCGAGTTCCGGCACCTCGGGCACGGCGGGGGTGTGCCGTGCGGCGGCGTCCGCGGCCACCGGCGCGTCCTGCGCGTTCCCCGCCTCACCCGCGTACGGCGAGGCGGCAGGGCCGACGGCGCCGCCGGGGTTCAGATACCGCTCCAGCGCCTCCAGCCTCCGCGCGAACTCGCCCAGCCTGTCGCGTTCCCCCGCCAGAAGCTGCTGCAACTGCCGGTTCTTGCGGTGCAGTTCGAGGAAGACCGACACCTTCGAGCGCAGCATCCACGGGTCGAACGGCTTGGTGAGGTAGTCCGCGGCGCCCGTCGCGTAGCCGCGGAAGGCGTAGCCCGCCTCGGCCGCGGACTCGGCACCCGTCAGGAAGATGATCGGGACGTCCCGGGTCTGGTCCAGGCGCTTGATGTGGCCGGCGGTCTCGAAGCCGTCCATGCCCGGCATCAGCACGTCCAGCAGGATGACGGCGAACTCCTGGCGCAGCAGCGCCTTCATCGCCTCCTCGCCGGACGTCGCCCGCACCAGCGGCACCTCCAGAGTGCCCAGCACGGCTTCGAGGGCGACGAGATTGTCCTCGCGGTCGTCGACGAGGAGGACGCCCGCCTCCTCGGCCGGGTCCGCGTAAGAGCTGTGCGGTATGCGGGTGTTGAGTTCGGGTGGTGTCATCACGGCCTCGGCGGGGATTGAGGGTCGAGCAGGGAGAGCACCGTGCCGAGCAGCGCTTCGACCGCCACCGGCTTGGGCACGTAGGCGGAGGCTCCCGCGGAGAGCGACTGCGCGCCGTCGCCCGGCATGGCCTGCGCGGTGAGGGCGACGACGGGCAGCTCCTCGAAGCGGGGGTCGGCGCGGAGGGTGCGGATCGCCTCGTAGCCGTCCAGCTCCGGCATCATGATGTCCATCAGGACCAGATCGACCGCGGGGCCGCCGTGCAGGGTGGCCAGCGCCTCGCGGCCGTTCTCCGCGTAGCGCACGGACATGCCGACCCGGCCCAGGAGATGTGTCAGGGCGTAGACGTTGCGGATGTCGTCGTCCACGATCAGCACGCGCTTGTCCCGGAGCACGAGTGCGGCGCGGCCGCTCTGCCAGGCGGCGAGACCCGACGGCGGTGACTGTGCCGCGGCCTGGACGCTCTCCGTGCGAGCCCGCTCGGCGAGGGGGACGCCGCCGTTGCCCGCAGTCGCGCCGTGGCCGTTGCCCGGGGACGGCGGCGCCTGCGCTGGCAGTACGGCGGCGGGGAGGGCGGCGGGCGGTACCGCGGCGGGCCGCTCGTGCGCCGCCGGCGGGCCCACGGCGGGGACGGCGGAGGGAACGCCGGCCGGCACGTACAGCGTGAAGGTGCTGCCGGCGTCCGGCGTGCTCTCCACCGCGATGCTCCCGCCGAGGAGAGTGGCCAGCTCCCTGCTGATCGCCAGCCCGAGCCCCGTACCGCCGTACGTGCGGTGCGAGGAGCCGTCGCCCTGCTGGAACGCCTCGAAGATGCGCGGCAGTTGCTCCGGCCCGATGCCGATGCCCGTGTCGGTGACCGTGAAGGCGATCAGCGTCTCGCCGTCGGGACCGCGCCCGGCGGCCGTCCCCGCGTGCAGTTCGATACTGCCCTCGGGGGTGAACTTCACTGCGTTGGATAGCAGGTTGCGCAGGATCTGCTGCAACCGCCTCTCGTCCACGTGGAGTTCGTCGGGCGCGTCCTCCGCCGACGCGACCGAGAACCCGAGACCGCGGTCGTGCGCGATCGGACGGAAGGTGTCCTCCACGTACGTGAGCAGCTTGCCCAGCGTCAGGCGGCGCGGCCGGGCCTCCATCCGGCCGGACTCGACCTTGGCGAGGTCCAGTACGTCGTTGATCAGAGACAGCAGATCAGTGCCGGAGCGGTGGATGGTCTGCGCGAAGCGCACCTCCTCCTCGGACAGGCGCCCCGACTCGTTGTCCGCGAGCAGCCGGGAGAGGACCAGCAGCGAGTTGAGGGGCGTGCGCAGCTCGTGCGACATGTTCGCGAGGAACTGCGTCTTGTACTGGGAGGAGGCGGCCAGCAGCGAGGCCTTCTCGGAGAGTTCGGTGTTCGCCCTGATGGTGTGCAGAGCGACGCCCATGGTGTGCACGAACTGGTCGAAGAAGGCCAGATGGATGTCGCTGAACGCGCTGAACGAGGCGAGTTCGAGCACGCCCAGCAGCCTGTCCTCGTACAGCACCGGAAGGATCACCACGCACGCGGGCTGCGCCTCGCCCAGGCCGGAGCCGATGGGCAGATAGTCCGGCGGCACGTCGGTGAGCAGCATCCGCCGCTTCTCCGCCGCCACCTGCGCGATCAGGCTGTGGCCGCGCACGCCGCCGCGCGGGTGGGCGCCGGGCTCGTATGCCGCGGTGCCGTAGCCCGCGACGTAACTCAGCTCTCCGCCGCCTCCCGGCGTCTCCTCCCCGTGGCTCTCCGCGAGGAAGAAGGCGCCGAACTGCGCACCCACCAGCGGCGGCAGCTCCCGCATGATCGGCTCGGCGATCTCGCGTATGTCACGGCGGCCCTGCATGAGCGCGGCGAGACGGGTGAGGTTGGACTCCAGCCACTCCTTGGCGCGGGTGGTCTCGCGCAGATCGGAGACCATCCTGTTGACGGCCTCGGCCGCGTCCCGCCAACTGCCGGACAGGCCGCGGACGGTGGTGTGCGCCGTGACCGGCCCCTGGTGCTTGCCGTGTTTGCCGTTCCTGCCGCCGGAGCCGCGGCCGCCGGCCTCGCCGTCCTCGTCGAGCGCGGCGCGCGTCACCTCGCCGGTGAAGAGGGCGAGTTGATCGGTCATCCGGTTCACCGTGCGTCCCAGACGGCGCAGTTCGCCACGCAGGGCCCTGCCGTTCTCGTGCAGATCGACGCGGCGCGAGAGATCGCCGTCGGCGACGGCCGCCAGCACCCGGGTGGCCTCCGCACGCGAGCCGAGCAGCGTCTCCAGCAGGGTGTTGACCGCGTGTACGGAGTCCGTCCACATGCCCTGGCCGGGACTCGCAGTCAGCCTCTCGTCCACGCGGCCACGGCGCACGACGTCCGCGCGTACCCGCATCAGCTCGGTGGCGAGGTGCTCGCTGCGCGCCGCGAGCTGGTTGACCGTGTCCGCGAGTTCGGTGTGGAAGCCGGGGAGGGCGTCCCTTGCCACCTCGACCCTGGCGGTGAAGTCGCCGTCTCGCAGGGCGCGCAGGGCGCAGAGCACGGGGTGCAGTCCCGCGCCGGGACGCGGGTCGGCGTCCGTGCCGGCGCCCGCGTACGGAGAGCCGTCCGGAAGCCCTTCCGGAACGTGGGCCGGAAGCCGGTCCGGAAGTCCGTCCGGAAGTCCGGACACTTCACCACTCATGGCAGTGCCGCCTCATCGGTTTCGTCACCCGGCGCATTTGGATCAGATCAGTCTGTCACCCTTGCGATAATCCCGTGGGGACTAAACCGAAGAACTGGTGGGGGCAGCACTGTGGGGACGTCGTTGACGCGGTGGGGGGAAGCGGAGAAGGCGGAGCAGCGGGCCCGGCGCGGAGCCGGTCCGCCGCCCGGCGCCGCCGGATCCGCCGTGGTGCGGGCGCCGTTGCCGGGCACCGCGCGGGCGCCGTCCGCTGCGCGCGAGTTCGTACGTACGGCACTGGGCGACTGGGGAGTGCCCGCCGGGACGGCGGACGATGTGACGCTGCTGGTCAGCGAGTTGGTGACGAACGCGGTCGTGCACGCGGGCACGGCCGTGCGCCTGGAGTGCCGGCACGAGGGCGGCACTCTCGCCGTCGAGGTCGCCGACCGGCACCCCACGCGCGCCGTGGAGACCCGCGGCGCCGGAGAGGCCGCCGAAGGCACCCGGGACGCACACCAGGGCCACGGCCTGCGGCTGGTCGCGGCACTCGCGGAGGAGTGGGGCGTCACCTACCGGCGGGACGGCAAGACGGTCTGGTTCCGGCTGCCTGCCGCATCCGGGGAGCCGTCACGGAGCGGGGAGCCCTCGGGGAACGAGCTGTCGGAGAACGAGCCGTCACGGAGCGGGAGTTCAGGGAGCGAGCCGTCACGGACGTCCCTCTCCGCTCCCGTTGCCGCAGCCGTGCCCCACGCGCGTGACGAGCACGGGGAGCAGTCCCGCGGCAGCCTGACCGGGAGCCTCGCCCCCACCGCCCAGCGCCCCGCGGCGGGCACGCACCGCCACGATCCCGACTGGGTCAACCACGGCATCCTCTCCTTCCTCGCCGAGGCCTCCGACCTCCTCGCCGGCCAGACCGACGAGGACCGGGTCGCCTCCCTGGCCTGCCAGTTGCTGGTGCCCCGGTTCGCCGACTGGTGCGCGGTCTGGCTGGCCGACCCCGACGCGGGCGCTCCGCTCCGCCTCTCGCGTGTATGGCACACGCAGGAGGAGCGCATGGACGAGCTGCGCGGCGAACTGAAGAGGACACCGCCCCAGCTCACCGGCCATACGCCGCCCGGGCGGGCGGTGCCGTGGACCTGGCCCGGCCAGGCGTCCGCGTACGGTCCCGGCGGCGCGGCGGTGGGCTGCCGGCTCGTCGTCGGCGGACGGACGGTCGGGACGCTGGTCATCGGGCGCGCCGGTCTCATCCGCATCCCCGGCGAAGTCGTGGGCATCGTCGAGGACTTCGCACGGCGCGTCGCCCAGGCCGTGCTCTCCGCCCGGCGCTACACGCGTCAGGCCACCATCAGCCGCGTCCTTCAGCGAGGGCTGCTGCCCTCGGGCGACGTCGCCGTACCGGGTGTGGAGACAGCCGTCGTGTACGAACCGGCCGGCGAGGGCTCCTGGGCGGGCGGCGACTTCTACGACTTCTACGAAGGGGCGGACGGCCGCTGGCGGTTCGCGCTCGGAGACGTGTGCGGCAACGGCCCCGAGGCGGCCGTCGTCACCGGCCTCGCCCGGCCCGTCCTGCGGCTGCTGGCCCGCGAGGGCCACAGCGTCCCCGAGGTCATGGACCGGCTCAACCGCGAAGTGGGCGAGCAGACCCGCTTCCTGTCCATGGTCTACGGCGAACTCACCCCGCGTCCCGCCTCCGAGGGCGGCGGGAGCCACTGCACGCTGGTGTGCGCCGGCCACCCGCTGCCGCTGGTGCGCGACACCTCAGGGAAGGTACGGGCGGCAGCGGAGCCCCAACTCCTCCTCGGCATCGAGGAGGACGTCTCGTACGGGAGCCAGACCGTCCTCCTGGAGCCCGGCGAGACCCTGCTGTGCGTCACGGACGGCGTCACCGAACGGCGCAGCGGGCGGCGGCAGTTCGACGACGAGGACGGTCTGGCGGCCGTGCTCGCCGACTGCGGCGGCCTCGACGCGGCGCAGACCGCGGAGAAGGTGCGCCGCGCGGTGCACAGCTTCGGCGACGGCGCGGCGGCGGACGACCTCGCGCTGCTCGTGCTCCAGGCACGCCCGGCGGGCTGAGCGCCGTCGCCGGTGTCGGCCGCCGCGGAGCCGACTTCGCGGCGGCCGAGGACGCAGTGCAGGACGCGCTGGTCGAGGCGGTCCGCGTCTGGCCGGCCGGCCCTTCCGCCGGTTCTCCGAGCGGGGGAGACCCCGTGCGGGACCCGAAGGGCCACGCCGAACGACGACCGGTTCCCTCAGGGCAATGCACCTGGCACGGCGCTAGGGGGTGTCCGGCGGATCCTTGCGGGCTCGCGACGCCCGGCACCGCACCTCTCCCCCGCTTCGCGGGTGGGGGTCCCCCCAGCGGAGTGAGGGGGAGTGCCCCCAGCGTTGTCGGGCTCGTCCGAATACTCCCGCCCCTGGGCTTCGCCATGGGGAACCCCAGCCCTCCGGCATGGGGGACCCCAGTATGAGAACGGCCCTCCGCCTTGCGATGCGTCCCCTGGGCCTGCGGCCCGGGGAGGCCCCATGCACCGGACTCCCCCTGGCTTCGCCGGGAGGTGCCCCCAGCTCGCTGACCCACGAAGATCCGCCGGACACCCCCTAGTCGACCAGGTCGCGGACGACGGCGTCGGCCAGCAGCCGCCCGCGCAGCGTCAGCACCGCCCGCCCCTGCTCGTACGGGCCCGGCTCCAGCAGCCCGTCGGCGAGGGCGCGGGCCGCGGCGTCCGCGCCGGGGGGAGCGAGCAGCCCGAGCGGGCAGCCCGCGGCGAGCCGCAGCTCCAGCAGGATGCGCTCGACTCGCCTGTCCTCGGCGGTGAGCACCTCGCGGCCCGCGCCGGGGGAGCGGCCCTCGGCGAGGGCTCCCGCGTACGCGGCCGGATGCTTCACGTTCCACCAGCGGACCCCGCCCACGTGGGAGTGCGCGCCGGGACCGGCGCCCCACCAGTCGGCGCCCGTCCAGTAGAGCTCGTTGTGGCGGCAGCGGGCCGAAGGGTCCGACGCCGTAGCCCAGTTGGAGACCTCGTACCAGCTCATGCCCGCCGAGGAGAGGGTCTGCTCCGCGAGGAGATAGCGGTCCGCGTGCACGTCGTCGTCCGTCGGCGGCACCTCGCCGCGCCGGATGCGGCGCGCGAGCTGCGTGCCCTCTTCGACGATCAGCGCGTACGCGGAGACGTGGTCGGGCTCCGCAGCCAGGGCGGCGTCCAGCGACGCCCGCCAGTCGTCGTCGCTCTCGCCGGGAGTGCCGTAGATCAGGTCGAGGTTGATGTGCGCGAAGCCCGCCGCACGGGCCTCCGCGACGCATGCCTCGGGGCGGCCCGGCGTATGGGTGCGGTCAAGGACGCCGAGTACGTGGGGGCGTGCGCTCTGCATGCCGAAGGAGATCCGGTTGAAGCCCGCCTCGCGCAGCCGTTCCAGATATCCGGCGTCGACGGATTCCGGGTTCGCCTCCGTGGTGACCTCCGCGTCCGCCGTGAGCCCGAACTCGTCCCGTACGGCGGCCAGCATCGAGCCGAGGTCCTCGGGCGGCAGCAGCGTCGGGGTGCCGCCCCCGACGAAGACGGTGGATACGCGGCGCGGGTCGTCGCCGAGGACCTTGCGGGCGAGGCGGATCTCGTCACCGGCGGTGGCCGCGTAGTTCTCCCGCGAAGCGAGCACGCCGCCGGAGCCGCGCAGCTCGGCGGCGGTGTAGGTGTTGAAGTCGCAGTAGCCGCAGCGGGTCGCGCAGTACGGCACGTGCAGATAGAAGCCGAGCGGCCGGGACTCCCGGCCCGCGAGCGCGTCCGACGGCAGCGAACCGCTCTCGGGCACGGGATCGCCTTCTGGCAGTACGGAGGGCATGCGTCCCATTGTCCGCGACGCGGTTGCTCCTCCGGCGCGGGCACCGTGTTTCGCGGCCCGCCGCCCGGTGCCCCTCCGCGGGGGCTTCGTGCCGGGTGACCGGCGCGGACGGCCATGGAGCCGCCGCCGTACCGTCGGCCGGCATCGGCCACCGCCGCGGCGTACGGGTGCCCCGGCGTCGGCTGCATGCGGCCCCCGGGCCTGCGGCCCGCGCAGTGAGGCGTCTCACCCGTCGCCACGAGGGCGACGCGTCAGGAGAAGCCCACCGTCACATGGTCGATGAGCTGTTCCACCCGCCCCAGCAGGGCCGGCTCCAGGTCCCGGTAGTCGCGTACGTGTCCCAGGATCCGCTGCCAGGCCGCGCCCGTGTTCTCAGGCCAGCCCAGTGCCCGGCACACGCCGGTCTTCCAGTCCTGGCCGTGCGGTACGCGGGGCCAGGCGTCGATGCCGACGGAGGAGGGCTTCACCGCTTCCCAGATGTCGATGTACGGGTGGCCGACCACCAGCACGTGCTCGTCCGTGACCTCCGCCGCGATGCGGGACTCCTTGGAGCCCGGCACCAGATGGTCGACGAGCACACCGAGCCGCGCGTCCGGGCCCGGCCCGAAGTCCCGTACGACCGCGGGGAGATCGTCGACGCCCTCCAGATACTCGACGACGACGCCCTCGATGCGCAGATCGTCGCCCCAGACCTTCTCGACGAGTTCCGCGTCGTGCCGCCCCTCAACATAGATCCGCCCCGCCCTTGCCACCCGCGCCCGGGCGCCCGGCACGGCGAGCGAGCCGGAAGCCGTCCGCCGCGGGGACGCCGCTCCTGAAGCCGCCTGCCCTGCAGCCGCCGCCGCAGAAGCCGTCCCGGGGGATCCGCCAGGCCGTACGAGCGTGACGGTCCGGCCCTCCAGCAGGAATCCGCGCGGCTCCATCGGGAAGACCCGGTGCTTGCCGAACCGGTCCTCAAGGGTGACCGTCAGGCCCTCGGCGGTCTTCTCCGTACGGATGACGGCACCGCAGAAGCCGGTGGTCACCTCCTCGACCACCAGACCGGGATCGGCAGGGACCTCGGGCACCGGCTGCCGCTTCTTCCACGGCGGCGTGAGATCGGGATCGTATGAACGGCTGCGCATGGCGGCATTCTTCACGATTCAGCGAAACGGCGTGCCAGGACGTCCCGTTGGGCGCGTACGAACTCCGCACCGACGACGGCCCCGTGCCCCGGCACGTACAGCGCGTCCTCACCGCCGAGCGCCAGCAGCCGGTCCAGCGCCCGCGGCCAGCGGGACGGGCTGGCGTCGGGCCCCGCCTGCGGTTCGCCGGACTCCTCCACGAGATCGCCGCAGAAGACGACGCCGCGTCCCGCCTCACCGGCGCCGCAGCCCACGAGCACCGCCAGGTCGAAGCCGCTGTGCGCGGCACCCATGTTCACCAGCCGCACCGACCGCTCGCCGAGCGCCAGCGTGACCTGCTCGGAGACTGCGTGCAGCGGCGGCACGAGCCGCGAAGCCGAGTCCGCGGCGGCGTCCTCGGCCATTCCGTGCCGCACCGCGTCCTGCCGCAACTCCTCGCGCCCGTCCGCCAGTTGATCGCCGAGCCCCTGCGCCCCGTACACGTGGGCGCCGTCGAACGCCGCGGTGCCGAAGACATGGTCGAAGTGGGAATGGGTGAGCACGGCATGCGTCACCGGAAGCCCGAACAGGTCGCGCAGCCCGTCGCGGATGCCTGCGCCCTCGACGGCACCCGATCCGGTGTCGACGACCAGCACCCCCGCCGTGCCGCGCACCGCGCCGACGGTCGCGTCCCAGCGGGGCAGCCTCCGCCGTACGATGCCGGGCACGAGTTCCTCCCAGCGGCCCTCGGCCGCACCGGCCCCCGGCACGTCTTCCGGTGCCTCGTTCAGTACCGGCTCGCGGCGTTCGTCCCTGTTCCCGGCCATACGACGACGCTACTCGGGCGTACCGGGACCGCGCGCACCGCGATACGGTCGTTGAGGCGTCTCTTGCCCCTGCCACCGCAACCGGCCGTACACTTAGCCGGGGGTTCTGGCACTCGATCGGCGAGAGTGCCAGGCACGCCGAGAAGCCGGGGGAACGAGCGGCGCCGGCGGGTCCCCAGCAGGCCGCGCGAGCAGGCCGCAGGCACAGCAAAAGGCAGGGCCGGACGGGAGGTGCGCAATTCTGAGCGAACGCAGACTCGAAGTGCTGCGCGCGATCGTCCAGGACTACGTGGGCACGGAGGAGCCCGTGGGCTCCAAGGCGCTCACGGAGCGGCACCATCTCCAGGTCTCTCCGGCCACCGTGCGCAACGACATGGCGGCGCTGGAGGACGAGGGGTACATCGCTCAGCCGCACACCAGCGCCGGGCGCATCCCGACAGACAAGGGCTACCGCCTCTTCGTGGACAAGCTGGCGGGCGTCAAGCCGCTCTCGCCTCCCGAGCGCCGGGCCATCCAGAACTTCCTGGACGGAGCCGTCGACCTCGACGACGTGGTGGGGCGCACGGTGCGGCTGCTCGCGCAGCTGACCCGCCAGGTCGCGGTTGTGCAGTACCCGTCGCTGACGCGGTCGACGGTGCGGCACGTGGAGCTGCTCTCCCTGGCGCCCGCGCGGCTGATGCTGGTGCTGATCACCGACACCGGAAGGGTCGAGCAGCGCCTCATCGACTGCCAGGCGCCCATCGGCGACTCGTCCCTGGCGGACCTGCGGGCCCGGCTCAACAGCCGTGTGGTGGGGCAGCGCTTCACCGACGTGCCCTCCCTCGTGCAGGACCTGCCGGACGCGTTCGAGGGCGACGACCGCGGCACGGTCTCCACGGTGCTCGCCACCCTGCTGGAGACCCTCGTCGAGGAGACCGAGGAGCGGCTGATCATCGGCGGCACCTCCAACCTCACCCGCTTCGGGCACGACTTCCCCCTGACCATCCGGCCCGTGCTGGAGGCGCTGGAGGAGCAGGTCGTGCTGCTGAAGCTGCTCGGGGAAGCGAAGGACCCGGGCGTGACCGTACGAATCGGGCATGAGAATGCCCACGAAGGGCTGAGTTCCACATCGGTCGTTTCGGTCGGCTACGGTTCGGGCGACGAAGCAGTCGCCAAGCTTGGCGTGGTCGGACCGACCCGCATGGACTACCCCGGAACGATGGGAGCTGTACGCGCAGTGGCACGGTACGTCGGACAGATCCTCGCGGAGTCGTAAGTGGCGACGGACTACTACGCGGTCCTCGGCGTGCAGCGCGACGCCTCGCAGGACGACATCAAGAAGGCCTTCCGCAGGCTTGCGCGCGAGCTGCACCCTGACGTCAATCCGGACCCGAAGACGCAGGAGCGGTTCAAGGAGATCAACACCGCTTACGAGATCCTCTCCGACCCGCAGAAGAAGCAGGTCTACGACCTCGGCGGGGACCCGGCGGCCGGTGCCGCCGGTGCGGGCGGCGGCTTCGGCGGAGCAGGTGCCGGCTTCGGCAACTTCTCCGACATCATGGACGCCTTCTTCGGTACGGCCTCGCAGCGCGGGCCCAGATCCCGTACGCGTCGGGGCCAGGACGCGATGATCCGGCTCGACATCGAGCTCGACGAGTCCGCGTTCGGCACGACGAAGGACATCCAGGTCGACACGGCCATCGTCTGCAACACCTGCAGCGGCGAGGGCGCGGCACCCGGCACGTCCGCGCAGACCTGCGACATGTGCCGTGGCAGGGGAGAGGTCTCCCAGGTCACGCGCTCCTTCCTCGGCCAGGTCATGACGTCGCGTCCCTGCCCGCAGTGCCAGGGCTTCGGCACGGTCGTGCCCACGCCCTGCCCGGAGTGCGCCGGCGACGGCCGCATCCGCTCGCGGCGCAGCCTGACGGTGAAGATCCCGGCCGGCGTCGACAACGGCACCCGCATCCAGCTCGCGGGCGAGGGCGAGGTCGGCCCGGGCGGCGGCCCCGCCGGCGATCTGTACGTCGAGATCCACGAGACCGCGCACCCGGTCTTCCAGCGCCGCGGCGACGATCTGCACTGCACGGTCACCATCCCGATGACGGCGGCGGCCCTCGGTACGAAGGTGCCGCTGGAGACGCTGGACGGCATGGAGGAGGTCGACATCCGGCCGGGCACCCAGTCCGGGCAGTCGATCCCGCTGCATGAGCGCGGCGTCACGCATCTGCGGGGCGGCGGACGGGGCCAGCTGATCGTCCACGTCGAAGTGACGACGCCGTCCAGTCTGGAGCCGGAGCAGGAGGAGTTGCTGCGGCGGCTGGCGGAGATGCGCGGTGAGGAGCGGCCGACGGGCCAGTTCCAGCCCGGTCAGCAGGGGCTGTTCTCGCGGCTGAAGGACGCGTTCAACGGCCGCTGAGGGTCTCGGCCGAATCCGGCGTTCAGGCTGTACGTGCCGTCCCCTGGGCCTCGCGGCCCGGGAGGGCTGGGGATCAGCGCTGGCAGGGCCGCGGGCAGAGGTGCCGGCCTCGATGGTGAGCCACCACCCGACGCGAGGGTCCGGCAGCCTGGTCGACGGCCCGGTGGGGCCCCGGACCCCCGACTCCCAGAGACCCGGGACCGCGTCCGGCAACGCCCCGGACCGCCCCGGGAGTTGCGGGGGCGTGCCGGTCTACGCGGGTTACGCGGGATCCGCGGGGCCAGGCCGGTCCGTCAGGCCCGTCACGTCGGTGAGATCCGTCATGTCGCCCCATTCGCTCTCCTGTTGCTGTCCGTCCCGGTCCCGTCCACGGCGGGACAGGTCCGGGACGGGGCGGCCCGGCACCGCGTGACAGGATGTGCCCATGACCTCCGCGTCGATCCCGCTCTCAGACCTCACGGAGCATCCGATTGTGCAGGCCCCCATGGCGGGTGGGCCCTCGTGTCCGGAGCTGGCCGGGAGCGTGAGCGAGGCCGGCGGGATGGGGTTTCTGGCCGCCGGCTACAAGACGCCGGAGGCGATGTACGAGGAGATCAAGCAGTTGCGGGGGCAGACCCAACGCCCCTTCGGCGTCAATCTGTTCATGCCGCAGCCCGACAACGCCGACTCGGGGGCGCTTGAGCGCTACCGCGCGCAGCTCGCCGGTGAGGCGACGTGGTACGAGGCGCAGCTCGGCGAGACCGACCACGCCACCGACGACGCGTACGAGGCGAAGCTCGCCATACTCTTCGACGATCCGGTTCCCGTCGTGTCGTTCACGTTCGGCTGCCCGACCCGTCAAGTGCTGGAGCGCTTCACCAAGCGCGGTACGTACACCATCGTCACCGTCACCTCCGCCGGTGAGGCGCAGACCGCCGAGTTCCTGGGCGCGGACGCCGTGTGCGTGCAGGGCATCGAGGCGGGCGGCCACCAGGGCACACACCGCGACGATCCGCAGGCGGACGGCACCGGCAGCGGTCTCGGCCTGCTCACGCTGGTGACGCAGGTCAAGGAGGCGGTGCGGCTGCCGGTCGTCGCCGCCGGCGGGCTGATGCGCGGCAAGCAGATCGCGGCGGTGCTGGCCGCGGGCGCGAGTGCGGCGCAGCTCGGTACGGCGTTCCTCGTCTGCCCGGAGTCGGGCGCGGAGCTGGTGCACAAGCAGGCGATGACCAACCCCCTTTTCGCACGTACGGAGTTGACCCGCGCCTTCAGCGGACGGCCGGCCCGTGCGCTGGTCAACCGGTTCCTGCGCGAGCACGGGCCGTACGCTCCCGCCGCGTATCCGCAGGTGCACCATCTGACCGCCGGGGTGCGCAAGGCGGCGGCCAAGGCGAAGGACCCGCAGGGCATGGCGCTGTGGGCGGGCCAGGGCCACCGGCTCGCGCGCGATCTGCCCGTCGCGCAGCTGATGGACGTGCTGGTGACCGAGCTGGCGGTGGCACGCGACAGGGTCGCGAAGCAGGGCGCCCCGGGCGGCTCCGGCGGCGGCTCGGCCGGCGGCGGTCCGGGCGGCGGTCCGGGCGGCTCGGTATGACCGCTCCCGTCTTCCTGGCGGACACCGCACAACTCGCGGACGCCGCACGGAAACACCACGAACACCACGGCAGCGACGGCAGCGACGCCACGGTCGTGCTCGAAGGCCCCGAGGGCCGGCACGCGGTGTCGGTGCGGCGGCTGCGCGCCGGCGAGGAGGTCGTGCTCACGGACGGCGCCGGCACCGGCGTGCACGGCACGGTGCGGTCCGTCTCGGGCAAGGACCGCCTGGAGGTCGCCGTCACCGCCGTACGTACGGAGGCCGAACCCCGCCCCGGCATCACGGTCGTACAGGCGCTCCCGAAGGGCGACCGCGGCGAGCTCGCAGTCGAGACGATGACGGAGACCGGCGTCGACGCGATCGTGCCGTGGGCCGCCTCCCGCTGCGTGACGCAGTGGAAGGGCGAGCGCGGCCGGAAGTCGCTCGTCAAGTGGCGCTCCACGGCGCGGGAGGCGGGCAAGCAGTCGCGGCGGCTGCGCTTTCCCGAGGTCGCGGAACTTGCTACGACCGCCGATGTGGCAGGCCTGCTGCACGGCGCGGAGCTGGGGCTCGTGCTGCACGAGGAGGGCAGCCTCCCGCTGGCGACCGCCGAACTGCCGCGGGACGGCGGCATCGTGCTGGTCGTCGGGCCCGAAGGAGGCGTGGCTCCGCAGGAGTTGACGGCGTTCGCCGACGCCGGCGCGGGGGCCTGCCGGCTCGGCCCGAGTGTGCTGCGCACTTCGACGGCGGGCACGGCGGCGACGGCTCTGCTGCTGGGCCGCACGGGACGCTGGGCCTGACACCCGCACGCGCACTGCCCCGGGCCCCCTGCCCGGAGTCACGCCCTCGCCCGTGCCGTCCTGCGGGCCCCACCCGCGCCGGGACGGCAGTGGTGGTTCGGGAGGGTGCGGCGCCCGTGAGCACAGGTAGCATCCCCGGCATGGCTGGAGAACCGCAGGCCGACTGCCTGTTCTGCAAGATCGTCGCCGGTGAGGTCCCGGCGACGGTGGTACGGGAGTCCCAGACGATCGTCGCGTTCCGGGACATCAACCCGCAGGCGCCCACGCATGTCCTCGTGATCCCCAAGGCGCACTACCCCGACGCCGCGTCCCTCGCGGCGGCCGAGCCGCAGCTGGCTGTGGACGTGCTGCTCGAAGCGGGCGAGGTCGCCGCCGCCGAGAACATCGTCGCCGGCGACAGCGGGCCCGGCACGGGTTACCGCATCGTCTTCAACACCGGTTCGGGCGCGGGCCAGACCGTCTTCCACGCGCACGCCCACGTCCTGGGCGGCCGCGGCTTCAACTGGCCGCCGGGCTGAGCCGGCGGACCTTGCAGAGGTGGACCCTGCAGAGGTCCGTACGGAAGTCCCTACAGAGGTCGTACAGAGATGTCGTCACGTGAACTCGTCGTGCTGGGCACCGCCAGCCAGGTGCCGACCCGGCATCGCAACCACAACGGCTACGTGCTGCTCTGGGACGGTCACGGCATTCTCTTCGACCCCGGCGAGGGCACCCAGCGCCAGATGCTCCGCGCGGGAGTCTCGGCCCACGACCTGAACCGGATCTGCGTGACGCACTTCCACGGCGACCATTCGCTGGGGCTGGCCGGTGTCATCCAGCGCATCAACCTGGACCGGGTGCCGCACACCGTCACAGCGCACTATCCGGCGAGCGGCGAGCGCTACTTCGAGCGGCTGCGCCACGCGACGGCGTACCGGGAGACGGTGCCGCTGCGCACGGAACCGGTCGGGGCGGCGGGCGAGGCGGCGTGCGAGCTGAACGCATCCGGGCCCTTCACCCTCTCCGCGCACCGACTGTCCCACCCGGTCGAGGCGTACGGCTACCGGCTCACCGAGCCGGACTCCCGGCGCATGCTCCCGGAGCGGCTGGAGGCCCGCGGCATCCGCGGTCCGGACGTCTCCCGTCTCAAGCGCGCCGGCGAACTGCACGGCGTACGGCTGGAAGAGGTCAGCGAGCGCCGTCCGGGGCAGCGCTTCGCCTTCGTCATGGACACCCGCATGTGCGAAGGCGTACTGGCCCTGGCGCAGGGCTGCGACCTGCTCGTCATCGAAGCGACGTTCCTGGACGAGGACGCAGCGCTCGCCGAGGAGTACGGCCATCTCACCGCCGGGCAGGCCGGCCGGGCGGCGGCGGACGCGGGTGTGCGCAGCCTCGTACTCACCCACTTCTCACAGCGCTACGCGGACGCCTCGCTCTTCGCCGGGCAGGCCCGGCGGGCGGGCTTCGAGGGGGAGTTGACGGTGGCGGAGGACCTGACACGCGTTCCCGTGCCGAAGCGCCGGGCCTGAGCGCGGGGCCCGCACACCCGCTCCCACTCGCTCCGCTTCGCGTACACGCGGGGCGCCCGCGTCAAGTTCCTTGCCGATCCCTGATAACAACTCTGCAACGGCAATGATTTGTACGTACCTTCTTACGCGTGTGGGGGACCCCGGTCCACTTCAGAACTGGAGCAGCCATGTCCCGGAAACGGAAGAGCAGCCTGAAGGTCAAGGCGGTCGCGGGTGTCGGAGCCGCAGTGCTCGCAGTCGGAATCGCGGCGGTGACCGTCAGCACGAGTCAGGCGGCGACGGAGAACTGCGCAGGGCTCGACCAGGCCCTGCAGAACAACCAGAACTTCATCGCGGAGCAACAGGCCAACCCCGACGCCCAGTCGGAGGCGAGGATCGCCAACAGGCAGGCGGTCGTCGACCTGATCGAGCAGCGCAGGCAGGCGGCGGGCTGCCAGTGACCGGCTGAGCAGCCGAGCACTTGGGCTGCCGAGCGGCACAGACACGGACACGGACACGGACATCCATCCCCGAGCGCGTCTTCGCGCACCGTGAACCTCGGCGGCACAGGGCGGCTC
This sequence comes from Streptomyces sp. DSM 116795, assembly GCF_055792905.1. Lineage (NCBI taxonomy): Bacteria > Bacillati > Actinomycetota > Actinomycetes > Kitasatosporales > Streptomycetaceae > Streptomyces > Streptomyces sp. DSM 116795. The sequence goes on from NZ_CM147707.1 coordinate 5,346,230, forward strand.
GCCGAGTAGGAACGGCCGGCACCTCCTGCCCAGGTGCCGGCCGTTCGCCTTGTCAGGAGGGCCGCCTTGTCAGGAGGGCCCGTCCTCCTCCATCAGCTCAAGGAAGCGCCGTACGCCGATATTGCCTCCCGAGACGACGACTCCGACGCGCGCCGGAACGGGGTCGATGCGCCCGGCGAGAAGGGCGGCGAGGCCGGTCGCGCCGCTCGGTTCGATCACGACCTTCAGCCGCTCGAACGCGAGCCGCATCGCCGCCCGGATCTCCTCGTCGCTCACCAGCTCGACCGCCGCCAGCAGACGCCGGTTGAGGGAGAAGGTCAACTCGCCCGGTGTGACGGCCCCTTGGCCGTCGGCGATGGTGCGCGGCACGGCGTCCAGCGAGACGCGGCGGCCCGCGGCCAGCGAGCGCCGCGTGTCGTCCCCCGCCTCCGGCTCGATGCCGATGACCCGGATGCCCGGATACAGCGCCTTGGCCGCCGTCGCCGACCCCGCGGCGAGCCCGCCGCCGCCCACCGGAACCACGAGGGCGTCCAGCTCGCCCGTCTCCTCCAGCAGTTCCAGCGCGACGGTGCCCTGGCCCGCGATGATGTGCGGATGCTCGTACGGAGGTACGAGCGCCAGCCCCCGGTCCTCGGCCAGGCGCTCGCCGATGGCCTCACGGTCCTCGGTGTAGCGGTCGTAGGTGACGATCTCGGCGCCGTAGTCCGCCGTGGCATCCATCTTGGAGCGCGGGCTGTCCTCGGGCATCACGATGACGGCCTTGCTCCCCAGCTCGCGCGCGGCGAGCGCGACGGCCTGCGCGTGGTTGCCCGAGGAGTAGGCCGCGACGCCGTTCGCCAGCTGGGCGGGCGGCAGTTGAGCGAGGGCGTTGTACGCGCCGCGGAACTTGAACGCCCCCATCCGCTGGAAGTTCTCGCACTTCAGATGGACCTCAGCGCCCACCAGCCGGTCCAGCGTCCGGGAGCGGAGCACCGGTGTGCGGTGTGCCGCCCCCTTCAGCCGGCGGGCCGCGGCTCGGATGTCCTCCAGCGTGACGGGCTCGGGGCCTCCGGATGCGGGGCCGTCCGTACTCGTACTCGTACTGCTGCTCATGGGTGCTCCGCTTCTCCTCCGGGACCGGCGGGCCTCTGGGGCCGGTCAACGGTCAGTCTTCAGCTGACAGATAACGTCAGCTGTCAGCTGTCACCTGCTGGCCGGCATCGCGCGCCTCCTGCAGCCACATCCTCACCCGCCGCCGCCCGTGAAGCCGAATGTGTTTCCACCCGGGCCCCACGTGGACGCCCCGCGCCCGGGGTGCCGCCGGGGCCGGCACCCGCGACACCCCGTCGCATGGTCGACGGTTCGCCTTCCGGGCGGCACAGTTGGGCGCAACCGACAACCGCGGTCACGACGGGGTGACCGCGGGCCGAGTACGGAGGGTCCGGATGTCACAGGAGGTGCGCGGCGTCATCGCGCCGGGCAAGGACGAACCGGTGCGCGTGGAGACCGTCGTGGTGCCGGACCCCGGCCCGGGCGAGGCCGTGGTGCGGGTGCAGGCGTGCGGCGTCTGCCATACCGATCTGCACTACAAACAGGGCGGCATCAGCGACGAGTTCCCCTTCCTGCTCGGCCACGAGGCCGCGGGCGTCGTCGAGTCCGTCGGCGCGGGCACGACCGAGGTGGAGCCCGGCGACTTCGTGATCCTCAACTGGCGCGCGGTGTGCGGCCAGTGCCGCGCGTGCCGCCGCGGACGCCCCTGGTACTGCTTCGACACGCACAACGCCGGCCAGCCGATGACGCTCGCCGGGTCGGGCGCCGAACTCTCCCCGGCCCTCGGCATCGGCGCCTTCGCGGAGAAGACCCTGGTGGCCGCGGGACAGTGCACCAAGGTCGATCCGGACGTCTCACCCGCGGTCGCGGGGCTGCTCGGCTGCGGCGTGATGGCCGGCATCGGTGCCGCCGTCAACACCGGCCAGGTCGGGCGCGGTGACACCGTCGCGGTGATCGGCTGCGGAGGCGTCGGCGACGCGGCCGTCGTGGGCGCGCGGCTCGCGGGAGCCTCGCGCGTCATCGCCGTGGACATCGACGGACGCAAGCTCAGGCAGGCGGAGTCCATGGGCGCCACGCACACCGTCGACTCCGCCTCGACGGACCCCGTCGAGGCGATCAGGGAACTGACCGGCGGCTTCGGCGCGGACGTCGTCATCGAGGCGGTCGGCCGCCCCGAGACGTACGAACAGGCCTTCTACGCCCGGGACCTGGCCGGCACGGTCGTCCTGGTCGGTGTGCCGACCCCCGAGATGCGTCTCGAACTCCCGCTGCTGGACGTCTTCGGCCGCGGCGGCTCCCTCAAGTCCTCCTGGTACGGCGACTGTCTGCCCTCCCGCGACTTCCCCATGCTGATCGACCTCCACCGGCAAGGGCGCCTGGATCTGGAGAAGTTCGTGACGGAGCGGATCGCCCTCGACGAGGTCGAGCAGGCCTTCGACCGGATGCACGCGGGGGACGTCCTCCGGTCGGTGGTCGTCTTCTGATCCGCGCACCGGGTCGGTGGCCCCCGGGCCGCCGCCCGGAATCGCGTTGCGCGTGACCGGTGCGTACGGGCAGGGTTCCGCCCGTACGCACCGGAAGGAACCCCATGTCACTGCGCCACCACGAGATCGCCGAAGCACGGAGCCGCATCCTCAACCCCCTCACGGATGAGAAGCTGCGGCTTCTCGGGGAGGTGACGAGACCGGAGCGCGGCGCCCGGCACCTCGATCTGGCCTGCGGCAAGGGCGAGTTGCTGGCGACCTGGGCCCGTGACCACGGCACCACGGGGGTCGGTGTCGACATCAGCAAGGTCTTCCTCGGCGCGGCACGCGAACGCGCGGCCGAGCTGGGAGTGGCGGAGCGGCTGCAGTTCGTACGCGCCGACGCCGGCACGTACGAGGCCGGCCCGGAGGGCTACGACCTGGTCACCTCCCTGGGCGCCACCTGGATCGGCGGGGGTCTCGCGGGCACGCTGGAGCTGATGCGGCGTGCGCTGCGCGCGGACGGCACGCTGGTCGTCGGCGAGGTGTACTGGCGCAGCGAACCGTCCGACGAGGCATGCCGGGCGCTGGAGCTGGAACGGGACGACTTCACCAGCCTCGTCGGCACGAACGAGCGCTTCGAGGCGGCCGGTCTGGAACTCGTGGAGATGGTCCTCGCAGACCCGGACAGCTGGGACCGGTACGGGGCGTCCCAGTGGCGCACCATCAGCGACTGGCTGCGCGCGAACCCCGATCACGAAGACGCCCCGGACATGCGCGACTTCCTACGTCACGCCCGCACGTCCCATCTCGCCCACGGGCGTGACCTGCTGGGCTGGGGCGCCTTCGTCCTCCGCCCGGCCCGCTGAGGCGGCTCGCGAGCGCCGCACCGCGGTTACGGGGAACGACTGCCCCCGCCCCCTCAGCGCCAGTCGGGGGTGCTGCCGCCCGCGGCCACGGGGCCCGCGGATTCGATCCGTTCGCGGATCTCCCGCATCACGGCGACGATGCGCTGCTCGTGCTCCGGGGTGAGCCGCCCGGCAGGTACGGAGCAGCTGACCGCGTCGGTGGCCGGGGAGTCGTCCCGCAGGGCGAAGCCGAAGCCCACGATGCCCACGACGCTCTCCTCCCGGTCCACGGCGTAACCGCGCTTCCGCACCTCTGCCAGGTCGGCCAGCAGGGAGGCCCGTCCGGTGTGGGTGTTGGCGGTGAGGGCGCGCAACGGGCCGCCGGGAAGCGGGAGTGCGGAGTCCGGCCGCTCGGCGAGCAGTGCCTTGCCCAGTGCTCCCGCGTGAGCGGGCAGGCGGCGGCCGACGCGGTTGAGCGTACGCGGGTACTCGTGCGACTCCCTCGTGGCGAGATAGACGACGTCGCCGCGGTCGAGACGGGCGAGATGGATCGTCTCGCCCAGCGTCTCGGAGGCCTCCGCGAGGTACGGGCGGGCGATGCGCACTCTCGGGTCGCTGTCGAGGTAGCTGGTGCCGGTGAGCAGGGCGCGGATGCCGATGCCGTAGAGCGAGCCGGTCGCGTCGGTGCGCACCCAGCCCCGTTCGACGAGGGTCTGGAGGAGGGCGTACATGCTGCTGCGGGGCACCTGCAGCTCCTCGGCGAGCTCGCGCAGCCGGGCGGGCCGGTCGCCTCGCGCGGCCAGTACCTCCAGCAGGTCGACGGCGCGGGACGCGGACTTCACGGCGCGTACGCCCCCGTTCTCCGGCATGCGCCGATCGTAGGACATCCGCCTCACCGTGCCGCCGCGGCTACGGTTCGATCAGCCCGGCCCGGATCGCGTACCGCGTCAGTTCCAGGCGGTCCTTCAGGCCGAGCTTCTGCAGCAGGTTCGCCCGGTGCCGCTCCACGGTCTTGGCGCTGATGAAGAGGATTCCGGCGATCTCCTTCGATGTGTGGCCCTCGGCCACGAGCTTGAGGATCTCCTCCTCGCGGTCGGTGATGGCGCGGGCGGGCAGCCGGTCCCCCTCCCGCGCACGGGCGAGGTGGTCACGGATGAGCGCGGTGACGGCACCGGGGTACAGGAACGGCTCGTCGCGCATCGCGGCGCGGCATGCCTCGACCAGGTCGCGGTCGGCGACGGACTTGAGGACATAGCCCGCGGCGCCGGCCTTGAGGGCCTCGAAGAAGTACTGCTCGTTGTCGTACATGGTCAGCATGAGGATGCGGATGTCCGGCTGCTGCCGGGAGAGTTCGCGTGCCGCCTGCAGCCCGGTCATGCGTGGCATGGCGATGTCGAGGATGGCCAGGTCGGGCGTTTCGGCACGGGCCGTCTCGATCGCCTCGGCGCCGTCGCCCGCCTCGGCGACGACGGTCAGGTCGGGTTCGCCGTCGAGGATGAGCCGCACTCCCCGGCGTACGAGCGCGTGGTCGTCGGCGAGCAGAACGCGGGTCTTCGCGTTCTCGCGCATGTCAGCCGCCCCCGTTCCGTACGGGCACGTCGAGCCGCACTTCCGTGCCGCCCGCCGGCCCGGTCCCGATGGTCAGTCCGGCGCCGATCAGCAGGGCACGCTCGCGCATGCCGCGGATCCCGGCGCCTTCGGGTGCGCCGCGGAGTCCGCGTCCGTCGTCGCGTACGCGCAGCTCGACTCCGCCGGTGGTGCGGCGGAGGGTGAGTTCGGCGTGCCCGGCGTCCGCGTGCCGGACGGTGTTGGTGAGGCCCTCCTGTGCGACGCGGTAGAGGACGAGTTCCGTCTCGTCGTCCAGCTCGGGCAGCTCCGCGTCCAGCCGCGCCTTCACGGCCGGGCCGCCGTGCGAGGGGATCTCCGTGGTCAGCGACTTCAGGGCGCTGGCCAGCCCCAGCTCCTCCAGCACCCCAGGGCGCAGTCTGCGCGCGATGCGCCGGATCTCGTCCAGGCTGCCGCGGGTCGCCTCCTGTACCTCGTGCAGCTCGTCGCGTACGGGCTCGGAGGCGTGGTCCGCGACGCGCTTCATCTCCAGCAGCACCGCGGTGAGCGTCTGGCCGACCTCGTCGTGCAACTCCTGGGCGATGCGGCGGCGTTCGGCCTCCTGTGCGGAGAGCGCGCGGGCGGTGCTCGTGGCCCGTTCGGCCTCCAGACGGTCGAGCATGGTGTTGAACGTCCTGATCAGGTCCGCGATCTCGCCCTGCCCCCCGACCGCCGGACGTGGCCGAGGACGCAGCAGGTCGATGGTGGTCATGGCACGGGTGAGGCGCCGCAGCGGCGTGAGGCTGAGCCGCAGCAGAGCGGCGTTGGCGATGAGCATCGAGACGAGGCCGGCGCCGAGGACGGCCGCCTCGGTGAGCAGCACGGGAGTTGACACGGTGACGGGGCCGAGCAGCAGCAGAGCGGTGGCCACGGTGAGCACCGCGGCGTTGAGCAGGAAGATCCGCCAGAACAGGGACAAAGTGCAACCGCCTCCTCGTGCGACGACGCCGGCAGGGCCGCACGCACCTTCTTCGCCCGTGGGCACCGGCCGGCCGGGAGTGACCGCGGGCCGGGTGTGACCGCGGGCCGGGTGTGACCGCGGGCCGCAATGGCCGCTGACCTGGGGACTGCCGCCGCGCGGGGATGACCGCCGCACTGCGGCGCACCGCGCCCACGGGCCGACGGGCCTGGTGGCCCGTCTTTCAGCTTGCTTCACCGAGCGGGACGCGTCCATCGGGTCCGGCACCCATTCCGGCCCGGCTGCGATCCCCGTCTCTGCAGGTCGGCCACCTCGCGATCTGGGTGTCGGACCGGATAGTTCCGGATGCCCTCCCCACATGAGCCTTGAGATCAGGGCCCGGCGCCGCCCGGTCCGTCCATCTCAAGAGGGGAAGCGCGTATGACGGTCACCGCATGGCTGGCAGTAGGTGTGTTCGCCACCGCCTACGTACTGATCGCGACCGAGCGCGTGCACCGGGTCACCGCTGCACTCGGCGGTGCGGTCGTGATGCTGGTCATCGGGGCCACCGACACGGAGCACGCGTTCTTCTCCGAGGAAGCGGGCATCGACTGGAACGTCATATTCCTGCTGCTCGGGATGATGCTCATCGTCGCGGTGCTGAAGCGCACCGGGATCTTCGAGTACGTCGCTGTCTGGGCCGTGAAGCGGGCGAAGGGCAGACCGTACCGGCTGATGGTCCTCCTGATCGTCGCCACCGCGATCCTCTCCGCCTGGCTCGACAACGTCACCACGGTCCTGCTGATGGCCCCCGTCACGATCGTCATCTGCCGGCGGCTGGGCGTGCCCGTCGTCCCCTACCTCCTGGCCGAGGTGTTCGCCTGCAACATCGGCGGTGCGGCCACTCTCATCGGCGACCCGCCCAACATCATCATCGGCTCCCGCGCAGGGCTGTCCTTCAACGACTTCCTGTGGCACATGGCGCCGATCGCGGTGTTCCTCACTCTGGTCTTCGTCGTGATGAGCCGCTTCATGTTCCGCTCGGCCTTCCGCTACGACGCGGAGAAGGCGCAGCAGGTCATGGACATGGACGAGCGGGAGGCCATCAAGGACCCCCGGCTGCTCGTCGTCAGCGGTGTGGTGGTCGCCGCGGTGATGGCCTGCTTCGTGCTCCACACGGTCCTGCACGTGGAGCCCGCTGTGGTCGCCATAGTCGGCGGGCTGACGCTGCTGGCCGTCTCCGGACTGAGCGCCGGGGACGTGGTCAAGGACGTGGAGTGGGAGACGCTCGCCTTCTTCGCCGGGCTGTTCGTGATGGTCGGGGCGATGGTGCAGACGGGGATCATCGCCGACCTGGGCGAGGCGGCAGCGGAGGCCACCGAGGGGCAACTGCTCGGCACGTCGATGGCGTTGGTCTTCGGATCGGTGGTCCCCTCGGCGGTCATCGACAACATCCCGTTCGTCGCCTCGGTCACTCCCGTCGTCTCCGAGATGGTCCAGGCATCGGGCGGAACCGGCGAGGCCGGGATGCTCTGGTGGTCCTTCGCGCTCGGCGCCGACCTCGCGGGCAACGCAACGATCATCGCCTCCTCGGCCAACGTCGTGGTCGTCGGCATCGCCGACCGCAGCGGCCACCACATCTCATTCTGGAAGTTCTCCAAGTACGGCGTGATCGTCACCGCGGTGACGATCGTGCTGGCCGCCGCCTATGTGTGGCTGCGCTATTTCGCCTTCGCGTAGGCGCTGGACGCGGGGTTGACGATCCGTCGGACGAGGGGGGCCAGTGAAGCACCGGAACCGCACCGCACACCTGACGCGGCGGCAGCGCGGCGACGACGCCGGAGGGAGGGCGAACCAGTGGACCGCTTCGACGATCTGCCCGCGCAGCGCGGGCAGCGTGTTCCGGGAGCCGAAGACCGTACGGCACCCCCACACGGCAGGCGCTGGCGTGTGGCCGCCTGGCTGGTGCTGGTCCCAGCCACCGTATGCCTGTTGGGCGGCATCGTGGCCGGAGAGGGCCTGCTCATCGCCGCGGGCCTGGTGCTCGCAGGAGTCTCCGGGCACCTGTTCACTCCGGAGTACCGGAATCCCCGGGGACGGCCTCCCAGGTGACCACCGTGTCCGACGGCCCGTCACGGGCGGCCTCGTGCCTCCCCGGATCGCTCCCCGGATCGCTGCCGGGATCACTGTCCGGACCGCTGCCCGGATCACTGCGGGGATCTCCAGGTGACGCTGCAGCAGCTCTACGTGACCCTGCTGATCGGCGGAGCGGTCCTGCTGGCCGGAATCGCCGCCGCGCGGACGGCCCATAGGCTCGGGCTGCCGAGCCTGCTGCTCTTCCTCGCCGTCGGCGTCATCCTCGGCGAGGACGTCCTCGGGCTGGAATTCGACGACGCACAGCTCGCGCAGGCTCTGGGTACCGCTGCGCTGGCCCTCATCCTCGTCGAAGGCGGCCTGACCACAAGCTGGGAGGACGTCAAGCGCCTGCTGGCACCAGCCGGTGTGCTGGCCGGCGCCGGTGTGGCGGTGTCGGTCGGCGTCACCGCCACCGGGGCCCATTTCCTGCTGGGACTGGAATGGCATCTGGCGCTGCTGCTCGGCGCGATCATCTCCTCCACCGATGCCGCCGCCACTTTCGCCGTCCTGCGGACCCTGCCCCTGCCCAAGAAGGTCACCGGTCTGCTGGAGGCGGAATCGGGCTTCAACGACGCGCCCACCATCATCCTCGTCCTGGTCTTCAGCAACGCCGTCACGGGCATGCCCGGCCCGGTCGTCATCGTCGGCGACATCTTCTTCCAGTTGGGAGTTGGGGCCGCCGCCGGTCTGGCCGTCGGGCGGCTGGGGGCCTTCGCCCTGCGGCACATCGCGCTGCCCGCGACCGGGCTGTACCCGCTGACCACCGTCGGGTTGGGCATCATCGCCTTCGCCGCGGCCGGCGCGGTCGACGCAAGCGGCATCATCGCCGCGTACCTGTCGGGACTCGTGCTCGGCAACGCCGAGCTGCCCCACCGCGCCGCCACCCGCTCCTTCGCGGAGGGCGCGGGATGGCTGGCCCAGATCGGGCTGTTCGTCATGCTGGGCCTGCTGGTCACCCCCAGCGAACTGCCGTCGGTTCTCCTGACGGCCCTGGGCGTCGGACTGTTCCTGCTGCTCGTCGCACGGCCGGTCTCCGTGCTCCTCTGCCTCGTGCCCTTCCGCATTCCCCTGCGGGAACAGGCGTTCATCTCCTGGGCGGGTCTGCGCGGCGCGGTGCCGATCGTGCTGGCCACCTTCCCGATCGTGGCGGGGGTCGAGGGAGCACGGGGCCTGCTGAACATCGTCTTCGTGCTCGTCGTCGTCTTCACCCTGATCCAGGGGCCCACCCTTCCGGTCATGGCCCGCCGGCTGGGTGTGAGCCGTTCCGGTGCGCTGCGGGACGTCGAGGTGGAGTCGGCACCGCTCGACGTGCTCGACGCCGATCTGCTCACCGTGTCGGTGCCGCCGGGCTCCCGACTCCAGGGCGTGGCCGTCTTCGAGCTCCGGCTGCCTCCGCCCGCAGTGGTCACCCTGGTCGTACGCGACGGCTCCAGCATGGTTCCGCGCGAGGACACCGTGCTCCTTGCCGGCGACGAACTGCTCCTGATCGTCAACCCGGCCGTCCGGGACGCGGCCGAACGCCGGCTGCGCGCGATCGGCAGGCGCGGCAAGCTCGCCCGCTGGTACGGCGAACATGGCGATGCCGAGCCGGCCGTGGAGACGGGCGCGGGCCGCCGCTGACCGGCTCACCGCCGTGCGGCGGCGACGGGCCCGGCCGTCCGCACGGGCCGGGCAGCGCTCTGGTTTTGCCCTGGCAGTAAGCCCTCTTTACCGGTCGATTACTCTGGTGCGGGTGATTGCCCATCGCTAGTGCCGGTCCGTACGCCGGTTCTTGAGCCGACGTGACGGGGGCCAGAAGATGCATCCGACCCACCGCCGGTCCGTGAAGCCGCCTTCGCCGGCGTCGGCTGCCCGCTGTTCCCGCACCGCGCGCCGCCGTGCCCGCGCGTGCGGATGCCGCCGCCGTCGGCAGCGTGCACGGCAGCAGCGGCACAGACCGCTGTGGCCGCCTCCGTGCGCGGGGGACGCACTCCGCCCCCCTGGGCCGGCCGCCGCCGGCCCGCCGCCACACCCGGCATCAGTCCCGTACGCGAAGCCGCCGGCGCCTTTGACGCAGTCGGCACCCTCGACGCCCACGGCACCCTCGGCAACCTCGACGCCACCGCCGAGCCGTCGCGTACGAAGACGAGCCGGACGCCGCCGCTGAACCGACCGGAGGACGACGCCCGTGCACGACACCACCGCCATGCTCATCGAACTCGGGGCGATCATCCTGGCCCTGGGCCTGCTCGGAAGATTCGCCGGCCGCATCGGCTTCTCCCCGATCCCGCTCTACCTGCTCGCCGGGCTCGCCTTCGGCCACGGCGGCCTCGTCCCGCTGCAGGCCAGCGAGGAATTCGTCGCCACGGGTGCGGAGATCGGCGTCATTCTGCTGCTGCTCCTGCTCGGTCTCGAGTACAGCGCCTCCGAACTCGTCACCAACCTCAAGACCCAATACCCCTCCGGCGCCGTCGACTTCGTCCTCAACGCCGTGCCCGGCGCCGTGGCGGCGCTGCTGCTGGGCTGGGGGCCGGTCGCCGCCGTCGTGCTGGCAGGGGTCACCTGGATCTCCTCGTCGGGCGTCATCGCCAAGGTCCTCGGCGACCTCGGCCGTCTCGGCAACCGCGAGACACCCGTCATCCTCGGCGTCCTCGTCATCGAGGACCTGGCCATGGCCGTCTACCTGCCGATCCTCACCGCGATCCTCGCCGGTGTGAGCCTCGCAGGCGGTGCGCTGACGCTGCTGATCTCGCTGGGCACCGTCGGCGCCGTGCTCTATCTGGCCTTGCGCCACGGCCGTCTGATCAGCCGCGTGGTCTCCTCCGACAGCGCGGAGATGCTGCTGCTGGTCGTGCTCGGCCTCACGCTGCTCGTCGCGGGCATCGCCCAGGAATTGCAGGTCTCGGCGGCCGTCGGCGCGTTCCTCGTGGGGATCGCGCTGTCGGACGAGGTGGCCGAGGGCGCGCACAATCTGCTGATGCCGCTGCGCGACCTCTTCGCGGCGGTCTTCTTCGTCTTCTTCGGCCTGTCCACCGAACCGTCCGACATCCCGCCCGTACTGCTGCCCGCGCTGATCCTCGCCGTCGTCACCACGCTGACGAAGATCGCCACCGGCTGGTACGCCGCACGCCGCGCGGGCATCAGGTCGCCGGGGCGCTGGCGGGCGGGCGGCACGCTCGTTGCACGCGGTGAGTTCTCGATCGTCATCGCGGGCCTCGCCGCCGGGGCCGAACCGCGCATCGGTCCGCTGGCCACCGCGTACGTCCTCATCCTCGTCATCGTCGGACCGCTCACCGCCCGCTGGACCGAGCCGGCCGCCCGCCGGCTCACGCGGCGCGGCAAGACCGCTGTGTCGAAGGACGGAGCGAAGGAAGGGGCGACGGGAGCAACGGGGTCGACGGGCCCGGCGGCGCCCGAGGGTTCCGAGGGTGGCGATGCGGCGGAGGGCGGCCGCCCGGCCGGGGAGTCTCCGCCTTCCGGTGTCGAGGAGAGCGACTCCGCGAGCTCGTCGCGCTGAGCCGGCCCTCGCCGCCCGGCTCTCCCGGCTTTCCTCCGCCCCCGCGCACAACGCGGGGGCGGAGGTGTGTCCGGGGGCCGGTGTGCGTGCGGGAAGCGCGAAGACCGGCGGGTACGGCTGCGCGGGCTCTTGACCGGGTGCGTTCAGGTCCATAGCCTCCATTTCCATACGTGGACAACGTCTACGTACGGAGACAAGCGCCGACGGACGCGACGGGAGCCGCCCCATGACCGCCGACCTGACCATCACTGACGTACGGCTGACACCCGTCCTCGTCTCCGATCCGCCGCTCCTCAACACCCAGGGGGTGCACCAGCCGTACGCGACGCGGCTGATCGTCGAAGTCGTCACCTCCGGCGGCACCAGCGGCTTCGGCGAGACCTACGGCGACACCAAGTACCTGGAGATAGCCCGGCCGCTGGCCGCGGCACTGCCGGGCCGTCAAGTCACGGACCTGAACGGGCTGTTCACGCTGGTGAGTGGTGTCGAGGTCGACTCCGGACGCGTCGAGAACTCCGTGGACGTGGGCGGACTGCGCGGAGTGCAGACCGCCGGCAAGCTCCGCCTCTCCGTCGTCTCCGCCTTCGAGGTCGCCTGCCTGGACGCCCTCGGCAAGGCCAGGGAACTGCCCGTACACGCCCTGCTGGGGCACAAGATCCGCGACCGCGTCGAATACAGCGGATACCTCTTCTACCGCTGGGAGCAGCACCCCGCCGGCCAGGGCGAGCCCGACGACTGGGGCGCGGCCACCGACCCCGCCGGAATAGTGGCGCAGGCCCGCCGCTTCGCGGAGGACTACGGCTTCAGCTCTTTCAAGCTCAAGGGGGGCGTGTACGAACCGGACGAGGAGATCGCCGCCGTCCGCGCGCTCGCCGCTGCCTTCCCGGGTGCGCCCCTGCGCCTGGACCCCAACGGCGCCTGGTCCGTGCCGACTTCGCTGCGGGTCGCGGCGGAGCTGCGCGACGTGCTGCAGTACCTGGAGGACCCGACGAGCGGCACACCCGGCATGGCCGAGGTCGCGGCGCAGGCGGGGGTGCCGCTGGCGACCAACATGTGCGTGACGACCTTCCCCGAGCTCCCCGAGGCGTTCGCCACCGGCGCGGTACAGGTCGTCCTCAGCGACCACCACTACTGGGGCGGTCTGAGCCGCACCCGTGAACTGGCCGCCGTCTGCCGTACGTTCGGCATCGGCCTGTCCATGCACTCCAACACCCACCTGGGGATCTCGCTGGCCGCGATGACCCACGTCGCGGCGACGGTCCCCAACCTCGACTACGCCTGCGACAGCCACTACCCGTGGCAGTCCGAGGACGTCCTCACCCGGCGGCTGACCTTCCGCGACGGCTGCGTCGACGTCTCGGACGCACCCGGCCTCGGCGTCGAGGTGGACCGCGAGCGGCTCGCCGCGTTCCACCAGCGCTGGCTGGACGACGACGGCACCATGCGCGACCGGGACGACGCCGCGGCCATGCGCAAGGCCGACCCCGGGTGGGTCACCCCGGACGTTCCGCGCTGGTGACGGGCGTCCAGGGCCCCTGACCCGGCATGATCCCGGCACGGGCTGGGCCAGGGGCACCGCCGGGCCGGCCGTCACGGCCACGGCCACGGGTACCGCCACGGCGGTGCCCGGAGCGGCCGGGTGAGTGGCCGGGCGAGCCGCCGGGCTGGCCCGATGCCTGAGCCGCGCGGTACACCGGAGACACCACTCGAAGCTGCACAGGTGCCGGAGGAGTCAGGTGAGCACGGGCGCGGGGAACCAGAAGGATCGGCCCGGACGGGAGTCCGGGCCGTGGCCCCGCGCGGAGCCGGAAGCGAGGCCGGCACCTGGGCCTGAACGGGGATCGGGGCCGGAAGCGGGACCCGAGCCGGAAGCGGAACCCCGGCCGGAACCCGGGCGCGAACCGCGGCCGGAGCCCAGGCCCGGGCGGGCGCGGGAACCGGAGCCGGAGCGTCCGGCGCACCACGGCACGCTCCCGCAGCACACGCACCCGTTCGACCCACTCGCCGCGCTCCGCGGTCCCGGCGACCCGGCCTGCGACGTCTACCTGTCCGGCACCGTCTTCCTCGACATCATCTTCACCGGCCTGGACTCGGCGCCCGTACGCGGCACCGAGTCCTGGGCGCGGGGCATGGGCTCCAGCCCCGGCGGCGTCGCCAACATGGCCACCGCCCTGGCCCGGCTGGGCCTGCGCACATCCCTCGCGGCGGCCTTCGGCGACGACATGTACGGCGACTACTGCCGCGAAGCCCTCGACAAGGGAGAGGGCATCGATCTCGCCCTCTCCCACACCGTCCCCGGCTGGCACTCGCCGGTCACCGTCTCCATGGCGTACGAGGGCGAACGCACGATGATCTCCCACGGACACGAGGCGCCACCCCGCAAGACCGCGGCCCCCGCGGCCCTCGGCCTGGGCGGCGCCCCCATCGATCCCGAAGCCCCCGACTGCCCGCCTCCCGCCCGCGCCTGCGTGACGTCCCTCGTGCCGGGCGACCCCCAGGAGTGGATCGCCACCGCGGTCGGCCGCGGCAGCCGCATCTTCGCCGACGTCGGCTGGGACGACACCGGCCGCTGGGACCTCGGCGCACTCCCCGGCCTGGAGCACTGCGAGGCCTTCCTCCCCAACGCCGAAGAGGCCATGCGCTACACACGCACCCGCTGCCCCCGCGCGGCCGCCCGGGCGCTCAGCGAGAGGGTGCCGCTCGCCGTCGTCACGCTCGGGGCACAGGGCTCCTGCGCCGTCGACGGCCGTACGGGCGAGACCGCCGAGGTCCCGGGCATCCCCGTCGACGCCCTCGACACCACCGGCGCCGGCGACGTCTTCGCCGCGGGCTTCGTCATGGGCTCCCTCGCCGGCTGGCCTCTCCCGGACCGGCTGGCCTTCGCAGGGCTCACGGCCGCGCTCTCCGTCCAGGAGTTCGGCGGGTCGCTCTCCGCGCCGGGCTGGCCCGAGATCGCGGCGTGGCGGAGCCGGCTGCGTACGGCGCAGCCCCCGGCCGGAGCCGGCCCCGGCGAGGGCCGGTACGGCTTCCTTGACGCGTTCCTCACCGGCTGCCCCGCCCCGGCCGCACGCCGCCGCGCGCTCCCCACGATCGGCTTCGGACGCACCGGCGGGCCCGCATAGCCGCGGGACCGGGACCGGGACCGGGATCGGGACCGCTGGGGGCCTGCCCGCCGGGCGCCGGCAGCGAAATCGCGTTCGGCCTTGTCAGTGCCGCGTCGTATTCTGGAAAGCCAATCGCCGGCAGAGACAGAGAGGGATGAGGAAGGCCCACCGGGTCACCCATGACGCAGACAACGACGAATCAGGCGGGGTCCCCGCAGGCGCCTCAAGCCACGGCCCGCTTCACCGTTCCGGCAAAGCATCCGATGGTGACCGTGCTGGGTTCCGGTGACTCCCTGCTGCGCGTGATCGAGCAGGCGTTCCCAGCCGCCGACATCCACGTACGAGGCAACGAGATCAGCGCGTCCGGCGAGGCCGCGGAGGTCGACCTCATCCAGCGGCTCTTCGACGAGATGATGCTGGTCCTCCGCACCGGCCAGCCCATGACGGAGGACGCGGTCGAGCGCTCCATCTCGATGCTCCGCGACCAGCAGGACGGCACGGGCTCGGCGAGCGAGACTCCCGCCGAGGTGCTCACACAGAACATCCTCTCCAACCGCGGCCGCACGATCCGCCCCAAGACGCTGAACCAGAAGCGGTATGTCGACGCGATCGACAAGCACACCGTCGTCTTCGGCATCGGCCCCGCCGGCACCGGCAAGACCTACCTCGCGATGGCCAAGGCCGTTCAGGCGCTCCAGTCCAAGCAGGTCAACCGGATCATCCTGACCAGGCCGGCGGTCGAGGCGGGGGAGCGGCTCGGCTTCCTGCCCGGCACGCTCTACGAGAAGATCGACCCGTATCTGCGCCCGCTCTACGACGCGCTGCACGACATGCTCGACCCCGACTCCATCCCGCGCCTGATGGCGGCCGGGACGATCGAGGTGGCGCCGCTGGCTTATATGCGGGGCCGGACCTTGAACGACGCTTTCATCATTCTGGACGAGGCGCAGAACACCAATCCCGAGCAGATGAAGATGTTCCTCACCCGGCTCGGGTTCGAGTCGAAGATCGTGATCACCGGCGACGTCACCCAGGTCGACCTGCCGGGCGGCACGAAGAGCGGGCTGCGGCAGGTGCGGGAGATCCTGGACGGCCTGGACGACGTGCACTTCAGCATGCTCGACAGCTCCGACGTGGTGCGGCACAAGCTCGTCAGCCGCATCGTCGACGCGTACGAGCGCTACGACGTGCGTACGGACGGTGCGGGCGGCTCGGGCCACCCCGGCGGCAAGTCCGGCGACGGCGACCGCCACCGTCAGGGCTCCGGTTCGGGCTCCGGTTCGGGTTCCGGCTCCAGCCACGGTCCCGGCCACGGAAAGCACTGAGCCGGTTCACCATGACGATCGAGATCAACAACGAGTCCGGGCGGACCGTCGACGAGCAGGCGCTCCTCGACATCGCCCGCTATGCCCTGACCCGCATGCGCATCCATCCGCTCTCCGAGGTGTCGGTGATCGTCGTCGACTCCGGCGCGATGGAGCAGCTCCACCTCCAGTGGATGGATCTGCCCGGTCCGACCGACGTGATGTCGTTCCCCATGGACGAGCTCCGCCCGCCCGTGCGCGAGGAGGATGACCCGCCGCAGGGTCTGCTCGGTGACATCGTGCTCTGCCCCGAGGTCGCCGAGCAGCAGGGTGCCGACGCTCCGACGCAGCACTCGATGGACGAGGAGCTTCAGCTGCTCACCGTCCACGGAGTGCTGCACCTGCTGGGTTACGACCACGAGGAGGCGTCCGAGAAGGCCGAGATGTTCGGCCTGCAGTCCGCGATCCTGGACGGCTGGCGCGGCGAGCGCGGCCTGACGGGTCCCTCTCCGGCCCCCACCACCGCGTCGTGACGGCCCAACTGATCGCCGCGGCGGTCCTGTTGCTCGTCGTCGCCTGGCTGGCCGCCTGCGCCGAGGCCGGTCTCGCCCGTACGACCAGCTACCGCGCGGAGGAAGCGGTCCGGCAGGGCCGTCGCGGTGCCGAGCGGCTCGCGGTCGTCGCCGCCGATCCGACGCGCTATCTCAATCTCGCGCTGCTGGTGCGGGTGGCGTGCGAGGTCGCCTCCGGTGTGCTGGTCACGTTCACCTGTGTGCGGGTCTTCGACGAGACGTGGGAGTCCCTGGCCGTCGCGATGGGCGTGATGGTGCTGGTCAGCTATGTCGCCATCGGGGTCTCGCCGCGGACCATCGGGCGTCAGCATCCGCTGAACACGGCCACGGCCGCCTCGTACGTGCTGGTTCCGCTGGTGCGCATTCTCGGCCCGGTGCCGCAGCTGCTGATCCTCCTCGGCAACGCGCTCACGCCCGGGAAGGGCTTCCGCAAGGGCCCGTTCGCGAGTGAGGCGGAGCTGCGCGCGATGGTCGACCTCGCCGAGCAGGAGTCGCTGATCGAGGACGAGGAGCGGAAGATGGTGCATTCCGTCTTCCAGCTCGGCGACACGATCGTGCGTGAAGTGATGGTGCCGCGCACCGACTTGATCACCATCGAGCGGTTCAAGACGATAAGGCAGGCGCTCACTCTCGCGCTGCGCTCCGGCTTCTCCCGCGTCCCGGTGGTGGGGGAGAGCGAGGACGACGTCGTCGGCATCGTCTACCTCAAGGACCTGGCGCGCAGAGTGCACATCAGCCGCGAGGCCGAGACGGACCTGGTCTCCACGGCGATGCGCCCGGCGGCGTTCGTGCCGGACACGAAGAACGCGGGCGATCTGCTGCGCGAGATGCAGCAGGACCGCATCCACGTCGCGGTCGTCATCGACGAGTACGGCGGCACGGCCGGGATCGTGACGATCGAGGACATCCTGGAGGAGATCGTCGGTGAGATCACCGACGAGTACGACCGTGAGCTGCCGCCCGTGCAGGATCTGGGCGACGGCCGCTACCGGGTCACGGCGCGGCTCGACATCGGCGATCTGGGCGAGCTGTACGACCTGGTCGGCCTCGACGACGAGGACGTGGAGACGGTCGGGGGTCTGCTGGCGAAGGCGCTCGGCCGTGTGCCCATCGCGGGTGCGACGGCGACGGTCGACGTCACTGAGGACCGCTCCGACCCCGCCCTGACGGCGTTGCGGCTGACGGCGGAGGCACCGGCGGGGCGCCGGAACCGGATCGTGACGGTGCTGGTCGAGCCCGTCCGCTCGGCCGAGGACGCCGACGAGTCCTCCGCGGACGAGCCTGCCAACGCGTGAGCGGCTGTCGGCGGTGCGGGGCGGACCCTGAAGGGGGACCCTGAACCCATGACTCCGGACGAGCTGCGGACGTACTGCCTCGACCTGAACGGGGCGACCGAGGACTTCCCGTTCTCCCCAGAGGTGTCGGTCTTCAAGGTCGGCGGGAAGATCTTCGCCATCTGCGCACTCGACGAAAGCCCGCTGCAGGTGAGCCTGAAGTGCGAACCGGAGCTGGCCGCCCAGCTGCGCGACGCCCATCCGGCCATCGCGCCCGGCTACCACTTGAACAAGCGGCACTGGAACACCGTCACGCTCGACGGCTCACTTCCGGAGCGCATGGTCCGGGACATGATCGAGGACTCCTACGATCTCGTGGTCGCCGGGCTGCCGCGCCGCGAACGGCTCCTGCTCGACCGTCCCTGAGCGCCCCCTCCCGGAGCACCACCTCGGGGGCGCACCCCCTCCGGTCCCGTCCCCGGTGGCACCCCCGGGAGGGCCACGGCGGGGGCGGCATATGCTCGGTCGTATGAGTGACCGCAGCGATCAGGCACTGGACCCCGAGGACCGGAAGCTCCTCACGCTGGCCCGAAGCACCCGCGCCCGCAACGGCGTTCCGGAGGGCGCGGCCGTACGGGACGAGACGGGCCGTACGTATGTGGCGGGTTCCGTGGACCTGGCCTCACTGCGCCTCACCGCCCTGCAGACCGCGGTGGCGATGGCGGTCGCCTCCGGCGCCGAGTCGCTGGAGGCCGCGGCGGTCGTCACGGAGGCGGAGCTGATTCCGGCTGCGGACCTCTCGGCCGTGCACGACCTGTCCGGGCAGCCGACCACGGTGCTGCTGGCCGGCCCGGACGGCGAACTGCGCGCGACGGTGGCGGCCCGCTGAGCGGCACGTCCGGCTGAGGGCCCGTGCCGCTGAGCGTCGCGGTCCGGCCGAGCCGCCGTCGGAGGTCCGGCTGCGGCCGCCTTCTCCCGGTCACCCCGCGGGCTTCCGGCCCGCACCACGGTCGGGGGCACTCACCCGATCGGGGACAATGGTCGCCATGGATGCGCCCTCCCCAGCTTCTGCCGCAGCCGACGACGCCGAGGCACCGCACCGCTCCGGTTTCGCATGCTTCGTCGGCCGCCCCAACGCGGGCAAGTCGACCCTGACCAACGCCCTGGTCGGTACGAAGGTCGCGATCACCTCCAATCGCCCGCAGACGACCAGGCACACCGTCCGCGGCATCGTTCACCGCCCTGAGGCGCAGCTCGTCCTGGTCGACACCCCTGGTCTGCACAAGCCGCGCACGCTGCTGGGGGAGCGGCTCAACGACGTCGTACGCACGACGTGGGCCGAGGTCGACGTCATCGGCTTCTGCCTGCCCGCCGACGAGCGGACGGGCCCCGGCGACCGCTTCATCGCGAACGAACTGGCCGGGCTGAAGCGCACCCCGAAGGTGGCGGTGGTCACCAAGTCCGATCTGGTCGAGTCGCGGGCCCTCGCCGAGCAGCTGATCGCCGTCGACAGACTCGGCAAGGAGTGCGGGATCGAATGGGCCGAGATCGTGCCCGTCTCCGCCACCGAAGGCCGGCAGGTGTCCCTGCTGGCCGACCTGCTGGCCCCGATGCTCCCCGAGGGCCCGCCGCTCTACCCGGACGGCGATCTGACGGACGAGCCCGAGCAGGTCATGGTCGCCGAGCTCATCCGTGAGGCCGCGCTGGAGGGCGTACGGGACGAGCTGCCGCACTCCATCGCCGTCGTCGTCGAGGAGATGCTGCCGCGCGAGGACCGCCCGGCCGACCGGCCGCTGCTCGACGTCCACGCCAACATCTTCATCGAGCGCCCCAGCCAGAAGGGCATCGTCATCGGCCCGAAGGGCAAGCGCCTGAAGGACGTCGGCACGACCTCACGCCGCCACATCGAGGCCCTGCTGGGCACGCCCGTCTATCTGGATCTGCACGTGAAGGTCGCCAAGGACTGGCAGCGCGACCCCAAGGCGCTGCGCAGGCTGGGCTTCTAGGACGCGTGCCGGAGGAGTCCCGTACGAGTCCAGGGCGGCGTCCGGTCTCACGTCCCTCAGGCCGCTCACCCGCGGTCGGTGCCGCCTTCCCTGAGCACCCTTCCGATCAGCGCCGACTGGGCCTCGGTGAGGCGGGGGTCGGCGCAGTACGCCGTGCCGTCGTCCGTCTCGATCTCGTAGTGGAAGCCGTCCGGCACCCCCGTGGACGGCCCTGCCCGGCCCTCGGCCAGCGCGCTGCGCGCTAGGGCGGCGAGCTCGGCGGCGTCCGGCCTGCCGTCCGTACGGAGGGTGGCCCGGCGGGTGAGGCCGCCGAAGCCGCCGGTGCGGGTGACGGTGATACGCATGCGTCCATCCTCGCTCGACTCCTGCGCCCTTGCCCCGGCTATGCCTCTTGCGCCGCGGGCTCTTCCGCGTCACGCGGCGAAACGCCCACCAGCGACCACGACTTGAGCACCGCTTCACGCTCCGCACTGCCCTCCCCGTAGCGGCCCGTCGCCGCGGTCACCGTGGCGCCCGCGAAGGCGGCGAAGTCCGCGTCCGGCGCGAGGCTGCCGGAGGTGAGCGTGTCGTACCAGATCTGCCCGGCCCGCTCCCAGGCGTGACCGCCCAGCTCCGTCGCCAGCCGGTAGAACGCGTGGTTGGGGATGCCCGAGTTGATGTGCACGCCGCCGTTGTCGGAGCCGGTGTGCACGTAGTCCTCCATGGTCGCCGGCTGCGGGTCCTTGCCGAGGACGTCGTCGTCGTACGCGGTGCCGGGAGCCTTCATCGAGCGCAGGGCGGTGCCTTCGACCCGGTCGGTGAAGAGGGTGTCGCCGATGAGCCAGTCCGCGGCGTCCGCGGTCTGGCTCAGCCCGTACTGCTTGATGAGGGAGCCGAAGACGTCGGAGAGCGACTCGTTGAGCGCCCCGGACTGGCCGAAGTAGGCGAGGTTCGCGGTGTACTGCGTGACGCCGTGGGTCAGTTCGTGGCCGATGACGTCCACGGGCAGTGTGAAGTCGCGGAAGACCTCGCCGTCGCCGTCGCCGAAGACCATGCGCTCGCCGTCCCAGAAGGCGTTGCCGTAGTCGCGGCCGTAGTGGACGGTCGCGTCCAGCGGCATGCCCGCGTCGTCGATCGAATAGCGGGAGAAGACGCCGAGATAGAGGTCGAACGTCGCGCCGAGGCCCGCGTACGCGCGGTTCACGCTGGCGTCCTCCACGGGCTCCTCGCCCTCGGACCGCACCTTCTCGCCCGGCAGTCGCTCACTGTTCCCCGCGTTGAAGACGGTGCGCCGCGGCTTCTTCTCCGCCGCTTCGTCGACGGCGCGGCCCGCGCCCGTGCCGGCCGTCATACGGACGGTGGTGATGCGGCGGCGAGTGCGTTGCAGCGCGTCGCGCTCCAGGGTGCGGCGGGCCGGTTCGTACAGCGTGGGATCGCCGGAACGGGAGAGGTGGTCCAGGAGATGCGGGGGGACGATGGTGCAGAAGACGGCGTTCACGGAACGTGCTCGTGGCGTGTGCGCTGGGTGTGCGTTCATACAAGGAACGTGGCACAGGGTCATTCGCCTGTCACTCCCTGCTGCGGGAATTGGCGTGAAAAAGCGGCACGAAGGGAACAGAAGCCCTCAACTCGCGTGCACTGTCCGTGACTTGGACCTGGGGTCGCCCGCCGGTGCGGCGTGAACCGGACGCCGTACGGTGTGAACCGGCGCCCGTGCGGTGTGAAGCGATGCACAGTCCCGCATGGTGATACGGGCTCGGGTATCTCCGCGGTCTCCGTTAGACTCGCCAATCATGCGTTTCGGGCTGCTTCTTCTTAGCTGCCGCGGCGAGGGTCTGTAGTCGTAAGGCCGACCCCCTCCCCGCGGAGACCGGTGCTGCCACCGTCGGCCCTTGAAGCCCACTCGCGCGGAGCGATCTCCGCGATCAGGAGCCCACGCATCATGACTGTGTCGTCCAGCTCGAATACCTTCGGCGCACCCACGCCCATCACGGCCGCGACCGTACGGCAGAAGCCGTCCGGGATGCCGGTTCACAAGTACGGCCCGTACGAGGCCGTCGACATCCCCGACCGCACCTGGCCCGGCAACCGCATCACCGAGGCCCCCCGCTGGCTCTCCACCGATCTGCGCGACGGCAATCAGGCGCTGATCGACCCCATGTCGCCCGCCCGCAAGCGCGCGATGTTCGATCTGCTGGTGTCGATGGGCTACAAGGAGATCGAGGTCGGATTCCCCGCATCCGGTCAGACCGACTTCGACTTCGTGCGCTCCATCATCGAGGAGGACGCGATCCCCGAGGACGTGACGATCTCCGTCCTCACCCAGGCCCGCGAGGAACTGATCGAGCGCACCGTGGAGTCCCTGAAAGGCGCCCGCCACGCGACGGTCCACCTCTACAACGCCACCGCCCCCGTCTTCCGCGAGGTCGTCTTCCGCGGGACCCGCGAGCAGGTCCGGCAGATCGCGGTGGACGGCACCCGTTTGGTGACCGAGTACGCGGAGAAGCTGCTCGACGACCGCACCGCCTTCGGCTACCAGTACAGCCCGGAGATCTTCACCGACACCGAGCTGGACTTCGCCCTGGAGGTCTGCGAGAGCGTCATGGACGTGTGGCAGCCCGGCGAGGGCCGCGAGATCATCCTCAACCTGCCCGCCACGGTGGAGCGTTCGACACCCTCGACGCATGCCGACCGCTTCGAGTGGATGTCCCGCAACCTGACGCGGCGCGAGCACGTATGTCTGTCCGTGCACCCGCACAACGACCGCGGCACCGCCGTGGCCGCCGCCGAACTGGCGATCATGGCGGGCGCGGACCGCATCGAGGGCTGCCTGTTCGGGCAGGGTGAGCGCACCGGCAACGTCGACCTGGTCACCCTCGGCATGAACCTCTTCAGCCAGGGAGTCGACCCGCAGATCGACTTCTCGCAGATCGACGAGGTCAAGCGCACCGCCGAGTACTGCAACCAGATGGACGTCCACTCCCGGCACCCCTACGTCGGCGACCTCGTCTACACCTCCTTCTCCGGCTCCCACCAGGACGCCATCAAGAAGGGCTTCGAAGCTATGGAGGTACGCGCCGAGCGGGAGGGCAAGAGCGTCGACGAGCTGGAATGGGCCGTGCCGTATCTGCCCATCGACCCCAAGGACGTGGGGCGTTCGTACGAGGCCGTCATCCGCGTCAACTCCCAGTCCGGCAAGGGCGGCATCGCCTACGTACTGAAGGACGGGCACAGCCTCGACCTGCCCCGCCGGATGCAGGTCGAGTTCTCGAAGATCATCCAGGAGCGCACGGACAGCGAGGGCGGCGAAGTCACCCCCGCCGACATCTGGGCGATCTTCCAGCACGAATACCTGCCCACCCCCGACAACGCCTGGGGCCGCATCGCGCTGCGTGCCGGGCAGACCACGACCACGGTGGACGGGCAGGACGAGGTCACCGTGGAGGCCACCGTCGACGGCGAGGACGTCGTGCTGGAGGGCACCGGCAACGGCCCGCTGGCCGCCTTCTTCGACGCCCTGCAGACCGTCGACGTCGACGTGCGGCTTCTCGACTACGTCGAGCACACCATGAGCGAGGGCGCGGGTGCCCAGGCCGCCGCGTACATCGAGTGCGCGATCGACGGCAAGGTGCTGTGGGGCGTCGGCATCGACGCCAACATCGTGCGCGCGTCGATCAAGGCCGTCGTCTCGGCGGTCAACCGCGCCGCGCGCTGAGGGCGTTGCGCCGCGGGCCGACGGCGTTCGTAGTGCGTGTACGGGACGGCTGCACGGGTCGCGTGTACGGGCGCGCGGGCGGCGGTCGGCCAGGCCGCCCTCCCGTCCTCCCCGCCGTCCCCGGCGGCGTCACCGCAGCGTTCCGCGGGCCTCACCCACTTCCGGGTGAGGCCCGCGGCCGTTCCCCCTCCCGGTACGCGCCGTGCCGCGAGGGGGAACGGCCGCGAATCGTCCGGAACGAGGTGCTGACGGCGCACTTCCGCTGTGGTTAACATCACGCTCACGGCAGCGTGGCCGAACCATGACGGAGGTAGGGCGTGGAGGGCGCAAGACACTCCCGTGAGCAGCGGGAACAGCGTCCAGGCGGGCGCCTGGCAGGTGTACGCACCAGCTGGCACACCGTGGACGACGGGGACTTCTTCTGCCCCGCCTGCGGCGGCGACCGCAGCTACCGCCGGCGCATCGGCAGGCGCCGTCTCGTACTGCTGGGCGTGCCGCTGCTCGCGCGCGGCGAGGTCGCACCGGTCCTCGAATGCGCCGCCTGCCACGGCCACTTCGGCACCGAGACCCTCGACCACCCCACCACCCAGCGCCTCTCCCTGCTGCTGCGCGACGCCGTGCACGCCATCGCGCTCACCGTGCTGACCGCCGGCGGCTGCGAGAGCCGCGCCGCCCGGGAGGCCGCCGTGCACACCGTGCGCAGCGCCGGCTACACCGCCTGTACGGAGGACCAGCTGCTGACGCTGCTGGCCGCGCTCTCCGCCGAGCGCGACTCCACGGCGGACAGCGTCTCCGCGGAGATCGAACTCCACGAGGCCCTGGCCCCGCTCGCACCGCACCTGGCCACCGCGGGCCGCGAGTCCCTGCTGCTGCACGGTGCGCGCATCGCCCTGGCGGACGGGCCGTACTGCCCCGGGGAGCGCGAAGCGCTCGCGGCGGTCGGCCGGTCCCTGCGGATCGCCAAGGACGACGTTCACCGGCTGCTCACGCAGGCCCGTACGCCGCACTGAGCGCTCCAGGCCGCCGGGTCTCGGCCCACGTTCAGGAGCACCTCGCTCGACCCTGCAGTTTCGTGTGCGCCCGAAACACCTGTCTCCGCCCCGTATGTCTCAGCAATTCTGGATGAGTCAACGAGGGTGCACCGACCCGAACCAGCTCGGTGCAGAAACGGGGAGAATCATGTTGGTGGCAAAGAAGGCCATCGTGGGAATCGGCGCTGCCGCGCTGCTCGCGACGGGTGGTATGGCGACGGCGGGTGCCCAGGACGGCTCTTCCGGCCAGGACGCCCGCGGCGTCAAGGCGTCCTCCAAGGCCAACGCCAAGTACGCGTACGCGCACGCCACTTGGAAGTGGGCGGGCCCGGGCTCGACCGGCACGATGACCGTGTATGTCAACGACCAGGACTGCAACGGTCACAGCGCCTACGCCTGGATGCAGTTCAAGCGCGCCACCGGGCAGACCGTCGACGGGGAAACCGAGTACTGGAACAGCGACAGCCTCTGCAAGGGCAAGGGACAGACGCGCAAGGGGCCCAAGTTCAGCGACGACTTCAACATCACCCATGGCCGTGTCGTCGTGTGCCAGGACGACTGGGGGTCGAACACCTGCAAGTACGGCAAGTGGCACAGGAACCCCAAGGGCTGACCGACTGACCGACTGACCGACTGACCCACTGACCCACTGAGCGACTGGCCGACTGGCCGATTGCTCCGGGTGCCCGGCTCTCCGCTGACGAGGGCCGGGCACCCGGCCGTTCACTCCCGGCACTCCACGAGCACAGGCGTCGGCCCTGGCGCCAACACGGCGCCTGCGCGTCAACTCCCGGTCTTCACCTGGCTGATGAAGGACGACCAGGCGCGCGCGTCCTCGTAGGGTAGGGAGGTCAGCGCACGGAGCAACTGTCGGGGGATTCTGTGGATCCGGAGATCACGGCACTGGCAGGCACCGCAGGGACCACCGTCGTCACCCTGATGGCGACAGACGCATGGGAGCGTACTCGCGACGCCGTCACCTCGCTCTGGCGGCGCGCGCACCCTGAGCGTACCGACATGGTCGCTGGTGAACTCGAAGCCACTCGCGAGGAGTTGTTGGCCGCCGAACCGGACGGAGATCCGGACACCCGGCAGGAACTACAGGCGGAGTGGCAGGGCCGTATCCGGCGCCTGCTGGTAGCCCGGCCTGATGCCGCCGAAGAGCTCCGAGCGCTTCTTAGGGAGATCGACACAAGTGATGCGGTTGCTCCGGTGGTTACGCAACATGCCGCCGCCTCTGGCAACGCCAGGGTTTATCAGGCCGGACGCGACCAGCGAATCGAAGAGCGAGGCGGCGAGGGATGAGCGGCGCCATGGACGGCCGCGCGGATGGTCGGGGCCGCGTCTACCAGGCGTCTGGCGACCAGCACATCACTGAGCACCACCACCATGAACCCGTTGCGGCTTCGGGCTTCAGCCCCGACTCGGTACGCCAGCCGGCCTTCGGCCGTCCTCCGGTGGCCCTACGGGACCGCGAAGAGCTGATGGACCGGTTACGCGGAGCGATCGACGCGGACACCCGCGACCAGGTCTACGTCCTTCACGGGATGGGAGGCTGTGGCAAGACCGCCGTCGCGTATACGCTGTTCCAGTACGCCACGACCGGCGGCGACCGCGTCGGCTTATGGGTGAACGCTTCCGACAAGGCCACGCTTCGTGGCGGAATGCTCGCCGTCGCCGCGGACCGAGGTGCCTCGGACGGCGAACTGCAAGCGGCGCGCAGCGGGTTACGGGCGGCGGCCGATCTGGTCTGGGAACGGCTCGATCGATCCGACCAGCCCTGGCTTCTCGTGCTCGACAACGCCGACGACCCCGCCATTCTGCAGGATGGTTGGCTGCGTACGAGTCCAGGTGGCACCGTCCTGGTCAGCACCCGTCAGTCCGCGCCGCACTGGTGGCCTTACGCCGAGTTGCATCACGTCGGCGTGCTGCCGCACGAGGCCGCGGCACAAGTGCTGTGCGACCTGGCACCGGAAGCGGGCACGGCTGACGAGGCCGCCGAAATCGCCGAGAAACTAGGGCGGTTGCCGCTGGCGCTCACCCTCGCGGGCGGATTCCTCTCCCACCAGGTGATCGATCCATGGACGATGACGCAGTACGGTTCACGGCTCGACGGACGCGAACAGGTGGGCCTCATCGACCGGGGGGCCGCACGTCTCCCCGACGAGGACTCCCGGCAACTGGTCAGTCGCACCTGGCAGTTATCCCTGGACGCACTTGCGGCACAGGGTTTCCAGGAGTCGACGGCACTCCTCCAACTCCTCGCCTGCTATGGGTCCGACCCCTTGCCCCTGTCCTTGCTCAATGGTCCAGATCTGGCTGCCGTGCTGCCGCCTGAGCGGGCCGAAGCCGCGCTGCGGGGGCTGCTGGACCATTCCCTCACTGCTCTGGTCGACGTCGGTGTCCGCTGCATCCAGTCGCACGGCGTACTGCTCGCGAGCGTCGCCGCCGGGACCTCGATTCAGCAGCTCCCGGATGTCCGTGCAACGGCCGCAAAGCTACTGAACGCCGTTGTGCCCGCAGTTCCCGAGCCCGGACAGAACGATGTGCGACTGCGCCTCCTGGCGCCCCACGTCCTCGCCCTGCTGCGGCAGACGGAGGATGAGCCGACCGTGACGGAGGCACTGGACGTCGCCATTCGCCTGGCCATCACGCTGCACCGTGACGGCGATTACCTGGCCGCGCTGGAACTGGCCTCCGCCGCAGGCCCGTTGGCGGAGCCGACGCTTGGACAGGAACACAGGCTGGTGTTGACGGCACAAGAGCGTGTTGGCCGAGCGCTGCTGCGCCTTGGACGGTTCGAGGAGTCGGCTGCGGTCCATCGTCGTGTGCTCGTCGTCCGGGAAAGGCTCTTCGGGGCTACGGACGTAGACACTCTTAGCAGCTGCCATGGCCTCAACATGGTTCTGCAACTGCTTGATCAGGGCTCTGAAGGGCTTGCCCTGCTCCGACGCGCGGTGGAGGGTCGAGGGCAACTCCTCGGCCCCGGCCATCCGCTCACTCTTCGCGCCCAATCCAACCTGCTGAACTGTCTGCCTGTCTCGGAGCTAGCCGACGAGATCGACGGGGCGGAGGTGGCGCTTCCAGAGAGGTGCGCTTCGTACCTCGGGCCGGAACACGCTGTGACTCTGCACGCACGGTTCAACTATGGTGTCGCCCTTTCTGTGTTGAGCCGTTACGAGGCGGCCAGGGACGAGGCGCGTGTGGTGGCCGAGGACTACGTACGTTGCTTCGGGCCCGACCATTCGATCACGTTGGCGGCTCAATCTCTGCACGCCCAGACTCTCCATGCCCTAGGTGAGGTGACTCCAGCAATTGAGTTGGAGGTGGATATCGCTGCGCGCCGCGAACGAACTCTGGGCGCTGAGCATCCATATACACGCGCGAGTCTTGCGTTCATTGAAGAGTGGCGAGGAAGAAGGGACCGATCAACCACTGCCAGCACTCCGGACGAGATCGGCTAGCTCAGAGGGATAGCCCCGCCCCCTCGGTGCCTTAACTGCCGTTCGTCACGAGGTCGATGAAGGCCGACCAGGCATGTGCACCGAAGAGGACGGCAGCCCCATCGGGGTCCTTGCTGTCGCGTACGGGGACGACGCCGGTGAGGCCGTCGGCGACTTCGACGCAGCTTCCCCCGTCGCCGTTGCTGTAAGTGCTCTTACGCCACCGCGCGGCGCTCAAGTCAATCCGGTTGCCTGTCATTTCGGTAGTCCTCTGCCGCTGCCTCGATCATGGCCAGGGACGCCCTCGGTGGCAGTGCGGCGGCCCTGAGCCGATCGTATGCCCTGCGGTAGTCCGGGCACGGGGCGGCCGGTTGAACCCGGTGCACGCTGCAAGTTGCCGTCGAAATACCCTTCTGAGCACGGCATTTGATGAACTATGATGCTTGGTCGAACAAGTGGGGGGCCGCTGGGTGGTCTCCCGGTGGTCGACGGGGGAGGGCGACAGCCATGTCCGGTGGTGCGTCGGGCGGTTACGAGGTCCAGCAGAGCGGCATGGCGGGAGAGGCCGGGAAGCTCGACCGCGCGGGCGACGACGTCGGCGGCATAGCCAAGGCCGTGGACACCCAGATGTGCTATTCGGCCGATGTGCTCGGCGGCTCCGACTCCGGCCCCGCTTACGACGGGTTCGCCGCCGCCTGGCAGGCCGAGGCGAAGACATTGGAAGCGGCGCTGCACGAGCTCGCGGACAAGGTCCGTGTCTCCAAACGGAGTTACGAGGGCGCCGACGGCGACGCGGTGCGCGGTCTGCACTCAGCGAGCGCCGGCGAGGGCCTGGCAGGGGGCCCCACGCCGGGCGCACGCCCCGCCGCAGTCGGCGGTCCGGCAGTCGGTACTCAACCCGCTCCTGGCGAGCCTCCGCGCAGCCTCGCCGACTTCGACTGACGCGCGGCGCGCGTACCGCTGTCCGCTTCCGTCCACCTCCCGACACCGACGACAACGGGGGCCCAAGTCATGTCCAATCAAGGCGAATCCACCACCGACAGGCGAGAGAAGATCGCCGAACACATACGCGCCCTCGCCCAGGCGGACAGCAAGAACGGAGTCATCGACGCCATCGACAAGCTCCTCGGCGTCTCCCCGCCCGTGGGCTCGCCGGGCACGATCGACGGCATCGCCAAGCGCTACAAGGGCCAGGCCGACGACGCCGCAGAAGTGCAGCACCGTGTCGAGAAGGTCGCCAAGTCCGGTCTGCCTTCCGTGTGGGTGGGCAGCACGGGCGCCAAGGCCTCCGAAGTGGTCGCCGCGGCCGGACGCTCGGCGGAACAGATGGCTGAGGCGTTCCGCAAGGCGTCCGGGGCTCTCAACGACCTGTCCGACGCGATCACTTCGGCCCAGTCGAGGGACGAGCAGGGGCGCGAGCAGCTGCGTAAGGCCCGCGGCATGCTCGGCGGCGAGGACGGATTCTTCGACGGAATGGTCGAGAAGGACGCCGAGGAGGCGGAGCGCAGACGGGCCCAGGACACCGCCGGCACCGGAGCGAACTACCTGCACAGCGCGGCGGTTCAGGCGGACGACGCGGCCAGGGCGGCCGCACGCGAGCTGAACAAGTACGCGTCGGAGGCTCGCGCCGGCCAGATGAAGACCGACGAGATCTCCGCGGCCGACCGTCTCGTACTTGCCGACATCTCCGTGCACGGCGGCCCGCAGGAGCAGAACGAACTGCTCTCCGCCAACGACCTCGAACGCTCCGGCCGCCGCCTGGAGAAGATGAGCGACCAGGACCGGGCCCGCTACGAGCGGATGCTCGCGGACGCCAATACCCCGCAGGAACGGGCCTACTTGGTGAAGGCCCTGGCGTCCGGCTACAGCGTCAACGAGGTCGGCGAGTTCCGCGACAAGATCCACGGCAAGGACCCCGAGTGGCTCCAGCAGCACCTCACGCCGGTGACCACGGCCGCCGACAGCAAGAAGGACGAGGGACTCAACGCGGACGGCTCGAACACCAACACCGACTATCAGCAGTTCGGTGACGAGAGATGGTCCCAGGACGGCAACACCTGCGTACCTTCCTCCACCGTGACCGCACGCGCCATGGTCGACCCCGTCTACGCGCTGGAGCTGACCGGCGGGCCCTCAGGTCAGGAGAACGACCCCGACGCCTTCCGTGAGCGCCTCACCGACGAGCAGATGCGCATGCACGAGGAGGGCGACGGGAGTTACGAGCACTGGTGGTCCGACACCCCGGCCGGCATGGACACCGACGGTCAGGTGGAGATCGCCGACAAGGAGATCAGTCCGCACACGGGCAGTGAGTACAAGCACCACGAACTCGGCAGTGCCGACGACCGCCGTGACGTGTTGCCCGACGTCGAGAAGGCCGTCGCCGAGGGGAAGCCCGTCCCGGTCCAGGTCGAGGGAGACAACCCGGACAGCCCCAGGCACCAGATGATGGTGATCGGCCAGGAGGGCGACATGCTCCAGATCTACAACCCGTGGGGCCAGACGACCTGGGTCAGTGAGGACGACTTCGTCAACGGCCACCTGGGCAAGGCCTCCGACTCCCGCATGCCCGACGCCTACTCCGTCCACGTGCCGGCCGACTGAGGAAGCGAGCAGTGACAGTCATGCGCAACACCCCTGTCCGGCTTGCCGGTTCCGTCCTGCTGATCGGTGCGCTCACCGGCTGCGGCGTCACCGGTCCGGACACCTACGAGCTGGGTGAGAAGAACGTAGAAGTGGAGAAGGGCGAGGAGTTCACGCTGTCCGTGCCCGTCGAGACCGCGATGGGGGAGTGGTGGCATCTCACGTCCCCGAAGCCTGACGCCGCGGTCGTCGACCGCCTCGGCAAGGACGAGCAGGTGGACGGCGATGACGACGACGAGGCGGGCGGCAGCAGCGGCACGGACGTCTTCAAATTCAAGGCCGTCGGCGAGGGCACCACGAAGATCCGCCTCATCCAGTGCCCCCGCGGCGCCTGCGCGGGCGGCGGCAGCAAGGGCGGCCCGGTCACTCCATCGCCCGTTCCCAGCGGTAGCCCGGCACCCGGCAAGAAGTACCGGGCCACCGTCCACACCTACACCGTGACGGTGACGCAGCCGTGAATCCGCAGATGCCGCCCCCGGGACGTACCGACGACGAACTCGCCCGGTCCGACCTCCCGGCGATGCTGCGGTACGGCCTGTCCTTCCCCGGGCCGCACCGAACCGCGCTCTTCGGCGACGGAGCCGTGGGCGCCGCCGTACTCCTCGACCGGCAAGGTATCCAGCCGCGCGCCGTGGCCTTCCTCGCCAAGGTCGTCCGCAGCGGCGGTGTCCGCTACGCGGCCGGTCTGCCCGAGCCCGTACCGGGTGAGGACGCGGCGGCGACGGTGCGCTCCTGGCTGGAGTCCGCCGCCGACGTGGCGAGCGGACTCGACGAAGACGAGGCCGCCGCCCGCTGGCTGGAGGCCGTCGCCGAACTGCTCGCCATGCGCCGCACCTGGCGCCAGAGGGGGGACTGATTCGGTCTCCCCGGAGTGCCGCCCCGAGGCCCTCAGGTGCCTGCCAGGGTGCGGTCGAGGAGGGGGAGGAGGCGGTCCCAGTGGCGCTGCAGTGCGGACGGGCTGAAGGCGTCGGTGTCGGACATGGTGAAGCCGTGGATCGTGTCCGGGTAGATCTCGGTGGTGTAGCCGACACCTGCGGCATCCAGGGCCTGGTTGAGCTCGTTGATGGCCTCGGGTGACAAGTCGCCTTCGGCGAGGCCGAGATGGACCTCGGCGGTGAGCTCGGGCACGAGGCGGTGCGGGCTGTCGGGCGCGTCGGTGACCACGAATCCGGGGTGGAATCCCGCCATGGCGGCCACCTGGCCCGGGTGGGCCGTCGCGGTGCGCATCGCCAGGGCGGCGCCGATGCAGTAGCCGATCACGGCGGCCGGTCCGGCGCCGGTCTCGGGCTGAGCGGTGAGGAATGCGAGGTAGGCGTCGGCGTCGCGAAGGATGCGTTCGGTGGTGTGCGCCTCGATCAAGGGCATCAACTCGCCGATGAGCGCGCCACGGACGTCCTCTCCGATGTGCTCGGGAAGTTCGGTCACCGGTGCCGGGCCGTGCCGGTAGTAGAGGTTGGGGACGAGCACGTAGTACCCGTGCGCGGCCAGCTGACGGGCCCGCTCCTCCAGTTCGGGACGCAGACCGAAGGCGTCCGTGTACAGCAGCACCCCCGGGAGCCGCTCGCCCTGGTCGGGGAAGGCGGCGAAGGCGTCGGCCTTACCGTCGGGGGTGGAAATCTGCAGCGTCTTGGTGGGAATGGCGGATC
The DNA here is from genome assembly GCF_055792905.1 of Streptomyces sp. DSM 116795. Lineage (NCBI taxonomy): Bacteria > Bacillati > Actinomycetota > Actinomycetes > Kitasatosporales > Streptomycetaceae > Streptomyces > Streptomyces sp. DSM 116795. The sequence goes on from NZ_CM147707.1 coordinate 5,378,422, forward strand.
TTCCTTTTCTTGGACTGACATTTCTCGGACTGATGCCTGATGACCGGCGCACAGCCCATGCGGGTTGAGGCCAGGCCGAGATCAACGTAATCGATCGGGGGGCGCGAGATGCCCCCAAATGGCCCTGCAGGGACGGCATTTGACGACTGACGGGCCGAGGCGGCGCGGGTCCGACCGCCGTCAGCGGGCCGTGCCCATCCCGACCGAGCGCGGTTCGGAGACGTTCTCGTTCAGGTGCATGCTGCGGGCCAGCGCCACGGCGCCAAGGGCAAGCGGCAGCATTACCCAGGCCACCGCGACAGCGATTGCTGAGCGAGGTAGGCGTACGTCAGCAGCGCACCCACGGCGGTGGCCCTGCTGACGAACACCCGGCCACCACTCCGTCGTGCAGCGCGAGTTCTACGAACGGCCGGACTTCTTGGGGGAGTTCGGAGCGGCCAGACCCGTTGTTCGACCGCTCCGGCGGCCGGTGCCGGGCAATGCCCGTACGGCCCGCTGTGGCGGGGCAGAACGGAGCGATCCTCGCCGACCGCGGTCCCGTACAGGCTTGTTGCTGGCGAACAGCGCTTCGCGTCGGCAAGCGGGCTACAGCCCCGAGGGGTTCGACCACTGCACCCCTGGGTGACCCCTGAGGTTCAGGTCGCGCGAACTGGGGGTTATTGTCTGCTCTTTGGTAAGCACGCTGTGATTATCAGAACCCGGGGGGACGAGGATGCGGCAATGAACCAGCAGCGCAGGGCGGTCACCAAGTGGGCCCTGATCGTAGGCAACGTGATGCTAGGGCTGTTCCTCACCGTCTACGCGCTATATAGCCTGAACGGGATCGCCGGGACGTACCTCACCGCGGAAAAGACCACGGCGCAAGTGCAGAACTGCATCCCACCCTCGAGCAGCAAGGGCTCGTACCGCTGTTCGGGCACTTGGAGAATGGCCGGTGGCGCGCACGGCACCGGGGAGATCGAGCTCGCCGAGGACGTGGACGAGGGCAAGGCCGTCGCGGTGCGGGCGACCGAGACCGTCGCCGTCAAGGACGACGGCCAGGCAGTTCTCTGGGAGAGCGTCGCGGGTATCGCGGTCTTGAGCTTGGGGATCTTCTTTCTGGTGGTAGGGCCCTGGCAGGTGAGGCGACTGTTCGCCGGGCGCGGCATCGATCGGCACGGGACACGGGGCGGCAGAGTCCACTGACAAGGCACCGTCAGGCCGCGGTCTCAGCCGATCCGCCTAGGGATCACCGTCGCCGGCATGTCCGGCCACTGCTTGAGCAGTTCACGAATCTGGGCTCAACCGCGTCCACCCCAGTGCCCTGACCCGCTCGGCCCGTGATCGTCTGCGTTCCGGCACGAGCGGCCTCGCCGCAGGAACAAGCCCCGTCAGGGCCTTTCGGGCTTGCGGGCCAGGAGGCAGGCGTGCGGTCTCCTCGCCCGTCCGCTGGGCTCCTGCTCCAGTCTCGCGGTGACGACGAGCCCGGCCTGCTCCAGCAGGCCGACGATGCGGTCCAGCGGCAGAAGGTACGACTCGTAGGACACCGGACGGCCATAGCCCTGGGCCGAACGCAGCCGTTCATCGCCGGCATAGTCTCCCCAGAGCAGGTAGCCGCCGGGCGCGAGCGTGCGGTGGAACTCGGCGAACACCGCCGGCAGCCACTGCGGGGGCGTGTGGTGGGTGGAGTACCAGGCCAGGATGCCGCCGAGCTCGTCATCCCCCATATCCAGCGAGGTCATTGAGCCCTCGGTGAACCGCAGGTTCGGATAGGCGTGGCGGGCCAGCCCGATCATCTTCGGTGACACATCGACGCCGAAGGCGGACACCCCCATCCCGGCCAGGTGCGCCGTCACGCGGCCGGGGCCGCATCCCAGGTCCGCGACCGGCCCCGGACCGGCCGTCCGCACGAGTTCGGCGAACCCCGCCAGCATCGCGCGTGACAGCGGATCCAACTCGGCTGGAGGCGGGACGCGTTCGACGTAGTCGACGGCAACCGTGTCGTACGACTCGCGGACGGCGGTCAGAAAAGAGGGCTCGGCCATGTGGGCGACCGTAGACCAGGGAACTGACAGGCAATGGCGCGACATTCGTTGACCTGCGCGACACCACCGCTGCGGCCGCCCGGCCGTCACACCACTCCGGTGACCTTTTCCGGTCACGGCACTAGCATCGCGGGCATGGAGTGTTTCGCCGCCTGGCGTACTCGCCGCTGAGGGTCGGCCCGCCGCCGCAATGCAGGCCGTGGGTGGGCCAGTTGATGCCCGATTCCCCTCAGCCCGAGAGGCACCCCAATGCTCATTCGATCGTTCGTTCAGCACGACCAGGCCCGGCTCACCGAGCTGACCATCGAGACCTTCCGGCCGTTCTACGAGGAATCCTTCCTCCCCCTCCTGGGCGAGGTCATCTTCGCCAATCAGCACGGCAGTTGGCGCGACGACTACCGCAAGCAGGTCGCCGAACTCCACGACCCTGAACAGCACAAGTACGTCGCGGTAGCCGAAATCAGCAGCGTCATTGCCGGGTACGTGGCGTGGAGTGTCGACCTGGTGAACACAAGCGCCAGCGTCACGATCCTCGCCGTCGCAACCGACTACCGCCGAGACCACGTAGGAACCGCACTGTGTGAGCACGCCTTCGGCGAGATGAGAAGCATCGGCGCTCAGGTGGTCCAAATCGGCACCGGCGGTGACCCCTTCCACGCGCCGGCGAGAGGCCTCTATGAGCGCCTCGGGTGCACTCAACTTCCGACCGCGGTCTACTACCGGCAGCTCTGACGACCCCTGTCCGGGGCGGGCTGCGGTCCCGCAGCACGCTCCGGACAGCAACTACCGCCTACAGAGCCCCGTTTCAGAACACCCCCCGGGCTCAACCGCCCGCGCAGGCGCCCGCGTTCGCAACGACAGGCCGACGTCTGCGTCGCATCGAACGGTGATCATGTCGGTATCAGACGAAGCCTGGAGATCGCCGATCTGATGGACCACTTCGAGAACCGCATCTTCAGCGCGACCGACGTCCGTCGGGGCAAGCCTGCACCCGACCTCTCCCAGCACGCTGCACGCTCCATGGGGGTACAACCCGAGCAGTGCGCGGTGATCGAGGACAGCGCATACGGGTGCAGGCAGCCCGGGCCGCCGGCATGCGGGCCTTCGGATGCTGCGGCGGCCTCACCCCGGCGTCGCGGCTGGAAGGACCAGGCACCGTCGTGTTCAACGACATGCGAGACCTGCCTGAACTGCTGGGGACCGCTGCCCACTAGATGTATGAGGGAAAGACGTTGTTGACGGTGGTCGGAGCCGACGACCCGGGTGGTTGTCCGTTGTGCTCCGTGCGTGTCGACGCGCTCATCAATCGATTTTCTTGATCACAGTGGCCGGCACGCCAGCCACCAGCGTTCGCCCGGGCACGTCCCGGGTAACGACCGCACCGGCGGCAACGACGGCGTCTGCCCCGACGGTCACGCCCTGCATGATCAGGGCGGAGGCCCCGACCCACACGTTTCGGCCGATGCGGATCGGCGCTGACGTGATGCCAGTGCGTCGCTGTTCCGGGGCGAGGGGATGGCCTGAGGTGAGCAAGCTGACGCTCGGGCCGATCATGACGTCATCACCGATGCCGATCCCGCCGATGTCGTTGAAGCGGCAGTTCTGGTTCACGAAGACGTTGCGGCCGATCCGAATGTTGACCCCATGGTCGGAGTAGACCGGTGGGATGAGATGGAACGTCTCATCGACGGTCTGGCCAGTGAGCTCGCTCCATCCTTCGCGGATTGCCTCTTGATCGGCATACCGAAGCGCGTTCAGTTCCTCGGTCAGTCGAATCGCGCGCTGCACTCTCTCTGCGAAGTCCATCCTCACCCTTCGTCGACCAACCATCGTGTGGGGTGAGTTGAGCAAAGCAGGGACGTCACCCGTGGACAAACAACCGCTATCGCAGCAAGCCACAACGTCCTTGCGGCTTGGAGATCGACATGAAGTCGATCGGCGAAACCCATGCTGCTGCACAGGCCGTATCGAATCATCGCGCGCACGGGCCCGCGGTGCGGTGCCGCCGACCCGTACCCGTCACCACAGTTCGCGTGCGCTCTCCAGATGGGCCAGGTAGCGCTCGTAGCCGTCCTCGAAGCATGCGCGGTGCTCGCTGCGCGGCAGGACCGCGTGGTCCTCGACCAGCCAGCTCGTGGTGTCGACCGGCCTGCCCAGCGCCCGGGCCGCCACGGCGGCCGCGCCGCGGGCGCCGACCGCGTGGTCCGAGGGTGGCAGGACGGGCCGGCCCAGGGCGTCGGCGAAGACCTGGGTCCATTCGTCGGACCTGCTGCCGCCGCCGCAGATGGCCAGCCGCCCGTCGAGTCCCGCGGCTTCGAGGCAGTGCCGGGCGGCGTAGGCGACCGATTCGCACACCGCGCGGACCACGTCCGCGCTTTCGGTGGTGAAGGTGACGCCGGTCAACTGGCCGCGGGCGCGGGGCGCGACGAACGGGGCGCGTTCGCCGGACTCGGCGAGGAACGGCAGCGCCGAGACCCCGCGCGCTCCCGGTGGGCTCTGCCGCAGCAGCCCCGCGACGTCGTCGGTGCTCAGATTCAGCAGCCGCAGCAGCCAGTCGATGCTGGCGGTACCGACCATCGCAGGCATCCCCCGTGACCACAGTGCGGGGTCCGCGGTGCACAGCCACATGCCGGCGGGCTCCTGCTCCGGCGCGGAGGCACCGATCGCCGGGCTGTCGGTGAGGACTTGGCAGGCGAGCGTGGTGCCGACGGTCAGCAGGCCGTCCCCGGGCTCGGTCAGGCCGCTGCCGAAGAGGCTTGCCGGCAGGTCGAAGGGGCCGGCGGTCACGGGCGTCCCCACCGGCAGGTCCAGCAGCGCCGCTCCACGGGCGTCGAGGGACAGCAGCCGGCCGGGCGGTGCCGGGTCCGCGAGCAGCCGCCGCAGGTCCTGCAGCCCGCAGGCGGCGATCGCGTCGTCGTCGTACAGCCCGGTCCGTACGTCCAGGAAGGGCATCGATGCGTCGGAGGCGTCGACGGTGATCTCCCCGGTGAGCCGCTGGGCGACGGCGTCGACGCAGTATCCGGCGACGGCCGCCCTCTCCAGCGACTCCGGCTCCTCCTCGCGCAGCGTGGCCAGCAGCGGAGCCGGGCAGCCGGGGAAGACGGCCTGTCCCGTCAGCCTGTGCACCTCGGCGGCGGTGCCGTCCTCCCACCAGCGCTCCACGAGATCGTTCGCGCGGCCGTCGAGCCAGGACAGCGGCGGGCGTACGGCAGAGCCCTCGGCGTCGCGCAGCCACAGGCCGTCGCCCTGACCGGTGAGTGCCACGGCGTCGACGGCGCCCCCGTGCTCGGCGGCGACCCGGCGGACGACGGAGGTGACGGTCTCGAGGACCTCCTCCAGGTCCTGTTCCACGTGCTTGGGGGCGGGGTGGTTGAGACGGGAGGGCGCGTCGGCCTCGACGACGGAGTGCCCGTCGTCGTCGAAGACGGCGGCCTTCGTGAGCGTCGTCCCGATGTCGACACCGATGATCATGCGCCGCCTCCGGTCACCTCTGGGTTCGCCAGGTGTGCGGGCGGCACGCCGCGCAAGTGCCGTGCCGCCTCGCCTGCCACGATGCGCGCGGCCCGTTCGGCCGTCTGCCGGGTGGCGCCGGCCAGATGCGGGGTGGCGACGACGCCCGGCACACCGCGCAGCGCCCAGTCTGCCGGGGGCGGCTCGACGTCGTACACATCGAGTGCGACGGCCCGCAGCCGGCCGTCGGCGAGCGCGGCCGCGAGCGGCTCGTGGTCGAGCAGTTCCCCCCTGGCGGTGTTGACCAGGACGGCGCCGTGCGGGAGGAGCGCGAGCCGGCGTGCGTCGATGAGATGCCGGGTCTCGGGGGTGAGCCGGGCGTGCAGGCTGACGACAGGGCTGGCGCGCAGCAGTTCGTCCAGGTCCACGAGTGTCACGCCGTCCTCCGCCAGGGCCTCGCCGTCGGCGTACGGGTCGCTGACCAGGACGCGGGCGCCGAAGGCCTGCAGGACCCGGGCGACGATGCGGCCGATCGCGCCGTAGCCGACGAGTCCGACGGTGGTACCGGACAGTTCCAGACCGGCCTTGTCGTAGGCGTAGAGGTCACCACGCCAACGGCCGCTGTGCAGCTCCGAGTTGGCATGGGGGATGTGCCGCATCGCGGCGAGGATCATGCCGACGGCGTACTCGGCGGCGGCGCTCGCGTTCCTCCCCGGGGCGTAGCTGACGGCCACGCCGGCCCGGGTGGCCGCGGCCAGGTCGACGTTCACGGGGCCGCCCCGGCAGACCGAGACCAGCCGGAGGTCGGGTGCGGCGGCGAAGACGGTGTCGGTGAAAGGTGCCATCTGCGTGAGACAGACCTCCACGCCGTCGAGGGCCTTGATCAGCGTCTCCTCGTCTCCGCTGGCTTCCCGTACGCCCCCGACCGGCCCGAACGGTTCGACGGGCCAGGGCAGGGTCAGGTGGCGTACGTCCAGACCGGCGGAGTCGCCGGCCTCGTCCCTCAGGCATGTCTCCAGCAGCCCGGGGGAGACGAAGTGGTCGCCCGCGGCAAGTACGCGCATGATCGCTCCTCGGAGCTCGGTGTTTCGCGGCTCGGTCTTTCGGTGCTCGTCGGTACGTGACGCCCGGTCAGCTCTGCTCGTACGCGCTGATGCGGGCGACCTTGGCGGCGCTGGGGGAGTCCGGGTCGAAGGTGTGGCCGAGCCATTCGCCGACCACGCGTTTGGCCAGTTCGGGCCCGATGACACGGGCGCCCATGGCGAGGACCTGGCAGTTGTTGGACTCCACCGAGCGTTCCACGGAGTAGGCGTCGTGGGCCACGGTGGCCCGTATGCCGGGCACCTTGTTCGCGCTGACGCACATGCCGATGCCGGTGCCGCAGACCAGCAGCGCACGGTCGGCCTCGCCGCGGGCCACGGCCTCGGCGGCGGCGATCCCCAGCGGGGGGTACGGACGGTCGTCGTCCGGGACGTGCACGCCGTGGTCGTGGACCTCGGTGACCCGCGGATCGTCGGCGAGCACCCGGCTCAGGATGTTCTTCAGCTCAAGGCCGGCGTCGTCGGCCGCTACGGCGATCTTCAACGTTCCTCCACGTGGTGTGCGTGTACGTCGGCACCGGCCCGCCGGGCCAGGACCTGGGCGGCGGCGCCGAGCATGAGGGCCAGCGAGGTGGCCCCGGCGTCCGGGTGGCCACGGCCGCGCGGGCCGAGCCGGGCTGCCCTGCCGCGGCGCGCGACGAGATCCGCGGTGGCCTGCGCGCCGCGGTCGGCCTCGTGCGCGGCGGCGGCCCACGCCTCGGCCAGCGGGGTGCTGCTGCCGCGCTGCGCGAGAAGGCTTGCGCGGAACGGATCGAGGGCGTCGAGCAGCGTCTTCTCACCGACCTCCGCGCCGCCGAGTGCGCGTACGGCTTCGAAGGCGGAGTCGACCGAGACGGCGACGGCGTCCAGGGTGACCGGCCCGTCGGCGGACCGGCCGAGGCCGGCGCCGATCTCGGTGAGCAGCAGTCCGTACAGCGCGCCGGAGGCGCCTCCGGCTGCGTCGGAAAGCGCTGTGCCGGCGCGCAGCAGGTGGCGGCCGACGCGCGCCGCGTCCGCGTCCACGCCCGTGTCCGCGTCCGCGTCCGTGTCCGCGCCGCGGCCCGCGGCAGCGTCCGGATCCGCCGCCTCGGCCTGAGCCGCGACGAGCGCGGCGCGCAGCCCCCGGACCATTCCCTGGCCGTGGTCGCCGTCACCGCACACCGCGTCGAGCCGGCCGAGCTCCTCCTCGTGTTCCCGCACGACGGCCAGAGCGGCGGCGAGCAGCTCGGCGGCGGCACCGCGCGGCGGACCGTCCGGTCCGTCCGGGGGCACCGGGGGCGAGGGAACGCCCGCGGCGGCAGACCCGTCCACGGCGCCCAACGCGTCGCCCTCCACCTCGCCCTCCCCGTCGTGGTCGCCGGGCGGCCGCCCGGCGACCCGGGTGAAGCCCGGCGTCTCGCACGGGGCGTCGTAGAGCGCGGTGAGTTCGTCGTCGAGGACGGTCACGGACAGCGAGATGCCTGCCATGTCGAGGGAGGTGACGAAGTCGCCGACCTCGGGCCGGTACGGGATACGTCCGGCGGCGGTGAGCCGGTCGTGGACGCGGGCATAGCAGATGAACAAGTCCTCGGGGGTGGTGCGGCCCAGCCCGTTGAGCAGGACGGCGACCCTGCGTCCCGGCGGCAGTTCGTCGAGCACGCGGTCGACCAGCACGTCGGCGAGATCGGCGGGCGCGAGCGACGGTACGGTCTCGGCGCCCGCCTCACCGTGGATGCCCAGCCCCAGCTCCATGGCACCGGGCTCGACGGTGAACAGCGGCTCGTCGTGGCCGGGCAGCGTGCAGCCGGCGAAGGCGGCGCCGTAGGTGCGCGTACGGGCGTTGGCGTGCCGGGCGAGGGCCTCGACCTGCTCCAGCGGGTCCCCGCGGTGCGCGGCCGCCGCGGCGGTCTTGAACACGAAGAAGCCGCCGGCCACTCCGCGCCGCTCCTCGGGCCGGTCCGGCCGGCCGCTCGCCACGTCGTCGGTGACGAGCACGGTGCGCGAGTCGGTGCCCTCGGCGGCCAGCCGGCTGGCCGCCAGCCCGAAGTGCATGACGTCGCCCGCGTAGTTGCCGAACGAGAACAGCACACCCGCACCGCCGTCCACGGCGCGCGCGGTCCGGTAGACCTGTTCGGCGCTGGGGCTGGTGAAGACGTCGCCGATGGCGGCCGCGTCGGCCAGCCCGGGTCCGACCAGCCCGGCGAAGGCGGGGTAGTGACCGCAGCCGCCGCCGATGACGACCCCGACCCGGCCCGGCTCGGGTGCGCTGCGGCTCATCACGCCGTACGCGCCGGGCACGGCCCGGACCGTATGGCCGCGGGCGGTGACCAGCCCGCGTATCCAGTCGGACTTGAAGGTCGAGGCTTCACCGAGTGGCCGCATCAGAGCGTCCTCTCCGCATCGCGGGCGGGGGTCAGCAGCCGGTCCAGCTGCCGGCCGACGTCGTCGAGGTCCGCCGCGCGGCCGGTCGCTAGGGCGAGCGCGTCGGACGGCGGGGGATACGTGGGGTTGGGCAGGGCGATCACGGTCATCCCAGCGGCGTGGGCCGCGCGTATGCCGTTGCCCGAGTCCTCCACGGCCGCGCAGTCCGCGCCGGGGAATCCGAGACGGCCGGCGGCTTCGGCGTAGACGTCCGGGTGCGGCTTGCCGCGGTCGACCTCCGCGCTGGAGACGGTGGCGGAGAAGCTTCCGGCGAGCCCGTGTCCGTGCAGGACCGCGTCGATCAGCCGGCGGGGCGCGGACGAGGCCAGTGCGATGGGGACACGTGCGGCGACGGCGGTGACGAGCCGTTCGGCGCCGGGCAGCAGGTCCACGCGTCCGCTCTCGAAGTCCGCGACCATCCCGTCCACGACGCTCCGCTCGGTGCCTTCGGGACCGCCGTCGGGCCGCCCGGTCAGCCGCCAGAGGCAGGCGGCCCACTCGGGGGCGCTCATGCCCTGTACGGAACGGGTGTCCTCGGGCGTCCAGGGGGTGTGGTGGGCTTCCGCGTAACGGGTCCAGTTCTCCTCCCACAGGTGTTCGCTCTCGACGAGGACTCCGTCCAGGTCGAACACCACCGCCTGCAGCCGACCGTCCTGCATGGGGGCACCTCTCCGCTGGTGGGGCTTGTTCGGGACGAGAGGTCCCGTCCCGAACGTGAAATTAACATCCAGGATGTTACTTGGCGACCCCCCGGGCGTCGATCCCGGTCGCCGAGCGGGCCCGGCGGCCCCACCGCGCGCCCTCGGTCGGCAGACTGTGCCCATGAGTTCTCGACGCCGTGCGGCACGGCCACAGGAGTCCCGCCAGCAGACGATCGCCGAGTACGTGGCGGAAAACGGCTCCGCGACGGCGAACGAACTGGCGGAACTGACCGGCGTCAGTGTGATGACCGTGCACCGGGATGTGGACGACCTGGCCAGGCGCGGCCTGCTGCGCAAGTTCCGGGGCGGCGTCTCCGCGCAGCCCTCCACGGTCTTCGAGAGCGACGTGGAATACCGGCTCGGCGCCAGGCTGGAGCAGAAGCGGGCGATCGCCCGGTGCGCCACCGGGCTCGTCGAGCCCGGCACGTCCCTCCTGCTGGACGACTCCACCACCGCGCTGCAGCTCGCCCGGCTGCTGGAGCCGTTCACGCCCCTGACCGTGGTGACCAACTACCGGCGGGCCATCGACGAGTTGTGCGGCGTCACGGACATGCGGCTGATCGCCCTCGGCGGCGAGTACTCCCGCACCCACGACTCCTTCAACGGGCTGTCCTGCACCGAGGCGATCGCCAGGGTCCACGTCGACGTCGCGTTCGTGAGCACCTCGGCGATGAGCACGGCCATGACGTTCCACCAGGAGCAGGAGATCGTCCAGGTCAAGCGGGCGATGCTGGCCTCGGCCTCGAAGCGGGTGCTGCTGATGGACTCGGGGAAGCTGACGCGGACCGCGCTGCACCAGCTGGCTCCGCTCTCCGGCTACGACGACCTGGTGGTCGACGACGGCGCGGCCCCGGAGACGCTGGCGGAGCTCCGGGAGGCGGTGCGGGTGCACGTCGCGGAGATCGATCGCTCTTAACGTATTGCGTGTGAAAAAAACACGCTCTACGGTGCGTCCGGTGAAGGCAGACCGCGATCCGTTCGCGGGCGCCGCACACAGCGAACTGCGCCAGGGCGCCCAGTGCCGTGAGGGGCACTGGCTCCCCGGCCTGCTGGTCCGGCAAGGACCACATCCGCCACAGGGACCGCACCCGCACAGGGGAGACCCATGAACGAGCCGGAGACATCACAGGCGGCGCTCGGCACAGGCCGCGGCACCACCACCTCACAAGCGCCCCACGGCCCGGCCGGGCCGGGAGGCGCGCCCGCGCCCGACGCACCCGACTACGTACCGCGCGGGATCGAACGCATCGGCATCCCCCGGCCGCTCGTGTGGGGGTTCGTCGGCGTCTTCATCTACATGATCGGTGACGGGGTCGAGATCAGTTACCTCACCGACTATCTGCAGCAGCCCGGCGGCGGCGGCCTCGCCGGCGGCCAGGCGTCCTTCGCCACGGTGACCGCGTACGGCATCGCCGTGATGGTCGCGTCCTGGTTCTCCGGCACGCTGTCCGCGATCTGGGGCCCGCGCCGGGTGATGTGGCTGGGCGCGGCATGGTGGGTCGGCTTTGAGATCGTCTTCCTCTTCTTCGCCATCCCCAGCCAGAGCCTGCCGTTCATCGCGCTGGTCTACGGGATACGCGGCTTCGCCTACCCGCTGTTCGCGTTCGCGTTCCTGGTGTGGGCCCAGACGACCAGCCCGCAGCGGATGCGGGGATCGGTCGCCGGCTGGTTCTGGTTCGCCTTCACCGGCGGCCTCCCCACCCTCGGCGCCGGCGTCGCCGCGCTGGCCATCGGGCCACTGGGCATGAGCCTGCGGGACACCCTGGTGCTGTCCCTCGTCCTGGTCGCCGTCGGCGGCGCCATCGGCTCCTTCGCCGTACGGGAACCCCAGGGGCTGCTCCCGATCGCCGACTCGTCGGTGGCCGAGCCCCGGAGCTACCGCAGGCTGATGGAGGGCGTGGACATCCTGTGGCGCGACAAGCGCACTCTCGCGGGCGGGCTGGTGCGCATCGTCAACACCGCACCGCAGTACGGCTTCTTCGCGATGTTCCCGTTCACCTTCGGCACGGCCGGCGACGCGGACGGCTTCCTCAGCATCGCCCAGCTCTCCACCCTGACCGCGATCACCTACGGCGCGAACATCGCGGCCAACCTCTTCTTCGGCGTCTTCGGCGACTACTTCGGCTGGCGCCGCACCGTCACCTTCTTCGGCTGTCTCGGCTGCGCTATCGCCACGCCGCTGTGGTACTTCGTCTCGCTGGCCAGCGAGAGTTTCACCGTCGCCATCGTGCTGGGCTGCGTCTACGGCGTGCTGCTCGCCGGCTTCGTACCGCTGTCCGCCCTGATGCCGTCCATGGTGCAGCACAAGGACAAGGGGGCTTCGCTGGCCGTGCTCAACTTCGGTGCGGGCGGGGCCGCGTTCGTCGGGCCGTTCCTGGTCACGATCTGCTACCCGTTCATCGGGGGCGGCGGCGTCGCGATCGTCTTCGGCGCGCTCTACCTCGTGGTCGCCGTCCTCTCGACCCGGCTGAAGGACCCCAGCGACCCGGGCGAACAGCGCCGCGCGGCAGACACCCCCACGGCCGTCGCCGGCAGTACGGCGTGACGGCGCGGCTCAGCAGAGCTGACCCGCGGTATCCCTCGCCGAGTCCGCCGCGGCCCACCCCTGGAGGCGGAGCGTGACCTGCCCGGACGTCTGGATCGGCATCGACCTGGGCACCACGGGCGCCCGCGCCCTCGCGGCAGACCGCGAGGGCCGGGTGCTCGGCCGGGGCGCGGTCCCCCTCACCAGCCACCGGGAGGGCGTGCGGCACACCCAGTCACCGGAGGAGTGGTGGACCGCCGCCGCGGCCGCTTGCCGAAAGGCGCTGCAGGGCGTGCCGCCCGCCCGGGTCGGCGGTGTGGCGGTCGACGCCACCTCCGGAACGGTCCTGCTGGCCGGAGCCGACGGTGAGGCGCTGACCCCGGGCCTGATGTACGACGACGCGCGCGCCGAACAGGAGGCGGCCGAGGCCGACTCCTGCGGCGGCGAGATCTGGGAGCGGCTGGGATACGGGCACATGCAGCGCTCCTGGGGGCTGCCGAAGTTGTGCCGGCTGCTGCGCGACGGCGACGGCGACGGCGCCCGCGCCCCCGGCGTACGGCTGACGCACCAGAACGATTACGTGAACCGGCGGCTGACCGGTCACGCGACCCCCACCGACAGCAGTCACGCGCTGAAGTCCGGCTTCGACCTGACCGAGGACGACTGGCCCTGGGAGGTGCTGGAGGCCCTCAAGGTCCCGCCCGAGGTGCTGCCGCCCGTGGTTGCACCGGGCACCACCCTGGGCCTGGTCTGCGAAGCGGCGTCGGAACAGACCGGACTGCCGCCGGGGACGAGGGTGACGGCGGGCATGACCGACGGCTGCGCGGCCCAACTGGCCGTCGGCGCCACGGATATCGGGGACGTCAACTCGGTGCTCGGCACCACCCTCGTGGTCAAGGGCGTCAGTCCTCGCCTGCCCCGGGACCCCGACGGGGCCGTATACGCACACCGCTCACCCACCGGACTCTGGCTGCCGGGTGGCGCGTCCAGCGCCGGCGGACGGGCCCTGGAGACGGTCTTCCCGCCCGAGCGGTTCGCCGCCCTCGACGCGGCCGCGGAGCGGCACGGGCCCGCCGGCACCGTGGCCTACCCGCTGCCCGGTACGGGCGAGCGCTTCCCCTTCGCCGCACCCGCGGCGCACGGATTCCTGCTGGAGAGGCCCGGGAACCGGTTGGACGAAGCAGAGCACTACCGCGCCCTGCTGGAAGGCGTGGCGTTCGTGGAACGTCTGGCGCTGGACCGGCTGGACCTGCTCGGAGTGCCCACCGACGGCGGCCTCACCCTGGGCGGAGGCGGCAGCGGCAGCCGCGTCTGGAGTGCGCTGCGCGCGGACGTGCTCGGCCGGCCCGCGCGCGTCACGGAGCAGCACGGCTCGGCGTTCGGCATGGCGCTGCTCGCCGCATCCCCCGGATTCGGCGAAGGTGCCGGGGGCGGGGGCGGGAGCGGCGCTGACGGCATCGGTGCCGACGGCATCGGCGCCGCGAGCCGTGCGATGGTGCGGACACGGGAGACCTTCGAACCGCGCACGCAGCATCAGGAGCCCCTGCTGCGGTCCTACCGGCGGCTCGTGCGGGAGCTGGAACGGCGCGGCTGGCTCCCGTCCGAACTGGCCGCGCACGCTGTGCAGAGGAGCCTTACGTGACGGAACTGGTGCTGGTGCGGCACGGCGAGACCGTGTGGCACGCGGAGAACCGCTATGCGGGCAGCAGCGACGTACAGCTGACGGAAAGAGGCGCCGAGCAGGGCCGTGACCTCGCCCAATGGGCGTCCAGGCACGGCGAGTTGGCGGCGGTGCTCTGCTCACCGCTGAGCAGGTGCCGCCTGACGGCGGCTCCGGCGGCCGAAGCGGCCGGCCTCCCGCTGCGCTGCGAACCGCGCCTGCGGGAACTGCACTTCGGAGACGGCGAGGGCATGACGAAGACGGAGATGCGGCAGGCCTTCGGCGACCGGCTCATGGCGTTCCACCGCGACCCCGCCGGATCGCCGCTGCCCCGCGGTGAGGACCCGGCCGCAGCCGCCGAACGGGGCTTGGCGGCCCTGCACGACATCGCTGCCGCCCATCCGGACGGAACGGTGCTGGTCGTATCGCACAACACCCTGATCCGGCTGATGCTGTGCACGGTCCTCGGCATTCCGCTGTCCGAGTACCGGCGGACGTTCCCCGAACTCGGCAACACCGCACCGACCACCCTGCGACTGCGCGAGGGCCAGTGGTCCCTGATCCGCTTCAACGCGCCGCTGTGCTGACGGCTCGCGCGCCGCTGTGCTGACGGTGCCGCCGTACTGAGGGCGCCGCCGTGCTCCCCGACCGGAGCGGCGTCCTCCGACGGGCCCGTACGGGATACTGGCCCGCATGAGTCTGTTCCGCGACGACGGCATCGTGCTGCGCACCCAGAAGCTGGGCGAGGCGGACCGGATCATCACTCTGCTCACGCGCGGGCACGGCCGGGTGCGGGCGGTCGCGCGCGGGGTGCGGCGTACGAAGTCGAAATTCGGGGCGCGGCTGGAGCCTTTCAGCCACGTCGATGTGCAGTTCTTCGCACGGGGCAGTGAACTGATCGGCCGCGGGCTGCCGTTGTGCACCCAGACGGAGACCATCGCCCCGTACGGGCAGGGCATCGTCGCCGACTACGCGCGCTACACCGCCGGTACGGCCATGCTGGAGACCGCCGAGCGCTTCACCGACCACGAGGGCGAGCCCAACGTGCAGCAGTATCTGCTGCTGGTGGGCGGGCTGCGCACGCTGGCCGCCGGCGAGCACACGCCCAGTCTGGTGCTGGACGCCTTCCTGCTGCGTTCGCTGGCCATGGGCGGTTACGCGCCGAGTTTCGACAACTGCGCCAAGTGCGGGCTGCACGGCCCCAACCGCTTCTTCTCGGTCGCCTCCGGCGGCGTGGTGTGCGGCGACTGCCGGGTGCCCGGCAGCGTCGTACCGTCGCCGGAGACGCTGCGGCTGCTCGGTGCGCTGCTCACGGGGGACTGGGAGACGGCGGACGCGAGCGAGGCCAGGCATGCCCGGGAGGGCACCGGGCTGGTCTCGGCGTATCTGCACTGGCACATGGAGCGCGGGCTGCGCTCGCTGCGTTACGTCGACCGCACGACGGGGCCCGCGGGTGCGCAGGAGCAGCCGCAGGCCCAGCCGCAGCCGCCGGCGCAGTCCCGGCCGCAGCCGCCGGCGGAACCGGAGGCCCGGCAGTCCTGGCCGCAGCCCTGACCGCGGTCCTGAAAACAGTCCTGACCGCGGTCCTGACCGGCGGTGACGTCCGGGCGTCGGCTACGCTCGCCCGTGCCCCGGCGCTTCCCGCACCGTGACCCCGCCCCGTCCATCCCTGGAGCTGAACGACCATGGCACGCCGCGCAATGCTGCAGAGGCAGCGTCGCGAGTACGTCACGCCCGAGCCGCACCCCTCCGGCGAACGCCCGCCCGAGATCCCGCCGGAGCTCGTCCCCGGCCATGTGGCGTGCGTCATGGACGGCAACGGACGGTGGGCGAAGCAGCGGGGTCTGCCGCGCACGGAGGGGCACAAGGTCGGCGAGGGCGTCGTGCTCGACGTGCTCAAGGGCTGCCTGGAGATGGGCGTGAAGAACCTCTCCCTGTACGCCTTCTCCACGGAGAACTGGAAGCGCTCGCCCGAAGAGGTGCGCTTCCTGATGAACTTCAACCGTGACGTCATCCGGCGCCGCCGCGACGAGATGGACGAACTGGGCATCCGTATCCGCTGGGTCGGGCGGATGCCGAAGCTCTGGAAGTCCGTGGTGCGCGAGCTGCAGGTCGCGCAGGAACAGACCGTCGGCAACGACGCGATGACGCTCTACTTCTGCGTCAACTACGGCGGCCGCGCGGAGATCGCGGACGCGGCGCAGGCGCTCGCCGAGGACGTGAGGGCCGGGAAGCTCGACCCGTCGAAGGTGAACGAGAAGACCCTCGCCAAGTACCTGTACTACCCGGACATGCCGGACGTGGACCTCTTCCTGCGTCCCTCCGGCGAGCAGCGCACGTCCAACTACCTGATCTGGCAGAGCGCTTACGCCGAGATGGTCTACCAGGACGTGCTGTGGCCGGACTTCGACCGCCGTGACCTGTGGCGGGCCTGCCTCGAATACGCCAAGCGCGACCGCCGCTTCGGCGGAGCGCGCGGGAACGGCGGGGACGGTAAGAGCTCCTAGGTGTGCTGTTCGCCCGACGGCGGCCTGCGGCCGGTGGGCCGGGGCCTGCCGGGCTCAGGAGAGCCAGTCGGCGAAGCTGGTGGGCGCGATGCGGGCGCCGGCCGGAGCAGTGAGGACGTCGCCGTGTACGGCGGCGAACATGCCGGCGTTGTCATCCGTGACGACGGACCGTCCGTCGCCCTTGGCCGTGACGGTGAGCCGCCCGAGTTCGTCGAGGGGGTGGACCTCGGGGCCGGCGACGTCGAGCACGCCGCCCGTGGGGGCGCCGGCGGCGACCTCGGCGACGTAGTGGGAGACGTCGGCCGCGGCGATCGGCTGAAGAGGTGTCCGCGGCAGGCGGACGGTGTCGCCGTCGACGGTCCAGGACATGGCCGCGTCGATGAACTCCATGAACTGCGTGGCGCGGACGATCGAGTAGGGGATCCGCCCGGCCTTGAGGATGTCCTCCTGGAGCACTTTGGCCCGGTAGTAGTCCAGCTCCGGAACCTGCTCCACGCCGACGATGGAGAGGATGACGAAGTGCCCGGCTCCGCCCTTCTCGCTCGCGGCGAGAAGGTTGTCCATCGAGGTCTGGAAGAAGGCGGACGAGGCTTCGTCGAAGGTCGGGGAGTTCGTCAGATTGACGACGGTGTCAGTGCCCGCCAAGGCTGCTTCCAGGCCCTGGCCGGTGATGACGTCCACTCCTGTGGACAGGGAGTGCGGTACGGCCTCGTGTCCGGCCGCGTTCAGGTCCGTCACGACCTGCGATCCGATCAGCCCGGTTCCACCGATCACTGCGACCTTCATGTGGTGCCCTCTCTCCTGGTGCCACTGCGGGTAATAGCCCCATGAAGTCACATGCGTACCTTTTGTGCATCCGGTTGCGTGCTGCCCCGTCGTCCCTCGCAGATCGCGGTGCTCGTCGTCGAAGGACGCGGCGTGCGGGACACGCGGCAGGAGAGGCGGACGAGCGCCGTCAGTTCGGCGCCGTCACTTCTCGGCGGCGCAGTCCCCGCACGTACCGAAGATCTCGACGGTGTGGCCGACGTTCACGAAGCCGTGCTCCTCGGCGATGGAGTCCGCCCACTTCTCCACGGCCGGGCCCTCGACCTCGACGGCCTTGCCGCAGTGGCGGCACACGAGATGGTGATGGTGGTCGTCGCTGTGGCAGCGGCGGTAAACCGATTCGCCCTCGTCGGTGCGCAGGACGTCCACCTCACCGGCGTCGGCGAGGGACTGCAGCGTGCGGTAGACGGTGGTCAGCCCGACCGAGTCCCCGCGGTGCTTGAGCATGTCGTGGAGCTCCTGCGCGCTGCGGAACTCCTCGACCTCAGCCAGTGCCGCCGAGACTGCGGCACGCTGCCGCGTCGACCGGCCGCGGACTGGGGGACCTGCGGTGGTCACGCTGTCTCCTTCGCTCGTCTCGCTCACTGAACCTGCCCGGTCATTGTGCCAGGCAGCGCGGGCGCGGGGCCCCACGCCCGGAAACCAGCGGTCGACCGGGGCTCTAGGCCGCGCCTTCGGCGCCCCTGCCGTCGCGGGAGGAGGCCTGGTCCCGGTGGGAGGAGGCACCGTCCCCGTCCTGGGGACGCGGCCGGCGGCCCGACCGTGCCCCGCCGGCGACCGTCACCCCGTGGTCCGGGTCCGCGTGGTCCGCGTCCCTGCGGTCCTGGTCCCCCTGGCCCGAGTCCCCGCCGCTCCGGTCCCCGCCGCGCCGGTCCCCTTCGCGCCGGTCCCCTTCGCGCCGGTCCCCTTCGCGCCGGTCCCCTTCGCTCCGGTCTCCGCCGGTGACGCCGCCGTCCGGGCCGCCTCCCCCCGTCGCTCCGCCGGCCGCCGCCGCCCCCTGCAGCGCGGCCCTGCGCTTCGCGAGCGGCGCCGCCAGGACCGTCACCAGGGCGAAGACGGCGATGGCCAGTACCACGATGCTGCCGCCGGGCGGCACGTCCGCGTAGTACGAGGCGGTGGTCCCGGACAGGGTCACGGCGACCCCGAAGATCACGGACAGCCCGAGAGTGCCGGCGAAGCCCCGCGTGACCTGCTGCGCGGCGGCCACCGGAATCACCATCAGCGCGCTCACCAGCAGCAGGCCCACGACCCGCATGGCGACGGTGACCGTCACCGCTGCGGTGACGGCGAGCAGCAGGTTCAGCACCCGCACCGGGAGGCCGGTGACGCGTGCGAACTCCTCGTCCTGGCAGACCGCGAACAGCTGCCGCCGCAGCCCCAGCGAGCAGGCCAGGACGAAGGCCGACAGACAGACGATGGCGACCACGTCGGAGTCGGAGACGGTGGTGATGGAGCCGAAGAGATATGTGGTGAGGCTGGCGTTCGAGCCGTTCGGCGCCAAGTTGATGATCAGGACGCCGCCTGCCAGGCCGCCGTAGAAGAGCATCGCGAGGGCCAGATCGCCGCGTGCCTTCCCGTGCCAGCGGATCAGCTCCATCGTGATCGCGCCGAGCGAGGCGACGGCGATCGCCATCCACACCGGGCTGGTGCCCAGCAGGAAGCCGAGGGCGACGCCCGTCAGCGCGACGTGACCGATGCCGTCGCCCATGATCGCCTGGCGGCGCTGTACGAGGTAGATGCCCACGGCCGGGGCCGCGATACCGACGAGCAGTGCGGCGAGCAGGGCGCGCTGCATGAACGGGTAGTGCAGCAGCTCGGTCATGCGCGCGTCCCGGGGTTGGCTTCGCTCACGGAGAGTCCGCTCTGTATGGCTGCGGCCGTTGCCGCGGCGTCGCGGGTGTCGTGCGGGTGGCAGGCCAGGTCGTGGAGGCGTTCGGGGTCGGCGACGCTCTCGGCCAGTCCGTCGCGCATCAGCACCGCGCGGTCGATCAGCGGTGCGAGAGGCCCCGCCTCGTGCAGGACGAGCAGGACGGACGTACCGCGTCCGACCTGCTCACGCAGCGCGTCCGCCAGTACGTCCTGGGCGGCCAGGTCCACGCCGGCCAGGGGCTCGTCCATGATCAGCAGGTCGGGCTCGGCGGCGAGCGCACGGGCGATCAGTACGCGCTGGTGCTGCCCGCCCGAGAGGGCGTTGACGGAGTCCTTGGCGCGGTGCCCGAGCCCGACGACGTCGAGGGCACGGGCGACGGCGGCTCTGTCCGCCCGGCCCAGCGGGCGCAGCTTCGTACGGGCCAGGCGGCCGGAGGAGACGACTTCCCGCACGGTGGCGGGCACGCCTGCGGCGGCCGTGGAGCGCTGCGGCACGTAGCCGATGCGGCGCCAGTCGCGGAACCGCGCGAACGGGGTGCCGAACAGCTCCAGCTCGCCCCCGGAGAGCGGCACCTGGCCGATGACCGCCCGGATCGCCGTCGACTTGCCCGAGCCGTTGGCGCCGAGCAGCGCGACGACCTCGCCGCTGCCCACGGTCAGGTCGACGCCGCGCAGCACGGTGCGCGCCCCCAGCGAGGCGGTGGCGGCCCGGAGGGACATCACGGGCTGCGGTGCGGCCATGGGCGGGGCCCTTCCTCGGTGGTCGGTGAGCGGGGCTCGGGTCGGGTTCGGGTTCGGATTCGCTGCCGGATTCCCTGCGCTGCGGGGGAGGAGTCCGGAGCGGAGGGGGCTCAGTTGGCGCCGAGCGCGGACTGCAGCGCGATGAGGTTCTGGTGCATGACCGAGAAGTAGTCCTGGCCCTTGTTCACGGTCTCCAGTGGGCTGAGTACCCCGGTCCTCAGGTTCAGATCGTTCGCCAGGGTCCTGGCCGTCTTGTCGCTGGCGCTCGACTCGAAGAAGACGGTGTCGACGTCGTCCGCCTTGGCGATCTTGTGCAGCTTCTTCATGCGGGCGCCGCTCGGCTCGGACTCCGGGTCGATGCCGGAGACGGCGGCCTGGTGCAGCCCGTAGCGCTCGGCGAGATAGCCGAAGGCGGAATGAGTGGTGATGAAGGTGTCGGTCTTCTTGCGCGACAGACCCTTCTTGAACTCCTTGTCGAGGGAGTGCAGGCGCTCGGTCAGGGCGCGGGTGTTCTTCTTGTAGTCCTTCTTGTGTGCCGGATCGGCCTCGGCGAGCTCCTTGCCCACGCCCTTGGCGATCTGCGCGTAGCGGACGGGGTCGAGCCAGACGTGCGGGTCGCCGCCCTGCCCGGAGTCCGAGTGGGAGTGGGAGTGGCCCTTGCCGTGGTCCTCCTCGCCGTGGACGTCCTGGCTGTGCTTCTCCATCGAGGCGTACGAGGACGCGTCGGCGACGTGCTCCGGCTCGGCCTGCTGGATGCCCTCGTCCACGGCGGGCTGGAGGCCCTTGAGGTAGACGACGAGGTCGGAGTCGGTCAGCCGGCCGGTCTGCTGGGGGCTGAGTTCCAGGTCGTGCGGCTCGGAGCCGGGCTTGGTGAGGGTCTCGACCTCGACGTGCTCGGCGCCTATCTGCTGGGCGATGAACTGGAGGGGATAGAAGGACGCGACGACGTTCACCTTCCCGTCCGAGTCCGCACTGCCCGGTTCGCTCGTGCAGGCGCTGAGGGCGAGAGAGCCGACGCCGAGAGCGGTGGTGGCGGCGAGGGCGCGTATCAGCCGACGGGAAGCGTTCATGACAGTCATTTTCAGACTACTTGGAAACGATTGTCAAATGGTGAGGCGGGATTCCGCTCGCCGGGGCGGGCCCGCGGGCGCCCGCGAATCGCTCGCCGTACCGATAGCCGAACCGATTTGATCCGCCCCCCTCATGGATCGGTAACCTGAAGCATTCCGTCCGCCGTTGATGAAGAGAGCACTGTGGCCGCCGACAAGATCGACACCATCGTCAGCCTGAGCAAGCGCCGTGGCTTCGTGTACCCGTGCAGTGAGATCTACGGTGGTCAGCGTGCCGCCTGGGACTACGGGCCGCTCGGCGTGGAGCTCAAGGAGAACATCAAGCGTCAGTGGTGGCGTGCCATGGTCACCTCGCGGGACGACATCGTCGGCATCGACTCGTCCGTGATCCTTGCAACGCAGGTGTGGGAGGCGTCCGGCCATGTCGCCACCTTCACCGACCCGCTCACCGAGTGCACCTCCTGCCACAAGCGCTTCCGTGCGGATCACCTGGAGGAGGCGTACGAGGCGAAGCACGGACGGCTTCCGGCCAACGGGCTCGCCGACGTCAACTGCCCCCACTGCGGCAACAAGGGCGGCTTCACCGAGCCCAAGCAGTTCTCCGGGCTGCTCTCCACGCATCTCGGCCCGACGCAGGACGCCGGCTCCGTGGCTTATCTGCGGCCCGAGACGGCGCAGGGCATCTTCACCAACTTCGCGGCCGTGCAGCAGACTTCGCGCAAGAAGCCGCCGTTCGGCATCGCGCAGACGGGCAAGTCCTTCCGCAACGAGATCACGCCGGGCAACTTCATCTTCCGCACCCGCGAATTCGAGCAGATGGAGATGGAGTTCTTCGTCAAGCCGGGTGAGGACGAGGAGTGGCACGAGTACTGGATGCAGCAGCGCTGGTCCTGGTACACGGATCTCGGCCTGAGCGAAGAGAACATGCGCTGGTTCGAGCACCCGCAGGAGAAGCTCTCCCACTACTCCAAGCGCACCGCCGACATCGAATACCGCTTCAACTTCGGCGGCAACGAGTTCTCCGAACTCGAAGGCGTCGCCAACCGCACCGACTTCGACCTCACTGCGCACTCGAAGGCCTCCGGGCAGGACCTGTCCTACTTCGACCAGGAGGCCGGGGAGCGCTGGGTCCCGTACGTGATCGAACCGGCTGCAGGCGTCAACCGCGCGATGCTCGCGTTCATGCTCGACGCCTACATCGAGGACGAGGCGCCCAACGCCAAGGGCAAGCTGGAGAAGCGCAACGTGATGCGGCTCGACCCGCGGCTCGCCCCCGTCAAGGTGGCCGTGCTTCCGCTGTCGCGCAACGAGAAGTTGTCGCCGAAGGCGCGCGGCCTCGCCGAGACGCTGCGCAAGCACTGGAACATCGAGTTCGACGACGCCGGCGCCATCGGCCGCCGCTACCGCCGGCAGGACGAGATCGGCACGCCCTTCTGCGTCACCGTCGACTTCGACACCCTCGACGACAACGCCGTCACGGTGCGCGAGCGCGACACGATGAAGCAGGACCGCGTCTCGCTCGACCAGATGGAGAGCTATCTGGCCGGGCGGCTGCTGGGCTGCTGAGCCGTACGAACGTGAAGGGCCGGTTCCGCCGTGGCGCGGAACCGGCCCTCGCTCTGCGTCAGTTGCCCTCCGCCTGCTCGCCCCCGTGTCCGGTCGGCGCTCCGAAGCCGGTGGTGTCCAGCTCGCAGTCGAAGGGCGCGGGAATCTGGAGCGTCTTCCCGAACGGCACTGTGGTGTGCGAGCTGTAGCCCTTCCCGGACGGCGTCCAGAAGACGGTGGCCGACTCCTCCTCCATGTCCAGCAGCAGATACACGGGGACGCCGGCCTGCCCGTAGACGCGGACCTTGCCCTCCCAGTCGTCCGTCCGGGTCGAGGGCGACGTCAGCTCTGCGACGAGGGTGAGTGCGTCACCGTCGATGTACCGCTTCGTGGTGTTGAACGCCTCGCGTGCCGCAACGTAGACATCCGGTCCGTACGCGCGTTCCTGACCGGGGAAGGTGAAGAGGAAGGGAGCGTCGCCGCAGGTTTCACCCTGGGGCAGATGCTGCCCCAACTGCTCCCGGAGCGACTCCATGCCCCGGTAGTAGTAGCCCCTCGACCACGGCGACATGACGATGTTTCCCCCGATGATCTCCGCCCGGTAGCCGTCGGGCACGTTCATGCTCAGCAGAGTCCGGCACAGCGCCTCGAAGCCGGGCGGGCCGTCAGGGGTCTCTATGGGCGTGGGTGACGTCGGTCGCTCAAGCATCACGGTCATGATGCGCCTTTCTTCCTGGGTGATCCAGTCGTCACCCAGAGTATTCGGCGGGTCTGACAACGGGTCCTGGAGTGGCCCGGCCGCTCAGGCCAGCAGAGCCGTCAGCCTGCGCGCCTGCCGCGCCGCCGTGCCCGGTGGGTTGCGTGGGTGCTCCCGCTCCGCGTCGGAGGAGAGCAGGAACAGCCATACGAGGGCGAGCAGCCGGCGGCACTCCCGCAGCCGGGCGGACTCGGCCGGCGTCAGAGCGAACCGGCACAGGAACGCGGGGACGTCGAGAGGGCTGTCGACCCAGGAGCCCACGTGCTCGGTGATTTCCGCCAGTTCGAAGGCGCGGTCGCTGCGGCCGGAGTCCTCGAAGTCGACGATCCGTACGCGGGAGCCTCCCCCTGGGCCCTGCGGCCCGGGGGGACCGCCATGGAGGAAGTTGGCGAGGTTGCCGTCACCGGCGCCGAAGACCGCGGGGACGTCCGGCGGGGCGTTCTCCATGTCCGATTCGGCCAGCCATCGGAGCCCCAGGTCCATGGCCACGTCCACTTCCCCGCGGGGCGGAACGCGGACGCGGGCGGCCCAGGAGCGCAGATGTGCTGTCAGTTCGTGCGGGAGGCCCGGTCTGGGCGGGACTCCGGCGAGGACGGCGGGCGGGAGCGCCGAATGGAGAGAAATCACCGCGTCGGCGAGGGCGTTGAGGGCTCTCCCGTCCTGAGTGCGGCCGCGCAGCGGCTCACCCGGCAACCGCGACATGGTGATCACCGGTTCCGCCGTGCCGAGTACGGCCGTCGAAGGAGCGGGGGCGAGCCCGGGTGCGTGCTCGGCGAGCAACTGCAGCGCCCGCCACTCCCGTTCGCCCGCCCCGGCGTCCGCGTGGCGGAAGCGCTTCGTCACCAGGTGAGGGCCCAGCTCGACGGTGTGGGTGCCGTGGGTGCCGGGCGCTCCGGTGCTCAAGGGTCCGGGCCCTCGGTCAGGCGCGAAGGCCGCGGATGATCAACGTCCGTACGGCTGCGAAGTCTTCGTCGATGCCGGGACGCGACCACTCCGCGGCATACGCCGGGTCGTGGAACCGGCCCGTCGCCTGGAACACCGCACGGGCGGTCTCGGTCGGGAAGCCGACCGAGTCGGAGGCGAAGACGCCCTCCCGGCGGCCGTCCTCGATGATGCGTGCGAGCTGGCCGACCAGATCGCCGATGTGCCGGTCGACGACGGCGCTCATGTCACCGGTCAGGACCGAATACGTGGCGAACAGCTCCGGATCTCCGCCCGCCTTGTGGCGCTTGGCCTCGAAGAGGCTGGTGAGCCAGCGGTCGAGGCGCTCCTCCGCCGGGGCGGAGTCGTCGACGACGGGGACCAGCAGCTCGGTGGTGCGGTCCAGCCAGCGCTGGGTGACCGCCTCGCGGAGGGCGGCCTTGGTGCGGAAGTGGCGGTAGACGCTGCCGTGGCTGACGCCGAGGGCGCGCGCGACGTCCACCACCGTGGCCTTGCTGGGCCCGTAGCGGCGCAGCACCTCCTCGGTGGCCTCGAGAACACGCTCCGCAGTCAGCGCTTCCGACACCATCGGGCCCCCTGTTCTGGCTATTTCTCGCTGTCGAGGTGCGCCATCTGGGCGGCCGGATACCGGTCGCCGGCGGCGGAACCGGCGGGCACCGCCTGCTCGATGGCGTCGAGATCGTCCGCGTCGAGAGTAACGTCAAGCGCCGACAGGGACTCCGCCAGCCGCTCGCGGGTACGGGCGCCGATCAGCGGAACGATGTCCTCGCCCCGCGAGAGAACCCAGGCGACGGCGGTCTGGGCGACGGTGATCCCCTTTCCGTCGGCGACGCGGCGCAGCGCCTCGACGAGGGTGAGGTTGCGGTCCAGGTTCTCGCCGGAGAAGCGCGGGCTCATGCTGCGGAAGTCCCCTGGCGCCAGCTCCCGTTCGCTGGACCAGTTGCCGCTGATGAGGCCGCGCGAGAGCACTCCGTAGGCGGTGACGCCGATGCCCAGTTCGCGGCAGACGGGGAGGATCTGCTCCTCGATGCCGCGGGAGATCAGCGAGTACTCGATCTGCAGATCGCTGACGGGAGCCACCGACGCGGCCTTGCGAATGGTTTCGGCGCCGACCTCGGAGAGGCCGATGTACCGCACATGGCCGGCCGTCACCAGCTCCGAGATGGCACCGATCGTCTCCTCGATGGGAACGGCCGGGTCGAGGCGGGCGATCCGGTAGACGTCGATGTGGTCCGTGCCGAGGCGCTGCAGGGAGTAGGCGGCGAAGTTCTTGACCGCCTCGGGGCGGCCGTCGTAGCCGGTGAACCCGCCCTCGACCGTTCGCAGGGCGCCGAACTTCACGCTGGTCAGGGCTCGTTCGCGGTGGGCGGTGGGTGCGGTGCGCAGGGCCTCGTTGATGAGCAGTTCGTTGTGGCCCATGCCGTAGAAGTCGCCGGTGTCCAGCAGGGTCACGCCCGCGTCGAGGGCGGCGTGGACGGTCGCGATGGACTCGGCCCGGTCGGTGTCGCCGTAGAGCGCGGACATGCCCATGCAGCCGAGACCGAGGGCCGAGGTGCGGGGACCGTTCTTGCCGAGGTTGCGGGTCTGCATAGGGCGCTCCTTGGGGTGGTGAGGGCGGCGAGCCTTGCGATGACAACTATGGCATGACGGATGACAGATTTCAATATCTGTCAGTCCAACTCTGTCCGGCCAAGGTCAGACTAAGGTCAGGCCCGCCCCGCCCCCTTCGGTGCCCTCCGTACGGCCGCCGCGCCGATGCGGGAGAATGGAGGCCGCGCGCCGCCGCCCGCCGCGCAGGCAACGCACCGCCCCGCACCGGAGCGGCCCGCGACCGCACCGTCCGTACGAACGTCCCGGAGGACGCCGACGTCATGACGCCGCCGCTCCACATCGGTCCCCACGCCGTCCAGCCGCCTGTCGTGCTGGCGCCGATGGCCGGGATCACGAACGCGCCGTTCCGCACGCTGTGCCGGGAATTCGCCGAAGGCGGCGGGGGGTACGGGGGCCGTCCCCCGGGGGATCGCAGTGCCGAAGGCGGCGGGGGGTACGGGGGCCGTCCCCCGGGGGATCGCAGTGCCGAAGGCGGCGGGGGGTACGGGGGCCGTCCCCCGGGGGATCGCAGTGCCGAAGGCGGCGGGGGTTACGGGGGCCGTCCCCCGGGGGATCGCAGTGCCGAAGGCGGCCGGGGTTACGCGGGCCGTCCCGCGGCAGACGCCGGCACCGCCCCCGGCGCCACCCCCGGCAGCGGCACCCCCGACACCGCCGCCCCCGGCAGCGGCGCCCGCAAGGGCCTCTTCGTCAGCGAGATGATCACGACGCGGGCGCTCGTCGAGCGGAACGCGAAGACCATGCAGCTCGTGCGCTTCGAGGAGAGCGAGCGGCCGCGGTCCATCCAGCTGTACGGGGTGGACCCGGTCACCGTCGGCAAGGCGGTCCGGATGATCGCGGACGAGGACCTGGCCGACCACATCGACCTCAACTTCGGCTGCCCGGTGCCCAAGGTGACGCGCAAGGGCGGCGGTTCGGCCCTGCCGTACAAGCGGCCGCTGCTGCGGGCGATCCTGCACGAGGCGGTCGGCAACGCGGGCGTCCTCCCCGTCACGATGAAGATGCGCAAGGGCATCGACGACGGCCACCTGACGTATCTGGACGCCGGCCGCATCGCCGTCGACGAGGGGATCACCGCGATCGCCCTGCACGGCCGCACCGCCGCACAGCACTACGGCGGCACCGCCGACTGGGACGCCGTCGCCCGCCTCAAGGAGGCGGTGCCCGAGATCCCCGTACTGGGCAACGGCGACATCTGGTCCGCGGGCGACGCGCTGCGGATGGTCCGCGAGACGGGCTGCGACGGCGTGGTCATCGGACGGGGCTGTCTGGGGCGGCCGTGGCTGTTCGGCGATCTCGTCGCGGCGTTCGCGGGAGAGGGCGAAGAGGCGTACGCGCGGCCGTCGTTCGGCGAGGTGGCGCGTGTGATGCTGCGGCACGCGACGCTGCTGGGGGAGTGGCTGGGCGACGAGGCGCGCGGAGTGATCGACTTCCGCAAGCACGTGGCCTGGTACACCAAGGGCTTCTCGCTCGGTTCGCAGGCCCGCCGGCGACTCGCGGTGGCCGCCTCGCTGGACGAACTGGCCGGGCTGCTCGACGCCCTCGACCAGGACGAGCCGTGGCCGCACGGCGCGGACGGCCCGCGCGGCCGCACCCACGGGCGCAACAAGGTCGTGCTGCCCGAGGGCTGGCTCGACGACCCCTACGACTGCGCCGGAGGCGTGGGCGCTGAGGCGGAACTGGATACTTCGGGCGGTTGAAGTCCCCTGTCACAGGGCTTGGTCGGGACCAGCCGGAGTTTTATCCGGAACGGCTAAGCAAGCGCGTGTGCAGGTCAGGTGACTGAGAGACTCGCCGCTTGTGAAGGCCATCGTCTACGAGGAGTTCGGACACCACCCCGCGCTCCGCTCGGTACCCGACCCCGCACCTGCCCCAGGCGGCGTGGTGATCGAAGTCGACGCCACGGGCCTGTGCCGCAGCGACTGGCACGCGTGGCGCGGCCACGACCCGGATGTGAAGCTGCCGCATGTCGGCGGCCACGAGTTCGCGGGGACGGTCGTCGCCGCGGGTTCCGGATCGGGGCTGCCCTGGGTGGGGCGGCGCGTGACGGTGCCCTTCGTCTGCGGCTGCGGCGCCTGCGCGCAGTGCGTCACGGGGAACCAGCAGGTGTGCGAGCAGCAGACCCAGCCGGGCTTCTCCCACTGGGGGTCCTTCGCCCAGTACGTCGCGATCGACAACGCCGACGGCAACCTCGTCCCGCTGCCCGACTCGCTCAAGGCCCCCGCGGCGGCCGCCCTGGGCTGCCGCTTCGGTACGGCCTACCGTGCGGTCGTCCGGCAGGGCCGCGTCACGCCCGGGGAGTGGGTCGCCGTGCACGGCTGCGGCGGCGTGGGGCTTTCCGCGGTGATGGTGGCGGTCGCGAGCGGCGCACGGGTCGTGGCGGTGGACATCTCCGCAGCGGCGCTGAAGGTCGCCAAAGACCTCGGCGCGGAAGCGACCGTGGACGTCTCCAGTGTCGACGACGCGGCGGCCGGAGTCCTCGAAGTCACGCACGGCGGTGCGCACTTGTCCCTGGACTGCCTCGGTGATCCGCGCACCTGCTGTGCGTCCGTACGGAGCCTGCGGCGGCGCGGACGGCATGTGCAGATCGGTCTGCTGCCGTCCGACGAGGGCACGCCGGCGATCCCGATGGACCGCGTCGTCGCACACGAGCTGGAGGTGCTCGGCAGCCACGGCATCCAGGCGCACGAGTACCCGGGGCTGCTCGGCCTCGTCGAGTCGGGCGTGTTCAAGCCGGAGCTGCTGGTACGGCGCACGATCGACCTCTCGGAGGCGCCTGCCGCGCTGATGGAGATGGACATCCCGGTGCCCGCCACACCCGGGGTGACCGTCATCAAGCCGGAGTCGCCGAAGTCCTGAGCCGGTCGCGCCCGCGGCGAGTGCCTCGCGGATGTGACCGGGCGGCGGTCTGGTGCGCCGCACGGTTCCAGCGACCGGTCGCCCGCGGGCAGGTGGGCGGGCAGGCGCGCAGGCGGGCGGGCAGGTCAGCCTCCTGCGGACTCGCCCGCCTCCAGCCGGAACCCGACCTTCATGCAGACCTGGTAGTGCTCGATCTGCCCCTCCTCGATCTGGCCGCGCACCTGCGTGACCTCGAACCAGTCCAGATGGCGCAGCGTCTCCGAAGCACGGCTGATCGCGTTGCGGATCGCGGCGTCCACGCCCTCGTGGGACGTGCCGACGATCTCGGTCACCCGGTAGGTGTGCTCGCTCATGCGGACCTCCGCAGGCCTCGTTCGTCCGGTGTGTTCTTCCCCCGGTGCCCGGATCTGCCCGGAATACGCAGCACGCGAGGCCGCGTACGCAAACGCGTACGCAAACGCGCACGTGAAGAGGCCGCCCCCGGCCGCAGGGGGGATGGCGGCCAGGGGCGGCGGGTGAGGGACGGCGCGGGTGTCAGGTGCCCGGAGCGTCCCCCACGGCTGTGAGCAGCGCGAGCGGCGTGGCGGCCGCCCACGCCTGCGGAGAACAGGCATGCGGATAGGGGACGGGGTCCGGGTGGTCGCTTCGGCCGTAGCCCGCGAGCACCTCGGGCAGCCGGTAGCTCTGCCTGGCGGCGGCCTCGACCATGCCGGCGGCGAGCGTACGGGCTTCCCCGTGCAGCCCGTAGCGGGCGAGCCCGAGAGCGATCACGGCGTTGTCATGCGGCCAGATGCTGCCCCGGTGGTAGGAGAGCGGGTGGTACGGGGCCTGGCCGGCGGCCACCGTGCGTACGCCCCAGCCGGAGAAGAAGTCCTCCTGGAGCAGCCGGCGGCCCACCCGCTCGCCCGCCTCCTGGCCGAGGATTCCGGACCAGAGCAGATGGCCCGCGTTGGAGGCGAGTACGTCGGCGCGGGTGCCTTCCGCCGGGTTGCGGCCGGGGCCGTCTGCGGCGAGTGCGAGGAGGGGGAAGTTCTGCTCCGGCATCCAGAAGTCGGCCTCGAAGCGTTCGCGCAGCGCCGCCGCCGCCTTCGACAGCCGTTCGGCGTAGGCCGCGTCCTGCCAGTCCGTACGGGCCAGCTCCGCGGTGCGGCACAGCGCATCGTAGGCGTAGCCCTGCACTTCGGCGACCATGACGGCGCCCGTGGGGCGTGTGCCGTCGGCGGTGCACACGGCGCCCGGCGAGTCCTTCCAGTTCTGGTTGGCGAGGCCGCCTTCGTGTGCGTGGTAGGCGAGGTAGCCGTGTTCGTCGAGGCCGCCGTGGGTGAACATCCAGTCGACGGCGGCGCGTGCGTGAGGTTCGAGGCGGCGGGCGAGGTCCGGCCAGCCCGTACGGTCTGGACGGCCCGTCCCGTCGTCGCCGTCGTTCCCGCGCAGCTGTTCGCTGTACGCGCCGAGGAGGATCAGGAAGAGCGGCGTGGAGTCGACCGAGCCGTAGTAGCGCCCGTAGGGGACCTGGCCGAAGTGGGCCAGTTCGCCGTGGCGCAGCTCGTGCACGATCTTGCCGGGCTGTGCGAGACGTTCGGGCTCCTCCTCGCGCGCCTGGGAGGCGGCGAGCGCGAGCAGCGTGGGACCGGCGAGCTGCGGCCGGTAGGGGAGGGCGAAGAGCGAGGTGAGGAGGGAGTCCCGGCCGAAGAGGGTCAGGAACCAGGGAACTCCCGCGCCGGGTATGAGCAGTTCCTCGTCGTCGGGGCCGCGGGCGGTCACGCGCAGACCGGCCAGATCCGCGAGCCCTTGTTCGCAGGCGCGGGCCAGCTCAGGCCAGTCGGTGAGACGGGAGGGGACGGGCTCCGCGGAGGTGAACTCCTCTGTGCGTGCCCGCAGCCAGGAGACGACGGCGGCCGGGTCGCCTGCCGGTGGCGGTGCCGGCGCCGCCACCGGTGCCGGTCGGCCGCGCACCGGGGCGCCGTGCGGGTGCGCCGTGACGCGGAGCGTCAACTCCGCCGTTCCGTGCGGCGGGAGCTCCAGCAGCCAGCCCAACTGCCGTGCGGAGCTGCCGGTTTCCTCTACGGTGAGCGGCGCCGGGTCCGCGGTGATGCTCGTACGGGAGTGCCACTCGCCGCGCCGGTAGCCGAACTCGACGCCGTCCGGCAGCACTTCGTGCGTACGGACCGTGTGCGGCTTGTCGTAGGAGCGGTGGTCGGAGCGCAGCTCGAACTGGTCGGCGAAGTCGGCGTCGGCCGTGAGCGTGAGCCGTGCGGTCGTGGCCTCGCCCAGGTTGCTGGTGAACCGGATGCGTTCGGTCAACTCGCCGCTCACGACGGCCTGCCGGCGGAAGACGGTGTAGGCCGGCGGCTCCTCGCGGGTGCCGTGCGGCGTGAGGACGGCGGCGCCGTCGCCGTCGGATGCGGGCACCAGAACGGCTGGGGACGAGCCGTCGACCGTGAGCTGCCATCGGCTCAGATGCCGCGCGTCACGTACGAACAGGCCCTCGGGGACCGTGCCTTCGGACTGCGCACTGGGCAGGGCCCAGCCGGGCGGGCCGCTCACGTCGCCGGAGGGGCCCAGTACGGCGAAGGTGCCTTCGTGCACGAGCAGGCGGTGCTCGGTCGCATTCACAGGGGTCAGGGTCCTTCCTCGGACTCGGACGACTCGGGTGACTCGGGTGACTCGGGCGACTCGGGTGTGAACTCTTCTGGGCTCATTGACGTGAATCCGGCCTGCTGAACCTCAGGTCCGGACTCATGGCCTGAATCCGGCCCTTTCAGCAGATCGAGGGCGAGCGCCGCGGTCCAGCTGAAGTCGCGGGTACCACGGGCCGCTCCGGTGTACGGGTCGAGGTACTCGGCGAAGCGGGACGCGGCGGCCGCACCGAGCACGTCGGCGCGCAGCGTGTCCGCGCGCTCGGTCTCGCCGCAGCGGCGGAGACCGCGCTCCAGCAGCCAGTTGACGTTGAACCAGGCCGGGCCGCGCCAGTAGCGGGACGGGTCGAACGCCGGACCGGACAGGTCGTAACTGGGAAGGAGCCGCACTCTCGTGCCCAGCCCGAAGCGCTCACCGGTGACGGTGCGCAGCAGGGCGGCGGTGATGTGCCGGGGCAGGCCCGGTGCGATCAGCGGCAGCAGCCCCGCGGCGCTCCGCGCGTCCACGAGCGCGCCCTGGTCCGAACCGTCGCCGCCGCGCAGTCCGCCGCCCAGTCCGCCGCGCAGGTCCCGGCAGAGGAACTGGCCCGCTTCCGGCGACCACAGCCGCCGCACGAGTGCGGCCGTCAGCGCGGCGGCGCGCTCGCGGTGCGGTGCGGGGTCGCCGCCGAGTTCCCGTGCGACGGCGGCGAGTGCGTGCTCGGAGACGATGAGCAGGCCGTTGAAGGAGGGGTCCTCGACGGCGAACGGATGCGGTGCGTCCGCGTCCCGGTAGCCGTGGTCGCGGTAGCCGGCGGCGAGGGCCACGTAACGCCCGTAGTCCAGGTCGGTGGGGCGGTCGGCGGCGGCGCCGTGTGCGAGGTCGGCGCGCCGGAAGGAGTCCGCCGCGGCCGGTTCGACACGGGCCAGCGGGCCGTCCCAGCAAGGGCTGTTGTCCATGCCGGGCTCCCACGGATGCACGGCCGCGGCCAGTCCGCCTCCACCGATGTCCCGCTGCTCGGCGAGGTAGCGGTGCCAGGCCGCCAGCCGCGGGCGTACCCGAGCCAGGAAGCCGCGGCGCCGGGAGGCCGCCGGGTCCGCCAGATGCACCAGCCACGCCGCGAGCGCGTGCACGGGCGGCTGGACGATCCCGGATGTCTCCACGTGGCGAGGCGCGCCCGTACCGCCGCGCGCGGCGGCCCCCGCCGAGGAGGAGCGCCAGAAGTCGGGACCGGGGAAGTAGGCGTCCGGCGGCACACGGGGGTTGAAGACGATGTGCGGGATGCGGCCGTCGTCCCACTGCCCGCCCAGCAGCGTCTCCAGTTCGCGCTGTGCCCGTACGGGTGAGAGATGGCGCAGCCCGATCGCGATGAACGCCGAGTCCCAGCTCCACTGGTGCGGATAGAGACCATGTGACGGCACCGTCGAGGCGCCCGTCCAGTTGCCGAGGAGTACGCGGTGGGCGCCGCGTCTGATACGGGCGCGCTCCGCACTTCCCGGAAACCGGTGCGGGGGCAGGGAGTTGGGCTGTGCCGTGCTGTGCGCGGCTCGCGACGTCGCCGATGCCGTCGCCGATGCCGATGCCGGCGCGGCGGCGTTCACGCGGCGGCCCGGGCGAGGAACGCCGGTACGGAACGGACCGCTTCGGCGGGGTCGCCGGTCAGCCGGCACTCGACGGCCAGCTCGCCCTCGTATCCCGCGGCGTCCAGCGCGCCGAGCCAGGCCGGCCAGTCCAGGTGGCCCGCGCCCGGCTGGAAGCGGTTGGAGTCGCTGACCTGGGCGTGTCCGATGTAGGGGGCCGCGGCGAGGATCGCCGCCGGAGGGTCGGCCTCTTCGATGTTCATGTGGTAGCTGTCGATGCCGACGCGTACGGAGTCCAGCCCCGTCGCACGAACCAACTCCACTGCCTGGTCGAGCCTGTTGACCATGTGGTCCTCGTAGCGGTTGAGCGGTTCGAGGAAGAGCGCGACGCCCTCGCGGCGGGCGTGCTCACCGAGCTCGGTCAGGCCGGCGAGCAGTACCTCGCGGTCCTCCTCCTCGCTGCGCGGCGGCTCGAAGGGCGGCAGGCGGCGCGAGAACATCCCGTACGAGGCGGGGGTCATCGCACCGCGGCCGCCGAGTTCGCCGATGACGGAGAGCTGCGACTTCATCTGCTCCACGGCGTCGCGCCGCAGGTCCTCGTCGAAGGCGCCGAAGAAGTGCCGCATCTCCACGCACACCGTCGGCATGACGACGCCGTCCGCGAGCGCCCGGCGCAGTTCGGGCAGCCGGTCACGGAACGCGAAGTCGCCCTGTGCGCGCAGCTCGATGGCGCCGTAGCCCGCGGACCGGGCGGACTCCCACTTCTGCTGCAGGGTCTCGCCCGGCAGCAGCTGCTCCTGGCAGGCGGTTGTGAACATGGCGGGCCTTTCGCGGAGTGCTTCGGTGCTTCGGTGCTTCGGGTCGGTCGCTCGGGGGCGTGGACGGGGTCCGTCCGGCGGAGCTCAGAACGCGAGCACGATCTGGAGGGCGTCCGCCGGGCGTTCGTCCAGCAGCGCATAGGCGTCCGCCGCCTCCGCGACCGGGACGACGTGGCTGACGAGCGACTTCACATCCACCCGCTCCTCGGCCACCAGCCGCAGGAACGTCTGCTGAAGCCGCTCCACGCTCCACCGCCCGGCCAGCTCCTGCGGCACGCCCCCGATCTGCGAACAGATCAACTGCGCCCTGTTGTGGTGGAATTCGTCGCCGAGCCGCAGTCCCGCACCGTCCCCCTGGTAGAAGCCGGAGGCGACGACGCGTCCGCCCACCGCGACCGAGCGCAGCGCCTCGTGCAGCGCGGCGTAGGAACCGCTGATCTCGATGGCCGCGTCCGCGCCCCGTCCGTCCGTCGACTCCCGTATGCGTTCGGCGACTTCGTCCTCACGGGCGTCGAGGGTGACGTCCGCTCCGTAGCGCCGCGCGACGGGCAGCCGTACGCCGAGAGCGTCGACGGCGGTCACGCGGGCGCCGCTGAGCCGGGCGAGGCGAGTGGTCAGCAGACCGATGACGCCCTGCCCGAACACCGCGACGTCCTCGCCGAGATTGATGCCGGCGCCGAGCACCGCGTTGTACGCGATGGCCCCTACGCGGGCGAACGCCCCGGCGAGCGGTTCGAGCCCGGCGGGAAGCGTGTGCCCGGCCAGCCGCTCCGCCGGTACGACGCCCTCGCTGCGGTGGCCCCAGATTCCCCATGCCAGGTCACCGACGCGGGGCATGCCGGGCAGCTCCGCCGACTCGGGGGAGATCTCGGTGACTTCGCCGACCTCGGAGTAACCCCAGCCGGCGACCGGATACTCGATGCCGGCCGCGCCGTCCCGGAAGAGCCGGGCCTGCGGGTCCCAAGTGCGGGTGAGATACGGGTTCGTGCCCCGGTACGCGGTCAGCTCCGTACCCGCCGATATGCCCGAGTAGAGCGTGCGGAGCCGCACATGGCCGTACGGCAGCGGCGCACGTTCGTGCTCGGCGACCTCCACCTGCCGCGGGCCGGTGAACTGGACGACTTGCTCCACAACGCACTCCGAAGACTTGGGTCCTTCACGTGGGGCCCTGACGTGGACCTCTCAAGTTCCGTCGAAGGTACATGAGAATTACGTCTTGTTAAAAGACAGAAGTGGTGCTGAGATGCATGGCGGTAAAGCGGAAGCCGGATGAGGGCGAGGCAGAGGTGCGTATGTGGACGCGGCGTTCGAGCGTGAGGAAGCCGGCCGCGGCCGCCGTGGCCGTATCGCTGAGCGCCGCCCTGCTCGCGGGATGCTCGGCGGACGCGCAGGCGGGGCCCGGCAAGGCGGACAACAAGATCACCGTGTGGACGCTGGAGAACCTGCCGGCCCGCATGGCGGCGGAGAAGAAGATGGTGGCCCGCTTCGAGAAGAAGAGCGGAGTGCGCGTCGAGCTCGTCGGCGTGGACGAGGGCCAGCTCCCGCAGTTGATCATGTCCGCCGCGGCGTCCGGCAATCTTCCCGATGTCATCGGCTCCCTGCCGCTCGGCCAGGCCTGGCAGATGTACGGCAACGGGCTGCTGAACACCAAGGCCCCCGCCGACATCGTCAAGGAACTGGGCCGCGGCACCTTCAACTCGAATGCGCTGAAGCTGACTTCGGACGGCCCGGACCGGCTCACCGTCCCCTCCGACGCGTGGCTCCAACTCCTCGTCTACCGCAAGGACTTGCTGAAGAAGGCCGGCCTGCCCGCACCCGACAGCTACGAGACGGTCCTGAAGGCCGCCCGTAAGCTCGACCGCGGCCGTATGCACGGCATCTCGCTGGCCACCGACCCCTCCGACCCCTTCACCCAGCAGAGCTTCGAGGACCTGGCGCTCGCCAACGACTGCCAGCTGGTGGAGAAGGGCGAGGTGACGCTGGACTCCCCGGCGTGCCGCCGCACCTTCGCCACGTACGACCGGCTGGCACGCGAGCACGGAGCTCCCGGGACGCAGACCGTCGACACCACCCGTGCCACCTACTTCGCGGGCAGGTCGCCGATGATGGTGTGGTCCTCGTTCCTTCTCGACGAGCTGTCCGGGCAGCGCGCCGACGCCGTGCCCAACTGCCCGGAGTGCAAGAAGAACAAGGAGTTCCTGGCCGGGAACAGCGGCATCACCACGGCCCTGAAGGGGCCGGACGGTGAGAAGCCGGTCCAGTTCGGCGAGATCACCTCATGGGCGGTGACCAGGACCGCCGAGACCGGGGCCGCCGGCAGCTTCGTGAAGTACATGCTCAGCGACAGCTACGAGGACTGGTTCGGGATGGCCCCCGAAGGCAAGATCCCCGTACGGGAAGGCACTTCGGACGACCCGGACAAGTACACCCGCGCCTGGCACTCCAGCCGCCTCGGCGTCGAGGCGGAGGTCCGCAAGCCGCTGAACTCGATCTATCCCGACGAGCTGCTGGACGAACTGGCCGACGGCGTCAGCGTGATGCGCCGCTGGGGCTTCACACAGGGCGAGGGCGCGCTCGTCGGGGCTACGAACGGCGAACTGCCCGTACCCAAGGCCATCGGTGCCATGACCAGCGGCCAGACCACGCCGGAAGAGGCGGCCCGAGAGTCCCAGGACGAGGTCGACGCGCTACGGCAGTCCCTGCGGTGAGCAGCCCCCGCACCCCCGCCGGAGACGCCGGCATCCGAGGTACGCACACACCCGAGGTACGCAAACCATGACGCATCCCACGACCACCGCACCGGACGGCGCCCCGCGTCCCGGCGCCGGGTCCGGCGCCGGGTCCGGCGCCGGAGGCACCGCGGACGGAGGGCGCCCCCGCCGCTTCCCCGGCACGCGTGGGCCCGGCGGCCCTCGCCGTCCGCTCACCGCGAGCAGCAGGGAGAACCGCGCCGGCCTGGCCTTCGTCACGCCCACCGTGGTCGTCGTGGCGGTCGTCGTCGTGCTGCCGATCCTCTGGACGGTGCTGCTCGCCTTCCAGAACGCCAGGCTCGTCGACATCCAGGGCATGGGGCTGCTGGGCGACTGGTCACTGGAGAACTTCCAGTCCGTCTTCGGCTCTCCCGGGTTCTGGACCAGCCTTTGGACGACGCTCCTCTACACCGTGGGCTCGACGGCCGGCTCGATCGCGCTCGGCCTCGTGGCCGCACTGGCGCTGCGCAAGCCCTTCCGCGGCCGCAGCCTGGTGCGGGGCTCGATGCTGCTGCCGTACGTGGCGCCCGTCGTCGCCGTCGCCTTCGTGTGGGAGATCGCCCTCAGCCCGCAGTTCGGCATCGTCAACGAATGGGGCGCGAAGCTGCTCGGCTGGGACGACCCCGTCGCCTTCCTCTCCACGCGCTCCTACGAAGTCTCCCTGCTCGGGCTCGACTTCGAGCTGCCGCTCGCGCTGCTGACCGTCATCGCCTTCGAGACCTGGCGCTACTTCCCCTTCGCGTTCCTCTTCCTGCTGGCCCGGCTCCAGGCGGTGCCGGACAGCCTGGAGGAGGCGGCGAAGGTCGACGGCGCCGCGCCCACTCAGCGCTTCCGGCATGTGCTGCTGCCGCAGCTGATGCCCGTCGTCGCGCTGCTGTGCGTGCTGCGCTTCATCATGGAGTTCAACAAGTTCGACGACGTGTATCTGCTGACGGGCGGCGGCTCCGGCACCGACGTCGTCGCCGTGCGCGTCTACGAATTCCTCACCGCGCGCTTCGACGTGGGCGCCGCCGCCGCCCAGGCGCTCGTGCTCGCAGTCGTCCTGATGGCGCTGCTGGGCCTCTACTTCGCGTTCTTCGGCAGGAAGGTCCAGGAGGATTCATGAGCTACGCACGCACAACCACCCGGCTGCAGAGGTGCGCGATGCCCGCGCCTCTGACTTGTGCGGGCGGAGAAGCTCATGCAGAGGGCACGTCATGAGCAGCGCCGACCGCGCCCAAGTCCCCTTCAGCCGGGCCCGGTTCGAGGAGCGTCTCTTCGGCGTGCTCCGCTGGGTCGTGATCGCCTTCCTCGCGCTGATCACGCTGGTGCCCTTCTACTACATGGTGCTGCTGTCGGTGAAACCCATCGACGCGCTCCTGCTGGACCCCGGCAAACTGTGGGTGTCCACGAAGGAGTTCACCCTGAGCACCTACGAGGAAGTCCTCAGGCCGACCGCCGAGGGCGGCCAGGGATTCCTGGACATGCTCTACAACTCCGCGCTCGCCTCGCTCGGCGCCGTGGTGCTGACTCTGCTCGCAGCGATTCCCGGCTCGTACGCCGTGAGCCGGCTGCGCTTCTTCGGCGGGCGGCATCTGAGTGCGCTCTTCCTCGCCGTCTACCTCTTCCCGGCGACCCTGCTGGCCGTGCCGCTCTTCGTGATGTTCGCGAAGATCGGACTGCAGGGCAGCATCGTCGGGCTCGCGATCGTCTACATCGCGCAGACCGTGCCCGTCTCGATCTACATGCTCAGGAACTACTTCGCGACGATCCCCCTCAGCATCGAGGAGGCAGCCGCTCTGGACGGCTGTTCGCGGCTGCAGACGATCCGCAAGGTCGTACTGCCGCTCGCCGCACCGTCGTTGATGGCGACCGGCCTCTACATCTTCATGATCGCCTGGAACGAGTTCCTCTTCGCTCTGCTCTTCCTCGCCGCGACGCCGGAGAACTGGACGGTCTCGCTCGGCCTCCAGCAGCTCGCGAACGGCATCGAGGTGTCCAAGACCGTGCTGATGGCAGGATCGGTCGTGCTGACCGTTCCCGTGGTGCTCCTCTTCCTCGCCGCGGAACGGCTGCTGACAGAGGGCCTCACCAGCGGTGCGGACAAGAGCTGAGGAGTCGATGACCGGAAAGCCGACGACCGGGAACCAGGCGAGCGCGGGAGCACTGCTCCGGCTCATCCGGGACGGCCGCGCCACCACTCGCGGCGCGCTGCAACGGGCCACCGGGCTCTCCCGGTCCACCGTCGGGCACCGCCTCGACCAGCTCTTCGCGGCAGGCTGGCTGCGCGAGGGCGAAGCGGCACCCGTCGAGGGCCCGGGAGGCGGACGGCCCTCCACGCGGCTGGAGTTCGACGCGGGGCATGCCGTCGTGCTCGCCGCGGATCTCGGCACCCGGCACACGAGCGCCGCCGTGGTCGACCTCGCCGGCAATGTACTGGCCGAGCGCTCCGGCGAGATGCTGATCGCGGACGGCCCGGAGCGCGTACTCGACGTGCTCGCGCAGTGGTTCGCGGCGCTGCTGAAGGAGACCGGCACCCCGCACGAGCGGGTGTGCGGCATGGGACTGTCCGTGCCGGGCCCCGTCGACTGGGCCTCGGGCCTGGTCGTGCAGCCGCCGATCATGCCTGGCTGGGACGGATACCCGATCCGGCAGAGACTCCAGGAGGCGTGGGCACGGCACATCGCCGCGGACGGGCCCGTGACCGATGTGCCTGAGGTGCCCGTACTCGTCGACAACGACGCCAACTTGATGGCCTACGCCGAACAGCGAGCCGGCCACCCGGACTGCACGGCCTTCCTGCTGGTGAAGGTCTCCACCGGCATCGGCGCGGGCGTCGTCGCCGACGGGCGGCTCTACCGCGGAACCGACGGCGGCGCGGGCGACATCGGCCACATCCGGCTGCACGACTGCCCGGAGGCGCTGTGCATGTGCGGCTCCTACGGCTGCCTCGCCGCCGTCGCCAGCGGCCGCGCGCTGGCCGCCCAGCTCTCCGACGCCGGCATCGCCACCAACTCGGGCACGGGCGTACGCGACCATCTCGCCGCCGGACAGCCGGACGCGGTGCGGCTCGCACGGGAGGCGGGACGCAGGGTCGGCGAAGTGCTCGTCACCGTCGTCACGCTGCTCAACCCGGGTGTGCTGATGATCGCCGGGGATCTCGCGGGCACGCCTTTCCTCACCGGCGTACGGGAGTTGCTCTACCAGCGGGCCATGCCGCGCACGACCGCGCATCTGAGCGTCGTCACCTCGCGGCTCGGTGAGCGGGCCGGGCTGCTCGGGGCCGCCGCCGTCGTCGTGGAGGACCTCTACTCGCCCGAGCGAGCCGACGCCCGTCTCGCCGCCCTCGGCCGCTGACCCCGGAAGGAACGCCCCCATGACCGAGACGGAGACCGAGACCGAGACGGAGACCGGGACCGGGACCGCGACTGGGACCGTGGCCGGGCCGTGGAGCGGCGATCCCGTACGCGTCGGACTCGTCGGCGCCGGGCCCTGGGCCCGCACCATGCACGCCCGGATGCTGGCGGCAGGACCGGAGACGGAACTGGTGTCCGTATGGGCTCGCAGGCCCGAGGCCGCGGCGGAGGTCGCCGCGCCGTACGGGGCGTCCGTCGCGGCCTCCTTCGCCCAACTCCTCGACGAATGCGAGGCGGTGGCCTTCGCCGTACCGCCCGCGGTCCAGGCCGGGCTGGCCGTACGTGCCGCGCTGGCCGGCCGGGCGCTGCTGCTGGAGAAGCCCCTGGGAGACGACCTCGCATCGGCCCGTACGCTCGCCGACGCCGTGGACGAGGCAGGAGCCGTCTCGCAGCTCGTACTGAGCAAGAGATACCACCCCGGCACCCGCGAATTCCTGTCCCGGGCAAGGCGGTTGAAGGTCACCGGCGCTCGTTCCTGCTACATACACGGCGCCTTCCTGGGCGGGGAGATGGCCACTGCCTGGCGTCTGGAGCACGGTGCGCTGCTCGACCTGGGACCTCACCTGCTGGACCTGCTGGACCTCGCCGTAGGTCCCATAACCGAGGTGCGCGGTACGGGGGACTCGCGGCGGTGGATCGAGCTGACCTGCGAGCACGAGAACGGCGCCGTCAGTCAGGCGTCCCTGTCCGGCGTGATACGGCTCACACGCGCCCGTACGAGGATCGAGCTCTACGGCGAAGAGGACGAACTCGTCTACGACGCCGCGGAGTTGGACCTGGAAGAGGGCTGGCCGGTGCTGCGCCGCGAATTCGCCGAGGCCGTGCGCGGCAGGCGTTCCGCGGACCCGGACGCGCGGCGTGGCCTGCGCCTGCAGGAGCTGCTGGAGCAGGTGCGGCGGAACGCGGCGTGACCGCTGTGGCGTGAGCCTCGGGGCGTGAGCGTGAACCTCACGGTGCGAGCACGCCCGCGTGCGTATGCCCGAATCGGAGCCCGCGGGCCGCGGGCCGCAAGCCGCGGTCCCGCCCGCAGCCCCGATCCGCCTGTCCGCATTGTGAGACCAAGCAGTCACCCGCAGGCGTGATTCTCGCCACCCTGATCAGGACTGCGCTCACATGAGCGCTCACCTGGGCGGTCAACATCTCCAAGGAGCAGCCCGCGACTTTACCCGTCCTAGATTCACCCCCCGAAGAGGGTGATGACGGAGAGTGGTCATCGACGGGTGGCCGGTGGCGGGGCGAAGTCGTGAATTCGACTTGTGGAGTCGATCTTTACGGCCGTACGAGGAGACCGCCGCCTTCGATCCTCGCCGTCCGGGTGGTTACGGCCCTTTGGCGTACCGCTGGACGTACGTCCCTGCCTTCGATCTGGGTACGCTCCCCGCCGTCAGGCCAGCCGTCCACAAGGGGTCGAGTGCCGTGCCGGATCACGATGCAGCGCAGAAGTTCGTCTACGACTTCACAGAGGGCAACAAGGACCTCAAGGACCTCCTCGGTGGCAAGGGGGCCAATCTCGCCGAGATGACGAATCTCGGCCTCCCCGTCCCTCCGGGTTTCACCATCACCACCGAGGCGTGCAAGGTCTACCTCGACAGTGGTGCGGAACCCGGTGCGCTCCGCGACGAAGTCAGCGCCCATCTCGACGCGCTGGAACGGAAGATGGGCAAGAACCTCGGCCAGGCCGACGACCCGCTGCTGGTGTCCGTACGGTCCGGCGCGAAGTTCTCGATGCCCGGGATG
The DNA here is from genome assembly GCF_055792905.1 of Streptomyces sp. DSM 116795. Lineage (NCBI taxonomy): Bacteria > Bacillati > Actinomycetota > Actinomycetes > Kitasatosporales > Streptomycetaceae > Streptomyces > Streptomyces sp. DSM 116795. The sequence continues at coordinate 5,419,882 of NZ_CM147707.1, forward strand.
ATGGACACCGTCCTCAACATCGGGCTCTCCGACGACTCCGTGAACGGCCTGGCCGCGCAGTCCGGCGACGAACGCTTCGCATGGGACTCCTACCGACGCCTCATCCAGATGTTCGGCGACACCGTGCTGGGCATGGACGGCGAGGTCTTCGCCGAGGCCCTGGAGCAGGCCAAGAGCCTCAAGGGCGTCACCAGCGACGTCGACCTGGACACGGCGGACATGCAGATGCTGGCCGAGAAATTCAAGCATCTGGTGCTGAAGGAGACCGGACGGGACTTCCCGCAGGACCCGCGCGAGCAGATGGACCTCGCCGTCAAGGCGGTCTTCGACTCGTGGAACGGCGAGCGCGCCAAGCTCTACCGCCGTCAGGAGCGCATCCCGCAGGACCTGGGGACGGCCGTCAACGTCTGCTCGATGGTCTTCGGCAACCTCGGCCCGGACTCCGGCACCGGTGTCGCCTTCACCCGCGACCCCGCCACCGGCCAGCAGGGCGTCTACGGCGACTACCTGCAGAACGCGCAGGGCGAGGACGTCGTCGCCGGCATCCGCAACACCGTGCAGCTCGCCGAGCTGGAGCGGCTCGACAAGGCCTCGTACGACCAGCTGATGCAGATCATGGAGACCCTGGAGACGCACTACAGGGATCTGTGCGACATCGAATTCACCATCGAGCGCGGCAAGTTGTGGATGCTGCAGACACGCGTCGGCAAGCGCACCGCCGCCGCGGCGTTCCGCATCGCGACCCAGCTCGTCGACCAGGGCCTCATCGACGAGGCCGAGGCGCTGCAGCGGGTCAACGGCAACCAGCTCGCGCAGCTGATGTTCCCCCGCTTCGACAGCAACGGCGGCGTCAGGGACGCCGACGAGATCGGCTGGGGCATCGCCGCCTCGCCGGGCGCGGCCGTCGGCAAGGCGGTCTTCGACTCGTACACCGCGATCAAGTGGTCCCGTTCCGGCGAGAAGGTCATCCTCATCCGCCGCGAGACCAACCCGGACGACCTGGACGGCATGCTCGCCGCCGAAGGCATCCTCACCTCCCGCGGCGGCAAGACCTCGCACGCCGCCGTGGTCGCACGCGGCATGGGCAAGACCTGCGTGTGCGGTGCGGAGGAGCTGGAGGTCGACACCAAGCGGCGCTGCCTGAAGACGCCGGGCGGGAAGGTGATCGAGGAGGGCGACGTCGTCTCGATCGACGGCTCCACGGGCAAGGTCTACGCCGGTGAGGTGCCGGTCGTGCCCTCGCCCGTCGTCGAGTACTTCGAGGGCCGCATGCACGCCGGGGCGGACGACGCCGACGAGCTGGTCAAGGCCGTCCACCGGATCATGGCGTACGCGGACCGGGTACGCCGGCTGCGAGTACGGGCCAACGCCGACAATGCCGAGGACGGCGCACGCGCCCGTCGCTTCGGAGCCCAGGGCATCGGCCTGTGCCGCACCGAGCACATGTTCCTCGGCGAGCGGCGCAGCCTCGTCGAGCGGCTCATCCTCGCGGACACCGAGGAGGAGCGCGACGAGGCGCTGGAGGGTCTGCTGCCGCTCCAGCAGGGCGACTTCACCGAACTGCTGGAGTCGATGGACGGACTGCCGGTGACGGTACGGCTGCTGGACCCGCCGCTGCACGAGTTCCTGCCGGACATCACCGAGCTGTCGGTGCGGGTCGCGCTCGCCGAGTCCCGCAAGGACGCCAACGAGAACGACCTGCGGCTGCTCCAGGCCGTGCACCGGCTGCACGAGCAGAACCCGATGCTGGGGCTGCGCGGCGTACGGCTGGGTCTCGTCGTGCCCGGCCTGTTCACGATGCAGGTACGGGCCATCGCGGAGGCCGCGGCCGAACGCAAGGCAGGCGGCGGCGACCCGCGTGCGGAGATCATGATTCCGCTGGTGGGCACCGTGCAGGAGCTGGAGATCGTCCGCGAGGAGGCGGAGGCGGTCATCGCGGAGGTCGAGGAGCGGTACGAGGTGGAGCTGAACCTCACCCTCGGCACGATGATCGAGCTGCCGCGCGCGGCGCTGACGGCCGGCCAGATCGCCGAGTGCGCCGACTTCTTCTCCTTCGGCACCAACGACCTCACCCAGACGGTGTGGGCGTTCAGCCGGGACGACGTGGAGGCCAGCTTCTTCACTGCGTACCTGGAGAAGGGGATCTTCGGAGTCTCCCCGTTCGAGACGATCGACAGGGACGGCGTCGGCGAACTCGTGCGGTTCGCGGTGGAGAAGGGCCGCGCGACGCGCCCCGACCTCAAACTCGGCATCTGCGGCGAACACGGCGGCGACCCCGAGTCGGTGCACTTCTTCCACGAGGTGGGGCTCGACTACGTCTCCTGTTCGCCGTTCCGCATCCCCGTCGCGCGGCTGGAGGCGGGCCGGGCGGCAGCGGCGGACACCCCCTAAGGCCGAGGCTCCGGTACCGGCTCGCGTCCCGAGCCGGACCGGCTTCCCGGCCCGCCTCACGCCCGCAACCTCACCGGCGGCGGGACGGGCCGGGGAACCCGGGGGCGGCACCTGTGCGGAGGTGCCGCCCCCCTTCGTGCGCCGGCGGACGGGCTTCCGAGGTGCGGGATTCTCAGCGGATTCACAGGAATCCCAAAGGAGTCTCTCAGGGTGAGCGCTCACTCTGAGCGTATGAACGAGACCGCCGCTCCCCGGCACCGCCCCTGCCGCGTCCTTGTCGTGGACGATGAGGACGCGCTCAGCGACCTGCTGTCGATGGCACTGCGCTATGAGGGGTGGGAGACGCGGACCGAGGGCGACGGCGCCTCGGCGCTGCGCACCGCGCGCGATTGGCGGCCGGACGCGGTGGTGCTGGATGTGATGCTGCCGGACATGGACGGGCTGGCCGTGCTCGGCGGGTTGCGGCGGGTGTTGCCTGAGGTCCCCGTCCTGTTCCTCACGGCCAGGGACGCGGTGGAGGACCGTATCGCCGGACTGACGGCGGGCGGCGACGACTACGTCACCAAGCCTTTCTCCCTCGAAGAGCTCGTCGCGCGGCTGCGTGGGCTGCTGCGCCGGTCGGGGGCGCTGAGCGTGCGGGCGGAGTCCGTGCTCGTCGTCGGTGACCTCACGCTGGACGAGGAGAGCCACGAGGTGGCACGGGGCGGCAGCGGGATCGAGCTGACGGCGACGGAGTTCGAGCTGCTGCGCTATCTGATGCGCAATCCCCGCCGGGTGCTGAGCAAGGCGCAGATACTGGACCGGGTGTGGAGCTACGACTTCGGTGGCCGTGCGAATGTCGTGGAGCTCTACATCTCGTATCTGCGCCGCAAGATCGACGCCGGGCGTCAGCCGATGATCCACACCCGTCGGGGCGCCGGATATCTCATCAAGGCCGCGTCCGATGAGCATGCCGGGACCACGGTTCGCACGGGTTCCGCGAGCCGGTCCGCAGAGCCCGCGGGGGAGGACGAGCGGTGAAGCGGCGGCCGCGGCGGGGCCGGCGCTGGTCGCTGCGTACTCAGCTGGTGGTCTCGGCGGTGATGCTGATCGCTGTCGTCTGCGCGGTGATCGGCACTGTGACCGCGATAGCCGTCAACTCCTCGCTGGAGTCGCGTCTCGACGACGAGCTGCGCGCTTCCGTGCAGCGCTCGTACGGGCCTCCCCGCGCGCCGGAGCCGCGCCCCGACGACATGCGCTTCGTCGCCGTACCGGGCCAGCCCATCGGCACCGTCGGCGCCCGCACCGGCGACGACGGCGGTCTGACCGGCACGGCGCGGAGCACGGACCCTGGTGGTGGCCCGGGCATGGACCTGTCCGACCGGCTTGCGGGGCTGACGGCCGCCCAGAGCAGAGCGCTCGAGAAGGTGCCGCGCGACGGCCGTCCGCACACGGTGTCGCTGCCGGGGCTGGGCGACTACCGCGTTCAGTCCGGGGCGCCGCCCGGAGAGGAGGCCGGCCTGCTGGTCGGTCTGCCGATGAACGGTGTCCAGTCGACCCTGAAGACCCTTGTCGTCGTCGAAGTGTGTGTTTCGGCCGCGGGTCTGGTCGCCGCGGGCATCGCGGGCGCCGCGACCGTCCGGATCGCGCTGCGGCCCCTGCGCCGTGTCGCCGCGACCGCGACGAAGGTCACCCGGCTGCCCCTGCACAGGGGCGATGTGGAGCTTCCGCACCGGGTGTCCGAGCGTGACACGGATCCGCGTACCGAGGTGGGCCAGGTGGGCGCCGCCCTGAACAGCATGCTGGGGCACGTGGGTGCCGCGCTGGAAGCACGTCAGGAGAGCGAGACCCGGGTACGGCAGTTCGTGGCGGACGCCAGTCATGAACTGCGTACCCCGCTGGCTTCCATCCGCGGATACGCCGAACTGACCCGGCGGGTCTCCCGGGGTCCCGGCCCGCCGGGCAAGGACGCCGGCCCGCCGGCCGCGGTCCGAGGCGTGCAGGAGACCCTCCCGGAGTGGGGTCCGGACGCCCTGCACGCCCTCGACCGGATCGAGGCCGAGGCGGCGCGGATGTCGGGGCTCGTGGAGGATCTTCTGCTGCTGGCCCGGCTCGATGCCGGGAGGCCGTTGGAGCGTGAACCCGTGAGCCTCTCGTCGCTCGTCGTGGACGCGGTGAGCGACGCTCGTGCGGCAGGGCCAAGTCACCTGTGGCGGCTGGAGCTTCCCCCCGAACCCGTCGAAGTGCCCGGCGACGGCACGCGATTGCAGCAGGTGCTCGGCAACCTGCTCGCGAACGCCCGTACGCACACGCCGGCCGGCTCCACGGTCACGGCACGCGTGCGTTCCGAGCCTGAGGGACGCCACGTCGTCGTCGAAGTCGAGGACGACGGTCCCGGCATCCCTGCGGACGTACTGCCGCACATCTTCGAGCGGTTCGCCCGCGGAGACGCCACGCGGTCACGCGCGCACGGCAGCACCGGGCTCGGTCTGGCCATCGTGGAAGCCGTCGTCACCGCGCACCACGGGCGGGTGAGCGCGGACAGCGCGCCGGGCAGTACGGTCTTCGCAGTGCGGCTCCCGGCCGCGGCGCATGCGGCTCACGTGGCTCACGCTGAACAGCGGGAACAGCCGTCGCGGAGCGATTCACAGCCCGCTCAAAGGCTCACCACACCCTCCTGACAGACCAGTTGACAACTGTTCGGGGCATGCGAACAGACACCCCGCGGACAGGACCCGCCATGGAGTCGCTGCCCGCCCGCAGCCCGCTGGCCCTTGCCACGCCGACGACAACGGCTCCTCCGGGGCGGGCCGTGCTCGACATCGTCGTGCCGGTCCACAACGAGGAGAGCACCCTGGAGTCGTCCCTGCGGCGACTGCACAGATATCTCTCCGTGCACCTCCCGTACGGCTTCCGCATCACGGTCGCCGACAACGCAAGCACCGACCGCACGCCGCGGATCGCCGCCGCGCTGGCGGCGGAGCTGAGCGGCCTCGTGTCCGTACGCCTGGAGCAGAAGGGGCGCGGACGAGCCCTGCACACGGTGTGGAGCCGTTCGGACGCGCCGGTACGCGCCTATCTGGACGTCGATCTCTCCACCGACCTCAACGCCCTGCTGCCGCTGGTCGCACCACTCGTCTCGGGGCACTCCGACATCGCCGTCGGGACCCGCCTGGCGGGCGGGTCCCGGGTCGTGCGCGGTCCGAAGAGGGAGCTGATCTCCCGTGCGTACAACCTGATTCTGCGAGGCTCTCTCTCCGCCCGCTTCTCGGACGCCCAGTGCGGCTTCAAGGCGATCCGCGGCGAGGTGGCGGACCGGCTGCTGCCGCTGGTCGAGGACACGGGGTGGTTCTTCGACACGGAGCTGCTGGTGCTCGCCGAACGTGCCGGGCTGCGCATCCACGAGGTGCCTGTCGACTGGGTGGACGACCCCGACAGCAGGGTCGACCTCGTCCGCACGGCGGTGGACGACCTGCGCGGCGTATGGCGTGTGGGGCGTGCGCTGGCCACGGGCGCGCTGCCCCTCGCACGGCTGAGCCGCCCCTTCGGCGACGACCCTCGCGACCGCCTGATAAGGGGAGTGCCGAACGGACTTGCCCGCCAGCTCGCCGGCTTCTGCGTGGTGGGCGCCCTCAGCACGCTCGCCTACCTCGCCCTCTACTTGCTGCTGCGTCTCGGGCTCGGTCCGCAGTACGCCAACGCCCTGGCCCTGCTGCTCACCGCACTTGCCAACACCGCGGCCAACCGCCGTCATACCTTCCGGGTCCGCGGGCGTGCGCGCATGGTGCGGCACCAGGCCCAAGGGCTGCTGGTCTTCGCGATCGGGCTTGCCCTGACGAGCGGTTCGCTCGGCGCACTCGAAGCCGCGGACGCGCATCCGTCGCACAGCACGGAACTGGCGGTTCTCGTCGTCGCGAATCTGGCCGCAACGCTGTTGCGCTTCCTGCTCTTCCGCACCTGGGTCTTCGCGGGGGAGGACGGCCGGACGCCGGCGACGAGAGCACGCCCCGGGGGCCCCGGCGGCCCGTCGACCCACGACGAACGGCAAGCCGGGCACGGAGACGATACCGGCGACGACTCCACGGAACGGACCACCGCATGACCACCCCTGCCCGCTCCACGCCCCTCACCCTCTTCGCCCGGCGGACGGCTCCTCGCGTCCGGCCCGGTCGCCCGCGTTGGGAGCGTCCCTCCTACTGGACGCTGCTCGCACTGACGGCGGTCCTCTTCCTGTACGGGCTGGGCGCTTCCGGATACGCCAACTCCTTCTACTCCGCGGCGGCCCAGGCGGGCAGCGAGAGCTGGAAGGCGTTCCTCTTCGGCTCCCTCGACTCCGGCAACGTGATCACGGTCGACAAGCCGCCCGCGGCCCTGTGGCCGATGGCTCTGTCCGTGCGGCTCTTCGGGCTGGGCGCGTGGCAGATCCTCCTCCCGCAGGCCTTGACGGGCGTCGCCACGGTCGCGGTGCTGTACGCGTCCGTACGGCGCTGGTTCGGGCCCGCAGCAGGCCTTCTCGCGGGCGGGCTGATGGCCGTGACGCCGGTCGCGGCGCTGATGTTCCGCTTCAACAATCCGGACGCCCTGCTGTGTCTGCTGTGCGTGTGCGCGGTGTACTGCCTGCTGCGCTCCCTCGAAGGCACGCGCGGCAGATGGCTGCTGCTGTGCGGCGTCTGCCTGGGATTCGCCTTTCTGGTCAAGACACTTCAGGCATGGCTGATCGTGCCGCCCCTGGCGCTGGTCCATCTCGTGTGCGCACAGGCGTCGTTGCCTCGCCGGGTAGGGCAACTGCTGTCGGCAGGGCTCGCGATGGTGGCAAGCGCCGGCTGGTGGGTGGCCCTCGTCGAGCTGTGGCCTGCTGGCTCACGTCCGTACATCGGAGGGTCGCAGAACAACAGCTTCCTCGAACTCACCCTCGGCTACAACGGGTTGGGCCGCATCACCGGCAACGAGCCGGGGAGCGCCGGGCCGGGCGCCGCCGGACGGGGCGGAGGTCCCGGCGGCCCCGGCGGCGGCCCGTTCGGAGAGAGCGGCATCGGGCGGATGTTCAACCAGATGACCGGCGGCCAGATCTCCTGGCTGCTGCCCGCCGCGCTCCTCCTGCTCGTCGCCGGACTGCTGGTGATCCGCAAGGCACCCCGTACCGACGTACAGCGCGCGGCACTTCTGGCCTGGGGCGGCTCGCTGCTCGTCACGTGCGCCGTCTTCAGCCTGATGTCGGGCATCTTCCACGAGTACTACACCGTCGCGCTGGCGCCGTACATCGCCGCGGTCGTCGCCATGGGTGCCGTGCTGCTATGGCGCCGGCGCACGCGGCGCGCCGCGTCGGCGGCACTGGCGTTCGCGGTCGCGACGACAGCGGTGTGGTCCTGCGTACTGCTGGGACGGGCAGGCGACTGGCTGCCATGGCTCAAGTGGGCGGTCCTGGCGGTGGGGTTGGCGGCCGCGCTCGGAATGTTCGTGGTGGCCGTGGTTCCGCGGCGGGTGGCGATGGCCGTCGCGGGGCTGGGTCTCGCGGCGTCCGTCGCCGGGCCCGTGGCGTACACGCTGAGCACCGTGGGCACGCCGCACTCCGGCGCGATCGTGACGGCGGGCCCGGTGGTGGCGCGTTCCGGACCCGGCGGAGGACCCGGCGACGGGCAGGGCTTCGGCGGCCCCGGCGGCGAACGCGCCCAGCCGGACGGACAAGGGCAACGGACCGGCCGCCCAGGGCAGTTCCCGCCTGGTATGCCGGGTGGGCAGGGGCAGGGGCAGGGGCAGGGGCAGGGGCAGGGGCAGGGGCAGGGGCAGGGGCAGGGCGGCATGCCGGACGGCACCGGCCCTGGCGGCGGCACCGGCAGCGAACGCGCGGGACGAATGCCCGCGGGCGGTCCGATGGGCGGGCTGCTCGACGGGCAGCGCGTCGGCAAGTCCGTCGAGGCGAAGCTGACGGAGAACGCCGAGGACTACAAGTGGGCTGCCGCCGCGATCGGCGCGATGAACGGCGCCACCTACCAACTCGCCACCGAACGGCCCGTGATGTCGATCGGCGGCTTCAACGGAACCGATCCCGCTCCCACGTTGGCGCGGTTCAAGGAGTACGTGGGCGACCGTGAGATCCACTACTTCGTCGGCGGGAACGGGTCACCCGGACAGGACCGGAGGGGAGGTTCCTCGGAAATCGCCGACCGGGTCGAGAAGCACTACACCAAGTTGCGGATCGGCGGGACCACTCTCTACGACCTGACGAAGGAGAAGCAGTAGCCGGCAGCGGGCGTTCGCCTGGGCCCGCGGCCTTCCGCGGGGCCCTGTACGGCCACCTCCGGCCGAGGACGGCGTCCGTCCCGGGGCCTAGTTCCGCCGCCGGATGTGGCCGGGTGCTCGACGTCATAGCCTCACCGCATGACGGCAGTCGAACCCCGTTCCGGCGGACCCCGCACCCCGGAGCAGCGCAAGCACGAGGCGCTGGAGCGGCTCGCGCGGGACGACGACGCATGGGTGGCCACGGCCGATGCCGGCGGCGAGCCGTGTCTCGTTCCGCTTGCCTTCTGGTGGGACGGCGAGGCGGTGTGGCTGGCCACTCGTGACACCAATCCGACCGGGCGGAACCTGTGTGCCTCGGGCCGGGCCCGGCTCTCCTTCGGCCACACCCGTGATGTGGTCCTGGTCCACGGCACTGCGCGCATGGTGACCCGCGAGGAGCTTCCGGCCGGGGTGGGCGACGCCTTCGCCGCCAAGGACGGCTGGGACCCTCGCGAGGACCACCCGTCGTATGTCTTCTTCCAGGTCGTCCCGAAGCTGCTGCAGGCATGGGGAACAGTGGCCGAGATGAAGGGGCGGACCCTCATGCGTGACGGTGAGTGGCTCGTCTAGGCATGTAGTCCGCCAGTTGGGGTGGTGTTCATGAGTGAGGCGCCCGGCTGGCCCGACGGCTTGGCCGTCGGTGCCACCAGGATCGGCCGCCGCTGCAACCGGTACCGGGAATCCGTGATCTTCTACCGGGACGTGGTCGGACTGCCGCTGGTGTATCTCGCCGAGGACGGTCCGGACGGCTTCGGCTGCGCCATCTTCGGGCTGCCGGGCACGCCGGCGACCTTCGAACTGGTCGAAGGGCTCGAACCGGTGCCGGTCGACCGGCACGAAGAGCTGGTGCTCTACTTCCGTGGCGAGACCGCCCGCGATGCCGTCGCACGCCGTATCGAGGAGGCCGGCTACACGCCGGCCCGTCAGTACCGGTACTGGGAGCTCAACGACGGCGTCACCTTCCTCGACCCGGACGGCCGCGAACTCGTCCTCGCACCTTGGGTGTTCGGCGAAGACCCACCCCCGATGCGGAAGCGGTCCGCGCCGCCGCCCGGCTGACGCACGGTCACAAGCGGAAATCCACCTGCGCCGTCCCGGTACGGGAACCACCCTGGCACCGTGGATCGGATTCAAAGGATCGCGGGTCTGGCCGAAGAGGTGCTGGGCCGCGAGGTCATCGGCACCTACCTCCACGGCTCGGCCGTGCTCGGAGGGCTCAAGCCGGCCAGTGACCTGGACGTCCTCGTCGTGTCACGGCGGCCCATGGAGGACCTGGAGCGGCGGGCGCTCCTCGCAGGGCTGCTCGGGATGTCCCCGTGCGGTGCCGAGGCCCGCCCGGTCGAACTCACCGTCGTCGTCCGGTCCGCCGTCCGTCCGTGGCGCTACCCGCCGACCGGTGACTTCCAGTACGGGGAGTGGCTCCGCGGCGAGTTCGAGGCCGGACTCGTCCCGCAGCCGGAGCCGATGCCGGATCTGGCGCTGCTGCTCACGATGGCCCTGGCGGCGGCGCACCCCCTCACCGGCCCGCCGCCCTCGCACGTCCTGGACCCCGTCCCGCACGCGGACCTCCTCCGGGCGAGCGTGGCCGGCATCCCCGGGCTCCTCGACGACCTGCACGACGACACCCGCAACGTCCTGCTGACCCTCGCCCGGATCTGGCACACACTCGCCACGGGTGACATCGCGTCCAAGGACGGGGCCGCACGGTGGGCCCTCGCCCGGCTCCCCGCGGAGCACCGGCCCGTGCTGGAGCACGCCCGGGATCTCTATCTCGGCCGCCCGTACTCCGAGGAGAGCTGGAGCGACTCGCTCAAGGCCGCGGTGCGTGCGCACGTGGAGGCGGTGCTCGCCGAGATCGCGCGGATCACCGGCACCTGAGGCTCACAGCTCCGCACCGATCCGGTCGGCCGTCTGCCGCAGCAGCGGGGCGAGTTCGGCGGCGCGGACGGAGTCGAGGCGGGTGCTGGGGGCCGCGACCGTCAGTGCCGCCACACACGTGCCGAAGCGGTCGCGGACGGCGACGCCCACGCCGTGCACGCCCGTGACGCTCTCGTCGAGATTGAGGGCGTAGCCGCGGGCGCGCGTCACGGCGAGGTCGGCGATCAGGGCGTCCACGTCGGGGAGGGTGGAGGCGGTCAGCGCGGGCAGGCCGCGCCGGTAGCGCGTGCGGGCGGCCTCGGGGGCGAGTTCGGCGAGCAGGGCCTTGCCGCCCGCCGTTCCGTACGCGGGCACGCGGTCGCCCGTGCGGGTGCCCACGCGCAGCGGGTGCGGGCCTTCGACGCCGTCGGCGAAGCGTGAGTCGGAGCCGTCGAGGACGAGGAGATTGGTCGTCTCGCCCGCCGCGTCCCGCAGTTGGACGAGGTGACCGTGCGCGACCCGCACCAGGGTGGGTTCGTCGACGGCGCCGCGGGTCAGCCCCAGCAGTACGGGGCCGAGGCGGTAACGCCTGCCGCCGGGCTCCTGTTCGACGAACCCGTGGCCGCGCAGCGTCGTCAGCAGCCGGTGCGCGGTGGAGCGGGCGACGCCCAGGTGGTCGCTGATGTCGGTGACGCGGGCGCACTGGGTCCCGCGCAGATAGACGAGCGTGCGCAGGGCGTTGTCGACGGAGCTGGCGGCGTAGGCGTCGCCTCGTCTCTCCTCGCCTCGTCGCTCCTTTTCCGTGGGCTGCTTTTTCGGCATAGCAGAAAACGTATCGCAACCTGTTCCGCCTGCCACTTCGCGAGTTTAGGTTGACCGGCGGTCCGCTCTCCCCCCCCCGCCCGGACGTCACCGCTCGGCGTCCGGGCCGCACCAACCGCTACGGAGAAACCCATGAAGGCTGCACCGGGCGACCCCTCCTCAGTCGAGTCACGTACGGACGACGCCCTCGCGGAGGGCGGCGGCTGGCGCTCCTGGCACACCCTGTGGGTGCTGCTGCTCCTGGGCTGGACGGTCAGCGCCGCGGACAGAGCGGTCACCGGGCCCGTCGTGACGTGGATGATCGACAACGGGGTGGGCTTCCTCGCCGACGCCGAGAATCCGCACGCGCTCGGCGGCCTCGTCGGCGGGCTCTTCTTCGCCGGCTACATGCTCACCCAGTTCCCAGGCGGCTATCTCGGGGACCGGTACGGGCACCGCACCCTCATCGTCGTCAGCCTGCTGTGGGCCGGTGTGGCCACCGTGCTGACGGGTTTCATCGGCGGACTCGTCGCGTTCATCGTCGTGCGCGTGGTCACGGGTCTCGGCGAGGGCGCCTTCTACTCCAACGACCGCAGCCTGATCACCGCCACCACCCCCGAGCGTCAGCGGGCCTTGGGCATGGGCGTGGTCATCACAGGTCTCGCCCTCGGCATCACCGTCGCGATCGTCTTCACGCCCGGACTCGTCGAATTCGGCAAGGTCTTCCTCGCGCACATCGAGGCCTGGCGGATGGTCTTCTGGGTGCTCGGCGCCGGGACCGTCGTGGTGGGTGTCGTCGTCGCCTTCTGGTTCCGAGCCCATCTGACCATCTCCGGGCTGAGCCGGGCGACGCTGCATCTGAGTGCCTACTCGGCCGTCTCGCTCGCCCTGATCATGGGCGTGTACTGGCTGGGCACCGGCATCGGCCTGTCCGAGCTGTGGATCGCGCTGCTCGAAGTCGCCCTCGCCGTCGGTCTGGTGATCTTCGCGCTGGTGCGCAAGGGCGAGGAAGTCGGCCCCGTGATCAAGAACCGCGATCTGTTCCTGGTCCACCTCGTCTACATCGCGATCCTGTGGAACCTCTGGTTCTTCAGCTTCTGGTCGGTCTCCATCGTGGCCGGAGCGGCGGACTCCTCGTTCATGAACGCCGCTCTCACCGCGGCCTTCAACGCCGGCGCGGGCATCCTCGGCTTCCCGGCCGGCGGCTGGATCTCGGACCACGGGCTGAAGCGCGGCTGGGGCCGCAAGGAGATGATGCTGACCTTCACGGGAGCGCAGGCCGTACTCACCATCGCGTTCGCCTGGTACCTCAGCGCCGCCGCCAAACCGTCCCTGTGGGTCATGGGCCTGCTGCTGTTCTTCGCGAGCCTCTTCTTCAACGCCCTGCAGCCCGTGGGGCACGCCCTGACCGCCGAGATCGCCCCGGCACACCTGCGGGGCTCGGCGTTCGGGATGCAGAACCTCATCGGCGAGACGGGCGCTGTGCTCTCTCCCGCGATCAGCGGTGTGCTGCGGGACAGCACGGGAGGCTGGGAGGCGGCCGTATGGCTCGACACGGCGCTGGTCGTCGCCGGCTTCTTCGTCCTGATGCAGGTACGCCACCGCTCGCCGGCCGCCGCCACCACCTAGGAGCGATGGCACGACCCGCCTGACCCTGACGTTCCCTCATCACCTGCCACCCGGCCGCCGGCCACGGGCCGGTCCCGCTCAACACCCGCAACAGGAGCTCCACTTCCATGCCCACCGTCCGCGAGGCGGCGCTCGACGTGATGCGCCGGCACGACCTGACCACCGTGTTCGCCAATCCGGGCTCGACGGAGGTGCCCTTCCTCGCCGGCCTTCCCGACGACATCCGCTTCGTGCTCGCGCTGCACGAGGGCTCCGTCGTGGGGGCCGCCACCGGCTACGCCCTCGCGCGCGAAGCGCCCGCGCTCGCGCTGCTGCACACCACCGCGGGCCTCGGGAACGCGGTGGGGGCGCTGTCCACGGCACGGGTCAACCGGGCGCCGCTCGTCGTGATCGTCGGGCAGCAGGACCGCCGGCACCTCGTCCAGGAGCCGTTCCTCGCGGGTCGGCTGGAACAGCTCGCGGGTGACTATCCCGTACGGACGGAGACGCCGCCGCGCGCGCAGGACGTGCCCGGAGCGATCGCCCGGGCCGCGCACGCCGCCCGTACGATGCGCGGTCCCGCCCTGGTCGTCGTGCCGATGGACGACTGGGCGCAGCCCGCCGAGGAGCTGCCGCTGCCGGCTCCCGCGGAGTTGCGCCTTCCGGCCGCCGCGGACGCCGGCGACGTGCGTGAGGTGGCCGGGCTGCTGGACGAGGCTGCCGCGCCCGCCCTGGTCGTCGGCGCCGGCGCGGACCACCCCGTCACCTGGGAGGCGCTGACGCTCCTCGCGGAGCGCCTCGGCTGCCCCGTGTGGCAGGAGTCCTTCGGCGCACGGGCGGGCTTCCCGCAGGACCATCCGCTCTTCGCCGGGCATCTGCCGGCCGACCGTACGCGGCTGCGCGAGACGCTCGGTCCGTACGACCTGGTGCTGAGCGTGGGGGCTCCCGTCTTCCGCCAGTATCCGTACGAGGAAGGGCCGTTGGTGCGGGCAGGCACACGGCTCGCCGTCGTCACGGACGACCCGGCGGAGGCGCACCGGGCCCCGGTGGAGCTCGCCGTGGTGGCCGCACTGCCGGCGTTCTGCACGGCGCTCGCCGAGACGGCGGGCAAGACGGTGAACAGTACGGCGCGCAAGGCGGAGCACGGGCCGGAGTACGGGCCGCCCGGCGGGACGCCCGGCGGGCGGCCCGCACCGCCGCCGCCTCCCGGGGAGGGCGAGCCGCTGCGCGCCGCGCACGTACTGGCGGAGCTGGCGCGACGGCTGCCCGCGGAGACGGTGCTCGTGGAGGAGACCCCGTCCAGTCGCCCCGATCTGCACGCCCTCGTGCCCGCCCGGCGTCCGCTGGGGTTCCTCAGCGCGGCGATGGGCGCGCTCGGCTTCGCGCTCCCGGCCGCGATCGGCGTACGGATGGGAGCGCCGGAGCGTCCGGTGGTGGCGGTCGTCGGCGACGGGTCGTCGCTTTATCAGATACAGGCCCTTTGGACGGCTGTGCGCTACCGGGTGGGCGTCGTCTTCATCGTTCTCGCCAACGGCCGTTACGCGATCATGGACCGGCTCGCGGACAGACACCAAGACACCGCGCCATGGCCCGACTTCGAGGAGGTCAGCGTTTCCGGAATGGCGAAGGCTCTGGGTTGTTCCGCGCGCCGCGTGAGCGGACATGCCGAACTGCTCGCGGAATTGGACACGCTGCTGCCCGAACTCCCCGACAGCACACGGCCGCTGGTTCTCGAAGTGACGGTGGAGGCCGACGAGACCTTCCAGCCCTGATAAGGGCGTGCGCCGCCGCGCTGGAATGAGGTGGAATGCCGATGGCGGCCGCCCGCCGGATTTCTCCGGCGAACAGGCCGCCATCGTGCCGCGAAATGCGCCGGATTCCCATTCGTGGATTCACGGATCGGCGAACCGGTCCCCGGATCGCACCGCGCATGTGCCGAGTTGAGTTTTCCGGTCCGGCAGGGTCAGGTCTGCCGGACCGGTCCGTCAGTACGGTCCGTTGACGTTGTCGATGGACCCGTACCTGTCCGCCGCGTAGTTGCAGGCGGCCACGAGGTTCGCGACGGGGTCGGTCATGCTGTCGGCCGTGCCCTCGACGTGGTAGGCGTCGAAGGTCGGCTTGATGGTCTGCAGCAGACCCTTGGACGGGGTGCCCTTCGCGGCATTGCTGTCCCAGTTGTTGACGGCGTTCGGGTTGCCGCCGGACTCCCGGATGACGTTGCGCTTGATGCCGTCGTGCGAGCCGGGGATGCCCTTGGACTTCATGATGTCCAGGGCCTCCTGGATCCATCCGTCGAGGTTGTTCCCGTGCTTCGAGCCTGACTTGTGCACACCGCCGGCCTGTGGCGCCTGGCTGCCCTGCGGCTCCGAACCCTGCTGCTGGTCCGAGCCCGAACCGCCGCCGGACAGGCTGAGCTTCTGGCCGGGCCGGATCAGGTCCGGGTCGGAGCCGACGGTCTCGCGGTTGGCGTCGTACAGCTTGTGCCAGCCGCCCTCGGTGTCGTTCTCGCGGGCGATCGCGCTGAGGGTGTCGCCGGTCTCGACGGTGTACTTCTCGTCGCTCTTCTTGGAGCCGTCGTCCTTCTTCTTGGACGAGTCCGCCTTCTTCGACGAGTCCCCGGCAGCGGGCTTCGCCTGCTTTCCGGATCCGGCGGAGAGGTCCGGAGCGGCGCTGTCGCCGGCCAGGCCGGCCTTCGCCCCGCAGGACGGCCAGGCCCCTGCGCCCTGGCTGTCGAGCACCTTCTCGGCGACGCGGATCTGCTCTTCCTTGGTGGCCTGGTCGGCGCGCTCGGCGTACTCGGTGCCGCCGTTGGCGGCCCAGGTGCTCTGGCTGAACTGGAGGCCGCCGTAGTAGCCGTTGCCGGAGTTTATGGACCAGTTGCCCGTGGACTCGCACTGGGCGACCTTGTCCCAGGTGTCGACGGAGGCAGCGTGCGCGGTGCCCGTACCGATGAACGGAAGGGCGATGCCCGCACCGCCCGCGGTAATGGCGATGGACGTGACTCTGCGCGAGATACGACGATTGGAGTGACGACGGTGTCGACCGCGTCCGGACATAGGGCAGTTCCTCTCCTGCGCCTGCGAGGTGAGCTGTCGGATTCGGGCTGGAGTGGCCCGGCCGCAGCGAATGCGAGGGGGCATTCGGTGCGGCTTCACCCCTAGCCGTGCGTTCCTCGGGTGCGAAACGCGCGGCGCTTACCTGGGTCCCCCGCTCCTGCCGGGCTGGGATTGCGTGTTTTCCGCGGACCGGGCGGCAGGATTCGGCGTTCCCGGCAGCGGACCACCGCACGGGAGACGCGGTGGTGATGCACGTTAAGCAGAAGAAATTCATCACCACAAGAAAGGCGCAGAACCCGGATAAGGCGAAGATCGCGAAAATTGGCATGTACGGGTTAATGATTGCTCTTCCATTCGCCTTGCCGTGCAAGGGAATTGAGTCGAGCCGGATGTGGGCGCCGTGTGGAATGTGACCCGTGTCACGGCATTTCTGTGGTGCGAATCACGTGTTCTCGCGGATTTCCCCGGGGGCCGCGCCGCCCGCTTCCCGCCGCTGCGGATACACGCGGTGGTAGCGCCGCTCCGGACGGCCCGTCGTGCCGTACCGGAGGGTGACGCGTGCGGTCCCGAGCGAGACGAAGTGCTCCAGGTAACGGCGGGCGCTCACCCGGGACAGGCCGCTGCGCTCGGCGCACTCGGAGGCGGACAGACCCGCCGGGCCGTGCTCCGCTTCGAGCGTGGCGCGCACCAGGCCGGACGTCTGCTCGGTGAGGCCCTTGGGCAGCCGCGCCGGGGTGCCGGGGCCGGACGGCCTCGCGTGCGGGTGGGGCGCGGCGGAACCCGCCTCGCCCGGGGCGCCGGTGCCGGTGTCGTCCGCCGCTCCGCCCGCGACGGCCGGATCGGCGAACAGCCGGTCCACGTCGCCCTGTTCGGGCGCCTGGAGCGCGGCCAGCGCCTCGCGGTGCTCCGCGTACCGGCTCAGCCGCTCCTTCAGCAGCTCACCCTCGAACGGCTTGATGATGTACTGCACGGCGCCGCCGCGCTGCGCGCCCCGTACCGTCTCGGCGTCCCGGGCCGCGGTGACGACCAGCACGTCCGGGCCCTCCTCGGGCGCCGCGGTGCCGCGCAGCTCACGCAGGACCTCGAGGCCCGGCAGGTCCGGCAGGTACATGTCCAGCAGTACGAGGTCAGGGCGCAGCTCCCGGACGGCCGCCAGCGCTTCGGTGCCGCTGTGCACGGCTCCGGCCACTGTGAAGCCCGGCACCTGCCCGACGAGGGTGCTGTGCAGCCGCGCCACCATGAAGTCGTCGTCGACGACGAGCACGCGGATCACGGCTGCCTCCTCTCTCCGCGCCGGGTGGCCGGGCACGGGCGTACGGAGCGTACGGGACGGACGGACTGGACGGTTTGGAGGGACTGGACGGACGGTCTGGGCGGTCTGGACGGATGCGCCGGAGGTGACCAGGGGGCCGCGACCGCGGCCCCGGACGGACGCAGGAGAACCATGCCCGACGCCGCGGCCGCACACCAGGGCCCGTACCGGTGAGGCGGCAGTGGAGCAGCCCGGTCACAGCCCTCCGTAGGCGACGCCGGTGAGCCGCTCCGAGACCGCCCAGAGCTGCCCCGCCGCGATGTCGTTGCGCGCCCACGGCGCTCGTGGGGCGGCGCCGGGGCCGCCGCGTACCCCGAGGATGCGCGGCCCGAAGAAGGAGTCGCCGTGCACGTACGGCGCGGTCGCCGCGTACAGCACCGGCGCCGCGCCCTGGTCCGCGGAGGCGCCGACCACGTCGGTGACCAGCCGCGTGAGCCGTTCGCGCCCCGCCTGCCCGGCCAGCCGCGGGCCCTTGGCCTGCAGCTCGGTACGCGCGTATCCGGGATGGGCGGCGGTGACGGTCAGGTCGAGGCCCTTGCGGTCGGCGTGGTGGGCCAGTTCCCGTACGAAGAGCAGGTTGGCCGTCTTCGAGGCGCCGTAGGCCGCCATCGGCCGGTAGCGGCGTGCGCTGCCGAGGTCGCTCATGTCGATGTTGGACAGCAGGTGCGCCATGCTGGCGACCGTCACCACGCGCGCGCCGGGCGCGGACAGCAGTCGCTCCAGCAGCAGCCCCGTCAGGGCGAAGTGGCCGAGGTGGTTCACGCCGAGCTGCATCTCGAAGCCGTCGGCGGTCCGTGCGTACGGAACCGCCATCAGGCCCGCGTTGTTGACCAGCAGGTCGAGCCGGTCGTGGGGCAGAGCGCCGGCGAACTCCCGTACGGACGACAGATCCGCCAGGTCCAGCAGGCGCAACTCGGCGCGGGCCTCGGGCACTTGGGAGAGCAGCCGGTCCAGGGCGGCGGCGCCGCGCTGCTCGCTGCGGCACGCCAGCACCACGCGGGCGCCGCGCCGCGCCAGTTCGCGCGCGGTCACATAGCCGATGCCGCTGTTGGCCCCCGTCACCACGGCGGTACGTCCGCTCTGGTCCGGGATGCTGCGCGCTGTCCAGCTCATGCGACTCAGCGTATGGCGGGCGGACGGACCGCGCGAGGGCTCCGCCGGACCGTGGGCCGGGCCGGGGGCGGGATCCGGACGCCGCGCGCCGGTGCCGCGCTCACCACCGCTCCCCGGGGCCCGGCAGGCCGTCGTGGTGGACGAGAAGGGCCGAGGTGACCGCGTCCGGGCACTCGGCGTTGGCCAGGTGCGCGGCCCCCGCGACCTCGACCAGGGCCGCTCCGGGGATGCCGTCGGTGATCTCGCGGGCGTGCGCGGGCGGCGTCGCCGGGTCGAGGCGGCCGGCGACCGCGAGGGTCGGCACCGTCACCTCGGCGAGCTGTCCGCGCAGGTCGTAGGCGGCGAGGGCGTCACAGCACGCCGCGTAGCCTGCGGCGTCAGTGCAGCGCAGGTCCTCGAGCAGTGCGATCCCGTGCGGCGTGACTTCGAAGTCGGGCGCGAACCACACCCCGGGACGTGAGGCGATCATGGACTCGGTGCCGTGCGCGCGTACGGCCGCCGCACGCTCGCGCCAGGCGGACGGCTCCCCGAACCGGGCCGAGGAGCAGACGACGGAGAGCGCCGTGAGCCGCTCGGGGTGGTGCACCGCGAGGTGCAGTCCGACCGCGCCGCCCAGCGAGACCCCGGCGTAGGCGAATTCGTCCCAGCCCTGGGCGTCCGCGGCGCGCAGGACCAGCTCCGCGAGGTGCGCGACGGTCGCGGTGCCGTCGGTGGGGATCAGTTCGCTGGAGGAGCCGGCCATCGGCTCGGCGGGGGAGGCCCCGTGTCCCGGCAGGTCCCAGCGCAGCACCCGGTGGGTGCGGATCAGCGCGGGGAGCTGGGGCTCCCAGACGGCCAGGGACGTGCCCAGAGAGGAGCCGAGGATCATCGGCCGGCCGTCGGCGGGCCCGTCGAGCCGGTGGTACGGGAGCGGCGCGGGCTCGGGCGGGACGGAAGCGGTCACGGTGATGTCTCCGGGCTGGCTGGAGCTTCGAGGCGTGCCGCGCGAGTCGTCTCCGGGCGACGCGGGAGATGGAATTCCGTTGCCGATGGTCTGTCACCGCTCTCCGGTGTCGGGGGTCGTGTCTTCTGAGTCTGGTCCGGGGCCGGCTCCGGGTCCGGGTCCGGACGTCTGATTGGGCCCGGTTGCCTGCGCGGGCCCGGGTGCCGGGCCGTGCGTGTGCCCTTGCCCCTGCCCCGGCTCGGACGTACGTACGGACGACGGGCCGCGCCGCAGCGCCCGGTCGGTTAGGGCGGGCGCGGACCCCGTGTAGTGCGTCGGGTCGGTCAGGTCCCGCAGCCGCTCCCCGGAGAGCATCTCGCGCAGGGCTGGCTCTTCCTCCTCCAGGGCCTCGTCCAGGGTGATCCCCTCGTCGACGGCCTTGCGTGACGCGGCGTCGAGGAGCTTGCGCGCGCGGGCGCGGCCCAGCAGCGGCCCGAGGGCGACGGTGAAGCGTTCGCTGACGATGAGCCCCTCGGTGAGGGCGAGGTGTTCGTGCATGCGGTACGGGAAGACCTGCAGCCCTTCGGCGAGTTCGGCGGCCGCGTGTGCCGCACCGCCGGTCAGCCGGAGCAGTTCGCGTACCGGCTGCCACTCGGCGTGCCACGCCCCCGGGGGGCGTTCGTCCTCGGCGACCAGCGAGGACAGCAGTGTCGAGGCGAGGGCGGGAGCCTGCCGCGCGGTGGCGGCGACGAGCGTGGCACGTACGGGATTGGTCTTGTGCGGCATCGCGGACGACGTGCCGCCGCCGCCCTCACCCACCTCCCCGACCTCACTGCGCGAGAGCACCAGCACGTCCGCGGCGAACTTGCCGAGCGCACCGCAGGTGAAGGCGCACGCGGAACCCAGGTCGGCGACCGGGGTGCGCAGGGTGTGCCACGGCAGGGCCGGTTCGGCGAGGGGCAGTTCGCGCGCGTAGGCGGCGAGGAGCCGCAGGCCGAGGTCGGTGGCGGGGACGCCGTGTGCCGCACCGTCCGGGGACTCCGCCTCGGGGCCGTGGCTGCCGGGACCGGTCCTGGGCTGGGGCGCCCCGGCCGCTCCGGCGGCCCCGGTGGTTCCGGTGGTTCCGGCCGTCCCCGCGTTCCCGGTGGTCCCGGCGGTCCCGGTGGTTCCGGCGGTCCCGGCCGTCCCCTCGCCGTGCGGTGCGGCGTCCGCCTCCGCGTGTGCGGCGAAGGCGGCCAGCGTGCCCGCCGCGCCGCCCAGTTGGACGGGGAGCGCGGCCCGCACCGCCGAGAGCCGGTCGCGGGCGTCCAGTACCAGGCTTCTCCAGCCCGCCACCTTGAGGCCGAACGTCGTGGGGACGGCGTGCTGCGTCAGCGTCCGCCCCGGCATGGGGGTGTCGCGGTGCTCGGCCGCCGCCATGGCCAGCTCCCGCGCCGTGCGGTCCAGGTCGGGGAGAACCGCGTCGATGGTGCGGGCGGCGACCAGCATCAGCGCTGTGTCGAGAATGTCCTGACTGGTGGCGCCTCTGTGCACGTACGGTGCCGCTTCCCGTCCGACGGCGTCCGTCAGATCCGCGACCAGCGGGATCACGGGGTTGCCGCCGGAGCGGGCACGCAGTGCCAGCCCGCGTGCGTCGAAGCGTCCGGCGCGGGCGGCCTCCGTGACCGCCGACGCGACGGCCGCGGGCGCAAGGCCCAGGCTCGCCTGCGCGCGGGTCAGAGCGGCCTCGGCGTCCAGCAGGGCCTGGAGCACCGCGGTGTCGCCCGTGGCCGACTCCGCGCCCGAGCCGGCCCGCACCGGCGCCAGAAGGCCGACGTCCTCCGGGCCGTGGGCGGGAACCGGGCCTGGTTCAGTGGAACTCAAGAAAAACCGTCTCCTTCTCGCCCTGAAGCCGGATGTCGAAGCGGTACGAGCCTGTGGCAGGGTCGGCCGTTGCCACCAGGGTCTCGCGCCGTTCGGCGTCGAGCGAGGCGAGAAGCGGGTCGTCGGCGTGCGCCTGAGTGTCCTCCGGAAAGTACACGCGGGTGAAGAGGTGGTGCAGCAGTCCGCGCGCGAAGACGCACACACTGATGTACGGGGCGTGGCCCGGGCGTGCGCCGGGCCTGAGAGTACGGGCCGTCCAGTGGCCGTCCGCGTCCGTCGGCACACGTGCGAAACCGGTGAAGTCCACGCCGTTGCGGCCCAGATGACCGCCGTCGACGGGGTCGCGCCGCATGGAGCCCGGCACCCCGGAGAGATCTCCGTCCGGGCCGGCCTGCCACAGTTCGACGAGGGCGTCGGGGACGGGCGCGCCCGAGCCGTCGTACACGTTCCCGTGCACGGTGACGGCGTCGCCGCGGCCCACAGGAGCGACGTCACCTCCGCCGGGGAAGGGCAGGGCGTAGCCGTAGAAGGGGCCCACGGTGTGGGACGGGGTCGGCTGCAGGGCGGTGTGTGCGCCCGTCTGCTCGCTCATCGGCGGCCCTCCTCGATCCAGGTGGCGGACGGTCCGTCGAGGACGATGTCCCAGCGGTAGCCCAGCGACCACTCGGAGCGCGAGAGTTCGTGGTCGTACGCCGCGACCAGCGCCTGCCGCGCCGCCTCGTCCGTGACGGACTGCAGTATCGGGTCGTGGGCGAAGAGCGGGTCGCCCGGGAAGTACATCTGGGTCACCAGGCGCTGCGTGAACGCCGTCCCGAAGAGCGAGAAATGGAGATGGGCGGGGCGCCAGGCGTTCTCGTGGTTGCGCCAGGGGTAGGCGCCGGGCTTGATCGTGGTGAAGCTGTAGCTGCCGTCGTCGCCGGTCAGAGTGCGTCCGACACCGGTGAAGTTGGGATCCAGCGGTGCGGGGTGCTGGTCGCGCAGATGTGCGTAGCGGCCCGCGGCGTTGGCCTGCCACAGCTCGATGAGCTGACCGCGCACGGGCCGTCCCGCGCGGTCCAGCAGCCGGCCGGAGACGGTGATCCGCTCGCCCAGGGGCTCGCCGCTGTGCAGGACCGTGAGGTCGTTGTCGGTGTCGGTGACATCGGTGGGACCGAAGACCGGAGCGTGGAGTTCGACGGTCTCCGGGTCGGGCTTCACGGGGACCAGCGGCCGCTTGGGGTGGCGCAGCAGGCTGCTGCGGTACGGGGCGTAGTCGCGCGAGGGGTGGTGGGCGGCGGGGGCTCCGGCGGCGCGTGACTTCTCGTACGCGTCGCGCTGTTCGGCCACCTCGCGGTCGATGTCTCGCTGGGTGAGTGGCATGGACGTACTCCTGTCGGTCCTCGCGGACGGACACGGGATGAGGGATGCTCAGCGCGGGGCATTGCTCAGTATGCTGAGTATTTCTGCGGGACGATTCTGACGCTGCCACTCCAGGACAGGGGCGTCAAGGGCCAGGAAGGTTCCGGAAAGGCTCGACACTATGTGTCATCGAGCGTCAGAATCAGTCAGTACACGATCGAAAGTCAATGGCATGGACGGGCCGCTTCGGGCGGCCCAGGCGCCCCCTTCGCGCGGCCCCGGCGGCCGGAGGACGCCGGCGAGCGGGAGCGGAGAGCGAATGGCGGCGGTCGATCTGAGCACGCACCCAGGGCATCTCGCCCGGCGGCTCCAGCAGGCCCACTCGCTGCTGTGGGGGGCGATGGTCTCGGAGGAGACGACGTCGCCGCAGTTCGCCGTCCTCAACGCGCTGGAGGAGAAGCCGGGCATGGACCAGCGGACCCTCAGCGAGCACGTCCACCTCGACCGCTCCACGATCGCCGACCTGGTGGCCCGGCTCGCCGGGCGTGAACTTCTCGAGCGGGTGCGCGATCCGGACGACGGGCGCCGCAACGTGCTGAAGCTGACGGAGGACGGCCGGCGGCTGCACCGGAAGCTCGTCACACGGACGGCGCGGATGAACCGCGTCTTCCTGGCGCCGCTCGACGGCGAGGAGCAGGAGACCCTGCTCCGGCTCATCGCGCGGGTGGCCTCGGCGGCGGAGGAACTGCGCGGATGAGCCGTGTCCGGCGGTTCACCGAAGGCGGTCCAGCCTGGTCTTGCAGCCCCGGGGCGGGTCCCCCAGCGAAGCGAGGGGAGGACCAGAGGGAGGGCGACCACGACGACGAGGGCCAGCGGAATGAAGAAGGCCGCGGCCTACGGCCGGCTACGTCGGTGAAAGCGCGCGCCTGCCGCGCGTCAGCGAGTGCGGGAGCGGAAGACCGGAACGTGCACCCCGTCGTCGTCCAGGCAGCGGCCGGTACGCAGGTCGAAGCGCTGCTTCAGTAGGGGCGAGGCCACGAAGGCCGCGCTTGCGACGCGGTTCGCGTCGGCGTCCGCGCCGCCGCGCCCGGCGTCCTCCTCGGCCTCGCCGGTGGCCTCCGGCGCGGAGCCGAGCAGGCCGCGGGAGAGGACGTAGGCGCCCGTGAACGGGTCCCGGTTGCCGATGACGTACGTACGGCCCGCGCGGTCCAGGAAGACGGCGGCCTGCGAACCGTCCCGCAGCAGCGCCGCCACGCCCCGCCCCGGGGTGAGGTCCTCCAGAGTGCACACCGTGAACCAGCCCTGCTCGTCGCGTACTTCGACGTGGGGGACGGCGGTCCCGGCGGCAGTCGTGGCAGCGGCGGAGGCTGCAGAGGTGGAGGCCTCGGAGGTCTCGGAGGCCCTGGAGGTCTCCTCCCCGGATTCCCGCCTGACTGCCGTCGTCGTGATGGTCATCGGGTGGCCGTCCCTTCGAGTTCCGGTGTGCGTTCCGTGCGTTCCGTGGGTTCCGCGCTGCGTACAGGGATGTCCGGGCCCGACAGCAGCGTCAAGTCCGGTTTGATCTGCTCGCGTTCCTCGACGAACCGCACCGTCGGGTCGGGGACGTCCGGCGCGTTGACGAAGGAGACGAAGCGGGTGAGCTTCTCGGGATCGGCCAGGGTCGCGGACCATTCGTCGCGGTAGTGCGCGACGTGGTCGGCCATGAGAGCCTCCAACTCGTCGCACAGGCCGAGGGAGTCGTGCACGACGACGTCCCTCACATGTTCCAGCCCGCCCTCGATCCGCTCCAGCCAGGCCGAGGTGCGCTCCAGCCGGTCGGCGGTGCGGATGTAGAACATCAGGAACCGGTCGGTGAGGCGCACCAGTTCGGCATCGCTGAGGTCCTGCGCGAGCAGGTCGGCGTGGCGCGGCGTCGCACCGCCGTTCCCGCCGACGTACAGGTTCCAGCCGGACGAGGTGGCGATCACCCCGAAGTCCTTGCCGATCGCCTCCGCGCACTCGCGGGCACACCCCGACACCGCCGACTTGAGTTTGTGCGGCGAGCGCAGACCGCGGTAGCGCAGTTCCAGGTCGATGGCCATGCGCACGCTGTCCTGCACGCCGTAGCGGCACCAGGTGCTGCCCACACAGGACTTGACGGTGCGCAACGCCTTTCCGTACGCGTGACCCGACTCGAATCCGGCGTCGACCAGGCGGGCCCAGATAGCCGGAAGCTGATCGACGCGCGCGCCGAACATGTCGATGCGCTGACCGCCCGTGATCTTCGTGTAGAGGCCGAAGTCCCGTGCGACCTCGCCCACGACGATCAGCTTCTCCGGTGTGATCTCACCGCCGGGGACGCGCGGTACGACCGAATACGAGCCGTTGCGCTGGAGGTTGGCGAGGAAGTGGTCGTTGGTGTCCTGCAGCGCGGCCTGTTCGCCGTCCAGTACGTGGCCTCCGGCGCCGATGGACGGTGCGAGCGAGGCGATGACCGAGGCCACGGCCGGCTTGCACACCTCGCAGCCGTCGCCCTGTCGGGCGTCCTCGCGGCCGTGCGAGTCCAGGAGTTCGGCGAACGTCGTCAGCCGCAGGGTGCGCACGATCTCGTACAACTCGGCGCGCGTGTAGGCGAAGCAGCCGCACAGGCCGGCATCGACAGTGACGCCGTTCGCCTCCAGCTCGGCGTCCACGATCTGCCCGAGCACCTTCAGGCAACTGCCGCAGCCCGTACCGGCCTTGGTGCACTTCTTCACCGACGGCGCGTCCCTGCAGCCGTGTTCGGAGACGGCGGCACGGATGGTGCCTTTGTCGATGTGGTGACAGTTGCAGACGACCGCGTCGTCGGGCAGGGCGGCGGGGCCGAGCGCCGCCGGGGCTCCCGAGCCGGCCGGGAGCACCAGCGACTCCGGCGGTACGGGCGGCACGGAGCCGGTGAGCGCGCGCAGCGTGCCGTACGACTCGGCGTCGCCCACGAGGACGCCGCCGAGCAGGGTTCCCTCGGGGGAGACCACCAGCTTCTTGTAGACGCCCGCGCGGGAGTCGGAGTAGACGACGTCCAGGCTGCCCTCGGCGGTGCCGTGCGCGTCGCCGAACGAGGCCACGTCGACGCCGAGGAGCTTGAGCTTGGTGGAGGTGTCGGCACCTGTGAAGGTGCGCAGCTCCGCGCCCTCGGTGGGCGCTTCCTGCGGCGGCGCGGCGGCCGGGGAGCCGGCGGCGGGCACTGCCGCCGAAGGCGGTGCGAGCCGGGCGGCGACCGCGTCGGCGGCGGTCTCCGCCATGTCGTAGCCGGGCGCCACCAGTCCGTAGACCTTCCCGTCGGCCGTCTCGGCGCACTCGCCGATGGCGTACACGCACGGGTCGGCTGTGCGGCAGTGCTCGTCGACGACGACGCCGCCGCGTTCGCCCGTGCCGAGACCGGCGTCGCGTGCAAGCTGGTCACGGGGGCGTATGCCGGCGGCGAACACGACCATTCCGGCGGGGAGTTGGGAGCCGTCAGAGAGCGTCATGGCCGACACGGCACCGGTCTCGTCCGTGACGATCCGCTCGCCCGCCACTCCCGTGTGGACCTCCAGCTCCATCCCTTCGAGAGTGCGGCGCAGCGCCGAGCCGCCGCCCGCGTCCACCTGGAGAGCCATGAGCCGTTCGCTGAACTCGACGATGTGCGTGCGCAGTCCGAGCCCGCGCAGCGCGCCCGCGGCCTCCAGCCCCAGCAGCCCGCCGCCGACGACCACGCCCGTGTCCGCCGAGGTCCGCGCGTACGACTCGATGGCGAGCAGGTCGTCGATGGTGCGGTAGACGAAGCACCCCGTGCTGCCGCTGCCGGGCACGGGCGGCACGAAGGGGTAGGAGCCGGTGGCGAGGACGAGGGCGTCGTAGCGGATCGTCAGGCCCGAACGGGAGGTGACCGTACGCCTGTCGCGGTCGATCGCGGCGGCGGGATCGCCGAGGTGCAGCTCGATCCCGTGCGAGGAGATGAACTCGTCGTCGCACAGGGCGAGTTGACCGGGCGCCGTGCCGGAGAAGTACGAGGTGAGGCGGACGCGGTCGTACGCGGGCCGCGGCTCCTCGCACAGCACGACGACCCGCGCGGCGGCGGTCGTGCCGCGGGCCGCCAGTGCCTCCAGAAAGCGCTGGCCGACCATTCCGTGGCCGACCAGCACGATCGTCGGCGTCGTGGCCGGCGTCCCGGCCGGCGTCGTGGGCGACGGCGTCGTCGGGGGTGTCATCGGGGGGCCTCTCCGTCGTGGGTGAGCAGGTGGAGCAGCGGCTCCGGCGGCAGCGCCTCGTCGTCCTCCCAGGTGCGGGCGAGTGCGCCGACCGTGGTCAGGTCGCCGAGGAGGATGCCGCCGACGAGCCGGTCGTCGCGTACGACGACCTTCCGGTACACGCCGCGGGTGGCGTCGGTGAGGTGGACGACGTCGTCGTCCTCGCGGGGGAGCGGGTCGCCGAACGCGGCGAGGTCCAGGGGGTGTCCGGATGTGCCGGTGTACGGGGCGTTCCCGGCGAGGGTGAGGCGCGTCAGGGTGCGGGAGCCCCGGTAGTACGGGGACCGCGCGTCCCCGGTGATGACGCGGGCCAGGGCGTCGGCCTGATCCTGCGCAGGGCCCGCCAGCCCGTAGAGGACGCCGTCGTGCTCGGCGCAGTCGCCGATCGCGTACACGTGCGGGTCGCTGGTGCGCAGCCGGTCGTCGACGACGACCCCGCGCGAGACCTGGAGACCGGCGGCCTCGGCGAGCCCGGTGCGGGGGCGTACGCCGCACGCGAGAACGGCGAGCCGGGCGTCGAGGGCGTAACCGTCGGCGAGTTCGACGGCGCGGAGGGAACGGAGGGCGCGTCCTGTGCGGCCGCCGGTGCCGGTGCTCGCGGCGCTGCCGGTGCGGGTACGGGTGCGCGCGCCGGTGCCGTCCGGGTCGCGCGGCTCTGTACGCAGCCCGCGTACCCGGCACTCCGTGTGCACCTCGACGCCCAGCTCCTCCAGGTGCAGCCGCAGCAACGCCGCGGAGCCGGCGTCGAGTTGCCGCTCCATGAGGCGCTCACCCTGATGCGCGAGCACGACCTGCGCGCCGCATCGGGCGAGTGCGCGCGCCGCGGACACACCGAGCAGCCCGCCGCCGACGACCACCGCGGGCACGCCCGGCCGGGCCTCGCCGCGGAGCGCGAGGCAGTCGTCCATGGTGCGGAACGCCCGTACGCCGTCCGGCAGTTCGTCGCTCCCGGCGGTGAAGAGGCCCCGCAGCGGCGGCAGTACGGGGTTGGCGCCGGTGGCGAGCACAAGCGTGTCGTAGGGAAGAACGCTGCCGTCGTCGCACACGACGCGCCGCTCGGCGCGGTCGATGCGCACGGCCCGCACACCGGGCAGCCGCCGGGCCCGGCCGGCGGGGAGCGCGACGACCTCCGGTGCGTACTGCCCGGCGAGCACGTCCGCCAGCAGCACCCGGTTGTACGGGGCGTGCGGCTCCTCGCCGACCACGGTGACGTCCACGGCCGCGCCGGCGCCGGCACCGGTGCCGACGGCGGCGCCCACGGATGCGCCCGCGTCCGCAGCGCCGAGCTGCTGGGCGAGCCGGGCACCGGCCATACCGCCGCCGATCACCACCACACGCTGGTCCGAAGTCATGCCATGAGAGTGCGCTGCGCCTGTTACCCGGCCGGATCGCGTCTGTTTCCCGGGGGGAACGGTGCCCTCAGCGGGGCGCCGCGGGCTCTGTGAGAAGTGCACTGTGAGGCGCACGTCCGGCGAGCAGGGGTCCGTTGTCGGTGGCCGGGGTCATGATGGCGA
The DNA here is from genome assembly GCF_055792905.1 of Streptomyces sp. DSM 116795. NCBI lineage: Bacteria > Bacillati > Actinomycetota > Actinomycetes > Kitasatosporales > Streptomycetaceae > Streptomyces > Streptomyces sp. DSM 116795. Next base: position 5,448,162 of record NZ_CM147707.1, read on the forward strand.
CATGTACCGGGAGTGGCGGTCGCGAGTGGGCGGAGCCGTGGTGTGGACGCACACCGGCGGGCCCGAGGGGCCCGGCGGGTCCGGCGACGGGGAAGGACGGGTTCTGCCCGACGGGTGCATGGACCTGCTGATGTGGGACGGCGCGCTGGTCGTCGCGGGGCCCGATACGCGGGCCCATGTCTTCGCGCGCCGCCCGGGCGCCCGTATCACCGGGCTCCGGTTCCCGCCGGGCACGGGGCCGCTCGTCTTCGGCGTACCGGCACATGAGCTGTGTGATCAGCGAGTGCCGCTCGGCGCGGTGTGGCCGGAGCGTGCCGTACGGATGCTGGAGGAGCGGGTCGCGGACGCACCGGAGACGGGGCGGGCCCTGGAGGCCGTCGCCGCCGGCCGGCTCGCGGGGCGGTCGCCGGCGGTGACGGCGGTGAGCGGGACCGTCGCGGAGCTGCTCGCGTGCGGCCGGAGCGTGGCGGAGGTGGCCGCCGTGGTCGGGCTGAGCGAGCGGCAGTTGCGCAGGCGCTGCCTTGACTCGTTCGGTTACGGGCCGAAGACCCTCGCGAGGGTGCTGCGGATGCAGGAGGCGCTGCGGCTGGCCGCTCGCGGCGTGCCGCCCGCGGAGGTCGCGGTGGCCGCCGGGTATGCCGACCAGGCCCATCTCTCGCGCGAGGTCAGGGCACTGGCCGGCGTTCCGCTGACACGGCTGGTTTCTCAGGAAAGCCCTGCGAAGAGGTCGACGCCGTTGCCGTCCGGGTCGGCCACGACCGCGTAGCGCTGACCCCAGAAGGCGTCCCAGGGCTCCTTGTGGCCCTCGTATCCGGCGCCGGTGAGTTCGGCGTACAGGCGGTCGACGTCGGCGGGGGAGTCGCAGAGGAAGGCGAGGCCGATACGGCCGGCACCGCGGGGTCCGGGATCGAAGCCGGGATCGAAGGAGCGGACGGTCTCGTCGGTGTCCCAGGCGATCCGCAGTCCGCCGGGCAACGCCGCCTCGACGTGCGGCTCCTTGTCGGCTTCGGCGGGGATGTCCAGGCCGAGCCGGCGGTAGAAGGCCAGGGCGGCCGCCATGTCGGCGGTGACGAGGCCGATGAGGTCGAAGCGTGGTGTCATGCGACGCACGCTAGGCGCGGACGGCGCCGCGGGTCTTGAACGAATCGGACGCGTCGTCGCGTTGTCGTGCCGTCGTGCCGTTCGGACGTGCCGTTCGCGGTTGCGGACGTGCCGTGTCGCGTCCGCAATGTTCAGGCACGCCATAGCTTCGGGCCGCCGGGTGGGCTCCGCGGCCAGATCGCTTCCGTTTCTGCAACGTTGCGCAGGCGGACGGTTCCCCTGATGTCCTCCGCTCGCCAGGATGCGCGGGACGGACCCGGACGGGAGCGAGCGAGGTAGGACGATGGCCGGCAACACCCAGACCGCGGAGCCGGAGAAGGAGACGCTGCTGGCGCGCATCGCGCTGCGGTTCACCGCCTTCACGGAGAAGTGGCTTCCGGACGCCTTCGGGTTCGTACTCGTCGGCACCTTCCTGATCTTCGCCCTCGGGCTCTCGACCGGCGAGCGGCCCACCACGCTCGTCGACGCGTGGGGGAAGGGCTTCTGGTCGCTGATCGAGTTCACCCTGCAGATGGCGATGATCATCATCGGTGGCTACGCGGTCGCGGTCTCCGCGCCCGTCGCGAAGCTGATAGCCAGGATGGCGCTGATACCCAAGTCGCCGCGCGCTGCGATCACTTTCACCGCCGGCGTGGCGATGGTCAGCTCCTATCTCAACTGGGCGTTCAGCCTGGTCTTCTCCGCCATCCTCGCCAAGGAGATCGCGCGGGTCGTACGCGGTGTCGACTACCGCGCGGTCGGCGCCATGGCGTTCCTCGGGCTCGGCACGGTGTGGGCCCAGGGGCTCTCCGGTTCGGCGGCGCTCCAGGTGGCCAGCGACGTCTCCAGCCCGAAGCCCGTGCAGGACGTCATCGCCGAGGGCCGCGACGGCGAGGGGCTGATACCGCTCACCGACACGATCTTCACCTGGCAGAGCCTGCTCGCGACCGCCGTCGTCTTCGTCGTGGCCCTCACCATGGCCTGGTTCCTCACACCGACGCCCGCGCGGGCGAAGACCGCGGAGGACCTGGGCATCGAGCTGCGGCCGCTCGTCGAGGACGGCGCCACGAAGGTGCGGCGTTCGCGGCCCGGCGACTGGCTGGAGAGCAGCCCCGTCTTCACCGTCCTGATCGGACTGCTGGGCCTGTGGTATCTCGTACGTCACTTCGCCGGGGCAGAGGGGAACCCCATCGCGGCGCTCGACCTCAACACCGTCAACCTCATTCTGCTGCTGCTGGCGCTGTGTCTGCACTGGCGTCCGATACGCATGGTCGACGCGGTGCGGCGCGGTGCTCCGGCGGCGTCCGGGGTCCTGCTCCAATTCCCCTTCTACGGCGGCATCTTCGGGATGATCGCGTTCACCGGCATCTCCAAGCAGGTGGCCGGCTGGCTGGTGAGCGTCTCCAACGAGGTGGTCTTCGCGCCGCTCATCGCCGTCTACTCGGCGGTGCTCGGCATCTTCGTGCCCAGCGGCGGCAGCAAGTGGGTCATCGAGGCCCCGTACGTGATCGACGCCGCGAACCAACTCCACGTCAACCAGGGCTGGATGGTCGTCGTGTACGACCTCGGTGAGGCGTCCGCCAACCTTCTCCAGCCGTTCTGGATGCTGCCCACACTGGCGATCCTGGGGCTCAAGGCCCGCGACATCATGGGGTACACCTTCGCGATGTTCCTCGCCTGCTTCCCCGCCGTGCTCGTCATGGTGACGGTCCTGGCCGGAACGCTGCCCTTCCCGTGAGCCGGGCCGCGTGCCGGAGGCGTACGGAGTGAAGGGGCGCAGTGAAAGGGTGGAGTCATGAGCGACGACGCCAGGATTCTGACCGTGCTGACGACGACCGGCAGCGAGGAGAGGGCGCGCGAGCTGGCGGCCGGTGCCGTACGCGAACGCGTGGCCGCCTGCGCGCAGATCAGCGCGCCCGTCACCTCCGTCTACCGGTGGGAGGGCGCCGTGCAGAACGACCCCGAGTGGCAGGTGCTGTTCAAGACGAGCAGCGCCCGCTACGACGCGCTGGAGGCCTATCTGCACCGGGCACACGACTACGACGTGCCGGAGATCATCGCGACCCCCGTGGTGCGGGGCGGCGAGGGCTACCTCGCCTGGGTCGAGGAGGAGACCTCGGCCCCCGGGCCGGTCTGACGTCCCGGGGGCGGGCGCCGGGCCCGGGGGCCTGGGGGCGCCTCAGCCCTGCTGCTGCATCGCCGCCAGGTCCATCCACACGACCTCCCAGTGGTGTTCGTCGAGGTCGTAGAAGCTGCGCCCGTACATGAAGCCGTGGTCCTGCGGGTCGCCCGCGGCCCGCCCGCCCGCGGCCAGAGCCTTGTCTGCCAGCTCGTCGACAGCTGCTCTGCTGTCGGCGCTCAGCGCGATCATCGTCTCCGTGCTGCTGCCGGCGTCGGCGATCTCCTTCTTCGTGAACGACTTGAAGAAGGGCTCGGTGAGCAGCATGGCGAAGATGTCGTCGCTGATGACGAGGCATGCGGCGTTCTCGTCGGAGAACTGCGGGTCGAAGGAGTAGCCGAGCCGGGAGAAGAAGTCCCGGGACTTGGCGAGGTCCTTCACGGGGAGATTGATGAAGATCTTCGTGGACACGGTTTGCCGCCTTTCTGCTGTTTTTCCCTGTGCAGAGGCAGACCACCGGCGCGGCGGCAACTCATCGGTGCCGGCGGAGTTTCTCCCGCGGGACGGAGCCGGTCGCGGCGCCGCCGGTCAGGAAGCCTCGGCGGCGGGCTCGGGATTGGGCATCGTCTCGCCGGTCTCAAGCAGGGTCTTGAGGTCGGAGAGAAGATGCGGCCAGCCCTGGCCGACCATCTCCAGCAGGGGGCTGCCGGGCTCGAAGTCGTCGTGCACGACGGTCAACTTGACCAGCTTCCCGAGTGGTTCGATCTCGAAGGTCACCTTCGACCGCCGCTCACCGGCCACTTGGGCGAGTACGTCCTCGCCCACCCCGGCGACCTCTGCCCACTCCGGGGTGAAGGTGTGCCAGGTGTACGACAGCCGCCGGAAGGGCTCGGATTCGAGGACGACCTGAGCGGGGTCCTCGGTCCTTCCGCCGTGCGCGTTCCAGACCATCGTCGATCCCGCTTTCCAGTCCGTCTCGAAGGTGGTCTCCCAGTAGCGACGGGTGAAAGCCGGGTCGGTCAGAGCCTGCCAGAGCCGTTCAGGCGTGGTGCTGATGTACGTCGTGTAGACGAACTCGGTGCTGTTCATGGGTTCTTGCTCCAATGCTCGCTTCAGATCCGCGAGTGCCTGGGCGCGCTCGCGGTCGTACTGGTTGATCCAGCGCTCCGCGATGGCATTGATGGGCACGGCGTTGAGGTGGTGCAGCTTCTCCCGGCCACGCCACACAGTGGTCACCAGGTTGGCCGCCTCCAGCACCGCCAGATGCTTGCTCACCGACTGGCGGGCCATCTGCAGACCGGCGCAGAGCTCGCGCAGGGTCTGCCCGTTGCGGGAGTTCAGGCTGTCGAGCAGCAGCCGGCGACTGGGGTCGGCCAGCGCCTTGAACACCTCGTCCATCTCTCCATCCTCGAATACGCAGCCGATCGGCTGCATGAAATATAGGCAGCCCATTGGCTGCATGTCAACGCTGGGGAAGTCTGGGATGCCCCCAGGACAAGTGCTGGGTGACTTCGACGACGCATGCCTGCACGCCCTAGCGGTCCGCGCCCCGGTGTGCGTCCGCCAACGCCCGTTCCACGCCCGGCTCTTGCGGTCCGAGGAACTGCGGGTCCGGTGTCACGCCCGCTTCGAACGCCGCCTTGGCGGCGCTGGGGATCTCGCGCAGACCGCCCGCGTACCAGGTGGCGTCATGCGGCTCCGGCACGGCGACGCCGTACGAGTCGATGCCGGCGGCCCGGCACAGCGCCGTGGCGCGGCGGATGTGGAAGTCCTGGCTGACCAGCAGGGCGCGGCCGACCCCGAAGAGGCGCGCGGCCCGCGTGCAGGAGTCCCAGGTGTCGAAGCCCGCGTAGTCGGCGGCGATGTGCTCAGCCGGGACGCCCCGCTCGGTGAGGTAGGCGCGCATGGCCTCCGGTTCGTCGTACTCCTCGCGGCTGTTGTCGCCCGAGACCAGGACCGCCTTGACCTTCCCGCGTTCGTACAGTCCGGCGGCAGCGTCCAGCCGGTGCGCGAGATACGGGGAGGGCTCGCCGTCCCACAGTCCGGCGCCGAAGACAAGCGCGACGGGCGCGGACGGGGCGTCCCCGGCGCCTGCCTCCACCCGTACGTCGCCGGTCGACAGCCGCAGCCAGGTCGCAGGCAGCAGACCGAGCACGCAGCACAGCATCGCCGCCTGTACGGCACGTCTGCGGCGGGTCGCGCGGGTCGCGCGGCTCCTGCGGGTCGCGCGGGCGGAGCCGGCGGCACGGGCGTTGTGCGCCGGGTCCGCGGCGGGTCTGTCGTGCATGACTGTTGCGACGCGTCAACCGGCGGGTGCGGTTGCGCAGTTGGTCGTAGCTGGCCGCAGGGGCCGCGGATCTACGCCGCTGGGGGCGCCGCGGCACCGGGGTCCGCCCGCTCCACGCGTACCGCGCAGACCTTGAACTCCGGCATCCGCGAAACCGGATCGAGCGCCGGATTGGTGAGGGAGTTCGCGCGGCCCTCGCCGTCCCAGTGGAAGGGCATGAAGACCGTGTCGGGCCGGATGCCGCGCGTCACCCGCGCCGGCGCCACCGCGCGTCCGCGCCGCGAGACGACCGCGAGCGCGTCGCCGTCCCCGGCGCCCAACTGCTCGGCGAGCCGCGGGTGCAGCTCGACGAACGGGCCCGGCGCCGCGTCGTTGAGCGCGCCGACGCGCCGCGTCTGCGCGCCCGACTGGTACTGGGAGAGCACCCGGCCCGTGGTCAGCAGCAGCGGATAGCCCTCGTCCGGCTCCTCGGCGGCCGGACGGTGCATCACGGGTACGAAGCGGGCGCGTCCGTCCGGCGTGGCGAAGCGGTCGAGGAAGAGCCGCGGCGTACCGGGATGCGGGGGGTGCCCTGCTTCGGCCTCGCCGCCGGACCGTTCCGGGCAGGGCCAGAAGACCCCGTCCTCCTCGGCGATGCGGTCGTAGCTGATGCCCGAGTAGTCCGCGGGACCGCCCGCGGAGGCGCGCCGCAGCTCGTCGAAGACCTCCTCCGGAGCCGCCGGGAAGCCCTTCTCCCAGCCGAGCCGCGCCGCTAGGGCTTCCAGCACCTCCAGGTCCGTACGTACGCCTTCGGGCGGGTCGGCCGCCTTGCGGCGCAGCAGCACACGGCCCTCCAGACTGGTAGTCGTGCCCGTCTCCTCGGCCCACTGCGCCACCGGCAGCACGACGTCGGCCAATTGCGCGGACTCGGACAGCACGACGTCGCAGACGGCGAGGAAGTCCAGTGCGCGCAGCCGCTGTTCGACGTGCGCGGCACGCGGCGCGGAGACGACCGGGTTCGAGCCCGCCAGCACCAGCGTGCGCACGTCGCCGCCGAGCGCGTCGAGGAGTTCGTACGCGCTGCGCCCCGGACCCGGCAGACTCGCCGGGTCGACGCCCCACACCCCGGCCACGTGTTCGCGGGCCGCGGGGTCGTCGAGTCTGCGGTAGCCGGGCAACTGGTCGGCCTTCTGGCCGTGTTCGCGTCCACCCTGGCCGTTGCCCTGCCCCGTCAGGGCGCCGTAGCCGGACAGCGGGCGGCCCGGACGGCCCGTCGCCAGGCAGAGGTTGATCCAGGCGCCGACGGTGTCGGTGCCCTTCGAGTGCTGCTCGGGCCCGCGCGCGGTGAGCACCATTGCGTGCTCGGCGTCGCAGAACAGCCCCGCGGCGCGGCGCAGTTCGGGCACGGAGACCCCGGTGACGCGTTCCACCAGCTCCGGCCAGTGCGCCATCGCGGCGCTGCGTGCCTCCGGCCAGCCGCTGGTGCGGGCCTCGATGTACTCCGTGTCGAGCCTGCCCTCGGCGACGATCAGGTGCAGCAGGCCCAGCGCGAGCGCCAGATCGGTGCCCGGGCGCGGCGCGAGATGGAGGTCGGCCTGCTCGGCGGTGCGGGTGCGGCGCGGATCGACGACGATCAACTTGCCGCCGTTCTCGCGCAGTTCGGTGAGGTAGCGCAGCGCGGGCGGCATCGTCTCGGCGAGGTTCGAGCCGACGAGTACGACGCAGTCCGTACGGGCGACGTCCGCGAGCGGGAACGGCAGCCCGCGGTCGACGCCGAAGGCCCTGGTACCGGCCGCGGCGGCCGAGGACATGCAGAACCGGCCGTTGTAGTCGATCTGTGAGGTGCCGAGCACCAGACGGGCGAACTTGCCGAGCGCGTAGGCCTTTTCGTTCGTCAGCCCGCCCCCGCCGAAGACGCCCGCCGCGTCCGCGCCGTGCTCCTCCCGCGTACGGGCCAGCGCCGCGGCGACCAGATCGAGAGCCTCGTCCCAGCCGGCGGGCTCCAGTTCGCCGGAGGAAGCGCGCCGTACCAGCGGCTGTGTGAGACGGGCGTGCGGGGCGAGCACCTCGGCCGCCGTGCGGCCCTTGCCGCACAGCGCCCCCCGGTTCACGGGGAAGGACGGGCGCTCCGCGACCTCCAGGCGGGTCCGCCCGGCGCCGTCCGCCGCGGGGCGCAGTGTCATGCCGCACTGCAGTGCGCAGTACGGGCAGTGCGTGTCGGTTCCGGAAGGGGCGGAAGGGGATGAGACGGGCTCCACGTGCATGGCGCCAGCGTCGGGCAGGCCTGTTACGGGCGGCAGCCGCCCAGGTAACACCCCCGGCAACCGCTCCTCAGCGCCCCGCCGTCTCGCCGGTGAGGTGCGGCGGCTGTGAGGGCATCGCAACGAAGCCGGCGGGCCGCCGCAACAGCGCCGCAAAGACCGCCCGGCAACCTCGCTCCATGACGGCGTCGCTCCCACCCGAATCCGGCCCCGGCCACGGCCACGGCCACGGTCACGGCTCCGGACCCGGACCCGCCCCGGGTCCCGGCTCCGGTCCCCGCCCGGGTCCGCTCCACGGTCTCGACAGCACGGCGCAGCTGATGACCCGGGTCACGACCCAGCTCCACTCCCAGCTCGCCGCGGTACGTCCGCACGCGGCCCCTGTGCTCGTCGCGGTCGCCCACGGCTCCCGCGACCCCGGTGCGCTGCGCACCGTCACCGCGCTGCTCGCGTCCGTACGGTCGCTCAGACCCGGTCTCCGTGCCGTGCTCGGCCACATCGAACTCGACGAACCCGCCCTGGCGCACACTCTGGCCGGGCTTCCGGCCGGCAGCGAAGTGGTGCTCGTACCACTGCTGTTCGGACGGGGACACCACGTGAAGCACGACATCCCGCGCGCGCTTGCCGCGGCCCCGCACCTGCGCGGCACCGTCGCGGAACCCCTCGGGCCCCATCCGCTGCTCGCCGAGGCCCTGCACACGCGGCTGACGGAGGCGGTACGGGCGCGCCGCGACGACGCGGCGCCGGAGGCCGCCGACCCTGGGGCCGCAGCCTTGGACACCGCCGACCCGGACGCCGTCGTGCTGGCTTCCGCCGGTTCACGCGACCCTGAGTCCGCTGAGGGCGCCCGGCGCATCGCGGCCGGCCTGCGCGAACGGCTCGGCGGCACGCCCGTGCTGCCCGCGTACGCCTCCGCCGCGAGCCCCACGGTGGCCGAGGCCGTGCGTACCCTGCGCGACGCCGGACGGCGCCGGATCGCCCTCGCCTCCTGCTTCACCGCCCCCGGTCACTTCGCCTCCCGTTGCGCGGCCGAGGCGCCGTGGGCCGCCTCGGCACCCATCGGCGACCATCCCGCGCTTGCCCGGCTCGTGCTGCACCGCTTCGACGAGGCACGGGCGGCGGCCCTCGGGGCAAGGCGCACGGCGAGTCCCGTACACGCATAGGGAAGCCCGCACGGAGATCACGCGCAGCGCGCACAGAGGAGCACGCGCACGGCGGCAGCCGGAGGACCCGCGTGCCACCGGTGCCGCTACGGTCGGCTTATGCACGGCACGTACGACACAGAGGCCACCGGCACGGAGGCCGCCGGCACCGGGACCGGCACCGGGACCGGCACCGGCACCGGCGGTGCTCCCGCGCCCTACGGCCCGTCCGACATCGAGCGCTGGGCGCCCGAGCCCGACAAGCGGCCGGGTCGCACCGCCTTCCAGCGCGACCGTGCCCGTGTGCTGCACTCGGCCGCGCTGCGCCGGCTCGAAGGCAAGACCCAGGTCGTCGCGCCGGGCAGCAGCGCGCAGGCGTGGGACGCCAGCCCGCGCACCCGTCTCACCCACTCCCTGGAGTGCGCACAGGTCGGACGCGAGCTCGGGGCGGCGCTCGGCTGCGACCCGGATCTGGTGGAGACGGCCTGTCTCGCACACGACCTTGGGCACCCGCCGTTCGGGCACAACGGCGAACGCGTACTGAGCGAGATCGCCGCGCCCTGCGGCGGGTTCGAGGGCAACGCGCAGTCGCTGCGGCTGCTCTCCCGGCTGGAGCCGAAGCGCTTTCTCGAGCCGGACCCGGGCTCGGACCCGGCCCCGAGCCCGGACCCGGACGCGCACCCTGGCCCGTACCCGCCCCCCGGCCCCCGGCCCGGTCCCGCCGCCGACGACACGGACGGGACCAGGTCGGGCAGCAGACGCACCGGCGCCCGCGCCCTGATCCCCGTCGGCGTCAACCTCACGCGCGCAGCCCTCGACGCCGCCACCAAGTACCCCTGGACGCGCGGCTCCCATCCCACCGACCCCGCCTCACCGAAGTTCGGCGTGTACGAGGACGACCTTCCCGTCTTCACCTGGTTCCGCCGCGGCGCACCCGGCGACCGTACGTGCTTCGAGGCGCAGGTCATGGACTGGGCGGACGACGTGGCCTATTCGGTGCACGACGTCGAGGACGGTCTGCACGCCGGCCACCTCGACCCCAATCTGCTCCTCGCCGAGCCCGAGCGCCGCGACATCTTCGCCGTCGCCGCGCGCCGCTACGCGCCCGGCACCGACCACGCCGAACTCGCCGAAGCCCTCGACCGGCTGCTGGACCAGGAGTGGTGGCCGCACGGCTACGACGGCTCCGCCGTCGCACAGGCCCGGCTCAAGGACGCCGCGAGCCAGCTCATCGGCCGGTTCTGCCTCGCGGCCGAGGGCGCCACGCGAGCCGCGTACGGTTCCGGACGGCTCACGCGCTACGCCGCCGAACTCGTCGTTCCGCGCGGCGTTCGCCTGGAGTGCGCGGTGCTCAAGGCCGTCGCGGACCGCTATGTGATGCAGCGTGACGAGCTGGAACGTCTGCGGGCCGACCAGCGGGTCGTGCTCGGCGAGCTGGCGGACGCGCTGATCTCGCGCGCACCCGAGGGACTCGACCCGCAGTTCCGGGCCCTGTTCGGGGAGGCCGGGGACGACGCGGCACGGCTGCGGGTGGTCGTCGACCAGATCGCCGCCCTGACGGACGTGTCGGCACGCTCGCTCCACATGCGCCTCACCCGCCCCTAGGGTCTGTCTGACAAATCCCGTCTGGGGAGCGGCGCCTGGCACGCACACTCTCCCCCACTTCGTGGGAGGTGCCCCCAGCGTTGTCGGTCGTCGGCGCAGCCCGCTGCGCTCTCGCCCCCTGGGCCTGCCGGCCCGGGAGGTGCCCCCACCCTCCGCCTTGCGACCGCACGCCCCAGACACCGCTCCCCCCGTCCTACGGACGTACGACGCTATCTGTCAGACAGACCCTGGCGGGTGTCCGGTTGTGTCCGACGGGCCGCCGGGGCCTCTTCCCGCTGCCCGCCCGATGCGGGAGGCTCGAACGGCGACGTTTCCCGTCGGGGGGTCAGATCAGCGAGGAGGAACCAAGTGGTCGACGCACACCGGACGTTCGTCATCGTCGGCGGAGGGCTCGCCGGGTCGAAAGCCGCAGAGGCCCTGCGTGCCGAAGGCTTCACCGGACGGGTCATCCTGATCGGCGACGAGCGCGACCACCCCTACGAGCGTCCGCCCCTCTCCAAGGGGTATCTGGCCGGTTCCGACGAACGCGAGAGCGTGTTCGTGCACGAGCCCGCCTGGTATGCGGGCGCGGACATCGAACTCCACCTGGGCCAGACCGTCGTACGCCTCGACCGCCCCGCCAAGAGCCTGCAGCTCGGTGACGGTTCCCGCCTCCACTACGACAAGCTCCTGCTCGCCACCGGCGCCGAACCGCGCCGCCTCGACATCCCCGGCACGTCCCTCGCCTCCGTGCACCACCTGCGGCGCCTCGCGCACGCCGACCGGCTGCGCGGCCGGCTCTCGGCACTCGGGCAGGAGAACGGACACCTCGTCATCGCCGGCGCGGGCTGGATCGGGCTCGAAGTCGCCGCGGCCGCACGGGCGTACGGGGCGGAGGTCACCGTCGTCGAACCGGAACCGACGCCCCTGCACTCCGTGCTCGGCCCCGAGATGGGCACGCTCTTCGCCGACCTCCACCAGGAGCACGGCGTGCGCTTCCACTTCGGGGCCCGGCTCCGCGAGATCACCGGAGCGGACGGCATGGTGCAGGCCGTACGGACCGACGACGGAGAAGAACACCCGGCCCACGACGTGCTCGCCGCCATCGGCGCCGCACCGCGCACCGCCCTCGCCGAGGCCGCCGGGCTGGAGCTCTCCGCAGGGCCGGGCGGGGGAGTCGCCGTGGACTCCGCGCTGCGCACCTCCGATCCGGACATCTACGCGGCCGGTGACGTCGCCTCGGTGCGGGACACCCCGTGGGGCGCCCAGCTGCGCGTCGAGCACTGGGCGAACGCCCTCAACAGCGGCCCCGCCGCCGCGCGTTCGATGCTCGGACGCGAGGTCGTCTACGACCGGGTGCCCTACTTCTTCTCCGACCAGTACGACGTGGGCCTGGAGTACTCCGGCTACGCGCCGCCCGGCACCTATGACCAGGTGGTGTGCCGCGGCGACGTCGCCAAGCACGAGTTCATCGCCTTCTGGCTGCGCGAGAACCGCGTACTGGCAGGGCTCAACGTGAACGTGTGGGACGTGACCGGTGCCGTCCAGGACATGATCCGCTCCCGCGTCACCGTCGAGCCGGAAACGCTCGCCGACCCGGACGTACCGCTGAGCGACCTCGGCGACGGCGACGACGGCGCCGGGAAGGGCTGAGAGGCGACGCCGCCGGGGTGGAGCCGGAGCGGCGCGTGCCGCCCGCGCCTGCCGCGGTGGCGACTTCCGGGCGGGCGGACGGCAGCGGCTCCGCCCGTGCCTGCCGCGGCGCGGCAACAGCGATGCGGTGCCTGCCGCGGCGCCCGAGGCGGCGGGCGCGACAGCGCCACCGCGTGACGCGGACGCTCGGCGCCGCCGCCCGTCGCGCCCGGCAGGCAGCGGTCCCGCCGCGGGCTCCGCACCCCGCCCGGGCCGGGCTGACGTGTCGGCGGCCCGCCGTACAATTCCGGTGTGGCGGGCAGGATCAACGACGAGGACGTGAAAGCGGTGCGGGGGGCGGTCCCCATCGACACCGTGGTCTCCGAGTATCTCCAGCTGCGCAACGCCGGCGGCGGCAATCTCAAGGGCCTCTGCCCCTTTCACGACGAGAAGTCCCCCTCGTTCCACGTCAGTCCGGCCAAGGGCGTCTTCCACTGCTTCGGCTGCCAGGAGGGTGGGGACACCCTCGACTTCGTGATGCGGGTCGACCACCTCTCCTTCTCCGAGGCCGTCGAACGCCTGGCGGGCCAGGCGGGCATCACGCTCCGGTACGAGGAGGGCGGATACGGCCGCTCCAGCCAGCAGGGCGAGCGCACCCGGCTCGTCGATGCGCACAAGACGGCCGCGCAGTTCTACGCCGAGCAGCTGCAGAGCGCCGAGGCCGAGACGGCCCGGCGCTTCCTGACCGAACGGGGCTTCGACCAGTCCGCGGCCGAGCACTTCGGCATCGGCTACTCCCCGGCTGGCTGGGACCACCTCGTGCGCTTCCTGCGCGGCAAGGGCTTCTCCGACCGGGAGCTGACCGCCTCGGGCCTCGCGCAGGAGGCCCGCAACGGGCGTCCGATCGACCGGTTCCGCGGCCGTCTGATGTGGCCCATCCGCGACATCACGGGTGACGTCGTCGGATTCGGCGCCCGCAAGCTGCGCGAAGACGACAACGGCCCCAAATACCTCAACACCCCCGAGACGCCGATCTACCACAAGTCCCAGGTCCTCTACGGCATCGATCTGGCCAAGAAGGACATCGCCAAAGGCAACCGCGCCGTCGTCGTCGAGGGCTACACGGACGTCATGGCCTGCCACCTCGCCGGCGTCACCACCGCCATCGCCACCAGCGGCACGTCCTTCGGCGAGGGCCACATCAAGATCCTCCGCCGTCTCCTGATGGACAACTCCGGCTCGGAGGTCATCTTCACCTTCGACGGCGACGCCGCCGGGCAGAAGGCGGCGCTGCGCGCCTTCGAGGACGACCAGAAGTTCGCCGCCCGTACGTCCATCGCGATCACACCCCAGGGCATGGACCCCTGCGAACTGCGGATCGCCGAGGGCGACGAGGCGGTGGCGAAGGTCGTCGAAGGGCGCTCGCCGCTCTTCGAGTTTGCCATCCGCTCGATCGTCGGGCAGCACAACCTCGATACGGCCGAAGGCCGTTCGGCCGCGCTGGAGCAGGCGGCGCCCGTCGTCGCGCAGATCAAGGACCCGTCCATCCAGCACGAGTACGCGGTGCGTCTGGCGGGCCTCCTCGGCATCCTGGACACGCAGTTCGTCGTACGGCGCCTGGGCCAGCTCGCCCGCCGCCGCACGGGAGGCCCGGGCACGCCGCGCGGGGGCACGCCCGGGCAGGGGCCCTCGCCCGCTCGCGCGTCAGCCGCGCAGGGGGCGCCGCAGCAGACGGCGGCACGCGGCGGGCCCGCCCTCAACCTGCGCAGCCCGGCACACCGGGTCGAGCGGGAGCTGCTCAAACTCGCCCTGCAGCGCCCCGAGTTGGTCGCCCCGGCCTTCGACGCCTACGGCACGGACGAGTTCACCGCCCCGCCCTACGCCGCCGTCCGTGAGGCCGTCGAGGCCGCAGGCGGCGTGACCGGCGCCGGCGACGACCTGGTCGGCCTGGTCCGCTCCGCCGCGCCCGACGACAGTGTGCGGGCCCTCGTGCACGAACTCGTCGTCGAGCCGCTGCGCAGCGCCCGCGGTCGTGAACCGGACGAGATGTACGCGGGGATGCAGCTGGTCGCCGTGCGCCTCGCCGCCGTCAACGCACGCATCGCCGACCTCGAAAGCAGCGCCCGCCGCCTGGAGGCCCAGCGCGACGACGAGCGTTCGGCGGCCGTACGCCAGGAGATCTGGACGCTCACTCAGTACGGCCGCTCCCTCCAGGAGCGCGGCGCGGCGGCGCTTTAGGCCGTCTCCGGCAGATCAGCCGAACGTGCAGTCCCCTGAGCCTCGCCCAGGGTGGGGGTCCCCCCAGCGCAGCGAGGGGGAGTGCCCCCAACGGCCATTGTCCCCACCGTGGTTGACCACCGTTGCGGAGGAAACAAACCTGCCGCAACGGTGTGAAACCCGCCCCATGAGGGGTCCGGCAGCATGCCCGACTGCCCATTCGGGGGCACTGCCTGGGCCGGGGACCGGGGGTCGCGGGGGCCCGGGTGGCCCGGGGGAGGACCACACCACCGGCGTCACTGCCCGGTCCTCCCGCGCCCGGGTCGCGGGCACAGCGGCGCGGAGCCGCGCGGTTGCGCGGCACGGCCGCCAGGCCGTAGCCGTACGTATGCGAAAAGTCACCGCCCATCTCAAAAACCGGGCGCACGACCCTCGTGGCCGGAGTGTGTCGTACCCCACACTGGTGTGCGGTGCTTGAGTCCTCGGACCGGGGCGTGTGCCGGCCGTACTTGCCGGAGAACCCCCCGCGGATCCGAACAGCATGTACGCCGCCCCCCGAACCGGCAGCGAGCACACTGGAGGTCGCCCCCGTGCAGACCCGGACCCTGACCAGCGCGGCGCCGGCCGCCGCCCCGACGGTTACCGCCACGGCCGCCGCCCCGGCTCCCGCGGCTCCTCCGCCCGTTCACACTCCGCCTGCCCGGCCCGCCGCCCCGTCAGCCCCGCAGCCCGCTGCGGCCGCACCGCTCGCACCGCCGCGGGCCCGTCCGGAGGCCGATGCCGGGGCCGGAGACGGCATCCCGGCGAGGCAGGAGAAGCAGGAGGCTCCGGGCAGCGGCACGTCCGCCGATCTCTTCCGGCAGTATCTGCGCGAGATCGGCCGCATCCCGCTGCTGTCCGCCGCCGAAGAGGTCGAGCTCGCATGCCGTGTCGAGGCGGGGCTCTTCGCGGAGGTGAAGCTCACCGATCCGGCCACCCACCCCGACGGGCGCCTCGCGCACGAACTGGACCAGCTCGTCGTGATGGGCAGGATCGCCAAGCGCCGTCTGATAGAGGCCAACCTCCGGCTCGTGGTCTCCGTCGCGAAGCGGTACGTGGGCCGTGGTCTGACCATGCTCGACCTGGTGCAGGAGGGAAACCTCGGCCTGATCAGGGCGGTTGAGAAGTTCGACTACGCCCGCGGCTACAAGTTCTCCACGTACGCGACCTGGTGGATCCGGCAGGCGATGTCCCGCGCGCTGGCGGACCAGGCCCGCACGATCCGCGTGCCCGTGCACGTCGTCGAGCTGATCAACCGCGTCGTACGCGTCCAGCGCCGGCTGCTCCAGGAGCGGGGCTGCGAGCCGACCCCCGACGACGTCGCAGCGCATCTCGACCTCACCGGTGAACGCGTCACCGAGGTACTGCGTCTCGCCCAGGAGCCGGTGTCGCTGCACGCCCCGGTCGGCGAGGAGGACGACGTCAACCTCGGTGACCTCATAGAGGACGGAGACGCGCCCTCACCGGTGGAGTCCGCCGCGTTCCTGCTGCTGCGCGAGCATCTGGAGGCGGTGCTCTCCACGCTCGGCGAGCGTGAACGCAAGGTCGTCCAGCTGCGTTACGGACTGGACGACGGGCGGCCGCGCACCCTGGAGGAGATCGGCACGCTCTTCGGCGTGACGCGGGAGCGCATCCGGCAGATCGAGTCCAAGACCCTCAGCAAGCTCCGCGACCACGCCTTCGCGGACCAGTTGCGCGGCTACCTGGACTGACTCCGGACGTGCGGACGTACGGACGGACGGAGGGGCAGCCGTGCGTAGGGGCGGCCGGGCGTCCGACCGACGGACGAACGGCCACCCGGCGCCCCGCTCAGTCGACTTCGGCGACCGCTTCGGCGAACTGCGCCTGGTACAGACGGGCGTAGGCCCCGTCCGCCGCCAGCAGTTCGCCGTGCGAGCCCTGCTCGACGATCGACCCGCTCTCCATCACCAGGATCACGTCCGCGTCCCGGATCGTGGAGAGCCGGTGCGCGATGACGAAGCTCGTACGGCCGTGCGCCAGCCGCGCCATGGCCTGCTGGATGAGCACTTCGGTGCGGGTGTCGACCGAACTGGTCGCCTCGTCCAGTACGAGGATGACCGGGTCGGAGAGGAAGGCCCGTGCGATGGTGATCAGTTGCTTCTCGCCGGCGCTGACGCCCGTGCCGTCCTCGTCGAGGACCGTGTCGTAGCCCTCGGGCAGGGTGCGGATGAAGCGGTCGGCGTGTGCCGCGCGCGCCGCCTCCTCGACCTGTTCGCGGCTCGAACTCTGCGCTCCGTAGGCGATGTTCTCCGCGATGGTGCCGCCGAAGAGCCATGCGTCCTGGAGGACCATGCCCACGCGGGAGCGCAGGTCCTCGCGGTTCATCGCGGCGGTGTCCGTGCCGTCCAGCAGGATCCGGCCGCCGCGCACCTCGTAGAAGCGCAGCAGCAGATTGACGAGGGTGGTCTTGCCCGCACCCGTCGGGCCCACGATCGCGACGGTGCTGCCCGGCTCGACCGTGAGCGACAGATCCTCGATGAGGGGGCGCTCCGCCTCGTATCGGAAGGAGACGCGGTCCAGTTCGACACGGCCGCGCACCTGCGCCGGACGTGCCGGGAGTGCCGGGTCCGGCGACTGTTCCTCCGCGTCGAGTACCTCGAACACGCGCTCCGCCGAGGCGACCCCGGACTGCACCATGTTCGCCATGGAGGCGACTTGGTTGAGCGGCTGGCTGAACTGCCGCGAATACTGCACGAACGCCTGTACGTCGCCTATCGACAGCGCGCCCGAGGCGACCCGCAGACCGCCGGCGACCGCGACCAGCACGTAGTTGAGGTTCGCGACGAACATCATCGCCGGCTGCATGATGCCGCTGACGAACTGTGCCTTGTAACCGGCGTGGTACAGCGCCTCGTTGTGCTCGCGGAAGGCCGCCGCCGACTCCTCCTGCCGCCCGAAGACCTTCACCAGCGTGTGCCCGGTGTACATCTCCTCGACGTGGGCGTTCAGCTTCCCGGTGTCGGACCACTGCCGCACGAACTGCGGCTGTGCCCGCTTGCCCAGGCGCGTGGCCACCAGCAGGGACAGCGGCACCGTGACGATCGCGACCAGCGCCAGCAGCGGTGAGATCCAGAACATCATCACCAGCACACCGGCCACCGTGAGCAGGGAGTTGACGATCTGTCCCATGGTCTGCTGCAGGGTCTGGCCGATGTTGTCGATGTCGTTCGTGACGCGGCTGAGAACCTCGCCGCGGGTCTGCCTGTCGAAGTACGACAGCGGCAGCCGTGAGAGCTTCTCCTCCACCTGCTCCCGCAGCCGGAAGACGGTCCGGTTGATCGCCCGCACCGACAGCCGCCCGCTCACCAGCATCATCAGCCCCGCTGCCGCGTACACCGCGAGCACCAGCAGCAGTACGTGGCCGAGCGCGCCGAAGTCGATGCCCTGGCCCGGGGTGAAGTCCGTGCCGGAGAGCATGTCGGCGACGCCGGAGTCCCCTTCGGCGCGCATGCGCTCCAGCACCTGCTCGCGGCTGACGCCGTCCGGTAGCCGCTCGCCGACGAAGCCCGCGAAGATCAGGTCGGTGGCGTCGCCGAGCATCTTCGGCCCGACCACGCTGAAGCCCACGCCGACCAGGCCGAACGCCACCATCCCGTTGAGCGCGGCCCGTTCGGGGCGGAACTGACCGAGCAGGCGTTTCGCCGATCCGCGGAAGTCGTCGGAGCGCCGGGGCGGTGCCCCGACGCCGGGCATCCGGCCGTGCCCGCTCACGCCGCCTCCTCCTCGGTCAGCTGGGAGAGCACGATCTCCCGGTACGTGTCGTTGCCGTCCATCAGTTCGTGGTGCCGGCCCGAGCCGGCCACCCGGCCCTCGTCGAGTACGAGGATCCGGTCGGCGTCGCGGATCGTGGAGACCCGCTGGGCGACGATGAGGACCGTCGCGTCCGCGGTCCTGTGGGCGAGGGCCGTGCGCAGCGCCGCGTCCGTCGCGTAGTCGAGAGCGGAGAAGGAGTCGTCGAAGAGATATATCTCCGGGCGGTGCACCAGCACCCGTGCGATGGCAAGCCGTTGACGCTGACCACCGGAGACGTTGTTGCCGCCCTGGCCGATCCGTGCCTCCAGCCCGCCGTCCATCGCCGCGACGAACTCCCGCGCCTGCGCGGTCTCCAGGGCCTCCCACAGCTCCTCGTCGGTGGCGTCGGGGCGTCCGTAGCGCAGATTCGAGGCGACAGTGCCGGAGAAGAGGTACGGATGCTGCGGCACCAGCCCCACCGTCCTTGCGAGCAGCCGCGTATCGACCGTCCGTACGTCCTCGCCGCCGACCAGTACGGCACCCTCGGTCACGTCGAACAGTCGCGGCAGCAGGCTCAGCAGCGTCGACTTGCCACTGCCCGTCGAGCCGATCACCGCCGTCGTCTCGCCCGGCAGCGCCAGCAGATCCACGTCCTGCAGCACGGGTGCCTCCGCGCCCGGATAGCGGAAGCCCGCGCCCCGCAGCTCCAGGACTCCGTGGCCGCGCAGTGCCCGTACGGGCGCGGCAGGCGGCACCACGCTCGAAGAGGTGTCGAGCACCTCCGTGATGCGGTCCGCGCACACCTCCGCGCGCGGAACCATCATGAACATGAAGGTGGCCATCATCACGGACATCACGATCTGCATCAGGTACGCCAGGAACGCCGTGAGCGCCCCGATCTGCATCCCGCCGCTGTCGACGCGGTGCGCGCCGTACCAGACGACCACGACGCTGGAGACGTTCACGACCGTCATCACGGTCGGGAACATCAGCGCCATCAGCCGCCCGGCGCGCAGCTGCACATCCGTGAGGCCGCTGTTGTGCTCGTGGAACCGCCGCTGCTCGTACTCGTCCTTGACGAAGGCCCGGATGACGCGGATGCCGCCGATCTGCTCACGCAGCACCCTGTTCACACCGTCGAGGCGCTCCTGCATGGTGCGGAAGAGCGGACGCATCCGCCGCACGATCAGGCCGACCAGCACCGCCAGCACCGGCACGACGCCGAGCAGCACCGACGAGAGCGGCACGTCCTGGTCCAGCGCCAGCACGATGCCGCCGACGCACATGATCGGCGCCGAGACCATCAGCGTGAAGGTCGTCAGCACCAGCATCTGCACCTGCTGGACGTCGTTGGTGGTGCGGGTGATCAGGGACGGGGCGCCGAAGTGCCCCACCTCGCGCGAGGAGAACGTCTGCACGCGGTCGAAGACCCTCGCCCTGATGTCACGGCCGGCGGCCGAGGCGGTGCGCGCAGCGAAGAGCACGGCACCGATATTGCATACGACCTGGGCGAGGGAGACGCCGAGCATGACGGCGCCGTAGCGGAGGATGTAGCCGGTGTCGCCGAGCACGACACCGTTGTCGATGATGTCGGCGTTGAGCGTGGGGAGATAGAGCGTCGCGGACGTCTGCACCAGCTGCAGCAGCACCAGCACGGTGATCGGGCGCCGGTACGGGCGCAGATGCTCGCGGAGCAGACGTATCAGCACAAAGGTCCCCCGTGCGGAAAAGAAGATCGATCGAGATCGATAGCCGCCGACCGACACTACTGGTGGGTCGAGTGCTGCGCATTCCCATTTCGGGTGGCTTCATTTTCGGGCGGTCCCACGGTGCGCGCCCCCAACTCCGGGCAAAGACCGGGCTGATCGCTGCCGGCTGAATCCGGCCCCGGTTCTCGCTGTGCCGGGCCCGGGCCGCCGTCCCCGGCCGTCAGACGCCGAACGCCCCGGGGTGGGTCTCCTCGCGAACGGTCACGTACTGCTGCCGTACCGCCTGCCCTGCGGCCAGCTCGTCGCCCGGCTCGAAGACCTCGCACTCCGCGGCCGGCCACTGCGGCGGGTGTGCGCCGCCCTTGAGGGCCCAGGCCGCCTGCCGAGCGGCGCCGATCGCGGTGTAGTCGGCGGGGAGAGGCACCACGACGTGGGTGCCGAAGAGGGCGGGCGCACAATCCTGCACGGCGGGCAGGCCCGCGGCCGGGCCGAGCAGGAAGAGTCTTCGTACCTGTACGCCTCTGGCGCGCAGCACGTCCAGCGCGTCGGCGAGCCCGCACAGCATCCCCTCGACGGCCGCCCGCGCCAGATGCTCGGGCTTCATGCTCTCGCGCCGCAGACCGTGCAGCGACCCGGCGGTGTGCGGCAGATCCGGCGTCTGCTCGCCCTCCAGATAGGGCAGCAGGACGAGTCCGTACGCGCCCGGTGTCGACCGCTGTGCCAGGTCCGAGAGTCCCTTGACGTCGGTGCCGAGCAGCTCCGCGGCGCCGCGCAGCACACGCGTCGCGTTGAGCGTGCGCACCGCCGGCATGTGCATTCCGGTGGCGTCCGCGTACGAGGTGATGGTGCCGGTGGGATCGACGAGCGCCTCGTGGTGCACGGCGAACACCGAGCCCGAGGCGCCGAGGGAGATCACCGCGTCCCCCACGTCCAGCCCCAGCCCGAAGGCCGCCGCCATCGTCTCGCCCGTACCGGCGGAGATCAGCAGCCCCTCCGGAGTGCGCCCGGCGGGCTCGGCGGGGCCGATGACCTCGGGCAGCGCGACCTGGTGGCCGAGCGCGAGCTCGACGAGATCGGGCCGGTAGGACTCCAGCGCCGCGGACCAGTAGCCGGTCCCGGACGCCTCACCGCGGTCCGTCGTACGCCGCGAAGGCCGCGCCATGAGCTGCCACACGAGCCAGTCGTGCGGCTGGAGCACCTCGGCGACACCGGCGGCCGTCTGAGGTTCGTTGCGTGCGAGCCAGCGCAGCTTGGAGACCGGATGGCCGGCCTCCGGTACGGCTCCGACGGCCTTGGCCCACGCGTGGCGGCCTCCCAGCGCATCGACCAGATCGGCGGCCGCGGGCTGTATCCGCCTGTCGTTGCCCAGCAGCGCGGACCGTACGGGATTGCCCGAGGAGTCCAGCGCAATGAGCCCCTGCTGCTGCGCGGCCACCCCGATGGCCTCGACGTCGGCGAACTGCCCGGAGCTGGCGGCCCGGCCCAGCGACATCAGCCACGACTGCGGATCGTCACGTTCCGCCGGGTGCTCCGCATGCCCGTGCTTGACGACGGCACCCGAATCCGCGTCGCAGACCATGATGCGCGTGTACTCGGCAGAGCTCTCCAGACCGGCGACTATCCCCATGGCCGAATGATGCACTACGTGCCGTGCCGCCCGGCTGCCGCCCTCGCCCCCACACGTGCCGCCGCGGTGAGCCCCTGCCCGCAGGCGCCTGACGTGGGTCCGCGGGGGGTCCGCCGCGGTCCGGTGCGCGCCGGCGGGGTCCGGGAGCGGTCCCGGTGCGGTCCGGCTGCGGTCTGCTCAAGGGAAGCGATCCGTCCTAGCGTGGTGGGGTGGACACCTGTGTGAGCAACCCGCTGCGGCAGTGCTCCCCCGACGAGCTGCGCCGCCGTACGAGCGCGAAGTGGCGGGTGCATCCCGCCGACGTGCTGCCGATGTGGATCGCGGAGATGGACGTACCGCTGGCCGGACCGGTCGCCGAGGCGCTGCACGCGGCGGTCGAGGCGGGGGACACCGGCTATGCCATGGGGGACGCCTACGTCGAGGCCCTGGACGGCTTCGCCGGGCGCCACTGGGGATGGCGAGTGCGGCCCGAGCGGGCGGCGATCGTCCCCGACGTGATGGCCGGAGTCGTCGAGGTGCTCAAGCTGATCACATCGCCCGGCGACGCCGTCGTCGTCAACTCGCCCGTCTACCCGCCCTTTTACCAGTTCGTCTCGCACATGGGCCGCCGCGTCGTGGAGGCCCCGCTGACCGCGGAGGGCAGGCTCGACATGGGCACCCTCGCCGCGGCCTTCCGCACGGGCGGGAGCGGCGGCGACGGCGGGACCGGCAGGGCGGACGGGACCGGCAGGGCGGACGGCGGCGGGCGCGTGGCGGCGTATCTGCTGTGCAGCCCCCACAACCCCACCGGCACCGTCCACACCGCGCAGGAACTCGCGGCCGTGACGGAGCTCGCCGCCGACAGCGGCGTACGCGTAGTCGCCGACGAGATCCACGCGCCGCTCGTGCTGCCCGGCGCCCGCCACGTCCCGTATCTGACGGTGCCCGGCACGGAACGCGCCTTCTCCGTCATCTCGGCGTCCAAGGCCTGGAACCTGGCCGGGCTGAAGGCGGCCATGGCGGTCGCGGGCGCCGAGTCCGCCGCGGAACTGGCCGTGATGCCGGAGGAGGTCAGCCACGGCCCCAGCCATCTGGGAGTGATCGGGCACGTCGCGGCGCTGCGGCACGGCGACGCCTGGCTGGAGGCCCTGCTCGCCGGTCTGGACGAGAACCGCCGGCTGCTGGCAGACCTGCTCAAGGAACATCTGCCGGAGGTGGGCTACCGCTCCCACGAAGGGACGTTCCTCGCCTGGCTCGACTGCCGCGCGCTGGGCCTCGGTGACGACCCGGCGGCGGCCTTCCTGCAGCGGGGCCGGGTCGCCCTCATACCCGGACCGGCCTTCGGCACCGGCGGCGCCGGACACGCGCGGCTCAACCTGGCCACGTCGCCGGAGAACCTGGAGGAGGCGGTGCGGCGGATGGCGTCGGCCGTCTGAGATGGCGCCGGCGGTACGGCAAGACGAAGCTCCCCGCACGGAGATCCGCACGGGGAGCTTCGCCGCACCCCCCAATCAGCCGAGCAGGCTCAGCAACGCTTCGACGAGGCGCCGTGGTTGGGCGTCGGGTCGCCCGCCTTGCGCACGGAACCGACGGCTGCGGTGCACTCGGGCACCGTGTCCGTGCCGTGGGACCAGAACTCCTGCTGCGTGGTGTTCGTCCAGGCCCTGCTGCCGAGGACCTCGTCCTGCGAGTAGCTGTAGACGGCCGAGGTGACGTCGTAGTCGCCGGCCGTCTTGCGGAAGCTCTCCCACACCCACACGTAGCCGTAGTTCTCCTGGCAGTCGGGCGAGTAGAACTGCTTGACCGACGCGATGGTGACGCCGCTGCGCTTGACGTACCCGGTGCTGCCGATCTGGTACGCGTCGTCGCAGACCCCGGCCACCTCGGCCAGCCTGCTGTTCGGGTTGCCCTTCGCGGACGGCGCGGTGGACTCGGCGGCGCTCCGCTCGGACGGCTTCGGTGCGGGCCCGCTGCCTGCGTAGGCGGCTCCCGCGGGGACCGTCATCATCGCGCAGGTCAGCGCGGCGATCGCGGTCTTCTTGTAACGAATGCGCATTACTCCCCCTCAAGTGCTGAAAAGCATGACTGTTCACGACAGACGAACCTTGTGGGCGATTGCCCGGAAGAATCCGACATCCAGAAAGACACCCGACACGGCCAAGGGGTTGTACGGCAACACGAAGCTCTTCGACGCCCTGCCCAACAGCGCACGCTCCGGGTGCTGTTGGTCACGGGCCCGGGTACCCCGGGCCGGGCCCCGGGACCGGCCAGTGCCCCGGAGCCGAGGCCGTGCCTCACGCCGCGGAGCGCAGATCCGCCAGTACGAGATCGCGCATCTCCTTCGGGGCCACGCCGAGTTGCTGGAACATCCCCTGCGAGATCTTGTCGTCCCCGCGCAGCAGCGCGAGTACGACGTGCTCCGTGCCGATACTCCTGTCCTTGCGTGCGATCGCTTCCCGCAGCGAGAGTTCCAGCGCCTTCTTCGCCCGCCCGGTGAAGCGGATGTGTCCCGACGGGCCGGGAGCGGCGTCCGGGAGGCCCAAGCTGCCCCGGCTCTCCCGCCGTCCACGCTTCATGAAGCGGCGCCCGCGCCGCCGTCCTGTTTCCGGATCGCTCACCGGTGTGTCCAACGCGCCGTCGCCGAAGGCACCTTCGGCTCGCCGGCGGATCTCGTCCAGGTCGATCCCGAAGGCCTTGAGCGCCTCCGCGTCCTCAGGGCCCAGCGCGTCACCGTCCGCGCCCCCGACCACGCTGGAGACGGCGGCCCGGCAGCTCTCCGCGCTGACTCCGAGCCGTACGAGCGTCGCGGTCCCCGGCTGGTCGGGCCGGCGCAGTGCGGCGAGCAGCAGGTGCTCCGTGCCGACCCAGTCGTGGCCGAGGCTCCGCGCCTCCTCCTGTGCGTCCACGACGACCTGCCGTGCCGGCCGGCTGAAACGTTCGAACATCGCCGCCTACCTCCTCGCGTGCTTCTTGTGTACGGCCTGCCTGCTCACGCCGAGCGCGGCCCCGATCTCGTCCCAGGACCAGCCCTGGGCGCGTGCGCTGTCGACCTGCAGCGCCTCCAGGCGCTCGGTCAGCCGCCGCAGCGCGGCGACGGCGCGCAGTCCTACGCGCGGATCGCGGTGCAGGGCGGCCTCGGCTGTATCCACTGCTTCTCGTGCGTCCGATGCGGCCATGATGTCAACCTAGGATGACAAGCGGGATCTGTCAACCGACATTGACAGACTGCCTGTGCCGGGATTCGCCGTGCGAGGGGGCGTGAAGACGTAGGCGGGCCCAGGCCCTGCCCGGTGATCGGGTCGCCGGTGCAAGGCCGTTGAGGAGTGTGGGTGCGGTGGCGGAGCCCCCGCCCTGCGTGGCGGAGTCGCGTAATGACAAAGAGGGCGACCGTGGTCCGCGCCGCGGACACGCGTCGGCCTCGCGAGTGTGGGGGGGGGTGCGGGTGGCGGAGCCCCCGCACTGCGTGGCGGAGTCGCGTAATGACAAAGAGGGCGACCGTGGTCCGCGCCGCGGACACACGTCACCCTCGCGCTCGTGGGGCGGGTGGGACTCGAACCCACGGCCGACGGATTATGAGTCCGCTGCTCTAACCGGCTGAGCTACCGCCCCGTTCGCCCGGCCACGCACATGTGTGCGCGCCGCGTCTGCCGCAGCATAGCTGCTCATACGATCTCCCGCCCCTGCCGGGTGGTGCCGTACGGGAGGGAGGACTTCGAGCACCCGGTGATCGGTTCCCGCCCGCCCCAACGGACTTGTCCGGCAAAGAAAAAGAGCCCCGGGGAGGGCTCTTTCGGTGCTCCCGCGACTGGACTCGAACCAGTAACCTGCCGGTTAACAGCCGGCTGCTCTGCCGATTGAGCTACACGGGAATGGGCTGCTCGGACGCGCCCACTTGGTCATGGACGGCGCTCCCTTGCCGCGGGCAATACATTAGCGCATGCCAGGGGGTACTCCGAAATCGGTATCGGTTCGGCTACGCGCCGCCGGGTAACCGATGAACCGAGAGATCCGAGAGAAGGGTGGAGCCATGCGCTACCGGCTCACGTTCGTCGCTGGACTCGCTGTCGGGTACGTGTTCGGTACGCGTGCCGGCCGCGAGCGTTACGAGCGGCTGCGGCAGACGGCACAGCGGCTGGCCGAGAACCCCGCCGTGCGCAACGCGACCGAAAGCGCGGCCCAGAGCGGCCGTGAAGCCGCCGCGAAAGCGGCGGGTGTCGTGACGGAGAAGGTCGGGCACCGGCTGCCGGAGTCGGTCAACGAGCGGGTGCGCTCGCTCCGCGACCACAGAACACCTCTGGACGACGACTGGGGCACCAGTACCAAGTAGCCCAGTACCAACTAGCCCCGTACGAGGCGCGCGAGGGCGGGCTCCGGAGTATCTTCCGGAGCCCGCCCTCGCTGTGCGTACGCAGGGCCCGGCCCCGCCGCCCGGACCGGGGCGTACTCAGGAGCCCGGAAGCGGACGGACCAGTCCGGGATCGAGCAGCGGCGCCATCAGATCCCCCTTGTTCTCCAGCCGCAGCGGCAGCTGGTCGGCGAGGAAGACGAGTTCGTCCGCCGTCCGCGCCGCCGTCAGCTCGTCCCAGGTGAGCGGAGTGGAGATGCTGGGCCGCTGCTTGGCGCGGAGGGTGTAGGGGGCGGCGGTGGTTTTGGCGGCGGCGTTCTGCGAGTGGTCGACGAAGACCTTGCCGGGGCGCAGCGCCTTGGCCATCTTGCTCAGTGCCAGGTCGGGCATCGCCGCCTCGGCCTCCATCGCGATCTTCTTCGCGTACGCGGACACGGACGAGGACGCGGTGACCTCGATCGGTGCCAGCAGATGCAGCCCCTTGCCGCCGGAGGTCTTCGGGAGCACAGTGATGTCGTCCGACGCCAGCCGCTCGCGCAGCCACAGCGCGACGGTGCGGCACTCGAGGACGCCGGCTCCCGGGCCGGGGTCGAGGTCGAATACGAGCCGGTCCGCCCGGACCTCGTGTTCGACGCGCCACTGAGGGGTGTGCAGCTCCAGTCCGGCGAGGTTCGCCGCCCAGACGAGGGTGGCGAGATCGTGGATGAGCACCTGGTGCAGCGGGGTGCTGCTGACCTCGGTGATCTCGCGGACGGTCACCCAGTCGGGGGCGCCGGGCGGCACGTTCTTGGCGAAGAAGGCTGTGGAGTCCACGCCGTCGGGATACCGCAGAAAGGAGACGGGGCGCCCTCGCAGATGGGGGAGGAGCGCCTCGGCGACGGTCACGTAATAGTGCAGTGCCTCACCTTTGGTGAATCCGGTGGCCGGATAGAGCACCTTGTCGAGATTGCTGAGAGCGAGACGGCGGCCCTCGACCTCCGTGTACGGCATACCCTGAGAGTCCCATAGAAGGGACGAACCATGCGATCCATCTGGAAAGGTTCCATTTCCTTCGGGCTGGTCTCCATACCGATCAAGGTGGTTTCGGCCACCGAGAGCCACAGCGTCTCCTTCCACCAGGTGCACACGACCGACGGCGGACGCATCCGCTACCGCAAGGTGTGCGAACTGGAGGAGCAGGAGGTGCCGCGGGAGGAGATCGGCAAGGGGTTCGAGACCGGCGACGGGACGACCGTGCAGCTCACGGACTCCGACCTTGCCGCGCTGCCGCTGCCGACCGCGAAGACCGTGGAGATACTCGGCTTCGTCCCCGCCGAGGAAGTGGACCCGATCCAGCTCGACCGCTCGTACTACCTGGCGGGCGACGGCCGCTCCGCGACCAAGCCGTACGCCCTGCTGCGGGAGGCGCTGAAGCGCTCGGGGAAGGTGGCCGTCGGCAAGCTGGCGATGCGGGGCCGGGAGAGCCTGGGTCTGCTGCGCGTGTACGAGGACGTGCTCGCCCTGCACACGATGCTCTGGCCGGAGGAGATCCGGTCCGTGAGCGGTGTCGCGCCCGAGGAGGACGTCACGATCCGCGAGGCGGAGCTGGATCTCGCGGACACCCTGATGGAGACGCTCGGCGAGCTGGACTGGTCGGAGCTGCACGACGAGTACAGGGAAGCGGTGGAACAACTCGTCAACGCCAAGATCGAGGGCGTCGACACGGCCGCGGCGGGCAAGGAGGCCGCGGCTGCCACCGGCAAGGGGCAGGTCGTGGACCTGATGGCGGTGCTGGAGAGCAGCGTGCAGGCCGCCCGGCAGTCCCGCAGGGAAGGCGGCGGGGGCGCTGCGGCCGGAGGCGGGGGAGCGGCGGCGGCCTCGGAGGCAACCGTTCATGAGCTGTCGAGGCAGCGCGGGGCGAAGAAGGCGGGCGGCAAGGCGGCGGCCAAGGCGCCGGCGAAGAAGCCCGCGGCGAAGGCGACGGCGAAGCAGGCGTCCGCGGGGAAGAAGGCCGCCGCGAAGGCGACGGCGAAGACGACTGCGAAGACGACGGGGAAGAAGACCGCCGCGAAGACGACGGCGAAGACGACGTCCGCGGGGAAGAAGGCCGCCGGGGCGAAGAAGCCCGCGGCGAAGGCGCCCGCGAAGAAGACAGTCGCCAAGAAGCCGGCGGCGAAGTCCACAGCGAAGAAGGCAGCCCGCACGCGGAAGTCCGCGTAGCGGCGCGGCCCCGCGGCCGGAGCGTCCGGCTCCGGAGCATTGTCCGCCCGTGAAGCCGTGACTAGTCTGTTCGCGATGCCGACCGCTTGTCGGTATTTCGAACTGACGGTAACGACGCGAGCAAGGGGAGGGCGGGTGACATGGGTCGTCTCGTACCGGCCGTGACCAGGGCGCTGGACGTGCTGGAACTCTTCCTCGACTCCGACGGCACCCTCTCCGCCCCGGAGATCACCCGCAAGCTGCAGCTGCCCCGTACGACGGTCCACGAGCTGGTGACCACGCTCACCGCCCGCAGCTATCTGGAACAACCGCCGGACCAGCCGGGACGCTACCGGCTGGGCGTGCGCGGCTATCAGCTGGGCAGCCGCTACGCCGAGCAGCTCGACCTGGCCGCCGAGGGGCAGCGGGTGGCGCGCAGCGTCGCCGACACGTGCGACGAGACCGTGCACGTGGCCGTCCTCGAAGGCCCCGACGTCATCTACATCGCAAAGGTCGACAGCACACACGCGGTGCGCATGGTCTCGGCCGCGGGACGCCGGCTTCCCGCACACTGCACGTCCGTGGGGAAGATGCTGCTCGCGTCGCTGCCCGAGGAGGAACTGGAGGCGACGCTCGCCGGCAGCGGGCCGCTCGCGGCGATGACGCCCGACTCGATCACCTCCCCCGGGGAGCTGCGCAAAGCGCTCGCGGAGGTACGCGAGCGCGGCATCGCGGTGGAGCAGCAGGAGTCCAATCCGGACGTGAGCTGTGTGGCGGCGCCCGTACGGGACTCGGGCGGGAAGGTCGTCGCCGCGCTGAGCATCTCGGTGCCGACCGTCCGCTGGAGCGAGGAGCGCCGGGCCGAGCTGGAAGGGCTGGCGGTCAAGGGGGCGGCCGAACTCTCGGGCCGTCTCGGCCACCGGTGACGGGGTAGGAAGTCACCGGTTCACGCAGACACGGACGTACCGGAGAAGGGGTGAGCGGTGTGCGCGGAAAGCCGGCGGCGGAGTTGGCGGTGGCGGTGCGGACGCAGGCCTGGCTCGGCGAGGGGCCGACCTGGGACGGCGACCGTGAGCGGCTGATATGGGTGGACATACTCAACTCCCGTGTGCACACCTTCGATCCGTCCGACGGCGCCCGTACGGTCATGGCGACGGAACAGCATGCCGGGGCGGCGAAGCCGAGGACCGGCGGCGGTCTCGTCGTCAATCTCCGTGACGGCATTGGCCTCTACGGCCCGGACGGTGCGTTCTCGTGGCTGCACCGCGAGGCCGTGCCGGGGCGGCGGGGCAACGACGCGGCGGTCGCCCCCGACGGTGCGCTGTGGGCGGGCACCATGTCGTACGGCGAACAGCCGGGCGGCGGCGACCTCAAGCGCGTGACCGGCGACGGCACGGCCGTGACGGTGCTGCCGGAGGTCACGGTCAGCAACGGCATCGGCTGGAGCCCCGACGGCTCGCTCATGTACTACATCGACACCCCGACGCGACGCGTCGACGTCTTCGACGTGCCGCCCGTGCGGGACGGTTCGTCCGGCGCGGACGTCAGCGGGAGGCGGCCGTTCGCGGAGATCGAGGAGGACGCCGGTTATCCCGACGGGCTGACGGTCGACGCCGAGGGCTGCGTGTGGGTCGCGCTCTGGGACGGCGGCGCCGTCCGCCGCTACACACCGGACGGCAGGCTGGACCGTACGGTCGCGGTGCCCGTCCCGCGTCCGACGGCCTGCGCCTTCGGCGGAACGGATCTGCGGGACCTGTACGTGACGACCGCGAGCGTGGGAGCGGATCCGGCGGCGCACCCTCTCGCGGGATCGCTGCTGGTGCTGCCCGGGGCCGGCCAAGGGCTGCCGCAGCCGGCCTTCGACGGCTGACCTGACCCTCGTGACTGCGGCACCCTCGTGACTGCGGCACCCTCGTTACGGCGGCACCCTCGCTACGGCGACGGGCGACCTGCCCCGGCGACCTGATCCTTGCCCCTCGCCGGGGGCGGTCAGGCGCCTTCCGTGGCCTCTTCGCCGAGCATGCGCTGCAACAGGTCACGCAGCACGGTCCGTTCGTCCGGGGTCAGGCCGGCCAGCGGCTCACGGGCGAAGTCGAGCGCGGCGCGCAGCCGGTGGGCCATGTCGACGCCGTCCTCCGTGGCCGCCGCGAGCTTGACCCGGCGGTCCGCGGGATCGGGGCGGCGCACCGCCAGGCCGCGCGATTCGAGGCGGTCCACAATCCCCGTCACGTTCGACGGCTCGCACTTCAGCTCGCGGGCGACCTGACGCATCGGCGTCGGTTCGCGCGCCAGCAGGGCGAGAACGCGGGCCTGGGCGCCGGTCAGCGAATGACCGGCCGCCGCGAGCTCGTACTCCTCGTGGTAGCGCGCGACGACCGAGCCGATCAGGTCGACGACCTCGCGCGTGACGGGGTCCGGGTCGAGTTTGCGGGTACTGGTACCGGCAGTTGTGTGGGGGGTCATAGGGGGAGTCTAGCTGTTTGCTTGACAACATGAAATATCAAGGTGCAAGGTTGTTTCAGTACATGAAACATATCTCCGAGAGGCCCCCACATGAGCTCGTCCGAATCGCTCCCCACGACCGGTCGCGAATGGCACCTCGTATCCCGGCCCCAAGGCTGGCCGGTGCCCGGTGACTTCGCGCTGCGTGAAGGACCCGTCGTGGCGCCCGGCGAGGGGCAGATCCTCGTCCGGAACCTGCATCTCTCCGTCGACCCGTACATGCGCGGCCGGATGAACGATGTGAAGTCCTACGTGCCGCCCTTCCAGCTCGACGAGCCGATGACCGGCGGAGCGGTCGGCATCGTCGTGGCGTCGAAGGCTGAGGGGTTCGCCCCCGGCGACCATGTACTGCACGACCTGGGCTGGCGGGAGTATGCGACGCCCAAGGCCAAGCACGTTACCAAGGTCTCGGCCGAACTCGCCCCGCTGACCAGCTACTTGGGCGTCCTGGGCATGCCCGGCCTCACGGCGTACGCGGGGCTGCTGGAGGTGGCCTCGATGAAGAAGGGCGACGCCGTCTTCGTCTCCGGTGCAGCGGGCGCCGTCGGCAGCGAGGTCGGGCAGATCGCGAAGCTCAAGGGCGCGTCGCGGGTGATCGGCAGTGCCGGGTCGGACGAGAAGGTCCGTGTGCTCACCGAGGAGTACGGCTTCGACGCGGCGTTCAACTACAAGGCGGGGCCCGTGGCGGAGCAGCTCAAGGAGGCCGCCCCGTCCGGCATCGACGTCTACTTCGACAACGTCGGCGGGGAGCACCTGGAAGCGGCCATCGGCAGGCTCAATGTGCACGGCCGCGCCGCGATCTGCGGCATGATCTCGCAGTACAACGCGACCGAGCCCCCCGCGGCGCCGCGGAATCTCGCGATGGTCATCGGCAAGCGGCTGCGTCTGCAGGGCCTGCTCGTGATGGACCACCAGGACCTGATGCCGCAGTTCTTCGAAGAGGTGTCGGGCTGGGTCCGCTCGGGCGAGCTGAAGTACCGCGAGACGGTCGTCGAGGGCGTGGACAACGCGGTGGACGCCTTCCTCGGGCTGCTCAAGGGCGACAACACCGGCAAGATGATCGTCACCCTCGCCGACTGACCCTTACTTTCAAGGAGTTGCCGGGCGTCTCCCGCGCGTCCGGTCGTCCGAGCCTGCGTCCGGCAGCTGCGCAGCAGTGGCCAAGCGGGGAAACGGACTCACGGTCCGGGGCGCGAGCCTCGGCCATGCCACCAACAGGGCCCCAACAGGAGGATCCATGTCCATCCAGTCCATCGACGTCAAGTACACCGCCGTGGCCACCGCCGAGGGCGGCCGCGACGGCCGCGTCGCCAGCGACGACGGCAAGATCGACGTCGTGGTCAACGCGCCCAAGGAGCTGGGCGGAAGCGGTGCGGGCACCAACCCCGAGCAGCTGTTCGCCGCCGGTTACAGCGCATGCTTCCAGAGCGCGCTCGGAGTCGTCGCCCGCAAGGAGAAGGCCGACATCTCCGGGTCGACCGTGACGGCCCGGGTCGGCATCGGCAGCACCCCCGAGGGCGGCTTCGGCCTCAAGGTCGCGCTCGAGGCGCACATACCGAACGTCGACGAGGCGACGGCGAAGGACCTGCTGGAGAAGGCGCACCAGGTCTGCCCGTACTCCAACGCCACCCGCGGCAACGTCGAGGTCAGCCTCGGCGTCGCCTGAGACGGCGGGCGCCCCGACGTCCTGTCGCGCGTGAGTCGCGCGTACGTACGGCGCCTGCACATGCCGAGGGCCGCACCCCCGACCGGGTGCGGCCCTCGGCATGTGCGGAATGACCGCTGTTAGGAGCCGACCCTGCGCTTGTTCCACACGTCGAAGCCGACGGCCGCGAGCAGCACCAGCCCCTTGATGACCTGCTGGTAGTCGGTGCCGATGCCGACCAGCGACATGCCGTTGTTGAGCACGCCGAGCACCAGGCCGCCGATCACGGCGCCCAGCACGGTGCCGACGCCGCCGCTCATCGAGGCGCCGCCGATGAACGCCGCGGCGATGGCCTCCAGTTCGAAGTTGATGCCCGCCTGCGGCGTGCCCGCGTTGAGCCGCGCCGCGTACACACATCCCGCGAGCGCGGCCAGCACGCCCATGTTCACGAACACCAGGAAGGTGACCCGCTTGTCCTTCACACCGGAGAGCTTGGCCGCGGCCTTGTTGCCGCCCAGTGCGTAGACATGACGGCCGACGACGGCGTTGCGCATCACGAATCCCAGGCCGATGAGCAGGACACACATGATGAGCAGCACCACCGGCACGCCGTGGTAGCTGGCCAGCGTCAGCGTGAAGGCCACCACCGCCGCCACGATCGCCGTGCACTTGAGCACCCACAGATTGAACGGCAGCACCTCCAGCTCGTACGCCAACTGCCGCCGCCTGTCCCGCCATTCCTGGACGAGTACGAACGCGATGACGACGAGCCCGATGAGCAGAGTGGGGTTGTGGTACTGGATGTACGGGCCCATCTCCGGGATGAATCCCTGGGCGA
Organism: Streptomyces sp. DSM 116795; assembly: GCF_055792905.1. Taxonomy (NCBI): domain Bacteria; kingdom Bacillati; phylum Actinomycetota; class Actinomycetes; order Kitasatosporales; family Streptomycetaceae; genus Streptomyces; species Streptomyces sp. DSM 116795. The sequence continues at coordinate 5,481,078 of NZ_CM147707.1, forward strand.
TCTCCTGGAAGCCCTTCGGGAACGGGGCGATCGACTGGCCCTCCAGCAGGATCTGCGTACCGCCGCGGAAGAGCAGCATCCCGGCGAGCGTCACGATGAAGGACGGGATGCCGACGTAGGCGATCCAGAAGCCCTGCCAGGCTCCGGCGGCGGCGCCGATCAGCAGCGAGAGCACGAGCGCGAGTACCCACGGCATGTCGTGCTTGACCATCATCACCGCCGCGGCGGCCCCCACGAACGCGGCGAGGGAGCCGACGGACAGATCGATGTGGCCGGCGATGATGACGATCATCATGCCCATGGCCAGGATCAGGATGTAGCTGTTCTGCTGGACGATGTTGGAGACGTTGTTCGGCAGCAGCAGCGAGCCGTCCGTCCATATCTGGAACAGGACGACGATGAGCGCGAGTGCGACGAGCATGCCGTACTGGCGCATGTTGTTGCGGACGGCGTTCACAAGGAGCGCCCCGGCTCCGGATGAGGCCCCGCCGGAACCGGAACCCGGGCCGGGACCGGAACCGGTGCGGTCAGGCGTGTCTGTCGGTGTCGTCATGGTCGGCCCTCAGCTCTTGTCACTCGTGCCGTCGGCGGGGGTGGTGGTGCCTGTCGTCGTCGTGCCGGTGGTCGTGCTCGTGTCCAGGGACTCGGTCATGTGCCGCATGAGGAGTTCCTGCGTGGCGTCCTCGCGCGTGACCTCGCCGGTGAGCCGCCCCGCCGACATCGTGTAGATGCGGTCGCACATGCCCAGCAGTTCGGGCAGTTCCGAGGAGATGAAGACGACGGCCTTGCCGTCCGCGGCGAGCTTGTCGATGACCGTGTAGATCTCGTACTTCGCGCCGACGTCGATCCCGCGCGTCGGCTCGTCGAGGATGAGCACCTCGGGTTCGGCGTGGATCCACTTGCTCAGGACGACCTTCTGCTGGTTTCCGCCGCTGAGGCGCTGCACCTGCTCGTGGACCGTCGGCGCCTTGATGTTCATCGACCGCCGGTAGCGCTCGGAGACCCGCCGCTCCTCGTGCTCGTCGACCACGCCGCGCCGGGTCAGGCCGCTCAGCGAGGCGAGCGAGATGTTGCGGTTGATGTCGTCGATGAGGTTGAGTCCGTAGGTCTTGCGGTCCTCCGTCACGTACGCGATGCCGTGCGAGATCGCCTCCGGCACGGTACGGGTGAGCACCTCCCGCCCCTCGACGGACACGGTTCCGCCCGCGTACTGGCCGTAGGAGCGTCCGAAGACGCTCATCGCCAACTCGGTGCGCCCGGCGCCCATCAGGCCGGCGATGCCGAGGATCTCGCCGCGCCGCACCTCCAGCGAGACGTCGTCGACGACCTTGCGCTGATGGTCGATCGGATGCCGCACCGTCCAGCCGGACACCGCCATGGCGACCTGCCCCGCGTCCTCGCCTTCGTACGGAGTGCGCGGCGGGAAGCGCTGGTCCAGATCGCGGCCGACCATGCCGCGGATGATGCGGTCCTCGGAGATCTCCGGTTCGCCGCCGGGGTGTTCGCGCACCGCGAGGGTCTCGATCGTGCGGCCGTCCCGCAGGATCGTGACGGAGTCGGCGATCTGGCGTATCTCGTTCAGCTTGTGCGAGATGACGATGCAGGCGATGCCCTGGTCGCGCAACTCCCGTATCAGTTCCAGAAGTTTGCGGCTGTCCTCGTCGTTGAGCGCGGCTGTCGGCTCGTCGAGGATCAGCAGCCGCACTTCCTTCGACAGCGCCTTCGCGATCTCCACCAACTGCTGCTTGCCGACACCTATGTCGGCGATGCGTGTCTGCGGCTTGTCCGGCAGGCCGACGCGCCTCAGCAGCGCGTCGGCGCGCCGCAGGGTCTCGCCCCAGCTGATGATGCCCCGGGTGGCGTGCTCGTTGCCGAGGAAGATGTTCTCCGCGAGGGAGAGGTAGGGCACCAGGGCGAGTTCCTGGTGGATGATGACGATGCCGCGCTGCTCGCTCGCGCGTATGTCCTTGAACGCGCAGGGCTCACCGCCGAAGAGGATCTCACCCTCGTAACTCCCGTGCGGATGCACTCCGCTGAGCACTTTCACCAGCGTCGACTTGCCCGCGCCGTTCTCGCCGCAGACCGCGTGGATCTCACCCGCACGTACCGTCAGATTGACGTCGGAGAGCGCCTTGACCCCGGGGAAGGTCTTCGTGATCCCGCGCATCTCCAGGACGGTGCCGCCGGCCGTCGCCGGCACCGGCGACGGCTGCTCTGCCGGGGCCGTCACTTGAGCTCCCCTGCCTTGTAGTAGCCGTCGTCGACGAGCCGCTGGGTGTTGGACTTGTCGATGCTCACCGGTTTCAGCAGATACGACGGCACGACCTTCTTGCCGTTGTCGTAGGTCTTGGTGTCGTTGACCTCGGGCTTCTTGCCCGTCAGCACCGCGTCGCCCATCTGCACGGCCTGCTTTGCGAGTTTGCGGGTGTCCTTGTAGACGGTCTGCGTCTGCTGCCCGCGGATGATCGACTTCACCGACGCCAGCTCGGCGTCCTGGCCGGTCACCACTGGGAGGGGCTTGTCCTTGCCGCCGTAACCGGCGCTCTTGAGCGCGGAGAGGATGCCGATGGAGATGCCGTCGTACGGGGAGAGGACGGCGTCGATGTCCTCCGAGCCGTAGTTCTTGCTCAGCAGGTCGTCCATCCGCTTCTGTGCCGTGCCGCCGTCCCAGCGCAGCGTGGTGGCCTGGTTCATCTTCGTCTGCCCGCTGCGGACCTTGAGCTGCCCCTTCTCGATGTACGGGCGCAGCACCTTCATGGCCCCGTCCCAGAAGAACTTGGTGTTGTTGTCGTCGGGCGAACCGGCGAACAGCTCGACGTCGAACTCCTCGTCCTTCTTCTCGTCGAGCTTCAGCTTGTCGACGATGTAGCCGCCCTGCAGCTCGCCGACGCGCTCGTTGTCGAAGGAGGCGTAGTAGTCGACGTTCTCGGTGCCCAGCAGAAGACGGTCGTAGGAGATGACCGGGACGTCGGCTTCCTTGGCCCGGCGCAGCACATCCGTCAGCGCGGAACCGTCGATAGCGGCGACCACGAGCAGCCGGTGCCCCTTGGCGATCATGTTCTCGATCTGGGCGACCTGGTTCTCGACCTTGTCGTCGCCGAACTGCAGGTCCGCCTTGTAGCCGGCGGCCTTGAACTGCCGTGCCATGTTCCGGCCGTCGGCTATCCAGCGTTCCGAGGACTTGGTCGGCATGGCCAGTCCGACGGTGCCGCCCTTGCCCTTCTCGGCCTTGTAGCGGCTGCCGCCCTTGGCCTCCTGGCCGCAGGCCGCCAGCGAAGCGGTCAGCAGTGCGGCGGCTGCGACCGCGGCCACCGGTGCGCTTCGCCGCCGCCGTGGCGGTGCGGGCGTCCGGGTGCGGGTGCCGTTGCGGGTGCCGGTGCCGGAGCCGGTGCCGGTGCCGGAGCCGGAACCTGTGCCGGTGCGGATGGGGGTGCGGGTTCCCATGTGTCAGTTCCTCTCGGGGAGGGGGAAACGCTGGAGTGTGCCGGGCAGTCGTGAACCCAGCGGGGACATGCCGCCGTCGGCGCCGAGCCGGGCGAGCAGATCGAGGGCGAGCCTGCCCCGCCGTACGCGCTCGCGTGCGGTGGCGAGGGTCAGGTCGCGGAGATGAGCGCCGTACGGATAGATGCCGGGCGCCTTGCTGAGACCGAACTTGAGGTAGATGGGCGCGCCCCGCCGGATCAGCTCGGCCGCCTCGTACATCCGCACATAGCCGCCCAGGTCGTCCGGCGCCTCCAGATAGAAGTCCATCGGTGCGGCGCTGACGCGGCGTATCTCGGTGATCTGCGCGAGCGTCAGATCGGACGGGATGTTGAGGGAGTCGGCCCCCAGGTGTTCGTGCACGCTGTACGCCGCCGGGTTCACCGGGCCTATGAGCGCGGACACCTTCAGCGTGGTGTCGGCGGGCAGTTCGCCGCGCGCACGCAGCCGGTGCAGCGTCCACAGCACGCCCTCGTCGGCCACCAGCAGGCAGCGCACGCCCAGTTCGGCCGCCCGCAGCGCGTCCTCGACGCAGCCGGCCACCGCGTCGTGGCCGCGGGAGCGCAGGCCGGCGCCGCCGGAGTCGGTCCGGGTGGACGCGCCGATGTCCCAGGTGCCGCGCGGGCCGGTGAAGAGGCACAGCTCGATGTCGTGCCGCGCACACGCGCCCACCATCTCGGTGATCTCCGCGTCGGTCAGCATCCATATGCCGCTGCCCTGGCTGATGCGGTGCACCGGCACGTCGAGGGCCTCCGCCTCCTTCAGTACGGCGGCGAGCGCCTCCGGCCCCTCGCAGGAGGGGACTTCGGTACGCCACGTGCCGCCGTCGGGAAAGGCGTGCGGCGAGGCGTCCGCCGGATCGGGCGCGGGAGCGCCCAGGCCCAGGGAGTCCAGGGCTGTGGCGCCGGGGCGGCGGGGGTGGTGAGGGCCGGCGGAACCGGCGGAACCGGCGGAACCGGAGGAGGGGCTGGGCACGGTGCTCCTGACGGTAGGGGGCGGGGGTGACGCTCAGGTGGTGTTGGTTTTCTGTTATCTGTCATTTGTCAGCTGTCGTCTGATGCCTGCCGCTTGCCGACGGTGCACGCCCCGGCTCCCGGTCGGTCCGCGGAGGCGCTCCCCGGGCTCAGAAGTCGAGGGCGGGCTCAGGGCTTCAGCAGCACCTTTCCGACGGCCGGATCGCCGCTGCCGACGAGGCCGATCGCCTCGCCGAAGGCCGTCAGCGGCAGTTCGTGCGTGATGAGCGGCGCGGGATCGAGCAGCCCGGAGCCGAAGGCCCGCACGGCGTACGACCACGCCGCGGACGGCGCACCGAAGACCGACCGGACCGTCAGCTGACTGACGGACAGATGGACCGGATCGATGCCCTGCGCTCCCGGCTCGAACATGCCGGTGAGCACGACCCGTCCGCCGCGCCGGGCGAGCATGCACGCGTCGTGTGCGGTGCCGGGCGCCCCCGCCGTCTCCACGACCAGGTCGTAGTCCGCCGAGCCGCCGGAGCCCCCGAGGCTGTCCTCGGCCCCGGGCGTACGGGCGTGCGTCGCGCCCATCGTCAGGGCCTGCTCCGCACGCTGCTCCCGCGGATCCACGGCCAGCAGCTCGGCGGGGGAGTGCGCCGCGAGCAGCTGCACCGCGAGCATTCCCAGCGTTCCCGTACCGAGCACGGCGATCCGCTCGCCGGCCCGCGGCTGCGCCGCCAGCACCGCCGCCGCGGCGACAGCCGCGGGTTCCAGCAGCGCGGCGGCCCGCAGATCGGCGTCGTCGGGGAGGAGATGCAGCAGCCGCGCCGGCAGTACGAGCGAATCGGCGAAGGCGCCGGGCCGGGTGAAGCCCGTCTCGTCGTAGCCGCTCGCGCAGAGGCTGGTCGCCCCTTCCCGGCAGCGGTCGCAGCGCAGACATGCGCGGAAGCCCTCAGCTACGGCCCTGCGCCCGACCAGTTGAGCATCGGCGCCCTCGCCGACGGCGTCGACGGTCCCCGCCCACTCGTGTCCTGGCGTTACCGGGTAGCGGACGTAGCCGGCGGCCCGGGTGCCGTCGTAGACCTCCCGGTCGCTGGCGCAGACCCCCGCGGCATGGACGGCGACCCGCACCTCACCGGGCCCGGGCTCCGGCTGCGGCCCGGTGACCAGCCGGTGCTCACCGGGCTTGTCGATGACGACGGACCGTACGGACGGTGCGTCCGGCGGGGCGGCCGTCATGCCCGCTCACCCCTCCCGGCCGCCGGGTCACGCCGCTCCCAGCCCTCGGCCCAGAGGTCGAACCGGGCTTGCTGCTGCGGGAATTCGGCCGCCGCGTCGGTGTCCAGCTCGACACCGAGACCGGGCGCCTCGGGCAGCTCGAAGTAGCCGTCGACGACCTGCGGCGCACCCTTGACCACCTTCTTTATCTCGGCGTCCGCGAAGTCGTTGAAGTGTTCGAGAATCTTGAAGTTCGGTGTGCAGCCCGCGAGTTGCAGGGACGCCGATGTCAGCACCGGCCCGCCCACGTTGTGCGGCGCGACCAGCGTGTAGTGAGTCTCCGCGGTGGCGGCGAGCTTCCGCGCCTCCAGGATGCCGCCGATGTGGCCCACGTCGGGCTGGATGACGTCGGCGGCCTGCGACTCGAAGAGCTCCCTGAACTCGATGCGGTCGTGGATGCGTTCGCCCGTCGCCACCGGCAGTTCCACCTTCTCCGCGACCTTGGCGAGCGCCTTGAGGTTCTCCGGCGGCACCGGTTCCTCCAGCCACGCCGGGCGGAACGGCGCCATCTCGCGGGCCAGCCGTACGGCGGTCGAGGGGCTGAAGCGTCCGTGCATCTCCAGCATCAGCTCCGCCTCCGGGCCGATCGCGTCCCGTACGGCTTCGATCAGCGACACCGCGTAGTTGGTGGCATCGTTGTCAAGCTCGAAATGGCCGGTGCCGAACGGATCGATCTTCAGGGCGCGGTAGCCGCGCTCGACCACCGCGCGGGCCGCCTTGTGATAGGCGTCGGGCGTCCGCTCGGTGGTGTACCAGCCGTTCGCGTACGCCTTGACCCGGTCGGTGACCCTGCCGCCCAGCAGCTGCCACACCGGTACGCCCAGCGCCTTGCCCTTGATGTCCCAGCACGCCATCTCGACGCAGGCGATGCCGGACATCACGATCTCCCCGGCCCGCCCGTAGTCGCCGTACTTCATCCGCCGCACCAGGTCCTCGGCCGCGAACGGGTCGGAGCCCGCGATGTGGTTGGCCTCCGCCTCGCGCAGATAGCCGAGGAGAGCGTCGGTGTGCCCGAGCATCCTGGTCTCACCGGTCCCGGTGAGCCCTTCGTCGGTATGGACCCGGACGTACGTCAGATTGCGCCAGGGTGTGCCGACGACGTGGGTAGTGATTCTGGTGATGCGCACGGCATTCGGCCCTTCACGCTGTTCGCTGTTCGAGATTTCGGCGCATGTTCGAAATGCTGACGCGAATGTATTGATGCTCGCCGAGCGGAGTCAATGGGTGGTTCAGCGGTTCTTGCGGGGAGGCGCGGTGGACGTGATGTGCGCTACCGGGGAAGCTCCCCGTGCCGCGCGGTGACGCCGCGGTACGCGAGTTCGGCGAGCTTGCGCTGCCCGGCCTTGCTGGGGTGGAACCAGTCCCAGCGGCTCAGTTCGGTCTTCGTGAAGCGGTAGCGGAAGACCGCACCGCCGTCCCAGCGGCAGCGCAGAAACCTCCCGCACTCCTCCTCGAGCACGGAGTTGTACGCAACCACCCGCTCGTGTACCTGCCGCCGCCGTTCCTCGGCGGCGGGGGACGTGGACTGCGGGTCGCGCAGCATCGACTGACAGATCCCCAGCCGCCAGACCCGCTCGGCCCACGGGTCGTCGCGGCCCTGGGACCACAGCCGCTTCAGATCGGGCACGCTCGACACGTACATCTGCGTCCTGGGCCGCGCCTCGTGCAGCGTGCGCAGGGCGGTGCGGAAATCCGCGCGGAAGTCCGCCACCGGCGTCATCTGCTCGACGGTGGGCCGGCACGCGTCGTTCGCGCCGGCCAGCACGGTCACCAGATCGGGCCGCTTCCGCGCGGCACGCTCCATCTGCTGCGGCAGGTCCGCCATCACCGAGCCGCTGACCGCGAAGTTCCAGCTGTGCCGCGCCGGAGCGTCGTCGATGAGGCGTTGGGCGAGGCTGCGCACCGAGGCGTCCGAGCCGGTGACCCAGGACGCACGGGCACAGTCCGCCAGCAGCGAACAGGCGTCGAAACCCTGGGTGATGGAGTCCCCGACCGCCGCGACGGAGTCCGGGTGGCGGTCCCAGGGAGGCGTGGGGGACGGTGAGGGGCGCGTGGTGCCGGGAGGGCGCTCCCCGGTCGTGCCCCCGCTTCCGAAGCCGTACGCCGCGGCGAGCACGAGAGCGCCGATGAGCAGGAGAGCGGCCGAAGTGACCGCGAGGGCCCGTCCACGACGTGTTATCCGGCCGCCGGCGCCCGGGCCGGTGCCCGTGGCCCCGCGTCTCTCCGGCATCTGCCCCCTCGTTCCCCGCTGTCCATACGACGGTACGTCACCGGCCGTCCACCGGCGCGCGATAGCTTTGGCCCCATGCTCTCCTGCGAGTTTCGCCCCGTGCCGACATTCGGGAGAGTCCGTTCGACGACAGCAAAATATTACACCGCGTCACCTCATGTCCCTTTCGGGGAGAATTGGCGCCAATGGTGTTTACTATTCGTAACCTCGGCGCTGATGACGAAGTGACCGGTGGTGCAGGAGGTCAGGCGCTGACCCGGCGCGTGACCGGCAGTTAGTCGAGGCAGTCCGGCGAAGACGCCCTCGGACCGCACTGGAGGTCCCGGTGACGACACGTGGAGTTCTGTACGTGCACTCCGCGCCCCGCGCGCTGTGCCCGCACGTCGAGTGGGCTGTGGCCGGTGTGCTCGGCGCCCGCGTCAGTCTCGACTGGATCAGACAGCCGGCCTCCCCGGGCACCTGGCGTGCGGAGTTCTCCTGGCAGGGCGACCCGGGCACCGCCTCCAAGCTCGCATCCGCGCTGCGCGGCTGGCACCTGCTGCGCTTCGAGGTCACCGCCGAGCCCTGTGCCGTCGCCGAGGGCGAGCGCTACAGCTCCACTCCCGAACTGGGGATCTTCCACGCCGTCACCGGGATGCACGGAGACATCCTCATCCCGGAGGACCGGCTGCGCGCCGCGGTGGGCCGTGCCTCGCGCGGTGAGAGCGAACTCGAGGCGGAGATCTCGAAGTTGCTCGGCAAGCCCTGGGACGACGAGCTGGAGCCCTTCCGCTACGCGGGCGAGGGAGCCCCCGTGCGGTGGCTCCATCAGGTCGTCTGAACCACCCGGTTCTGGCCTTAGCCTGCCCCCATGTCCGATCTGCTTTCAGTGGCTGTCCTCGGCACCGGGATCATGGGTGCCCCGATGGCCCGTAACCTCTGCGGCGCCGGCCTCGACGTGCGCGTGTGGAACCGCACCAGAGCCAAGGCGGAGCCCCTCGCCGAAGCCGGTGCCCGCGTGGCCGACAGCCCTCGCGACGCGGTGGAGGGCGCCGGTGTCGTGCTGACGATGCTGTACGACGGGCCCGCCACGGCCGAGACCGTACGTGCCGCGGCCCCGGGCCTGCGTTCCGGCACGGTGTGGCTGCAGTGCACGACCGCAGGGCTCGACGGGATGCCGCCGCTGGCCGGAATCGCCCGCGAGTACGGCCTGACCTTCGTCGACGCACCCGTGCTCGGCACACGGCAGTCCGCGGAGGCCGGACAGCTGCTCGTACTGGCGGCCGGGCCCTCCGGGACGCGGCCGGGGATCGAGCCCGTGCTGGACGCGATCGGCTCCCGTACGGTCTGGGTCGGCGAGGAGGCGGGCGCGGCCACCCGCCTCAAACTGGTCTGCAACTCCTGGGTCCTCGCCGTCACTCACGGGACGGCGGAGGCGTTGGCCCTCGCCGACGGTCTGGGCGTCGACCCGCAGGGCTTCCTCGACGCCGTCGAAGGCGGTGCCCTCGACATGGGCTATCTGCGGATCAAGGCGGACGTGATCCGTTCGGGGGATTTCACGCCGAGCTTCGCCGTCGCCACCGCTGAGAAGGACGCCCGGCTCATCGTCGCCGCCGCAGAGGAGGGGGGTGTGCGCCTGGACGTGGCCGCCGCGGGAGCGGAGCGCTTCCGGCGGGCCGCCGAACTCGGGCACGGCGGCGAGGACATGGCGGCCTCGTACTTCGCGAGCTTCCCCGAGGGCACGCAGACGCCGCGGAAGGGCGGCTGAAAGCAGGACATGCGTGAGGGGCGGCTCGCAGGGAGCCGCCCCTCACGCATGTGCGACGTCGTGTGCCGCGTGCGGGATCAGACCGTACGGAAGGCCAGTACGACGTTGTGTCCGCCGAAGCCGAAGGAGTTGTTCAGCGCGGCGATCGTGCCTTCGGGCAGGGGACGGGCCTCGCGGCCGACGATGTCGGCGTCCGCCTCCGGGTCCAGGTTGTCGAGGTTGATCGTCGGCGGGGCCGTGCGGTGGTGCAGGGCGAGGATGGATGCGACCGTCTCGATGCCCCCGGCACCGCCCAGCAGATGGCCCGTCATCGATTTCGTGCCGGAGATGGCCATGTGGTCGGTGTCGTCGCCGAAGACCTTGCGCAGCGCCTTCAGTTCCGCGATGTCACCGAGCGGCGTCGAGGTCGCGTGCGCGTTGATGTGCATGACCTCGGCGGGCTTGAGGTCGGTCTGCTCGATGAGGTTCTGCAGCGCGAGCGCGATGCCGTTGCCGCTGGGCTCGGGCTGGGTGATGTGGTGGCTGTCGGCCGAGATGCCCTGGCCGATGGCCTCCGCGTAGATCCGCGCGCCGCGCCTCTTGGCGTGCTCGGCGGATTCCAGCACGATGACGCCCGCCCCCTCGCCCATGACGAAGCCGTTGCGGTCGGCGTCGTAGGGGCGCGAGGCGCCCTCGGGGTCGTCGTTGTCCTTCGACATCGCCATCATGTTGCCGAACGCGGCGATGGGGAGGGGGTGTATGGCTGCCTCGGTGCCGCCGGCGACGACGACGTCCGCACGGCCCGTACGGATCATCTCCACCGCGTAGCCGATCGCCTCGGAACCGGAGGCGCAGGCGCTGACCGGAGTGTGCACACCGGCGCGCGCGTTGACCTCCAGACCGACGTTCGCGCTCGGGCTGTTCGGCATCAGCATCGGCACCGTGTGCGGGGAGACGCGGCGGGCGCCCTTCTCCCGCAGGATGTCGTACTGCCCGAGCAGCGTGGTGACACCACCGATGCCGGAGGCGACGACCGCACCGAGCCGGTCCGGCGAGACGCTGGCGTCCTCACCGGCCTTGGCGGTGAAGCCCGCGTCCGCCCACGCCTCGCGGGTCGCGATCAGCGCGAACTGCGCCGAGCGGTCCAGCTTGCGTGCCTGCGGACGCGGAATGATCTCCGTGGGCTCCACCGCGATCTCGGCGGCGATACGGACCGGCAGCTCCGCCGCCCAGTCCTGGCTGAGGAGGGCGACGCCGGAACGTCCGGCGACGAGACCCTCCCAGGTCGATGCGCTGTCGCCACCCAGCGGTGTGGTTGCGCCGATACCGGTGACGACCACGGAGTGTTGGGTCGTACTCACTGGATTCATGTCTCCACTGGTTGAGGGGGAGCCGTGCGGACCACCCAGTGCCCCTCTCGGCGACGTTTACCCGGTCGGGCAAACCTCGCCGGTCGCGGCACTCCCGCGCCCCGGTACGGGTCCCCGGGGACGCGGTGGATGGCGACGAACGCGTGGGCGTCGTCTCAGCTCTGGTGCTTGAGGATGTACTCGGTGGCATCGCCCACCGTCTTGAGGTTCTTCACGTCGTCGTCCGGGATCTTGACGCTGAAGCGCTCCTCGGCGGCGACGACGACCTCGACCATGGACAGCGAGTCGACGTCCAGGTCGTCGGTGAAGGACTTGTCCGGCTGGACGTCCTCGGTGGGAATGCCGGCGATCTCGTTCACGATCTCTGCGAGACCTGCGACGATCTCTTCCTGCGTGGCGGCCATCTCGGCGCTCCTTCGGTCTTCTGCGTAGTTGCGAGTTGTGTTCTGCGAGGTCGCCACACATTGCCGTACGGCGCTGTACGGGCTGTGTGGATCTTGCCTAGGGGAGGGTAACCACCGTCGCCGCGTAGGCGAGGCCCGCCCCGAAGCCGATGACGAGGGCGGTGTCACCGCTCTTCGCCTGTCCGGTCGCCAGCAGCCGCTCCATCGCGAGCGGAATGGAGGCGGCCGAAGTGTTGCCGGTCGTCTCGACGTCGCGGGCGACCGTGACGTGCTCCGGCAGTTTGAGGGTCTTCACCATCGAATCGATGATCCGCATGTTGGCCTGGTGCGGGATGAAGACGTCCAATTCCTCCGGGGTGATCCCGGCGGCGTCGAGGGCCTGCTGGGCCACCTTCGCCATCTCGTAGACGGCCCAGCGGAAGACCGCCTGGCCCTCCTGGCGGATGGCGGGGAACTTCTCGACCCCGCCCTCCCGGTAGGCGTCCCAGGCGACGGTCTGGCTGATGACGTCCGCCTTGTCGCCCTCCGAGCCCCAGATGCTCGGGCCGATGCCTGGCTCGGCGGCCGGGCCGACGATGACGGCGCCCGCGCCGTCCCCGAAGAGGAAAGCGGTGGAACGGTCCGTCAGGTCGGTCAGGTCCGAGAGCCGTTCGGCGCCGACGACGAGCACGTACTCGGCGCTGCCGTCGGCGATCAGGCCCTTGGCGAGCGTGAGCCCGTAACCGAAGCCGGCGCAGCCCGCGTTGATGTCGAAGGCGGCGGCCTTGCCCGCGCCCATGCGGTCGGCGATCTCGGTGGCGATCGCCGGGGTCTGCTTGAAGTGCGAGACAGTCGAGATGATCACGGCGCCCACCTGCTGCGGCTGGATGCCGGCGTCGGCGACGGCCTTGCCCGCCGCCTCCAGCGTCATCTCGGCGACGGTCTCGTCGGGACCGGCCCAGTGGCGGCCGGCGATGCCCGAGCGCGAGCGGATCCACTCGTCGGAGGAGTCGATGTGCTTGAGGATCTCGTCGTTCGGCACGACCCGGGTCGGGCGGTAGCCGCCCACACCGAGGATGCGTGAGTACGGGGAACCCTTGGCGGGCTTGATCTTCGCGGTCATGCTCTCGAGCTCCTTGAGGCTCAGGCGGTCTGCGTGTGCTCGGCGATCAGCTCGCGCGCCGCGTCGAGATCATCGGGGGTTTTCAGTGCCAGGGTGCGTACGCCGGGAAGGCCGCGCTTGGCCAGGCCGGTGAGGGTGCCGCCCGGACAGACCTCGATGAGCGCCGTGGCGCCCATCTTCTGGAAGGTCTCGGAGCACAGGTCCCACCGCACGGACGCGGAGATCTGGTTGACCAGGCGCTGCACGACCTGCCGGCCGTCGTCGACGGCCGCTCCGTCCAGGTTGGAGACGTACGGAAGCACCGGGTCGTTCACCTGCGCTCCCTCGACGGCGGCGGCGAGGGCGTCCACGGCCGGTGCCATGTGGTGGGTGTGGAAGGCGCCGGCGACCTTCAGCGGGATGACCCGCGCCTTGTCGGGCTTGTCCTCCGCGAGCTCGGTGAGCTGCTCCGCGGTGCCCGCGGCGACGATCTGGCCGCCGCCGTTGATGTTGGCCGCCGTCAGGCCGAGCTTCTCCAAGTGGGCGACGACCGCCTCGGGTTCACCGCCGACCACCGCGGCCATGCCGGTGTCCGTCACCTTGGCGGCCTCGGCCATCGCGCGTCCGCGTGCCCGTACGAGCGTCATGGTGTCGGCGGGCGAGAGGACGCCCGCCGTAGCGGCCGCGGCCAGCTCACCCACGCTGTGTCCGGCCACGGCACCGGCCACGTCGGTCACGTCCCTGCCCTCCAGCAGGGCGTCCGTCGAGACGAGGCTCGCGGCGGCGAGGAGCGGCTGCGCCACGGCGGTGTCGCGGATCTCTTCCGCGTCGGCCTCGGTGCCGTAACGCACGAGGTCCATGCCGATGGCGGCCGACCACTCCGCGAGCCTTTCGGCGACGCCGGGGAGTTCGAGCCAGGGAGTCAGGAGGCCAGGCTTCTGCGCGCCTTGGCCGGGAGCTACGAGTACGAGCACTCTTTCACTCTCTCTTGTCAGGTACCTTCCGCGCCGGTACGGAGCGGTACGAAGAACCGGGGGGCAAATTGTCGAGCCCCGACAAAGAAGCTCGGTCAGGCCTGCGCCTGGTTCCCGAAGTCGCTGAGACGCCCCAGAATCAGCGCGATACGCAGCGTGAAGGCCGACCGGACATCGGAGGGCGACCAGCCGGTGACGTCCGTCACACGTCGCAGCCGGTAGCGCACGGTGTTGGGGTGTACGAACAACATCCGTGCCGCGCCCTCGAGACTGCTCGCCTGTTCCAGATAGACGCTCAGCGTCTCCAGCAGAGCCGAGCCCGCCTCCTCCAGCGGTCTGTAGATCTCCTCCACCAGAAGGTCCCGCGCGGCGGGGTCGCCGGCCATCGCGCGCTCCGGCAGCAGATCGTCGGCGAGCACCGGGCGGGGGGCGTCCTGCCAGGCCGCGCACGCCCGCAGCCCGGCGGCGGCGGCCTGCGCGGAGCCGGTCGCCGAGAGGAGGTCGCCGACGATGGGGCCGGCCACGACGGGACCCGGTGCGAAGGGCCCGATCAGCGACTTCGCGGCGCGCAGCGGATCGTCGCTGCCGCCGGCGACGACGACGAGACGGCTGCCGAGCACGCCCGTGAGCACCTGGAGCTTGGCGTGCCGGGCGGCCCGCCGTATGGCCTCGACCGTCAGTTCGCTGTCCCCGTCCGGCGCCGTACCGAGGACGACGCACACGTGCTCCGGGGCGTTCCAGCCGAGGGCCGCGGCGCGCGAGACGGCGCCCTCGTCGGCCTCGCCGGAGAGGACGGCGTTGACCACGAGCGACTCCAGCCGCGCGTCCCACGCTCCGCGGGCCTCGGCGGCCTGGGCGTAGACCTGGGCGGTGGCGAAGGCGATCTCGCGTGCGTAGACCAGGAGCGCTTCGCGCAGCACCGACTCGTCACCGGGAGCGGCGACTTCGTCGATCGCCGCCTCGACGACCTCGATCGTGGTGCGTACGAGCTCCACGGTCTGGCGCAGCGTGATGGCCCGGGTCAGTTCGCGCGGCGCCGTGCCGAACACGTCCGTGCTGATGGCCTGCGGCGTCTCGGGGTGCCGGAACCACTCGGTGAAGGCCGCGATGCCTGCCTGGGCGACGAGCCCGATCCAGGAGCGGTTCTCCGGAGGCATCGCCCGGTACCACGGGAGCTGCTCGTCCATGCGCGTGATGGCCGCCGCGGCGAGTTTGCCTGAGGACTGCTCCAGGCGCCGCAGGGTCGCGCCGTGCGGGTGTTCGGCGTACTCGGGGCGCTCGTCCGGTGGTGGGTTCGCGGAAGGATCTGTGGATTCGGGCACGTGCCAAGCCTGCCTCATGGGGGTGCGCGCAGGGGGCCGGGGGGCGATGCCGCGGTGCCGGTGAGCGGATTACCGTGGGCTCATGCTTCAGGTGTGGCGGGGGTACGGGCGGTATCGGGGCGGGGACGAGGCGGCCGGGATCGACACCCGGCACGCCTTCTCGTTCTCGGGGTTCTACGACCCGGAGAACGTCGGCTTCGGGCAGCTCGTGGCCTGCAACGAGGAGCGCCTCGCACCGGGGGCGGGGTTCCCCGAACACCCGCACCGGGACGTGGAGATCGTGACCTGGGTGGTCGAGGGGGAGCTGGAGCACATCGACTCGACGGGCCGGACCTCGCGTGTACGCGCGGGCGACGTGCAGCGGATGGGTGCGGGGCGAGGCGTGCGGCACGTCGAACGCAACGCGGGGACGGGTCCGTTGTGCTTCGTGCAGATGTGGCTGGTTCCCGGCTCCCACGGCACGGGTTCGGGCGCGGGCGGCGCGGGCGGCGAGCGCGGTGAGAGCGGGAGCGGCGACGGTGGGTACGCGCCTGTGGACCCGCCGCGGGACGAGCCGGGAGGCCCGGCGGGATACGAGCCGGAGTACGAGGTGGTGCACGGCATCGCCGACGGCACCCCCTTCGCCGTACCGCGCACGGAGGCGGTGATGCATGTGCGGCGGCTCGCGGAGGGCGAGCGTACGGCGGTGCCGGACGCGGCGTGGGTGTATGTGCATGTGGTGCGGGGCGAGGCGGAGATCGGGCCGGCGCCGGGGGAGAGCGGCGAGAGGCTTGCCGCTGGTGACGCCGCCCGCATCAGCGACGCCCGTGACCTGGAGGCACGCGGGGCCGGCGGCCCGGTGGAGCTGCTGATGTGGGAGATGCACGCGGAGCCGGGGTACGGCGGCTGAGCCCGGGGACGCGGCGGGCCCGGCGGCGGCGGAGCCGGCTGCGCCAAGGCGGCTCAGCCGGGTAGCGGCGGCGGAGCCGGTTGCGGCTGAGGCAGGCGGGGGGTGGTCGTGGGATGTCAGCGGACAATGTCGGGATGACAGATTCTGAAATCTGTCATCCCTTCGTCGTGCACCGCTGAGCGTCACCCGTCGCGCAAATCGGCGAGCACCGCGTCCGTGAACGGGGGCCACGCCTCGATCGCCCACTGCCCGAAGTCCCGGTCGGTGAGGGCGACGCAGGCGGCGCCCGCCTCCGGGTCGGCCCACAGGAAGGTGCCCGACTGCCCGAAGTGGCCGAAGGTACGGGGCGAGGACGAACTGCCCGTCCAGTGCGGTGACTTGCCGTCCCTGATCTCGAAGCCGAGACCCCAGTCGTTCGGCGACTGGTTCCCGTAGCCCGGAAGTATGCCCTTGAGCCCGGGGAAGGCCACCGTGGTCGCTTCGTCGAGGGTGGCACGGCTCAGCAGGCGCGGCGCGAGGAGCTCGGCGGCGAAGGAGGCGAGGTCGTCGGCGGTGGAGACGCCGTCCTTGGCGGGGGAGCCGGGAAGATCCGTGGACGTCATGCCGAGCGGCTGGAGGACCGCCTCGTGCAGATACTGCGGAAACGGGATCTCGGTGACCTTCGCGATGTGGTCGCCGAGCGCCTCGAAGCCGGCGTTGGAGTACAGGCGGCGCGTGCCCGGCTCGGCCGTCGGACGGTCCTCGTCGAACGCCAGCCCGGAGGTGTGCGCGAGAAGGTGGCGGACCGTCGAACCCTCGGGCCCGGCGGGTTCGTCCAGCTCCACCGCGCCCTCCTCGACGGCGATGAGCGCGGCGTAGGCGGTGAGGGGCTTGGTCACGGACGCGAGTGCGAAACGCCGGCCGGTGCTGCCGTGGGTGGCGGTGACTTTGGCGGTGACGGTGGGGGTGCCGGCGCCGGGTGCGGCCTCCGCGCCGTCCGTTCGTGAGATGACGGCGGCGGCAGCACTCGGAACGGGCCAATTGTCGATCATCCGCAGGCTGTTCATGAGGCCGAGCGTAACGCGACGCGAATTGGCCCGGATTTTGCGCTTGCTTGGAGTGCGCTCAAGGTCCGTAGCGTTCACTTATGACCGTGACGGAGACGGATACGGAGACAGCGGACGAAGCAGTCGAACCGGATGCGTGCGCGGCCCGCGGGCTGCCGCGCCCCAGGCCCGAAGGCCAGGACCGGTACACGATCAGCGAGGTCGCCTCGATCTGCGGGCTGAGCGCGCACACGCTGCGCTGGTACGAGCGGATCGGACTCATGCCACATGTGGACAGGTCGCACACGGGGCAGCGGCGCTTCACGAACCGGGATCTGGACTGGCTGGATCTGGTCGCCAAGCTGCGGCTGACCGGCATGCCGGTGGCGGACATGGTGCGGTACGCCGAACTCGTACGCGCCGGTGACCACACCTGCCCTGAGCGGCACGAACTGCTGGTGGCCACGCGGGAGGACGTGCTGCGCCGCGTCGCCGAGCTGCAGGAGACGCTCGCGGTGCTCAACTACAAGATCGACATCTACGCGGCGTACAAGGTGCCGGAATCGGCCTGAGACGCCGGGCCGGTCCGAGGGACCCGAGGGACCCGAGGGACCCGAGAGACCTGAGAGACCTGAGAGGAAAGCATGAGCTCCACTGAGAACGGCATGAAGATCAGCACGGCGAGGCTCGGCGCGGACGGCCCGGAGGTGGGCGTGCAGGGCCTGGGCTGCATGGGGATGAGCTTCGCCTACGGGCCCACCGACGCCGACGAGGCACGGGCGACGCTGGAGCGCGCCCTGGAACTGGGCGTCACGCTCTACGACACCGCGGACATGTACGGCGCGGGGGAGAACGAGAAGTTCATCTCGCCGTTCGTCAGGGCGCACCGCGACGAGATCACCCTGGCCACCAAGTTCGCCATCAGCCTCGACCCGTCCGATCCCACCAAGCGCACCATCCGCAACGACCCGCCGTATGTGCGCCAGTGCGTCGAGGACAGTCTTCGCAGGCTCGGCGTCGACGAGATCGACCTCTATTACATGCACCGGCGCGATGTGGAGGTTCCCGTCGAGGAGTCCGTCGGCGCCATGGCCGAGCTGGTGCGGGAGGGCAAGGTCAGGCATCTGGGACTCAGTGAGGTGACGGCCCGGGAACTGCGGGCGGCGCAGGCGGTGCACCCCATCGCGGCGCTG
Organism: Streptomyces sp. DSM 116795; assembly: GCF_055792905.1. Classification (NCBI taxonomy): domain Bacteria; kingdom Bacillati; phylum Actinomycetota; class Actinomycetes; order Kitasatosporales; family Streptomycetaceae; genus Streptomyces; species Streptomyces sp. DSM 116795. The sequence goes on from NZ_CM147707.1 coordinate 5,499,006, forward strand.
CAGTCCGAGTGGTCGCTCTTCAGCCGCGACATCGAGGACAGCGTGGTGGAGGCGGCCGGCGAGCTGGGGGTCGCCGTCGTGCCGTACTCGCCGCTCGGACGAGGATTCCTCACAGGTGCCTTCGCCGATGCCGAGAAGGAGCTCACCAGCGACGACTTCCGCCGTCAGCAGCCCCGGTTCACCGGCGACAACGCCGCGGCCAACGCCGCGCTGCTGGAACCGGTCAGGCAGGTCGCCGCGGCGCACGGGGCGACGCCGGGGCAGATCGCGCTGGCGTGGGTGCAGCAGCAGGCGCGGCTGCGGGACGGCCTGACCGTGGTGCCGATCCCCGGCACCCGCAAACGGTCCAGGGTGGAGGAGAACACGGCAGCGACCCGGATCGAACTCTCACGGGACGAGCTGGAGTTGCTGGAGCCCATCGGGGGCCGGGTGGCGGGGGCGCGCTACGCGGACATGTCGTTCACCTCGGCCGGACGGGAATGACGGCGACGGGAATGACGGCGTCCGCGGTATCGGGCTGACGCCATGAGGCATCAGGCCATGACGCCATCAGGCCATGACGCCCCTCGCCGGGCGTCATGGCCTCAGATCAGCCCCCGGGTGCACGGGCGGGACGCCGGCCGCGACGCCGCTCGCGGCGGTGACTGCGGAGCGCACTCCACCGCCCCGTACGAACCGAGCGTGATCGCCGCGAAGTTGGCGAGCGAATCGGTGCCCGGGGCGAGATAGCCGGTGTGGCCGTCGGCGCGGGCCGATGAGACGACGCGCGCGCCGAAGCCCTCCGAGACCGGGTCCGTGCCGTGCCCGACGCCGAGGAGTTCCACGTTCGGCACCCTGCCGATCCAGTCACCGGCGTCGCGGGCGGCCCAGACCCCTACGGACGTGCCGAGTTCGCGGACCGAGCCCGCGTGCATCCCGGGCGAGCCGAAGACGATCAGGTCGGAGGCCTCGCGCCTGGTCAGCCCGTCGGCCGCCCTGCCGCAGACCACGGAGCCATAGCTGTGGCACAGCACCGCGGGCGCGGGCGCACCGGTACGAGCGAGCCCCCGCAGAAAGCGCTCCAGCCGGGGCGCGCCCGCAGCGGCCAGCCGGGTGGTCGCCGCGTCGGGTCCCAGCCCGACCGGGGTCGTGTAGCCGGACCAGGCGATCACGGCCGTACGCGTACCGGGTGCCGCGGACGCCATGCGGGCCCGCAGGGATGCGGCCATGCCGGCGGGAGTTCCGTATCTGTTCGGGCCGTCGCGGTCGAAGTTGGTCAGGTCGATGTCGGAGCCCGGCACGACCACGGCTGTGCGCTCGGCGGCGGCGAGGTCGCCGTAGACCTCGGCGATCTGGCCGCGGCCGCGCGGGTCGAAGGCGAGGAAGTGCCGTCCGGGCGTGAGGAGTTCGGCGTAACGGGCTGCCTTCGCCCGGGCCCGTGCGCGGTCCTGCGGTGTGCGGGACGGGGCGCCGGCGCGGTCCCGCTGGCGTGTCGCCTCGGCACGCAGAGCACGGCGGTTGGCCGCGTAGCGCAGTGCCGCAGGCGCACCGTCGAGGTTTCCGACCACGAGCGGATGCCGCTGCACGAGGGCCTGCCGCTGCCGGTGGCCGAGGCCCTCGAAGAAGGAGCCGATCCGCTCCGGCCGTGCCGTGGCCGGATCGGGCAGTGGGCGGCCGAGGGTCTCGCCGTCGGCACGCCAGGACGCGGTGCCCGGTGGCGGACCGGTGACCGGTTGCTGCGTCGACCCGGCGGCCCACCCGGCGGTGCCCGCGACGACGGTTCCCGCGAGTGCCGCGGCGGTCAGAGCTCGTTTCAGCCGGCGTTTCATCCCCGTACTCCCTCCGGCGGCTGCCGGGGAGCCCGGCGGCCTGTCGGGAGGAGAGTCGGACGCGGGTGTGCGGGCGCACGTCACGCCAGGGAGCCAACTCCGGGGTGATACCGGGGTATCGGGACGCCCTTCCCGGGGAGGAGGGCGGCGGCGCGTCCGTCGTGCTCAGGTGCCGGCCGCCCGGGCAGACCCTGCGCATGTGCTCCGGCCTTCGCTTTCGCCTCAGCCTTCGCAGGGGAATTCGGTCTCCGCAGGGGGGGTCGGGCTCTTGCCCGGAAGAATCGGGCTTCGCCCGGAGACTCAGGCTTCGCCCGGCGAGACCAGGCCAGACTCGTAGGCAAAGATCACGGCCTGCGCGCGGTCACGCAGCTGGAGCTTGGTGAAGATGCGGCTCACGTGCGTCTTGACCGTCTGCTCGGCGAGGACGAGTGCGTCGGCGATCTCGGTGTTGGACCGGCCGCGTGCGAGCAGTTCCAGCACCTCGGTCTCACGGTCCGTCAGGCCGTTGAGCCGCAGCTCGCGCGATGCGGACGGTGCCGGCCGCTGCCGTGCGAAGTCGGCGATGAGGCGCCGGGTGACCGAAGGCGCGAGCAGCGCCTCGCCCTCCGCCACGATGTGCACGGCGGCGATGAGGTCGGCGGGCGGGGCGTCCTTGAGCAGGAAGCCGCTGGCTCCGGCGCGCAGGGCCTCGTAGACGTAGTCGTCGACGTCGAAGGTGGTCAGCATCAGGACCTTGGGACGGTGGGCGCTCCCGGCTCCGGCCGCGGAACCCGCTCCGGAACCGGATCGCGTCGCGCAACCGGGACCGGGACCGGGACCGGAACCCGCTCCGAGCAGCTTTCTGGCTGCCTCCAGCCCGTCCATCTCCGGCATGCGGACGTCCATGAGAACCACGTCGGGGTGCGTACGTCCGCACAGTTCGACGCCCTGCGCCCCGTCCGCGGCCTCGCCCACCACGTCGATGTCGGACTGCGCGGCGAGGAGGGCGGCGAAGCCGGCCCGCACCATGGCCTGGTCGTCGACGATGATCACGCGGGTGGTCATGAGGGTGTGAGGTCCTTCCCGTCCGGTGGGCTGGGGTGGTGCAGCGGGATGCGGGCGGCGACGCGGAAGCCGCCGTGGGGCAGCGGGCCGGTGTCGAGCGTGCCGCCGACGAGCCGGACGCGTTCGCGCATGCCCACCAGGCCGTGTCCCGTGCCGGTGGTCTCAAGCGGCGGGCCCGCGGGACCGGGGGCGCGGCCGTTGACGATCAGTACGGTCAGGCCGCCGGCGGCCCTGTCACCACCGGCACCGCCACCACCAGCGGCGGCGGCCCTGTCACCGTCGGCACCACCGCCCGCAGTGGTCACAGCGGTCACCGATACGCGGGCGGTCGCCCCGGGCGCATGCCGTACGACATTGGCGAGGGCCTCCTGCACGATCCGGTAGACCGACAGCTGCACCGCCTGCGGCAGCCCGGACAGCCCTTCCTCCACGGCGAGTTCGGTGGGTACGCCTGCCCGTACGGTCGCATCCGCCAGCTGACCGAGCCTGTCGAGCCCCGGCTGCGGCGCACGTTCGCCGCCCGCTTCCTCGCTGCGCAGCACGCCCAGCAGCCGCCGCATCTCCGACAGGGACTCGCGCGCGGTCCCGGCGATGGCGCCGAACTCCTCCCGCGCCTCGTGCGGCAGGCCGCTCAGCCGGTACGGAGCGCTGTCGGCCTGGACGGTGATCACCGACATGTGGTGTGCGACGACGTCGTGCAGTTCACGTGCGATACGGGCCCGCTCTTCCAGCAGCGTGCGACGGGCGCGCTCCGCCTCGCTGATCGTCTCCTGCTCGGCAAGCCGCCGCTGCGCGTCCGTACGTTCGCGAACCGCGCCGAAGACGAGCAGCACGACCCCGCTCAGGACGGTCAGCAGCACGTTCGTACCGTCGCTGCGGTCCTGCACGAGGAAGCCGAGCCCGAGCGAGAGCACGAGCGTGACCGTCCACACGGCGACGAGCGTGCTGCGGCGCTCCCGCAGCGCGAGCGCCAGGCACAGCACCAGATAGCCGATGATCACCGTCGCCGGCCACGGCCACGAGTGCTGCCCGGACGGGGTGAAGAGCAGCAGCAGCGAGCCTGCGGTGTCCGCGATGATCACGATCCACCAGGCCTGGAGCGGCCGCGTGACGGCGAGAAGCAGGGGTCCGGCCTGCGCGAAGGCCAGCGAGACCGCGATCGCGCCGGGCAGCCCGTAGTCCTCCGAAAGCACGATGGAGGTGACCGGGATCAGCAGTGCGACGAGCCCGAAGACCAGTACGTACGCCCAGCGCCGTCCGCGCCGACCGGAACCCGGCGCGGGCGGACGGGTACCGGAGCCCGTGGGCGTGGTGAGCGCCGCCCAGATGCCGTGCAGCCCGCGCAGCAGCGTCTGCGCGGGCGGCGGCCAGGTCGTCTGCCGCTGTGCCGGTCCGCGTGACGGCTCGGTGGGCGGGACCCCCGGCGAACCGGGCGTTCCCGGTGCCTCCGGGGAGGTGGAGGCGTTCATCGCGGATTCAGGCTATGGCGCGGCCGAGGGCCGCACGTCATACGTGGGTACCGGGTGCGACGGGCGTACCCCCTACGGCAGTAGGGCATGGCACCGCCGGTCCCGGCACCTGGGCCATCCCGTCGCCGGCCGCACGCCCTGCGATCAGAGTTCCGAGAGCAGGTCGGCCTTCTTCTTCGCGAACTCCTCGGCGGTCACGAGGCCCGCCTCGTGCAGCTCCCCGAGGTGCCGTATGCGCTCCGCGATGTCCGCCGGGTCGGCGCGGCTGCCGGAGTGCCGGGCGCGGGACGGACGGGACTGGGCCGAGGACCCGGTCACGGCTGCCGGCTCCGAGGCCCGCAGGGCCTCCAGCACCGACGCGGCGAACGGCAGTGACTCGTGCACCAGCCCGTAGCCGGTGCCGAAGACCACGGACGCGGGGTCCTTGTCCGGCTCGTCGTTCTCCGGCGGCCGGCCGCCGCGTAGCAGTACGCGCAGATGGCCGCTGGCGAACTCCGGGGAGCGCCACTCGACGCCCTCCAGTTCGTCCACTGGGAAGCTCTGGTCGCCGGCCTTCCACTTGCTGGACGAGGCGCCCGTCCAGAACCAGCGGAAGTAGACCGTGCCGCCGTCGAAGGAAGCCTTGCCGTCGTAGGCCTTGAAGCTGTGCGGGGCCGCCGGGGCTGCGACGAGGTGGTGCTCGGCGGGCTTGTCGGCGTCCGCGCCCAGGACCGCGCGCAGCTCCGTGGCGTAGTAGTCGGCGAGCGTCTCGCGCTCGGCGGGCAGGACCAGCCGGTAGGGATCACAGCCGTCCTTGAGCTGGCCGGCCGCGGCCTCCAGCAGCGGATCGGCGCCCGTGCGTGGCTCCGCGCGCAGCACGACGGTGCCGCGCTTGCCACCGGGCGTGAGCTCGACGCTGCTCAGCGCCTCGTACGGGACGCGCCGCTCCCCGAGCACGTGGAAGAGCTTCGGTGTGCGGATCCCCCGTTCGAAGCGGATGAGCACGGAGTCGGCTTCGAACTCCCAGGTGGAGTGAATTCCAGCCAGTACGTCACCCATGCGGCCCATCGTATGCGCGAGCAGCCCGCACGTCCCCCTCCTCGACGCTACGCGCGTAATTGCCTGTCCATGCCGGGCATATGCGTGCACGGGTATGGCCGTGCCGGGCCGTGCGCGGCGTCGTCGACGGGGTCCTATGCGCCGGTCGTGCGCCGGGCCGGGCGCCGGTCGTGCGCCGCCGGGCGGCCGAGAGCCGCGGGCTCCGGCCGCGGCTCTCGTTCGCTACAGGGTCCTCGTGGGTGTGCCGATGCAGCCCGGGTCGCTGTCCGCACAGCTGACCGTGTTGTACGAACCGGTCGCGATCCCCGCGAAGTTGTCCAGGCTCCCCGTGCCCGGCACGTAGTAGCCGGTGTGCCCGAGCGCGCCGCTCGCGGAGAGCCTGCGCGCCCCGAAGCCGGGGGAGACGGGGTCGGCGCCGTGGCCGAGGCCGCCGACCTCCATGTGCGGTACGTCGGCGATCCAGTCGTCCTCGTCGCGCACCGCCCAGATGTTGGCGCCGGTGCCCAGGTCGTCGGCGTGGTCCACGCGCATCCCCGGGCTTCCCGAGACCGCGATGTCGGTGACCCGCTCCGGCAATTCGTCGGCGGCCTCCCCGCAGACGACCGAGCCGTAGCTGTGGCAGAACAGGGCGACGTGCGGGCTGTGCAGCCCCTGCACGAAGTTCTCCAGCCGTTCCGCCCCGTCCTCGGCGAGGTTGCCGGAGGCGGCGTCGACGCCGAGGCCGGTGGGCGTGGTGTAGTCGGCCCAGGCGATGGTCGCCGTGGAGGTGTGCGGTGCCGCTGTGCGCTGCCGCTCCTGCAGTGCGCGTGCCATGCCCGAGGGTGCGGCGTAGGGCCGGTCGGACTTCTCGAACGTCAGCAGGTTGGTGTCCACGCCGGGCACGACGACCGACACCCGCTGCGCCCGGTCCAGATCCCCGAAGGCCTCGGCGGCGCGGCCGCGTCCCGTCGGGTCGAAGGCGAGGATCTGCCGTCCCGGTTCGAGCATCGATTCGAAGCGGTGCATCCTGCTGCTCGCGTTCTGCCGCCCCTCGTCGGTCAGCCGCTGGTCGTGCATGCGTGCACGCTCCAAGTCCCGGGCCTCGGTGAGCGCCTTGTGGTTGGCGCTGTAGCGCAGCTTGACGGGAGCACCGCCCAGATTTCCCACGACGAGCGGATGGCGCTCGGCCAGCCGCTGCTGCTGGCCGGGGTCGAGCGAGCGGAAGAACCGGGCGACGGCACCGGGCTCGTCGTCCGGGGAGGGCAGCTGCCGGCCCGCGACGGACCCCTTCTCCCAGGCGAGCAGGGCGGCGGCGTACGGGCCGGGGGCCGCGTCGTTCTCGCGGATCGCGGTCCATCCCGTCGTCGCCAGCAGGACCAGCACCACCACCAGCGCGAGCACCGTGCGCCAGAAAGCCGTGCCCGGGGCTCCCGGGTGTGGGAGGCCTGATGCGGACAGAGGGTTGCTGAGGGCCGGGAAGGAAGAAGTCACTGGGCAGCAACCCTAGGAGACGGGCGGGAGTGCTCGTGCACGCCGTGACCCATCTCACGTTTCACCATGCCTGATTGGGTCAGTTCCGTAAGCCCTGGGACGGGCGGGGTGCGGGGGGTGTGTGCAGGCGCTTCTTGCCGGGGCCGGGCCGGGAGAGCGGCCCGCGAAGTGGCCTGGAACCGGGGTCGGTTGGGAGGCCGGGCTGAGAGACCGGTGGGAGCGGGCAGCCGGACGGGCCGATTGGACGGCCCGATTGGACGGCCCGATTGGACGGGCGGGCCGGGCTGGCCGGCCGGGCGCGTCAGCCGGCGGAGGCTCCGCCCCAGTCGTCGGACAGGGCGGGGCCCAGCTGCTCCACATACGACTCGACGGCGTGCTGTGCCGCGCTGACCGTGAGGTCCCCGCGGACGCTCCAGCCGCGGAAGGCGGCACGCATCACACCGGAGAACGCGGCGACCAGGACCCGGGGCCTGGGGTCGGTGTCGGGATCCAGGCCCTCGCGCGTCGCGATCTCGGCCGCGAGCCGCTCCTCCAGTTCCACCGCGTGCCGGAGCTGGGCGGCGGCGAGGGCGGGCGTGGACTCGGTGATCTGCCACATCCGCATGTAGAGGGGGAGCGGAACGACCTCCTCGATGGCTTCCCCGATGCTCTCCCAGGTCTCGTCCAGCGTGGTGCGCAGCACCTGGACGGGAGAGCCGCCGGGCGGGCGCCGGCGTACGGCCTCCACGTACCGCTCCGAGACGAGCGCCTGGAGGGAGAGGGCCACCTCCTCCTTGCTGGCGAAGTAGCGGAAGAAGGTGCGCTGTGAGACGTCAACTGCGGCGACGATCTCGTCGACGGTGGTCTCCTCGTATCCCTTCTCGACGAAGAGTTCGTGAGCGGCGCGGACGAGCGAGTCCCGGGTGCGCTGCTTCTTGCGCTCACGCAGACCGGTCACTTCGGCCACCTCCCAGAGGTTCGGGATACGGGTGCTGGTACTGGGTGCTGTGCTGATGCTGCCGACGTGGGCTGCCGGCGCGGACCGCGGGTGCGGCACCGGGACGGACAGTCGTACGGGCGGAGCCGTGTGCGCGGCACGGATGTGGGGGACGGGCGCCGCGGCCCCGATGTGAGCAGTCTGACATCTACCGACGAATAATTCGGTTTGTCAATTGTCAGTGGCTGTCACTAACCTCGCGGCATGAGCTCCCAGACCAGCACAGCCACGGGCCGGACGCCGGAGCCGCCCGGTCCGAACGACCCAGGCATACCAGGCGTATCAGGCGCACCGGAGCCCCGCTCAGGGGTCCGCGGCCACCCGTGGCTGACCCTTGTCACCGTGGCGATCGGCATCACGATGGTGGCCCTCGACGGCACAATCGTCGCCATCGCCAACCCCGCCATCCAGAAGGACCTCGGAGCGTCACTCGCCGACGTCCAGTGGATCACCAACGGATATCTGCTCGCGCTCGCCGTCGCCCTGATCACCGCGGGCAAGCTCGGTGACCGGTTCGGGCACCGGCAGACGTTCCTTCTCGGCGTCGTCGGCTTCGCTGCGGCCTCCGGTGCGATCGGCCTGGGGGGCAGCGTCTCGCTCGTCGTCGTCTTCCGCGTGCTGCAGGGGCTCTTCGGCGCCCTGCTGATGCCCGCGGCGCTCGGTCTGCTGCGCGCCTCGTTCCCAGCCGAGAAGCTCAACACGGCAATCGGCGTCTGGGGCGCGGTCATCGGCGCCTCGACCGCCGCCGGGCCCATCGTCGGCGGCCTCCTGGTGGAGAAGGTCAACTGGGAGTCGGTCTTCTTCATCAACATCCCGGTGGGTCTCGTCGCGCTGCTGATGGGTCTGGTGATCCTCCGGGACCACCGGGCGGAGAACGCGCCCCGCTCCTTCGACGTCCCGGGCATCGTGCTGCTGTCCGGCGCGATGTTCTGCCTGATCTGGGCACTGATCAAGGCACCGTCCTGGGGCTGGAGCGACCCGGTGACGCTGGCCTTCCTCGGCGGTTCCCTCCTCGCCTTCCTCGTCTTCGGACTCTGGGAGACCAAGGCGAAGGAGCCGCTGGTTCCGCTGAGCATGTTCCGCTCGGTTCCGCTCACGGCCGGCACCGTGCTGATGGTGCTGATGGCCTTCGGGTTCATGGGCGGCATCTTCTTCGTCACCTTCTACCTGCAGAACGTGCACGGCATGTCGCCCGTGGACAGCGGGATCCGGCTGCTGCCGCTGACCGCGATGATGATCGTGGCCTCGCCGCTGGCGGGCGGGCTGATCTCCAAGGTCGGGCCGCGCGGTCCGCTCGTCGGGGCCATGCTCGTCGCGGGGATCGCGATGTTCGGCCTCTCCACCATGGATTCGGACAGCAGCTTCGCCGTCACCTCGCTCTGGTTCGCGCTGCTGGGTCTCGGCCTCGCACCGGTGATGGTCGGTGCCACCGACGTCATCGTCGGCAACGCGCCGCTGGAGCACTCCGGTGTCGCGGGCGGACTGCAGCAGGCGGCGATGCAGGTGGGCGGCAGCCTCGGTACGGCGGTGCTCGGCGTCGTCATGGCCACCCGGGTCGACACGGCGCTGCCGGAGAAGTGGGCGGACGCGAAGCTCCCGCCGCTCCCGCCCGGCCAGGAGGAGAAGCTCAAGGGCGCTGCCGAGGTCGGCGTCGCTCCGCCCGCACCCGCGGGCACGCCCGCGCAGCTGGCCGAAGCCATGAAGAACGTCGTGCACGACTCCTTCATCTCGGGGATGGGTCTCGCCTTCATGTGCGCGGGCATCGTCGCGGTGTTCGCGTCCGGGGTCGCCTTCTTCACCAAGAGCGGCAAGAGCGACGCGGGTCCGTCAGTGCACGTGTGACCGCACCGCGGGTGTGAACCGGGGGCGGACGGTACGGCTGTCCGCCCCCGAGTTGTGTCCGGCTCCCGGCGGGGGCGTGCTTGCCGCCTGTGGATAACTCCGCCACCTGTACCGGTGAAACCCACGGTTCCCGCTTGGCGTCGCCGCGAGCCCCGTACATGCTGGTCACGACGCCGGGCGGTCGGGCCCGGGCGGGTATCGGGGGAAGTGATCAGCATGCGTGGATGCGGGCGAAGTGTGTCCGGGCGGGGCGCCTGGCCGCTCCGGCGGCGGGGGTTCTCGGCGAGGGGCGTCGTGGCCGCGCTGGCGCTGGGGGCGGTGACCGCGGGGAGCGGCGCCGTGCCGCAGCCGGCGGCGGCCGCCGGGCCCGAGCCGAGGCTCGGTGAGTGCGCGGCGGGAGAGGTCTGCCTGTGGCCGGAGCCCCGCTTCGGGGGCGAGCGGCGTGCGTACGAGCTGAAGCGCGTCGCCATCGGGAGCTGTCTGCGGCTTCCCGGGAGCTCGGGCGTACAGTCCTTCGCCAACCGCACGGGCCGTCCCGTCACCGTCTACGAGAGCGGCGAGTGCGCGGAGACCGCCGGGTTCCACACCCACCCCTCGGGATCGTGGACACCGGAAGGCGCGTACAGGGTGCGGGCGTTCAAGGTCTGGGAGCGCTGATGTCGCGGTCCGGAGGGGCTGAGCCGCTTCCGGGGCCGCCGCGGTGTGCGGGGCCCCGGAAGAGAACAGCCGTTCAGTGGAAGCTACGCGTCGCCGCCGGCCGCGCCCGGGTCCGCGGCCGCCACGTCCAGCAGCTGGTAGCGGTCGAGGGCCTGCTTCAGCGCCGAGCGGTCGATCTTCCCCTCCCGTGCGAGCTCCGTGAGCACGGCGAGCACGATCGACTGCGCGTCGATGTGGAAGAAGCGCCTGGCGGCACCGCGCGTATCGGCAAAGCCGAAGCCGTCGGCTCCGAGGGACTGGTAGGTGCCGGGCACCCAGCGGGCGATCTGGTCCGGCACGGACCGCATCCAGTCGGAGACGGCCACCTTCGGCCCGTCGGCGCTCTGCAGCTTCCGCGTCACGTACGGGACGCGCTGGTCCTCCTCGGGGTGAAGCAGGTTGTGCTCCTCGGCGTCCACCGCTTCGCGGCGCAGCTCGTTCCAGGAGGTCGCCGACCAGACGTCCGCCTTGACGTTCCACTGGTCGGCGAGGATCTCCTGCGCCTCCAGAGCCCACGGCATCGCCACACCCGAGGCGAGGATCTGCGCGGGGATGGTCCCCTTCTCGCCCGTCCGGTAGCGGTAGAGGCCCCGGACGATGCCTTCGGCGTCCACGTTCTCCGGCTCGGCGGGCTGCCGGATCGGCTCGTTGTAGACGGTGAGGTAGTAGAAGACGTCCTCGCCCTGCGGGTGTTCGGGGCTGGAGCCGTACATCCGCTGGAGGCCGTCCTTGACGATGTGCGCGATCTCGAAGCCGAAGGCCGGGTCGTAGGAGACCGCGGCCGGGTTGGTCGACGCCAGCAGCTGGGAGTGTCCGTCCGCGTGCTGCAGCCCTTCACCGGTCAAGGTCGTACGGCCGGCGGTCGCGCCCAGTACGAAACCGCGCGACAGCTGGTCGGCCATCTGCCAGAACTGGTCGCCGGTCCGCTGGAATCCGAACATCGAGTAGAAGACGTAGATCGGGATCAGCGGCTCGCCGTGCGTGGCATAGGCCGAGCCGGCGGCCGTCGCCGCGGCCGTGCAGCCCGCCTCCGTGATGCCGTCGTGCAGCATCTGCCCGGTGGGCGATTCCTTGTAGGCCAGCAGCAGTTCACGGTCCACGGACTCGTAGCTCTGCCCCAGCGGGTTGTAGATCTTGGCCGAGGGAAAGAAGGAGTCCATTCCGAAGGTGCGGTATTCGTCGGGCGCGATCGGCACGAAGCGCTTCCCGATCTCCTTGTCACGCATGAGGTCCTTCAGCAGCCGCACGAAGGCCATGGTGGTGGCGATCTGCTGCTGGCCGGACCCCTTCTTCACCGCCGCGTACGCCTTGTCGCCGGGCAGCTTCAGCGGTTTCGAGCGGTTCACGCGCGTGGGGACGTAGCCGCCGAGCTCCCTGCGCCGGTCGTGCATGTACTGGATCTCTTCGGACTCCCTGCCCGGGTGGTAGTACGGCGGGGCGCCGGACTCCAGCTCCTTGTCCGGGATCGGCAGGCGCAGCCGGTCGCGGAAGCCCTTGAGGTCGTCGATCGTCAGCTTCTTCATCTGGTGCGTGGCGTTGCGGCCTTCGAAGTTCGGCCCCAGCGTCCAGCCCTTGATGGTCTGCGCGAGGATCACGGTGGGCTGGCCCTGGTGCTCCTTGGCCGCCTTGTAGGTCGCGTACACCTTGCGGTGGTCGTGGCCGCCGCGCCCCAGGTGCAGCAGCTGGTCGTCGGTCATGTTCTCCGCCATCGCCCGCAGCCGCTGGTCACCTCCGAAGAAGTGGTCGCGGATGTAGGCACCGCTCTCGGTGGCGTATGTCTGGAACTGGCCGTCGGGCGTGGTGTTGAGCTTGTTGACCAGCACGCCGTCGCGGTCCTGGGCCAGCAGCGGGTCCCAGGAGCGGTCCCAGACCAGCTTGATCACGTTCCAGCCGGCGCCGCGGAAGTACGACTCCAGCTCCTGGATGATCTTCCCGTTGCCGCGCACGGGTCCGTCGAGCCGCTGCAGATTGCAGTTGATGACGAAGGTGAGGTTGTCCAGCCCTTCCCGGGCCGCCAGCGAGAGCTGGCCCAGCGACTCCGGCTCGTCCATCTCGCCGTCGCCGAGGAAGGCCCACACATGCGATTTGGAGGTGTCGGCGATGCCGCGGGCCCCCATATAGCGGTTCATCCTGGCCTGATAGATCGCGCCGACCGGGCCGAGCCCCATCGAGACGGTCGGGAACTCCCAGAAGTCCGGCATGGACCGCGGGTGCGGATAGCTGGAGAGTCCGTTGGGCGCCTTGCTCTTCTCCTGCCGGAAGCCGTCCAGCTGTGCCTCGGAGAGCCGGTCGAGCAGGAAGGCACGCGCATAGATGCCCGGGGAGGCGTGGCCCTGGAAGAAGACCTGGTCGCCGCCGTCCCCCTCGTCCTTGCCGCGGAAGAAGTGGTTGAAGCCGACGTCGTAGAGCGAGGCCGAGGAGGCGAAGGTGGCGATGTGACCGCCCACCCCGATGCCTGGACGCTGTGCACGCGAGACCATCACCGCGGCGTTCCAGCGGGTCGCGTTGAGGACCTTGCGCTCGACGTCCTCGTTACCGGGGAAGAACGGCTCGTCCCGCGTGGCGATGGTGTTGACGTAGTCCGTGCTGCGCATCTCCGGTACGGCGACGCGCTTCTCGCGCGCCCGCTCGATGAGCCTGAGCATGAGATAGCGGGCACGTCCCCGGCCGCGCTCGTCGACGGCAGCGTCGAGCGAGTCGAGCCATTCCTGGGTCTCCTCGGGATCAAAGTCCGGGACCTGGCTGGGAAGGCCGCCAATGATGATCGGGTTGCGATCGGATCCGGAAGCCACGCTGTTCCTTCGCTGTTCGTGATCGGTCTGCATGGTGTCGCGCCGCCTCCATCGTGTACCGCCGCTGCGTCCACGTCACCTCTACTGCGGGGTAACCCGGCTCAGACTCACAACGCCTCGAAAAGAAGGGTCAAATGGGGCGGCCGAATTGCCACCCTACGCCCGTCACGGAGGCACTGTGCAGCGGCGAGTACAGTCGGTACGAAAGGGGTTCAACCACCCCGTATCGACCTGGTCACTGTGGCGTGAATCACTGACCATCGGGCATTGTGGGGCGACACGTCAACGTTTGGGCGGGATGGATGGTGGGGTACTTGCGCGATCCGCCCTGCCCGTGTGGACTACGGCCAATGCCTCGCGTGCGCGCGGGGCACAAGGCAGATTCCAGCAAGAGACAGGAGGCAATCCGTGAGCGCGACCGCGGACCACGCGGAGGAGCGGACCAACCCCGCCGCAAGGCTGGGTTTCCAGCCCGGACAGGTGGTCCAGGAGCTCGGTTACGACGACGACGCCGAGCAGGCACTCCGTGAGGGAATCGAGGCCATCACGGGTACGGAGCTCGTCGACGAGGACCATGACGACGTGGCCGACGCCGTGATGCTGTGGTTCCGCGAGGAGGACGGCGACCTGACGGACGCGCTGGTGGATGCCACCACGATGATCGACGCGGGTTCTCCGGTCTGGCTGCTGACGCCCAAGACGGGCCGCGAGGGCTACGTCGAGCCGAGCGAGATCGGCGAGGCGGCACAGACCGCCGGGCTCGCACAGACCAGCACCGTCAACGCTGGCAAGGACTGGAGCGGCAGCCGTCTCGTCACCCCCAAGGCCGCCCGCACAGGCAAGCGGTAGCTCGGGGCCTCCCTCCCCAAGGCGCAGCCCCCAGGGTTCGACGAGAAGCTCCGGCGAGCAGTGAACAAGACCAGATCCGGGCCCCCGGCAGCCAGCCTGCCGGGGGCCCGGAGTCGCTCCGGGGGCGGGAGTGAAAGACTGCGCCGACGTCCTGTACGACGGTGCCCGCCCCTACCGTCCGGCGCCGGGCGGACACGGGCGGCACATGTCGTGCTCACAGATCGTCTCAACGACAGATCGTCTCCACGACACGACGGATCGTCTCTACGACGGATCGTCTCTACGACGGATCGTCTCTACGGAAAGGGCTCTTCTCCCCATGGCAATCGAGGTCGGCACCAAGGCACCGGACTTCACACTGAAGAGTCAGCACGGCGAAGCGGTCTCACTCTCCGACTTCCGCGGCAAGAAGAACGTCGTTCTGCTCTTCTACCCCTTCGCGTTCACCGGGATCTGCACAGGGGAGCTGTGCGCGCTGCGTGACGAACTCCCCTCGTTCGTCAACGACGACGTGCAGCTGCTCGCCGTGTCCAACGACTCGCCTTTCGCGCTGCGCGTCTTCTCCGACCAGGAGGGCCTGGAGTACCCGCTCCTCTCGGACTTCTGGCCGCACGGTGAGGCCTCCCGCGCCTTCGGGGTCTTCGACGAGGAGAAGGGCTGCGCCGTGCGCGGCACCTTCGTCATCGACACCGAGGGTGTCGTGCGCTGGAGCGTCGTCAACGCGATCCCGGAGGCCCGCGACCTGAACGAGTACGTCAGGGCGCTCGAAACCCTGTGAGCGAAGCTCTGTGAGCGGGGGGAACCGCTCACTAGGATCGATTCGTTGATCCGGCAGCAACCGGAATAGGCAGGCGGGGGCACGGACAGGGTGCTCCTTCGAACAGACACCTGGAGGACTCGTGGGAGTCAGCCTCAACAAGGGCGGCAACGTCTCGCTCACCAAGGAGGCCCCGAACCTGACAGCTGTGATCGTCGGCCTGGGCTGGGATGCCCGTACGACCACAGGTTCGGACTTCGACCTCGACGCCAGCGCACTTCTTGCGAACGCCGAGGGCAAGGTCGGCAAGGACCAGAATTTCGTATTCTTCAACAACCTCAAGAGCCCCGACGGCTCCGTCGAGCACACCGGCGACAACCTCACCGGTGAGGGCGAGGGCGACGACGAGGTCATCAAGGTCAATCTGGCGGGTGTCCCTGCCGATGTGCAGAAGATCGTCTTCCCCGTCTCCATCTACGAGGCGGAGAGCCGCCAGCAGAGCTTCGGCCAGGTCCGCAACGCGTTCATCCGCGTCGTCAACCAGGCCGACAACAACGAACTGGCGCGCTACGACCTCTCCGAGGACGCCTCCACGGAGACGGCCATGGTCTTCGGTGAGCTCTACAGGCACGGCGCGGAGTGGAAGTTCCGTGCCATCGGCCAGGGTTACGCGTCGGGACTGCGCGGCATCGCGCAGGACTTCGGGGTCAACGTCTGACCGATCCCGGCAACCGCCGGCGCCGCAGACTTCCGTGATCTGGAGGTGTGCGGCGCCTGGTGATGTCGGGAGACTGGGTGCATCAACACCGGGGAGAGGATCGGAACATGAGCGTGACGCTCGCCAAGGGGGGAAATGTCTCCCTCTCTAAGGCCGCACCGAATCTGACCCAAGTCCGGATCGGACTGGGCTGGCAGGCCCGGTCGACCACCGGAGCCGCCTTCGACCTGGACGCCAGCGCGCTGCTGTGTGCGAACGGCAGGGTCCTCGGCGACGACTACTTCGTCTTCTACAACAACCTCAAGAGCCCCGACGGTTCGGTCGAGCACACCGGTGACGAACTGGTCGGCGGCACCGGAGGAGAGGACGACGAGACGGTTCTGGTGGACCTGCCCCTCGTCCCCGCCCACGTCGACAAGATCGTCTTCCCGGTCTCCATCTACGACGCCGAGCCCCGCCGGCAGACCTTCGGCCAGGTCACCGACGCCTACATCCGAGTCCTGAACCAGGAGGACGGGCAGGAGCTGGCGCGCTACGACCTCTCCGAAGACGCCTCCTCGGAGACCGCGATGATCTTCGGCGAGCTGTACCGGCGCGACGGCGAATGGAAGTTCAGGGCCGTTGGGCAGGGGTACGCCTCAGGCCTGCGAGGCATCGCTCTAGACTTCGGGGTCAACGTTTCGTAAGCCAAGGTCAATAGCCCGTAAAGCGATTGGGAAGCCCAGTGGTTCTGAAAACTTTCGGCTGGTCTTTCGGCGTCACTGCCGTGGGACTTGCCCTCGCCGCGTTCCTCTGGGGGTGGAAGGGCTTCGCCGTCGTGGCGATCCTGTCCGTCCTGGAGATCTCGCTGTCCTTCGATAACGCGGTCGTCAACGCCGGTGTGCTGAAGAAGCTCAACCAGTTCTGGCAGAAGATCTTCCTGACCATCGGCATCCTCATCGCGGTGTTCGGGATGAGGCTGGTCTTCCCGGTCGTCATCGTGGCCATCAGCGCCAAGATCGGCCCCATCGAGGCCGTTCAGCTCGCGCTGGACAGTCCGACCAGGTACGAGGAGCTGGTCACCGACGCCCACCCGGCCATCGCGGCCTTCGGCGGCATGTTCCTGCTGATGATCTTCCTCGACTTCATCTTCGAGGAGCGGGAGTACAAGTGGCTGGCCTGGCTCGAGCGGCCCCTGGCCAAGCTCGGCAAGGTGGACATGCTCTCGGTCTGCATCGCGCTGATCGTGCTGATGGTCTCCGCGATGACCTTCGCCGTCGAGGCGCACCAGCACGGAGGCGCTCACGCCGACAAGTCGTCGACGGTGCTGCTGTCGGGCGTCGCCGGCCTCATCACGTACCTCCTCGTCGGCGGTCTCTCGGGCCACTTCGAGAACAAACTTGAAGAGGAGGAGGAACGGGAGCACGAGGCCGAGGAGGAAGCCAAGAAGGAGGGCAAGGACCCGACGCTTGTCGGGATGGCCGGCAAGGCCGCGTTCTTCATGTTCCTCTACCTCGAAGTCCTCGACGCCTCCTTCTCGTTCGACGGCGTCATCGGCGCCTTCGCCATCACCAACCACATCTTCTGGATGGCGCTCGGCCTGGGCATCGGCGCGATGTACGTCCGTTCCCTCACGGTCTATCTCGTCCGGCAGGGCACGCTCGACGACTACGTCTACCTGGAGCACGGCGCGCACTACGCGATCGGTGCGCTGGCGGCCATCCTGCTCATCACCATCAAGTACGAGATCAACGAGGTCATCACCGGCCTGATCGGTGTCGCACTGATCGCCGCGTCCTTCTGGTCCTCGCTACGGCGCAACAAGCGCATCGCGGAGTCCGGAGGCAGCGGGGGCGGCGGCGAGGAGGACGAGTCCGCCGGCAAGGAGGTCGGAACCAAAGCGTGAGACCCGTGTGATCCCGGAAGATGTGGGCGGGCTCGCGTCTCCGGGTGTCACGGCGGCCTGTTTGCGGAACGCTCTTGACGGGGCGGCTCCGAGTCCCGACTCGGAGCCGCCCCGCAGCAGTTGGAGTTCGAGTGGGGGTGCGGAATGGTCTCCCTTTGGGAGAACTGGCGCAGCAGCGCCGGGATGCGGCGGCGCGGTCCGAAGTTCGACACGGTAGGGGGCCCGTCGACCTACGCGGTCGAGCTGACCAAGCGCCACTCGTCGGTGTCGCTCACCGAACAGGGGGCGGACAACGGCAGTTTGCGGGTCAACCTCTCCTGGCGCATGCGCTCTTCGGACTTCGACGGCAGAACGGGCCGCCGCGGCTCGCTCAGGCATCCGCTCCAGGCGTTGAAGCCGCAGGTCGTACAGGCGCACACGCAAGGCGTCGTCAACGTCGACCTCGACCTTGCCTGCATGTACGAACTGGCCGACGGAAGCAAGGGAGTCGTGCAGCCGCTGGGCAACTTCCTCGGCGACTGGAACTCCCCGCCGTTCGTGAAGCTCACTGGTGACGACCGTTTCGGCTCACCGTCCGGCGAGACGATCTACGTGAATCTCGACCACAAGGACGACATCAAGCGGCTGCTCTTCTTCGTCTACATCTACGACGGGACCCCGGCCTTCGACCGTACGCACGCGATCCTCTCGCTCTTCCCGAGCAACGGGCCGCGCGTCGAAGTCGCCCTCGATCAGCGGGCTCCGCAGGCGCGTTCGTGCGCGGTGCTCCTCATTCAGCACGAGAAGGACCAGTTGATGGTCCGCCGCCAGGTGCGTTACGTCTACGGCTTCCAGTCCGAGCTGGACCGGCTCTACGGCTGGGGGCTGCAGTGGGGCCGGGGCTACAAGGCCGGCAAGGCCTGACCGGAAGCGGAACCGAGGCCGGGGCCGTGACGGGGGCCGGGTTCGTGACTGGGCCCGGGACCGTGGCCCGGCCCCGGGCCCGTCAGCGGTTCTGGAACTGCGGGCCCTGGGGCGGCAGCGCGAAGTCCGGGTCCGGCTGCGGGTAGCCGTAGGCGGGCTGCGGATATCCGTACGCGGGCCGGGTGGCTGGCGGTTGCTGCGGCGGCTGCGGATAGGCGTAGCCGGGCTGTGCCGGTGCCGCCGGGCCAGGACCGGTCGCCGCAATGGGCGACGGCGCGGCCGCAGCGGGCCGGGCCGCGGGCCCGGGGGCGGGAGCCGCGAGGGGGAAGTCCTCCGGCTCGGGCGCATGCTGCGGGTTGTTGAGGGCCGGCACGGTCACGGCGTCGTGTGTGGAAGCCGGCGGTTGAGCCGGAACGGTAGGGGCGGGCTGTTCCGGTGCGGTGGACCCCGGACCGGCTCCGGCTCCGGCTCCGGCTCCGGCTGCGGACACCGGGCCCGGTTCCTCCACGGTGATTCCGTACTGGGTGGCCAGACCCACCAGCCCCGTGTCGTAACCCTGGCCGAGCGCGCGGAACTTCCAGCCGGTGCCGCGCCTGTACAGCTCTCCGCAGATCATCGCCGTCTCGGCGCCCGTCTCCGGCGCGATGTCGAACTGCAGCAGTGGCTCTCCGGCGGCCTCGCCGCCCGAGTACAGCAGGAGCCGCAGCCGCTGTACGTCGGCGAAGGTGCCGCCGTCCGTGGAAGCGGCCAGCAGCACCCGGTCCACATGACCGGCGACGGCTCCCAGATCGGCCTCGACCGATTCGCGCATTCCGTCCTGGTCCTGTGTCTCTGCCAGGTGGCGCACCGCGCCGGACGGATGCAGCGGCTGGTTGTAGAAGACGAAGTCCTCGTCGGAACCGACCCGTCCGCTCTTGCCGAGCAGCAGCGCCGAAGCGTCGACGTCGGGGACGCCTGAACCGGGGACCCAGCACAGGACGGCGCGCACCGCCACAGTCTCCAGCTGAACGTTCGAGCCCTTCACCATGGCGTGCGTCATGGGCTCATCCTGCCTTCCGCCCATGCGTCGCGACAACGCCGGGAGGCGGTAGCGGGTGGGGTGTGTACGGGTCGGTAATACATTTTTCATCCCCGATTGGAACCAATGGACCCCTCCCGTACGTACGATGAGCGGCCGCTTCTCGCCGCCGGACGGTACGGCGGGGAGGGCGGCTCACGACTGACAGCGGCCGCGTCGGACACGCCGGATGCCGCGGGAAGGGAAACGGGGACACGCATGCGGCATTTCGGTCAGCTACCGCCCGGGGTGCGGCGCGGGCTCTTCCAGCACGAGCCCGCAGAGTTCACCGCGGAGTCGGCGGGACGCACGCTCTCCACCGCGCTGGGTGCCACCCTCTACTGCCCCGCCACGCGCACGTCGCTCGCCTCCGACGTGGTCAAACAGACCCGGCGGGGCGTGGTGTCCATGGTGCTGTGCCTGGAGGACTCGATCGGCGACGCCGACGTCTCGGCGGCCGAGACCAATCTCGTGGGGCAGCTCGAACAGCTCAGGCAGCTCGTATCCGGAGGGGCGGGAGGCGCCGGAGACGCGGGCTGGCGGGAGCAGGACGTCCCGCTGCTGTTCATACGGGTACGCGAGCCGGAGCAGATCGTGGATCTGGTGGCGCGGCTGGGACCCGCCGCCGGGCTGCTGTCGGGGTTCGTACTGCCCAAGTTCACCGAGGAGCGCGGTATTCCGTTCCTGGAGGCGCTGGCGGAGGCCGAAGCCGCCACGGGACGGCGGCTGTTCGCGATGCCCGTACTGGAGTCGCCGGAGCTGCTGCACCTGGAGACCCGCGCCGGGACGCTGGCCGGCATCGCGCGTGCCGTCGACAAGTACCGCGAGCGGGTCCTTGCGCTGCGGCTGGGCGTGACGGACTTCTGCTCCGCCTACGGGCTCCGCCGTACGCCCGAGATGACCGCCTACGACGTCCAGCTCGTCGCCTCCGTCATCGGTGACGTGGTGAACGTGCTGGGCCGGGTGGACGGGACCGGCTACACGGTCACGGGACCGGTGTGGGAGTACTTCCGGCTCCAGGAGAGGATGTTCAAGCCCCAGCTGCGGCAGAGCATCTTCACCGGACGCGCCGAGGAGCTGCGTACGGCGCTCATCGACGACGACATGGACGGACTGCTGCGCGAGATCGAACTGGACCGGGCCAACGGCCTGCAGGGCAAGACCTGCATCCACCCCTCGCACGTGCTGCCGGTGCACGCGCTGTCCGTGGTGAGCCTGGAGGAGTACAGCGACGCCACGGACATCCTGCGGCCCGAGCGCAGCGGAGGCGGTGTTGTGCGGTCCGCGTACACGAACAAGATGAACGAGGTGAAGCCGCACCGCGCGTGGGCCGAGCGGACGCTGCTGCGCGCGGAGCTGTTCGGCGTGGCGCGCGAGGGCGTCGGCTTCGTCGACTTGCTGGTGGCGGGGGCGCGGGCGGACGGCAAGCCGACGGGAGAGGGACGGGCGACGGGATGAGCGACGCGGCGAGGGAACCGGCGAGCGGCGCGCGGCGGGACACGGCGGGGGAGCCGAGCCGCGCGACGGTTCACGCTCACGTGGCCGGGGAACCGGCGAGCGGTGCCGACGGCGACGCGGTGTGGTCCGGCGAGTGGGTCGCCGAGCGGCTGGACGTCGGGCTCAGCGGCGACGGCCTCCGGGAGCTGATGGGCCTCGCCCTGCGCCGCAATCCCAAGCGTGCGCATCTCCTCGTATCGCGGGTGCTGGGCAAGCACGTCCCGGAGCGGCCCGGCACCGTCTACGGCGTCGGCGTCCGGCTGGGCCGGCGGGTCCGTGCGCTGCTGGGCGACGCGCTCGCGGAGCGCGCGGTGGTGCTGGGCTACGCGGAGACGGCCACAGGGCTGGGGCACAGCGTCGCCGACGGCGTCGGCGACGTCACATGTCTGCACTCGACTCGGCGCGAGGTGCCGGGGGTGGCCACCGCCGGCGGGTTCGAGGAGGAACACAGCCACGCCACGTCCCATCTGCTGCTTCCCGAGGAGCCCGGTCTGCTGACCGGGGACGGGCCGCTGGTGCTCGTCGACGACGAATTCTCCACCGGCCGCACCGTGCGCAACACCATCGCCGCCCTGCACCGGCGGCATCCGCGTCAGCGGTACGTCGTGGTGGCGCTCACCGACATGCGCTCGGCCGACGACGCGGCGGCCCTGGAGAAGTTCGCGGCCGAACTCGGCGCGCGCGTGGACGTGGTGGCGCTCGCACGCGGCCGCGTCTCGCTCCCGCACGACGTGCTGGAGCGCGGGCAGCGGCTCGTGGCTGAAGCGACGGCCGAAGCGACGGCGGAGGCAGACGCCGCCGCGGACCGGGGCTCTCCGCTTCCGGCACCGCCGGGCCGCGCCCACCCGGCGGCGACGGTGGACCTCGGCTGGCCGCTGCGGCTGCCGGACGGCGGACGGCACGGCTTCACCGCCGCGCACCGTGCGCGTCTGGACGCGGCACTGCCCGGCATGGCCGGGCGGCTGGCAGCCGCGCTGGCCGAGTCCGGCACACTCCCCGCCGGAACGGAGGCGCCCGACGGCGGCCGCCGTACCCCGCGCGTACTGCTGCTGGGCTGCGAGGAGTTGATGTACGCGCCGCTGCGCCTCGCCGTCACCCTGGAGGAGCGGCTCGGCAAGGCGGCGGAGGTGCGTTTCTCCACCACGACGCGCTCACCGGTGCTCGCGCTCGACGACCCTGCCTACGCGGTCCGTACGTGCATCTCCTTCCCCGCGCACGAAGGCACCGGCCAGGACTTGGCGGAGGAGGCGGCGGGCGAGACGCGCTACGCCTACAACGTCGCGCCAGGCAACGACCCCCGGCGCCGCTTCGACGCCGTCGTCGTCGTCACCGACTCGGCCGCCGACACCCCGGCGCTGCGCGCACCCGGCGGTCTCCTGGACGGGCTGCGCTCCCACACGGACAGCGTGCTGCTCGCGGTGGTCCCGTCCTACCGTCCGCTGCGGGCGCCGCTGCGTGGCCCGGACTTCTCCTCGTACGCACCCGACGAGGTCGGCTGGCTGCTGCAGGACCTGTCCGAAACGCGGCTGGAGGCACCGACTGAGGAGCGCGAGGAGGCGATCCAGAGCGGCGGGGCGCACTACGCGGAGTCGCTGCCCGTCGAATACCAGCCGAGTGCGGAGTACGAGCGGCTCTTCCACGGCGCACTCGAGGCCTCATCCGGACGCGTCGCACGAGCGGTCGGCACCGTCACGGAGACGGTGCTCGCGGAACGTGCCGGGCGCGGGACGGGACGCCCCGTGCTGGTCTCACTCGCGCGCGCAGGCACACCCGTCGGCGTGCTGATGCGGCGCTGGGCGCAGCAGACCCACGGGCTCGCTCTGCCGCACTACGCGGTGTCCATCGTGCGCGGACGCGGCATCGACGCCAACGCCCTGCGCTGGATCGCCTCCCACCACGACCCCGCCGACGTCGTCTTCGTCGACGGCTGGACGGGCAAGGGCGCCATCACCCGCGAACTCGCCGAAGCACTCGCTCCGTTCGGGGAGTTCGACCCGGAGATCGCCGTGCTCGCCGATCCGGGCGGCTGCGTGCGTACGTACGGCACGCGCGAGGACTTCCTCATACCCTCCGCGTGCCTCAACTCCACCGTCTCCGGGCTGATATCGCGCACGGTGCTCCGTGCGGACCTCGTCGGTCCGCACGACTACCACGGTGCCAAGCACTACCGCGGACTCGCCGGCGCGGACGTCTCCGGCCACTTCCTCGACACGGTCACGGCCCGCTTCGACGAGGTCCGCGCGGGCGCCGCCGACGACGCGTCCGAGCTCCTCGCCGCCGACCGCGCTCCGACGTGGGCCGGCTGGCGGGCGGTGGAGTGGATCAGCGAGGAATACGGCATCGGCGACGTCAATCTCGTCAAACCCGGGGTCGGTGAGACGACGCGTGTGCTGCTGCGCCGCGTGCCGTGGCGGGTGCTGACACGGCGCGGCACCGGGCGCGACCTGGATCATGTGCGGCTGCTGGCGGAGCAGCGGGGCGTTCCCGTCGAGGAGACGGACGGACTTCCGTACAGCTGTGTGGGTCTGATCCACCCGCGGTTCACGCGAGGGGCCACGGGCGCGGACGGCAGGGCCGCCGGATGACCCGTCCGTCCGGGCGGCCGGTTCCGCCCCCGATGCTCGTCGCGAGCGACCTCGACCGCACGCTGATCTACTCGGCTGCGGCCCTCGGGCTGAGCGTGCCGGACAGCGAGGCGCCGCGGCTGCTGTGCGTGGAGGTGTACGAGGGCAGGCCGCTGTCGTACATGACGGAGACGGCCGCGGGGATGCTGGCGGAGCTGACGGACCGGTGCGTCTTCGTGCCCACCACCACCAGGACTCGCGAACAGTACCGGCGTGTGCGGCTGCCCGGCGGTCCCGCGCGCTACGCGGTCTGCGCCAACGGCGGGCATCTGCTGGTCGACGGCGAGCCCGACGCGGAGTGGAACGCACAGGTGCGGCGTGGGCTCGCCGGCTGCGCGCCGCTGGAGGAGGTCTGCGCACATCTGCGTGGAGCGTCCTCGGAGGGCGACTGGGTGCTCAAACAGCGCGTCGCGGACGAGCTGTTCGCATACCTCGTCGTCGACCGCGGCCGGCTGCCGCAGACGTGGGTGAAGGAGCTGACCGCCTGGGCCGGACCGCGCGGCTGGACGGTGTCGCTGCAGGGCCGCAAGATCTACGCCGTACCGGGTCCGCTGACGAAGAGCGCTGCCGTCGCCGAGGTCGCCCGGCGCACCGGCGCGACGTACACGTGTGCGGCCGGTGACTCGCTGCTCGACGCGGACATGCTGCTCGCCGCCGACGAGGGCTGGTTTCCGGGCCACGGCGAACTCGCCGGCAGCGGATGGAGCGCCGGGCACATCACCGCGCTGAGCGAGCGCGGTGTCGCCGCCGGCGAGCGGATCGTACGGGAGATGTGCGAGAGGACCGGGACGGCGCCCGGGCGGACCGGACGCGGACGCGGACCTGCGGGCTGAATCAGGCCTGCGTCAGCCTGCTGAGCGTGGCGTCCAGGCCCGCGTCGCCGGGCCGGCGGCGGTTGTACGGGAGCTTCGAGAGCACCGCGGCCATGCCGCACGTGTTGCTCAGCGCGGAGAAGACCAGTCCGCCGCCGATCAGGAACGAAAGGATGCGCGCACCCGGAATCGCAAGGTCGAGCAGGATGCCCAGCACGACCAGCGACCCGGCCACGAGCCTGACCTGGCGCTCCATCGGCCATACCGCGCGTGCGCCCTCTGGACGGTCGAGTGTGTGACCGCCCCGGGACCAGGCTTCCGTCCCGCCTTCGAGCGACGCCGCCGTGATCCCCCGGCCCGCGAGCCGGCCGCACGCCGTACCGGAACGGGCTCCGGACGCACAGACGACGACCAGTTCGCCCTTCCCGGTGGCGGTGCCCAGTGCGGGCAGCGCGTCGTCGAGACGGTCGAGCGGAATGTTGTGCGCGCCGGGGATGTGCCCTGAGGCGTACTCGCCCGGGGTGCGGACGTCGATGACGGTGGCGCTGTTCAGCCGTGGTGCGAGTTCGTCGACCGTGAGAGTCGCAGACGGGTCGGTCACAGCGGAGCCTTCCGGTTCGGTTCTGATCATCCTGCTTCAGATCTGACCGACTCAGCAGTGCCCTGGAGCGAGGTATTCCGGATGTCCGCACCGAATCCCGTCGGCCTTGCTGAAAAATTCACCCATTTGTGACATACGCCCGTACTGCGGTGCTGGGACCGGCGGAGACCGGCCGGTTCAGGCACCGACGACCGCGCCACGAGACCGCTGGCCCCGCCGCGCATGTCCCCGCGGACGTCACCCCGAGGTGCGCCGCGCGATGCCCGGGATGACGCTGGAGGCATGTTGACGCTGGGCCATCTGACCGCGGGTTCTCCGCCGCTGCTGCGGTGGGCCAGCACGGGGGACGCGCCGGACGACCCCGGCAGGATGGTGGAGAGGATCACGCGTTGCGGCCCCGACGGCCCGCCGATCGGTGAACGTACGGAGCGTGTGCTGCTCGTGACGTCCGCCGACAGCGACCTCGAATGGGTGCGGCTCCGCGCCGAGGACGCGGCGGGCGTGGTGCTCTGCGGCGAGACCGGCGACGCCGACGAGGTGCCCGACTGCGGCCTCGTCCCCGTACTGACGCCCCTGATTCCCGGCGGACCGGTGCGGGTCGCGGAGGCGCTCATGGGCGCGCAGGTCGCGGCGCTGCAGGCGGAGGTCCGGCAGGTGGAGACCTACTCGAACGTGGCCGCGCACGCCATGGCCGAGGGCGGCGGCCCCGAAGGCGTACTGGAGTGGGTCTCCCGTGAGTCCCACGCGGAGGTGCGAGTGGTCGACGGCTACCGGGAGCAGGACTGGCCCCCGGAGGTCGCCCGGCAGACCGGCCTGCTGCGGGAACTGGTACGGGGCCGTGAGGTCGGGCCCGTGAGGGGCGCCGCGAACGGACGCTACGTGGAGGTGTGGCCGGTGGGTGTCGGGCCGCCCCACCGGCTGCTGGTCGCCTCCCGCGACAGGCCCTGGGGAGGACGCGGCCGGCTCGGCCTCGAACAGGTGGCTGTGATGGTGGCCGGACTGCTGCGCGAGGAGGACGTGACGGAACGCGAGCGCCGTCTCCACTCCGCCGTGCAGGCGGCACGTACCTCGGCGTTCCAGTACCTGATGGTGGGCGACGTGACCTCCGCCGGCCGGGCCGTGGAACCCCTGGCGCCCGGCTTGATGGCCGCGGGCGTGGTGCAGGTCGCGGTCCTGGAGAAGGCCATGGAGGAGGACCGCGAGGAGGTCGCGGCGGAGGTCGAGGAGGCGCTGCAGTGGGGACGGGCGCTGACCGTGCTCTGCCCGGTCGACGACGCCCAGCTCATCATCATCTGGGACGGTGCGCAGGCCCCCGTCCAGACCGTGCTGGAGCCGGTCGCGGAAGCGGACCCCGACCGTGCCGTGGGGGTCAGCGGGCGCGGGCCCCTGGAGCACGCCGCGCGCCTCTACGGTGCGGCGGCGGTGAGCGTGGAAGCGGCCCTGCGCACCCCGGGCGGCGTGGCCGTGCACGACGGACGCCCTCCCCTCGCGGAACTGCTCGACACCTCGGCCCGCGCATGGGCCAGGGAGCTGCTGGCGCCGCTGGAGCAGTACCTCGCCGACGCGGAACGGCAGCGGCTGCTGGAGGTGTGCACCGCGGCGATCCAGATGGGATCGCAGGGTGCGGGACGGCTCCTCGGGATGCACCGCGACACCGTCCTCTCACGGCTGGACGAGCTGACCGGACGGGTGGGCCTGGACCGGGCGCTGCTCGGGGACCGGGCCAAGCTGGATCTGGCGATGCGCCTGGCCGACCTGCCGCCGCCCGTACCCGGGGTGGCGCCGGCGGGCGGCGTGCGCCAGGTCCTCGACAACGAAGGCGCCGTCATGTGGGGCAACGGCGTGCTGGCACAGCTCCCTCCACGTCTGCTTTCGGCCCTGTCCGTGTGGGTCGAGCTGGAACTCGACCCGGAGGCGACGGCCCGCGAGCTGGGCATCTCCAGCGGCACGCTCGCGAGCTGGCTGCGGGAGGCCGGCACCCTCACACATCTGCCGCTGCGCAAGGACAGGCCGGCAGCCATCCACGAACTGCTCTGGGCGCTGTACACCTCCGGGCACGTCCGGCCTTCCACCGTCACGGGCAGCGAACGGGAAGCGCAGCGGGCCGGCACGGGCGCGACCGTGGAGAAGCCCCCGGACGGGACCGTTGAGTCCGCGGAGAAGGCCAGGAGCGCCGCCGGGCAGCCGCCCACCGACAGACCGCATCCCGCGCGTGCGTACGACTATTTCCTGGGCGGCCGGACGAACTACGCGGCCGACAGGATCGCCGCCCAGCAGTCCGTCGAAGCCGCCCCGGCCGTGGCGGTCATGGCCCGCGAGAACCGTGCCTTCATGCTCCGCGCTGTACGCCAGCTCGCCGGGCGCGCCGGCATCCGGCAGTTCCTCGACCTGGGCGCCGGAATCCCGACCGAGCCCAGCCTCCACCAGGTCGCACAGTCCGAGGCCCCCAGCGCACGCGTCGTCTACGTGGACGAGGACCCCGTCGTACACGCACACGCCGAGGCCCTGCTCAGCGGCAGCCCGCTCGGCCGCACCGCGTTCCTGCGGGCCGACGCCACGGATCCCGCCAGCGTCCTCGACTCTCCCGAGGTCCGCGAATCCCTCGACCTGGACCAGCCGGTGTCTCTCTCCCTGGTCGCGCTGCTGCCCTTCGTCACCGACGACCAGGTCGCGTACGAGATGATCCGCGGCTTCACGGGTGCCCTGGCCCCCGGGAGCTATCTGACGCTCTCGCACCTCACCGGCGACATCGATCCCGGGGAGGTGGAGACGGTCTGCGAGCAGCACCAGAAGCTGACGGGCACCCCGGTGAAACCTCGTACGTACGACGAAGTGGCGGCGCTGCTCGAAGGGTTGGAGCTCGTCGATCCCGGGATCGTGCTGGTGCACCGCTGGCGCTCGGAACGCTCCGAGGAGGATCTTGCGGAGGACGACTCACGGGTCGGCTCATACGGGGCCGTTGCCCGCGTCCCCTAGGAGCGGGGGCGGTCCGGCGGCGGCTCCGGGCGCCTCCGGACGCGGTGGCCCGGAGCGGCTCCGGGCGGGCGGAAAACCGGTGTCGCGCGTACGGGGGCGGGTGGAAGGATCGAAGACCCACCGGCTCCCAGGACCGCAGGAGACCCTCGCCTTGACACCGGCCCGGCCGCAGAGCCTGCAGGCCGACTGCGCGAACTGCTTCGGCCTGTGCTGCGTCGCGCTGCCCTTCCTCGCATCCTCGGAATTCGCTGTCGACAAGGACGCAGGCGAGCCCTGCCCGAACCTCCGGCCGGATTTCCGCTGCGGCATCCACGCCGGGCTCCGCGAACGGGGCTTCTCCGGCTGCACCGTGTACGACTGCTTCGGAGCGGGCCAGAAGGTCTCCCAGGACACCTTCGGGGGCCGCGACTGGCGGGGCGAACCCGGCACGGCGGAGCGGATGTTCGAGGTCTTCCCGGTGATGAGGCAGCTGCATGAGCTGCTGCTGTTCCTGACCGAAGCGGTGGCGCTCCCGGACGCCGGACCGCTGCGCGGTGAACTGCGCCGCGCCCTGGAGGACGTCACGCGCCTCACACACGGCAGCCCGGACGAACTCGCCGCCGTGGACATGTGGGCGCTCCGCGACCGGATCAACGGCCTGCTGCTGCGTACCAGCGAACTCGTACGGTCGCGGCTGCCCGGCCCGAGGAAGGACCACAGAGGCGCCGACCTCACCGGAGCGCGGCTGGCAGGAGCGGACCTGCGGGGGGCGTCGCTGCGCGGGGCCTGCCTGATCGCCACCGACCTCGGCGGTGCGGACCTGCGGAGCGCGGACCTGACGGGAGCGGACCTGCGGGACGCCGACCTGAGCGGAGCGGACCTCACCGGAAGTCTCTTCCTCACGCGGTCGCAGCTCGACGCGGCGAAGGGCAGCCCGGCGACCCGAGTCCCGGACGGGCTCGGCCGCCCGCTGCACTGGCGGTAGGCCGGGCCGGCGGGCGAGGGCGAAAGGCCGGGCTGAGGTCGGGCTCCGGGGTCTGGTGGGACGTCGAGGGGATGGTTGCCGTTTCGGCTATCAGCTGACAGATGACGTCATCTGTCAGCTGATAGCCGACATCTGAAATCTGACGACCGTGAGCTGTGAATCGTCAGCCGTCAGCCGTCAGCCGTCAGCCGTCAGCCGTCAGCCGTCACCGATCAACGCACAGGGTTCAGCCGCAGCAGCCCCCGCCGCAGCAGCCGCCCCCGCCGCCTCCCGCCGGCGCGGCATTCGCGGCGGGCGCGGACGCGGACGCGGCGGAGGCACCGCCCACAGCGACGGTCGACAGCAGCTTCACCGTGTCCCCGTGCCCGTTGGGGCAGTCGGCCGGCGCACCGGACTCGGCCATGGGACGGGCCAGTTCGAACTGCGTGTCGCACTCACGGCAGCGGTACTCGTATCGCGGCATGCAGGAATGCTACCGGCGCACGGCAGCGCCGCCGACCGGCAGCCTGGCCGGGCCGCACATCACTGGCCGGCCGCCCGCTGCTCCCGGATCCGTTCGACCACTCGCTGGACCGACTCCTTCACCGCGTCCAGCTCGGTCAGCAGATGCCAGTAGTCGGGATGGCGGCCCGTCAGCTCGGCCACCGCCCGGTCCACGCGCGCGACGGCATCGTCCAGCGGCCCCGCGTGAGACGGATCGGGCGTACTGCGACCCGCCATCGCCAGGCGCTGCGCGTCACGGATCGCGAAACGCGTCCGCTCGACCTCCTTCGTCTGGTCGAAGGAGACCTCATTGAGCCGCTGCAGACGGTCGCCGGCGGCCTTGATCGCCTCGTCCGCGGAGTTCAGCAGCGCCCGCACCGTCGACAGTTGCGCCGTCGCGTCGGCCCAGCGCTGCTCGTCGCGCGCCTTGCGGCCCTCTGCCAGCTTCTCTTCCGCCTGCCGTACGGACTTGGCCGTCTGCGCCGGCACCTGCTGCAGATCCTGCCAGCACTCGGCGCTGAAGCGCCGCCGCAGCTCACTCAGCACCGGCTCGACCTGGCCCGCCCGGGTGTGCAGCGCCTGTGCGCGCGTACGAAGCGAAGCGAGCCGCTTGTCGGTCTCCGCGGCCCGCTCGGGCAGCCGCTCCGCCTCGCCGCGGATCGCCTCGGCCTCGCGCACGACGCGGTCGGCGCGGCGCAGCGTCTCCTGCACGCCGTGCTGGCCCGCGCCCTCGTTGAGCTTGGTCAGGTCGGGGGAGAGCGCCGCGAGCCGGCCGGCGAGATCGTCGGCCTTGAGCCCGGAGTCCCGTGCGGCGTCCAGGGCGTTCGACGCCGCCAGCAGGCCCTGCTTGGCCCGCTCCACGGCGGGGGTGAGCCGCGCGAGCTGCGTCTCGGCCTGCGACAGCAGCGGACCCAGGCTTTCGCCGAACCGCTGCAGCTCGCCCCTGACCCGCTCCAGCTCCTGGCGCGCCTTGGCCAGCTCGGCGCGTGCGCGTGCTGCGGCGCCCGCATCGAGGTCGTCACGGTCCAGGTCGTGGGCGTCCACGGCGGAGATGTACACGTGGCTGACCTGGTCGATGCGGGAGCCGAAATCAGCGAAGTCCGCGACCGCCTTGCGCGCGGCGGGAGAGTCGTCGACTGCGTTCAGGGTCTCGATGGAGATCCGCAGGTCCCGCTGGGCGCTGTCCAGCTCGTAGAACGCGGCCGCGGCGTCGTCCTTGGCTGTCTGCGCGTCGGCGCGCTGGTGCTCCGCACGAGCGTTGCCCCAGCCCCAGCGGCGCGTACCGCCGCCGTTCATAGCCGCCACCGAACCTCTCCCCGCGTCCCCACGTCCCGCATCAGCGATCGCTGGTCATTCTCCCACCCTGGGCCAACGAACACACGAGCCAGTTCGTTCAACGGTACGTGGAAAGACCACCGAACGGCTGCCCCGAGCGCCTGCGGCCCCGGGTCCCCGGTCGCCGGCCGCAAGGGTTTGCGCCGTCGGAGGCGGGACAAGGTAGTCTGTGGCCTCGTTCGACGGGCGCATAGCTCAGCGGTAGAGCGCTTGCCTTACAAGCAAGATGTCACTGGTTCGATCCCAGTTGTGCCCACCACGAAGTCCCACGTCAAAGGCCCGTCACGTGATCGTGACGGGCCTTCGTTGTGCGCGGAGTGTCTGACTGAGTGAGTACCGTTCCTCGTGGCCTGGATCGCGCTGGCTCAGCCGCTGGCCGCCCGGAACAGCACTATGACCACGATCAGTCCGGCGAACCACAGAGGGACTCCGTAGTGGTGAAGCGAGGATGGGGAAGTCAGGACTCTTTCTGGGGCTACCCAAGAAGGCTGGGAACTGCCGAACGACCCTCCCAAGAGAGGGGACTTTTCGCGTGTTAACTCCAGAGCGCTTGCCGCTATGTGGCCACGAGTCTTCGGACCCTTCTGCTTGGTCCGTCAGTCATGAATGCCGGCCAGCGATTCTTCGAGACGGCTTCTCAGCGGCTCCACGTCTGCTTGATCGACAGATACTGAGAGTTGCAACTCCTCAAGATCTCTCAGTATTTCCCGAAGGGATTCTGAGGTGGCGTTTGCGGCTAGAAGATCCTCTAGCTGTTCCCCGGCCTCTTCCCATCGGCTCAAGGCGCAGTGAGTTAGGAACATGACGGCCGCGTCGTTGTCTTCGACGGAATTGGTCAACCTTTCCCAGTGCTCGCCCGCATCTTCGCCTCGCAAGCGCGAGACGAGTGCCAATTCATAGCGGGCCCAGCCGTCGCTCGGCCTGAGTTCAAGGGCACGAGTGAGATCTGAAAGCGCATCTCCGTAATGTCCCATAATGCGGAATGCTCCGCCACGCAGGGATAATCCGTATTCGCGATCAGGGTCTAATTCGATAGCATGAGTGAGGTCAGAGACGGCTTCCTCGTAGGAATTCATGAAGCGATATGTCTTTGCGCGCTCTGCGAAAGCCATATAGCTGCCCGGGTCGAGATCGATTGCTCGGCTGAAGTCGGCTATGGCGTCGCTGTAGCGGCCCATTCCGCGGTGCACCTCACCACGTTCAACGAGGGCGAATACGTACTCAGGATCGGTGTCGAGTGCCAGCGTCAAATCTGCCAGGGAATCAACCATGGACCCGATTGACCTGTAGAATCTACTTCGCTTGAGCAGGGCGATTTTAGTGAAATGTCCGGCTGAGACAGCGCGTGTGAAATCGGCCAGGGCTTCATCATGCCGACCCAATTTTGAATAGAGATCACCGCGTTCGGTGATGCCGAAAGGATACTCTGGACTCAGTTCAATTGCTTGAGTGAAGTCCGCCAACGCCTCTTCGTAGCGTTCGGCAGCTCTGTGAACCGCCCCTCGTTCGATCAGGGCAGATATAGCCCAGGAGTCGTCTTCGATTTCTTGCGTGAGTTCGGATACCGCCTCTTCGTAGCGTTCTGTAATGCGGTAGAGGATGGCGCGATTAATTATGGCGAAGTAGTACTTCGGGCTGAGCTCGATTGCTTGAGTGAGATCGGATAGCGCTTCGTTGTACCGCTTCATCGTGCGGTATATGACACCGCGTACGGCTAGCGCGACGGTATTTCGAGGGTTGAGTTCCAGTGAGCTAGTGAAGTCAGAAATTGCTTCATCGAGACGATTCACTCGCCAGTAACACTGGGCACGTCGGGTGAAATACTGGGATGTGCTCGCTTTGAGTTCGATGGCCCGTGTAAGGTCGACGATGGCTTCGTCATAGCGTTCCATCTGTCGATAGGTTTCTCCTCTGCCGTTATACGCCCGTGGTAATTCGGGGTCCAAGGTGAGCGCATCGGTGAAGGCGTCAATTGCCTCGCTGAAATTTCTCCTCCTCCGGTGCTCAAGGCCTATCACGGAGTGGGCACGAGACCGGGTCTTGGTGTCCAGCTCAGGGGCCGAGGCGAGGTGGGTGAGCGCACTGATCATGCTGTCGTCGTCTTCGTTGACGGCCAGGCGTCGTCCCCACCGGGCGACGCTCTTGTCGTCGGTGTCTTGACTTGCCTGACTGATCGTTTGAACGCATCGGTGGAGGGTGACGCCGCCGTGGATGCTCGCATCCACGGCCGTTTCGAGAGCCTGAGGAAGAGCATTGCGAGGGTCTGCACATATCGAGTGGTACAACTCTTCGAGTCGAGCTTCCCTCCAGGTTGCGTCACCCCAAAGGTTTTCGGAATTCACCCGGGTTTCTATGCTCCGCCGTGTCTCCCGGAACGTTTCGCACAGGCGGCTGTGCTGCTCTTGCCAAAACGTCGGCGACTGGGTGCGCTGAAGGCGAAGCATGGGTGTGCGGACCGCGTCGTGGTAATGACTGCTGCCACCGTCACCGCTGACGAAGGTCAAATTTCGCAGCCAGGCATACTCTTCCAGCAGCGAAGCCGGAGCGATACAGCGGTACAGGTCCTCATTGAGTCGCCGCGGCAATGCGCAGAGCAGTGCAGTTTTTCGGCGGTCAGGATCCGGCTCCCACTTTAGAAAGCGTTCGATTGCGCTGTCGGTCGGGTCATCTATGGACTCGGGCTCTTCGGGGCGTGCCTGTGCCAGGGCTGCCACCCAGGCAGGCAGTCGACCGGAAAGGCGCAGAATGACCTCGATTACTTCTTCCGCGGTGACACCGTGGTGAGCAAGGAGCTGCCGTGACTCATCTTCTGTGAATACTTCCAGCGGCACCTGGCAAATGAGATCCAGGGAGTCACCCCAGCAGCGGGAATCAAGTTTACTCTGGCCACAGAGTACAACCTGAACGTTGACGGGAAGCGTGCCGTAACGAGATTCTAGGGTGATTTCGTGTAGCCATGTCTCCAGCAGCGGTGCCGTCTGCTCGAAAGTGTCGAAGAAAATCACCAACCAGGGGACCTGCTCTGCAACTTCACTCAACTCCTCAAGGAAGATTGGAGTGAGGATCTCCAGAGGAGACAGGACGAGCTGCAAGTCCTCGTGGCTTCGGAAGCGGCTGCTGAGCATTGAACGGAGTTTGTCAGTCCCCTGGGCGGCCAATTGTGGATCCACAGCGCCCGCGAACGCACCTAGTCCGGGAAGTAACCCCAGTCCAGCAAGACCGAGCTGCGTAGTAATGAGGCTTGAGTTCGACACAGCCTGGGGAAATCCTTCCCCGGGATCGGGAGTCTTCTCTGCTTCGTGTCGGCGCTGACGGTAGAGGTTCAATTGTTTGGCGAACCTCTTCAGGGAGTGACCTTGCTTCTCCAATTGGTTACAAATTACCTCCATGGCTTCGATGACGCTGTGCACTTCATCGTCGATGAGGGCTGTGGCTGAGCCACGCTGACGAGCAAGATGGTCCCAGTGCCTGATGAGAGTGCTCTTTCCAACTCCGCTCAAGCCGAAAACATGAAAGAGAAACTGGCACCTTGGATCTGCTGGATCCAAGGTGAGATTCTCTCGGAACACCGCGACTTCGCCTCGACGGCCGACGAACCCGTCCCGGCGACGCTGACGTACCAGATCCTGCCGTGTCATTCGTCGCTGAGTCATGAGTGCCCCCTCGCATCTTGGAAATCATGATGACTCATCCCGTCGCCTTGCGGCAGGGGTGCCGACATTCACATGAGATCTTGACGCCGACGACTCCGCAGCGGATCCGGAGTCGTCTACCCCGGCCCGGCCCGGCCCGGCCCGGCCCGGCCCGGCCCGGCCCGGCCCGGCCCGGCCCGGCCCGGCCTCCGGCTACGGCGGGAACCGGGGAGCGGGCGGGCTGCGTCTTCGGAGCGTCTCTGCCGCCGTGCAGAGGCAGGACCGACGGGGACGACCACTAGAGGGGAATCGCATCGTGGGAATCCGAAAGGCGCACAGGGCAGGGCTCGCAGGGCTGGCCGTCGCCGGACTGCTCGCGACGGGGTACGGCACGGCGCAGGGCGTCTCCGTCGGCGAGGACGTGAACTCGGGTGGCGGACCCGCCGGTTCGGACGCACGGCATCAGCCGGCCGCGACGGCCGCGGACGACGACTACGAGTCCACTCTCGAACTCAGCGACGGCCGGAACGTCCACGTGCGGCTGGTGAAGGGTACGGGCGTGCAGGAGCGGCACCAGGCCGCCGGCGGCGGGAAGTGGAGCAAGTGGAAGACGCTCTACAAGACCAGGACCGACCTCTGCCAGGGCGTCGGCCTCGCCGAGCGCGAAGGCACCGTCTCGCTCATCGCCGACTTCGGCCTGTACTGCTCCGACGGTGAGCCGCCGACCGAGTCCGTGGCCGGAGTGGGCACCGGCGACCTGACCGACTGGGACATCGACGTCACCGAGGACTTCGACGGCTGGGACGACACCTCCATCAACGACGACGGCAGCAGGGTCGTCTTCCTCTACGACAGCGACTCGGGTCTCTACACCCTCCGCTGGGAGCAGAGTGAGGGCTTCTCGGAGATCGACCGCCCCGAGGAGTGACCCGGCCCGCCCCCGACTCCCCTGCTCATCCAGGGAGTTGAGGACATCGCGGCGCGGCGGCAGCGTCCGTACGGGCGCAGGACACGCCGGGGAGCGGATGCTGTGCCCGGACGGCCGGCGTGTTCACCATCTCGGCATGACAGAGGGCACCGGCCGAGAGACGAGGGATCGGATGAGAGCGCTGGCCCGGCTTCGCGCCACCCGGATCACCCGGATCACCCGGATCACCCGGATCATCCGCGTCACCCACATCGCCTGCGTCACCCGCCGCAGCCGCACAGGCCGCACGGGTGGCGAGCCGCCCGGCGCAGGACGGTCCGGTGCGGCCGGCCGCCTCGGCAGCGCCGGCGGCGTTCTCGCGCTGGCGCTGGCCACGCTCGGCACCGCCGCTCCGGCCGACCCCACGGCCCCGGTCATCCGCGCTACCCCGGCCGCGATCCCGGCGGCCCCCGGCGCTCCGCGTCCCGGGGCCGCTCCGCCGCCCCCCGCCCCGATGGCCGTCGCGCCGTACCTCTCGCTCGGCTGGGGAGACGCACCGGAACCCGCGAAGGTCATGGCGGCGACCGGCGTCCGCTGGTTCTCGCTCGCCTTCGTCCTCAGCCGTGGCACCTGCGAACCGCGCTGGGACGGCCGTCGGCCGCTGTCCGGCGGCGTCGACGCCCGTACGGTACGGGCCGTGCGGGCGGCGGGCGGCGACGTCATCCCCTCCTTCGGCGGCGGCCTGGGCCACAAGCTCGAACAGAGCTGCGCCGACGCCGAGTCGCTGGCGGCCGCGTACCAGAAGGTGATCGACGCCTACGCCCTCAAGGCGATCGACATCGACATCGAGATGAGCGCCTACCGCAGCAAGGAGGCGCAGCGGAAGACCCTCGCCGCACTCGGCCGTGTGAAGAAGGCGAACCCGGGCCTGGTCACGTACATCACGCTGCCCAGTTACCGCTCAGGGCCGGACCGTTCGCTCATCGACCGTGCCGCGGAGATGGGTGTGGAGCCGGATGCGTGGAGCATCATGCCGTTCTCGTTCGTGCCGCCGGCGAAGGGCGAGGACATGGGACGTATCAGCACGCGCGCGGTGGACGGGCTCAAGGGACGGCTGATCAGCGCGTACGGCTACACGGAGACCGAGGCGTACGCGCACAGCGGCATCTCCTCGATGAACGGGATCACGGGGGAGGGGGAGACGATCACGGTGGAGGACTTCCGCACCATCGCCGCCCACGCGCGCAAGCACGGTCTGGGCAGGCTCACCTTCTGGTCCGTCAACCGTGACCGGCCCTGCGGCGCACGCCCCTACCCCGCGGAGGACTCCTGCTCGGGCGTTGCGCAGAAGCCGTGGCAGTACACGAAAACCCTTGCGCAGCACGGCCGTTGAGCTGGGGACCGGACCTCCGGCTCCCTACGCCCTACGGGTCCCTGCGCTGAGTCGGATCCCTAGCCTGAGTGCGCCGGCTGCCCGGATTCCCGGCCGTCTGCCCCTTCGGCCTTGCGCCGCAGCGCGTACGCCGCCAGCGTGCCGAACGTGAAGAGCGCCAGCACCGAAACCGCCGTCCCGAGCCACGTCGCGCCCAGCCAGCGCCCCCCGAAGTAGCCGAGGCTCACGCTGTACGCGGCCCATGTGAGCCCCGCCAGCGCGGACCACGGGACGAACTCCTTCGCGCGCCGGTGCGCCGCCCCCGCCGTGAGGCTCACGACGGATCGCCCCGCCGGAGCGAACCGCGCCAGCACCACCAGCGCGCCCCCGCCGCCCGCGAGCGCCCGGCCGAGCTTCTCCTGAGCCAGCCTCAGACGGCGCGAGCGGGAGAGGGCCCGGTCGAAGCGGTGGCCGCCGCGCCGCGCCATGCGGTACGCGACGAGGTCGCCGAGCACCGAGGCCGTGGCCGCGCACAGCACCAGGGCGAGGATCTCCGGTACGTGCGCCGAATCGGCGGCGTGACGGGCCTGGCTCGGCAGATCAGCGGCGCCGGCGGCTGTGGTGGTGGCAGTGGTGGCGGTGGTGCCCGCCACGGCTGTCGCGGCGGCGACGACGAGTACACCGCTCGGCAGCAGGGGAACGAAGACGTCCAGCAGTACGGAGGCCGCGATCATTCCGTACAGCCATGGGGATCCGGTCACAGATCCCAGGAACTCCAGCACCGTTCTTCCCCCGTACCTCTCCCGTTCGCTGCGCCGCTCCGTGTGTCACGTCAGGTTCAAATGAAGAGTCGGTCCAGCGTACGCCCGCATGTTGCGCGGGGGGCCGCTGCTGCGTGCGGGATCGATCTCGGTCCTGTCTCAGAGCAGTAACGGATCTTCAAGGGGCAGCGGGAGCACTCTGAAGGACCCGGAGGGTGGATCAACTCCCGGTGTGATGAGGCTCGTTGGGGGACGCGGAAGCCGGTGGGCCCTGAGCGGGAACGAGTGTCCGCCGGAGCACCTCGTCCAGACGTGAACGGCTGCCGCGTCCCGCGCCCGGAACGCCCCCCGGAGAGTCCGCCCCCTCGGGAACGGCCCGTGCATGCTCCAGCGACAGCTCCGCCGAACGGCCGCGCAGCCGCAGCGTCATGAGCTGGTTGCCGAACCAAGGGCCCCCGGAACGCTTCCACTTGACCAGCGGGCGCCCCGTACGTCCGTGGCGTGCCAGCGCACGTCCCAGGCTGCGGCCGGCGCGGCTCCAGCCGAAACGGAAGCCCGCGCGCATCACCGCGGGGACGCTGTTGTGCATGGGTGAGCAAGTCAGCTGCAGGACAAGGGAATTCACGGGGCGGGAGAAGTGGGGCTCGCTGACGTAGGCGTGGTGCACGTCCCCGGACAGGACACACACCGTCGATGGCGCCGCGTGCGCAGCAGCCACCTCTTCGACGAGTTCGCTCAGCGCCTCGAACGAACGCGGATAGGCGGCCCAGTGCTCCAAGTCCGCGGCGCGCCGCATCCGTTCACCGACGCGCGCCCAGCGCTCGCCGCGTACGCCGCGGCACAGGGCCGCGTTCCAGGCCTCGGCGTCGTGGATCGCCGGCGGGAGCAGCCACGGCAGCGACGTGCCGAGGAGGAGGTGGTCGTAGCCGCTCTCGGCTCCTTGAGCGCCGGTGTGCCCGCCGGTGAGCCTCCCGGTGCCCGCGTGAACGCCGGCGGGTCCGTGGGCACCGGTGCCTGTGGGGTGGTGGTCCTGCGGGCCGGTCCCGGTCAGCATCTGCTCGCGCAGCCACGCCATCTGCTGCTTGCCGAGCATCGCGCGCTCCTGCTCGTCGAGCACACGCGCCGCCCGGGTGTCGACCATCAGCATGCGGACCCTGCCGAAGTCGCGGCGGTAGCTCCAGCGCGCCGTGTCCGGGTACGTGTCGGCGCGCTCCACGAACTCGCGCAGCACCGCTGTGCCGTCCCCGGCGGCACGTACGGCCGCGAAAACCGGGTCCTCCGCGAGCTCGCCCGGCGAGAGATTGCCCAGGTGCTGATAGACCCAGTACGAAGCCAGGCCGCCCAGTATGCGTTCGCGCCACCAGCCGGTCGCGCGCATTTCGGTGCGCCATGCGTCGCTGGTGTTCCAGTCGTCTATCACGTCGTGATCGTCGAAGATCATGCAGCTGGAGACGGTGGAGAGCAGCCAGCGCACCTCCGGGTCCGTCCAGGACTCGTCGTAGAGGAGTGTGTATTCGTCGAAGTCCGCGACCTGGCTCCACGGCGGCTTCGTCAGGTCGCGTCTCGCCGCGAGCTTCGCCCGTACGTCCTCGGAGGTCTCGTCGGCGTAGACCTGGTCTCCGAGGAGCAGGAGCACGTCCGGGCGGCCGCCGCCCGCGATGGCGCGCTGGGCGAGGGCGTCGAGGGCGTCGGGGCCGACCGGGTCGTGGGAACTGGCGGAGGGGCGGGTGGCCCAGCGGCACGAACCGAAGGCGACGTCGACGGTGCCTGTGCCCGGCGCGGGCGTGCGGATCGTGCTCGGGGGGAGCGGGGAGCCGGGCAGGGGCCAGACCTCGCCGCCGTCGAGGAGGAGGCGGTAGGCGGTCTCGGTGCCGGGTTCGAGGCCGACGACCGTGATCAGGGCGTAGTGGTGGCCCGCGATCTGCCAGGTGCGGGCGGTGCCGCCGGCGGTTCCGGAGTCGCAGCGGACCTCGGCCTCGGCCGGGCCGTCGGTCTCGATCCAGATCGTCGCCGTGTCCTCGTCGACGTAACGCAGCAGCGGTCCCAGGCGCAGCCTGCCCATGGAGTTCTCCCTCCGTCGCCCCGCACGCTACGGAACGACCAGGGCAACCGGCGAGTTTCCGGCGGGGAGAGCGGTGCTCTTTGCCCTTGCGGCGGAGCGGGTCGGGGAGGATCGGAGCGTATCGGAGCGGTGCTTCGTTGCGAGAGCGGTGCTCGCGGGCCGGTCCGGGAGAGGGGTGCTCCGGGGTGAGAGCGGTGCTCGCGGCGCTGGGCGCGTGAGCAGTGCTTTCTGGGGTGAGCGGTGCTCACGAGTCTATGCGGGGGAGGGATGCTCCGGGATGAGAGCAGTGCTCACCGGCCTGGTGCGCGGGGGAGCGGTGCTTCGGGGTGAGAGCGGTGCTCACGCAGCTACGGGCGGCGCTGCACCTGGCGCCCGCACCCGCGCCCCCGTATATACGCAGAGAGCACTGCTCCGAAATTGCCCTGACCCTCCGCGTGGAGGGATGCATTCCGGAGCAGTGCTCTGCGCTGTGAGCGGCGTCGCGGACCGGGTTCGGTCCCGAACCGGGTCCCGGCCGACCGGGTCCCCGGGCGCGAACCGATTGCGAGCACCTGCCCAGTGTCTGGCCGTGCCTGCCCAGCGTCTGCCCGCCGCCCAAGCGACGCCGACCAGGCTCAGCAGGTGCCGAGCGCGTCGGTCAGTGCGCCCTTCTCGGCCGGGTCCGCGGTCATCTTGTAGGTGTCCTTCACCCAGATCCACATCCGGGCGTAAGTGCAGTGGAAGCTCTCATTCGGCGGCATCCACTCGGCCGGGTCCTGGTCGCTCTTCGACTGGTTCACGTTGTCCGTGACCGCGAGCAGCTGCGCGACCTCCATGTCGTTGGCGAGCTTCTCCCGCTCTTCCTGTGTCCACTCGCTGGCGCCCGAGGTCCACGATTCGGCGAGCGGCACCATGTGGTCGATGTCGACGTCGGAGGGGTCGGTCCACTTCCCGTCGTCGTAGGGGCTGGTCCAGGAGCCGCTGGTCGGGTAGCAGTCGCTGCCCGTCTCCACGCCCTCGCCGTCGCGCTTGAGTACGGCCTCGCGGGTGTCGCAGCCCTCGCCCTGGTCGCTCCAGTGGGGGAACTTCTCGCGGTCGTAGCCGTCCATGGAGCCCTCTGCCTGCTCCGACAGCCCGTCCAGCATGGTCTTCGCCTCTGCGGCACTGGGCGGCGCGGGCGGCTCGGCCTGGGCAGGAGCGATACCGGCGGTGAAGAGCAGCAGCCCGGCGCAGGGAGCGGCGATTACGGTGATTATGACCGACTTGCGTCGACGCGCGTAGAGCTTCGTGCGTATGCGCTTCTGCATACGGACTCCCTCGTTGTGGGGGGATGTTGCGAGGCGTACGCCCCGTGAGGACTGATGGTGCCGACGACACGTTGCCGGGAGGCAGGCGT
Source organism: Streptomyces sp. DSM 116795 (assembly GCF_055792905.1). Taxonomy (NCBI): domain Bacteria; kingdom Bacillati; phylum Actinomycetota; class Actinomycetes; order Kitasatosporales; family Streptomycetaceae; genus Streptomyces; species Streptomyces sp. DSM 116795. The sequence continues at coordinate 5,539,711 of NZ_CM147707.1, forward strand.
CGGGTAACAGCGTGACGACGTGTTCACGTCACATCAAGGGCTTGGTCACAACTCCCCGCTGACCGTGCCTTTTTCCCTCGCCCTTTTTCCACTGCGGGCCGTCCTGGAGCTGATCGCGCACGGACGGATGCATCGTCTAGCCTTGCTGAAGCAGAAGGGGAGTAGCTCTTCGCCGGACCGTCGACACACTGGGCGGACTTCCGGTCTGCGGCCACCGCCGTCCGTCGCGCGGTGCCGGCGGCCGTTAGTCCCGCCCCGGCGCCCGGAGCGCGGCATCCCGGCCAGGCAGCGGTCTGCGCCCGGTTCGGGGTCTGCGGCGCCAGCGAGACCTTCGGCCGAGCAGTGTCCGTAATGTACGACGCTGCCGTGCCGAAGCGTGCTCCGCTCCGGTAGGGCAGCCCCTCCCGGAGGACCCTTCAGTGATCAGCCTCTCCGTCGCAGCCGTCGTCTTCGGCGTCGTCTTCCTCGCCGAACTGCCCGACAAGACAGCCCTCGCAGGCCTCGTGCTGGGCACCCGCTACCGCGCCTCGTACGTGTTCGCGGGTGTCGCCGCCGCCTTCGTCCTGCACGTCGTCCTCGCCGTGGCGGCCGGCAGCGTGCTGACGCTGCTTCCGCACCGCATCGTCCAGGCCGTGGTCGGCGTGCTCTTCCTCGCAGGCGCGGCTGTGCTGCTGCTGAAGAAGGACGAAGGGGAGGGAGAGGGTGAGGAGCAGCCGCGGGACCCGGACGGACGGTCCTTCTGGAAGGTGGCCTCCAGCGGCTTCATGCTCATCCTGGTCGCGGAGTTCGGAGATCTGACGCAGATCATGACCGCCAACCTCGCGGCCCGGTACGACGATCCCCTCTCGGTGGGTCTCGGTGCGGTGCTCGCGCTGTGGTCGGTGGCGGCCATCGGGATCATCGGGGGACGTACGCTCATGCGGTTCGTGCCCTTGCGACTGATCACCAGGGTCGCGGCTTTGCTGATGACCGGTCTCGCCGCTTTCAGTCTGTACGAGGCCGTGGCGCCGTAACCGGAGCCGCGTGACCGCGTGCCGGCACCCCACGAGGCGTGCGGGCGTGCCGGCGTGCTCACTTCGCCCTCCCGGCGGACCGCTTCCGGAGCGCTGCCTTACCCTGATGCCCCCGCACGGCGGATCGTCGGGTACGGGACGGCAGTCCGGCGCCCGATCGGCCTGCGGCGGCCGGTGATCCGGGAAAGCCGGAGGGCAAGAAGCGCCTGGAACGCCCCTCGCCGGAGCGGGACTTCTCGCTCGCCGCGGCGGACGGACCGTCCGGGGAACCGGCCGCCGGCTCGTACGCAGGCAGGGACGCCGACGGCAATACGAGCGATCCGGTCATCTGGAAGGCGGGCGAAGAGGGGAAGGGTCAACTTCCCGGCGGAATGCTGCCGTTGAAGAAGTCCGCCGCGTACGCGCGGTGCTGGACGCCGAGGGCCGCACGGTGAAGGTGCAGGCCACGCCCGAAAGCATCCGCCCCGGCAAGGTGTCCGATCTCGGCCGCTTCGAATTGAGTGGGGACCAGAAGAAGGGCCCGCAGGCACGTACTACGTCACCGTTGAAAACTGGAACAACGGCTCCCACGAACTGCTGCCGCAGATGAATCAGAAGGCCGAACTGCGCACTGTGAGCGGACAACCCGCGCGTCGCATGAATCTGATCGACTTCAGCGGCGAAGGCGTCTCCGCGTGCCCGGACGCGGAACCCGACGAATTGGTGAAGCCGAAGGCGTCGGTCAAGGAGTGTTCCGTCTTCATGCTCGCCAGGACCGACTCGCCCGCCGCACTCGTCTTCTCCGGCGAAGGCGACCCGGCGAAGACCGTCACCTGGCATGCCCCGGCACGCCCGAAGTAGCCCTGCGCGCACGGCCGTTCCGCCTTCCCGTCCTCTTTCCGGGGCGGGAGGGCGCGTTGGAAAAGCGAGCAAGCGCCGGAATGACCCTCGTCACTCTTCGCACGTCATTTCGGACTGCGGTTGACCCACCCTCCCACGGGCCGCGTAAGGTGCACGGCTGGACAGTCACTGGCGATTCGGGTGGCGTCGGCGCGTAAAGGGCGCGGCGGCAAGACCCAGGGGAGGGGCCGGGATGACGGCACATAGATGCTGCCCGGAGTGCGGTGCGGAGTTGACCGCCGACGGGGGGAAGTTCTGTGGCTGCGTAGGCCCGTTCACGGCTGAGCACGTCGACCCGATGCACATACGCCCGTACGTCGACCTGCCGGAACCGGAGGACGAGGGGTCGCAGACGCCCGACCTCGAACCGTTCGCTCGCTGCGGGCAGGGGGAGACCGCCGAACTTCCCGTGCTGCGCCCGTACGACGGCTGGCACGAGAGCGAGCCGCAGGAGTCGTACCACCCGTACGACCCGCCCGAGCCGTCCGAGCCGTCCGAGCCGGGCGCAACCGCCGCACCGCTGACCTCTGCCGCGTCCGTCTCGCGAGGAGGCAGCCACCGCCGCCGTAAGGGCCGCGGAGACTACGCCTACGGACGGGACGAGGCGGCCGGCAAGCGCCGCCGCCCCGCCAAGGCCGCGCTCGCGGCCGTCGGAGCCGTCGCGGCGCTCGGCGCCGGCCTGCTGACGACGCAGGCGTTCACGGGCGGCGGCAGCGGCGACGACCGCAGCCTCAGCACCGACGACACGGCGCTCCCGGATCCCCCCAGCGGTGGTCCGACCGAGGAGCCCTCTCGTACGGAAGAGAGCAAACGCGACAAGAAGCCCTCGGCGAAGCAGACCGCGCGTACCGGCTCCGGCAGCCCGCGCGCCGACCGTGACGGCGGTGACCGCGCGGAACGGGCTCCCGTCCCGTCGCGTACGTCCCCGTCCTCGTCCTCTGCGCCCGGCACGCCCGGCGGTTCCGACGACGACGGCGGCCGCGGCGACGGCTGGGGCTGGGGCGGAGGCGGGAACCACGACGGTGACCGGGACCGTCCGCGCCCCCCGCAGGAGTCGACGCAGCCGGGCGGCGAGACGCTGCGTCCCGGCGACAGCGGCCCGGAGGTCGCCGAACTGCAGCGCCGGCTCAAGCAGGCAGGTGCGCTCGACGAGAGCGCGCCGGAGGACGGGGTCTACTCGCAGCAGGTGCAGCAGGCGGTCGCCCAGTACCAGGCGCGCAACGAGGTGCGAGGGGACGACTTCGGCGAGTACGGCCCCAACACGCGCCGCGCGCTGGAGTCCCAGACCTCGGGCTGAGCGGGGACGAGCCTCGCTGCCGCCTCGCGCCGGGCACGGCACAGCCTCGCGCCGGGCGGGCACGTGCCTCGCGCAGCGCGGGGCGCGCGGCGCGGGCCTCGGGCTGAGCATGCACCGGCGCGGCACGGAGGCCCCGGCGGGACCCGTACGGACGGTGCGGACTGGCGCCGGTCCCCGTCTCTTTGTATCGTGATGGAACAAAGTGGTCCCGTCCGTTCCCCTGCGCCAGGCTGCCTGGCCCTCGGGTCCCCTGACCGGCGGGCGGGACCACTTGGTTCTGTCCCAGTGTGCGAGGGAGCCCGCAGGTCATGCCGACATCGCTACCCCAGCAGGAGCCACAGCCGTCGCAGCGGCAACAGCCGCAGCAGCCGTCCCTCACCGCCCGTGGACTGCTCCTCGACATGGACGGCACCCTCGTTAATTCCGACGCCGTCGTCGAACGCGTATGGAGCGACTGGGCCGCCTCCAAGGGCCTCGACCCGGCCGTGGTGCTCAGCATCTCGCACGGCAGGCAGGGTCACGAGACGATGGCCGATGTCTTCCCGGACCGCCCCATGGAGGTCAACCACGCGGAGAACGCGGCGCTCCTGGCCCGTGAGACGCGCGAGTTGGACGGCATCGTTCCGGTGACCGGAGCCCCGGCGTTCATGGCGGCCGTCGTCCGCGTGCCGCACGCGCTCGTCACGTCCGCGGACACCGCTCTGGCGACTGCCCGGATGAGCGCGGCGCAGGTGCGTATGCCCGATCTGCGTGTCACGGCGGAGAGCGTGAGCGCGAGCAAGCCGGATCCGGAAGGCTTCCTGAAGGGCGCGGCGGAGCTCGGCCTTCCGCCGGAGGAGTGCGTGGCCTTTGAGGACTCCGGTGCGGGCATCGCCGCGGCGCGGGCCGCCGGCATGCGGGTGGTGGGAGTCGGGCCGCGTGCGGCCGCGTACGAGCCGACGGTTCACATCAGCGACCTGACCCGGCTGACGGTCGAGCCCCTCGCGGACGGGAGCGTCCGCCTCGACTTCGCGGACTGAGCGCCCTCGCGGCCGGTCCGTGAGAGCGGCCCGGCGGCCACCGGGTGGCGGTTCGTCAGGGCTCGCGGCGGAACAGGGCCGTCCAGAGGAAGGGTTCGCCGAAGTACGCGGACTCCGGTGGCTCGTCCCGCATACGGCGCAGCTCCAGCTCCGTCAGGTCGGAGAAGATCCACCGCAGTGACTCCGGCGTATAGGCGAGGCCGCCTTCGAGACGCGCACGGCGGTACAGATCCGCGTCCCCGAGCTCGCACCCCATCTCGCCGGCCGCGAAGCAGACCAGGCCGAGATGGCCGCCGGGTGCGAGGACGCGGTCGAGCAGCGCGAGATAGCTGACGCGGCGGTGCGGCGGCAGGTGATGGAAGCAGCCGGAGTCGTAAATCAAGTCGTACGGTCCGCGGAGTTCTCCGGAGTCGTCGGAGTCATCCGAGTCGCCGGAGCCGCCCGAGCCGCCCGATCCGTCCGAGTCGCCGGCCGTGAGGTCGAACGCGTCACCGCAGTGGAACCGCACACCGGCTCCGGCCTCACGTGCGCGGTCCCCGGCCCAGGCGATGGCAGCCGGCGAGAGGTCGACTGCGTCCACCTCGAAGCCGAGCGAAGCAAGATGGAGAGCGTTACGGCCGGGACCGCATCCCAGGTCGAGGGCGCGGCCCGGAGTGATGAGGCCGCGTTCGGCGTACGAGGCGAGGCTCTCGTCCGGCCGCGGAACGAAGAACGGCACCGGCCGTGCGCGGTCCGCGTAGAAGCCGTCCCACCAGTCGGCCGCATCCGTGGTCCAGCGGTCCGCCTCCGGCTCGAACAGGCTGTCCAGAAGCCTGAGTACGTCCTCCGCGCTGCGGATGTTCCGGTCCATCCGTACCCCCTCCCCGTTCCTCGGCGATTCTAGTTCTGCCGCTGGAACCGCAGGTCCGGCCCGGCGTACCGGCCCGGCGTACCGGGCCGGAAACGGCCGGAAGACTCTCCCGCTGCTCGACCGCGTCCGCGGGTCACTCCCGCACAGCTGCACCTTGCGCCGGCAGACCCCGGCCCTGAACGGGCACGGCGAGGGCTCACCACGGAAGCGGCAGCTCCCGCCCGTGCACCGCCCGCGCATGCCTGCGCAACCTCACCCGAGCGTCGGTCTCCGCGCTCCGGTCGTACTCCCTGGCCGCCTTCTCCACCATCCCCAGCATCGCGGTGCACACCGGGCACTCCGTTGCCGCCTTCGCTTCGCGCCTCGTTTCCGACATCCTCGGATGTTCGCGTGCGCGGGAGCGACGACACGTCAGGCGTCCGTTGAACGGCGTGAGTTGGCGTCATTCGGGTGTCATCGGGCTTCCGCCGACGGGCCTCGCCGTGCGTCACGCCACCGCACGGCCGCAGCAGCTATGCCTTCTTCGGCGCCGCCTGCTGGACGACCTCGAACGACCACACGCTGGAGCTCTCGGCGGCCGGCCTGGGGCGGTCGCCGCCGCCCTGGTGGGCCGCCTTCATCGGGCCTTCCATCCATGCCTGGAACGATTCCTCGTCGCGCCACCGCGTGTAGACCAGGTAGTTGTCGGTGCCCTCTACGGGGCGGAGGAGTTCGAACCATTCGAAGCCGTCCGAGCCCTCCACCGCGCCCGCGCGTGACGCGAAGCGCTTCTCGAGGGTTTCCCGCTGCTCGGCGGGGACGGTCAGCACGTTGATCTTCACTACGCTCATGCGTCCCATCCTGCCGCACCGCGGGACGCTGCCCGCGTTCCGGATGTGGCGTGGGGGAGGGGCCGGAGGCTTGCTCGCCGAACTGGCGGGCGCACTGGGGCTGTTGGGTTCGCCGAGCGCCTTGCTCAAGGAGTTCCGTCGGTTCCGTCGTGCCGTACCGCCTCCGGCCGCGCGGATGTCCGCGTGTCCATGTGCTACTCCGGCAGGCGGCTGTACTTCTCCAAGGTCTCCTGCCCCGTAGACGCATCCTGGAAGACCAACTCCCAGGGCCCGGTGTTCACGTCGAAATCCTTGCCGAACCCGACCCATTTCCCGGCCATCCTCCGCCCGGTGGGCTCCACGAGGAGTTGGACAGCGCCGTGGTACCGGGCGCCTGCGTAGTAGCCGTCCTGCGCGGTCTGCTCTACCCAGGTTCCCGTGACCACGTTCCGATCAATGGTGAGATCCAGCGAGAGGGGCGAGTCCGGGTTCAGCGAGGCCCCGTCCAGGGAGCGGCCGGTGAGCTTGCTCCCGTGCTGGAGCAGCACGACGTAGTGCGCACCCTTGAACGTCGCTTCGCGGCCGGACGAGAAGAACTCGTACCGGCTCAGCCAGACGCCTGAGTAGTTCTCCGTGGCGGTGCCCGGCGCTGCCCGGGGCGCACCAACGGCAGCCGTGACGCCATTCGTTCCGTGCTCCATGTCGTGCCCGCCTCTGCCGTCGCTCTGTACCCGCGCAATGGGAACGGGGAGCACAAAACCCAGTGACTCCACCGGAAGGCCCGTGACTCGCTCTAAGGCGCGAGCATAGACCGGGCGAGGCCACGTGCTCACGCCGCTTTCCCAACGCTGTACGAGTCGTTTGGAAGCGTCGTTCGGGTCGCCGGCGGCGTCCCCTGCGCGACGAAGTTCCCGGGCCAGGCCGTCCTGGCTCAGGCGCATGCCGATACGCACGGCACGGAGAGCGTTGTTCGGTGCTTCCGTCGCTGTCGTCATGACGCCAGTCTCCCCGAACTGTCACCCAATGTCGCCTCAATGACACCTGGCGAGTGACTCCGTCAGGACGCCTGACACGTCGTCGCATTGGCCCTCGTGACCGCCGGAGCATGCAGGCATGGACAGCGACGAGCAGCAGAGAGGCTGTGCCGTATGCGGCCAGATCACCCAGCAAATGGAGCGAGCGGCCCAGGAGTGCCACAGGAGCGAGGAGACGGACGCCCGCGTGAAGCTCCGCAGGCACGTACGGGAGACGCACGGGAGGGAACTGCCTTGGCCCGTGTGGTGAGCCCTCTGCCGTGCCCGTTTCCCTGCTCCGTTTGTCGGCGGAAGCGGCGGCGGTGATCGGCCGGTACGCGGGCCCGATCTACGGCTGCACGGTCGTCCTCGCCACGTTGCTTGTCGTCGTTCTGATTTTCGCCAGTACACCCGACTGATTCAGGGGAGACAGCATGTCCGATGTACGCACGATGCTTACGCTCGACCAGTTCGAAGGCGTCACCGCAACGGTGCGGGACAACAATCCGGGCATGGCCGAAGGTGTGGCCGTCCGTATCGTCACGGAGGCACTGAAGTACGTGGACGCCGTGACGCAGTTCCCGACCGTCCGTACGTCGCCATCCCGTGTCGTGGACGAAGGCTGGCACGCGCTGATCCTTCACACGGAGCTGTATTCCGACCTCTGCGCACGCGTCGGCGGGTTCGTCCACCACTACCCGGAACGGCCGGACGTTGAGCGGTTCGACCCGGACGTGCTGACCCGGACCGTGGCCACCATCGAGCAGGCGGGGCACACGGTGGATCAGGAACTGTGGACGGGGCCGACGAAGGCACTCGTCAACGTCGCGGCGAAGTGCTCGCACACACCTGTGCCCGGCGGCTGCGGGCCGATCCGTCCCGGCAACTGCGGGACCCACAGGTAAGGTCAGGCCACCGCACGGAAGGGGAGCCATGGGACCGGACGAAGCAGAACGGGTAGCGGACGTGCTCCGCAGGCTGGGCATCGGCGGCGTCCTCGCTCCCGTGGATCCTGACGAACCGTCCGGGGAATGGAGGGTGTACGACCGCTCCTACCCGGAGACGCGCCGGGACATCACGGCGGACGCTCTGGCGGCCGTCGCCGCACACGTGCCGACACCGGGCGCAGACCGCGAACATCCCGGGCCCACACGTGGCTTCGTCATCCCGCCGAAGAACGAGCAAGACGACTGACCCCGCGCAAGACTGAGCCCCCGATCCCGAATCACGGGACCGGGGGCTCTTCGCGTGTGTGGAGCCCAACTCGCAGCAGACTTGGCAGTCCGGCATTCGAGGGCTGCTGTCAGTGGGCTCTGCGATCGTGTGCGTCGTGGATGAAGTCGTGGAACGTGTCGATGCACAGGACCGCGTGCTGGGGCCAGTGAGTCGGAGAGACGCCGTCCGGGAGGGCTGGCTGCACCGGATTGCCGTGGTCGTGTGTCACGACCGGCAGGGTCGGATCCTCGTCCATCGGCGTGCTGAGCAGGTGCCCCGATTCCCGGGGCATTACGAGGTCGGAGTGGGTGGAGCCCTGGTAGTCGGGGAGTCTTATGAGCAGGCAGCTACCCGTGAGCTGGAGGAGGAATTGGGGGTGTCGGCGGCAGTACGCTTTCGGTTCAAGTTCCTTAACCGAAGCGGGCTGAGCCCTCACTGGCTTGGGGTGTGCGAGGCCGTCGTTCCGCGGGCTGTCATGCCGAACTCAAATGAGGTCGCTTGGCACAGTTGGCTGAGTGAGTCCGATCTGCCGCGGATCCTTCAGGAGTGGACTTTCACTCCCGATAGTCCGGAGATTCTGGATCGGTATTTCACTGGTCGTGCTGATAGGGCGTCTGCGCAGTGATCGTGCTTTTGAGGTGGGTCAGAACGCTTCCGCTTACCGATCAACGGGCTTTCTGGTCGAGCAAGGTTCCTGATCGGGTGATCGCGCCGGGGGGCGGTGCATGACGCAGGGCCTCTTCGTAGTTCGGGGGTGCGATCCCGCCCCGCCGAACTGGCGGGCGCACTGGGGCTGTTGGTTCCACCGGTTCGGTTCTGGCGCGCTTCCGGTCGTCGGTGTCCGAGGGCGCCCTTTTCCGGCGGCTCCCAGCCCGGGAGGGTGAAGGCGACCGCGCTGCAGACGAAAACAGAACAGCAAACAGGGGGATGGCTCAATGCTGGAGAAGGTGTTCGACAGTCAGGATCTGGCGGTGCCGGACCGGGTGGACGCGTGGTGTGACATCACGTCGCGGGCTCTGATACCGAACGAGTTCAGGATCGACCGTGCAGCCGAGTTCCGGGCGTCGCTCCAAGCCGCGGAGATGGGTGGGGCGCAGGTGACCGGCCTGACGTACGCGTCGATGAGGTCGCTCCGGACGCCACGCCTGATCCGGCGGTCCGACCCTGAAATGTACGCGGTGGGGCTCATCCAGCGGGGGCGGCAGTCCATCGTTCAGGAGCGGTGCGAGGCGTCGCTCGGAGCGGGTGATCTGGTGGTGTACTCCACCTCACGTCCCTACACAGCCATCGTGGACGCCGCTCGTCACGGCACGGCGGCCTCCGTGGTGGTGCAGGTCCCGCGGGCCATGGTGCCGCTCCCGCCGGACCACGTGGACCGGATGCTCGCCGTCCGGACGTCCGGACGGGAAGGGGTCGGACGGCTGCTCGCCGGGTTCCTCGGCAACCTGTCGGCCGACACCGGTCCCTGCCGGCCCGCCGACTGGCAGCGGCTCGGCGGCGTGCTCGTCGACCTGGTCACGGCATGGCTGGCCCAGCACCTCGAGGCCGAGGACCGGACGCCTGCCGAGTCTCGGCGGCGCGTGCAGTTCCTGGAGATCCAGGGCTTCATCCGTCAGCACCTGGGCGACGCCCAACTCTCCCCGGCCACCGTCGCGGCCGCTCACCACATCTCGCTGCGGACCCTGCACCGCCTCTTCCAGCAGCACACCCACGGTGCCACGGTCGCCTCGTACATCAAGCAGCAGCGTCTGGCCCGCGCCCGGCGCGACCTCGCCGACCCCGTCCTGGCGGCGCGGCCCGTCCACGCCGTGGCCGCCCGTTGGGGGTTTCTGCGTCCCGCCGACTTCACCCGGGCCTTCCGCAGTGCCTACGGCACCACTCCCAGCGAGTACCGTCACGCTTCCTCGTGCACCCGAATTGGCGTCCAGCGCTGAGCAGTTGGCACGCAGCGCTATCCCGCGCGCCTACAACCCCCCGGAAGAATCCGGTCTCGTCGAGCGACGTTCCCGTGCCCGCCGGGCAGGGGAACCAACGTGCCGGCGTTCCGGCACAGAAACGGGAGGACCCAGTTCATGAAGGCCCTGAAGAAGGCCGGTATCGCCATCAGTGCCGGTGCGCTGCTGGCCACCGGATTCACCGTGCTTCCGGCCCAAGCGGCCCCGGGCAACACACAGATCGACCGTTACATGGCCGAGGTTCCGGGCGGCAAGAAGCTGAGCGGCGACGAGATCTCGTACGAGGGCGGGACGGTCCGCGTCGTGCTGTCGGACGCCAAGGCCGCCTGCCCGAGCGGCTGGTACTGCGTGTACGCGAACAGCAACTACCGTGCCCCGATGGCGAAGTGGCGGGCGTCGGCCGCGAAGTGCAAGAAGTTCGAGTTCACGCGCTACTGGCGTGACAAGGTCTCGTCGTTCGTGGCGCGCGGCGGCTGCGAGAGGGGCAACTACTTCCTCAAGGACAAGAAGACGGGACAGCCCGATCCGTACCAGCTCTTCGAGGGCTCGGACGCGTACGTCCGCTACAACGACCGTTACGACTACGCGGCCCGCGGGCTGTAAGCCGGCCGGAACGGCGTTACGGCGCCCTGTCTTCTCGTACCGCCTCCGGCCGTCCGCGTTCCCGTTGCGGCGCGGGCGCGGCCGGGGGCGGTACGAAGTGCACCGGGGCGTCGAAGGACGCGCGGCGGGTGGCACGGCGCAGCGCCCGCAGTACCGTGCTGCCGAGGGTGAGGACGAGGACGACGGTCAGCGTGGCCCGGGGTACGTCCCAGCCGAGGGACGTGGCCAGTACGTATGTGACGAACCGTGCCAGGTTCTCCGGCAGCGGGTCGCCCGGGACGAAGGAGATGCCCGACCCGAGGCCCGCGATGTACGGCCAGCCCTGGAGGTTCATCACCAGCCCGTACAGCAGGGCCGAGGCCGCTCCGTAGAGCGCGAGCATCAGCAACTCCCGTCGCCCGCGGAGCCGTTCGGAGCCCGGCAGCAGCCCCGCGCCCATGGCGACCCAGCCCATGGTGAGCATCTGGAACGGCATCCACGGGCCGGCGCCGCCCGTGAGCAGCGCTCCGGCGAACATCGACAGCGCGCCCAGTACGAAGCCGAAGCCCGGCCCGAGTACGCGTCCCGAGAGCACGATCAGGAAGAACATCGGCTCCAGGCCGGCCGTACCCGCTCCCAGCGGGCGCAGCGCCGCACCTGCCGCCGCCAGTACGCCGAGCATCGCGACCGCCTTCGCGTCCATGCCGGTGTCGGCGATCGTCGCGACGACGACTGCCAGCAGCAGCGGGAGCAGCGCCGTGAAGAGCCAGGGTGCGTCCCGTGAGTGGGCCAGCCCGGAGGCGGAGTCGGCGAGCAGCGGCCAGCCGAAGGCGACGACACCGGTGGCGCTCGTCAGCGCCAGTGCCGTGACGGAACGCGGGCCGAGGCGGAGCGCGCGGCTGCGGGGTTTCACCCGGGGGTTCGCACGGGGGTTCATCCGGGGGTTCGCACGGGGGTTCACTCCGGGGCTCCGTGGGCGGCCGGCGCGTCGAGTGCCGCGCGGACCTGGGGGACGGTGAGCCAGCGTGCCGGAGCGAGGACCTTGGCGACCTGTGGTGCGAACGCGGGGGAAGAGGTGACCACTTCGGCGACGGGGCCGTCCGCGACGGTCTCGCCCTGCGCCAGTATCACGACGCGGTCGGCGACTTCGGCCGCCAACTCCACGTCGTGCGTGGCCAGAACGATCGAGTGCCGCTCCCCGGCGAGGGTGCGCAGGATGCCGACGAGGCGGGACTTGGCGGCGTAGTCCAGGCCGCGGGTCGGCTCGTCCAGCAGGATCAGCTCCGGACGGGCGGTGAGGATCACGGCGAGTGCGAGAGCCAGGCGCTGTCCCTCCGACAGATCGCGCGGGTGCATGCCGTCGGCCACCCCGGGCAGCAGTTCGGAGACCAGACGGCGGCAGGTTCCGGCCCCGGCGCCGGCGTCCGTGTCGGCTGCCGCGCACTCGCCGGCGACGGTGTCCGCGTGGAGGAGGTCGCGCGGCTCCTGCGGTACGAGGCCCGCGTGCCGCAGCAGTCGACGTGGGTGGATGCGGGACGGGGTGAGGCGCTCGGCGCCACCGACCGTCACCGTTCCGGCAGTCGGTGTGTGTACGCCCATGAGGGTGCCCAGGAGTGTGGACTTGCCTGCTCCGTTGCGGCCCATGAGCGCGACGGTCTCTCCGGGGCGGAGGGTGAGCTCCACCCCGTGCAGGGCGGTGATGTGGCCGCGGCGGAGGGTGAGTCCGCGGATCTGCGCCGTCGGCGGTGCGTCCGTGCCGTCCTCCGCGGACGGGCCGGCGGTGTGCCGGCCCCGTGACCGGATGCGGGCGCGCAGCCGGGCCAACGGGCTTGTGCCGTCGGGGAGTTCGCCGCGGGATTCCTGGGCTTCACCTCGGGGTTCGCCGACAGGCGTGGACGAGGAGTGCGCTGACGAGGAGGGCGCGGACGAGGAGTTGGCGGCGGCGGTCTGGACGCCCGGCGCGGCGGTGTGCCGATGCCCGGCGCCCTGCGCGCCGGTGCCGGTGCCAGTGCCGGTGCCAGTGCCGGATACGTCCGTGAGCCTGTCGCGCAGCGGCCCCGCCCTGCGGCGCGCATCCCGTACGGAAAGGGGCAGCGGCGACCAGCCCGCGAGCCGCCCCAGCGCGACGACGGGCGGCTGCACCGGCGAGACGGCCATCAGGCCCGCGGGGTCCCCCAGCCGGGCCGGTGCGCCGGGTTCCGGCAGCAGCAGCACCTGGTCGGCGTAGTGCACGACGCGCTCCAACCGGTGCTCGGCCATCAGCACGGTCGTACCGAGGTCGTGGACGAGGCGCTGCAGTACCGCCAGCACCTCCTCGGCGGCGCCCGGATCGAGGGCCGAGGTCGGCTCGTCCAGGACGAGCACGCGCGGATGCGGCGTGAGTACGGAACCGATCGCGACGCGCTGCTGCTGGCCCCCGGAGAGGGTGGCGATGGGGCGGTCGCGCAGTTCGTTGAGGCCGAGAAGGTCGAGGGTCTCCTCGACGCGGCGCCGCATCGTGTCCGGCGGGAGGCCCAACGACTCCATTCCGTAGGCGAGTTCGTCCTCGACGGTGTCGGTGACGAAGTGCGCGAGCGGATCCTGGCCCACCGTGCCGACGACGTCGGCCAGTTCGCGCGGCTTGTGCGTACGCGTGTCGCGTCCCGCGACCGTGACGCGCCCGTGCAGAGTGCCGCCGGTGAAGTGCGGGACGAGTCCGGAGACGGTGCCCAGCAGTGTGGACTTGCCGACGCCGGACGGGCCGACCAGCAGGCACAGTTCGCCCTCGGGTATCTCCAGGTCCACCTCGCGCAGGGCGAGTTGCGGCGCGGAGGCGTCTGCGCCCGGGGCGGCGTCGGCCGTGCCGTCGTAGCGGACCGACACCTGCTCGAACTTGATCACTTCGCTGGCTCCTCGGGTACGGGTGACGACGCTGTCCCGGCCGGATGCCGAGCCGGTGCCGGTGCCGGAGCCGGAGCCGGTTCCAGAGCCGGTGCCGCTGCCGGTCCCGGGCTCGTGGCAGGGCTCGCGCCCGCGCCCGCCCCCGGGACGGGCGCCGCGAACGCGGGCAGCAGGCCGACGAGCAGCCCCGCCGCGGGCCACAGCGGAAGCTCCGGCGCCGTCAGCGGCACCGCCGGCGGATGCATCGCTTCCGGGAACGCGCCGCCCGCCACGACCAGCACCGCCCCGGCCGCCGCACCGGACGCGGCCGTCAACCAGGCCCGCGCGCCCCACAGTTCTGGCCGGTAGCGGGTACGGATGGTGCGCCGTCCGCCCAGCCGCAACCCGGCCAGGGCCAGCACCGCGCCGGCGAGCAGCGCCGGCAGCCCGTACTCCGCTCCCTGCGCCGACAGCAGCGCGTACGAACCGGCGCAGACACCGAGCAGCCCGCCGAGCGTGAGCCCGGCGGTCATCCGGCGTACGGCGCGCGGCACTTCGGCGCTGCGCCCGTAACCGCGGGCGTCCATCGCGGCGGCCAGCGCCACCGAGCGTTCCAACGCGCCCTCCAGCACCGGCAGTCCGACCTGGAGGACGGACCGCAGCCCCCTGTCGGCGCGCCCGCGCAGCCGGCGTGCGGCACGCAGCCGCCGTACGTCCGCCACCAGGTTCGGTGCGAAGGTCATCGCGACGACGACGGCAACTCCCGCCTCGTAGAGCGCGCCAGGAAGGGACTTGAGCAACCGGGCGGGATTCGCGAGGGCGTTGGCGGCGCCGACGCAGATCAGCAGAGTCGCCAGCTTCATCCCGTCGTACAGGGCGAACACCAGCCCTTCGGCGGTGACGCGGCCCCCGACGCGTACGCCCTGCGCCCAGTCCGGCAGCGGCACTTCGGGCATCGTGACCAGTACGTGGCTGCCGGGGACGGGGGAGCCGAGGAAGAAGGCGAAGAAGAGCCGGATGACGAGCACCACGAGTCCGAGCTTCAGGAACACCCCGTACGAGCGGGCCCAGGGGGCGTTCGTACGGCGTGCGGCGACGACGTAGCCCGCCACGGCGCACAGCAGCATCAGCAGCAGCGGGTTCGTGGTGCGCGAAGCGGCGGTCGCCAGGCCCAGCGCCCAGAGCCACCAGGCGCCGGGGTGCAGGTCGAGGCCGCGCCGGGCCTCCGGCGCTCGCAGCCACCCGTTCATCACGTCACCGCACCCGGCCGGTCACCGGCGGCGGCGCGAACGGCGGGCGGCGGCGAAGGCGAGCGCGGCGACGGCGGCGAGGCCCGCGGCGACGCCGGCCACCGGGCCGAGGCTGCCGCCGAGGAAGCCGCCCTGGTCCCCTTCCTCGCCGCGCCCCGTGGTCTCGGCTGCGTCCTTCGCGTCGTTCTCCTTGCCCTCCTCCTCGCGCTCTGCGACCCGTTCGGCGCAGCCGCGCTTCGGATAGCCGTCGATGGCGCACAGCACTGCCGCCGAGTCGTAGCGAAGTGGCTCGGCGACGGACGCGAGCGCGTCGGCCGCGGTGGCGTCGTCGGGGACCCGTGCGCATTCCATACGCGGCTCGGGCGGGTGTTCGCCGCGGGGCGCGTCAGAGGGAAGGCCGAAGTCGATGCGCAGCGCGATGCGTTTGCGGCCGGGCATGGGCTTCGTGACCGTGGCCTTGCAGACCGTGCTGAACTTCGTACGGTCGCGCGGTTGCGCGGCATCCTTCGAGTCCTCGCTCACCGCGAAGCGGAATCCGATGACTTCGCCGTCGCGGGGGCGCAGCACTGACGGTCCCTGCGTCGCGTACGACCACTCGCCGGGTTCGTCGAGGGGCCTCTCGCCGGGCTTCTCCTCCTGTTCCCAGAACGACCAGTAGCGGTAACCGCTGCCGGAGCCCGACTCCCCTGCGGAGGACGCCGGTTGGGCACCGGCGCCGGGTGTCGCAGCGGTCGTCGCGGCGGCCCTGGCCGAGTGCACCGGCCCGGCACAGGGCAGCAGCGCCGGGCCGGTCACGGCAGTCAGGGCCAGCCCGCTCACGGAGGCGGCGCGCCACGCCGTCCGCGCGCTCACTTCGCCTCCCGCTTCCTGCGCGCGCTGATCAGGAAGCCGACGCCCGCACCCGCCGCGAGCCCGGCGCCCAGCAGGGACCAGCGGAGCACGTCACTGTCGTCGTCCTCCTCCGTCATGCCGCCGGTGGCCTTCTTCCCGTCCGGCATACGGGCCGGCTCCGGGCCGGTGGCGACGAGACGGTCGAGCAGCTTCGTGCCCTTGAGCGTCGCCGCGTCGCCTCCCGTGGCGTGAGCGGCGAGCATCACACCTGCGACGGCGGCCGGGTCGCCCTCGGCCTTGTCCCACGAATCGAGCTTCGTGGCCAGCCAGTTGAGGGACTCGCGTGCTTCGGCGCGGTGGCCGCCCGCAGCGAGTGCGATGACGGAGTCGGCCGTGTTGGCGTAATCCGGTTCGCCTTCGGCGCCGGGTGTCACCGCGAGCAGGTGGTGGCCGTTCTTCTCGAGTACGGACGCGAGATAGGCGGCGCCCGCGCCTGCCGCCTCGGCACGGCCGAGGGGCTTGCCGTCTCCGTCGTCGCCCTTGCCGCAGGCCGGCGGCTTCGCCTCGACGGCACGGCCGGACTGCCGCTGGGTCTGCATCCCGGAACCAGTCCCGGCCAGTACGGCCGCGGCCGTGGCGTCGTCGTTGGCGGCAAGCTCGCCGTCCTTGCCGGGCTGGTACGCGAAGGCGCCGCGCTTCGCCTTTTCGGCGTCGCAGCCGAGCTGGAGCGAACTGAGCGCGTCGTAAGGGGACTTGCCGTCCTTGGACGCCTTCTCCGGCTGCCTGCCCGCGGCCGCGAGGGCGCCGATGACGACGGACACCGAGTTGGCGTCGCTGGGGCTGCCCGGGTTGTAGCCCCAGCCGCCGTCCTTGTTCTGCACGGAACGCAGCCACGCGAGGGCCTTGCGGACGGAGCCGTCCTCACCGCCGACCGCGGAGAGCGCCTGCACGGCGGCGGCCGTTGCGTTGGTGTCGCCGGGGGTCTTCTTCCCGTCGCACGCGGCGCTCGCGTCCGCGCGGTACGCGGTGAACGAGCCGTCGTCGCACTGCTGCCCCACGAGCCAGTCCACCGCCTTCCGGGCGGGGACGGCGCCGGCCGCGTCGAGGGCCAGCAGGGCCATGGACTGTCTCCACACCCCGTCGTACTTCGGGTCGGCCTTGCCGTACAGCCCGGCAGGCAGCTTCTTGTCCGTCGCGGCGGATGCCGGCTGGGCTGACGTCGACTGCGTGGACGCCGACTGGGCCGATGCCGGCGGGGCGGATATCGCGCGTGAGGAGGAGCCGGCGGCCTGCGCCGCGGGCGCGGTGACGGCGCAGAGTGCGGTTGCCGCGGCGACGGCTGTGATGCTCCGGCGCAGGAACATGTGGGGTGCCTTTCGGTGAGCGGTCCGCAGCTCTGCACGGCCGCCCCGCCTGCGCGTTCGCATGCTCGTGCGGCACGCGCGTCCGGTCAGGCGGCACACCCGGCTCAGCTCCGTAAACCTCGACGGTTGGAGGCCCTTCCGCCGCCCTGCAGCGGCGGACGCGGCCCCGCGAGCCTTGCCTCCGGCCGGGTGCTCCGGCTCACGACCCGCGTACGGGGCGGCAGTTGACCCCGTACGGGCGTCGCTCACGGTTGCGGGTCAGCGCCGGACTCTCACCGGCTTCCCTCGGTCGGAGGCGATGTACGCCCCTTCACTCTAGCGGCCGCCCTCCGGGGCCTTCCCTTCGACGAAGGCGAAGCGGTCGGGGAAGTCGAACCGGCCGTCGGGGCGTGGGTCCGCCGTCTCGGCGATCTCGGCGAGGCCGTCGGCGAGTTCGGCGTCGGAGAAGGTCGACAGCACCGACATCCAGCGGTTCTCGACGAGCTTCAGCCAGTGGTCGCGCCCCACGCTCACCGGGAACGCGGCACAGCTCGTGCGGGCTTCGAGCCCGGCGTCGCGCAGCGCCGACTCGATCTCCTCCGGCTCGGGCTGGTTGGCGGCGAAACGGTTCAACGCACGCTGGAACAGCGGGTATTCGAGTTTCGGCGGCAGCGTGACGACGAGGATCCGCCCGCCGGGCGCGAGCAGGCGCGCGAGCCCGGAGAGGGTGCCCGGGACGTCCGAGAAGTGGTGCACGGCCTCCTTGATCACGATCGCGTCGAAGGAACCCGAGGCGGCGGAGGAGTCGATCCCGTGTGCTTCGCGGGCCAGTTCCTCGGCCGTCGCACGTACGGGGAGAAGTCTCGGATCGGACGGCAGCCGGTCGAGCATCGGCTGCGAGGGGTCGACGCAGACGAGTGGGACGTCCTCGGTGGCGTACTCCAGGAGACGCCTGAGGAAGAGCCCCGTGCCCGCCCCGATGTCGGCTATCCGGTCCCCGCGCCGGAGTTCCAGCCGGGAGTTGATCTGCTCTTCCATCCAGTCGAGATAGTCGGGCCTGTGGGCCCACGTGGAGTCGTATGTCTCCGCGAGGTGCGAGTAGTGGTGTTCGAGCTCCTGATCCACTGCTGCGCGGCCACCTTTCTGCACGTCGTCATGACGGACGGGCGAGGGGGCCGGGGCGCGGCCCCCGGATCGCGGCCTGCCTACCCTCCATCTCCAGCGTCACACGGGTCCCGCACATGCGCTGAGGCCACTCGCACAACGGGTGCCTGTCCGTGTGCGATCCGTGCGGCCCGCGCCGGAGCTGGTACGCAGAGTCGGAGTACGGGTGCACAGATGGACAGGGATCGTCACTTTCCGTGAGCATGGACGCATCGGGGCGTGAGGCGAACGGGTGGAAAGGCGGCCGCACATGACGGACGGTGCAGGCGGTGCGGGCGAGAACGCGGCAGCCGTTGCAGGCCAGGGATGCGATGGCGAACCGGAAAGCTCCGACAGCCTGAAGGCGTTCGGCGCGGTCCTCAGGGCGTTCCGGAAACGGGCGAGGCTCACGCAGGAGGAGCTCGCGCCGCGCATGCGCTACTCACAGCCGACCGTCGCCTCGGTGGAACAGGGCCGCCGCTTCCCCACCCCGGAGTTCGTCGAACGGGCGGAGGAAGTCCTCGACGCCTTCGGCGCGTTGAGGGGAGCGGCGCGCCACATCTCGCGAAACCCGGGACTCGCCCGCTGGTTCCGGCAGTGGGCACGGCTCGAAGCGGGGGCCATCACCCTCAGCACGTACGAATGCCGCCTGATCCCAGGGCTGTTGCAGACCGAGGCGTATGCGCGGAGGCTGTACGCCAACCATCTTCCGCCGCTGGACGACACAGAGATCGAGGCCCAGTGGGCCGCGCGGGCGGAGCGGAAACAGCTGCTCCCCCAACGTCCCAACACGGCATACAGCTTCATCCTCGAAGAGCACCTGTTCCTGCGCCGCATGGGCGGGACGGAGATCACGCGGGAACTCATCGACCACGTACTGGACGTCGCGGAACTGCGGAACGTGGAGATCCAGCTTATGCCGCTGGTGCGGGAGAACCACTCCGGGCTGCACGGGCCGATCCGGCTGCTGGAAACACCGGAGAACCAGCGCTTCAGCTACTGCGAAGGGCAGGAGACCGGGCAGTTCGTATCCGACCCCAAGGTCGTCAGCATGCACCACATGAGGTATGCCAGGATGCGCTCACAGGCTCTTCCCCTTGAGGAATCCCTGAGCCTGCTGCGGCGGATGCGAGGAGTGCTATGAGCACCACTGAACTGGCCTGGTTCAAGAGCAGCTACAGCAGCAGTTCCGGAGACGACTGCCTCGAAGTCGCCCTGTCGTGGCACAAGTCCAGCTACAGCGGCGGTTCCGGCGACGACTGCGTGGAGATCGCCGCCTGCCCCGGCACCGTCCACGTGCGGGACTCCAAGGATCAGCAGGGCCCCCAGCTCGCCCTCTCTCCCGCCGCCTGGAGCAGCTTCGTCTCGTACGCCTCCGGGAGCTGACCCCGGCGGTGCGTCACGGTGCGCCGCAGCGGATCAACTCCGGTGGAGGCATGCGTCGGAGGCCGAGTGCGGACCGCTGCGGGGTGTGCACTCGGCGGTTCAAGGCCACGGGGGCCAGGGTCCGGCGTGAGCTTCCGGACCGGGTTGTCGTGGTGTACCGCCGAGTCGGCGAGTGGTCGTACCACTCGTCCGTCTGCGAACGCTGCTGGCAGCGGCACGAGGAATATGAGGGCGAAACACGGCGCCAGTTCGTGCGCGACAACCCTCCCGGCCCGCTGCTCGCCACGCTGTGCGACAGAAGCGCAGGCGAGGCAGCAAGGATCGCGGCGATGGCGACGCTTGTCGAACTCGGAGCCCCAGGAGCTGTCCCTGCCCTGTGTGACCAGTTGGAGGACCCGTCGGAGAGTATCCGGCACGAGGCAGCGAAGGCGCTGGGAAGGGCCAAGGACGCCCGCGCGGTGGAGCCGTTGTGTCAGCGGCTTCAGCGCAGCATGGAGGAGGAGTACACGTCGTTCTTCGACGAACCCGCTGTCTTGGCGTCCGCGCTCGCGGACATCGGCGATCCGCGGGCCGCGGAGGCGATGAGCGCGATCCTGACCGATTGGCGGGCTTACGCCACGGACACGATCGCCGTTGACATGGACGTCAGAGCGTCGGACGGCATCGCGGAATCGTTGGAGCGCCTCGGCGGACTGGACCTCGTATTCGATGCCTATGAGCGCGCGTTGCACACGCCAGACGAGTTCGCGCGCCGGGGTGCGGCGCACGACTTGATGAACATGGCCTGGCGCGCCGGCATCCCTTACGGACAGCCCGACCTTGTCCGCCTGTCGGGCCGGCATGTCGAGACCCTGCGGCAGTTGCTTGTGACCGCTAGCCGGGACCAGTCGCGGGGGGTACGGGAAATGGGTGAAAGGGGCGTCGGATACTTCGACTGCTGAGCCCTCATCACTGAGCCCTCATCCCTGACGATGATGACCAGCCGGGTAAGGCAAGGGGTCGGCGGCGCGATCAGCCGCCCTGTTCCGGATAGGCCTCGATGACCTGGCGCCGCGAGTCCTCCAGGTAGAAGCCGAGCATCCGCTCAGCGCCCGCCGCGTCCCCCTCCTCCAGGGTCGTGAGGATCTCGCGGTTCCGGGAGAGATACGGCTCGTAGAAGCGGCGCGGGTCGTCCATGACGTGGAACGCCAGCCGCAGCTCCGCCAGCACGCCGCGCATCAGGTCGTCCGTGCGCTCGCTGCCCGCGAGCCCCGCGAGTGCCTGGTGGAAGTGGATGTTGGCGGTGCCGCAGTCGTTCCACTCGTTCTTCTCCGCCGCGCTCTCGCCCGCCGCCACGGCGTCCGCGACCTGCTCCAGCGGATACGGCGGCTCCTCCAGCCCGCGTACGGCGGCGCACTCGACGAGGTTCCGGACGCGGTAGATGTCGGCGATGTCCGCGGCCGAGAGGACCCGTACGAACGCCCCCTTGTTGAGCCGGTGCACGAGGAGCCGCTCGTGCGTCAGCAGCCGGAACGCCTCACGCAGCGTGTTGCGCGATACACCCAGAGCGTTTCCGATGCGCTCCTCGGAGAGCCGGACCCCCGGCAGGAAGAATCCCTGTGCGATACGTTCACGCAAGATGCCGGCGACTCGCTCGGCCGTGCTGGTGCGGCCCAACAGGGCGCGGTCAGCGGCGAGTTCGGACAGCTCCAGGCCGGAGTCGGTATCGGCGGTCATGGTGATCTTTCCTCAGGCAGGTGGTCCGCCCCAGTGAAACCCACAAAGCTCCACGGGACAACAACCCCCTTGCCGTATTGTTCAACAATCCTCTAAGTTGGCTGCGATGATCGACCTCAACGCCGACCTGGGAGAGGGCTTCGGCCGGTGGCAACTCACCGACGACGATGCCCTGCTGACCTCCGTGACTAGCGCCAACATCGCCTGCGGCTTCCACGCCGGCGATCCCCTCACCATGCGCCGCGTCTGCGAGCGGGCGGCAGCGGAAGGGGTACGCATCGGAGCCCAGGTCTCCTACCGTGACCTGGCCGGATTCGGACGCCGCAGCATGGACGTACCGGCGGCGGAGCTCGCCGCGGAGATCGCCTATCAGATCGGCGCCCTGGAGATCTTCGCGCGCGCCGCCGGCTCCGCCGTCTCCTACGTCAAGCCGCACGGCGCGCTCTACAACCGCTGCGTGCGCGACTCCGAGCAGGCCGCCGCCGTGGTCGAGGGCATACGGATGGCTGGCACCCCCCTGCCTGTGCTGGGTCTGCCCGGCTCCGAGCTGCACAGCGCCGCCGCGGCCGTCGGGCTGCCCGTCGTCGACGAGGCCTTCGCCGACCGCGGCTACCGCCCCGACGGCACCCTCGTGCCCCGTACCGAAGCCGGTGCCGTACTCACCGATCCCGGACAGGTGCTCGCCCGCTCGGTCGCCATCGCCGAGGGCAAGGACGTCGCCGCCGTCGACGGCAGCCTGCTGCGTCTGCCTGCCCGCTCCCTCTGTCTGCACGGCGACACCCCGGACGCCGCCCGCCTGGCCCGCCGGATACGCGACGAACTGACCGGCGCCGGGATCACGGTACGGGCGTTCGCGTGAGCGGCGCGGCAGACCGCGGGACCGCGGGCGGCGAGCCCGGAGCCGGGACCGGAACCGGAGTCACGGAGCCCGGAGCCGGAACCACCGCGCTTCCCACCCCCGTCGTCCTGCCCGTCGGGCGGCACGGCCTGCTGGTCGAACTGCCCGGTGCCGAAGCCGCCGAGGCGTTCCACGCCGAAGTGCTGCGCCGCCGTGCGGCCGGTCTGCTTCCCGGGATCACGGAGATCGTGCCGGGGGCCCGCACCGTACTGCTGGACGGGCTGGCCGAACCGCGTCGCCTCGCCGCGGAAGTGGGGGAGTGGAGGATCCCGCCTCTGGAGCGCGCCAGCGAGTCCGCCGTGGAGATCCCCGTCCGCTACGACGGCCCGGACCTGACGGACGTCGCCGGGATGTGGGGCGTCACGCCGGAGGAGGTCGGGCGGCTGCACGCCGCCACCACCTTCCGGGTGGCCTTCTGCGGCTTCGCCCCCGGCTTCGGCTATCTGACGGGGCTGCCCGGGCAGTACCACGTGCCGCGCCGCTCCGATCCCCGTACGAGGGTCCCGGCGGGCTCGGTCGCCCTCGCCGGCCCGTACACCGGCGTCTATCCGCGCTCCTCGCCCGGCGGCTGGCAGCTGATCGGCACCGCCGTGCGCACCGTGCTGTGGGACGCCGGGCGGGAGCCTGCCGCTCTCTTCGCGCCCGGCACCCTGGTCCGCTTCGTTCCCGAGGACGGAACGGAATGACCGGCGAGCTCCATGTCGTACGGGCCGGGGCGCTCACCACCGTGCAGGACCTGGGACGTCCCGGGCACGCGCACCTGGGCGTGCCTCGTTCCGGAGCGCTGGACGAACCCGCGTACCGGCTCGCCAACCGGCTGCTCGGCAACCCGGAGGGCGCCGCCACCCTGGAGACCACCGTCGACGGCTGCGCGGTGCTCGCCGCGGCGGCCGCGGAAGCGGGCTCCGGCGCCCCGGGGCCCGGACGTCCCGGCGGCGCGGTGACCGAGGCCGTCGTCACGGGAGCCCCGTGCGCCGTCACAGTGAACGGAAGGCCCGCGCCCTGGGGCGTCCCGTTCCGGCTGCCGGCCGGCTCCGTGCTGGACGTCGGGCCCGCCGAACGCGGGCTGCGCAGCTACATCGGCTTCTCCGGCGGCGTCGCCGTCGAGGCGGTGCTCGGCAGCCGCTCCACCGACCTCCTCTCCGGACTCGGCCCCGCACCGCTGCGGGACGGCGCCCGGCTGCCCCTCGGCGGGACCGCGGCATCGGGCACGGCGCCCGGCGCCGTGCCCGATGCCGCGCCCTGGGCGGCCCCGCCACGCGAACTGCTCCTCCCCGTGGTCCACGGGCCCCGCGCGGACTGGTTCACCCGCGACGCGCTGCGCACCCTCGTCACCGGCGGCTACCGCGTCTCCTCCGCCAGCAACCGCATCGGGCTGCGCCTCGAAGGACCGGTGCTGGAGCGGGCACGGGACGGTGAACTCCCCAGCGAGGGCATCGCGCTGGGTGCTCTGCAGGTGCCGCCGGAGGGCCGTCCCGTCGTCTTCCTCGCCGATCACCCCGTCACCGGCGGATATCCGGTCATCGGTGTCGTGCCGCAGGAGGCCCTTGCTGCCGTGGCCCAGGCCGTGCCCGGGACGCCCGTGCGCTTCACGCCCGTCTCGGGGTAGTGACCTGCTGGCCGCCACGGCGACGCTGCAGGTACGGCTGCGGCCCCTGTCGGCTCAGCGCGGTACAGGCCGGTCTGCGGGCTGCTGACGCGGGAGCGGAGCGCCTGCTGCTCACACACTTCTGAACCTGTGCCGAGCGCCGACCACTTCTGTACCCGTGCCGAGCGCCGACGGGCCACGCGCCAGGGGCCGACGGGTACTCAGGCCCAGTCGCCCGGCGGATGGTCCGGGAGCGTCAGATCGGTCATCAGGCCGTAGTGATCGCTGACCTGCACTCCGTCCGCGGGAGCCACCAGTACCCGCTCACACGCGGTGACGCGCAGCGTGGGGCCGTGGAGGCCGCAGCGGACCATGACGTAGTCGATGCGGCGTCCGGCCT
Source organism: Streptomyces sp. DSM 116795 (assembly GCF_055792905.1). Lineage (NCBI taxonomy): Bacteria > Bacillati > Actinomycetota > Actinomycetes > Kitasatosporales > Streptomycetaceae > Streptomyces > Streptomyces sp. DSM 116795. The sequence goes on from NZ_CM147707.1 coordinate 5,563,757, forward strand.
CCTCAGGCATCTGGCCACGGGGCACCAGCGGGTTCTGCGGACTGAAGGTGTGGCCCGGCTCGTCGGGGTGCATGCGCGACCAGGCGTCCTGATAGCAGACGCTGGTGCCGTCCAGCGACTGCAAGCCACGCCAGAAGCGGATGCTGGCCGCATCCGGTGACGCGTCGAAGTCACCGAGCAGCACCACATGGGGCATCGGCCGCTCAGCGAGCGCATCCTCCACGAACCGGGCGGCCGCCACCGCCTGAAGCTCCCGCTCCCGCTCGTAGCCGTAGGGCCAGGTCGGCTTGTGGTGCACCAGCAGCACGCCCCCGATCGGCTCGGGCAGCGGCAGTTCAGCGGTCACCACGCCGCACCACGGCAGGTGCGTGATGCGCTCGGTCACCTGCAAGGTGTGCTTGCCTACCTCGCCGACGGGACGGCGAGTGGCCAGCAGCGCCCCGACGTCGTCGGGAGCCCACACCGGATGCGGCATCACATGCCAGCCGTCCTCCTGGAGTGCATCGGCCTCTGCGCGGACAACCTCCTGGAGGGCGATCACGTCGGGATTCAACTCCCGGAGAACCTCGCCCAGCGCCGTCCGCCGCCGTGCGCCGTCGGCGTGGTTCGGTGCCAACGCGTTCAAGGTCAGCACCCGCAGGCGTCCGTTCGCTGCCGTCACGCCACGATTGTCACACGCTGGTTCAGCAGCGGTCAGTGAGCTGTGCCGTCGGGGCGCACCAGCTCCCGTGGGCGACCGTGCGGTTGCACCCGGCAGCTGAACACCACAGCTGGACCCGGCTGTTCAACGCGAACGGCCGAGCACCTGCGGCCGAACCCGACCCGCATTCCTACCGCCCGTTTCGCCGCGCCCGCCTGTATCCGTCGTGAATCCGGCCCGGACACCACCCCGCCCGCTCCGACGGCCGGCCCGTCGCAGGTGGGCGACGGGTGGCGCGAATCACCTGCCTCGGCTGCTCGGGATAAGTGACCGGCCGGTAAATTCTTGGTCCACAGGTTGGCGGCCCCGCCGGGCCCGTCTCCCGAACCGTCCAGGAACAGCGCCGGTGTCTCCCATCACGGTGGAAGCGCCGTGATGAAGGGGGCCGTGAGTGACCGCAGAGGCCGTACGGGACACCCTGGCGACCGGAGGCAGCGGACCCGCCGGGCCCGTCGCCCTCCCCGGCACACCCGCCCCCGCGGCGGCGTACGGCGGCGGCCACAGCGAGAGACCTCTGCGGATCGCCCTGCTGACGTACAAGGGCAACCCGTTCTGCGGCGGCCAGGGCGTCTATGTGCGGCACCTGTCGCGCGAACTGGCCCGCCTCGGCCACACCGTCGAGGTGATCGGGGCCCAGCCGTACCCCGTTCTCGACGAGGGCGTCACCCTCACCGAGCTGCCCAGCCTGGACCTTTACCGGCAGCCCGATCCGTTCCGCACCCCGGGCCGCGGCGAGTACCGGGACTGGGTGGACATGCTGGAAGTCGCGACGATGTGGACCGGCGGCTTCCCCGAGCCGCTCACCTTCTCGCTGCGCGCACGCCGTCATCTGGCCGCCCGCCGGGGCGAGTTCGACGTCGTGCACGACAACCAGACGCTCGGCTACGGGCTCCTCGGCGACCTCGGTGCGCCGCTGGTCACGACCGTCCACCACCCCATCACCGTCGACCGGCAGCTCGATCTGGACGCGGCCACGACCCGCCGTGCCCGCGCCTCGGTGCGCCGCTGGTACGGCTTCACGCGGATGCAGGGGCGGGTGGCGCGGCGGCTGCCGTCGGTGTTGACGGTCTCCGGATCGTCCAGGCAGGAGATCTCCGACCGGCTCGGAGTGCGGCAGGATCGCATCCACGTCGTGCACATCGGTGCCGACACCGGCCTCTTCTCGCCGGATTCCTCCGTTCCGGAGGTGCCCGGACGGATCGTGACGACGTCCAGCGCGGACGTACCGCTCAAAGGGCTGGTGTACCTGGTCGAGGCGCTGGCCAAGGTCCGTACGGAAATCCCGGAGGCACATCTGGTGGTCGTCGGAAAGCGGCCCGAGGAGGGCCCGGTGGCGGACGCGCTCGCCCGCTACGGGCTCGGCCCGGCGGTGGAGTTCGTCAAGGGCATCAGCGACGCCGAACTGGCCGGTCTGGTGCGCGGATCGCAGATCGCCTGCGTGCCGTCGCTGTACGAGGGGTTCTCGCTGCCCGCCGCCGAAGCCATGGCGACGGGCACGCCGCTGGTCGCCACGACCGGCGGCGCCCTCCCCGAAGTCGCGGGCAAGGACGGCGAGACGTGCCTCGCCGTGCCCGCCGGCGATGCGGGCGCCCTGGCCGCAGCACTCGGATGTCTGCTGGGAGACGCCTCCCTCCGTGCCCGCCTCGGGGCCGCCGGACGCGAACGCGTGCTGCGCAACTTCACCTGGGAGCAGGCGGCACGCGGGACCGTGGCGCACTACCGCGCGGCGATGGCAGGGCAGCCGGCCCGCGCGGCAGAACGTTCGCGGAGGGCCGCCTGCGTGCCGAACTGACCTTTGAGTGCCGGCCATTGAGGACTCACGCACCGAGCCCGAGGCCAAGTCCGGGCCCGGGCGCCCGCCGTCTCCCTCGCCGTTCCCGCCGCTCGTTCCCCCACCGTCGCCGACCACGCTGAAAGCAGAGGCAGACCCGTGCTGACCGTCGACTTCTCCCGCTTCCCGCTCGCGCCGGGCGACCGCGTGCTCGACCTGGGCTGCGGTGGCGGCCGGCACGCCTTCGAGTGCTACCGGCGCGGGGCACGCGTCGTCGCGCTGGACCGGAACGCGGAGGAGATCCGCGAAGTCGCAAGCTGGTTCGCGGCGATGGCCGAGGCGGGCGAGGCGCCGGCGGGCGCCACGGCCACCGCAATGGAGGGCGACGCGCTCGCCCTGCCCTTCCCCGACGACAGCTTCGACGTCGTGATCATCTCCGAGGTGATGGAGCACATCCACGACGACAAGGGCGTGCTCGCCGAGATGGTGCGGGTGCTGCGGCCCGGCGGCCGCATCGCGGTGACCGTGCCGCGTTACGGGCCGGAGAAGGTCTGCTGGGCGCTGAGCGACGCCTACCACGAGGTCGAGGGCGGTCACATCCGCATCTACCGGGCGGACGAACTCCTCGGCAGGATGCGCGAAGCCGGCCTCCGCCCGTACGGCACACACCACGCGCACGGGCTGCACTCGCCGTACTGGTGGCTCAAGTGCGCCTTCGGCGTGGACCGGGACGGCGACGACGCGGCCCTGCCGGTGCGCGCGTACCACCGGTTGCTGGTCTGGGACATCATGAAGAAGCCCCTGGCCACGCGCCTCGCGGAGAAGGCCCTCGACCCGCTCATCGGGAAGAGCTTCGTGGCGTACGCGACGAAACCGCACCTCCCGGAGGGGGTTTCGCCCGGGGAGGGGGAGAAGGCGGGTCGGGCAGATTCCGCGGGTCCGGGAGGTCCGGCGGGTTCGGGGCCCGCAGGTCCAGCGGGTCCGGCCGGCGCCACGGGCGCGGCACAGGGGCAGGCGTGACGAGCCCGGAGCGCACGGAACGGCTCGTACTCGACGGCGTACTGACGGCCGCGCAGGCCCGGCAGACCGTGCACGGGCTGCTGGCCGTCCAGCGTCCCGACGGCGCCATCCCCTGGTTCCGCGGCGGCCACCTCGACCCGTGGGACCACACCGAGGCCGCGATGGCGCTGGACGCCGCCGGCGAGCACGCCGCCGCAGAGGCCGCCTACCGGTGGCTCGCCGACCATCAGCTGCCCGACGGCTCGTGGTACGCCGCCTACGCCGACGGAGAGATCCAGGAACCCACCGACCGTGCACGCGAGAGCAACTTCTGCGCGTACATCGCCGTCGGCGTGTGGCATCACTACCTCGCCACGCGGGACGAGACCTTCCTGCAGCGGATGTGGCCGGCGGTCGTGGGCGCCGTCGAGTTCGTGCTGCGGCTCCAGCTGCCCGGCGGCCAGATCGGCTGGAAGCGTGAGGCCGACGGCACTCCGGCTCGGGACGCCCTGCTCACCGGCTCTTCGTCGGTGCACCAGGCGCTGCGCTGCGCGCTGGCGATGGCCGAGCACCGTGAAGAGCCGCAGCCGGACTGGGAGCTGGCGCTCGGGCAGCTCGGCCATGCTGTGCGCCGCCACCCGGAACGCTTCCTCGACAAGGGCCGCTACTCCATGGACTGGTACTACCCCGTCCTCGGCGGCGCGCTGCGCGGCGAGGAGGCCAGAACACGGATCGAGGAGGGCTGGGACCGCTTCGTCGTGCCTGGCCTGGGCGTGCGCTGCGTGCTTCCCAACCCGTGGGTGACGGGTGGTGAGAGCGCCGAACTGGCCCTGGCGCTCTGGGCGTTGGGGGAGCGGGACCGTGCCCGCCGGATCCTGGAGTGGGTGCAGCATCTGCGCGCCGAGGACGGCCTCTACTGGACCGGTTACGTCTTCGAGGACGAGGCCGTCTGGCCGGAGGAGCTCACGAGCTGGACGGCGGGCTCGCTGCTGCTGGCCGTCGCGGCGCTGGGCGGCGACGAGGCGACCGTCGCGGTCTTCGGAGGGGACGACCTCCCGCAGGGGCTGCCGCCGGACTGCTGCTGAGAGTTGGAGACGCCGCAGAACGGCTCAACCGGCAAACATGACTGCGGGCCTGCCGAAAGGGATTCCGGGCCTCCCCTGTGCCACCTTCCTTCACCCGCGAACATGTCGGCTGGTATCACCGATCAGGTCCGGCACTACCTCAAGCGTCCTCCACCACCACCGTCCATCCAAGCGTTCAAAGGTGCCGTTGAAGCGCGCATAGATGATCGGTTGCAGCGGGAAGTCCGGAAGGGCCTGCCAGATGCTGGCGCAGCTCGTGAATGAGGCGTTTCCTGCCTCTTCGTCGACGTCGATCACGACGTTCGTGAGCTGGTGCTTGGTGTGGGTTCGCCCGTCGTGAAGGATCACGTGGTCATCAAGCCAGCGGCGTACCGGCTCCGAGCCCGGCTCGCCCGCAAAAGGCCACGTCCCGTGCTCCCAGAGTCTGGCGACTCCGTCGAGATCGGCAGCGTCAATGGCCTCGCAGTACGCGCAAAGGGTGCGCCAGATTTCCTTCTCCGAACCGTATGAAGGCCGTCCGAGTGCTTGTGGGATCTGGATCGGGCTCATCCTCTTTCTCCGTCTTCCGAAGTCCGGTCTCAGTGATTCGTCGGCGAGTGTGGGCGGTCCCGACGGCGCGAACCGCCTGGACAACTCCACCAATCATCAGGCACCAAGCGGTTCCGCCTCGCTGCAGAGTGAGGACTTCCAGGGCCTGTTTGACGGCGCGAACCCGGCGGGAGCCGCGCCGGGACAACGGAACGGCCCCTCTCCCCGGGCCGGCCGGGAGGAGGGGCCGTTTTCGTAAAGGCAGGGACTCAGCCGCGCTGGATGCCCGAGGTGTCCTGCAGGACGCCGCGGCGACCGTCCTGGGTCTGGGCGATGAGCGCCTGACCGCGCTGCTCCACGGCCAAGTACCAGGTACCGGGGGCCAGTTCGGCCACGGGCTGGGGAGCGCCGTCCTCGCCGAAGAGCGGCCGGGTGACCGGCACGGCGAACCAGAACGGCTGGAAGTTCGGGTCCGGGGCGCCCCCGCCTGCCGCCGGGCCTCCGGGCTGTGCCTGCTGAGCGCCGGGCTGCCCCGGCGCTCCCCCCTGCGCCGGGCCGGGCTGCCCCGGATGTCCCTGCTGCGGTCCGCCGGGGTAGCCGTAACCGCCCTGCGGCTGGCCGCCGTACGGGCCCGGCTGGCCCGGCTGGCCCGGCTGAGGCCCACCCGGGTAACCGTAGGCGCCCTGCTGCGGCGCGCCGTACGGAGCGGGCTTGGGAGCAGGGAGCAGCGGGGCCTTCAGCGCGGCGAGCGTCGTGCTCAGGGCGCCGGCCGCCGCCAGCGCGAGGGCGAGGACGAGAGTGAGGTAAGCACCGGCGGCCAGCGTCCAGTTCTCGTTCGGATCGGCGGCGGCACCCGGCGTATCCAGGGTCGGGATGAGGACAGCGACCAGCGACCAGATGCCGGCCCAGCCGACGACCAGGCAGAGCACCATCCCCCACTGGTCCAGGGCCAGCCCCAGCAGCTTCCGGCCTTCCGGCAGCAGACGGGCGGCGACGAACAGCGCCGCGGCGACGAGACCGAGCAGATGCACGGTCGGCAGCATCGGAAGCGTGACGCGCGACCAGGCGGACACGCTGCAGGAATCGACGGGGCAGTCTCCGTCGAAGTCGAAGAACGGGAAGAAGGAAGCGATCAGCAGCAGCAGCGCTGCCCCGATCACCGCGCCATCGCCTCGTGTGAGCGAGCGGATGTTCACTTAGCGTCCTTAGTAGGTTTCATACGGTCTGTGGTCTCTGCCGGGGTAGCACCCCATCGTACGGATGGGTCCAGTGACCGCCCCGGCGGGGCGACTTCAGCGCAGGATGGTGGTCCAGGGGTGCTTCGGGGGTGCTTTCGGCGGCGTCTTCGCGGTGCCTTCAGGGCTTCTTCGCGAGGAATCCCGCGATACCTTCCACCACGCCGCGCGCGGCGCGGTCACGCCATTTCCGGTCGGTCAGATCGGCGGCGTCCTGCGGGTCGCGCATGTTGCCGCACTCCAGGAAGACCTTGGGTACGCGGGTGAGGTTGAGCCCGCCCAAGTCGCCGCGTGTGTCGGTGCCTTCGCCGTCCCCGGCGTAGGCGGCGGGCTTCGATCCCGTGAACTCGCGGAAGGTGTCGGCCAGTTCACGACCCAGGTTGCGCGAAGGGCCGGCTATGGCCCTGGTGTCGGCCTTCCCCTCGTTCACCGACTCCGGGAGGATCACATGGAAGCCCCGTGCGCCGGACGGTGCTCCGTCGGCGTGCAGTGAGACGACGGCGTCGGCGTCCGCCCGGTTGCCCGCCTCGGCACGGGCGTTCACGCACGGCCCCCACGGCCTGCGCCCCTGGTGCGTCAGCTCCACCGTCGCGCCGCGCTCGCGCAGACCGGCCCGTACGCGGCGGGCCAGATCGAGCGTGAATTCCGCCTCGGAGTAGCCGGAGGCGGTGGCCGTACCGGTGGTGTCGCACGCCTTGCGGCCGGTGCCGATGTTCACGCTGCGGCTGATCTCGGCGGTGTGACGGCGGTTGTTGGGGTTGTGGCCCGGGTCGAGGACGACGGTCATGCCGGCCAGGCTCTTGCCGCCGCGTCCGTCCTGCGAACCGCTCCCACCGGCCGGATCGCCCCCGGACGCCCCGGAACCGGAATCCTCCCGCGAGTCGTCCGGCAGCGGCACCAGCGTCGGCCCGGGCTTCCCCGCCCCTGCCGACTGGTCAGCGGACTGCCACACCAGCCAGCCCGCGAACGACGTCGGTATCAGCACCCCCAGTGTGATCAGCAGGCGCATGCCCAGCCGGCGGGACCGCCGCGGCTCCGGGGACCACCGGGTGCCGGCACCGGGGCCGGTTCCGGAGTGAGACGGATCGGGCGGGGTGGGGCTTCCGTTGGACACGTCCAGGATGCTAGCCGCCCGATCCGACCGCTGCGTCCGTACGTCGCAGAACCCGCAGCGACCTCGTCGCCGAAACCTCCCTGAACGCACCGGAATCGAGCGCCCGCCGGTAGATGCGGTAAGGCGCCTGACCACCGTCGGCCGGGTCCGGGAAGACGTCGTGCACCACCAGCAGCCCGCCGCGCGTGAGATGCGGCACCCAGCCTTCGTAGTCGGCGGTGGCGTGCTCGTCCGTATGGCCGCCGTCGATGAAGACGAGGCCCAGCGGACGGCCCCACAGCGCGGCGGCGCGCGGCGAGCGGCCGACGACGGCGACGACGTGCTCCTCCAGGCCTGCCGCCTGCAGCGTGCGGCGGAACGCGGGGAGGGTGTCCATCAGGCCGGTGTGCGGGTCGACCACGTCCGGGTCGTGGTATTCCCAGCCCGGCTGCTGCTCCTCGCTGCCGCGGTGGTGGTCGACGGTTACGGCGGTGACTCCGGCGGCGCGTGCGGCGTCGGCGAGGAGGAGCGTGGAGCGGCCGCAGTAGGTGCCGACCTCCAGCAGCGGCAGCCCGAGCCGCGCGGCCTCGGCGGCCGCCGCGTACAAGGCCAGGCCCTCGTCGGCCGGCATGAAGCCCTTCGCCGCTTCGAACGCGGCGAACGTCTCCGGGGCCGGTGCCGGGGCCTGCGCCGGGGCACGGGGCGGCTGCGGCTCCGCGGGGGGCTGGCTCATGCGGTTCGGGCTCCTTCGGGGGCGGGAGACGGCGGTGTGACGTGGCAGTTCATGCTGCCTCACGGCTGCCGGGCGCCCTTGCGCGGGCCCGGCGGGCGGGGCGGGACCGGGCGGGGGCGGCAGATGACGGAAGTCTGACGGTCCTACGGGGGCACTGGCGCCGCGCGGCCCGCAGTGCTCGAATCGTGCTGTGGAGACAGCCGATTCAGCCCACACCGGCGGCGACGCCGGCTCTGCCGGAGGCCCCGGAAGCCCCGGCACCGCCGATGCCCCCGTCCCGCCCGGCACGTCCGCCGACGGCGAGGGCTCCCCGGTCGGCCGGCGCCTGGTGCTCGGCATGCTCGGGCTGGGCGCGGCGGGGCTGGTCACCGCGCCGTACGTGCAACGCGGCACGGAGAGCGTCCTGAGCGCCGTGTCCGGCAAGGACCCGACCGGCGTGACGGGCCTGCTGCCCAACGGGGGCGGATTCCGCTACTACTCGGTGGCCACCTCCGTTCCGCGCCGCGGGCCTCGCGACTACGAACTCACCGTCGGCGGCCTCGTCGAACGCCCCGCCCGCTACGGCCTCGAGGAGCTGCGCGGAATGCCGCAGCACCGCATCGTGCGCGACGTGCAGTGCGTGACGGGCTGGCGCGTGCCGAGCACGCCTTTCGAAGGCGTACGCCTCTCCCACGTCCTCGATCTGGCCGGTGTGCGTCCGGAGGCCACCGCCGTCCGTTTCACCTGTTTCGACGGGATCTACAGCGAGAGCCTGACGCTGAAGCAGGCGCGGCGTGACGACGTACTGATCGCGCTGGGCATGCAGGACAAGCCCGTAAGCCACCAACACGGCGGCCCGGTACGGCTGTACGTCGCACCGATGTACTTCTACAAGTCGGCGAAGTGGCTCTCGGGCATCGAGCTCACCCGCGAAGTGGAGCCCGGCTACTGGGAGAAGCGCGGCTACGCCGTGGACGGCTGGGTCGGCAGCTCGAACGGACGTGACGATGCTCCGACAGCCGCCTGACGGGCAGACCCCCGCGGTCTCGAACCCGGCCTCGAACCCGGCCTCGAACCCTGCCTCGACCGCGCCTCCGAACCCTGCCTCGACCGGTACGGGGGCTCCGTCCCCGGACGTGCTGCGCTTCACGCGGGCCGTGCGCTGGTGCCACCGCACCACCAGCCTCCTCATGGCCGTGTGCGTGGGCACCGCCCTCTGCCTCTACGTACCCGGGCTCGCTCAACTCGCCGGACGCCGCGCCCTCATGGTGACCCTGCACGAATGGTCCGGGCTGCTGCTGCCCGCGCCGGTGCTGGCAGGTCTGGCCTCGCGCGCGCTGCGCGCCGATCTGCGCCGCCTCAACCGGTTCGGACCGCACGACCGGCGCTGGCTGCGGCGGGCCCGGCGCGCCCGCCGCCCGTACCCGCCGGTGGGCGAGGACTGGGGCCGGGACGCTGGCAAGTTCAACGCCGGGCAGAAGGTCTTCGCCGCCTGGACCGCGGGCGCCGTACTGGTGATGGCGGGGACCGGGCTGCTCATGTGGTTCACCGGGCTCGCGCCGCTGCAGTGGCGTACGAGTGCGACGTTCGTCCACGACTGGCTCGCTCTGGCCATCGGCGCCGTACTCGCCGCGCACGTGGCGATGGCGGTGGCACACCCCGAGGCCCGCCGGGCCATGCGCACCGGCAGGGCCGACCGCGCGTGGGCGCGCCGCGAACACGCGCTCTGGGAGCCGGCGGACGAGCGCGAGAGCAAGTGACGCGGGGAGCAAGCGACGCCAGAGCAAGTGACCGGGCAGCGGAGCGCGCGGTCCGCGTCGACGGGAACCCACGAGTGGCTTGCTCGGGAGAGCGTCAGCTTCGTGCTGCGTGGAGATACCAGACGGGCAGCAGGATGCGTCCCTGCTCGTCGGTGTCGAGCCTGTCCGGGTTGAGTGGAGCGCCCGTCTCCTGGAAGGCGGGCTGGCTGAACAGACGCCCGGCGGTTTCACGGGTGAAGGAACTGGTGTAATTCGCGGGCGTGATGCTCGTGATGTCCCAGTGCTGCCCCAGATTGGCGCGCAAGTCGTCCTGGCTGACGGAGAACAGCGACTTCTCGGGTTCGGCGTCGGAGAAGCAGAACAGGTGCAGATGCGCGCCTGGCTTGGCGACGCGATGCAGGGCCGCGCTGTACTCACGTCGCTGCTCGTCGCCGAGGCAGTGATAGAGCGCGCTGTCCAGGATCGTGTCGAACCGCTGCTCGAGGCCGTCCAGCCGGGTCGCGTCCGCCTCCACGAAGTGGGGGTCCAGCCCACGGTCCCGTGCACGCTGCCGTGCCAGCTTGAGCGCGGTCGGTGCGCCGTCGAACCCGGTTACCTGATAGCCGCGTTTGGTGAGGAACAGCGAGTTGTCACCCGTACCGCATCCGGCGTCGAGTACCTCGCCGCGGATCTGCCCGTCACGTTCCAGTCCGACCAGCACCGGCTGCGGCTCTCCGATGTCCCACGGGACGCAGCCACCGAAGTCCACCGGCGGGCCTGCGAGTGGCCGTTCGCCCCGATAGAACGCGTCGAAATCGGCGTCCTCGACAGAAACGGTCTGACCCTGTCGTCGCTCCTCAGTCACGTGAACCCCTTCTTCTCTGGACGGCTGCCGAAGTCTGCGGCTGCCGCCGCCTCGTCCTCGGGATGCGCTGGTGTGCAGATCAGTGATCTGCCTCTCAGAGGAAAACGCCACTGAGTGCCATTTGTCAATCGGGAGGCTAGCCTGTTGATTTGCGAACGCGGTCCCATCCAGAGGGGGGTTCATGAGCCTGCGGGAACGCAAGAAGGCGCTGACGCGGGCGTCCATCGAGGACACCGGCCTGCGGTTGTTCGTCGACCGCGGGTACGAGGCCACGACGATCGACGGCATCTGCGACGCCGTCCTCATCTCGCGCCGGACGTTCTTCCGTTATTTCTCCTCCAAGGAAGACGTCGTGCTCGCCGGTTCGAGAGAGGGGCTCGGCCGCGCCGCCGAGCAGCTGCGCCGACGGCCACCCGGAGAGTCGCTGCACGAGTCGCTGTCCGCGCCCCTCAGCGAAGCCGCGGCGTTCTTCGAGAGCGACCGCGACACGCAGCTCATCAGGACCCGTCTGCTCGCCCGCACACCCGCCCTGGCCGGCAGCTACCTCAGGGTGCTGACCGACTTCGAGCACTTGCTCCGCGGCTTCCTCGCGGAACGCTGCGAAGACCACCCCGACAGTCCCCGCGTCCGGCTCGTGGCCGCCGCAACCGTGACCGCCTTGAGAGTCGCGGTCGAGAGCTGGACCGACAGCAGCGGAACCATCGCACTGGAGCCACTCGCCCGCCGCAATCTCGACCAACTCCTCACCGGCTGCCGCCTCTAGCCGCTGACAGAGCCGGCCGGGAGCCCGGCTCGCAACGACGCGGTCCGTCACCGTCCTCGTCGCCGCGTTATCCGGTGGGCGTCCGTGCGGGTACCTGCGAGCATGTCGGCGATGACAGACAAGGTCCCCTCCGTGCCCGACGGCGACTCGGCCGCCGTCCCCGACGCCGGGCCCGTCCCCGGCTCCGGCGCCGGACCGGCCGCCGCCGGCGACGGCTCAGGCGCCCCCGTACGACTGTGGGCGGTGGTACTCGCCGCCTGCGCCGGGCAGTTCCTCGTGGTGCTCGACGTCTCGGTGGTCAACGTCGCGCTGCCGTCCATGCGGACCGACCTGGGCATGGACGCCGCCGGACTGCAGTGGGTCCTCAACGGCTACACCCTGGCCTTCGCGGGGCTGATGCTGCTGGGCGGACGGGCAGCCGACATCTTCGGCCGGAAGCGGACGTTCCTGCTGGGGCTCGCGCTGTTCACCGCGGCCAGCCTCCTCGGCGGCCTCGCGCAGCAGCCGTGGCACCTGCTGGCGGCCCGTGCGCTGCAGGGCACGGGAGCCGCCGTGCTGGCACCGGCCACGCTGACGATCCTCACCACGGCCTTTCCGCCCGGCCGCGCCCGTACGCGCGCGATCGCCACATGGAGCGCCGTCGGCGCGGGCGGGGGAGCGGCGGGCGGCCTCGTCGGCGGCGTGCTGACCGACGCGCTGTCGTGGCGCTGGGTGCTGCTGATCAACGTCCCCGTGGGCGCCGTCGTGCTGCTGGCCGCCGCCGTGTGGGTCTCGGAGGGCCGGGACGCGCGGGCCGGGCGCCGCCTGGACCTCCCGGGTGCGCTGCTCGTCACGCTGGGGCTGGGGACACTGGCCTGGGGCATCGTACGGACGGAGGCCGTGGGCTGGACGGCGCCGTCCGTGCTGTGGCCGCTGGCGGCGGGCCTGGCTCTGCTCGCGGTGTTCATCGCGGTCGAGGCGCGTACGAAGGCACCGCTGGTGCCGCTGCGGCTCTTCCGCAGCAGAGCCGTCTCGGCGGCCAACGGGGCGATGTTCGTCTGCGGCGGTGCCCTGTTCTGCATGTGGTATTTCATGTCGCTCTACATGCAGAACGTGCTGCACTACACGCCGCTGGAGGCCGGGCTCGGGTTCATTCCGCAGTCGCTGAGCATCGTGCTCGGATCGAAGGCCGCACCGCGGCTGATGGTGCGGTTCGGGGCACGGAACGTTGCCCTGGCGGGGGTGGTGCTGGCAGGCGCCGGCTGCCTGTGGCAGAGCGGGATGCACGCGGGCGGCGGCTTCCTGGCGACCGTCACGGGCCCGGGCGTGCTGATGGCGCTCGGCGGTGGCATCGCGGGCACGCCGCTGGCGTCGGTGGCCATGTCGGGAGTGGCGCACGGAGATGCGGGACTGGTCTCCGGGCTGTTCAACACGGCGCGGACGATGGGTGGTTCACTCGGCCTCGCGGTGTTCTCCACCATCGCCGCAGCCCGTATCGGGGATGCCGCCGATCCCCGGACGCTGGCATCCGGTTACGGGCTGGCCTTCCTCAGCGCCGCCGCCGCCCTCGTGCTGTGCGCGGCGCTCGTGCTGTTCGTCCTCCCGCGCTCCGGCCGTGAGGGCACGGTGGGAGAGGGGGAAGCGGACGCGGACAAGGACGGGGAGACGGACAAGGACGGGGAGACGGACAAGGACGGGGACGGGGACGCGGACCGGGACGACGGTACGGCCGCCGGCACCGGGAGTCCCAGGCCGATGGTCCGCGGCGAGAGCTGACGCGCCGCTCCCGGTCCCGGCCCCGGTCCCCGCCTCGTGCGTGCTCACGGCTTGCGGCCGACGCCCCCGTACGCCGCCGCTTCCGGGACGTCGTCCTCGCCGACGTCGGGACGCCACAGGTTGATGCGCACCACGCCCGGCGGCACGAGTTCCAGCCCCTCGTAGTAGGCGCGGATCTGCTCCGGCGAACGCAGCACGTAGGGCACGGCACCGGAGTCGTTGTAGTCGTCCTGCGCCGCGTTGGTGTCCGGGTTCTCATCGATGCCGTCGTTGTGGGAGAGGTAACTCCCGGACGGCAGCTCGGACATGAGACCGCGGATGATCCCGCAGGCCTCCGCGTGGTTTCCGATGTGGCCGAGGACTCCGCTGAGGATGAGCGCGACCGGTCTGGACAGGTCGAGGGTCTCCCGGGCACCGGCGATCACCGTCGCCGGATCCCGCAGATCGGCCTCGATGTACGACGTCCTGCCCTCCGGTGAGCTGGTGAGCAGCGCATTCGCGTGTACGAGGACCAGCGGGTCGTTGTCGACGTAGACGATGCGGGCGTCCGGGGCCTCCCGCTGTGCGACCTCGTGCGTGTTGTCGACGGTGGGCAGGCCCGTACCGACGTCGAGGAACTGCCGCACGCCGGCCTCGGCGGCCAGGAAGCGGATGGTGCGGACGAGGAAGTAGCGGGAGGCGCGGGCGAGTTCGTCGATGCCGGGGAAGGCCTGACGGTACTGCTCGCCCGCCTCGCGGTCGGCCACGTAGTTGTCCTTGCCGCCGAGCCAGTAGTTCCAGATGCGCGCCGAGTGCGGAACGCTCGTATCGATCTCACCGCCGGCGTGCTGGCCGGCCTTTCCGTTCAGGTCCAAGATTTCCCCCTGGCTGCTCTGCGGGCCGGTTCGCCGACGACTGCCGAACGACTGCCGGACGCCTGCCGCTTTCCTCGGCGCACCCGGTCGCCCCGACGTGTCCGGTCCCCCCGACGTTTCCGAATCCCTCCGGACACCGAAGTCTTCACCCTGCGGCGCCGGTTGTGTAGAGGCCGTGCCGGCGGTGCGGGTCCGGGCCGCGGCCGGGCGGCACGGCCCGGACCCGCGACCCCTGGCTATCCTCCGCAGGTGGGAAGGAGCTGAGGAGCGATGCCGATCGACGTGGAGCGGGCGCTGTCCGCCGGGCCCAGCAGCACGCGGATCACCTGGGAACACAAGGACGTTCAGCTGTACCACCTCGGACTCGGGGCGGGTGTTCCCGCGACGGACCCGCGAGAGCTGCGCTACACGCTGGAGAGCCGGCTCCACGTGCTGCCGAGCTTCGCCACCGTGGCGGGCGGGGGGACGGGAGTGGTCGGGGGGCTGGCGGCGCCCGGTGTCGACGTGGATCTCGCCGCCGTGCTGCACGGCGGTCAGAGCGTCGAGACGCACCGGCCCCTTCCGGCCGCGGGAAGCGCGACGCAGACCTCTTCCGTCACCGCCGTGTACGACAAGGGCAAGGCCGCCGTCATCGTGCTGCGTTCCGAAGCAGCCGACGACGACGGCCCGTTGTGGACTTCACGAGCGGAGATGTTCGTGAAAGGCGAGGGCGGCTTCGGCGGCGAACGGGGGCCGTCGGCCGAGTCCGGGCCGCCCGCACGGACCCCCGACCGGGAGGTCCGCCGCGGCATCCGGGAGGACCAGGCGCTGCTCTACCGTCTCTCCGGCGACTGGAATCCGCTGCACGCCGACCCGGAGTTCGCGGCGCTCGCGGGCTTCGACAGGCCGATCCTGCACGGCCTCTGCTCGTACGGAATGGTGCTGAAGGCCGTGGTCGACACCGTGCTCGGCGGGGACGTGACCCGGGTGGGGAGTTACCGCACACGCTTCGCCGGTGTCGTCTTCCCCGGCGAGACGCTGCGCGTACGGATGTGGACCGAGCCCGCCGACGGGCAGGGCGACCGGGGCGGGGAAGGGGAAGGGGACGTGGCGGCGGGAGAGCCGGGGCGCGTGCTGCTGTCCGTCACCGCCGTCGAACGGGACGACGCCCCCGTGCTGACCGGCGCCGTCGTCACACACTCCTGACGCCGCCCGCAGCAGCGTCGCCCCTGCGGCGTGTGCCCGGCCGCGAACTCCCTTGCGAGCAGGAGGCGTTCGCCTCATGTGACCGTCAGGCGCGGTGTCCAGGGGCCGCGTTGCTACTCCGGCTCGCTCTGCTGCGGCGGACGCCGGTGACGCCCCTTGGAGTGCTGCCCGGACTCCTCCCCGCCGGGCGCGGCCTGCCCTCTGTGCTTGCCTGAGCCGCTCGACGCCTGACTGCTTCGCGTTTCGGTCCCGGCCTGGGTCTCGGACATCGCGGGTAACTCCGTGGATCACATTGCTGCTTGGTACCCGGTCAGAGTCTCACGAAGGGTACTTGGCGAACTCGGCCTGCTCACGCCGTCCTCGCGCGGACGACGGCGTCATGGAGCGCTGTGGCGAGCGGGGCGTCCTGGAGCGGCACCGGCTTGCGCCGTACGCATGGCTCCGTGACGGCGACAGGCGAGCCGGCAGACGGGCCTGCGGACTGGCCCACTGACGGACCTGCGGACGGGCCGGCAGGCGGGCCTGCGGACGGGGAAGGAACGGCAGTCGTGGGCGCTTCACCGGCCGGCTGCGCCCCCGCGGCTCCGGGATCTCCGCCGGGGCCGGCCACCCCAACGTCCCGCGCCACCGGCGCCGGTGCCGGCAGCCGCATCGGCGCATCCCTCGGCGATGCCTCCCGCATCGGCGCATCCCGCATCGGCGGAAGCTCCGGGGGCAGCGCTCCGGGCGGCAACGCCCTTGCCGCCGCGCCCTGTCCGGACGGCGGGACGGCAGGGGAGCCGCCTTCGGCGGGCGGAGCCTCTTCGCCACGGACGGCCTCGCGGGCCTCCCGCTGTGCAGCCTCGGAGGCCGCCCCCGGAGCGGAGCCGGACCCCTCGGCCGGCCCCTCCGCATGCGAACCGCCGACATCACTGTTGCCCCCCGGACCGCCCGGAGCAGCGTCCGAGGCTCCGCCCGAAGCAGCGCCCGGAAGACCGCCCGGAGAACCGCCCGTGCCCGTCTCCGCGGTCGGGCCCGACCGCACGCTCACGCTCAAGTCCACGCCCGCGCCCAGGCTTTCGCCCGTCCCGGTGCCGGCGACGGTCGCTCCTGCCTCGACGTCCGGGCTCCTGCCCCGCATCCGCAGCCGCGCCAGCCCGCACGGCGCATGCGCGGTCGCGCAGGGCAGCCGGAGTTCGCCCTCGCGCGTCCACACTCCCTTGCCCGGCAGCCAGCCGCCGGGAGCCCGGAAGCGCCGCAACTCCTTCTGCATCGGCCGCCACACGCCCAGCCACGCACCGCCCGCGCGCGCACCGGTCGTCTGCCCGTGCAGCGCCACAGCACAGCTCTCGGGCAGCAGCATCTGCCCCGGCTGCACGGCGAAGGGCGTGAGCATCGCCCCCTCGGGATGCAGGGATTCCGGGAAGCGGACGGGCCGGTGGGACCCCAGCACCCCCCAGCCCAGGCGGAATTCGCCGGGCGCGTCCGACCGTACGATCAGCAGGCCGCTGTCCGCGTCGGCAAGCAGCAGGCGGTCGTCGCTCTCGTCGGTGATCTGAAGCAGCGGGCTGACCTCGCCTCCGCGGCCCAGGTCGACGGCGACCGTCTTGGTGCGGCCGGTGCCGCCGGTGTCCGTACGGTCGACGGCGAGCAGCCGGCCCTCGCGGTCCAGCCAGGCACCGCCCGCGCAGCGGCCCGGCACCTCGGCGACCAGTTGGGGCACCCCTTCACTGCTGCCGGCGACCAGCCACACGCCTGTGGTGTGCTCGCCGGCCGTGAGCGCGTACGCGCGCCGTCCGCACGGGGCGGGAGGCAGCAGCGTGAGCCGCTCGGACTCGACCGCGCCCAGGCAGAGTTCACCCGTGCCGGGACCCGTCGGGTAGAGCAGGGCGAGCTTGTGTGCGCCGCCTTCGCGGCGGGCGATCAAGACCCTTCCGTCGGTCAGCGGCAGCACCTGGCTGCCGGTCTCCTCGGGGCGGGCACCGGGCAGCGGGACCGCATACGGCTCGGGGCCGTCCAGGGTCCAGCGCTCCGGGAACCAGCCGTCCTCCGCGGACGCGTTGAGCCGGGCCGCATAGGCGCCGTCGGCTGCGATCGTGAACGTGGAGTGCCTTGCCGTCCGGCTGTCCGTGACGATGCTCTCGGGGGCACAGGCAGTCATGGGTCGATCACCTCCAGTGAGGAACCTAGGTGTCGTACTGCCGCCCGAACAATCGGAGTTCGGACCCTTCACGCGGATGAGTGGCGGATGTGCGAATTGCCTGCGCGACCTGTCGGGCGTGTGCTGCGCACGCTGTTCGGCGCGGCTGTGACGGGGTTCGCGCGCTCCGGTGGCCGCGTGCCCGTCACCCGTGGCGGGCCGCCGTCGCCCGGTGGGACGGTGACCGGACGGCCGGGCGGAGGCGGAAGGTAGCCTTTCCCGCGTGCCAGCACTCTCCGAAGTCATCGCCGCGCTCGACGGTCTCTGGCCGCGCGAGCGGGCCGAGCAGTGGGACGCCGTCGGCACCGTCTGCGGTGACGTCGGCAGCCCGGAGGCCCAGGCCGACCGGGTCCTCTTCGCCGTCGACCCCGTCCAGGAGATCGCCTACGAGGCCGTCGAGCTGGGCGCCCAACTGCTCGTCACGCACCACCCGCTGTATCTGCGGGGCACGACGACCGTCGCCGCCGACACCTTCAAGGGCCGCGTCGTCCACACGCTGATCCGGCACGGCGTCGCCCTGCACGTCGCGCACACCAACGCCGACACCGCCGACCCCGGCGTCTCCGACGCCCTCGCCGGCGCGCTCGACCTGCGCGTGCTGCGCCCTCTCGTGCCGGACGACACGGACACCGCGGGCCGCCGCGGACTGGGCCGCATCTGCGAACCGCCGCGCCCCATGCGGCTGTCGGAGCTGACGGAGTGGGCCGCGGACCGGCTGCCCGTCACGGCGCAGGGCATCCGCGCCGCCGGCGACCCGGACCGCATGATCCGCACTGTCGCCGTCTGCGGAGGCTCCGGGGACGGGCTCTTCGAGGAGGTGCGCGCGGCGGGCGCCGACGCCTATCTGACGGCCGACCTGCGCCACCACCCTGCCTCCGAGGCCCGTGAGCACTCGCCGATCGCGCTGCTGGACGCCGCGCACTTCGCCACGGAGTGGCCGTGGTGCGAGCAGGCCGCCGCACAGCTCGACGAGATCTCCGACCGCCACGGCTGGGGCCTGCGTACGCACGTCTCGCGCACGGTCACCGACCCCTGGACCGCACACGCGGCATCGCACGGCGCCGTCGCCCCTGCCGCCGCTTCCGGCGGCCCCTCCGATTCCGACCGCAGCGCCTCCAACGACATCACCACGGGAGCCCCCAACTGAACGCCGCGCCCGCCGATCAGATCCGACTGCTGGACGTCCAGGCCCTGGACACCCGACTCACGCAGCTCGCACACAAGCGCAAGAACCTGCCGGAGCACGAAGAGATCCAGTCGCTGGAGGCGGACCTCCTCCAGGTCCGCGATCTGCTAGTCGCCTCCCGTACGGAGGAGAGCGACACCGCACGCGAGCAGACCAAGGCCGAATCCGACGTCGACCAGGTGCGGCAGCGTGCAGCGCGCGACCAGAAGCGGCTCGACTCCGGTCAGGTCACCAACCCGAAGGACCTGGAGAACCTGCAGAGCGAGATCGCCTCCCTCGCCAGGCGTCAGGGAGACCTGGAGGACGTCGTCCTGGAGGTCATGGAGCGGCACGAGGCGGCCGCCGAGCGGGCGGCCGAGCTGGCACAGCGCGTCGAAGCCGTGGAGGCCAAGACCGAGGACGCCGTCGCACGGCGCGACGCGGCGCTGCAGGAGATCGACGCCGAGGCGGGCGCCGTCCGCGGGGAACGCGACACGGCGGCCGGGGCGGTGCCCGCGGATCTGCTGAAGCTGTACGAGAAGATCCGCGAGCAGCAAGGCGGCGTCGGAGCGGCCCGGCTCTTCCAGCGGCGTTGCGAAGGCTGCCAGTTGGAGTTGAACATCACTGAGCTCAATGAAGTCCGCCAAGCCCCGGAGGACACCGTGCTGCGGTGCGAGAACTGCCGCCGGGTCCTGGTCCGTACGCCCGAGTCCGGGCTCTGATGGCGGGCGGGGCCGGCAGGCGCGGAGGCCGCACCTTCGTCGTCGAGGCGGACGGAGGCTCGCGCGGCAACCCGGGGCCCGCCGGTTACGGCGCGGTCGTACGGGACGCGGACAGTGGCGAAGTCCTGCGGGAGACGGCCCAGTTCATCGGTGTGGCCACCAACAACGTCGCCGAGTACAAGGGACTGATCGCGGGCCTGAGCGCGGCGTACGAACTGGATCCGCACGCCGCTGTGCGGGTGCGCATGGACTCCAAGCTCGTCGTGGAGCAGATGTCCGGCCGCTGGAAGATCAAGCACCCGGACATGCGGCCGCTCGCCGCCGAGGCGCAGCGGATCTTCCCGCCGGGCGCTGTGCAGGACTACGAGTGGATTCCCCGCGCGGAGAACAAGCACGCGGACCGGCTCGCCAACGAGGCCATGGACGCGGGCAAGCGGGGCGAGGAGTGGTCTGCCGGCGCCTCGACGGCGGAGCTGGACGCCGCGGACGAGAAGGCAAGGGGCGGCGGAGCGGAAGGGGCGCCGATACCGGGCGCCCCCGCCGTGTCCGGTGCGGGCGAGACGGGCGCGGGCGGCGGCAGCGCGTCCGAGGAGTCCGCTCCGCACAGCGGCTGGGGCCCGGACCTCGGGCCGCCCACCACCTTCGTACTGCTGCGGCACGGCGAGACGCCGCTCACGCCCGAGAAGCGCTTCTCCGGCAGCGGCGGCACCGACCCGCAGCTCTCCACGGGCGGCTGGCGC
This sequence comes from Streptomyces sp. DSM 116795, assembly GCF_055792905.1. Classification (NCBI taxonomy): domain Bacteria; kingdom Bacillati; phylum Actinomycetota; class Actinomycetes; order Kitasatosporales; family Streptomycetaceae; genus Streptomyces; species Streptomyces sp. DSM 116795. The sequence goes on from NZ_CM147707.1 coordinate 5,583,847, forward strand.
CAGGCGTACGCGGCGGCCGGGGCGCTGGCCGCACGCGGGACGCTCCAGGCCGTGGTCAGCTCCCCGATGCGCCGCTGCCAGGAGACCGCGTCCGCCGTCGCGGAACGCACCGGGCTGAAGGTCCGCGTCGACGACGGCCTGCGCGAGGCCGACTTCGGCGCCTGGGAGGGCCTCACCTTCGCCGAGGTGCGCGAACGCTTCCCGGACGACCTGGAGAAGTGGCTGGGGTCCACCGAGGCGCGGCCGACCGGCGGCGGTGAGAGCTTCGCGACGGTCGCGGAACGCGTCGCCGTGACGCGGGACAGGCTGCTGGCCCGCTACTCCGGCAGGACGGTGCTGCTCGTCACGCACGTCACGCCGGTCAAGACGCTTGTACGGCTGGCCCTCGAAGCGCCGCCCAGCGCGCTGTTCCGCATGGAGCTGTCGGCGGCCTGCCTCTCGGCGATCGCCTACTACTCCGACGGCAACGCGTCGCTGCGGCTGCTCAACGACACCGGGCACCTCCGCTGAGCGGTCGCGCCGTGGCGGTGGGCGCGAGCGGAGCCGGTGCCGGCACCGGTGTCGGTGTCGCACGGGTGCGCGCTGTGGCCGCCGTGCGAGCGGTGCCCTGCGCCGCCGGTGGCGCCGGTGGCCGGGTGCGGCTCCGTCAGTCGCGCAGCGCGGCGGCGCCCCGCGCGAGGCGCTGGATGCGGGGCCAGTCCCGCGCGGCCAGCGCCTCGGCCGGCACCATCCAACTGCCGCCCACACAGCCGACGTTGGGCAGCGTCAGATAGCTCCCGGCCCGGGCCTCGTCGATGCCGCCGGTGGGGCAGAACCGGGCCTGGGGGAGGGGCGAGGCGAGTGCCTTGAGGTATGCGGTGCCGCCGGCCGCCTCCGCCGGGAAGAACTTCATCTCGCTCACGCCGCGCTCCAGCAGCGCGACCACCTCCGACGCCGTCGAGACCCCGGGCAGCGCGGGCACTCCGCTGCCGAGCATCGCCTCCAGCGTGCGCTCCGTCCAGCCGGGGCTGACGAGGAAGCGGGCCCCGGCGTCCACCGCGTCCTCCGCCTGACCGGGCGTGAGTACGGTGCCCGCGCCGGCGACCGCCTCCGGCACCTCCGCGGTGATCGCCCGGATCGCCTCGCCGGCCGCGGCCGTACGCAGCGTGATCTCGACGACGGGCAGCCCGCCCGCGACCAGGGCACGGGCGAGGGGCACGGCGTCCGCGGCATTCTCCAGCACGACGACGGGGATCACGGGCGCCATGTCGAGCAGCGAGGGGGCGGGCGACGGCGACGGTGAGGCGGGGGGAGCGGGAGCCATGTGCGCATCCTCCCCCCAGCACACCGCAGGCCGCAACGCACGTTGCGCGCAGTGCAACGCACCCTTGAACCGAACGCCCCGGTCACGGCGCCTTCTTCGCCGGGCGGTGCCCCGAGGGGCAACCGCGCGGGGCCGCGCGGTCCAGGGGGAAGCCACGTTCCGCTGGACCGCCTGAGGCTCAAAGCTCCGAGACCACCACGTCCAGCGCCAGCGGCTTCCCCGGCTTCCGGCCGGTCTCGGGCTCCTCCACCGCGTAACCCAGCCCGCGCAGCGCCTTCACCAGCGCCGCGGGGCCGGAGGGGGACCGACCCTCCTCCAGCAGGGAGCGTACGATCCGGCCCTTCGTCGCCTTGTTGAAGTGGCTGACCACGGTCCGCTTCTCGACGCCGTTCACCATGGCCGACTGCAGCACACGTACCGTGACGGTGCGTTCGGCCAGCTCGCCCGTGGGCTTCCACATCTGTGCGTACGCCGTCGAACGCAGGTCGAGCAACGGGCCCGTGCCGGCCGCCTCAGGCAGTACGGCCGCCAGCGGCTCCCGCCAGTGCGCACCGAGCGCGCCGATCCCGGGCAGGCGTACCCCGCCCGAGCAGCGGTACGAGGGGATGCGGTCCTTGATCCCGACCGCGCCCCAGAGGCCCGAGAAGACCAGCAGCGACTTCGCGGCCCGCCGCTTCGCCGCGGGGCTGAGCGTGGCCAGGCCGAGGGCGTCGTAGAGGACTCCGGTGTAGATCTCACCTGCGGGGCGCGCGGGTGCCGAGCGCAGCCGGGCGTTCCTGGCCACCTCGCCGCGCAGCCCCTCGCTGAGGCCCAGCACGTCGCGCGCCTTCTCCTCGTCCGCCGAGCAGAGCCCCACGAGCTCCTCCAGCACCGCCTCGCGTGCGGGTGCCAGCCCCGGCAGCGACATCCCGTCCGGATCGAAGGGGCGTCCCCGGCCGCCGTCGGTCTTTCCCTCGGACGGTGGCAGCAGCACGAGCACGGCGGATCTCCTCGGCGGATACGAAGGGCGGATACGAAGGGCGGATACGGAGGCGGAACGACGGAGAGACGACCGCGACCGACGGCGGACCGGCCGCGGAACGGCCGCAAGGCGACCGCGTAACGACGCCAAGCAGCGTATGGGGTACGGGGACTTCGCGGGCACACGGGGCGTGCGTGAGGTGTCCGTGCGCGAGACGCGTGCGCCGAGGCGGTGCGGACAGTGCGGGGGACGGCAGGGCCGCTACGCGTTCCCCTCCCGTTCCGCCACGCCCGCTGCCGCTTCCCGCATCCGCTCCCGCGACCAGCCGGTCACCTCGGCGATCGCCGCCTCGCCCTCGCTGCCGCCGTCGCGCAACGCCTGCGCCACCACCGCCTCCAGGTCAGTGCGGGCGGCGTCGAGGGCGGCGGCGGCCTCGCGGTAGCGCTGTGTCGCGAGTTCGATGGCAGCGGTGTCGAAGCTCATGCCGTCCATGGTGGCAGGCCGCCCTTCGCGGTCCGTCCGGCTCACGCGGTGGTGGCGTCCTCACGCGGTGCTCCTGTGACCAGGTCCGGAGACCGTGCTGGCGGCTCCCGGTGCCGGGGGTGCAGCCTGGAGAGGGAGACCACCGGCGTGCCGAGCAGAAGAGCCGAACCGACGGATCCGGAACGTACGGGAGGCGAGTCGTCCCCGTCCTCCCCGGGTACCCGTCGACATCGTTCGCGTCGGCGGCCGAAGGAGGATGTGCGATGAGCAGGGCATCCGGCCGGGCCCAGATGCTGGGTGAGCTCCTCTCGGCCAGCCATCTGAGCACGCTGACGGAGGTGCCCCGGGTCGTGAGCGAGCAGGCCAGGCGCTTCGGCTGGTCGGAGGTGCTTCTCTACATCTGCGATCTCCAGCAGACCGTCCTGACGCTGATGACCGGCGAGGGTGTCGACGGCGGCAGGATGACCGGCGACCTCCCCGCCGAGATCCAGATCGAAGGCACGGCGCCGGGGCGTGCCTTCCAGCTCGGCGAGATCCTCCCCACGTCCGCGAGCGGCGACCAGTGGTGGGTGCCCGTGCTGAACGGCACCGAGCGGATCGGGCTGCTGCGGGTCACGACCTCCGGCTCGGCGGAGTCCTGCATGCAGGAGATGCGGGAGCTGGCCGGCCTGGTCGCCCTGCTGCTGGTGACCAAGCGCGGCACCAGCGACGCGTACGCCCGTCTGGTGCGGCGGCGCCGCATGAACGTCGCCGCGGAGATGGAGTGGCGCCTGATGCCGCCGCGCACCTTCGCGACGGACAGGGTCGTCGTAAGCGCGCTGATGGAGCCCGCGTACGAGGTCAGCGGGGACGCCTTCGACTACGCCTTCGCCGGCGACATCGCCCACCTGTGCATCATCGACGCCATGGGCCATGACACCGCGGCCGGCCTGACCGCGAATCTCGCCGTGGCCGCCTGCCGCAACCAGCGCCGTCAGGGCAGCGGACTGGTAGAGACGGCGAAGGGAATGGAGAGAGAGCTCATCGACCAGTTCGAGGACAGCCGCTACGCCACCGGCGTCCTCGCCGACCTGGACGTGGGCACCGGGCGGCTCTCCTGGATCAGCCGCGGCCACTACCCGCCGGTCGTCATCCGCGGCGGCCGCTTCGCCGTCCAGCTGGAGTGTGATCCGGCACCTCCGATGGGGGCCGGTCTCGACATCGTGCCGAGGCTGTGCCGCGAGCAACTGGAGCCCGGCGACCGGCTGTTGCTCTACACCGACGGGATCACGGAGGCCCGCAACCCCGATGGCGAGGAGTTCGGCCTCGACCGGTTCACGGACTTCCTCATCAGGCACCACGCGGACGGGCTGCCCGTGCCCGAGACGCTCCGCCGCCTGATCCGCCACCACCTCGACTACCACCGGGGGCGGCTGAGCGACGACGCCACGGTGCTGGTCCTGGAGTGGCACGGCCCCGCGCCGTACCCGCCTGGGCAGGCCGAGGCGCTGGTCGGCCTGCCGGCAGGGAGCGCGCCGTCGCGGATGGAGCGGCCGACGAGCTGAGGTAGTCGGCCTCCCGGGGTGGTCGGCCCGCCGGCGTGGTCGGGCGCGGGCATGAGGCGCTGCCGCGGCCACTCGCTGTCAGAGGCTGATGACCACCAGGGCGATGTCGTCAGGGGCGCCGACGCTGACACCGAGCCCGGACAGCAGGTCGTCCGCGACCCGCTCGGCGTCGCGCCCGGCGCTGGAGGCGAGGGTGGAGGTCAGACGGGCGATGCCCTCGTCGATGTCCTCGCCCCGCCGCTCCACCAGCCCGTCCGTGTAGAGCACCAGGCAGTCCCCGGGGTTGTAGAGCGCGCGGGCCTGTGGCCGGGGCATCTGCTCGGAGCGGGTGGCCAGCGGCGGGTCCGTCGCGCGGTCCAGCAGTTCGCAGTCGCCATGTGCGTGGAGCAGGACGGGGGGCAGATGCCCGGCGCTGCTGTAGGTGATCGTCTGCTCGTCGGTGTCGATCCTGACCTTGACGGCGGTCGCCGACTGCGCGCCTTCGACGGAGTTCGCGTAGAGCCCCAGGATCTGCAGCGCCCTGGCAGGGCTGGCCGTGGCGCGCATGGCGGCGCTCAGGGCGCTGCGCAGCATCCCCATGACGCCGGCCGCTTCGAGTCCGTGGCCGACGACGTCACCGACAGCGGCCGTGAACCCGGCCTCGGGCACGTCGGTCACGTCGTACCAGTCGCCGCACACGTTGAGCGTCCCCACGGCGGGCAGGTAGCGGACGGCGACGCCCGGCCTGGGCAGATCCGGCGAGTGGAGCAGCGCCTCCTGAAGGGTGAGGGCGACCCGGCTCTCCCGGGCGTGGGCCCGCCGCAGCTCCTCGTTCATGTGCTGGAGCTCCTGGCCCCGGGCGTAGAGCTCCGCCTCTGCGCTGCGTGTGCGTACGTTTCTCTCCTCGTCGGCGGCCGCGAGGGGGCCCCACTCACGGATGAACCCGGTGACGTCCTCCACACGGTGGATGATGCAGGTCACCGAGCCCTCGGGCCCGAGGACGGGGGTGTTGACCGGTGACCACCAGCGTTCCTCGAATTCGCCGGGGCGGCCGGCGACGGGGATGTCGTACTTGTGCAGCGCCATGCTGTCGGTTTTCCGCAGCTCCACGACCCTGCGCAGCGACGCCGCCAGGTTCGCTGCGGCGTCCGACTGCGGGTCGGCGGGATTGGGCGGGAAGGCGTCGAACATGTACTTCCCGACGAGCTCTTCGCGGGGCCGCCCGGTGACCTGCAGGTACGCCCGGTTGGCGTCCAGGATGGTCAGCTCCGGGTCGAGTACCAGGTTCGGGCTGGGCAAGGCCGCGAAGAGCGCGGCGTAGTCGATCTCCGGTCTCGTCACTGCTCCTGCCGATCCCCAGAGGGACAGAACGGGGCCAATCTATTGCGGGGCCTTCGCCCTCGCCCGTTGTGCGCTGTCGTCTGCGCGTCCGCGTGCCCGTGCGCGGACGCGTCCGTGGCGCGTTCGCCGCCGCGGCGACGACCGCAGAGGCCGCGCCGCGGCGGCGCGCACCCGCTTGCCGCCGTCTCCCCGGAGGATTCGCGGGCCGCGCTCGAATGGAGGCGCGCCGGACGGCCTTTCGGCCGCCTCGCGTGGCGTTCGCCAACGGCCTTGTGGCGCGGGTCACTTGAGAAGAAAACGGGTATTACCGGGATACCGGAGTGCCTTCCCGTACGTCCGCCGCGCCGGGCCGCGGGATCCCGAGCCCGTCGCCCGTGGACGCGTCACGGGAGCGGCCCCCCACACAACTTCACAGGAGCGCCCATGCTGAGAACCGGCATCGCCGTCGGCACCGCGCTGATCGTCACCTGTGCGTTCGGCGTGACTCCCGCACACGCCGCCCGGCTCACCGTGCAGGGCACCGGCTTCCGGCTGGCCACGCGGCTCGGGGTGACCTCGGTCAGTCCGTCGCGCCAGTACACGGTCACATTCGCCTCCGCCGCGCTGAAGCAGCGCTACACGCCCCATCTGACGGCCGCGGTGGCCCAGTTGAGGACGGCCGGGGTGAGGATGACGGTCGGCGGGGTGGAGCGCCTCGATCCGTCCGTATGCCCGCCCGCGGGGCACATCCACTACACCGAGAAGTACCGGCCGACGGGCCGCGGCGGCTACAGCCTGGGCATGCCCTGCCCGGACCCCGCGAAGGGCGTCGCGGCGGGCGGCGTCGTCACCATGGACAGCGAGTACCACGACGGCACCTGGCACATAGCCCCGTACCAGCTGCGGAACACCTCGGTGCACGAGATGCTGCACGCCCTCGGGCTCGACCACCCGAACCTCGACCTGGACGGCGACGGCACCGTCGGGCGGTACGAGTGCACCGCCGGCCCGCACGGCATCCGGCCGGTGATGTGCTCACCCAACGGCGGGCACCAGGGCGCCGACGCGGGCAGGCTCACCGGCTTCGACACGGCGGGCGTCCAGGCGCTGCTGGCCAACGCCCGGCGGCAGGGCGTCGGTTGAGCGTAACCGGAGGCCGTCGGCCCGTACCCGCGCGCAGCTTGTGGCGCGCCTGCCGTTCGCGCTGTCAGGTTCGGAGCTCGCCCTCCAGCAGGCCCATGGTGAACATGTCGTACCAGCGCCCGTCGCGGCGGAAGACCTGGCGCAGCCTCCCCTCCTCGGTGAACCCGACCTTCCGGTAGACGTGGTGGGCGGCGTGGTTCTCCGTGACGACCGTCAGCGAGATCTTGTGGAGGCGCATCTTCTCGAAGCCGTAGCGGCACATCGTGCGCATGGCGTCCGTGGCGTAACCGCGCCCCCAGTACCTCTTCTCCCCGATGTAGATGTCGAGTTCGGCGCAGCCCGTCTCCGGTTCCGCGTCGCGCAGGCGCACTAGGCCGATGAGTGCCGCGTCGGCGAGCACCTCGATTCCGTACAGCACGTCGCCGTACCCGTTGCGCGGCCTCTCCTCCAGGCGCTTGCTGACGGCGGCCGACGACTGGGCGTAGCCGTCGCTCATCCAGCGCATCACCTCGGGGTCGCTGTGCCACCGCCACATCGCCCCGGCCTCGGACGGCTCCAGAGCACGCAGTTTCACCAACTCACCGGACACCATGCTGCGTTCGCCCCCAGGGTGGTCCGTCAACGGTTCCGCGGCGCGTCAGTGAAGCACCTGCCCGGGCTTCGCTCAACCGGATAACCGCCCTTCGGGCGCCGCCCCCGTGGAGCTGTGAACCGCCGTGCGTACCGGAGTAGTTGACGGGGTATGAGGACATTTCTCAGGACGGCGGTAGTGTGCCTGCGCTGACGGCGCACATGTGGGCGGATGCTGTACGGGGGGAGAGTTCCGGTGGGCGATCAGTACGGCCGGGAGGCCGCGAACCGGCTGGCACGCGCGGTGCTGGCGGGGAGTGAGCTCAACGAGCAGGCAGGAATCGACGCCCGCGCGGAACTTGAACAGTTCGACGTGGTCGCCGACGCGTTCCACACCACGCCGCGGCGCGGACGCCGGAAGGAGACCCGGCAGAGCGAGCCGCTCGGATTCGGCGTCGAAGGGATCACCGCGGCGGTCACCACCCTGGTCCTGGCAGTCGCCGTCGACGTGCTCAGCCAGTTCGCCCGGGCGCGCACCGAGCGCACCGCCTCTCGTCTGGCCTCCTGGATCAGGCGCGTCCTGCTGCGGCGCCCGGACCCTGCGACGGAACCCGCTCCGAGGTCCGGGCCCGAACTGCCGGAATCCCAGCCCACGTTGACGTCGGAGCAGATGCAGCAGATCCACGGCATCGCACGCCGGAACGCCCGCCGGCTCCGTGTGCCGGCAGAGATCGCGAAGGCGGTCGCCGACGGGATCGTCGCCGAACTGGTCATGGCGCCGGCCGCGCCGGACGCCGAGGCCGGGGCATCGGGCCCTGGGGAACCGGAGGCCCACGGGCGACCCGGTGACTAGCGCCGCGACGACGGCGGCGCGCACACGCGATCCGTTCACCGTGCCGTCCGGCACGACCCTGCGCTTCGCCCTGCTGGTGCTCAGCACGACCGCGGTCGTCATGTCGTTCGCCGCCACCCGCTTCGGGCCCGGGGGTTCCGACGAGGACAAACGCCGCTTCGTCGAGTACCGGGACTGCTGGGAGCGCCAGAACCGGGGGACGAGCGGCTTCCCCTCGGGTGACAGGCCGTCGGCCGAGGAGTTGTGCGGCGCGGACCCCCGGCTGGTGGACCTCTGGGTGCCGGTGGCCGCCGTACTCGTCTTCTGGCTGGTCGTGTTCGTCACCTACTGGTACCTGCCGGGCTGGCGGATCCGCCGCCGCCGGTATGTGCAGCTCGGGGCCGAACTCCCCGATGTGACAGAGACATTGGAGAGGCTGTGGGCCAGGGCGGGCACGGAGCCGGTCCGCTGGCATGTGCAGCCGCTCAACTCACGTGTCTCCGCGCTGGCCTTCGGCCGGTGGAGACGCAGGCACATCGTCCTCAGCGGCGGTCTGATCGCTCTGCGGGCCCGACGGCCCGAGGCCTTCGAAGCAGTGGTTCTGCACGAGCTGGCCCACGTCCGGAACCGTGACATCGACATCAGCTTCCTGACCATCGCCGCCGGACGGGCCGGCCTGCCCCTGCTCCTGCTGAGCCTTCCCTCCGGCATCGGCTGGGAGTTGCTGTGGGGCACCGGGACGGCCGCCTCCTTCGCGCAAGGTGTCGCGGCGTCGCTCCAGACCCTCTGCCTGATCGTCGTCATGCCGCTCGCACGCAGAGCGGTCCTGCGCAGCCGTGAGTTCTACGCCGACGCACGTGCCCAGCAGTGGAACACCTCGCCCGACGCCCTGCACGCGCTCTTCGGCTCGGGGAAGGAGAGGCGCCGGCTGACGGGCGATCTGCTGCGGGTGCACCCCACCGCGGCCCAGCGGCGCGCCATGCTCGACGACACCGGGCCCCTGTTCCGCAGCGGCTTCTGGGAACTCCTCGCGGTCGGCTCCGTCCTCGGAGCGCTGCATACCGAGATCACCGACACGTACGTGCTCAACTCCGCCCTGGGCGCGGGCGCCGACGCCGCCAAGTGGCTGCTCGCCGGCCTCGTCACCGGAACGCTGTCCGCGGGGATCGTGGGCTTCCTGGCACTGCGCTCGGACGAGGGGTTCCCTGGAGCGGCCAGGCGCGTGCTGCGGACGCCCGCGTGGGGGCTGGGCTGCGGACTGGCGCTGGGCGGCGGTGTGTTCAGCGCGAGCACCGCGTTCACTCTGGCCAGCGCCGGGCAGCTCGGTCTCGGGTTCCTCCCGTGGACGGCCCTGCTTGCTTCCGCCGCGTTCGTCTCCGCCCGGTGGATGTCCGGCACGGTCCACCTGTGGCGGCAGGCGCTGCCGCACCGGCAGCGTCAGGCCCTGACCCTGTGCGGTTTCGTCGCGGCGGTGGGACTGCTCTTCGCCTGTGTCCTCCACTGGCTGATGGAGCTGATGACCGGTCAGGCCCTGATGTCGAGGATCCTCGACGGGCGGGTACCGGAGATCGTGGCCTTCGTGCTGGCCGCGGGCATGAACGCCGCCGTCCGCTCGCCGTATCTGCTGTGCGCGGGCGGGCTGGCGGCGCTGCTTCCGCTCCTGGGGCAGTCGCTGATTCCCGGTGCGCGTGACGGGGCCCGCCGGGAACTGCGCCACACCCTGGGCAGCGGGGTGCGCTGGGGGCTGTGGCTCTCGGCGCTCGTGGCCGTGCTCACCTTCGCAAGGGCCGGGGCCCCCGGGGCCGGCGCCTTGGGGCTTCTGTCCACGGCCGTGGCACTGGTCGTCCTCGCAGTCCGTACGGGCCGCCGCCCCCGTGACAGCGGTCTGGCCTTCGCCCACGCGGCGCTGGCGAGCACGATCGCCGGCGTCCTCGCTCTAGCCGGTGCCGAGGTGCTCCTGGCGGTGCTGGGGTGCTGGACCGGCAGATGCGCCGCACCCGACCTGTCCCGGGCGGCCGTCTACGCCGGTGTCAGCGCGATTCTGTGGTCGGCCGTCGCGGCCTGTGTCCCGTCGGTTCGCAAGGGACGGGTACCGGACAATGCCCCGCCACTCGCCCCTTCGACCGCCCCGACACCGGCTCCGCCACCCGCCCCGACACCGGCATCGCCGCCGGCTCCGTCACTCGCGGTACCGCGGGCGCCGGCCAACGGCATGGGCGTGGCCTCCCTCGTCCTCGGGATCACCGCGACGGCCTTGTTCTGGCTGTGGCCGCTGGCCATCGCCCTCGGCACCCTCGCCGTGATCTTCGGCGCGATCGGCCGTGGCAGCGCGAAGCGCGGCGAGGCCGGCAATCCCGGTCAGGCTCTGGCCGGGCTCGTCTTCGGTGCCTTCGGCGCGGCTCTCGCCCTCGCCATCGGCCTGGCCCTGACAGTCACGGACGCCGGCGACGGGACCGGCCGAACCGGCAGGACCGGCGACAGAACCGACAACGGCTCCGCCGTCACGACGTACAGCCCGGCACCCGCCGCCCATGAGCGGTCAACAGGCCCCGCGCGGACGGATATTGCCGAACGCAGACGCTGAACGCACAACGCACAACGCACAACGCAGAACCAGATCCGCCCGGTTGCTCGTCTTGGAGCGAGTGGACGGGGAGCCAGGGCCATGGTGGAGCAGGTGCGGTCAGACCGAAGCGCGATGCCGGCGGTGAACGCGGCGCTACGGCGCGCGGGCCGACGGGCGCGGGGCGGGGATGCACGGGACCGGTCGGCCTGGAAGCGGGGCAGGGTGCTCGCCGCGCTCGCGGTGGTGACGGCCGGGCTGCTGGCGTTCCACCGCGCCGTGCCCAACTCCGCCGGCCGCCTGGGGAGTCTGCTGGAAGCGTTCCTGCCATCGCTGGGCCTCGCGGTCGTGGTCCTGCTCGGCCTGGCGCTGCTGCGCCGTTCCGCCACTGCGCTGGTGGCCCTGCTGCTGCCGGCGGCGGCCTGGATGTGCCTCTTCGGAGGGCTGTTCCTGCCCGCTGAGAGGCCCGGCGCGACGCACGACCTGGTCGTGGTGCAGCACAACGTGAGCGACGAGAACACCGACCCGGCCGGTACGGCCAGGGCACTGGCCGGAGCCGAACCCGACCTCATCGGGCTGGAGGAGCTGGTGCCGCGGAAGCTGCCGCTCTACGAAAGGGCCCTGGCCGAGGAGTACCCGTACCACGTCGTACGGGGAAGCGTCGGCCTCTGGTCGAAGCATCCGCTGAGCGGCAGCAGGCTGGTGGACATCAGACCCCGGGGGATCGCGGAGGGCTGGAACCGCGGGCTGCGGACCGTGGTCCGTGCACCGCACGGCGAGATCGCGACGTACGTCGCGCATCTGCCCTCGGTCCGCCTGCGTGCGAGCGGCATGGAATCCTCCCTGCGCGATGAGAGCGCCGGGCTGCTGGGCCGGGCTCTCGCCGCCGAGAAGCGGGAAGCAGTGATCCTGCTGGGCGACCTGAACGGCACAGTCCACGACCGCGGGCTCGGCCCGCTGACCTCTCGGATGAAAGTCGCGGAGCGGGGCACCTCCTTCAGCTTCCCCGCCGCATTCCCGCTGGCCCGGATCGACCAGGTCATGGCCCGCTCAGCGACGGTCGGCCACATCCGCACCCTGCCCGCCACCGGCAGCGACCACCTGCCGGTAGCCGCCCGGATAACACCGGACTGAGCGCCGTCTGCCCGACCGGTCGGAATCTGATCCGGCTCAGAGCCGGATCAGACCCGGACCAGAGATCCGAATCAGCAAGGCCCGGAGTGCACACCCGCTCCGGCCAGGGGCTGAGGTGGTGCGGCGGACGAGTCGGCCTGTACGCCGGGTTCTGTCTCCCCGGAGCCTCGCGGCGCCGGGGGAGGCGGCCATCCATCTGGGACCGGCGTTGCCGCCGGCCTCGTGCGGTCCACCCGCGGACTCGGGCGGGCAGCCCTCAGACGTCCGCGCAGAGCCGTCTGCCGACGGCCCCTCTTGACCTTGCTCCGGATGGGGTTTGCCTAGCCGCCCAGGTCGCCCTGGGCGCTGGTGGTCTCTTACACCACCGTTTCACCCTTACCGGGTCCGTACCGCTGTGCTGCCGTACGGCCCGGCGGTCTGCTTTCTGTGGCACTTTCCCGCGGGTCACCCCGGGTGGGCGTTACCCACCATCCTGCCCTTCGGAGCCCGGACGTTCCTCGACGGAACCGAAGGTTCCGACGCGGCCGCCCGGCCGGCTCGTCCGCCGTACGGCCCATGATAGCCGCGGCTCACACCCCGCTCTGCAGCGAGCCCGGCGACAGATCGGCAGGTGTGCGGTGCCCCGACAAACCCAGCGTGAGGTCCAGATCGGCCAGCAGGCTGCGCAGCACGTGCCGCACGCCGTCCTCGCCGCCGTGCGCCAGCCCGTACGCGTACGGGCGTCCGACGAGGACGGCACGTGCGCCGAGGGCGAGCGCCTTGAGGACGTCCGAGCCGGTGCGGACACCCGAGTCGAAGAGGACCTCGAGGCGGTCGCCGACCGCCTCGACGACTTGGGGGAGCGCGTCGAGGGAGGCGATCGCGCCGTCGACCTGGCGCCCGCCGTGGTTGGAGACGACGATGCCGTCCATGCCGGCGTCGGCGGCCCTGCGGGCGTCGTCCGGGTGGAGGACGCCCTTCAGCACGATCGGGCCGTCCCAGTGCCGCCGCAGGAACGGCAGTTGGTCCCAGGAGTGGTCCGTGCCCGTGAACATCGGCACCCAGCGCAGCACCGCCGGAATCAGATCGTCCTCCGGCGGCTTGTCGAGCCCGGCGCGGAAAGCGGGGTCGGAGAAGGGGATCGCGGTGCCGATGCCGCGGATGAACGGCAGATAGGACTGGTCGAGGTCCTGCGGGCGCCAGGCGAGGGTCCAGGTGTCGAGGGTGACGACGAGAGTGCTGAACCCGGCCTTGCGGGCGCGGTCCAGGATGCTGACGCATACGTCGTCGTCGTTGGGCCAGTACAGCTGGAACCAGCGCGGGTTGTCCGGCCCGTGCGCCTCCGCGACCTGCTCGATGGTGTGCGAGGAGGCGGTCGAGAGCACCATCGGGACGCCGACGGAGGCAGCGGCGCGGGCCGTCGCGAGCTCGCCGTCGGGGTGGATGATCGACTGGACGCCGACGGGCGCGAGCAGCACCGGCGCGGGCATGCGGGTTCCCAGCACCGTCGTGCTCAGGTCCCGCGCCGCGGAGCCGCGCAGCATGCGCGGGACGAGGCGGTGCCGCTCGAAGGCCTCACGGTTGGCGCGGTGCGTGGCGCCCGATCCCGCCGCCCCGGCGAGATAGCCGAATGCGCCGGGGTCGAGATGCTCGCGTGCGGACGAGCCGAGGAGGGTGAGGTCCGTGGTGAAGGGCGGCAGACTGCCGTCGAGACCGTTCAGATAGATGTCGTTCTGGTAGTTGGCGAAGCCCGGGGCCGGCGGCGGCGCCGCACCCGCCTCGTTCGCCTCGCCGGTCCCGTTCGCCTCGCCGGTTCCCACCGCATCGTTCCCGGCCGCATCGGTCCCGGACACCCCGGACGCCTCACTCATCGCACTCGCACCCTTCTCTCTCCTGGGCCCATGAGTCTGCGCTGCCCAGGGCGCCTGCGGCTACCCTCCGTCGAAGGCCCGGTCCGTACTTCCGGCACCTGGGCGCCCTGGCGTCAGCCCCGTCCGATGTACGGCATCGCCGTCGCCATCACGGTCGCGAACTGCACGTTCGCCTCCAGCGGCAGCTCCGCCATGTGCAGCACCGTGCGGGCGACGTCCGCCGCGTCCATCACCGGCTCCGCCCTCGTCGTGCCGTCCGCCTGCGGTACGCCCGTCTGCATGCGCGCCGTCATCTCGGTGGCGGCGTTGCCGATGTCGATCTGGCCGCAGGCGATTCCGTACGGACGTCCGTCCAGGGAAAGGGATTTGGTCAGGCCCGTCACCGCGTGCTTGGTCGCCGTGTACGCCACCGAGCCCGGCCGCGGCACATGGGCGGAGACCGAGCCGTTGTTGATGATCCTGCCGCCCTGCGGCCGCTGATCCTTCATCAGCCGGAACGCGGCCTGAGCGCACAGGAAGGCACCGGTCAGGTTGACGTCGACGACGCCGCGCCACTCCGCAGCCGGCAGGTCCTCCAGCGGCACGGCCGGGCCGAACGTCCCGGCGTTGTTGAACAGCAGGCCGAGCCTGCCCCCGCTCTCCCGTACGGACGAGAAGAGGGCATCGACGGCTTCCGGATCGGTGACGTCGGTGGGGACGACGGCCACCTCCGACGCCCCGGCCTCCGACGCCCCGGGCGCTTCCCTGATCAGACGCGCCGTCTCCTCCAGCGGCGCCGCCCGCCGCCCCACCAGCGTCAACCGCCATCCCGCCGCCGCCAGTTCCACCGCCACGGCCCGTCCGATGCCGGATCCAGCACCGGTCACCACGGCCGTCCTCGCTCCCTCGTCCTGAGTCGTCATCCGCGCAGAGTACGTCCGTGCCGCCGGACGGGCCCATGACGGCGGCAGCTGACGGACTGCCACCGAGTGGACACCCGGCTGTCGCGTGTCCGTCCGCTGGACGACTCCCGCGGCCTGTGCAATCACGTGTATGACGCAGCCTTCGAGCGCAGACAGCGAATACCGTGCGGCTGCACGGCGATTGTGCCGTCGCAGACTGCTGACCGGGACGGCGGCGACCGTGACGCTCGCACTCGGTACCAACCTCCCCCGGCCCGCACACGCCGCAGCCAAGCTCGACCCTGCCCGTATCGACAAAGACCCCTTCACCCTCGGTGTGGCCTCCGGCGACCCGCTGCCCGACTCCGTCGTGCTGTGGACCCGGCTCGCTCCCGAACCGTACGAGCCGGACGCCGGCCTCGCGCGCCAACCGGTCCAGCTCAGCTGGGAGTTGGCGAGCGACGAGCGCTTCACGCGCAAGGTCCGCAGCGGGAGCGTCACCGCGCACCCGGAGTTCCACCACTCGGTGCACGTCGTGCCCGAGGGCCTCAGCCCGCGGACCCGTTACTACTACCGGTTCCGTGCGGGGCGCTGGACGAGCCCCACCGGCTGCACCCGTACCGCTCCGGCCGCAGGCGACGCGACCGGTTCGGTGAGGTTCGCCGCCGTCTCCTGCCAGGCGTACCACGACGGATACTTCACCGCGCTGAAGCATCTCGCGGCGGAGGAGGACGTCGACGCGGTGCTCCACCTGGGCGACTACCTCTACGAGTACGCGGTCGACGCACACGGAGGCGACCGTGCCGACCCCTCGCTCCAGCTGCCCGACTCGTTCAACAAGGAGACCGCGACGCTGGAGGACTACCGGCTGAGGTACGCCCTCTACCACAGCGACCCCGACCTCCAGGCGGCGCACGCGGCCCACCCCTGGATCGTCACCTGGGACGACCACGAGGTGGAGAACAACTACGCGGACGAGACCCCGGACGGCTCACCGCCCGAGGCCTTCCTCGCCCGCCGCGCCGCCGCCTACCGCGCGTACTACGAGAATCTGCCGCTCCGCCCGCCCCAGCAGCCCTCGGGCCCGGACCTGCAGCTCTACCGGAGGCTGCACTTCGGCAGGCTCGCGCAGCTGGACGTCCTCGACGGGCGCCAGCACCGTGACAACCAGTCAGCCGGCGACGGCTGGCAGATCCCCACCGAGGAGACGGAGAAACCGGACCGGACGATGCTCGGCGCAGCGCAGGAGCGCTGGCTCTCGGACGGCTGGAAGAGTTCGCGCGCGGTGTGGAACCTGGTGCCGCAGCAGACCGTCCTCTCCCGCCGGCGGAACAGGACGACGGGCCCGTACCCGCTGTCCATGGATGCCTGGGACGGCTATCCGGCGGCGCGGAAGCGGTTCCTCGACGCCGCGCGCACGGCCGGTGTGAAGAACCTCGCCGTGCTCACCGGGGACGTACACGTGCACTACGCCATGGACATCAAGGAGGACTTCGACGACACCGGCTCACGGACCGCCGGTGTGGAACTGGTCACCACCTCGGTCGCCAGCGGCGGCGACGGAGTCGCGAAGCCGGGAGACTGGCAGACCCTCACCGACGCCAACCCCCACATGAAGTTCTACGACGGGCGCCGCGGGTACCTGCTCCTCACCCTCGACCAGCGGCAACTCCGCGCGGACTACCGGACGGTGGATGCGGTCACCCGGCCGGGGGCACCGGTCTCGACGGCCGCGTCGTACGTCTCCAAGGCCGGTGATCCGGGCCTGGAACCGCTCTGAGAGCCGTATGAAGCACCTGCGTAAAGGCCCGTGCGCAGGCGCCCGTAACGGAAAACCGGTTGGGCCGGGGACGGAAATGTCTGGGAGAATGTGTCTGTCAGCAACAATCTCCTGGAGAGGTGCATGTCCGACCCCGGTCCTGCCCGAACGGCCGCCGCCACGGCGCCCGTCGGCGACTCCGTCGCCGCCCCCGACTCCGACCAGGGCCCCGGCTCAGGACACGGCTCCGTGACGGGGCAGGCCTCCGCTTCCGGGTCCGGACCCGGAGCCGGCCCCGCATCCGTTCCCGGATCGGGTCGGGCGTCCGAGCCCGCCACCGCTCCAGGATCTGGACCCGCGTCCGGTTCCGCACCCGTTCCCTCACCCGGTCCCGCCTCCGGCCTCGCAGAGGCGACCGTCCCGGAGCTCGGCCGCCTCCAGCGCGCCGGCCTGCTGGTCACCCTCATCCTCGGCAGCCTCACCGCCCTGCCCGCGCTGTCGATGGACATGTACCTCCCTGCGCTGCCCGCCGTGAGCGGCACGCTGCACACCCCCGCCGCTACGGCCCAGCTCACGCTCACCGGATGTCTTCTGGGGCTCGCCGTGGGCCAGCTCGTGGTCGGGCCGATGAGCGACCAGTTCGGACGCCGCCGTCCGCTGCTCATAGGCATGAGCGGATACGTCGTCGCGGGTGCGGCCTGTGCTCTCGCTCCGAGCATCGAGACGCTGATCGTCTTCCGCCTGGTGCAGGGCCTCACGGGCGCCGCCGGCATCGTCATCGCCCGTGCGGTCGTCCGCGATCTCTACGACGGCCTCGCCATGGCCCGTTTCTTCTCCACCCTGATGCTCATATCGGGCCTCGCGCCTATCCTCGCCCCCGTGCTCGGCGGGCAGATACTCCGCTTCACCGACTGGCGGGGCGTCTTCCTGATCCTCACCGGCATCGGCCTCGTCCTCACCGTCGTCGTGGCCCGCTGGCTGCCGGAGACCCTGGCGCCCAGCATGCGGCACAGCGGCGGCGTCCCGGACGCGCTGCGCACGATGCGCGGCCTCTTCGCCGACCGCGCCTTCACCGGCTATCTGCTGGCGGGCAGCCTCAGCTTCGCGGCGCTCTTCGCGTACGTCTCCGCCTCACCCTTCGTGGTCCAGGAGATCTACGGCGCGAGCGCGCAGACCTTCAGCTTCCTCTTCATGATCAACTCCATCGGTCTGGTCGCCGCCGGCCAGATCAACGGAAAGCTGCTCGTCGGCCGTGTGCCGCTGGACCGCGTCCTCGCCTTCGGGCTGTGCATGACCGGTGCGGCCTCGGTCGCGCTGCTGCTGATGACGAGCGGCGTCTTCGGCCACGCCGGACTGGTGCCGGTCGCCGCCGCACTGTGCGTACTGATGACCGGCATGGGCTTCGTCATGCCGAACGCCAACTCCCAGGGCCTGATGCGCGCTCCGCACGCCGCCGGTTCGGCGTCCGCGCTGCTGGGCACCGCCCAGTTCCTGATCGGGGCGATCGCCTCGCCGCTCGTCGGCGTCGCGGGCGAGCACACCGCCGTGCCGATGGCGCTGGTGCAGGTGAGCGCGCTGTCGGTCGCGGCGGTCGCCTTCGTGTGGCTGTGCCGTTCGAGGCGGACGGCCCGCAGCTGACGCAACGCCCGGGCCACCGCGGGGGACGGCTGTGCCCTGGCCGGCGCGGGCCGCGCATGCGTGGCCGCGCGGGCGTCGTGGCGTAAGCCGCATACCGGATGCCCGCCACTTCGCCGCGGTCGCCTCTGCGCCGGAGACGAGGCCTTCGCCGTGCGCGCGGGCGACTTGCACCCCGGCATGAGGACCGTCTGCGCGCCAACCGCGTGGGTGTTCCTTCGCGTCCGCCGCCGTGGGCCTACCGCTCCCGGACGGCGTAGGTCAGGTGCGTCACCCTCGGGGAGGGCTCCGCGCGGACCGGTTCCAGGGCCACGCGGCCCGCGTCCACGCCCTCGAACAGGCGGATCCCGGAGCCGAACAGCACGGGCGACAGCGCGATCGAGAACTCGTCGATCAGGCCGGCGTTCACGTACTCCAGGATCGTCGCGCCGCCGCCCGCGATGCGGACGTCCCGCTCGCCGGCGGCCTCGCGGGCCCGGTCGAGCGCGGCCTCGATGCCGTCGTTGACGAAGTGGAAGGTCGTGCCGCCCGGCCGCTCCCACGGGTCACGCGTCTCGTGCGTCACGACGAAGACCGGCGTGTGGAAAGGCGCCTCCTCCGGCCACGCCTGCTCGCCGGCGTCGAACATGCGCTTGCCCATCACGCTCGCGCCGGTGCGCTCGAACGTCTCCCGCACGATGTCGTTGTCGCGCCCTTCCTCGCCGCCCTCGCCGAGCTTCAGGTTCTCCCGCAAGAACCGCTGCGGGAAGATCCACTGCTGCAGTTCCATCCACTGCTGCCCCATCAAGTCCTCGGGGGACTCGGGCGCGATGAAACCGTCCAGCGACATCGACACGCTGAAGAACACCATCCCGGCCATCAGCCCTCGGCTCCCTTCCGAACGATCTCGGTGACGTAGGCAGCCAGGTTGCTCAGGGTCTGCCGGCCACCCTCGATCGCGTGGTACTTCTCGACCGCCTCGTCGCGCAGCTCCTTGGTGGGGAACACCGTGCGCATCTCGATCCGGGTCGCCGCACCGTCGGGCTCGAACGTCAGGACCGACTCGAAGGCGTTCGGGTCGCCGCGGGACTCACCGTGCAGCAGCGCGATCCGCTCCGGCGGAGCGATCTCGGTCCAGGAGATCCACTCGGCGTAGTCCGTCCCGTCCGGTCCGTGCATCACGAAGTCCCACTCCCCGCCGACGCGGAACTCGAACGACTGCGTGGTCGTGGTGAACCCCTCCGGTCCCCACCACTGCGACAGGTGCCGGACCTCGGTGAACGCCTCGAACACCAGCTCCCGTGGGGCGTCGATGACCCGGGAGATGACGATCTCCCGGTCGGACGACGCGGACTGCGCCCGGCGCTCTCGTCCCGTCGCGCTCATCAGCTAGCCCTCCTGCCTTCCCTGCTTCAGGTCCTGCACGTACGCGTCCAGCCGGTCGAAGCTCTCGTTCCAGAACCGCTCGAACCCGCCGGTCCACTCGTGGACCGGCCGCAGCCCGCGGGCGTCAAGGCCGTACAGGCGCTGCTTGCCTGCCTTGCGGTCCCGCACCAGCCGGACCTCCCGGAGCACCCGCAGGTGTTTGGACGCGCGCGGCTGGGTCATCCCCAGCTCCCGGGCCAACTCGGTCACCGGCCGCTCACCCGCCCGCAACAGCCCCAGGATCTCCCGGCGCTGCGGCTCGGCGATCGCGTTGAAGACGTCCGACGTCGTCGCTGCTCGTGCCATGGCTTCATCGTATGCCCATATCGGCATGCGTCAACCTCGCCCCCGACGAGGTCTTCACGGTCCGCAGGTACGCACGGTCCGCATGTACGCCACCGCGGAACCCTGATCGCCGTCCGGCCAGTGCGTAAATCCCTCAACGCTTCGAAGTGCTTGCGCAGGTCAACGCGTTGTGCGTGCTCTCAGCCCCGAATCGTGAGCCGAGTCGGGTTCTAGACTGCCGTGGTGATCGAGGAGGAACTGCGCCGCGCTCTCGCCGCGCTCGTCGACGGGCTGCCGCCGCGTGCGGCGGCCGGCGCCGTGGAGCGGCTGATGACCGGCTACCGGGGAGCCGGCGAGGCCGCCGCCCCCGTGCTCCGCGACCGCTCGGACGTCGTGGCCTACGCCGCGTACCGGATGCCCGCCACCTTCGCCGCGGTCGCCTCGGCGCTGGAGGCCTTCGCCGTACGCGCGGGCGACTGGCGCCCCGGCAGCCACCTGGACGTCGGCGGTGGTACGGGCGCCGCCGTGTGGGCCGCCGCGGAGGTCTGGGACGGTGCGGCGGCCGCCGGCCCGGAGGGCGGAGCGCGCAGCACCACCGTGCTCGACCGGTCCCGGCCCGCCCTCGACCTCGGACGTGAACTCGCGGGCACCTCCGGCGCGGACGCGCTGCGCGCTGCCGAGTGGCGGCACCGTTCGCTGACCGCGCAGGACACCGGTGGCCGGCCGGGTGACGCCGGGCCCGGTGACGCCGGGCTGCCCGCCGCCGACCTCGTCACCGTCTCGTACGTACTGGGCGAACTGCCCGAACCGGACCGGCTCACGGTGATCGATGCGGCGGCCCGCGCCGGCCACGCAGTGGTGGTCACCGAGCCCGGAACTCCCGGCGGCTACGCCCGGGTCATCGCCGCACGCGACCAGCTCGTCGCGGCCGGGCTGCGCGTCCTCGCGCCCTGTCCGCACAGTGCACCGTGCCCGATGGTCCCCGGCGAGGACTGGTGCCACTTCGCCGCGCGGGTGAACCGCTCCTCGCTGCACCGGCAGGTCAAGGGCGGCTCACTGCCGTACGAGGACGAGAAGTTCAGCTATGTGGCGGCCGTCCGCTCCGGCCTCGCCGGCGACCCGGCCGACGGCCGCATCGTGCGGCGGCCGCAGAAGCGCAAGGGCCAGGTGCTGCTGGAGCTGTGCACCGCCGCCGAAGGGCTGCGCCCGGCGACGGTCACCAAGCGGCACGGTGCCGGCTACCGGCAGGCCCGCGACGCGAAGTGGGGCGACGCCTGGCCCCCGGACCCGGCCCCCGGCGGAGACACCAGCACCCGCCTCGACCCGAAGGGCTGACGAGCTCAGGGCTGACGAGCGCACTGGCCGCCGTGGGCAGCCTGGCGGCGGTGACGCCGGTCTTCGGCTGTCTCGCCGTACGGGCCGGCGCGCACGGGGAGGCGCGTCCGGTCACCCTCCCCATCGGCGTCAGCCACCGCGGCGAGTCGCCGGCAGTCGTCCTGCGCGGGGCGGCACCGAGCTGCTCTTCGTTACGAGGGCGCCCGTCGCTGCCCCGGGGACAGAAGCCTGGTGGAGCACGGGGAACGGGAAGAACCGGACTCCGAGTCGGCGGGGGTGACGTGCGGCCCACGGGCAGACAGCCCGTGGGCCGCGAAGCCCTGGCCGGGCCCGAGGGCGGGCCAGGGGCCGGCTTGCCGCCGGCCTGACGCCGGCCTGACGCCGGCTCAGGCGGCCGGACGCAGTTCGGCCGTCACGCACTTCACGCTGCCGCCGCCTTTCAGCAGCTCCGTCAGGTCGACGGGCACGGGTTCGTAGCCCCGCTGCCGCAGCGGTTCGAGCAGACCCACGGCCCCCTGCGGCAGCATCACGTGATGGCCGTCGCTGACGGCGTTCAGGCCGAGGGCCTCGGCGTCCGGCCCGGACGCGATGACCGCGTCCGGGAAGAGCCGCGCCAGCACGGCCCGGCTGCCCGGCGAGAACGCGGGCGGGTAGTACATGACTTCGTCACCGCCCAGCACGCACAGCGCCGTGTCCAGGTGGTAGTAGCGCGGGTCGACCAGGTCGAGACCGATCACGGGGCGTCCGAAGAACTCCTGCACCTCGCCGTGCGAGAGCGGACTGCTGCGGAAGCCCCGCCCGGCCAGCAGCCACGTGTCGGTCACGGCGAAGTCGCCCTCGCCCTCGTTGATGTGCTCCGGCTCGTGCACGTCCGTAAAGCCGTTGGACCGGTACCAGGACAGATGCGCCGCCGCCTCTTCCGCACGCTCGCGGTGGGCGAATCGCGCGCCGAGCACGCGGCCGTCGACGACGGTCGCGCCGTTGGCCGCGTACACCATGTCGGGCAGCCCCGGGACCGGTTCGAGCTCCTCGACGGTGTGGCCGAGCGAGCGGTAACGGTCCCGCAGCTCCTCCCACTGGGCGAGCGCCAGCGGGATGTCCACGGGCTTGCCGGGATCCATCCAGGGGTTGATGGAGTACGTCACGCGGAAGTGTGCCGGTGGGCACATGAGGAAGCGGCGGGGGGTGTAGCCGGGTCCGTACAACGAAGGCTCCTTACGGGGTCGACGCGCACTGTGCTGCGCCCATGGTGCGCTGTGCGGGGCTCTCTTCGCCGCGATGTGAACGGAAAGTTCGCTCACGGGCCGCCTCCGCCGTCCGCGGCGTCCGCCTTGTCCCCCTGTGCGTGGCTCCGGCCGTCCCCCTCGCCGTCCGGCTCGGCCTCCCGCCGGGGTGTACGGGCCATCAGCCGCGGCGCGTCCGTCAGCACCCCGTCGCATCCCAGCCGCAGCACCCGGTCACGGGCGGCAGGCCTGTTGACCGTGTGCGACCACACGCGCGGAACGCCCGACCGCACCGCCCTGCGGATGTCGGAGTCCCGTGCGCGGTGGTCGACGCTGAGCACGTCGACCGTGCCCCGCCAGCGCTCCGGGCGGTCCGTACGGGCCTGGCTCACCGACCGCCACACCGAGGTCAGCAGCCCCATCCGGTGTGCCTTCGCCGCCAGCGGCAGCTTGTTGGACTGCACGTACACCGAGTCGGTCAGTCCCCGCTCGCGGATCATCCGCGCCAGCCGCTTCAGTCCGCCGCCGTCCTTGACTTCGACGTTCAGCACGATGCGCCCCCCGAAGCGGCCGAGTACCGCTTCCGCCGTCGGCGGGTGCTCCGGGGGCCAGGCGCCCGGCAGCCCGCCGGCGGGCCGCAGCCGCACGCGGTGCCACTGGCGCAGCGTCAGCCCGGCGACCGGGCCCGCGTGATCCGTCGTGCGGTTCAGGGTGCGGTCGTGCATCGCGACGAGCGTTCCGTCGCGCAGCGTCCGTACGTCCACGTCGAGCACGTCCGCCGAGCGGCGCCGGTAGGCGGACAGCAGCCCGGCCATGCTGTTCTCCGGCGCCTCCAGGGCGCCGCCGCGGTGCGCGGCGTAGACCGTACCGGGGAGCCCGGCGGCGCGGGGCCCGTCGGGGGCCCGCATGCGCGCGGGCGCGGCGGCACAGCCCGGTACGAGCACCACGGGAGCGAGGACGAGCAGCGGAAGGAGGAACGCCCCTACGGTTCTGACGGCCCGTACGGCCCTGACCGTGATCATGACCATGAAGCTCAAGCTAAGCGCGCGTTGCGGAACGTGCCGCCCGGAGAGCCCGTCGTGCGGCAGACGGGTGTCCTGGCACGGCGCACGCGCCCTTGCCGTCCCGGACCGGCGGGCGGCGGGATTCCGCCCCGGATGACGACGGGTCAGCCGTGATCCCGGGATTCGGCCCGGAGCGTGCTCGGTGCTGCGTACCCTCGGAGATCCACGGTTGTGGTCGCGGGAGTTGCGGAGTGAGGCGATAGATGGAACGCGAGAGCAGGTTCGACCGGTGGCTGCGTCACTTCGCACGGAGCGGCCCCGGGGCGAGGACGGCACGCTCCAGGAGCGCCGTCGCACAGGCCGACGCCGCCCGCGCTCGTACGGAACTGCTGCTGACCGCCGCCGCGGCGGGCTTCCCTCTCGCGCCCGCCGCGCACCCCTCGGGATACGGCTGCTCCTGCGTACGGATCGGCTGCCCCACCCCCGGGCGCCACCCGCTCTCGTTCGGATGGCAGACGCAGGCCACCACCGACCCGGCACAGATCGAGCGCTGGGCCGAAAGCCAGCCGCAGGCGAACTTCGTGGCCGCCACGGGGCGGGACCACGACGTGCTCGACGTACCCGCCGAGGCCGGCTGGGCGGCGCTGGAGCGGCTGGAGTCGCAGGACGTGCCGGTCGGCCCGGTGGCGCTCTCCGGCGGCGACCGGATGCTCTTCTTCACCGCCACCCGCGGCACACCCGACGACGAGGACGAGTGGTGGCCGTGCGAACTGGACTGCCACCCCGAGACGATGGACGAACACCCGGGCCTGCGCTGGCACTGCCGCGGCAGCTACGTGCTCGTGCCGCCCGCGACGCTGCCCGGGACGGGTCAGCGCGCCGAGGTGCGCTGGGTGCGTCCGCCGGAGACCGGCGGCGGTACGGCCGCGGCCGCTGCCGGTACGGACTCGCTGCCCGAGCCGCTGACGCTGCTGGAGGCCCTCACCGACGCGTGCGCGGCGCATGCGGGCGAGGACACCGCGGCCTGGCCGGCGCGCTGACGACGGGCGCGGGCGCCGGGGAGACGGCGGTGAAGTGACGGGTCGCCGGGCAGCCGGCAGCAGCTGCCGCGGGCCCGCGCCCGCCGCAGTTCACTCGCCCTTGACCGACGTCAGCCCGTCGATCCGGTTGAGGAACTCGATCTCCCCGCCGTCCTTCTTCGCGGGCACCGAGACGGCCTGTTCGGAGACCCGCACATACGTCACCGACTGCTGGGGATCGCCCGTCATCAGCGCCTTCACCAGCGGGTCCTTCACCGGGGGCTTGTAGCCCTTCGCGTAGGTCTCCTTGGTGTGGTGCTGCGAGGCGAAGAAAACGAGCGCGCCGCCGTCCTCGGTGCGCAGCCCGAACGGCGCGTACTGCGGCGCCTTGGCCGGCACGTCCGCGAACTCCGTGCGCTTGCCAGGCCTGTTGGCCGACCCCTTGCGCTGATCGCGCCGCTTGCTGGTGTGCTCACCCGGGGCGAAGTCGCCGCCGCCCTCGCGGAGATAGCTCACGTACGCGTCGCTCAACTCGTCCGGCGCCACGGCCAGCCGGGAGCCTGGCCCGCCCGGCACGGCCTTCGCGTAGCCGCGCTTGCCGATGGCGAACCGCGGTATCTCGGAGTCCTGAAGCACCGCGAGATAGGAGGCCCGCCAGTCGGACTTGGCGTCGTCACGCTGGAAGACCAGGAGCCAGCGCCCGTCCTGCGTACGGTTGCTTCGCGCATTGGCGACGAAGAACTTGGGCCAGCCGGCCTGCTTGGGAATCAGGAACCGCGCGTCCGACAGCTTCAGCGGCTTGTAGCCGGGGTTGCCCTTCGGAGCGAGCTTCTTGCGCGACTTGAGACCCGCCTCGTCTATCGCGCCGAGCGCACCGGTCTCGATCGTGGAGTTCAGCCCGGGGTCGTGGGAGGTGTTCGCCTTGTTGCTGGTGGTGTTGAACTCCTTGAGGATCTTTTTCGCGTCGGGCTTGGAGACCGCGGGGATCACCGCGGTCTCGCCGTGCACCGTCACACATCCCGACAGCGCCACCGACAGCACCACCGTGGCCGTCGCCGACGCGAGCAGCCGTGTACGCCGCGCATTTCGCGCATTCATCGTCGTGTCCTCCCCGCCCCGCTTGCGGTATAGCACCTTATCGCCCCGCCCAAGGCGTTCGTCTCTGAGAGCCGGGCGCCCGTATGCAATCATGCGCGGCCGCCGTGGTGGATCTCAGGGGGGCCTGGTGTAGCCCCCAGGGAGGTTCGGTACCGCAATCGGTCAACTGCGGTGAACGCAGGAGAGTTCACGGACCGTCCCCAGGGGCGCGAGGGCGCGCGGCCCATGTGTCCGCACTGGTGAACACAACCGGCGGATCGCGCGTGTGAAAGCGAATAGACCGTCACGGACCTGCATAAAATCGGGCAGAACGTCCCAGTATCCCCGTGATACGGCGTGTGGCATTCCGTCGCAGGATGCGTCCTTCCCGGACGAGTCCTGGAGGCCCCACCCGCTCACGGCTTACGGAAAGGAGGCAGCTGCATGGCTGCCACTACTGCTCGTCGTGTACGGATCGCCGCCACGGCCTCCGCCCTCCTCATGGGCGGTTCGCTCCTGGGAGCGAGCGCCGCTCAGGCGTCGGCGTCCACCGTCCCCGCCCAGGCGTCGTCCCCCACCGTCTCCGACGCCGCCTGGCCGAAGAAGCCGTACGGCATCGTCACCGCCCGCTCGGGCCTGAACGTCCGTCAGTACCCGAGCACGGACTCCTCGGTGAAGTACGTCCTCCCGTACGGCGCCAAGCGCGGCCTGGACTGCAAGATCCGTGCCCAGCTCATCGATGGGAACCCCTACTGGTACAAGCTGCGGGACAGCAACTACTGGATCAGCGCGCGTTACGTGCACAACGTCGGTCACGTGAAGCTGTGCAAGGACCGCTACCCCTCGCCGCTGACCAACAGCGCGAAGGCCCAGAAGGCGATGGGCTGACGGTGCGGGCGCGCTGCTGACGTGACGCGCCGCGTGTTCGCGCGGCGCCTCAGCGGCCGGCCGGAGCAGGGGCTCCGAGCTCCTCGAAGACGGCCGTGTTCAGCGTGAAGGCGCGCCCGCACTCGCCGACGATGCGCCACTTCTCCTCGTCGTCGGCCGGTACCGAGTCGAGCAGTTCGCGGTACCCCCTCTTGAAGGCGGCGGGGTTCGGGATGTCCTCGAAGACATAGAACCGGACCCCGTCGCCTTTGTGTGCGAAGCCCCAGTTCTTCTCGGCGGTCCCACGTACGACCTGACCGCCGGAGAGGTCGCCCAGGTAGCGGGTGTAGTGGTGGGCCACGTAGCCGCCCGGCCAGTCCCGCGCCACCTCGGCGATGCGGCCCGTGTAGCTCTCCGTCGCGGCGAGCGGTGCGACGGTGCCGCGCCAGGCGGATGTGCCGTGCAGATGGTCGAGGTCGCGTTCGAGGGAGGGCAGGCGGAAGAGCTCGCGCCGTACGAACGGACCCGCGACCGGGTCGTCGTCCAGCTTGACCGCGGCCTCCTCAAGGGCGCGGTAGACGAACCACAACTGCTCGGTGTAGCGCGTGAACGCCGCCCTCCCGAGCCTGCCGCCGAGCATGTCGCTCATGAACGCCGAGTTCTCCGCCTGAGTGTGCTGCGCCTTCGTGGCGTCACGGATCAGGGTGGAGAAGGGGAGGTGCGCGGACAGCCGTGAGGTCATGACGGCATTCTTTACCGACAGCCTGTCGGGAAAACCCCCGGAGCGTGGTCAGGTGCTCACGGCAGCGTGAGGATGTCGGCGCCGGAGTCCGTGACCGCGAGGGTGTGCTCGAACTGCGCCGTGCGGCGGCGGTCCTTGGTGACGACCGTCCAGCCGTCCTCCCACATGTCCCACTCGTACGTGCCCAGCGTCAGCATCGGCTCGATGGTGAAGGTCATCCCGGGCTTCATCACCGTGGTCGCACGCTCGTCGTCGTAGTGCGGGATGATCAGGCCGGAGTGGAACGAGGTGTTGATGCCGTGGCCGGTGAAGTCGCGCACCACCCCGTAGCCGAAGCGCTTGGCGTAGGACTCGATGACACGGCCGATGATGTTGATCTGCCGGCCCGGGCGTACGGCCTTGATGGCGCGGTTGAGCGCTTCGCGTGTGCGCTCGACGAGCAGCCTGGACTCCTCCTCGACGTCTCCGCAGAGGTAGGTGGCGTTGTTGTCGCCGTGCACACCGTCGATGTAGGCGGTCACGTCGAGGTTCACGATGTCGCCGTCGCGCAGGACGGTGGAGTCGGGGATGCCGTGGCAGACGACCTCGTTGACCGAGGTGCACAGCGACTTGGGGAACTTCCGGTAGCCGAGCGTGGACGGGTAGGCGCCGTGGTCGCACATATAGGCGTGGGCGACTTCGTCGAGCTTGTCCGTGGTGACGCCCGGGGCGATGTGCCGGGCGGCCTCCTCCATGGCGCGTGCGGCGATGCGGCCGGCCCTGCGCATCTTCTCGATGGTCTCGCCGTCCTGCGTCTCGGGCCCGGTGTACGGGGTGGGAGCGTCCTTGCCGACGTACTCGGGGCGCGGGATGGGGGCGGGTACGGCGCGGTGCGGGGAGAGTTCACCAGGGGAGAGCAATGACTGGCCAGACATGTGCGCGAGTCTAACTGTGGTAGGGACTGGGCTAAGGGGGGAGCATGACCGTATGGCTCTCTTCAAGCGCAATGCGCCCGGCAAGCCGGGCGAGTGGTACTACTGCATCAAGCATTCCAAGGTCGAGGAGGGTCCGGAGTGCCCGGCGAAGAACCGGCTGGGCCCCTACGGCACGCATGCCGAGGCATCCCGCGCGATCGAGACCGTCCACCGGAAGAACGAGGCGTGGGACAACGACCCCCGCTGGACGGACGCACCCCGGCGTGACGACGGCCAGGGCGGTGCTTCAGGAAGCTAGTGCCGTGGCCGATTTGCCGGGCGTCGCGAGCCGGTGAACCTTTCCGGCCACAGCACTGGACCCCCGGCGTCAGCAGCCCACGGCCACCACGCACGCCGGGCCGCCGGACCACACCGGCGTCCGCACGGACGTCAGCGCCGCCACCCCGCCCGAGCGGACCTGGCCGAGCTCCGCGTTCGTACGGGCCCTGGCGCTACGGCACGGACTCGTTGGACGTGGTCACCTCGACCGTGTCGGCGGCGAAGGCGAGGCGGGTGACGCAGCCGTCCGCCTGCCAGCGGATGGCGGCGGAGGAGCCGTCGGCGCTGAGGAGCCGGGCGGATTCGTGGAGCGGGACCCCGGGCGGGGCAGCGCCGCCGTCGTCGCCGGTTGTGAGCGGGAGCGTGGCGAGCGCGACGAAGAGGGCGGTGCCCTCCGCGTCGCCGCCGAGGGCGGGGACCAGGGCCCAGCGGGTGAAGGCGGTGCCCTGCGGGGCGCGCAGCGTGGCCGGGGCGTCCTCGTCCCAGCCGTACAGGCCGTACAGGCCGTGCAGGTCCTCCGGACGGGGCAGGCCGTGCGGGCCGTGGAGCGCCGGATCGCCCGGCAACGATTCCCGGCCGGACGTCGCCCAGCCGGTCAGCCGTACGCGGGCACCCGGGGGCGCACCCAGCACGCGGTGCACGCGCAGTTCGAGGCCGCCCCGTGCATACGTGAGACTCTGCACGCGCAGCCCCGGCACCATCGGGCCGCCGGCGGGGAAGACGGGGGTGTGCCAGGACGCGGCCCAGCCCGAGCCGCCGCCCGGGTCCGCCTCGGCGCCCAGCGGGTGGATGCGTACACGGACGCTGCTCACCGGGGTGCCGTTCGGGCCGCGGACCTGGACGGAGAAGTGGTTGTCGGGCACGTTGCCGCTCGCCGTCGGGCCCGTACGGGAGGAGTAGGCAAGCCGCGCGTACAGCGGGTCGGCGGTCCGTGCGCTCTCGCCCTCGTGCGGCGGCACGTGATCGCTGCCGTGGTTGTGCAGCCGCACCCGGCCGTCACCGCTCGTCTGGATCAGCAGCCCCGCCGCGGGCAGCGCGACGGCACGTGCCGGGCCCTCGCTGGGGGCGGCCTCCTCGCGCGCCGTCCACAGCGGGTCGTCCTCCGGTACGAGCAGCGGCAGCAGCCCCTTGGACGCCCAGTACGGGGATGCCGGGCCCGAGTAGTCCTGCAGTGTCGCCTCGTGCGGGCCGTGCCAGCCCAGCGTCAGCAGGCCGTCCCGGCTGAGCGCGCCGCGGTCGAGGAAGTAGCGCACGGATCCGCTCAGCAGCCGCCTGGAGACGCCGGGCGCGAGGGGCGTGTGGCCCGTCAGCGCGCCGAGGGCGACGGCGGCGTTCGCGGCGAAGCGGTACGTGAGGGACCGGCCGAAGTGGAGGGGCGCGCCGTTGGCGTCGAAGAGCAGCCCGAAGCTCTCAAGATGGGTACGCAGCCGGGCGCCGAGTCGCGCCGACTGCCCTGTGTCCTGGGCGAGATGAGCGTGCAGCAGCGGATACAGGTGCAGGGCCCAGCCGTTGTAGTGGTCGAAGGCGCGGCCGTCACCGTCCGAGTACCAGCCCTCGCCCCTGTACCAGCTCTCCAGCAGTTCCAGTCCGCGCTCGACGGCCCGTCCCGTCTCGGCATCGCCGCGTCCGGCCGACTCCAGGAAACCGGCGACGGTCAGCGGGAAGAGATACCAGTTGTTGGGTGCCGGCACATGGCGCAGCGCGCCGCGCAGCCATTCCTCGGCACGGTCCTGCACGCCGGGTTCGAGCCGGTCCCACAGCCAGGGACGTGTCAGCCGCAAGGCCAGAGCCACGGACGCCGACTCCACCATCGGCTGGCCGTACACCGTGTGGTCGAGGATCTGCGGCCACGACTCCGTGTCCTCCCTGCCGGGCGTGCGCGTGCCCGCGGTCAGCCCCTCCCCGTACCGCTGCAGCAGGCCGTGCGGGTCCGCGCCGCGTGCGCCGGCGACGCGGAAGGCCGCCGCGAGGAATGTGCGCGCGTAGCCCTCCAGTCCGTCGGAGCGAACCCCGGTACGGGAGGGCCGGCCCGGAAGGTCGAGCATCGCGCCACGGGGGGTGGCGAAGCGCCATGCGGCGGTGAGCAGACCGTCGGCCGTGGCCTCCCAGTGGCCGCGGGTCCAGCCGGTGAATGGGCTCAACTCCCTGTCTTCCGGCGGCAGTTCGAGCGACCCGGGAGGTCCGGGCGGTCGTAGCGGTGCGGTGGCGCGGGGGCCGGTGCCGCCGTCGGTCCGGGTCATGCGAGGAACGCCAGCCTTTCGCGTCGTACGGGATGGGCGAAGCCCTCCCCGCCCGCCCAGCGGGCGACTTCGGAGACGGTCAGGTCCGCGAGCCGCCGCAGCTCGTTGCCGAGGGAACCGGCGATGTGCGGGGTGATGAAGGCGTTCTCGCAGTCCCACAGCGGGTGTTCGCGCGGCAGCACCTCCGGCTCGGTGACGTCCAGCACGGCCCGGATGCGGCCCGCGAGCACGGCAGCGGTGAGGGCGTCCTGGTCGAGTACCGCGCCCCGCGAGGTGTTGACGAGGGTGGCGTCCTGCCGCATGGCGGCGATGAGTTCGCGGCCGACGAGCCCCCGCGTCGCGGGCAGCAGCGGCGTGTGGACGCTCACCACGTCGCAGTCCGCGAAGAGCCGGGGCAACTCGACCAGGCGTACGCCGAGTTCGGCCGCCTCACCGGCGGTGACGTACGGGTCGTACAGCCGCACGTCCAGGTCGTACGGCCGCAGCAGTTCGATCACCCGGCGCCCGATCAGCGATGCGCTGAGAATCCCCACCGTGCGCTGGTAGTTGCCCATGCCGGGGCGGTCGTGCAGCCAGTCGGTGCGGGCGCGGGCGGCGGCGTAGTCGCGGGCCGTCTCCAGTACGCGCTTGCCGCTGAGCAGGATCATCGCGACGGTGTACTCCGCGACCGGGAGGGCGTTGGCGGCGGCGGCCGAGGAGACCTCGATGCCGCGCTCCCAGCAGGCGTCGGTGATGTGGCCCCGCACGCTGCCGGCGGTGTGCGCGACCGCGCGCAACCGGGGAGCGGAGGCCAGCAGGTCCTCGTCGAGGGGCGGGCAGCCCCAGCCGGTGATCAGCAGCTCGGTGCCGGCCAGCGCCTGCCGTGCCCGCTCGGTGCCGAGGTCGTGGAGCAGGGGGAGCGGGGACGGCGCGGTGTGTTCGGCGAGCTCCGCGAGCACGCCGTCGTCCATGAGGCCGCGGGCCGCGTCGGGGTCCATGGCGAGGGCCGCGAGGGGACGGCGGGCACCGCGGGGACCGGACATCGCTCTCCTTCGGCGGGTGGACGGGGGCCGGGCGGCTCGTCGGCCCACGCGGCCCGCCGGGCTCCGGGGCCCGCGCGGAACGGGGACCCGAGAAGCCTGCCCGGTGCCGGAACGGTGCGCCAGAGGGCCGTACGGAACCGAGAGCCCGAGAGGCGGGGCCCGGGGCCGCGGCAGCCGTCCGTACGGGCGGTGCCGTACGGTCACGCCCCGGTGGAAACCGCTCTCACCAGCGGGTGGGCGGCGGCGCGGAGAGCTGGTCCGCGATGCGGGAGAGCCTGTCGCGGAACGAGGGGCGCCGCGAGCCCGCGGCCGGCAGCCCGGGAGCGCCGCTGGGACCGCCCCGCCCGTGGAAGCTCTCTCCCGCGGCCGCGCTCACCAGATGCTGGACCACTTCGAGGTCGACCTCGGCCGCGTCGGCGCTGAGCGCGTCGTGCGCGATGCCGTGCAGTTCGTGCGGGGGCTCCTCGTCGGCGCCGCCGTCCAGCGCCAGCACCGTCGCACCCGCACGGCGGGCGTCGTTGACACGTTCCAGCACCTCGGGCCCCGGGTCGCCCGGGGTGACCACCAGGACGGTCTCCCTGCGGCCCGCTGCCTCGATACGGCCCAGCCCCGCGGAGAGATGCGCCGGTGCGGCGGGCGGCACGCGGTGGCGGACGAGCGTGGGCGACAGTTCGGGCTGCCCCGACCAGGCGGCCTCGTCGTCGAGGTGCGCCGCCAGATGCCACGGCTCGTACGACTCGGTGCCGACCAGCAGCAGCCCTCCCCTGTGCGGTGCGACGGACGTACGCAGCGATCCGGCGAACCGGCGCGTGGACCGCACCCATTCCGTTCCAGCAAGCGCTTCCCGCAGATGTGCGACTCGTACGGCATCCATTGCCCGCATGATGCCTCAACTGCCTTGGCGCGACGGGCGTTTCGGCAGTGGTCACCCGTACGGATGTGACTGGGGGCACCGCCCGGGCCGGAGGCTCCGGGGGAGGGAGGATGCGCACTGCCGGAGCGCTGCGGCGATGTTCATCTCCCGTTCCCTTGACGCTCTGTTGTCGGCTGCTTACTTTCGGGCATCGGTCAACTTCTTTCCCGAGCTCGGAAGTTGGGAGCCGCTCATGCCGTACGAGACGTCCGTGCCCTTCAGCGCGGGAAGCGAGGGCTACGCCAGTTTCCGCATCCCCGCGTGTGTCCTGGCCCCCGACGGCACGCTCCTCGCCTTCGCCGAGGGAAGGGTGGACGGCTCGGGCGACACCGGGCACATCGACATCGTCGCCCGCCGGTCCGCCGACGGCGGGCGGAGCTGGGGCGAGCTGCGCGTCGTGGCCTCGTACGGGACCGGCACGGCCGGCAATCCCTCGCCCGTCGTGATCCCGCCGGGCGAGGGGGAAGGCGAGGGAGAAGGGGAGGGTGACGCGGAGGATCCGGAGGGCACCGGTGGCCGCATCGTCCTGGTCTTCGTCACCAACGCCGCGGACGCCACCGAGGACCGCATCCGCCGTGGCGAGGTCTCCGCCGGGGACGGCCGCCGCGTATGGGTGCAGCACAGCACCGACTCGGGCGAGAGCTGGTCCGGGGCGCGGGAGATCACGCCGTCGGCGAAGATCCCCGACTGGCGCTGGTACGCGACGACTCCGGGGCACGCCCTGCGGCTGGAGCGCAGCCCCTACGAGGGCCGCCTCGTCGTACCGGCGAACCACTCGCTGCCCCCGGAGGACGAAGGCGACGACGGCACCGAGGGCCGCTACAACGGCGGCCACGACCTGCTCAGCGACGACGGCGGCGAGACCTGGCGCATCGGCTACACCGACGACAACACCGACGGGCTGGTCAACGTCAACGAGACCACCGCGGCCGAACTGCCCGACGGCGTCGTCTACTTCAACACCCGCACCGAGGCGATCGCGCCCGAGCACCGCGCCGACGCGCGCTCCGAGGACGGCGGCGAGACCCTGCTCGCCCCCTTCGAACCCCAGCCCGCGCTCACCGCGCCCGTGGTCGAGGCGAGCGTGCTGCAGCTGTACGACCCGGACGTGCTGGTCTTCTCCGCGCCCGGCGACCCCGAGGAGCGGCGGCGGATGACGCTGCGGGCGAGTTTCGACGGCGGCACGGACTGGTGGACCGTGCACACCGTGGACGACCGTCCGGCGGCCTACTCGGATCTCGTCCGGGTCGATGACGGGACGCTGGGCCTGCTGTACGAGACGG
The DNA here is from genome assembly GCF_055792905.1 of Streptomyces sp. DSM 116795. Taxonomy (NCBI): domain Bacteria; kingdom Bacillati; phylum Actinomycetota; class Actinomycetes; order Kitasatosporales; family Streptomycetaceae; genus Streptomyces; species Streptomyces sp. DSM 116795. The sequence continues at coordinate 5,617,450 of NZ_CM147707.1, forward strand.
GGGACGAAAGCCCGTACGCCACGGTGACGTTCAGACGTGTCCCGGTCGCGGAACTGACTTCGGTGCCGGACGCTCCGTAGCCGCGCGGCCCGTGCCCGCGCCGTCGGGCGCCGACGACTCCAGCAGCAGTTCGGCGCCCAGCGGGGTGAGGCTGTGGCGACTGGTCCGGCCGTGGCACTCCGTGCGCACCAGGCCGACGCCGCGCAGCACCGTCGTGTGCTCGCTCGCGGAGGCGGGCGACAGGCCGGTCCGGGCGGCCAGTTCGCCCGTGGAGACGCCGTCGGCGATCACCTGGAGCACGGCGGCGCGGCTGTGCCCGAGCAGCGCCGCCAGGCCGCTCCGGGGCCCGGTCACGCGTGTACGGGGCAGCGGGCTGCGGGTCACCTCGTAGTAGAGCGTGGGCTGTTCGTCGTCCGGGTCGCACGGCAGGTACGAGGTGAAGGCGGCAGGGGCGAGCAGCAGCCCCCGTCCGCCCAGGTGGTAGTCGAACTCCCCGCCGGGGACGTCGATCTCCAGCACGGGCGCGCGCCAGCGCATGTCCGGGTGGAGCGTGCCGAGCACCTCCTCGATCCCGCCGTCCCGCATCCGACGCGTACGCGACGCCAGGTCCGCCGTGAGCACGGTGGCCAGGCCGGGCCAGTAGGGCGCGATCGCGGCGCGGTGGTAGTCCCGTACGGACTCGGCGAGCAGGGCCACGGCGCCACGGTCGCCGTCCGCGAGACGGCGCGTCCAGCGGGGCAGGCTCCGCCGGGTGGCCAGGTGGTCGAGGTCGGCGCGCAGCACCTGGCGGGGAGTGGCGCGCAGTCGTTCCAACTCCTCGTCCAGCGTGCGCAGTCCACGCCGCGGACGGAGGAAGCCGGGCAGCGGATGCTCGGGCGCCGTGGGCAGCAGCTCGGTGAACGGCGTGGGCCCGCGCGCCAGCCGGGGCCTGACGGACCGCCGCCACAGGTCCAGTTGGGGAGGGCCGGGGCAGTGCGCCAGCCGGGCGGTGCTGAAGGCGGTGGTCGCGAGCGGACTGGAGGGGCCCGCGAAACGGACCCGCGTCAGGTCGGTGAGGGTGAAGTGGATGCGCAACGTCATGCTGCTCCCCCCGGGGTGCATGCCCCTCCGGAGCGGGTGCTCCGGGCGTCGGCCAGGATGCCGCACGGGCGGCCCCGCGCACAGCGGTACCCCGGCGCGGGCCGGTTGTGAGCGGTGCGACCGGACCGTTCGGGCGTGGCCGAATCGTCTTCCCGGGCCGGTGTGCCGTGCGCCACGGTTTGCCCGCGGCGCTGATCGCCGCCACGAGGGGCCGGGGGACGGCGCCACGGCAGAGGGGAAGGGGAACCGGCTATGACACCGAGGGCGGGGAAGCCGGCGGGGCCCGGGGCCGGGTCCGCGGCGTGGGGGACGCGGCAGGAGCCGGGGAGGCGGACGTACGGGGGGCCGCCGCACCGCCGGCGGCCGGTGCGGCGGAGCCTCGCCGTGGCGCTGGCCGCATGCGCTGTCACGGCGGTGGCGCCGGCGAGCAGCGCGGGGGCGGCGGGCGGAGCGGAGGCGCCGCGGGCGTCGGTGGGCGAGGAGGTCGCCGCGGCGGTCCGCTCCGGCGGTCCGCTGCCAGGCGGGGTGCACGGCCCGGTGGTCACGCATCCGGTGCAGCAGCCGGTCGACTACCCGGCCGGCGAGGTCTGCCCGTTCGCGTCGCACGCCGACTTCCCCGTCAACGACCTGACTGTGCGCACCTGGTACGACGACGAGGGCGAGCCGGTCTTCGCCACCGCGAGCGGACCGCTGGTGATGGACGTGACCAACCTCGCCAACGGCCGTTCGGTGACCCGCGACATCTCGGGCTCGGGCACCATGACCTACCTCGAGGACGGCTCGCACATCTCCAGCGGCGGGGACTGGGGCGTGGGCTTCCACACGGCCGACCGGCCGGTGCACAACAAGTGGATCATCAGCCGGGGTTCGATGTCCGTGCAGATCTCGGAGGAGAACGGGACGACGTACCGGAGGCTTCTGGACCTGAGCGGCCCGTACGAGGATCTCTGCGAGACGCTCGGCCGGTAGGGGCGCGGGAGCCGGGATGACGCGGGAGCGGGATACGGGGCCGGGACGAAGATCGGCGGGAACTTCGGCGGGAACTTCGGCAGGAGCCCCGTCGGAGCCCTGCGGCAGCCGTCCGTGTACGGCCCGCAGGGACCCGTACGTGATCGCCTTCACGGCTGTGAGTGAGGCGCCGCCGGGGAGGTGGGTGGCAGGATCCTGCCTATGACTTCTGCATCCTCGTCCGCGTCCTCATCTCCCGCGCCCAGGAAGGACCCCTGGGACCTTCCCGACGTCTCCGGCCTCACCGTCGGCGTGCTCGGGGGCACCGGCGACCAGGGTCGCGGGCTGGCCTACCGGCTGGCCAGGGCGGGCCAGCGGGTCGTCATCGGGTCGCGCGCCGCGGAGCGTGCACAGCAGGCGGCCGGCGAACTCGGCCTGGGCGTCGAGGGAGCGGAGAACGCGGAGTGCGCGCGCCGTTCGGACGTGGTGATCGTCGCGGTGCCGTGGGACGGGCACGCCAGGACGCTCGAGTCGCTGCGCGAGGAGCTGCGCGGCAAGCTCGTCGTCGACTGCGTCAATCCGCTCGGCTTCGACAAGAAGGGCGCCTACGCGATCAAGCCGGAGGAGGGCAGCGCCGCGCAGCAGGCCGAGGCGCTGCTGCCGGACTCCCGGGTCACCGCCGCCTTCCACCATCTCTCCGCGGTGCTGCTCGCGGACGCCGACGTCGAGAAGATCGACACCGATGTGATGGTGCTCGGCGAGGACCGGGAGGACTGCCTGGTCGTACAGGCGCTCGCGGGGCGCATCCCCGGTATGCGGGGTGTGTTCGCCGGACGGCTGCGCAATGCGCACCAGGTCGAGTCCCTCGTCGCCAACCTGGTCTCGGTCAACCGGCGTTACAAGGTGCACGCGGGCATCCGGCTCACCGACGTATGAGTGGGGCGGCGTTCGCCGCGTACGGCCGCGTACGGTCACGTTCGCCGGCAGGGCCGGTAGGGCGGGTATGGCCTGCATGGCCGGTATACCGCTGAGGACCGCGCAGACCGCCGCGGACCCGTGGCGGCGCATGGGGGAGAATGGCGGAGGTGCGCCGCACCTCCGCCCCTCCCCGGTGCCGCCCGCACGGCGCAGGCGAGCCGTCCGTATGTCGCCGGTACGCCGTCGGTACGCCGTCGGTGCACCACTCGTATACAGCCTGCACACCCGCACTGTCCGACTGGAGCCGCCAGCATGTCCGCCCCCGCCGCCTCCCTCCGCTCGTCCCGGGGGATCGCGCGCTACGCCACCGTCCTGTGCGCGCTCGCCGCGATCGCGGCGGTGATCTCGTTCGTCAACGGCAGTGTCCTGCTCGGCGTCGTGTGGGTGCTGCTCGGGGGTCTCGCCTCCAACATGGCCTGGTACTACGGGCGTCGGGCCCGCCGCGCCACCGCCCACACGGCGCAGCAGGCGGCCTCGGCGGAGTAGCGCGCCGGAAGCCCTGCATACGGTGCCCCACGGCCCCCTACGGCTGCGGGGTGAACGCGACTTCGGGCTCGCCCTGCCAGAAGCGGAAGTAGTCGTAGCCGTAAGCCACATCCAGATCCGTGACGTCGAGCACTCCCATGACGTTCCCGATCGCCTCCCAGAAGACGCCGTTGACGCCCGGGATCCACAGGAAGCCGAAGACCACCAGCAGCCCGAACGGGGCGAAGGGCTCCGCCTGCCGCCGTGCCGCGGGTGAGAGCCACGGCTCCAGTACGCCGTAGCCGTCCAGCCCGGGAACGGGCAGCAGATTGAGGATCGCCGCCGTCACCTGGAGCATCGCCAGGAACGCCAGCGCGTACCGGAACGCGAACGGCACGTCCGCCATGGCGTCCAGCCAGAACGGGGCCGTGAGGACCGCAGCGAACAGGGCGTTCGTCGCGGGTCCCGCCGCGGAGATGAGGCTGTGCTTCCAGCGGCCGGGGATGCGGCCGCGCTCGATGTAGACCGCGCCGCCCGGTAGTCCGATGCCGCCGAGCACCACGAAGACGACCGGCAGCACGATGCTCAGCATCGCGTGCGTGTACTTGAGCGGGTTGAGCGTGAGATAGCCCTTCGCGGCGACGGATGTGTCGCCGCCGCGCAGAGCCGTACGGGCATGTGCGTACTCGTGCAGGCACAGCGAGACGATCCAGCCCGAGACCACGAAGAAGAACACCGCGACACCCGTGACCTCGGCAAGGCCGGACCAGACCGCCCACCCGGAGACGGCCATGATCGCGGCGAGCCCGAGGAAGACGGGGCTGATGCGGTGATGATCGGGGTGGGTGGAGGCGCTGGTCATGGGGTCAGACCGTACCCGCAGGGTGAACGGATCGGCCAACGTTCCTGCCTCGCGGGGGAATTCATCCGGGCCACCGCCGCGGAGGGCGGAACCGGCCCGCTCCCGCCGCAGGCGGCACCACCCGGCCGCGTCCGTGAGACGGGCCGCCCGGCGCGGTCACGCACCGGACGGCCAGGAGCACGCGGACGGTCAGGAGCCCGCGGACAGCCGACCGGGCGGCCCGCGGGCGCGCTCCCCGCCCGCGGCGGTTCCGGCCGGGCAGGCCCCGCGCGCCCGCGGCGGACCCGGTAGGCCGGGCCCCGGGGCGATGGACGGGCCCCCGGGGCGGCGCCCGAAAGCCCGCCTCCGTGGGCGGGGTTCGCGCGGACGCGCTTCCCCTCAGGCGAAGCTGTGCCGCTCCTCGGGGAAGTCGCCCGCGATGACGTCCTGCGCGAACGCCCTGGCCGCGTCGCCGAGTGTCTCGCGCAACTGTGCGTACTGCTTGACGAAGCTCGGCACGCGGCCCGCCGTCATCCCCGCCATGTCCGTCCACACCAGCACCTGTGCGTCGGTGTCCGCCCCGGCGCCGATGCCGATGGTCGGCACGTGCAGCGAGCGCGTGACCTCCGCGGCCAGCTCGGCGGGGACGGCCTCCAGTACGACCGCGAACGCCCCCGCGTCCTGCACGGACTTGGCGTCCCGCAGCAACTGCTGCGCGGACTCCTCGCCGCGGCCCTGCACGCGGTAGCCCATCGCGTGCACGGACTGCGGGGTGAGGCCGACATGGGCCATCACCGGGATGCCGGACTGCACCATCAGCTCGATCTGGTGCGCCGAACGCTCGCCGCCTTCCAGCTTCACCGCGCCGGCTCCCGCCTCCTTGACGAGCCGGGTGGCGCTGCGCAGCGCCTGCACGGGACCTTCCTGGTACGTGCCGAAGGGGAGGTCCGCGACGATCAGGGCCCGCCGGGTGCCCCGTACGACCGCGGCGGTGAGCATGGCCATCTCGTCCAGGGTGACCGGGACCGTGGTCTCGTAGCCGAGGTGGCAGTTGCCCATGGAGTCGCCGACGAGCATGACCGGGATGCCGGTCTCGTCGAAGACGGACGCGGTCATGGCGTCGTACGCGGTGAGCATCGGCCAGCGCTCACCGCGTTCCTTCGCGGAGCCAAGGTCGCGGACGGTGACGCGGCGGTTGCGTACGCCGCCGTAGAGAGCTGCGGGCTGCTTCTTGGAGGGCCCGTCCTGTTTCTGCGCATCAGACATGGCTGAACGCTCCTGTGTGTTCGTCGTCTCGAGGCGCCCTGACGGCGTCCCCGGATACGTCCCCTATGGCTTCGCCTGGGGAGACCCCTCCATGCTGGCACGGGGCGGGGGCCGAAGGAAGGGACGGCGGGATTCCCGGGTATCCGATACGAGACGGGGCCGTATCGGAATCGGGTAGGCTCTGCGGCATGAGTTCCTCCGTGCCCGAGAACGTGCACCGCCGGCGCTGGGTGATCCTCGGCGTTCTCATGCTGAGCCTGCTGATCGTCGTGCTCGACAACTCGATCCTGAACGTGGCGATGAAGACCATCGCCCAGCCCGCGCCGGCCGGACTGGGCGCGAGCCAGAGCGAGTTGGAGTGGGCGATCAACTCCTACACGCTCGTCTTCGCCGGACTTCTCTTCACCGCGGGCCTGCTGGGCGACCGGTTCGGCCGCAGGCGGGTGCTCCTGCTCGGTCTCGTCGTCTTCGGGCTCGGCTCGGTCTTCGCCGCCATGGCCACCTCGCCGGGCCAACTCGTCGCGTTCCGCGCCGTGATGGGCTTCGGCGGCGCCTTCGTCATGCCGTCCACGCTCGCGATCCTCGTGAACGTCTTCGAGCGGGACGAGCAGCCCAAGGCGATCGGCATCTGGGCGGGCGGCGTCGGGCTCGGCATAGCCATCGGCCCGGTGACAGGCGGTGTGCTCCTCGAACACTTCTGGTGGGGCTCGGTCTTCCTGGTGAACGTGCCGATAGTCCTCGTCGCGCTCGCCGCGATGGTGCTGGCCGTGCCCGACTCCCGGGACCCGGCCCCCGGGCGGCTGGACCCGTTCGGCGTGCTGTTGTCCATCGCCGGTCTCGTGCTGCTCGTCTACGCGATCATCACGGGGGGCCGGCTCGCCGACTTCACCGACCCGGAGGTGCTGCTCACCGCGGGTGGGGGAGTGGCGGTCCTCTGCGCCTTCGTGCTCCACGAGCGGCGCAGCGACCATCCGGCCATCGACGTCCGGTACTTCAAGAACCCGGCCTTCTCCGCGGCCGTCGCCGCCATCGCGCTCGTCTTCTTCGCGCTGATGGGCGTGACCTTCTTCGCCGTCTTCTACATGCAGAGCGTGCGGGGCTTCTCGGCCCTGGAGGCTGGGCTGCTGATGATGCCGCTCGCCGTCGCGCAGCTGATCTTCGCGCCGCGTGCGCGGCTGGTCGTCGAGCGGTTCGGCGCCAAGGCGGTCTGTACGAGCGGAATGCTGCTGGTGGCGGCGGGGATGGCGGCGTTCCTGCTCTTCGGCCGCACGACGCCGATCTGGGCCCTGGAGGTGGTCTTCTTTCTGCAGGGCGCGGCGATGGCGCACATCATGCCGCCCGCCACCGTCTCGATCATGCAGTCCCTGCCGCGCGAGAAGGCGGGCTCGGGATCGGCAGTCAACAACACCTTCCGGCAGGTCGGCGGCGCCATGGGCGTCGCCGTGCTCGGTTCGCTGCTCTCCGCCCGCTACCGCGAGGGCATGGAAGGCCGGCTGGAGCGGCTGGCGCTGCCCGAGGGCGTACGGCACGCCGCCGGGGAGTCGATCGAGGGGACCCTGGCGGTGGCGGCCCGACTGGGGCCCGCGGGCCGGGAGTTGGTGGATCCGGCCAAGAACGCCTTCATCGACGCGATGCACGTCACCGTGCTCGGCTCGGCGGCGGTCGCACTGCTGGGGGCGCTGGTGGTCGCCGTATGGCTGCCGGGCAGACAGCCCGCCGCGGACGGGGACGCCGCGGGGCCGCCGGAGCAGGACGCGGCGAAACCACCGGTGGGCGCCGGTCGTTGACCGGAGGCGTGCCAGAATCGGCGGGTCCGGCCGGGCGGTTGAGAACCGCCCTTTGTTTCTCCCCTCGGCTCCGCCAGGGGCAACCCACCTCCGGCTGATGCCCGGGGTATCCCACGAAGGAAGACAGATGAACCCGACGCCGTCGGACGCGGACGCGGCGCCCGCGCGGCGCGGCCGCCCGCGCAGCGAGGCGGTGGAGGGGGCCATCATCGAGAGCGTGCTCCGCCTGCTGGAGGAGGGCACCTCCATCGACGCGCTGTCCATCGAAGGCGTCGCACGCGTCGCGGGCGTCGGAAAGGCGACCGTGTACCGGCGCTGGCCCGGCGGCAAGGACGAGATGCTGCTGGCGGTCGTGGACGCGCTGGAGGAACCCCCGGCAGCGCCCGAGGGAGCGTCCGTACGGGACGACCTCGTCACGCTCCTGGAGTGGTACAGACGCGTGGGCATGGCCAAGCGCCAGTCCGCCGTCCTGCGGACCATGACGAGCCATGTGAAGAGCCACCCGGAGCTGTGGCGGCAGTACCACGACAACGTCATCAAGGCCCGCCGAGAGACGCTGCACGGCGTGCTGCGGCGTGGCATCGAGGCGGGAGAGCTGCGCGGCGACCTGGACGTGGGGCTGCTGGGCGAGCTATTCACCGGGCCGATGCTGACCCGCACCGTCCTGCACGAGGGCAAGGACCTGCCGGAGGGTCTGGCCGAGCAGATCGTCGACTCCGTGCTGGACGGGGTACGCGCCGGCAGGTGAGGCCCCGGCACAAGATCCCCGGCCGTGTGCGTCTTCCGTCACAGCGCCCCGCGGAACGGCGGGCGGCCGGAACCTCACCTGCCTGGGTGTTCGTCCTCCACCACACATGGGTCACCACACATGGGAATGGCCCAAGGCTCCTCTGCGGGCCGGGTGATTGTGCGGGAGATTCGTCGTACGGGAACTCCCCGTTCCGCATCACCTATCGTTCGACCAGGACCAGCAATCGAGTGAGGACAGCGGATGGCACGCGCGTACATGGCGGAGGCCGCGAAGGCTTCGGGCGAGTGGGACGGGACCGGGTCCCGCACACGCCGGGAGGGCAGCCGTGTGCCCCGGATGTTCGCCAGGTGGGGAGGCCCGGGGGCGTGGCGGCGGGGCTGGGTGCTCGCCGCCCTCGCCGTACTGCTCGGTCTCGCGCTGTTCCTGCACTCCGAGGTGCCCAACGCGGTCGGCAACCTGGGCTCGCTCTGGGAGACCTTCCTGCCCTGGGGCGGCGCGCTCGTGCCGGTGCTGGCGCTGCTGGCCGTGCTGCGCCGCTCGCTCCTCGCGCTGGTGGCGCTGCTGCTTCCGGCGCTGGTGTGGCTGAACCTCTTCGGCGGCCAGTTCACCAGCAAGTCCGGTACGGGCGGCGACCTGACCGTGGTCACGCACAACGTCAACGCGGAGAACCCCGACCCTGCGCGCACCGCGCGTGAACTCGCCGGTTCCGGGGCGGACATCATCGCCCTGGAGGAGGTCGCGGGGAGCCAGGCCGGGCAGTACGACAAGGGCCTGGCGGGCACGTACCCCCACCACAAGCGCGTGGGCACGGTCGGCGTCTGGAGCAAGTACCCGATGCGGGACACCGAGACGGTAGACATCAAGATGGGCTGGCCGCGTGCGATGCGCGCGACGGTCGCCACTCCGGAGGGCGACGTCGCCGTCTACGCGGCCCATCTGCCGTCCGTACGGCTGCAGTTCGCATCGGGCTTCACCGCCGGCCAGCGGGACGGCAGCGCCGAGGCGCTCGGCAGGGCCATAGCGCAGGACCGTACCGAAAAGGCGGTGCTGCTCGGCGATCTCAACGGCACCATGAACGACCGGGCGCTCGCGCCGGTCACGTCCCAGATGCGCTCCACGCAGGGCGCGGCGGGCGACGGGCCGGGCTTCAGCTGGCCCGCGTCGTTCCCGACGACGCGCATCGACCAGATCATGGTGAAGGGGCTGGAACCGGTCTCCTCCTGGTCGCTGCCCTCCACCGGCAGCGACCATCTGCCGGTGGCCGCATCGGTCGAGTTCTGAGCCGCGGGGCGGACTCCGGGTCCACCGCGGCGCACACAGCGCGGGCAGCGCACTCAGCCCAGGCAGCACGGGCATCTCACAATGAGCACCTTCGGCACGCGGCCGCCGCGTGCGGAGCGGGCGCGCGAACGGGCCGCCAGGGCCGGGAGTCCTGGCGGCCCGTGGCGTGAATCACGCCTGTTCCGGCCGGTTGTTGCCGTCCTGAAACATGGATGGCCGCCGTGGCGGGATGACGTCTGAGAGACTTTGTTCAGTGTGAGAACATAAGAAGTCGTGCCAGTGCGCCGGGCACCCCCGCGAGGACCCCGCCGCGTACGCCGAGCACGCGCACCACCCTCCTGAACCTCCTGTTGACGCCTTGCTCGACCCTGCCTTGAAAGGTTTCCCGCCCATGCCTATGGCCTTGCTCGCGCTTGCGATCAGCGCCTTCGGAATTGGCACAACCGAGTTCGTGATGATGGGCCTGCTGCCCAACGTCGCGGACGACATGGGGACTTCTGTGCCCACCGCCGGATACCTCGTCTCCGCCTACGCCATCGGCGTCGTCATCGGGGCGCCGCTGCTCACGGCCGTCGGCGTCCGCGTACCGCGCAAGCGGATGCTGGTGCTGCTGATGGGCCTCTTCACCGTCGGCAACCTCGCCTCCGCGCTCGCCCCCGGCTACGGCACCCTGCTCGCCGGACGTGTGCTGGCGGGGCTGCCGCACGGAGCCTTCTTCGGCGTCGGCGCCGTCGTCGCCGCACGCCTGGTGACGGAGGACCGGCGGGCCCGTGCCGTGGCCACGATGTTCCTGGGCCTGACCGTCGCCAACATCATCGGCGTACCGGCCGGCACCGCCATCGGACAGGCGCTCGGCTGGCGCGCGACGTTCCTCGTCGTCAGCGCCATCGGCGTGCTCGCGATGGTGAGCCTCGCCGCACTCGTCCCGCACCTGCCGCTGGAGCACCAGCGGGGCGTCGGGCACGAGGTCCGGGCGCTCGGCCACCGCCAGGTCGTACTCGGCCTGCTCACCGCGGTGTTCGGGTTCGGCGGCGTGTTCGCCGTCTACAGCTACCTCGCCTCGATCATGACGGAGGTCACCGGGCTCGCAGACTCTTCCGTCACGGTGGTGCTCGCGCTCTTCGGCATCGGCATGACACTGGGCGCCCTGGCGGCGGGGCCGCTCACCGACCGTGCCCTGCGTCCCACGCTCTACGGAGGGCTGGGCGCGCTCGCCGCCTCGATGCTCGTCTTCCACGCCGTCGTCGACGTCAAGTGGGCCGCGATGACGATGGTCGTGGTGCTCGGCGGGCTCGGCTTCATGACGACGACGCCGCTGCAGATGCTGATCATGCAGAACGCCCGGCACGCGCCGACGCTGGCGTCCGCCGGCAACCAGTCCGCGTTCAACCTCGCCAACGCGGGGGGCGCGTGGCTCGGCGGAGTCGCCATCGCGGCCGGCTGGGGCTGGCGCTCGCCCATGCTCGTGGGTGTGGTGCTGGCGCTGGCGGGCCTGGCGATAGCCGTGCTTGCTGGGGCCCTCGACCGCGGCAGGCCCTTCTCGCGCTCGCGGATCGTCGCCCGCGGCGTTCCCCGGCTGCGGCGGGCGCGGGCCGCGGAGAGCGTCCCGGGCTGAGCCTCCCCGGCTGAGCGTCCCGTACGGACGGCGCGGGGGCGGGGGCCGGGCGGCTCGCGGGCGTTCGTCGTCCCGCCCTGCCCCCGCCCCTGCCCGTCCGTCCCCCCGTACTCCGTCCCCGCGGGCCCGCGTCTCGGCGCGGGCCCGTTGCTCGTCACGCACCGCGCCCAGCCACCGTGAGCGGACGAGCCGGCGCTGCTCCTCGCCGTCTCAGCGCGGCGGCTGCAGGCCGGCTCCTGCACTGGATGGGAAGAAGGCCCTGACCGGTTCCCCGGCGTCCGGGTAGTATCACCGGTGCCGGGACCGACTTGTCCCGGCCGAACCGGCACCCCGCCCTGTAGGCGGGGTTTTTTCATGTACGGGGCCGCTGGAGCGGTGACTCGGCTCCCCGGCCTCTCCGTGCGGCACACGTGGCCGCGCCCTGACCACGCCTGAACACGCCCTCGACGGGCGTGCGTTCGGCCTGCCCTGAAGGAGCGATGCCCGATGAGACTCGGACTCACCTGCCCCCGCTTCACCTGGCCCGGCGGCGACGCCGTCATCGGCGCGAAGTTCGCGGACGCCGTACGCGGCGCGGAGGAGGCCGGGGCGCACAGCTTCTGGGTGATGGATCACTTCTGGCAGATCCCGAACTTCGGCGACCCGGGCGATCCGATGCTGGAGGCGTACGGCGCGCTGAGCCATGCCGCGGCCCTCACCACCCGCGTCACACTGGGCCCGCTCGTCACGGGTGCCGGGTACCGCCGGCCCGCCCTGCTGGTCAAGCAACTCGCCACGCTGGACGCTCTCTCGGGCGGACGCGCCGTCCTCGGCATCGGCGCGGGATGGGACGAGGAGGAGCACCGGGGCCTGGGCGTCCCGTTCCCGCCGCTGCGTGAGCGCTTCGAGCGTCTGGAGGAGACCCTGCTGATCGTCCGGCGGATGTGGAGCGATGACGAAGAGCCGTACGAGGGCAGGCACTTCAGCGTGCCGCGTACCCTCACCGCTCCCCGTGCGACCCGGCCGCGCCCGCGGGTCCTCATCGGCGGCGGGGGAGAGAAGAAGACCCTCCGGCTCGTCGCCCGGTACGCCGACGCGTGCAACCTCCTCGGCGGCGCCGACGTACGCCGCAAGCTCGCCGTGCTGCGGGGCCACTGCGAGCAACTCGGCCGCCCGTACGGCGAGATCGAGAAGACACTCCACATGCGTGTCCCGGACGGCGAGTCCGTAGACGAGAGCGTCGAGCGCTGCGGCGAACTCGCCGCCCAGGGCATCGACCACGTCATCGTCGCCTTCCGCGACGCCGCCGCAGGTTCCTCACTGGCCCATCTCGTGGCGCTCGCCCGGCAGATCGCGGACATCACTCCGGCCGGGCGCGGGTGACAGCGCTCCGTCCTGCCCTCGCCCGTGTTCGGGCGGACCGCAGCGCGCGCCTCAGGGAGGTTGTCAGTGGGTGGCTGTTCAATGCCCGTATGGAGACGAACGAGCAGAGGCAGGGATTTTTCTGGGACATGCTGGAGGGGCGGGTGGCGCCGCCCCCCTCCGCTGCGACGCTGGGCTGGGAGCTGATCGACCTCGACCCGGAACAGGGCACGATCGAGGTGGCGTTCGAAGCGGGCGAGCAGTTCGAGAACCCTGGCGGTGCGGTCCAGGGCGGATTCCTCGCCGCGATGCTCGACGACGCGATGGGTCCCGCGCTGGCCGCGACGCTGCCCCCGGACCGGCTCGCGCCCACCCTCGACCTGCACGTCCAGTATCTGCGGCCCGCCCGCCCAGGGCGCTTCACGGGGCGGGGGCGGGTGGTGCAGCGGGGCAAGGAGGTGTGCTTCCTCGCCGGTGAACTGCTCGGTGCCGACGGCAAGACGGTGGCTGTGGCGACGGCGACCGCTCGCATTCAGCCGATGCCGTGAGCCGGGGTCCCGCACGCACACGCACACGTACCCGCACACGTACCGGCCTCCTACGCGCGCGCGCCGCGCCGTCGCACAGGGCGTCAGCAGTCTTGGCCGTCACTTGACCGTCACCTCTCGAAGGCGACGCCAACCGCCCTGATTCCAGGGCGAGTCGAGCCGTCCACCACAGACACCGGACGGGAACACCGGACCGGAACAGCGGGCACAATGGCTTCCGGCAGAGGAGGGCAGAGACACCGTGAACCGTCCCGCCGGCCCCCGCCTCATGCAGCGATCCCGAGGAGCACGATGAACTCTGCGAGCGGCCCCCAGCATGCGGACACGGGCGAGGCGCACTCCGCGCGGGTCTACGACTACATCCTCGGCGGCAAGGACCACTACCTCGTGGACAAGGAGGCCGGCGACGCCATGGTCGCCGAATGGCCCGCTCTGCCCGTGCACATGCGTGAGAACCGGGCGTTCATGCACCGGGCGGGGCGGTACCTCGCAAGGGACGCGGGGATACGGCAGTTCATCGACATCGGCACGGGCCTGCCGACCTCTCCCAACCTGCACGAGGTCGTCCAGCGTGAGGCTCCGGAGTCACGGATCCTCTATGTCGACAACGATCCCCTGGTCCTTACGCACGCCAGGGCTCTGCTCACCAGCCGCCCGGAGGGCCGCACCGCGTACGTCGACGCCGACATGCGCGACCCGGACGCCATCCTGTCCGACCCCGCCGTGGAGGCGACCCTCGATCTGACGGAGCCGGTCGGCCTGATGGTGATCGGGATACTCCACTTCATCCTGTCCGGGGACGGTGATCACGACCTGGTCCGGCGGCTGCTGGATCCGATGCCCCCGGGCAGCTACCTCGCCGCGACGATCGGGACCGCCGACTTCGCGCCCCGCCAAGTCGGCCGCGTGGCGCAGGAGTACGAGCGGCGCGGCATGCCCATGCAGCTGCGCACGCACGCCGAGGCGTCCGCCTTCTTCGAGGGGATGGACCTGGTCGACCCGGGCGTCGTACAGGCCCACCGCTGGAACCCGGAGCCCGGCGCCCCACCGGTGGACGAGCAGGACGACGCCATGTACGGCGGCCTGGCCCGCAAGCGCTGACGGACGCCCGCCGGCCCGCGGGCCCCACGCTCACTCCCCGGCGGCGGACTCCCGCCAGTGGCTGGTGATGGGAAGGCGGCGGTCCTTGCCGAAGCCCTTGGCGGAGATCTTCGTGCCGGGCGGGTACTGGCGCCGCTTGTACTCCGCGGCGTCCGTCATGCGCAGCACCCGCGTGACGACCTCCGGGGCGAAGCCGCGCTCGACGATGCCCTCGCGGCCCACGTCCCCGTCCACGTACAGCTTCAGGATGCGGTCGAGTACGTCGTAGTCGGGGAGGGAGTCGGTGTCGACCTGGCCCGGGCGCAGCTCCGCGCTCGGCGGTTTGGCGATGCTGTTCTCCGGGATGGGTGGCGTCTCGCCCCGCTCGGCGGCGGCACGGTTGCGCCACTTCGCCAGGCGGAAGACGTTCGTCTTGTAGACGTCCTTGATCGGCCCGTACGCGCCTACCGAGTCGCCGTAGAGCGTCGAATAGCCGCACGCCAGCTCGGACTTGTTGCCGGGCGCGAGGACGATGTGGCCCTCCTGGTTGGAGATGCCCATCAGCGTGACGCCGCGCAGCCGCGACTGGAGGTTCTCCTCGGCGACGCCCGTGAGTTCGATGCCGTCCATGAAGGCATCGAACATCGGACCGATCGGCACCGTACGGAAGTTGAGCCCCGTGCGCCGGGCCATCTCGGCCGCGTCGTCCCTGGAGTGCTGCGAGGAGTAGCGGGAGGGCATCGAGACCGCGTGCACGTTGTCCGGGCCAAGCGCGTCGCAGGCGATCGCGGCGACGAGCGCGGAGTCGATGCCGCCGGAGAGGCCGAGCACGACGGAGCGGAAGCCGTTCTTGGCGGCGTAGGCGCGCAGGCCGGTCACGAGCGCCGTGTAGATCTCCTCGTCGTCCTCCATGCGCGGTGCTTCGCTGCCCTCGGCCTCCGGCTCGTACGCGGGCAGCGGGTCCTCGGAGAGCATCACGTGCTCCACGGTCAGCCCGTCGTCGACCGTGCCGGAGGGCGGCTTGTCGGCGGCGGCCGGCAGTTGCAGGTCGAGGACGACGCAGCACTCCTCGAACTGCGGTGCGCGCGCGACGACTTCACCGCCGGGGCCGACCACGATCGAGTCGCCGTCGAAGACCAGCTCGTCCTGGCCGCCGGTCATCGCCAGGTACGCGGTCGTGCAGCCGGCCTCCTGCGCCCGCCTGCGCACGAGTTCGAGGCGGGTGTCGTCCTTGTCGCGCTCGTACGGGGAGGCGTTGACGGACAGCAGCAGTCCGGCCCCCGCGGTGCGGGCGGCCGGCACACGGCCGCCGTTCTGCCACAGGTCCTCGCAGATGGCGAGCGCGACGTCGACCCCGTGTACGCGGACGACGGGAAGGGTCTGGCCGGGCACGAAGTAGCGGAACTCGTCGAAGACGCCGTAGTTGGGCAGATGGTGCTTGGCGAAGGCCAGCGCCACCTCGCCGCGGTGCAGCACGGCCGCGGCGTTCTGCGGCGCGCCCGCGGGGCTGCCCAGCGTGGCCCGTACTTGCTCGGCGCGGTCGAGATAGCCGACGACGACGGGCACCTCGCCCAGGCCCTCGTCGGCCAGCCGGCGCGCGAGCGTGCGCAGCGCGGCGCGGCTGGCCTGCACGAACGAGCCGCGCAGCGCCAGGTCCTCCACCGGATAACCGGTCAGCATCATCTCCGGGAACGCCACGAGATGCGCTCCCTGTCCCACCGAGTGGCGGGTCCACGTCACGACCGCCTCGGCGTTGCCTTCGAGGTCGCCGACGGTCGAGTCGATCTGGTTCAGGGCGAGACGTAGTTGGGGCACGAGCCCACTGTAATCGTCCTTCTGACGCGATGCGGAGGGCCGTGTGCTGTGGACGGCCACACCGCCGGAGCCTGCGATTCCGGGTGTTTTGCGCCGTCGGCCGTCACTGGCTGTTCACGGGAGCTTCACAACCGTATCCAGCATGCAGCTACCCCTACACGA
Source organism: Streptomyces sp. DSM 116795 (assembly GCF_055792905.1). Lineage (NCBI taxonomy): Bacteria > Bacillati > Actinomycetota > Actinomycetes > Kitasatosporales > Streptomycetaceae > Streptomyces > Streptomyces sp. DSM 116795. The sequence continues at coordinate 5,633,408 of NZ_CM147707.1, forward strand.
GGGTATCCGCAGGATTTCGATACCTGGTGTACTGGATTCGATGCCCGCCTGGCGGGCATCGGTCAGTGACGTGAACTCGCCACCGCACAGGGGGATCGGCATGCTGGAGTCACTCGGGCTCGAACCTGTTCAACAGCAGGCGTACGAAGCGCTGGTCGACGGAGCGGTCACTGTCGCCGAACTCCGTACGGCGCTGGGTCTGAGCGCGGCGAAAGTACGCGAAAACCTTGCCGCGCTCGAGAAGTTGGGCCTGGTCGGGCGGTATCCGGGGGAGCGGCGCGGGGAGGAGCGGTTCCTGCCCGTCGCGCCCGAGGTCGCCTTCGAGTCGCTCCTGCTGGCCCGCGAGGAGGCCATCCACCGCACCCGCCGCCACATCCAGCTGCTGGCCTCCCGTTTCCGCGCCAACGCCACGGCTCGCGACCCGGTCGACCTGGTCGAGATCGTCACGGGGCGTGCGGCCGTGATCCAGCAGGTCGACCAGCTCCAGCACAGCGCCACCAGCGAGATACGCGGCATAGACCGGCCCCCGTACGCCAACAGCGACCCGGACCGGCTCGACCCGAAGACCGGGATGATGCCGGTGCAGGCGAAGACGATGCGGCGCGGCATCGGCTACCGCGTCATCTACGACACCCACGGCCTGGAGACCTTCCACCGCATCGACACCGACATCGAGGCGTGTGCCGAACTGGGCGAAGAGGCACGGGTGATGGCCGACACCCCCACGAAGCTGCTCGTCGCCGACGACCGGGTCGCACTGATCCCGCTGCGTTCCGCGCCGCACGAGATGGCCAGCAGCGTCGTGGTGCACCCCTCGGGACTGCTGGACGCGCTCTGCGAGTTCTTCGAGGTGCTGTGGGCGCGTGCGCTGCCGCTCTCCGCCTATCTGGCCGGCCGTCCGGGCGGCGCGGGCGACGCCCCGAGCCCGGACGAGGCGCGGCTGCTGGCGCTGCTGACGACGGGTCTGACGGATCAGGTCATGGCCCGCCAGCTCGGCGTCAGCTACCGCACGTTCCAGCGGCGGCTGAGCGGACTGATGGAGCGGCTCGGCGCCGGTACGCGCTTCCAGCTCGGCATGCGCGCGGCCAGCCTCGGCTGGGTCTCGCAGCCTGCGGAAGCGACCTTGCCGGCCGTGCCGGGACCCGGCGCCGACGGGGCGGTCTGAGCGGGCTCCGAGGGGGTGTCCGACCCGCGAAGAACGCACCACAAGATGTCGATTGGCACACTGGCCGGTAACTCTTGTTCTTCCGGTTGCCGGTGTGCGAACTTCAATGCGTGACGTCGCCGGGCAGGACGGCTCACGACTCACGACCACACGGCCGGGCGCCGCCCGAGGCGCCCCGGCCAGGCAACACCCAGCCGCGGTCCGGTATCCCCCACTACCGGACCGCGGCTTCCATTCTTTCCCGGGCCTCTCCCGGCGCCGTGCTGCTGCAGCGCAGGACCGCTGGACACCACTGGACCCCGCTGGACCACCGGACTGCGGTACCTCCGGGCCGCCGGCCCGCCCCGGGGCCGCCCGCCGGACCCCGCGCGGTCCGGCTTTCCCGGCTCGCGTCGCCGTCCCCCTCCCGTGGTCTACTGGGAGCGGCGTGAGGTCACGGGGCACGCGCAACGCCCCGGAAACCTTGAGGTGGGATGCTCGCCCGGCCTGCCCCGGAACCCCGGGCGGCTGGCCCGTGGCGGCGGGGTCCGCGCTCCTGCGGTGCCGCTCCGTCCCCGGGTCACCGGGTGCGAGGAGCCACCCCGACCAGCGAGGATGGGTGACTATGGATAAGCAGCAGGAATTCGTGCTCCGCACGCTGGAGGAGCGCGACATCCGGTTCGTACGGCTGTGGTTCACCGACGTTCTCGGCTTCCTCAAATCCGTCGCCGTCGCGCCCGCGGAGCTTGAGCAGGCGTTCGACGAGGGCATGGGCTTCGACGGGTCCGCGATCGAGGGCTTCGCGCGCGTCTACGAGTCCGACATGATCGCCAAGCCGGACCCGAGCACGTTCCAGATACTGCCCTGGCGGGCCGAGGCCCCGGGCACGGCCCGGATGTTCTGCGACATCCTCATGCCGGACGGCTCGCCCTCGTACGCCGACCCGCGCTACGTGCTCAAGCGCAGCCTCGCGAAGGCCTCCGACCTCGGGTTCACCTTCTACACCCACCCCGAGATCGAGTTCTTCCTGCTCAAGGACCGCCCCGTGGACGGCACGCGGCCGGTGCCCGCGGACTCCTCCGGCTACTTCGACCACACACCGCAGCACGTCGGCATGGACTTCCGCCGCCAGGCGATCACGATGCTGGAGTCGATGGGCATCTCGGTGGAGTTCTCCCACCACGAGGGCGCCCCCGGCCAGCAGGAGATCGACCTGCGCTACGCCGACGCGCTCTCCACGGCCGACAACATCATGACGTTCCGGCTGGTGATGAAGCAGGTCGCGCTGGAACAGGGCGTGCAGGCCACTTTCATGCCCAAGCCCTTCTCCGAGCATCCCGGCTCGGGGATGCACACCCACCTGTCGCTGTTCGAGGGCGACCGGAACGCCTTCTACGAGTCCGGCTCCGAATACCAGCTCTCCAAGGTCGGCCGCTCGTTCATCGCCGGGCTGCTCACCCACGCGGGCGACATCTGCGCCGTCACCAACCAGTGGGTGAACTCCTACAAGCGCATCTGGGGCGGCGCCAACCGCACCGCCGGCGAGGGCGGCGAGTCCCCGTCGTACATCTGCTGGGGGCACAACAACCGCAGTGCGCTGATCCGCGTGCCGATGTACAAGCCGGGGAAGATGGGCTCGACCCGGATCGAGGTGCGTTCCCTCGACTCCGGTGCCAACCCCTATCTCGCCTACGCCACCCTTCTGGCCGCAGGCCTCAAGGGCATCGAGGAGGGCTACGAGCTCCCGCCCGGCGCCGACGACGACGTCTGGGCCCTCTCCGACGCCGAGCGCCGCGCGATGGGCATCGAGCCGCTGCCGCAGAACCTGGGCGAGGCGATCACGCTGATGGAGCGCAGCGAGCTCGTCGCGGAGACCCTGGGCGAGCACGTGTACGACTTCTTCCTCCGCAACAAGAAGCAGGAGTGGGAGGAGTACCGCAGCGAGGTCACTGCCTTCGAACTGCGCAAGAGTCTGCCCGTGCTGTGAGGCCCCGGCCGCATCGGGCGGCACCGGCCGTCCGGCCGCATCCGCGCCACCGGCGTCGGCCGTATCCGCGGCACGGGCGTCGGCCGCATCCGCGGCACGGGCGTCGGCCGCATTCGCGGCACGGGCGTCGGCCGCATTCGCGGCACGGGCGTCGGCCGCATTCGCGGCACGGGCGTCGGCCGCATTCGCGGCATTGGACCGGGCAAGCAGAGACAGACTCGGGAGAGTAGACGACGGAGGACGGTCAGGTGCAGGGCGGGCGCCGGGACAGCCGGTACGGACAACTGATCAGGCGCGGCTTCACCGAACCCGCCGCCGCCGAGGGGCTGCTGGCCACCCCCGGCCTGGGGGAGGTGCGCACCGACACCGGGCTGCTCGACGCGTTCGCAGCCACCGCCGACCCCGACCTCGCGCTGCGCGGGCTCGTACGGCTCGTCGAGGCGCAGGAGGACCCGCAGCGGCTGGTGGACACGCTGCTGACCAGCAAGCCGCTGCGCGACAGGCTGCTCGGTGTGCTTGGGGTCTCCGAGGCGCTCGGCGACCATCTGGCCGGCCATCCCGACGACTGGCAGGCGCTCGTGACGTACGAGGCCGCCGATCTGCACCCCGGCGTCGAGGAGTTCGAGGCCGCCGTCGGTGCGGCGAGCGGGCCCGACGAACTGCGGCACTGCTACCGGCGCACCCTGCTCTCCGTCGCGGCACGGGACGTGTGCGGCACGAGCGATCTGGCCCGTACCGCCGCGGAGTTGGCGGACCTGGCCACCGCGACACTGCGCGCCGCGCTCGCCATCGCGCGGGCGGAGGCGCCGGAGGACGCAGCGGCGTGCAGGCTCGCGGTCATCGGCATGGGCAAGTGCGGTGGCCGCGAGCTGAACTACGTCTCGGACGTGGACGTCATCTTCGTCGCCGAGCCCGTGGAAGGCACTGACGAATCGGCGGCGTTGCAGGCCGCGGGCCGTCTCGCGGCCCGTCTGATGCGCATCTGCTCGGACACCACGGCGGAGGGCACGATCTGGCCCGTCGACGCCAACCTGCGCCCCGAGGGCCGCAACGGCCCGCTCGTGCGGACGCTCTACTCCCACCTCGCCTACCTCAACCGCTGGGCGAAGACATGGGAGTTCCAGGCGCTGCTGAAGGCCCGTCCGGTCGCCGGCGACTCGGCGCTCGGCGAGGCGTACGTCGAGGCGGTGGCCCCGATGGTCTGGCAGGCGGCGGAGCGGGAGAACTTCGTTCCGGACGTGCAGCAGATGCGCCGCCGCGTAGTCGCGGCCATCCCCGCCGCCCAGGTCGAACGGGAGCTGAAGCTCGGCCCGGGCGGGCTCCGGGACGTCGAATTCGCCGTGCAGCTCCTGCAGTTGGTGCACGGCCGCTCCGATGCGACGCTGCGCAGCCCCACCACGCTGGCCGCGCTGGACGCGCTCGCCGTCGGCGGCTATGTCGGACGCCGGGACGCCGCGGAGCTGGAGGCCGCCTATCGGTTCCTGCGCACCATGGAGCACCGCATCCAGCTGCACAAGATGCGGCGTACGCATCTGATGCCGGAGGCCGAGGAGGACCAGCGCAGGCTGGGCCGCTCGCTCCGCTACCGCAGCGAGCCCGTCGCGGAGCTGCACAAGGCGTGGCGGCGGCACGCGGCGGCCGTACGGCGGTTGCACGAGAAGCTCTTCTACCGGCCGCTGCTGGACGCCGTAGCACAGCTGGAGGTCGGCGAGGCCAGGCTGTCGCCGCGCGCCGCACGGCAGCGTCTGGAGGCGCTCGGCTACGCCGACCCGGCCGGGGCGCTGCGTCACCTGGAGGCGCTGGCCAGCGGAGTGAGCCGCAAGTCCGCCATCCAGCGCACCCTGCTGCCGGTGCTGCTGGGCTGGTTCGCCGACTCCGCCGACCCCGACGCGGGGCTGCTGGGCTTCCGCAAGGTCTCCGACGCGCTGGGCAACACCCCCTGGTACCTGCGGCTGCTGCGCGACGAGGGCGCCGCCGCGGAGAACCTCGCCCGGGTCCTCTCCGCCGGGCGCTTCGCCCCCGACCTGCTGCTGCGCGCCCCCGAAGCGGTCGCGCTGCTCGGCGACGAGCACGGGCTGCTGCCGCGTTCGGGCGAGGCCCTGACGCAGGAGGTGCTGGCCGCCGTCGGCCGCGCGGAGGATGCCGAGTCGGCCGTCGCCGCCGCTCGCGGAGTGCGGCGGCGCGAGCTGTTCCGCACCGCCGCGGGCGATCTCATCGGCGCGTACGGTACGGAGGAACTGCCCACGGAGGAGCCGTCGCAGGCCGTGGACCGCATCGGTTCGGCGCTCACCGACATCAACTCCGCCACCGTCGCGGGCGCGCTGCGCGCCGCCGTACGCAGCCAGTGGGGCGACGAACTGCCCACGCGCTTCGCGGTGATCGGCATGGGCCGCTTCGGCGGGCAGGAACTGAACTACGGCTCCGACGCGGACGTCCTCTTCGTGCACGAGGCGCGCGAGGGCGTGAGCGAAGAGGAGGCGAACAAGGCCGCGTTCGCCGTCGCCACCGAACTGCGCCGGCTGCTGCAGCTGCCCACCACCGACCCGCCTCTGGTCATCGACGCGGATCTGCGCCCCGAGGGCAAGTCCGGTCCGCTCGTGCGCTCCATCGACTCCTACGCGACGTACTACCGCCGCTGGGCCTCGGCGTGGGAGAGCCAGGCGCTGCTGCGCGCCGCCCCCGTCGCGGGCGACGCGGAGCTCGGCCGCCGCTTCACCGGACTCGTCGACCCGCTGCGGTATCCCGCCGACGGGCTGAGCGACGAGTCGCTGCGCGAGATCCGGCGGCTGAAGGCCCGAATGGAGGCCGAGCGCATGCCCCGCGGTGCGGACTCCACCACCCACGCCAAGATGGGACGTGGCGGGCTCGCCGACGTGGAGTGGACGGTGCAGCTCGTCCAGCTGCGCCACGCCGCGTCAGTACCGGAGCTGCGCACGACCCGTACGCGCAGCGCGCTGGCCGCCGCCCGCGAGGCCGGGCTGATCGCCGAGGAGGACGCGGCCGTCCTGGACGAGGCGTGGCTGCTGGCGACGCGCGTGCGCAACGCGGTGATGCTGGTGCGCGGCCGGGCGGGGGACACATTTCCGTCCGAGGCACGGGAGTTGGGCGCCGTCGGACGCTATCTGGGATACGAGGCGGCCGGGCCTGGACCGCGGGCCGCGGAAGCCGGCGGCAGCGGCGAGATGCTGGACGACTACCGCCGCGTCACGCGGCGGGCCCGTGCCGTCGCCGAGCGGCTCTTCTACGAGGGCTGAACGGCTGCCCTCAACGGGCCGACCGGACGTGCTGGTTCGGCCGTCTCCACACCGCCGGACCCTCGCCGTCGTGGCCGGCCGCCGTTGCGGCGAAGGCGTGTTCGGCTGGTCCACTGGCTCAGGTCGCGGCCGCGAGTCTCGGCAGCCGGTAGGCGACTCGCCCGTACCAGCCGTAGGAGAGCGCGAAGCCGAAGCCAAGGCAGATGACGCCTCCCACGGCGTCCAGCCAGAAGTGGTTGGCCGTGCACACGATCACTATCAGGGTGACCAGCGGATAGAGCGCGCCCAGACAGCGTGCCCACAGCGGCTTCGCGAGGGCGGCGATCGTGATGCCGCACCACACGGACCAGCCGATGTGCATCGAGGGCATGGCCGCGTACTGATTCGACATGTCGGCGAGATTGCCGGACGCCATCGAGCCCCAAGTCTGGTGCACCTGCACGGTGTCGATGAACGCGTCGCCGCGCATCAGACGGGGCGGCGCCAGCGGGAAGATGTAATACCCCAGAAGGGCGATGCCGGTGGTGGCGAAGACGGCGAGCCGCGTCGCAGCGTAGCGGCCGGGGTGCGCCGCGTAGAGCCAGACCAGCACACCGATGGTGACGACGAAGTGCAGCGTCGCGTAGTAGTAGTTCATCGTGAGGATGAGCCAGGTGACGCCCTCGGCCGCGTGGTTGATGGAATCCTCGACGGCGATGCCGAGAAGCCGCTCCGTCTCCCATACCCAGTCGGCGTTGTTGAGGGCCTGGATGCGCTGCTCGGGCACGGCGTTGCGGATGGCGGAGTAGACCGCGTAGAAGACGGCGACGAGGACGATCTCGAACCAGATGGTGGGCCGCCGCGCAGCACGTGACCGCTGCGCCGCGCCGGCTCTGTCACTCTCCTCGGCGGCTTCGGATCCGCCCGCCGCGGGATACTCGTTCTCCGGCCTTTCAGTGGCCGTTCTGTCTGCCCGTCCGGTCCTCGTGGTGGATGCCCCCATGAGGGGACAGTCTGCCAGAAGGGGACACCTCTGCGATCATCCTGCGGTCGGGTATCCGGCCCCTTCCGTCCTCCCTGCGACCGAGGGGACAGAGGCAGTTGAACCGCGTACGACCAGCTCCGGAAGGAAGACGAACTCGCTGTGCGGAGCGGGCGTGCCGCCGATCTCCTCCAGCAGTGCACGCACCGCCGCCTGCCCCATGGCGGTCACCGGCTGACGGATCGTCGTGAGCGGGGGATCGGTGAAGGCGATGAGCGGGGAGTCGTCGAAGCCGATCACCGAGACGTCCGCGGGGACTTCCATGCCCCGTTGCCGGGCGGCCCGGATCGCGCCGAGCGCCATCATGTCGCTGGCGCACACCACGGCCGTGCAGTCGCGGTCCAACAGCGCGCTCGCGGCGGCCTGTCCGCCCTCCAGCGTGAAGAGGGAGTGCTGGATCAACTGCCTCGCCCGGTGCTCCGCCTGTGCGGGGGCCCCGGCCTGCCCGCCCGCCGCCTCCGGCTGCTCCCGCATCGAGTGCAGAAAGCCCTCGATCTTCCGTTGTACGGGCACGAAGCGCTCGGGGCCGAGGGCCAGTCCGATGCGCCGGTGGCCGAGTTCGGCGAGATGTGTGACGGCCAGTCTCATCGCGGCCCGGTCGTCGGGCGAGATGAACGGGGCGCGGACCTTGTCCGAGTAGCCGTTTACGAGCACGAAGGGCACGCCCTGGCCGCGGAGCCGTTCGTAGCGCTGCATGTCGGCGGTGGTGTCGGCGTGCAGCCCTGAGACGAAGACGATGCCGGCGACGCCGCGGTCGACGAGCATCTCGGTCAGCTCGTCCTCCGTCGAACCGCCGGGGCTCTGCGTCGCCAGCACGGGCGTGTAGCCCTGCCGGGTCAGGCCCTGTGCGATCACCTGCGCGAAGGCAGGGAAGATCGGGTTCTCCAGCTCGGGGATGATCAGTCCGACGAGGCCCGCGCTGCGGTGCCGCAACTTGACGGGGCGTTCGTACCCGAGCACGTCGAGGGCGGCGAGGACGGATTCACGGGTGGCCGCGGCGACGCCGTGCTTGCCGTTGAGGACGCGGCTGACCGTCGCTTCGCTGACCCCCGCCTGTGCTGCGATGTCAGCTAGCCGTGCGGTCACAGGGCTGGACTGTACCCGCCGTTGCAATCACTGCACACAGTGCCCGGGGGCTGTGGTCCGAAATGCTCTTGCTGAAAGTTGCCGCAAGCTCTTGCGTAATCTCGTTCACCGCCGTTACGTTCCTCGGCATCCGGCGCCGTCCAGACGCCGGGGCCTCCCGAGGCGGGAGGCCGAGGCTGTCCCCGAAGGCCGGAGGCCGAGGTGGGGGTCCCCCGGGCCGGAGGCCCAGGGGCACAGGTGGGAGGGATGGACATGCGGCGTGTCACAGCAGTCACCGCGGCGGCAGCGGTGCTCGCACTGACGGCGACGGCGTGCGGCGGGGAGGGCGGGAGCAGCGACAGCGCCGGCAAGGGCGAGATCGCGGGCACCGTCACCTATTGGGACACCTCGAACGACGCCGAGAAGGGCACGTACAAGAAGATCGCCGAGGACTTCGAGAAGAAGCATCCGAAGGTCGATGTGAAGTACGTGCACGTCAACTTCGGTGACGCGAACCAGAAGTTCAAGAACGCCGCCGGCGGCAACTCCGGCGCCCCGGACGTGATGCGCACCGAGGTCGCGTGGGTCGCCGACTTCGCCAACCTCGGCTATCTCGCCCCGCTCGACGGCACGCCCGCACTCGACGACGCCGGCGACTACCTCAAGACGGCGGCGGGCAGCACGCGCTTCAAGGGCAGGACCTACGCCGTGCCGCAGGTCACCGACACCCTCGGCCTCTTCTACAACAAGAAGATGCTCAAGGAGGCCGGCGTCGGAGTGCCGGAGTCCTTCGACGAGCTGAAGAAGTCCGCGAAGAAGATCAAGAGCAAGACCGGCAAGACGGGTCTCTATCTGCGGGGAGACGATCCGTACTGGTTCCTGCCCTACCTCTACGGGGAGGGCGGCGACCTGGTGGACCCCACGGCGAAGAAGATCACCGTCGACGACGGGCCCGGCGCCAAGGCGTTCGCGCGGATGAAGGACCTCGTCGACTCCAAGGCCGCCGTCACAGACAGCAGCGACGGCCAGGAGAACGGCCTGAAGGCCTTCCAGGACGGCGACGTCGCCATGATCGTCGACGGGCCGTGGGACATCGCCGGAGCCCAGCAGGGCAAGGAGTTCAAGGACGACAAGGACAACCTCGGCGTCGCACCCGTACCGGCGGGAAGCAAGGCCGCCGGGTCGCCGCAGGGCGGCTGGAACCTCTCCGTGTACGCGGGCACCAAGAACCTGTGTACGGCGCAGGAGTTCGCCAAATACATGAGCTCAGCCGAGGTGCAGCAGCGCACCACCGAGGAGCTGAGCCTGCTGCCCACACGCGAGTCCGTCTACGACAAGCCCTCGGTGCGCGAGAACAAGATGGTCGAGTTCTTCAAGCCCGCCGTCGACAACGCCGTCCAGCGGCCGTGGATCGCGGAGGGCAACTCCCTCTTCGAGCCGGTACGGGGCCAGATGGACGCCGTGCTCAGCGGCGGACGCGGCCCGAAGGAGGCCGCGGACAAGGTCGGTGACGGCTTCCGCAAGCTGCTCAAGGACGAGGACTACAAGTAAGCCCGAGGGGCGGAGGGGACGGCCGAGGGGCGATGGCTGTGGAGACCACCACCGGCAGCCGGCCGGCTCCCGTGGCCGCGGGCGGCGAGAGCGGTGCCGCCCGCGGCCACGGGCGCGGGAACCGGAACAGCAACGGGAAAAGGACCGGCAGGAGGAGCGGGGGGAGCGGACGGCTGAGCCGGGCCGTCTCGCGGTATTGGTACGCCTGGGCCATGGTCGCCCCGGTCGTCGTCGTCATCGGCGTCATCATCGGCTATCCGCTGCTGCGAGGCGTGTACCTGTCGCTCACCGACGCCGACGAGGCCAACGTCGAACGCGTCATCGGCGTCAACCACCTGCCCGCGACGTACAAGTTCACGGGCCTCGACAACTACGTCTCGATCCTCGGGGACAGCGTCTTCTGGGACCGGCTCGGGTGGACCGTGGTGTGGACCGCCGGGTGCGTCGGCGTCACCTTCGTGCTCGGCCTGACGCTCGCCGTGATGCTCAACAGGCAGGTGCGCGGCCGGTCCTTCTACCGGATCGGGATGATCGTGCCGTGGGGCATCCCGGCCTTCGTCTCGGTCTTCGCGTGGAAGATGCTCTTCAACGAGAAGAACGGCCTGCTCAACCAGGTGCTCGACGGCGGCGGCATCGACGCGGTGCCGTGGCTCGGCGATCCCCTCTGGGCCAAGGTCGCCGTCATCGCCGTCAACGTGTGGCTCGGCGTCCCCTTCATGATCGTCGCGATGCTGGGGGCGCTGCAGGGCATTCCGGGCGAGCTGTACGAGGCGGCCGAGATGGACGGTGCCGGGCCGTGGCAGCGGTTCCGCAACATCACGCTTCCGGGCCTGCGCACGGTCAGCAGCACGGTGGTACTGCTCAGCACCATCTGGACCTTCAACATGTTCCCGGTGATCTACCTGCTCACCAGGGGAGGCCCGGAGGACTCCACGGAGATCCTCGTGACGTACGCCTTCCGGCTGTCCTTCATCAACAGCCCGCGGGACTTCGCCACTTCGGCCGCCTGGGGCGTGCTGATCCTGGTGCTGCTCTCGCTGTTCACGGTCGTCTACAGGCGGGCGCTGCGCCGCCAGGGAGAGGTGTGGTGACGATGGCCGCCACGGAGATGACCCCGGCGAAGACGGCCCCGGTGAGGACCGCAGCCCCGAGACGGCGGGGGACGCGGGGCCCGGTCGCCGCGTTCGGCCTGCACACCGGGCTGCTTGCGGCGACGGCCGTCGCGCTCTTCCCGCCGCTGTGGCTGCTGGTGACGTCCTTCAAGCCGAAGAGCGAGTCGTTCTCCACCGCCCTGGTGCGCGACTTCACGGTGGACAACTACACGCACGTGGTCGCCGACACCCACTTCCTGACGTGGCTGGGGAACTCGCTGATCGTCGTCGTCGGTACGACTCTCGTCGGCGTCTTCATCGCCGCGACGACCGGTTACGCCATCAGCCGGTTCCGCTTCCCCGGCATGCGGCCGCTGATGTGGGTCCTGCTGATCACGCAGATGTTCCCGATGGCCGTGCTCATCGTGCCGCTGTACAACACCATGGCGAGCCTGGGCCTGCTCAACCAGCCCGTCGGCCTGATCATCACCTATCTGACGGTGGCGGTGCCGTTCTGCGCGTGGATGATGAAGGGCTTCTTCGACACCGTCCCCGTCGACATCGACGAGTCGGGGCGCGTCGACGGGCTCACCCCCTTCGGCACCTTCTGGCGGCTGATACTGCCGCTGGCCCGTCCGGGTCTGGCCGTCACCGGCTTCTACACCTTCGTGACCGCGTGGGCCGAAGTCGCCTACGCCACCGCCTTCATGACGGGCGAGGAGAATCTGACCCTCGCGGGCGGACTGCAGACGTTCGTCAACCGGTACGGCTCCGACTGGGGTTCGATGACCGCTGCGGCCGTCATCATCGCGGTGCCCGCCGCGGTCGTGTTCGGCTTCGCACAGCGCCATCTCGTCGCCGGGCTCACCGCGGGTGCGACGAAAGCCTGACCGTCCCCGCGCCCCGCCCCCGCACACCTCTATCTCTCAGGGATGACATGACCCAGCATCTCGCACACGCCGGCACACCGGCTCCCGCCGACGCCGCAGGACACCGGCGGAACACCGGGTGGTGGCGCGACGCCGTCATCTACCAGGTCTATCCGCGCTCCTTCGCCGACGCCGACGGCGACGGCATGGGCGACCTCGCGGGCGTACGGTCCCGGTTGCCGTATCTCGCCCGCCTCGGCGTGGACGCCGTGTGGCTCAGCCCTTTCTATGCCTCGCCGCAGGCCGACGGCGGTTACGACGTGACCGACTACCGGGCCGTCGATCCGCGCTTCGGCGAACTGGCCGACGCCGCCGCCCTGATCGAGGACGCGCACGGCCTGGGCCTGCGCGTCATCGTCGACATCGTGCCCAACCACTCCTCCGACCGGCACGAGTGGTTCCGGCGCGCGCTGGAGGAGGGCCCGGGTTCGCCCGCCCGTGCGCGCTACCACTTCCGTCCCGGCAAGGGCGAGCACGGCCAACTGCCGCCCAACGACTGGGAGTCCGTCTTCGGCGGCCCCGCCTGGACGCGGGTGAAGGAACAGGACGGCACCCCCGGCGAGTGGTATCTGCACCTCTTCGCACCGGAGCAGCCGGACTTCGACTGGGAACACCCGGCCGTCCACGACGAGTTCCGCACAGTGCTGCGCTTCTGGCTGGACCTGGGCGTCGACGGCTTCCGCATCGACGTCGCCCACGGCCTTGTCAAGGCCGAGGGTCTCCCCGACACCGGACAGACGGGCCAGCTGCGGCTGCTGGGCAACGCGCGCCTGCCCTTCTTCGACCAGGACGGCGTCCACGAGATCTACCGCGACTGGCGGCGCGTCCTGGAGGAGTACCCGGGCGAGCGCATCGGCGTCGCCGAGGCGTGGGCGCCGAGCTCCGAGCGCACCGCCCTCTACGTACGCGAGGACGAGCTGCACCAGGCGTTCAACTTCCACTATCTGCAGACCGGTTGGGACGCGGAGGCGCTGCGCGCCGTCGTCAGCGAGTCGCTGGAGGCCATGCGGCCCGTCGCCGCGCCCGCCACATGGGTGCTCTCCAACCACGATGTCGTACGCCACCGCACCCGCCTCGGCGGCGGGCTGCCCCGCGCACGCGCCGCCGCGCTGCTGATGCTCGCGCTGCCCGGCTCCGCGTACGTCTACCAGGGCGAGGAGCTGGGACTGCCCGAGGTCACCGAACTGCCCGACGAGGCCCGCCAGGACCCGTCCTTCTTCCGCGACAACGGACAGGAGGGACTGCGCGACGGCTGCCGTGTGCCGCTGCCCTGGGACCGGCGCGGCAGCTCCTTCGGCTTCGGCGACGGCGGGAGCTGGCTGCCGCAGCCGGCGGACTGGGGCGAGCTGTCCGTCGCGGCACAGACCGGCCGTCCGGACTCCACCCTGGAGCTGTACCGCACCGCGCTGCGGCTGCGCCGTGAACACCCCGGGCTCGGCGCGGGGGAGTCGGTCGAGTGGCTGCCCGCACCGGACGGGGTCATCGCCTTTCGCCGCGGCGGCTTCGTATGCGCCGCCAACACCGGTGCGAAGCCGGCTGAGCTTGCCGGACTCCCCGTCGCCCCGGGGGAGTTGATGCTTGCGAGCGGTCCGTACGAGGGCACCGGGCCGCTGCCGGCCGACACCACCGCCTGGTGGAGCACCGCGGACGGCACCGGACCGGCGAGCGACGGCACCGGAGCCGGGACGGCGGCCACGGGCACCGGAGCCGGCGCATGACGGCTCCGGCCTCGGCGCTTCCCGCCACCCGCCTGGCGGACATCGCGGGGCAGGCGAGGGTCAGCGAAGCCACCGTCAGCCGGGTGCTCAACGGCAAGGCGGGCGTGGCCGATTCGACCCGTCAGCGGGTGCTCGCCGCGCTCGACATGCTCGGGTACGAGCGGCCCGTACGCCTGCGTCCGCGCAGCGCCGGACTCGTCGGCCTCGTCATCCCCGAGCTGACCAACCCGATATTCCCGGCCTTCGCCCAGGTCATCGAGCAGTCCCTGAGCGGCTACGGCTACACGCCCGTACTCGGCACCCAGATGCCCGGCGGGGCCACCGAGGACGAACTGGTCGAGCAGCTCGTCGCGCGTGCCGTCACCGGCATCATCTTCCTTTCCGGGCTGCACGCGGACCTGACGGCCGACCCCGACCGCTATGCGCGCCTGGCAGGCCGCGGAGTCCCGTACGTCCTCCTCAACGGCTACAACGAGCGCATCGCCGCGCCCTTCGTCTCCCCGGACGACCGGGCCGCCGCCCGCATCGCGGTACGGCACCTGCGCGAGCTGGGGCACGAGCTGATCGGGCTCGCCGTCGGCCCGGACCGGTTCGTACCGGTGCGCCGAAAGGCGCAGGGCTTCGAGGAGGAACTGCAGGACGCCGGACCGGGCCGGGCACCGGGGCTCGTACGGCACACCATGTTCACGGTGGAGGGCGGCCACGCGGCGGCGGGCGACCTGCTGGACGAGGGCTGCACCGGCATCGTCTGCGGCAGCGACCTGATGGCACTCGGCGCCGTGCGCGCCGCACGCCAGCGCGGACTCGACGTGCCCCGCGACGTGTCGGTCGTCGGATACGACGACTCCGAGCTGAACGCCTTCACCGACCCGCCGCTGACGACCGTACGCCAGCCGGTGCGCGCGATGGCGAACGCCGCGGTGCACACGCTGGTGGAGGAGATCCGCGGAAACCCCGTGCCGCACACGGAGTTCGTCTTCCAGCCGGAGCTCGTCGTACGCGGATCAACGGGCCAGGCACCCGCTCACGCGGGCGCAGCGGGCAGGTCCCGGGCACGGAGCGGGTGACCGTCCGGCGGCGCCCGTGCCCGTGCGCTGCCCTGACCCCGCTCCGTGCCCGGTCCCATCTCCGGTCCGGCCGGCCGGTGGTCCGCCGAGGGCGGACCGCACGCGCCCGGCCGGTCGGGCCGGTCCTTCTCAACGCCCTTGCTGCTCCCGGGACTTCACCGGGACTCCGGGGGCAAACCGCCCCGGGCTCCCGGGCTCAACGGCTCCGGCCCCGGGATCCCGCTCAGCGCGCCGCGCCCAGCTTCTCGCCGTTCGACAGCCGTGCGGAGAGCTTCACCTTCGTGCCCTTCTTCGCGGCCACCATCAGCTTGCGCCCCTGCGCGGTGCCGCTCGGCCCGCCCGATCCGCCGGACACCCGGATGCTCGTCACCTCGCGGCTGCCCGCCGCCAGCACATACCAGTTGCCGGCTTCGGACTTCCACAGCGTCCCGCTCACCACATGCGGCCGGCGCGGCCCGCACGCGGTGGTGTTCACCGCACGCGCGTTGAACACCGCCTGCTCGCCCGGCTCCATACCGGACCGCCGGAAGCCGGTGAAGATCCGTGCGCCCTCGCCCCGCCACGTCTCACCCCGCGTGCACGTCCAGGACGCCGAGAGCGTGCCGCCCGGCAGCGACTGCGTCGCGAAATTCCAGGAGTTGACCGTGCGCATGCCACTCCCGACCAGCATGCGGAACCCGCAGGCCGTGCGGGCGAGCCTCGACCGTGCCGAGTCACCCGTGGCGTCGTGAACCTTCTTGCCGGGGTTTCCGCCGGTGATCCGCACCGCCGTCAACTCGCCCAGATCCGTGTAGAGATGACGTGTGGACTGCCCAGACGTGGTCAGCAACAGCCCCGGCCAGCGGTGGCATTCGCGCGCGTCGTCCGAAGGCGCCGTCAGCGAGGTGAGCACCCCGTCGTCCTCGCGGCTGAGCCGCCGGCCGTCGTCCTCGGGCCGCAGCAGATCGACCTCCGCGGCCTTGGAGACCCAAGGCGCCGTGAGATAGCGGACGTTGGAGTCGCTGCGCGAGATCACCAGGGCACCCGACTCGGCCGTGTCCGCCCCGTCCGTACGGGCGATGTCCAGCACCGCGCCGCCGCCGTCCGCGCCTTCGGGCTCGGCGTACCGCGCCACCCGCAGTCCGTCGTGCAGCAGGACGATGCGGGCGCCGTCCACCCGTCCCGCGTACAGCAGTTGGGGCGGGCCCGAAGGCGGCCCGGCGGGGGTGCCGGGCGTGACGGACACCGCCACCTTTCCGCCGGGACGTGCCCACACGGCCAGGGCCCGGCGCAGCAGACCGCGGTCGCGGGTCAGGTCGCCGCGGGCGGGCCACGCGGAGAAGTCCGCGCGGGAGGCCTGCTTCCAGGCGTCGGCCGGTACGCGGGTCAACGCGCCCGGATCCAGGGCCTTTTCAGCCGCCGGGTTACGGGCGTAGGGCGGCGCCGCCGCACCGTCGGGGCCCCACGAGTCGCCGGGCAGCCCCAGCAGGGCGCCGCAGACGACGACCGCCGCCACCGCCGCGAGGGCCGCGCGCCGGTGCTGGCGGCGCCGCAGCAGATCGGTCGGCCGCGCCTGGAGGGAGCAGGGGTCGAACTCCGAAGGGCCGAGCACCGGCCGGTCGTTGCTGCCCGCAGGCAGACGGATGGCGCCGGCCTCCGCGAGCGCGGCGGCGGGATCCTCCACACCGGCGGAAGCGAGCATGCGGCACACCTCTTCGTCCGGCATGCCCTCCCAGCCGCGCAGGGCGCAGGCGGCGCGCGCGGCGCCCGAGACCTCCGACAGCGACTTCTCCAGGGCGAGTTCGTACGCGCCGCCGGAACGCGGGAACAGCCGGAGGCCCAGGACGAGCGGGAAGAGACCGGGCCGCACGGGCAATGGCCGCATCCGCAACGGGCCCAGGCGGCGCGGCCGTTCACCGGAGAGCGCCGCCCGCAGCACACGAGCCGTGAGGTAGGCGTAGGCGCCGCTGCGGGGCGCGTCAGCGGCACCCTCGTGCTGGGCGGCGGCGTCACCGTCACGGTCACCGTGACTGTCGCCGCTGCTGCCGGGACCCGCGGCGACGGCGTCGGAGCCGCCGTGCCGCTGCGCCGGCAGCGGCCGCACCTCCTCGGAGCCGCGGCCGCGCGGCAGCGCGCGCTGCACCAGCGAATGCGCCGTCAGCACACGTCGGTGCCGGGCGAGCGCGGGCGGCAGGACGAGATAGGCCAGCCGCACCAGGCGCGGGTAGTGCTCGACGAGCGCCGCCTGGGCCTGCTCCACGTCGACGGATCCGGACGGTGCCGTTGAATGCTGCGAAGTCGCTTCCGAAAGGGCCACGTTCACGAGAACGAACGACCGGTGGCTTGGTCACCTGGCCCATCCGGTGCGCCGACGCCACGACCGCGTACCGTCCGCCCCTAGGGGGTGTCCTGTCCGTACGTACCCGCGGCATGTGGGCCACGACAGGGAAGTCGCTACAGGAACGGAGCGGCCGTGAACGGACAGGACCCGAGCCAGGAGCCGAGCCGGGACCCCGGACAGGAGCCGAGCCGGGAGACACCCTTGCACGCTCTCTACCGCCGCTGGCTCGACGACCTCTGGAACGGCAGCCCCGGCGCCGCCACCGGTATCGTCAGCCCCGACTTCACAGGCCACTGGCCGGGACGTGAGGTGCGGGGACCCGAGGGTCTAGGGCGTGTCCGCAAAGTCCCGCCTGGACCGCGGGGTCTGGCACGCACGCTTGCTGCGTTGTCGGTCGTCGGCGCAGCCCGCTGCGCTCTCCTCCCTCCGCCTTGCCATCGCACGCACCAGACCCCGCGGCCCCCGCCCTAACGGGCGGACGACGCTACTTTGCGGACACGCCCTAGCCGCGGCGGTCGCCGAACTGCGGGAGATGTTCGGCGAGATCTCCTTCACGCTGGAGGTCGGGCCCTTCGTCGAGGGCGACCTGGTCGCGGCCCGCTGGACCGGCCGCGGCGTCACGCCGGAGGGCACGGTGACCTTCACCGGCAACGACATCCTGCGGGCCCGCGAAGGCCGCTTCGCCGAGTACTGGGTGGGCACGGTGACGCAGCCCTGAGCTCTGAGCCCGCTCGCTCGCGGGGCGGACCCGGAAGGCTCAGCGCACGTCCCAGTCGCGGAACTCCACCGTTCCCCGGGCTCCCGTGCCGCCGTTGGTCGCCGACATGAACATCCCGACGTCCTGCCGCGAGAGCACACCCGAAACCGTGACGGTGCCCACCGAGCGCCAGTTCGCGCCGTCGTCCCTGGACAGCTCGCCGTGGAAGGAGCGCCCGTCGCGGCTGAGCCGCAGCGTGACGGGGGCGCCGACGCCGCTGACACGTTCGTACGTGTCGAGCTCGCCGTCGCCGTTGGAGTCGTACGCGAGCACCACGCCGTTGTCCGGTGTGACCGCAAGGTTGACGAAGCCCTGCGAGGCCGCGCCGGGCAGTTCGTTGCGGGCGATGATTCCCGCACGTGCCCACGGTCCCGTCACCTCCTGCGAGGTGACGTGCACGGTCGCCGAGACCCCGTCCCGCATGGCCTTCTCGCGATAGACGGCGCCGAAGTGCGAGGTGCCCTTCCACATGTCGTCGCCGGCGCCGTTGACGGCGAAACGGCGGCCGAGCTGGCCGAAGACCGCGTCGTTGGTGCTGACCGTGGACAGGTCGTCGTCCAGCGGTCCGGCCACGTAGAGCTTGCCGGGCTGGGGCATCCGCACCCGGTGCTCGCCCTCGGGGCCGTACTCGACCGCCAGTTCGTAGTCGAGCGGCTTCAGCGGGTCCTTCAGTTCGTCCTTCGGCGCCCGCACCAGCCAGGAGACGGCGGCGCGGCTGCCCTGTCCGACGCGGAGCACCGAGGTCGAGCCCTGCGGCTCGGCGTCCTTGAGGCCGGTGAGGGAGAAGTCGACGGTGCCCGTGGGGCGCAGCCCGCTCTCGTTGCGGAAGACGGCCTTGAACTTGCCGGACGAGCCGGGAGCGAGCGTGGCCGGATCGGACTCGGCGGAGAGGCTCCCCTGGAACGGCGCCTTGGCCAGCGCGGCGTGCACGCGCCGCGCCGTGCGGTGGACGTCCCCGGAGGGACGCTGCGCGTACGTCTTGTGCTCGCGCGTCCAGGCCTCCTCCTTCTCGTACCAGTCGAAGCTCTTCGGCGTCCTGCCGTCGGCGAGGGCGTCCTCCAGTTCCTCCAGGTACGCGCGCCACTGCGGCTCGTGGAAGTCGCCGATGAGGCCCTGCCAGTCGCGGTTCGCGTAGTTGGCGAGCCGGCCCTTGTCGGCGGCGGGCCGGTCCGCCCACGCGGTGATCAGGGTGCGCGCGGTGAGTTCGAGCTTGTCCTGCTCGGCCGCCTCGTCCCCGGCCAGCTTCCGCGCTTCGGCCAGCCACGGGCCGAGCAGGAACGCGCGGTGGGTGCCGGCGACCTCGTCGCTCAGTTTCATCAGCGACAGCCACAGGTTGCTGACCTTGCGGAAGGCGTCCGCGTCCTCCTGCTCGTACGCGGCCTTCAGCCTGCCGATCAGCAGCCACGAGCGGTTGGAGAGGGCCTGGCGTGCGACATCGGCGAGGTCGTAGCGGTAGGCGTCGCTGCCGCGCAGCGATTCGCGTACGTCCAGCAGCGCGGTCAGCGCGGCGTCGAAGTCCGCGAGGTCGAAGGCGGGAGTGTGCGTGGCGTAGTGGGCCCCCGCGCGGGCGTCGAGGCTGGGGCGGGCGGCGAAGATGCTGTCGTGCGGGCGGCCGTCGGGGCTGATGATCTCGTACGCCGTGCCCCGCAGCGCCGCCAGCGCGCTGCGTGCCTTCTCGTCGTCCCCTCCGTAGCGCAGCCGCGCGTAGTTGGCGAACCACTGCTTCCGCTCGACGGCCTCCTCCCGCCATGCCAGCTCGCTGAAGAGCTCGAAGGCGAGCGGGTCGCGGTGAGTGGACTCCGGCATGTAGGCGGTGCCGACGAGCTTGCTGCCCGATTTGTCCCGCCACTGCGCGAACCGTTCGGCCCACATCTGGGTCTTGGCGCCCATCGTGGTGCGCCCGCCGAAGTTGGGGATGGTGCCGAAGGCGTAGGGCACGCCGCCCCAGTCGGTCTCGCGGTTCTTGATCTTCTCCAGGTCGGAGAGGCCGTCGACGACGAGCGCGCGGTTCTTGTGCTGGAGCGAGTCGAGCAGTTCGCGTCGCGGGTTCTTCTGCCAGCCGAGGATCATCCACGTGGCACCCGGCAGCGCGGTCTGCAGCGCCTTCTCCACCGCCCGTGCGGCGTCCGGGACGGGCACGCTGCCCGCCTTGCCGCCCTCGTGCAGCAAGTCCATCTTCACGTGGCGGATCTCGCCGAAGACGTCCTTCTGGTGCTTGTAGTACGCGGCCGCGACCTTGCGGAAGACGGACGTGCGCGGGTCGAGCCACGCGGGCCTGGTCAGTCCGTTCCAGTCGCCCTGCGGGACGGTCGTACCGCCCGGGTTCCGGTCCGAGAAGTCGTCGGGCACGGTGCCGAAATAGCCGGGCAGCACGGCGTGCATGCCCAGTTCGCGCAGTCGCGTCACGATGCGCCGGCCCAGGTCCTCGCGCTTCTCCAGCAGCGCGGTGGAGATGGGGCCGCCGTACTCGGAGAGGTTCTGCAGCAGCCACCACGGCTGGTGCGAGGGCGCGGGGATCCACTGGCGGGCCTCGACGTCGGAGTAGCCGAAGTCCTTCAGCAGACGGTGATAGACGACCTCGGAGCCGGTCGTCACCAGCACCTCGTTGCAGCCGTGCAGCGCCATCACGTCGATGAACCGCTCCCAGTGGTCCCAGTCCGCGTACGGGGCGGTGTAGCCGTCGTGCGTGTCGTTGAGCATGAAGCGGTGCGGCACCGTGGCGCTGCGCTCGTACGAACTGCCCGGTGCCGGAAGCTGCTCGGGCAGATCGGTCTGGCTGCCCGCCCAGGAGATGTGGGCGGCGCACGTGTACTTCAGATACCAGTGCAGACCGGTGAGCGCCACGGCCGGAGAGCTGCCGGCGACCTGGATGCTGCCCGCGCTGCCGGAGACCTTGAAGCGCTCGTCGCCGTCCGTGAGCGCCGTGAAGGAGATCTGGTCGTGGTGGTCGGGGAGGAGACGCCGCACGGCGGCCGAGGCGTGTTTCATGTCGGCGGCCGCCGCGTTGTGGAATCCGGGCACGGCCGCCGCCGGACCGGCGCTGGGTCCCAGCGCCACACCCGCACCGAGTGCTCCGGCCGTACCCAGAAGTGTGCGTCTGTTGATGTCCTCCACGGCGTGCTCCACTTCTCCGGAAAATCACGGTCACCGCTGACACATGTGGTGCGCACGCTAATGGAGTGTTGTGTGCTTATACGAGAGGGCGCGGCAAGATGATGCTGGTCAGCCCCGGTCGGACCCGTCCAGATAAGCCAGCACCGCAAGCACGCGACGGTTGTCGTCGTCGGACGGCGGAAGCCCCAACTTCCCGAAGATATTTGACGTGTGCTTGGCCACGGCCCGCTCGGTGACGACGAGCTGAGTGGCGATCGCGGCATTGGAACGGCCCTGCGCCATGAGTTCCATCACTTCCCGCTCGCGCCCTGTGAGCTTCGCCATGGGCGCCTCCTGCGAACGCCGCGAGAGCAGCTGCTGGATCACCTGCGGGTCCATCGCCGTACCGCCCGCGGCGACGCGGCGCACCGCGTCGATGAACTGGTCCGCGTCGAAGACCCGGTCCTTGAGCAGATAGCCGACCCCGCCCGTGCCGTCCGCGAGGAGCTCCCGCGCGTACAGCTGCTCGACGTGCTGCGAGAGGACCAGCACCGGCAGCCCGGGGCGTTCGGCGCGGGCCTCCAGAGCGCACTGCAGCCCCTCGTCGCTGAAGGACGGCGGAAGCCGCACGTCGACGACGGCCACATCGGGCTCAAGGTCCTTGAGCGCCCTGCTCAGCTCCGGTCCGTTGTCGACGGCGGCCGCGATCTCGAAACCGAACGCCTCCAGCATCCGCACCAGGCCGTCGCGGAGCAGGAACAGGTCTTCGGCGATGACGACGCGCACGGGGTCTCCACGGTGGCCGGAAAGCTGGGATGCTGCGAATCTACCGGCCCGTGGGGGGCAGTTGCGGGCATACGTCCGGTATACGTCCGGCATGCGTACCGATCTGTGACCGCATCCCTCGGTCTCGCCCGCTGTCCCGCGGCCCCCACCGATTCCGCGCCGGCTACTGCGGCAGGGCCGCCTCCGCGTGCGTGAGGATCTCCGTCACCCGCTGCGCGAAACGGACATCACAGGCATGTGTCTCGCCTGTACGCACCGACTCGGCCAGCGCGTCCACCGCACGCGCGAAGGCGTCGACGGGCGACTCGTCCCGCGCGGGCAGCGTCGCCGCACCTGCGGCGCCCCGGACCTCGGCGGTGACACCGGCCGCCGCGGGCGGCACGGAATGGCTGAGCGTGCATGTGCTGGAAGCGCCCCGCGCATGCCGCAGGATCACGTGGACGGTGTCGCCGACGCCGCGCCCCGCCCGTACCGAGTCCAGGTCGTCGACATCGCCGAGCACCGCCAGCAGCACGGACAACGCGTGCGGTCCGACGTCCCACAGGGCGCCCTTCTCCCGGCGCCAGGGCGATGCCGTGTACGGCGAGTCGGCGCCGCCGAAGACGGGGGAGAGCCAGTCGGCGCGGCCCGTCAGCCACCCCTCGGTCGCGGCCTGCTCCTCGATCCACGCGGCCGTCGGTTCGCTGAAGCGCAGCGTGAAGAAGACAACGGACGAGACGCCCGCGGCCTGCACCGCGGCGGTGACCTGTCGCGCCGCCCGGGGTGTGGTCGCCACGGGCTTGTCCAGCAGCAGATGACAGCCCGCCTCCGCCGCGCGCACGGCGAGCGGCGCCTGGATGTCGGGCGGCAGGGCCACGGCGACCGCGTCGCAGTCGGTCAGCAGCGCGTCGACGTCGTCGTAGGCGCGGGTTCCCAGTTCGCCGGCGAGCGCCCGGGCGGCATCGGAACGGCGGCCCCACACGCCTGTCAGCTCGGCGTCCTTGTGCGCGGCGAGGGCCGGGCCGTGTGTGTTCGTGGCCCAGGGGCCGGTGCCGAGCAGTCCGAATCTCATGCGTGTTCCTCTTCGGTGTGACTGGCGAAGCTGCCGCGGGAAAGGTCGCAGACGTCGACGGAGGTGTGCAGCGTGACGCCCGGCGTCGGCTTCACGTGATCGCGGGCGAGCCCGAGGACGGCGCGGGAGAGTTCGGCCTTCGCCTCGGGCGTACGGCCCGAAAGCAGCGCGACCTCGACGTGGAGCAGCGCGACCTCGTCCGTGCCGTCCGCGATCACGCACTCGTCGATCTGCCGGAACCGGGTCTTGCAGCCGGTCACGGAGCCCACGACGGTACGGGCGAGCAGGGGGTGCAGGGCGAGCCCGAAGCCGCGTCGGTCGAAGGTGTCGGCGAGGGCATCTGAGTAGTCGACGGTGATGTGCGGCATGGGTGCAGCGTACGGGCTGGAGCTGCGCCTCACGAGGGAAGCTCGCCGGATCGGGCCATGTGTCCGGACGTGTGCAGGAAGACCTCTGCGACCGCTCTGAGCTGCGGAAACGCACCCCCGGTCGATGCGGCCGCGGGTGCCGCGGTGACCGGGGGTGCGTGCTCGGGGCCGGGTGACCGGGACGCATGACCTGGGACGCGTGACCGGGACGCGTGACCGGGACGCGTGGCCGGGTCGCGTGGCCGGGACGCTTCCGGACTTCCGGCCGCCGCGTGTCAGCGGGAGCGTGCGGCCGGATCGGGGCCCGCCGGTGGGTCCGCACTCGTGGCCGTGTCCTCGAGATGCCGCGCGTGCGCGGCGTCCTGGCCGTGTGCCGCGTGCGCCCCGTGGGTGTCGGCGTGCGGGACATCGGCGTACGGCCCGGCGGCGGTGTCCGCGGGGTCGCCGTGTGACAGGTCCGGCAGCCGGCGGAGCATGCGCGGCATGTACCAGTTGCGCTCGCCGAGCAGCATCATCACGGCGGGCAGCAGCACCATCCGTACGAGCGTCGCGTCCAGTAGCACGGCCGCCGCGAGCCCGATTCCCATCTGCTGCATGTCCTGCATCGACAGCGTGCCGAACACTGCGAACACCGTCACCATGATCACCGCCGCGCCGGTCACCGCACCGGCCGTGGCGCGTACGCCCTCACGGATCGCCTCCCGGGTCTGCGCCCCCCGCTCGTGCGCCTCCCGGATACGCGAGACGACGAAGACGTGGTAGTCCATCGACAGGCCGAAGAGCACCACCAGAACGAACAGCGGCATCCACGACTCGATCGCCCCGACCGCCTCCGTGCCCAGCAGTTCCGCGCCCCAGCCGTGCTGGAAGACGGCCGTCATCACTCCGTAAGCCGCCCCTACGGAGAGCAGGTTGAGCACCACCGAGGCGAGCGCGACGGGCAGCGAGCGGAAGCTCACCAGCATCAACAGGAACGTGACGGCCGTGATGAAGACGAGGACCGGCACGATGCCGCGTTGCAACTGGTCGTTGAAGTCCATCGAACCGGCCAGCTCGCCGCTCACGTACGCCTGACCGTCCTCGGCCAGCGGCGTCAGGGTCTGCGGCACCAGAGTGCCGCGCAGCCGTTCGACGGCGGCCTTGGAGGTGTCGTCCGTGCCGTCGCCCGCGAGGGGCACGGTGATCTCGGCGACGTCCGCGGAGCGGTGGACCACCGCCTCGACCCCCTTGCCGAAGTGCCCGTCGGAGCGGGCACGGGCGGTGAAGTCCGCGAGCCCGGCGCGTACTTGGGGCGCATCGATGTCGTCGGCCCTGAACACCACGCGGGCGGGCGCGGGGCCCCCGGGGAAGGTGTCGCTGATCGCTTCGGAGGCGGTGCGCAGCGGCGAGCCGGAGGGCATCTGCTTGTCGAGGGTGAGCTGTTCCGTCTTCATGCCGAGCATCGGCGCGGACAGCACGAGCATCACCACCGCCGCGAGCACGGCGAACACCTTCGGCGCGGCCAGTACGGGACGCAGCACACCGGCCGAGATCCGTCCGCTCTCGCGGTGTCCGCCGTCCCGGTGTGCGCTCCCTGTGTGTCCGCTTCGGGTGTGCCCGCTGCGTGTGCCCCGCCCCCTGCGCGTGCCCTGCCGTCCGCGGCGCTTTCCGCCGGTGAACGGGAGCCTGCCCCGCTCGACCCGGTCGCCCAGCCAGGACAGCAGCGCGGGCAGGATCGTCACCGAGCCCAGCATCGCGATGAGCACGACCAGAATCGTGGCCACCGCGAAGCCCTTGAACATCAGCAGCCCGGACAGGAACAGCCCGGCCATGGCCACCATCACGGTCAGCCCCGAGACCAGCACGGCACGTCCGCTGGTGGCGGCGGCGATCCGCAGCGCGGTCTCCGCGTCCCGGCCGGCCGCACGCTCGTCCCGTTCCCTGCGCAGATAGAACAGGCAGTAGTCGATGCCGACGGCGAGACCCATCAGCAGCATCACGGAGCTGGTGGTGTCGAAGATGTGCAGCTGGTGGCTGACCACGGCCAGCAGTCCGTTCGCCGCGACGAACGCGGTGACGGCCAGTGCCACCGGCAGCAGCGCTGCGACCAGCGCCCCGAAGGCGACCAGCAGGATGCCCAGCGCCAGCGGTACGGCCGTCCACTCGGCCTTGGCGAAGTCGTCGCCGAGCATGTCGCCGAGCCACTTGTCGGCGCTGGCCTGCCCGTACTGGTGGACGGTGACGCCCTCGTCCACGTGTGCCGCGCGTACCTTCTCCACGGCGTCCATCACCGGCTGGACCCTGTCGCCCGCGGTCTCCGCCTCGCCCTTCATGCGGAACTCCAGCAGGCCCGATCTGCCGTCCTCCGACGGGACCGCGCGGCGCACCTGCTCGGCCTCGCCGGTGGCCTCCACGGCCGTGGTGACCTCGCCGGCGACCTGCTGCCAGCCCTGCCGGCCCAGCCTGCCCTCACCGGTGACCATGACCATCTCGTCCGCGGGCGCCTCGATTCCGGCGTCCTCCAGGATGCGTTCGGCCCGGGCGGAGTCGCCCGACATGCCCTCGGATTCGTTCATCTCGGCCACGCCCGTGATGCCGCCCGCGGCCGCCGCGAGTACGACGAAGAGCAGCCAGCCGAAGACCGCCGTCCTGCGGTGGCGTGTGCTCCAGCCGCCGAGCCGTGCGGCCAGGCCGGGACGGCGTCGTCGTGGCCGGTGGTGCGGCCCTTTGTCTCTGTCCGGCCTGTCTCTGTCCGGCAGCCGGTCTCTTTGAGGCGCTGCCTGGCCCGGCGTATCGAGCATCGGGTGAACTCCCCCTCGTTCCAGGGCTCTCCCGGCGGGGAGCCGGGGGAACGTCGTCGATCGGTCGCACCGACGCTAGAAAGCGGCGCCCGGCGCCCACAGCCGCCGAGGCCCCCTCTTCGGGGAGGGGGCCGGACCAGTGCGGGGGTGTCGTCAGGTACACCGTCGTACGGGTGCCGGTCCCCCTGCCCGTACGGGCAGGCGCAGCGCACACTGGAGCGGGGCCCGGCGCACGGAGGGCGGCCAGGGCACGCGAGCGGGAAGCGGGCGGCGCGGAACGGGAGCAGGAGCGGGAAGCGGGCGGCGCGGAACGGGAGCGGGCAGCGGCAGCGCCCCGCCGGACGGCGCCCCGCCGGACCGCGCGGCGACGGCCGGGAGCGGAGGAGCGGCTGTGGGGACCAGGCAGAAGGAGCGGCAGCGGTGAATCAACGATCAGCGGCGGGGACCGGGACCCGGACCCTCGGCCTGGGGATCTCGCCTCCGGCAGAGCCAGGAGGACCGGCGCTGCGCGAACGCGTCCAGGTCTCCCTGCTGGCGGCCGCGCGGGGGCTGGCGCTGTGCCTGCTGTCGCTCGGAGTCTCGCTGGCACTGTTCATCGTCAGTGTCCTCTCCATCGCCTTCATCGTGCTCGGCGTCGGACTGTTCACGACCCCCGCGGTGATGCACCTGGTGCGCATGCACGCCAACCAGCGGCGCCAGCTCGCCCACGACTGGGCGGGCATCACCGTCCCGCCCCCCTACCGGCCGCTGCCTCCGGTCGCCGGCGCCGGCGGCACCGTCGGACGCTGCATGCGGCTGCTGCGGGACCCGGCGACATGGCGGGACCTGATCTGGTTGCTGACCGATGCCGTCTTCGGCTTCGTCACGGCGCTCTTCCCCGCCGCGCTCGTCGGGTACGGCATCGAGGGCTTCGTCATCTTCGCCGGCGTCTGGCGGGCCGTGCAGCACAACTACTGGTACGCCTTCATCCCCGTCGAAGGCTTCGGTACGGCCACCCTGTGCGCGGGCCTCGGCGCCCTGCTGATCGTGCTCGCGACGAGTGTGAACCCGTACTTCATCAAGGGGCACTTCCTCATCGTCAAGGGGATGATCTCGCCGAGCCGCGGAGCACAGCTGGAACAGCGAGTCGAGCGGCTGTACGAGACACGCCACGACGCCGTCGACTCCTCCGCCGCCGAACTGCGCCGTATCGAACGGGACTTGCACGACGGCGCACAGGCGCGTCTGGTCTCCATGGGCATGAGCCTCGGCACGATCGAAGCGCTCATCGAGAAGGACCCGGCGCAGGCGAAGAAGCTCATCGCGCAGGCACGGGAGAACTCTGCCGAGGCACTGACCGAACTGCGCGATCTCGTACGGGGAATCCACCCGCCGGTCCTCGCCGAGCGGGGCCTGGGCGACGCGGCCAGAGCACTGGCACTGCGCATGCAGGTCCCGGTCGAGACCGACGTCGAGCTGGACGGACGGTTCCCCGAACCGGTCGAGTCCGCCGCGTACTTCGCCATCAGCGAGGTCCTCACCAACGCCGCAAAGCACGCACGGGCCGAACGCGTCTGGCTCGACATCCACCACGCGGAGGCGGCGGCCGCGGGCGGTCGCGGTCAGGGCATGCTGCGCATCGCCGTCACCGACAACGGGCGGGGCGGCGCCGACCTGGACAAGGGCTCGGGGATGGCGGGCATCGAGCGGCGGCTGGGCCAGCTCGACGGCATCCTCGCGGTGAGCAGCCCGCCGGGCGGGCCGACGATGGTGACGATGGAGATCCCGTGCGAGATCCTGCGTCGCCGATGAGCGGACGGGGACGGGGACGGGGACGTAGACCGGGAGCGGAAGCGGAACCCGGAGCGGAACAGCCCGCTGTCAGTGTCCGGCTGGAGGTGTGTCCGCCACTGGGCGACGGCGAACTCAACGCCCTCTTCGCCGCGTCCTGGCCGCAGCACGGCCACACCGACTTCGGCGCGCGGCTGCGGCGCAGTCTGCTGTGGATCGCGGCGTTCCGCAGCGACGAACTCGTCGGCTACGTGAATGTCGTCGGCGACGGCGGCGTCCACGCATTCGTGCTCGACACGACCGTTCATCCCTCGGCGCGGCGGCAGGGCGTCGGAGTGCGGCTGGTGCGGTGCGCGGCGGACGAGGCGCGCCGGGCAGGAGCCCGGTGGCTGCACGTCGACCACGAGGAGAACCTCACCGGCTTCTACGAGCGATGCGGCTTCGCACCGACGGCGGCGGGGCTGCGGTGGCTGGGCTGAGCCTTCCCGGGCGGGGCGCGTTGTCGGTGCCTGGCCGTACCGTTCGGGCATGACCTGGACGACTCCGGAAGTACAGCGCCCGGACCGCACGTACTCGGCGGACGAGAGAACGGCGCTCGAGACCGCGCTGGATTACCAGCGGGCGACGTTCCTCTACAAATGCGGCGGCCTGACCGGCGAGCAGCTCGCGATGCGGCCGGTCGGCCGGTCCACGCTGTCCCTGCTGGGCCTCGCCAGACACCTCGCCGGCGTCGAACGCTGGTGGTTCCGGAACCACTTGGCCGGTGAGAAGGACCTGCCCTGGATCTTCTTCACCGAGGACAACCTGGAGGGCGATTTCGAGGACGGCACCCCGGAGAGCGCCCGCGGCGACTTCGAGATCTACGAGCGCGAGGTCGCGGCGGCGCGCGCCGCCGCGGCCAAACGTTCGCTGGACGACGCCTTCCGCCGCCCGAAGGGCCAACTCCAGGATCTGCGCTGTCTGTTCCTCTATATGACCGAGGAGTACGCACGCCACAACGGCCACGCCGATCTGGTACGGGAACACATCGACGGCCGTACGGGCGAGTGACCGGGCCCCGCAGACGGCGCTCGCCGCCCGCCTGCCCGCCGCACGGCGCCCGCGGACTCCGGCGTCCCGCGGAGCTCCCCGGGCAGCGGTGAGCGGTGTGTCCGGGGGAGCGGAGGGCTGTACGGGCCGCTCGGTCACCGCGGCTCGCCGGGAGTCGGACCGCGGGACCCCGTCACGCGGCCGGTGCCGGGGCCGTGCCGCCGAGGTTTCGCTTCGCAGCCGCGCACGACCTGTCCCTTGCCGGACGGGTCCTGCGGACACCGGAGCCGGCCTGGCCGGACGGACAGCCCCGGAAGCATGCGGTCTCGCTGCGGTCGGTCGGACGGACGGGACGGGACGGAGGCAGGCAGGCGTCACCCTGCCCTGCCCTCTGCCGGGGCGGCGGCCCGGTGGCGGGACGGTCTGCCCGCTACCGCCGGTCGCCGCCCGTCATCGCCGCGGACGACACTGCGCCGAAGGGCCGGCCTCACCGGCCGGGCTACCAGGGAAAGTTGGCTGCATGCCCCGGCCCGGAGCCGTGGCATCGCTTCGCAGCGGCTCTGCCACAGGCCGCCGACATGGCGGGTGCCGGCCGGGACGCCCCGAGTCCGGGGCCGCGAGCCCGGGGCCCCGAGCCCGGGGTCGCGAGCCCAGGGGCACCGGTGCCCCGCACCGCTGCCGCGCCGGCTCGGCCACGGGCCGCCCGCACGCCGCTCAGTGAAGTGCCGCCACCCGTTCGCGGTATCCCCGTACCGGCGCCGCGTCCCTGTAGGGCTCAAGCCGCCGCTCGAAGTCCCGTACGTACTCGTGCGCCCGCACCGACCGCATCTCCGCCGCCTGCTGCGCAGCCTCAGCGGCCAGCGCGCACGCCTGCTCGACCTCGCCGAGCCCCAGCCGCGCCGTCGCCAGCACCACCCGGCAGAAGAGGCGACTGCGTGCGAACCCCGTGCCCCGCAGCTGCAGTGAGCGCTCCGCGTGCTGCGCGGCCGCCCGGTACTGCTGGAGATCCCGGTGGCAGTGCCCGCTCTCGTCCGCCAGCTGCGCCTCGTCGAAGAGGCGCGCCCAAGGCGGCACGTCCTCACCGGACTTCGCCGCCTCCAGTGCCCGCTCGGCGCGCGCCAGCGACGACGTGCACGCACGAACCTCGCCGAGCACTCCGTGCCCCCTGGCCTCCGCCGCGTGCAGCAGCGCCTGCACCAGCGGCGGGGCCGCGCTGCCCATGCCCTGCTGCGCCACCCGCGCCAGCTGCACCGCCTCCCGGCCGTGCCCGAGATACACCGCCTGCCTGCTCATCGTCACCAGCACATAGCTGCCGTAGGCACGGTCGCCGGCCGCCTGCGCCAGGCGCAGCGCCTGCACGAAGTAGCGCTGGGCCAGCCCGTGCGCCGCGATGTCGTACGACGTCCACCCCGCGAGCCGCGTCAGATCGGCGGCGGCGCCGAAGAGCCGCCGCCCCAGCTGCTCCCCGTACACCCCGCGCAGCATCGGCTCGGCCTCGTGTTCCAGATAGCGCACCAGTGCCTGGCGGGCGTGGCCGCCGCCGTACGCGTGGTCGAGGGCGCGGAAGAGTTCGCCGACGGAGCGCAGGGCGTTGACGTCGCCGACGGAGACCCGCTGGCCGGGGCCGCGCTCCGTACGGTCCGGCCGGTCGGCCCCCCGCACCGAACCGGCGGCGCCGGCGGCGGCCCGCGTCAGGTGGCCCGCGGCCGTGGCGCCGCTCCCGCCGGTACGGAGCCCGGCCGGCACAGGCGCGGGGCCGCGCACCTGGGAGGGCACCCGGGCGCCGCCGGCGCCGTGCCGCGCCGCCGCACCCGCGGTGCCGGGCCTGCCGAGGCCGCCCGCGAGGCCGTCCGGACCGGCGGCGCCGTGCCCCGCGGGACCTGGCCCCCCGTCGGAGTCGACTCCCCGCGCGACCCGCTCGTCGGGGCGCCCGATCAGCCAGTCACGGCTGGGCACGACCAGCCCGGCGGGCGTGAAGGCGATCTTGCGCAGCTCCGCGTGGCTGCCCGAGTCCTTGCGCCACAGGCCGCTGACGATGTCCACCGCCTCGGACGGCGTCGCGGCGAACTCCAGCCCCGCATACACAGGGGCGCACGCGTCCAGGCCCAGGTCCTGTGCGGTCAGCCGCCTGCCGAGGCGGCGGGTGAAGACCTCGGCGATCAGCGCGGGTGTCGTGCCGCGCGGTTGCTGGCCCCGCAGCCAGCGCGTCACGGACGTCTTGTCGTAACGCAGGTCGAGACCGTGCTCCAGGCCCAACTGGTCCACGCGCCGGGCCAGTCCGGCGTTGGAGAAGCCGGCTTCCGCGATGAGCGCGGCGAGTTGACGGTTGGGCACCCGCTGCGCTGAGGACTGGGCCGGGGGCTGTGCCGAGGACTGCGCCGGGGACACCGCGGACGGAGCCGGCGCCGCGGACCGGCCGGCAGCGGGCGAGGACTGGCTGGGGGAGGGGGAGGACTGGGCGGCGGAGTCCCCGGAACGTTCGGTGGTCATCAGCTTTACGGGCTCCTGAGCTACGGCTTGCTGCAGGCGCCGTGGCACCCTGCGGAACGGCGCGAATTTAGCGGCCCTGCCCAGGCCACTCGCCCGCTTCGCCGCCCTTTTCATCCATACGTGTGAGCAGGTGCCCGGCTGCCGGAATGGGCCGCCGCGGCCGTACAGTTTTCTCCGGGGCCGGGTCCGCGCGGCCCGTCCCGCACAGGCCGCCACCCCCGCAGGGGCCGGCCACCCCGGCACAGTCCGGGCCGGCGGCACGACATTGGAGGAGCCGTGAGCGAGCTGCGCTTTGTCCGTCTGGGATTCGGCGCCGAAGCCGTGGGTTACGAAGAGGCGTGGCAGGAGCAGCGCCGCGTGCACTCCGCCCGCTTCGCGGACGAGATCCCCGACACCTGTCTGCTGCTGGAGCACACTCCCGTCTTCACGGCGGGCCGCCGCACCGAGCCGAGCGAGCGGCCCGTGGACGGCACCCCCGTCGTCGACGTCGACCGCGGCGGGAAGATCACCTGGCACGGCCCGGGGCAGCTCGTCGGCTACCCCATCCTGAAGCTGCCGCGTCCGGTCGACGTGATCGCCCACGTACGCAGGCTGGAAGAGGCCATGATCCGCACCTGTGCCGACTTCGGTCTGGAGACCACGCGGATCGAGGGCCGCAGCGGCGCGTGGGTCCTCGGCGACGCGGCGGCACGGCCGGGGAAGGATCTCGGCGGTCTCTCGCTCGACTTCGACGCGCATGCGGACGCACGCGACGACGACGAGTACGACCCCCGCCTCCGGGGTCCCGAGTACGCGCCCTCCAACGCGGGCCAGCGCGGCGAGGACCGCAAGATCGGCGCGATCGGCGTCCGCGTCGCGAAGGGCGTGACCATGCACGGGTTCGCGCTCAACTGCGACCCGGACAACACCTGGTTCGACCGCATCGTCCCCTGCGGCATCCGCGACGCGGGTGTGACATCGCTCTCCGGCGAGCTGGGCCGCGACGTGCCGGTGGCCGACGTACTGGCCGTCATGGAGAAGCACCTGCGCGAGGTGCTGGAGTCGTCCGAACCGCTGCCCCGCGCCGTGTGAGCCGCCGCCGCCCGCGCCCCGCCCTCTCGCCGGTCTCGCCGCCGCCTTGCCCCGGCTCCGGTCGGCACTCCCGCCGGCACAGGGCCGCCCTGCGTCTGCGAGGCCACGGGCGGTGGGAGTCGCGGGAGCGGTGGGCGTACCCTGAAGTTCGCCGAGGAATCGAAAGTACGTAGGGAGCCGGACGTGTCCGCTGTCGCACCCGACGGTCGCAAAATGCTCCGCCTTGAAGTCCGCAACAGCCAGACCCCCATCGAGCGCAAGCCCGAATGGATCAAGACCCGGGCGAAGATGGGTCCCGAGTACAACGCGCTGCAGGACCTGGTCAAGCGCGAGGGGCTGCACACGGTGTGCCAGGAAGCCGGCTGCCCGAACATCTTCGAGTGCTGGGAGGACCGCGAAGCGACCTTCCTCATCGGCGGCGAACAGTGCACCCGCCGCTGCGACTTCTGCCAGATCGATACCGGCAGGCCCGCCGAGCTCGACCGTGACGAGCCGCGCCGCGTCGCCGAGTCCGTCGAGCAGATGCAGCTGCGCTACGCGACGATCACCGGCGTCGCCCGTGACGACCTGGACGACGGCGGTGCCTGGCTCTACGCCGAAACCGTGCGCCAGATCCACGAGTTGATGCCCGGCACCGGCGTCGAGCTGCTCATCCCCGACTTCAACGCCGTACCGGAACAGCTCGCCGAGGTCTTCTCCTCGCGCCCCGAGGTGCTCGCGCACAACGTGGAGACCGTGCCCCGCATCTTCAAGCGCATCCGTCCCGCCTTCCGCTACGAACGCTCCCTCGAGGTGATCACGCGCGCCCGCGAGGACGGCCTGGTCACCAAGTCCAACCTCATCCTCGGCATGGGCGAGACGCGCGAAGAGGTCAGCGAGGCGCTGCGCGACCTGCACGGCGCCGGCTGCGAACTCATCACGATCACCCAGTACTTGAGGCCCTCCGCCCGCCATCACCCCGTCGAGCGCTGGGTGAAGCCGCAGGAGTTCGTCGAACTCCAGCAGGAGGCCGAGGAGATCGGCTTCGCCGGTGTCATGTCCGGGCCGCTGGTGCGCTCTTCGTACCGTGCGGGCCGGCTGTACAAGCAGGCGATCGAGGCACGTGACGCACGGGCGGCCTGACCGGGACCACCGCGTACGGGCGGGCGGCGGCGTGACGTTGGCCGCATCGGCTTTCGCAGCCTTTGACCCGCTGGTCATCCGCTGGTAACACCTAACGGTGACGATGGCTGTACATACCGTTCAATCGACACGGCGTTCACGACATCCATCACGACATCCCGTTCACGCCAGCCACGTGACTCACGGAGGGGAACCGTCTTGCGGACCACGCTGCGCGCGCTGGAAAGCTTCGAGAGCCTGCTGATGGGCAGGGGCCACCGGACAGCATGCCGAAACGCCTGGACAGCGGTGCTCGAGGACCGCCGCCGGGCCACGGCGCGCACCGAGGCCCAGCGAGTACTGGAGGCCGCGGCCGAGCGACGGCCGGCCGCCACGTAAACTTCCCCGCATGGCGAGGAAGGAAGACTCCGAGAGCAACCCGGGGCGGCTCAAGCAGATCGCTCTGACGTACAAGATGACCCGGCGTGCCGACCGGAAGATCGGCCTGATCCTGGCCGGTGTGGGGCTTGTCACCTTCGGTGTACTCCTCGCCGTCGGCTTCCTGATCGGGCACCCGGTCTACGCCGGCATCCTGGGCGTGATGCTGGCCCTGCTCGCGATGGCGATCATCTTCGGCCGCCGGGCCGAGCGGGCCGCCTTCGGGCAGATGGAAGGGCAGCCGGGCGCAGCGGCGGCCGTACTGGAGAACATCGGCAAGGGCTGGACGATCACGCCTGCCGTCGCGATGAACCGCAGCCAGGACGTCGTCCACCGTGCGGTGGGCAGAGCCGGCATCGTCCTCGTGGGCGAAGGCAATCCGAACCGGCTCCGCGGGCTGCTGGCCTCCGAGAAGAAGCGCATGGCCCGCGTCGTCTCGGACGTACCCGTGCACGACTTCGTCGTGGGCGACGACGAGGGCCAGGTTGAGTTGAAGAAGCTGCGCACCAAGCTGCTGAAGCTGCCTCGCGTGATGACGGGCCCGCAGACGACGCAGGTCAACGACCGGTTGCGCGCGATGGGCGACCTGATGAGCAACATGCCGATCCCGAAGGGGCCGATGCCGAAGGGCATGCGGATGCCGCGGGGGCAGGGCGGTCGCTGAGCGCTTCCGCGCCGACGGGCCGCAGGCCCCGCCGCACGGCCGGGCCGCGCATCGCTTCGCCTCGCATACGGACGGACAGGTCCGGCCCGGAACCACGCTTCCGGGCCGGACCTGCTGACGTCTGCGCGCCGGGGGGCGCCTCGGGGGCCGCTGAGAGGTGCTGCCGCCCGGGCCGGGTGCGCCAGGCGTGCCGCCCGCAGCCGTACGGCTCCAGGTGTGCCGCCTGCGTCCGCACCTGCAGCGGTGCCTGCGTCCGTGTCTGAGCTGCTGCCTACATCCGTACCTGGACCGTGCCGGAGAGCCGGTCGTGCAGGCCGCGTCCGTCGCGGTCCCAGACCAGCGCCGGTACGGCCAGCCCCAGCAGGGCCGTACGCGCGGCCACCCGCCACAGCGCCGGCCGTCCCAGACCCTCGACGGCCACCACGCGCAGCCTCAGCAGCCGTTTGCCCGGGGTGCTGCCGACGGTGCCGACCGTCAGCAGGCTCATCACGAGGAACACGGCCAGCGCCCAGTTGTCCGCGCTGCTCAGGTCACCGTCCGCGATCAGTCCGTACGCGATCAGCACGGAGACCGCCCAGTCGATGAAGAGCGCGCCCAGACGGCGCCCCACCGGCGCGATCGAGCGGGGCCCGTCCGCGGGCAGCCCCAGCCGCTCACCGCGGTGTCCGAAGTCCGCCCCCATGTCCTCGGCCGCGGCGCGGGGGCCGGACAGCCATGAGCCGATGGCATCCCTGTTGTTCACAGGACAACGGTATCGCGCGCGAAAATGACCTTGTCCGCAGGTCATCGGGTACGGGCCGGACACTGGTTAACATCAGCGAAACAACTGGGTCACGCTTGAGAAATCGCGCCTGCCTATCGTCGGCCACAGCGCGCGCCCACCCGCACTGGCCTGCGCCCCGAGCAATTCCCGTCCCTCCGCGGCGGGACTAGGAGGAAATGGATGTTCCAGAACGCCGCCGAGGCCAAGAAATACATCGCGGACAACGACGTGAAGTTCATCGACGTCAGGTTCTGCGATCTGCCGGGAATCATGCAGCACTTCACGGTCCCGGCCGAGTCCTTCGACCCGGACGAGAGCCTGATGTTCGACGGTTCCTCGATCCGCGGCTTCCAGGCCATCCACGAGTCGGACATGGCGCTCGTCCCCGACCTGAGCACGGCCCGGCTGGACTCGTTCCGCTCCGAGAAGCACCTCAACATCAACTTCTTCATCCACGACCCGATCACCGGCGAGCAGTACAGCCGTGACCCGCGGAACGTGGCGAAGAAGGCCGAGGCGTACCTCGCGTCCTCCGGTATCGCCGACACCGCGTTCTTCGGCCCCGAGGCGGAGTTCTACGTCTTCGACGACGTGCGTTTCGAGACCAAGGCCAACGCCGGCTACTACCACATCGACTCCGAGGCCGGCGCCTGGAACACCGGCACCATCGAGGACGGCGGCAACCGCGGCTACAAGGTCCGCTACAAGGGCGGCTACTTCCCCGCCCCGCCCGTCGACCACTTCGCCGACCTGCGTGCCGAGATCACCCTCGAGCTGAACAAGGCCGGTCTTCAGGTCGAGCGTCAGCACCACGAGGTGGGCACCGCCGGACAGGCCGAGATCAACTACAAGTTCAACACGCTGCTCGCCGCCGCCGACGACCTGATGCTCTTCAAGTACATCGTGAAGAACACGGCCTGGCGCAACGGCAAGACCGCCACGTTCATGCCCAAGCCGATCTTCGGCGACAACGGCTCCGGCATGCACGTCCACCAGTCGCTGTGGAACGAGGGCTCCCCCCTCTTCTACGACGAGCAGGGCTACGCGGGCCTGTCCGACATCGCCCGCTACTACATCGGCGGCATCCTCAAGCACGCCCCGTCGCTGCTGGCCTTCACCAACCCGACGGTGAACTCCTACCACCGTCTGGTCCCGGGCTTCGAGGCGCCGGTCAACCTGGTCTACTCCCAGCGCAACCGCTCCGCGGCGATGCGCATCCCGATCACGGGCTCCAACCCGAAGGCGAAGCGCGTGGAGTTCCGCGCTCCGGACCCGTCCTCGAACCCGTACCTGGCCTTCTCGGCGCTGATGATGGCGGGCCTCGACGGCGTCAAGAACAAGATCGAGCCGGCCGAGCCGATCGACAAGGACCTCTACGAGCTCGCCCCTGAGGAGCACGCGGGCGTGCCGCAGGTCCCGACCTCCCTCCCCGCCGTCCTCGACGCCCTGGAGGCGGACAACGAGTACCTGCAGGCGGGCGGCGTCTTCACGGCCGACCTGATCGACACCTGGATCGAGTACAAGCGGGAGAACGAGATCGCCCCGATGCAACTGCGGCCGCACCCGCACGAGTTCGAGCTGTACTTCGACATCTGAGACCGGGCCGGGAGAACCGGTCTTCGCGATACGGGAATTGATGACCCGCGGAAGAGCCCCTGCGAGCGCCTTCCGCGGGTCATCGTCCGTTCCACCCTCATGTGCACGGAAGTGCACCGGGTGTCGGATGTGCTGTCGAGTAGTCAGGTGCCGCCGTCAAGGGGAGCTGCAATCCCCGCACGAAGCCGAGGGCTGGCAAAGCAAACCCAGTTCGGGGCCTCGGTGTTGATGCCGGTCGCTGCTGGCCTGGCAGCAGGCCGTCGGCGTGGGTGAGGGCATCCAGGCGGGCGGCCAGACCGACGTGGCTTGCAGCGACGCTCAAGCTACCCGGAACGCTTTGCGTCCCGCGCAGCATGGGTGGGCGGCAGTCGCGGGGAGAGTTGCACGTTTCAGTCGCTTCAGGCCGCGGATGTTGGGTCCGCTGATTCGGCGGCGCGGTGGTATTCGGCGTTGATGCGCTGGGCTTCTTCGAGTTGGTCTTCGAGGATGATGATGCGGCAGGCAGCCTCGATGGGGGTCCCCTGGTCGACGAGCTCCCGGGCCCGGGCGGCGATGCGCAACTGGTAGCGGGAGTAGCGGCGGTGGCCGCCCGCTGATCGGAGCGGGGTGATGAGGCAGGCTTCTCCGATGGCGCGGAGGAAGCCCTGGGTGGTGCCGAGCATTTCGGCGGCCCGGCCCATCGTGTAGGCGGGGTAATCGTCGTCGTCGAGACGGCTGAACGAGTCGTCTGCTGTCATTGCACCTCTCTGTGGACGCATTGAGGGGTCCTGGTGCCGTACGGCACCAGGACCCCGAAGGAACTGCTACACCATCTGCCGACCTTGACACTGCGTCGGCTTCCTGTTTCCGCAGACCCGACCAAGATGCTGTCGAGCGTGCGGGGATCGCGGTTGCTTGACCGGAGACCACCTCACTATCGATGTCCTGCGGTACCCGGGCTCAAAACTCCGCCCGGGCGATCCTGATGGCGCCTGGCTCCTCCGTTTCTTCCTCTGGGATCAATCACTTACCTACTGCTGGTGATGCGAACTGCTAGCGGCCTGTGATAGCGCCGCGCTTCGGCAGCCAGCCCTGTCGCCCGTCCTGCGTCTGCTCTGGCTCAGAACCCCACTGCCGAACTTCCCAGTGCGCGCGCCCGCAGCCGACGCCTTCACCGAGGTGCTGCTCACTGACTTCACTGCTGGGTACTGCGGTCCTGCTCACGGCGGCCCCTGATACTGCGGCCACCCGGTCCGGTCGTCAGTCCGTCGCCGTCCTGCAACAACCTTGGCTTCGGAACTCAACCACCGCACCGTCCTGCGAACTTCGGGTACTGCTGGCC
Organism: Streptomyces sp. DSM 116795; assembly: GCF_055792905.1. NCBI lineage: Bacteria > Bacillati > Actinomycetota > Actinomycetes > Kitasatosporales > Streptomycetaceae > Streptomyces > Streptomyces sp. DSM 116795. The sequence goes on from NZ_CM147707.1 coordinate 5,671,633, forward strand.
GGCAGTTCGTCTCTGCCAGGCCCTGCTGTCTCTCTGGGCTACGGGAGAAACCATAACCACACCAGCACTCCATGTCTACTCCGGCCGACATAGATTTTTGTGAGTTCGGCGGTGAGGTAATCGGCCTCGAACGGTGAGCGGACAGGTGCAAGGGCCGTCACCAGCCAGGTCACCAGGCCCTGCCGGGGCACAAGCCCCGACAGGCAGGACAGGGCATTCACGAACAGGGTGACTGTGATGGACGCGATGAGCATCAACGCCGCAACCGTTCGCTCCGTCCCCCGATCTGAACGGAGTGGCACCGGAGGCCTCGGCCGGCCCCTGGTCGCCCCCCCCGCCCGCGCCACCGCGGTCATCACCCGGACGCCCGTTGACAAGACACGTAAGCGCCCCCCTCGCCCGGTAGCGCCAAGGCAGCGGTACCGGCAGCGCTCCCCGGATCCGGGGAGCGCTGCCGATCGCCCTCGCCGGACAGCCGGATGGCCCAAGAACTTTGGCGTTGCGGGTGGATCAATATCTATGACCGCGAGGTGAGGGTTTAATCCGTCGGGCGGGGAGTGTTTTTGCCGCAACGAACAGAGTGGACTTATCCGACGTCCGCAGGCCGCGATCGCGTGCTACTGTCGACGTCAGTTGCAGTCTTGGTTCCCAAAACCTCCAACGCTCCCGGTGGTGTTTTCTTCCGCTGGAAGCGTTTTTGTGTTTCCGGGTATTTCCCGGTCGGGGCATCATCGCGGCGACCCGGTACCCGTGCATTGCGGGTCCCGGCGTACTGCCCCAAAGGGAGATATGGCATGGCATCTGGCACTGTGAAGTGGTTCAACGCCGCCAAAGGGTTCGGCTTCATCGAGCAGGACGGTGGCGGTCCTGACGTGTTCGCCCACTTCTCGAACATCGCTGCCCAGGGCTTCCGTGAGCTGCTCGAAGGCCAGAAGGTCACCTTCGACATCGCGCAGAGCCAAAAGGGCCCGACGGCCGAGAACATCGTTCCCGCCTGACGCTGACGCGCACTTTGTAGCTGGCGTCTCTCGGGGCGGGTCCAGCTGCGGGAATTTTCCGCAGTGGTTTCGCCTGTGGGGCAACCGCGGCCTGCGGACCCCTCTTCATCTGCACACGTCGACGTCCTGGATTTCACGTCCACATGACGTCACTCATTTCATCTCCTGGACCCGCACCGGATTCGCTGCAGGGCCAGATCCACGTTCCATTCGGCCCGTGCTTGTGATCCCCCGCGCTGCTCTTCCGCTGCGGGAATTCCTTGATACGTGCCGTATCAAGGAAAGGTTCTGAATGAACCCCACACGTACGAACGACCGCTCCTCCCGCAGGCGCACCGGCGGTTCCGCTGCGGGCGCCGGTAAGGGCCGGGGCGGCCGCTTCGGCTTGCCCGCCCCGAGCCGTTCTGCGGGCCCGCGCCGCTCAGGCGGCCACGGCCGGCGGCCCGCAGCGGTGCAGGGCGAGTTCGCCCTGCCGAAGATGATCACTCCCGCGCTGCCCGCCGTGGAGGCATTCGCCGAACTCGACATGACCGAGCGGCTGCTGGCCGCGCTGACCGCGCAAGGCGTGAGCGTGCCATTCCCGATCCAGGGCGCGACCCTGCCCAACACCCTTGCCGGCCGCGACGTCCTCGGACGCGGGCGCACCGGCTCCGGCAAGACCCTCGCCTTCGGCCTGGCCCTGCTGGCCCGCACCGCCGGCCAGCGCGCCGAGCCCCGTCAGCCGCTGGCTCTGATCCTCGTACCGACGCGTGAGCTGGCGCAGCAGGTGACCGACGTTCTGACCCCCTACGCCCGCTCGGTGAAGCTGCGCCTTGCCACCGTCGTCGGCGGAATGTCGATCGGCAGGCAGGTCAGTGCGCTGCGCGGTGGCGCCGAGGTCGTCGTCGCGACGCCGGGCCGCCTCAAGGACCTCATCGACCGCGGCGACTGCAGGCTGAACCAGGTCGCGATCACCGTCCTGGACGAGGCGGACCAGATGGCGGACATGGGCTTCATGCCCCAGGTCACCGCACTCCTGGATCAGGTCCGCCCCGAGGGCCAGCGGATGCTGTTCTCTGCGACCCTCGACCGGAACGTCGATCTCCTGGTCCGCCGCTACCTCACCGACCCGGTCGTGCACTCCGTCGACCCGTCCGCAGGTGCGGTCACCACGATGGAGCATCACGTGCTGCACGTCCACGGGGCCGACAAGCACCGGACGACGACGCAGATCGCGGCGCGCGAAGGCAGAGTGATCATGTTCCTCGACACCAAGCATGCCGTCGACCGGCTGACGAAGGACCTGCTGAACAGCGGGGTGCGGGCGGCCGCCCTGCACGGCGGGAAGTCGCAGCCGCAGCGCACCCGAACCCTGGCCCAATTCAAGAGCGGGAACGTCACCGTGCTCGTGGCGACCAACGTCGCAGCGCGCGGCATCCACGTCGACAGCCTCGACCTCGTCGTCAACGTCGACCCGCCGACCGACCACAAGGACTACCTCCACCGCGGCGGACGCACCGCGCGGGCCGGCGAGTCCGGCAGTGTCGTCACCCTGGTCACCCCCGACCAGCGCCGCACCATGACCCGCCTCATGGCGGCCGCCGGCATCGTGCCCCAGACCACCCAGGTCCGCTCCGGTGAGGAGGCACTCAGCCGGATCACCGGCGCCCAGACCCCCTCCGGCATCCCCGTGACGATCACCGCGCCGGTGACCGAAGGTGCGCAGAGGCCTAAGCGCAGCGCATCCTCACGCGGCCGACGCAGCTCCGCTTCGGCTGCCCGGCGCGTGAAGGTGGGGCGCTCCTCCTTTGGCGAGGCGGCCTAGGGGGTGTCCGGGGGATCGACGAACAAGTCAGCGTCCCCGGCGTCCCCGCGGTGTCCGGTGAGCATTTCACCGCAGCAGAACCATCCCCTTCGCTCTTCTCCTTGTGAGGCACCCATGCGCTGCATCATCGCCCGCTTCCCCTTCGACCTCACCAAGACCGGCGTCCTCGAATCGATGAAAGGCGTCAGGCCCGAGCAGGTCGTCGGCGAATCCGTGACCATCGGGCGCCGCACCTACCCCGTCAAGCAGGTCGGCCAGGTCATCACACGCCAGGACCGCCGCGATTTCAGCGCCGGTGAAGTCATCCGGGCCATGACCCGGCTCGGCTTCACCTGCCGCGGCCTTTCCCAGGCCGCCGCGCCCACGCGAGGCCTCACCCCCCTCCAAGAGGCTTCCGCGATGCTTGGAGCCCCTGAGACCGTCTGACCGACGGGCAGCGCGAACCGCCACCAAAGCAGCAGCGGAGGTGCGAACGGTGCCACCGTCGATACCTCGCTCCCCACTCCCGACGCTCAGGCGGGCACGCTGCACGGGGTCGCCCAGGCGCTGCCGGCCCTGGTCACGGGAACCGTCGTCCAGCAGGGAGGCGAAGCCCTCGCCAACGCACCTACCTCACTGCTGAGTTGATCAACCCAGATCAATTCCGGCGAGTGGGATCAGCGCCGCATCTGGATGGGCCGGGGTTGGTGCACAGCACATCGAGAGGCCGGCCGGATGCTGGCGACGCAGGGTCGAAGTGAGATGCCCGCGCTGTGTACCCGATGTGCACCGGGGACCGAGTAGCTGACGGCGTCAGGTACGGCCCACACTCGTGGCCTCTGCCAAGGGAGCTGAAATCCCTGGATGAAGGCGAGCGTCGGCAACCAAGATCGAATAGGTCGCTTCCAAGATCGGAACTGGCCTCTTGCTTGTGAACCGACTGGCGGATTCGAAGCGACGACCTTCCATCTGCAAACCTGCATAAGCCCCGTCCCTCGTCGGTCAGTCGGGGAAGTCACTGGAGGAGCTGAGGGCCACCCAGGCTTCGAGTTCCTCGCGATGGGTCCTGAGCCGCGTGCGGATGTGATCGATGGCCATCTGCCCGAGAGGCAGGCGCCGTGGCGGTGCCTTTGCGCTGACGACGTCGATGATGGCCCGGGCTGCGCGCATGGGGTCACCCGGCTGATTGCCGTCGAGGGCTTCGAGGGCTTGACGCGTTTGTCCCACGCTCTCCGCGTAGTCGCTCATCGGCTCGGCCCACTTGATGGAGCCTTGACTGGCGAATCGCGTACGGTGCGGACCCGGCTCGATGATCGTGACCTTGATACCGAGATGCGCGACCTCGTCGGCAAGGGACTCCGAAATTCCTTCCACCGCGAACTTGCTGGCGGCGTAGTACCCGCCACCCGGCAGACCTTCGATCCCGTTCAGCGATGACATTTGAATGAGGTGACCGTTGCGCTGCCTGCGCAGGATCGGCAGTACGGCCCGGGTCACGTTGACGACGCCGAAGAAGTTGACGTCGAACTGCCGGCGCATCTCGTCATCCGTGAGTTCCTCGATCGCGCCTACGTGCCCATAGCCTGCGTTGTTGACCACGACATCGATGCGGCCGAACCGGGAGAGCGCCTGTTCGGCCGTCTGTTCGCAGGCCGCGGTGTCGGTCACGTCCAAGGCGGCAGCGAGGACTCGGTCCGGGGCTAGGGCGACCAGGGATTGCACCGTCTCCGGGTCCCGGGTGGTCGCCACCAGGCTGTCTCCGCGTTCGAGTACAGCTTCGCCGAGCGCACGGCCGAAGCCGCTGGAGGCGCCGGTGACGAGCCAGACGCGATGCGATCCGTTGTCGTATTCGTTCATGGCCGGTAAGACCCCAATCGATGTGCTCGGGAACTCTGTTCGGCTGCTTCTCGCAGAGTGCCTCCGTATTACGGCACTGCCCCGCAGAATTCGAGAACTACCTGGTTCGTTTCGTCCGCCCGTTCTTCACCCACCCATGCCCGCAGCCTGGAATGCTGCGGGTCGGTCAGCCCCGAGGACTCCAGCCGGCTGGCGTAGGATTCCAGGACGTTTTCGGGCAGCCACACCGGAAGTCGTTCCGGCCCGACTCGAAGTGCTCCGGCCACGGTCGGCCGTATCCGCGCGAGCCATGAGTGTTCCATCTGATTCACGGCTGTTCCCGGCATTACCGGCCTGCTAGAAAGACGGAGCACGTTCGGATGGGAACGTGTCAGCCCTACACTGCAGTCGTAGCCCCGCCGGTCCTAGGCAGATTGAAAAAGCCGCCATGAATCCCACGTCGATGCAGGATTCGAGCACGCTCGACGAAACCGACCTCGCGATCATCCATGCGCTGCAGATCAGTCCGCGTGCTTCCTGGACGTTGGTGGGGGAGGTCCTGGGGATCAATCCGGTGACGGCCTCCAGGCGGTGGGATCGCCTGACCGAACAGCGCCTCGCCTGGGTCACCTGCCAGCCGGGCCCCTCGCTCTGGACCGAGCCACGCTGAGGCGACGCCGCGACTTCACGAGGGGACCGCTTCGGCGACGCTGGTGATGCGGTGCCGTGCGATGCCCGCCGCTGTCCGGACAATTCCTCCGCCATGAGATGTAACTCACCGTCGCTGCGTGGAGCTGGGTGTAATCAGTGCGTCGGACTGGTGTTAGTGTCGAGCGTCGGCGCAAGCCTCAAGCAGTAAGAAGCAAGCCAGAGTTGACCGAAACAGAAGCGAGTCTTCTGCGCAGGGTCTTCCAGAAAGATTCCGGCCGTCCGTGAAACTTCCGGGACCGGCCGTAGAACGCTGTACTGCCTGACCAGCAGCTGAACCGCACCAAACCTCAACGGTGTCCGCTCTTCCGGGACGCCGTCCTCCTTCGCATGCCACAAAGCAGGTGACTATGCCCGTTCAATCACTCGCGGAACTCGTACGCTTCGTCCGCCGCAATTCATCCTTTTACGCAGCGCTCTACTCCGGTCTGCCCGACTCCGTGGCGGAGTTGACCGAACTCCCCGTCATACCTCAGACCGAGTTCTGGCAGGCCAACACCCCTCGCGGAAACACACTGCTGACCGGCCCGCTCGACGAGGCGGTGGTCTTCAAGAGCGGTGGGACCACCGGTGCGCCGAAGTTCTCCTTCTACACCCGGGAGGAATGGAACGAATTCACCACGGCTTTCGGCGCCGGGCTTGTCGACGCCGGGCTGCGGCCCGGTCAGCGGGTCGCCGACCTTTTCTACACGGGTGATCTCTACGCCAGCTTCAGCTTCATTCTGGACTCACTGCACCGCGCCCCGGTGGCCAACGTCCGCCTTCCGATCGGCGGCGCTGCGCCCCTGGCCTCGACCGTCGGGACGCTCGAGCAGTTCGACGTCGAGGTGATCGCCGGAGCCCCGACGACTCTCTGCTCCCTCGCCGAGTACCTGCGGGCCGAGGGTCGACAACTGCCCTGCGTGACCACCCTGTTCTTCGGCGGCGAGAGCATCTTCAACGACCAGCAGCGCCTGTTGGCTACGGCCTTCCCCAACGCCCGTGTGGCCTCCGTCGGCTACGCCGCGGTGGACGCCGGACTCGTGGGCGCTGCAGTGCCGGGCGGCGACCCGCGGCTGCACCGTGCCTTCACTCCGCACACCGTGGTGGAGATCCTCGACGAGGTCAGCGGAGAACCCGTCACCCGTACCGGCGTCCCCGGCCGTGTCGTCGTCACGGACCTGCGCCGGCGCCTGATGCCTGTGCTGCGCTACCCCGTCGGCGACCGCGCCGAGTGGACCTGCACAACAGCCGGGCACTTCCGCATCCTCGGGCGTGCCGAAGAGGGAGTCCGCGTCGGCGCGGTGGCCCTGCACACCCAGGACGTGCAGGACCTGGTGCGATCGGTCGACCCCGCGGGCCGCATCACCGGTCTGCAACTGGTGGTGCGCCGCTGGGAGGACCGCGACGGGCTGACGCTGCGCCTCGGTTCCGACCTCCGGGAGGAGGAACTGCCCGAACTCACCGCAGCCGTGGAGAAGGCGTTCCTGGCGGCCCGCCCGATGTACGCGACGGCGGTCGACGCCGGGCACGTCCACCCGATGGCCGTGGAGTGGGTGCGGCACGCCGAACTCGCGGTCAACGCCCGCTCCGGGAAGCTGATTCGCGTCATCGACGAACGTCCGCACGCATGAGCGCAGTGAAGGGGCAGCGTGGGCGAGCACCCATCGTCCTGCGCAACCCCGCCTTCTGCGCCGTGTGGATCGCCCAGGTCCTCACTCAGGCCTCGGCCCGGATGTTCCAGGTCGGCATCGTCTGGTGGCTCGTCCAGTACGCCGCCGGGTCCGAACCGGGCCTCGCCTCCGGCGCGTTCCTCGCCGTGTGCACGCTTCCCGCGGTCGCCCTGGCCCCCGTGGTCGCCGCCGTCATCGCCCGCAACCCGTACCGGTCCGTCATGGCCGCAGCCGCCGCCGGGGCCGGACTGGTCGCCGCGTGCACCGCGGCGTGGGCGTTCACGACCCCGCTGCCGACGGGCGTCGCCTACGGTGCGGCCCTGCTCCTGGCGGGCTGCCAGGCCCTGTTCGACCCCTGTCTGACCACGTCCGTGCCCGAACTCGTCGACGACGCCGACATCGAGGCGGCGACCGGCTTCGAGCTGGCCACGCAATCCCTCGCGGGGCTGGCCGGCGGTCTCCTCGGCCCGCTCGTGGTCGACGCCTGGGGGCTGCCGGGCATCGTCGCCGGATGCGCCGGCGCGTACCTGCTGGCCGCGGGGCTGATCGGCGTCACACGCTTCCCCGGAACGGCATCCCGCGGGACGGGAGTCGGAGGAACGGCGAAACGGTCCGCCGCTCCGCGTCGTACGCTGCGGCAGATCCTCGCCGGACTGCCGTTCATCCGGCGTGTGTTGCTCTGCTTCGCCGCGGCGAACGTCTTCACCACGGCCGTCTTCGTCGTCATGCCGCTCTACACCGCCTCCGTGCTGCGTGCCGACGGTTCGACGGTGGCGCTGCTGGAAGCATCGCTCGGCATCGGCACCCTCGCCGGGTCGTTCACCGGCGGCCGGCTGCCGGGGCGCCCGACCACGGTCGGCACCGTCTGCCTGGGACTCATGGCGGCCTCGTTCGCCCTTCCGGGCATGCTCGCGGACCGGACCGCCTACGCGGCGGCCATGGTCGTCGCGGGATGGTGCGTGGGGGCCGTCGGCGTACGGTTCGTGGCCCTCTTCCAGCGGCTCGTACCACCCGCCGACAAGCCGGGGTTCTTCGCGGTCATGCAGTCGCTGCTCGGAGCCACCTTCCCGCTCGCCTCCCTGCTGTTCGGCGTCCTGGGCGACCAGATCTCGCCGCAGACCCTCTGTCTGGTCCAGGCAATGGGCCTGGTGCCTGTGGCCCTCGTCCTGTGGTGGACGGGCGCCCGTGGGAACGCCGCCGACGAGCGGACGGATTCACCCGCCTCCGGGGCGACGGCAGTCGCTGCCTCGCACACGACCGCGACGGACACCGCGACCGTGGCTGCCACCGCCACCGCTGAAGGAGGAGCACGATGACCGTCACGATCACCCCGGCCGTCCTCCAGGACGTCGCGGAACTGCGGCAGTTGTACTTCGAGGTGTACGGCCACGGATATCCGGTGCCGCTCGGCAGCGACCCCGCCGAAATGCGACGGCTCATCACCGATCCGCACACCCACTGGCTGGTCGCACGCAAGGCCGGCGCCGGGGAACTGGCCGGCTCCGTGGTCGTGCAGACCGACCCCGGGAGCCGGATCGGCAAACTCGTCGGACTCGCCGTCCACCCCGTCCACCGCGAGGGCGGTCTGGCCGGCCGGCTGACCGGCGCGGTCTGCACCGGCGCCCTGGCCACCGGTTCCCTCGACTCGATCTACACCACCGTCCGTGTGGTGACGGAGGGCCCTCAGCACATCGTGGTGCGCAACGGTTTCAGCCCGCTGGGGCTGATGCCCAACGCCGTCGAAGTTGCGGGCTGCGAGAGCCTCGCCCTCTTCGTCCGCTACGCCGACGACGTACTGAACCACCGCGAGCACGTGCCGTGCGTGCCCGCCCCACTGGCTCCGCTCCTCACCGCCGCGGAGGAGACCTCGGGCATCGGCTACGCGAGCGTCCGCCCCATCGAGGCGCCGGGTACCGGCCTGCTCTCCGGACCGGCGGTCCCCTCCACCACGGCCATGGAGACCGTCACCGCCCGCCACTTCGTGGGTCGCCGCTTCATCGAACGGTTCCCCGACCCGGCTGGACGCTTCTTCCCGCTGCACTCCCCGAACGCGATCCTCACCCCGGAGAACGGTGAGTTCGAGGCGTACGCGGATCTGGACCCGGTCACCGGAAGCTGCTCACTCATCGCGGTGCACCCCTACCCGGCAGCCATGGCGCACGCCCTGGAACCGCTGATGACTGCGGTCACCCGTACCGGCGTGGACTACGTCGAGACGTTGCTTCCACTCTCCGACACCGCGGGGCTCAGCGCCTTCCTGGCCGCGGGATTCGTTCCCAGCGCGCTCTATCCGGCCATGCGCCGCGTCGGTGACCGCTTCCACGACTACGTCGTGCTCTCCCGGACCAACCGCCAGATCGACTTCCGCACCACCGCCGTCAGTTCGCTGGTGCAGCCGTATCTGAGCGCGTATCTGAGGGCCTGGACCGCGACGTACCTTCCACTTCACGAGGTTGTCTCATGAATCGCCATCTGCTTCCCGCCGAGGTCCCCGATCCTGCGTCGCTGCAGCACGTCCAGCAACTGTGCGACCTCGCGGCACCCTACGAGCAGGGCCCGGAGACCGACGCACTCTTCGCCGCCGCGATGGCCGAGAACAACTCGTGGCACGCCGAACGCTCAGAGTTCTTCCGGTCGTTGCTGAGTGACGAGCCCGGGACGCCGGCCCCCAGCGTGGGCCCGGACGTCCGCGCCCCGCTGGTGCACGCCAACTTCTTCAAGCGTCACGAGCTGCTGTCCATCTCCCGGGACGAGGTCTTTCTCCACCTCACTTCCTCCGGCACGACCGGCCAGAAGTCGCAGATGTTCTTCGACGAGTGGACCATCCGCTCTGCCCAGCGCATGGTGGCCCGCGTCTTCGACCACTACGGGTGGATCACCCCGGACCAACCCGTCAACTACCTGCTCTACAGCTACGAGCCCGCACCGCAACTGAAGCTCGGCACATCCTTCACCGACAACTACCTGTGCGACTTCGCACCCGCCCGGGACACCACTCACGCCCTGCGCCACACCGGCACGGGACACGAGTTCGACGTGCGCGGCTGCATCGAGGCGCTCCAGCGGTACGCCGACGAGGGACTGCCGGTGCGGATCCTCGGTTTCCCGGCCTTCCTCCACTTCACCCTCGAGCGGATGCGTTCGCTGGGGATCCCTCCGGTGCAGCTGCCGCCCGGCTCGCTCGTCGTCCTCGGCGGCGGCTGGAAGGGCCACGCCGACCGTCAGATCGGCAAGGACGCCTTCTATGCGGAGGTCACCGAGCAGCTGGGCATCCCCTCCGAGCGGATCCGCGACACCTTCGGTTCCGTCGAGCACTGCGTGCCCTACGTGGAGTGCGAACGACACCGGCTGCACGTTCCGGTGTGGTCCCGTGCCGCCGTACGCGACACCGCCACCCTCGAGCCGCTTCCCCACGGTGAGCGCGGCTACCTCCACCTCGTCTCCCCGTACATCACCTCGGTCCCGGCGCAGAGCGTGCTCATGGGCGACCTGGCGTCGCTGCACCCCGGCGAGGAATGCGGCTGTGCCCAGCCGACCCCCTGGTTCACCGTCCACGGCCGGGCCGGAGTGAGCCGCAATCGCAGCTGCGCGGTGGCCGCCGCCGAACTTCTGAAGGGAATGTCATGACCAGCGCACCGACCCCCGGAGCGACCAGCGGACTCCACCTGTGGCAGGGCGCGTTCATCGACGACGCGAAGGCCACCGAGCTCCTCGCCGACCTGCCTGCCCTGACCGAGCGCACGGTGGCGGAGCAGCTGCCCACCGACGTCGTGCTGAGCGCCTGCGACCGGCTCTCCGAGGCACTGCGCACCCCCGGCGACCCGGTTCACGCCCGGCTGACGGACTGTCTCACCGAGGGCGGCACGGAACCGGAGGATGCGGCTTCCCTGCTCGCCGAGTTGGCCGAGGCCCTCAGCCGACCGGCGCTGGCGCGCAAGCTCCGCCGTGAACTCGGCGGACTGCACCCGGAGCGGTTCACCCGGCCCGACGCGCGGGAGACCGTCTACGAGGCGTGGGCGCCGGTCGGCCTCGTCGTGCACATCGCACCGGGCAACGCTGCGGGCGTGGCTCCGCTGAGCGTCGTCGAGGGATTGCTGACCGGCAACCTCAACGTGCTGAAGACGAGCAGCTCCGACACACCGCTCGCTCCCCGTCTGCTCGCCGAGCTCGCCGCCGCCGACGAGACCGGCATCCTCGCCCGCCGGGTCATCGCCCTGAGCTTCCCCTCCAGCCGCCGCGCATGGCTGGAGCCCCTGTGCGCCGCGGCCGACGCGGTCGCCGTCTGGGGCGGCGAGGACGCCGTGACCGGGATCGCCGCGCTCACGCCGCCCGGCTGCCGACTGGTCGAGTGGGGCCACAAGATCTCCTTCGCGTACCTGACCCGCGACGCCTGGAGCGACCCCTCCGTCCAGTCCGCGCTCGCCACCGACGTCTGCCGCCTCGACCAGCAGGCCTGTTCCAGCCCTCAGGTCGTCTACCTCGACACCGACGCCCGGGAGGAGGTCGCCCGGGAGGAGGTCTTCGCCTTCGCGGACAGCTTCGCGGCCCAACTGGCCCAAGTCTCCGAGAAGTTGCCGCTCACCCCACTCGGCCTCGCCGAGCACGCCGAGATCACCAACACCGAACTCGTCGCACGGCTCGAACAACACCTCGGCCTGACCCGGGTCGTCGCCGCCGAGAACGGCTCCTGGCGCGTCCTCGCCGACACCCGTCCCGCGATGACCGCCTCGCCGCTCCACCGCAGCGTCTGGGTCAAGCCGCTGCCACGCCATGACATAGCCGCCACCCTGCGACCCATGCGGCGCTACCTCCAGACCGCGGCGATCGGCGGCACCCGCGCAGACGTGGCAGAGCTCACCCGCTCCGTCGTCTCCGCAGGTGTCACGCGAGTGACCCCGGTAGGCGCCATGCTCGACGCCTACGACGGCGAACCCCACGACGGCGTCTACGCGTTGCAGCGATACAGCAGACGGGTCGCCGTACAGGCCGACCGGCGTTTCACCGCCACCTCCTGCCTGGACGACCTCGTGGCTCCGCCCGTACAGCCGGCCCCGCCCACCGGGCCACTGCTCGACAAGGCAGGCGTCCAGGAGCAGTTGCGGAGCCTGGCCCCCGAACACGCCCACCTGTACTTCCGCAGCGGCGGCAGCACAGGCGCGCCCGCCCTCTCGGTCTTCACCAACGCCGACTACGACACCCAGATGCGCGCAGCTGCGAACGGCCTGCTCGACTCCGGGTTCGATCCGGCCCGCGACCGCGCCGCCAACCTCTTCTACAGCGGCGGCCTGTACGGCAGCTTCATCAGCTTCTTCTCCATACTGGAGCGGCTGAACGCCACTCAGATCCCGCTGTCCGCGGGCAACGACGTCGCCGCGGTCGCGGAGGCCCTGGTGGCCTACCGGGCCGACACCCTCTTCGGCATGCCCTCCTACCTCTGGCAGCTCTTCCACACCCAAGGCGAGACCCTGCGCGCCTACGGCGGAGTACGGAAGGTGTACTACGGGGGCGAGCACTTCACCGCCGAGCAACGCCGCGTCCTCACCGACGACTTCGGCGTCGAGGTGATCCGGTCGGCCGCGTACGGCAGCACCGATCTCGGGCCGCTGGCATACCAGTGCGAGCACGCCGACGGTTCCGTCCATCACGTGCTGACCGATCTGCACACCCTGGAGATCCTCGACCTCGAGGAGGACCGGCCGGTACGAACCGGTGAACCGGGGCGACTGATCTTCACCAGCCGGGCCCGGTCCGGGCAGCGGCTCGAGCGCTACCAGATCGGCGACATCGGCCGAGCGCTGGGCGGTGTGTGCCCCTGCGGCAGCCGTGCCCCACGGATCGAACTCCTCGGCCGCCACGGTGATGTGGCACGCATCGGCACGAACTCCTACCACTACCGGCGCTTCGTCGAAGCAGCCGAGACGCGCCTCGGCTACCGCGGAGAACTCCAGATCGTCCTCACCTCGGAGGCAGCGCGGGAGCGGCTCACTGTACGGCTCGACCAGCGCTACGCCCCGCCGGCCGAAACAGCTCGCGCCGCCTTCCTGGCGGAGGTTCCGGACCTGCGCTCCGCCGTCGAAGAGGAGGACCTCCTCACGTGCTCGATCGAGATCACGGACGGGGCCGCGTTCGAACGGACTCCGGCCAGCGGCAAGTTGCGCACGTTCGTGGACCGGCGCACGACGGGATGACGTGCGGTAAGGGAAGTCGGATGCCCTTGCTGTGCACCCGTTGTGCACCGACCCAAGGAGCGTCCTGCTTCTGTGCAGGCCAGGGCCCGTTCGCAGCTGTACTTCGACATCTAGAGAGTAAGGCTCGGACTCGGCTGCCGATGGCCGAGGCGCTTTGAGCGGTGGCCTCCCTCCCGTATCGGGTGGAGGCCACCGCTCGTCGTACAGCTCGCTGGTTCTTCCACGGCCCGTGGAGACGGAGGCGGAACAGCGCTGATTCCATGACTTCGGAAGGCGTACGGTGCAGACCGCACGCACTCAACCCTTCAAGCGCACACCGTCCAGCAGCGCGTCGAGGAATTCGTCCGCCAGCTCGTCAGGACTGACCGGGCCTCCGGGTTCGAACCACAGATACGTGTAATTGAGCATGCCCAGGATTCCCTTGACGAGCAGTCGAGGGGTGGGCCTGAGTACCTTCTCGTCGACACCGCGGTCGAGTACCTGGCGCCAATATCCTTCGTAGCGCTCACGAGCGGCGACGACCTTGTCCCGTTTCTCGCCCGTGAGCGCTGTGTACTCGCGGAAGAACACCGCCCATTCGGAACGATGACTCGCGATGTTCCGGAGGAGCTGCCGGGCCATCTCCCGAAGCAGCTGCTCCGCGGGATAACCGGCCCGCAGTAGCTCCTCGGCCTGGTCGTTCATGCGGTCGACCTGGGTCTTGCTGATCTCGTAAAGCAGGGCCTCTTTGTTCCCGATGTAGTGATACAGCGCACCGCGCCCCAGGCCGACTGCCGTGCAGATTTCGGCAACACCGGTGCCGTGATAGCTGTTTCGGGCGAAGAGTTCGGCGGCGATGCCGATGACGCGCTCCCGGTTGTCCCCGTAGGTCGTGCTCATCTGCCGGCATACCCCTGAACTCGCTCGTCACGGCCGGGCCAGCCTATCGCCCCGAAGCCGTCGCTGAACCGGAACCCGGAGAGCAACTCCCGCGCGGCCACCATGTACTGAATCGTGGGCGTGCCCTCCTCGAGCCAGTTCAGGCGGGCATCGCGATAGAGGCGTTCGACCGGGTGCTTTCGTGTGTAGCCGATGCCGCCGTGCACCAGCAAGGCGCGGTCGGTCACCCGGCCGACGGCCTCCAGGCCGAACTGTTTGACCATCGAGGACTCGGCCGGAATCCGTGTCCCCGCATCCCACTTGGCCGCCGAGTCGGCGAGCATGCCGCGCAGGGCGTACACGTCCGTGGCCATTTCGGCGAGGTAGCGCTGGATGGCCTGCCGCTGCCCGATGGCCTTGCCGAAGGTCACCCTCGACTGTGCGTGTGCCAGTGACAGTTCGAGAGCCCGTTCCGATGTGCCCAGCGAGCTGGCAGCGATGAAGACGCGGCTGATCTCCAGCGCACGCTCGAGGTGCTGCTGGCCTTCTCCCGGCTTGCCGACGAGTGCGGAGGAGTCGACGGTCACCTCGTCGAGAGTGACCAGGCCGTGCTCACCGCCCTTGCAGCCCATGGTCTCGGGCAGCGGCTCGATACTCAGCCCGGGAGCGTCCCGTTCCACGAGGAAGGCCGAGACCTCTTCGGGCCCGGTCTTGGCGAACACGAAGAAGTGACTGGCCAGGTCGGAGTTGGTGATAAGCCATTTCTGACCGGTCAGAACGAATCCGGAGCCGCTGGAACGCGCGGTCGTGCCGAGGTCGGCCCCTGTGCCGTGCTCGGGTTCCGTCAACGCGAATGCCACCGACTTGGCGCCGGTGGCGGCCCCGGGAAGGATCGCCCTCCGCTGGGTGTCGTCGCCGACCTCGGACAGGGCGTGCGCGAAGGAGTTGTGCACGTGGACGACGACACGGATGCCGCCCTGAATCTTGGCGAACTCGGCGATGATGGGCAGGTATTGCCGGATCGAAAGGCCGCTGCCGCCGTATTCACGCGGAACGAGCAGGCCGAAGGCTCCGCACTCGCGCAACACCGGCAGCACGATGTCGTAAGGGATCTGCTCCTCGTCCTCGATTCGGGACTCCAGGGGCGCGAGCTCCTCCCAGATCGCGGTGCGGACGTTCTCCGCCAGCCGCTCGTATTCCGTATCGCTCAGTCCGTCGTACACGATTGACCTTTCGTAGGAGATGAGCTGACTTCCAGCAGCGGTCAGATCGACCAGCCGCCGTCCGCTGAGAGCACCGTGCCCGTGCAGTAGGTCGCGTCTTCGCTCAGGAACGCCGCGGCGCGAGCGATCTCCTCGACCGCTCCCAAACGCCGCAACAGCGTGGAGCGGGCGATGCCCGCCCGGGCGGAGGCCGGCACCTGAGCGGTCATGTCCGTGTCGACGAAGCCGGGCGCCAGCACGTTGACCCGGACCCCGTCCCGGCCTGTTTCCTTCGCCAGTGACCGGGCGAAGCCGATCATGGCGGCCTTCGCGCTGGCATACGCGGTATCTCCCGCGTGACCGATGACTCCGACGACTGAGGAGACGACCACGATGCTGGGGTCGTCGGAACGCAGCAGCGCGGGAAGCGCGGTACGTGTCAGCGATGCGACTCCGCCGAGGTTGAGCTCGATGATGCGCCACCACTCCTGTGCATCCATCTCGGACAGACGGCCGCCCCGCCACTGCCCGGCGTTGAGGATCAGCGCGTCCAGGCGTCCCCAGCGCTCCAGCACGGTGGCGACGGCGGAAGCGGCCGTCCGTTCGTCACCGAGGTCGTACTGCACCGGCATGACCTGCTCGGGGGTGCGGGCGCGGAGCCTCTCGGCTTCCTCGCGGCCGCTGCGGAAGCCGACTGCGACGTTGCGCCCGCGGGCCACGAGTTCCTTGGTGACGCCCGCCCCGATTCCTCGCGATCCGCCTGTCACGAGCACGGTGCGGGTGCCCGAACGGGCGGAGGGGGCGTCCTGGAGGGCTGCTGGTGTGCTCATGAAGTGAGTGTACCGATCGATACATTCAATGCGCCAGTGGGCTTCGTTAATCGAAATTTCGATGCACTTGGCTACCTCTCGCATCGGCGATTCTGTAGTGGTCGACCTGTATATCTGCAGGTCAAGGGGTTGGGCGGTGGTCAGGATCGCCGGTCTCGATCAAGACCCAAGGATGGTGGCAATCCAAGCAGGATCCTTGTACCGATCGTTCCAAGAGGTATTGCGCTGACTTCTGATGCGTGTTAGCTATGTCATCGCACAGCTCAGCCCGTCCACGGAACGCAGGGAGCCGCTCGTGACCGCACAGGAGCTGACCAGAACACAGAGCAACCCGGCGAAGGTCGCGTTCGCGAGCTTCATAGGAACCGCGATCGAGTGGTACGACTTCTTCTTGTTCGGGGCGGCGGCGACGCTGGTCTTCAACGAGCAGTTCTTCCCGACCCTCAGCCCGGCCGCCGGAACTCTCGCATCATTCGCGACCTTCGGTGTTGCCTTCGCCGCGCGGCCGCTCGGCGGCCTCGTCTTCGGTCACTTCGGCGACCGCGCCGGACGCAAGAAGATGCTCGTCTTCTCGCTGCTGCTGATGGGTGTGGGCACGGTCGCCATCGGGCTGCTGCCCACCTACGACCAGATCGGTATCGCCGCACCCGCACTTCTTGTCGTCGTCCGCTTCATCCAGGGATTCGCGGTCGGCGGGGAATGGGGCGGGGCGGTGCTCCTGGCCGTCGAGCATGCGCCGCCGGAACGGAAAGCCTTCTACGGAAGCTGGCCGCAGGCGGGCGTGCCCGCCGGTCTGGTGCTGTCGTCGAGTGCGTTCTTCGCCGTGGAACTGCTCCCGGCGGAGTCCGTCGCCGACTGGGGGTGGCGTCTGCCGTTCCTGGCGTCGGTCGTCCTGGTCGCGCTGGGGCTCTACATACGCCTTCAGGTGATCGAATCACCGGACTTCGTGCAGGTGCAGGAAGCGCGGTCCGTTTCCTCGTTCCCGCTCGGGGACCTGCTGCGCCACGCCAAGAAGCCCTTGCTGGTAGGCATGTTCACTCAGGCCGCCGCCAACGTGCCCTTCTACGTTGTCACGGTGTTCGTGCTCTCCTACGGGCCGCAGGAGCTCGGCGTCTCCCGGGGGGTCGTCCTCTCGTGCCTCATTCTCGCGTGCGTGCTGGACATCTTCACGATTCCGTACGCGGCCATGCTCTCCGACAGGTTCGGGAAGCGGAATTCACTGCTGGCGGGATCGGTGTACATGGCTGCGATCGCCTTCCCGTTCTTCTGGCTCTTCGATTCCGGGTCCACACCCCTGATCCTCGTGGCGATGATCCTCGTGGTGACCGTCGGGCACGCAGTGACCTACAGCGCGATCGCGGGATTCCTCGCCGGGCTCTTCCAGGCCGAATACCGCTACACCGGCGCTTCGACGGCCTATCAGATCGGCGGGATGGTAACGAGTGGTCCCGCGCCGTTCGTCGCGGCAGCCCTCTTCGCCGGTGCGGGTGAATCCTGGGTGATATCCGCATACATCGCGGGTGCCTGCGTGGTCACATTCCTCGCTCTGCTCGCGGTCCCGTCGCACCACACTGAAGAACAGCGGAGGATTTCATGAGGACCGTGAGGACCCGGACGGATTCGATCCGGGGTCTGCCGTGAACACCGGAGAGACATGGACGCAGATCGAGGCGGCGCTGTCCCGCGATCCCGCCGAGGGGTTCAACTCCGCGCAGGAAGCGTGTAGCCGGTATGCCACTGAGCGTGGCCGGCTGGCGTTGATCATCCGGCACGCGGACGGCACGTCCGAGCGGTGGACCTACCGCGAGCTGGACCGTGCGGCCGCCAAGGCCGGCCGGATGTTCGCACGGGCGGGCCTGCGCCGCGGTGACCGTGTCGCGGGCCTGCTCTCCCGTCAGGTCGAAAGCTGGATCGTGGCGCTGGCCGCCTGGCGAAGCGGTCTGGTCTACGTCCCGTTGTTCTGCGGCTTCGGTACGGACGCGCTGGTGTACCGGCTGCGTTCCTCGAACGCGCAACTGGTGGTCGCTGGTCACCAGTGGAGGGACACGCTGGAGGCCGCCCTGTCCGCCCTGGACGAGGAGTTGAGGGTCTTCACGGTCACCGGTCCTCGCGGCTCGGGTCTGGTCCGGGGCGATGAGAGCTTCTGGGCGGAGTGGGACCGCAGCGCCGCGGACGGCCCCGTGGCGGCGACCGCGGCCCAGGACCCGGCGACGCTGCTGTTCACCAGCGGCACCTCCGGCGACCCCAAGTCGTGTGTCATGCCCCATTCGGCGCTGCTCGCCGTGCTGCCCTTCGCGCGGTACTCGCTCGGCGTCTCATCGCGCGATCTGCTGTTCACAGCCGCGGACCCGGGCTGGGCATACGGCCTGTACACCACGGGTGCGGCCCCGATGGCGATGGGCGTGCCGCGCGTGATGTACAGCGGGGACTTCGATCCGGCGGCCTGGATAAGGGTGCTGTCGGAGGAAGGCGTCAGCAGTATCGCCGCCGCACCCAGCGCCTACCGCAAGCTCCTGCCGGCGCTGCGCCGTCAGGGAGCTCCGGGCGACCTCACATCCGCCGCTGCCGCGGGTGAGCCGCTCGACGCCGATACGGCCGCTGTCTGGAGCGCCTCGGGTGCACCACCGATCCGGGACGGCTACGGACTGAGTGAGATCGGCATGGTGCTGGCCGACTTGGCCGCGGGCGCCTCGCCGCAGCCCGGCACACTCGGTGGACCGGTACCCGGCTTCACCGTTCGTCTCGTCAGTCACGACGGCGAACCCGTAGCCGACGGCGAGAGCGGGCTGATCGCCGTCGAGCGCCCCAAGTACCGGCTCAGCAGCGGCTACGAGAACCGGCCGGACGCCTGGGAGGCGAAGTGGCACGGCGAGCTGTTCGTCACCGATGACCGTGCCCGGGTGCTGCCCGGGGGCCGCTGGCAGTTCCTGGGCCGCGAGGACGACATGATCATCACCTCCGGCTACAACGTGAGCCCAGTCGAGGTGGAACGCGTCCTGAGCGAGCACCCCGGCGTCGCCGAGGCCGCGGCCGTCGCCGGCACGGGGCGCCAGGGCGGCACGGTGGTCCGCGCCGTGGTCGTACGCACCGACCCGGCAGCCCCCGCAGGGGAGTTGGAAGCAGAACTGCGAACTGCCGTTACCCGGCGGGTCGGCGCTCACGCCGCTCCACGCCTGTTCGACTACATGGACGCGCTGCCCCGCAACTCCGTAGGCAAGCTGCTGCGGTCGGCTCTGCGCGTACGGACGGAGGACCCTCATGCTCGACCGTAGAAGCTTCGGATACTCCCTCGCCGGGCTGCTGTTCGGCACGGTCTCCTGCAGCACGGGCGGTGAGAAACCGGCCGATGAGAAGCGCCGCGCCACGCTCGTGCACGACATCCCGCCGGATCACCCGCGGATTCCGTACTTCGAGGACTTCGCCAAGTCGGTGAGGACACGCTCGGAGGGTGCCGTCACCGTACGGATCAACCCGCAGCGGACCGTCCTCGCCGGCCGGGAATCGCTCGACGCCGTCAAAGCCGGACGCGCCGATCTGGCAGCGGTGAACATGGCGCATCTGGAGGCCATGGAGCCGCAGTCGGGGTTCATGAACCTGCCCTTCGGACTGGACGACACGGTCATGGGTGAGGCCGGCAAGAGGAATGCCGTGGCCGCAGTGCTGGGCGAACAGGTGCGTCCCCACGGCCTCGTTCTGCTCGGCCTCATGCGCGGGGCCGACCAGCTCTTCGCGTTCCCCGAGAAGGACGTGCGGCAGTTCGAGGATCTGAAGGGCAAGAAGATACGGGTGGCCGGGGACGGCATCTACGAGCAGATCATGCGCAAGCTCGGGGCCGAACCTGTGGCCATCCCCATCCCCCGCCTCCAGGAGGCGATACGCGCGGGCAAGGTCGACGGCGTCTTCACCTCGCCCGGCGGCTGGTCGACCGAGGTCCGCCGGCACGCCCCGCACGCGCTCCAGATACCCGGGCTGATGTTCATCACCTACGCAGTCGTCGCCAACGGACGGTGGCTGGCAGGGCTCACAGAACGGCAACGCGCGGCGCTCGTCGCGTCCGGTGGCCGAATGACCGGCGTCTGGCGGCGGATGCAGCGGGACGACCAGAAGGTCATCAGGGCGAGCGTCGCCGAAGGGGCGACGTACTCCACCGCCGCTGAACGAGAAACGGCCCGATGGCGGCGGCAGGTCGCGCCGATAACGGCGGACTTCTTCGACGCACACCCCGCCGTGGACGAGTCGTTGCGCAAGAAGGGAGTGGAGCTGTCATGACAGGAACCTCAGCCTTGGAGGTGTCCGGTGATGCGTGACGCGGTGATCGTCGATCTGGTGCGCACGGTCAGCGGCAAGGGCAAGCTCGGAGGAGCCCTGTCCCATCTGCATCCGGCGGATCTGCTGGCCGCCGCGCTGCGCGAGCTGGTCGAGCGCAGCGGGATCGAGCCGGCCGTCATCGAGGACGTCGTGGGCGGATGCGTCACGCAGGCAGGTGTCCAGGCCTCCAACATCACACGAAGTGCCGTTCTGGCGGCGGGATTCCCCGTGAGCGTGCCGGCGACCACGGTCGACCGTCAGTGCGGTTCGAGCCAGCAGGCACTGCACTTCGCGGCTCACACGGTCATCGCGGGAGCCGCGGATGTGGTCGTCGCGTGCGGCGTGGAGTCGATGAGCCGGGCGCCGCTGTGGTCGAACGTGGGCGACGCCGACCCCCATGGCCCCCGTGTCGCCGAACGGTTCCCGCCGCACCTGGTGCCGCAGGGCATCTCTGCCGAACTCGTGGCGGCACGATGGAAGTTGACCAGGGCTGAGCTAGACGCGTATGCCTGCACATCACATGCCCGTGCAGCGGAGGCGAGTGCATCCGGGCTGTTCGCGCCCGATCTTGTGACGGTCGAGGGCTGTGCACTCACGACGGATGAGACTCTGCGCGCCGGCACCACGCTGGAAGGGCTCGCGCAGCTCGGCCCGTCGTTCACGGACGAGGCGATGTGCGATCGCTTCCCGGAGATCGACTGGTCCGTGACGGCGGGCAATTCGTCACCTCTCACCGACGGGGCGTCCGCTGCCCTGGTGATGAGCGGGGAGAAGGCGGCAGCGCTGGGACTGCGCGGCAGGGCCCGGGTGCACACCACGGCGGTCACAGGGGACGATCCGGTGCTGATGCTGATGGGCGTCGTCCCGGCGACCGAGAAGGTCCTGGAGCGGGCCGGACTCTCGCCGGAGGACATCGGCTTCTTCGAGGTCAACGAGGCGTTCGCGGCCGTACCGCTTGCCTGGCAACGGGAGTTCGGCGTGCCCGGCGAGAAGCTGAACGTGAACGGAGGCGCGATCGCGCTCGGGCACCCCCTTGGCGCGTCCGGACTGCGCATCGCTTCAACTCTCGTGCAGACGCTCGAGGACCGGGACGCACGGTACGGCCTGCAGACGATGTGCGAGGCGGGCGGAATGGCGAACGCGACCGTGTTGGAGCGCCTGCCGTGAGCCGGAGCAGCGCACGGGGCCGTACCGGCCGGCGCGTCCTTCGGTGCCCGTGCGATGCGCTGAAACGAGCCTCCTTCATCCATCCCTCTTACCGGACCGAGCGTTGAGGAGTACGCGATGAAGCTTCAAGGTGCCGCATGCCTTGTCACCGGCGGGGCCTCGGGGCTGGGACTGGCCACGGCCGGACGGCTGGTGCAGGCGGGCGCCCTGGTGACTCTCGTCGACCTGCCTGCCTCCGGTGGCCGGGAAGTCGCCGAAGAGCTGGGCGAAAGCGCTCTCTTCGCGCCGGCCGACGTCACCAGCGAGCAGGATGCCGAGGCTGCACTTGAGATCGCCGAAGGCCGGGGACCGTTGCGTCTCGCCGTGAACTGCGCCGGTGTGGCCACGCCGGGCCGGGTCCTGGGCAGGAACGGTCCCCTCGCGCTGGAGGCCTTCACCCGGGTCCTTCAGGTCAACCTGGTCGGCACGTTCAACATCACCCGGCTGGCATCGGCCCGCATGGCAGCCACAGCACCCGTCGACGGCGAACGCGGCGTCATCGTCAACACCGCGTCCGTCGCCGCCTTCGAGGGACAGATCGGCCAGGCCGCATACGCGGCCTCGAAGGGCGGCGTCGCGAGTCTGACGCTGCCGCTCGCCCGCGACCTGGCCGACCGCCTGATCCGGGTCGTCTCCATCGCTCCCGGTCTGTTCGAGACGCCGATGCTGGCCGCACTGCCCGACGAGGCGAAGCAGTCCCTCGGCGCGCAGGTGCCGCATCCCAGCAGGCTCGGACGGCCCGCGGAGTACGCGGCGCTCGTCGAGCACATCGCGGAGAACCCCATGCTCAATGGCGAGACCATCCGCCTCGACGGTGCCATCCGGCTGACACCCAGGTGACACCACCCGGCACGCGCCCGCACCCAGAGAGAGGAAGCCATGTCCGGACCTCTTAGCGCTCTGAACGTCATCGAACTCGGCGGCATCGGTCCCGCTCCGCACGCGGCCATGCTCCTCGCCGACCTCGGTGCCGACGTCGTCCGGGTGGAGCGGCCCTCCGGCGGATACCAGGTCCTTCCGCCCGAAGCGCCCGACTGGCTTCAGCGCGGACGCCGGTCGGTGCACGCGGACTTGAAGACTGCGGACGGACTCCGGTCCGCACTGGATCTCATCGAGGCCGCGGATGTCGTCATCGAGGGTTTCCGTCCCGGAGTGGCCGAACGACTGGGCGTTGGACCCGAGGTGTGTCTCAGGGGCAATCCCGGTCTCGTCTACGCCCGGATGACGGGCTGGGGACAAACCGGCCCACGTGCGCACTCGGCCGGTCACGACATCAACTACCTCTCCCTCAGCGGCGTTCTCCATGCGATCACCGATCCTCAAGGCCGTCCGTGCGTACCGCTCAACCTCATCGGCGACTTCGGCGGAGGATCCCTCTATCTCGTGATGGGTGTCCTCGCAGCGCTGTGGGAACGGCAGCAATCGGGACGAGGCCAGGTTGTCGACGCGGCCATCGTGGACGGGGTCACCTCGCTCTCACAGAACATCTGGGCCTTCCGTGCACAGGGCGCCTGGACTGATCGCCCTGCCCGGAACCTCCTCGACGGCGGCGCACCCTTCTATGACACCTACTGCTGCGCCGACGGACGCCACGTGGCGGTCGGCGCCCTGGAACCGCAGTTCTACGCCCTCCTCCTGACCGGACTCGGGCTGGACCCGGACGAACTGCCGCCACAGTACGAACGTTCCGGCTGGCCAGCACTGCGTGAGGCGTTCACCGCCGCTTTCGCCACCCGCACCCGCGAGGAATGGGCTGCCGCCTTCGGCACCGGCGACGCGTGCGTCACCCCGGTGCTCTCCTTCGACGAAGCTGCCAGCGACCCGCACATGACCGCCCGCGCGACGCACATCACCGAGGGCGGGGTGACACAGGCGGCTCCCGCGCCGCGCTTCTCGCGGACCGTACCGGACGTACCGTCTCCTCCCCGCTCGCCGGGAGCCGATACCGACGAGGTGCTGAAGCGTGAGTCGTGATCTGCGGACAGTCGACGCGGCGAGGATTCTCGACAACGAGGTGAGCGACCGGTGCGCGGTGGCGTGCGTGCACCCACTGTGCACCCGCCCAGTGCGCACGCCATGTTCACGCAGGTCAGCATGATTTGGCGGCTGTACTTCGACATTTAAGGATCAACGCAGGTCAGGGCGCTCGTTCGCTCTCCTGGGCCGTACACGGGCCGTGGGCCGCACTTCCCGCTCTGGGAGGTGCGGCCCACGGCCGTTTCAGCGAGGAGCGTCGAGCTACGTGGTCTCCGGCTCGCCGCCGGCGGTCGCGCCACGGAATGCCCCGTCGACGGCCCGCCGCGTACGTGCCTGGCTGTTCGGCATGAGACTCGGGTACGTCCTCAGCGTGAAGCCCGGGTCCCCGTGCCCCCAAGTCCCTTCGCGCCGCACCGTGATCACCTAGGTCGGATCAACTTTCGCAACAGGCCCTAGCGGTGGCCTCCGCCACCGCCGCCTTGCTGGGCGCCTCCGCCCTGGGGACCGCCGCCCTGTTGGCCTCCGCCACCGCCGCCTTGTTGGCCTCCGCCGCCCTGGCCTCCGCCGCCCTGGCTGCCGCCGCCTTGTTGGCCTCCGCCGCCCTGGGGACCGCCGCCTTGGTGGCCGCCTCCGCCCTGGGGACCGCCGCCCTGTTGGCCTCCGCCGCCCTGGGGACCGCCGCCGCCTTGTTGGCCGCCTCCGCCCTGGGGGCCTCCGCCCTGGGGACCGCCGCCCTGTTGGCCGCCTCCGCCCTGGGGGCCTCCGCCTTGTTGGCTTCCGCCGCCCTGGGGACCGCCGCCGCCTTGGTGGCCTCCGCCACCGCCGCCTTGGTGGCCGCCTCCGCCCTGGGGGCCTCCGCCTTGTTGGCTTCCGCCGCCCTGGGGACCGCCGCCGCCTTGGTGGCCTCCGCCACCGCCGCCTTGGTGGCCGCCTCCGCCCTGGGGACCGCCGCCGCCTTGGTGGCCGCCGTCTTGGCTACCGCCGCCACCCTGGTGACCACCACCGCCGTGGCTGCGGCCGCCACCGTCGATCAGGCCACCGACTTTGCCCAGCAGCCTGTCCAATCCGCCGCCGTTCGGCGGGGCGCCTCCGTCGTCGTTGGGCGGGGTTCCTCCGCCGCCGTTCGGCGGGGCGTCGCCTCCGTCGTCGATGGGCGGGATGCCTCCGCCGCCGTTCGGTGGGGTTCCTCCGTCGTCGTTGGGCGGGGCGTCGCCTCCGTCGTCGATGGGCGGGATGCCTCCGCCGTCGTTCGGTGGGGTTCCTCCGTCGTCGTTGGGCGGGGCGTCGCCTCCGTCGTCGATGGGCGGGATGCCTCCGCCGTCGTTCGGCGGAGGCGGAGGTGAGGGGTCATCGTTGTGCTGCTCGGGGGGAGGCATATTGGGGTGCAACCCACCGTCGTCGTCACTGACTTGGTCCGACCAGTCAGGCGGCGAGGAACCATCGGCGTCCCCCGGTGGGCGTTCGCCGGTCGCATCACCCGGGTCAGTGCCGCCCAAGCCGGGTGGAAGCAAGAGGGACGGGCCGCTGCTCTCGTCTTTAGTTTCACCGTCGTTCAACGTTTGCACGCTGAATGCCACTGTCCCGAACGCCGCGGCCGCTGCGATGGCCATGAGAACGGTCTTGCCCCGTCGGCCCGGACGCGAGCCGCCTGTGCCGTCCGAGGCAGGTGCAGGCGGTGCGGTGGGCTTGGACGGGAGGGGATTCCACCTGTATTGGAAGGCCTCGAAGGCCCGATCGACTTCTGCCGCGGCCATGAGCACGCACGGACAGGGCGATGTGCCGTCGGTCTGGATAAGTGCCCCGCATGTTGAGCACGTTAGCGCTGCCACCCTCAGCCTCCTCAACGGATCCGCTGTGTCGCGTTCCCCCGCGGCACTGTTCGTGCGCCGACCACGGTGCACAGTCCGCAGACCGGTTCAACGTTAGAGGGAATTGCAGTGGCAGGACCGATAGTGCTCTGCTTATGAGCAGACTCGGCAAGGATGAACCGTGCTGCATCCGACAACACGGCCGAATTCCAAGGCAGCAGTGACCCTCGCTTCGCACGAGACGTTGGCACATGAATTAGGCCTGTCGATCACGGAGTTGCGTGCGTCGGCCGTGAACCGCTCCATGCGGAAGGAATGTTGGGTCATTTCGTCCACGACGAGCTGGTTCGGGCCTGTTGGTGAGGAGTTGACCGCCGGTCGGACCTGGGGCTCGTGTGAACAGTCCCGTACGTGGCCTTCGAGGTGCGTGGTTTTCGACGGTGCGTGGTTTTCGGTGGCCCGCGGGAAGCGCCTTCCGGAGTCTTCCGCGGGCCACCGCCCTTGTCAGGCTGGTGACGCGCCGGCCTCGGTGACCTCGGCGGCGGCCGGGTCGAGCACCCGGGAGAGGAAGGTGCGGGTGCGCTTGTGCTGCGGGTCGCCGATCACCCGGCTCGGGGTGCCCTCCTCGACGATGACGCCGCCGTCCATGAAGACCACGCGGTCCGCGACTTCGCGGGCGAAGCTCATCTCGTGGGTGACGACCATCATCGTCATGCCTTCGTCGGCGAGACGGCGCATGACGGCGAGGACGTCGCCGACGAGTTCGGGGTCGAGTGCGGACGTCGGCTCGTCGAAGAGCATCAGCTCCGGGTCCATGGACAGAGCGCGGGCGATGGCCACCCGCTGCTGCTGGCCGCCGGAGAGCTGGGCGGGGTAGGCCGACTCCTTCTCGGAGACCCCGACCCGCCGCAGATTGTCGCGGCCGATGCGCTCGGCCTCGTCCTTGGTGCGCCCGAGGACGCGTCGCTGGGCGATGGTCAGATTGTCCAGCGCGGACAGGTGCGGGAAGAGGTTGAAGCTCTGGAAGACCATGCCGATACGGCGCCGGACCCGGTCGATGTCCACGTCGGGGTCGGTCAGTTCGGTGCCGGACAGGGTGACGGTGCCCGCCGTCGGCTCCTCCAGGAGGTTCACGCACCGAAGCAGCGTCGACTTGCCCGAGCCGGACGGGCCGATGACGCACACGACCTCACCTGGGCGCACCGTGAAGTCGATGCCCTTGAGGACTTCGAGCTCGCCGAAGGACTTGTGCAGCCCTTCGACCCGTATCGCTGCCTCGTCTGCCTTGTGGTCGGTCACCTTCGGTCACCTGGCCTTCGCGGTACGGGCCTCGAGCCGCCGGACCAGGTGGCCGAGCGGGAGGGTGATGATCAGGTAGCACAGGCCGGCGACGAGAATCGGGGTCAGACTGCGGTTCTCGTTCAGCGCGTCACGGCCGAACTTGGCCAGCTCGTACTGACCGAGGGAGAGACCGAGCAGATAGACGAGCGAGGAGTCCTTGGTCAGCAGGATCAACTCGTTGGTCAGCGGCGGCAGGACGATCCGGAACGCCTGCGGGATGACGATCGAGCGCATGGCGCGGCCCTGCGACATGCCCAGCGAACGGGCCGCCTCCACCTGGCCCTTGGGCACGGCCTGGATGCCGGCCCTGATTGTCTCCGCCATGTAGGCGGCGCCGACGAGGCCGAGGGCGAGCATCACGGTGACGTACTGGTTGATGACGACCTGGAAGGCGATCGGGACGCCGAAGCCGAGCGCGATGAAGACCAGCAGAGCCGGCACGCCGCGGAAGAATTCGATGTACCCGGTCGCCAGCCACCGGTAGGGCGGCACCGACGACAGCCGCATCAGCGCCAGGATCAGGCCCAGCGCGAGGCCGAAGCCGAACCCGAGGAGGGTGTAGACGACGGTGTTGACCAGGGCGGTGGTGATGATGTCGGGGAACTGGGCCTGCGCGACGTCGAGGTCGAAGAAGGCGCGGCGTATCTCGCCCCAGTTCGCGCCGAAGGCCACGGCGGCCACGACGAGCGCCAGCACCCCGTACTGGACGCCCCGGACGGTCCGCGTCCGCTGCCGGCGGGACATGGACATGTGGTGTGCAACTCCTCAACTGCTGCCTGCTCGGCGGCATTTCCCGGCGTTCGGGGCCGGATCGGGGCCTACTTCTCCGGCGCGGTGCCGAACCACTTCTTGTAGATCTTGTCGTACGTGCCGTCGGACTTGGCCTTCTTCAGCGCCTCGTCGATCTGCTTGCGCAGGGCGGAGTTCCCCTTGCGTACGCCGAAGCCGTACTGTTCGCCGGTGTCGAACTCGGCCGTGACGTCCGTGTCCGGGTTCTTCTTGATGTAGTCGTAGAGCACGCCGTTGTCGTTGATGCCGGCGGCGACCTGGCCGGACTTGACCGCGGTGAGCAGCAGGGCGACATCCTCGAACTGGACGAGCTCGACGCCCTTCGGGGCCTGCTTCTTGGCGTACTCCTCGCCGGTGGTGGAGGCCTGGACGCCGAGCTTCTTGCCCTTGAGGTCCTTCAGCGAGGAGTACTTGGCGCCCTTCTTGGCGATCAGGGCCTGGGTGGCGTCGAAGTACGGGGCGGAGAAGTCCAGGTTCTTCTTCCGCACGTCGTTGATGGTCATGCCCGCGGCGGCCGCGTCGCACTTGTTGGCGTTGAGGTCCTCGCCGGACTGGATGCCCTCCCAGGGCGTGTCCACGATGTCCTGTTTGACCTTGAGCTTCTTGGCCACCAGATCCATCATGTCGACGTCGAAGCCGACGATCTTGCCCGACTTCTTGAACTGGAAGGGTGCGTAGGGCAGGTGCGTGCACACCGTCAGCTTGCCCTGCGCGACCAGCTGTACCTCCGAGCCGCCTTTCGCACCGGAGGACTTGGTGCTGGTACAGCCGGCCAGCAGGCCGGACGCCAGGACAAAGGGGAGAGCAACTGCGACCGGACGAAGCGTGGTACGCGCAGACACCTTCGAGCCTCCAGGAGGTTGTTCGGCAAAGCCGCACCCGAAAGGGCGAGTTGCGCTGCATCCTTGCATCATGACGCGGACGTTGTCGCTGGTGAGAGAGTTGCGACCGGATAACGAACCTCGGAATGCCGGCGACGTGGGAGCCGAGGTTCCAGCTCTGCAGCGGCTTCGGTGTGGTGGCGAACACCGAGTGCAGCGATGTGAGGGCTTCGCGCAGCGAACCTTGATCGGCCGCCAGCGGTTGGACTCCGACTCGGGTAACCAGTTCGACCTGCAAGTCGAAAGCCGCGGCACGCTCGACGGTGCCCCGGGGAGCGGAGGCTTCCACCGGAGCCGGCTGTGAGGTGGCCGGGGTAAGTGCCGTGGCAGACCGAACCGGGACGGGGGCCGGCGGCACGGGTGTGAGCGTATGCAGCAGCAGGCGTCGGAGGTCTGCCTGCCTCGCCGTGTCGGTGTCATGACGGCGCACCGCCCGAGCGGTGAGGGGATGGACGGTCCAGGACCCGTGCTGCATCGGGTCCGGTCGGAGTGTGCCGGATCCGAGCAGCGACTCGATCGCCTCTCAGACGAGGGCCGTCACTTCCCAGGGGTCGTAGGAGCTGATCGTGGACAGCACGTTCTCCAGCGCGGACTGCGACAAACGGCGCCGGGCTGGACAGGCGAACAAGCGGAAGAGGTCGTCGGTGGGGAGGTGGCCGGACAGCGGCTGCGACACGAGCAGGCGGTTCAGGACGGGGACGGGGCGCCGTCGCCCGAGGGCTCCGGGGTGTCCTTCGGCGTCGGCTGGGCCACGGGCGGCGCAGCCGTGGTGCGGCGCTCCAAGTTCCGTACGCCGGGTACGCACAGGACGGCAGCGGTGAGGACGACGATCAGGGCCGAGCAGCCCCAGAGCGCGCCGGACCGTCCGACCAGCGCCTCGGCAGGTCCCGCGAGTGCGGTGGCCAGGGGGACCATCGCGACTGAGCCCAGCCAGTCGTAGGCGGAGACGCGGGAGAACTTCTCCTCCGGCACCTCCTGGTGCAGCGCCATCATCCAGGTCACCGCGAAGACTTCGACGGCGAGCCCGCTTGCGAACATCACCGCGGTCAGGGGCCCGGCCGTCACCGGCACGGCGAGTGCCGCGGAAGGCAGTGCGAGCGGAAAGACGCACAGTGCGCCCGCAAGCAGGATCCGGCGCGGCTGCCAGCGGGTCATCAGCAGGGCCCCGCCGACCGTGCCCGCACCGAACGCCGCGAGTGCCACACCCCAGGGCCCGGCGCCGCCCAGGTGCTCCTCGGCGACCAGTGGTCCGTACACCGCTTCGGCGGCGGCGACCACGGCGTTGACGACTGCGAACTGGGCGATCACAGACCACAGCCAGGGCCGCCCGGTAACCTCGCGCCAGCCGTCGCGGAGGTCGGCGAACAGGCCGGCGCCGCGCGCCCGTTCAGGCATTCCGCTCAGGTCCAGAAGACCCCGCAGGGAGCCGGCGACCGCGAACGCCGCCGCGTCCACGGCGAGTACCCAGCCCGGGCCGAGTGCGGCGACCAGTGCACCGCCCAGCGCGGCGCCGCCGATGCTCGCGCCGTTCATGCCCATGCGGAAGACCGCGAAGGCCCGTGCCGACTGCTCACTCCGGACGGTGGCCAGCACCATGCCCTCGGCGGCGGGTCCGAAGAACGCCTGCCCGGTGCCGCCCAGCGCGGAGAGAACGGCCATCTGCCACAACCGGGCGTCCCCGGAGATCACCAGGACGGCGAAGGTGCCCTGCGAAAGGCAGTTGAGCACGTTGGCCGCGACCATGACGCGGTGCCGTGGCAGCCGGTCGGCGACAGCGCCGCCGATGAGCAGGAAGAGGACCAGCGGGACCGTACGGGAGGCGGCGATCAGACCGACGTCGGTGCCGTCGCCGCCTGCCTCCAGTACGGCGAACGCCGAAGCGATCAGGGCACCTGAGCTTCCGAGACCGGTGACCACGGCGGCCGTCGTCAACAGCGTGTAGTTGCGGCCGGCCCACGGGGGCATGCGCGGCGCGAGGCGCCTGCGCGAGGGAGGGCCGTCGCCTGGCGCCGCCCCCGGTCCGTGTTTCACCCCCGGACTATGAACGTCCCGGACGGGGGGTTGCAACCGCATTCTTCCGGCGCCCGCACGGACGCGTGCCGCCCCCGGAGGCCGCATTTCAGGGGATCCGGTCAGTGAGCGGCCTCCGGTGCCGCCGGGGCCTCCGAGGTCGCGGACAGGAGCCGGTTTCCGAAAGTGCGGCAGGCCTCGTTGAACTGCGTGCCGGAGCTGATCTGGAAGTCCGCGTCCAGGAAGGCGAGATGGAGGACCAGCCACTGCCAGGAGTCCAGCGCCAGGCTGACGCGGGTCCGCCGTTCGCTCACGGAGTGGATCTCGGCATCCTGGAACTTCAGGGCGTCGGCGACGTCCGCGGCCGGGGCGTCGACGAGGATCCTGACGGGCTGTCTGCCCCTGTTGAGTCCCTGCCGCAGGTACTCCGCCGCCGACTCGGCGGGCAGCGGCCGCGGCACGTACCGGTCGCCGGTCCGCAGCGGTCGGGTGATCCGGTCCAGGCGGAAGATGCGCCAGTCCTCCCGTTCGAGGTCCCAGGCCAGCAGGTACCAGCGCAGCAGGTGATGGACCTGCCGGTACGGTTCCACGCGCCGGTCCGTCCGTTCGCCGCGTGCGTCGGTGTACGTGAACGACATCGTCTCGCGGTGCGCGATGGCCTCGGCGGCGGTGCCGAGCTGCTGTGCGGTCACGCTCGGAGCGCGCTGCGGACTCGTCTCCAGACTGGAGCGGATCGATGCCAGGCGAGGACGCAGCCGTGCGGGGAGGAACTGGTCCAGTTTTCCGTAGGCGCGGGTCGCGGCGTCGTCGATCCCGCTTCCGGCTGACCGTCCGGCGTCATCGGCCGGTCCGCCTTCGGCCGGTCCGCCGTCGGCCCGTCCACCGTCGCCGGCCCGTCCGCCGTCGGTGGACCGGGACCCTCCGGCCGGCGGCTCCGTGGCGGCGAGGGAGGCCAGCGCCAGCAGCGTGGCCACCGCTTCGTCGTCGTCCAGGACGAGCGGCGGCATCGTGCGGCCGGCGGCGAGCCGGTAGTAGCCGCCCGGCCCCGGCTGGGTCTCGACGGGATATCCGTATCCGCGCAGCCGGTCGACGTCCCGGCGCAGGGTCCGTGGACTGACGCTCAGCCGCCGGGTCAGTTCCTCCCCGCTGAACCGCCGGCCCGTCTGCAAGGTCGACAGCAGGGCCAGCATGCGTTCGGTGACGTCAGCCATGCTCCGATCCTGTCAGCTGTTGCGGTCAGGATGTGACCGCATCTGTTCGTACTCTCGCGGGCATGACAGAGCGGAACATCAGCCTTCGCGGAGCCCGTACGAACAACCTGGCCGAGGTGGACGTCGACGTCCCGCGCGACCGGCTGGTCGTGTTCGTCGGCGTGTCCGGTTCGGGCAAGTCGTCGCTCGTGTTCGACACGATCGCCGCCGAGGCCGGGTATCAACTGGGCGAGACTTTCCCGCCGTTCGCGAGGAACCGGCTGCCGAAGTGGGCCCGCCCGGACGTCGAGCACATCGGGGGTCTGACCCCCGTGATCGTCATCGACCAGCGCCGGATCGGCGGCAACGCCCGCTCGACCGTCGGCACGGTCACGGACGCCTGGACCTATCTGCGGCTGCTGTTCTCCCGGCTCGGCACGCCCCATGTCGGTGAGTCGAACCACTTCTCCTTCAACGATCCCGCCGGAATGTGCACGGGCTGCTCCGGCCTCGGGGAGGTGGTGGTCAGCGCGGTCGAGCGCTTCCTGGACCTGGACAAGTCCCTTGCCGACGGGGGGATCCGGCTGCCCGGCTTCGGCAACGGCGGCTACTGGTACTCCCAGTACGCCGACATCGGTTCGTTCGACGCGGACACCCCGCTCGGGCGCTGGTCCCCGTCCGAACGCGAGGCGCTGCTGTACGGCGGTGAGGCGGCCGCGAAGCTGGGCAGCAGGCCTCCCAGGGGCTACGAGGGAGTCGTCGAGCGGTTCGAGCGGATCCACCTGCACACCTCCGACAACCTCTCGGAGCGCAAGCAGGACACCATCCGGCGGTTCACCAGGGCCGCCACCTGCACGGAGTGCGCCGGTGACCGGCTCAACGAGGCCGCACGAGAGGCCACCGTGCTCGGCCGCACCATCGGCGAGATGTCCCGGCTGGAGATCACCGAGCTCGTGGCCCTCGTTCATCAGGTCGAGTCGGCCCGCGTCGCACCCGTCGTCGAGGCTCTGACGGCCCGGCTGGAGGCGATGATCACGATCGGCCTGGGCTACCTCACGCTCTCCCGGGTGACCACGACTCTCTCCGGCGGGGAGTCGCAACGGATCAAGACGGTCAAGCACCTGGGATCCAGCCTCACCGAGATGACGTACGTGGTCGACGAACCGACCGTGGGGCTGCATCCCACCGACGTGGAGTCCATGATCGAGCTTCTGGAGCGGCTTCGCGACAGCGGCAACAGCGTCCTCGTCGTCGAGCACGACCCCGCGGTGATGGCGCACGCGGACCAGATCGTCGAGATCGGCCCCGGGGCGGGCGCCGCCGGCGGACGGCTCGTCTTCCAGGGCACCTTCGGCCGGCTCCGGGACGCCGGCACACCGACCGCCCGTGCCCTCGCCCGGCACCGGCCGCTCAAGCCCGAACCGCGTGCCGCCACGGGGCACTTCACCGTCGCCGACGCATGCCGCAACAACCTGCGGCACCTCACCGTGCGGTTCCCCACGGGTGTGATGACCGTCCTCACGGGCGTCGCCGGATCCGGAAAGTCCAGCCTCGCCGACGAGTTGGTGGCCCAGCACGGCGCAACCGTGATCGACCAGAAGCCCGTCAGCACCAACCGCCGTTCCACGCCGGTCACTTACACCGGCATCGCGCCCGCGGTCCGCAAGCTCTTCGCCAGGCGCAACCACGTCCCCGCCGCCCTTTTCAGCGCCAACTCCGAGGGTGCCTGCCCAGACTGCAAGGGGCTCGGCGTCATCTACACCGACCTCGCCTTCATGGACGGCCAGGAGGTCGTCTGCGAGACGTGCCGCGGACGCCGCTTCACCCCCGAGGTCCTCGCACACACCGTGAACGGACTGTCGATCGCCGACGTCGACGACCTCACCGTCGACGAGGCCGTCGCCCGGCTGCCCGAGGCGGCCGTCTCCCGGGGGCTGGGCCGGCTCGCCGCCGTCGGCCTGGGCTACCTGCGGCTGGGGCAGTCCCTGAGCACGCTGTCCGGAGGGGAATGCCAGCGGGTCAAGATCGCCAAGGAGCTCCGGGAGGCGGAAGCGCCCACCACGTACGTGCTCGACGAGCCCACCACCGGGCTGCACATGGACGACATCGGCACCCTCATGCACGTCCTCGACAGCCTGGTCGAGCAAGGCCACACCGTCGTCGTGATCGAGCACAACCTCGACGTCGTCCGCCAGGCGGACTGGCTCGTCGACCTCGGCCCCGGTCCCGGCAGGCACGGCGGGAGGGTCCTCTACGAAGGCCACGTCGCCGACTACACCGACCGCGGTAACCCCACCGGCCGTGCCCTCGGCCGGACCGGGCCGAACGCCCTTGCCCAGGCGGGCAGTTGAGCTCCGCACCGGTGGCGTTCGTGCGG
Organism: Streptomyces sp. DSM 116795; assembly: GCF_055792905.1. NCBI lineage: Bacteria > Bacillati > Actinomycetota > Actinomycetes > Kitasatosporales > Streptomycetaceae > Streptomyces > Streptomyces sp. DSM 116795. The sequence continues at coordinate 5,705,575 of NZ_CM147707.1, forward strand.
GGCGCGCGCTCGGTCAGACCGGCCGTTCGCCCGGGCGCGCCCGGGTCGCGAGGCTGAACAGGGTCACCAACTCCTCGGCGTACGCCGCGAGGTCGAGGTCCGGTTCGGTCCGCCGCGTCAACGGCAGCCCGCCGAGTGAGCGTTGGATCGTCGCGGCCATGACGAGGGTGTCGAACGCCCGGAACTCCCCGCTCGCCTGGCCGCGCCGCAGGATGTCCTGGATGTGCCCGAGCACGCCGCGGTCGGTGGCGGCGTCATAGGCCGCGGGGTTGCTCTCCTCGTCGTGCAGCGCGGCGAAGATCGACTGCAGCGCACTCATGCGGGTGCCGTGCCCGTCGACGAACGCGACCACGCCGGTGATGTACGCGCGCAGCTCGTCGGAGGCGGAGCCGGTGTACGGATGCGCCGGCTCGCCGGAGGGCCGCCCGATCGGGCGGCTCGCCGGATCCTCACTCGCCCGTTCGATCAGGAACCGGTCGATCGAGGCGTAGACGTCGGCCACCACCGCCCTCACCAGTTCGTCCTTGCCGGCGAAGTGGTAGGAGATGAGCCGCGTGCTGCTCAGTCCGCCGCGCTCGGCGATCCGCGCGAACGTCGTGCGGCGGTAGCCGAGTTCGGCGATGGTGCCGATCGTCGCGTCGATGATCTGGGCGCGTCGCGTCGTCGCCGAGGCGGTCCTCTCGGCGGGTGTTGCGGGCATCGGCAGCTCCTGTCCGGGTCCGGCGGCTCCACAGAGACGGGCCCTTTCTCCCGCGTCCGTCCTCGCAGCCCAAGTGGGCACCAGGGGGCGGCCGTTGCGCCATCTTACTCGACCGAGTAATTTTTACTCGACCAGGTAAATCTGCGCGGAAGACAGGGGGAAGACGTGGCGGATCGGTCGAGGGAACGCACGTCGGCGTACGGGAACCGCAAGGCCGCCTGGGCGCTGGTCGTCCTCGCACCGGCCAGCGCCGAGGTGACGTTCTCGGGAGTGACCATGCCGTTCATGTGGCTGCTGCTCCCGGCGCTGGTGGTGATGTACGGCTCGGGGGTCCTGCTCCTGCGTGAACTGGTCGCCCGCTTCGGCGGCGGATGGCCCAGCCTGCTTGTGGCGGGCCTGGTCTACGAAGTGGTCGAGGACGGCATCGGCCTCCAGGCGCTGACCAGCCCGGACCTGTACGGAGCCGCCGACTGGGGGCCGCGGGTGCTCGGCTTCAACACCACCTACTGGGAATCCCAGATCGGATACCACACGGTCTTCAGCGTGTTGATTCCCGTGCTCCTCGCCGACCTGCTCTTTCCGGGGCACCGTGGCCGCCCGTACCTGCGCCGCGGCGGTCTCGCCGTCGCGGCGGCCGGAACCGTCTTCGGCGTCGTCCTGCTGCGGGCGGGGATCGCCGCCACCGAGGACCCCGGGTACCAGACGCCGCTTCCGGTCGTCTTCGGCATCGTGGCCGCCGTCGCCGTGCTCCTCTGCCTCGCGCTGCGGGTTCTTCCCGGCCGGACGCCGTCCCCGGCGCCGTCGGAGGGGCGGAGCGCGCCGCGGCCGGTGTTCGCCGCGCTCACGGGAGGGGCCGCCTCCGCATGTTTCCTGGGGCTGCTGATGCCGCCGGGCCTGCTGTTCGGCTGGCCGGACGCGGCCGGCAGGGACAGTTGGGCCGGATTCGTCCCGATGGTTATGGCCGCCGCGGTCGCAGCCGGCGCCGGGTGGCTCGTACACCGGTGGTCCGGCACCGCCGGCTGGTCCGGCAGCCACTGGATCTGGCTCGCCGGTGGCGCCCTCATCGGGCGGACGCTCTACGCGGTGGTCACGGCGCCCGCCGTCAACGACTACGCATGGGGCCCGTCCGCCGTCGCGATCACTGTCGGGACGGTGATGATCGCGGTGATGTCCTTCCTGCTCGCACGCCTCGACCAGCGGATACGGTGCCGTACCCACCGAGCGGCGCGGACCGGACGGGTCGCTGACGTGAACCGCTTCTGAACCGCCACGGGTGGCCCGCGGAGGCGCTGTCGAGGGGGGCCGCGGGCCATCCGCCGGCTCTGCCCGCTCCTTGTGCCGCAAGGCGGAGCGGGCAGAGCCGGAGAGCGGCGTCAGCCGAAGATGTCGAGGATCTGCTGCCTCACCGTGAGTACGGACAGCACGCCGAAGAGCAGCACGACCCACACCAGCGCGGCGACCCGGTATCCGCGCACCTTGATCTGCGAGGGGAGCGCCTTGCGGTTCATGTAGAGCAGCAGGCCTCCGTAGACGAACATCATCAGTCCCGCGACGCACGCGGAGATGACGAGCAGCACCAGCGGCTGGTCGACCCCGGCCAGCAGGATGCCCATCCCGATGAGGACGAGCCCCCACACCAGCCAGAAGTACAGCCGGCTCTCGGACAGCCGGGACTTGCGCATGTACGTCGACTTCAGGACGTCGGCCGCGAGCCTGCTGGTGTAGTCGACGATGCCGGCCGCCGCGCTGAACAGCGCGAACGCACCGATCATCCAGAACAGCACGCCGAACCAGTCGCCGACCTGCGACTTCAGCGCCTCACCCTCGTCCTTCAGGAAGGTCACGTCGTCTGCGAGACCCTCGGTGCCGAAGAGCGTGGAGTGTGCGAGAAGCGAGGAGAGCACGATGGTCAGGACGGTGACGAGCCCGAACGTCAGGGCCTGTTCGGTATTGGTGAAGCGCCACCAGCGCTTCCAGCGCTCCATGTTGTCCGCGTCCGGGACGAAGACGTAGCCGGTGGTGGCGTCCGGGCCGGTGGCGGAAGCGGCGGCGGTGGTGTCCTCCTTGCCCGTGACAGGGCTGACCAGCCGGGGCACGTACTGGCCCATGCCGAAGCCCTTGTCCCGGATCCAGTTGCTCTGGCAGAGGTTCTGTCCGCCGCCTGCTCCGGCGTAGGCCATCGCACCCATCAGCACGGCGACACCGAGCTCGCTGGGGAACTGGCCTATGTGCGTTGCGCCTTGCGGCAGATCCGCCCAGCTCGACGCCTTCACCGCGAAGATCACCGCCAGCGCGAAGAACCCGCCGATGACCGCGACCTTCAGGAACAGCAGCCGCTCCAGCGCCGTGTAGACGACAGGGGCGAGCGTGAGGATCGCGCCGATGCACGGCAACAGCACGAGGGCGATCATGGTGGGGTTGCCGCCGAAGACGTACGAGGCCATGGTGGCGGAGCTGGTGACCCAGCCGGGCCAGAGATTCGCCGCGTACGTCAGCAGCACCATCACCGCGCCCCAGTGCCGCCAGTACCGGTTGAAGCCGGTGATGGCGGTCTCGCCGGTGGCGAGCGTGTAGCGCTCGATCTCCATGTTCAGGAACCACTGGGTGACGACCCCGACGACCGCGCCCCACAGGAAGACGAGCCCGGCCTGCGAGGCGATGTACGGCCAGAGGATGAACTCGCCGGAGGCGAGGCCCACCCCGGCTCCTACGATGCCGGGGCCGATGATCTTCCACGTCTGCCGGGGCGGTGCCGGCAGCTCCCGTACCTCCGGTGGCGGCAGATTGCGGGTGCTCAGAGGGAATGGACTGTCGGCTGGGCGGCCGGTGCCGCTTCGGTCGTCCGTGTGCGTCATCGGAGAACGCCTCTCTTGGGCCTGATCGAACTAGTTCACGTAATGTGGCGGCAATCATCAAATGATTCGATGAGTGCGTCCAGGGGGTGGGCAAAGATCGTGGAGCAGTACCGGACCATGCACCAGCGCGTCGTCGACGAACTTGGCCGGCGCATCGTGAACGGCCTGGTGGAGCCGGACCGGTCGCTGCCCGTGGAGGACAAGCTCGCCGGAGAGCTCGGCGTCAGCCGCGGGGCGCTGCGCGAGGCAGTCAAGGCCCTGGCGGCCAAGGGGATGCTGCGGACCCGTCCGCGCACCGGCACACGCGTACTGCCCCAGGAGTGCTGGAACCACCTGGACCGCGACGTGCTGCGCTGGCAACAGACGTGCGAGCCGCGGCAGTTACTGACCGAGACCTGTGAACTGCGGCGGGCCGTCGAGCCCGAGGCCGCCGGGCTGGCGGCCCGGCGGGCCGGACCCGGTCACATACAGGCCATGTTCGACGCACTGGTGGCGATGGAGTCCGCCGCCGCGCGCCCGGGGCTCGGCGAGTACGTCGAGGCGGACATCGCCTTTCACCGCGCGTTGCTCGACGCGAGCGGCAACCGGCTGTTCGGCTCGCTGGGACGCGCGGTCGACGTCGCCCTGGAGCACAGCTTCGCCGTCAGTTCGCAGACTCCCGGAGCGGTCGAGGCCTCGCTTCCCGCTCACCGCGCCCTCGCGGAAGCCGTACGGGGCGGCCGGTGCGGCGAGGCGTCGGCGGCCGTCCTGGCGATCATCGAGTCCGCCGAGCAGGAGATCGCGCGTTCGTTGGGGAGCCAGGTATGAGGGGGCGGGGGGACGGTGCGAGGGATGCGCCCCGCCCCTTCCCCCGCGGAGGGCGGGGCGCATCGGGCGTCGCATGTCCGCCCCTCGTTCACGTGCCGACGCACCACAGGTGAAGCACTGCCGCACCTCCGGCCTGCGTGACGGCCCGGATTCCCCGGACTGTCCGCTCGTATGGGCGACGAGCTACCCTCTGTTCATCTCAGCGAACAGGGTGAAGGTAGACGGCCGCGTCCGATCCTGTCAACTATGCTGGACGGCAGCCTGAGTTGGAGTTCATCTCAGCGAACGAAGGGGTCCCTGTGCCTTCACTGGCCGAGAAGATCGACAAGCTCTTCAAGACAGTCACGCCCAGTGGCAGGGAGTACACCTACGAAGAGGTCGCTCGCGGCTGCAGTGAGCTGTCCGCCGGCACGTTCTCCAAGACGTACATCTGGCAGCTGCGCACAGGGCAGCGGGACAACCCCACCAAGCGGCATCTCGAGGCCCTCGCCGCGTTCTTCGACGTGCCCGCGGCCTACTTCTTCGACGAGGACACCGCCGACCGCGTCGACACCCAGATCGCCCTCGCCTCCGCCATGCGTAACGCCGAGGTCCGCGACATCGCGCTCCGCGCCATGCGCATGGACGACACCGGGCGCGCGTCGTTGCTCCGCATCATCGCGGAGGTCAGCGAGCTTCAGTCGTCCGACGTCAGAGGCAGCGGACAGAAGGACGGGCCGGGCCGCGGGGAGAAAGGGCGGGGGAAGGCCTGATCATCCGGGGGAGGCGCCCGACTCGGTGTCCGCGCACGGTCGTTCAGTGACCGAGACGTGCGAGGGCCTGATCGGGATAGCGTCCACCGGCCACGGCCCGTGCCGGCACCGCCTCGCGAAGCCGGGCCACCTGAGCCGGATCAAGGAGTACGCCGGCCGCTTCGGCGTTCTCCTCCAGATACCGCGTGCGTTTCGTTCCCGGAATCGGCAGGATGTCCGGGCCCTGCGCCAGGAGCCAGGACAACGCGGCCTGCGCAGGTGTGCAGCCGATCTGCTCGGCGACGTCCTTCACGGCCTCCGCCAGGGCGAGGTTGCGTTCGATGTTCTCGGCGGCGAAGCGGGGCCATCGCCGGCGGTTGTCCTCCTCGGACAGAGCCTCGCGGGAGCCCAGCGCGCCACCGAGCATGCCCCGCCCCAGCGGCGAGTACGCCACCACGGCGACACCGAGCTCACGGCAGGTGGCGAGCATCTCCCCCTCCACCACGTCCCTCGTGAACAGCGAATACTCCAGCTGGATCGCGGCGATGGGGTGCACGGCGTGTGCGCGGCGCAGGGTCTGCGGACTGACCTCCGACAGACCGAGGAAGCGGACCTTGCCCGCTTCGACCAGATCCGACATGGCGCCCACCGTTTCCTCGACGGGGACGCCCGGGTCGCGTCGGTGCGCGTAGTACAGGTCGATGTGCTCGGCCCCCAGCCGCGCCAGCGACGCGTCACACGCGACCGGGACGTACTCGGCAGAGGTGTCCACCTCGTCCACCCTGCCGGTGGCGGCGTCGCGCCTCAGGCCGAACTTGGTGGAGAGGAAGACCGCTTCGCGGTCGCGGCCGCGCAGCCAACGGCCGATCAGCTCCTCGTTCGCTCCGGCTCCGTAGACGTCCGCCGTGTCGAGCAGGCCGACACCCAGTTCGGCGGCACGGTCCAGTGTGCGCAGGCATTCCTTCTCGTCGGCGGCACCGTAGGCGATCGACATACCCATGCAGCCGAGACCGATCGCGGACACCTCCGTGGCCGGATCACCGAGTGGCCGGAACTTCATCTCGTACCTCTTTTGCGTCACGTTTTGCGTCACGTCTCTCGTTACGTTTCTCGTCACGCCGGACGTCGGCGTAAGCCTTCGCCAGAAGCAGCAGCCAGCCGAGTTCGCCGGCGTAGTCCTCGCCGATGCGGGACACCGTGTCGCCACGTGCTTCACCGCAGGGGTCGGGCGGCGGGCGGTCGCCGGCCTTCGCCCTGAGCGCCGCGTTGAGCCGGGCCGCCTCCGCGGCCGCGCGCTCCGCCTCGCCGGCCGCAGATACACCGCGCACTTCGCGCACCGCGGTGACGGCCGGTTCCGCGCTCATGTAGGGGCGCATCGCGAGCAGACCGTCACGGATCTCGATCACCCGGCGGTAAAGCCGGTACCGGAGGTCGCCGGGTCTGATCCGTTCCACGAACGACGGAGCCGGCGGGTGGAGGGCGATCTCGGGGACGGCCCGGTACAGGTCGTTCCAGAGCGGATACAGCCGCTGATAGGCGATGCGGTTGGCGATCCACATCCGGGCCGCAGACAGCCGGGGCCCCCAGGAGGGCATGGTGAATCCCGTCGCGACGAGGAGAATGCCGATGCCGTTCGACAACGGGGTCACCAACTCCCATTGCAGGGGGTCGAGTCCGGCCTGCACGGCGACGACGGCCCAAGCGCGGTTGACGCAGTACGCGATGTAGACGGCCGCACCCACGGACGTGGTGTTGAGGCCGCGCCGGAGCCACGCACGCCCCGCCGCCCTTGCGTACCGCCGGCCCAGCCGGGCGATCTCGGCCATCCCTGCCGCGAACGCGGTCACGTACAGCAGCAAGTACGCCGCGACCACGGGCCGGTGAGCGTTCTGCAGCAGATAGTGCGGCGACCTGCCCTGGCCGTCGGTACCGGCTGCGTACCAGAGGACGAACATGGTCACGGCGACGAGTCCGAAGAGCGTGATGCGGCGCCGGACCTTCGGCCACGCCTGCTCCGCGGGGTAGACCCAGAAGACCAGAGCGGCGAGGAACGCCGCGCTCGAAGTGACTCCGCCCGTCAAGTGAATGCCGAGGGCGCCGAGATTGGGTACGCCCAGGTATTCGTCGACTCCCGCTGATACCACCGGCGTCGACAGCGTGAAGGAAATTCCCTTGAACATGAGCGCGAGGAGCAGCGCGAGCAATGCCGGGTCACGCCGGCCCGGTCGCAGATGGCGGAGTTTGTAGAGGAAGGCGAGAGCGCAGATCCCGGCGCTCAGCGGAAAGAAAACGCTCTTCAGGTCGGTCATGAGGTCTCCGCCCCGGGGGCCCGCCGTTCGCGCCGGCCGCGGTCAGTGGACGACTGGCCGGCACGCCGTCGTCGCAGCGAGCGTTCGATACGCTCCACCGCCTCCGCGTCTTCGGCCCGCACCGCCGAAATCGGCTCCAGCACCGGGCGGTTGATGCGTTCGAGGATGAGGGACGCGGTGACTTCCGCTTCCCGCTCCTCAAGGCTCGAGTAGTTCCCGCGCCCCAGTATCTTCCGTACGAGTTCGGGGCCGAGGTCGGGGAAGAGCAGCCGGGCGGTGTCACCGTGGACCGTTTCGCCCGCCCCGCTGCGGTGGCCGCAGACCATGTGGGCCAGTTCGTGCGCGATGATGTGGTCCTGATGCGGCTTGCTGGTGTCCGACTCGTACACGATGAAGTCGACCGTCTCCGTCATGATCCACAGTCCGCAAGGGTGCGCGCCCGGCACGCTCACCGGCACGAGCCGGAGCGGGCGCTCGCGTCTCGCGCTCAACTGGTCGCACAGGCCGGCGATGTCGCACTGGTCCGGCAGGTTCAGACTTGCGAGGAGTTTCTCGCTCGAGCGACGTATCCGTCTCAGCTCATGGCTCCGATGCCACCAGTTCACTCGGCGCAACGCGTACCCCTAGTTAGTGCCCCTCTGTCCCCGTCCAATGGGCGGCAGCGCCTGTACGCTTCCGGGGCCCCTGCCCGGGCGGTCCTCGAGAATGCCGGACGCCGGCTGCCGACGATAGCGCGGTGCCGCCCGGGAATTGAACCCGGGCCCTTGGCCATGTGTGAGGGCTTGTCAGCTCTGTTTCTTAACCGCGGCCTTCCGCCCCCTTAACTGTGGCCTAAGTCCCATCAGCGGCAGCCCTCATCGCGCAGTTCTGCCCCGGCCGGGCCGATAGCTTTGTCGTACGCCGGAACATGCGACTTCCGTTCGCCGAAGGAGGCAGCCCGCGATGAGGAACCGCGCCGAACCACCGAAGCGCAGCCTTCCGGGAGGAGTCGCACGGTGAGGCCGGCCCGGACTTCCCTGGCCGCGGCGGCAGTTGCGGCGGCAGCGGCGGCTTCGCTGCTCGCCGGCTGCTCGACGGGACAGAACCAGCCGCAGCCCACGGGGCCGCCTCCGGCGAAGACCCCGCCCAAGGAGAGCGAGGCCCCCACGCCGGACGCCTTCGCCCCGTACGTGGACACCTCGCTCAAGCCCTCGTTCGACCTCCTCCGGAGCGCCGAGAAGACCGGTGTGAAGGAGTACAACCTCGCATTCGTCTCCCCGGGCGGCGGCCGGTGCGTGCCCCAGTGGGGCGGCAGGCAGAAGCTGACCGGCAACCCCGTGGCCGCGCAGGCCGACGAGCTGCGCGACAAGGGCGGCGACGTGCGGGTCTCCTTCGGCGGCCAGAGCGGCAACGAACTGGCCCGGGCCTGCCGCTCGGTGGACGCACTCGCCGCGGCCTACACCGAGGTCATCGACGCCTTCGACCTGACGAAGCTCGACTTCGATCTCGAAGGTCCCGCCCTGACGGACAAGAAAGCCAACGAACTCCGCAGCCAGGCGATCGTCCGCCTCCAGCGGCAGCGCCCGAATCTGAACGTCTCCTTCACCCTCCCGGTCATGCCCGCGGGCCTGAACGCCGACTCCCTCGCGGTGCTGAAGAACGCACAGAAGAACGGGGCGCGGATCAACAGGGTCAACATCATGGCCATGGACTACGGCACCTACTACGACGGCGACATGGGGAAGTACGCCGTGAAGGCCGCCACCGCCGCCCATCGGCAGATACAGCCGGCCCTGGGCATCAAGGACGAGGAGGAGGCCTGGGACTCTCTCGCCGTCACCCCGATGATCGGCGTCAACGACGTCAAGGGCGAGGTCTTCCGGCCCGGCGACGCGGCGGAGCTCAGGAAGTTCGCGGAGAGCAAGGAGCTGGGCAGCCTGTCGATGTGGTCGGCGACCCGCGACGCGCCCTGCCCCGGAGGGGCCGACTCCAAGGCGCAGGCGACCTGTTCGGGCATCGGCGAGCGGACGAACGCCTTCGCGAAGGCGTTCACGGGCTGAGCGCGCCGGCAGGGCCGTCTGCCGGCCGGTTCAACCGCCGTGCTGCGCCCGCCGCGCAACGGTGCGACGGGAGTACGCCCTGTCACCCGTCACCGACCGCGCTCACGCTGCGGAACATGGGGGCGATCGAGGACTTCAGCCGAGCCGTTTGCCAGGACTGCCACCTCGAAGATCCGAGCGTCGCGGAACGGGGGCGCGCCTATCCCATGGGTGTCGTGCTCTGCGATCCGTGCTGGAACGTCATCGCGAACGAACTCGCGGAGGAGGAAGGCGCGACGGCCCCGCCCAGACCGGATCCGGGCCCCGACGACTGCGGCTGGTACGAGCCGCAGCCCTGCCCCCACTGCGGTGCCGAGGTGGCGAACTACCCGACGAACTACGACCGTTGGGTGTGCCTGTCGACGCGGGACATGCCGGCCGAGGACGTCCCGCCGCACGACCGCTGGCGGCTGCAGAGGGTCCCCCTGGCCGGAGGCCGGGGGCTGGTCCGTGCGGCGCACCCGTCCGTGACCGTCGACGTCGTCGCGGTGAGACTCCGCGGCATCGACCCTCTCCCCGGCGAACTCGTACGTCCCGCCCACCGGGCCCAGTGCCTCAGCCCGGACGCCGTACAGGAGAACATCTTCCGGTCGGGCGGCAGTTGGAGCGCATGACACAGCGGCGACGGAGGCCGGCGCGAACCCGGCTCACTCGCGCCGTGCTCGCCTATTCTGACGTCATGGTCGGAGAGTCGGCTTCACGAGGTACGGCGGCGCACGGAGTCACAGTCGCGTTGCCGTTCTCCGGGCTGTGGCGTGTCGAGAACAGCCCGGCCCGGCGGGTCCCGAGTCATGGGACCGACCTGTTCGGCGGGCGATACGCCATCGACTTCGTCGGTGTGGACGATCGGCACCGGACCGCCCCCGGCCGAAGCTGGCGGACCTACTTCGCCACCGAGCCGCCGGAGCTCTTCTTCGCCTTCGGCAGGCCGGTCCTGGCTCCCGGCAGCGGCACCGTCGTCCACGTGCACGACGCCGAGCCCGATCACGAAGGGCGGCGGTCGCAGCCGGCGTTGGTGCCGTACGCGCTGGGCCAGGCTGCGCGGCTCCGCCAGGGCGTGAACGCCGTCGCCGGCAACCACGTGGTCATCTCGCTGACGGAGAGCAGTGCCTTCGTCTCCCTGGTGCACTTCCAGGCCGGCTCCGTCCGCGTGTCCGTCGGCCAGAAGGTGGTGGAAGGACAGCACATCGCGAACTGCGGCAACTCCGGCAACTCGACTCAGCCGCACGTGCACATGCAGGTCACGGACAGTTCCGAGCTGTCCGTCGCCCGAGGCCTGCCGATGCTTTTCCGGCGCTTCCGCGAATGGCCGTCCGGCCCGGAGCACGTCCGGGTCAGGGAGCAGGCGGTGCCGGGCGAGGGCGCAGTGGTGGAGCCGCTGCCGGTCGCCTCGGCACCGGCGGGTCACTGACGCCGGGAGCCGTGCCGCACGTACGGCGTGCCGTGCCGTGCGGCACGTACGGCGCGGCACCACCCGGCTCGGCCGTGCCTATCCCGTCTGACTCGCGCTCGGCTCCCGCGGGGGCGGGGTGGAGGTGTCCGGCGACGGCGGGGCGGAGCTGGTGTCGCCGTCCCGGGGGGATTCGCTCGGCGGTTCACTGGTGGTCGTCTCGCTCGTGGCCGGCTCGCTGGTGGGCGTATCGCTCTGCGACGGCGTGGTCGAGGTTTCGCTGACCGCCGGGCCCGGATCACTCGACGAACTGCTCGCCCCGATGGCCGCCGTGCCGACGGCGAGCGCCGCGACCACCGCAGCGGCGAGCACGAGCGCGAGCTTCCGTGACCGGCCATGGAAACCCGCGGAGCCTCTTCCACGGGGCGGCCCGCCGTCCCCCTTCGTGACGGACCCGGGGACGTGCGGAGCGTCCTGGCCGAGGGCGGCAGCGGGGCCTCCGGGTCCCATGACGCCGGACCCCGGGCCTGGCGGCTCCGCGGCGACGGCGCCCGCCGTGGAACCGGCGCCCGCCGTGGAACCAGGGCCGGCGCCCTGACCGGATCCCGGACCGGTCTCCGAGGCCACGATGTCCGCCGGCGGCCCCAGCCGGTCCAGAACGGCACTTACGGCCTCGGCGTACACCGCCTCCGCTTCCTCCGTGCCGGCGGCTATGTGCTCGAAGATCTCCTGTCTCAGCTCCGCGCGGCGTTCTTCCGCGAGGAATACGGAAGCGTTGTCGAAGCGGCGCAGGTATTCCTCGACGAGCTGATCTCCCCTGGATGTCACCGGTGCCTCACCCTCACTGGCCAAGAAGCTTGTCGACGGTCGATTTGAAGGCCCCCCACTCCCGGGCGAAGTCCGTCAGCGCCGTACGCCCCGACGCCGTCAGCGTGTAGTAGCGGCGCGGCGGTCCTGTGTCGGACTCCTGCCAGGCGGTGCTGACCCAGCCTTCCTTCCGGAGACGGGAGAGCAGCGGGTAGATGGTGCCTTCGCTGGTCGCGAGGCCATGGGCGTCGCACAGCTCGCGTACCAGCTCGAAGGCGTACTTCTCGCCGTCGCGCAGAAGGGCCAGAACGCAGAACTGAAGGATTCCACGCCGGAGCTGGCTCACTCCGGAGTGCGCTCCGCCAGGAAGTACCATGCGGAACAAGGTACCTTCCGGAGGACGGTACCGCCACCGCCACCGGTCTCCTACGCACGCACGACCGCCCGCACGGGAGAACGTCTCCCGGACGGGCGGCGGTTGCGGCGCGGGCGCGGGCGCGGGCGCGGTGGAAGGTCCTAGCAGCGGGCCGGCTTCGTCCAGGAGCACTCCGTGCCGAATGTGGGAGCCGGGGTGCGGCCGGTGTCGCGGTCTCCACCGCGCTTCTCCGCCGGCTTGCCGTCCTTCCCGTCCGAGGCGAGCGCCACCACGATCGCGTCCTCGACGCCCTTCACCGAGTCGGCCATGTAGTTGTTGAGGACGATGCTGAACGTCAGCTCGCGGCCGTCCGCACCGGTCACGTACCCCGACAGCGCCGAAGCCCCCGTCAGCGAGCCCGTCTTGGCGTGCGCGTTGCCCTCGGCGGGGGTGTCGCACATGCGTGAGCGCAGCGTTCCGCCCGTAAGCCGGCCCGGTTCGCAGGCGATCGGCAGCGCGTCGTACCACTGCTCGAACCACGGCTTCTTCCGTACCGAGTGGAGAAGCGTGGCGAGGTGGTCCGCGGACACGTTGTCCATCCTGGACAGTCCCGAGCCGTCGACCTGCCGCAGCGTGCCGGTGTCCACGCCCTCCTTCTCCAGGAAGCCGCGGATCGCCTTCAGGCCCGCGCTCCAGGTGCCCTTGCCGGCCGTCTCGTGGCCCATGGTCTTGGTGAGGACCTCGGCGTGGTTGTTGTTGGACAGCTTCATGAAGGGGACGGTCAGCTCCTTCAGCGGCATCGACGAATGACGCGCGACGCGCTGGGCGCCTTCCGGCGTGGCCTTGCCCAGTTCCGTCTCTCCGGCGACCCGTACGCCGTGCCGTTCCAGCGCGTCGGCGAAGACGGACGCGGCGTATCCGGTGGGCTCCCACACGCTCGTCCACGACTCGTACGGCTTCGCGCCGACGGGGATGCCGCCGCTCACGGTGAGCCTGTTGCCGCCGTGCTCGCGGTCGACGGAGAGCGTGGTCTCACCGTTAGCTTCGACGGTGGTGGCGTCGACCCCGACGTCGACGTAATCGTTGCCGGGCGTGACCTTCACCTTGGGCCTCTCGCCCGCCGTGGAGCCCGGTACGACCTCGACGTACACGCAGCCCGTGTCGTAGTCGGTGTCGGGGGCCAGGCTCAGCGCGGAGATCTGCGAGGAGTAGTACGCGGACTCGTCGTCGGCCGCCCATGAGCGCCCGAGCCGCTGCGAGTCGAACCGGGTGTCGTCGGCGACCAGGCTGCCCGTCACCTCCTCGATCCCGGACTCGGCGACCTCGGCCGCCATCGCGTCGTAGTCCTTCGCCAGCAGTGCCGGGTCGCCGGTGCCGCGCACGTACAGGTCGCCGTCGAGGCGGCCGCCGTCGCGGTCGCCGTGCGCGAGTACGTCGGTGCGGTAGCGGTAGCCGGGCCCGAGTACGTCCATGGCGGCAGCCGAGGTCAGCAGCTTGGTGTTGGACGCGGGCACCAGCCGCTTGCCGCTGTGGTGACGGTAGAGCGCCTTGCCGCTGCGCGCGTCGGCCACCACCACGCTCGAACTGGCCCCGTCCAGCCGTTTGCCGGAGAGAATCCGCTCGACGGCCTTCTGCCACGAGGGCTTCTGCTCCGGCGTGGCGGTACGGGCGCCGGCCGCGCCGCCGGTGCCGAGCACCAGGGCGAGCCCCGCAGCCACGGCCACGACCCTCGTGCGAACCCGGAACCAGGAAGGTGTGTGTCTCCTCATGGCAGGAGCCTGGCAGCCCGCGGGCGATGCCGCGACGGATCCGCAGCGCCAGTTCTCGGTCATGGCCTCCGGGGCGAGAGGACGTCCTGGCCGGCTTCCGCCCGGACCGTCTTCCCGACCGGGTGACGGGCCGACGTTACGAGAGGTCCGGCGCCGGAGCGCGACCCCACGCCTTTCAGTCAGCTTCACACCCGTCCCGACCGAAAGAACGGGAGGCCCGGAGTGTGCGGGCCTCCCGGACATCTCGTGGTCAAGAGCCTCAGCCACGCGGGGAGTTGGGGGCGTCTCCCGCCGTGAGAGTGCGCTTGTCGCGGATCTGACCGTCCGCGCCGTGGACGACGAGCTCTCCGCCGCCGTCGTTCTGGATGATCTCCCGGGCGCGCTCTATGGCCGCTTCCTGCGTGTCGGTGTGGGTCGTGGCCTGCACACCGTCCGGGTTGAAGATCTTCCACTGGTTGCCGTCGGGGGCTACGTGCCTGTCACCCATGGTTGGGCCTCCTGTCCTTCGTCTTTCGAGTCGACGCCTGGTTGCCGCTTGCGGCGGTTACGGACGTCTCTTCGCGCCGCCGAGGGGGCGGCCTACGAGACGGAAGGGCAGCGTGATGATCGTGAGGATTGCTGAGGGCACGGTCTGGATCGCGCCGACGATGGCGGCGAGCACAGCATGCCTCCAATGCACGGGGTCGGCTTCCGCGGCCGAGTGCCCGATGTCGAGGGCACTCATGCGTCGTTCAACCGGCTGTTCGTCTACGTGTGTTCGGACCTGGGGACTGGTGGGACGAGCCGGGACACGGTTTCGGCCAGGTATCGAGTCAGCCGACAAGGCACGCCTCCCAGAACCCGTATGGATACTGAAGTGCCACCCGGGCAGGTGTCGGAATCCGGACAGGGCCCGGCCCGGGATTCCGGAGACGGGGGTCCGCCGACGGACGAGAAGACGGGCGGTCGTCCCTGCAGCGGCCGCGGAGTACGTAGAGAGGCATGACGGTGACACTGCACGATCCACAGGAGCAACTCGACGCCACTGAAAGCCGAAGCCTCGTCGCGGCGGTGAGGGTGAGAGGGCTCCGGAAGCAGTTCGGTGCACAGGTCGCCGTCGACGGCATCGACCTCGACGTGCCCTCGGGGAGGTTCGTCGGGCTGGTCGGCCCCAACGGCGCCGGCAAGACCACCACCCTCTCCATGATCACCGGCTTGCTGCGTCCGGACTCCGGCACCATCGAGGTGGGTGGACGTGACGTGTGGCGCGATCCGGTCGATGTCAAGTCCCGCATCGGGGTACTGCCGGAGGGGCTGCGCCTGTTCGAGAGGCTGTCCGGGCGCGAGCTCCTCAGTCATCTCGGCGCTCTGCGTGGCTTCCCCCGCCAGGAGGCGGACCGGCGTACGTCGCAGTTGCTCGAGACGCTCGACCTCGTCGGCGCGCAGCACAAGCTGATCGTCGACTACTCCACCGGCATGCGGAAGAAGATCGGCCTGGCCGCCGCGCTGCTGCACAACCCCGAAGTGCTCTTCCTGGATGAGCCCTTCGAGGGCGTCGACCCGGTCTCCGCGGAGACGATCCGAGGCGTGCTCGAGCGCTACACCGGTTCCGGTGCGACAGTCGTCTTCTCCAGCCACGTCATGGAGCTGGTGGAGTCGCTGTGCGACTGGGTTGCCGTCATGGCTGTCGGCAGCATCCGGGCGCACGGCCCGCTCGCGGACGTCAGAGGCTCCGCGGGCTCGCTGCACGAGGCGTTCCTGCACCTCGTCGGCGCGAACGAGCGTGCGGCTGCCGGGGACGGCCTCGACTGGCTGGGCGGTGGCAGCAGCCGGGCGGACGGTGCTGCCGAGTGAGCGCGCAGCAGCAGTCCGTCACCTGGACGTTCACGCGGCTCAAGCTGTCCCTTCTGCGGAACGGGCTGCGCCAGTCCTCGGGCCGTACTGCCGCCTTCGTCGTCTCCATCGTGCTTGTGCTGCTGCTCGGCGCAGGTCAGCTCCTGGGCCTGATCCTGCTGCGCGGCAGCGAGCACGCCGCCGCCGGTGTCGTGCCGTTGGCCGCTCTGATGGCGCTCGGCTGGGCGGTGATGCCCGTCTTCTTCCCCAGCGGTGACGAGACCCTGGACCCGACCCGACTGGTCATGCTTCCGCTGCGGGCCCGCCGGCTGATGCCGGCGTTGCTGGTCGCCTCCCTCGTCGGAATCGGCCCGCTGTTCACCGTCCTTGTCGCGCTCGGCGCCGTCCTCGCGCTCGCGCACGGCGCCGTCGGGACGGTGGTCGCGGTGATCGCCCTCCCGCTGCTCGTTCTCGTGTGCCTGGCATTGGCGCGGGCGGTGGCCGCGGTCAACGTCCGTCTGCTCACGAGCCGTCGTGGCCGGGACCTGGCGCTGCTGAGCGGCCTGGTCATCGCTGTCGGAATACAACTGCTCAACCTGGGTTTTCAGCGGCTGAGCGAAGCCGGCGGACTCTCTGCGCTCGAGCCCGTGGCGGACGTGCTCGCCTGGGTTCCGCCCGCCTCGGCGGTGGCCGCCGTGCAGTCGGCGGGTGAGGGTGCGTACGGCCCCGCCCTGGCTCAAGTCGCCCTGTCCGGTGCCGCGCTCGTGGCGCTGCTGTGGTGGTGGTTCCGCAGCCTGGACCGGCTGATGACCTCACCGGACGCGTCGACCGTCCAGGCCGCCACGGGGCAGGAGAAGACGCGCGGACGCAGCGGCGGCAAGGGACTGGCCGGGCTCCTGCCTCAGGGCCGCACGGGTGCGGTGATGCTCCGCAGCCTGCGCTACGCCTGGCGGGACCCGAAGACGAAGGTGGGCTGGGCGTCCTCGCTCGGCGTGGGAATCCTGCTGCCGGCCGTGTTTGCGGCTCAGGGCAACGGAAGTGTGTACAACGCCTGCTGGGTGGCAGGGCTGCTCGGCATCCAGATGTACAACCAGTTCGGGCAGGACTACTCGGGCTTCTGGCTGGTGGCCTCGACGATCTCCTCCCCGCGGGACGCGTATGTCGAGATGCGCGGCCGGATGCTGGCCATCGCGCTCGTCGCGGTGCCCTACGTCACGGCCGTCGTGGTGGCCTACTCCGCGCTCCTGGGGGAGTGGCAGGCGATCCCCGAAGTGCTGGGGCTGGCACTGGGGTTGCTCGGCGTCCTGCTGGCCACCGGTGTCTACAGCTCGTACCGCTTCCCCTATTCCATCCCGCAGGACAGCGGCTCCAAGAACGTCGCCCCCGGTCAGGGCTCTCTCGCCTACCTCAGCATCTTCGGCGGCATGGCCATCGGTGCCCTGCTGTGCGCACCGCTGACCGCGTTGACGATCTGGCTGCACCTCTCCGGAGGTCACGCGTGGCTGTGGGTCGTGCTGCCGGCCGGACTTCTCTACGGGCTTTCCGCCCCGGCCTTCGCTCTCCGGGTCGCGGCACCGCGGGTGGCGGCCCGTCTCCCGGAGATCCTCACGGCGGTCAGCCGGGGCTGACGGGCGGTGGTTGCCTCAGCCGGGGCTGACGGGCGGTGGTTGCCTCGGCCGGGGCCGACTAGTGGTGCCCGCCGCCCCCGCCTCCACGGTCGTGGCCGTTGCCCCGGTCGCCGCCACCGTGGCGGCCGTCGTCGTCGCGGCCGTCGTCCTGGCCGTGGTCGCGGTCGCCGTCGTCGTCGCCTCCGCCGCCGAACAGCAGGCTGACGAGGCCGCGCAGCAGCCCGCCGCCGTCGTCGCCGTCGCCGTCGCCGCCGTCGTCTTCGCCACCGCCGCCGTCGTCGTCTCCACCGCCGTCGCCGCCGCCCTGGGCGCCGCCGTCGTCTTCGCCACCGTCGTCGTCTCCACCCCCGTCGCCGCCGCCCTGCGAGGAGCCACCTCCTGCGTCGTCCTCCGGCGGTGGCGGTGCGGGGTTCTCGTCATCCGTCGGGGGAGGCTGCGAGCCAGGGGGCTCCCCGGCGTCCTCGCCTCCTTGCCCCGCGCCGTCGTCACCGGACTGCGGGGGACCACCGGTGTCCGGCTGGTCGGGCGTGGACGCGTCGGCGTCCTCTGCCGCCTCCCGCGCGGCGATGTCCGGGTCGGGTGAGATCGAAACGGCCGGCCTGTCGCCGCCCCGTACGTCCCGGTCCGCATTCATCGCCTGCAGGCTGAACGTCACCGTTCCGAGTGCCACGGCCGAGGCGAGGCCCACGACGACGCCCTTGCCGCGCCGGCTCGGTCGCCGGTGGCTGGACCGGTACAGGAGCTCTCCGGCGATGATCTTTCCCGTGTGCCCGGACGACGACGATGACGACGCGGCCCGGGGCCGGAAGGCTTCGAAGTCCGAGGCCTCTATCTCATCGGCGGCCATGGGCACGCAGGAACATGACGATGTGCCGTCCACCTCGATGCGTGCACCGCACCGGGCACAATTCAGTGCTGCCATCGCCGGCCCCCTCGTTGGAATCCGTCGTGACGCGTTCCCTCGTTTCGCCGTCCGCGCGCTGGTCTGGGCACACGGTTGGCAGGTCAACACCGAACATAGCCAGGCGTTCCGTCATGTGTGCGATAGTTGTCAATTTCTGCGCGGTGCCGTTTCGGATGAGCCGCGCTGAGTTTCGGCCGCTGTGCCACGAATTGGCCACGCCACCTGAACAAGCACTCCGTTTCCGGGGTGTTCAGGCCTGGTGTTCAGGCCTTTTGGTGCAGGAAGTCCGCCAGCCCGTCGAGCAACCGGTCGACGTCCTCGGTGTTGTTGTACGGGGCGAGCCCGACGCGCAGCCCTCCGCCGTCGCCGAGACCGAGGTGGCGTGCGGCCTCGATCGCGTAGAAGGAACCGGAGGGGGCGTTGATGCCGCGCTCCGCCAAGTGGGCAGCCGCTTCGGCGGTGTTGTGGCCGTCCAGGGTGAGCAGGAGCGTAGGAGTGCGCACGGCGGCGCGCGAGTGCACACGCACGGCCGGGAGTGCGGACAGGCCCTTCTCGATGCGGCCGAGCAGTGCCTCCTCGTGCTCCTCCAGCACCGCGAAGGCGGCGGCGATCTGCTCGCGGCGGTTCCGCTCGGGATGTACGCCGAGGTGTGCGAGGACGCCGACCGCCGCCCGGGCGCCGGCGAGGAGTTCGTAGGGCAGCGTGCCGAACTCGAAGCGCTCCGGGACCGCGTCGGTGGAGGCGAGCAGCTTGTCCGGAGCCAGAGTCTCCAGCAGTGCGGGCCGGGCCGCGAGCACGCCCATGTGCGGGCCGAGGAACTTGTACGGGGAGCAGGCGAAGAAGTCCGCGCCCAGCTCGTCCAGATCGATGAGGGAGTGCGCGGTGAGATGCACCCCGTCGACGTAGAGCAGCGCACCCGCCTCGTGGGCCAGCCGGGAGATCTCCGGCACCGGCGGACGCGTACCGATCAGGTTCGAGGCTCCCGTGACCGCGACGAGCCGGGTGCGGGAGGAGAGGACCGCAGCGATGGCGTCAGCCGTCAACTCCCCGTCCTCCGGGTCGAATTCGGCCCACCGCACCGTGGCACCGGCATGCTCGGCGGCCTGCGTCCAGGGGCGGATGTTGGAGTCGTGGTCCAGGCGCGTCACCACTATCTCGTCGCCCGGCGACCAGGACTTCGCGAGCGTACGGGAGAAGTCGTAGGCGAGCTGGGTCGCGCTGCGCCCGAAGACGATCCCGCGCGGATCCGCGCCCAGCAGATCCCCCAGGGCCTGCCGCGCCTCGGTGACGATCGTCTCCGCGTTGCGCTCCGCGGGGTTGACGTGCCCCCGGTTGGAGAGCGGACCCGCCAGCGCGCCCGCGATCGCCTCGATGACAGCGCGGGGTGTCTGTGTCCCTCCGGGGCCGTCGAAGAACGCCGTTCCCGTCGCCAGGGCGGGGAACTGCGCGCGGAAGAGGTCGATGTCGTAGGTCATGCGGGCTCCGGCAGGAGAGGGCTTCGGTCGGGCAACGGCAGCCATGATCAGGCGTGTCGGCGGGTTTGGCCAGAGCGCCGGGTCCCAACGGGCCGCACGACGATCCCGCGTGGCCGTGGGATCACCCCCACCCCGTCCGGGTGCGCAAGCCCCGGACGGCCGTCGCCGGAGCCCGATCCGGGGGCGGGTTGCCCCGCGCGGGAGGTGACGAGATATCTTGATATCGAGACGACGTAGACGTGGAGCAGAGCAGACGTGGAGCGGAGTACCGGTGACTGACTCGACCATCATCTATACGGACACCGACGAGGCCCCGGCCCTGGCGACGTATTCGTTCCTGCCCGTGGTCAGGGCGTACGCCTCGACGGCCGGAGTCGGTGTCGAGAGCCGCGACATCTCCCTGGCCGGGCGGATCATCGCCCAGTTCCCGGAGCGTCTGGAGCCGCAGCAGCGCATCGAGGACGCCCTCGGCAACCTCGGAGGGCTGGCGAAGACGCCGCAGGCCAACATCATCAAGCTGCCCAACATCTCGGCCTCGATCCCGCAGCTCAAGGCGGCGGTCGCCGAGCTCCAGGAGAAGGGCTACGCGCTGCCGGACTACCCGGACGAGCCGAAGACCGACGAGGAGCGCGACATCCGCGCCCGCTACGACAAGGTCAAGGGCAGCGCCGTCAACCCGGTGCTCCGCGAGGGCAACTCCGACCGCCGCGCGCCCGCGTCCGTGAAGAACTACGCGCGGTCCAACCCGCACCGCATGGGCGCCTGGACCTCCGAGTCGAAGACGAACGTCGCGCACATGGACGGCGACGACTTCCGCTCCACCGAGAAGTCCGTGATCGTGCCCGAGGACGGTTCCCTGCGCATCGAGCTGGCCGCCGACGACGGCAGCGTGACCGTGCTGCGCGAATCGGTGCCGGTGCTGGCCGGCGAGATCGTGGACGCCGCGGTGATGCGCGTCGCGGCACTGCGCGAGTTCCTCACCGCGCAGGTCGCCCGCGCCAAGGCCGAAGGCGTGCTCTTCTCGGTGCATCTGAAGGCCACGATGATGAAGGTCTCCGACCCGATCATCTTCGGGCACGTCGTACGGGCGTTCTTCCCGAAGACGTTCGCCGAGTACGGCAAGACGCTCGCCGCCGCCGGCCTGACGCCGAACGACGGCCTCGGCGGCATCTTCAAGGGCCTGGAGTCGCTGCCCGACGGCGCCAGGATCAAGGAGTCCTTCGAGGCGGAGCTCGCCGCGGGCCCGGACCTGGCGATGGTCGACTCCCACCGCGGCATCACCAACCTGCACGTGCCGAGCGACGTGATCGTCGACGCGTCCATGCCCGCGATGATCCGCACCTCGGGCCACATGTGGAACAAGGACGACCAGGAGCAGGACGCCCTCGCGGTCATCCCCGACAGCAGCTACGCCGGCATCTACCAGGCCGTGATCGACGACTGCCGTGCCAACGGCGCGTACGACCCGTCCACGATGGGCTCGGTGCCCAACGTCGGGCTGATGGCGCAGAAGGCCGAGGAGTACGGCAGCCACGACAAGACCTTCGAGATCCCCGCCACCGGCACGGTGCGGGTGCTCGACGCCCGCGGTCACGCCGTACTGGAGCAGGCGGTCAGCGCCGGCGACATCTTCCGCATGTGCCAGACCAAGGACGTCCCGGTCCGGGACTGGGTCAAGCTCGCCGTCGGGCGCGCCCGCGCGACCGGCGACCCCGCGGTGTTCTGGCTGGACGAGGGCCGCGCCCACGACGCCAACCTCATCGCGAAGGTCAGGCAGTACCTCCCCGAGCACGACACCGACGGTCTGCGCATCGAGATCATGTCGCCCGTCGAGGCCATCGCGTTCTCCCTGGAGCGCATCCGCCGCGGCGAGAACACGATCTCGGTCACGGGCAACGTGCTCCGCGACTACCTGACCGACCTCTTCCCGATCCTGGAGCTGGGCACCAGCGCCAAGATGCTCTCGGTCGTCCCGCTCATCAACGGCGGCGGGCTCTTCGAGACCGGCGCGGGCGGCTCGGCGCCCAAGCACGTGCAGCAGCTCGTCAAGGAGAACTACCTCCGCTGGGACAGCCTCGGTGAGTTCCTCGCCCTCGCGGTGAGCTTCGAGCACCTCGCGCAGACGACGGACAACGCACGCGCGCAGATCCTCGCCGACACCCTCGACCGGGCGACGGCCACCTTCCTGCAGGAGAACAAGTCCCCGACGCGCAGGGTCGGCGGGCTCGACAACCGCGGCAGCCACTTCTACCTCGCCCTGTACTGGGCGCAGGAGCTGGCGAAGCAGACCGAGGACGCCCCGCTCGCCGAGGCGTTCGCGGCTCTCGCCCGTACGCTCGGCGAGCAGGAACAGGCCATCGTGGACGAGCTGATCGCCGTGCAGGGCTCGCCCGCGGACATCGGCGGCTACTACTGGCCGGACGCCGCGAAGGCGTCGGCCGTGATGCGTCCGTCGAAGACCTTCAACGACGCGCTGGCGGCGCTTGACTGAGCCCCGACCACGCTGAACGACGGCCGCGGGCCGCACCCCTGTCAGCCGGGGTGCGGCCCGCGGCCGTCGGGTGAGCGCGCCCCGGGCGCGGACACACCCTGGGCCGGTTTTCGCGCTCCGGCAGGGCGAGCCGCCCCGGTAGCCTTCCGGCATGGCCCTGTCCGAGCGCCCTTCGCGTCCCGCCGTGCACGGGTTCTGGGAGGACACCGGCGCGACGAAGACCTTCACCCACCCACTCGACCATGCGCTGCTGGAGCAGTACGTGCCCCGGGGCGCGCGCGTTCTCGACTACGGATGCGGCTACGGGCGGTTGACGGCACAGCTCGTGGAGCTGGGTTACGGGGACGTCCACGGCGTGGACCCGTCCCGGGCGCTGATCGAGCGCGGGCGGCGCGAGCATCCGGCACTGCCGCTCGTACGGTTCGACGCGCTTCCCCTGCCCTTCGAGGACGGCAGCTTCGACGCGGCGCTGCTCTTCGTCATCCTCGGTGTCGTCACCGGCGACGCGGACCAGGAGGTGCTCGTCGCCGAACTCGCCCGTCTGGTACGGCCGTCGGGGGTGCTCTACCTCAGCGACGTACCGCTGCAGACCGACGAGCACCATGTGCGGCGCTACGAGGAGGCCGCGGCCTCTTCTCCCGGCCGTCCCTACGGCGTCTTCTCCACCCCCGACGGCGGGCTCTTCCGGCACCACCGGCCGGAGGAGCTACGGGAGTTGCTGCGCACCCACGGCTTCACCGTGGAGGAGGAGCGCTCGGCGGCCACGGCCACGCTGCATCACGGCGAGACCACCCGCAGCGTCCAGGTGATCGCCCGCCGCACGCCCTGAGCGCGGTCAGCGGAAGGCCGCCTCGCCCGTGAGCGCCTGGCCGATCACCAGCTGGTGCACCTCCGACGTGCCCTCGTAAGTCAGCACGGATTCCAGGTTGTTGGCATGCCGCATGACCGGGTACTCCAGGGTGATCCCGGCGGCGCCGAGCATCGTGCGGCACTCGCGCGCGATCGCGATCGCCTCGCGGACGCTGTTGAGCTTGCCGAGGCTGACCTGCTCGGGCCGCAGCGAGCCGCCGTCCTTGAGCGTCCCCAGATGCAGCGCCAGCAGCATGCCCTTGCCCAACTCCAGTGACATGTCGGCGAGTTTGGCCTGAGAGAGCTGATAGGCGGCCAGCGGCTTGTCGAAGATCTCGCGCTGCCGGGCGTATTCGAGAGTCGTCTCCAGGCAGTCCCGCGCCGCCCCGAGCGCTCCGAAGACGATGCCGTAGCGCGCCTCGTTGAGGCAGGAGAGGGGGCCGGAGAGCCCGACGGCCTCGGGGAGCACCGCGGACTGGGGCAACCGCACGCCGTCCAGAACGAGTTCGGACGTCACCGACGCGCGCAGCGACATCTTCTTCTTGATCTCGGGGGCGGAGAATCCGGGGGTGCCGGCCGGCACCACGAAGCCGCGGACCTTGTTCCCCGGGTCGTCCGTCCTGGCCCACACCACGGCGACGTCGGCGACCGACCCGTTGGTGATCCACATCTTGGTGCCGTCGAGCACCCAGTCGGAGCCGTCGCGCACCGCGCGGGTGCGCATGCCCGCGGGGTTGGAGCCGAAGTCCGGTTCGGTCAGGCCGAAGCAGCCGATGGCGTCGCCCGCGGCCATGGCGGGCAGCCACTGCTGCTTCTGCTCCTCGCTGCCGTACTTCCAGATCGCGAACATGGCCAGCGAGCCCTGCACGGAGACCAGGGAACGCAGCCCCGAGTCGCCCGCCTCCAGCTCCATGCAGGCCAGTCCGTAGGCGGTGGCGGTGGTGCCCGCGCAGCCGTACCCGTCGAGATGCATGCCGAGGACGCCCAACGAGCCCAGTTCCGCGGCCAGTTCGCGGACGGGGATCGAGCCGTCCTCATACCAGTCGGCGAGCTTCGGCTGCACCTTCTCCACGACGTACTGGCGGACGGTGTCCCGGATCGCGCGGTCCTCCTCGCCGATCAGGGCTTCGGTGCCGAAGAGTCCGAGCGGGGTCTGGGGCGTCACGGGCGGCACGGAGATCTCCTCGTCCATCGCGAACAGCGTTAGGTTTCTCTCTGGACGTACGTTAACCTAACGGCGTTAGTTTTCACAAGGAGCCCGCGATGCCACGCCCGAAGTCGCCCCTGCTCAGCCGGGAGCTGATCCGTGACACCGCGCTGGAGCTGATCGACGCCGAGGGCATCGGCTCCCTCTCCATGCGCAATCTCGCCCTGAGGCTCGACGTCCGGGCCGCCTCGCTCTACAGCCACTATCCCGGCAAGGACGCCGTCCTGGACGCCGTGGCCAACCTCCTTACGCGGCAGGTCGACACGTCCGCCTTCGAGCGCGGCTGGCGCGAAGGGCTGGAGACGTGGGGCAGGTCGTACCACGCGGCGCTCAGCAAGCACCCGAACGCCGCCCCGGTGGTCGCCGCGGGTACGGGCAGACGCGAGGACTTCCTGGCCATGGCCGACGCCGTGCACGGCGGGCTCGTCGGGGACGGCTGGCCGCCCAGGTACGCGACGATGATCGCCGCCTCGGTGAAGTACCTGGTCATCGGCGCCGCCACGACACCCTTCGCGAGCGGCTTCGCGGACGACACCCGCGTCTATTTCGAGCGCTACCCCAACCTCGTACAGGCGCACCTGATCCCGGCGCACGCCGAGGAGATCGACAGCGACAGCTTCGAACTCGCCCTCGGCGGCCTGATCGCGGGTCTCGAAGGGCTGCACGCGTCGCTGACGGCCGGCTCGAAGCCCCGGGGGCGGGACTGAGCCCGGTCGAGTCGGCTATTCCCGGCCCAGCAGCAGGTCGGGGAGCCACAGCGTGATGTCCGGGAAGGCCACGAGCGCGGCGAGCATGACGCCGTCCGCCACGAGAAACGGCCAGATGCCCCGGAACGCCTCGTGGACGGGCACCTTGGCCATGCCGCTGACGACGTAGACGTTGAGCCCCAGGGGCGGAGTGAGCAGCCCGATCTCCACCGTCTTCACGAAGACGACCGCGAACCAGTACGGGTCGAAGCCGAAGGCCTCGATCAGCGGGAAGACGATCGGGATCGTCAGCACCTGGATCGCGAGCTGGTCCATGAACGCGCCGAGAACGATGTAGACGCACAGCAGGACCACCAGAATCGGGTACGGGCCGAGCGGCAGCCCCGAGATCGTGTCGGCGAAGCTCTGGGGTATCTGCGTCGCCGACATGAACCGTCCGAAGACGAATGCGCCCACGATGATGAGGAAGATCATGCCCGTGGTCTCCGCCGCCTCACGGGCGGCGGCGAACAGCTGGGGGAAGCGGATCCTCCCGAAGAGGAGCGCCAGGACGCCGATGCCCAGGACACCGACCGCGGCCGCCTCGGTCGGCGTGTAGAGACCGGCGTAGATCCCGATGATCACCAGCCCGATGACTCCCAGAGTGGGAGCGACCTCCCCTGTGGCCGTCAGCTGCTGACGCGCCGTGAACCGCGGCCCCTTCGGAAGGCTTTCGGGCCGCAGCTTCGCGATGACCGCCACCGCGGCGATGAACGTGACGGCGGTGAGGACGCCGGGAACGACGCCGGCGGCGAAGAGCCGTGCGACCGAGGTGTCGGTGAGCAGCGCGTAGACGATGAGGGTGATGCTCGGCGGGATCATCACCGCGATGGTTCCCGAGGCGGCGATGCAGGCCAGAACGGTCCGCTGTTCGTAGCCGTACTTCTTCGACTCGCTGATCGAGACCTTGCCGAGAGCCGCGGCGTTGGCCGTCGAGGATCCCGACGCGGCGCCGAGCACCGCTCCGGCGCCGACGATCGCCATGGCGAGGCCGCCGCCGATGCGGCCGACCAGGGAGTAGGCCCAGGCGAACAGCCGTCCCCACAGGCCTCCTTGGGTTCCCAGAGCCCCCATGAAGACGAAGAGGGGTATGGAAAGCAGCACGAAGTTCGCCGACTCCCGGTAGAGGGAGGTGCCCAGGTACGTCATCGCGATGCCGGGCCCGAAGACGATGAGCGAGCCGCCGGTGCCGGCCACGAGCATCGCGAGACCTACGGGTGTGCCGGTGACGAGCAGCACGGCCAGGGCGATGAGGCCGGCGAGAATCCCGATGGTCTCCATGTCAGGTGTCTCCCGTGCGGTCGCCCGCTCGTGTGCTGCCGGCACCCGGTTCTCCAGGCCCGTCGTCCCGCCCGCCGGAATCACCGGCTGCGGACGCCTCGTCGGTCCCTGGTTCGTGTTCCTCCCTGAGCCAGGAGCGGCCCTCGCGTGCGACGCGCAGCAGGAGCAGGAACGTCCCGGCGAAGATGATCAGCCGGAAGGGAGCGATGTCGAAGGTGTGGAGTCCGACCGTCGACTCGCCCGTGCGGAAGGAGAAGACAGCCGTGGTGAGCGCCGCCCACGCCGCGACCGCCAGCCCTGCCGCACAGATCCCGACAACGGCCCGCTCGACGTACGCTGCCGCCTTCCGCGGGAGCCGCCGCGTGATGACGGTGATGCGGAGATGGTTCGCCGCGGGGACGGAGAGATAGATCAGCGCCACCATCAGGCAGCTGCCGACGAGTTCGTTGCTCGACGGGATCGGCCGTCCGAAGACCGCACGGGAGACGATGCCCGCGAGCACGATCAGCGCGATGACGATGAGTACCCCGCCCGCGAGGTTCCCCGCGACGACGTGCACCGAGGGCGTCGCGGCGCGCACACCCCTCGGGGCCGTCGGGGGCGTCCCGGGCGTCCTGTGTGTCCGTGGTCCGTTGTGACCGGCCATTGATCCTCTCCCGGGACGCGTCGGCCCTGACGGCCGCCTCATCGGGTCCGCTTTCCGGTGTGCTGCTCCAGCAGCCGCTTCCACTGGGCGATGGCCCGCTCGACGGCCGGCCGGTCCATCCCGTCCGCCACCAGCTGGTCCACCCACTTCTCCTCCACGCCGGCCAGTTCCTTCTCGACCTGCGGAGTCTGCTCGACGGTGTGCACGTCCACGCCGTCGCGCTTCCACTGCTCGATCTCCGAACCGACCTGGTCCCGCAGCTTCTTCGCCGCCGAGACGACGGTGCGGTCTCCGGCCTCCCGGAGTACGCGGCGGTCCCTGGGCGGCAGTTGCCTCCAGCGGTCGAGATTCATCCCGTAGCAGACCGGGAAGGCGCCCAGATCCACGCCGAGCACCGCGGACTTGATGAGTTCGTAGGTGGAGTAGTCCCGCATGCTCGTCACCGAGAGGCTCAGTCCGTCGATGACGCCGCGGTTGAAGGCGTCGTACGCCTCCGCCGCGTTGAGGTCCGTCGATATGGCCCCGGTCGCCTCTATCGAGTGGGGGAGGACGGTGCCCGCTGCCCGTATCTGCTTTCCGGAGAGCTTCGGCAGCGAGTCCACGGACCGGTCGGAGAACTGCAACTGGTAGTTCGTGGTGGTGAAGCAGAACAGCGGCCGCATGTTCCACTTGCGGAAGTCCGACTGGATGCGGGGATTCGTCCGCACGTACTGCCAGAAGGCCTTCGACGCTCCGACCACGTCCCGGTCCTCGAAGAGCCCGGGCAGCTGAGGGACGTACATGAGGGGCATCTGGCTGTCCATGTACAGGATGTTCGCGATGTCGGCGGCGCCGGCCCGTACCGCCCAGGGGTCGTCCTCCACGGCGATGAGCTGCTCGGAGGAGCGGTAGTCGAAGCTCAGCCGCCCCCGGGAGCCGTCCTCGACCCGCTTCATGAACGGCTGGAAGCCCGCCTCGCCGATCGAGTGTGTCGGGGTGTAGAGGTCGGCCACCACAAGTGCCTTGCCGGGGGCGGGATCCGTGGTGGTGCCGCACGCCGTCAGGACCAGAGCGCAGGCGGCGACCGCCACGGTGCGGATCCGGCTCGCCCACATCTCGGACTTCCCTTCGGAAGGGCCTGCGGTCCGCCTGGTGAAACGCACGTACCGCTCTGTGACCGCAGATAGTGGCACCGCTGGTCAGCGGAGGTCAATAGAGCCGCACGGCAGACGCCCCGGATCAGACCGGACCGGCACCGATGACGTCGGTGCCGGTCCGGTCTGATCCGGGGCGCGGTTCCGGGTGCGGGGTGCGGTGCGGGGGCGCAGCCCTGGGGCTCTACTCGGCGAGCAGCTCCCGCAGTTCGGCAACCGCCTCGCGCAGCTTCTCCGTGAAGGCGTGCATCTGGTCCGCCACGCTCTGCGGAGTGCTCAGATACAGGTTGAAGCGCTCGGGCAGCAGTACGTATGCGACACCGATGCAGCGGCTGCTCGTCGAACCGAAGCCGAAGAACTGGATGTTGACGGACGGTGCCGAGCTGGTGCTCAGATAGTCGTCGCGCATCGTCAGCCAGCCCGCGCTGCGGTACAGCGACGGCTGTTCGAGCACCCCCAGCTCCGCACCGCGGCGGCGCTGGATCAACTCCAGCTCCCACAGGTGCTGTTCGGGCACCTCGACGGCCTGGCACTCCTTGGCACGCTCGACGTGCCGGGCCGCCGCCGCGCGGCAGGCCGCGCGCCGCGCCGCCGCGTCCGCGTCCGGGTCCTCCATGGCGTCCACGAAGGCGTACATCTCCGGCGTCACGACCCGCATCGCCTCCGTACGGCCGTGCTTGTACTGCCGCGTGGCGATCGACTCGTACGTCGCGCCGAGATGGCCCTTCGCGCGCCGGTGTGCGAGTTGGTAGGCGAGCTGCACGAAGGCGTCGGGCGAGACGCCGAGTGCCTTCGCGTCGCTGCTGCCGAAGTCGTCGAAGGAGACCGTGCGCGTCGCGGTGCTCCGCCCGTACTCGGCGAACGCGTCCGCGGCCGAACGCACTTGCTCCCGCAGCGCGTCGTCCAGCCGGAACTCCACCGGCTCCGCACGCGGCGGGCCCTGCGTGCGCGCACCGGACTGCTCGGAGTGCACAGCCGCGGGTACGGGCAGCAGCGCGTCGACGAAGCTGAGGATGGTCGTGCCGTCGAGTTGGCAGTGCTCCACGTTCAGCCCGGCACGTCCGTCCTCGAAGACGACGAAGGACACGGCCTTGTCGAACCAGCGGTTGCCGCGGTCGCCGTGGAGCAGCTCGTCGCACGCCTCCTGGACGCCGGCGGGCGCGAAGTCCTCCAGACACAGGCAGAACAGCGCGTCCTCGACGGTCTCCAGGGCCTCCGCGTTGCCCGGGCCGCAGTCCACCAGCGACGCGCGTGCCCTCGCCCACTCCGCGCGGGCCATGGTGGTGAGGTGGCCCACCCGGGAGCCGGGGTCGGCGGGTTCTGCGCCCGCCTTCATCACGTCACGCAGCCCGGCCTCCAGGTCCTCCAGGCTGTGCGGGGCGCCGTCCTCGCCGACGACGTCCATCCGGAAGGTGTTGCCGCGGAAGAACACCAGGATGTGCCGTGCACGCGAGGGGCCGGGCCGTTCCTGCGAGTAGGGCGTGCGGGAGGTGTCCTGCTCCTCCCCAGGGATCCGGGTGCTGGAGAAGAGGTACTTCAGCTGCTCCATCGACTGCGGCGTCCCGCGCTGCACGACGGGCGGAATCAGCTCCTCGTCGATCTGCCGCTTGTATTCGAGGGCGCCGGCGATGAGCCCTGCCGCCCTCTCCACCTGTGGCTCGCCGGTGTCCTGGAAGAGGAAGAAGAAGTTGGCGTTCAGAGCGATGCGGTCGCGCCGCCCCAGGTAGCGGTACGGCCAGAAGGTGTCGAGCCAACTGTGCACGCCCTCCGAGGAGTCGTACTCCTCCAGCGCCGTCTGCAGCACCCGGCCGGGCCCGTCGGGGGAGAGGAATGCGGTCACCTCGGCCTCGGTCGCGGCCAGTTCGCCCGGGGAGAGCAGCGGAGCGCACCAGGCGAGGAACTTCTCGCAACTGGCCTCCAGGGTGGGCAGCGGCACGCGCGGCAGCGAGTCCTCCCGCGCGAAGGTGGGGGTGGTCGTCGCGCTCTCCCGGGGTGCGCTGTGCTGACTGGTGTTCAATTCCGCTCTCACTTCGGCTCGTTGATGGTGGGTGGTGTGACTGACGCGGTGGCACCGGCTCCCGGCGGGGCCGCGGATTCCCGTGCGAGGCGTTCCCGGGACCAGGGCCATCCGGCGGTGTCCGACGGACGGGAAAGATACAGGCGCGCGTGGAGCCAGCCGTCCGCCTCCAGGCCCTCCGCGTCGACTCCGGCTTCCTTCATGGTCTCCAGTACCTGCGTCTGCTCCTGGGGCGAGGCGAACCGGCGCTGCCGGAAGACGTCGTCGACACAGACGGTGCTGTATCCCAGTTCCTCCAGCGCCCGCTCGACCGGGCCGAACGGGAACATGCGGAGCACGAAGTGCGCCATCCAGGGCCGGTGGCCGCCCATGGAGCGGACGATACGCGTAAGAGTGCGCTCGGTGACATAACCGATGCAGCCCGTCGAGATCACCAGATCCGTACCGGCGAACTGCGCGCGCTGCCGCGCCGACGGCTCGTGCTTCTCCAGATCGGCGTGGACGATGTCGTCGAGGAAGCCCGCCTCCAGCGCGTACGCCAGCGCGCTGCCGGAGGTGTCCAGGCCCACGAAGCGGAGCGGACGGGTGGGCCGGTGCGACCGTGCCAGCTTGCGGTCGCGGGCCAGCAGCGCCTCGGGGGTCTCCTCGGCACGTGCGGCGTCCGCCGTCCCGGTCCCTGTCCGGGCGCCGGTCCCGGCCCTGGTCCCGGGCTCGCCGCCGGCGAGGTGCTCGTCGCAGTAGCGGGCGTAGAGGGCGTCCATGGTCACGTCGTACTTGAGCAGCGCGGCGTTGATTCCGTACGAGCAGCCGATGTCGAGCACCTTGGGCACCGCCACCTGCATCGTGTCGCGGTATTCCTCGACGAGCTTCGCGAAGTAGGGCTTGGCCTGCTGCGGCACGCAGTATTCGAGCTTGCGCAGCTCCCTGAAGTAGGCGCGCGGATCCGGCCCGTTGTAGATGTGGTCGAGCGTGACTTTTCCGGTGGCGTCGAAGCGCACGGATTGCTCCTGAGGGGGTGGCGGGGAGAGTTCGCGGCGGACGTCGGGCCCTGCCCCTCCGCAGCGAGGGGGGCAACTCTCGTTCACAGCGGGCTAATCGAGCAGCCGGTCACCGCGCACGGCGCGGCCCTCGGCCTCCAGATGCTCCGGCAGCACACGCCCGAAGAGCTGCCGGGTCCGCGAGACGCTCCCGATGACGCCGGGGCGCTCGCTGTAAGCGAAGATCGCCGAGTGGCGGGCGGGTTCGCCCCGCACGGGGCTGACGCGGTGCAGGGAGAAGCGCCCCTTGAAGAGCTGGAGATCGCCGGGACGCAGCGGCAGACGCCGTGTCAACTCCGCGCCCCTGCCCTGGAGTACGTCCCGTACCGCGTCGAAGTTCTCCTCCTGCGCGGACCTGATGTTCGGGCAGTACTCGAAGACGCCGCCTTCCTGGGCCTCCTGGGTGAGCATGCTGACGGTGAACTCGTTGGTGTCGAAGTGCCAGGGGTGCTCCATGCCCGGCTCGACGACGTTGAGCACGAGCCCGGAGAGCGGGTCCGCCAGCTCGTGCAGCCGGTCGAGCTCGAAGCATCGCGCGATGAAGCCCTGGAAGACCTCGTCGGAGTAGAGGCGGCTGATGAGGGAGCGGGCGGGGATGCGGTCCCGCGGTACGAAGGCGTTGCCGCGCTCGAAGGCGATGCGTCCCGGATGGTCCTCGGGGAGGTCGGGGCCGGCGGCCATGTTGTAGACGTTGACGGTCGCGACGTCGAAGTGCGCCCGCGGCGCCATGTCCGCGCCCTCCTGCCGCAGCGTCTCCTGGAGGGACGGACGGATGAAGTCCGGCAGCACGGTGCAGCCGTCGGCCAGCAGATCGTTCCTGGCGCGGGAGAGGACGGCCCGTCCTCCGTCGCTGTCGAGGTCCGTGAGGGGATACCGGTCCGTGTCGACCAGCTCGTCCAGTGTCGTGGCTTGCGAAGTGCTCATCCGATCCTCTCCCGCCGCGGCCCGTCCGTCCCGGGCCGACGTGCGGACCGGACCGCTGGGGGAGCCACCCGGCGCGCCGGCGCACATGTCGACGGCTGCCGGTGTGGCCCGCATCCCGACCGGACCTCGCTCCCGGAATCCCAGCAACTCTACTGATGAGTAACGGAGTTGAAGCTCCCACATCCACGCTCGTGCTGTCTGTGACACGTCACACGGTCGTCACATCGCGGCGGTGCATGAGGGCGTACGAGAGTGCGCACGGTGGGTCGACGGGCGGCCGTCGGGGGTGCCATGGCGGGAGCGGAGCAGGAGCGGGAGCGGGGCGGGAACCAGCGCCGGGCACCCGGGAACGGACCGTCGGGCTCACGCAGGGCCGGCGGGGCGCCGGGGCCGGGACCAGGACCCGGGCCGGTTGCCGGAGTTCCTCCTGTGCGGCCGCGAGGGTCCGTTCCCGGTCGGCAGGACCGGGCGACGCGGCAAGCAGACCGATTGCGGGTGGTGCGGGTGGTGCGGGTGGTGCGGGTGGTGCGGATCGGTCGGTGTGCGGTCGAGGTGCTGTGCGGTTGCGGTGTTCGTCAGCCCGTCGTGCCGGTGGCCGACGCGTCCAGATAGGCCTTCGCCGCCGCCTCGTCGAGCTTCTGGGCTGTCGCCTCCGGGTCGGACGGGTCGCGGATGAACTCCTGCAGCAGCCGCCACTCGCCCTGGCCGGGTGTGCCGCCGAAGTCGCCCGGCGCCTGGTCGGACATGTCGAACTGCACGGCTTCACCGGCGTCGACGAGGGACTTGGCGACCTTGCGGGTGGTGTCGTCCGGGTAGGCGTTCAGGTTCAGATTGATGTTGGGTGACAGGAACCCGCCCTCCTTGGCCCAGATCTCCGCGGCCTTCGGGCTCGCCAGGTACTCGATGAAGGACATGGCCATTTCCTTGTTCTTGGCCTCCTTCATGGCGACCGCGGCGTCGCCGCCGCTGATCACGGGCGCCTGCTTGCCCTTGCCCACGGGCGGGAACTCGAAGAAGTCGGCGTCCTCGTCGACGTCCCTGTTGAACTCGCCGGATATGATCCCGGCCACGAAGTCGCCCTCGTAGACCATGGCGGCCTTGGGGTCCTTGCCGTAGACCGCGCCGACGGACTCGTTGAGGTCGGTGCGCAGGGCCTCCGTCCCGCCGCCCTCCACCAGTTTGTCGCCCTTGAAGAGCTTGCCGAAGGTCTTGAGGGCCTTGATGACGGAGGGGTCAGTCCACCCGATCTCGTTCGTGGCCAGCTTGGCGTAGTTGGCGGGCCCGGCCTGCGCCAGGTAGATGTTCTCGAACCAGTCGGTCAGCGGCCAGGCGTCCTTCCCGGCCACTGAGAAGGCCGAGGTGCCGGTCGCGGACAGCTTCTCGCCGCTGTCGACCATTTCCGTGTAGTCCTTCGGAGGCTGCACTCCGGCCTTCTCGAAGGTCTTCGGGTTGTACCAGACGGTCGACTTGTGCGACGCCTTGAAGTAGAGGCCGTAGAAGATCCGCCGCACGCTGCCGTAGTTCTGCCACACGAGCGCGAAATTGCGGGCGGCCTCGAGTTCGACCTCTGGCGGCAGCGGCTCCAGCCATCCCTTCTGGGCGAACTGCTGGAGCACACCCACCTGCGGCACCATCGCCACATCAGGAGTCTTGCCGCTCTTGCGCAGATCGCGGATGAAAAGGGCGAAATCGTCACGGCCCTGCGCGCGGCTGGAGAGGAACTTCACTTTGGCGCCCGTCTTCTTGGTGAAGCCGTCGAGCACCTTTCTGAAGGCCTTCCCCTCGCCGCCGTTCCAGGTGCCGGCGACCGTGAGGGTCTTGCCGCTGAACTCCTGTTCGCCGGAAGCGCTGTTCAGGCCGCTGCACGCGGTCGCCGTAATGGCGAGTGCGGTCGCGGCGGCCGCAAGACGTGATACCGCAATGCGAGGTCTTCTCATGATTTCTCTTTCGGGGCAGCTTGCGCGGGGTGCTGAAGTCGCCGATCCACCAATTCCCAGTGGAGCCGGAAGTGCTGTCGCGAGCAGGCGCCGACAGGCCAGGAGCGGTGAAGCATCGAAAGCGCCTGGTCCGGGGCGGTGCTCGAGCTCGCTGTTCAACTGTCCGTCGCCACGCGAGGGTTGGAGCTTCGGGCGGGCGTCTCAGTGAGCGCGGGCTGCCCTCCGTACGGGCATCGCTCACGGCGCAGATCAGGCCCGTAACGGGAGAACCGTCAGACGGGCTGGTCTGACCCGACCGGTTCGCGGGGTGTACGCGCCTGACAACGTAGTGCAGTCAGTAGCCCTGGAAAACGGTTGTGGCGGAATGCGGCGTAAAAATCTACTCGCGAGTCGCCCTGGACGAGCGACCGCTTACCGCGTTCGTCACCAAAAGGAGCAAAGAGACCGGGGGATTGGTGTGTGCTGAAACGCAGTGACGGACATGGGCGAAATGAATCCGATGAAGGATATACGCCGGTTGATGCGGTCGTGCAAGATGCGTGCCCCATCGAAGACTGCGAACACGGCCGCGCCGGGCCGCTGGAGGCGGCCCGGCGCGGGTTGAGGACGGATGGGATCAGGGCACGGACGGGACCGGTACGAAGGTCAACGTGGCCGTTGCCGAGGACGGGTTGATGCAGGGCACTCCCGCGAAGGAAGCCGTGTACGTGGTGGCGGACACGACGGACACCGGGACGACGAAGGTCGGCGGTGCGAGGGTCGCCACACCGCTGGCGTTGGTGACCGCCGACCCGAGAACGAACGGGCCGCCTGCGGTGTTGGCGGTGAAGACCACCGTCTGGCCCGCGATGGGAGCCAGCGTCGCGCTGTTCCTGAGCGTCGCGTTCATCGTCTGGATGACCAGCTGGCCGTTCGTGCGCCTGCGGATCTGCGCGGGCGGCGCCGTGACGGTGGTGTTGACGACGGTCGAGACGATGTTCACCGTGCCCGAGGACGTGGCGAAGCAAGCGGTTCCGTTGTAGCTCGCGGTGATCGTTCCGCTGGACAGGCTGGAGGAAGTGAAGCAGGCCTGCCCGCCCGTGAGCGGAACAGTCGTGTTGACCCCGGGACCGGTGAAGGTGACGGTTCCGGTGGGTGTGGAGGGTCCGCCGGTGACGGTGGCGCAGACCTGGACGGACTGGCCGCAGGTGGACGGGTTGGGTGTCGCCGTGACGGTGGTCGTGGTGGCTGCCGCGTTGACGACGATCGGCAGTGGTGTGGCGGTGGAGGTGGCCCAGCAGGCGTCGTTGGGCGTGTAGGTGGCTTGGACGTTGCCGGTGGTGAGGGTGGTTGAGGTGAAGCACGCCTGCCCTGCGACGAGCGGGACGTTGGGGTGCAGAGTGCCGTTGGGCTCGGTGAACGTGACGGTTCCGGTGGGTGTGGAGGGTCCGCCGGTGACGGTGGCGCAGACCTGGACGGACTGGCCGCAGGTGGACGGGTTGGGTGTCGCGTTGAGGGTTGTGGTGGTGGCTGCGGGGTTGACGGTGAGGTTGACGGGGGTGGCGGTGGAGTTGGCGAAGCACGCGGGGGTGTCGCTGTTGTAGGTGGCGGTGATGGTGCCGCTGTCGAGGGTGGTGCTGGCGGGTGCGCAGGCCTGGCCGGCGACGAGCGGGAAGGTGCCGGTGACTCCCGCGGTGCCGCCGAAGGTGACGGTTCCGGTGGGTGTGGAGGGTCCGCCGGCGACGGTGGCGCAGACCTGGACGGACTGGCCGCAGGTGGACGGGTTGGGTGTGGCGCTGATCGTTGTGGTGGTGGCCGCCGCATTGACGGTGAGGTTCACGGGGGTGGCCGTGGAGGTGGCGAAGCAGCCCGGGTCATCGCTGTTGTAGGTGGCGGTGATCGTGCCGCTGCTGAGGGTGGTGCTGGCCGGTGCGCAGGCCTGGCCGCCGACGAGCGGGAACGTGCCGCTCAGGCCGGCCGTGCCGCCGAACGTCACCGTGCCGGTGGGTGTGTTCCCCGGGACGTCGTTGTTGGCGACGGTGGCGCAGACCAGGACGGACTGGCCGCAGGTGGACGGGTTGGGTGTGGCGCTGATCGTCGTGGTGGTCGCCGCCGGGTTGACGGTGAGGTTGACCGGGGTGGCCGTGGAGGTGGCGAAGCAGCCCGGGTCATCGCTGTTGTAGGTGGCGGTGATGGTGCCGCTGCCGAGGGTGGTGCTGGCCGGTGCGCAGGCCTGGCCGCCGATGAGTGGGAAGGTGCCGGTGACTCCCGCGGTGCCGCCGAAGGTCACGGTGCCGGTGGGTGTGTTGCCGGGGACGTCGTTGTTGGCGACGGTGGCGCAGACGGTGATGGAGTCGCCGCAGGTGTAGGGCCCGGGCGGGGTGAGGTTGATGGTTGTGGTGGTCGCGGCCGGGGTCACGGTGAGGTTGACCGGGGTGGCCGTGGAGTTCGTGAAGCAGGCGGGGTCGCCGCTGTTGTAGGTGGCGGTGATGGTGCCGCTGTCGAGGGTGGTGCTGGCCGGTGCGCAGGCCTGGCCGCCGATGAGTGGGAAGGTGCCGGTGACTCCCGCGGTGCCGCCGAAGGTCACGGTGCCGGTGGGTGTGTTGCCGGGGACGTCGTTGTTGGCGACGGTGGCGCAGACGGTGATGGAGTCGCCGCAGGTGTAGGGCCCGGGCGGGGTGAGGTTGATGGTTGTTGTCGTCGCGGCCGGGGTCACGGTGAGGTTGACCGGGGTGGCCGTGGAGGTGGCCCAGCAGGCGTCGTCCGGGTTGTAGGTCGCTGTGATGGTGCCGCTGTCGAGGGTGGTGCTGGCCGGAGCGCAGGCCTGACCGGCGATGAGCGGGAACGTGCCGTTGACTCCTGCGGTGCCGCCGAAGGTGACCGTTCCGGTGGGTGTTGAAGGTCCGCCGGTGACGGTGGCGCACACGGTGACCGACTCACCGCACGTGACGGGGTTCGGAGTCGCGTTGATGGTTGTGGTGGTGGCTGCGGGGTTGACGGTGAGGTTGACGGGGGTGGCGGTGGAGTTGGCGAAGCACGCGGGGGTGTCGCTGTTGTAGGTGGCGGTGATGGTGCCGCTGTCGAGCGTCGTGCTGGCTGGGGCGCAGGCCTGGCCGGCGATGACGGGGAAGGTGCCGGTGACTCCCGCGGTGCCGCCGAAGGTGACGGTTCCGGTGGGGACGTTGCCGGGGAAGGCGTTGTTGGCGACGGTGGCGCAGACGGTGATGGGGTCGCCGCAGGTGTAGGGCCCGGGCGGGGTGAGGTTGATGGTTGTGGTGGTGGCTGCGGGGTTGACGGTGAGGTTGACGGGGGTGGCGGTGGAGTTGGCGAAGCACGCGGGGGTGTCGCTGTTGTAGGTGGCGGTGATGGTCCCGCTGCCGAGTGTCGTACTGGCTGGGGCGCAGGCCTGGCCGCCGATGAGTGGGAAGGTGCCGGTGACTCCCGCGGTGCCGCCGAAGGTCACGGTGCCGGTGGGTGTGTTGCCGGGGACGTCGTTGTTGGCGACGGTGGCGCAGACCAGGACAGACTGGCCGCAGACGGCGGGGTTGGGTGTCGCGTTGATCGTCGTGGTGGTCGCCGCCGGGTTGACGGTGAGGTTGACCGGGGTGGCCGTGGAGGTGGCGAAGCAGGCGGGGTCGTCGCTGTTGTAGGTGGCGGTGATGGTCCCGCTGCCGAGTGTCGTGCTGGCTGGGGCGCAGGCCTGGCCGGCGATGACGGGGAAGGTGCCGGTGACTCCCGCGGTGCCGCCGAAGGTGACGGTTCCGGTGGGGACGTTGCCGGGGAAGGCGTTGTTGGCGACGGTGGCGCAGACGGTGATGGGGTCGCCGCAGGTGTAGGGCCCGGGCGGGGTGAGGTTGATGGTTGTGGTGGTGGCTGCGGGGTTGACGGTGAGGTTGACGGGTGTGGCCGTGGAGTTGGCGAAGCACGCGGGGGTGTCGCTGTTGTAGGTGGCGGTGATGGTGCCGGTGCTGAGGGTGGTGCTGGCGGGTGCGCAGGCCTGGCCGGCGACGAGTGGGAAGGTGCCGGTGACTCCCGCGGTGCCGCCGAAGGTCACGGTGCCGGTGGGTGTGTTGCCCGGGAGGTCGTTGTTGGCGACGGTGGCGCAGACCAGGACAGACTGGCCGCAGACGGCGGGGTTGGGTGTCGCGTTGATCGTGGTGGTCGTCGCGGCCGCATCGACGGTGAGGTTGACGGGTGTGGCCGTGGAGGTGGCGAAGCAGGCGGGGTCGTCGCTGTTGTAGGTGGCGGTGATGGTGCC
This sequence comes from Streptomyces sp. DSM 116795, assembly GCF_055792905.1. Lineage (NCBI taxonomy): Bacteria > Bacillati > Actinomycetota > Actinomycetes > Kitasatosporales > Streptomycetaceae > Streptomyces > Streptomyces sp. DSM 116795. The sequence continues at coordinate 5,743,700 of NZ_CM147707.1, forward strand.
GGTGCTGAGGGTGGTGCTGGCGGGTGCGCAGGCCTGGCCGGCGACGAGTGGGAAGGTGCCGGTGACTCCTGCGGTGCCGCCGAAGGTGACGGTTCCGGTGGGGACGTTGCCCGGGAGGTCGTTGTTGGCGACGGTGGCGCAGACCAGGACGGATTCGCCGCAGGTGGACGGGTTGGGTGTCGCGCTGATCGTCGTGGTCGTCGCCGCCGGGGTGACGGTGAGGTTGACCGGGGTCGCCGTGGAGGTGGCGAAGCAGGTGTCGTCCGGGTTGTAGGTGGCGGTGATGGTGCCGCTCGTGAACGAAGTGCTTGCCGGTGCGCATGCCTGTCCGGCGACGAGTGGGAAGGTGCCGGTGACTCCTGCGGTGCCGCCGAAGGTGACGGTTCCGGTGGGGACGTTGCCGGGGAAGTCGTTGTTGGCGACGGTGGCGCAGACCAGGACGGATTCGCCGCAGGTGGACGGGTTGGGTGTCGCGTTGATCGTGGTGGTGGTCGCCGCCGGGTTGATCGTGAGGTTTTCCGTGGTGACGGAGCCGGTGAAGCAGGCGGGGTCGTCGCTGTTGTACGTGGCGACGATGGTGCCGCTGTCGAGCGTCGTGCTGGCTGGGGCGCAGGCCTGACCGGCGACGAGTGGGAAGGTGCCCGTGACTCCCGCGGTACCGGTGAACGTGACGGTGCCGGTGGGTGTGTTCCCTGGCACGTCGTTGTTGGCGACGGTGGCGCAGACGGTGATGGAGTCGCCGCAGGTGTAGGGCCCGGGCGGCGTGAGGTTGATCGTGGTGCTGGTCGCGGCCGCGTTGACGGTGAGGTTGACCGGGGTGGCCGTGGAGGTGGCGAAGCAGGTGTCGTCCGGGTTGTAGGTGGCGGTGATGGTGCCGCTGTCGAGGGTGGTGCTGGCGGGTGCGCATGCCTGTCCGGCGACGAGTGGGAAGGTGCCGGTGACTCCCGCGGTGCCGCCGAAGGTGACGGTTCCGGTGGGTGTGGTGGGTCCGCCCGCGACGGTGGCGCAGACGGTGACCGATTCGCCGCAGATGGCGGGGTTGGGTGTCGCGTTGATCGTGGTGGTCGTCGCCGCCGGGTTGACCGTGATGTTGACGGGTGTGGCGGCGGAGGTGGCGAAGCAGGTGTCGTCCGGGTTGTAGGTGGCGGTGATGGTGCCGCTGTCGAGGGTGGTGCTGGCCGCGCAGGCCTGACCGGCGACGAGCGGGAACGTGCCAATCAGGCCGGCCGTGCCGCCGAAGGTGACCGTGCCGGTGGGTGTGGTGGGTCCGCCGGCGACGGTGGCGCAGACGGTGACCAAGTCACCACAGGTGAAGGGCCCGGGCGGCGTGACGTTGATCGTGGTCGTGGTCGTCGCCGGGTTGACGGTGAGGGTGAACGGTGTGGCGGTGGAGGTGGCGAAGCAGGGCGGGCTGCTCGGGTTGTAGGTGGCGGTGATGGTGCCGCTGTCGAGGGTGGTGCTGGCCGGAGCGCAGGCCTGGCCGGTGCCGTCGACGACGAAGGTGCCGGTGACGCCGGCGGTGCCGCCGAAAGTCACCGTGCCTGTGGGGATGTTGCCCGGGATGTCGGTGTTGGCCACGGTGGCGCAGACAAGGACGGAGTCGCCGCACGTCGACGGGTCGGGTGTCGCGCTGATCGTCGTCGTGGTCGTGGCCGGAGTCACGGTGAAGACGACCGGCGGGTCGGAGAAGGACGGGGCGGAGAGCCCGCCTCCCGGGTACAGGGCGACGGCGCTGTGGGATCCAGCGGGTACGTCGCCGGGGAGGGTGCTGAGGGTGACCGTGCCGACGCCGGAACCCGGAGTCGCCACAACCAGGTTGCCGGTCAGGGGCGGTCCGTCGTTGCTGATGAAGATGGTGACGGGACCGGACGGGTCTCCGTTGGTGCCGGGGTCCGCTTCCGTCACCGTGACGGTGAACGAAACAGCGTCCCCACAAATCGGAGTAAGCGGTGTGGGAGGGCTGAGTGTGGTGGTCGTTGGCATGCTGAGTCCTCTCATCGGTCCACGGACGGAAGGCGAGAGCCTTGTGCCGTTGACGCGGTTCGACTGAGTCAATGACCGTGCGGCATCGGTGTGTTGAGAGCCGGCGGCCAGGCCAGAAAGGAGCCGACGGCTCACCTGCCGACATCTTCAGTAGGCGTCTCAATGCGGAGTTGAGCTAGATGAGCGGACGCGATAACCCCCGTTCGGCCGAGCGCAATTGGGAGTGAGGGGGCGCATAAACCGAGGGAGGGACGGCGCCTCCGCGCACGGGGTCTTTGTCTCAAAGAACAGGGGTGCGGGGCTGTTTCGGTCATCCCGGCACATGGTTACCCGCCGTATGTTCTCCACCAGGACGAGTGAATCGACGAGACCCGGGGGGGCTGCCCTCTCCGGAAAATCGATGAAGCGCCGCCCGCGCCCCCGTAGTGCTGCGCAAGGGCCGACCGCGCGCCCCTGATTGGCGAGGTGCGGCGTTCGAAGCGCAAGTCCCCTGGCTTTCGGCTCAGTTGACATCCAAGAGGTCACCTTCGCCGGTGGAGACCGGATGCCGATTTCATCTCGAGCGCCTGCCGGGGAGATTCCCGGCCGCCTCCGGACGTTTGGTCGCGCGACACGCTCCGTGGTCAATTTCCGTACATGCACGAGTCGTTGATTGCCGGCAGTGGAAACTCGCCAAAGGGGGGCGCACGCCGCGTCTCACGGGTCTGCGCCATCACGCCTTGGCGCCCCCTCAGTTGGACGGTCGCCAAGTTCGGCGGAGGCTTCGCCGGTTTGCTCGTTTGATCATTCCGCCCGATGGTCACCACGGTCGCGGAGGCGACCGCGACTGCCCGGCGTCGCGATGTGCCGTGGTGAAATGCGGAACCCTCACGCGGGACCAGGCGTGTCCGGCCCGCGTGAGGGTTCTCTGCCTGCGCTCTTACTGGTTGACCGCGACGACGGTGCCCCTGCCCCCTTCCCTGCTGTTGGCCGCGTTGGCCTCCTGCAAGGTGACGTAGTCACGGGTGACGCCGTTCGGCAGAATCAGCCTGTAGACGGTGACGGTCCGCCGGGCTCCGCGCCCGCCGCAATTGCATCCCATCGAGCATCCTCCTTCGCTCCTGGCCGCAGCAGCGGCCCTTTCCGGCGCACGAGTCCCTCGGACCCGGCGATGCCGCACCGCTCGCCCCGCTCATTCCGGCGGGTTCTGCGCGGTGGTCGGTGAATTCGTGTGCGAGAGCCGGGCGGATACGGTCCGGTGGCGCTCTCGTGCGCCCCCGGCATTGCCCGCCTCTCCGAGCCGCACATCGGTGGCTGCATGCGGTACGGCAGGGTCGGCGCCCGCCTGGCAGTCCGGAGAAGGCGGAGGCCGCTACGGGAATTCCGTACACGTTGTGTGCCCCGGACGGGGTACCGCCGACACATCGGCGGCGCTCCCGTGCGGAGCGGCCGGGAGAACGGCTCCCGCGGGAGGAGATGCGGCTCAACCGCGGTGCGGAAGAAGGGGATTCGGGTCGGCACACGGCGCTGACACCGCAGTTTCAGTCGATCCAGTTGGATGCGATCCCCGCGAGGTAGGACACGGTGAGGATCATGGCGACGGCCTGGAATGCGAGCGAGCCGCCGGCGAGATACGCAGAAGGAACGACGGCGGTGGACACCCAGATGCTGGTGCACCAGCTGCAGGTGACGAGATAGGCGGGCCTGGAATCGTCACCGAATCGCGCGGCCACCCACGATCGGAAGCTCGCCGCGAGGGTGTCCTTCGTTATGAACCTGGTAATACGACAAGTGGTGCCGAGGGCGAGAAGAAACACCACGGTATTCATGCAATTCATCGTACGGTGACGGGCCCTCAGTAACAGGCGCGCAGAACCACCTTCGGGCGCGCGGCAACGGCGCGCGTTGTGTCCCGGCGCGCGCCGGGACACAACGCCGCCGCGCCCCCCGCAGTCCCGCACGGGCCCCGGTGGAGCGCTCCGGACGTCAGGCGCCGCTCACCCGGGCGGTCGCCTCTCCGCCGTCGCGAGGCCGGGCGATGTCGAACTGCAGTGAACGGATGCGGTTGTCGAAGCTGGAGGGCACCAGGTCCGGCGGTCCGTCGGCCCGCATGCCGACGGAGTCGGTGAGCAGCAGCCTGAAGAGCGCTTTGAGCTCCTGCCGGGCCAGGTGCGCGCCCAGGCAGTGGTGCGGGCCTCCGCCGCCGTAGCCGAGGTGGGGGTTGGGGTCACGGGTGATGTCGAAGGCGCCGGCGTCGGGGAAGACGGCCTCGTCGCGGTTGGCTGAGGCGTAGTAGAGCGCGACGGTGTCGCCTCTGCGCAGCGTACGGCCGCCCATGACGTGGTCGGTGCGCAGCGTGCGCCGGAACTGGATGATGGGCGTCGAGCACCGCACGATCTCGTCGACGGCGGTGTCCGCGTACTTCTCGAAGTCGCTCTCCCACAGCTCCCGCTGCTCGGGGTGTGCGCTGAGCAGCGCGAGGCCGTGCGAGATCGCGTTACGGGTCGTCTCCACCCCCGCCACCATCAACAGCGTGAAGAACGCGCCCAGTTGACGGTTTCCCAGGCACTGCCCGTCCACATCGGCGGTCACGAGCGCCGAGATGAGGTCGTCGGCTGGGCGGCGCCGGCGCTCCCGCGCGAGCATGGCGATCATGACGTGCATACGGGCCAGGGCCCGCAGCCCCTTGCCCGGGATACGGAACTTCGCGCCGGCTCCCCGCCGTACGCCGATGTTCTCCGAGGCGTCGTTGAGCTGGGCGAGGATGCGCGGCCGGTGGCGCCGGGGGATGCCCATCATGTTGCACACCACCTCGAACGGCACCAGCGAGGCGACAGCGGTGACGAATTCGCGGGAGGGCTGCCGCACCGCGTCACCGACGACGGTGGCGACGACGTCCTCGATGTCCTTCTCGGTGCCGGCCAGCAGCCGCGGGCTGAACGCACGGGAGATGATCTTCCGCAGCTTGGCGTGGTCACGGCCGTCGAGGTTGACCATGGACTCCCCGAAGAGGGCCTTCACCCAGCGTGCGGGGTGCGGCGTGGTGACACCCGGCGCGCTCCCGAACACCGCCGCGTTGCGGCTCGCCTCCTGCACGTGCTCGTGCCGGACGAGGGCGTAGAAGCCGGGCTGCTGGCGCTTGCGCAGGGTGTGCTGCGGGTGTGCGAAGTACGTGGGCGCCTCCCGCTCGCGCAGCATGGCGAAGACCTGGTGCCGCTGTTCGTGCGGCAGTTGCCAGAACCGCGGGTCTGCGGGGTTGGCCTCCGGGGGCAGTCCGGCGTCCTCGGCGGCGGGTGCGGCCTGGGCTTGGGGTGCGGCCTGGCCTTCGAAGGCGGCCCGGGTTTCGGGAGCGGCCGCGGTTCCGGATGCTCCGGATGCCGGAGTGGACGCGGGCGCGGGGCGGGATGGCATGGTCATCTTCTCCAGTCGCTCGTGGAAGGGATCGCCCCGCCCGGTCTGCGCGCCGGCGGAGCGGCGAGTCTCCGGCAGCAGCTTGGAACCGGCGGGCCGCGACTCGGCGCGCGCCACACCGCCGGGACACGGACGGCGGACCGCCGCGCATGCGGCCGTTCCGGCCCGGAGCGGGGCCAACGGGCGCCCGTCCTGGCCGACTCGGGAGCGCCACGCCGCGGGCCCTCCTGCGGCCCGGTTACCCAAGTGCCCCTGCCCCGCCTGGGCCTGCGGCCGGGAGGCACGAGCCTCGAGGCCCGGGTCGGCACTGACCCACGCGCGGCGGCGGCCCCGTGGGAGGCGAGCGGTGAGGCGCTGTCGCCACCGGCGGCCCGGGACACCGCAAGGAGGCGGGAGCGGGCCCGGCCCGGCGTCCGGCCGGAGCGAGCGGCCCGGCCGGCGGCCACACCCGGCGTGAGCCGTGCCCACCCCCGCGTAAACCGGCGGGGAGCATGAGTTACCCCGCATCCCCGGCCTTTGCCGGTGCGCCACACACCCCCGTACGCTGGAAGAGCAGTCGGTTCGGCCTGTCCGCCAGGCAGGCACGTCGCAAGAGGGAATCCGGTGAGACTCCGGAACTGCCCCGCAGCGGTGAGTGGGAACGAACGCCGTCTTACGCACTGGGCCCGAGTGGGCCCGGGAAGCGACGGCCAGTAGGTGCCGGTCCGTGGAACACGGACGCGGCAGGCCCACGAGTCCGAAGACCTGCCACTGCCCGTGTACGACGGTCGTATGCGGCGATCTCGGTGACCTCGAGGGCGGGTCGGCGGTACAGGCGGACGGCACGCGGCGTGCGTGCGGCCGCCGCGTCGCCTCTCCTCCCTCGCCCGTGCATCAGGGTCACCGGCGAGACTCGCGAAGGAGAGTTGAGTGACACCGAAGTCCGCAGCCGCGGCAGCGAACGCATCTACGAGGTCCCTGGCCACGGTCCACGGATATCCGCGGCAGGGTCCCGGCCGTGAACTGAAGAAGGCCGTCGAGGGCTACTGGAAGGGCCGTGTCACCGCCGACGCCCTGCGGGAGACCGCAGCGGGGCTGCGCCAGGAGAACTGGCAGCAGCTCAGGGCCGCCGGCGTGCACGAGGTGCCCACCGGAGACTTCTCCCTCTACGACCATGTGCTGGACACCACCCTCATGGTCGGTGCCGTACCCGAACGGCACCGGGCCGCGCAGGCCGCCGACGCCCTTGACGGCTACTTCGCGATGGCGCGCGGCACTCAGGACGTCGCACCGCTGGAGATGACGAAGTGGTTCGACACCAACTACCACTACCTCGTACCGGAGTTGGGGCCGGACACCGTCTTCGGGGCGGACTCCTCGAAGCAGAAGGGCGAACTGGCCGAGGCCCTCGCGCAGGGCCATGACGCCAGGCCGGTCCTCGTCGGTCCCGTCACGTATCTGCTGCTCGCCAAGCCCGCGCCCGGCGTCGCCGCGGACTTCGAACCGCTGACCCTGCTGGACCGGCTGCTGCCCGTCTACGCCGAGGTGCTCGCCGACCTGCGCGCAGCCGGCGCCCGCTGGGTGCAGCTCGACGAGCCGGCGCTGGCCGCGGACCGTACCTCCGCGGAGCTGAACGCCGCCGCACGCGCCTACCGCGATCTGGGCGGACTGGCCGACCGGCCCGCACTGCTGGTGGCGTCCTACTTCGACCGTCTCGGGGAGGCCCTGCCCGTACTCGCCAAGGCACCCGTCGAGGGGCTGGCGATGGACTTCACGGGACCGGCCGCCGCCAATCTGGAGGATCTGGCGCGTGCGGGCGGACTGCCCGGCAAGCGGCTGGTCGCGGGGGTCGTGGACGGCCGCAACGTGTGGATCAACGACCTGAAGCGGTCGCTCTCCACGCTGGCGTCGCTGCTCGGATTCGCCGACCGCGTCGATGTCGCGCCGTCCTGCTCGCTGCTGCACGTACCGCTGAACGCCGCGGTCGAGCGGGACGTGGACCCGCAGGTGGCGCGCTGGCTCGCCTTCGCACGGCAGAAGGTGGAGGAGACCGTCGCCCTGGCGAAGGGCCTGAGCGAGGGCACCGACGTCATCGCGGGTCTGCTGCACGCCAACTCCTCGGCGCTCGCCTCCCGTTCGTCCGCCGCCCTCACCCGCGACCCGGCGGTACGGGCCCGTACCGCGGCCGTCACCGACGCCGACGGGCGCCGCGCTCAGTCCTACCCGGAGCGCGCCGCGGCACAGCGCACCCGGCTGGGTCTGCCGCTGCTCCCCACGACCACCATCGGCTCCTTCCCGCAGACCGGCGAACTGCGCACCGCACGGGCCGACTTGAGGGCCGGACGGCTCGACGCGGAGGGTTACGACAAGCGGATCGCCGCGGAGATCCGCGACGTACTGGCCTTCCAGGAGCAGGCCGGAGTGGACGTGCTGGTGCACGGCGAGCCCGAACGCAACGACATGGTGCAGTACTTCGCGGAGCAGCTGAACGGATACCTCGCCACGCAGCACGGCTGGGTGCAGTCCTACGGCACCCGCTACGTACGGCCGCCGATCCTCGCCGGCGACGTCTCACGTCCCGAGCCGATGACGGTGGGGTGGACGCGCTACGCCCAGTCGCAGACCTCACGCCCCGTCAAGGGCATGCTCACCGGCCCGGTCACCATGCTCGCGTGGTCGTTCGTACGGGACGACCAGCCGCAGGCGGAGACGGCACGCCAGGTCGCGCTGGCCCTGCGGGACGAGGTCGCCGACCTGGAGGCCGCCGGCACGGCCGTCATCCAGGTCGACGAGCCCGCTCTGCGCGAGACGCTGCCGCTGCGGGCCGACGGGCGCCCGCAGTACCTGGCGTGGGCGACGGAGTCCTTCCGGCTGGCCACCGGCGGCGTGCGTGCGGACACCCAGATCCACACGCACATGTGCTACGCGGAGTTCGGCGACATCGTCTCCGCCATCGCGGGTCTCGACGCCGACGTCATCAGCCTGGAGGCGGCCCGCTCGCACATGCAGGTCGCCGGCGAACTCGCCACGGCCGGCTACCCGAACGAAGTCGGCCCCGGTGTCTACGACATCCACTCCCCTCGGGTGCCCGACGCCGGTGAGGTTGCGTCGCTGCTGCGCAAGGGCCTCGGTGCGATCCCGGCGGAGCGGCTGTGGGTCAACCCGGACTGCGGTCTGAAGACCCGCGGCTGGCCGGAGGTGCGTCAGGCACTGGAGCACATGGTGGAGGCGGCACGGACCGTACGGACGGAGGTCGCGGCCCGCGGCTGAGGCGCCGGAGGGGCCCCGGCGGGGCTCCTCAGAGGCCGAACCGCCGCTGCCGGGCACCCTTCGCGGGTGCCCGGCAGCGGCGTTCGTGCGGCGTGGAGCGAGGTCGTCAGGTCATCAGTGTGCGGCGGGCGCCGCGGCGGACGGCGACTCCGCGCCCTTCTCGCCGCGTGCCGCCGACCCCAGAGCCCGCTCGGCGAGATGGCCGAACGTCAGCCCGAAGGCGGCCCACAGCACCAGGTGCACGGCGAGCGTCGAGACGCGGAACTCCCACAGCAGCAAGGCGGGGAAGTGGTCGGGAAGTTCACTGAGGGACGGGAGGAAGGCGTAGGCGAGCCCGACGGCGAACGCGAAGCCGGCTGCCGCCGCCACCGTCGCGTACCAGTTGCCCAGGCGCGGTGCCAGGCGCTTGCCGAGGATCGTCGCCGCGACGGCGAGCAGCACGCTCAGCAGCACCATCAGGAAGTACAGAGCCGTGCGCTTGTCGAGGCTCGCCGGGTCGCCCACGGACGGCGGGTTGGCCGGGTACTTCAGGAACGGCACCAGGTACAGGCAGACGAACGCGGCGCCCGCCAGCAGCAGTGCCGTCGCACGCGGACCGAAGCGGCCCACACGCCCCAGCGCGAAGCTGAAGGCGAGCGAGGCGATGCCGCCGATGGCCACGCCGTAGACCAGGACTGCGGTGGCGAGGCCCGCGGTGGACTGCATGCCGCGGCTGACGAGCGGTGCCTCGCCGCCGTGCTCGTGCGAATGCGCCTCCTCGTAGGCGATGGCCGCGTCGATGTGCGGCTCACCCAGGAAGGAGGCCGCAACCAGGGCGAACAGCCCGGCGACGAGACCGGCGAGCATGCCGCGTACAAGGAGGGTCCTCACAGTGGAGGAGTTCATCGTGCGCCTCCCCGCTCAGTGGCAGGGGAAGCCGAGAAGGTGGCGTCCGTCGTGGACCCACTCGTGCACGCCCATGCCGGAGATGAGGGACGTGGCCCCCTGCTCCGCGCCGACGAAGTACAGCAGGACGAGCATCAGCAGACCGAAGAAGAAAGCCCACGGAAGAATCGCCTTGACCGGCAGAGTCGCGGGAACGGCTGCGCCGGGGGCGGAAGTTGCGGAACTGGGCGGGGCGATGGACTGTGCCATGGCAGGACCTCCTGGTGGGAACTCGCGTCCCTGTCGGTGGAGCTCGTGACAGCACAGCGGGTCTGGCTCGCCCCCGCCCGTACGCTGCGCACGGCAGCGGACCGGAAGGGGCATACAGTGGCGCGACCGCGCCGGAATCTCACCGGCTTCCGCCCTGCCGTCGTCGATCGATACGACCGGAAGGTACCCCGACACCACCTGCCCGGCCAAGGCCGCACAACCCGGGCATCGGGGCGCCACGTGATCAACTCCCGTGCGGAGAGCCGCCGTTCACGGGGGAGGAGAGGCCGATGACCACGCGAGTGACTTTGATCTCGCCTGCCCGCAGCGAGTCGTCCGAGGAGTTCCGTTTCGACGACGGGCGTCCGCTGAGCGCCGCGGGGCTGCGGTCAGTGCGGGAGGCGCGGACGGCGGCCGGTGCGCTGCTGACTGCCGCCGGGCGCACAGCCGTCTCGCCGTCGCCGCGCTGTGCGCAGACCGCCGAAGGGCTCGGGCTCGGTATCGACGGCGTCGCCGCCGGACCGGTCGACGAGCGGTTGTCCGGCTGTGCGATGGGCCGCTGGCGCGGTCTGACGCTGGAGGAGGTGAGTGCCGCCGAACCGGAGGGCGTGGCGCGGTGGCTCTCCGATCCGGCCGGCGCTCCGCACGGCGGGGAGTCCGTCGAGCAGTTCTGTGCCCGGGCGGGCGAGTGGCTGACGGAACTGGCCGAATTTCACGGGCGGTTGCTGGCCGTCGTGGAACCCGACGTCGTGCGCGCCCTGGTGGTGCACGCCCTGGGCGCACCGGCGCAGAGCCTTTGGCGGGTGGACGTCGCACCGCTGACGGTGACGGAGTTCAGCGGCCGCTCGGGCCGCTGGAACCTCCGCGCGGGCAGGGCGTTCCCGGCATAGCCGGGAGATCAGCCGGACGCGGTCCCCCTGGGCCTCGCGGCCCTGGGCCCCGCCGGCCGGCAGTCGCCGATGCTGCCGGACTCTCGTGCTGGGTGGTTGCGCGCCGTGGCGGCGGCTTCGTGCTTCTCCAAGAGCCTCCGGCCTGGGCCGGGTCCCCTGGGGCCGCGAATTCCTGGGGCACCACCCGGCAGCGAGGCCCAAAGGACGGCACGTTCGGCGAATGCCTGCTCAGCCAGGGGTCGCCGGCGGGTCGGCGAGGATGCCCTCCAGCAGTCCCGTCGCCTGGCCGACCTCGATGAGGTAGCCGTCGGGATCGCGTACGTAGCAGCGCAGTTCGGCCTTGCGGTCGATGGGAGGGGTGAGGAACTCGGCGCCCCTGGCGCTCCATTCGCGATAGCACTCCTGGATGTCGGCCACGCGGATGTTGAGGAAGCTCGAGGTGGTGTCCGGGTTCTCGGGCGGCCGCAGCGTCACCTCGGGCTTGTCGGGTGTGGGGCCGCCGCCCGGATTCATGATGAGCCAGCCGTTGGCGAGTCTGACGATGCACGGGTTCTCCTCCAGCACCACGGTGCCGCCGAGGACGTCCGAGTAGAACGCGCGTGACCGAGCCACGTCGCGCACGGTCAGGAAATGGGTGAGGAGGATGCCCGTCTCCGGGGCGGGCAGGTCTTCGCGTCGCACGGTGTCCGTCTCCCTGCTTCAGTCGGTTTCCTCGCAGCGTATGGACGCCTCCGCCGCCGTCCCCGCAGTAACACGCGGCAATGCGGCAACACGCGCTCTCACCCGCCGATGTCGGCCCGCAGCCGCGCCGCGCGTACCGCCGCGTGCAGGCCCGCGCTGTCGTACGGGCCGTGGTGGCGGCGCCCGTTGACGAAGAACGTGGGCGTGCCCGACACCCCGCTCTCGTCGGCGGATTCGATGTCCTCGGCGATCCGGTCGGCACCGGCACGGCTGCGCAGATCCGCGCGGAAGCGGTCCGTGTCCAGGCCGAGCACCTCGGCCCGGTGGACCAGCATGGCGATGCTCGTCTCCTCCTGGTTGGCCAGGAGCCAGTCGTGCATCTCCCAGAACGCGCCCTGGGCCCCGGCCGCCTCGGTCGCCTCCGCCCTCAGCTGCGCGTTGGGGTGGACGTCGGTCAGCGGCAGATGGCGCCACACATGGCGTACGTCGTCGCGGCCGCCGAGCAGCGTACGGATGACGGGTTCCGCGCCGGCACAGTACGGGCATTCGTGGTCGCCGTACTCGACGAGCGTGACCGCCGCGTCGGCCGGGCCGCGCACGTGGTCGCGTTCGTCGTCGACCTCGGTGGTCAGATCGGTCAGGGGCGCGGACATGCCCAGCATCGCGCGGCCCTTGAGGTGGTGCGGCAGCATCGCCGTCGCGCGGGACACCGCCCACGTCGCGACGGACGCGCACAGTGCCGCGCTGAGCACGCCGATCTTCGCCTCGTTCAACTCCGCCCCGTGGAAGGCCAGTCCGGCGATCAGGAGGGAGACGGTGAAGCCGATGCCCGCGATCGTGCTGCCGCCCACGGTCGCCGCCCAGCCCACCGGCGGGCGCAGCCGGCCGCCGCTGAGGCGCGTCACCAGCCACGAGACGCCGGCGATCCCGACGGGCTTTCCCACGACGAAACCGACGAGGATGCCGAGCGTCACGGGTGAGGTGAAGGCACGCGTGAGAAGTTCCGCCGACAGCGGCACGCCCGTGTTGGCCAGGGCGAAGAGGGGGACGATCACATAGCTCGTCCAGGGGTGGAAGAGGTTCTGGAGACGGTCGTTGGGCGAGATGGCGGCGGCGAGCCCGACGCGAGCCGTGCGCGCGAGTTCTCCCGTCGGCTGCTCGCGGAAGAGGCGGAAGAGCCCGCTGGCCCGTTCCAGGTCGCCGCGCGACGCCGGATACGCGTACGTCAGCAGTCCCAGTACGAGACCCGTGACGATGGGGTCGACACCGGACTCCACCATCGCCACCCACATGGCGACGCCCAGCAGCGCGTAGACGGGCCCGGACGAGACATTCGCGTACCGCAGCACGAGCACCACGACGAGGAGGCCGCAAGCCGTCAACAGCGGTACGGGAGAGATGTGTTCGCTGTACACGAAGGCGATGACGGCCAGCGCGATGACGTCGTCGACGACGGTGAAGGTGAGCATGAAGGCCCGCAGCCGCCGCGGGAAGCGCGGCCCGACCAGGGCGAGCATGCCGAGCGCGAACGCCGTGTCCGTCGACATCGCCGCGCCCCAGCCCTGCGCGGAGGGTTCGCCCGCGTTGAACGCGAGGTAGATCGCTACGGGGACGAGCATGCCGCCGATCCCCGCGAGCGCGGGCAGCGCGACCCTGCGCCGCTCGCGCAGATCGCCCATGTCGAACTCGCGGCGTGCCTCCAGGCCGACGACGAAGAAGAAGAACGTCATGAGCCCGCTGTTGACCCAATCGTGCAGATCCAGCGAGATCCTGCCGTCGGCGGCGCCCACGTACAGCTTCGTCGACCACAGCCGCTCGTACGAGGCGAAGTCGATGTTGGCCCACAGCAGCGCGGCGAGGGTGGCGCACAGCAGCACGGCGGCGCTGCCCGTCTCGGTGCGCAGGAACCGGCGCAGCGGCCGGTGGAGGTTCGCCCAGGGGGTCCGGGCGGTCAGCTCACTGCCGGCAGAGCCGGACGGTCCGGACGGTCCGGCAGTACCGGAAGGCCGGGAAGAACCGGAAGGCCCGGAAGACCCCTGGGAATCGCTCATGCGGCAAGTCTGTCCCAGGGGCCGCATCCCGGCACAACACCGGCAGGTGTGCGTCGGCACCCGCGCCGGCTGCGGAAGTCCGGCCCGCCTGCGGCCCGGTCGCGGCTCCGGAGTACGCGTGCGGGGCGCGGCCCCGGGCTCCGCTCAGGAGATCCCGCGGCCCATCTCCCTCGCGAAGGACTCCGGTTCGGTGTCGAAACCGGTGACCCCGTCACGCAGCTCCCACGCCCCGCCGTCCGTGCGTACGAACTCCGCCACGGTCGCAGCCGTCGAGGCCGCCACTCCCGTGAAGTCGTCCGCCGCCAGCTTGGTGTACCCCTCGGCGATCTCCACGAGGGTGTTGGACACGTCGCCGAACGTCATCCGCCCGCCGCCCTGCTGGATGGCCACGCCCACGACGACACGCGTGTATGAGGGTGCGAGACGCTCCAGCTCCAGCGTCATGGCCTCGTCGGGACCGAAGCCCTGGCCGGTGCGGCTGTCCCTGCTGAGCGTGATCGTGCCGTCCGGTGAACGGCTGTCGAAGTGGACGAGGTAATCGGGGTCTCCGTGCGGATCGTCGCCGGTGTACGTGGCGGCGACGAGGTCGAGATCATGAACCGGCGCGCCCATGGGACTCGGGTCCCACTTCAGCGTCACCTCGACCTTTTCGAGACCCTTGCTGAGACTGCTCACAGACATCCCCCTCCTGGTCCGGGGACCAGCGTTGATCCGGCCGTTCGCAGGATCAACTGTACTGCCGGAAAGGGGGGTTGAAGCAGGATCACCCGGCGAACGCCGCGAGCACCCCGGCCGCGAGCGCGGCGCGCTCCGTCATGCCGCCGACGGTCGTGTGCTCGGTGCGGGCGTGTGCGCCCCCGCCGACCGCGCCGAGGCCGTCGAGCACGGGCACGCCCGCCGCGAGGACGAAGTTGCCGTCGCTCGCTCCGCCCACCGACGTCTCCCGCAGATCCAGGCCGAGAGGCTCGGCGCAGGCGCGAGCCAGCCCGTAGAGGCGTGCCACCTCGGGAGTGCGTTCGAAGACCGGCCGGTTCCACTCGCCGGTGACCGCGATCTTCGTACGGGGATCGACCGGGGAGAGGGACGAGAGCGCAGCCTCGATCCGCTTCTGCTCGGCGGTGGAGGCGACCCGTATGTCGAAGTCGGCTACGGCGTGCCCGGCGGTGACGTTGCTGCGCGTACCGCCGTGCAGGACACCGACGTTGACGGTGGTGCCGGATTCCGGATCGCTCAACGCGCCCAGCCGCAGGACTTGGTGTGCGGCCTCCTCGACCGCGCTGGCTCCGGCGGCCGGGTCGAGTCCGGCGTGCGCCTCCACACCGTCGACGGTGAGCCGGAAGAGGCCGACTCCCTTGCGGGCCGTCTTGACCGCTCCGCCGGCAGCCGCCTCGAAGACGAGCGCGGCACGCGAAGCCGCCGCCTCGGCCACGATGGCGTCGCTGGAGGCGAGGCTGCCGGTCTCCTCGTCCCCGTTCAGCATCAGCGTGCAGGCGGGGCGCGGCAGTCCGAGCGCGTCGAGTGCCCGGAGCGCCCAGACCGCCTGCACCAGGCCGGCCTTCATGTCGAAGACGCCGGGGCCGGTGATCTTCTCGCCGTCCCGCCGGAACGGCCACTGGGCGAGGGTGCCGGTGGGCCACACCGTGTCGTAGTGGGCGAGCAGCAGCACCGGCTGCGCCGGGGGCTGCGTCGAGGGCCGCGCCGTGGTGGCGCTGCGGGCGCCGTCGCCGTCCCGGTGGCCGTCCGTCCGCCCGTGGTCCGTGGCCTGGGCCGGGTAGCGGCGGACGACGACGCCGCCCGCATCCTGGCGCTCCAGCAACTCCTCGGTGACTCCCGCGGTGCCGGGCGCTCCGAGAGACTCGTCCAGCCAGCGCCGCAGCCACTCCAGACAGGTGCCGAGCTCCGCCCGGTCGTCGCTGGAGCTGCCGTGCGCGGTGTACGCCGCGAGGTTCCGGACCATCTCCTCGCGGTGCTCCTCCAGCCACTTCTGTACGGAGCGGGCTCCGGCCGCGCTGAGCCGCGGCGCGGAAGGCAGGCTGCCGGGGGAGCGAGCCGGGACGGGGTGATCCGGGGCGGAGCCGGTGGTGCGAGCCGGGACGGAGTGCTCCCGGGCAGAGCCCGCCGTGCGAGCCGGGACGGAACCGGCCGGGGCCGAAGTCGCCCCGCTGGACGGCGGGTTGTGCGCGGCGGCGAGGCGGTCCAGGTCGTACAGGCGCGACTCCGACATCCCGCCGGGATCCCGCTCCAGTTCCCGCAGCCCGCCGATGACCGCGCGCAGCACGGGCGTCGCGATGCCCGCGCGTTCCGCCTCCTCGAACACGGTCGTGTAGTGCGTCGTCACCTCGACGGGACGGCGGCGCACCGCGATGTCGCGCCAGATGCCGCTGCGGTCCTTGGGCTGGGTGCGCAGCCATGCCGTGAGCCGGTCGGTGGCGGCCTCCCGGACGGCCGGGGGAGTGCCCTTCCGGAACGCCTGCGCCTCGAAGGCGTCGAAGGGCTCCAGCCGTACGTCCAGGGCTTCGGCCACTGCGAACACCTCATGCACCAGCGCGTACATCGACCCGCGGTGACGGTCGATCAGGTCGGCCATCGCGTCGTCCGCGAGTGACGTCGCAGCGAGCATCGCACCGAAGCCCGCCTTCGCCCACAGATAGCCCTCGACGTTGTCGGTGGCGCGGGCGGGACCCCAGGCCTGGAGATCCTCGACCAGGCGGCGGACGCGCCCGGAGACCGGTGCCCCGCCGGGCTCGCCGACGACGAACGCGCCTGGGCCGCCGTCCCGGACGACACCCGGCGCCGTCACGTCCGCGAAGATGTTCACGAACGCGGAGACGGTGCGATCCGCGCCGACGTGCTCGGCGACGAGCGCCTCGTTGAAGCCGTTCTGTACGGAGACGACGTAGCCGCCGGGCGCGAGCCTCGGCGCGATCCAGCGCATCGCGCCCTCGGTGGCCTGCGCCTTGACGGCGAGCAGCACACGCGACAGCCGCCGGGCCGGCGGGTCGCCACCGCTGTCGCCTTCGCCGTCCGGGTGCTCGGCGTCGAACTCCTCGGGGGTCGTGGCGGATACGCGTACGGCGGCGAAGCGGCCGCCGCCGTGGTCCACCGTCAGGCCGCGCTCCCTGATCGCCGCGACGTGCCCGGCATCTGAGTCGACGACGGTGACGGGATGACCCGCGCGGGCGAGGCTGTGCGCGATGGTGCCGCCGATGGCTCCACCGCCCACGACGGTGTACGCGTCGCCGCTCATGCCCTGCTTCCTTCCCTCTCGTCGTGTGCGGCGTCCGCCCGCTCCGGGGGCCACAGCCGCGGCAGATGGCCCGCGCCCGCGCCGGAACCTCCGTCGACGCGCAGGATCTCGCCGGTGATCCACGCGGCCTCCTCGCCCGCGATCCAGTGCACGGCGCGGGCGATGTCCCGCGGAGTGCCCGGCCGGCCGAGGGGGTTGGCGGACACGGCCGCCGCGTACTCAGGCGCGACCGGATTGCAGTCGCTGCCGACCGGTACGAATCCGGGGCTGACGGCGTTGACGCGGATGCCGTGCGGGCCGAGTTCGAGGGCCGCCGCCCGAGTCGCCATCTCCAGGGCGGCCTTCGAAGCCGCGTACGGGCCGCCGCCGGGACGGGCACGCAGCGCCGCGCCCGAGGAGATGCTGACCACCGACGCCGGACGGGACGCCGCCACGGCACGGCGGGCCAGCGCCGCCGTGGCCAGCGCCGGTGCCCGGGTGTTGAGGGCGAAGATCCGGTCCCACAACTCGGCACCGGCTCCTTCGGCGGCGAATCCTTCGGCACCGGCTGCTTCGGCACCGGCTGCTTCGGCGCCGGTGGCCGGCCCGTCCGGCCCGGCAGCGTCCGCGTACACGTCGATCATGTCGAGCGAGGGGTAGATGCCCGCGGCGTTGACCAGGACGTCGACGCCGCCCCGCGATTCCCAGGCGCGGCGCACCGCCTCACCGGGGCCGCGGGCCAGGGCCAGGTCCACGCACAGCTGCCCGGCGTCCAGCGCCGACGCCGCCGCGGCGAGCCCGCCGGGGTCGGCGTCGACCAGCGTCAGCTCGGTTCCGGCATCGCAGGCGAAGGCCTCCGCGACGGCACGGCCGATGCCGCCGGCCGCGCCGGTCACCAGGACGTGTCTGGACCCGGGCGCCCGCCCCATCAGTCGAACTCCTTGTTCTTCGTCTCCGGCATGGTCAGGTAGACGACCAGCGAGATCAGAGCGGCCGTGGCGACGTACAGCCACACCATCCCGCCGTGACCGGCGTCGTTGAGCCAGGTCGTGACGTAGGGGGCCGTCCCGCCGAAGAGGGCCACGGCCAGCGCGTACGGCAGTGCGATGCCGGTGGCCCGCACCTCCGGAGGGAACTGCTCCGCCATGATCACCGCACAGTTCGCGGAGTAGCCGAGGATCAGCAGCATGCCCGTCAGCTGTACGAAGAAGAGGCTGGCGAAGCTGTTGCTCAGCAGGTGCAGCAGCGGCCAGGACAGCACGACGAAGCCGCCGGCGAAGCCCGCCATCGTGGGCTTGCGCCCGATGCGGTCCGACAGCTTCCCCACGAACGGCAGCAGCGAGATGAAGATCGCCAGGCAGATGGTCTGCGACAGCAGCGCCTTGTCCATGGGTATGCCGGTCGCGAGGTTCGCGTACGTCGGCAGATACGTGATCCACACGTAGTACGTGAGGGTGCCGGCGATGGTGATGCCGACGACGCGCAGCGCGCCGAGCGGGTGCTCGCGGAACATCGCGGCGAGCGGGTTGCGGCGCGAACGTCCGCTCTGCGCGGCCTTGTTGAAGGAGTCGGTGTCCTCGACGGAGACGCGCAGCCACAGCCCGACCAGACCGAGCAGCCCGCCGACGACGAATGCGACGCGCCAGCCCCAGGAGTGCAGCGCGTCGTCGCTGAGCGCGGAGGTGAGCACGGTGCCCAGCAGCGACGCGATGAGCGTGCCCGCGCCGACGGAGACCTGCTGCCAGGACCCGGCGAACGCGCGCCGCCCGGCCGCCGCGGACTCCACGAGGAAGGCCGAGGAGGAACCGAACTCGCCGCCCGCCGAGAAGCCCTGCAGAAGCCGGGCGATCAGCAGTACGACGGGCGCGGCGACGCCGATCGTCTCGTAACCGGGGGTCAGGGCGATCACGAAGGACGCGCCGGCCATCAGCCCGACGGTGAGCGTGAGGCCCTTCTTCCGCCCGAACTTGTCCGCATACGCGCCGAGCACGGCCGCGCCCACGGGCCGTACGACGAAGCCGACGGCGAAGACGGCGAGCGTGGAGAGCAGCGCGACGGCGCCCTCGGCCTTCGGGAAGAACACCTCCGAGATGACCTTCACGAAGATCGAGTAGAGCGCCCAGTCGACCCACTCCACGGTGTTGCCGACCGTGCCGGCCAGGATCGCCTTGCGCTGCGCGCGTGTGAGCCTGCCCGCGGGCGGCGGTGGGCCGCCGGGACCGGCGGAGGCGGGAGAGGTGTCGGTACTCATCAGGGGCGCTCCGTCGGTGCGGTGGGTGCGGTGCCGGTCATCGGCGCGGTGCCGGCGATGGGTCCGGTGCCGGCGTCGGGCGCGGCGGGCCGGGCGAGCTGTTCGCGGGCCGCGCCGGCCAGCTGGTCGTGGGTGGCGAACCACACGTCGTGGTGGCCGCCGATGTGGTCCAGCAGTTCGCGCAGGATCACCAGCCGCGAGCGGTGGCCGATCACGTGCGGGTGGAGGGTGAGCTGGAAGACGCCGCCGTCGCGGTAGGCCGCGTCGAACTCGTCCTTCCAGATCTCCAGCACGTCGCGGGGGCGGGTGTAGGGGCGCAGCGCGCCGAAGCGGTCCATCGTGAAGTACGGGGCGTCGTCGCGGATCCAGTCCACGGGGATCTCCACCAGGCCGGTCGGCGTGCCGTGCGCCAGCACCTCGTACGGCTCGTCGTCGGCCATGAGGGACGAGTCGTAGAGGAAGCCGAGGTCGAGGATCGTCTCCAGCGTGGAGTCGGAGAAGTCCCAGGAGGGGGTGCGGATCCCGGTGGGCGTCCGTCCGGTGATGTCCGAGAGGGTCTCCAGGGCGCGCAGGATCAGCGTCTTCTCGTCGTCGGCGCCGAGCAGGGTGTTCCGCTCGTGGATCCAGCCGTGCACGCCGACCTCGTGGCCCTCGTGCACGTAGCGCCGGGCCTCGTCCGGGTGGAGGAGGGCGGAGACGGCGGGCATGAAGAACGTCGCGGGCACGCCGTGACGCTCCAGCAGCTCCAGCACCCGCCCGGCGCCCTTTCGTGCTCCGTACTCGCCCTGTGCGAGGAGGCCGGGGCTGGTCTCGCCGTCGCGGAGCGGGATCGTCTCGTGGTCGGAGTCGAAGGAGAGCGCCACCGCGGCCCGTGCCCCGTCCGGCCAGCGCGGCGGGAGCAGCCCGCGTCCGGCGCGTACGGCGTCGACGTGGCCGCGCCAGACGGACTCGGGCCACTGCCACGAGGGCCTGGCGGCGTCGGCGGCCGAGGGCGCGTGCGCGGGGGGACCGGCGGAGGCGGCCGGGGGACCGTGAGTGGACATGGTGCCTCGCAGGGGAGTTCGGGACGGCGGGCGGATACGGGGAGGCGGCGGGCGTACGGAGGCCTCCGTGGCAGGGACGGGTGGCGGCGTCGCGCCCTCCCCGTCCGGGTGTCGGGGGCGTGCGTCGGGCTGGAGGATCGGGACGGGCTGGAGGACGGGCCGGGCCGGGGGACCGGGCCGGAGCGTCGGCTAGGCGTCGAACTGGTCCATGCGAGTCCACGCGCCCTTGAGCGTGACGAGATGGAGCGTGACGTCCGAGCCGTTGAGGCCCGGCAGCGCGCCGATGACCTCGTCGGTGTAGCGGAAGAGGTCGGTGCGGCGCGGCAGCACCATGTGGCCGACCAGGTTGAACCGGCCCGTGGCCGCCGCGAGGAACTTCGTCCCCGGATGCTTGGCGAGCTGCCTGCCGGCGGCCTCCAGACTTCCGGGGTCGATGGAGAGCCAGAGCATGAACTCGGCCTCGTAGCCGAGCAGCGCGGGCTCCGCGAGAGTGCGGAACTGCAGGCAGCCGCGGCCGACCATCCGGTCCAGCGCACGCGCGACGCTGGACTCGCCGCGGTCGAGGTTCCGGGCGACGGTGGTCACCGGAAGCCGTCCGTCCGTCGCGAGTTCACCGACGACGGCGCGTTCCAGTTCGGTGAGCGGCTGCGGGGCCTTGTCCCAGTCGACCCGCTCGTACGCGGGCGACTGCGCGGGACGCAGATCGGCCACCGCCTCCTCGGGCAGCAGTCCCGTGTCCCACATCGCCGCCGAGGTGAAGGTGCGGATGACGGCCACGTGCTCGGTGCCGGCGATGAGGTGGGCGCCCGGCAGATCGGTGTAGAGCAGCCGCAGCAGCTCTTCGTTGTCGCGGGCGACGAAGTCGACGATCAGGTCGGCTGTGCCCGTGACGAGGGCGAGGAACCGGGCTTCCGGACACTCGGCCAGCAGCTCCGCGAGCTCCAGCCCTTTGCCGGGGCGCGCCTGCACGCGCACCAGCATCGACGAGCCGCCGCCGGTGCGGTCCAGTTCGACGGCGCCGACGACATGGAGGAGCTTGCGCTCGCGCAGGGTGTTGAAGCGGCGCTGGGCGGTGGATTCACTCGTCCCCGCCCAGCGGGCTATGCCTGCCCAGGGAGCACGACCGTTGAGCTGGAGCGCCGCGATGATGCGGCGATCCAGCGCATCGATCATGTCGGCGCTTGCTCGCGGGGTCATGGGCGGGACGTTAGGCAGCGGCCCGGAGAGCGTCAATGCCGGAATTCTTCATCCGGGGCCCGCTCATGCCTGTGATCAGCCGTGTACGCAGCCATGAGGGAAGAGAACAGCCAGTCTTCGGGCCTGTGTGACGTCCGTTACGGCATGGGGGATTCCGGCGGAAGAAATTCCGGGAAGGCCCTTGTCAGGGCCTGTCGGCGGCCTGGCGCGGGCTGTCCGCGCCCGTCCGGCTGCGGGACAATGGCCCCATGACCGAACGGAAGCCGCCGGGCATCGACTTCGAGTCCTGGGTCGACAAGCAGATCCGCGAGGCGGAGGAGCGCGGGGCCTTCGCCGATCTTCCGGGCGCGGGCAAGCCGCTGCGGGACGCGAATGCGCCGTACGACGAGAACTGGTGGCTCAAGCAGAAGATGCGCGACGAGGGCCTGTCCCACCTGCCGCCGACCCTCGCCCTCCGCAAGGAGGCCGAGGAGGCTCTTAAGGCGGCCGCACGGGCGCGGTCGGAGAAGGAGGTGCGGCGGATCGTCGGCGGGATCAACGACAAGATCCGAGAGGCGATCCGCCGGCCGCTGTCCGGCCCGCCGCTGAACCTGACGCCGTACGACGTGGAAGCCGTCGTGGCCGGATGGCGCGAGACCCGTGACCGCGAGGCCCGAGACGGTGAGACCCGTGACCGCGAGGAGAGCGGCCCCGGCTCCTGACGTCGCGGGCGGTGCCGTCCCGCGGCCTGGCCGGGAGCGGCACCGAACGGGTTTGCCGCAGGCGTCGCCAGCCGTCGCGGCAGGTTTTGCTCCGCCGCAACGGTCTTCGACCAGGACGGCGAAGGTCCGGCGGTGTGAGGACGGCCGGGACCAGCATGTCGGCTGATCCCGGCCGGACAAGGCTCAGGGCAGCAGGGAACGTACGAGCCTGCACGTCGCGCCGGACGGCGGATGCACGCCGATGCGGGCCGCCGTGCGGCGGATGGTGTGGTCGCGGGCCTGGCCCGGCGTGTAGACGCCGGAGTCGAGCAGGGCGATGGCTATGCGCATCGCCTTCAACTGGCGGTTGTGCGAGACATACCACTCGCGCGGGCGGCCGGCCGGAAGCCGCTTCTTCGGTACGGGGGCGGCGGGGAAGGCAAGCGGCAGAGGGGGATTCGGAGTGCTGGCTGTGGCTGCGGTCATCGGCGACCTCCGTGAACGTCGTTACGTGGGTGACGTGTTGACGTACTGGCGTGCTGACGTACTGGTGTCGTGACGTGCTCACGTGCTGACATGGCGACGGGCTGACGTGCTGAACAGGCCTGGAATCCGCGTCGTTCTCTGGTTCCCAGAATACCGCGCGGCACTGACAACGGATCCGCCAACATCCCTGGTCACAAGGGACGTTGGGAGTCCCGGCCGGTGCGCTGACCGCATCCGTACGCAGCCTTCACACTCCTCGAACACGGCTCGCCGATGCTGGCTCCGAAGGAGACGGACGAGGAGAGGGGGACGGTGATGCGGCGCAGCCCGGCGAGGCCCGTTGTGGCCTGCATGCTCGGCCTGCTTCTGCTGCTTCCCGCGACGGCCGGGTGCAGCGCCGGAGCGGGCACGGAAGAGGCCAAGAAGCCCAATGTGCTGATGGTGATGACCGACGATCAGTGGCTGGAGTCGATGCGGATCATGTCGCACACGCGGGAGTTGGTGGGCGACAAGGGAGTAACCTTCGACCGCTACCACCCCTCGACACCGCTGTGCTGCCCTTCGCGTTCGACCTATCTGAGCGGGCAGTTCGCGCACAACAACGGCGTACGGCACAACAAGGCACCGCAGGGCGGCTACGACAAACTGAACGAGAAGAAGACGCTGCCGGTGTGGATGCAGAAGGCCGGTTACGTCACCTCGCACATCGGCAAGTACCCGAACGGCTACGGCGACAAGGACCCCGAGCACGTGCCGCCGGGCTGGGACGAATGGCGCGGCTCGGTGAGCGGCTCCACGTACAGGATGTGGGGCTACCAGCTCAACGAGAACGGCAAGCTGCACACGTACGGAGAGCCCGGCGAGGAGGACCCGGAGCTTTACCAGACGGACGTGTACCGCGACAAAGGCGCCGACTTCATCGAGCGCAAGGCGAAGGAGGACAAGCCGTTCTTCCTCAGCCTCGCCTTCCTCGCGCCGCACTCGGAGGGCAAGAAGGCGGGGGAGAAACCTGCTGGGGACGAGGAGAAGGACCGCCGGCAGCCGAACGTCGGGGAGGCCCCGCGGCCCGCACCGCGCCACGAGGGCGAGCTGGCCGACGAGAAGCTGCCCCGGAATCCCGCGTACGGAGAGGACGACATGCGGGACAAGCCGGCGTTCCTCCGTGAGCGCCCCGACCTCGACGCCGGGACCACCGAGCGGATCACGGAGAGCTACCGCGGACGTCTGGAGTCGCTGCTCGCGGTGGACGAGGCCGTGGAGAAGCTGATGGACACCCTCAAGAAAACGGGCCAACTCGACAACACCTACGTGCTGTTCACCTCCGACAACGGATTCTTCTTCGGTGAACACCGAGTGCCCACGGGCAAGTTCCTCGCCCACGGCCCCTCCGGGCAGGTGCCGATGCTCATGCGCGGTCCCGGCCTCGACGCAGGCGGCCGTTCGAAGGAGCTGACCGGCAACGCCGATCTGGCCGCCACCATCGCCGACATCGGCGGAGCGGACCCGGACCTCTCCCTCGACGGCCGCTCGCTGCTGCCGTACGGGCGCGACCCGGGCAGGCGGAGCGACCGTCCGGTGCTGCAGGAGATCGCGGAAGGCGCACGGCGCGCCCCGGTCAAGGACCCTGCAGGCGGCGGCGGTTCGCGGCCGGCGGGTGCTCCGCCGCGCGACGACGCCTCCGCGGGCAGGGCCGCGGGCGCCGGGGACCTGGACCAGGACGGCGAGGCGTCGCCGCCCGCGCCGGGGAAGGACGGCAAGCGACGGGGCGGCCCGAAGTCCGCGGCGTACGAGGCGATCCGTACGGACCGCTACCTCTACATCCGCTACGTCAGGGGCGGCAGGGAGCTGTACGACCTGGCCGGGGATCCGCACGAGCTGACCTCGCGCCACGGCGACCCCGCGTACGGGAAGGTCCGCACGTTCCTCGACGGCCGGCTCGACGAACTGCAAGGGTGTGCGGGTGCGGAGTGCCGAGAGGAGATACCGAAGGCGCCCGCGCCGGGTGAATGAGCCCCCGCCCGCGGGCGGCGATGCCGGCCGGCCGTACCGGGGGACGACGGGCGGAGGAGGAGTCCTGACAGGGCAGAACCGCGGTCTCGTACTGGTCGTCGAGGACGAGCCGGCGATCGCAGAGCTGGTCCGCACGTATCTCGTGCGCGAAGGCTTCACCGTGATGACGGAGTCGAGCGGTGAGCAGGCGCTGGCCGCCGCCCGCCGTCACCGTCCCGTGGCGGTGGTCCTCGACGTCATGCTGCCCGACATGGAAGGCACCGAGGTCTGCCGGCGGCTGCGGAGCGAGCAGGACTGGACGCCCGTGCTGTTCCTCACCGCCCGCGACGAGGAGGTGGACCGGCTGCTGGGGCTGGAGCTCGGCGCCGACGACTACATCACCAAGCCGTTCAGTCCGCGCGAACTGGTCGCCCGCGTACGCGTGGTGCTGCGGCGCACCTCGGGCGCCGTCACCGAGTCCGTGCGCTGCGTCGGGCCGCTCAAGGTCGATGTGCCGCGCCGGCGGGCCTCGGTGGGGGAGGAACGCGTTGAGCTGACGGCCACCGAATTCGACCTGCTCGCCCACCTGATGACCCGGCCGGGACGCGTCTGTACGCGCAGCGATCTGCTGGCCGCGGTGTGGGGACACCGCTCGGACGCGGGCGCGCGCACGGTCGACGTGCACATCGCCCAGCTGCGGGCCAAGTTGGGGCCCGCAGCCGGGACTATCCGGACGGCACGCGGTGTCGGATACAGCGTCGAGGACTGAACCGCCCGCCGGGCGCGCCGAGTCGGCCGGTACCGAGGATGCCGCGGGTGCCACCCCTGCCGCGGGTTCCACCGGTTCCACCGGTTCCACCGGTTCCGCCCTGCGGGCCGGGCCGGCCGGGAAGCTGCTGCGCGGCCGCCGCATGGGGCGGATGACGTCCCGTACGGTCCTGGTCACCCTTCTCGTCGCCCTCGTCTCGGTGCTCGCGACCGCGGCGGCGGCGGTCCCGCTCGTACGGCAGGCGGCGACGGTTCAGGCACGGGAGGCGCTGCGCGACCAGGCGGACCTCGCGGCGACCATGCTCGCCGCGCGCACCGGACGCCCGGACCGGGTGCGGCAGCTGGCCCGGCTGATGCGCGGGAACGGCATCCGCATCTCCCTCGTACGCGCCCACACCCCGGACCGCGGCTGGGTTCCCGCGCGGGTCACGCGGCGGCTCCGGGAGGGCGTGCCCGCGCACACCCGCGTCACGCGCGAGGACGGCCGCGAGGTGCTCATCGAGGCACGCCCCGTCGGAGCGGCCGGCGGCGTCGTGCTGGCACAGTCCGTCGAGGAGGCACGCGGCGACACCGCAGGGCTGGGGCTGGCGCTCGCGCTCTCCGCCGGCGCGACCGCCGGCACCCTCGCGGGCGTGGCGCTCTCCCGCCGCCTCTCCCGTCCGCTGCGGCAGGCGGCCCGCACCGCTGACCGCATCCGGCAGGGGGACCGCGGCTGCCGGCTGCCGCTGACCCCGCCCGAGGAGGTGCGCGAACTCGCCGCCGCGCTCAACGAGTTGACCGCGGCGCTGGAGGTCAGCGAGCGGCGGCAGCAGGACTTCCTGATGTCCGTGTCGCACGAACTGCGCACCCCGCTGACGACGATCAGCGGCTACGCGGAAGCCCTCGCCGACGGTGTCCTGTCCGCGGAGGAGGACGTCGCGCGGGACGCCGGCCGTACCGTGCTGACCGAGGCCGGACGGCTGGAACGTCTCGTGACCGATCTGCTCGCCCTCGCACGGCTGCAGGCGGACGACTTCACGCTCGATGTGGAGGAGGTCGACGTCACCGCGCTGGCCGCCGGCGCGGTCACCGCCTGGCGGCCTTCGCTGGAGCGGTCCGGCACCGAGCTGAGCACCGAACTGCCCCCGCATCCGGTCCTGTTGGGCACGGACCCGGGACGGCTGCGTCAGGTCCTGGACATCCTGATGGAGAACGCGGGCCGCGTCGCGCCGGGAGCACCGCTGGTGGTCGCGCTCGACGCACCGCCCGCCGACGGCGGCGGGGCCGAGGTGCCCGCCGGTGCCGCCGGTCACGCCGGACCGCGCGCTCCCGGGGGAGGGATCGCGCTCTCGGTACGCGACGGCGGCCCGGGCCTCTCGGACGAGGACCTGCTCGTGGCCTTCGAACACGGCAGGCTGCACCGCCGCTACCGCGGCAGCCGGCCCGTCGGGACCGGTCTCGGACTCGCGCTGGCGGCGCGCCTCGTGGAACGTCTCGGCGGCACGGTCACCGCCGCGCACGCGCCCGAGGGCGGCGCGCACTTCACCGTACGGCTGCCGACGTCGCCGGCGTCGCCCGGGTCGTCGCCGGCGCGGACGGCACCGGCGAAGTGATGGGCGTGCGCGCGCCGTTCAGGCCGCCGTGGTGAGCGGCCCGTCGGTCAGCGGCAGCGGCAGACCGAAGTCGCGCAGCACTTCGCCTGCGGCCCGCCGTCCCGAGACGAGCGCGCCCTGAGCCGTACTGGTGTCACGGTGCTCGCCGCACACATACAGGCCGGAGAGCACCCGCACCGGACGGCGCAGATCGTGCGGCGCCGGCATCGCCGGAACGGCCTGCGCGTCGTAGTGGGCGGCGAGCAGGCTCCAGCGCCCGGTGGGCACGCCGTGCAGGGTGGCCAGCTGGGAGCGGGCCGCCGACTCCAGCGCGGCGAGGGGCTCGCCGGCCGCCGCGCCCAGCACCACCGAGGTGACCAGGCCCGCACGTCCGGGCCGTGCGCGCCCGGGATCGACGGCGGAGGCCGCCCACGAGTGCGACACGGGCCCCTGGCGTGCCGCGTCCCCGTCGACGAGCAGCGAAGGCGACAGCGGCAGCACCTCGTCGACGGCGTGGTGCAGGACGGTCACGGGGTGGAAGTCCGGCACCCGCAGTCCGGGCAGCAGCTCTCCCGCGTCGGCCGCACCGGTGGCGACGACGACGGCGCGGCAGGCGAGCGTGCCGTGGTCGCGGGTGGTCACCGAGTTCGTGGTGACGGACACGGCGGTGACGTCCCTACGCACGGTGCCCTCGGGCAGCGAGGCCGCCAGCAGCTCCGGGACCGAGGCCATGCCGCCGGCCGGCAGGCTGCAGCCGCCCCTCACGAACGCGCGTAGCGTCAGGTCGGCGACATGGCTGGAAGTCGTCAGTGCGGGATCGCAGAGCAGTGCGGACAGCAGCGGACGTACGAGCGATCCCACCGTGCGTGCGGGCAGCCCGCGCGCCGACAGGGCCTGGGCGGCGGGGAGTTCGGTACGGGCGAGCAGCCGGTCGGAGGGCACGGCCGCGAAGCGGGCCAGCCCGCCTCGGAGCCGGGCGAGGTCGAGGGTGCCGTTCCCCTGCTTGCGGCGGGAGATGCCCCAGCCCTGCCCGCGGCGCGAGATGCCCCAGGCGGAAGGGCCGTGGGACCCGGCGAGGGCGCGTGCCGTGGTGAGTGCGCTCCTTGTGCGCCGGTCGGCCCGTTCGGCGCGGCCGGCGCGCGCCGCGGCGTCCGTGACTGCGGTACGGGAGGCGCGGGGAAGGCGCCCGATGGTGCGGCGCAGGTCGCCTATCCGGTGCGTACGGCCGTCGGCGCGGAGCAGGGCGCCGGGAGCGAAGGGACGCATCTCCAGCGTGGCGAGCGGGGGGAGCCGCCGGAACTCCGGCCAGTCGGGACACAGCAGCCTCCCGGAGCGGTCCAGCAGATAGCCGTCGACGTTCTCCGTGGCCATCCGGCCGCCCACACGGGAGGTCGTCTCCAGCACCGTGACCTGCAGGCCCGCGTCCGTCAGATGGTGTGCGGCGGCGAGGCCCGCGAGCCCCGCGCCGATGATGACGACGTCGGTGTCCGGAGTCGGTGTACGGCCGGAGCGTGCTGTCTCTGTGGAGCGCACGATGCCTCCCGTGGTCGGCGCGCGGTGCGGGGCCGTCCTGCTTCCGTACTGCCCTCACCGGAGCTGGTGAACCGTGAGTATCCGGACTCTACGCAGCGGTCCGGTTGCGGTCAGTGGCACACGGGCAGAGCACGGGCGCACAGCGGTCGCACACCGCTTCGATCAAGCCGTCCGGCGCGGCAGGCCCATTCCCGGGAGTGGGAGCCCCGGGAGCGGGAGACACCCACGGGGTGCCCGGCCGTACCGTCAGCGCAATGCGGCGCGTACCGCGTCTTCGATGCCGGGAAACGCGAAGCTGAAACCCGATTCGAGAAGCCGCTTCGGCAGGACGCGCTGGCTGCCCAGCACGTCCTTGGAGAACTCGCCCAGCGCCGCCCGCAGCACCGGTGCCGGCACGGGGAACACCGTCGGCCGGTGCAGGACGCGGCCCATAGCGGCGGTCACCTCCCGGTTGGTGACGGGCTCGGGCGCGGTGAGGTTGAACGGGCCCGACAGATCGTCCCGGTCCAGCAGGTGACGCAGCGCAGCGATGTGGTCGTGCAGCGCGATATGGCTCCAGTACTGGTTGCCGCTGCCCATGCGGCCGCCGACGCCCGCCTTGAAGATGCGGAACAGCGGCCCCCAGGCGCCGCCCTCACGTGCGACGACGAGACCGGTGCGCGCGAAGACCGTACGGATTCCGGCCTCGGCTGCCGCGGCCGCCGCCTCCTCCCACTCCTGGGCGACGTTCGCGAGGAAGTCGTCACCGGGCGGTGCGCTCTCGTCCACGGCACGTGCGCCGGTGTCGCCGTAGTAGCCGATGGCCGAGCCGACGATCAGCGTGCGCGGCGGCTCGTCGAGCGAGGCGATCGCGTCGGCGACGGCGGCGGTGCCCAGCACGCGGCTGTCGCGGATCTCCTTCTTGTACGCGGCCGTCCAGCGCCGGTCCCCGACGCCCGCGCCCGCGAGATGGACGACGGCGTCGCAGCCGGCGAGCCCGGCGGTGTCCACGTAATGGCCCTTCGGGTCCCACATCACCTCGGACGGCGGCGGGCCCCCGGCCACCGGGGCAGGGCCCGCACTCTCGTAACGCCGCGCGTCCTGGGAGGCGCGGCGCACGAGGCGGACGATGTCGTGCCCGTCCGCACGGAGTGAGCGGGAGAGTGCCGTGCCGATGAGGCCGGTGGAACCGGTGACCGCGATACGCATGGGGCCCATCCTGCCGTCTGCGCCCGCCCTGCTGAAGCGCCGCGCACGGGGCGGATGGTGAGGGGCGGACCTGTCCGACAAGCGGTGGACGGGCGTTGGGGGTACCTCCCACGCGTAGCTGTGGGGGAGCGAGGCACTGTTGCGCCCATGCCCACCCCACCCGCCGTTCGCCCCGCAACCCTCGCCGACGAGACCCGGCTCGGCGAGCTGGACCGGATCAGCTGGTCACCCCTGTATGCGGTGCACCCGCGCCCCCGGGTGCTCGCACACAACGAGGCCGCCCGCGAGCTGTACGGCGCGGCCGGCTTCTCCGTGGAGGGCGTGCTGCCCGGTGAGTTCCTGCTGAACGGGGAGTACGTCGATGACGTGCTGATGGGACGTCCGCTTACCGAGCCGTGACCGGCCGGCCGGCGTTCAGCCGCGGAAGCGGTCCCAGAGCTTGGGGAGGCGTTCGGCGAGGGCGGCGTCGTCCTCCAGGTTGAGGGAGACACCGGTCGGGTCCTCCGGCGGGTCCGGCAGGCCGAGGTCCGGCATGATGATGCCGGTGAGCTGCTCGTACGCCTCGTCGGCCGCGTAGCCGAGATCCTCCGCGTCGCCGTCCAGCTCCTCGTCGAAGCCCTCCAGGACGTCGGCGAGGGAGTCGGCGTCGTGCGCCGCGTGCTCGAAGACCTCACGGCCCTGGCCGATCAGCCAGCAGCGGAACGCGTCGAAGGCGTCGTCGCTGACGCCGTCCAGCAGAATCCAGGCCGCCGCCCACAGGTCCCACTGGTTGGCACGGTTGTAGCGGGACTCGAAGTGCCGGGCGAAGAACATCACGGCGTCCGGATCGAGCCGCGTCAGCCGCTCGATGAGCAGGTCTGCCTGCTCCTCGGGGTCGCCCTCGGCGTCCTCGCGGGTGGAATCGATCAGCGCCCAGAACTCGGTCTCGTCCATCACGAACACAGCATCCGCCTTGTACCCGCCAGACGCACGCGGACTCCCTCGGATGCCGCCTTGTCGTTACCAGGGTGCGTCAAGGTCTCAATGTGCCGCTGTTGTGACCATCCCATGTGTCACTCGTGGTGGACCCGTCCCGAAAACCCGGAAAGACCGACGTGAGGTGTCCGGTTTCCGTGCGAGCGTGCTGTGCGCAGCGGACCGCGGGACGTGCGGACCGCAGTAAGAGGAGGAGGACCGACGGTGAACACAGAGGAGGACCGACGGTGAGCACAGCAGGGGCGCTGAGCGGCAAGGTCGCGCTGGTCGCCGGCGCCACACGGGGCGCGGGCCGGGCCATGGCCGTGGAGCTGGGCAGAGCGGGTGCGACCGTCTACGCCACGGGCCGTACCACCCGCGAGCACGTAAGCGAGATCGGCCGCACGAGCGAGACCATCGAAGGCACCGCGGAGCTGGTCGACGAGGCGGGCGGCACGGGCATCGCAGTGCCCACAGACCACTTGGAGCCCGGCCAGGTTCGTGAGCTGGTGGAGCGGATCGACAGTGAGCAGGGCCGTCTGGACGTCCTCGTCAACGACATCTGGGGTGGCGACCACCTCGTCCAGTGGGACAAGAAGATGTGGGAGCACGACCTGGAGCAGGGACTGCGGATTCTGCGGCTGGGAGTGGAGAGCCACATCGTCACCAGCCGGTACGCGATCCCGCTGCTCATCCGCAGGCCGGGCGGTCTGGTCGTCGAAGTCACCGACGGCACCGAGGAGTTCAACGGCACCCGGTACCGCAAGCCCTTCTACTACGACCTGGCCAAGTACGGCCCGCTGCGGATGGCGCACGCACTGGCCGAGGAACTGCCGGAGCACGGGGCGACCGCCGTGTGTCTCACGCCCGGCTGGCTGCGCTCCGAGTTCATGCTCGACACCGCCTTCAAGGTCACCGAGGACAACTGGCTCGAAGGCACCGCGCAGAACCCGCACTTCGCGATCTCCGAATCGCCCGTCTTCGTCGGGCGTGCCGTCACGGCGCTCGCGGCCGATCCGGACGTGAGCCGGTTCAACGGGCGTTCGCTCTCCAGCGGCGGACTCGCGCAGGAGTACGGCTTCACCGATGTCGACGGCTCGGCGCCGGACGCGTGGCGCTACATGGTGGAGGTCGATCAGGAGAGCAAGTCCGCGGACGTGACCGGCTACCGCTGACCGCGCGCCCCGCGCCGACCGGCCCGCTACGCCCCGCCGGGCCCGTAGTGCGACGCCATGCGCCGTGCCGCCTCCGCGAACCGTTCGCGCAGCGCGGGCGGTTCGAGGACCTCGCACTCCGGGCCCAGGGCGAGCAGCTGGGTGTAGGCGACGTCGACCGACTCCACGGCGAGAACGACGGTCACCGCCTCCTCGCCCTCCGGCTCCGCCCCTCCGCGCGGTTCCCCGCCATCCGGAGCCCGGGTCTCCGCCTCCCGGCGCTCCCGCTCCCGGCGCTCCCGCTCCCGGCTCTTCGCCGCGCCGTTCTCCGGCACGTCGCAGCCGGCCTTGGCCAATGCCTCGTCCGCGGCCCGGCGGTCGGTCGCGTGCCGCAGCATCCGTCTGCCGGCAGGCGAGAGCCGCAGTACCACCTCGTCGCGCAGGATCGACTGCGCGAACACCGAGGAGCGCTCCTCCCAGAAGGCCGACAGGTCGAACTCCTCGTCCCGTAGGAAGCGTTCACCCGTCTCCTCGACGCCCGTGACCCTGTCGACCCGGTAGACCCGCCGGTCGCCGGCGTCCGCCACGCGCGCCGCCAAGTACCAGACGCCCGCCTTGAGTACGAGCCCGTACGGCTCCAACTCCCGCTCCACCTCCGTGCCCCGGCGCCGGTAACGCATCCGCACGCTGCGGTCGTCCCACACCGCGTCCGCCAGTGCGGGCAGTTGCTCCGGCGGCTCCTCGGAGGGCTGCCACCAGCCGGGGGCGTCGAGATGGAAGCGCTGCGCCGCCGAACGGTGGGCGTCGCTCAGTTCGGGAAGCAGCGCGGCGGAGACCTTCAGCCTGGCCGCGGACGCCGCGTCCGCCAGGCCCATGTCCCGCAGCGCGGAGGGCACACCGGAGAGGAAGAGCGCCTCGGCCTCGCTGCGGCCGATGCCGGTGAGCCGCGTGCGGTATCCGCCGACGAGGCGGTAGCCGCCGCTGCGCCCCCGGTCCGCGTAGACGGGCACCCCGGCCTCCGACAGTGCGAGCACGTCGCGGGAGACCGTACGCTCGGAAACCTCCAGCTCGGCGGCGAGTTCGGCACCGGTCATGGCACGCCGGGTCTGGAGCAGAAGCACCATCTTGATCAGCCGGGCCGCGCGCATGGCAGCATTCTGCCGCCGTGTGCGTGCGGCAGTGAACCACTGTGCCGGGAAGCGGGCGCGTGGCGCCCCGGGAGCCCCCGCAGCCCCGCGGCCACGAGGGGCCGCGGGACTCCGGGAATCCGGCGGACGGTGCCGCCCGCCGGATTCGTCCGCCGTCCGCCGTAGGCCGCGCGCCGCGCGCCGCCCGACGAGCCGGCCCGGAGAGTCAGGCCAGGCCGTAACCCTCCGCCGCCCGCCGTACCGTCTCGCGCTTGACCTCGCCCCGCCGCGCGAGCTGCGCCAGCGCGGCGACGACGACCGACTCGGGGTCCACGCCGAAGTGGCGGCGTACGGCCTCACGGGTGCCGGACAGGCCGAAACCGTCCGTGCCGAGCGACGTCCAGTCCTGCGCCACCCACTGGCTGATCTGGTCCGGGACGGCCCGCATCCAGTCGCTGACCGCGAGCACCGGCCCGGGTGCGTCCTCCAGCGCCCGCGTCACATACGGGGTGCGGTCCTCGCCCCGCAACTGCGCGGCGTCGCACTCCAGCGCGTCCCGCCGCAGCTCGCTCCACGACGTCGCCGACCAGACGTCCGCGGTCACTCCCCACTCCTCGGCCAGCAGCCGCTGAGCCTCCAGTGCCCAGTGGACGGCCGTGCCGCTGGCCAGCAACTGGATGCGGGGCGCGCCCGGTTCGGCGCTCTCACCCTCGCTGAAGCGGTAGAGGCCCTTGAGGATGCCCTCCTCGACGCCGTCGCCCGCGGGCTGCGGCGGCTGCGCCTTCGGCTCGTTGTAGACGGTGAGGTAGTAGAAGACGTCCTCGTTGCGGGACGGGTCCGGACCGTACATGCGGCGCAGCCCGTCCCTGACGACGGCGCCCACCTCGTAGGCGAACGCGGGGTCGTAGGTGACGACGGCCGGGTTGGTGGAGGCCAGCAGCGGCGAGTGGCCGTCCGCGTGCTGAAGGCCTTCGCCGGTCATCGTCGTACGTCCGGCAGTGGCGCCGATGACGAAGCCGCGACCCAATTGGTCGGCCAGGGACCAGAACTGGTCGCCGGTGCGCTGGAAGCCGAACATCGAGTAGAAGATGTAGAAGGGGATCATCGGCTCGCCGTGCGTCGCGTACGACGTGGCGGCAGCCGTGAAGTCCGCCAGTGAACCGGCCTCCGTGATGCCCTCGTTGAGGATCTGACCGTCCGACGCCTCCTTGTAGTACAGGAGTTGGTCACGGTCGACGGGGTCGTAGTTCTGACCGAGCGGCGAGTAGATGCCGGCCGACGGGAACAGGGACTCCATGCCGAAGGTGCGTGCCTCGTCGGGGACGACGGGGACCCACCGCCTGCCGGTCTCCTTCTCCCGCATCAGGTCCTTCACCAGCCGTACGAACGCCATGGTCGTGGCGATCTCCTGGCTGCCGGAGCCCTTCTTCAGCGCCTCGAAGGGCTTGGCGGAAGGCTCGGGCAGGGCGACGGGGTGCACCTTGCGTGCCGGCGCGGGCCCGCCGAGCGCGGCGCGGCGCTCCTGGAGGTAGCGCACCTCGGGGGAGTCCTCGCCCGGGTGCACGTACGGCACCAGCTCGTCGTCCAGCTTGCTGTCCGAGATGGGAAGCCCGAGCAGGTCCCGCATCGCGCGGAACTCCTTACCGGTCAGCTTCTTCATCTGGTGGTTGGCGTTGCGGGACTCGAAGCCCTTGCCCAGCGTCCAGCCCTTCACGGTCTGCGCGAGGATCACGGTCGGTGCGCCCTTGTGCTCGACGGCCGCCTTGTACGCGGCGTACACCTTGCGCGGCTCGTGGCCCGCACGGGAGGTGTGGAAACAGGCCGCGATCTTCTCGTCGGAGAGCAGCTTCGCCATCTCGGCGAGGGCCGGGTCGGCGCCGAAGAAGTGCTGGCGGATGTAGGCGGCGTCGCGGGTCGCGTACGTCTGGAACTGGGCGTCCGGCACCTCACGCAGGCGTTTGACCAGGGCACCTGTGGTGTCGAGCTGGAACAGCTCGTCCCAGGCGGTGCCCCACAGCGACTTGACCACGTTCCAGCCGGCCGCGCGGAACTGGGCCTCCAGCTCCTGCACGATCTTGAAGTTGGCGCGGACCGGGCCGTCGAGGCGCTGCAGATTGCAGTTGACGACGAAGGTGAGGTTGTCGAGCTGCTCCCGCCCGGCGAGGGCGAGGGCAGCAGTCGACTCGGGCTCGTCCATCTCGCCGTCGCCGAGGAAAGCCCAGACGTGGGAGGCGGACGTGTCCTTGATGCCGCGGTTCGTCAGGTAGCGGTTGAAGCGTGCCTGGTAGACGGCGTTGATCGGGCCGATGCCCATCGAGACGGTGGGGAATTCCCACAGCCAGGGCAGCCGGCGGGGGTGCGGGTAGGACGGCAGGCCGCGGCCTTCCCCGGGAGCCGCGGTCTCCTGGCGGAAGCGGTCGAGGTCGGCCTCGGTGAGGCGGCCGTCGAGGAAGGCGCGGGCGTAGATGCCGGGGGAGGCGTGGCCCTGGATGTAGAGCTGGTCGCCGGAGCCGGCGGAGGCGCCCGCACTTGTGTCGTCCAGGCCGTCCTTGCCGCGGAAGAAGTGCTGGAAGCCCGTCTCGTACAGCCATGCGGCGCTGGCGAACGTCGCGATGTGCCCGCCGAGGCCGTAGCGGCTGCCACGGGTGACCATGGCGGCGGCGTTCCAGCGGTTCCAGGCGGTTATGCGGGATTCCATCTCCACGTCGCCGGGGAATTCCGGCTCGGCGGCGGTCGGGACGGTGTTGACGTAGTCCGTCTCCAGCAGATTCGGCAGCGCCAGTCCGCTGTCCTGGGCGTGGCCGAGGGCGCGGCGCATGAGGTAGGTGGCGCGCTCGGGGCCGGCATGCGCGATGACGGCGTCTAGCGATTCACGCCACTCGGCGGTCTCCTGCGGGTCGCGGTCCGTGAGCTGGTCGAGCTCGCTCGGACTGTTGCGTACGGGGCGGGGCATGGTGGCCACCTTCCGGACGGGACGGACGGGGATGGACGGGGGGTGGGGAGGGGTCGGGACGACGGGGGTCGGGAGGCCTCCCGGGTGCGGGTCTCTCCCTGGTTGGCAGGACAGGGTCGGCCCAGCAATTCGGACTGTACGCCTACGATCGATGATCGATCAAAGCTTCCACCGAAATTGGCATTCCGTGCCGCGGAAATCGGCACCCGGTGCCGGGTCCGCTGGCGCGGGGCGATCGATGCCGGTGGGTGGGTCGGGGGCGGCGCCGGGACCTGCGGTCCGGGACGGGCCCACGGGAAAGGCATGATTTACGGCCGCCCACGCAATCGCATTCGTCGGCTTTGCAGCGGCCACAAATCACTTCCCCTCGCTTCGCTGGGGAGACCCCATTAGTTTTCCCGTGAACCCGCCCCTCCCCTCCGGCCCCGACGCCTCACGTCGCGGCCCGCTGCGGCGTGCAGACGTGGACCGTGACGACCCCGCACCCCACCCCCACCGGTGTACGGGACGCCGGGCCGCGGGCCGATCGCTGCAGCGGGGTGGACGGGGCGCCACCGAGCAGCCCTCCAGCTCAGCCCTACGGGCCGGGCGGCGCAGCCAGCTCGCGGAGGGTCTTCGTGGTGAACTCGTCGAGGGGATAGAACAGTTCGATCGCCAGCTCCGACAGCGTCACGTCGGCCGGGGCCCCGAATGTCGCCATGGTGGTGAACATCGACAGCTCGCCGTGCGGGGTGCGCATTCTCAACGGGACCTGTATCGGGCCGGGTTGCGCTGCCGGGACGTCGGCATCGGCGACCGGCTCCTCGCCGTCGAGCAGCGGGTACCGGCCCACCTCCGCGTGCAGCGCCCGCAGTTCCGGGTCTCCGGTGGCGTTGACCTGGCGGAGCAGCCGTTCGAGGAAGAGGGCTCGGACCTCGCCGAGATTGGAGATGTGCGGGGCCAGCCCGTCGGGATGCAGAGCCAGCCGGAACACGTTCGGTGCCGGCTCCAGGAGATGAGGCGGTATGCCGTCCATGAACAGGGACATCGCCCGGTTGCCGGTCACCACGTTCCAGCAGCGGTCGACCACGACGGCGGGGTACGGCTCGTGCGCCGCCAGCATGGCGTCGAGCGCGGAACGGACCGACGCCATGTACTCGTCGTCGAGGCCGCTCTCCCGGTACGCCGGTGCGTAGTCGGCGGCCAGCAGCAAGGTGTTCCGCTCCCGCAACGGGATGTCCAGGGCGGCGGACAGACGGAGCAGCATCATCCGGCTCGGTCGTGCACGGCCGGTCTCCACGCAGGACAGGTGGCGCGCGGAGGACTCTGCCAGGAGGGCGAGATCGAGCTGGCTGAACCTGCGGCGCCGGCGCCAGTCCCGAAGCAGTGCGCCCACCCGGGACGGCTGTTCCACATCCATGGCCGCGAGGCTATCGGCGTCCGGGTCACAGCTGCCATGACCTCGGAGGTCATTGAGTCCATGGCCGGTGCGCTGCCACCTTCTCACCAGGCCGGGCATGCCGGATGCCGGCCCGTAGACCAAGGAGGCCCGCATGAACACTCCAGCCATGACCGCCCAGCGGCCGGCGGCCGGCAGCGCCGCACCGGATCTGCTGCGCACCATCCTGCGCGTCGACGGCTGGAGCACCGCCGTCTTCGGCGTCGTCATGCTCGCCGGCAGCGGGTGGCTCAGCGGCCTGCTCGGGCTGCCGGCGACCTGGTCCGTGCCGTTCGGGATCGCCATGCTGGGCGGCGCCGCCGCACTCGGCCTCATCGCCGGCTATCCGGAGATCCCGGCGCGCTTCGCCGCGGCCGTCGTCGTGGGCAACGCGCTGTCCTGTGTGGCGATGCTCGTGCTCGCCTTCGCGGACGTCGTGCCGCTCACCGGCCTGGGAACGGCCTTCATTGTCGCCGCGGCGCTGGTGGTCGCGGTCTTCGCCGAGCTCGAGTTCATCGGCCTTCGGCGCTCAAGGGCGGGGAGCGCCGTGCTCGTCTGACGACGCGCGGTGAGGGCCGGCCGCCGGCAGCCCGTACCGGTGCCGTCGGCGAGGTGCGAAGCCCGGAGGCCGGCCGCTCACCGGAGGCCCGCCGCTCACAGGTCGAACAGCCGCGCCGCGTTGTCGTGGCAGACCGCCCGGAGCCAGTCAGGGCCGAGGTCCGTCGCTTCGAGGGCCCGGAGCGCGTCGGCGTAGGTGTACGGGATGTTGGGGAAGTCCGTGCCGAGCAGGACGCGGTCCTGGAGGGCCGCCAGGCGGGGGAGCGCGCGGCGGGGGAAGGGCGCGGCGGCCTCGACGAACGGTGTGAAGGCCATGGTCGTGTCGAGCATGACCTTCTCGTGGCGCTCGGCCAGTTCGAGGAAGTCCTCGTACTCCGGCATCCCCAAGTGCGCGACGATCAGCGGCAGTCGGGGATGGCGGGCGAGCAGCGCGGCGATCGGCCCTGGGCCGGTGAAGGGACCGGGCGCGGGGCCGGAGCCGCAATGCGTCACGACCGGGACGCCGGCTTCGGCCAGCAGCCCCCAGACTTCCTTGAGCGTCGGGTCGTTGGGGTCGTACGCACCGACCTGGAGGTGGCTCTTGAATACCCGCGCGCCCTGGTCCAGGGCCCGCCGTACGTCGTCCGCGGCGGAGGGTTCGGCGAAGAACGTCGCCGTGTGCAGGCAGTCGGGGGTGCGTGAAGCGAAGTCGGCAGCCCAGTCGTTGAGCCAGCGCGCCATGTCCGGCTTGTGCGGGTAGAGCATCGACGTGAACGCCTTCACGCCGAAGTCGCGCAGGAGCGCCAGGCGTTGGTCCTCCTCGTGCCTGTACGCGATCGGCCAGGGCTGCCCGACGAGAGGGCCGCCCTCGTCGAAGTACGCCCACACCTTGTCCAGTACGCGCTGCGGCATGAAGTGGGTGTGGACGTCGATGAGGGCGTCCAGGCCCAGTGAGCGGCGGAACTCCGCGACCTCGTCCTGCATGGGTCAGACCCTAACCCCGGGGTGGCGGCGGGAGTTCGCGCAGCTTCTGCTTCTGGACCTTGCCCGAGCCGGTGCGCGGCAGCGACTCCGTCTCGTCGAAGTGCGCCGGGATCTTGTATTTGGCGAGGCGGGCGGCGAGGAAGGAGCGCAGCTCGTCCGGGGACGCGTGCATGCCGGGGCGCAGGGTGAAGAAGGCGCGGCCCACCTGCCCCCACTTCTCGTGCGGAACGCCGATCACGGCGCATCCCGCGATCGCGGGATGCTCGAAGAGGGCGGCCTCGATCTCGGCCGGGTAGACGTTCTCGCCGCCCGAGATGAACATGTCCTTGACCCGGTCGACGATCGTGACGTAGCCGTCCTCGTCACGCGTGGCGATGTCCCCGGAGTGGAACCAGCCGCCCTCGGAGAAGGCGGCGGCCGTGGCTTCGGGGTCGTTCCAGTAGCCCGGTGAGACGTTGGGGCCGGCGATGAGGACCTCGCCCCTCTCGCCCGTTTCGGTGTCCGTCGAGTCGGGCCGTACGAGGCGCACATCGGCGAAGAAGACGGGCAGGCCCGCCGTGCCCGCCCTGCTGATGCTCTCGGCGGCTTCGAGCCAGGTCGCGCCGGGTGAGGTCTCGGTGAGCCCGTAGCCCTGGCAGAAGACCAGGCCGCGTTCCTGGTACGTACGGATCAGGGCTTCGGGAATCGGTGCTCCTCCCGAGATCAGGCTGCGCAGGGACGAGAGGTCGGCGCCCGCCCAGCGCGGGGACTGGGCGAAGGCGGCGAACATCGTCGTCACGCCGAACATCCAGGTGACGCGGTGCTCGGCGATCAGGTCGTAGGCGGTGTCGGCGTCCCACGTCGGCATGATCACGCTGCAGCCGCCCTTGAGGAACGTCGGGAGCAGCGTCTGGTTCAGCGCGGCGACGTGGAAGAGCGGGGCGCTGATCAGCGTCACCTCGTCCGAGGCGATGTCGAGGCCGACCATCAGATTCAGCGTGTTCCAGATGACGTTGGCGTGGGTGAGGACGGCGCCCTTGGGCCTGCCGGTGGTCCCCGAGGTGTAGAGGATGAAGGCGGCATCGTCCCGCGAGACGGGGATGTCGAGCGGGGCGAAGTCGCCGGAGGCGAGCCAGGGTTCGTAGTCCGCGAGCGACACGACGGTACGGGGCTGCGCCGTGAGGGCGTCGACGGCGCACTCCTGGGCGTGGATCAGCGCGGAGGCCCCCGAGTGGCCCAGTACGTAGTCGAGTTCGGGGGCCGTCAGACGGAAGTTGAGCGGCACGAAGATGCCGCCGATCATGTGCGTGGCGAACATCGTCTCGGCGAACGACGGGTGGTTGGCGCCCAGATACGCGACCCGGTCGCCCGGCTCCACCCCCGCGGACCGCAGCCGCGAGGCCAGCCGGACGCTGCGCTCGTGGACCGCGGCGTAGGTGACTGGCTCGCCGTCGTGGATGAACGCCGTGCGGCCGGGCGAGAGTTGTGCCCTTCGTACGGGCCACGATCCGATGCCCTCGTTGCGCATCCTCAACTCCTCGCCAGGGGACGGGGGCCGGGTCCTGCCTTCTCCGAGAGGTCCCGGTCGCGGGTCTCGCCCAGCAGCAGGATGCTCACCACGGTCAGTGCGCAGAAGCCCGCGACGACCAGGGACACCACGAGGGTCGCGCCGCCGCCGGCCGCCCGCTGGATCTCGGCGAAGAGCAGCGGCGCCAGGCCGGCGCCCAGCCCGGCGAGCTGGTAGCCGAGCGAGGCACCGGTGTACCGGCTGCGGGTGCTGAAGAGCTCGGCGTACAGCGCCGCCAGCGGCCCGTACATCATCGGGTGGATGACGGACTGGCCCAGCACCAGCGCGACGGTCAGCAGCAGCGCGCTCCCGGCGTCGACCATCGGGAAGAGCGCGAAGGAGAAGAGGCCCATGGCGACCGCCCCCGCGAGGACGACGGGCCGCC
This sequence comes from Streptomyces sp. DSM 116795, assembly GCF_055792905.1. Classification (NCBI taxonomy): domain Bacteria; kingdom Bacillati; phylum Actinomycetota; class Actinomycetes; order Kitasatosporales; family Streptomycetaceae; genus Streptomyces; species Streptomyces sp. DSM 116795. The sequence continues at coordinate 5,784,067 of NZ_CM147707.1, forward strand.
TGCCCAGCCGGTCCGAGAGCGCCGACCAGCCGATGATGGCCGGCACCGCCAGCGCGGAGGAGAGGGTGAGCGCGTTGAGTACCGTCTGCCGCTCGTGGCCGTTCTGGACGCCGTGGGCGATGAGGAAGGTCGTCAGCGTGCCCTGCGCGACGAAGGCCGCCAGCCCGACGGCGACCGCGAGCAGCAGGTTCCGCGGATGGCGCCGCAGCACGTCCAGGAGGGGCAGCCTGCCGCCGCCCTCAGCGGCGTCCCCGGTACCGCCCCCGGCGCGGGCCGCCGCGAAGACCGGGGTCTCCTCGACGCGCAGCCGTACGAACAGTCCGACGGCCAGCAGCACGATGCTCAGCAGGAACGGAATGCGCCATCCCCATGCGAGGAACGCCTCTTCGCCGACGAGGGCGCCGGTCCCGGTGAGCGCCGCGGTGGAGAGCACCATGCCGAACGGAGCTCCGGCGTTGGTGAAGCTCGCCCACAGCCCCCGCCGCGACCTCGCGTGCTCGGCGGACATCAGCACGGCGCCGCCCCACTCGCCGCCGACCGCGACGCCCTGCAGGACGCGGAGCAGCACCAGCATGACCGCCGCCCAGCTGCCCACCTGTTCGTACGTCGGAAGCACGCCGATGAGGAAGCTGACGGTGCCCATCAGGGTCATCGTCATCACGAGCATCCGCTTGCGGCCCAGCCGGTCGCCGAAGTGCCCGAAGACGACGCCGCCGAGGGGACGGGCCAGATATCCGGCGGCGAAGGTGCCGAAGCTGGCGACGGTGCCGGCCAGCGGGTCAAGGTCGGTGAAGAAGACCTTGCTGAACACGATCGCGGAGGCGGTCGCGTAGAGGAGGAAGTCGTAGTACTCGATCACGCTGCCGAAGAAGCTGGAGGTGACCGCTCGGCGGAGCTGGGTACTGCCGGTGTGCGGCGATGGTGTGCTGTCCATGGCTGCCGTCCCGTGTCCGTAGGGAGGTTCAGGGAGTTCAGGGAGTTCAGGGCGATCGTGAGGGGGTGAGGGGGGTGAGGGTGATCGCCGGGCTCAGCGGGCCTGCCTCAGCCGGGTCAGGCGTAGTGCCGGTAGAGGGCCTGGCCCACACAGGCGGGCTTTTCCGAACTGTCGTTCTCGACGGCGAAGTTCAGCTCCATCTGCACACCGTCGCCGGCGACGTCCACCACCGCGCCGACGGTGCCGGTCAGCCGGATCCTGCTGCCGACGCGTACCGGGCTGGGGAAACGCACTTTGCTCAGCCCGTAGTTGACGCTCATCGAGACGCCGCTGATCTCCAGCAGCCGGGTGAAGAGCGGGATGACGAGGGAGAGCGTGAGATAGCCGTGCGCGATGGTGCCGCCGAAGGGACCGGAGGCCGCCGCTTCCGTGTCCACATGGATCCACTGGTGATCGTCCGTCGCGTCGGCGAACGTGCCGACCCGCTCCTGGGTGATCTCCAGCCAGTCGCTGCCGCCGAGGTCCGTGCCCGCGAGGGCCTTCAGCTCCTCCAGGCCGTGAGCTTTCGTGGTCACGTGCTGACTCCCTTCGCCGGGCCGCCGGGTGCCGGCTTGGTCAGACCGAGCAGCCGTGCCGCGTTCTCCTTGAGGATCTTGGGACGTACTTCGGGCTTGATCTCCAGCTTGTCGAAGTCGGAGAGCCAGCGGTCGGGCGTGATCACCGGATAGTCGGAGCCGAAGAGGACCTTGTCCTTGAGCAGGCTGTTGGCGTAGCGCACGAGCTGCGGCGGGAAGTACTTCGGTGACCAGCCGGACAGGTCGATGTGCACGTACGGCTTGTGCGTCGCGACGGCCAGTGCCTCGTCCTGCCACGGGAAGGACGGATGGGCGAGGACGATGCGCAACTCCGGGAAGTCCACGGCGACATCGTCGACCGACATCGGGTTGCTGTACTTCAGCCGGATCCCGCCGCCCCCCGGCACACCGGCGCCGATGCCGGTCTGGCCGGTGTGGAAGAGGGCAGGGACGCCGAGTTCCTCGATCGCCTCGTAGAGCGGGTAGGCCATACGGTCGTCCGGTGAGAACGCCTGGATGCTCGGGTGGAACTTGAAGCCGCGCACGCCGAATTCGGTGACGAGCCTGCGCGCCTCCCGCACGGCGGCCTTCCCCTTCCAGGGGTCCACGCTCCCGAAGGGGATCAGCACGTCGGAATGGCGCGCGCAGGTCTCGGCGATCTCCTCGTTGGAGATACGGGGATGGCCGGTGGCGTGCTCCGCGTCGACGGTGAAGACGACGGCGGCCATGTTCCGTTCGCGGTAGTAGGCCGCCATCTGCCCGATGGTGGGCTGCCGTTCGGTGTGCGACTTGAAGTATTCGGCGGAGGCACCGAAGAGCCCGGGGCTGAGCGAGCCGTGCCCGCTCGCCGAGACCTCGGCGTGGGTGTGCACGTCGATCGCCGTCAACTCGTCGGCGTCGATGGTGAGTTCGCCGGGCCGCCGCCCGGCCGCTGCGCCGGTCACTGCGGGCCCTCCGGTGTCCGCGGTGCGGGGATGCCGTACGTCTCCGGGCTGGAGCCGACGCCCGTACTCCAGGAGCCGGCGATCGCGTCCGCGCTCCAGCCGCGGTCCGCGTAGGCCACGGCCTTCTCCTGCGGATGCGACCACATGGCCAGCTTGTCGCCGCCGATGCCGATCGCCTGGCCCGTCACTTCGCCCGCCGCGTCGGAGGCGAGGAAGACCACGAGCGCGGCGGCGTCCTCGGCGGTCCCGAACCCCTCGTCCTTGCGTAGCCATTCGGGCAGCGGTGCACCCGTCCTCTCGGCCTCCTCGATGACGGGCGCGAACGCGGGGATCGTCTTCGTCATCTCGGTGGCGGCGACGGGCACGACCGCGTTGGCGGTGATACCCGCGCGGGCCAGCTCCATCGCCCATGTACGGGCCATGGCGACGACGCCCGCCTTGGCCGCCGCGTAGTTGGTCTGCCCGAAGTTGCCGCGCTGTCCGGCGGGGGAGGAGACGAGGATCAGCCGTCCGCCCGTGCCCTGCTCGCGCATGCGCACGGCGGCGGCCCTGGCACAGGTGAACGTGCCCCGCAGATGTACGCCGACGACGGTGTCGAAGTCCTCGTCCGACATCTTCCACAGCACCTTGTCGCGCAGGACGCCCGCGTTGGTGACCATGACGTCCAGCCGTCCGAAGTTCCCGACCGCCGCCTCCACCAGGGCGTCCGCGGTCGAGGCGTCCCCGACGGGAGCGACCACGGACACCGCTCGGCCGCCTCCGGCCGTGATCTTCTCGACGGCCGCTCCGGCGGCTTCGGCGTCGACGTCGTTGACCACGACGGACGCGCCGGCGACGGCCAGTGCCTCCGCATAGGCGAGGCCCAGCCCCCGGCCGCTGCCGGTGACGACGGCTGCTTTCCCGGACAAGTCCATGGGCACGTACTTTCCGTCGGCGTCGGTACGCCAAGGAACGTAAGGCTGTTCTGAGACGTCCGTCAATAATGTGCACAACATCGGCTCTCGGAGGCTACGCTCATCCGTGTGAAACCGGGCCATGGAGAAGCAGAAGCAGAAACAGAAGCAGCAGGAGAAGCAGAAGACCAGGGCCGCGGGCCCGGGCCCGCCGTCCGTCCGCAGTCCCTCATGTTCAGCTTCTTCGGAATCCACGTGCTCGGACGGGGCACGGGCGTCTACTCGGGCAGCATCATCGACGTCTTTGCCCGCGCCGGAGTCGGAGAGGAGGCCGTCCGCTCGACGCTCGCCCGCATGGCCAAACGGAACCTCCTCGTGCGCCACCGCATGGGCCGCAAGGTGTACTTCGGCCTCACGCCGCACGCCGAGGAGGTCCTCCAGGACGGCCACCGCCGCATCTGGGAGACCGGCGCCGTCAACCGTGACTGGGACGGCACCTGGACGCTCGTGGGCTTCTCCCTGCCCGACAGCCGCCGCCGAGAGCGGCACGACCTGCGCTCACGGCTCACCTGGGAGGGCTTCGGCCCGCTGCAGAGCGGGCTGTGGATCGCCCCCGGTGAGAAGGACGCCGCCGCGATCCTCGCGCCGCTGGGCCTGGACGAACACGTCACTGTGCTCCGCGCACAGGCGTTCAAGCCGACCGAGGCCGCCGACCTCGTACGCAAGGCCTTCGACACCGTGTCGATCGCCGGCGGATACCGGGCCTTCCTCCAGCGCTGGGACACCGCGCCCGGACCCGCGCTGCCCTCCGCCCCCGACGACCTCGCGCGCCAGCTGATGCTGCACACCGACTGGCTCCAGCTGGTACGCCAGGACCCGCACCTCCCGGCCGAACACCTTCCCGGCGACTGGCCCGCGATCAGGGCCGAGACCTGCTTCCGCACGCTGGCCCGTACGTACGAACCGGTCGCGGCGGCTCTGGCCGACGAGGTGCTGGACGTACTGGAACCGGGCTGAGCGCCGTCCCCGAGCCGGTCGGCATCGAGCTGGACACGGAGATCCTCAAGAACTACGTCCGCTGAGCGGCGGAAAGCCGGAAGCCCGGGAGGCCGAGAGCCGCTCAGGCCCCGGAGTCGCGCGGCGCGGGCGCGCAGCCCAGGACATGGGCCTTGACCAGCTCCGCGATACGGGGATCGCGCTGCCGGAAGGCCTCCATGACCGCCTCGTGCTCCTCCGCGTACGACTGCTGCACCGTTCCCAGCCAGCGGATCGAAAGCGCCGTCCACACCTCGATGCCCAGCGACTCCCAGGTGTGCAGCAGCACGCTGTTGCCCGCCGCCCGCACCAGCTCCCGGTGGAAGGCGACCGTGTGCCGTACCTGGGCCTCGCCGTCACCGGCGCGGTCCGCCTCGTACAGCGCCGCCACATGCGGCTGGAGCGTGGACGCGTCACCCGCAAGGTGCGGGGCCGCCAGCTCCGCGGCGATCTGCTCCAGGCCTGCGCGCACCGGGTAGATCTCCTCCAGGTCGGCCGCCGACAACTCCCGTACCCGTACACCCTTGTTGGTCGCCGACTCGATCAGCCGGAGCGTCTCCAGCTCCCGCAGCGCTTCCCTCACCGGTGTCTGGCTGACCTCCAGCTCCACCGCGATCCGCCGCTCGACGATCCGCTCGCCCGGCTTCCACCGGCCGCTGACGATGCCGTCCACGATGTGCTCGCGGATCTGCTCACGCAGCGAGTGGGCGAGCGGCCGGGAGGGGGACGGAGTCGAGGTCACGGGGGCTGCTTCCTTCCTTGGGGCGTTCGCGGGGCGGCACGGCGGGGCTGGTGCCTCGACGATACGGCCCCGTAGGTTACGGCCGCGCCCGCAGGAAGCCACGGTGTGCGAGTGGTTCGTCACCCGGCCACCCAGCCGGTGGCGACCACGACCTCTCGCGCGATGTCCACGACGTCACGGCCGTCGGTCGACACCCGCACGGTGTCCGCCGGCGCCCGCCTGTCCAGCATCCGTCCTTTGCGCAGGCTGCTCCTCAGCCCCGCCTCCAGCTCGGACCCGCGCTCGCGCTCAGTCAGCCGTGCGCGGGACGTCTCGTCGGAGGCGGTGAGCAGCACGCGGACGATACGCACGTCCGCACCCATCGCGCGCCGGAAGACTGCCCCCATCTCGGGCATGACGCTGAGGGTGTTGGTGTAGATCAGGCGACTGTGGCCCAGCGCCGCGTAGTTGGCCCAGACGGCGGTGAGGTTGCGCTCGACGATCCCCGTACGGCGCGGGTCCCCTTCCGGGGCCGGATGGACGTGCCCCATGAAGTCGCCCTCGATGAGGGCGTGCTGAATTCCGGCAGCACGCAGCCACACCGAAACCTCCCACCCCACACTCGACTTGCCGACCCCGGCCCGTCCACCGATGAGTAGTGCTTCCATGCTGTCCATCGCGGCAGCGTGCCAGCCCGCGTCCCGCTCGCGCGATCCGGTTTCCGGGTGCCCGTAGACTTCGCACCAGGCGAGAGAACCACCCCGTGGAGTGGGCAATGGATTCACCCGACGACCTGGAAGTCATCCGCTGCGCCGACGAAGCCGAGTTCGAGGCATGGGTCGCAGCGCATCACGCCCAGCGGCCCGGTGTGTGGGTGAAGATGGCGAAGAAGAACTCCGGGGTGCCGTCCGTGACGGACGAACAGGCCCTCGACGTCGTCCTGTGCTACGGGTGGATCAACGGCCAGCGAAAGCGCTGCGACGACACCTACTACCTGCAGAAGTTCACACCCCGCCGGCGCGGAAGCCTGTGGTCGCAGGTGAACATCCGCAAGGTCGAGGCGCTGGTCGCCGCCGGGCGCATGAAGAAGCCGGGGCGTACGGAGGTCGCGGCAGCGCAGGCGGACGGGCGGTGGGCCGCGGCGTATCCGCCGCAGAAGGAAGCCGTCGTCCCCGACGACCTCACCGCCGCGCTGGAACGGAGCGGGCGGGCACATTCATTCTTCGACCAGCTCGGAAAGAGCGACAGGTACATCGTCATCCTCCGGCTGACGACGGCGAAGAACCAGCGCAGCAGGGCGGAGCGGCTGCGCAGAATGATCGCCTCGATGGAGTCCGGCCGGAAGGTGACCTAGGTCCTGGCCGGCCGCCGGCCTGCCGGGGAACTGGGCGACGTCATGCGGGGCCGCCCGGCACCGGGGCGGGCAGCTCCCGGACGCGTGACCGTGCCTACGTGCTCACGCTGCCGACGAGCAGCGGCTGCTCAAGGGTGTCCGGTGTGAAGACCACCCCGGTGATTTCGGCCGCCAGGGCGAACGACGTCGCGATGGGGTCGTCCAGGCACATCTCCTCGTGCTGGGGATCCAGGCCGATCGCACGTATCAGCGGGTTCAGTGCTTCCGGGTCGCTGCCGTACCGGTAGCTGGGAGTGTGCGCGTTGAAGCCGGTGACGAAGCTGCCGTCGACCGCGTAGACGAAGTCGTGCTCCGCGTAGTCGTGACGCGTGACTGCCACCAACTCGCAGGCCAGGGAGAGGCGTTCAGCGACGTCGGGCAGGGTGGCCTCCCATCCCGACACCTCGACGGCCACACTCCACTCGCCGGCATTCAGGACACCGACATACTGGACGCCGGCTCCGCCGTCGCTCTCCGGGACGAGATTCCCCACCCGGTCACAGAGTTCGCTGAAGCTCATCCGCGCGCCGCCTTCTGCGCCGCGCTGCGTGCCACCCTGCGCGTCGGCGCCGAAGCGGCGCAGCACCTCGTCCGCGTCGAGGCCGTGGAAGAAGGACACGCTGAAGATCTCGCCCAACGGGCAGTGCCCCTCGCCGACGTCCAGCCATCGAAGCTGTTCCAGGGGATCGCGGACCATGCCTCTCATGTCACTCACGCCTCCTCATGACTCTTCGACCGGGTAACGGCATGCTCGCATCCGGCACTGACAGTCCGGGGCGGGCGCCGTTCGGGCTCCCCGCCGAACCGGGGGGTGACCTGGCCTTGACTCTCAACTCGCCGCTCTGACCTGGGTGTTGTTCCTCCGGCTTCAACACCGTGGCACCAGCGGGGCTTCTCCGTCAGAGTCCCTTGCGTACAGGGCGTACCTCCGTCCTGGGTACCGGGGGAGACAGCAGAGGGGCCGCGGATCGCGATCCAGGCCCGTCTCTGTTGTCGGGGCGGTCGCCGGCCGGGAACGGCAAGCGACAACCGGCCGCGGCCGCCCGAGGGGCGCCCCCGTCTGCCTCGCAACCGCAGACGGGGGCCCTGCTCCGCGCAAGGACGCAGAGCGACCGGGCGGCTGCCGAAGTCCCGTCACATCCGGCCGGAGTCGTCCTCCGTCTGCTCCCGCAGCAGCGCGCCGCCGGCCGAACTGAGCTGATGAAAAACGCTGTTGGCGTGCCGGTGGCTGACGATGAGCCCCGCTTCACGCAGCACCGCGGCATGCTGGCTCGCCGCGGAGGGGGAGACACCCACGCGGCGCGCGAGTTCGGTCGTGTTGGGCACGTCGGCCGCGGCCCGCAGTACCGCCGCCCGCGTCCCGCCCAGCAGCCGGGCGAGCGCGTCGGCGGACGGGAAGGGCTCGCCGGTGCCGTACGGAGCGGTCGACATCCACCGCGGGTCACGGTCGAGGGGATACAGAACCGTGGGCGGCAGTTCGGGGTCGGCCAGCGGCACCGGCCGGTTCCAGAGGAACTGGGAGGGCGCCAGCAGCAGTCCGCGTCCCTGCAGATGCAGATCACGGTCCACGGGGTGCGTGGGGATCTCCAGTACGGGCGGTCGCCAGCGCATCGCCGGGCGGAAGCTCGCCAACAGGCCCTGGGCGCCGCCCACTCCGCCCGTACGCAGAGCCCGGACGCGGACCGCACGGTCGGCCGCCGCGCGACGTCTGATCGCGGGCCAGTACGGGGTGAGCGCCCTCGCGTGATACCCGGAGATCATCTCCCCGAGGCGGCGGCGGGCGTGCGGCGAGTGGTCGGTGAGGTCCTGCGCCCAGCTCGGGGCGCCGACGCGCTCGTGCAGGATGCCGAGTTCGTGCGAGATCCGCTCGCGCGGCGTGGCGACGACGGCCTCGACGCCCTCCTCCAGGCCGAGCAGGCCCTCGGGCGGTGTGAGGAAGTCGGGGAAGTAGCTCGCGTCCGGCACGAGCGGCAGCAACTGCCGCACATCGTCCGCGCAACCGTGCCGGCGCAGATCCGCCCGTACCCTGCGGCGCCAGTCGGCGAAGGGCAGGCGGCCGTAGCGGGCGCGCAGCATGTGCAGGCTGAAGACCGTCTCCCAGAGGGGATCGGGGCCCTCGGCGACGTGCGTGCGCGCCAGATCCGTACCGGTGAAGTGGATGCGCAGCATGCGGTGTTCTCCGGTGTTTCGGCCGGGTGCCGATCGTACGCGCACTCGCGGCGGCGCACGGCCTCCGGGGCTCTTCGCTGCGACGGTCTGCGCCGCGGCGGGTCGGTTTCGCCGCAACCGCGACGCGTCGGTTCACCGCCACCGCGACGGCTCTGCTCCCCGCAACGACGGCGGCCCCGCGCGGAGCAGCCGGAGCCGTCCGTGCGGGGCCGCCGTGAGCCCGTGAGCCCGTGGGGCCGTGGCCGGGTCAGAGACCCAGTTCGCCCTCGAACTCGCCTGCTTCCAGGCGGGCCTTGACGTCGCCGAGGTAGCGGGCCGCGTCAGCGCCGTCGACCAGCTGGTGGTCGTAGGAGAGGGTCAGGTAGACCATGTCGCGGATGGCGACGGTCTCGCCCAGCTCCGGGTGGTCGATCACCATCGGACGGCGGACGGTGGCGCCGATGCCGAGCTCCGCGACCTGCGGGTAGTTCACGATGACCGTGTCGAACAGCGCGCCGCGCGAGCCGGTGTTGCTGATCGTGAACGTGCCGCCGGACATGTCGTCCGGGCCCAGCCCGCCCTCACGGACCTTCTTCGCCAGCTCCGCCGTCTTGCGCGCGATGCCCGCGAGGTTGAGGTTCCCGGCCTCCTTGATGACCGGGACCATCAGGCCCTTCTCGGAGTCCACCGCGATGCCGATGTTCTCGACGTCGTGGTAGGTGATCGTGCCGTCGTCGTTGAGCCGGGAGTTGACGGACGGGTGCGCCTTGAGCGCCTCCGCCGCCGCCTGCACGAAGAACGGCATGGGGGAGAGCTTGACGCCCTCGCGGGACGCGAAGGAGTCCTTGGCGCGGGCACGCAGCCGCATCACGCGCGTGACGTCGACCTCCACGACAGTCGACAGCTGCGCCTGGTTATGCAGCGCCTTCATCATGTTCTCCGCGATCACCTTGCGGATACGCGGCATCTTGACGGTCTGGCCGCGCAGCGGAGAGGGCTCCAGCTTCGGCGACTTGGGGCCCGACGGAGTGGTGGCGGCGGCCGGTGCCCGTGCGGCCGACTTGGCCGCCTCCGCCGCGGCGGTGACGTCCTGCTTGCGGATACGGCCGCCGACGCCTGTGCCCTTGACCGTGCTCAGGTCCACGCCCTGCTCGTTGGCCAGCTTCCGGACGAGCGGGGTGACGTACGCGCCGTCGGACTCGCTCACGGCCGGAGCGGCCGGAGCGGCGGGAGCCGCCGGTGCCGGGGCCGGAGCGGGAGCCGGGGCCGCCTGTGCCGGAGCGGCCTGCGCCTTCGGCGCGGGGGCGGGCTCGGGCTCGGCGGGCTTGGCCGGTTCCGGCGCCGGCGCGGGCTGCGCGGGTGCCGGTGCGGGCTCGGCCGCCGGAGCGGACCCTTCCCCTGGCTGCGCCGGGGAGACCCCACTGCCGATCACGGCCAGTTTGGAGCCGACCTCGGCGGTCTCGTCCTCGCCGACGACGATCTCCAGCAGCGTGCCGGCGGTCGGAGCGGGAATCTCCGTGTCGACCTTGTCCGTGGAGACCTCCAGCAGCGGCTCGTCCGCCTGGACCTCCTCGCCGACCTGCTTCAGCCAGCGCGTCACGGTGCCCTCGGTGACCGACTCGCCCAGCGCGGGGAGGACGACGTCCGTACCCTGCGCCGAGCCGCCGCCACCACCGCCGGCGGGCGCCGCGGCGGCCGCGGGCTCCGGCTCGGGCTGCGCCTGCGGCTCGGGCTCGGCGGCCGGTGCCGCCGCGGGCTGCTCGGCAGGGGCCTCGGCCGCCGCGCCCGTGGCACCACCGTCGTCGATCACAGCCAGTTCGGCGCCGACCTCGACCGTCTCGTCCTCGGCGACCTTGATGGAGGAGAGCGTGCCGGCGGCGGGCGCCGGAATCTCGGTGTCGACCTTGTCTGTGGAGACCTCGAGCAGCGGCTCGTCGGCCTCCACTTGCTCACCCTCGGCTTTCAGCCAGCGGGTGACGGTGCCCTCGGTGACGCTCTCGCCGAGCGCCGGCAGGGTTACGGAAACCGCCATGGTTTCGGTTGCTCCTAACGGAATGGTGCGGATGCGGGGTAGCGCCCGTTCCCCTACGGCTCCGCCGTGGGGAGGCCCCAAAGTCAGTCGTGGGAGTGCAGAGGCTTGCCCGCGAGGGCCAGATGGGCCTCGCCGAGGGCTTCGCTCTGCGTCGGGTGTGCGTGGATGAGCTGCGCGACCTCGGCCGGCAGCGCCTCCCAGTTGTAGATGAGCTGAGCCTCGCCCACCTGCTCGCCCATCCGGTCACCGACCATGTGGACGCCGACCACGGCACCATCGCGGACCTGGACCAGCTTGATCTCGCCCGTGGTGTTGAGGATCTTGCTCCTGCCGTTGCCGGCGAGGTTGTACTTGAGGGTGACGACCTTGTCGGCCCCGTAGACCTCCTTGGCCTTCTCCTCCGTGATGCCGACGGAGGCGACCTCCGGGTGGCAGTACGTCACGCGGGGCACGCCGTCGTAGTCCACCGGCACCGGGTTCAGCCCGGCCAGCCGCTCCGCGACGAGGATGCCCTCGGCGAAGCCGACGTGCGCGAGCTGGAGGGTCGGGATGAGGTCGCCGACCGCGGAGATCGTCTCGACGTTCGTACGGCAGTACTCGTCGGCGAGGACGAAGCCGCGGTCCATGGCGACCCCGGCCTCCTCGTAGCCGAGGCCCTGCGAGACCGGGCCGCGGCCGATGGCGACCAGCAGCACCTCCGCCTCGTACTCCTTGCCGTTGGCGAGGCTGACCTTCACGCCGTCGTTGGTGTACTCGGCCTTCTCGAAGAACGAGCCGAGGGAGAAGGAGATGCCGCGCTTGCGGAAGGCGCGCTCCAGCAGCTTGGAGCTGCTCTCGTCCTCCGCCGGCACCAGGTGGGGAAGGCCCTCTACGATGGTGACGTCCGTGCCGAACGACTTCCAGGCCGAGGCGAATTCGACGCCGATGACGCCGCCGCCCAGGATGATCGCGGACTCGGGGACGCGGTCGAGGCGCAGCCCGTGGTCGGAGGAGATGATGCGGTTGCCGTCGATCTCCAGGCCGGGCAGCGTCTTCGGTACGGAGCCCGTCGCGAGGAGGATGTGGCGGCCCTCGTAGCGCTGGCCGTTGACGTCGACCGACGTGGGGGAGGACAGGCGGCCCTCGCCCTCGACGTAGGTGATCTTGCGGGAGGCGACGAGCCCCTGCAGGCCCTTGTACAGCCCGGAGACCACGCCGTCCTTGTACTTGTGCACCCCGGCCATGTCGATGCCGTCGAAGGTGCTCTGCACGCCGAACTTCGCGCCCTCGCGGGCCTGGTCGGCCAGTTCGCCGGCGTGCAGAAGAGCCTTGGTGGGGATGCAGCCCCGGTGCAGACAGGTGCCGCCCAGCTTGTCCTTCTCGATCAGGGCGACGTCCAGACCCAGCTGCGCCCCGCGCAGTGCGGCGGCATAGCCGCCGCTGCCGCCTCCGAGGATCACTAGGTCGAAAACGGTGCTGGCGTCGTTCGCCACGTCACGTCCTCCATGCATGGGTACGCCGGAGCCGGTCTCCTTCAGACCGGGCGGCTGTATTGCGGCCGCTGTTCTGCTCGGCCCTGGACTCGGCTTGGTGAAGCCGCGCTGGGGCCCTGTCCTGCCGGGGACCCATCTTCGCACTTGTCGGCGGGCAGCGGGACGCGGGGCCGTGTACCCGGCGGTACGGGCACGATCGCTTTCGGCGAACTCGGCCGTACCGCCGGGCGACTGCCTGACGTACCCCTGAAAAGGAGCGGAAAGTGTGACCCTGCTCACGCCGGGATCACGCGGATCGCGGGCGCACAGCCCGGCGGAGCCTCAGGGCAGTTCGCCCGCCGCCGCGCGCTCGGCGAGACGTACGAGGGTGCGCACACCGGAGCCGGTGCCGCCCTTGGGGGTGTAGCCGAAGGGGCCCGAGTCGTTGAACGCCGGTCCAGCGATGTCGAGATGAGCCCACAGGACGTCCTCGTCGACGAACTCCTTCAGGAACAGACCCGCCACCAGCCCGCTGCCCGGACGCTCGCCGATGTTGGAGATGTCGGCGACGGGCGACTCCATGCCCTTGCGCAGATGCGTCGGCATCGGCATCGGCCAGGACGCCTCGCCCGCCTCCTCCGCGAGTTCGTGCAGGGTGCTGCGGAAGTCGTCGTCGTTGCTGAGCACGCCGAAGGTGCGGTTGCCCAGCGCCAGCACCATGGCGCCGGTCAGGGTGGCGACGTCGACGACGGCGTCCGGGGACTCCTCGCACGCGCGGGCCAGCGCGTCCGCGAGCACCAGCCGCCCCTCGGCGTCGGTGTTGAGGACCTCGACGGTCTTGCCGCTGTACATGTTGAGCACGTCACCCGGACGAGTGGCCGTACCCGAGGGCATGTTCTCGGCGAGCGCCAGCCAGCCCGTCACGTTGACACGCAGGCCGAGCCGGGCGGCCGAGACGACGGCGGCGAAGACGGCGGCGGCGCCGCTCATGTCGCACTTCATCGTCTCGTTGTGACCGACGGGCTTGAGCGAGATGCCGCCGGAGTCGTAGGTGATGCCCTTGCCGACGAGCGCGACGGACTTCTTCGCCTTGGGATGGGTGTGCGCGATCCGCACCAGGCGGGGCGGGTTGCCCGAACCCTTGCCGACTCCGAGGATGCCGCCGTAACCGCCCTTGGTGAGCGCGCCCTCGTCCATCACCTCGATGTCGAGGCTGTGCTGCTTCGCGGCCTCCTTCGCGCGGTCGGCGAAGACGGCCGGAGTCAGGTCGTTGGACGGGGTGTTGATCAGGTCGCGGGCGCGTGCCACCTCGGAGGCCAGCACCTCCGCGCGCTCGGCCGCGGCCTTGTGCGCCTTGTCCCGCGGCTTGGCGCCGACGACGGTGATCTCGGCGAGCGGTGCGCCCGCGCCGTCCTTGTCCTTCCGGTCGCTCTTGTCGCTCTTCTTGCCGTTCTTGCCCTCGCCGGAGCTGCGGTAGGAGGTGAAGGCGTACGCGCCGAGCAGCGCGCCCTCCGTCACGGCCGCCACCGCCGCCGCGTCCTCGACGGGCAGCGCGAAGGCGGCCTTCTTCGTGCCCGACAGCGCACGGGCGGCCGTGCCCGCTGCACGGCGCAGCGTCTCCAGGTCGTAGGACTCGTGCTTGCCGGGTGCCTCGCCCAGGCCCACGGCCAGCACGACCGGTGCCTTGATCCCGGCGGACGGCGCCGGGATCTTGGTGGTCTCGCCCTCGCTGCCGCCTGCGCCGAGTGCGTCAAGGGTCGTGGCGAGCTTCCCGCCGTACGCCTTGTCCACGGTCTCGCCGCCGAGCGCGACGACGGGACCCTTGGCGCCCTTGGCGACGCCGATCACGACTACGTCCGCGCGCTGAGTCGTGGCGGACGAGGTGCTGAGAGTCAGAGCAGACACGGTGAGAGGGACCTTCTTCCTTCTTCGGACGCCGGAGGCGCGGACCGCCGGACACGGTGAGCGGCTTCCGGCACCGGGCATCGTATGCCCGCGAAAAACGTCGTATGCGGGAGACCTTACGCTCACTGCGGCCGTCAAATCCGGGCGCCGGGGCCGGTGATGACGGCCCGCAGGCGTAGGGCGTGTCCGCGAAGTAGCGTCGTCCTCCCCCTGGGCCTTCGGCCCGGGAGGTGCCCCCAGTAGGGCGGGGGCTGCGGGGTCTGGTGCGTGCGATGGGGTCTGGTGCGTGCGATGGCAAGGCGGAGGGTGGGGGCACCCCCTGGGCCGCCAGGCCCAGGGGGAGGGCTGCGCCGACGACCGACAACGCTGGGGGCACGCCCCCTCGCTGCGCTGGGGGGGGGACCCCCACCCAGAGGGAGTCCGGGGGAGGGACTCTGCGGACACGCCCTCGTCCCGCAGCGGGTGCCGGGTCAGCCGAAGGCGAGCACCACCAGTGCCGCGGTGGCCGCGCACTCCGCCAGCGCACCGAAGACATCGCCGGTGACGCCCCCGAGACGGCGGCGGCAGTGGCGCAACAGCAGCTCCGCGGCGGCCAGTCCGAGAACCATGGCGAAGAGGTACGAGACGGCGCCGAAGAGAGGGTTCCACCAGTTGACGATCCCGCCCAGCGCCGCGCTCACCACGGCGACACCCGCGGCGACGACCACCGCAGTACGTACCGGAACCGTGTCCGCGACCAGAGCACCCAGGCCTTCCGGGCGTGCGGCAGGAACACCCGAACGAGCTGCGAGCGTGAGCGCCGTGCGCGCGACGACGGACGAGACGATGACGGCGAGCGCGCCCTGCGCCCAACCCCCTTCGCCGTAGAGCTCGTTGACGACCGCGACCTGTGCCAGCAGCACGAGGACGAGGGCGAGCACCCCGAACGGGCCGATGTCCGACCGCTTCATGACGCGCAGCGCTTCCCCGGCGGGTTTCGCGCTCCCCAGGCCGTCGGCGACGTCCGCGAGACCGTCCAGATGCAGCGCGCGCGTGAGCACTGCGGGCACGGCCACCGAGACGACGGCGGCGAGGAGCGATGACGTGCCGAGCAGCAGCGCCAGCAAGCCCGTTGCGGCCGCCGTCAGCCCCACGAGGAGACCCACGAGCGGTGCCCACTCCATTCCGCGGCGGGCGGACTCGCGGTCCCAGCGGGGGACGCCGACGGGCAGGACGGTGAGGGTGCCCAGAGCGAAGCGGATGCCGTCCTCGGCGGAAGCGCCCGCGTCCGCCGCCTTTGCGGCGGCGCCTTCGCGGTCCTGGTCCCTGCCGTCCTCGGCTCCTCGGTCCGCGGACTTGCCGGAGCCGCCGTCGGCCTGGCCGGACTTGCCGGAGCCGCCGTCGGCCTGGCCGGACTCGCCGGGGCCGTCGGCCTGTTCGGGCCCGTCCGGGGGAGTGGTGTCCACGCAGCGCAGGCTAGCGCTTCACGATCCGCAACGGCACCGCCCGCGCACGACCGTTCACGGCGGAGGAGAGCGCGCAACTGCCGCCCGAGAGGCTCAAGTCGCGTCCAGCGCCGGCGAGTTGCTGCCTCCGCCGCCGTCTCCGCCGGTGTCCCCGTCCTTGTCCTTCCCGTCCCCGTCCCCGTCCTCCCGTACGGGCAGCCCCGCCGCTAGTTCGGCGGCCGCCTGCACCAGGGGCAGGGCGAGCAGCCCGCCCGTGCCGCCGCCGACCTCGACCCGCTGTTCCAGCAGCGGGTCGAGCGCCATGCGGTCGAGTGCCTTCGCCTGTGCCGGTTCGCCGCCCGCGTGCCCGGCCACCCACCAGTCGGGCGCGCGGAACGCGACCCGCTGCGCCACGAGCGCGCATGCCGCGGAGACGACGCCGTCGAGCACCACGGGCGTGCGCCGTACCGCGGACTGCAGCAGGAACCCGGTCATCGCGGTGAGATCGGCGCCCGCGACCGCGGCGAGCAGTTCCAGCTGATCGCCCAGCACGGGCCGTGCGCGGCGCAGCCCGTCCCTGATGGCCGCGCACTTGCGCATCCACGCGAGGTCGTCGATCTCCCCGCCGCCCCTGCCCGTGACGACCGAGGCGTCGGTGCCGCACAGCGCCGCGATCAGCGTCCCGGCCGCCGTCGTGCCGCCGACGGAGAGATCACCGAGGACGACCAGATCGGTGCCCGCGTCCGCCTCCTCGTCCGCGACGGCCATCCCCGCACGGAAGGCCGCTTCCGCCTCCTGCGCGGTCAGCGAGTCCTCGATGTCCAGGCGGCCCGAGGAGCGGCGCACCCGGTGCCGGGTCACCTCGGCGGGGAACTCCGCCGGATCGCAGTCGAGCGCCATGTCGACGACCCTGACCGGGACTTCGAGGCGGCCGGCGAGGATCGCGGCGGGTGTGGTGCCCTCCAGGGCCTCCCGTACGAGCGTGTGCGCGGAGCCGGCGCGGTGGGAGGAGACGTCCAGCGAGGCCACGCCGTGATCGCCCGCGAAGACGACCAGGCGCGGCTGCCGTACCGGTTCGACGGGCAGCCGCCCCTGAGCCGCCGTCAGCCACTCGCCCAGCTCGTCCAGCCTGCCCAGCGCCTCGGGCGGCAGCCCGGTCCGTGCCCTCCGCTCCTCGGCGTCCCGGCGCAGCCCGCCGTGTGGGCGCTCGATGAGATCGGAGAAGTCATCCAGGTCCAGGGTGCGGTCAGTCATGTTGGCGAAGCGTACGGTACGGGCCGGCGCTCACGGCGGCGCGGTGCGGACGTACGTGCGGGTCGCCGCGGCGCCCGCTGCCGGGGTGGCTCCGGGGGTCCCGGCACCCTGCCGCTTCGGTCCGGCGCCGGCCCCGCGCCGGACCGCCGTACGGGCGGCCGAACCGGGGCCGCCGTGCCGTGCCGTCAGCCGCGCAACGGGTGCACCACGCCCGCGGTGACGAGCAGCACGTGCTCGCACTCGGCCGCGAACTCCGCGTTCAGACGGCCCAGTTCGTCGCGGAAGCGCCGCCCCGCAGGCGTCCCCGGGACGACGCCCGAACCGACTTCGTTGCTCACCGCCACCACCGTCCGCCGGGTCCTGCGCAGCGCCGATACGAGGGCGGAGACCCGCTCCCGCAGCATCCGCGAACCGACCGTCGCCCAGCGTTCGTCGTCCCAGGCGCCGACGGAGTCCATCGCGTCCGTCAGCCACAGCGCGAGGCAGTCGATGAGCAGCGGCGGGCCCGGCTCGTCCAGCAGCGGGACGAGATCGCAGGTCTCCTCCGTACGCCACGAGGCCGGGCGGCGTTCCTTGTGCGCGCTGACGCGTGCCGCCCACTCGGTGTCGCCCTCGCGAGCGCCGCCGGTGGCCACGTACACGACTCCGGGGAAGGAGGCCAGTCGCTGCTCCGCCTCGGCGGACTTCCCGGACCGCGCTCCGCCGAGTACGAGCGTGCGCCGCGGGATCTCGGGGACGTCCGGGTAGTCGCCGACGACGAGGGTCGTGCCGTCCGGTTCCGTGTGCGCTCCCGCCGCCGCGAGACGCCGGTGCAGCTCGGGGCCGGGCGGCACGTCGTGGTCGATGTGGAGGGCGACCACGTCGGTCGCCGGGCCCACGGCGCCGGCCGAGCGGAGGCGGGCGAGCGCCTCGGGGCGGCCGAGCACGTCGAGGAGCACCATGTCGTAGGGGGAGGCGGCCGGTTCGCGTCCCTCTTCGAGACCGGCGGGCGCCGCCGCCGGGGGCAGGTAGAGGAGGCGCTCTCCGCCGGGGCCGGTCACCTGGTAGCCGGTGCCGGGCGAGTCCAGGGCGACGGCGCGTATCCGGTGGCCGCTGATCAGGGCGAGATCCTGCCGCTCGGATACGCGCAGCGGTGCGGGCAGACCGGCCGGGAGCTCCATCACCGGGCCGTCGTGCGGGTGCGAGAGCAGCACCTGCCGTACGCCGTGCAGGGAACGCCCTGCCCGGGCGGCGGCGAAGGCGGGACCGGGGGTGAGGTCGAGCAGCACGGTGCTGTCCACCAGGACGGCGGTGGCGGCGCGTGCGTTCGTACGGCCCCTGACGCAGGCGGCGCACACGGCGCACGGGCAGTCGGGCCGGGGGAGTCCCGCGGGGGCTCCCGTGCCGAGCAGAGTGAGTTCCACACCCCGATCGTCTCGTGCGCGGTCGGCGCCTGCCCACTCAGGATTAGTCTGCGGGCAGCAACAGTCGATCTCTGGAGGCACACATGGCGTGGACGTGGCGGTTCGAGAAGGCCGACGGATCGGAGACCGAACCTGCCGTGGCGCCCGAGGAGTTCCCCACCCAGGGCGACGCCGAGTCCTGGATCGGCGAGGTCTGGAGGGAGCTGCTCGAAGGCGGCACCGACCAGGTGACCCTGCTGGACGACGGCAGCAAGGTCTACGGCCCGATGAGCCTGCACGCCCAGGACGGCTACGAGGGCGAGAACGTCTAGGGGGTGTCCGGCGGATCTTCGTGGGTCAGCGAGCGGTGTCCGGTGCCGTGCATCGCAAGGCGGAGGGTCGTTCTCATACTGGGGTCCCCCATGCCGGAGGCCAGGGGAGTATTCGGACGAGCCCGACAACGTAGCGAGGTGCGGTGCCGGGCATCGCGAGCCCGCGAGGATCCGCCGGACACCCCCTAGCCGCGGACCCGCCGACGCCCCTCGGCGCCCGGCGCCCCGGCGCCCTCCGATTCCGTCGGAGGGCGCCGTTGCGTGCCTGAGCCGGACGGCGGTCCGCAGGCCCGGGCCCGGGTCAGCCCGCGCCGCCCCGTACCCCGCAGACGTGCAGCATCGCCGCCACCGAGCGGTACGGGTCGCTGCGCCCCGCACGCTCCTCCGCGGCGAGCATCCGGTCCGCCTTCTCCTCCTCGGCGGGGCAGTCGTCGTTGCCGAATATCCCCACCCCGTACCACTGCCGCAGCGGTGTGCCGATCCCGGCGAGCCCCCTGGTCAGCGTCTCCAGGCGCAGGGCGTTCCCGGTCCGTTCCGGGAAGTCGAGGGCGGCGAGCGCCGCGTCCCAGTCGCCGGAGCGCCCTGGGTGCATGGCCAGCGCGGCGTCGTTCCGTATCAGCAGCGACAGCAGGCCGCCCGTGTCCAGGACCCGCGCGAGACCCGCGAGGGTGATGCCCGGGTCGCGTGCCTGGATCAGCCCGTCGTGGCAGAGCACGACGTCGAAGGTGCCGGGCAGGAAGTGCGCGCCGGTGTCCTCGCTGCCGCCGGCGACGAGGCGCACGCGCTTGCGTATGCCTTCGGGCTCCTCGGCGAGGTCCTTCTCGAAGAGTTCGCGCAGGTCGGGGTCGGACTGCAGGCCCGTCACCCGGTGGCCGGCGCGGGCCAGCCGCAGGGCCTGTACGCCGCGGCCGAGGCCGACGTCGAGCACGCGAAGCCTGCGCCCCACAGCGAAGCCTGCCGATATCTGCTCGTCCAGCTGACGGGCGAGCAGCCGCTGCCCGAGCTGTCCGGGGTCACTCAGGTCCACGGCGCACCCTGGACGGGGTCACGACGACGCCGGTGAGGAACTCCGTGAAGGTGCCGACGGGACGCCCGGACCGGCTCCGCGGAGCCTGCCGCCCGTTCAGGGCTTCTCGCCGCGTGCGACCTGCGGCTTGGGCAGGCGCATCCGGCGCAGCTGGAGCGTACGCATCAGGGCGTACGCGATGGCGCCGCGCTTGGACTCGTCGGGGTAGCGCGCCCGCAGGTCCCTCTTGAGCCGGAAGCCGAGCCCGATCGAGTCGAGCACGATCATCACGATCACGAAGAGCCAGAGCAGCAGCGAGATGTTCTTCAGCTGCAGCGAGGGCATCATGCTCAGCACGAGGATCATCACCGCGAGCGGCAGGAAGAACTCGGCGACCGACCAGCGCGAGTCCACGTAGTCGCGGGCGAAGCGCCGCACGGGGCCCTTGTCGCGCGCGGGCAGGTAACGCTCGTCACCGCCCGCCAGCGCCTGACGCTGCCGCGCCATGTCGCTGCGGCGCGCCTCGCGCTGCCGCTTGGCGGCCTCCTTGCGGTTGGCCGGGGCCTTGGCGAGCGTGCGGCGCTGCGACTGCGCCTCGCTGCGCTTGGGCGTCGGCCGGCCCTTGGGGGCCTCAGGATCACGGGTCTGCTGGGGCTCGGCGGCGGTCACCTGGGTGGTGGGAGCGGCCTGCCCGTCCTTCGAACGGCTTCGGAACACGTTCCCAAGACTACGGTGCCCCGCGGGGGTGCCCCCAGGCCCTGCCGGGAACGATCTCGCAACACCGTCCGCGGTACGTCTCGACCCCCGGCCACCCCCCGAGGGGGCCGTACCGCCGAACCGTCCGTAACGGCCCGTATCGCCCCGGTAGCGGCAGCAGAAAACGGGCCCGCCCTACTCCCTGCGCCGGAGGTTCCCCGGCCCGATCGTCCTTCAGGAGGAGCGCATCCGCTGCCGAACAGTGCGGTAATGGAACCAGGGCCCGTAGTCTTGGGTCTTGAAGGTGTGCTGCTGAGGCTCAGTCCGTTACGAAGGGGGCGCGCGAGGCCCATGAGCGGTGTCATGAAGCGTATGGGGATGATTTTCCGCGCGAAGGCCAACAAGGCCCTGGACCGGGCCGAGGACCCGCGCGAGACGCTCGATTACTCGTACCAGAAGCAGCTGGAGCTGCTGCAGAAGGTGCGCCGCGGCGTCGCCGACGTGGCGACGTCCCGCAAGCGGCTCGAACTGCAGATGAGCCAGCTCCAGGGCCAGTCCTCCAAGCTGGAGGAGCAGGGCAAGAAGGCTCTCGCGCTCGGCCGCGAGGACCTCGCCCGCGAGGCGCTCTCCCGCCGTGCTGCGCTCCAGCAGCAGGTCACCGACCTGGAGTCGCAGCACCAGACGCTGCAGGGCGAGGAGGAGAAGCTCACTCTCGCCTCCCAGCGGCTGCAGGCGAAGGTGGACGCCTTCCGTACGAAGAAGGAGACGATCAAGGCCACCTACACCGCCGCCCAGGCCCAGACGCGCATCGGGGAGGCCTTCTCCGGCATCTCCGAGGAGATGGGCGACGTCGGCATGGCGGTCCAGCGGGCGGAGGACAAGACCGCGGAGCTCCAGGCCCGCTCCGGAGCCATCGACGAGCTGCTCGCCTCCGGCGCGCTCGACGACGTGTCGGGCACCTCGAAGGACGACATCACCGCCGAGCTGGACAGGCTCTCCGGCGGCAGCGACGTGGAGCTGGAGCTGCAGCGGATGAAGGCCGAGCTGGCCGGCGGCTCGGAGAGCGGCGGACAGCAGGCCATCGAGGGCGGCAGCGGCGCCGGGCAGGCCAAGAGCCAGGGCCAGGAGCAGCAGCAGTCCCAGGACGCCCCGAAGTTCGAGAAGTAACGGCCGCACGCAGCGCGGGGGAGCGCCGTGCGCGGCACGGGCTCCCCGGCTCGCACGGGCAGCGACACCGAGTAGCAGCTGACGGCCCCGCGCCAGAAGGAGAGCGACATGATCGTACGGATCATGGGGGAAGGCCAGGTGAAGCTGGACGACAGCCACTTCGCCGAGCTGAACAAGCTGGACGACGAGCTGCTCTCCGAGATGGAGACGGGAGACCAGGAGGGCTTCCGCCGCACGCTGACGGCGCTCCTCAACGCCGTACGGACGATGGGCTCCTCGCTTCCCGACGACGCCCTGGAGCCGTCGGAGCTGATCCTGCCGGCCCCGGACGCCACCCTCGAAGAGGTACGAGAGATGCTCACCGACGACGGCCTCATCCCCAACTGAGCCCTCCCGGGAGGGCCGGACGGACGGCCCGCCCGGCCGGCACCACCCGGCGCACCGGCAAGCACAAGCCCTGGCAGGACACGGCAAACCTGCCCCACGGTCCGACGCACAACCCGCTCCACAACCTGCTCCACAACCCGACGAGCCTGACGCAGCAGACGTGCCCGATATGACGGCGAAGCCCGCAGCAGGCGCCCTGACCGATGTACGGCAGTGGATGCGCGCGCATCCCTACGCCGTCGACGCGCTGATCGCGCTGGGCGCCTTCCTCGCGATCCTGCTGGGCGCGGCCGCCGAGCCCTCCGGCCAGGAGGTCCGCCCCCACTTCGGCCGGCGCGAGGTGCCCCCGCAGACGGTCGTGCCGGCGGCGCTGGCGTGCGCGGTGCTGGTGCTGCGCCGGCGGGCTCCGATGCCGGTGCTGTGCATCACCAGCCTCGTCACCGTCGTGGGACTGGTCGTCGATCCCGGGGCCGGCGTTCCCGCAGAGGGACACCGGGCCCCCATCGTCATCTCCGCGATCATCGCGCTGTACACGGTCTCCAACCGCACCGACCGCGTCACCAGCGTGCGCGTCGGCGCCGTCACCGTGGGCGTGCTCACCGCCGCGGGCATGCTGCTGGGCAGCCGCCCGTGGTATGCGCAGGACAACCTCGCCACCTTCGCCTGGACGGGGCTGGCCGCCGCCGCCGGAGAGGCCGTACGCAGCCGGCGCGCCTTCGTCGACGCCATAAGGGAGCGGGCCGAGCGGGCCGAGCGCACACGCGAGGAGGAGGCGAGGCGGCGCGTCGCCGAGGAGCGCATGCGCATCGCCCGCGAGCTGCACGACGTCGTCGCCCATCACATCGCGCTCGTCAACGTCCAGGCGGGTGTGGCCTCGCACGTCATGGACCAGCGGCCCGACCAGGCCAAGGAGGCGCTGGCACACGTACGCGAGGCGAGCCGGCACGCGCTGAACGAGCTGCAGGCCACCGTCGGGCTGCTGCGGCAGTCCGGGGAGAGCACGGCGCCCACGGAACCCGCGCCGGGGCTCGGCGTCCTGGACGAACTGGTCGACGGCTTCTGCAGAGCCGGGCTCGTCGTCTCGGTGGACGTCAGCGCGGAGCCAGGGGGTGCGAGTGAGCGGGAGCGGCCACCGGAGCCGGCGCCGGGCCCGTACGCGCTTCCCGGGCCGGAAGCGGAAGGGGCGCCTGCGGGGGAGGAGCGAGCCGGAACCGAGACCGAGGCTTCCGGAGCCGAGGCCTCCGCCGGAGCCGTAGCGGCGGCGGGACTGCCGTCCGCGGTGGATCTCACCGCCTACCGCGTGGTGCAGGAGGCCCTGACGAACGTGCAGAAGCACGTCGGCACCGGCGCCCACGCCGAGGTGCGGATCGTCAACCGGCCCGGCGCCCTGGAGATCACCGTGACCGACGACGGCCGAGGGGACGGCCGAGGGCACGGCCGAGCGGACGCCCAAGCCGACGGCCAGGGCGACGGCAAGGAAAGCAACACCCCAGGGGGACGCTCCGCCGACGCCCCGGCAGCACAGGCGGTCGGCGCGGCCGAGGCGGCACAAGCCGCGGAGACCACCGGCACGTCGAGCGGAGCGTCGCCCGCCGCCGACGAAGCCCGTACGGACCTCCCCGAGCCGGGCGGCGGCCACGGCCTGATGGGAATGCGGGAGCGGGCCGCGGCGCTGCACGGAGAGTGTGAGACGGGGCCGCTGCCGGACGGCGGTTTCCGTGTCCACGTACGACTCCCGGTGCAGCCACGCAGCCGCGACCGGGAGCCCCGAGCCGAGGAAGGCGCCTCCGCATGACGATCCGCGTGGTGCTGGCGGACGACCAGACACTGCTGCGCAGCGCATTCAGGGTGCTGGTGGACTCCGAGCCGGACATGGAGGTCGTCGCCGAGGCCTCCGACGGAGCCAGAGCCGTGGAAGCGGTGCGCGAGTCGGGGGCCGACGTGGTGCTCATGGACATCCGGATGCCGGGCACTGACGGTCTCGCCGCCACGCGCGCCATCAGCGCCGATCCGTCCCTGGCCGAGGTCCGGGTCGTCATCCTCACCACGTTCGAGGTGGACGACTACGTCGTGCAGGCGCTCCGTGCGGGGGCCTCCGGCTTCCTCGGCAAGGGTGCGGAACCGGAGGAGCTGCTGGCCGCGATCCGTACGGCCGCGAAGGGCGACGCCCTGCTCTCGCCGGCGGCCACCAAGGGCCTGATCGCCTCCTTCCTGGCGCAGGGAGGCCCGTACGCGACGATGGACACCGAGGAGCAGGCGAGCCGTGGCGGGACGCAGGAGCAGCGCCCGCTCGACGCGCTCACAGGCCGGGAGCGCGAGGTGCTGACGCTGATCGGAGGCGGCCTCAACAACGACGAGATCGCGCAGCGGCTCGCCGTCAGCCCGCTCACCGTCAAGACGCACGTCAACCGCACCATGTCGAAGCTGGCGGCGCGGGACCGTGCGCAGCTCGTGGTCGCCGCGTACGAGAACGGCCTCGTGCGGCCCGGCACCCACTGACCGGGCACCGGCACCCGCAGCCACTGACCGGGCGGGCACCGGCACAGGCACCGGCGCCCGCGGCCCCGGAAGCATCCGCCGCCGGTTACGGCAGGGCCAGCATCTGCTCCAGGGCGAGCTTCGCGAACTTCTCGGTCTCCGCGTCGACTTCGATCCTGTTGACGACCTTGCCTTCCGCCAGCGACTCCAACGCCCAGACCAGATGCGGCAGATCGATGCGGTTCATCGTCGAGCAGAAGCAGACCGTACGGTCGAGGAAGACGACTTCCTTGTCGGGGGCGTGGCGTGCGGCCAGCCGCCGCACCAGGTTGAGTTCGGTGCCGACGGCCCACTTCGAACCGGCGGGCGCGGCTTCTAGAGCCTTGATGATGTGTTCGGTCGAGCCGACCTGGTCGGCTGCCGCCACGACTTCGTGCTTGCACTCCGGGTGCACCAGGACGTTGACGTCCGGGATGCGCTCGCGCACGTCCCGCACCGAGTCCACAGAGAAGCGTCCGTGCACCGAGCAGTGGCCCCGCCAGAGGATCATCTTCGCGTCGCGCAGCTGCTGCGCCGTCAGCCCGCCGTCCGGCTTGTGCGGGTTGTAGACGACGCAGTCCTCCAGGGACATCCCCAGCTCCCGTACGGCGGTGTTGCGCCCGAGGTGCTGGTCAGGCAGGAAGAGCACCTTCCGCCGGCTCTGCCGGGGATCGCCTTCCCCGAAGGCCCACTCCAGAGCGCGCCGCGCGTTGGACGACGTGCAGATCGTGCCGCCGTGCCTGCCCGTGAACGCCTTGATGTCGGCCGAGGAGTTCATGTACGAGACGGGCACCGTCGCGTCCGCGACCCCGGCCTCGGTGAGCACGTCCCAGCACTCGGCGACCTGCTCGGCGGTGGCCATGTCCGCCATGGAGCAGCCCGCGGCGAGATCTGGAAGGACGACCTTCTGACGGGCGGAGGTGAGGATGTCGGCCGACTCGGCCATGAAGTGCACGCCGCAGAAGACTATGTACTCCGCACCGGGCCTGGCCGCCGCGTCCCGTGCCAGCTTGAAGGAGTCCCCTGTGACGTCAGCGAACTCGATCACTTCGTCGCGCTGGTAGTGATGGCCGAGCACGAAGACCCGCTCGCCGAGCTTCTCCTTGGCCGCACGCGCACGCTCGACCAGACCGGGATCCGAGGGGGCGGGAAGGTCCCCGGGACACTCGACGCCGCGCTCGCTCCTCGGGTCGGACTCGCGGCCGAGGAGCAGCAGCGCAAGCGGAGTCGGCTGTACATCCAGTGGGGCGGTCACGGCACCCACCCTCCCTTTTCTCCATCGCCGCAAGCGGCTTTTCGTCTAATTGACGCTATTAATCATAACCGCTTCACGTCACTTTGACGATGGCGTTCGCGTCGATGTGACGCATTCCCGGCGGCTCCCGGCGTGTGCGAGCATGAGGGAGGAGAACGACGTAGAAAAGAACGTGTCCCCCTGGAATGAATCCGGGACGCCGTCGGTTGATTCGACGGCAGAGCAGTCCGAACAACCCGGGAGAGAAGCAGATGTCCGTATCGGACGACACCGCTGTGAGCGACGGCATCATCCTGTCCGACGCCGCCGCGGCGAAGGTCAAGACCCTGCTCGAGCAGGAGGGCCGCGACGACTTGGCGCTCCGGGTCGCCGTCCAGCCCGGTGGCTGTTCCGGCCTGCGCTACCAGCTCTTCTTCGACGAGCGGTCGCTCGACGGCGACGTGATCAAGGACTTCGACGGTGTGAAGGTCGTCACCGACCGGATGAGCGCCCCCTACCTGGGCGGCGCCTCCATCGACTTCGTCGACACCATCGAGAAGCAGGGCTTCACGATCGACAACCCGAACGCGACGGGCTCCTGCGCCTGCGGCGACTCCTTCAACTGAGAAGGGGCCGTCAAGGCCGGCGCGGCCGCACATCTGAACAAGACGAAGGCGGCGGACTCCCCCCACCAGGGGTCCGCCGCCTTCGTCGTTCCCGCCCCCGTGCTCTCAGGTCCTGACCGGCGTCGCGATGCCGCTATGCCTACCCACCGCTCGCAGGTTCACTTGCGCGGAAGTCCTTGCCCGTCGGCCGCGTCCACGAGCTTGCGGTCGCCGAGCGCCTTGTCCAGCTCGACCTCGACGCTCTGGAGCTTGGCCATCTTCACGCACACCTTCTTGTGGTCCTTCTCCTTCTGACGCACGCTCACCTTCACCGTCTTCCCGGACTCCTCGGCGACCGCCTCGTAGCCGCTGCAGACGCCGCCCCAGAAGGTCAGCTTCACCTTGCGGCCGTCCGCCTCGTAGGAGTTGACGGCCTGTACGGGCGCCGGTCCCGGCTCCGCCGCCTGGCCGGAATCCGAATCCGAGCCGGAACCTGACCCCGGGGCCGGGGCCGGCCCGGAACCGGAGTCCGAATCCGGCGCATCGCCGGAACCCGGCTGCGCGGGCCGCGCCGGCTTGAGGTATTCGGGCTCCACCGCGGGGTGGGCGACGCTCGCCGTTTGGTCGCCGCCCAGCCGCACCTCGTAGATCCACGACGGCACGAGCACGGGCTTGCCTACCGTGTAGCGCGTGACCAGCCCGAACTCCGCACCGGTCACCTTCAGCGGCTTGCGGGGCTGGACCTTCCCGGAGTCGGGCTTTCCCGGCTCGGTCTCCCCGGGCTTCCCGGGGTCGGGCTTCGCGGGTTCCGTGCCGGGCTCGGCCTTCCCGTCGTGGGCCCACGGCTCACGAACGGTGCCCGCGCCGGCGCCGGCCCCCGCCGAACCCTGCTTGTTGAGGTGCTTGAGCGTCTCCTCCGCCGACATCACCGGGTAGGAGGCGCCCTTCCTGAGCTCGCCGACGTTGCCGTGGCCCCGCACGACCTTGCCGTCCTTGTTCACCGTGAAGGTGCTGTTCCAGTCGTTCGCCTTCATGCCGGCCACCTTCGGGGTGGCGGTCACCATGCGCAGCGAGCCCGCGGTCACGCCCGCGTCCAGCTCGGCGTCCTCGAGCTTCAGCGTCTTCAGCACCGGCCGTACGGCGCTCTTCGCCTTGCCCTCCGAGATCGGATCGCCCTCGCCGGACCCCGGCATGGCGGGGCAGGAATCCGGGACGCCGCCGCCCTCGGGCGGCACGAGGCCGGCGCTCACCGGCGGCTTGCCGCAGGGCATGCCGGGCCAACTCCCGGACCGGTACGTCCAGTTGCCGGCCATCCGGTCGTCGTTCACGGTGAGGGCCGTGCCGCCCGGGGACTTCTCGTCCTCACCGACGACCCAGCGGCCGGACTTCTTCTCCGGCTTTCCCGTCACCCCGAGCACCCCGGCGAGCGCCGAGACGGAGCCCCGCTCGACGGTGGCCGGATTCCGGTAGACGGCTGCGGCGTCCGGGCCGTCCGGCAGCTCGCCGTTGGCGCGGTAGACCTGCGGATGCGGTTCGCCCGGCGCGATGCCCGGCCCGTCGCGTCCGTCCTCACCGCTCTGCTCGGCGGAGACGAGGCCGTCCAGTGCGAGCCTCGGCGGCTCGGACGCACTGCCGGTTCCCGCGGAGCTTCCCCCTGGGCCGCCGGTCGAGGCCCACCAGGCACCACCGCCGCCGGTCACCAGTACGGCTGCGGCCACCGTGATCACAGGCAAGCGGTGCCGTCGCCGCCGGACGGCCGGCTCTCCCCCTGGGCCCTGCGGCCCGGGTGGCGTCCCCAGGGCGGCAGAGGTCTCCCCGCCGGAGGCGGGGGACGGTTCGGTGCTCACGGCAGTGCTCCTTCGGCTCCGCTCATCGCGCCTCCTCCCGCCCCTGCCTGGCGCGAGAACCGCGATGGACACCCATGTGACGGAGCCGGAGGCCGGAAGGTTCCCGTAAGTCCCCGGAAGATCTCAGCGAAGCGCGGCGGCCCGTGCGGCCGGAGGCCCGCAGGCACGCGCAGGGGCGCGCGCCGGGGCTGGCACCTTCGTCCGTACGTTCACCAGACCCCGTACTCGGACATGCCCTCCAGGACCCGCACCGAGGCCGCCGGAACCCGCACCCCGTGCAGCGCCTCGTACGACGCCGCGGGGACGGCCGGGACGCCGGGATCAGCCTGGGGGCACCACCCGGGGCGCGAGGCCCAGGGGGAGAGCAGGTCGAGCGCGGGGTCGGACACGGGGACTGTCCAGTGCCGCGCCATGTGGGCACAGTCACCCAGCAGCTGGTCCATCGACTCGGGTTCTGCGGCCGTGCGCCGCGTCAGATCGGGCATGCAGCCGACGCTACGCAGCAGGTGAGGCGCCTGGAAGGCCCTACTATCTGGTAGTTACGTCCTGTTCGGTTACGCGGGAGGAGCAGGTAGCGTGATGGTGCCATCCGACAGCGTCCTCCGACAGGAGCAGTTTTCGCCGTGCGTATCGCAGTCACCGGCTCCATCGCGAATGACCACCTGATGACGTTCCCTGGTCGCTTCGCCGACCAGCTGGTCGCCGACCAGTTGCACACCGTTTCGCTCTCCTTCCTCGTCGACTCGCTTGAGATCAGGCGCGGCGGCGTGGGTGCCAACATCGCCTTCGGCATGGGGCAGCTGGGAGCGAACCCGATCCTGGTCGGCGCCGCGGGCGAGGATTTCGAGGAGTACCGCGCCTGGCTCGACAGGCACGGGGTGGACACCGAGTCCGTCCACATCTCCGAACTGCGGCACACCGCCCGCTTCGTCTGCACCACCGACGAGGCGCACAACCAGATCGGCTCCTTCTACACCGGGGCCATGAGCGAGGCCCGCCAGATCGAACTCCAGACCGTCGCGGAACGCGTCGGCGGCCTCGACCTCGTCTGCATCAGCGCCGACGACCCCGAGGCGATGACCCGGCACACCGAGGAGTGCCGCAAGCGCGGGATCCCCTTCGCCGCGGACTTCTCGCAGCAGATCGCGCGCATGCAGGGCGAGGACATCCGCACCCTCGTGGAAGGCGCCACCTTCCTCTTCTCGAACGAGTACGAGAAGGAGCTCATCGAGACCAAGACCGGCTGGAGCGACAAGGAGATACTCGCCAAGGTCGCCACCCGGGTCGTCACGCTGGGCGCGAAGGGCGTCCGCATCGAACGGGAGGGCGAGGAGCCCATCGTGGTCGGTGTGCCGAAGGAGGAGGCCAAGGCCGACCCCACGGGCGTCGGCGACGCGTTCCGCGCGGGCTTCCTCTCGGGCCTCGCGTGGGGCGTGAGCCTTGAGCGCGCCGCGCAGGTGGGCTGCATGGTGGCCACCCTCGTCATCGAGACGGTGGGCACGCAGGAGTACGAGCTGAAGCGGTCCCACTTCATGGAGCGCTTCACGACGCAGTACGGCGAGGAGGCGGCCGCCGAGGTCGCCGCGCACCTCAACTGATGCGCTGACGCGCCGGACCCCTGGGTTCCCCGTACGGCGGGGCGGCACCGGCCGCCCCGCCGTACGCGTTCGTGCGGTCCGGACGTACGGACGTATTGGACGTCCCGACCCGTGGAGCGTCCGTACGCGGCGCCGCACACGGTCAGTTGAGCCGGCGGACCCTGAACTCGGTGCCGTCCGCGCCGAGATACTCCTGGCCGCGCATCCCGCACCAGGCCGGAATGTCCACGCGGGCGGCCTCGTCGTCCGCGAGGACCGCGACCACACCGCCCACGGGTACGTCGCCGATCACCTTCGCCAGTTCGATCACCGGCAGGGGGCACAGCGAACCGAGCGCGTCCACCGTCACGGCCGGGGACCCGGCGGGTGGCGCGGGCACCTCCTGGTCCTGCTGGTCCTGCTGGTCCTGCTGGCCCTGCTGGCCCTCCTGGTACGTCTGGTCTCCCTGGTCCGTCTGGTCGGCCTGGTGTGCTGCCCCTGCCGCCCGCCACGCCCCGCCCGACCGCTCGCGCGGCTCCTCGCCCGATTCCTCGCCGGGTTCCCTTCGCGGCTCCGCCTTCGTACCGCCGGCCGCGTCGAGCTGCGCGCGCACCTCGCGCACCGCCTCCGGGAGCACCTCCAGGAAGCGCTCCACCTCTTCCTCCGCCGACGGCCCGGCCGACGGGGAGAGCGACACCCGGATGTTGCCCTCGGACAGCACCCCCATCGCGCGGAGCACATGGCTCGGCGTCAGCGTGCTCGACGTGCAGGACGACCCTGAGGAGACCGAGAAGCCCTGCCGGTCCAGCGCGTGCAGCAGCGCCTCACCGTCCACGTACAGGCAGGAGAAGGTCACCAGGTTCGGCAGGCGCCGCACCGGGTCGCCGACGACCTCGACGTCCGGCACCAGCTCCGGCACGCGCGACCGCACCAGGTCGGTCAGGCCGCGCAGCCGGGCGGCCGCGGCGCCGGCCTCGGCACGCACTGCCCGCAGCGAGGCGGCAGCGGCCACGATCGCCGGAATGTTCTCGAAACCGGCCGCGCGCCCCGCCTCCCGCTCGTCCACGGGCGGCGGCACCGCGAAGCGCACGCCCTTGCGGACGGCCAGCAGCCCCACGCCGGGCGGGCCGCCCCACTTGTGCGCGCTGCCCGCCAGTAGCGACCAACTGCCCCCGGGCGGGCCCCAGGCCAGCGACTGCGCCGCGTCGACCAGGAGCGGCACACCCGCGTCGGCGCACGCCCCGGCCACCTCCGCTACGGGCTGCTCGGTGCCCACCTCGTGGTTGGCGGACTGCAGGCAGGCAAGCGCGGCCTTCTCGCCGTGCTCACCGAGCGCCGCACCGAAGTCCGCCGCGGCCACCTGCCCCGTACGGCTGACGGGCACCTCGGCCACGGCCCCGCCCGCGGCCTCGTGAGCGGACGCCGCGTGCAGCACCGCGGAGTGCTCGACGGCGGATACGACCAGCCGCCGTCCCGCACGGCGCCGCCCCGCGAGCGCACCCGCGATGCCGGTGTGCAGGGCCCTGGTACCCGATGGGGTGAAAACCAGCTCGTCCGGGCGGCATCCGACCGCCTCGGCGGCCGTCTCCCGCGCCGCGTCGAGCAGCATCCGCGCCCGCCGTCCTTCGCGGTGCAGACGTGCGGGGTCCGCCCAGCCCTCGTCCAGCGCGGCGACGAGCGCCTCGCGGGCGACGGGATGCAGAGGCACGGAGGACGCGGCGTCGAAGTAGGGCACACAGGAACGCTAGCGCGCTGCGGACGTACGGGCTCGCGGGTGCCCCGTGGTGCCCGACGGGGCGCCGCAGAGCGCCTGTTGAAGGGGGTGCGGCGCGTTGGGGACCCTCCCCGCGAGGCCCCAAGAACGGTCCAGTAAGGTTTGCCCCGCATAAACATCCAAACCCCTGCCCGCGCCAGGACCCGCGCCCGACCTGCAAAACGGCCGAGCCGGCATGGGCGGGCGAGACTCTCGGGAAGGCGCTACGTGAGTCCCAACGGCTCCGACCTCCCCCACCGCCCGCCGGGCGTGGGCGGTACCCCCATGTCGCGGCGCCCGATGCGGCGGAAGCTGCAGCAGGCGCTTGCCGCGGGCCTGGTCCTGGCGACCGCTACCGGTTGCACATACAAGGACTTCCCCCGCCTCGGCATGCCCACCCCGGTCACCGACGAGGCTCCGCGGATCCTCTCCCTGTGGCAGGGATCATGGGCGGCAGCGCTCGCCGTGGGCGTTCTGGTGTGGGGCCTGATCGTGTGGAGCGTGGTCTTCCACCGCCGTTCCAGGACCAAGGTCGAAGTTCCCCCGCAGACCCGGTACAACATGCCCATCGAGGCCCTGTACACAGTGGTCCCCATCATCATCGTCGCGGTGCTCTTCTACTTCACCGCGCGGGACGAGACCAAGCTTCTGGCGACGTCGAAGAAGCCCGATCACGTCGTCAACGTGGTGGGCTTCCAGTGGAGCTGGGGCTTCAACTACATCGAGGACGTGGACGGCAAGGCCTCCACCTCCAACACCGGTGACAAGGAACTCTCCGCGATCCCGGACCGGATGAGGACGACCTTCCCCAAGGGCGCCGACGGCGTCTACACCGTCGGGACCCCTGCCGAGCGCAACCCGCAGAACGGCAACCCGGGCCCCACGCTCTGGCTGCCCAAGGGCGAGAAGGTGCAGTTCATCCTCACCTCACGCGACGTCATCCACTCCTTCTGGCCGGTGCCGTTCCTGATGAAGCAGGACGTCATCCCCGGTCACGTCAACCGCTTCGAGGTGACCCCCACCAAGGAGGGCACCTACATGGGCAAGTGCGCCGAACTGTGCGGCGTCGACCACGCCCGGATGCTCTTCAACGTGAAGGTCGTGTCCCCGGAGCGCTACCAGCAGCATCTGAAGGACCTGGCCGAGAAGGGCCAGACCGGCTACATCCCGTCGGGCACCGCCACCACCGGCGACGCCAGGAATGCGGAGACGAATAACCCGTGAGCATCCTCAACGAACCCAAGGGTGCCGCCGCGACGGCCGAGGCAGCACCGCCCGTACGGCAGAAGACGCCCGGCGCCATGGTGGTCGACTGGGCCACCACGACCGACCACAAGAAGATCGGGACGCTGTACTTCGTCACGTCCTTCGTCTTCTTCCTCTTCGGCGGCGTCATGGCGCTGTTCATGCGTGCCGAACTGGCACGGCCCGGCACACAGGTGATGTCGAGCGAGCAGTTCAACCAGGCGTTCACCATGCACGGCACGATCATGCTGCTGATGTTCGCCACCCCGCTGTTCGCCGGTTTCGCGAACTGGATCATGCCGCTGCAGATCGGATCGCCCGATGTGGCCTTCCCGCGGCTGAACATGCTGGCGTACTGGCTCTACCTCTTCGGCTCGCTCATCGCCGTCGGCGGCTTCCTCACGCCGTCGGGCGCCGCGGACTTCGGGTGGTTCGCCTATTCGCCGCTCTCGGACGCGGTCCGCTCACCGGGCATCGGTGCCGACCTGTGGATCATGGGCCTGGCGCTCTCCGGGTTCGGCACCATCCTCGGCTCCGTCAACTTCATCACCACGATCATCTGCATGCGCGCACCCGGCATGACGATGTTCCGGATGCCGATCTTCACGTGGAACGTGCTGCTCACCGGTGTGCTGGTGCTGCTGGCCTTCCCGGTCCTCGCCGCGGCGCTGTTCGCACTGGAGGCGGACCGGAAGTTCGGGGCCCATGTCTTCGACGCGGCCAACGGCGGTGCGCTGCTGTGGCAGCACCTGTTCTGGTTCTTCGGCCATCCAGAGGTCTACATCATCGCGCTGCCGTTCTTCGGCATCATCTCCGAGATCATCCCGGTCTTCAGCCGCAAGC
Source organism: Streptomyces sp. DSM 116795 (assembly GCF_055792905.1). Lineage (NCBI taxonomy): Bacteria > Bacillati > Actinomycetota > Actinomycetes > Kitasatosporales > Streptomycetaceae > Streptomyces > Streptomyces sp. DSM 116795. The sequence goes on from NZ_CM147707.1 coordinate 5,817,367, forward strand.
CGATGTTCGGGTACATCAGCCTCATCGGCGCGACGATCGCCATCGCGGGCCTCTCGGTGACCGTCTGGGCCCACCACATGTACGTCACCGGCGGGGTGCTGCTGCCCTTCTTCGCCTTCATGACGTTCCTGATCGCGGTGCCGACAGGCGTGAAGTTCTTCAACTGGATCGGGACGATGTGGAAGGGCTCGCTGTCCTTCGAGACACCGATGCTCTGGTCGATCGGCTTCCTGGTCACGTTCCTCTTCGGCGGTCTGACCGGTGTCATCCTGGCCGCGCCGCCGATGGACTTCCACGTCTCCGACTCCTACTTCGTGGTGGCGCACTTCCACTACGTCGTGTTCGGGACGGTCGTCTTCGCGATGTTCGCCGGCTTCCACTTCTGGTGGCCGAAGTTCACCGGAAAGATTCTCGACGAGCGACTCGGCAAGATCACCTTCTGGACGCTGTTCGCGGGCTTCCACGGCACCTTCCTCGTCCAGCACTGGCTGGGCGCCGAAGGCATGCCGCGGCGCTACTCCGACTACCTGGCCGCCGACGGCTTCACCGCCCTGAACACGGTCTCGACCATCAGCTCCTTCGTGCTGGGGCTGTCGGTCCTGCCGTTCCTCTACAACATCTGGAAGACGGCCAAGTACGGAAAGACTGTCGAGGCCGACGACCCGTGGGGCTACGGCCGTTCCCTCGAATGGGCGACGAGCTGCCCGCCCCCGCGGCACAACTTCCTGCAGCTGCCGCGCATCCGTTCGGAGTCTCCGGCCTTCGATCTGCACTACCCAGAGGTCGCGGCCCTCGACCAGCTCGGTGAGCAGCAGGCCGCGGGCGACCGGACGCTCGTCGGCGGCAAGGAGGGCTCGAAGTGAAGATCCAGGGCAAGATGTTCCTCGGCCTGGCGGTCTTCCTGCTGGCCACAGCGATCATCTACGGAGCCTGGTCGAAGGAGCCGGTCGGTACCACCGGGCTGTTCCTCGCCTTCGGCCTGGCGGTGATGATCGGCTACTACCTCGCCTTCACGGCCCGTCGCGTGGACGTCGGCGCGCAGGACAACAAAGAGGCCGAGGTGGCGGACGACGCTGGCGAGGTCGGGTTCTTCAGCCCGCACAGCTGGCAGCCGCTGGCTCTCGGGCTCGGCGCCGCCTTCGGTTTCCTGGGCGTGGCCTTCGGATGGTGGCTGGTGTTCGTATCGGCTCCGCTGCTCTTCGTCGGCCTCTTCGGCTGGGTCTTCGAGTACTACCACGGCGAGAATCGCACCCAGTAAGGCTCCAGGCTGAGGCAGTCCGCAAACGGGTCGGCCCCCGGTGATCACCGGGGGCCGACCCGTTTGCATGCGCCCAACAGGCCCTGAATGGCGACACTTCCTACCTTGGGCCTATGAATCACTCTTCGAACAGGATGAAGCGCCGGATCACAGCCGGCTGTGCCCTCACCCTCGCGCCCATGGCTGTCGGACTGTCCGCGTGCAGTGTCGGCAGCGAAGGGAGCCCGCTCGCAGGTGCCCCGTACGACGCGAGCAACCAGATATCCGTCAGCGCGGGTGAGGAGGGGGCCGTCGTGGACCCCTCCAAGCCCCTCGAAGTGACCACGACCGGAGACGAAGGACGAATAGCCGACGTCACGGCCGTCGACACCGCGGGACGCTTCCTCAGCGGCAAGCTCTCCGAGGACGGCACCCGCTGGCGGAGCACCTCGGACCTCGCCTCGGGCGTCCGCTACACCGTCCGTATCAGCACCGAGAACGGCTCCGGCGAGCAGGGGCGCCGGACGCTGAACTTCCAGACCAAGCCCGCACACGCGAAGCGGCTCGGTGTCACCTTCGGGCCGGACAACGGCACCTACGGCGTGGCTCAGCCCGTCACCGCCGAGCTGAGCCACAAGGTCAAGGGCGCCAAGCAGCGCAAGCTCGTCGAGGGAGCGCTCAGGGTGAAGTCCTCGCCCCACGTCGAGGGCGCCTGGCACTGGGTGGACAGCAAGGAGCTCCACTACCGCCCGAAGGAGTACTGGCCCGCGCACGCCAGCATCAGCGTCAGCTCCCGTCTCAAGGGCCTGAAGGTGCGCGAGGGCCTGTACGGGGACAAGGCCAAGCCCGTCAAGCTGAAGACCGGCGACCGGGTGGAGGCGCTCGCTGACGCGTCCGGCCTGTCCATGAAGTTCAGCAAGAACGGCAAGGTCGTCAAGGAGATACCGATCACCACCGGCAAGGCCGGCTTCGAGACCCGCAACGGCACCAAGGTCATCCTGGGCCGTGAGTCGTACGTACGGATGCGCAGCGGCAGCGTCGGCATCGGCGGCGGCGAGTCCTACGACCTGGGTGTCCACTGGGCGTCGCGGCTCACCTGGAGCGGCGAGTACGTGCACGCCGCCCCCTGGTCGTCCGGCTCGCACGGGGTGTCCAACAGCAGCCACGGCTGCACCGGCATGAGCACCGCGAACGCCCAGTGGTTCTTCGAGAACGTACGGCAGGGCGTGCCGGTGAAGTACGTCAACTCCGGCGGCGAGGACATGGCGCCGTTCGGCAACGGGTTCGGGGACTGGAACCTGTCCTGGAAGAAGTGGAAGAAGGGCAGCGCCCTTCTCCGCGGCACCCAGGACCACGCCGGCGTCGATTCCGCAACCGGAGTGAACCGGCTCCGTCCCCAGGTCTGACCGGCACCGCAGGGCCGGAACGGCTCAGAGAGGCTGCACCTGAGCGGACGCCCCGTCGCCCTCACGGAGAAGCCCCGCCAGGGCGCCCGCGAGGGCGACCGGGTCGACCGGGTGCGATACGGCGGCCTCAGCGCGGCTCCAGGACGCCAGCCAGGCGTCCTGGGGACGTCCGATCAGCAGCAGCACGGGCGGGCAGTCGAAGATCTCGTCCTTGATCTGCCGGCACACACCCATACCGCCGGCCGGTGCCGTCTCCCCGTCGAGCACGCACACGTCGATGCGGTGCTTCTCCAGCGTGGACAGGACGGCGGGGAGCGTCGCGCACTCCACGTACTCGACGGGCGGCACGTCGGCGGCGGGGCGGCGGCCGGCGGCGAGCCGGACCTGCTCGCGGGTGTCGGCGTTGTCGCTGTAGACCAGCACCGTGGCGGTCGGCTGCATCGTTCCTCCGCTGGACGTCTCGCACGTGAACACATGGCGGCAAGGGGCCGCAGCGCGGATGTTACTCCCTGGCGCGCCCGGTCGACACCGCTCCGTGTGCCCGCGGGAGAGGCCTGTTTGAGCGGTGCACGCGTGCTGGACACACCGAACGGCACCCCGGCAGTAAGGGCCGTATGAGCGACCGACATAATGTCGGTCGTGGCGACAGCAACAGCAGTAGAAACCGGGCACGCGCACCCGTCGGTCAACAGGCCGAACCTCACCAGCGTCGGAACCATCATCTGGCTGAGTTCCGAGCTGATGTTCTTCGCGGCCCTCTTCGCGATGTACTTCACCCTGCGGTCCGTGACGGGTGCGGACTTCTGGAAGGAACACGCCGACTCGCTGAACGTGCCCTTCTCGGCGGCGAACACCACGATCCTGGTGCTCTCCTCGCTCACCTGCCAGCTCGGTGTGTTCGCCGCAGAGCGGGGCGATGTGAAGAGGCTCCGGGGCTGGTTCATCATCACGTTCGTGATGGGCGCGATCTTCATCGGTGGCCAGATCTTCGAGTACACGGAGCTGGTGGAGAAGGACGGCATCACCCTCTCCTCGGATCCCTACGGATCGGTGTTCTACCTGACCACCGGCTTCCACGGGATGCACGTGACGGGTGGTCTGATCGCGTTCCTGCTCCTGCTCGGCAGGACGTACGCGGCCAAGCGCTTCACCCATCAGCAGGCCACTGCAGCCATCGTCGTGTCCTACTACTGGCACTTCGTCGATGTCGTCTGGATCGGCCTCTTCGCCACGATCTACCTGATCAAGTAGCTGATCGGGCGCCGGTCCGTGCGCGAGCGCGAGCCGGACAGTGACAGACGCAAGCAGAAGCATCGACGCAGAAGATCCTGACACCGGGGTAATCCGTGAAAAAGCTCTCCGCACGACGGCGCCATCCGCTGGCGGCGCTCGTCGTTCTCATCTTCGCGCTGGCGGCCACCGGGGGGCTGTACGCCGCGTTCGCTCCCGCCGGTGAAGCGAAGGCCGACCAGTCGTCGAGCCAGTCCCTCGCCATCGAGGAGGGCAAGAGGCTCTACCAGGTCGGTTGTTCCAGCTGCCACGGAACGGGCGGCCAGGGCAGCAGCGACGGCCCCAGTCTGGTGGGCGTCGGCTCCGCGGCCGTGGACTTCCAGGTCGGCACCGGCCGTATGCCCGCCCAGCAGCCGGGCGCCCAGGTGCCGAAGAAGAAGAAGATCTACAGCCAGCACGAGACGGACCAGCTCGCCGCCTACGTCGCCTCGTTGGGGTCCGGTCCCGTCACGCCCACCAAGAGCCAGTACGACCCGAGTGGTGCGGACATCGCGAACGGCGGCGAGCTCTTCCGTACCAACTGCGCCCAGTGCCACAATTTCACCGGTGAGGGCGGGGCGCTGACGCACGGCAAGTACGCGCCGAACCTGGCGGACGTCGACCCCAAGCACGTCTACGAGGCCATGCAAACAGGCCCGCAGAACATGCCGTCCTTCCCCGACAAGGTGATGCCGGAGCAGGACAAGCGGGACATCGCCGCATACATGAAGGCGGTGAACAGCAAGGACTCCGAGAACCCCGGCGGTTACAAGCTCGGCGGCTTCGGCCCGGTCATCGAGGGCCTGTTCGCCTGGATCTTCGGTCTCGGCGTTCTCATCCTCGTCGCCATCTGGGTCGCAGCTCGCACCGCAAAGGCCAAGAAGTCATGAGCGAGACTGGATCACACGAGAACGTGTCAGAGAAGCACCTGCCGAAAGAGCAGGAAAACGGTCACGGCGCGGTAGCCGTCGCGGACGATCCGTTCGCCGACCCGGGAATGCCCCCGCACGAGCCACGGATCCAGGACCTCGACGAGCGTGCCGCCAAGCGCTCCGAGCGCGTCGTGGCCATGCTCTTCACCGCGTCGATGCTGGCCACACTGGGTTTCATCGCGAGTTTCGTGCTGATTCCCGTCGACAAGATCATCTACGTCTGGCCGGCGGGGAACATCGGCGCGTTGAACTTCGCGCTGGGTACGACCCTCGGCGTCGCGCTCTTCTGCATCGGCGCCGGCGCGGTCCACTGGGCGCGCACCCTGATGTCCGACCACGAGCTGGTCGACGAGCGGCACGCCGTCTCCGCCGAGCCGGAGACCCGCACGAAGGTCATGGAGGACTTCGCGCAGGGTGCCAAGGAGTCGGGTCTCGGCCGCCGTTCGCTGATCCGCAAGACCATGTTCGGCGCACTGACCCTGCTGCCGCTCTCCGGCGTCGTACTGCTGCGTGACCTAGGCCCGCTGCCCGAGGACAAGCTGGAGCACACGCTGTGGAGCAAGGGCAAGCTGCTCATCAACGAGAACACCCATGAGCCGCTGCGTCCCGAGGACATCAGCGTCGGATCGCTCACTTTCGCCTGGCCCGAGGGGCTCGAGGAGGAGGACGAGGAGTTCCAGAAGGAGGTCGCCAAGGCGGCCCTGATGCTGGTGCGTCTCGAACCCGAGGACATCAAGGACAAGCGGGAGCTGGACTGGTCCCACGAGGGGATCGTCGCCTACTCCAAGATCTGCACCCACGTCGGCTGTCCTGTCAGCCTCTACGAGCAGCAGACACATCACGTGCTCTGCCCGTGCCACCAGTCGACATTCGACCTGGCGGACGGTGCGCGAGTGATCTTCGGCCCTGCTGGCCACGCGCTGCCGCAGCTGAAGATCAGCGTCAACAACGACGGATTCCTCGAAGCGCTGGGCGACTTCGAAGAACCCGTGGGCCCGGCCTACTGGGAGCGTCGAGCATGAGTACAGCAACCGAGACCACAGCCCCGAAGCGCAAGGCACCCGCCGGCGAGCGGGTCGCGGACTGGGCCGACGGCCGCCTGGGCATCTACACCCTGGCCAAGGCCAACATGCGCAAGATCTTCCCGGACCACTGGTCCTTCATGCTGGGTGAGGTCGCGCTCTACAGCTTCATCATCATCATCCTGACCGGCGTGTATCTGACGCTGTTCTTCCACCCGTCCATGAACGAGGTGGAATATCACGGCAGTTACGTGCCGATGCAGGGCGTGCGCATGTCGGAGGCCTTCGCCTCCACCCTGGACATCAGCTTCGACGTACGCGGCGGTCTGCTCGTGCGGCAGATCCACCACTGGGCGGCGCTGATCTTCCTCGGTGCGATGTTCGTGCACATGATGCGCGTCTTCTTCACCGGCGCGTTCCGCAAGCCGCGCGAGATCAACTGGCTGTTCGGCTTCCTGCTGTTCGTGCTCGGCATGTTCACCGGCTTCACCGGCTACTCGCTGCCGGACGACCTGCTCTCGGGCACCGGCGTGCGGTTCATGGAGGGCGCGATCCTCTCCATGCCGATCATCGGCACCTACATGTCGATGTTCCTCTTCGGCGGCGAGTTCCCCGGCCACGACTTCGTCGCGCGGTTCTTCTCGATCCACGTACTGCTGCTGCCGGGCATCATGCTGGGCCTGCTGGTGGCCCACCTGATCCTGGTCTTCTACCACAAGCACACGCAGTTCGCCGGTCCCGGCCGTACGAACAAGAACGTCGTCGGCATGCCGCTGCTGCCGGTGTACATGGCGAAGGCGGGGGGCTTCTTCTTCCTCGTCTTCGGCGTCATCTCTGTCATCTCGGCGACCTTCACGGTCAACCCGATCTGGGCGCTCGGCCCGTACCGGGCGGATCAAGTGTCGACCAACGCCCAACCCGACTGGTACATGGGCTTCTCCGAAGGGCTGATCCGCATCATGCCCGGCTGGGAGATCCATCTGTGGGGGCACACGCTTGTGATGGGCGTGTTCATCCCGCTCATGGTCTTCCCGCTGGTGCTGGCCGCGATCGCCGTGTACCCGTTCATCGAGTCGTGGGTGACGGGCGACAAACGCGAGCACCACATCGCCGACCGCCCGCGGAACGCCCCGACCCGAACCGGGTTCGGTGTGGCCTGGATCGCCTGGTACACGGTGATGCTGATCGGCGGCGGCAACGACCTGGTGGCGACGCACTTCGACTTGTCGATCAACTCGATCACATGGTTCGTGCGGATCGCGTTCTTCGTGGTGCCGGTGATCGCCTTCTTCGTGACCCGCCGCGTGTGTCTCGGCCTGCAGCGCCGCGACAAGGAGAAGGTGCTGCACGGACGCGAGTCCGGCATCATCAAGCGGCTTCCGCACGGCGAGTTCATCGAGGTGCACGAGCAGCTCTCGCAGGAGCAGCTGCACACCCTCACCTCGCACGAGCAGCACAAGCCGTACGAGGCCGGTCCCGAGGTCGACGAGAACGGCGTCCAGCGCAAGGTCGGCCGCGGGCAGAAGCTGCGGGCACGGCTCTCCAAGGGTTACTACGGCGAACAGGCGCAGATCCCCAAGCCGACCGCCGAGGAGTACAAGGAGCTCACCAGCGGCCACGGCCACCACTGAGCCGCGGCGTACGAGCCGCCACGTACGAGGGGCCGGGTTTCCCGAACGGGAGCCCGGCCCGTCGCGTGTGCCCGGACGCCGGAAGCGGCGCCCCGGGGTGCGGAGGCTGTACGCAGGGCGGGCCGTGCCGCCCGTACCGGCGGCGGCGTCCCGACCCGCTCACGGAAACGGATGTCCTGGCCGGGGACGTGTGCCGCTAGGGTGGTGGCTGGCCGGGCCCGGAGCCCGGGCCGCCCCCACGCCGTACCCCGCATACCGGTCCCGCCGCGGTGCCTCCGCAGCTCCGGCAGGGGAACCGGCGTGCGGGCACAGCCGATCCGAGGACCTCAGGAGGGATCATGAGTGCCGTTCCGTCTGCCGGCTCTCCCACCGGGGGCCTCCGCACCTGGCCCGACGTACTGACGTCGCTGCTCGCCGGTGAGGATCTGAGCGCCGACGCCACCGCGTGGGCGATGGGTTGCATCATGCGGGGCGAGGCGACCGACGCCCAGATCGCGGGCTTCGCAGTGGCGCTGCGCGCCAAGGGTGAGACGGTCGGGGAGATCGCCGGTCTCGTGCGGGCGATGTACGAGCATGCCAACGTGATCGAGGTGCCCGGCCCGACGGTGGACATCGTCGGCACGGGCGGCGACAGGGCACGTACGGTCAACATCTCCACGATGTCGGCCGTCGTCGTCGCCGGATGCGGCGCGAAGGTCGTCAAGCACGGCAACCGCGCGGCCTCCAGCGCGAGCGGCGCCTCCGACGTACTGGAAAAGCTGGGCGTCAACCTGGAGTTGAGCCCGCAGCGTGTCGCCGAGGTGGCCTCCGAGGCGGGCATCACCTTCTGCTTCGCGGTGAAGTTCCATCCGTCGCTGCGGCATGTGGCCAATGCGCGGGGCGAGTTGGGCATCCCCACCTCATTCAACTTCCTCGGCCCGCTGACGAATCCCGCCCGTGTGCAGGCACAGGCGACGGGCGTCGCCAACGCCCGCATGGCACCCATCATGGCGGGCGTGCTGGCCGAGCGCGGTTCCTCGGCCCTCGTCTTCCGCGGTGACGACGGCCTGGACGAGCTCACGACGACCGCCACCTCCACGGTGTGGGTCGTACGGGACGGAGCGGTGCGCCAGGAGTCCTTCGACCCGCGTGACGTCGGGCTCGACATCGTGCCCGTCGAGGCGCTGCGAGGCTCCGACGCGGCCTACAACGCGGATGTCGCCCGCCGTGTGCTGGACGGTGAGCGCGGCCCGGTGCGGGACGCGGTGCTGCTCAACTCGGCGGCGGCTCTCGTCGCCCTGGAGCCCCGGGAGGGCCCGCTGGCCGAGCAGATCCGCGCCGCGATGGAACGGGCCGCCGAGTCCGTCGACACCGGTGCCGCACGGGCCGCGCTGGACCGCTGGGTGACGGCCAGCCACATGTGACACCTGTGTCCGGTCCTGCCCCGTTGCCGGCCCTGTCCGGGATACGGACTGCGGGGCAGGGCCGTCGGAACGTTGTGCCATACTTCCCGCCAGGTCACGAGTGACAGCGATGAAGGCCCCGGCCCGCTGTCCGGCAACCCTCCTTCCGTGGTGGGGTGCCCCGGGTGATGACCGGGCCGTACGGCAGCAGGGCCGTTCGGCAAGCACGGATCCCTCTTCCCCTGCCTTCGGCGGGGAGTCCCAAGGCAGGGATCCCTGGTCTTGAGGGAGTCATCGCATGAGCCTGTCCGTCGCGCCCGCGTCCGTTTCCGCGCCGGTTTCCGGATCCGCATCCGCGTCCGAGTCCGCTGCCGTTCCGGTGGTCCCGGAACCGCTGCCGGTACTGGGTCTGGACGTCCTCGCGCCGCTCGTGACGGGCGGCGAACTCCCTTACGCCGCGCTGGACTACGCCGCGAGCGCGCCCGTACTGCGCAGCGTCTGGGACGAAGTCGCCGCCTACGCCCCGTACTACGGCAGCGTGCACCGAGGCGCCGGGTACCTCTCCCAGCACTCGACCGCTCTCTTCGAACGGAGCAGGGCCACGGTGGCCTCGTTCCTCGGCTGCCGCGAGAGCGACGAGGTCGTCTTCACCCGCTCCACCACCGATTCGCTGAACCTGCTGGCGTCGGCGCTGCCGGCGGGCACACGGGTGTTCGTCTTCGAGACCGAACACCACGCGGCGCTGCTCCCCTGGCAGGGCGCCGGTGCGACGACGGTCTTCCTGGACGCGCCGCGGTCGCCGCGTGAGGCCGTCGCGACGCTGGAGAGCGCGCTCAGCGCCGCACCGGAAGGTCCCAAGCTGGTGTGCGTGACGGGGGCTTCGAACGTCACGGGTGAGATCTGGCCGGTACGGAGGCTGGCCGCCACCGCGCACCGGTACGGAGCCCGCATCGTGCTGGACGCGGCACAGCTCGCCCCGCACCGGCCCGTGCACATCGGTGAACTGGACGTCGACTGGGTGGCGTTCTCCGGACACAAGCTGTACGCGCCCTTCGGAACCGGTGTGCTGGCCGGACGCACCGACTGGCTGCACGCGGGGGAGCCGTATCTGGCGGGCGGCGGCGCGAGCCGCAAGGTCGCGCGCGGCGCGGACGGCGGCGTGGAGGTGGAGTGGCAGAGCGGGCCCGCCCGGCACGAGGCCGGTTCGCCGAACGTGATCGGGGCGTACGCCGTCGCGTCCGCATGCCGGGCTCTTACGGAGGCCTGATTCGCCCAACTTGCGGCACGTGAGGAGGAGTTGACGCGGAGGCTGCTCGCCGGGCTGGACCAGGTGCCGCAGGTGGAGGTGCTCACCCTCTTCGGGAGCGACGACGAGGGCACGGGCACCGGCTCGCGGGCCGAAGGCCGGGCTTCGCGCAGGGTCGGTGTCGTCTCGTTCGTCGTGGCGGGCTGGAACAGCTCGCATCTGGCCGCCGCCCTCTCCGCGGAGTACGGCATCGGCGTACGCGACGGCCTCTTCTGTGCCCACCCTCTGGTGGGCGCGCTGCTGGGAGCCGGAGGCGGTGACACCGGCGGGTGCGGTGCCCCCGAGGGGCAGTCACTGAACGCCGTACGGGTGAGCATCGGCGCGGGGACGCCGGAGGAGCACGTGGAGCGGTTCGTACGGGCGGTGCGCGAACTCGTACGGGACGGCGCGAGGTGGCGCTACCGCACGGAGAACGGCCGGTGCGTGCCGGAGCCGGGCGGCCGCGTCCCGTAGCCGGTCCGGAGCTCCCGGCCTGAGCCGGGACGGAGACGGAGCACGGGACGGAGTACGGAAACGGAGTACCGAGACGGAGCCGGGCGGCATCGTCGCGGAGAACGGAGCCGGCCCGCCGGGGGGGGCCGCTCCGTCAGGCGTCCAGACCGATGGCGAAGGCCGACTCCAGGTCGTGCTGTGAATAGGTGCGGAAGGCGATGTGGGTCTCCGTGGAGAGCACCCCCGGCACCTTGCTGATCCGGCCGGGGATGACGTCCGCGAGGTCGTCGTGCCGCGCCACCCGCACCATCGCGATCAGGTCGTGCGCACCGGTGACCGAGTAGACCTCGCTGACACCCTCGAGCGCGGCGATCTGCTCGGCGATCTCGGGGATGCGTTCGGTGCTGGTCTTGATGAGCACGATCGAGGTGATCACGGTGTCGACTCTCCCTGGGTCGCCGGAGCGGGCGTGCCCACTGTAGCCGTACGGAAACGGCGGAAACGCGCCCAGGCGTAGAGGAAGCCGAGGGTGAATCCGACCACATGGGCGAGGTAGGCCACGCCCGGCCCGTCGGTGTCGCCCCGTGCCGCGATCCACTGCAGCGCGAGCCAGAAGACCAGCACCAGCCAGGCCGGAAAGCGCAGCGGCAGGAAGTAGAGGAACGGGAAGAGGCTGGTGACCCGGGCCGTCGGGTGGAGGTAGAGGAAGGCGCCCAGCACCCCCGAGACGGCCCCGGAGGCCCCCACCAGCGTCTCCGCCGACTGGTGGTGCGCCGCCGCGTAGCAGAGCATGGCGGTGCAGCCCACGCTCAGATAGCAGACGGCGAAGCGCAGCCGGCCCATGCGCATCTCGACCGGGCCGCCGAAGACGTGGAGGAAGAGCAGGTTTCCCAGCAGGTGCAGCCAGCTTCCGTGCAGGAAGAGCGCGGTCAACGGAGTGATCAAAGGCCGCAGGGCACCGCTCCACAGCGTGCGCGGCACGACACCCCAGTGGTTCAGATACGAGGCCTGCGCCCGGTGCAGGGCGGACCCGGTGCCGTAGACCGGCAGGAAGCCCGAGACCGGGCCGGTGAGGAAGATCACGGCGCACAGGAGGACAAGTGCACAGGTCACAACTGGAAGCTTCGGCGCGGTGCGGTTCATGACGGCTCGGCCACTGGGCAGGCTCCTCGGGACACACGGTGTGCGGCAGGTCTTAGGGTTACGGCAGGCGATGCTGTGCTTTCGTCCGGTTACCGCACGCACTCGTGGTCGCACCGCTCCGAAGCCCGTGAACGCTCGAAGGAATGAGGTCGAGACCATGACGGTCCCCAAGCCCACGGACGGAACCAGGTGGCGCTGCACACTCTGCGGCAATCTGACGCGCTTCGACGTGACGCGCTCCAGCAAGGTCGTCGAGTACGTCCACCTGGACCTGGCCGGTGAGGCGCGGACCGAGGAGCAGGAGGTGCTCAGTGAGAGCATCGAATCCGTGCGCTGCCGGTGGTGTGACGCCGCCGACCAGGTCGAGCTCGTGGACCGGCCGGGCGCTCAGGTCTGAGAAACGGCAGGTGTGAACGGTGGTGGATGGGACTGCCGGCGGCCCGGAGCGCGAGCCGTCGGCACCGGGCGCCGAGCCGGAGCATGAGCCCGGCACGGCGCCGGCTCCCGGCGGGGGCGGTGGCGAGCCCGGTCCCGCCGGTCCGCCGCGCTCCGGGGACGCCGAGCCGTTCGACAGGCCGCTGCCGGAGAAGGTGCGCAGAAGGGTGGTCTCGTTCACGGGGGATGCGCTGGGCAGCCTGACCGTCGGCGAACTCCCCGCCCCACTGCGTCAGTACGCACGTTTCACCCCGCAGCGCCGCATCCGGTTCGGCGCGAACGCGATGGCCGCCGCTCTCGAGGGCGAGCCCGCCTTCCGCGAGCGGATCGCCGAACAGCTGCGTGAGCGGTTCCCGGAGCTCACCGACGCGCTCGCGTCCGGCACTCCGCCGCCGGCCGCGGATCCGGTCGATGTGGCAGCCGTGGCCTACGTACTGCGCCCTGTCGACTGGCCGAAGCTGGTCGCTGCCGCCGGCGAAGAGGCACAGCGGGCCCAGGCCGAACAGGCGGGCGAGGAGGCGCAGCGCGAATTGGCCCGACTCCGCGGGGAACTGACCGAAGCGCGTACCGCCGCGCGCACGGAGGCCGAACGGGGCCGCGGCGAACTGGAGTCGCTGCGCAAGGAACTGGAGGCGACCAGGCGGAAGTTGCGCAGCGCCCAGAGCGATGTGAAGCGACGCGAGGCGGATGCGCGGAAGCTCCGGGCCGAACTGGACGAGCTGCGTTCCTCATCCGCCGCGGAGAAGTCGGCCGCGGAGAGCGAGAGCCGCAGGCTCCGTACGCGGCTCGCGGAAGCGGAATCGGCGCTGGAGGCCGGACGCCGAGCCGCTCGCGAGGGGCGCAGCGTGCAGGACATGCGGGTGCGGCTGCTGCTGGACAGCGTGCTGGACGCTGCACAGGGCCTGCGCCGCGAGTTGGCTCTGCCGCCGACGACGAGCCGGCCCGCCGACACGGTCGAGGCCGTCGAGCCGGCCCGCATGACCCCGCGTGACATCGCCGCGCGTGCCCTCTCGGAGACCGATCCGGAACTCCTCGACCAGCTCCTCGCGTTGCCGCAGGCGCATCTTGTCGTCGACGGCTACAACGTCACCAAGACCGGCTATCCGACGATGCCACTGGACAAGCAGCGCCTGCGGCTGCTGGGTGGACTGGCCGGTCTCGCGGCCCAGTCCGGCGCAGAGGTCACATGCGTCTTCGACGGTGCCGAACTCGCCGCTCCCGTGCTGCTGGCACCGCCGCGCGGCGTGCGGGTGCTCTTCAGCAAGCCGGGCCAGACCGCGGACGAACTCATCCGCCGGCTCGTACGGGCGGAACCGGCGGGACGTGCCGTGGTGGTCGTCTCCTCGGACCGTGAAGTGGCGGACGGCTGCGCCGCTGCCGGAGCGCGCCCCGTCTCCTCAACTCTCCTTCTGCGCCGCCTCGGACGCACCTAGATGTACCGAGATGTACTGCTCAGGGCAGCCGCGACCCGCTTGTCCCGTCCTGGGTGTGCCGCGCTCAACTCCTGACGCAGGTGCTCAACTCGGGCGCACTTGGGCAGCGTTCGCACCCCTGCGTGACGCTCCTGTCGCTCGCTGTGCGAGCTGAGTAAAGAATCCGCTTGTGTGACAGGTTTTTTCTCAGAGTGATTTGATCCGACGATTACCCGTGGCTAATGTCTGGCCCCGAACCTCCGCACAGTTGGCCGTCCATCCGGGACGACGGCGGAGGACCGCCTCGTTCCGCAGAGCCCCGCCCAAGGCGAAGTGGAGCCGGAGTGTCAGTCCGGCAGGCGGCTGAGGAAGAAGGAGCTCGCCCCAGTGGCGTCCCACCGTCGACCCAAGCAGCCCAGCCGTACTCGCCGCGTGACCGTGCTCACGGCAACCGCCGCGGCGGCCGTGGCCCTCACCACGCAGGCGGCACAAGCCGACCCCAAGGCCTCCAAGAAGGAGGTCAAGGAGAAGGTCGACAAGCTCTACGAGGACGCCGAAGGTGCGACGGAGAAGTACAACGGCGCCAAGGAGAAGCAGAGCAAGCTGAACGAGGAGGTCGCGAACCTCCAGGACAGCGTGGCGCGCGGTCAGGACGACCTCAACGACATGCGCAACGGCCTGGGTTCGATGGCCACCGCGCAGTACCGCACCGGCGGCGTCGACCCGTCCGTACAGCTCTTCCTCTCCTCGGACCCCGACAGCTATCTCGACAAGGCCTCCACGCTCGACCAGTTGAGCAGCAAGCAGGCCGAGGCGCTGAAGAAGATCCAGGCCAAGCAGCGCAATCTGTCGCAGCAGCGCCAGGAGGCCTCGGACAAGCTGAAGGATCTCGAGGACACCCGCAAGGAGCTCGGCGAGAAGAAGAAGGACATCCAGGCCAAGCTCTCCAAGGCCCGTTCGCTTCTCAACACCCTGACCGCGGACGACCGCGCGAGGCTCGCCGCCCAGCAGGCGAGAGCCGACCGGGCCTCCGCCTCCCGCGTCGACCTCGGCAGCGACGCCTCCGCCTCGCAGCGTGCCTCGGCCGCGCTCTCCGCCGCCAAGGGCAAGATCGGTTCGCCGTACGTGTGGGGCGCGACCGGCCCCAGCTCCTTCGACTGCTCCGGTCTCACCCAGTGGGCGTACCAGCAGGCCGGCGTCTCTCTTCCCCGTATCTCCCAGGATCAGGCCAGGGCCGGAACGCAGATCGGCCGCGGCGAACTCGCCCCGGGCGACCTGGTCATCTTCTACGGCGACCAGCATCACGTCGCCTTCTACGCCGGCAACGGCCAGATCCTGCACGCGCCGAAGCCGGGTGCCGGTGTGCGCTACGAGTCGATCAACAACATGCCGTTCCAGTTCGGCGTGCGGATCGGCTGACTCTCCGCCTCCTGGCGTCCGTTTCCACAGCAACTTGGGCCACTCCGGCAACACACGCGTCATCTCGCCCATCGGGCAAGGTCGTTCGTACGGGTGAAAGCGAACACGCCGGAATGATCCCCGACCCCGCCGTTGACCTGCGTCGATCGGCGGGGTCCGCGCATATGTCCGGGCTACCGCGCCGCGCGCGGTGCGTGGAACCTTCCTGGCGGTGCGGCTAGATTCGCCGCGCCGTAACGGAAGGAGCGCGTCCGCCGTGGTCGCTTACCGGACTCATCGAAAACCCGCCCACCATGGCCGAAGTTGGCCGAGCCGTATCGCCGTGCTGACAGCGGTGGCGGGTGCCGCAGCCGCCCTGTCCCCGGCCGCACCCGCGGGCGCCAGGCCGGCCGACCCGGGGGCGCCGGCGGACCGGGCGGCGGTCGGCTCCCGTATCGACAGGCTCTACGCGCAGGCCGAGGCCGCCACCGAGAAGTACAACGCGGCCGACGAGCGCGCCCGTGAGCTGCAACGGCAGGTCGAGTACGCACAGGAGAGCGCCGCCCGGAAGCAGCAGCGAGTCAACCGCCTCCGCTCCGCGCTCGCTTCGCTCGCCGGCGCGCAGTACCGCTCCGGCGGCGTCGACCCGTCCCTCGCCCTGATGCTCACCGAGGACCCGGACGGATATCTGGACAAGGCCGCCACCCTCGACCGCATCGGCAGCCGCCAGCAGGACGAACTGCAGCGGTTCAAGAGCTCCCAGCGCTCCCTGAAGCAGGAGCGCACCGAGGCGGGGGCGAAGCTCACCATGCTGCAGCGGGAGCGCGCCGAGCGTAAGCATCACAAGAAGGCCGTGCTGAAGAAGCTCAAGGCGGCTCGCGAGCTGCTGCACGAACTCTCCCCCGCCGAGCGGGCGGAGCGCGAGCGTGCCTCCCGTGCGGGCGGGCGCGGCGGCTCGTTCGTACCTGGCGGCGGCGCGCAGGCCTCCTCGCAGCGCGCCGCATCCGCCGTCGCCGCCGCACGCTCGGCGGTCGGCAAGCCGTATGTGTGGGGCGCTTCCGGTCCCGCCTCCTTCGACTGCTCCGGGCTCACACAGTGGGCGTACGGCCGGGCCGGTGTGTCCATTCCGCGTACGTCCCAGGCGCAGCGCTCGGCCGGCCGGCAGGTGCCGATGAGTCAGGCACGGCCCGGCGATCTGGTGGTCTACCGCGACGACGCCAGCCACGTCGGCATGTATGTCGGGGACGGCCAGGTGGTGCACGCACCGCATCCGGGTGCGCCCGTGCGCTACGACCCGGTGAACATGATGCCGGTCTCCTCCGTGACCCGGCCGTGAACCGGTTCCAGGACACCGCCGTACGATCGTGCGCGTGGCTGGACCTGGGAAGTGGTGTGACGCGAGAAGCGCCGCACGCCGCCGCGCGCTGAGCGCGGCCGTGACGGGCGTCGTGCTGGCCGTGGCGTGCGGCTGTGGTTCGGGCGCCGAGCCGAGCCGTCAGAGCAGTGAACGTGCCGCCGTGCAGCGCGTGCTGGACCGGATGGCGGCAGCGGTGCGCGGTGAGGAGGAGGGCGCCTATCTGGCGTCCGTCGATCCGCGTGAGGAGAGCTACCGCAGCGCGCAGCGGCAGGTGTTCGAGAACCTGCGCAGGCTGCCGCTGACGCAGTGGACGTATCACGTGGGGGACGTACGGCAGGCCCGCGCGGAAGGCGGCAAGGGCGATAAAGGCGACAAGGGGGACAAGGCGGGAAGCCGGGGACGCATCGAGGCCGACGTACGCCTGCGCTACAAGCTTGGCGGCGACGACCAGACCCCCGTCTCCGCCACCGAACGTCTGGCCTTCACCGAACGCGGCGGCAAGTGGTATGTCAGCGCCGAACTGGCGGACAGCGACCGGCAGCTGTGGGAGCAGGGCGAGGTCACCGTGGTGCGCGGCAAGCAGAGCCTGGTGCTGGGAGCGGACCGCAGCCGCGAGGCGCTCGGCGCCCTCGCAGGCAAGGCGGACAGGGCGGTCGCAGAGGTGGACCGCGAGTGGCCGCGCAGCTGGCCGCGCAGGGTCGTCGTCGAATCCCCCTCGTCGCTGCGGAACATGGCGCAGCTCCTGGACGCACCGGCCTCCTCCTACGAGGGCATCGCCGCCGTCACCACGGGCGAGGCCGGGGAGCACACGGACGCGCCCGCGGACCGGATCGTGGTCAACCCCGAGGCGTACGGCGAGCTGAGCGGTGAGGGACAGCAGGTCGTCGTCACCCACGAGACGGTGCACGTCGCCAGCCGCACCCACACCAACCGCGCCACGCCGCTGTGGCTGTCGGAAGGACTCGCCGACTGGATCGGCTACGGCGGCACGGGCCGCAGTCCCAAGGAGGGCGCGGCGGAACTCGTACGCGCCGCGGAGGGCGGAAAGCTGCCCCGCGAACTCCCCGCCGACCGCGACTTCCGCTTCGGCAGCGACCCGGAGGCGCTGGGACGCGCATATGAGAGCGGCTGGCTGGCGTGCCGCCTCATCGCGGACGAGTGGGGCGAGAAGAAGCTGATGGCTCTCTATCTGCGCGTCGGTTCCTCGCAGAAGAGGCAGGACGCGGCTGTCGGTGAGGCGATGCAGGCGGAGTTGGGGCTGAGCCTGGGGGAGTTCACGGAGCGGTGGCGTTCGTACGTACAGAAGGAGCTGGAGTGACGCCCGGACCGTCCGGACCGCTTGAGCCGTCCTCGTCGTCCGAACCGTCCTCGTGGTCCGAGCCGTCCTCGTGGTCCGAGCCGTGCTCGTCGTCCGAACGGGCCTCGCTCAGCGCGGGCTTGGTCGAGCGCCACAGGCGCCGGCACGCCAGCAGCGACGCGGCCACGAGGAGGCCGTTGCGCAGGGTCAGTAGCAGCACGCCCAGCCAGTCGCTGGCGACGACATGGGCGAAGCCCAGCGGGAACTCCAGCAGCGTCACCGCCGTGGCCGCCAGCACCAGCACCGAGGGCAGCGTCTGACGGCTCGCGCGCAGCGTCAGACAGACGGCGGCGAGACCCACCAGCCAGATCATGTACTGCGGGCTGATGACGCGGCTGGTGGTGGTGAAGAGCAGGACCGCGGTGAACGCGGTGTCCGCCGGAGTCGCCTCCGTCCACTCGACCGCACGCAGCCGCCACAGCAGCAGCCACGCGAAGGCGAGGAGCGTCAGCAGGAGCGCGGCGTCGCTCACGAGATTCACGTACGGGCCGATGAACTCCATCGAGCCGTAATTGAGCAGCACCTGTCCGTCCCAGCCGAACTGCCGTGCCACATGGAAGACCAGGGCGCCCAGCGATTCCACCTCGGTGCCCCTGCTCTGCTGGAATCCCAGAAAGGCGAACGTGCCCGGCATCGTCACCGCGAACAGGCCCATGACGACAAGACCCGTGATCAGGGCGGCGGTCCACGCCTTGCGCGTCGCACGGCCTCGCGGCGTCCCCAGAAGAAGCAGCCCGGGCCAGATCTTCAGCATCGCGCCGAACGCCGCGAGGGCACCGGCCGCACGCGGATGCCGCGCCCCGGCGAGGAGCGCCCCGATGGCGACGGCGGTGACCATCAGGTCGTAGCGCGCGTACGCGGTCGGGCCCAGCACAGCCACGCCCGCCACCCAGCCCCAGGCACCCGTACGGCGCCGCCCGGGGCGCCCGGAGGCATGGAGCAGCAGACCGAAGGCGACGGCGTCGGCGGCGCAGGCCAGCAGGTAGAAGGCCGCTGAATAGTCGAGGAAGGACAGCAGGGCGGGGGAGAGGATCGCCAGAGCGGCTGCCGGTGGGTACTGCCAGGTGACGTCGTTCTCAGGGAACGCACCGGACTTCAGTACCTCGAACCAGCCCCGGTAGATGACGTTGACGTCGTTGGTGAAGTCCGGGCCGGGCAGGATGACGACCTTGAAGACGCACAGCAGCAGCGCGGTGCGCGTGAGCGCCCAGACCGTGACGGGCGCGGCGAGCGCGGTGAGTGCGGGGCGGTGCCCCCGGCGCCGGTGGCTGCCGCGGCCGCCGTTCCGCCTGCCGCTTCTGGTCCGCGGCGCTTCCGTCCCGGCCTCCTGTGATGCCGGAGCCGCCGTGCTGTCCGTCATACCCACCTTGCCGTCACCTGCCGTGGCCTGCCGTGCCGTGGCCTGGCCACGACGCCCCGTTCACCGCGTTCCCCGTTGACCGTGTTCCCCGTTGACCGTGTCCCCGTGCATCGTCCGCCTGTGCTTCTGCCCGTCCGGGTGGCCGCTGCGCGTCATCATGCCCGGCTGTCCGCACGCCGCGGGTGACAGGCCGTCGGCGGACGGTGCCGGTCACCCGGACGGTACTGTCGGCGGCGATGGACAAGACCCTGATCGTCACCAACGACTTCCCGCCGCGACCCGGCGGTATCCAGGCGTTCCTGCACAGCATGGCGCTGCGCCTGGATCCCTCCCGCGTCGTCGTCTATGCCTCCACTTTCAAGCGGAGCCGTGCGGGAGCCGAGGAGACCGCACGGTTCGACGCCGAGCAGCCCTTCACCGTCGTACGCGACCGCAGCACGATGCTGCTGCCCACGCCGCGGGTGACACGGCGCGCGGTGGAGCTGCTGCGTGAACACGACTGCGGCTCGGTCTGGTTCGGCGCCGCGGCGCCGCTCGGGCTGATGGCGCCGGCGCTCCGGCGTGCGGGTGCCGGGCGCCTGGTGGCGACGACGCACGGGCACGAGGCGGCGTGGGCCCAACTGCCCGTTTCCCGGCAGCTGTTGCGCCGCATCGGCGAGGGCACGGACGTCCTGACCCACCTCGGCGAGTACACGCGGTCGAGGATCGCCCGTGCTCTCACGCCCGAGGCGGCGTCCCGGATGGTGCAGCTGCCGCCCGGCGTCGACGAGAAGACCTTCCACCCCGGTTCCGGCGGCGACTTGGTGCGCGAGAGGCTCGGCCTGAGCGGCCGGCCGGTGGTCGTGTGCGTCTCCCGGCTGGTGCCGCGCAAGGGCCAGGACACCCTGATCCGGGCGATGCCGCGGATTCTCGCCGAAGTGCCCGACGCCGTACTGCTGGTGGTCGGCGGTGGCCCGTACCGCGGTGACCTGGAGAAGCTGGCGGCGGCGACCGGGGTGGAGCGCTCCGTACGCTTCACCGGGGCCGTCCCCTGGGAGGAGCTTCCCGCGCACTACGGCGCGGGCGACGTGTTCGCCATGCCGTGCCGCACCCGCCGGAGAGGGCTGGACGTGGAGGGCCTCGGCATCGTCTATCTGGAGGCGTCCGCGACCGGACTGCCCGTCGTCGCGGGCGACTCGGGCGGAGCACCGGACGCCGTGCTGCAAGGGGAGACGGGCTGGGTAGTACGCGGCGGAGCCCCCGGAGAGGCCGCCGACCGCGTGATCACACTCCTGAAGGATCCCGCTCTGCGCGCCCGCATGGGGGAGAGGGGCAGGGAGTGGGTCGTGCAGCGGTGGCGCTGGGACATGCTCGCGGAGCAGCTGAAGGCGCTGCTCTAACGGGGCCTGCGCATTGAGTGACCGGCGTGACCGGCGTGACCGGCGGGCCCCGCCGGGCCGTGCTCGCATCCGGCGCGCCCTCAGACGTACAGAGCCTCGATCTCGTCCGCGAAGTCCTTGGCGACCACCCCACGCTTGAGTTTCAGGGACGGCGTGATGTGTCCCGACTCCTCGCTGAACTGGACCTTCAGCACACGGAACTTGCGTACCGACTCCGCCCGCGAGACCAGGGCGTTGCCCCCGTCGACGGCCACCTGGAGCTCCGCGAGCAGCTGTTCGTCGCTCAGCAGCTCCTCGTACGAGAGCTCCGTCTTGCCGTGTTTCTCGGCCCACCGCGGCAGGAACTCCTCGTCGACGGTGAGGAGCGCGCCGGCGAAGGGACGGCCGTCGCCCACGACCATGCACTCGGCGACCAGCGCGTGCCCCCGGATGCCGTCCTCGATGACCGACGGCGCGATGTTCTTGCCGGCCGCGGTCACCAGGATCTCCTTCTTGCGCCCGGTGATGGCCAAGTAGCCGTCGGCGTCGAGGGTGCCCAGGTCGCCGGTGTGGAACCAGCCGTCGGCGAGCGCTTCCTGTGTGGCCTGCTCGTTGTTCCAGTAGCCGGTGAAGAGGTGTTCGCCGTGCAGCAGCACCTCCCCGTCGTCCGCGATGCGAACCACGGAGCCGGGCAGCGGCTGTCCGACGCTGCCGATCTTCTGCCGGTCGTACGGGTTGAAGGCCGTCGCCGCACAGGACTCCGTGAGGCCGTAGCCCTCCAGCACGGTGAAGCCGATGCCCCGGTAGAAGTGCCCCAGCCGCTCGCCCAGGGGCGCGCCGCCGGAGATCGCGTGAGTGGCGAGCCCGCCCAGCACGGCGCGCAGCTTGCTGTACACGAGCACGTCGAACAGCTTGTGCCGCAGCTTCAGCCGGCGCGACGGACCCGAAGGGTCGTCGAGCGCGCGGCTGTAGGCCGTCGCGGTCTCCGCCGCCTTGTCGAAGATCTTGCCCTTGCCGTCCGCCTGGGCCTTCGCACGCGCGGAGTTGAAGACCTTCTCGAAGACGCGGGGCACACCGAGGATCATCGTCGGCCGGAAGGCGGCCAGTTCGTCCGTCAGGGACTTCACGTCCGAGACATGGCCGAGCTTGATCGGCGCCATCACCGCCGCGACCTGCACCAGCCGTCCGAAGACATGGGCGACGGGAAGGAAGAGCAGCACCGAGGACTCGCCCGTACGGAACATGGGGCGCAGCCGCTCGACGACATTGCCGCACTCGGCGAAGAAGCTGCGGTGGGTGAGCACGCAGCCTTTGGGGCGGCCGGTGGTGCCGGAGGTGTAGACGATGGTGGCCGGGGAGTCGGCGTGCGCGCTGGAGGAGCGGACGTCGACCGTCGCGTCGTCCACCACGGCACCGGCCGCGGTGAGCTGCTCGACCGCGCCCGTACCGGCGGCGTCCGTACCGAGAGCGTCCGTACCGGCCGCGGCCGGCTGCGGCTCGATCTGCCAGACGTGGGCGAGAGCGGGCAGCCGGTCCCGTACGGACTCGACAGCCCGGGTGTGGTCCTCCGTCTCGACGACGCAGGCGACCGAGCCCGAGTCGCCGAGGATCCAGGCGATCTGCTCCGGCGAACTCGTCTCGTACACCGGGACGGTGACGGCGCCGGCGCTCCAGATCGCGAAGTCGAGCAGCGTCCACTCGTAGCGCGTACGGGACATCAGGGCCACGCGGTCGCCGGGCTGGACACCCACTGCGATCAAACCCTTTGCGGCAGCCTGCACTTCGGCCAGGAAAGCGGCGGCGCTGACGTCTGCCCACTCTCCACCCTGCTTGCGTGCGACGACGGCGACATCTGGATGCTGAGCCGCGTTGCGGCGGATGAGATCCGTCAGATTGCCGTCGGCCGGCACCTCGTAGAGTGCCGGAAGGCTGAACTCGCGCAAGACTCTTGCTCCTCGTCGCGGCCGGAGGACGGCGACCGTGGGGGCGGCCTCCGATGGCTCGGATCCAGGGCCGCGGGAAGGCCCCGGATGTCTGACGGCCCGGACGTTACCCACGAGTAGGGTCAACGGGGTAGGGGGTTGCACTGAGATGTCTGATGCGTCACACGACTCGGGGGTGCCGCGGGGGCGTCGCCCGAAAGCGTAGTCCACGCACGCGGTGAGGGGGAAGTAACCGCAGGTGGGGAGGGGCCGGAGCGGGGGTGCCACGCAGGCGGTCCTCCGCTCTAGGGTGTGGCCATGCGAGTCCACGTGGTCAGCGATGTGCACGGAAACAGCCGCGACCTCGCGACGGCCGGCGAGGGCGCCGACGCGCTCGTCTGCCTGGGAGATCTCATCCTCTTCCTCGACTACGCCGACCACTCCCGCGGCATCTTTCCCGAACTGTTCGGAGTCGAAAGCGCGGACCACATAGTGGAGTTGCGCACAGCCCGCCGCTTCGCCGAGGCCCGCGAGTTCTCCCGCAGGCTCTGGGCGGGGGTCGACAGGGCGGCGGCGACGGAGCGGGCCGTCCGCAAGCAGTACGCCGAATTGTTCGCGGCCTTCCCAGCGCCTACGTACGCGACGTACGGCAACGTCGACATGCCGCCGCTGTGGCCCGAGTACGCGCGGGAGGGCACCACCGTCCTGGACGGCGAGACGGCCGACATCGGCGGGCTGCGCTTCGGCTTCGTGGGCGGCGGGCTGCGGACGCCCATGCGCACTCCGTACGAGATCGACGACGAGACGTATGCGGCGAAGGTCGAGGCGCTCGGCGAAGTCGACGTGCTGTGCTCGCACATCCCGCCCGAGGTACCGGAGTTGTGCTACGACACCGTCGCGCGCCGCTTCGAGCGCGGCAGTGAGGCCCTGCTGCGGGCGGTCCGCTCCGTGCGGCCGCGCTTCCACCTCTTCGGGCACGTGCACCAGCCGCTGGTGCAGCGGATGCGCATCGGTCCCACCGAGTGCGTGAACGTGGGCCACTTCAACGCGACCGGGACGCCCTGGGTGCTGGAGTGGTGAGACGCGTCGCCATGCCTTGCGGGCGCCCCTGCGCGGACGAGGCCGGTACGTCCCGTGGCGGACACGCGCGGTAGCCTGCCAGCGGGAATCGGGGGCCGCGCGCAGCATATGGAGGAGCCACGGCGATGGCGGAACACACGAGCTCGAACATCACCATCGATGCGGCCCCGGCGGCCGTGATGGGAGTGATCTCCGACTTCGCCCGCTACCCGGAGTGGACGGGCGAGGTGAAGGAGGCCGAGGTCCTCTCCGAGGACGCGCACGGACGGGCCGAGCAGGTGAGGCTGCTGCTGGACGCGGGCGCCATCAAGGACGAACACACCCTGGCCTACGAGTGGATCGGCGAGAACGAGGTCCGCTGGTCGCTGGTGAAGTCCCAGATGCTGCGCGAACTGGACGGCGTATACCGGCTGGTGCCGGTGGCCGGGGGCGAACGTACCGAGGTCACCTACCAGTTGACCGTCGACGTCAAGATCCCGATGCTCGGGATGATCAAGCGCAAGGCCGAGAAGGTCATCATCGACCGCGCGCTGTCCGGTCTGAAGAAGCGGGTCGAGTCGGGCGGTGGCGCCGGCACGGACGCGGACGCCGCCAAAGGCTGACGCGCGGGTGCACGGGCACGGGGAGGACGGCCGCCGCGTACCGGGGCCGCGTGGCGCACCGGAGAACCGGGGCGTACCGGCGGACGGTGAAGTACCGGAGGGCACGGGCGTACCGGGGGCCGCGGAAGAGGGCCGGGGTGCGGCGAAGGACGCGGAAGGGCCGGCGGGCCGGGGTGCGGCGGAGTCCGGTGCCGGCTCCGGCGGACCGGAGCCGTTGACGCTGCTGGTCACCGGCACGGGAGGTTCCGGACGTACGACCGTGGCCGCCGCGAGCGCCGTCGCCGCCGCCCGGAGCGGCAGGCGGACCCTGCTGCTGAGCGGAGAGGACTCAGCGACGCTGCAAGCCGTGCTCGGCATGCCGGACGGGACCGTCGGGACCGTCCGGGCTCTCGGCGCCATGGGCACCGCCGATCTGGCCGGCGCGGTGGTGCCGGGGACCGGCGGGCTGCTGCACGCCGCCCGTACCGACTCCGGTGAGCACTTCCGGGATGCCGCGGTCGCCCTGCAGGAGCGGGGCCGCAAGGTGCTGGACATGCTGGGCTCGGAACCGCTGGACGGGGACGAGTTGACCGAACTGCCCGGCGCGGGCGCCTTCACGCTGCTGAGCGCCGTGCGGGCCGCCCACGCCGCGGGGGGATGGGACACCCTCGTCGTCGACCTTCCGCCCACGCCCGTCGCGCTGCGCACCCTGGCGCTGCCCGCGCAGCTGCGCCGCTATCTGCGCAGGCTGCTGCCCGCCGAGCGCCAGGCCGCGCGGGCCCTGCGGCCCGCGCTCGCACAGCTTGCCGGCGTACCGATGCCCACGGACGCGCTGTACGCCACCGCCGCCCGCTGGGACGTCGAACTCGCCGATGTGCAGGGCCTGATGGAGTCGCCCGGCACCACCGTGCGGCTCGTCGCGGAACCCGGCCCGCTCGCCGCGGAGGCGCTGCGTCTCGGCCGCGCCGGACTGGGGCTGTACGGACTGCCGTTGACGGCGGTCGTCGCCAACAGGGTGATTCCGTCGGGCAGTTCGGACCCCTGGACGGCATCGCTGTCCGGGCAGCAGCAGACGGTGCTCAAGGCGTGGCGCGAGGAGTGCGGGGCGGAAGACGTGCCCGTCCACGAGCTGCCGCATCTGGGACGGGAACCGCGCGGCGCCGGTGATCTGCTGCGCCTCGCCCCGGAGACGGCCGGCACTGACGACCGGACCGGCGGCACTGACGAGCGGGCCGACGGCACGACCGGAGCCGCCGGAGCCACCCGAGCCACCGGCACGATCGGCTCCGCCGGTGCCGTCGAGGACCGGCTGGCGCAGGACGGCCTGCTGGTGTGGCGGCTCGCACTGCCGGCGGTGCGCAAGGAGGAGCTGGATCTCGTACGGCGCGGGGACGAGCTGATCCTCGGCGCCGGACCGTACCGGCGGGTGTTCTCCCTGCCCTCCGCGCTGCGCCGGTGCAGGGTCGTGGGGGCCTCGCTGGACGGGGGCGAGCTGCGAGTGCGCTGCGCTCCCGACCCCGCCCTGTGGCCGGACGGTACGGGCCGCTGACGCGGGTGCCGCCGGCGGCACCCGCGTGACCTCCCGGCCCGGTCCAGGGCTCCGGCGCCCTCTCCGCTGCCCTGCCGTTCGGGTAACGTCGGACACGAGTCGTCTTCCCTCCTCTCCGCCGTAGGAGCGCCGCCATGAGCGATGCCGCCGAGTCAGAAGCGCCGGAACCGCCGGACGGCGACGCCTGGGCCACAGCCTGCGAGGAGGACCTCGCCGCCGAGAGGGCCCGCCGGCGCGCGGAGCACGGACCGCAGTACGGCAGCGCCGCCGAGGAGCTGAGGCGCCTCGCGGACGCCGTGTCCGAGAAGGTGGCCGAGCTGGGCAGGCCCCTGGGCGGCACGATGGCCACCGCCGCCGCGCAGGGCATGGCACAGCAGCTGATCGCGCAGGCCAGGGCGGCCATCGAGCCGGTCGTCGAGCGGAACCCGCAGGTCTTCGACCATCTCGCCGCCGCCGGAGGGGAACTGCTCGCCGCCTACCGCGCGGCCGTGCAGGAAGCGGAAGGACGCTGGACGGCAGGCTCCCAGGGCCCCTCCGGAACCTCCGGCACCTCCGGTACGGGTACGGGCGACCCGGCCGGGCAGCGCGGGAGCATCGCGTCCGGGCCGTCCCGCCCCTCCGGTACGTCCGCCGGAATCGAGCGGATCGACCTGGACAAGGACCCGGGAGAGACCGGAGAAGGGGGAGGGGCCGGAGAGGCCGGGCGGCCGGACGCCGACGGCCCTGACGGGCCAGGCCCGGGGAGCGACGGTCCCGGCAGGCCCTGACCGGACGCCTGAACGGATGCCCGACCGGATGCCCTGACCCCCAAGCCCCCTGCCCCCGCGCGGGATCGGGCGGTGCGGCCCCTCCGGTACGGTGTTGCGCAGCGGGGCAGGACCGGAAAAACCGAGGGACTAATGGGACTCACTATCGGCGTCGACATCGGCGGCACCAAGATCGCGGCCGGCGTGGTCGATGAGCGCGGGACGATCCTGGAAACCAGTACCGTTCCGACGCCGCCCACGGCGGACGGCGTGATCGACGCCATCGGCGACGCGGTGCGTGACGCCAGCGCCGAGTACGAGGTGGACGCAGTCGGCATCGGCGCGCCCGGCTATGTGGACGACAAGCGGGCGACCGTGCTCTTCACCCCGAATCTGACGTGGCGGCACGAAGCGCTCAAGGACAAGGTCGAGCAGCGGATCGACCTTCCGGTCGTGATCGAGAACGACGCCAACGCCGCCGCCTGGGGCGAGTACAAGTTCGGCGTCGGCACCGGCCACGAGGACGTCGTCTGCATCACCATCGGCACGGGCCTCGGCGGCGGAGTGATCATCGGCGGCAAGCTGCACCGCGGACGCTTCGGCGTCGCGGCCGAGTTCGGGCACATCCGGATGGTGCCGGACGGCCTGCTCTGCGGCTGCGGCAACCAGGGCTGCTGGGAGCAGTACGCGTCGGGCAGCGCGCTCGTGCGGTACGCACGGCAGCGCGCCACGGCCACACCGGAGAACGCCACGATCCTGCTCGGGCTCGGCGACGGCACCCCGGAGGGCGTCGAGGGCAAGCACATCAGCGAGGCCGCCCGCCGCGGCTGCCCCGTCGCCGTGGACTCCTTCCGGGAGCTGGCGCGCTGGGCCGGAGCCGGCCTGGCCGACCTGGCCTCGCTCTTCGACCCGGGAGCGTTCATCGTCGGCGGCGGCGTCTCGGACGAGGGCGATCTGGTGCTCGACCCGATTCGTAAGTCCTACCGGCGCTGGCTGGTCGGCAGCCGCTGGCGTCCGCACGCCGAGGTGCTCGCGGCCCAACTGGGCGGCAAGGCGGGCATGGTGGGCGTCGCCGATCTCGCCCGGCAGGGCTGAGCGCCGGGACGAGGATCGGGCGACGGGTGAAGCGGAACGACCGAGGAATGTGAGAGCCGCGCCGATGACGCTGGCGGATCTGCCCGCGGGACGTACCGAGCCTGACGGTTCGGCAGTCGTCCGTCTGCTCAGCTACAACATCCGTTCCATGCGGGACGACCGGAAGGCGCTCGCCCGGGTCATCCGGGCGTGCGCCCCCGACGTGGTGTGCGTGCAGGAGGCCCCGCGCTTCTTCCGCTGGCGCAAGCACGCCGCGTGGCTCGCACGCGAGTGCGGGATGGTCTACGTGACGGGCGGGGCGCCCGCAACCGGGCCGATGATCCTGGCGACGCTGC
This sequence comes from Streptomyces sp. DSM 116795, assembly GCF_055792905.1. Classification (NCBI taxonomy): domain Bacteria; kingdom Bacillati; phylum Actinomycetota; class Actinomycetes; order Kitasatosporales; family Streptomycetaceae; genus Streptomyces; species Streptomyces sp. DSM 116795. The sequence goes on from NZ_CM147707.1 coordinate 5,845,112, forward strand.
GGGCCACGGTCCTGCGCACCGAGGACGTGCTGCTGCCTCACACACCCGGCCTGCACAGGCGGGGCTTCGCCACCGCGGTGCTGCGGTTCGGACCCGCCGCGAAGCTCGGTGTGCTCAGCTGCCATCTGAGCCTGCAGACGGACGAGCGGCAGGCACAGGGGCGCAAGCTCCTCGACCGTCTCGCGGTCCTGGGCACACCGCACACGGTGGCGGCGGGGGACCTCAACGAACGCCCCCGGGGCCGTACTTTCCGCTCGCTCGCCGCCGAACTGCAGGACGGCTGGGCCGTGGCGCCGTGGGGCGGCGAGTACACCTCGACGCCGCTGCAGCCGCACCAGCGCATCGACGCGGTGCTGGCGTCCGAGGGTGTGGAGGTGCTCGGCTGCGGCGTCCCGGACGGCCTGGCCGGCGTCTCGCCGGCGGATCTGCGCACCGCCACGGACCATCTGCCCGTACTGGCCGCGCTGCGTGTGCCGCCGGAACCGGCGGCCTGACCGGACGGGGCACGGTCACGGTCACGGGCATGACCGGGCAGGGGCACGCGTCTCACCCGGCAGTCCGCTCGGGACCTGATCGGACGGGACGGGACGGCGGCTCACACCACGGCGCCGCGCCCCGGGTCGTCCCAGTCGTCCTCGTCCCGGCCGTCCCGCATCCGGGCCACCAGCGTGGCGAAACCGCCCAGGAAGCCGCCGATGCCGAGCGTTCCGATCCACCACGTCAGATCCTGCTGCAGAAGGACCGTGAAGATCAGCAGCAGCGGTCCGCCCAGCACGGCGAGCCACGCGAACTTCCCTGTCGTGTCGGCCTGCGGCAGCGGCGGCGGCTCCGGCGGGACGAAGTGGCCCTCGTCGTCCTCCTCGCCCTTGCCGCCCGGCTCGTCGTCGGTGGCCGGGAGGCTCCAGTCGCGGGGGCCCGAGCCGGCCGAGTAGACCGTGAAGCTGCGCACCGAGGTGCCGCCCTCGTCGCCCTCGCTGTCACCGTCGGGACGAGGGCCGGGCGCGGGGCGCGCGGCCGTGCCGGTGCGTGCGTCACCGCCGGGCTCCGGCGCCGGTGCCATGTCATCGGCCTCAGGGTGATCCCCGTACGAGGCGACGATCTGCTCCCAGGCGGCGTTCTCGTCGAAGGGCACGGGCGTCTCCCCGTCGTCGCCCTCGCCCCGGCCGGGCCTCTCGTGGCCGATTCCGTCCTGGCCGGGCCCGTCCTGGCCGGGTTCTTCGCGGCCGCGCTCCTCGCGGCCGTGTCCCGGGTGCTCCGGGTGCTCCGGGTCGTCCTCGCCGTGGCCGTGGTCCTCCGCGCCGGGGTTACGCTCCATCGCTTGCCGTCTCCGTCTTCTGAGCTGCGAGCCGGGTGATGAATCCGTAGGAGTCCGCGAAGATGCGCTCCGCGTCGTTGTCCAGTGTGGCCACGTGGTAGCTGTCCTCGAGCACGGTCTCCGTCACGTCGTCCGAGGAGACCTTGCTGAGCACCAGGGCAGAGTCCGTCGGCGGGACCACGTGGTCCGTCCTGCTGTGCATGACCAGCAGCGGCTGTGTCACCTGTGGCAGTTCGCCGAGCACACGGCGGAAGAAGTCCCGGGCCGAGTAGGCGGCATGGGTCGGCACCCGCTCGTAACCCACCTCCCTGGCACCGGGCTTGGCGATGTCGCTCGTGATGCCCTTCGCCGAACGCAGGACGAAGCGCCCCAGCGGCAGCGCGTACCCCTGCATCCGCGGGAAGGTCACCGCGGGATTGACCACGGCGACGCCGCTCACCGCGTCCCCGTGCCGTGCCGCCAGCCGGAGGGCGAGGGCTCCGCCCATGGACAGACCGCAGACGAAGACCTGTTCGCAGCGCCCCTGCAGCATGCGCAGCTCGCGGTCGACGGTCGCGTACCAGTCCTGCCAGCCCGTCACGGCCAGGTCCTCCCAGCGTGTGCCGTGCCCCGGCAGCAGCGGAAGGGAGACCGTCAGCCCTTTCGCGGCCAGATGGTCGGCCCACGGACGTACGGACTGGGGGGAGCCGGTGAAACCGTGGCACACCAGGACGCCCGTCTCCGATCCGTCATGGCGCATGGGCTCGGCCCCGGGAAGGATGGACACGTCGGCCTCCAGCCGGTCGTCGTCGAGTCGGTCGGCGCTGTGAAGGTGGTGCCAGTGCCCCTCCCGGCAGGCTTTGCCCTGTCGGGCAGACATTGCCGGTCACGGCACCAGCTTCCGCGGCGCCCGCTCACGAGCGGGCCGGTGCCAGCCTACGCGTGGGGGATGGACGCCGGGTAGTTCAGCACTGCCCGACGCAGGAGCGCTGCTTCCGTGCGGGCGAGATAGGCTCGCCGTACCGGAATCAGGAGGTCCTCGGCTTGTTCTACGGAGCGATGAAACTGTCGGTAGGCAACGGGCTCAAGCTTGCCTTCCGGCCATGGGTGGAGGGGCTTGAGCACGTGCCCGTGGAAGGGCCTGCGATTCTCGCCAGCAACCATCTGTCCTTCTCGGACTCCTTCTTCCTCCCCGCGGTGCTCGACCGCAAGGTCACATTCATCGCCAAGGCCGAGTACTTCACGTCGCCGGGTGTGAAAGGGAAGCTCACGGCGGCCTTCTTCAAGGGCGTCGGGCAGCTGCCGGTGGACCGCTCGGGCGTGCGCGGCGCCGGGGAGGCGGCGATCCGAAGCGGGCTCGAAGTGCTCGCACACGGCGAGCTGTTCGGAATCTACCCCGAGGGCACGCGCTCGCCGGACGGCCGCCTCTACCGCGGCAAGCCGGGCGGACTGGCGCGGGTCGCGCTCCGTTCGGGGGCACCGGTCCTGCCCGTGGCGATGGTCGACACCGAGAAGATCCAGCCACCGGGGCAGGTCGTGCCCAAGCTGATGCGCCCGGGCATCAGGATCGGCAGGCCGATGGACTTCAGCCGCTACCAGGGCATGGAGAACGACCGCTTCATCCAACGGGCCCTCACGGACGAGGTCATGTACGAGATCATGAGGCTGTCCGGCCAGGAGTACGTCGACATGTACGCCACCGCCGCCAAGCGTCAACTCGCCGACGAGGCCAAGCGGAAAGCGGAGGCGGAGAAGGCCGCGAAGGAAGCCGGGCGGGAGACGGAGAAGCAGGCCGCCGGCCGGGACGGCGGCGAGGACCCGGCGGCCCCCGGGAGTTCGGCGAGTTCGGCGAAGGGCGCCGCCGGGCAGCCGCACTCCTCCGGGAGGAGGCCGGCGGGACCGGCCGCCAGGCTCGCGGCGGCCCGGCGCAAGCGGAGCGAGCGCGACCGGGCGGCTTAGACAGACGCAGCACAACGAACAGGGGGCGGGCCGGTACAGATGGTCCTGAGAACGTCCGTGGAACGGCCGCTTTGGCGGGCGCTGCTCGGCTACCGGCTGCTGGCCCTCGGCTATGCGCTCTCGGTCTTCGCCTGGGCGTACGGGCGTCTCGCCCATCCGCTTGCGGGCGCGCTCTATCTGACCGTGCTGACGGTCTGGACGCTGGCCACCATCCCCAGGGTCCTCTCCGCGCGGCGCTGTACGAACGGCTTCCTCGCCGTCGACATCACCCTGGCCGTCGCGGGCATCCTCGGCTCCGTCTACGTCGACGCACACGGCAGCATCGGCCCGACCCTCCCGTCCATCTGGGTCGCCGGGCCCGTGCTGGCCTTCGCGATCAAGGGCGGCTGGCGCTGGGGCGCCCTCGCCGCGGTGGTGGTCGGGATCGCCAACATCCTCGAACAAGGCGCAGTCACCCGGCCCACGCTGCACAACGTGCTGCTGGTGTGCGTGGCGAGCATCGGCATCGGCTACGTCATCGAAGTGGCCAGGGCGAGTGAGCGGACCCTCGCCCACGCCCTCCAGATCGAGGCGGCGACCCGTGAACGGGAGCGGCTGGCCCGGGACATCCACGACAGCGTGCTCCAGGTCCTCGCCATGGTGCAGCGCCGGGGAACCGCGATCGGCGGCGAGGCAGCGGAACTGGGAAGGATGGCCGGGGAGCAGGAGGTGGCGCTGCGCAGCCTCGTATCGCGTGAGACGGTCCCCGCTCAGACCGTCTCGGCACCGGACGCGGGAGGCGGTACGGCAGCCCGTGCCGGTGGCGGCGCCCGCGGAGGCGCAGGTGCGGAGGCTGAGTCCGACGGCATGTCCGAGTGCGACCTGCGCGCGCTGCTCTCGCCGTACTCGGGTGCCCGCGTCACGTTCGTCGAGCCGGGGGCGCCCGTAATGCTGTCCGCCGCGGCCGCTCAGGAGGTGGCGGCCGCCGTCAGTGCCGCCCTGGACAATGTGCGGCAGCACGCGGGCGGACCGGACGGCGCACAGGCGCAGGCGTGGATCCTGCTGGAGGACGAGCCGGACACGGTGCTCGTCACCGTGCGCGACGACGGCCCCGGGATCCGGGAAGGAAGGCTCGCGGACGCGGAGGCCGAAGGCAGGATGGGAGTCGCGCTCTCGATACGGGGGCGGCTGCGGGACCTGGGCGGCGGCGCCGAGCTGGTCTCGGTTCCCGGTCAGGGCACCGAGGTGGAGCTGCGAGTGCCGAAGCGGTCGGGGAGCCGCGTGAAGTGACGAAGGAGAGACGGCGGGGGCGATGACGGACACGAACGGCGACGCGGCGGACTCCGCGACGGACGCCCGGACGGGCAGCTCTGCGGACGGCGTCAGGGACGGCATGGGCAGCGCCGCGACGGACGTCGCGAAGGCCCAGGCGGACACCGCGGGCAGCGCGGAGGGTCAGCAGGCGGCCCCGGTGAAGGTGATGGTCGTCGACGATCACCCGATGTGGCGGGACGCGGTGGCCCGCGACCTGGGCGAGGCGGGCTTCGACGTGGTCGCCACTGCGGGCGACGGCCCCCAGGCCGTACGCCGCGCACGCGCCGCCGCCCCCGACGTGCTCGTACTGGATCTGAACCTGCCCGGCATCCCCGGGGTCGAGGTGTGCCGCCGGCTGGTCGGCCCCGGTTCCGGGCTGCGCGTGCTGGTGCTCTCCGCGAGCGGCGAGCACGCCGATGTGCTGGAGGCGGTGAAGTCCGGGGCGACGGGCTATCTCGTGAAGTCGGCGAGCATGGAGGAGTTGCAGGAAGCCGTGCGCCGAACCGCTGTTGGCGACCCGGTCTTCACGCCCGGCCTGGCCGGTCTCGTACTCGGCGAGTACCGCAGGCTCGCTTCGGATCCCGCACCCGCCGCCGGCTCCGGCGAGCCTGCGGCGCCGCGGCTCACCGAGCGGGAGACCGAGGTGCTGCGGCTCGTCGCGAAGGGCCTGGGGTACCGGCAGATCGCCGAACGCCTGGTCATCTCGCACCGCACCGTGCAGAACCACGTGCAGAACACGCTGGGCAAGCTCCAGCTCCACAACCGGGTCGAACTGGTGCGGTACGCGATCCAGCGCGGCCTCGACGAGGAGTGATTCCGCTTCCCGGCCGGCCCGCGCCCCGTAACTGATCGGAAAACGTCTCCGCGCCCGGTCCCTCGTGATGTGGATCACCGCTAGCGTGGCGGCAGTTGCGTACAGGCCGTGCAGCGCAGTGCGCGTGCGGCGATGTGAGAAGGGAGATCCCATGCGGGTCGGAGTGCTGACGGGCGGCGGCGACTGCCCCGGGCTCAATGCGGTGATGAGGGCCGTCGTCCGTAAGGGCGTCCAGCGGTACCACTACGACTTCGTCGGGTTCCGCGACGGCTGGCGGGGGCCGCTGGAGGGCGACACCGTTCAGCTCGACATCCCCGCTGTGCGCGGCACGCTGCCCCGCGGCGGCACGATCCTGGGCTCGTCGCGCACGAACCCGTTCAAGGAGGAGAACGGCGTACGCCGCATCCAGGAGAACCTGGTCAAACTCGACGTCGACGCCCTCATCGCGATCGGCGGCGAGGACACCCTCGGTGTCGCCGCCCGCCTGACCGACGAGTTCGGCGTGAAGTGCGTGGGTGTCCCCAAGACGATCGACAACGACCTGTCCGCCACGGACTACACCTTCGGCTTCGACACGGCCGTCGGCGTCGCCACCGACGCCATCGACCGGCTCCACACGACCGCCGAGTCCCACATGCGCGTACTCGTCGTGGAGGTCATGGGGCGGCACGCGGGATGGATCGCCCTGCACTCCGGCCTGGCCGGCGGCGCCAACTGCATCCTCATCCCCGAGCGGCGCTTCGACGTCGACGAGGTCTGCCGCCACGTCGAATCCCGCTTCAAGGCGAGCTACGCCCCGATCGTCGTCATCGCGGAGGGCGCGATGCCGAAGGACGGCGAGATGGTGCTGAAGGACGACTCGCATGACTCCTTCGGCCATGTGCGGCTCTCGGGCGTCGGCGAGTGGCTGTCGAAGGAGATCGAGAGGCGCACCGGCAAGGAGGCCCGTACGACGGTGCTCGGGCACATCCAGCGCGGCGGCACCCCGACGCCCTTCGACCGCTGGCTGGCCACCCGCTTCGGGCTGCACGCGATCGACGCCGTACGGGACCAGGACTGGGGGAAGATGGTCTCGCTGCAGGGCACGAAGATCGTCCGAGTCCCCATCGCGGAGGCCACCGCCACGCTGAAGACGGTCGACCCAGAGCTGTACGAGGAGGCCGAGGTCTTCTTCGGCTGAACCGTGAAGGCCGAGCGAGGGGGCCCGCCATTGCGGAGCCCCGGAGCCCTGGAGCCCCGAGCCCCTGCGGGCCCGGGGCTCCCGCTCGTCAGCGCGGAGTACCGGCCGTACCGGCGCTACCCGCCGTACCGGTCGCCGCCACCGCCGCGAGCAGATCCGCCACGATCCCCTGCCCGTTGAGCGTCAGCACCGATTCCGGGTGGAACTGCACGCTCGCGAACGCCGCACCGCGCAACGCGTGCACCTCACCGGTACGGGCGTCCCGGCTGACCTCGATCCGCTCCTGCCCCGGCGCCCGTTCCCACTCCCGCGCCCGCCGGTGCCCGCAACGCACGGCGTAGGAGTTGTAGAAGCCGACGGTCTCCGGCCGTCCGAAGACGGAGACGGTCTCCTGCGCGCCCTGATACGGCTGTGTCTTCCGTACGATCTCCAACCCCAGCTCCACGGCGATCAGTTCGTGCCCCAGGCAGACTCCCAGCAGCCCGTGCGGGTGCTCCCGCAGCAGCCGCGCCGTCAGGGACCGGAGAACGCGGATCTTCGGATCGGCCCCGTCACGCGGATCGCCGGGCCCCGGGCCCAGCACGACCGGGCCGTCGTGCGCGAGCGCCGCCTCCCGCAGCCCCGGCTCGTCGAAGCGCCGCACCTCCACCTCGGCGCCGGTGGCCCGCAGCAGGTGCGCGAGCATCGAGGTGAAGGTGTCCTCACCGTCCACCACCAGCATCTTTCCGGCCGCCGGTACATGGCCGGTCTCGCGGTCCCGTTCGCCTTCGCCGCCCGGCTGCATCCGCAGCCAGAAGGGTGCCAGCTCCGCACGCCGGGCGGAGAGCGCCGCCCGTACGCGGGGATCGTCCGCCAGCCGGGCCCGCTGAGCCGCCCGCGTCCCGCCCGCGGGGGCCTCGCGCACGCCCAGCGCCGTGAGCACGCCTGCCGCCTTCGCGTGGGTCTCGGCCACCTCGCTCGCCGGGTCCGAGGCCCTGACCAGCGTGGCACCGACGGGGAGGCGGAGCCGGCCGCTCACAGCGTCGACGTCGACGGTCCTGATGAGGATCGGCGAGTCGAGGGTCTGGGCACCTCCCGCGTCCCGGCCGGTCAGCGCCAGGGCACCCGCGTAGTAGCCCCGCCCGCCTCGCTCGTGGCGCTCGATCACGCGGCAGGCGTTCTCCACCGGCGAGCCGGTGACCGTCGCGGCGAACATGGTCTCCCGCAGCACTTCGCGCACGTCCAGCGTGCTGCGTCCGCGCAGCTCGTACTCGGTGTGGGCGAGATGCGCCATCTCCTTCAGCCGCGGGCCGACCACGACCCCGCCCCTGTCGCCGACGGTGCACATCATCTTCAGCTCTTCGTCGACGACCATCGACAGCTCCTCGCTCTCCTTGCGGTCGGCGAGGAAGTCCAGCAGGCCCTCGGCGGTGGGCCCGCCGGGGGGATGGCGGTAGGTGCCGCTGATGGGGTTCATCACGACGGTGCCGCCCGCCATCCGCACATGGACCTCGGGGCTCGCCCCAGCCAGCACCCGGTCGCCCGTGTGCACGACGAACGTCCAGTACGCGCCCCGCTCACCGCTCAGCAGCCTCCGGAAGAGCGCGAGCGCGTCGGCCCGGCAGAAGCCCGGAATGCCGCCCTCGAAGGTGCGGCGCACCACGAAGTTGGCGCCCTCACCCGTCCCGATCTCGTCCTCGACGACGCGTCGCACGGTACGGGCGTACTCCTCGTCGGAGACGTCGAAGGCGCCGTCCTCCACCCGCACCCGGTGCGCGGGCAGTGCCGCCTCCACGTCCTCCAGCGGCAGCTCGTGCACCTCACGCGGCACGAGCACGGCCAGCGGCGTCCCGTCGTCGCGTACGCCGAAGCCGCGCTCACGGATCTGCCGGAACGGCACGAGCGTGACGGCGCCGAGTTCGCCGTCCGGGATGTCCGCGAGCCGGGCCGCCTCGTGGACCGGCCCGGTCAGGACCTCGACGGTGTCGTGCGGGCGGCCCGGGGTCCTTCTGCGCAGCAGCGCGAAGGGCGGGGCGTCGTCGCGCAGCAGCCGCTGTACGAGCTCGGCCGCGGACGGTGAGTGGGTGCGGGTCCGGCTGTGGCTGTGCTGGTGGTGCTCGGCCATCGGACGTTCCTTCCTGGAATTCCCGGGATGCGTGGGTCACGCGGGTCACGCGGGTCGCGGGAGGAACAGCCGTGCACACACCGAAGGCCGCCCCTCGGGCGGCCTTCGCGTCTGTAGCTTGCTCGTGGTGCGCGCGCAGTCAGTGGGCCGCCGGGTGAGCGGTCCACCACCAGTTGCTCGGGAGCACCTCTGCCGAAGGCAGCGGGGGCACCTGCGGGAGGGTCTGCGCGGACATGGCGGTGAGACTACCCCAGCCGGCGGCGCGCGAGTGGTTTCCGTCTCAGCACCCGGGCACAGCGAAGGACGTGCCGTGCGACCCCGTAACCTGGGGCGCGTGAGTGTGAACGCCAACCCCGACGCCGGTGCCCGCACCTGGCGAGACCTTCCCGCGGCGCAGCAGCCCGACTGGCCGGACCAGGAAGCTCTGCGCGAGACCGTCGCCGAGCTCGAGTCCTATCCGCCCCTCGTCTTCGCCGGCGAGTGCGACCAGCTGCGTTCCCGGCTGGGCGCCGTCGCACGGGGCGAGGCGTTCCTCCTCCAGGGCGGGGACTGCGCGGAGGCGTTCGACCAGGTCAGCGCCGAGCACATCCGGAACAAGCTCAAGACGCTGCTGCAGATGGGCGCCGTGCTGACGTACGCCGGGTCCGTCCCGGTCGTCAAGGTGGGCCGGATCGCCGGTCAGTACAGCAAGCCGCGCTCCAAGCCGACCGAGACCAGGGACGGCGTGACCCTGCCGTCGTACCGCGGCGACTCGGTCAACGGCTTCGAGTTCACCGAGGCCGCGCGCATGCCCGACCCGGGGCGGCTGAAGCGGATGTACCAGGCGTCAGCCTCCACGCTGAACCTCGTACGCGCCTTCACCACCGGCGGTTACGCGGACCTTCGCCAGGTGCACGCCTGGAACCAGGACTTCGTGAAGCGCTCGCCCTCCGGGCAGCGGTACGAGGCCCTGGCCCGCGAGATCGACCAGGCACTGAAGTTCATGCACGCGTGCGGCACGGACCCGGAGGAGCTCAAGACCGTCGAGTTCTTCGCCTCGCACGAGGCGCTGCTGCTGGACTACGAGTCGGCCATGACCCGTACGGACTCGCGCAGCGGCAAGCTGTACGACGTCTCCGGGCACATGGTCTGGATCGGTGAGCGCACACGCCAACTGGACGGCGCCCACATCGAGTTCGCCTCGCAGGTGCGCAACCCGATCGGTGTGAAGCTCGGCCCGTCCACGACGCCCGAAGAGGCCCTCACCCTGATCGACAAGCTCGACCCCGACCGCGAGCCGGGCCGGCTGACCTTCATCACGCGCATGGGAGCAGGCACCGTACGGGACCGGCTGCCCACGCTGGTGGAGAAGGTCACCGCCTCGGGCGCCCAGGTGGTGTGGGTGTGCGACCCGATGCACGGCAACACCTTCGAGGCCGCGAGCGGTCACAAGACCCGCCGGTTCGACGACGTGCTCGACGAGGTCAAGGGCTTCTTCGAGGTGCACAAGGGCGCGGGCACACACCCGGGCGGCATCCACGTCGAGTTGACCGGTGACGACGTCACCGAGTGCGTGGGCGGCGGCGACGAGATCTTCGTCGGCGATCTGCACCAGCGCTACGAGACGGCGTGCGACCCGCGTCTCAACCGCAGCCAGTCGCTCGATCTGGCCTTCCTCGTCGCGGAGATGTACCGCGACCAGTAGCGGCCGGCTGCGGCGCAACGCGGTTACGCGGCAGCACGGCACCGCAGAAGCGCGGTAGCGCGAGTACGGAACACGGAAATGGGGCCCGCATCACATCGATGCGGGCCCCGTTCCGTATGGACAGCGGCGGCCAGGTAAGGTTAGCTTAACCAAGGTTAGGTTAACCTCATCAAGCTTGAGTATCGCCCACCGAACCGAGATCGCCGCCCGGCGAACGAGCCCGGCCAAGGAGGACCGCGTGTACGTCTGCTCCTGCTTCGGCGTCACGGACCGGCAGGTCCGTGAGCACCAGGAGGCCGGGGCCTGTACACCGCGCCAGATCGCCTCGGTCAGCAAGGCCGGGACGGACTGCGGCTCGTGCGTACGCCGCATCCAGGGGCTTCTCGGTCGCGGCGGATGCCCCCGCGGCGAGCTGGAGAGCGCCGTCGAGGCACCCGCGCCGGCGTCCGTGCCCGCGCACGCGCCCGCCGCCTCGGTCGCCGAAGCAGCCTGAGTCAGTTCTCCGAAGGGGCTTCCTGCTCCACGAGCTGCGCGATGTAGAGCGGTTCACCGAGCTTCTCGACCAGTTCGAGCTGGGTGTCGAGATAGTCGATGTGGTGTTCCTCGTCGGCCAGGATGTCCTCGAAGATGTTCGCCGAGGTGATGTCACCCTTGGCCCGCATGACCTCCACCCCGCGCCGCAGCCGGTCGATGGCCTCGACTTCGATCTGCCGGTCGGCCGTGAACATCTCGGTCAGCGTCTGCCCGACGTTGACGTGGAAGAGACGCTGGTAGTTGGGGAGCCCTTCGAGAAACAGAATGCGGTCGGTGAGCCGTTCGGCGTGACGCATCTCGTCGAATGACTCCGCACGGGTGTACCGGGCGAGCTTCGGCCAGCCGAAGTGCTCCTGCATCTTGGCGTGCAGGAAGTACTGGTTGATGGCCGTCAGCTCAGCCGTCAGCTGCTCGTTGAGGAATTCGATGACCTCGGGATCGCCCTGCATGTCTGCGGGCTCCTTCCAGGAAGAAACGTGCCAGGTGGGTGCGCGCGCCCGCGCATCCTCGCACCGTGTCGGCACCCGGTCCAGTAAGCGAAGGCTTACCGAAATCGCCCGAATTGGCGATCGGAAAGCCTTCGGACAACTCTTGGCCGGGGTGCCGGTAAGCGGCATCAACGGGGTCTGTCACCATGGGGCGATGGGTCAGTCGCAGAGTCCTGGGGAGGAGCAGCAATCGCTTCCGCCAGGGCAGCGGCTCCAGCGCGGATGGCCGGTCACGCACTACGGGCCGGTGCCGAAGTTCAAGCCGGACCGCTGGGATTTCCGGGTCTTCGGGGCGACGGCCGACGGTGTAAAGCACTCCTGGAATCACGAGGAGTTCACGGCGCTGCCCTATGAGACCGTCGTGGGCGATCTGCACTGTGTCACCAAGTTCAGCATGCTGGGCGCCGAGTGGGGCGGCGTGCTCGCCCGTACGGTGCTGGAGCTGGCGCCTCCCGCGGACGACGTCACGCACGTCATGGTCTGGGCCGAGTACGGGTTCAGCTCGAACCTGCGGCTGCCGGACTTCGCCGCCGCGACGACTCTCTTCGCCACCCACCGCGCCGGCGAACTGCTCACAGCCGAACACGGCTTCCCGCTGCGGCTGGTGGTGCCGCAGCTTTACGCGTGGAAGGGCCCCAAGTGGGTGCGCGGCGTGGAGTACATGACGACGGACCGCCGCGGCTTCTGGGAGGAGCGCGGCTACCACAACATCGGCGACCCCTGGAGGGAACAGCGCTACTCCTACCAGGAGGAGCCCGGTGAAGGGCCGGAGATGTAGCGCGGTCAGTGGTGTTCGTGCAGCACCGCGTACAGCGTGAGGCCGCAGCCGAAGACGAACGCGAGGGCGTCAGCCTCCGCCCTTTCTCAGTTCCTTCAGCAGCGCCACGTCCGCCGCGTGGCCCTCCTTGCGGCCGGGGGTCTCGATGACGAGCGGGACGCCCTCGGTCGCCGGGTGCGTCATCAGATCGGCGAACGGTCCGTGCCCGATGTGGCCGGAGCCGATGTTCGCATGGCGGTCCTTGCGGGCGCCGACGACGTCCTTGGAGTCGTTGGCGTGGATGAGCTTGAGCCGTCCGGGCCCGGCTACCGACTCCAGTTCGTCGAGCGTCCGCTTCACGCCTCCCGGCGCCGCCAGGTCGTGCCCGGCCGCGTAGACGTGACAGGTGTCGAGGCAGACGCCGAGCCGGGGGTGCCTGCCGAGGATCTCGAAGTACGGCCCGAGGTCCCGCACCAGGGAGCAGAGCGAATAGCCCTGGCCTGCCGTCGGCTCCAGCAGCAGCCAGGGGTCGTCGTCGTGCGTCAGCTCCTCGAGCAGCGGCCGGAGCAGCCGGCCCACCTGCGCGAGGGCGGTCGCGGGGTCGCGCCCGCCCGTCGCCGAACCCGTGTGGACCACGACTCCGGACGCACCGATCTCACGGCCTCTGCGCAGCGAATGGCGCAGCGAGGAAACGGAGTTGTGAGCCGTGGCCTCCGTGTGCGTGCCGAAATTGATGAGATAGGGGGCGTGCACGAATACGGGGAGTTGCCGTTCCCTGCACGCCGTACGGAATTCCTCGTCCTGTTGCGGGGATCCGGAAGTCGTCGCCCAGCCACGGGGATTGGCGACGAAAACCTGCACCGTCTCCGCTCCGATGTCGTCGGCGTATGAAACGCCAGTGGCGGCCAGGCCCCCTGCTACGGGGACATGGCCGCCAATGGGATTGCGGTTTCGCTCGGTCGTCACACCATCAGTATGCCGAGTTGACGTTGTCCATCGAACCGTACTTGTCCGCCGCGTAGTTGCAGGCGGCCACGATGTTGGCGACCGGGTCGGTCATGTCGGTTGACGTGCCGTCGACGTGGTACGTGTCGAAGGTCGGCTTGATGGTCTGGAGCAGGCCCTTGGACGGAGTGCCCTTCTGGGCGTTGATGTCCCAGTTGTTCACGGCGTTCGGGTCGCCGCCGGACTCGCGGATGATGTTCCGCTTGATGCCGTCGTAGGACCCGGGGATGTCGTGCTTCGCCATGATGTCGCGGGCCTCGCGGATCCAGCCGTCGAGGTTCTCGGGGTAGGTCTTCTTCGCGGCCTTGGCGCGTTCGGCGTCGCGGGACGCCTTGGCGGCCTCGGCCTTGCGCTCCGCGGCGGCCTCCTTGGCGGCCTTGGCCTTAGCGGCCTTGGCCTTGGCGGCCTCCGCCCGGTCGGCGGCGACGGCCTTCTGCTTGGCCACGGCCTCCTTCTGGGCGGCCACGGCGTCGTTGGTGCGCTGGACGTCGGCGTCCAGGGTGCCCTGCTTGGCGGAGGGGAGCTCCACCTTGTTGGCCTGGGAATCCTTCGTACTCTCTGCGGCTGCCGTCGAGGCGCTCACCTTCTTGGCGCCGGACTGGCTCCGGTCGCCTGCGTCGGACGTGCCGGGGAGGACGGTCAGTGCGATTGCCGCGGCACCCACTGCGGATATACCCGCGGCAGAGATACGGGCGAACTTGGGACTGCGGACGTAGCCGGGAATGCTGGGCATCGTGTCGAACCTTTCAACATTGCTTGCGTCGCAGAGGCCGGAAAGGCGTTGTACGCCGAGTTCCGAATCCCCGGCGCGTGCGACCGAGAGCAATTGTTAAAGGCTCCGAAAACACAGCCCAAAAGTGTGACGTACTATCCCGGCTCGTTCTTCGTCGCATGTGCGGGGGTGCCGCGAGCGCAGGACCGGCTGTCTTACGGGCGGCGGGCGAAGGGTGCGGATATGCACTAAGTGCCGTCGTAAGTGATATGGATCCTATGTCCGGAGTCACACGCGGGGCGCTCTTGTTCACGTCCGGTGAGGGCGTCTGCGCGGGGTGTCAGCGGTTCTCGCGGCATTCGGGCGCCGCCGGTTTGCCGGGTCGTGCCCGGCCGCGCGGGCGCCGCTCCGGTTGCGCTTCCGGCGGCCTCAGCGCAGCCAGATCGTCACGCGGGAGCCGCGGGGAGCCTCGTCCCCGCCGCCCGGCGACTGGCTGAAGACCTTGTTGCCGAAGAAGATCTTGCGCACGGTGACCTCGAAGCCCGCGTTCTCCAGCTTCTTGCGCGCCTGCTTCTGCTTGAGGCCTTCCACCTTCGGGACGTCCACCGTGTCCTGGCCCTTGGAGATGGTGAGCGTGACGGTGTCGCCCTCTGCGGCGGGGGAGCCCTCGGCGGGCGTCTGGCGGGCGACGCTGCCCTCGTCCTCCTCCGAGAAGACGCGCTCGGGGGCGATGCGGACCTTCAGGCCCTCCTCCTGCAGGTCCTCCGTCGCCGAGTCCTCGTCGTCCCCGACGACGTCCGGCACGTCGACCGGTGCGCCTCTGGAGACGGTCAGGGCGACGGGTGAGCCGGGGCGGCGCTCGCTGCCCGCGTCCGGCTCGCTCGCGATCACGGAGCCGCGCGGGGTGTCCTCGCTGAACTTCTGCCGCACCGTGCCGGCCTCCAGGCCGGCGTCCTTGAGCTTGCTCCGGGCCTCGGCGAGCGGTGTGCCGGCCAGGCTCGGCACCTTGACGATCTCAGGGCCGCGGGAGACGACGAGCGTGACGGTGCCGGTCTTGCGGATGCGGTCGCCCGGGTCCGGGTTCGACTCGATCACGTGGCCGCGCTCGACCCGCTCGCTGTAGTCCTGGGTGACCTTCACGTCGAGCCCGGAGTCGCCGAGGACCTTCCTGGCGTCGGACTCGGTCTTGTCCAGCACGGCCGGCGTCTGTGTGAACTGGCCGGAGTTGATGTACCAGACACCGGTGCCCACCAGGAGCAACAGCATCGCCGTGAGCGCCACCAGGAAGACCCGGCCGCCGCCGCGCCCCCGTCCCCGTCCGCTGTCCTGCGGTGGGCCGCCGTCGCGCGGCGGCGCGGCGTAGCGGGCGGTGCGGTTCAGGTCGTCGTCGCCGTAGCCGTCTCCGGGGCCGTGGCCGTTTCCGTACTCGTGCATTGCCGCGGCGGGGCGCGGAAGCACGCTCGTACGCTCCTCGGGCCCGGCCGGGGGCCCGACCGCCGACCGCATGCGGCCCTCGCCCAGGGCGGTGCCCGCCGAGAGGACCTCGGGGAGGCCCGGCTGCGGCTCCTTCGCGCGCGGTGGGACGGCGTCCAGCTGTGCGGCGGTGAGGCGGGTGCGTGCGTCGCGGGTCTCGGAGAGCATCGCGCCCGCGTCCTGGGGGCGGCCGTCCGCTGCGCGTGCCGTGGCCCGTGCGACCAGCCCGTCCAGCTCTGGCGCCAGGCCGGGCACGGCTGCCGACGGCGCGGGCATGGCCTCGTGCAGATGCTGGTAGAGCACCTGCGCCGGTGTGCCGCCCGCGTGGGGCTTCTCACCGGTGAGCATCTCGTAGAACATCACGCCGCACGCGTACAGGTCCGTACGGGTGTCTGCCGTGCCCTGCTCGATCTGCTCCGGGGCGAGGTAGGAGACGGTGCCGAGGATGGAGTCGGATCCGACGGACGTCTGGCTGTCCACGGCCCTCACGAGGCCGAAATCCGCGACCTTGACGCGGCCGTCGTTGCCGATCAGCACGTTCTCGGGCTTCATGTCCCGGTGCACCATGCCGGCGTGGTGCGCGGCGCCGAGCGCGGCCAGCATCGGCTCCAGGACGTCGAGGGCTACGCGGGGGCGCAGCGCGCCGCGGTCGCGCAGGACGTCCCGCAGCGTGCACCCGGAGACGTACTCCATGGCCAGGTAGACATAGGTCCCGTCGGTGCCCTGGTCGTAGACGCCGACCACGTTCGGGTGGGCGAGACGGGCGACGGACTTGGCCTCGCGGATGAAGCGGTCGACGAAGGCGCTGTCGCCGGCGAGCGAGGGGTGCATGACCTTCAGGGCCAGCTCGCGGTCGAGGCGGGTGTCGACAGCGCGGTAGACCGTCGCCATGCCGCCGACGGCGATGCGTGACTCGACGCGGTACCGGCCGTCGAGCACCTGGCCGACGGGGGGCGTCTCCCCGGCGGGACCGGAGGAGGAGTCCTGAAGGCTCGTATCCATCGACGAAGAGTCTACGAGTCATCCCGGTGACGAAAATCCGTAGTGCGCCATGCGGTGGGGCGATACGGCCGAATGACGCGGTGAATCATCCGTATCGTCCGTTATTGCCCGTGATGCACTTTTCAGGACCTTCGTCGGGGACGGAGTCCGTTCGGATCACCGGACGTGTGGATTTCCCGGTCCGTCGTCGTCGTTTCCGCCCCACTCCGCTTTTCCCGCTCCGTTCTCCTCTCCAGCTCTTCCCTTTCTTCTTTCTTCCGCTTCTCCCCGCTCTCCCGAATTGCCCCGCCCGGGACTTCCGTCCTTTCCCCGCTACGGGACCTTCGCCCCGGTCAGCCGAAGGCCGGGCGCTCCGGGTCGAGCGCGGCCACGCCCTCCACCGGCGAGGACGCCTCTGCGAAGTGGCGGCGCGGGATGCGGCCCGCGCGTGCGGCCAGGCGGCCCGCCGCGACCGCGTGCCGCATGGCCTCGGCCATCAGTGCCGGTTCCTGCGCCCTCGTCACGGCCGAGGCGAGCATCACGGCCGCGCAGCCCAGCTCCATGGCGAAGGCGACGTCCGACGCCGTCCCGGCGCCCGCGTCGAGCACGACGGGCACCCCGGCGCGCTCGGCGATCAGCTGGAAGTTGTGCGGATTGCGGATGCCGAGCCCGGAGCCGATGGGGGAGCCCAGCGGCATGACGGCGGCGCAGCCCACGTCCTCCAGCTTCCGCGCCAGAACGGGGTCGTCGTTGGTGTACGGCAGCACGGTGAAGCCGTCGTCGACCAGCGTCTCGGCCGCGTCGAGGAGTTCGACGGGATCGGGCAGCAGGGTGCGCTCGTCGGCGATGACTTCGAGCTTCACCCAGTCGGTGCCGAGTGCCTCCCGGGCCAGGCGGGCGGTGAGGACGGCCTCGCCGGCCGTGTAGCAGCCCGCCGTGTTCGGCAGTACGGCGATGCCGTGCTTCTCCAGCACGGACAGCACCGAGCCCTGGACTGTCGGGTCGAGGCGGCGCATCGCGACCGTCGTGAGTTCCGTCCCGGACGCGACGAGCGAGCGTTCCATGACGTCGAGGCTCGGCGCTCCGCCCGTACCCATGATCAGCCGGGAGCCGAAGGTGCGGTCGCCGATGACCAGCGGGTCCTCTACGGAGGAGGGGGACGGGGACGGGGAGGCCGCGGGCGTGCCGGACGGGGACGTGCGCGGTCCGGGCTGCGGTGTGGTGTGGACCGCGGTGCCGGTCATCAGGGATCAGCCTCCTTGGACTGCGGTCAGTACCTCGATGCGGTCGCCGTCGGCCAGCCGCGTACGCGGCCATTCGCCGCGCGGCACGACGGCCTCGTTGACGGCCGCGGCGACACCCGAGGGTGCGGACGTGAGACCCGCCACGAGCTGGTCGAGGGTGGAGCCGGACGGAACCGCGCGGGCGGCGCCGTTCACGGACACGGACACGGACACGGAGACGGAGACGGAGACGGTCGCGGCGTCCGCCGGGCCCGCGGGTCCTGTCGCATGCGCAGCGTCCGCGGGACCTGTGGCACCCGCGCCGTCCGCGCCGTACGGGGCATCAGAAGGGACGGTCGTCATGCTGAACGCTCCTGTGGCTTGCTTCCGGAGAGAACACCCGCCGCTTCGGGGACGGGAACGCCGAACCGCCGCGGAGTGAACGGACGGACCTGCTCCGGGAGTTCGCCCGTCGCCAGCAGTTCGCCCATCGCCTCACCGGTGACGGGCGTGAGCAGCACGCCGTTGCGGTAGTGGCCGGTGGCCAGATGGAGGTCCGGCAGCGCGGTCGGCCCCAGCAGCGGTGCGTTGTCGGGGGAGGCCGGGCGCAGGCCCGCGGAGGTCTCGGTGAGCGGCAGTTCGGTGAGGCCCGGGGTGAGTTCGTGCGCGTCGCGCAGCAGTTCGTAGACGCCGCCCGCCGTGACGGTCGTGTCCCAGCCCATCTCCTCACTCGTCGCGCCGATCACCAATTCGCCGTTGGCGCGCGGCACCAGATAGATGTGCCCGCCGCGCACGATCGCCCGGACGGTACGGGAGAGGAACGGCCCGTGCGCGGACGTCTGCGGCATGCGCAGCCGCACCACCTGTCCCTTGACCGGCCTTACGGGCGGCAGGAGTTCGGGCGGCACGCCCTCCAGACGGGACGCCCACGACCCCGTCGCCAGTACGGTCTGGCCGGCCTCGGCAGTCGTACCGTCGTCGAGCGTCACCCCGGCGGCGCGCCCGCCGGTGACCGTGAGACGCAGCGCCGCGGCCCGCCGGAAGGTCACGCCGGCACGCTCACAGGCGAGCAGCAGCGCCGTCGCGAGCCGTCGCGGGTCGGCCTGGTGGTCACCGTCGACGCGCAGCCCGCCCCGTACGGACGGAGAGAGCATCGGTTCCAGACGGCGGCACTCGCGCCCGGTGAGCCACTGCGATTCGAGCCCGCAACGCCGCTGCAGCGCGTGCAGTTCACGCAGGTGCGCACGGTCGTCCGCGTCGAGAGCGACGGAGAGCGTGCCGCAGGAGCGGTAGCCGATCTCCTGGCCGCTCGCCTCCTCCAGCTGCGCGGCGAAGTCCGGGTAGCTGGCGGCGGAGGCGAGGTTGAGCGCGAGCAGCGCCTCCTCGCCGTAGTGGAGTTCGGTGACGGCGGCGAGCATCCCGGCCGCCACCCGTGCGGCGCCGCCGCCCGGTTCGGGGTCGACGACCGTGGTGTCCAGCCCGCGCCGGGCCGCCTGCCAGGCGGTGACGAGGCCGATGATGCCGCCGCCGACGACGGCCACGTCGGGGTGTGCCCGCCCGGCGGATTCCCGCTGTGCGGGCGTGGTCGTCGGGGGTGTGCTGCTGCTGGGACGCATCAGAAAGCTGCTCCTCCCTTCGCCGGAATGACCCGGATCAGGTTCGTACGGTCGGAGGCCGCAGCCTCCCTCTCAGCCCGGTGCGCCGGACTCCCGCGTATGTCATGTCGTGTTGTGCGGCACCGGTGCCGGCAGCCGAAAGGCCGTTGCCGTGCCGTACGTCGCCGTACGTCGCCGTGCCGCTGTCCGCCAGCGTACTGCGCCGCCGCGGCGGTGTGACCGGCAGCCGCAGCGGCGACCGCTCCGGAGGGTTCCCGCGCCGTCCTAGGATGATCGTGTGGGCGACAGTCGGAGCGAGCAGCGGGTCGTTGTCGTCGGTGCGGGGATGGCCGGCGTCCAGACAGCCGTACAACTGCGTGAGCAGGGGTGGCCGGGAGGGATCCGGCTGATCGGCAGTGAGCCCCATCAACCGTACGACCGGCCGCCGTTGTCCAAGGCCGTGCTGCTCGGCAA
This sequence comes from Streptomyces sp. DSM 116795, assembly GCF_055792905.1. Taxonomy (NCBI): domain Bacteria; kingdom Bacillati; phylum Actinomycetota; class Actinomycetes; order Kitasatosporales; family Streptomycetaceae; genus Streptomyces; species Streptomyces sp. DSM 116795. Next base: position 5,864,682 of record NZ_CM147707.1, read on the forward strand.
GAGCGAGGACGCCGCCTTCGACGTCGACTTCGCCTCCCTCGGCGCCGACTTGGAGCTGGGCCGGGAGGTGACCGGACTGCGCACCGCCGAACGCGTGCTGGAGACCGCCGCGGGCACCGTGGGCTACGACCATCTCGTCGTCGCCACGGGCGCGGAGCCGGTCGCGCTGCCGGGCAGCGAGGGCGTTCCCGGCGTCCATCTGCTGCGCACGCTGGACGACGCGGCCAGGCTGCGTCCCGTACTGGCGGCGCGGGGCGAGGTCGTGGTGGTCGGAGCCGGCTGGATCGGCGCGGAGTTCACCACCGCGGCACGGGAAGCCGGGTGCGCCGTCACGGTCGTGGAGGCCGCCGGACAGCCGCTCCCCGGGGCGCTGCCGCCGGAGGTCACGGTCCACATGCGCGACTGGTACGAGCAGAGCGGCGCACGGCTGCGTACGGGCGTCGCCGTGCGCTCGGTCGAGCGCGGCGGAGTGCTGCTCGCCGACGGCACACGGCTGCGGGCCGACGCCGTCGTCGTGGGCATCGGCTCGCGTCCGGCGACGGACTGGCTGGCGGGCTCGGGCATCGAGCTGGGCGGGGACGGGGGAGTGCTCGCCGACGAGCGGCTGCGCGCTTCGGCCCCGCATGTGTACGCGGTCGGCGACTGTGCCTCCTTTCCCTCTGCCCGGTACGGCGAACGGCTGCTCGTGCACCACTGGGACAACGCGCTGCAGGGCCCGCGCGTCGTGGCCGCCAACATCACCGCCGGGACGCTGCCGGACGGCGAGGCGGAGCGCGCGGTCTACGATCCGGTGCCCTACTTCTGGTCGGAGCAGTTCGGCCGCTTCATCCAGTACGCGGGACACCACGCGGACGGGGACGAACTGGTCTGGCGCGGCGACCCGGGCGAAGCGGCCTGGTCCGTCTGCTGGCTGCGTGAGGGCGTGCTGACGGCGCTGCTCGCAGTCGGCCGGCCCCGCGATCTGGCGCAGGGCAGAAGGCTCATCGAGCGGGGTGCGGCGGTCGAGCGGGAGCGTGTGTCCGACGCGGCGGTGGCGCTGAAGAAGGCCGTCCGCTGACGGCGGACACGGCAGGCGCGGCTGCGGCCCGGCAGGGCGGCGGTGGCGGTCGGGCAGGGCGGCGGTGGCGGCCCGGGAACGGACCGGCGGTCGGCCGGGGCCGGCGCATGACCTGCTGAAGGCGGACTGGTGGCGGCGGCACAGTAGTGACTGTCACAGCGGGATGGCAGGCTGGTGGCGTGACAGAGATTGATGCAAAGACCGATGCTCTCGTCCCTTCCTGGCTCACTCTCCCCGACGTCGCCGAGAAGCTGGACGTTCCGGTGACTCGCGCCCGCCAGCTGGTCAAGGAGGGCCAGCTGATCGCGGTCCGCAGAGGGGAGGAGCGCACCTTGCAGGTTCCGGCGGACTTCATCGGCTCGGGCCGCATCGTGAAGGGCCTGGTCGGCACGATCACGCTCCTCAAGGACGACGGCTTCAGCGACCAGGAAATGCTGGAGTGGCTCTTCACCGAGGACGAGAGCCTGCCCGGCACCCCGGCCCAGGCCCTGCGTGAGAACCGCGGGACAGAGGTGAAGCGGCGCGCCCAGGCACTCGCCGTGTGATTTCGGGCACAGCACGGATCACGGCCACCGCCTCACCTGCCGTACCTCACAAGAGCCGCGCCCCCTCACGCGCCGCCTCATCACCGAACGGACGCCACGGGCCGGACCCACCGGCGGGACCGGCGGGCCGGACACCTGGTCACACCGCACACATCCACCTGCGTGCGGGCCCGGCGCAGCGCGCTGCGCCGGGCCCGCACGCCCTCGTCCCGGGGGACGTCCCTCAATGAGCGCCACCAACGCCCGCCGTCTGCTCGCCGGCGCCCGGCTGTATCTGTGCACCGACGCGCGCAAGGAGCAGGGCGACCTGCCGGAGTTCCTCGACGCGGTCCTCCGCGGCGGCGTCGACATCGTCCAGCTGCGCGACAAGACCATGGAGGCAGCCGAGGAGCTGGAACACCTCTCGGTCTTCGCGGACGCCTGCCGGCGCCACGGAAAGCTGCTCGCCGTCAACGACCGTGCGGACGTCGCGCACGCCGCGGGCTCCGACGTGCTCCATCTCGGCCAGGGCGATCTACCCGTCCCCGCCGCCCGTGCGCTGCTCGGCGACGACGTCCTCATCGGCCGGTCCACGCACGCCGAGGCGGAGGTGGACGCCGCGACGGCCGAGCCCGGTGTGGACTACTTCTGCACCGGTCCCTGCTGGCCGACCCCCACCAAGCCGGGCCGCCACGCCCCGGGCCTGGAACTCGTGAGGTATACGGCGTCGCAGGTCACGGAGCGTCCCTGGTTCGCCATCGGCGGCATCGACGCCGCCAACCTGGACGATGTGCTCGACGCCGGGGCAAGGCGAGTCGTCGTCGTACGCGTACTGACCGGCGCCGACGACCCGGAGGGTGCCGCGGCGGCGCTGGCCGGGCGGCTCCGGGAGCGGGCCGCGGCGGACGGGCCTGGCGAGGCCGCTGCCGGCAAGGCCGACCAGACCGGTGAGGCAGACGAGGCAGCCGGATCAGGCGGATCAGCCGGATCAGGCGAGAGCGGTGCTCCGCACTGAGAGCAGTGCGGCGAGGCGGGAGCCGCGCTCCTGCTGGCGCCGAAACCGCTTGCGAACACCGCGTCTCCGCTGCGTCTCCGCCGCGTTTCCGCTGCGTACACGGCAGGTACGTGAGTGAAGAATCTGCGCCGACAAGGGCGGACGGAACGGACGTAAGCGCTCTTCACGGCCCGTCGCCCTCTAGCCAAGGCCGATAGCCTGCAAGCATGGCCATCGGTATCTCAGCTACCAGGACAGACAGCACGACGACTGTGCGTGAGCTCCTCGCGACGGGGAAGCCCTCGTACTCCTTCGAGTTCTTCGCCCCGAAGACCGAGAAGGGCGAGCGCTCGCTGTGGAACGCCCTGCGGCGGATCGAAGCCGTCTCACCGACCTTCGTCTCCGTGACCTACGGAGCGGGAGGATCCTCGCGGGAGGGCACCGTACGGAACACCGAACGGATCGCCAACGAGACGACGCTCACCCCGGTCGCACACCTCACCGCCGTCAATCACTCCAGGGCGGAACTGCGCAACGTCATCGGCCAGTACGCGGACGCGGGCATCCGGAACGTGCTCGCGATCAGGGGCGACCCTCCCGGGGACCCGATGGGCGAGTGGGTCAGGCACCCCGAGGGCCTCACCTACGCTTCCGAACTCGTCGAGCTGATCAAGGAGTCGGGCGACTTCTGCGTGGGCGTCGCGGCCTTCCCCGAGATGCACCCCCGCTCCGACGACTGGGACACCGACGTGCGCCACTTCGTCAACAAGTGCCGCGCAGGGGCCGATTACGCGATCACGCAGATGTTCTTCCGGGCCGAGGACTACCTGCGGCTGCGGGACAGCGCGGTGGCCGCCGGTTGCGAGACCCCGATCATCCCGGAGATCATCCCGGTCACCAACGTGAAGCAGATCGAGACGTTCGCACAGCTCAGCAATGCGACGATTCCGGGCGAACTGGCAGACCGGCTCCGGGCGGTCGAAGACGATCCGGCGGCGGTACGCTCGGTCGGGATCGAGTACGCGACGGAGATGTGTGCGACGCTGATGGCCGAAGACGTCCCAGGACTTCACTTCATTACGCTCAACAACTCCACGGCAACGTTGGAAATCCATCAGAATCTTGGTCTCCACAACCGACCCTGAGCCGAAGTAGCCGGCCGAGGCAGTGAGAAGGGGGCGCACATGGGCTGGACAGTCCTCTATATCGCGTTCGGCGTCGTCGCGCTGTGGCTGTTGGGCGAGGTGCTGCTGCAGTACAAGGCGCGGCTGCGCTGGCGCGTGCTGGCCTTCACCGGCTTTCTGTGCGTCGTGGCGGGGGCGCTGATCCCCTCGGTCGTCGTGATCGGGATCGGGATCGCCGCCTTCGCCACGGGCCAGACCTTTGTGACGCTCTCCTACCGCCGGGGCTTCGTGGCGGGCTGGGCACTCACCGGAGTGCCCGGCGTCAGCCGCCGCCGCGAAGAGCCGGAGCCCGAGCTCGAGCTCGGTCCGGCGCCCGCGTTCGACGCCATGGACGCGCCCGAGCCCGTACCGGCCCTGGCGGCGTCCGGTGGCTACGGCTCGGACGCGTTCCAGCAGAACGGCCTGGAGCCGAACGGCTACGACACGGCCGGTTTCGCCACCGTGGACTCGATGAGTGCGCCGAGCGGCTTCAGCAGCCCGAACGGCTACGACACCGCCGGCTTCGCCACCGTGGACCCGATGAGCGCCCAAGGCGGCTTCAGCAGCCCGAACGGCCTCGGCACGAACGGGAACCGCTACGACACCCCGAACGGCTTCGGTACGAACGGGAACGGCTACGACGCGGCTGCCTTCGCGGGCGCCGGCTCCAACGGCTCCGTTCCCAACGGCTCGGTTCCCAACGGCTTCGGCACGAACGGGAACGGCTACGACGCGGCTGCCTTCGCGGGCGCCGGCCCCAACGGCTCGGTTCCCAACGGCGCCGGCCCCAACGGCTTCGACTCGACACAGGCGTTCAGCCCCTTCAGCCCCGAGACCGATGGCTACCAGACGGGCGCCTTCCCCGCGGCGAACGGTTACGGGCCGCAGGACAACGGGCAGCAGCAGGTTCCCGTCTACCAGCCCGGCCCGATGCCGGACGAGACCGGCGAGTTCATGCCCGGCGGCTACGGCGGCTACGGCTACCCGGGTCCTGTGCAGCAGCCCGGCATATACCAGGAGTACAGCGGCCAGCAGTACGGCGGGTTCTCCGACCCGTACGCCGCCTTCGACGCCAACGGGGCGGGGGCGCCCGGCGTCCCGTCCTACGACTCGTACGGCGGCTACGGCGGTTACGACACCTCCTACAACGGCTACGACGCCGGCGGTTACGGCGGTGGCGGCTACGGCGGCGGTGGCCTGGGCGACCAGCAGGGCTACGGCCCCCAGCAGTCCCCGTACGGGATCTCCGACACCTTCGGCGGTGGCGGCGGCCTTGGAGCGGGCGGTTCGGGCGCCGACGCCTACGGGTCCATGTACGGCAACGGCGAGACGTACGCCGACGGCCAGTCCTACTTCCCGCAGGCGCCGACGGGCGGTGCGGGCGCCTGGGTACCGCAGCAGCGCGACCCGAACGACCCGATGCAGCAGGAGCAGTACCCGTACCAGAACGACCCGTACGGCTACGGCCCCCAGGGTCAGGGCCAGGGCAACGGCTACGGAGCCGGCAACGGGTACGGCGCAGGGAACGGCTACTACTACTGACGGCTCCTTGCACCGGGCTCACCGACGCACCGACCCAACGCAGCCCCGGCAGGCGGCCGCACAGCCAGGTCAGTGCGAGCCGCGCCAGTCGTCGCCCTCCACGATCAGTCCGGCCACCAGTGCGCCGGACATTCCCGCGTGAGCGGCACCGCCGCCCGGGTGCGCCCAGCCGCCGGCGCGGTAAAGCCCCTTCGTCGCCGTTCTGTTGGGCGGGCGGACATCCACGGCGCCGGCCTGCTGCCCGGATCTGATGCGGCCTCCGCGGCTCCCGCGGCTCCCGCGGTTCCCGCCGTCGTATGGCCCGGCGAGCACCGGTGCCGGTACCAGGCCGCCCGGTGCCCCAGTCTCTGCCTCGACGTCACGGGGCGTACGCACCTCGCGCCACAGCACCCGTCCGCCCAGCCCCAGCCCGGCGGCGTCGGCTGCGGCCGTCAGCCGGTCTGCCAGCCGCGACGCGTCGTCCTCACCGCGGATCTCGTCCGGCCCGACCGCGACCGACAGCACTGCGGTCTCGTGCCCGGCGCCGGGACGGAGGCCGGGATCGTCCGGGCGCAGCACGGTCAGCGGCTGACCGGGCGCGTCCTCGCGGTGCACGACGGTGCGGTGCACGGTCTCCTCGGGCCGCCCGCCGCGCAGCGCGAGCAGCACGGTGACACGGGACCGTGCGGGCGTCGCTGTCACCGCGTCCGCCCCGGCCGCCGTTCCCGGTACGCGGGCACAGCCCACGACGACGGTGTCCGCGGGGACTTCGGGCTCCCCGGCTGGCTTCACGCCCACCACTCTGTCGTCCTCCTGCAGGACGTCCACCACCTCGCAGCCGAAGCGGAAGTCCACCTTGCGCTCCGTGCAGCGCGTGTACAGGGCGTCGGCGAGGGCCCGCATCCCGCCGCGCACGTACCAGCTGCCGAAGGTGTGCTCCACGTACGCGAGTACGGCCGCGCCGGCCGGGGCCGACTGCGGGTCCAGGCCGTAGGCCCGTGCGCAGCTGTTCAGCATGGACACCAGGCGCGGGTCGCGCAGTTCGCGTGCGGCGGTCTCGGCGAGTGCCGGGGCGGTGGTGCGGCGGCGCAGCAGCCCCTTGGCCCGCAGCGCCGGACGCCTGGCGGGCAGCGCGGGATAGGGGTCGCGGGCGAGGGTCTCCCGAAGCGCCGGGATGCCGTCCTCGGTCAGCGGCTCCTCCAGTAGCGGCCGCCTTGTGGCGTCCCAGACGGTACGGGCACGGGCGAGCATGTCCGTCCAGCGCTCGCCCGCGCCCGTACCGAGCGCCGCGTCGAGCGCCGCGAGGACTCCCGCGCGGGAGCCGGACGGCAGCGAGACCGCCGTGCCGTCGGGGAAGACGTGCCGGATCGCCGGATCGAGGCGTACGAGGTCCACACGGTCCTCGAGCGCCTGCCTGCCGGTCTTGACGAACAGGTCGCGGTAGACGGCCGGCAGGTGCAGAATTCCGGGACCGGTGTCGAAACGGAAGCCGTCCCGTTCATAGCGCCGGACGCCGCCGCCGTAGGTCTCCGCGCGCTCGTACACCGTCACTCGGTGCCCGGCCGTGGCGAGCCGCGCGGACGCCGCCATGGCGCCCAGCCCGGCGCCGATCACCGCAATGCGTGCCATGACGGGGGACTTTAGCCGGACGCGGGACGGGCTTCCGCGGCGGGCGGGCGGGCGGTGCGGCGGGCCGGCAGGGCGCGTGCGCGATGCTGCGCACGTGGAGCGTGCGGAGGCCGCCTGAGCGTTACGCCCCGGGGGCGGGCCCCCATGGCTGAGTACGGCTACCTAGCCCGCCGGTTGAGTAGTACAGCGGATGGGAGAAGGCCCCCGCTGACGGCAGAGTGATGCACGTGGCAAGGGAGCAACGCTCCGGCACCGCCGACACGGGGCGGCGGAACGGGGCGGCTCCCTTGCAAGGGGGACGCGGGGGCACGGGGCCCCGCGTCCGTTACGGGGGTCGGGGGATACGGGGGAAGGCGTGCGCAGCCTCAGGACCGGGTGGTCATCGGCTACCGGGGCTGCGCACACCCTCCGACCCGTCCCTGCAGCAGCAGCGACAGCGCGCCGTGCACGTCGTCGAGTGAACGCTCCGGCTGGAACGCCTTCCAGTCCAGGGCCGCCACCAGCACCATGCCGACCAGCGCGGCCGCCGTCAGCGTGACGTCGATCTCGCCGCTCAGCTCGCCGGCCTCCACGCCCGCTCGCAGCTCCTCCTCCACGACGGCGACGGCCTGCCTGCGGACCACCAGCAGAGTCGAGTTCCACGCCCTGTTGGTGCGCCACAGTTCGGCGACGTACAGCCGCGTGAAGGCCGGATAGCGGTCGATGAAGAGCAGCCCGGCGCGGACCATCGCATCGAGGGCGTCGACGTGGCGGCCGCCCGCCGCCGCCGTGGACGCGGCCGCGTCGCGCAGATCCGCCGTGAGCAACTCCACGCCGTGCCGCAGCAGTTCTTCGAACAGCTCGCTCTTGCTGGAGAAGTTGTAGTAGACGGTCCCCTTGGCGACGCCGGCGTGCTCGGCGATCTCATCCACCGTGGTCGCGGAGAAGCCCTGTTCGGCGATGAGGGTCACCGCCGCCTGGAAGAGCTTCTCGCGGGTGGCGAGGCGGCTCACAGGGCGATCTCCGGGTGCAGGCGGTCGACGGTCCACACCTGTCTGCGGTGTGCGGTGAGCGCCGTCAGCGCGAGCGCGCCCGCGGTGAAGGCCAGCAGCACGAGGCAGGCCTGCCACACCGGCCACAGACCGCCGCCCGTGATGAGGTGCCGCAGTCCCTCCACGACGTAACTCATCGGCAGGAAGGGATGGATGGCGTTGAAGAAGTCCGGGCTGGTCTGTATCGGATACGTGCCGCCCGCCGACGTCAGCTGGAGCATCAGCGCCGCCAGCACGAGTACGCGGCCGGCCGGGCCGAACCGGGCGCCCAGGAACTGCACGATCGCCGTGAAGCAGAGCGTCACCAGCAGCAGGAAGCCCACCGTGCCTGCGCCCTGGGCGAGTTGGAGCCCCAGCCCCCAGTGCAGCACGCTGAGCAGAGCCCCCGCCTGCAGTGCCCCTATGGCGGCGACGGGCAGCCAACCGGCCAGCGTGATGCGGGCGGCGGGGGCGCCCGCCGCGAGTGCGCGTCTGTTGAGCGGCTGCAGCAGCATGTACGCGATCATCGCACCGACCCAGAGCGCGAGCGGGATGAAGTACGGCGCGAAGCCCGTGCCGTAGTTGGCCGCGGGATGTGCGTTCGTGGAGGAGAGGCCGACGGGGTCGGCCATCACGTCCGTACGGTCGTCACGCTCCTGCTTGCCGTAGTCGGGGATCTTCTTCACGCCGTCGTGCAGCCCGCCGGACAGCTGCGACGAGCCGTCCGCGAGCTTGTACATCCCGCCGTCGAGCGTGCCCGCGCCCTTCGCCAGCTTGCCGACGCCCGCGTCGAGGCCGGCTGCGCCGCTCTCGGCGCTCGCCAGGCCGCTGTCCAGGCGGCCCGCGCCCGCGTGGACCTTGTGCGCGCCCTTGTTGAGCGCGTGTATCTGTGCGACGGCCTTGTCGAGGTCTTCGCCGAGGTGCGGGGCGCGGCCGGCGAGGGCGTTCGCTTGGCGGCGCAGGTCGTCCAGACTCTCACCCAGCCGGGTGAGACCGTCCTGCTTCTCGATGACGTCGTTCACATCCGCCGCGACGTCCGCCGCGTTGTCCGCGGCGTCCCTGGCCTTCTTCAACTGCGGGCACGAGGTGTCCAGTTCGACCGGTCCTTCGCACCGTGCGCGGTAGAGGGCGTCCAGGGTGTCGGCTGCCTTGCGGGAGTCGGCCTCGGCCTTGCGTGCCGCGTCCGGCAGTTCGCGGAGGTTCTCCTTGAGCGTCTTGCTCGTACGTGCCACGTCGCGGGCAGCGGTGCCGATCTCGTCCCCGTGTTCGTCGAGGAACGGGCCCAGCTTGCCGGCCGCCTTGTCGGCCTTGTCGGAGAGCTTCTGCGTACCGTCGGCGACCCGCTTCGAGCCCTTCTCCAACTCACCTGCGCCGGCGTGCAGTCGGGAAGTGCCGTCCCTGAGCTTCCCGCTGCCGTGCTCGGCCTCGCCCAGGCCGCTCTTGAGCTCTCCGGTTCCCTTCTTGGCACGGCCGATGCCGTCGCCGAGGGTGTCCGCGCCGTCCGCCGCCTTCGCGGTCCGGTCGTGGAGGGTGGAGAAGGAGACGAAGATCCGGTCGTAGAAGCCGCGCGAGGCCTTGCTGGAGGCGGCGGCCCGCACCTCGGAGAAGACGGTCCGGGACATCTGCCCCACGACGTAGTTGCCCGCGTCGTTCGTACGCACCTTCAGGGCACCGGTCCGCGGGTCGTCACCCGAACTGGAGGCGATCCGCTCGCTGAAGCCGGAAGGCACGGTCAGCGACAGGTAGTAGCGGCCGTCCTCGACTCCCTCGCGGGCGTCCGCGGCGTCGGTCTCGTGCCAGTCGAAGGTGCCGCTCTTGTGCAGCCCTTCGGCGACCGAGTCACCGGCTGCGATCCGCTTCCCGTCCGCCCGGGCTCCCTTGTCCTCGTTGACGAGAGCGACAGGGACCTTGTCGAGCCGCTCGTACGGATCCCAGAACGACCAGAGGTACAGGGCGCCGTAGAGCAACGGCAGCAGCAGCATGGCCGCCATCGCCGCACGCGGCAGCCGTCCCCTCCCGAACCGCTTGAGTTCAAGCGCGGCCAGTCTCGGCGAGCGCATCCGCTGCCTCCTCCTTCTCCTTGCTGGTTCCTGCGGAAGTGCCCGCCTTACCCGCCGGCGCGGGCTGTTGCCGTGTGCTCCCCGTCCCCGTACGGACGGCCACCGCCCCCGGCGGCGCTTCGCTGCACACGGCCAGCACCGTGACGCCCGACGAGGCGACCGAACGCAGCAGCGACCACGCCTGGTCCCGCTCGTCCCCGGAGAGCTTCAAGTCCACGTCGTCGACGCCGAGTAGGCGGGGTTCGCCGATCAGCGCGAGTGCGACGGACAGCCGCAACGACTCCAGACGCTCCAGGTCGCGTACGCGGGTACGGGCGCCCTTCGGCAGGTCGTCCAGGGCGAGACCGGCGGCCGTCAGAGCGCGGTCGACGCGGTCGCGCGATGCCGCGGCACGCTCCCTGCGGGGGCGCAGCAGGGCCCGCAGGGAACCGCCGAACCGCCGCTGCAGCAGCATGCGTTCACGCAACTGCTCCGCGACGGACAGGGACGGTTCGAGATCTGTGATTCCCGGCACGGCGGCCAGGGCGCTGATCCGGCGCACGGCGGCGAGCTGCCCGGGCAGCCGCCGCCCGTCCACGAGGGCGTGCCCCGCGGTCGCCTTCATGCGTCCGGTGAGCGACAGCAGGAGACAGGTGCGCCCTGAGCCCGAAGGACCCTCCAGGGCGACTACGGAGCCGGGCGGCGCCTCGAAACGGATGCCGGCGAAGACCCGTCCGCGCGGGCCGTCGAGCCCGAAGTCCTCTGCGGATACGCCGGATTCCGTACGTCCGGCTCCACCGGAGTCGTGTGCGGTGTCGCCCACGAGCTCACCCCTCTGTTTTGCACTGACTGGTCAGTTCAAAATCTAGCGCACGGTGCCGTGGTCTCCTGCGGCGGCCCCGGGTGCACACCGCCGCCTCGGTCCGCCGAAACCGGAAGGCAACCGTCTGTACAGGGTGTATGTGCAGGTCAGGCCGGATTGTCAGTGGTGTGCCTCACGATGTGTACATGCGCCGGTTCATTCGGAAGTCGGACGACGACAGGAGGTTGGTTCCCGTGCAGCGACCCTCTCGGGGAGCGCCCCCGAACTCCCCGCCGGCAAGCGATGTCCATCCCGTGCTGCGCCGTGCGGCTGCCCCGCCCGCCGCCCTCGACCTGCTCGCCCAGGCCCAGCACGGGCTGGACGAGGCCGCGGCCATGGAAACGGCCAACGAGCGGTTCGCCGCCGCACATCTGGCAGCGCTGCGCACGGCTGCCGCCGTCCTCGCGGTGCGCGGGCGCCCGGAGAGCAGCGAGCGGCGCAGGCGTGCCATACGGAGCGCCTGGGAGGTGCTGCCGGAGGCCGCACCCGAACTGTCCGAGTGGAGCGTGCTGTTCGCCTCCGGCGCACGGAAGCGCGCGCGTGCCGAGGCCGGCATACAGGGCGCTGCCACCTGGCGTGAGGCCGACGACCTCGTCCGCGACACCGGGGTCTTTCTGCGGATGGTCGAGCGGATGCTCGTCTCCCAGCCCGCCCTGCCGCAGCCGCGCGTCGCCCCCGCCGACGACGGACTCGCCGCCGGGACAACGGCCGTTGCCACAGCGGGGCCGCCGGCGGCGGTGTCCAAGGCCCGAATACGTCCGCCGCGCGCTCAGCCGGATCACCGGCGGCCACGCGCCGGGTGAGAAGGCTGCCGCGCGGCGTGCCCGGCCGGCCAGGGAGAGGACGGCCGTTCGTCGCGGAAACGGCGTGCAGGCGGAGGCAATAGGGTGGTGGCTGCACGCCCCTGAGCCGCCGAGGAGCACGTCATGTCCCGCCCCAGCGCATCCAGCCGTACAGCCGTCGTCTGGGAGGTACTGCGAGGCGCCCTCGACCAGCGAGTCAAGGCCGGCGGCAAGGAGACACTCGACGTCCTCGACACCGGAGGCGGCACGGGTAACTTCGCCGTGCCCGTCGCCGAACTGGGACACCGGGTCACCGTCGTCGACCCCAGCCCCAACGCCCTGTTCGGGCTCGAACGCCGCGCCGCCGAGGCCGGAGTGGAGGACAGGGTCCGCGGTGTCCAGGGCGACGCACACGGCCTCTTCGATGTCGTGGAGCGCGGCGGATTCGACGTGGTCCTCTGCCACGGCGTCCTGGAGTATGTGGACGATCCGGCCGATGGCCTCGGCAATGTCGTCGCGGCGCTGCGCCCCGGGGGCGGCACCCTCAGCCTTCTCGCCGCGGGCCTGGGCGGCGCGGTGCTCGGACGGGCCCTCGCGGGCCATTTCACGGAGGCGCGGCAGGCGCTGACGGCGCCGGAGGGCCGCTGGGGCACCGGCGACCCGATGCCCCGCCGCTTCACCGCCGAGCAGCTGACCGCTCTGGTGGACGCCACCGGCCTGGCCGTCACGGCTGTGCACGGCGTCCGCGTCTTCGCCGACCTGGTCCCCGGCGCGCTGGTGGACACGGAACCGGACGCGGCGGAGGCTCTCGCACGGCTGGAGAGCGCCGCTTCCGAACTGCCCGCTTTCCAGGCCGTCGCGAGTCAGCTGCATGTCCTGGCCGAGCCGCGGTACCACGACCGGTGAGCCCGGCCGGGGCAAGTCCGCCCGGCCGAGCTGACGTGCAGAAGTGACCGATCGGTATCACAGTGGTTCGTACGTCACCCGATCAGCTGTTGACCGCCGTATGATCGAGGCACACCGTTCGGCATGGTGGAAAGGCGGTGCGGGAATGCACGGATTGAACGCTCCCTCGCCGGCGTCCGTCATCTCGGTCCTGGTGGGAGGCAATGGCGCAGAGGGGCGGGTTTCACGGGGGCGATTCCCTGCTTATCCTTGGATGGTCGCACCCGGTCGCCCCCGCGACCGACGAGTAGGAGGACTCCGTGCCGCTCTCTGAGCACGAGCAGCGCATGCTCGAGCAGATGGAGCGAGCGCTGTACGCAGAAGATCCCAAGTTCGCGACAGCGCTCGAGGGAAGTGAGCTGCGCAGGTACACCCGCAGGCGGGTCTACCAGGCGGTCGCAGGCTTTCTGGTGGGCATCGCCCTGCTCATGGCCGGAATGGTCGCGCAGCAGATCTGGATCAGCGTCGTGGGTTTCCTCGTCATGCTCGGCTGCGCCGTCCTCGCGGTCACCGGCTGGCGGAAGGCCCCCAAGAACGGCGAACAGCAGCAGCAGGGGCAGGGAGGCGCGCAGCAGGGCAGCAGCGGAGGCAGCTCGGCGCCCACGCGCCGCCAGCCACGCTCCCGCCGGTCGATGATGAACCGGATCGAGGAGCGGTGGCAGCGCCGCCGCGACGAGGGCCAGTAGCACAGAGCCGAAACCACTGAGCACGGCACGACTGAGCACAGCACCAGCGCCGATGCGCGGCGTCCTCCTACCGACGACACGATCGACGATCACGGCCGACGAACACCACTGTGGGGCTGACCTCCGGATTCCGGGGTCAGCCCCACAGTCATGCCCGAGCCGGGCCGAAGGCCGGGGGCCGTCTGCGTCCGGCGCCCCGGCGTCCGGCGAGGGCCGGACGCGCGTATGGCACCGTCTGCGTCGGCCCCGCCGGACGCCGCTACTTCGCGAAGCGGACCCGGAGCGCGCCGATCCACCGGTCACGGACCGCCGTCACGCGCCGCGTCACCGTCCACATCACCCGGATGGCCGAGGGCGGCAGCAGCAGTGCGCGGATCCGCAGACTGCGCGGCGCGGCATCCCTCAGCGCTTCCCGCACCCGCCGTACGTCTTCCCGTACGCCGTTCCCCGGCCGCGGCCGCGGCGCGTACAGCACCTGCTCCACCTCCAGGGCGACCCGGAACGCAGCCTCCGCCGCCTCCGGCCCCAGATCACCGATGCGGACGATGCGCTCCGCGGCCTTGCGCGGCGTCGCCGACTCCTCCGGGACCACGCCGTAGTCCCAGCCGCTGTCGACCAGCTCGCGCCAGGCGTCCAGCACCGCGCCGCCCGGGTTCCTCCCGGATGCCGGCAGGCCGACGACCCGCGTTCCGAGGCGTCTCGCTCTCGTACGTACGCGCCACAGCATCGGCAGCATCAACAGTCCCAGCCCCAGCAGCGACGCGGCCGTCACCCCGGCGACTGTGCCCACCGGGAAGCCGCTGTCGCCGCCCCCGCCGTTCGGGGCCGGTGCCGCCTGCCCGCACTCCGGGTCGAGCCGCTTCGCTTCGGCGTCGCAGCTCTCGGACTCCGAGGGGACGGGCGTCGGTTCGTCGCTCTGCCCGCGCTCGGGAAGCTGCTCCGCCGGGTTGTCACTGGGGTCGGGGGTGTCCGGCTGTGCGTACGGGGGCGGTGAGCCGCGCGTCGGCGTCGGCTCGAACCTCGTCCAGCCGACGCCCTCGAAGTACAGCTCCGGCCAGGCGTGCGCGTCCTTGAGGCCCACGTTCATCCGTCCGTCCGCCGCCGCGGTGCCGGGAGTGAAGCCGACCGCAACCCGGGCCGGGATGTCCAACGTGCGGGCCATGGCCGCCATCGAGAAGGCGAAGTGGACGCAGAAACCCTCCTTCTGCTCAAGGAAGTTGGCGATGGCGGCGGACCCGCTGCCGGCCCGTACGCGCGTGTCGTAGATGAAGCCGCCGTCCGCCGCGAACCAGTCCTGCAGACGGACGGCCCGCTCATAGTCGTCCGAGGCGTTGCGCGTGACCCGCTCGGCAGTCCGCTGGACCACCGACGGCAGCGACTCCGGCACCTTCGTGTACTCCTCGGAGACCGCACGTGCCGGGTCCGGGGCCTGGCGCAGCTGACGGGCCGTCGGCTGCACGAGAAGGCTCTCCACCTCGTAGCGCGCACCGCGCGTGGTCTGTCCGCGGTCGCCGACGAGCGTGCGGCCCTCCGGCTCGAAGCGCCACTGTCCGCCCATGCGCACGCGGTTGGCCGGATAGGGCATCGGCAGCCAGTTCTGCGCGTACCAGTCGGCGGCGACGACGTTGCTGCGGACCTTCTCCGTGCGCACCTCCGGTGAGAGCCCCGGCGGCGCGGGCAGCGGATCGGGGACGGCGTCTATGCGGCGCTCCGACGGCTTCCAGGAAGCACCGTCGAACTGGTCCAGGGCGACGATCCGCAGATACATCTCCTCGGTGCTGCGGGTGTTGGTCGTGTAGGTCAGGGCGGTGCGGTCCTCCGCCTGGTTGAGGCTGTCCTGCAGCGCGACCAGCGGGTTGACGGCGGAGACCGTGCCGCCGTTCTGCCCGGCTCCGCCGCCGCCGTTGCGTGCCGCGTCCAGCAGGCCGCTCCCCAGCGACGGCATCAGCGCGGGCACGATCAGGGCCAGACCGAGCGTCAGCGCGCCGATCCTCCGCCCCGTACGTACGGGAGCGGTCGCGGGTCCCTCGACGCCCCCTGGCTCGTAAGCGCCGAAGCCCGGCCGTCCGCGGTCGGTGAAAACACGGCCCCACTGGGAGAGCCGTTCGCGGCCCTCGGCGAGCAGAAGCAGCAGATAGCCGCCCGCGGCGCACAGAAACCAGGGCCAGCCGGCTCCGTCCGGTGCCAGCCCGGCGGCCACCGAGTAGAGGGCCAGCAGCGGGAGTCCGGCGGGCGCCGCGCTGCGGAACGTCACCGCCATGGCGTCGACCAGCAGGCCGATCACGACCACGCCGCCCACCAGCATGAGCCCTATGCCGTCGGTCACCGGAGCCGGTATCGCGTACCGGCCGACGTCGTGGCCCCCCTCGGCGAGCAGGTGACCGAACTCCGCGAAGGCAGCCGGGCCCGGCAGCAGCCCGAAGAGCGCTTCGTCGCGTACGAAGAAGAAGGTCAGCAGCACGAGCGTGACCAGCGCCTGCACCGCAGGCGTCAGCGGACGCGCCAGCGGCACCCGGCGGGTCCACGCGCCGACCAGGGTCTGCACCCCGAGCAGCAGAGCAGTCTGCAGAATCCAGGTGGCCGGTTCCACCAGAGGCAGCAGCGCGAACGCCGCGGCAAGCGTGGCAAGCGCGGCGCACAGAGCGAGCCGTCCACGTCCGCTCATGGGCCCGTCCCCCTCGTTGTCGCCTGGTCCGCCTCCTGCCACAGCGCCGGCATGGCCAGACCTGGGCCGCCCCGCAGCGCCGTCCAGCCCGATTCGCGCAGCACCCGCAGAGCCTCGTCGTCCGGGGCGGCGACCGGAGGCGGCGGCACGGTGACGGTCGCGGGCGCGCCGCCCGGCACGCCGGGGTCGCCGGGACCGCCGGCCCCGTATGCGGCAGCCCCGGTCCCGGCCGCTTCGCCGTCGTACGCGGGGTCCTGCTCCGCCGCGTCGTCTGCCGCGGGGCCGGCCGTGGAGCAGAAGGCCACCGCCTTGTTCGTACGCTGCCGCATGCGCCCCACGGTGGCCGCCTGCTCCTCGTCGAGGTCACCCAGGAACGCGACGAGCAGCCCCTCCTGCCCGCCGACCGCTCCGCGCAGCATGTCGTACGCGTACGTCATGTCCTCCTGGTCGGACTGCTCGAGCAGGGCGAGGGCGTCCAGCAGCAACCCGGCACTGTCCGACGGGTCCCCGGCGAAGCCGACTCCTTCGGGGCCCGGCACCATCGTGCCCGTGTCCGTCAGCAGCCGGACGGCGTAGCCGCGCTCCAGCAGATGCATGCAGACCGAGGCGGCGCCGGAGACAGCCCACTCGAAGGGGGAGTCCGGCCCCGAACCGGCGTACGCACCGCGGCGGGTGTCGAGCAGCACCGTGCAGCGTGCCTTCTGCGGCTGCTCCTCGCGGCGCACCATCAGTTCGCCGTAGCGGGCCGTGGAGCGCCAGTGGACGCGGCGCAGATCGTCGCCGTGCCGGTAGCCGCGCGGGATCACGTCGTCCTCGCCGGCGAGTGCGAGCGAACGGTGCCGCCCGTCGCCGTAGCCGGTGGCGTCGCCGGTGAGCCGCGCCGGCGGCAGCTGCACGGTCTGCGGCACCACCGTGAGCGTGTCGTACGTGCTGAAGGAGCGGGTCAGTTCGCACATCCCGAACGGGTCGGTCAGCCGGAGCTGCAACGGGCCCAGCTGATAGCAGCCGCGCATGTCCGAACGCACCCGGTAGGACACCTCGCGCTTGCCGCCCGGCTCGACGCGGTCCAGCACGAAACGCGGGCGCGGCCCGAGCACGTACGGCACCCGGTCCTCCAGCATCAGCAGCCCCGTCGGGAGCCGCGAGACGTTGTCCACCCCCAGATGCACCCGCGCCTCCGTACGGACAGCGACCCGCGCCGGTGCGAGCCTGCGGGAGCCCGACACCCGATAGCGCGTCCGGTACAGCACCAGCACGCACACCAGCGGCAGCGCCGAGAGCAGCATCCCGACCCGCAGCAGGTCGGCCTGCCCGAGTACGTACGCGCAGACCGCGGCGGCCATGCCCGCGGCCAGGAACGAGCGGCCGCGGGTCGTCAGGCCGCCGAGCGCGGTGCGCAGCTTGCCGGGCTCCTTCTTCCCGTCCCTGGCGCCCTCTTCGGGCCCGGGCCCGGTGTCCTTGCCGGGCCCGGTGCCCCTACTGTGTCCGGCGCCCCTGCCGTGTCCGGCGCCCGGGCCGTGCCCGCCGTCGCCGGCGTGCCGCTCCGCGGGCCCCGTGCCCGGCACGGGACTCCCGGACATCAGTAACCCCGCGGCGGCTGCTGTCCGTAACCGTCCGGGTGAGGCGGAACGCTCGCGGCACCCGAAGCCGCCGTCGGTACGGGCACGCGCTGAAGGATCTCCCCGACCACCTGCTCGGCGGTCCGTCTGCTCAACTGGGCCTGCGACGTGGGCAGGAGGCGGTGCGCCAGTACGGGCACGGCCAGCGACTGCACATCGTCGGGAAGTACGAAGTCACGCCCGGCCAGCGCGGCCCCCGCCCTCGAGGCACGCAGCAGATGCAGCGTCGCCCGCGGCGAGGCGCCCAGCCGCAGCTCCGGATGCGTGCGCGTGGCGGCGACCAGCTCCACCGCGTAACGCCGTACCCGGTCGGCGACATGGACACCCCGCACGGCGTCGATCAGCTTGCCGATCTCGTGTGCGTGCGCCACCGGCTGGAGATCCTCCAGGGGTGACGCGCCGCCGTGCACGTCGATCATCTCCAGCTCGGCAGCCGGGCTGGGGTAGCCGATGGACACCCGCACCATGAACCGGTCCCGCTGCGCCTCGGGCAGCGGGTAGGTGCCCTCCATCTCGACCGGGTTCTGCGTCGCCACGACCATGAACGGCGACGGCAGGTCGTAGGTCTGGCCGTCGATGGTGACCTGGCGCTCCTCCATCGACTCCAGCAGGGCCGACTGGGTCTTGGGGGAGGCACGGTTGATCTCGTCGCCGATGACGATCTGCGCGAAGACCGCACCCGGCTTGAACTCGAAGTCCTGCCGCTGCTGGTCGTAGATGCTCACTCCGGTGATGTCGGACGGCAGCAGGTCCGGAGTGAACTGAATGCGCCGCACCGAACAGTCCACGGATCTGGCGAGGGCCTTGGCCAGCATGGTCTTGCCCACGCCGGGCACATCCTCGATCAGGAGGTGCCCTTCGGCGAGCAGCACGGTCAGCGACAGCCGCACGACGTCGGGCTTCCCCTCGATCACCGACTCCATCGAGCGGCGCACCCGATCCGCCGTACTGCTCAGATCGCTGAGGTCTGCTCGCTCGTCAAAGGTCGTCACCCGGCCCTCCTCGGCCCGTCCCCGTTTCCGGCTGCTGTTCTCATCTGCTGCCTGTACACGCATTCTTCACGTCCACGTGCCTTCGCGTCACGGTTCCGGGGCGATCTCCGGGTCGATCTCGCGGAGCAGCCCCGTCCTCACATCGAAGACGAAACCACGCACGTCGTCCGTGTGCAGGAGGAAGGGCGAAGTACGCACACGTTCCATGGACTGACGGACGTCCTGGTCCAGGTCCGGGAACGCCTCGACTGCCCAGGACGGGCGCTGCCCCACCTCCAGTTCCAGCTCGTGCCGGAAGTTCTCGGTCAGGTTGAGCATTCCGCAGCCGGTGTGGTGGATGAGGACCACGGAACGGGTGCCCAGGGCCCGCTGGCTGATCGTCAGGGAACGAATGATGTCGTCGGTAACGACGCCGCCGGCGTTCCGTATCGTGTGGCAGTCGCCGAGTTCGAGGCCGAGAGCCTCGTGCAGGTCGAGACGGGCGTCCATGCAGGCGATGACGGCGACGTTGAGGACGGGGCGGGCATCCATGCCGGGGTCGGTGAATCCGGCCGCGTAGTTCTCATTGGCTTCGACGAGCCTGTCGGTGACTGTGCCGGGACGTCGCGGGTCGTCGGCGGGGTTCTGGGAGAGCGGCTGAGGGTTCCGCTGTGGCGTCGACATGTGACGACGTTAGACCGCGAGGCCGAGGTCGGCGCCCCTCGGGGCCGGACCAATCGGGCGTTCCGGTGCTTCTGTGAGGCGCTCCACACGGGACCGTACGCCCCGGTCAACGCGGCTCGGCGCTTGTTGACCGAAGGGACGAGTGGACTAAAGTGGCGCGAAGTGGGAGGCGAGACGCTTTCCGGGGGTCCGGTTCTCCTGGAGTGCGCAGGCGCGTACGTGCGGCTCGGCCTCCTCCCGCTCATGGCCGTACGGTGCCCTCTTCCCCGGCTCCGGCCGGCCGCTTCCCCTTCGAGCGGGCGGGGACCAAGCAGCACGTGGGCAGGAAAGGCGCATGACGACCGAAGAGCAGCCCGCCCGCGAAGAGCCCGCCGGTGCCCCGGACGTGGCCGTGGGTCAGGACCCCGTTGGTGGCGGCCCGTTCCGCGACTCCCTCCAGGAATCTCCCGGTGAGCGGCACCGTCCGGTGATGCTGCGGCGCTGCCTCGATCTGCTGGCCCCCTCGCTCGCGGAGCCCGGCGCCACAGTCGTCGACTGCACCCTCGGCCTCGGCGGTCACAGCGAGGCCCTGCTCTCCACCTTCCCCGCGGCCAGGCTGATCGCGCTCGACCGGGACCGGGAGGCGCTGCGGCTGGCGGGGGAGCGCCTCGCCCCGTACGCCGACCGGGCCACCCTCGTACACGCCGTGTACGACGAACTGCCCGGCGTCCTGGACCGCCTGGGCGTCCCGCGCGTGCAGGGCGTCCTGTTCGACCTCGGCGTCTCCTCCATGCAGCTGGACGAGGCGGAGCGCGGCTTCGCGTACGCGCAGGACGCCCCCCTCGACATGCGCATGGACCAGACGCGCGGCCCGAGCGCCGCCGACGTGCTCAACACCTACCCGCCGGGCGAACTGGTCCGTGTGCTGCGCTCGTACGGCGAGGAGAAGCAGGCCAAGCGCATCGTCGAGGCGGTCGTACGGGAGCGGGAGAGGGAGCCGTTCAGCCACAGCGCGCGGCTGGTGGAGCTGATCCGGGGCGCCCTGCCACAGGCGGTCAAGCGCACCGGCGGCAACCCGGCCAAGCGCACCTTCCAGGCCCTGCGGATCGAGGTGAACGGCGAACTCGACGTGCTGGAGCGCGCGGTGCCGGCTGCCGTCGACGCGCTCGCCGTCGGCGGGCGCATCGCCGTGCTGTCGTACCACTCGCTGGAGGACCGGCTCGTCAAGCGGGTGCTGACCGCGGGCGCCGACAGCACCGCGCCGCCCGGGCTGCCGGTCGTCCCCGAGCAGTACCAGCCACGGCTCAAGCTGCTCACGCGCGGTGCGGAACTCCCCACCGAGGACGAGATCGCCGAGAACCGCCGTGCCGCACCGGCCCGGCTGCGGGGCGCGGAGCGCATCAGGGAGGCGCACACCTCATGAGTGCACAGCAGCGGCTTTCGCGGCTCGCCCGTCTTGTGCCGGCCGGCACCTCGACGGCTGCCCGTACTCCGTTCGTGCTGCTCGTCGTGCTGATACTGGGTGCGGGACTGCTGGGTCTGCTGCTGCTCAACGCCGCCGTCAACCAGGGCTCCTTCCGGCTGAGCAAGCTGGAGAGGCAGACCGACGAACTGACGGACGAGCAGCAGTCGCTGCAGCAGGAGGTCGACTCCTATTCCGCTCCCGGCGCGCTGGAGAAGCGCGCCCATGATCTGGGGCTCGTACCGGGCGGCACACCTGCCTTCCTGGCCCCCGACGGCACCGTCAAGGGGAACCCGCAGCCGGCGACCCGCGACCCGCAGCAGGAGGAGCGGTGAGCGAACGTCCCCGTGACCCGCGCCGTGAGGGCGACAGGAGGCACCAGGGCAAGGCCAAGGACTACGGGAACGGCAACGGGAACGGCAAGGCCCCCGTGGGCGGCCGTCCGAAGCCCGCCAGCTCCCCGAAGCCCGCCAGGTCCCCGAAGCCCGCCAGGTCCCCGAAGCCCGCCGACGCCGCCAGGTCGGCGGCCAGGACCGCCAAGTCCGCGGCCAGGCCCGGTAAGCCGGCCAAGTCCGCTCGTACGACCGCTCGTTCATCCGGCGGCGGCGCCAGGCCGCCCGTGCCCGCCCAGGGCGCGAAACTGCGCCTCGCGCGCGCCAGGCCCCGGCTGCGGCTGATCGCCTTCGGCCTCACCGTGATCATGCTGGCGTTCACCGCCCGGCTGCTCCAGGTGCAGGCCGTCGACGCCAGCGCGTTCGCCGACAAGGCGGCGGTCAACCGCTACATCACCGTGCCGCTCGCCGCCGAGCGCGGCACCATCTCCTCGCGCGACGGTGCGTCGCTGGCCACCACCGTCGACGCCTACGACGTCACGGCCGACCCGTATCTCTTCACGTCCAAGCAGACCGGCGTCCCGGACGCCCCCGAGCGCGCCGCCGCCCTCCTGGCACCCGTACTCCACGAGGACGAGCAGGAGCTCACCGAGAAGCTGTCCAAGAAGGACACCCGCTACGTGCTCCTCGCCCGCCAGCAGTCGCCGCGCACCTGGACGCGGATCAAGAAGCTCAAGAAGGAGGTCGCCGAGAAGGCGGCCGAGGCGGGCAGGCCGGCGGGCTCGGCCGGTACGGAGGAGTCCGCGGGCGGCCGCGCGGGCGAGGCGGCCGACGTCCTCGCGGGCGTCTACCGCGAGAAGCACCCCAAGCGGGTCTACCCGAACAGGGAGCTGGCCTCCTCCGTCCTCGGCTTCGTCAACTCCGAGGGGAAGGGCGGCGCCGGCATCGAGGCCCTGCTGGACAAGAAGCTCGCGGGCAAGGACGGCAAGATCACCTACGCCCAGTCGGGCGGCCGTCAGGTCCCCACCGCGGGCGTACGCGAACACCCGGCCCGTGCCGGCGCGGACGTGCAGCTCACGCTCGACCGCGACATCCAGTGGGCCGCCCAGCAGGCCATCCGTGAGCAGGTCGAGGACTCCGACGCCGACAGCGGCTACGTGGTCGTCCAGGACACCCGCACCGGTGAGCTCCTCTCCATGGCCAGCGCTCCCGACTTCGACCCGAACGACATCTCCCGCGCCGATCCGCAGGCCCTCGGCAACGCCGCCGCCCAGGACGTCTACGAGCCGGGCTCCACCAGCAAGGTGATGTCGATGGCGGCCGTCCTCGAAGAGGGCAAGGCAACGCCCCTCACGGAAGTGACCGTGCCGAACCGGCTCAAGCGGGCCGACCGCGCCTTCGCCGACGACGTGGACCACGAGACCTGGCACCTGACGCTCAACGGCGTCCTCGCCAAGTCCAGCAACATCGGCACGATCCTCGCGACCGAGCAGCTGGGGGAGGACCAGAAGGAAGCCAACAGGGTCCTGTACCGCTACATGAGCAAGTTCGGAATCGGCAGGCCCACCGGCCTCGGGCTGCCGGGCGCGACGTCCGGGATCCTGGAGAAGCCGGGCAAGTGGAGCGCCTCGCAGCAATACACGATCCCGTTCGGCCAGGGGCTGTCGCTCAACGCCGTC
This sequence comes from Streptomyces sp. DSM 116795, assembly GCF_055792905.1. NCBI lineage: Bacteria > Bacillati > Actinomycetota > Actinomycetes > Kitasatosporales > Streptomycetaceae > Streptomyces > Streptomyces sp. DSM 116795. The sequence goes on from NZ_CM147707.1 coordinate 5,887,285, forward strand.
CAGGCCGCGTCGATCTACTCCACGATCGCCAACGGCGGTGTGCGCAACGTGCCTTCGCTCGTACGGGGAACGACCGGCGCCGACGGCGACTTCACCGCCGCACCCGAGCCGGGCGAGCGCCGCGTGGTGAGCGAGAAGACCGCGAAGACCCTCTCCAGGATGCTCGAGTCGGTGGTCAGCGACATGGAGGGCACTGGCACCACGGCGAAGATCCCGGGCTACCGCGTCGCCGGCAAGACAGGTACGGCCAACCGGGTAGATCCCGACACCGGCCGCTACGACGGCTACACCTCCTCCTTCGCCGGCTTCGCCCCCGCCGACAAGCCCCGCGTGACGGTCTACTGCGCCGTGCAGAACCCGAAGAAGGGAAGCTACTTCGGCAGCGACGTCTGCGGCCCCGTCTACAAGAAGGTCATGAAGTTCGCCCTGAAGTCCCTGCAGATCCCCCCGACCGGCGCAAAGGCCGACCCCCTCCCCGTAAGCGCCGAGAAGGACCGCAAGAAGAAGGACCGATGAGCCGGAAAGACCGCCCGCCGGCGTCCCGCCCGCCGCGTCGCCGTCCGCGCCCCGTACCGGTACGACCCGCCGGACGCCGCCCCTCCGTGAAGCCCTTCGCTTCGCGGCACGGCCCTCCCGCCCGGTACGCTCACCGCCGTGCCACAAGCTGATCAGAACTCCCTCTCGCCCTCGGCGGGAGGCCCTCAAGCCTCTGCCTCCCCGGAGACGGCCCCCGGGACGACGACCAAGGACGTCACCTCGGGAGCGGTCACCTCTGGAGCGCCCCGGCCCGCGCACGTACGGCCCGTTCCACTCGCGGAGCTGGCCCGCCTGCTGAACACCGCCGCCCCACAGGGCGCGGAGGAAGCCACGGCGACCGGCATCACCCACGACTCACGTGCCGTACGGCCCGGCGACGTCTACGCGGCGCTGCCCGGCGCGCGCTTCCACGGCGCCGACTTCGCCTCGCAGGCCGCCAGCCTCGGCGCCGTCGCGGTGCTCACCGACCCGGCGGGCACCGAACGTTCGGCGGACCTCGGGCTGCCGGTTCTCACGGTGCCCGACCCCCGGGGCCGTATGGGTGCACTGGCCGCGGCGATCTACGGCGAGCCGGGCAGGGACCTGCTGCAGATCGGCATCACCGGCACCTCCGGGAAGACCACCACCGCCTATCTGGTGGACGGCGGGCTCCGCAAGGCGGCCGAGAAGGCAGGCGCGCTGACGGGGCTGATCGGCACCGTCGAGTCCCGTATCGGGGACGACCGGCTGAAGTCCGAGCGCACCACCCCGGAGGCCACGGACCTCCAGGCCCTGTTCGCGGTCATGCGGGAACGCGGCGTCACAGCGGTGGCCATGGAGGTCTCCAGCCACGCGCTGGTGCTGGGCCGTGTGGACGGCTGCGTCTTCGACATCGCCGTCTTCAACAACCTCAGTCCCGAACACCTGGACTTCCACCCGGACATGGAGGACTACTTCCGGGCGAAGCGGCAGCTGTTCACGCGCGCGCGCTCACGCGCGGGCGTGGTCAACATCGACGACGAGTACGGACAGCGGCTGGTGACCGAGTCCGAGGTGCCCGTCACCACGTTCTCCGCCGAGGGACACCCCGACGCCGACTGGCGGGCCCAGGACGTCGAAGTGGGCCCGCTCGGCTCCACGTTCACCGCCGTGGGCCCCAAGGACGAGTCCGTACGGGCCGCAGCCCCGATCGCCGGACCATTCAACGTCGCCAACGCGCTCGCCGCGCTCACCGCCCTCGTCGCCGCGGGCATCGACCCGCAGACGGCGGCCGACGGCATCGGGTCCGTGCCGGGTGTACCGGGGCGGCTGGAGCGGGTGGACGCCGGGCAGGACTACCTCGCGATCGTCGACTACGCGCACAAGCCCGACGCCGTCGAGTCCGTGCTCTTCGCGATCCAGAAGGTCACCGAGGGCCGGGTGCACGCCGTGCTCGGCTGCGGCGGCGACCGCGACCCGCACAAGCGCAACGCCATGGGCTCCGCGCTCGCGCGGCTGTCCGACACCGCCGTGCTGACCTCCGACAACCCCCGCACCGAGGACCCTCTCGCGATCCTCGCCACCATGCTCGCGGGCGCAGCCGAGGTGCCCGCGTACGACCGCGGCACCGTTCTGCTGGAAGAGGACAGAGCCGAAGCGATCCGTCTCGCGGTCGACCGTGCCGAACCCGGCGACACCGTGATCGTGCTCGGAAAGGGACACGAGCAGGGGCAGGACATCGCCGGAGTCGTCAGACCGTTCGACGACACCCTCGTGCTGCGCGAAGCCATCCGGAACAAGCAGGAAGCGTCCGTCGCGGCGCCGACGGCGGCCGTGCCGGCCGGCCCGGCCGCGAGCAGCAGCACCACAACCCAAGGGACAGACGCCGAAGACCGATGATCCCCCTATCCCTCGCCGAGATCGCCGCTGTCGTCGACGGACAGCAGAGCGACATACCGGACCCCGACGCCCAGGTCACAGGCCCCGTCGTCATCGATTCACGGGAAGTGGCCGACGGCAGTCTCTTCGCAGCCTTCGCAGGTGAACGCGCCGACGGACACGACTTCGCCCGCAGCGCGGTCGATTCGGGTGCCGTGGCCGTGCTGGCCACCCGGCCGGTCGGCGTACCGGCCGTCGTCGTCGACGACGTCACACGGGCACTGGGCGCCCTGGCCAGGCACGCCGTCGAACGGCTGGGCACGCAGGTCGTCGCGCTCACCGGATCAGCCGGGAAGACCAGCACCAAGGACCTCATCGCGCAGCTGCTGGAGCACCTCGGTCCGACGGTGTGGACGCCGGGCTCGCTCAACAACGAGATCGGGCTGCCCCTCACCGCGCTGCGCGCCGAGTCCGGCACCCGCCATCTCGTACTGGAGATGGGCGCCCGCGGCGTAGGCCACATCCGATACCTCGCGCAGCTCACCCCGCCGCGCATCGGAGTCGTGCTCAACGTCGGGACGGCGCACATCGGCGAGTTCGGCGGCCGGGAGCAGATCGCCGTCGCGAAGGGCGAGCTGGTGGAGGCCCTGCCGCCCGCGGGCGCGGAAGGCGGAAGCGGCGGCGGTGTCGCCGTGCTCAACGCCGACGACCCTCTCGTACGGGCCATGAGCGAGCGCACCCGCGCCCGCGTCGTGCTCTTCGGCGAGGCCGCGGATGCTCACGTACGTGCCGAGAATGTCCGGCTCACCGACCAGGGGCGGCCCACTTTCACGCTTCGAACACCCACCGGGTGCGGTGACGTGACCATGCGCCTGTACGGTGAGCACCACGTGTCGAACGCGCTCGCCGCGGCGGCCGTCGCCCACGAACTGGGCATGCCCGCCGGGGACATCGCCACCGCGCTCTCCGCCGCGGGCACGCTCTCGCGTTGGCGGATGGAGGTCACCGAGCGCGCCGATGGAGTCACGGTCGTCAATGACGCCTACAACGCCAACCCCGAGTCGACACGGGCCGCGCTCCGCGCGCTGGCCGCGATGGGTCGGGGCCGGCGGACCTGGGCGGTGCTCGGTGAGATGGCCGAGCTCGGCGACGAGTCGCTTGCCGAGCACGACGCGGTCGGACGGCTCGCCGTCCGGCTCAACGTCAGCAAGCTCGTGGCGGTGGGTGGCCAGGAGGCCGTCTGGCTGGACATGGGCGCGAAGAACGAGGGTTCGTGGGGTGAGGAGTCGGTGCACGTGTCCGACGCTGAGGCGGCGGTCGAGCTCTTGCGGAGCGAACTGCGCCCGGGGGATGTCGTACTGGTGAAGGCTTCCCGTTCGGTGGGTCTGGAGCGCGTCGCCGACGCGCTGGCGGAGCCCGGGACCAACGAGGGTGAGGTCGCCGCCCGATGGGTATGAGCCAGATCCTCTTCTCGGGAGTCATCGGACTCTTCCTGTCCCTGGTCGGGACTCCTCTGCTGATCAAGCTGCTCGCGAGCAGGGGCTACGGGCAGTTCATCCGCGACGACGGACCCCAGAACCACCACAGCAAACGCGGCACCCCGACGATGGGCGGCATCGCCTTCATCCTGGCCACGGTCGCCGCGTACGTACTCACCAAAGTGCTGACCGGCAGTCAGCCGAGCTTCTCCGGCGTGCTGGTGCTGTTCCTCTTCGCCGGCATGGGCCTCGTCGGCTTCCTCGACGACTACATCAAGATCGTCAAGCAGCGCAGCCTCGGCCTGCGGGCCAAGGCGAAGATGGCCGGGCAGCTCATCGTCGGCACCACGTTCGCTGTGCTCTCGCTGAACTTCCCCAACCTCCGCCTGCTGACCCCGGCTTCCACGAAGCTCTCCTTCACCCAGGACTTCGGCTGGTCGCTCGGTCCGGTCATCTTCGTCATCTGGGCCCTGTTCATGATCCTCGCCATGTCCAACGGCGTGAATCTGACGGACGGTCTGGACGGTCTGGCCACCGGCGCGTCCGTGATGGTCTTCGGGGCGTACGTCTTCATCTGCGTCTGGGAGTACCAGGAGTCCTGCGCCAACCCGTTCACGGCGGGCCCTGGTTGCTACGAGGTGCGGGACCCGCTCGATCTGGCGGTCGTCGCGGCCGCGTTGATGGGGGCCTGCTTCGGCTTCCTGTGGTGGAACACCTCGCCCGCCAAGATCTTCATGGGCGACACCGGTTCGCTCGCGCTGGGCGGCGCACTCGCCGGGCTCGCCATCTGTTCCCGCACGGAGCTGCTGCTGGCGATCCTCGGCGGGCTCTTCGTCCTCATCACCATGTCCGTCGTCATCCAGGTCGGCTCCTTCCGGCTCACGGGCAAGCGGGTGTTCAAGATGGCGCCGCTGCAGCACCACTTCGAACTGAAGGGCTGGTCCGAGGTCCTTGTCGTGGTCCGTTTCTGGATCATCCAGGGCATGTGCGCGATCCTCGGCGTCGGGATCTTCTACGCAGGGTGGGCGGCCAGCAAGTGAACGACCTGCACGACCCCTTGGGCTCCGAGGACACCGGCGGCGGGTCGGGCGCCGTGAGCCTGCGCGACAGGCATGTGACGGTCGCAGGGCTCGGCGTCAGCGGCATCAGTGCGGCGCGCGCCCTGAAGCGGATGGGCGCTCAGGTCACGGTCGTCGACGGCGGTGACAGCGACGCGCACCGGGCGCGCGCAGTCGAACTCGGCGCCCAGGACGTGACCGTGCGCCTCGCCGACGCGGAAAGCCTTCCCGCGGATACCGATCTGATCGTCACATCGCCCGGCTGGAAACCCCAGAGTCCCCTCTTCACGGCGGCCGGTGCCGCGGGCGTACCCGTATGGGGCGACGTGGAGTTGGCGTGGCGGCTGCGCGGCACCCGGCCCGGCCCGCCCGCGCCCTGGCTCGCCGTCACCGGCACCAACGGCAAGACGACCACGGTGCAGATGCTCGCCTCGATTCTCGGCGCAGCGGGGCTGCATGCACCCGCCGTCGGCAACATCGGCACCCCGCTGATCGACGTCGTCCTCGCCGACGAACCCCCGGACGTGCTGGCGGTGGAGCTCTCCAGCTACCAGCTCCACTGGGCGCCGAGCCTGCGCGCGCACTCGGCCGCCGTTCTCAACCTCGCCCCCGACCACCTCGACTGGCACGGCTCGATGAAGGCGTACGCCGCCGACAAGGGCCGTGTCTACGAAGGCAATCAGGTCGCCTGCGTATACAACTGCGCCGACCCCGCGACCGAAGAGCTCGTACGACGTGCGGATGTGGAAGAGGGCTGCCGCGCCGTCGGCTTCACTCTCGGCACCCCCGGCCCCTCCGAACTCGGCGTCGTGGACGGCATCCTGGTGGACCGCGCCTTCGTCGAGAACCGCCGCGAACAGGCGCAGGAGCTCGCAGAGGTCTCCGACGTCACTCCGGCCGCGCCCCACAACATCGCCAACGCCCTTGCCGCCGCGGCTCTCGCACGCGCATACGGCGTGCCGCCCGCGGCCGTACGCGACGGGCTGCGCGCCTTCCGTCCCGACGCGCACCGCATCGCGCACGTCGCGGACATCGACGGCGTCGCGTACGTCGACGACTCCAAGGCGACCAACACCCATGCCGCACAGGCCTCGCTGGCCGCGTACGACTCGATCGTGTGGATCGCCGGCGGGCTCGCGAAAGGCGCCACATTCGACGAACTCGTACGGGAGTCGGCGCCGCGTCTGCGCGGCGCGGTCCTCATCGGCGCCGACCGTCACCTCATCCACGAAGCCCTCACGCGACACGCCCCGGATGTGCCGGTGGTGGACCTGGCACGCACCGACACTGGGGCGATGGCTGCGGCAGTCCATGAAGCGGCGCGGCTCGCCGGTCACGGGGATACGGTGCTGATGGCACCGGCCTGCGCCTCGATGGACATGTTCGTCAACTACAACGCGCGCGGTGACGCTTTCACCGACGCGGTGCGTGCACTGGCAGCGGCCGGCGCACACGACGTGGAGTAGCCCGCCGGTCCCGCGGACCGCGTCGCGGGAACAGACGGAGGGGAAGCGACAGATGACGTCCGACCGCGGCACTTCCGCCGTCTCTCTTCCAGGGGCGTCCCGGACGCGGCAGCGCGCGGCGAACGGCACAGGCGCCCCCACAGACGCCCCTGCCGTCGCCGCCACCGGCACTGCCGACGCGACCGGTTCCCCGACCGGTTCCCGTACCGGGCGGGCGCGGCGGTGGGTGCTCCGGCGGGTCCTGACGCCGCTGCGGCCGGCGTTGACGCCGCTGAGGACGGCGCTGACGGCGCCGGCACGATTCCGGGGTGCCGTACCGCTGCTGCCGGCGTTCGCGGCCGCGCCACAGCCGTACCCGCACGCCGCCGGAACGCTTCTGCTGGCCCGCGAGGCGCAGCGCTCCCGCACCGCCAAGCCCCGTCCGGGCAAGGGCAATTCCCCCGCCGCCGTACCCGGCCGCTCGCTGCGGCCGAGGCGTCCCGCGCGGCGCCCCTCCGGGCCCGGCGGCAGCCGCGGTACGCCGGCGCTGTTCGCGAAGGCCAGGCGGGCATGGGACCGGCCGCTCACCGCGTACTACCTGATTCTCGGCGGCAGCCTTCTGCTCACGGTGCTCGGGCTCGTGATGGTCTTCTCCGCGTCGCAGATCGAGGCGCTCCAATCGGGCCTGTCCTCCACGTACTTCTTCCGCAAGCAGCTGGTCGCCGCGATCGTGGGCGCCGTGCTGCTGCTGGTCGCCTCCCGTATGCCGATCAGACTGCACCGGTCGCTCGCATACCCGCTGCTGGCCGTCTCGGTCGTTCTGATGTGCCTCGTACAGGTACCGGGGATGGGGCACGAGGTGAACGGGAACCGCAACTGGATCTATCTCGGCGGACCGTTCCAGCTGCAGCCCAGCGAATTCGCCAAGCTGGCGCTCGTGCTGTGGGGAGCGGACCTGCTAGCCCGCAAGCGGTCCAGGCGGCTGCTGAACCAGTGGAAACACATGCTCGTGCCGCTCGTGCCCGTCGGACTGCTGCTGCTCGGGCTCATCATGCTCGGCGGCGACATGGGGACCGCGATCATTCTCACAGCGGTCCTCTTCGGGCTGCTCTGGCTCGCCGGGGCACCCACCCGGCTGTTCGCCGGAGTCATGGCGGTGGCCGCCGTCATCGGCGCGTTCCTCATCATGACCAGCCCGAACAGGATGGCCCGGCTGGGCTGCATCGGAGCCACCGACCCCGGCGCCAACGACCAGTGCTGGCAGGCGGTTCACGGGATCTACGCGCTCGCATCGGGCGGATGGTTCGGTTCCGGGCTCGGTGCCAGTGTGGAAAAATGGGGTCAACTCCCGGAACCGCACACCGACTTCATCTTCGCCGTGACCGGGGAGGAGCTCGGTCTCGCGGGGACGCTGTCGGTGCTCGCTCTCTTCGCGGCTCTAGGCTATGCGGGTATCCGCGTGGCCGGACGCACGGAGGAGCCCTTCGTGAGGTATGCCGCGGGAGGTGTGACCACCTGGATCACGGCGCAGGCCGTGGTCAACATCGGTGCGGTGCTCGGGCTGCTGCCGATCGCGGGCGTCCCCCTCCCGCTGTTCTCCTACGGAGGCTCCGCCCTGCTGCCGACGATGTTCGCCATCGGGTTGCTGATCGCCTTCGCGCGAAGCGACCCCGCGGCCAGAGCGGCTCTGGCCATGCGGCAGCCTGCTCTGCGGCAGCGCCTGCAGAGAAGGCTGGCAGGGGTGAGAACGAACACGATGAGACGGCGCGCAGATCGGCGGCCGTCCGGAGAGCGGTGAATCAGAGTGCACGTCGTACTCGCCGGTGGGGGCACCGCCGGCCATATCGAGCCCGCGCTCGCCCTCGCGGATGCTCTGCGCAGGCGGGACCCGACCGTGGGGATCACCGCGCTCGGAACCGAACGCGGCCTTGAGACACGCCTGGTGCCCGACCGCGGCTATCAGCTCGAACTCATCCCCGCCGTACCGCTGCCGCGCAAACCCACACCCGAACTGATCACCGTTCCCGGGCGTCTGCGCGGCACCATCAAGGCGGCCGAGCAGGTACTGGAGAGCACCAAGGCCGACTGCGTCGCGGGATTCGGCGGTTACGTGGCGCTCCCCGCCTATCTCGCGGCCAAGCGTCTCGGCGTCCCCATCGTCGTACACGAGGCCAACGCACGTCCCGGCCTGGCGAACAAGATCGGCTCGCGCTACACGCGCCATGTGGCGGTCTCCTCGCCCGACAGCAAGCTGCGCAACGCCCGCTACATCGGCATCCCGCTGCGCCGCGCGATCGCGACGCTCGACCGTGCCGCCGCCAGGCCACAGGCGCGCGCATCGTTCGGCCTGGACGCCGGCCTGCCGACCCTGCTCGTCACGGGCGGCTCGCAGGGCGCGCGCCGTCTCAACGAGGTTGTGCAGCACGCCGTACCGCACCTTCAGCGCGCGGGGATCCAGACCCTGCACGCGGTCGGACCGAAGAACGAACTGCCGCACCCGGACAACATGCCCGGAATGCCGCCCTATGTCCCGGTACCGTATGTCGACCGGATGGATCTCGCGTACGCCGCGGCCGACATGATGCTCTGCCGTGCGGGCGCGATGACCGTCGCGGAGCTGTCGGCGGTCGGGCTGCCGGCCGCCTACGTTCCGCTGCCGATCGGCAACGGCGAACAGCGGCTGAACGCACAGCCGGTCGTCAAGGCCGGCGGCGGACTGCTCGTCGACGACGCCGAACTGACGCCGGAGTGGATTCTGGGCAACGTACTTCCGGTGCTCAGCGATCCGCACCGGCTGCACGACATGGCGCGCGCCGCGGCGGAGTTCGGCCGGCCGGACGCCGACGAGCTTCTGGTCGGCATGGTGTACGAGGCGATCGCGGCACGCCGAGGGGCGTGAGAGAAGGCAGGGAAGCGTGGCCGGTTCCACGGGGCCGACGAAGAGCGCCGAGCGGCGCGGCAGGAGTTCGGCGGCCCGTCCGCCGGCGGACGCCGACTCCGGCCCGTCACCGTCCGGTTCGCGTGGCGCGCGGCCACGGGCGGGGGCGCGGATGGTCCGGCTGCGTGCCCTGCTCGTCGTCTGCGCGCTGGCGCTCGGCCTCACCGGTTTCGGTGCATGGGCCCTTTACGGGTCGAACTGGGTGCTTGTCGAACGTGTCTCCGTCAGCGGTGAAAAGGTGCTGACGGAGAAACAGGTGCGTGATGCGGCGCGTATTCCGGTTGGCACGCCGCTGCTGTCCGTCGACAGGGCCGCGGCCGAGCGCCGTCTCAAGTCCGCGCTTCCCCGTCTCGACGAGGTGCGCGTCCTGCGGGCCTGGCCCCACGGAATCGGTATCCAGGTGACCGAACGGAAGCCGGAAGCGGTCATGAAGCATGACGGGAAATTCGTCGAAGTGGACGTTGAAGGCGTGCGTTTCGACGTAGTTCCGGAGCAACCGAAGGGCGTTCCGCTTCTTGTGATGGAAGTTGAGCGCTCCGCGGGTCTGAGACACTTCGGCAAGGAACGCCTGCGCCGCGAAGCCGTCCGCGCCACCACCTTGCTTCCCGATTCCGTGGCGCGTGACACCCGTACGGTCCGGGTGCGTTCCTACGACTCCATCACACTGGAGTTGACCGGAGGCCGTACCGTGCTGTGGGGCAGTGGTGAACAGGGGAGCGCGAAGGCCGAGTCACTGACCGCGCTGATGAAAGCCGCCAAGGGCGCACGGCACTTCGACGTGAGTGTTCCCAGCGCCCCTGCGTCGTCAGGGAGTTGACGGGCGTCAGCGCAGGCCAGCACCCTGGATGACCACCCCTGGGCCTGATCACATAGGGTGAAAAGAAAAACGGGAGGTTCGGCGTGTTCGTTGAACACCCACCACTTGTCGACTTAGTGTCCGTTCCCAAGACTCCAGGGAAGACAGACACCGGTAACCCTAAACTTCAGACTTAGGGTTCGGGTCGACGTGGACCGCCCGACAGGGATACGTAACTCGAGGCGAGAGGCCTTCGACGTGGCAGCACCGCAGAACTACCTCGCAGTCATCAAGGTCGTCGGCATTGGCGGCGGTGGCGTGAACGCCATCAACCGGATGATCGAGGTCGGTCTCAAGGGCGTCGAGTTCATCGCGATCAACACCGACGCGCAGGCCCTGTTGATGAGCGATGCCGATGTCAAGCTCGATGTGGGCCGTGAACTGACACGCGGTCTGGGAGCAGGCGCCAACCCCGACGTGGGCCGCAAGGCAGCCGAGGACCACCGCGAGGAGATCGAGGAGGTCCTCAAGGGGGCCGACATGGTCTTCGTCACCGCCGGCGAGGGAGGTGGCACCGGCACCGGCGGCGCTCCCGTCGTCGCCAACATCGCCCGCTCGCTGGGCGCCCTGACGATCGGCGTCGTCACCCGCCCCTTCACCTTCGAGGGCCGCCGCCGCGCCAATCAGGCCGAGGACGGCATCGCGGGCCTGCGGGACGAGGTCGACACCCTCATCGTCATTCCCAACGACCGCCTGCTGTCCATCTCGGACCGCCAGGTCAGCGTGCTCGACGCGTTCAAGTCCGCGGACCAGGTGCTGCTCTCGGGTGTGCAGGGCATCACCGACCTCATCACCACCCCGGGGCTGATCAACCTCGACTTCGCAGACGTCAAGTCCGTGATGTCGGAGGCGGGTTCGGCCCTGATGGGCATCGGTTCGGCCCGCGGGGACGACCGCGCGGTGGCCGCGGCGGAGATGGCGATCTCCTCGCCGCTGCTGGAGGCGTCGATCGACGGTGCCAGAGGCGTGCTGCTGTCCATCTCGGGCGGCTCCGACCTCGGCCTGTTCGAGATCAACGAGGCCGCGCAACTGGTCAGCGAGGCGGCGCACCCCGAAGCCAACATCATCTTCGGTGCGGTGATCGACGACGCGCTCGGCGACGAGGTGAGGGTGACGGTCATCGCGGCGGGCTTCGACGGCGGACAGCCCCCGTCCAAGACCCGTGACAAGGCGCTGGGTTCACACTCCTCGAAGGACGAGTCGGCTTCGTCGGCAGGCTCCTTCGGCAGCAGCGACCCCGACGGCGACCGTCCCTCGTTCGGCGGCCTCGGCAGCGTCACCCCGCGCGAGAGCGAGCCCGAGCCGGTGGGCGAATCGCCCGGCGCGGGCCGCGACTCGCTTCCTCCGACGGTCCCGCCGGCCCGCCCGTACCAGGACAGCCAAGCCGAGGAACTGGATGTGCCGGACTTCCTGAAGTGATAGGCACGCACGACTCCACGAGCGGCGCGCACTTCGCATTCACCGACAGGTGGGGCGGGGTGAGCGCCGCTCCGTATGAGTCGCTCAATCTCGGTGGCAGGGTCGGCGACGACGCCGTGCACGTACGAGAGAACCGTTCGCGTGCCGCCGCCTCGCTCGGACTCGCCCCGGACCGAGTCGTCTGGATGCACCAGGTGCATGGGCGCGATGTCGCTCTGGTCAACGGCCCGTTCGGGGACGAGGCACCCCCGCTCGACGGCATCGTCACCCAGCGTCCCGCGCTCGCCCTCGCGGTGCTCACCGCCGACTGCACGCCGGTGCTGCTGGCCGATCCCGTCGCACGCGTCGCGGGCGCGGCGCACGCCGGGCGGCCCGGCCTGGTCGCCGGTGTCGTGCCCGCGCTCGTCGAGCGGATGCGGGGCCGCGGAGCGGCTCCGGAGCGAATCGTCGCCCGTACCGGGCCGGCCGTGTGCGGCCACTGCTACGAGGTGCCCGACGAGATGCGCGAGACCGTCGCCGAAGCGGTCCCCGAGGCTTACGCCACGACGAGTTGGGGCACCCCGTCGGTCGATGTGGCGGCCGGTGTACGGGCGCAGCTCGCAGCCTGCGGTGTCACAACTCTGGAACAGTCCGACGTGTGCACCATGGAGTCGGCTGATCACTTTTCGTACCGACGTGAAAAGACTACCGGTCGCCTCGCGAGCTATGTCTGGTTGGAGGCGAACTGAACCGTGACGGACCTCACGGCCCGTCAGGCCGAACTCGCAGAGAACCTCGCACGGGTGGAGGAGCGCATCGAGGGCGCTTGCGCCGCGGCCGGGCGCAGTCGTGACGAGGTCACTCTGATCGTCGTCACGAAGACCTATCCCGCCCGGGACGTACGGCTGTTGGCGGAGCTGGGTGTCAGGCACGTCGCCGAGAACCGGGACCAGGAAGCGGCGGCGAAGGCCGGCGAGTGCGCCGGCACCCCTGTGACATGGCACTTCGTGGGACAGCTCCAGACCAACAAGGTCCGCTCCGTTGCGGGTTATGCCGATGTGATCCACTCCGTCGACCGCACCCGGCTCGTCAACGCCCTGAGCAGCGCTGCGGGATATCACGGCCGCGACCTGGACTGCCTCGTCCAGGTCGCACTCGACGCGGAGTCAGAAACCGCCGGGGGACGGGGCGGTGCCGCACCGGAGTCCGTGGCGGGGCTCGGCGACGCCGTGGAAGCCGCCCAAGGCCTGCGGCTGGCAGGGGTGATGACCGTCGCACCGCTGACCGGGCCTTACGCGGGACGCCCGTCGGCCGCCTTCGAACGGCTGCGGGAAATCTCAACCGGCCTGTGTACAAGGCATCCTGCTGCAACCATGGTGTCAGCAGGGATGAGCTCGGATCTCGAAGAGGCCGTGGCCGCGGGGGCGACACATGTGCGCGTCGGCAGTGCGGTACTCGGAGAGCGACCCCGGCTCGGGTAACGTCGCCAACAAGTCGGACCACGGCACAAAATATGGTCATTTCCCCTTGGAAGACAGCAGGCGGACAGACCCGCCGGGATCCAGGCCACCGGTGACGGAGCCACGGGTCTCCCCACCGAAGGCGGGGGCCCACCACAGAGCGGAGGACGCAGAGAATGGCCGGCGCTATGCGCAAGATGGCGGTCTACCTCGGCCTCGTGGAGGACGATGGGTACGACGGCCCGGGTTTCGATCCCGACGACGAGTTCGAACCCGAACCGGAGCCCGAGAGGGACCGCCGGCGGCACGAGCCGCTGCAGTCGCACGACTCCCTGCAGAAGGACGAACCGGCCGAGCCGGTGCGCGTGATGCATCCTCCCGCCCAGCGGGAGAGGGAGCAGCCGTCTCCCCCGGCGATCGTCGAAAACGGACGATCCGGGAGAATTGCCCCCGTGGCATCCATCACACCTGAACGCCAGAGTCTGGAGAAGAGCGCCCCGGTGATCATGCCCAAAGTCGTGTCCGAACGGGAGCCGTACCGGATCACCACGTTGCACCCCCGTACGTACAACGAGGCCCGTACCATCGGGGAACACTTCCGCGAGGGTACCCCCGTGATCATGAACTTGACGGAGATGGATGATACGGACGCGAAGAGACTTGTCGACTTCGCAGCCGGTCTGGTCTTCGGTCTCCACGGGAGTATTGAAAGAGTGACGCAGAAGGTGTTCCTGCTGTCTCCTGCTAACGTCGATGTCACGGCGGAGGACAAGGCCCGCATCGCAGAGGGCGGGTTCTTCAACCAGAGCTGAAGACGCAAGGATCAACGGAACGGGCCGTAAGGTCACGCGAGAGCGCCCAACGAGGCGAGGGGAGAGGGAAGCGCAGTGAGTACCGCACTCGAGGTGGTCCAAGTCGCGCTGTACTGCTTCCTGCTCGTGTTGATCTTCCGACTGGTGATGGACTACGTCTTCCAGTTCGCCCGCTCATGGCAGCCCGGCAAGGCGATGGTGGTCGTTCTCGAAGCGACCTACACTGTCACTGATCCGCCACTCAAGTTGCTGCGGCGGTTCATCCCGCCGTTGCGCTTCGGGGGCGTGGCGCTCGACCTGTCCTTCTTCGTACTGATGATCATCGTCTACATCCTGATCAACGTCGTGGCCAGGCTGTGAACGATCGAAATGGTCTTGCCGACATGCCGACGAGTTACGTTGAGGTGAAGAGATGCCACTGACCCCCGAGGACGTGCGGAACAAGCAGTTCACGACCGTCCGCCTCCGAGAAGGTTACGACGAGGACGAAGTCGATGCCTTCCTGGACGAGGTCGAAGCCGAGCTGACGCGCCTGCTGCGCGAGAACGAGGACCTGCGCGCGAAGCTCGCCGCAGCGACCCGTGCCGCCGCGCAGAACCAGCAGCAGGGCGGGATGCGCAAGCCTGAGCCGCAGGACCGGCAAGGCGGGGGCCCCGTGCCCGCCGCCATATCAGGTCCGCAGCCGGTGCCGCCGGGTCAGCACGGCGGTCCTGGGCAGCACCCCGGCCAGCACCCGGGTCAGCACCCGGGCCACGGCCCGCAGCAGGGCATGGGCGGTCCGCCCCAGCTCCCCGGCGGGCAGCCGCAGCTTCCTGCCGGACCCGGCGGTCCTCAGGGCGGTCCCGGTGGCCCCATGGGTCCCGGCGGACCCCAGGGTGGCCCCGGCGGTCCGATGGGTCCCGGTGGCCCGCAGATGCCAGGTGGCGGCGGCGGGCAGAACAACGACAGCGCCGCTCGTGTGCTGTCGCTCGCACAGCAGACCGCCGACCAGGCCATTGCCGAAGCCCGTTCCGAGGCGAACAAGATCGTCGGTGAGGCGCGCAGCCGTGCCGAGGGTCTTGAGCGTGACGCCCGCGCCAAGGCGGACGCCCTTGAGCGGGACGCCCAGGAGAAGCACCGCGTCGCGATGGGCTCTCTCGAGTCCGCCAGGGCGACGCTGGAGCGCAAGGTCGAGGACCTGCGTGGCTTCGAGCGGGAGTACCGCACGCGTCTGAAGTCGTACCTGGAGAGCCAGCTGCGTCAGCTGGAGAACCAGGCGGACGACTCGCTGGCTCCGCCGCGTACGCCCGCCACGGCTTCTCTCCCGCCGTCCCCGTCGATGGCGGGAGCACCCGCCGGCGCGGGAGTCGGCAGCATGGGAGGCCACCAGTCCATGGGGGGCAACGGCCACAGCATGGGCGGTCACGGCGGTCCTCCGCAGGGCGGCCCGAGTTACGGCGGAGGACAGCAGCAGATGTCCCCGGCGATGACGCAGCCGATGGCGCCCGTACGTCCCCAGGGCGGCCCCGCGCCGCAGCAGGCTCCGTCACCGATGCGGGGCTTCCTGATCGACGAGGACGACAACTGATCGACTGACGGCGGATTCGCCGGCATAAGGCAAGGGCCGGGCCCGGAAGCCACTCGCTTCCGGGCCCGGCCCTTGCCCGTGTGCGGGGCGCGTGGGACCTGCTGCCGGTGGTCGGCCGGTTGTTGTCCCGTTGGGGGCGCACAGCGCTCTCAGGGGGCCGCGCGCCGGTTTCTACCCTCCGAGCTCCGCAGGCGTGCTCTCACTCCGTCAGCCGGACGCTCAGAGGCTTTTCGGCAGCGCTGCAGCGAGGTCCCCACGAAGGCCGTGCCCAAGCGGCGGCGAGGCCGCGGAGCGCCCGCTGTGCGGACGGCCTCCGCGGCCTCGCCGAGCCCCGTACGGGGCGTTCCGTCAGACCTTGCGGAGACGGAAGGTGAGGGAGAGCGACTCGTCCTCGAAGGGTGCGCCGAAGGAGGGCTCCCCAGTGCTCTCGTCGGTACCGGCGGGGGTGAACTCCGTCGCTAGGACTTCGTCGGAGATCAGCGCGGAGTGGTCCACGAGTGCCCTCTCGACCTCCTCGTCCGTCGAGGACCAGCGCAGCTCGATGCGGTCCGCGACGTCGAGGCCCGAGTTCTTGCGGGCCTCCTGGATGAGGCGGATCGCGTCCCGCGCGAGGCCCGCGCGGCGCAGGTCGGGCGAGATCTCCAGGTCGAGGGCGACCGTGGCTCCCGAGTCGGACGCGACGGACCAGCCCTCACGCGGGGTCTCGGTGATGATCACTTCCTCCGGCGAGAGCGGCACGTGCTCCCCGTCCACCTCGACCACGGCTGTGCCCTCGCGGAGGGCCGAGGAGAGGGCAGCGGCGTCCGCGCTGGCGATCGCCTGGGCCACGCCCTGGGTGCCCTTGCCGAAACGGCGGCCCAGGGCACGGAAGTTGCCCTTGGCCGTGGTGTCCACCAGCGAGCCGCCGACCTCCGAAAGGGAGGCGAGCGCGGTGACGTTGAGCTCCTCGGTGATCTGGTTGCGCAGGTCGGGCGAGAGCGTCTCGAAGCCGTGCGCGGCGACGAGCGCCCGGGAGAGGGGCTGACGTGTCTTGACGCCCGACTCCGCGCGGGTCGCACGCCCCAACTCGACCAGCCGGCGCACCAGAAGCATGTCCTGGGACAGCTCCGGATCGACCTTGTCCAGGTCCGCCTCGGGCCAGTCGGCAAGGTGCACCGAGTCCGGCGCCCCGGGCGTGACCGGGACGATCAGGTCCTGCCACACGCGCTCGGTGACGAACGGCACGATGGGGGCCATCAGACGCGTCACCCGCTCCAGGGTGTCGTGGAGGGTGCGCATCGCTGCCGGGTCGCCCTGCCAGAAGCGGCGCCGGGAGCGGCGTACGTACCAGTTGGACAGGTCGTCGACGAAGGTCGAGAGCAGCTTGCCGGCGCGCTGGGTGTCGTAACCCTCCATGGCGACCGTCACCTGGTCGACCAGCGCGTGGAGTTCGCTCAGCAGCCAGCGGTCCAGCAGCGGCCTGGTGTCGGGCGCCGGGTCCGATTCGGACGGCGACCAGCCGGACGTGCGGGCGTACAGGGCCTGGAAGGCCACGGTGTTCCAGAACGTCAGCAGCGTCTTGCGTACGACTTCCTGGATCGTGCCGTGCCCCACGCGCCGGGCCGCCCACGGCGAGCCGCCGGCAGCCATGAACCAGCGCACCGCGTCCGCCCCGTGCTGATCCATCAGTGGGATCGGCTCCAGGATGTTGCCAAGGTGCTTGGACATCTTGCGGCCGTCCTCGGCGAGGATGTGGCCGAGGCAGACCACGTTCTCGTACGAGGACTTCTCGAAGACCAGGGTGCCGACGGCCATCAGCGTGTAGAACCAGCCGCGGGTCTGGTCGATCGCTTCGGAGATGAACTGCGCCGGATAGCGCTTCTCGAACAACTCCTTGTTCTTGTACGGGTATCCCCACTGCGCGAAGGGCATCGAGCCCGAGTCGTACCAGGCGTCGATGACTTCGGGGACGCGCGTCGCCTCCAGCGCGCAGCCCTCGGCGGGGCAGCCGAAGGTGACCTCGTCGATGTACGGGCGGTGCGGGTCGAGCGCCGACTGGTCGCGTCCCGTCAGTTTCGTCAGCTCCGCCAGTGAGCCGACGCACGTCAAGTGGCCTTCCTCGCAGTGCCAGACGGGGAGCGGCGTGCCCCAGTAGCGGTTGCGGCTGAGCGCCCAGTCGATGTTGTTGTCGAGCCAGTCGCCGTAGCGGCCGTGCTTGACCGACTCCGGATACCAGTTGGTGAGTTCGTTCTGCTCCAGCAGCGCGTCCTTGATCCGGGTCGTGCGGATGTACCAGGACGGCTGTGCGTAGTAGAGCAGGGCCGTGTGGCAGCGCCAGCAGTGCGGATAGCTGTGCTCGTACGGCATGTGCCGCAGCAGCAGGTTGCGGGCGTCGAGATCGGCGACGAGGGCCTCGTCGGCCTTCTTGAAGAACTGCCCCTCCACCAGGTGCAGTCCGGCCTCGAAGGTGCCGTCCGGACGGACCGGATTGACCACCGGCAGGCCGTAGGCGCGGCAGGTGCGCATGTCGTCCTCGCCGAAGGCGGGGGCCTGGTGGACCAGGCCGGTGCCGTCCTCGGTGGTCACGTACTCGGCGTTGACGACGAAGTGCGCGCCCTCCATCTCCACGATGTTGAACGGGCGTTCGTAGCTCCAGCGCTCCATCTCGGCGCCGGTGAAGTGCTGTCCGGTCGCCTCCCAGTCTTCGCCCAGCGCCTTGCCGAGCAGCGGTTCGGCGACGACGATCTTCTCCAGGCCGTTCGTCGCGACGACGTAGGTGACCTCCGGGTGGGCCGCGACCGCGGTGTTGGACACCAGCGTCCAGGGAGTGGTCGTCCACACCAGGAGCGACGCCTCTCCGGCCAGCGGTCCCGACGTCAGCGGGAAGCGTACGTAGACCGACGGGTCGACGATCGTCTCGTATCCCTGGGCCAGTTCGTGGTCCGACAGCCCGGTGCCGCACCGCGGGCACCAGGGAGCGACGCGGTGGTCCTGTACGAGCAGCCCCTTCTCGAAGATCTGCTTCAGGGACCACCAGACCGACTGCACGTACTCCGGGTCCATGGTGCGGTACGCGTCGTCCATGTCGACCCAGTAGCCCATGCGCGTCGTCAGCTCGGCGAAGGCGTCGGTGTGCCGTGTGACGGACTCCCGGCAGCGGGCGTTGAACTCCGCGATGCCGTAATTCTCGATGTCCTGCTTGCCGTTGAAGCCCATCTCGCGCTCGACGGCCAGCTCGACCGGGAGGCCGTGGCAGTCCCAGCCGGCCTTGCGCGCGACGTGGTATCCGCGCATGGTGCGGAAGCGCGGGAAGACGTCCTTGAAGACGCGGGCCTCGATGTGGTGCGCGCCCGGCATACCGTTGGCGGTCGGCGGACCTTCGTAGAAGACCCACTCGGGGCGCCCCTCGGACTGTTCGAGGGTACGGGCGAAGACCTTCTGGTCCCGCCAGAAGTCGAGCACGGCGTGCTCAAGGGCGGGCAGGTCTACCTGGGCTGGCACCTGGCGGTACTGCGGCATCGGAACTTCCTCCGGCGGACATCTCAGCTTCCGTCGGAGGGACGAGATCGCCTGCCTGAACGGCGGCGGACCCGCGGTACCACCCTCCTTGGCAGCGGACCGTGGGTCCACTGCCCCCTCATTTGAGGTGCACTGCCGGTTCTACTCGCGCCGGTCGCAACCGGTGCTTTCTTCCGGCGGCTCCGGGGTGATGTTCACGCCGTGCAGACCCCTGGGCTCACACCGTCCCCAGGTCGCTCGTGGCTGCGTACCCGACGCTACTCGTCCCCTTCATCGCCTGTCGCTCAGCCCAGTGTACGGGGCTCCGCGGGCTGTGGCGGGGCGGTTTTCGCAGGGCCGGGCGGGGCACAACGGATTGGAGACCGGCGTGCCCCCGTTGTCGAGCGTTCGGAGTCGATTTATCGTTCCGGTCACGTTTCGCGAGCAAGATCACAATATGTGAAGGGGCCACGGCCATGGTGGCGAGAGGATCTGCCGCGAGTTCCCCGGCAGCTGCTGACAAGTCCACGAAGAAGGCCGCGGCCACGAAGAAGACCTCTGCGGCCGGCAAGACCGCACCGAAGAAGACGGCGAAGAAGACGGCGGCCAAGAAGACGGCAAAGAAGGCCGCACCGAAGAAGACCGCGCAGAAGGTCACAGCAGGGGAGACCGGGAGGACGGCGGAGGGGGAGGCGCCCGCGAAGAAGACCGCATCGAAGAAGAGCGCGGCGAAGAAGACCGCGGCGAAGAAGGCGGCGGCGAAGAAGACGGCCGCCAAGAAGACGGCAGCGAAGAAGACCGCACCGAAGAAGACGGCGGCGAAGAAGACCCCGGCGAAGAAGACGGCGGCGCCGGGGCGCGCCGCTCACAAGACCACGGCGAAGAAGCAGACGACAGGAGCCGACAAGGTGGCGAAGAAGACTCCGGTGGCGAAGGCCGAGAAGGTTCCCACAGCACGCGCGGTCGCCGCCCCGGCGGAACCGGGCGAACTCGCCGTACGGGCCGGTGAGGAGCCGTGGACGCAGCAAGAGGTGGAGGATGCCCGCAGCGAACTGCAGAGCGAGGCGCAGCGGCTGCGTGACGAGCTCGTCGCCTCCGGGGAAGCGCTGGACGGGCTGATGCGCGACTCCGGTGACGGAGCCGGGGACGACGACGCCGACACCGGCACCAAGAACATCACCCGCGAGCACGAGATGGCGCTCGCGGCCAACGCCCGCGAGATGCTCTACCAGACCGAACGGGCCATCGAGCGGCTCGACGCCGGTACGTACGGCCTCTGCGAGAACTGCGGCAATCCGATCGGCAAAGCCCGGATGCAGGCGTTCCCGCGGGCGACGCTGTGTGTGGAGTGCAAGCAGCAGCAGGAGCGGCGCTAGTTGCCGCAGGAGGGGCGGGAGGGGGGTGAAGGGGGCGTCGGCCGTCCTCATATGTCGTACCCTCGTCGGGTGACAGAGGTGGAGCGGACTATCGGTACTCCTGACGGGACCACGGATGAGCCCGCCGACGGAGCTCGCGGCGAAGGTGTGCAGGAAGAGGTAGCAACCGCCTCACGTGGCAGGCGGCGGGTCGGTGTGCTGATCACGGTGGCCGCCATCGCCTACGCGCTCGACCTGATCAGCAAGCTGGTCGTGGTCGCCGTCCTTGAGCAGCACGCCCCGATCCAGGTGATCGGCACGGTGCTCCAGCTGGACGTCGTACGGAACAGGGGCGCGGCCTTCGGCATCGGCGAGGCCCTGACCATCGTGCTCACGGCGATCGCCGCCGTGGTGATCGTGGTCATCGCGCGGATCGCGAGGCGGCTCTACAGCGCTCCCTGGGCGATCGCGCTCGGCCTGTTGCTGGGCGGCGCGTTCGGGAATCTCACCGACCGCGTGTTCCGCTCGCCCGGCGTCTTCCAGGGTGCCGTCGTCGACTTCATCGCGCCCACGCACTTCGCGGTCTTCAACCTCGCGGACTCGGCGATCGTGTGCGGGGGCATCCTGATCGTGATCCTCTCCTTCCGCGGCCTCGACCCGGACGGGACCGTCCACCGGGACTGACCGGCCGGCAGCACGCGGCGACGGAGAGCACCCGGGCGTCCGGCATACTCGATCGGGTGAGCACGATCCCCGAAATCCGCACCCTGCCCGTGCCGGACGGCCTGGAGGGCGAGCGCGTCGACGCCGCCATCTCCCGGATGTTCGGCTTTTCCCGCACCAAGGCCGCCGAACTGGCCGCCAACGGCAAGGTGTTGCTGGACGGCGCCGAGGCCGGCAAGTCGGACCGGGTGCACGGCGGGGCGTGGCTGGAGGTGGAGCTGCCGCCTCCGCCCGAGCCGGTACGGATCGTGGCCGAGCCCGTGGAGGGCATGACCGTCGTCCACGACGACGCCGACGTCGTGGTGGTCGACAAGCCGGTAGGCGTCGCGGCGCATCCCAGCCCGGGGTGGAGCGGCCCCACCGTGATCGGCGGGCTCGCCGCAGGCGGATACTCGATCGCGACCTCGGGTGCCGCCGAGCGGCAGGGGATCGTGCACCGGCTGGACGTGGGCACGTCCGGGCTGATGGTCGTCGCCAAGTCCGAGCGCGCGTACGCGCTGCTCAAGCAGCAGTTCCGGGAGCGGACCGTCGACAAGCGGTATCACGCGCTCGTACAGGGGCATCCGGATCCGCTGAGCGGCACGATCGACGCCCCGGTCGGGCGGCATCCCCAGCACGACTACAAGTGGGCGGTCACCGCCGAGGGCAAGCCGTCCGTCACGCACTACGACCTCATCGAGGCGTTCCGCGCGGCCAGCCTGCTCGACATCAAGCTGGAGACCGGGCGTACGCACCAGATCCGCGTGCACATGTCCGCGCACCGCCACCCGTGCGTCGGCGACCTCACCTACGGTGCCGACCCGACGCTCGCCAAGCGGCTGCGGCTGGAGCGGCAGTGGCTGCATGCCGTGCGGCTCTCCTTCGAGCACCCTTCCGACGGGCGGTGGGCGGAGTACGAGAGCGACTACCCGGAGGATCTTCAGCGGGCGCTGGATCTGGTGCGGGCGGAGAGCACGTAGACGTGGACCAGCTCGCACTGCTCTTCGCCTTGCTGCTCGGGGCCGTCCTCACGGTCCCGCTCGGGGACCGGGTCGGCGTGCCGGGGCCGGTGCTGATGACGCTGCTTGGCGGTGTCCTTGCGCTGCTGCCGTTCGTGCCGGACGTCCAGATCCCGCCGGAGTTCATCCTGCCGCTGGTGCTGCCGCCGCTGCTGTACGCGGCCGTGCACCGTACGTCCTGGCGTCAGTTCGCCGCGAACAAGCGGCCGATCTTTCTGCTGGCGGTGGCGCTGGTCTTCGTGACGACCGCGGTGGTCGCAGCGGTGGCCCACGCGCTGGTGCCGGGGCTCGGCATAGCCGCCGCCGTCGCGCTGGGCGCGCTGGTCGCGCCGCCCGATCCTGTCGCCGCGACGACCGTCGCGGGGCAGCTGGGGCTGCCGCGGCGGCTGGTGTCCATCCTGGAGGGCGAGGGCCTCTTCAACGACGTCACGGCGATCACGCTCTACCACGTCGCCGTCGCGGCAGCCGTCACCGGTACGTTCTCGCTTCCCGGCGCCGCGGGGGAGCTGGTTCTCTCCGCGGTCGTCGCCGTCGTGGTCGGACTGGCGCTGGGGTGGGCCGCGAACAAGCTTTCCGGGTTCCTCGCGGACGCGACGCTGCAGACGGGGCTGACGCTGCTGGTGCCCTTCGCCTCGTACGTACTGGCCGAGGAACTGCACGGTTCCGGTGTGCTGGCCGTACTGATGACCGCGCTCTATCTCTCCTCCGGGCGGGCCGTGGACGCGGACGACGTGCAGGGGCGGCTGGTCGGGCAGAGCTTCTGGTCGATCGTCGACACACTCGTCACGGGAGTCGCGTTCGGGCTCATCGGGCTCGAACTGGCCGTGGTCGTGGGCCCCGTGAGCGGACGCTGGGGCGAACTGCTCCCGGCGGCGCTCGCCGTGATCGCGGCCGTGGTCGTGCTGCGGCTGCTGTGGCTGCTGCCGGCGGCGTGGCTGGCGAAGCGGCTGCACCGGCGCAAGGACCTGGACGAGGACATCCCGCTCAACTGGCGTGAGACGACGGTCGTCTGGTGGGCCGGGATGCGGGGCGTGGCATCGGTGGCGCTGGCGCTCGCCGTGCCGCTGACCATCGAGGGCGGCGGGAGCTTCCCCGAACGGGACGCCATTCTCTTCATAGCCTTCGCCGTCGTGCTGGCCACGCTCGTGATCCAGGGTCTGACCCTGCCGTGGCTCGTGAGACTGCTGCACGTACGCGCGGACAGCGCCGCCGAGCGGGAGTTGGAGCGGCAGCTCGCGCTGCGGTGCGCGAAGGCGGCGCGAGGGCGGCTGCGGGAGATCGAAGCGGTCGAGGATCTTCCCGAGGAGGTCTCCGAGGCGCTGCTGCGGCGTGCCCACGACGTGGGTGCGCGCATATCGCCGGACATCGTGGACGAGGAACGGCGCGAGGCGCACTCGAAGCGGACGGCCCGGATGAAGAAGGTCCACCGGCTCAACGGCGAGCTGCTGTCCGCCGCCCGGCACGAGATCCTCGCCGCGCGCAGCGAGGCGGGCGTCGACCCGGAGGTGTGCGACCGCGTGCTGCACCAGCTTGATCTGCGCAGTTTCCGCGTCTGACGCTCCGACGGCGTGAAGCTCCGGAAATGTGAAGCTCTGAGGCGGCGAAGCTCCCTCAGGAGAGCCTGTTCTCCCGGTGATTGCTGTTCTCAGCGTGCCCGTTGGAGTGCACGCCGGCATCGGCGGCAGCGCTGCCCGCGGAGGAGACACGGATGCCGGGAAACGCGTAGGGGTGCTCGCGCTGAAGCCAGTCGAGCAGCTGCTCGCGCAGGTCGCAGCGGAGCGTCCACAGGTCGTCGGACGTACGCGCCGAGACCGCGGCGCGCACCTCGATCGTGCTGGGTGTCGTGTCGGTGACGACGAGGCTCCAGTTACGGCCGTCCCAGTAGTCGTTCGCCCGCACCAGCTCCTCCGTCCGCTTGCGCAGCTCCGCGACCGGGGCGGAGTGATCGAGCTGGAGGAAGACGGTGCCGGTCATCTGCGGGCCGCCGCGGGACCAGTTCTCGAACGGCTTGCTGGTGAAGTACGAGACGGGCATCGTCACTCGCCGCTCGTCCCATGTGCGGATCACCAGATAGGAGACGGTGATCTCGTCGACGGTCCCGAACTCGCCGTCCACCACGACCTCGTCGCCGATGCGCACCATGTCGCCGAAGGCGATCGAAAGCCCCGCGAAGAGATTGCCCAGGGTGGCCTGGGCGGCGATACCGGCGACGATCCCCAGCACACCCGCGGAGGCGAGCATCGATGTGCCCAGCGTCTTCATGGCGTCGAACTGAAGGAGGATGGCGGAGGCGGCGATGACGACCACGACCGTGGTGACCAGCCGCTGGATCAGCGTGAGCTGGGTCTTCACACGCCTGGCGCGCGCCGGGTCGTGCGCCACGCCCGCGTACCGCACGGTGGTCGTCTCCACGATGCCGGCGAGGATCCTCAGGATCAGCCACGCCGTGGCCGCGATGAGGATGATGTGCAGCCACAGGTTGACGGTCGGGCGATAGCTGCGGGCGATCTCGGCCTGGTCGTAGAAGATGTTGAGCAGAGCCACGAAGACGACGGCCTGAAGGGGCACGCGCCCGCGCCGCAGCAGCCCCCACAGCGGGGTCTCCGGATGGCGGGCGTCGATGCGGCGCAGCAGCCGGTCGACGGCCCAGGCGACGACGAACGCGAGCACGATCGCACCGCCGAACACGATGAGCGGCCGTAGCACGTTCTCCATGGCGGGTGACTCCTCGGGGATTGACGGGCTCTGCCGACCGTACCTGCCACCATGTGCGGGGGCCCGGCCCGGAACGGGCCCACCGGCGCTATGTGAGGGAAGTGACATTTTGGCCACCGTCGTGCTGTTCCACTCCGCCTACGGACTGCGACCCGCCGTGCACAAGGCGGCGGACCGGCTGCGGGCCGCCGGGCACGAGGTGCACACGCCCGACCTCTTCGACGGGCGTACTGCCGGCACCGTCGAAGAGGGGATGGTGCTGAAGGACGAGATCGGCAGGGACGAGCTGCTGATGCGGGCCGTGACCGTGACGGCCCCGCTCTCCGAACGCGGCCTGGTCTACGCGGGCTTCTCCCTCGGCGGTTCGATCGCCCAGAACCTTGCCCTCGCCGACGACCGCGCCCGTGCGCTGCTGCTTCTGCACGGCACCTCGGACCTTGCCGAGGACGCGGCCGTGGACGATCTCCCCGTACAGCTGCACGTCGCCGAACCGGACGCGTTCGAGCCGGACGACTGGCTGAACGCGTGGTATCTGCAGATGCGGCGGGCGGGTGCGGACGTCGAGATCTTCCGGTACGCGGGAGCGGGCCATCTCTTCACCGACGAGGATCTGGACGATCACGAACCGGAGGCGGCCGAGCGCACCTGGCGCACGGTGCTGGGCTTCCTCGACAGCGTGGGCTGACTCACGGGGCACCGGCGGGGGACCGGGCCCGCCGGCGTGGTGCGGCGGGGCCCGGTCCGTGGCGTACCGGGGGGGCGTCGGCCGGCGGCCGGTCAGGCGCTCAGCGGGCCGTCCGCCCTCTCCAGGCGCTGGGTGCCGGAGAGGGTGCGGTAGGAGCGGCGGACCTCGCTGGTGGCGCCGCGGTCCTCCTTGTCGGAGAGGATGAAGTAGTCCATCTGCGCCCGCTCGGCGTCGATGTCGAGGACGCCGTAGCCGTGCGAGTCCATGTCGAGCCACCGCACATGGCCGTTGGCGGCCCTGACGGCCGCCTCCGCGACCGACGAGACGGTGTCGGGTGCGGCGTTGAGGACGTCGTCGAGGTTGTCCGACGTGACGGACGTGACGACGAACTCCGTGGCCACCGGCGCGTCCTCGGGATACGTCGCCGCTTTGACGGGGACCTCGTTGGCGAAGGCCATGTGGATGTCGCCCGTCAGGAAGACGGTGTTGTCGATGCGCTGGTCGCGCAGGTGCGTCAGCAGCTCGCGCCGGTCGTCGGTGTAGCCGTCCCACTGGTCGACGTTGAGGGCCAGGCCCTCCTTCGGGATGCCGAGCAACTCCGCGAGCGGGCCGAGGAGATGGGCCGGGACGGAGCCGAAGGCCATGGGGGCGATCATCACCGAGGTGCCGACCATGCGCCAGCGCGCCGTCGAGGAGGAGAGCCCGGACTTGAGCCAGTCCAGCTGCTTGCGGCCCGTGATGCTGCGGTCGGGGTCGTCGATCACGTCGCCGTCGCCGATGCTCGCCTGCTCATCGCGGAACGAACGCAGATCGAGCAGGTGCAGATCGGCGAGCCGGCCGAAACGGATGCGGCGGTAGGTGTTGCCCTCCGTCGAGGGCCGTACCGGCATCCACTCGAAGTAGGCCTGTGTCGCGGCCCGTCGGCGGTCCGCCCACTCGCCCTCTTCGCCCGGTGTGTGATTCTCCGCGCCGCCGGACCAGGTGTCGTTGGCGATCTCGTGGTCGTCCCAGATCGCGATGAGCGGGTGGGCAGTGTGCATGGCCTGCAGGTCGGGATCGAGCTTGTGGTGGCCGTGCCGGACGCGGTAGTCGGCGAGGGTGACCGTCTCGTGCTCGGGCTGGACGGCACGGACGGCGCGCCCCTCCAGGGGGTACTCCTCGTGCCCGTATTCGTAGATGTAATCGCCGAGATGGAGGACGGCGTGCAGATCCGCGCGTCCGGCCAGATGCCTGTACGAGGCGTAGTAGCCGGCCTCGTACTGCGCGCAGGAGACCACGCCCAGGCGGAGGTTGGCGGCGTCTGCGTCCTCGGCCGGTGCCGTACGGGTGCGTCCGGCGGGGGAGTTCACGCCTCCGGTGCTGAAGCGGAACCAGTAGGCGGTGTCCGCCGCGAGTCCGCGTACGTCCGCCTTGACGGTGTGGTCGGTGGCGGCGGCTGCCTCGGCGGTGCCGTGGGCGACGATCTTGCGGAAGCCCTCGTCCGCCGCGACTTCCCAAGTGACGGTCGTGGGGCCGCCCTTGCCCGATCCGGGCACGGCGTCCGGGGTGGGCGTGACGCGTGTCCACAGCAGGACGCCGTCGGGCAGCGGGTCGCCGGAGGCGACGCCGTGCAGGAACTGGGGGGCCGCGGCGGCGCGGGCGTTCGCCGTGCCGCCGGTGAGGGGGAGCAGGGCCGCGGAGGCGGCGGTGGCCGCAACGACGGTGCGGCGTCTGGGGAGTCCGGGCGAGGGTCTCTCCGCCGGAACTGAGGTGGGAGGTTCACGATGTGTGTTCGTCACGGACCTTGATGTTACGCACAAGTAGCCCCGACGGGCAGGTCACTCGCAAGAGTTCAACTGCCCGTCGGGGCATGTTCGGCCGCAGGACGGTACGTACGGAGCGGCGCCGGCCGCGACGGGCCGACATGAACCGCCCGCCGGGCCCGGCCGAACGGCCGGACCGCCCTCAGAAGCCCCGGCGCCAAGTCACCGGCGCCGGGCCGCCGTTACTGCTGCGGGGGCTGGGCGCCGCCCGGGATCTTCACGCCCAGCTTCTTCAGTTCGCCCGGGAGCTGGCGCTGGTCGACGTCCTTGCCGTCGATGCGGATGGTGGGCGTGCCCTTGACCTTGTTCTTCTTGAAGTCCGCGACCATGTCGAGCGCCCACCTGTCGTACTTGCCGTCCTCGACGGCCTTCTTGAAGCCGGCGTCGCCCTTCAGCGCCGGTACGGAGTCGGCGACCTTGAGCAGATAGTCGTCGTCGGCGAACTTGTCCTGGGTCTCCTGCGGGTGGAACTGCGGCGAGTACAGCTTCTCGTGGTAGTCGCGGTAGGCGTCCTTGCTCACGTTGAGCGCGGCGCCCAGTGCGCTGATGGCGTTCTTCGAGCCCTCACCGCCGAGGTTGCCGTCGATCAGGTCGCCCAGGTGCACCTTGAGCTTGTACTTGCCGTCCTCGGCGCCGTTGACGAGGAGCTTGCCCGCTCCCTGCTCGAACTGGGCGCAGGCCGGGCAGCGCAGGTCCTCGAAGACGTCGACGCTCTTCTTCGCGCTCTCGTTGCCGACGAGGATGTACTCGCCGTCCTTGCCCGAGGAGTTGGCGGGCTTGACGAGCTTCTGCTCCTTGGCCGCCTCCCAGCCGGAGGGTGCGGTCAGTTTGGTCACGGCGAAGAAGATGCCGCCGGCCACGGCGAGGACGCCGAGGACCGCGACGCCGACGAGCGCCTGCCGGCGCATCTTGTCCTTCTTGGCCTGCCGTTCACGTTCGACGCGCAGCCGCTCGCGGGCGGCGCGCTTGGCTTCCTGGCTGTTGCGCTTGCTCATGGGTTCCTTCTCCGTGGTCTGCGTACGCGGTGTGCGCGGGGGACGACGATGGACGGTCTCGTGACGGCTCGGCTCGCGCGGCCGGCTCACACGGGTGGCCGGTTCACACGGGTCGCCGGTTCACACGGGAACACGGGGCCGCTGCGCCTGTTCGGGCTTCAGGGTCGAGGCCTCAGGCAGCGAGCACGAGCGGTGGCGGTCCTCGTCGGTGCACGGAGTGGGTGAGCAGCGGAAGCGTGCGCGGGCCCAGGACCGGCAGCGACCGGGGGGCCGGTACGGGCCTGCCGGAATCGCGGCTGCGGCACCCGGCGGCGACCGCCAGCCGCAGCGGCCGGAACGCCGTCACCGAAGCGGCGCGCAGCAGCCCGGCCAGCGCCGCCTCACCGCGCCGGAGCCAGGCGGCGGCCAGCAGCCCGACGGCGATGTGTGCCGCGAGGAGCACGAACGGCGTGGCCGACGGCGCGGCCTCCAGCGGGCCGACCGGACCGAGCGCCTCCACGGTGCCGTTCCCGTTGCCCTGGGAGAGCGCCTCGGCTGCGTCGCGCCCTCCGCCCTGCGCGGCGAGGTGGGCCAGCGGGGTGCCGACGCCGCTGCCGCCGCACAGCAGATCGACGCCGACTGTGCGCAGCGGGCCGGTGACGGGGCCGCCCGCCTGTCCGTAACAGGTGTGCTGACCGGCGGTGAAGACGGTGTCGGCCAGCAGCTCCAGCGGGATCAGGACGGCGGCGATGCGCCCGTAACCGCGCTCGCGGTCGGCGAGGGCGAAGGCCAGCAGGAAGATCACGCCCGTGACCGCCAGCAGCGGACCGAGGGGGAGAGGCACGCCGGAGAGGAGTACGTGGGACCCGGCGGACAGCGTGACGCACAGCACGGTGAAGACGACCGCCCGTGCTGTCCGTATGCCTGCCGCATCCATGTCCATCGCCGGGAAGTGTGCCATGCGGAGGCGTAAGGGGTCTCTAAAAGCGGGCCGTGAATTGCAGCAAAGGCGGGCAGTGAATTGCGGTGCTCATGACCGTTCATGACCGCTCACCGTCGCTCGCGGCCGGTAACGGCCGGTCGCGCCGGTCCGCGGACGCTCGCCGGCGCCGCCTGCCGCGCCCCGCGGTCCCGGCTGCGCGCCGCCGCCCGTGCCGCCTCGCCCGCCGCCGCGTCTACAGGCCGGGGATGCGGCCGTTGCGGAAGAGGTCCACGAAGATCTGGTGGTCGCGGCGAGTCCTCGAACCGTAGTCGTGTGCGAAGTCGGCCAGCATCTGCGGGAAGCCCTCCTCGTCCCCGGCGATCGCTGCGTCGATGGCGCGCTCCGTGGAGAACGGCACGAGGGTTTGGCCGCTCTCGTCGTCCGCCGCGGCGTGCATGGTGGCGGTGGCCCGGCCGAGGTCGCCGACGACCTGGGTGATCTCGTCGAGGTCGTCCAGATCCGACCAGTCCAGGTCGACGGCGTACGGCGAGACCTCGGCGACGAGCTGGCCCGTACCGCGCAGCTCCGTCCAGCCCAGCCACGGGTCGGCGTGCGCCTGCAGGGCGCGCTGGGAGATCACGGTGCGGTGGCCCTCGTGCCGGAAGTAGCCGTGGATCGCGGGATCGGTGATGTGCCGGGCGACGGCGGGGGTCTGTGCCTGCTTCATGTAGATCACGAGATCGTTCTCGAGGGCGTCGCTGTGGCCTTCGAGGAGGATGTTGTACGAGGGCAGGCCCGCGCTGCCGATGCCCACCCCCCGGCGCCCGACCACGTCCTTGACGCGGTAGGCGTCGGTACGCAGGCGGGTGCTCCCGGGCAGAGTGGCGATGTAGCCGCCGAAGGCGTCCAGCACCTCCGCGCGGGTCGCCTGGTCGAGCTCGACCGCACCGCCGCCGGGGGTGAAGCGGCGCTCCCACTCGCGGATCTCCGTCATGCTTTCCAGCAGCCCGAAGCGGGTGTTGGCACGCGCCGAGCGCAGCGCCGCCAGTACGGGGCCCCGTGCGGTGTCGAGGGTGAGGGAGGGGGCGGTCCCCGCGTCGGCACCGGCCTGCGCGCCCCGCCCCGGCATCCCACCCTGCGCGCTCGTCTGCGCGCCCCGCGCGGCGTCGCCGCCGTCTGCCGCGAGCGCGCGGATGCGCTCCCGGTACGCGTCCGCGTACGTGCGCACCAGACCGGTGATCTGCCCGTCGCTGAGAGCCTTGCCGTAGCCGAGCAGCGCCACGGAGGCGGCGAAGCGCTGCAGGTCCCAGGTGAACGGGCCGATGAAGGCCTCGTCGAAGTCGTTGACGTTGAAGGTGAGCCGGCCGTTGGCGTCCATGTACGTGCCGAAGTTCTCGGCGTGCAGATCGCCGTGGATCCAGACCCTGCCGGTGTGCTCGTCGAGGAACGGGCCGGTGCGTCCCGCCCCTTCGCCGCCGCTCGCGGAGCCCTCGGTGGCGTCGGCGTAGAAGAGACAGGCGGTGCCGCGGTAGAAGGCGAACGCGGACGCGGCCATCTTGCGGAACTTGACCTGGAACGCGGCCGGGTCCGCCGCCAGCAGCTCCCCGAAGGCGCTGTCGAAGACGTCCAGGATCCGCTCGGCGCGGGCTTCCGCCGCGCCGGTCTGCTGCGTTGCCATGAGTGCCGCCCTTCCGGGGTGCCGACGGTGCGGGACGCCGGGCGGGGAGTGCCGGGACGTCCACCGGGATCCTCTCGTACGGGCCGCCGTGCGGGACGGCGGGCCGTGGCGTCCGGTGCCGGCGCGCAGCCCGTACGCCTCGGCGGCGCGGGCGAGTTGGGCCCCGCGCCCGTCGGCCGCGGTTGTCGGTGGCGGCCCGTAGACTCCGGAGCCGTTCCAGCAGCATCCTGCCCGGAGGTGTTCCGCGCCGTGACCGACCAGCCGTTCACACATCTGCACGTGCACACTCAGTATTCGCTGCTGGACGGCGCAGCGCGGCTGAAGGACATGTTCAAGGCCTGCGGCGAGATGGGCATGTCGCATGTCGCGATGACGGACCACGGCAATCTCCACGGGGCGTACGACTTCTTCCACCAGGCCAAGGACGCCGGCATCACCCCGATCATGGGCATCGAGGCGTACGTCGCCCCGGACCACCGCCGGAACCTGCGCCCGGTCAAGTGGGGCACCCCGCACCAGAAACGTGACGACGTCTCCGGTAACGGTGCGTACACGCACATGACGATGTGGGCCCGCGACAAGGAGGGCCTGCACAACCTCTACCGCGCCCAGTCCCGTGCCGGCCTGGAGGGCTTCTTCCGCAAGCCCCGGATGGACCGAGAGCTGCTCGCCGAGTACGCGAAGGGGATGATGGCCACGACCGGCTGCCCCTCCGGGGAGGTGAGCACGAAGATCCGCCTCGGGCAGCTGGAGGAGGCCGTCCAGGCCGCCGGAGAGTTCCAGGACATCTTCGGCAAGGAGAACTTCTTCGTCGAGCTGATGGACCACAACATCGAGATCGACAGGCGGGCGCGCGCCGGGCTGGAAGAGGTCGCGAAGAGGATCGACGCCCCGTTCGTCGTCACCAACGACTCGCACTACACCTACGAACACGAGTCCGCGGCCCACGACACCCTGCTGTGCATCCAGACCGGCAGCAACCTCTCCGACCCCGACCGCTTCAGCTTCGACGGCGCGGGTTACTACATCAAGTCGGCCGAGGAGATGTATGCCATCGACTCCTCGGAGGCCTGGCAGCAGGGCTGCCGCAACACACAGCTGCTGATCGCCGAACGCGTCGACACCACGGGGATGTTCGAGACCAGGAACCTGATGCCCCGCTTCGACGTGCCCGAGGGGTACGACGAGGTCTCCTGGTTCAAGGAGGAGGTCAAGCGGGGGATGGCCGTCCGCTACCCGGCGGGCGTCCCGCAGGACCGCCAGGAGCTCGTGGAGTACGAGATGGACGTCATCATCTCGATGGGCTTCCCGGGCTACTTCCTCGTCGTCGCCGACTTCATCAACTGGGCCAAGGACAACGGCATCGCGGTCGGCCCCGGCCGCGGCTCGGCCGCCGGCTCGATCGCCTCCTACGCCCTGGGCATCACCGACCTCGATCCGGTGACCCACGGACTGATCTTCGAGCGGTTCCTCAATCCCGAGCGCCTCACCATGCCCGACGTCGACATCGACTTCGACGAGCGCAGGCGCGGCGACGTCATCCGGTACGTCACGGAGAAGTACGGCGCGGACAAGGTCGCCATGATCGGCACCTACGGCACGATCAAGGCGAAGAACGCCATCAAGGACTCGGCGCGCGTGCTGGGTTACCCGTATGCGATGGGCGACCGGATCACCAAGGCCATGCCTGCCGACGTCCTCGGCAAGGGCCTCCCGCTCTCCGGCATCACCGACAAGGACCACCCGCGCTACAGCGAAGCGGGCGAGATCCGCTCGATGTACGAGAACGAGCCGGACGTGACGAAGGTGATCGACGCCGCCCGCGGCATCGAGGGCCTGGTGCGGCAGATGGGCGTGCACGCCGCGGGCGTGATCATGTCCAGCGAGAAGCTGATCGACCACGTGCCGGTCTTCTCGCCGAAGAACGACGGCGTCGTCGTCACGCAGTGGGACTACCCGAGCTGTGAGGCGCTGGGCCTGCTGAAGATGGACTTCCTCGGCCTGCGCAACCTCACGATCATGGACGACGCGGTCAAGATGATCCGCAAGAACAAGGACGTCGACCTCAGGCTGCTCGATCTGCCGCTGGACGACGCCAAGACCTTCGAACTGCTCTGCCGGGGCGACACTCTCGGCGTCTTCCAGTTCGACGGCGGTCCCATGCGCTCCCTGCTGCGCATGATGAAGCCCGACAACTTCGAGGACATCTCCGCCGTCTCGGCGCTGTACCGGCCCGGCCCCATGGGCATGAACAGCCACATCAACTACGCGCTGCGCAAGAACGGCCAGCAGGAGATCACCCCGATCCACCCGGAGCTGGAGGAGCCGCTCAAAGAGGTCCTCGACATCACCCACGGCCTGATCGTCTATCAGGAGCAGGTGCAGAAGGCCGCGCAGGTGCTCGCCGGTTACTCACTGGGGCAGGCCGACCTGCTGCGCCGCGCCATGGGCAAGAAGAAGAAGGAGGTTCTCGACAAGGAGTTCGTGAACTTCCAGAAGGGCATGCGAGACAACGGCTATTCGGACCAGGCCGTCCAGGCCGTCTGGGACGTCCTGGTGCCCTTCGCCGGATACGCCTTCAACAAGGCGCACTCCTCCGCGTACGGCCTGGTCACCTACTGGACGGCATACCTCAAGGCCAACTACCCCGCGGAGTACATGTCGGCGCTGCTCACCTCGGTGCGCGACGACAAGGACAAGTCGGCGGTCTATCTCAACGAGTGCCGCAAGATGGGCATCAAGGTGCTGCCGCCGGACGTCAACGAGTCGGAGGCCAACTTCACCTCGCGGGACGACCAGACGATCGTCTTCGGCCTCACGGCCGTGCGGAACGTCGGCCAGAACGTGGTCGATTCGATCGTCAAGTGCCGCAAGGCGAAGGGGAAGTACAGCTCGTTCCCGGACTTCCTCGACAAGGTCGAGGCCGTCGTGTGCAACAAGCGCACCGTCGAATCCCTCATCAAGGCGGGCGCGTTCGACGAGATGGGTCATACGCGCAAGGGCCTGACCGCCCAGTTCGAGCCGATGATCGACAATGTCGTGCAGGTCAAACGCAAGGAGGCCGAGGGCCAGTTCGACCTCTTCGGGGACCTCGGCGGCGACGAGGGCGAGGACACGCCCGGCTTCGGCCTCGATGTGACCTTCTCCGAGGAGGAATGGGAGAAGACGTATCTCCTCGCCCAGGAGCGGGAGATGCTCGGCCTCTACGTCTCCGACCACCCCCTCTTCGGCCTGGAGCACGTGCTGAACGACAAGGCGGACGCGGCCATCGCCCAGCTCACCGGCGGTGAGCACTCGGACGGCGCGATCGTCACCATCGGGGGCATCATCTCCGGGCTGCAGCGCAAGATGACCAAGCAGGGCAACGCGTGGGCGATCGCCACCGTGGAGGATCTGGCCGGCTCCATCGACTGCATGTTCTTCCCGGCGACGTACCAGCTCGTCTCCACCCAACTCGTCGAGGACGCCGTCGTCTTCGTCAAGGGGCGTCTGGACAAGCGTGAGGACGTGCCGCGTCTGGTCGCGATGGAGCTGATGATCCCCGATCTGAGCGAGGCGTCGGCCAGTGCTCCCGTGACCATCACCATCCCCACGGTGAAGATCACACCGCCGCTCGTGGAGAAGCTCGGCGAAGTCCTCACCCACCACAGGGGATCGAGCGAGGTACGGGTGCGGCTGCAGGGAGCCCGCAAGACCACGGTCCTGCGGCTGGACAAGCACCGGGTCACGCCCGCGCCGGCTCTCTTCGGCGACCTCAAGGAACTGCTGGGCCCCTCCTGCATGGCGGGCTGACCGCCGCCGTACGACGTGGGCGCACGGCCGGGCTGAAATCGCCGCTTCGCAGCGCCAACACCCCTTCCGTGCCGGGGACCTGTGCGGAAGGAACATGTGCCGAAGGAGAGGGCGGCCCCGGGGCTGGGGCCGCCCTCTCCTTGGTAAGCGCCGACGTGCGGTGCCCAAGGGCACAGGTGAATCAAACGGATTGTTGTCGACCTCTGCGCCAGGCAGGGTCAGTTGTGTCCGAAGCGCCGCTGGTGTTTGCGGGCGACGTCGGCAGGGCTGACGCTTCTGCCCGACGCCGGGCGCGACGGGGTTTCCGCAGAGCCGCTTTCGGTCCTGCTCTGGTCGCGCTCGCCGTTGCCGGCTTTCTTCTGACTGCGTTCCTGATTCCTGCCCTTGGCCATGATCGCCTCCTGGGGACCGTTGAACTTTGGGCCGAATTCAGCCTGGCACGGGGGTATGAAGCGCGCATGTCGGACAATCACCGTGAGTGAGGCGGTTCTTCGCGCTGTTGCGCGTCCACCACATGTGTGCCGCCACGCCGATGATCGTGCACCGCCGACAAGCCCTGTACGGTCGGGCAGACTCGAAGGCGAAACACACGACCATGCCCCCGTGGCGCGGTCGGTGACCGAGAGTGGGTGGACCGTGGACCGCTGCGTCGTTCTGGTGGATGCCGGATATCTGTTGGGCGCCGCCGCGAGTCTGCTGGCGGGAGAGCCGATGCGCTCCCAGATCAGCGTGGATCACGCCGCCCTGATCCGCGGACTCCGCGAGCGGGCCGAAGCCGACACCGGATGCGATCTTCTGCGTATCTACTGGTTCGACGGCGCCCCGGACCGGGTGCCGCAGCCCGAGCACCGCCGGCTCCGTGTGATGCCCCGGGTCACCGTCCGTCTCGGGGCGCTGACCAGAAGCGACGGCCGCTGGGCCCAGAAGGGCGTCGACGCGGCGATGCACGCCGAGCTCACCGA
Organism: Streptomyces sp. DSM 116795; assembly: GCF_055792905.1. Classification (NCBI taxonomy): domain Bacteria; kingdom Bacillati; phylum Actinomycetota; class Actinomycetes; order Kitasatosporales; family Streptomycetaceae; genus Streptomyces; species Streptomyces sp. DSM 116795. Next base: position 5,922,753 of record NZ_CM147707.1, read on the forward strand.
GCTGGCCCGTAACCGCGCCTGTTCCGACATCGTCCTCGTCACCGGGGACGGGGACCTGCTCCCGGGCCTGATGTCGGCGAAGGAACACGGCGTCGCGGTGCATCTGTGGGCCGTACAGGCCGCGGACGGCGACTACAACCAGTCCGAGGATCTCGTGGCCGAGGCCGACGAGCGGCGTGTCCTGGACCGCAGCTGGATCACGGAGGCCGTACGCGCCACGGAACCGTCGGGGGCCTACCACCCCCGGTCCGCATCCCGCCCGGAGATCGCCGCGATCCTCTCCGCACCGCTGCCCGAATCGGCCAAGAACGGAAGCGCGCCGGTGCCGCCAGTGCCGCCGGTGCATCCCGTGGCGCCCGCATCGCCGTCCGCGGCTTCGGCGCCGGCCCCGTCCGAGACGGCGGAGGAAGCGGCCGCAGCCGTGGCACCGGCGGACGGCGAGGACGGGGAGCCTGCCGACTCCAGCCGGAGCACGACGGGCGTACCGACACCCAAGGACCTCGCCGGCCTCGGTCGGCCCGCGCCCCCGCAGCCCGGCCACGGCACCCCGCCGGGAGCGACGCTGCGCTGGTCGTCCGAGCGGGGCTGGGTCGAGCGCGGTACGCCCGGCGAGTCCCAGGAGGTCGCCGCCCTGCCGATGCTGGCCCAGCTGACGACGGCCGAGCAGCGCTGGGCCGACCGCGAGGAGGACATCACCGCGGTCAGCGGTGATCCGTTCGAGGTCGGTCAGGTCTTCGCCCGCCGCTGGCAGGAGCGGCTCTCCTCACCCGGGCACGTGCAGATCCTGGCCCGCGAGTACCCGCGCATCCCGCACCGCATCGACGGGGAGCTGCTCCGTTACGCGGCACGGTTCGGGCTGCTCGCGCACAAGGACGATCAGATCGACGAGCACGACCGCTACGCGATCCGCGCGGGCTTCTGGCGCGAGGTCGACGCTCCTGTGGCCGGGCAGACAGGGCAGACCGGCCAGACCGTCCCCGAAGAGGACACCTCCGTAGCGGAGCAGTAGCCCGGTCCGGGCCAGGGCCGGAAGCCCCGTATCCGTCCCGGAACGACCCTTCCGGAAACAGCGCCGGCGCCGGAGCGTAGGCTCGTCGCTCGTGGGAACCGGCACACGGCAGCAGACGGCGGAGAGCGTACGGACGCCGACGCGGGCCGCTGTGCGCATAGCCGGCCTGGTCAAGACGTACCCGGCGAGCGGACGCCGGCGCCCCGGACCGGCCCTGAGCTTCCTGCGCGGCGCTCCCCGGAGCACCGATGTGCCGGGTGCGGCGGGCGTACGGGCGTGCGACGGAGTCACCCTCGACGTGCGGCAGGGCGAGATCTTCGGACTGCTCGGCCCGAACGGAGCCGGCAAGTCCACGGTCGTGCGGCAGCTCACCGGCCTGATGCGGCCCGACTCCGGCACGGTCGAGGTCCTCGGGCACGATCTGGTCCGGCATCCGGAGCGTGCCGCGCGGATCCTCGCCTACCTCGGCCAGGAATCCGGCGCTCTCGACGAACTGACCGTCGCCCTTGCCGCGGAGACGACCGGGCGGCTGCGCGGCCTGGACGCCGCGGCTGCGCGCCGCGAGCGCGACGACGTGCTGGACGAGCTGGGCCTGACCGCCCTCGCGGGCCGTCCGCTGAGGAAGCTCTCGGGCGGGCAGCGGCGGCTGGCGTGCGTCGCGTCGGCGCTGGTGGGGGAGCGGCCACTGCTCGTACTGGACGAGCCGACGACCGGCATGGACCCGGTCGCGCGGCGCGCTGTCTGGTCGGCCCTCGAACGCAGGCGCGCCGAGCGCGGCGCGACGGTGGTGCTGGTGACGCACAACGTCATGGAGGCCGAGACGGTGCTCGACCGGGTGGCGGTCCTGGACCGCGGCCGCGTCATCGCCTGCGACACCCCCGGAGGCCTGAAGGCCATGGTCGGCGGGGACGTTCGGCTGGACCTGGTCTGGCGCGACCGCGCGCCCCTCGATGTGCCGCAGGTCGCCGGCCTGGCCCGGCACGCGACCGTCTCGGGACGCAGGTGGACGCTGCGCCTGGCACCCGAGGAGGCCCGCGCGGCGGTCGACGCCGTCACCGCCGGCAGGGCGTTCGCGGCGCTCGACGACTTCTCGCTGGCGACGCCCAGTCTCGAGGACGTGTATCTCGCGCTGGGCGGCAGCGGGGAAGGTCTGGTGAAGGTATGAGTACGGTCGCTTCGGCGCAGGCGGCGCAAGGGGCGCAGGGCGTGCAGGCCGCAGAGGCCGGAAAGAACGGCACCGGAGAGAGCGCGCAGAGCGGCGACGACCGCCCCCAGGGCGGCCGGGGCGTGCCGGCCGCGTTGGCGGACGCGGCAACGGATATGGCAACGGCGGCAACGGATGCGGCAGCCGCTGCCGCCGCCGGGGCCCCGGCTCCTCTCGCGCCCCGCGCACGCCTCTGGCCCGCGCTGGCGGCCGTCTACCGCGCGCAGCTCTCGCGTGCACGCGTCGCCCGCATCCCGCTGCTGTTCGTGGCGACGTTCCAGTCGCTCGGGATCATGGTTCTGATGAGGGGGGTCGTCGACGGCGGCGCCGAGTCGCGGGCCGTGGTCGCCGGTTCCGCCGTGCTCGTCGTCGCGTTCGTGGCGCTGAATCTGCTGGCCCAGTACTTCGGACAGCTGCGAGCCGGAGGGGGCCTCGACCACTATGCGACGCTTCCGGTGCCCGCCGCCGCCGTCGTGCTGGGCGCCGCGGGAGCGTACGCGTCCTTCACGGTGCCGGGCGTCCTCGTCACCGCTGTCACGGGCGGCGTCCTGTACCAGCTGCCGCTGAGCGGGCTGTGGGTGCTCGTCGCCGTCGTCCCGCTGGCGGGCGCCGCTCTGGCCGGACTCGGTGCGGCGCTGGGGCTCCTCGCGCCCAAGCCCGAGATCGCCACGCTCTGCGGCCAGCTGGGCATGTCCGCCGCGCTGCTGCTGGGCGTACTGCCGGGTGGGCACCTGCCGCAGCCGGTGGGTCTGCTGCGGGACCTGCTGCCTTCGACGTACGGGGTCGAGGCGCTGGCCCGTGCCTTCCAGACGCGGCCCGACTGGGGGCACGTGGCGCTGGACCTGGGCGTCTGCGCTGCCGTGGGCGTGGTGTCGCTGGCGCTGGCGACATGGGCGTACCGGCGGGCCGCGGTCCGCTGAGCAGGCACTGAGCGGAAACCGAGCGGGCGCCGGGAGGCAACGCCCGTACGCGCGGCCCGTACCGCACACAGCCATCTGCCGCCCGCCGCCCGAACTGGTGCCCGGGACTGGCACGATGGCGTCGTGACCGCACCAACGCCTTCCTCACCCGACCCCGACCACTCGCGTCGCTCCTCCCGCCCGTACCTCGGCCGCGGCGGCCGGCACGGCGGCGGACGGCCGGGCTCGCACCGGCGCGGCGATCCCGCGGGCGGCGATCACTCCGGTGCGCCGTACGGTGCTTCCGGCGAGTCCGGGGGTCACGGCTCCGCCGGGTCCTACGGCAACGAACACGAGGCCTCCGACGCGTACGGCCACCCCGGTTCGTACCCCGCCTACCCCGCTTACCCGGCATACCCGGCTTACGGAGCCCAGGGCCCGGCCCATCCCGACGGCCTGGACGACCCGGACGAACCGGGTGCCCCGGACGCTCCGGACGAGCCGGGCACCGACGTGCGCAGTGAGGTCCGGACCGGCGCCCTGTGGGCGCTCGCCGTGCTCGTGCTCGGAGTGGGGCTCGGGCTGCTGTGGCTGTGGCTGGCGCCGCGCGTCCCGCTCGTCAGCGTCGACGACGGCGTCTTCCTCAAGGACCCGGAGGGCGAGGAGGCGATCGGGGCGGACGGCACGTTCGTGCTGCTGGCCGTCGGATTCGGCGTGGTGACGGGCGTAGTGGCGTTCCTGCGCAGCCGAGGCGGCGGAATCGGCATCGTCGTCGGGCTCGCGGTGGGGGCGCTGCTCGGTTCCGTACTGGCCTGGCAGCTCGGGGTCTGGCTGGGCCCGGGCAGTGATCTGGCCGCGTCAGCGAAGGCGGCCGGCGCGAACAAGACCTTCGACGGGCCGCTGAAGCTGCAGGCCATGGGCACGCTGGTGGTCTGGCCGTTCTTCGCGCTCGGTACGCACCTGGCGCTCATGGCGGTCTTCGGGCACCGCGATCCGGAACCCGTGCCGCCGCCGCTGCCGCCCAAGGACGGCGGGGCTCCACAGCACTGGTGAGCGTCGGCGGCTGCGGCCGCCGGGTCGGCCGACCCGGTGCACAGCCGACCGGGGTGCTCAGGACGTGTCACTCGTACGGGCGATGGCCGCGCTTGCCGCGCCGGTGAGGCCGGCGAGGTCGCCGGGCGCGAGTTCGATCTCCAGACCGCGGCGGCCCGCGGAGACGCAGACGGTGGCGTGCGCGTGGGCGGAGGTGTCGAGCACGGTGGGCAGGCGCCTGCGCTGTCCCAGCGGTGAGATTCCGCCGAGCACATAGCCCGTACTGCGTTCGACGGACTGAGGGTCGGCCATCACCGCACGCTTGCCGCCCGCCGCCGACGCCAGGGCCTTCAGGTCGAGCGAGGCGGAGACCGGCACGATCGCGACCGTCATCGCGCCGTCGACCTCGGCCACGAGGGTCTTGAAGACCCGCTCGGGAGCGATGCCCAGAGCTTCGGCGGCCTCCGCGCCGTAGGAGGCGGCGGACGGGTCGTGCTCGTAGGAGTGCGTGGAGAAGTCCACGCCCGCGCGTGCGGCGGCGAGCGTCGCCGGAGTGGCCGCCTGCTGTTGCCGCTGTTGCCGCTGCTTCTTCTTCGCCATCGCGCTGCCCTGCCTGCTGTCCTGCTGCCTGCCTGCCGTCCGCTGTGCGCGCGCCCGTACCCGTGGCGTCCGGCGCGCCGTCGTCCGGCGCTGCCTGACGCCTGCTCAGTTCGGGTTCGTCGGATCGCGCGTGAGATCCGCCGCCGGGAGCGAGGGCAGCTTCCCGATCACGGCCGTCTCCCGGCGGAGGAGCTTCAGCTCGTCCGCGAGCCGTGTCGCCGTGTCAGGAGCCTGAAGCAGACGCTGCTTCGTGGGGGTGTCCAGGATCGTCGCGGCCGCGACGAGGTACGAGACCACCGACGGGTCGTCGGGCAGCTCCTGCCCGGCGGCCAGCGTCCTCTCCCGGGCGCTCGCGAGCCGCTTCTGGTAGCCGCGGAAGGCACGCAGCACCCCCGAGGCGAGCGCCCCGGCCCCGTCGCCCTCCTCCTCCGGCAACTCCTCGATCTCGCCCATGAGATACGGGCCGCTCGCGTCCACGGAGTGCAGCCGGAAGCGCGTGGTGCCGGTGGCGAGGACCTCGTAGCCCGGACCGTCCGCGGACGCCTCGTCCTCCTCCACCGACGCGTCGTCGGTGCCGGCCCCCGTGCCGCCCGACCCGCCTGGCGTTCCCGTCGCGCCCGGGCCGCCCGGCGTGATCCCGCCTGCCGCGCCCGTGCGTTCGCGGATCGTCGAGGCGTCGGCGATGCAGCCGACGGAGTAGAAGGACGCCATCAGGTCGGGCCCGAAGCCGGCGGTCGGCTCGGCGCCGTGCGGCGGTGCGCTGTCCGGCAGGCCCTTGAACGTCTGCGCGGTCTCCCGGCCGTCGCGGATGGCGACGACACCGAAGCGGCGGGGCGTGTCCTCGGGGATCTTCAGCAGGTCCCGCATCAGCGCGCGGTAACGCTGCTCGAAGATGTTCAGCGGCAGCACCAGGCCGGGGAACAGCACCGAGTTGAGCGGGAAGAGCGGAAGCGCGGCTGTCACAACGAGTAAGCCTAAAGCCTTCAGGGCGTGCCGGGTGCGTCCGGTCGATCACGAGTGCTGCTCCCGGCAGGAGAGCGTCCGGCGGTTCACTGACGGCGAAGCAGCCGCGTGGCGCCCGTCGCGACGGTCGTGGCGAGGATCCAGCCCAGCAGGATCAGGCCGGCCGCCACCCACTGGTGGCAGTCCTTGGGATCCCACGCGTTGTCCTGTCCCAGGCTGATGACGGGAAGCAGCAGGTCGAGCGCGTACAGCGTGGCGTTCCAGTGCGGCGACTCACCGTCCTTGAGCGGGTCCGGCGGATACGCCCGGAAATACATGGCACTCGCCGCCCACAGCATCGCCATCCACAGCGCGGCCTGTGCCGGGCGGTATCCGTAGGCGACCGTCCAGTCCTGTAAGTAGCCCCAGACCTTGCCCACCAGCGGAAGCGTCTCCCGGCGGCGCCGCTGCTTGGCCAGCAGCACCGCGCGGGCGTTGGTGTCCTCGCCGCTGTTGCGGTACATCAGCGCCAACTGCTCGTACGGCAGCGGCGAATACTCAGGTGTGGCCGCCGCCAGCCACCGCAGCCGTTCGCGGACGTTGAAGTGGCCCTCCTTGGGGATGGCCTGCTGGTAGGTGAAGCCCGCCATCCACAGCCGCTGGTCCCTTGGCCAGCTGCCCACGCGGTCCAGCAGCTTCTCGACGGTGGCACCGGAGAGCACGATCAGGCCGCGCTCGGGAGCGCGCGGCGTGAAGTTCAACTCGGGCGTCTGGATGCGGCGAAGGGACAGCTCCTGGTCCCGCTTGAGCTCGAAGCGGGCGTTCTCGATGACGAGCGAGGAGTTGAACCGGCCGTCGTCCAGCACCACTCCGCCCGTGCACTCGAAGTGCTTCGTACGCCAGCGGCCGCCGCCCTCCGAGATGAAGGGGACCGGAGTTCCGTCCGCCGGTGTGGTGCTGCCCTGGAGCTGTGAGGAGCGGCCCCGGTTGGCGTCGGCGAAGCTGGCGACGTGCTCGACGGTCATCTGCGGGGCGTGCAGGGCGTAGCGGCCCTTGGTGTTGCGCAGCACCGACCCGAACATGTGGAGCGAGCTGCCGATCGTCGCCCCGCGCAGACTCACCTCGCCGTCGGTGACCAGCAGGCTCGCCTGCAGCTCCTGGGAGACGGTGATGCCGTCCGCGGCGATCGCGCGTATGCGGCGGCCGCTGCCGACCGTCGCCTCGTTGAGCATCAGGTCGGTGCCGATGGAGGCGTCGGTGAGTTTGATGCCCTCGGGTATCGAGCAGCGCGGCAGGTGCAGATCGCCGTCGGTGCTCAGCCGGGCGGCCTCCAGGCGCGGTATGTAGCAGTCGACGAGACGGGCGGTGTGAATCCGCGCCTCCGATATCCGCACCTCCCGCTCGAAGCGGCACTGCCGCAGCTCGAAGTACGGCTCGATGACGCCGCCCGAGAGATCGAGCACGTCCGTGATCCTCGCCCCGGAGATGTGCAGCGAGGCCACCCGCCCCAGCAGCGGCGGCGGGCCGTGCAGCAGAAGCAGAGCGATGACACGGGCGCGCACGGTGCGCTCCGGCCCCCAGTCGTGGTCGCCGTTGGGGTCGTCGAGTTCCGCTTCGCCGCTGCGCAGGTCGTAATCGCTGCCGTTGAGGAAGGCCTGCCACATGCCCCACTCCGCCCTCGTCAGCCAGGACGGCGGTTCCCTCGATTCCAGCGGCTCGCTCACCGGTCCACATCCCCCTCTTCCTCTGCCGCGGGGCCGGTCGTGCCCTCGGGCTGCCCTCGGTCTGGCCTCGCCGGGCGGGCTGCGCCCGGCGTCCGTCCGCTTCTTTCCCGCTGAGTGACCGTATGAACGCCAGAGGCGACGATCGTCTGCCGGGGTGAGTATCACTCACTGATACGCGCGACCGGTGGGCGGACGCCGTCTGAGAGACTGGAGCCGTGATCTCCCGAATCGACCTGCGCGGTTCCGCCGTCTCCGCTGACGGCGGGATCGACCGTGATCTGCTGCCCCGCGCCGAGCTCGACGTCGAGGCCGCCCTGGAGAAGGTGCGGCCGATCTGTGACGACGTCCGGCATCGCGGCACCGCGGCGCTCCTCGAGTACGCGCAGCGGTTCGACGGCGTCACGCTGGAGCGCGTCCGCGTCCCGCGGGAGGCCCTGGACCAGGCGCTGGCCGAGCTGGACCCGGACGTACGGGCGGCACTGGAGGAGTCGGTGCGCCGCGCCCGCATCGTCCACCGCGAGCAGCGGCGCAACGATTCGACGGTGAGCGTCGTGCCCGGCGGCACGGTCACCGAGCGCTGGGTGCCGGTCGAGCGGGTCGGGCTGTATGTGCCGGGCGGCCGGGCTGTCTACCCGTCGTCGGTCGTGATGAACGTCGTGCCCGCGCAGGAGGCCGGGGTCGGCTCCCTCGCCGTCACCTCCCCGCCGCAGCCCGAGTCCGGCGGCCTGCCGCACCCGACGGTCCTGGCCGCCTGCGCGCTGCTGGGTGTGTACGAGGTGTATGCGGCGGGCGGCGCGCAGGCCGTCGCGATGTTCGCCTACGGCACCGGCGAGTGCCGGCCGGCGCAGATGGTGACCGGCCCGGGCAACATCTACGTCGCCGCCGCGAAGCGCCTGCTCAAAGGCCGTATCGGCATCGACTCCGAGGCAGGGCCCACCGAGATCGCCGTACTCGCCGACGACACGGCCGACCCGGTGCACGTCGCCGCCGACCTGGTCAGCCAGGCCGAGCACGACACGGTCGCGGCGGCGGTGCTGGTCACCCCGTCCGCAGAGCTGGCCGAGGCGGTCGAGGGCGAGCTGAAGGAGCAGGTCGCCGTCGCCCGGCACCGCGAGCGGATCAGCGAGGCGCTGGCCGGACGGCAGTCGGGCATCGTGCTCGTCGACTCCCTGGAGGACGGCCTCGCGGTCGTCAACGCCTACGCGGCGGAGCACCTGGAGATCCAGACCGCCGACGCGGCGGAGTGGGCCTCCCGGGTGCGCAACGCGGGAGCGGTCTTCGTCGGGCCGTACGCCCCCGTCTCGCTCGGTGACTACTGCGCCGGCTCCAACCACGTGCTGCCGACGGGCGGTTGTGCCTGCCACTCCTCCGGCCTGTCCGTGCAGTCCTTCCTCCGCGGCATCCACGTCGTGGACTACTCGCGCGACGCCCTCGCGGACGTCACGCACCACGTCGTCACGCTCGCGGAGGCCGAGGACCTGCCCGCACACGGGACGGCGGTCAAGGCCAGGTTCGAGAACGGAAAGGTGCCGCAGAGCAAGTGACCGGCATCGAACAGCTCCCCGTCCGGGACGAGTTGCGCGGAAAGACCCCGTACGGCGCCCCGCAGCTCGACGTGCCCGTGCGGCTCAACACGAACGAGAACCCGTACCCGCTGCCCGAGGCGCTGGTGCAGCGCATCGCGGAGCGCGTGACCGACGCCGCCCGAACGCTCAACCGCTACCCGGACCGGGACGCCGTCGAGCTGCGCACCGCTCTGGCCGCCTATCTGACCCGTACCGCCGGCTTCGAGGTCTCCCGGGACCAGGTCTGGGCGGCCAACGGGTCGAACGAGGTCATCCAGCAGGTGCTGCAGACCTTCGGCGGGCCGGGCCGCACCGCCATCGGGTTCGAGCCCTCGTACTCGATGCACGGCCTCATCTCCCGCGGCACCGGCACCGGCTGGCTGTCCGGGCCGCGCCGCGAGGACTTCACCATCGACACCGGTGCCGCGGTGCGCGCCATCGCGGAGCACCGCCCCGAGGTCGTCTTCGTCTGCTCCCCGAACAACCCCACGGGCACGGCCGTCGACCGCGAGACCGTGACCGAGCTGTACGAGGCGGCGCAGGCGGCCGGCCCGTCGATGGTGGTCGTGGACGAGGCGTACGGCGAGTTCTCGCACCGCCCGTCGCTGCTGCCGCTGATCGAGGGCCGCCCGAACCTCGTCGTCAGCCGTACGATGTCGAAGGCGTTCGGGGCGGCGGGGCTGCGGCTCGGCTATCTCGCCGCGGACCCGGCCGTCGTGGACGCAGTGCAGCTGGTCCGGCTGCCGTACCACCTCTCGGCGGTCACGCAGGCCACCGCGCTGGCCGCCCTCGAACACACCGATACGCTGCTCGGATACGTCGAGCGGCTCAAGGACGAGCGGGACCGGCTGGTGCGGGAGCTGCGCGCCCTCGGCCTCGAAGTCACCGAATCCGACGCGAACTTCGTCCAGTTCGGGGTCTTCGACGACGCGCACGCGACGTGGCGCGCCCTGCTGGAGCACGGCGTGCTCGTACGCGACAACGGAGTGCCGGGCCGGCTGCGGGCGACCGCGGGCACGCCCGAAGAGAACGACGCGTTCCTCGACGCGGTACGTGCAGTGACAAAGGAGACCCGATGACTCTGGCTCGTGTGGGCCGCGTTGAGCGCAGCACCAAGGAGACCTCGGTCCTCGTCGAGATCAATCTCGACGGCACCGGCAAGGCCGACATCTCCACGGGCGTCGGCTTCTACGACCACATGCTCGACCAGCTCGGCCGCCACGGCCTCTTCGACCTGTCGGTCAAGACCGAGGGCGATCTGCACATCGACAGCCACCACACCATCGAGGACACCTCGCTCGCGCTCGGCGCGGCCTTCAAGCAGGCCCTCGGCGACAAGAGCGGCATCGTGCGCTTCGCGAACGCGTCCGTACCGCTGGACGAGTCGCTGGCTCAGGTGACGGTCGACCTGTCGGGGCGCCCGTACCTCGTGCACAGCGAGCCCGAGGGCATGGCGCCGATGATCGGCGAATACGACACGACGATGACGCGGCACATCCTGGAGTCCTTCGTGGCGCAGGCGCAGGTCGCGCTGCACGTACACGTGCCGTACGGGCGCAACGCGCACCACATCGTGGAGTGCCAGTTCAAGGCGCTGGCACGGGCGCTGCGCTACGCGAGCGAGATCGACCCGCGGCAGAGCGGCATCCCGTCGACGAAGGGCGCGCTGTGACGGGTCTGTCGGCGCTTCTCATCTTCGTCGGTCTCTTCCTGCTCGGCGGTGCAGTCTCCTTCTGGAAGCAGAAGCTGCCCAAGGGCGTGGTCGCGGTGCTCGGCACGGGCTCCGGGCTCGCGCTGCTCGCCGGGATCCTGCGGCTGGAGGTGTGGACGTGAGCACGCAGAGCGAGAGGGCGCAGGGCAAGAAGGTCGTCGTCTTCGACTACGGCTTCGGCAACGTGCGTTCGGCCGAGCGCGCCATCGCACGCACGGGCGCGGACGTGGAGATCACCCGCGACTACGACGCGGCCATGGCGGCCGACGGGCTGCTGGTGCCCGGTGTCGGCGCGTTCGCGGCCTGCATGGAGGGACTTCGTGCGGCCCGCGGCGACTGGATCATCGAGCGACGGCTCGCGGGCGGGCGTCCTGTACTGGGCATCTGCGTAGGCATGCAGATCCTCTTCTCGCGCGGCATCGAGCACGGCGTCGAGGCCGAAGGCATGGGCGAATGGCCAGGCACGGTGGGGCCGTTGAAGGCGGACGCCGACCACGCGGTGCCCCACATGGGCTGGAACACCGTCACGCCCGCTGAGGGTTCACGCCTCTTCGACGGGCACTCGGACGCCGACCGCTACTACTTCGTCCACTCCTACGCCGTGCACGACTGGGAACTGACGGTCACGAACCCGGCGATGACCCCGCCCAAGGTCAGCTGGACCGAGCACGGTGCGCCGTTCGTCGCCGCGGTGGAGAACGGCCCGCTGTGGGCGACCCAGTTCCACCCGGAGAAGTCCGGTGACGCCGGCGCCCGGCTGCTGTCCAACTGGGCTGCGACCCTGTGAGCCCGTGAACCGTGACCCTGTGAACCTCTCCACGACACCGTTCCGCCCCACCAGAGAGCCGAGAGAGCCTGTGTCCACGCCCCCGTCCACGCCTCCGTCCGCGCCGTCCGGACAGTCCGCCCCCATCGCCCGCACGCTGGAGCTCCTCCCCGCCGTCGACGTACGCGACGGTCAGGCCGTGCGCCTCGTGCACGGCGAGTCGGGGTCCGAGACCGCCTACGGCGACCCGCTGGACGCGGCCCTCAACTGGCAGCGCGCGGGCGCCCGTTGGCTGCACCTGGTCGACCTCGACGCCGCGTTCGGCACGGGTGACAACCGCGCGCGCATCGCCGAGGTGGCCCGCGCCATGGACATCGACGTCGAGCTGTCCGGCGGCATCCGCGACGACGGCAGTCTCGCCGCCGCCCTCGCCACCGGCTGCCGCCGCGTCAACCTGGGCACGGCGGCGCTGGAGACCCCCGAGTGGGTCGCCAAGGTCATCGCCGAGCACGGCGACAAGATCGCCGTGGGTCTGGACGTACGGGGTACGACGCTGCGCGGCCGCGGCTGGACGCGCGACGGCGGCGACCTCTACGAGACGCTCGCCCGGCTCGACTCGGAGGGCTGCGCCCGCTACGTCGTGACCGACATCAACAAGGACGGCACCCTCAAGGGCCCCAACCTCGAACTGCTGCGCAACGTCTGCGCCGTCACGGACCGTCCCGTCGTCGCGTCCGGCGGCGTCTCCTCCCTTGACGATCTGCGCGCTATCGCCACGCTGGTACCGGAAGGCGTCGAGGGCGCCATCGTGGGGAAGGCCCTCTACGCCGAGGCGTTCACACTTGAAGAGGCTTTGGAGGCCGTGTCGTCATGACCCCGTCCGAACGGCGTGACCTCGACGTGCAGCGGGACCGCTCCGGCAGCACCTGGGAGGAGACGATCGGCTTCGCACGCGCCGTCGCGGCGGGCGACCGGGTGCTGGTGGCGGGCACGATGCCGCTGTCGGACGGCAAGCTGCTCGGGGAGGGTTCACCGTACGGGCAGACGAAAGCGGCCTTCGGCAACGCCCTGGAGGCTCTCGGGCCCTTCGGGCTCGACGCGTCGTCCGTGATCCGCACGCGGATGTATCTCACGCACGGGCGTGACGTTGAGGACGTGGCGCGGGCCCACCGCGAGATCTTCGGCGACGTCTCTCCCGCCGCCACCGTCGTGGTCGTCTCCGGCTTCGTGGACTCCAGGGTCCTGGTGGAGGTGGAGCTGGAAGCCTTCCGCGGCAACAGCCGTACGTGACACGGCCGTTGCCCACCGGCGGCCCCTGCGGGCCGCCGCCGTACCTCTTCGACGCACCGTCCCCGCAAGGAGCAAGCACAGCATGTCCGTGGCCGTACGAGTGATTCCCTGCCTGGACGTGGACGGCGGACGGGTCGTCAAAGGCGTGAACTTCAAGAACCTGCGGGACGCGGGCGACCCCGTCGAGATGGCCAAGATCTACGACGAGGAGGGCGCCGACGAGCTGACCTTCCTCGACATCACCGCCTCCTCCTCAGACCGCGAGACGACGTACGACGTGGTGCGGCGCACCGCCGAGCAGGTCTTCATCCCGCTGACGGTCGGCGGCGGTGTACGCAGCGGGGACGACGTGAACAGGCTGCTGCGCGCGGGCGCGGACAAGGTCGGCGTGAACACGGCGGCGATCGCCCGGCCCGAGCTGATCCGGGAGATCGCCGAACGCTTCGGCAGCCAGGTGCTGGTGCTCTCGGTGGACGCGCGGCGCTGCCGTGGTGCTGTCCCGGGCGGGGCGGACGGGCCGGGCGTACGGGCCGGGCATGGCGGGACGGATCCCGCAGGTGACGCGGACACCGCGGGCGTGGCCACGCCGTCCGGCTTCGAGGTCACCACGCACGGCGGCCGGCGCGGCACCGGCATCGACGCGGTCGAATGGGCGCAGCGGGCCGCGGAGTTGGGCGCGGGGGAGATCCTGCTGAACTCCATGGACGCCGACGGCACCAAGGACGGCTACGACACCGAGATGATCGACGCCGTGGGCAGGCACGTGTCGGTCCCCGTCATCGCCTCGGGCGGCGCCGGCCGCCTGGAGCACTTCCCCGCGGCGGTCGCCGCGGGCGCGGACGCGGTGCTGGCCGCGTCCGTCTTCCACTTCGGCGATCTGCGGATCGGCCAGGTCAAGGACACGCTGCGCGAGGCGGGCGCTCCCGTGCGCTGAGCGCCGGGCGCACGCGTGCGTCCGGTGTATGCGCAGCGGGCCGGACCTGTCCGCGCGGTGCGGCGGGGCGGATCACCGGCCGCCGCGCCGGGCCGCGAAGCCCCATCGGCGCCGTCCGCTCCCGGCCTCGGAAGCCGCCGGCCCCGCCGGCCCCGCCGGCCCCGTCGAACCGGGCGTCTGCGGTGAGGACCTGGTGGCGTTCCCCTCGGCCGGGCCGGGCGCCGTGCCCGGCGGTTCGGAGGGCGTCGCGGATCCGGACGGCGTTCCCGGTCCGTACGGCGCGGTCCGCGTCGCCGGTGACGGGGCGAACCGTACGGGCAGAGCGGTCAGTGCGCGGATGAACGGGCCGGGCCGCCAGGTGAGTTCGCCGGCGGGAACGGCGAGCTCCATCTCGGGCAGCCGGTCGAGAAGCGTGTCGACGGCCACTTCGGCGATGACGCCGGCGGTGTCCTGAGCGGGGCAGGCGTGCGGGCCCGCGCTGAAGGCGAGATGCGCGGTGTTGGCGGCCCGTTGTTCCTGGCTGGTCGGCAGAGCCGGGTCCAGGTTGGCGGCGGCGTGGCTGATCGTCACCGGGACGCCGGAGGGTATGAGGGTCTCCGATCCGTCGTCCGGGTCGCGCAGGACGTAGTCCTCGATGGCGTACACGAACGAGTAGTTGGAGTGCGGTGCGTGCAGCCACAGCACCTCGTTGAGTGCGTCGGTGACGGTGAGGTTCCCGCCCGTCAGATCGCCGGCGAAGCGGTCGTCGGAGAGGAGCATCATCGTGGCGGTGGAGATCCAGGCGGTGCCGGGCACCTGGCCCGCTCCGGTGATCACCACGAGCTGGTCGATGAGTTCTTCCTGGGTGACGTCGGCGGAGTGCTGCAGCAGCCGCGTCGTCACGTCGTCGCCGGGAGCCCGGTGCTTGATCGCGATCAGTTCGGTCAGGCATGCCACCAGGTCCTGGACGCCTTCCTGGGCCGCGGCCGGTTCGACGGCGTTGACCATCTGCAGGAACGCGGTGGAGATGCGGCCGTTGAGATGGTCGGGGCAGCCGAAGAGCTGGGTGAGGACCATGACCGGGATCCGTGCCGCGTACTGGGAGACGAGGTCGGCTGTGCCGTCGGAGGCGAACTCGTCGATCAGCAGGGTCGCGCTGCGCTGGACGCAGGCCCGCAGCTGGTGGGGGTCGATCCCGCCCAGAGCGCGGTCGACCGGGGTCCGCAGCCGCAGATGGTCCTGTCCGTCCGCGAACCACAGGCTCTTGCGCGGCCCCATGATGGGAAGGATCGGGCTGTCGCTGGGCACGCTTCCGTCTGCCAGCGCCTTCCAGCGGTTGGCGTCCTTGCTGAAGTAGGGGCTGCGGAGCACTTCCAGAGCCGCCTGGTAGCCGGTGACGAGGATGGACGCGACACCGGGCGCCAGCTCCACCCACTGCGCGGGGCCGCCCTGTGAACGCAGGCGCTCGTAGAGGGCGTTGGGATCCGCGGCGAAGTCGTCGTCGTACAGCTTCGGCAGTCCTGCCGTGGACGCGGCAGGGCTCCGGTGAGCGGGGCAGCCGGACGCCGCTGCGTCCGTTTCGAAAAGGGGCGAGGAGGTCACGACGACTCCTGGTGGCCGGCGTACAGGTGCTGGACGAGCGCGATCAGTGCGGCCTTCGCGGACGGTCGGTCCCGTGCGTCACATGTGATCAGCGGTGTACCGGGATCGAGATCGAAGGCTTCGCGGAGTTCGGCGTCGGGGTAGTCCGGGGTGCCGGGGAAGGTGTTGAGGGCGACGATGTGCGGCAGCCCGCTCTTCTCCACCAGGCTCAGGGCCTCGAACGACTGGTCCAGGGACCGGGAGTCGGCGAGCACGAGGGCCCCGTAGGCGCCGCGGGAGAGGTCTTCCCAGATATGTGTGAAGCGCTGCTGGCCCGGCGTGCCGAACAGGTACAGCGCGAGGTCCTCGGCGAGCGTGAGCCGGCCGAAGTCGAGGGCCACGGTGGTGGAGTGCTTGTCCGGCACTCCCGTCAGGTCGTCCACCCCGGCGCCGTTCTGCGTCATGAGTTCCTCGGTGCGCAGCGGCTCGATCTCGCTGACCGCTCCGATGAGGGTCGTCTTTCCGACGCCGAACGGGCCCACGACCATGAGCTTGGCAGTGATCTGCACGCTGTCGCGGACATAGACGCCGTCAGAGAGCCTGGAGCCCATGCAGCATCCTCTCCAGGGTTCGCAGATGGTCGGGGCCCGTGGGCGTGCCGGCGGCCTGCCCGCTCCCGGAACCCGTCTGATCGCTCTGGTCCCTCTTGACCGACAGCAGACCGGAGTCGATCAGATCGCCGAGCAGGATGCGGGTGATGGTGAGCGGCTGCCCGAGATGCCCGGCGACCTCGATGACGGTCAGATAGCCGCCGCGGCACAGGTCGATCGCCCGCAGATGTTCGGGCTGCAGTCCGGTCCGGGGCCGACCCGGCACCGCGGTGACCATCGTGATCACGTCCAGCTCGTCGGCGGTCCCGGTGGGCTGGGCGCGCCCGCCGGTCAGCACGAACGATCTCACCAGGTCATGCCTGTGTCGGTGCGTCATGTGCTGCTGCCGACGTCCTCGCGGAGTCCGGTGCCCATCTCCCGTCCGAGCTGGGCCACGACCTCGTGCATCCGGTACGCGACCTGCCCCACGTCCGCGGCCCCGGAGGTCGCAACGGACAGGAACGTCGAGTCGTGCGCGCGGATGGTGACGACGAATCCGCCGTCGAACTCGACCATGCTCTGCCGCCACGAGTCGGCCGGGGCGCGGCAGAACATCGCGGTCGCACTGCTGGTGGACTGAACACCCGCGAGAGCGGCGGCGATGCTGTCGGCCTGGTCCTGGTCCAGCCCCGGGGAGAACGCCTTCACCAGGCCGTCGGCGGTGATGAGGATCGCGTCGTGGACCTCGGGCTGGTCCAGCACCTGGTTGAGCATCCATGCGTCCCGGTTCTGGTTCATGACTCGGGGGTCCCTTCAGTGGACGGACGGAGGCGGTCGGCCGCCTTGCCTGCTCGCTGGAACGCACCGATCGATGCCGCCGCTTCGCGGGGTGTGCGCTCCGCGGCCGGCCTCGGAGCCGGGAGTGGCTGCCCGGCCGGGCCGGCGCTCGGGGCGGCCTGCTTCCGGGTCCGCTTGGGCAGCCCGTTGGCGGTGGTCGTGAGGGGTGCCGCGGGTTCGTCGTCGTGGGTGGGTTCGTCGTCGCGGGTGGGCGCGGCAGTCTCCGGGACGGTCTCCAGAGCAGGTTCCTGCGGTTTGTCCGCGGCCCTGTCCGGGGCCTGGTCCGGGACCGTCTCGCGGGGAGGCGCCGACGCGGCCGGCGCGGCGGAGGGCCGTACGGGGTCCGTCAGCAGGGTCCTGGGAAGATTGACCACCGCGCGCACCCCGCCGAACGCCGAGGCGGTGTCGACGGAGACCGTGAATCCGTAGCGCCGGGCCAGCGCACCGCAGGCGGCGAGCCCGAAGCGCGGGGGGTCTCCCAGCTTCGCGATGCTCAGGGAGTCGTCGTTCAGCAGCCGCGTGGCCTTCTCCTGCTCCGCCGCGTTCAGGCCCACTCCGGCGTCCTCGATCACGAACGCCAGCCCGCTGTGGGTGAGTTGGACGTGCACTTGTACGGGGGTCTGCGGGTGCGAGGAGCGGGTTGCGTTCTCCAGCAGCTCGGCGATCGTCATGACCAGCGGTTCGACCACACGGCCCGTCACGGCCCGGGTGTCCTCGATCCGGACGATGTGGACGCGCTTGTAGTCCAGTATTCGCCCGATGGCGCCGCGGACGATGTCGTGGAGCGGTGTCGCGTTGTGCTGACGGCCCGGCCATGCCCGGCAGACCACCGCCATGCCGACCGCACGGCGCAGGATCTGGGCGTTCGTGTGGTCGAGCTGCATCAGGTCTTCGAGGAAGACGGAGTCGTCGTGCCGCCCCGTCATTTCGTTGATCTTCAACTGCTGCCCGTTCGCCAGCCCTTGAAGCTTCCTGGCGACGGCCAGCAGCAGTCCTTCGGCACCCTGCTCGGCTCGCTCCGTCGCGTGGCTGAACATCTCCAGCAAGGAGTCGTGGGCCTCTGCGAACTCCGTACCGGCAAGGGATTCGTACAAGGGGCCAGGGACGCCTGAGCGCGGTCCCCGCCATTGGGCCTCCGCCATTGCCTTGAGGCGCTGCTGCACGAGGTACAGCGTCTCCTGTTCGAGCATGCGGACGTGTTTTTCGAGGGCCTGAGCCCGCTCCGCACTCCGGGCGGCGTTCCTGCGGTGCCGGATTGCCGCGCCGACGGCCACGGCGGCGGCCACCGCCAGGAACGGCGCGAGCCAGATCGCTACGTCCGAGATGCGCATCATCAGATCCTCAAGCAGGAGCGAGTTCGCCGGTCGGGAGACGGGGCAAGCACGTCACGAGCCGGTCCGCAGGAGGGCAAGGGTGGTAAGTCAAGATACGTCAGCAGTCTTTGAATTCAAGACAGTTGGCAGGAGAACTTGACCTGGGGATTGCACCGTACCGCTCCTAGTGACGGACCTGGCCGGACATATGACGCCTCGTGCGCTCACCGGTCTTTTCCATCGCCGGACTACGTTCTCGACCAGCCCGACAAAACCGCGCGAAATTCGGCCCCGTCGAGCCGGCGCCGAATTCGATGCTCAAGGCAACGGGGATGTTGAAAGGAGCCGCCCGCACCGTCTCCCGTACGTCGGCGTCAGGCAGCAGGCACACGGCAGGGCGCGCCGGGACATCCCCGGGCGGTTCCCGGCGCCCCGCCGGGGCGCATAGGCTGCGGCGCATGAGCAGGGTGAACGACGTCGGCGGGCAGACGGGCTTCGGCCCCGTCGTGCGGGAGGAGAACGAGCCGGTCTTCCACGCGGACTGGGAGGCACGGGTCTACGCGCTGAACACCGCGCTGGTACGGCGCGGCGTCTACACCCTCGACGAATTCCGGGACGCCATCGAACGCATGCCGCCGCAGGAGTACTTGGCGGCCTCGTACTACGAACGCTGGCTCCACGCGATCGAAGAGCTCACCGCGGAACGCGGCGTGGGAAGCGATGAGTGAGCCCGCGTCAGCGCTCTTCGCCCCCGGCGACCCGGTCCGTACCCGCGCCGTCGACCCGGACGGGCACACGCGGCTGCCGCGCTATGCACGCGGCCGCACGGGACGGATCCTCGCCGTCACCGGAAGCTGGCCGCTCGCCGACGATGTCGCCCGGGGCCGCGCCGAGCCGCGTGTCGAACCCGTGTACACGGTGGCCTTCGCCGCCCGCGACCTGTGGGGCGAGGGCGATCACGAGGTGACGCTGGACCTGTGGCAGTCGTATCTGGAGCCTTCCGAGGAGGCCGCATCGTGAGCGGAACGCACACCGGCAACCCGGTCGCGGCGCGCGTGCGCCGTCTGGAGGAGCGGCTCGTCGCCGCCGGGCGTGTGACGGACGACGAACTCGACGCCATCCTCGGCGCCGTACTGCGCAACGCCTCACCGCTCAACGGGGCCCGCGTCGCCGCCCGTGCATGGACGGACGCCGGCTTCCGCGAGCGGCTGCTCGAAGACGCGAACGCCGCCCTGCCCGAGGTCGGTCTCTCCATGGCGGGCGGTCTGCAGGAGCAGCGTCTTAAAGTCGTCGCCAACACCGCGGAGCGTCACAACGTGCTGGTGTGCACGCTGTGTTCGTGCTATCCGGTGGCGCTCCTCGGTCCTTCGCCCTCCTGGTACAAGAGCGAGGCGTACCGGTCGCGCGTGGTGCGCGAACCCCGCGCCGTGCTGGCCGGGTTCGGGCTCGACATCCCGGACGGGCAGGAAGTCACGGTGTGGGACTCCAGCGCGGAGAGCCGCTACATGGTGCTTCCTCAACGCCCGCCGGGCACCGAGGAGTCGACCGAGGAGCAGCTCGCTGCCCTCGTCACCCGCGAAGGCCTGATCGGCACGGCCGCGGTCTGAGTTCCGCCGCCGCGGGCCCGGCGCCTGCGGGTCGACGGGTGCTGCTGCGCGTCAACGGGTTCTGCCGCGCGCCGCCCGCAGATACTCCCGGTTCATCGCCGAGATCGAGAACAGCGGGATGCCCTTCGGGCAGGCCGTCGCGCACTCACCTGCCAGCGTGCAGCCGCCGAAGCCTTCGTCGTCCATCCGCTCCACCATCTCCAGCACCCTCGACTCCCGTTCGGGTGCGCCCTGCGGCAGCGCCGCCAGGTGGTTGACCTTGGCGGAGGTGAACAGCATCGCCGAGCCGTTCGGGCAGGCGGCCACGCAGGCGCCGCAGCCGATGCATTCGGCGTGCTCGAAGGCTCGGTCGGCCGCGGGTTTCGGTACGGGTGTGGCATGAGCGTCGGGAGCGGAGCCCGTCTGCGCGCTGATGTAGCCGCCCGCGCCCATGATCCGGTCCATGGCTCCGCGGTCCACCACAAGATCCTTCACCACCGGGAAGGCCGCGGCACGCCAGGGTTCGATGTCGATGGTGTCGCCGTCCGCGAACTGCCGCATGTGCAGCTGGCAGGCGGTGGTGCGCTCCGGCCCGTGCGCCTGGCCGTTGATGACCATGCCGCAGGCGCCGCAGATGCCTTCACGGCAGTCGTGGTCGAATGCGACCGGCTCCGCACCGCTGAGGGTCAGCTCCTCGTTGAGGGTGTCGAGCATCTCCAGGAACGACATCCCGGGCGAGACGCCGTCCACGTGGTACGTGCGCATTCCGCCGGGGGAGCCGGGTCCCTCCTGGCGCCAGATGTTGAGCGTGAACCTCATGCGTAGCTCCGCTGAGTGGGATGTGCGTACTCGAAGTCCAGGTGTTCCTTGTGCAGCACCGGCGCGGTGCCGGTGCCGGTGTGCTCCCAGGCGGCGGCGTAGCCGAACTCCTCGTCGTCGCGACGGGCCTCGCCGCCAGGGGTCTGGCTCTCCTCGCGGAAGTGGCCGCCGCAGGACTCGGTGCGGTGCAGGGCGTCCAGGCACATCAGCTCGGCGAGTTCGAGGTGGTCCGATACCCGGTTCGCCTTTTCCAGGGACTGGTTGAGCTGCTCGCCGGTGCCCGGCACGCGGACGCGGCGCCAGAACTCCTCGCGCAGCGACGGGATGCGCTCCAGCGCCTTGCGCAGCCCGGCGTCCGTACGGGCCATGCCGCACTCGTCCCAGAGGAGCCGGCCCAGCTCCTTGTGGAAGGACTCGGGGCTGCGGTCGCCGCCCACGGCCAGCAGCGCGTCGAGGCGCGCGGAGACGCCGGCGACCGCTTCGGCCGTGGCGGGGTGGCCTGCGGGCACCTCGTCGTGCGGGTGCCGCGCCAGGTAGTCGCCCAGGGTCGCGGGCAGCACGAAGTAGCCGTCCGCGAGACCCTGCATCAGGGCGGAGGCGCCTAGCCGGTTGGCGCCGTGGTCGGAGAAGTTGGCCTCGCCGATCGCGAACAGGCCGGGGACGGTGGTCTGCAGGTCGTAGTCGACCCAGAGGCCGCCCATCGTGTAGTGGATGGCGGGATAGATCCGCATGGGCGTCGTGTACGGGTCGTCGGCGGTGATCCGTTCGTACATCTCGAAGAGGTTGCCGTACCTCTCCTCGACGGCCGCGCGTCCCATGCGGGCGACGGCGTCGGCGAAGTCGAGGTAGACGCCCTGGCCGCCGGGGCCGACGCCCCGGCCCTCGTCGCAGACGTTCTTGGCCGCCCGGGAGGCGATGTCGCGAGGCACGAGATTGCCGAAGGCGGGGTAGGTCCGCTCCAGGAAGTAGTCCCGCTCCTCCGGCGGGATCCGCTCGGGCGGGCGGGTGTCGCCGCGCGCCGCCGGCACCCAGATGCGGCCGTCGTTGCGCAACGACTCGCTCATCAGCGTCAGTTTGGACTGATGATCGCCGGAACGCGGGATGCAGGTCGGATGGATCTGCGTGAAGCAGGGGTTGGCGAAGTACGCGCCGCGCCGGTGCGCGCGCCAGATCGCCGTGGCGTTGGAGTTCTTCGCGTTGGTGGAGAGGTGGAAGACATTGCCGTAGCCGCCGGTCGCCAGCACCACGGCGTCGCCGAAGTACGTGTCGAGGCTGCCGGTGACCAGGTCGCGGACCACGATGCCGCGGGCGCGGCCGTCGATCACGACGAGGTCGAGCATCTCAGTGCGCGGATGCATCTCCACGTTGCCGTTGGCGATCTGCCGGGAGAGCGCCTGGTAGGCCCCGAGCAGCAGCTGCTGCCCGGTCTGGCCGCGGGCGTAGAACGTACGGGAGACCTGCACGCCGCCGAACGAGCGGGTGTCGAGCAGCCCGCTGTACTCGCGTGCGAAGGGCACCCCCTGGGCCACGCACTGGTCGATGATCTCGGCGGAGATCTGCGCCAGCCGGTGCACGTTGGACTCCCGGGCACGGAAGTCGCCGCCCTTGACGGTGTCGTAGAAGAGCCGCCGGGTCGAGTCGCCGTCGTTGCGGTAGTTCTTCGCGGCGTTGATGCCGCCCTGCGCGGCGACGGAGTGCGCGCGGCGCGGCGAGTCCTGATTGCAGAACTGCACGACGTGGTAGCCCTGTTCGGCCAGTGTCGCGCCCGCGGAGCCGCCCGCGAGACCGGTGCCGACCACGATGACCGTGTACTTGCGCCGGTTGGCAGGGTTGACCAGCCTCGCGGCGAAGCGGCGGGTGTCCCAGCGGTCCGCGATCGGGCCGGAGGGCGCCCTGGTGTCGGAGAGCGGTTCTCCTGTGCGGTAGTCGGCGTAGCCGAGGTGGCCGAGACCGGGGTCGTGACGGCCCGGGTCGTGGTGGCCGGGGTCGTGGCGGCCCGGGCTGGGGCGGTCGAATGAGCTGCTTGCGATGCTCGCGCTGTTCGTACCGGTCATGTCGGTCAGCCCACCAATCCGGTCATGACGCCCACGGGCACGGAGATGAAGCCGATCGTCAGCAGCAGCGCCAGCCCGTTCGCCGCGGCCTTCAGCGTCCGGTCGCGGCGTGCCCGGCCCGCTCCCAGCGTCTGGGCGGCGCTCCAGAACCCGTGCCGGATGTGCAGGCCCAGCGCGAGCATCGCCACGATGTAGACGGCGTTGCCATACCAGGTGGAGAAGGTCGCCACCACGTTCGCGTACGGGTGTCCGGGCGCGGCGTGTTCGTTGACGGTCAGCGTGGTCAGGTCGAGCAGATGCCAGACGACGAACAGGCCGAGGACGACCCCGCCCCAGCGCATCGTGCGGGTCGCGTAGCTCGCGCGGCGCCGCTTGTGCACGTACGACTCGGGGCGCGCCGCGAGATCGCGCCGGCTGAGCTGCCAGGCAGCCACGACATGCGCGACGAGGGCCGCCACCAGCACCAGGCGGACGATCCACAGGAACCACCCCTGGTGCAGCAGCGGCTCACCGATGGTGCGCAGCCAGTGCGCGTAGCCGTCGAATTCGGCGGCCCCGAAGAAGATCTTGAGATTGCCGAGCATGTGCACGACCAGGTACATCAGCATGATCAGGCCGCTGACCGCCATCACGGACTTCTTGCCGATGGTCGATCCCCACACCAGCCCGAGCGCCGTCGACGCCCGTCCCCCTCGGCTGCCGCCGGTGCTCCGCGCCCCCGGGCTGGTCCCTGTCGCTTGTGCCATGACAACCGACCGTAAGGATGCCTTCCCGATAAGTCCAAGACATGATACGGCTTCATTCGATAGGCAATGGCTATCGTGCCCTATCCTCGGCGCATGCAGCTCCATCAGCTCCGCTACTTCACGGCCGTCGCCGACACCCGGCACTTCACGCGTGCCGCCGAGGCCGTGCACGTCGCACAGCCCTCGCTCTCGCAGCAGATCCGGGCCCTCGAACGCGAGTTGGGCGCCGAGCTGTTCCACCGGGCACGCGGGCACATCGGCCTCACCGACGCCGGCGAGGCCCTGCTGCCGCTGGCCCGGCGCATCATCGCCGACGCCGAGACCGCACACCGCGAGGTGCAGGAGGTGGCTCAACTGCGCGGCGGCCGGGTGCGGTTGGGGGCGCCGCCGAGCCTTTGCGCCAGCCTCGTCCCGGACGTGCTGCGCGACTTCCACGCCCGCTATCCGCGCGTGGAGCTGCACGTGCACGAGGACGCCTCGCAGGACCTCGTACGGGTGCTGGCCGACGGCGAACTCGACCTGGCCCTGATCATCACCCCGCTCCCGGTGCAGGCTCCGGCGCTGACGACCACCGAGCTGCTGCACGAAGAGCTGGTCGCCGTCTCCGCCCCGGACGAACCCCCGCCGGTGCGGCGCCGCGCCCTCCGGGTCGCCGATCTGCGGGACCGGCCACTGGCGATGTTCCGGCGCGGCTACGACCTTCGGGAGTTCACCATCGCGGTCTGCCGTGCGGAGGGTTTCGAACCGGCCTTCACCGTCGAGGGCGGCGAGATGGACGCGGTACTCGGCTTCGTGCGTGCGGGGCTGGGACTCGCCGTCGTCCCGCGCATGGTCGCCGACCGCTCCGGCCTGCGTACGACGCACTTCGCCAAGCCCGGCCTGCACCGCACGATTTCGGTCGCGCACCGGGGCGACGTGTCGCCGCCGCGGGCCGCGCGGGAGCTTCAGCGGATCATCGAAAGGTCAGTCGCACAGTAGGCGTTCGGGCACTCCCGGCGGTCTCAGATGCCGAGGTCCGCGTCGTGCGCCCGCGCGACGGCCTCCTTCTCGCCTTCCTCCTCGACCTGTGCGACGCGCTGGCGTCCCGAGACGTACAGCACCAGCTCGTTCGGCTCGCCGGTGACCGTGACGACCGGAGTGCCCTTGCGGGCCACGACCGTCTGGCCGTTGGGGCGGCGCAGCACCAGTCCCACCGGCGACTTGCGGCCGAAGACGCGGGCCATGCTCTCCATCCGCTTCCACAGCGCGTCCTGGAAGACGGAGTCCAGCTCCCGCGGCGTCCACTGGGGGACGGCGCGGCGCAGGTCCTCCGCGTGGATGTAGAACTCGACGGTGTTCGCGGCCTCGTCGACCTGCTTGAGCGCGTACGGGGACATCCGTGGCGGCCCGGTGCGGATGAGCTGGATCAGCTCCTCGTACGGCTTGGAGATGAACTCGCCCTGGACTCGGTCGAGTCGGGGGGCGAGTGCCTTGAGCACGAGCCCGCCGGCGGCGTCCGCCCGCCGTTCGCGCACCACGACGTGCGCGGCGAGGTCGCGGGCCTTCCAGCCGTCGCAGAGGGTCGGAGCCTCCGGTCCGCCGCTCTCCAACAGGTCCGCCAGGATGAGACGTTCACGCTTGGCATGGGTCGACATGCCGCCAAGGGTACGGCGGGACGCCCGCCGGAGCGCTGATTTCGGGCCCGCGCGGCAGGCGTCGCCCCGGCGGCCCCGGTGCCCCGGGGGCCCCAGGGCCCCCGGCGGACGGTCTACTCGCCGCCTGTGCCCTCGCGACTGCACTCCGCGCGGCCGCGTTCCTCGCGGTCGCGGTCGAAGAACTCCTCGGCCGTCGTCATGAAGGCGCGGGTCACCGAGACCGCGCGGCGCTCGCGCAGGCACACGGCGAAGGCCTCGGTGAAGATGTCGGCGTCGAGGATGCGCAGCATACGGGTGCGGCGGTCCGGGACGTACTCGATGTCGGTGGTGATGCCCACGCCGAATCCGGCGACGACCGCCTCCCGTACGCCCTCACGGCACACCTCGAGAGCGACCCGCGGGACGATGCCGCGCTCCTGCAGCGCCTGCTCCAGGGTGAGGCGGCAGGTGGAGCCCTTCTCACGCAACACCAGTGCCGTGTCGGCGAGTTCGGCGAGCCGCACGCCGTCACGGGCGGCCCACGGGTGGTCGTCGCGGCAGAAGAGCACCACGTCCTGTCTGCTGTAGGGCAGGGCGTGCAGCCGGCTGTCCAGCGTCGTCTGGCCGACGATGCCGACGTCGATCTCCTGCTCGTTGAGTCTTCTGATGACGGTGGCGGAGTTGTCCAGCAGCAGCGAGAGCGTCACGCCCGGGTGGGCCCGGTTGAACGCGGACAGCAGGCGCATCACGAAGTACGGCGCCACACCGCCCACCCGGAGCCGGCCCCGCAGGGTGCTGCCCGCCGAGTTCAGCAGCTCCACCGCCTCGCCCTCCAGGGCGAAGAGCTGCCTGGTGATGGTGAAGAGCGACTCCCCGAGCTCGGTGAGACGGACCCTGCGAGGCGTGCGGCGCACCAGCTCGACGCCGTAGTGGGCTTCGAGCTGGCGCAGCTGGATCGTCACCGTCGGCTGGCTGACGTGCAGCAGCGAGGCCGCCGCCGTGATGCTTCCGGCGACGGCCACCGCGTGGAAGGAGCGGAGCTGGTTGAAGGACACGTACGGCAGCGCGTCCGGGCGCGTTCCGGCTGTCTTCGAAGGACCGGCAGACGTCGTGCCGGCGGGGACGGAGACGGGGACGGGGACGGCCTCGGGCATCAGCTCCGTCACCCCTACTCCGAAACGTACTCCGAGACGCGGACCCAGACCTTTCCATCGTCGACCCGTGCCTGATGGACGCGCAAGGGCCGCGTCAGCGGAGGGCCCATGGCCTTTCCGGTCGGTATGTGGAACACGCCCTGGTGGCGGGGGCATTCGACGGTGTCGTCCTGTACGTAGCCCTCGGACAGGGATGCTTCCTGGTGGGTGCAGCAGTCGTCGGTGACGTAGTAGTCGCCGCCGATGTTGAAGACCGCGTACGCATGACCGCGCAGATTCACGCAGACGACGTCGTCCTCTTCGACCTCGGACGCGTCGGTCAGGGCGCACCAGCCCTCTTCGGTGTCGCTCATCTCGCTCATCTCACTCCTCGCCGGTCCGGCGTCGTACGGACCGTGGCAGCCCGCCCCGGCAGGGGGCGGGGCGGGCAGTGTGCGGCCACGGACTTCAAGTGCTGCCGCCCGCACCGCTGATGGCGCTGGGCTCCGGGTCGCTGTAGCGGTTCACCAGGGCGTTGTGGCGGCTCATGCTCGGCTTGAGGTCGTCGTAGAGCTGCGACCACAGCTCGAAGAAGTCGACGTACATGGCGTGCAGTTCGGGATCGGGTTGCACCACGCCGCGCACCGGGGCGAGGTCCTTCATCGGCTCGCGCATGTTCGCGTAGAGCCCGGCGCCCGAGGCGGCGATCACGGCGTCGCCCAGCGGCGCCGCCTCGTCCACGTCGGGGATCAGCAGCCGCCGGTTGGTGACGTTGGCGGTGATCTGGTTCCACAGCGGGCTCTTGGCCGGGCCTCCGTTGAGAACGAGTTCGGGGAAGTGGGCGCCGCCGTCCTCCGCGATGCGCACGTTGGAGTAGAGGTCGTAGGCGACGCCTTCGATCAGCGCCCTGATCACGTGGGCGCGGCTCGTGAACGGCTGCATCCCGAAGAACACGCCGCACGCCTGCCCGTTCCAGCGCGGCGAGAGGGAGTTGCCGAGGTAGGGCAGGTACATCAGCCCGTCGGCGCCGGGTGAGATGCGTTCGGCCTGCGCGGTGACGAGGTCGAAGACGTTGCGGCCCATGCGTTCCGCCAGCGCGCTCTCGGGGTCGGCGAACTTGTCGCGGAACCACTTCAGGGAGGCCCCGGTGAAGGCCATCGGCGCGTCGAACAGCGTCATCCCGTCCAGCACATGGGGCCACTTGAGGATGCGGTACTCCTCGGGCAGCTCGTCCCGCGGCACGAGCACGCCCCAGTTGGAGCCGGTGCCCATCGAGTAGTACGCCTGCCCGGTCTCCGTCGCGCCCGCCCCCAGCGCGGCCGCCCCGATGTCGGTGCCGCCGGCCACTACCGCGGTGCCTTCCCGCAGGCCCGTCTCGCGGGCCGCCTGCGGGGTGACGGCGCCGATGACCGTGTCGGAGGTGTGGATGTCCGGATAGATGTCCGGGGAGAGGCCGAGCGCTTCGGTCAGGGAGTGGTCCCAGCGCGCGTGGCGGTGCTCGTACGGGTAGAACAGCCCGGCGTCGCCGTGGTTCATGGCGTACTCGCCGGTCAGCCGCATCGTGCAGTAGCCGGCGGGGGAGAGGAGCTTGTGGGTCGCGGCGAAGACCTCCGGCTCGTGCGTACGCAGCCACATCGCCTTCGGCTCGATGAACCAGGATGCGACGCGGTTGCCGTTGACGGCCTTGATCCGGTCCTCGCCAACCTGCTCGCGGATCTCGTCGCACTCGCGGTGCGAGCGGCTGTCCATCCAGATCATGGCGCGCCGCAGCGGCCGTCCGTCCCGGTCCACGGGCAGCGTCACGCCGACCAGCCCCGAGATCGACACCCCCGCCACGTCCGAGGCCGGACCCGGGTACTGGCTGACGCAGCGGGCTATGCAGGAGGAGACCGCCCGCCAGTAGTCGTCGGGGTCCTGCTCCGCCCACCCCGGGTGCGGGTGGTACAGCGGGTGCTCCGCCGCGGCGGAGGCCACGACGGTGCCCTCCGCCGTGTCGAGGATGCACGCCTTGACGTTGGTGGTGCCTATGTCGATGCCGAGCGAGAGGTGTCCGGACAACGGATGCTCCTTTGCATCACGGAGATCAGCGGAGGGGAAGCGGCGCGGCGGCGAGGCCTGGCCGCCGCGCCGCGTGAAGTGCCCGCGCGGGCCGGCCCTCTAGCCGGTCACCGCAGCGGACGTACTGGTCGGCACCGTCGATCCGGACCCGTTGCCGAGGTTGCCGACGATGTCGCGGTGGGCCCGTACATACCCCTTGCTCACCACGTACTGCCGCTCGGCAGGCGCGTCGGGAAGCGCCTGGTGCAGCCGCCGCAGCGCGTGGAACGGTACGGAGGGCGCCAGATGGTGCTCCGCGTGGTACGGCATGTTCCAGTACAGGAAGCGGATCACCGGATTGGTGAGCGTGGTCCGCGTATTGGTCAGCGGATCCGCACCCTCGGCCATGCCGGTGTGCTCGGCCATGCGTACGAGGCGGAGTGCGGGCTCCGCGATGACGCGCGGGACCAGCCAGAACGCGAGCAGCGCGGCCCACGTCCCGGTGACGGCGCCGACGGCGCCGACGAGCACGTACAGGCCGACCATCAGCCGGGCCTCCCACACCACACGGCGGCGTTCGGACTCGGGGAGGAAGAACCGCTCCCGGTCGTTGAAGCGCCCGGTGCAGCCCCGGTAGAGCGTGCCCACGACTTTCGGCCAGAATTCCATTCCGAAAACCTCGCCGAGATACCCGGAAATGCCGTCCGGCATGGGCACCTGGTCCGGGTCGCGTTCCGGGTCCTGTGTGTAGGAATGGTGTGCGGCGTGACGGTAGCGGAAATAAAGCGCGGGCCGCATCATCAGGACGCCGCAGAATGTCGCCACCGTGCTGTTCAGGCGGCGTGTACGGAAAGCGGTGCCGTGTGTGCACTCGTGCATCGGCGCGAACAGGAACACCACGACGACTCCCTGCGCGAACATCGCCGGAAGCATCCACCAGGTGCCCCAACTCCACGCGATCAGGGCCGTGGTGGCGGCACCGGCCGCAAGGTGGCCCGCCATGTAGCGCAGCGCCGGGCCGTTGCGCCGCCGCTGCAGCCCCTTGAGATCCTTCCGTGGAAGCGGCGCCTTGACGGGTTTGGCCCAGGGGTCCGTTTCGCCGGGCGTCAGCATCGGTGTCATCTGCCACTCCTCCCTCCCCCTACGCCTCCGGCGTGGGTGGGGGTCCCCCCGGCATTGCCAGGGGGAGTACCCCATTTCCATTCGCCGGACTCTCTGCCACACAATGAGCGAGAGAAGCTCACGCTGTCGAATAGAAAAATCAAAGAATCGCCATAGATTCCCTCTATACCGGCCGCCGGTAATGCTCAGCGCGACCGGATCCGTGCACCTGCGGCAGCACCGTGCGCGGCACACGTGCACCAGTGCACCTCCTGCACCACGTGCATCACCGCCACCACGTGCACGCCCGCGCGGCATGCGCGAGAATGGTCCCCATGCCCGCACGTTCCTCCGCGGGGTCGCTCGATCCCGAGATCGCCGCACGCCTCAAGCGCAACGCGGACGGCCTGTTCCCCGCCGTCGCCCAGCAGCACGACACGGGCGAGGTGCTGATGCTCGGCTGGATGGACGACGAGGCCCTGCACCGCACCCTCACCACCGGCCGCGCCACCTACTTCAGCCGCAGCCGCCAGGCGTACTGGGTCAAGGGCGACACCTCCGGCCACGTCCAGCACGTACGGTCCGTGGCGCTGGACTGCGACGGCGACACCGTGCTCGTCAAGGTCGACCAGGTCGGCGCCGCCTGCCACACCGGTGACCGCACCTGCTTCGACGCGGATGTGCTGCCGGCCGCCACGGCTCCGGCGGGGCCGCGACCCGAGGCGGGCCGCACGCCGGCGAGCGGTGACGGCCAGTAAGGTCACCGACCATGACGACCCCGGACCTCGACACCTTCCGTACGCTCGCGAAGGACCGCCGCGTCATCCCCGTGACGCGGCGCCTGCTCGTCGACGGCGACACCCCCATCGGGCTGTACCGCAAGCTCGCCGCCGAGCGGCCCGGCACCTTCCTGCTGGAGTCGGCCGAGAACGGGCGTACTTGGTCGCGCTACTCCTTCATCGGCGTACGCAGCGCGGCGACCCTCACCGTGCGCGACGGATCGGCGCAGTGGCTCGGCGCACCGCCAGTCGGGGTTCCGGTCGGGGGCGACCCGCTGCGGGCGCTGCGCGAGACGGTCGAGGCCCTGCACACCCCGCGCGACCTCCACGAGGACTCGGAACTGCCGCCGTTCACCGGCGGCATGGTCGGCTACCTCGGATACGACATCGTGCGGCGGCTGGAGAAGGTCGGCGACAGCGACACCACCGCCGACGACCTGGCACTGCCCGAGCTGACCATGATGCTCGCCTCCGACCTGGCCGTCCTCGACCACCGGGACGGCACGGTGCTGCTGATCGCCAACGCCATCAACCACAACGACCTTGACACCGGCGTCGACGAGGCCTACGCCGACGCGGTGTCCCGGCTGGAGACGATGGCCGCCGACCTGGCCCGGCCCGCGCCGGCTGCCCCCGTCGTCCTGCCTCCCTCCCGGCTGCCGGAGTTCACGGCGCGCTCGGGCGGCGCGACCTACCGGGCCTGGGTGGAGGACATCAAGGAACGCATCCGCGCGGGCGAGGCCTTCCAGGTCGTGCCCTCGCAGCGGTTCGAGACCGGGTGCTCCGCGAGCGCCCTCGACGTCTACCGGGTGCTGCGCGCCACCAACCCCAGCCCGTACATGTACCTCTTCCGCTTCGGCGGCCCGGCCGGTGCCGCGGACGGAAACGGCGGCTTCGACGTCGTCGGCTCCAGCCCCGAGGCACTGGTGAAGGTGGAGGACGGGCAGGCGATGATGCACCCCATCGCCGGCACCCGCCCCCGCGGCCACACCCCGCAGGAGGACACGGCGCTCGCCGACGAACTGCTGGCCGACGCCAAGGAGCGCGCGGAGCATCTGATGCTGGTCGACCTCGGACGCAACGACCTGGGACGGGTCTGCGAGCCGGGCAGCGTCGAGGTCGTCGACTTCATGTCCGTCGAGCGCTACAGCCACGTCATGCACATCGTCTCCACCGTGACCGGCCGGCTCGCCCGCGGCCGCACCGCCTTCGACGCGCTCACCGCCACTTTCCCCGCAGGGACGCTCTCGGGCGCGCCCAAGCCCCGTGCCCTGCAGATCATCGAGGAGCTGGAGCCCACCCGCCGCGGCGTCTACGGAGGGTGCGTCGGCTACCTCGACTTCGCCGGGGACGCCGACATGGCCATCGCCATCCGCACCGCCCTGCTGCGCGAGGGCACCGCATACGTACAGGCGGGCGCCGGCGTCGTCGCCGATTCCGACCCCGCCGCGGAGGACACCGAGTGCCGGAACAAGGCGGCCGCGGTCCTCAGGGCGGTCGCCTCCGCCGAAAGGCTCGGCGGTAGCGTGGACGGGTGACTTCCGTACCAAAGGCACGCTCCTCGGACGCCGCACAGGACCACGAAAGCCGCACCGGGCAGTCGGCTCCCGCAGCACCGGACACCTCTGTGCACGCTCCCGCCG
Source organism: Streptomyces sp. DSM 116795 (assembly GCF_055792905.1). Taxonomy (NCBI): domain Bacteria; kingdom Bacillati; phylum Actinomycetota; class Actinomycetes; order Kitasatosporales; family Streptomycetaceae; genus Streptomyces; species Streptomyces sp. DSM 116795. The sequence goes on from NZ_CM147707.1 coordinate 5,954,240, forward strand.
CGCCGGCCGGCGCACGAGCAGCGCGCCGCGCCCTCGCCCTCGCGCTGCTGTGCGGTGCGCTGGGCGCCGCGCTCGCACTCCTCGCCAGCGGTCAGGTGTGGAGTCACGCCACGGCGTCCTTCGCGCAGGGCGGGCTTCCCGTGAAGGCCAAGGGCGGCGACGTCACCGGGCTGCCCAGCGCCCTCGCGCTCGTCGGACTGGCCGCTCTCGTCGCGGTGTTCGCGGTCGGGCGCGCCGGCCGCGTACTCGTCGCCGCGCTGCTCACGCTCTGCGGCACCGGCACTCTCGCCGCCGCGCTCCTCGGCGCGGGCGAGCGCGGCGCGCTGGAGGAGAAGGCGGCCAAGGCGAGCGGCCTCGCCCGCACCGGTGTCGAGGCGGTGCAGGTCAGCGCCTGGCCGTACGTGTCGGCGGCGGGCGGCGCGCTGCTGCTCCTCGCCGGTGTGCTGGCGCTGCGGTACGGACCGGCGTGGCCCTCGATGTCGGGGAGCGCACGCTACGAGCGGACCGGTCGCACCCCGCGCGGTCCTCGCGGTCCTGGCGCTTCTCGCGGTGCCGCGCCCGCGCCGGTGGACCCGGACCGTCCCGAGGACCTGTGGAACGCCCTCGACCGCGGCGAGGACCCCACCGGGCCCACCGGGGGCAGCTCCCGCACCGACGGCGCAGGCGGAGGCGGCGCCTGAGGGCGTCCGACGGCGCCCGTCCGACGGCGCCCGAGTCCCGGCGAACTCCCCGGCGGAACCAGGCCCCTGCCCCTCTGTGCACCCCTGGTTCGGCGGTCTCCGCAGGCACCGGGAAGAATGAGGGGGAGCATGGCCCAGTCGGTTGAACTACGAGGAGCACACACATGGCGGGCAACAGCCACGGCCACACCCTGGCCGCGTGGACGGGCGTGACGATCAGCTTCATCGGCTTCTGCATCTCCGGTATCTACACGTTGATGGCCGAGCCGATCGGCTTCGTGGCCGGCCTTGTCGTGGTTGCCGCAGGCGGCGTCGTCGGACTGCTGATGAGGGCCGCCGGCCTCGGCCAGCCCAGGGAGGCAGGCCGCACCGGCAAGTCGTCACAGCCGCAGGAGCAGTCCTCCTGAGCGGGCAGGAGCCCGTGCCGGCGGGACGCCGGAGCACTGCTCCGGTGTCCCGCCTCGCCGCGCCGGCCGGCACTCTCGTGACCGTCGGCGCGGCTTTCGCGTACGTGGGGGCCGTGGACCCGGGCGAGCCCGGCCACTATCCGGTCTGCCCGCTGCTGTACTTCACCGGCGTCTACTGCCCCGGCTGCGGCGGCCTGCGCAGCGCCCACGCCGTCGTGCACGGCGACTTCGCCGCCGCGCTCGGTGCGAACGCCCTCGCGGTGGCCGCGTTCGCCGCCTTCGCGGTCTTCATGGTCTTCTGGGTGGTGCGCGTGGTGCGCTCCCGGCCCGTGACGGTGCCCCTGCGCAGCACGCACTGGTGGGCGCTGGGCGTCCTCGCGCTCGCCTTCACGGTGGTACGCAACCTGCCCGTCGGAGCCGCGCTCTCGCCGTGACGCCTGCCTCGTACGTACGGGAAACGCGGCGCCGCACATGAGGGGGCGATTTGTCCGGAATACGGAATTCCAGCCAGGCGGATGTGAGTCCTCCGGCTCCCGCCCGATAGCATCGCAGTGCCCGATCTGACCGTTGCCCCGCCCGCCGCGCGGAGGCCGGACCCGACCCCGAAGGAGGCCGCTCGGTGAGTGTGCTCGACGAGATCATCGAAGGCGTGCGTGAGGACCTTGCCGAGCGGCAGGCGCGCGTCAGCCTCGACGAGCTCAAGGAGCGCGCCGCCGCCGGTCCTCCCGCGAAGGACGGCGCCGCGGCCCTGAGGGGCGAGGGCGTGCCGGTCATCTGCGAGGTGAAGCGCTCCAGCCCTTCCAAGGGCGCGCTTGCCGCGATCGCGGACCCGGCAGCGCTGGCGGTCGACTACGAGACGGGCGGCGCCTCCGTCATCTCGGTACTCACCGAGCAGCGGCGGTTCGGCGGTTCGCTCGCGGACCTCGAAGCCGTACGCGCCAAGGTCGACATCCCCGTGCTGCGCAAGGACTTCGTCTTCTCCGCCTACCAGTTGTGGGAGGCCCGGGCGCACGGCGCCGACATGGTGCTGCTGATCGTCGCCGCGCTGGAGCAGCAGCCCCTGGTCTCGCTGATCGAGCGTGCCGAGTCGATCGGGCTGACCCCGCTGGTCGAGGCGCACGACGAGGACGAGGCCCAGCGCGCTCTCGACGCCGGAGCCCGGATCATCGGGATCAATGCGCGTAATCTCAAGACGCTCGAGGTCGACCGCGGCAACTTCGCCCGCATCGCGCCGGAGCTCCCCGCTCACATCGTCAAGGTCGCGGAGTCGGGTGTACGCGGGCCGCACGACCTGATCGCGTACGCCAACGACGGTGCTGACGCGGTGCTCGTCGGCGAGTCGCTGGTCACCGGCAAGGACCCGAAGTCGGCCGTCGCGGACCTCGTCGCGGCCGGAGCCCACCCCGCGCTGCGGCACGGGCACGGGAGGGGCTGACCTCCGCATGTTCCCCCGCACGACCGCCGCCCCCGAACGGCTCCGGCATCCGCGCGGCCCGTACGCGGCGCTGGCGCGGGGCTGCCGGCCGCGCGGGTGCCGGGCTCCCGCGCGCCGGGTGCACGGGCGGCGTGTGCGCTACCACATCGGCTGTGAACCGGGGCAGATCAACGGCCGCCGATGGCGCTCGCCCGCACCCGCGTGGACGGCTGCCTGCCGGACGGACCGCTGAGCCGCCGATTCGCCGGCCGAGCCGGTGAGTTGCCAGGCCTCTGAGTTCCCGGCCGCCCAGCTCCTGAGCTGCCGGCTGCCGAGTCGCACCGGCCGAGCCGGCGCCCGTGAGGGCGCGGACCGCCGCCGCAGCGCTGCCGCACGCGCGTGCCACCGACCGTCCGTACTTGCGCACCTGCGTACATCTGCACATCGGCACTTCATGAGGAGCACGTCGGATGTCCGACTACTTTGTCCCCGACCCCGAGGGCCGGGTCCCCGATCCCGGAGGCTATTTCGGCGCCTTCGGCGGCAAGTTCATTCCGGAGGCGCTCGTCGCCGCCGTCGACGAGGTGGCCGTCGAGTACGAGAAGGCGAAGGCCGACCCGGCCTTCACCGCCGAACTCGAAGACCTGATGGTCAACTACACCGGCCGTCCCAGCCCGCTGACCGAGGTGTCGCGCTTCGCCGAACAGGCGGGCGGCGCCCGGGTCTTCCTCAAGCGCGAGGACCTCAACCACACCGGCTCGCACAAGATCAACAACGTGCTCGGCCAGGCCCTGCTGACCAAGCGCATGGGCAAGACCCGCGTCATCGCCGAGACCGGCGCCGGGCAGCACGGCGTGGCCACCGCCACCGCCTGCGCCCTCTTCGGCCTCGAATGCACCGTCTACATGGGCGAGATCGACACACAGCGCCAGGCGCTGAACGTGGCCCGGATGCGCATGCTCGGCGCCGAGGTCGTACCTGTCGCGTCGGGCAGCCGCACGCTCAAGGACGCCATCAACGAGGCGTTCCGCGACTGGGTCGCCAACGTCGACCGCACCCACTACCTCTTCGGCACGGTCGCGGGCCCGCATCCCTTCCCGCTGCTCGTGCGCGACTTCCACCGTGTGATCGGCGTGGAGGCGCGCCGCCAGATCCTGGAGCGGGCCGGGCGGCTGCCGGACGCCGTCGCCGCGTGCGTGGGCGGCGGCTCCAACGCCATCGGGCTCTTCCACGCGTTCCTGAACGACGAGGACGTACGCCTCGTCGGCCTCGAAGCGGCCGGGCACGGCGTGGAGTCCGGAGAGCACGCCGCGACGCTGTCCGTCGGCGAGCCGGGCATCCTGCACGGCTCGCGCAGCTTCGTACTGCAGGACGACGAGGGGCAGATCACCGAGCCGTACTCGATCTCGGCCGGCCTGGACTACCCGGGCATCGGGCCGGAGCACGCGTATCTGAAGCAGTCGGGACGCGGGGACTACCGTCCCGTGACCGACGACGAAGCCATGCGTGCGCTGCGCCTGCTGTCCGAGGCGGAAGGCATCATTCCGGCGATCGAGAGCGCACACGCCCTCGCCGGCGCGCTGGAGCTGGGCAGGGAACTCGGCCCCGACGGGCTGATCCTGGTGAATCTCTCCGGGCGCGGCGACAAGGACATGGACACCGCCGCGCGTTACTTCGGCCTGTACGACGAGGGGGCGGACAAGTGAGCGCGGAAGTGAACGGAGTGACGGCCGGGGCAGGTTCGCCCGCGGAATCGGCAACGCCGACGGCGCGGGCGACGGCGGCGGGCGCGGCTTCGGGCGGAATCGAGCTGCTGGATTCCGTGCTGGCCGGTGCCCGCGCGGAGAACCGGGCGGCCCTCGTGGGCTATCTGCCCGCCGGGTTCCCCACCGTCGACGGCGGCATCGAGGCCTGCGTCGCACTGCTGGAGAGCGGCTGCGACATCGTCGAGGTCGGGCTGCCGCACAGCGACCCCGTGTTGGACGGCCCCGTCATCCAGACCGCCGACGACATCGCGCTGCGCGGCGGCGTCCGCATCGCGGACGTCATCCGTACGGTGCGCGAGGCACACGCCGCCACGGGCAAGCCGGTGCTGTGCATGACGTACTGGAACCCGGTGGACCGCTACGGCGTGGAGCGCTTCGCCGCCGAACTGGCCGCCGCGGGCGGCGCCGGCTGCATCCTGCCGGACCTCCCCGTGGAGGAGTCGGAGGGCTGGCGCAAGGCCGCCGAACAGCACGGGCTGGCAACGGTGTTCGTCGTCGCGCCGAGCAGCAAGGACGAGCGGCTGGCGAAGATCACGGCGGCGGGCAGCGGCTTCGTGTACGCCGCTTCGCTGATGGGCGTCACCGGGACCAGGGAGTCGGTGGGCCGTGAGGCGCAGCAGCTCGTGGACCGTACGCGGGCGACGACGCGGCTGCCCGTCTGCGTCGGGCTCGGCGTCTCCGACGCCGCCCAGGCGGAGGAGGTCGCAGCCTTCGCGGACGGCGTCATCGTCGGTTCGGCCTTCGTGAAGAAGCTGCTCGCGCACCCGGACGACCTGGGCTCCGGGCTGGAGGACGTACGTACGCTGACGGCCGAACTCGCCGCGGGCGTACGGCGGCGGCCGACTCCGTAACGGCCCCGCGTGTGCTGCGACCGCCCCGCGTCTCGCTCTTTCGGGCGAAACGCGGGGCGGTCGCGCAGGCGGCCCGGCCTCCCGTTCGTTGGCTCACGGTGTGAAGAGCCAGAAGAAGAACGAAGAACGCCACCAGGGGAACCGCGCCGCCACCGAGCGAATGAGGGCCGCACGCGAACGGCAGCGCACATCGCAGAAGCGGGGCAGGCAGCTCAAGGTGGGCGGCGTGGTCGTCGCGCTGCTGGCCGTCGGCGCCGGAGTGGGCGCGCTGGTGGCACAGCAGACCTCAAAGGGCGGCGGTGCCGACGACGCCAAGCCCATCGCCGTGGGCGAGCGGGAGGCCCCGGCGACGCTCACCGTCTACGAGGACTTCCGCTGCCCGGCCTGCGCCCAGTTCGAGAAGCAGTTCCGCGGCACGATCCGGAGTCTGGAGAAGCAGGGCAAGCTCAGGACCGAGTACCACCTCGTGACGATCATCGACGACAACCTGGGCGGCAAGGGTTCGCATCGCGCGGCGAACGCGGCGGCGTGCGCGCGGGATTCGGGCAGGTTCCGTGAGTTCCACGACGTGCTGTACCGGAACCAGCCGCCCGAGCAGGACGACGCGTTCAGCAGCGACAAGCAGCTCATCAAGCTCGCCGGGAAGGTCGACGGCCTGGACGGCCCGCGCTTCCGCGATTGCGTCGAGGACAGCACGCACAAGGACTGGGTGAAGAAGACAGGCGCCGATTTCAAGAACTCCGGCCACCAGTCGACGCCCACGGTGCTGCTCGACGGGGAGAGCGTCTACGGCCGCAGCGAGCCGCTGACCCCGGCGTCGCTGAAGGAAAAGGTCACGGCGAAGAGTTGACGCGGCCGCGGGTTCGGCCGCGGGTTCGGTGCGCCCGGCGCGGGAGCTGCGCGCCGGCGCCCGTCGCCCGGCCTCCGGCCGTCGCTTCCGTGCGCCCGACTTGCCGGCGGGGCGCGGGGATGCCGGGTACCTGTGGCGCCCGATGGGCCGCGCCGGGGTGTGCGGACCGGCGACGGGTGCGCCCGTCGTCGGTCCGGGGTGGTTCCGGGGGCGGCGCTGGGGTCTCCGGTCTGCCGGATGCGGCTGGCGGCGCGTGGGGGCGGGGGTCTGGTCCTCGGCCACCGGCATCGTCGGCCCGCCGCCACTCGGGCGCGGTGAGACCTTCGGCCCGCGGGCCGGCCGTCGGGCGGAACCCCCGGCGCCGACGCCTTCAGCCGGACCGGAGTGGGCCCTGGGCCGTCCGGATACGGACCCGCCCCTGCCCAGCCGGCCGTCAGGGCGCCAGGGGTTTGCGGCCGCGCGGTGGCCCGCTCGGCCGGGCCGTGGGTGTGGCGAAGGTCTCGTCCGCGTCCCCGGCCAGGACAGGACCGGCGTCCTGGTCGGGGAGGCCGCGCGGACGGCCGGGCCCCGGGCCTGCGCCGATCGGCCGTTATGGAGCTGTTGCACAGGGTGCATTGCCGATGGCGAGGCAGGGCAATGTAGCGTCGGGACCGCCATGGAGATCCTTGCATTCATCCCCAGCCCCTCGGCCGGCGAGATTCATCTCGGCCCGGTTCCGCTGCGCGGCTACGCCTTCTGCATCATCCTCGGCGTCTTCGTCGCCGTGTGGCTCGGCGGCCGCCGCTGGGTCGCGCGCGGCGGCCGTGTCGGCACGGTCGCCGACATCGCCGTGTGGGCTGTGCCGTTCGGCCTGGTCGGTGGACGTCTCTACCACGTCATCACCGACTACCAGCTCTACTTCGGCGAAGGCCGCAACTGGGTCGACGCCTTCAAGATCTGGGACGGCGGCCTCGGGATCTGGGGCGCCGTCGCGCTCGGTGCGCTGGGCGCATGGATCGGCTGCCGCAGGCGCGGGATCCCGCTGCCGGCGTACGCGGACGCGGTGGCTCCGGGCGTCGCGCTCGCGCAGGCCATCGGCCGGTGGGGAAACTGGTTCAACCAGGAGCTGTACGGGCGGGCCACGGATCTCCCCTGGGCGCTCGAGATCGACGCCCAGCACCGGCCCATCGACACCCCGAACCTCGTCACCTACCACCCGACGTTCCTGTACGAGTCCCTGTGGTGCGTTGGCGTCGCGGCCCTGGTGATCTGGGCGGACCGCCGCTTCAAGCTCGGGCACGGCCGGGTCCTCGGGCTGTACATCGCCGCCTACACCGTCGGCCGCTTCTGGATCGAGTACCTGCGCGTCGACGACGCCCATGAGATCGCCGGGCTGCGGCTCAACGACTGGACGTCGATCGTCGTCTTCGTGGCCGCCGTCGTCGGCATCGTCATCTCCGCGCGGACGCGGCCCGGCCGTGAGGAGATCGTCGAGCCGGAGGCCCCGGGCGACGGCTCCTCGTCCGGCGGCAAGAGCAGCGGCAAGGACAAGGGCGCCCCCGCCTCGCCCGCCTCCGCGAAGAGCACCGGTGAAGCCGGGGGCGACGGGACGGGCAGCGGCCCGCCCTCCGCGGTGTCCGCGCCGGAGAGGTCCGGCGGAGCCACCTGAGGCACCCCCGGAATCGCACGACGACCCGTGCCGGAAGCCGCCAAGGCCACCGGCACGGGTCGTCCACGTCAGGGGCGGCGTCTGGCGAGGGCGAGCGTCCGCTGGGCGCCCGCGACGACCGCCGCGTCGACGAACCGTCCGTCCGGAAGCGCCAGCGCGCCCGCGCCGGTGGCCGCGGCCTTCAGGACCTCCTCCGCGGCCTCCACCTCCTGACGGGTGGGCAGATACGCCCGCTCGATGACCTCCAGCTGGCACGGGTGGATGGCGGTGCGTCCGACAAAGCCCAGGCTGCGGCCCGCGGCGCAGGACCTGGCGAGCCCTTCCGAGTCGGAGACGTCCGGGTAGACGGACTGCGGCGGCGGATCCAGCCCTGCCGCGTGAGCGGCCACCACCGCCCGGCTCCGTGGCCAGGCGAGGCCCGCCTCCCCGGTCACGCCCAGCACCGCCCGCAGATCGGCCTCGCCCAGCGCGATGCCGCGTACGGCGGGATGGGCGGTGGCGACGGTGAAGGCGTTCTCGATGCCCAGGGCGGATTCGAGCAGCGCGTAGAGCGGCGGAACGCCTGCCGCGGACGGAACCGCCTCCCGCTCCCCGGGGTGTGCGGCCCGCGCCCACTGCGCGACACGTACGACGTCCGCGGCGCCGTCCACCTTCGGCAGCCGCAGCGCCGCCAGTCCGGGCAGGGCGGCGAGCGTACGGACCTCCGCGGCGGAATGCGGACCGTCCAGGGCGTTCACGCGTACATGGACGGGGACTGGCCCGGGACGCGGATCGCCGAGCAGCTCGGCCGTGGCACGCAGCGCGTACGCCTTCCGGTCGGGGGCGACCGCGTCCTCCAGGTCGACGATCACCACGTCGGCACCCGAGGTGAGTGCCTTGCGTACGACGTCCGGCCGGTCGCCCGGCGCGTAGAGCCAGGTCAGGGGGAGCGGTTTCGCCCGGCCGTCCGGCTTGCCGTCGGCCGCGTCCCGCAGCTGGCCGCCGCTCACAGCGCGCCGCCGTCCCGCAGCGCGGCGATCTCCCGCTCGCTCAGGCCGAGTTCGTCGAGGACGGTGTCCGTGTCACTGCCGTGCGGCCGTCCCGCCCATCTGACGGCGCCCGGCGTCCGCGAGAGCCGGAAGAGGACGTTCTGCATGCGGACCTTGCCCAGTTCGTCGTCCTCGACCTCGGTGATCGAGCCGAGGGCCCGGTACTGCTCGTCGTCCATCACGCCGCGGATGTCGTTGACGGTCGCGACGGCCGCCTCGGCCTGCTCGAACGCGGCGACCACCTCGTCACGGCCGTGCCGCGCGATCCAGCCGCCGACCACCTCGTCCAGCTCGTCGGCGTGCGCTGCCCGCCCGGCGCCCGTGGCGAACCACGGCTCGTCGAGGAACTCCGGGTGCCCGACCAGGCGCAGCACCCGCTCCGCGACGGACTGCGCGGAGGTCGAGACGGCAAGCCACGCGCCGTCGGCGGTGCGGTAGGTGTTGCGGGGCGCGTTGTTCGCGGACCGGTTTCCGGTGCGCGGCTGCACATAGCCGAGCTGGTCGTACCAGATGGGCTGCGGGCCCAGGACCGTCAGCATCGGCTCGATGATCGCCATGTCGACGACCTGTCCCTCACCCGTGCGTTCCCGGCTGTGCAGTGCCGTCATCACGGCGTACGAGGTGGCCAGGGCGGCGATGGAGTCCGCGAGCCCGAACGGCGGCAGCGTCGGCGGCCCGTCCGGCTCGCCGGTGACGGCGGCGAAGCCGCTCATCGCCTCGGCGAGGGTGCCGAAACCGGGCCGCCGCGCGTACGGACCGAACTGCCCGAAGCCCGTGACTCGGGCGAGCACCAGGCGCGGATTGGCGGCCGAGAGCTGATCCCAGCCCAGGTCCCACTTCTCCAGGGTCCCGGGACGGAAGTTCTCGATGACGACGTCGGCTCCGGCGGCGAGACGCAGCAGTACGTCACGGCCGCCGGGGGTGGACAGGTCGAGGGTGAGATTCCGTTTGTTGCGGCCGAGCAGCTTCCACCACAGGCCGACGCCGTCCTTGGCGGGCCCGTGTCCGCGCGACGGGTCGGGCCTGCGCGGATGCTCGATCTTGAGCACGTCGGCGCCGAAGTCGCCGAGCATGGTGGCCGCGAGGGGACCGGCGAAGAGGGTGGCGAGGTCGAGGACGCGGAGTCCCTCCAGCGGCGCGGGCGGGGCGGGCGCCGCCGCGGCCGAATCCGGGGCGGTGGCGCCGGAGGAGTCGATGGCGCCGGAGGAGCCGGAGGGGCCGGTCGCGTCGTGCATGTCGTACACGTCCTTCATCGGGGTGTCCGGTTCATCGGGCCGTCTGCTTCATCGGTTGGCCGGCCTTCCAGGAGCTCGGCGGCGAAGGCGTCGGTCTCGGCGCGCTGCGGCATGGACGCGGACGCTCCCGGTCGCTGTACGGACAAGGCCGCGGCGGCGGACGCCCAGGCCAGGGCGTCCGGCATGGGGCGGCCCTCGCCGCGGGCCACGGCCAGCGCGCCGACGAAGGTGTCCCCGGCGGCGGTTGTGTCCTCGGCCTTCACGCGGGGCGCCGGCACATGCACCGGCTCCGCGTCCCGTACGGCGTACAGCGAGCCCTTCGCGCCGAGCGTGATGACGGCCTCGGGAACGAGGGCGAGCAGGGCGGACGCCGCGTCGTGCGGGTCGGACTTGCCGGTGAGGACGGCTGCTTCGTGTTCGTTGGGGACCAACAGGTCGGTGACGGCGAGGAGGTCAGGGGGCAGGGGCTGCGCGGGGGCGGGAGTGAGGATCACGCGTACGCCGTGCTCGCGTGCCGCGCGTGCCGCCGCGAGTACGCCCGTCAGGGGGATCTCCAGCTGCAGGAGCAACGCGTCGGCGGCGGCGATGCGGCGCTCGTCGCCCTGGGCGAGAGCGTCGACGGTGCCGTTGGCGCCCGGTACGACGACGATGGCGTTGCCTCCTTCGTCGTCCACCACGATGTGCGCGGTGCCGCTCTCGCCTCCGACGGTGCGCAGGCCGCCGGTGTCCACGCCCGCCTCTGTGAGCGACGACCGCAGGCGCACCCCGAAGTCGTCCTCGCCGACCGCGCCGATCATCGAGACGGCACCGCCCGAACGGGCCGCGGCCACGGCCTGGTTGGCGCCCTTTCCGCCGGGGACGGTGCGGAAGGCGTGGCCGGTGACGGTCTCGCCGCGCCGCGGTGCGGTCGCGACGTACGCGACGAGGTCCATGTTGGTGCTGCCCAGCACCGCGATGGCCGGTGCGGCAGGGGCCGGCGGCGGTGGCGTCGGCGTCGGCGTCGGCGTCGTGGGAGTCACGGTGCGGAGATCTCCTGTCGGTCCGTGGACGTACGGGGGAGTGGGAGTGCGAGATCGCAGGTGAGGCGGGCAAGGGTGCCGAAGCCGGTGCCGTCGAAGCCGCCGACGCTCGTGGCCAGGCGGTTCTTCAGCGGGGCGGTCCAGCGTGCGGGCAGTGCGCCGGGCGAGCCCGCGAGGAGTCCGGCGACGGAGCCCGCGGTCGCACCCACCGAGTCGGTGTCCCAGCCACCCGACACGGCACGGCAGACGGAGCCGGTGAAGTCGCCGCCGGCGTGGGTGAGCGCGGCGGCGAGCAGCGCGGCGTTGGGCAGGACGTGCACCCAGTGGTGGTGTCCGTACTCCTCGTGGAGCCGGTCGACGACGGACTCGAACCCGGCGGCGGTGCCGGTCGGTTCGGCGAGCGCCGTGTCGATTCCGAAGGTGACGGCGCGGGCGAGGCGGGAGCGCGCCGGCACGACGCGCAGGCCCGTACGGAGGCAGGCCAGCACGTCCGGTTCGGCGCCCGAGGCCGCCTCCGCGATGACGGCGGCGGCGAACATCTCCCCGTACACGCCGTTGCCGGTGTGGCTCAACGTGGCGTCGCGCCAGGCCAGTTCGGCCGCGGTCGCCGGGTCGCCGGGGTGCGTCCAGCCGAAGACGTCGGCGCGGATCTGCGCACCGATCCACTCGCGGAAGGGGTTGTGGTGGCGTCCGGTCTCCGGAGGCACCAGGCCGTCGAGGAGGTTGCGGTACGCGACGCGCTCCGCGGTGAACGTACGGCCCGCGGGCAGCTCGTCCAGCCAGAGCGCGGCGGCGTCGGCGGCGCTGAAGCCGTGGCCGTGGCGCTGTAGCAACAACAGCCCCAGCAGGGGGTAGTTGAGGTCGTCGTCCTCCGGCATGCCGTCGATGTTCTCGGCGAGGGACGTGGGGGCACTGCGCCGGTTCCAGGGGTGGCGCCGTGCCGTCGCCTCGGGGAGGCCGGCCTGAGTGAACCAGCCGTCCAGCGGCCAGTTGCCCGTGGCGCGGGCGACCTCGCGGATGCCCGCGAGCGTCATCTTCTCGACGGGCTTGCCGAGCAGACAGCCCGCCGCACGGCCCAGCCAGGCCGCTTCCAGACGGTCGCGCAGGCTGCTGCCCGGCCGTTCACGCTCCGGGGCGGTGGCCCGATCCGGCGCCTCAGGTCCGCGGCTGTCCGGCCACGGGCCGGCGGAGCCGCCGCGGCCCGCCGGGGTGGGCCAGGACTCGCAGGCGGCCTTGATCGCGGCGAGATCCGTGGGCTCGTCGGCGGCCAACGGTGAGGGAAGCAGGGCGAGTTCGTCGAGCAGCCGCAGGGCTGTCGTCCGCAGCCGCCGGTCCGCGGGGACCTCAGACGCTCCGGCCCGCTCCGGCGCGCCCGCGCCGCCCGCGTCGCGCCACACGCGCTCGACGGCCGACGCGTCGCGGCCGTCCTCGGCGGCCTGCCGCAGCTCGTGCCCGAGCAGATCCTCGGGCTGCACCCACGTCAGCCGCATCACGACTCCCCACCGGTCCGCTTGGCGGCCTCTGCGGGCCCTGCCGTGGCTGCCGCCTTCGCCGTGTCCGCGGAATCCGCCGTGTCCGTGGAATCTGCCGTGTCCGCGGAACCCGCCGTGTCCGCGGAACCCGCCGTGTCCGCTGCGATCGCCCGGAAGGCGGCCTCGTGGGCGCGGCGGCGCTCCTCGTCACGGCCGAAGACCTCTCGGGCGACCACGGCGAGGGACACCGCCGGGGTGTGCAGGTCGAGCCTGCTGGCGCGGGCGACCTCCGCGCTCCACTCCTCGGGGACGGCCGCCGCACCCCGCATCGCGCCGACCAGGGCGCCGCTCATGGTGGCGATGGAGTCGCAGTCCCGGCCGTAGTTGACCGAACCGAGCACCGTACGGCGGAAGTCGCCGCCGCCGACGAGCAACATGCCCAGGGCGACCGGGAGTTCCTCGATGGAGTGCAGCCGGGAGGGGCGGCGCGCACCGAGTGACGGGCTGCGGTACTCCGGGCCGACCGTGTCGTACGGTGCGACGGCGTCCCGCAGCGGCTTCAGCGCAGCCTCGAAGTCGCTGTGCCGCGCGGCCACTTCGCACACCGCCGCGACCGCCTCCCGGGTGCCGTCCTTCGCCAGTGCCAGCGCGTCCTCGACGACCGACTGCGGCGTCGCGCCGGGCCTGCACGCGGAGGCGACCGCCGCCGCGAACACCCCGGCTGCCTCCCTCCCGTACGAGGACTGGTGTGCGGCGGCGACGTCCAGCGCCTCGGCGTAAGCAGCCGCCGGATTACCGGCGTTGACGACGCCCACCGGCGCCATGTACATCGCGGCACCGCAGTTGACGATGTTGCCGACGCCCGCCTCACGCGGATCGGCGTGTCCGTAGTGGAGCCGTGCGACGATCCACTTCTCCGCGAGGAAGATGCGCTGCAACGGCAGCGCCTCGGCTTCGAGTTCGGGAATCCAGCGCGGACTGCCCATCAGGTCGGGCACGAGACGCTCGGCGATGTCGTACGCGTCGAGGTGGTCGCGCACCTTCTCGTAGACCCGCACCAGGGCGTGCGTCATGAGGGTGTCGTCGGTGACGTGTCCGTCGCCCTTGTGGTACGGGGCGATGGGCCGGGCGTTGCGCCAGTCCTCGTAGAAGGGGCCGACGATGCCCTGCACCCGTCCGCCGTGGCGCTCCACGATCTGCTCCGGGCTCCAGCCTTCGACGGGCCCGCCGAGGGCGTCCCCGACCGCGGCTCCCACCAGGCAGCCGGTGGCGCGGTCCTCCAGCGTGGGCGAGGACGCCGGGGTCGCTGCGGACGTCGGAGTGGAGGCGGGCGTGGACGTGGGCGTGGGCGTCATGCGCGGTTCGTTCCTTCCACGGAAGTGCCCTCGGGCGTGGTCAGTTCGGTACGCGCGAGGAGTTCGGCGAGCTCGACGAGGTCTCTTCCGGCCAGCCGCGGCAGCGCACAGCCGGAGAGCGTGCGGCAGGCCTCCCGCCAGCCGGCTGGGATGCCCGCCCCGCCGCCGATCGCCCCGGTCAGGGCGCCCGCCAGCGCGGGAGCGGAGTCCGCGACCCGCGACAAACACGCCGCCGCCGGCACCGCCTCCGCGACCGAGCCGCCCGCGAGGGACAGCGCGAGCGCGACGGGCACGGTCTCCGCGGCGGCGATGCCGTAGCTGTAGATGTGGTCGACGATCTCGTGCTCCAGCACGGGCACCAGGGCGAAGGCGCTGCCCGGCCTGCCGGCGCGGTCGGCGGCGGCCTCGCGGGCGAGGCGTACGGCGTGCCGTGCGTTGCGGCGGATCTCCGTACCGGAGGGCAGCTGCTCCAGCGCCGCCGCGACGCAGGCCTCGGCGTCCGCACCGCCCAGCGCCTCGGCGACGGCGGCCGCCATGGCGCGGGCGCCGTGCACGCCGTCACCGTCCTGCGTGTAGCGGGCGTCGCACTCGGCGAGGTCGGCCGCGGCGGCCGGATTTCCGGGGTGCACAGTCGCCAGCACGGACGCGCGCACGCATGCCGCGTCGTCGAAGTAGTGCGGGTTGTCGTGGCCGGTCGCCGGGGGGCGCAGGCCCGTCGCGAGGTTCCCCAGCCCCGCCCGTACGGAGATGCGGGCGCGCAGCGGCAGCACCGCGGACTCCACCTCCGGGGCGCGGCCCGCGGCGGCGGCGACCTCGCCCGCCAGCTCGTTCCAGGCCAGGTCCAAGGCGGCGCGCATCCGCCGGTCCCGCCCCAGGTCGCTCAGGAGCGCCCCGGCGGCGGTGAGCACCGACTCGGCGGTGAACGCGGCCCATTCGGCGTCGTCGGACGGGCCCAGCCGCAGCGGTTCAGGCGGCTGGTTCAGGGCGATGGGGACCGGGAGGGTGGTGGTGGCGTTGTGCTCGGCGAAGGTGTCCAGTTCGCGCGTGAGCCGCCGCGTCCACTCGGGCATCCGCGAGGCGCGGTGCCGGGCGGCCGGCCAGCCGGCCGCGTCACCGGCGGCGATCCCGAGGAGCAGCCCTTCGATGCGGTGCGGGTCTTCCGCCGTCTCCTCGCCGCGTGGTGCGCCGGAGGCGGCGGCCACGGCACCGGCACTGGCACCGGCACCGGCCAGGGGCCCCGCGGAACCGCTCCGGGGCTGGTGCTGTCCGCGGGCCCTGACGACTCTGCCGTCGGTTCCGGCCTCACTCATCGCCGCGTCCCCCGTCGTCGTCCCGGCAGGGGAGCGGCGGCGAAGGCGGAGGGGACGGAGTGAGCAACTCCGCAACGTCCAGGACGTGATAGCCCGCCATCGACGGCAGACAGCTGCCTCGTGCCGGTCCGACGGCCGCCGCCCACTCCTCCGGTACGGCGCCCGCTCCGCCGAGGGCCCCCGCGAGCGCGCCGGCGACGGCAGCCGTCGTATCGGCGTCGCGGCCCATGTTGACGGCGGTCAGCACGGAGTCCCTGAAGTCGCCGCGTGCGACGGCGAACGCGCCGAAGGCCAGGCCGACGGCCTCCGGAGCCAGGTCCATCCACGGGTAGCCGCCGATCACGACGGCGGAGCGCACGGCACGCTCCCGTCCGAGCCGGGTGGCGTCCCGGTCGCTGCGGGCGCGCTGGGCGGTGGCGACTGCGCGCCGCAGGGAGCGGGCCGTCCAGCTGTCCTCCGGGACGACGGAGAGCGCCGCGGCGATCACGACGTCGGTGCTGCGGCCGACCATCGCGGCCGCCACACCGGCGGCCACGGCCTGCCCGCCGTAGATGCCCTCGCCGTCGTGGCTGACCGTGCCGTCGAGCGCGACGAGACGGGCGGCCTCGGCGGGGCGTCCCGCGGCGAAGATGCCGAACGGCGCGGCACGCATGGCCAGTCCGTCGCTCCAGGCGTGCCGGTGCTGAGCGGAGATGGGAGCGGCAAGGCCCCGGCGCAGGTTCTCCAGCGTGCCGCGCTCGCTGAACCCGGCGCCGCGGAACGGGCCTTCGTCGAGGTTGGCGATCCAGCGGTGCCACGCCTCCTCGACGTGGGCGAGGGTCAGGTCCGAGCCGTGCTCGGCGAGCATCAGCCCCGAGAAGATGGCGTACTCGGTGTCGTCCGTGCCCGACGGCTCCTCCTCGACGAACCCCTCGATGCGTCCCCACCGCTCCCTGATCTGGGAGGGCTTCATGTTCTCCGCGGGAGCGCCGAGCGCGTCGCCGACCGCGAGCCCGAGCATCCCGCCGCGGGCCCGTTCGCGCAGCGCCGCCGGGGGGAGGCGTGCGCCCGTGGGGCCCGGGGCGGAGGAGCGGGAGCAGGTGCCGGGGGAGGAGACGGAGGAGGAGGCGGGGGCTGCGCTCATGGTGCGGGCTGCCGTTCTGTGCTGTGGCGGTGCGGGTGCGGGTGCCGACCCGGACCGGATGCAGGCAGGTGCTGCGGACCGGTGGAGGTCGCGTCGTTCAGCGCTGGTATCTGGCGAGGATGCGGTTGCCGTCGCCGACGAGCTTTTCGCGGAGGGCCCGCAGTCCGATCCCGCCCGCGTAGTACTGCTGGAACGCGGGGGTGGCGACCTTGTCCTTCCATTCGGGATAGCCGCGTACGCCGAGCACGGGCGAGGCGCGCAGGTCCGAGGCGATGCGAAGTCCGGTGCTCCAGCCGTGCTCGTCGGTGTTGAGAGCGGGATCGCGCAGCGCCTCACGTCCGGTGGGCACCAGCCAGTCGCCCTCGGCGAGGCGCGCCATGTGGTCGGGCCGGGTCATGAACGCGATGAACGCCATGGCTGCCTTCTTCCGCGAAGTGTCCTGCGAGACGGACAGGGTCTGCGGGCTCACACCCTGAAGCTGTCCCCCGCCTGCCGCCGCGCGCCCGGCGGGCATCGGCAGCGTCACCCATTCGAAGCCGTCCGGCGCCTGCTGCTGGACCTGCTGCCGGAAGGAGAAGTTGAGCGGCACGATCGCGTACCGTCCGGCGAAGAAGCCGGGGAGGGTGTCGGAACCCGCCATGCCGAGGCTGCCTCTGGCCGCCGTACGGTCCTCGTTGACCTGCCGGTGGATCAGCTCGATGACGTGGGAGTCGGCTTCGCCGAGGCGTATGACGTCCTTGCCGCGCTCACGGTGGAAGACGGCGCCGCCGGTGCTCATCGCGAGGTTCACGGACTGGTTGACGGGTTCCTTCATCGACCAGGCGACGCCGTACCTGCGCCTGTGGCCTCGGGAATGGGTCAGTTCCCTCGCCACGTCCTCGAACTCGTCCCAGCTCCAAGGCCGCCTGACCGTCGGCATCCGCACACCGGACTTCTCCAGCAGCTCGCGGTTGGCGATCAGCACCCGCGGATCGTGCAGGAACGGCACTCCGTAGACGCCGCCCGCGATGGTGGCGGTGTCCCAATTGGCCTTGGAGATCTGCTGCTTGAGGTCCCCGGGCAGCAGCGGGCGCAGATCGGCGAGATAGCCGCCGTGCGCGAAGTCGGTGAGGTCGTTGGCCTCGTCGTGGATGATGTCGGGCGCCTCGCCGCCCTCGAAGGACGTCAGCAACTGATCGTGGACGCTCTCCCAGGAACCCTGCACATAGCGGACCTTCACCGACGGGTTGCGCTTGTTCCACTCGGCGACCAGCGCCTTGTTGACCTCGATCGACTCCTTCTGCCAGGCGAGGCTCAGATAGTCCAGCGTCCCCGAGTCGCCGCCCGTGGAAGAGGCGCAGGCGCCGAGCAGGGCGGGGGCGCCGGCTCCGGCCGCCGCCGTGGCGAGGAAGTCGCGGCGCCGCATCAGCCCTTCACCGCCCCGCTCATGACGCCGCTGACCAGACGTCGCTGGAGCAGCGCGAAGAACAGGAGGCTCGGGAGGGTGGCCATGAGCGCGGCCGCGGCGAGCGGCCCCAGATCGGCGGCGCCCTCCGCGCCTATGAAGTGGGTGAGGATCACGGACATCGTCTGCTTCTCCGGGGACTTGAGCAGGACCAGGGCGAAGAAGAACTCGTTCCAGGCGGTGACGAAGGAGAACATCACCGTGGCCACCAGCCCGGGGGTGAGCAGCGGGAAGACCACGCTCAGCAGCGTGCGGAAGCGGCCGCAGCCGTCGATCGCGGCGGCCTCCTCCAGCGAGGCGGGCACGGCACGTACGTAGCCCTGGAGCATCCACAGCGCGAACGGCAGGTTCCACACCACGTACACGAGGACCAGACCCGCCAGGGAGTTGATGAGGTGGAAGCTCTTCAGCACCAGGAACAACGGGATGATCACCAGGACGAACGGGAACATCTGGCTGACCAGGATCCAGCCCGTCGCCGCCTTGCTGACCGCCGAGCGGTACCGGACCATCACGTACGCCGCCGGCACGGCGATCGCCACCGACACCGCCGCCGCGCAGGACGCCACGATCACGCTGTTGAGCGCCGAACGCGCCAGCGGCTGCTGCTCGAAGGCGGCGCTGAAGCTGTCCAGCGAGGGGTTCCGCGGCAGCCACGCCGCGTCCACCGAGCCCAGTTCCTGCGGGGACTTGAAGGCCGTGGACACCAGCCAGAACAGCGGGAAGGCGAGAAAGACCAGATAGCAGAGCAGCGCCAGATACTGGCCGGCGCGTGCGACGGCGGACCGGGAGGTGATCACTGCTCGTCCTCCTTCAGGCGGTTGCGCAGGAAGACCGTCAGCAGTACGGCGATGACGGCGACCATCACCAGGCCCATCGCCGCGGCGTAGCCGAACTGCCCGTAACGGAAGGCCTCTTCGTAGGCGAAGAGCATCGGCAGCCGAGTCGCGCCGCCCGGCCCTCCGCCGGTGAGCACGTAGACCAGGCCGAAGGAGTTGAAGTTCCAGATGAAGTTGAGTGCGGTGATCGCGAGCACGACGGGCTTCAGCGCCGGCCAGGTCACGGAGCGGAAGCGGCGCCACAGACCGGCGCCGTCCAGCGCGGCGGCCTCGTGCAGCTCCAGCGGTACGTTCTGCAGCCCGGCCAGCAGCACGACGGTCGTCTGCGGCATCCCCGCCCATACGCCGACCACGATCACCGCGGGGAGGGCGAGGGATATGCCCGCGAGCCAGTCGACGTTCGTGGATATCAGATGCAGGTCGCGCAGCGTGGCGTTGAGGATGCCGGCGTCCTGGTTGTAGACCAGCCGCCACATGACGCCGACGACGACCTCGGGCATCGCCCACGGTACGAGCGCGAGCGTACGGGCCAGCCAGCGGAAGCGGAGATTCTGGTTGAGCAGGACGGCCAGGCCGAGCGCCAGCAGGAACTGCAGCGCCGTCACGCAGACGGCCCAGACGAGGCCGATTTTGAAGGAGTCCCAGAAGAGGGAGTCCAGCCGGAGGTCCGCGAAGTTGGCGAGGCCCGTGAACTCGGTCCGCGACGTACGGCCCGACTGCGCGTTCGTGAAGGCCAGCGACAGCCCGTACAGCAGCGGTCCCGCGCTGAGCAGCAGGATCGGCAGCAGGGCGGGCAGCAGCAGGAACCACGCGTCGCGGTCCAGGCCGAGGGCTCTTCTGCGCTCCGGTGCCGACCTGGGCGGCGGAGTGCCGGCACTCGCCGTGCCGGCGGAGGTGCCGGGTGCGGTGACGCTCACGGGGTCAGCTCCTCGGGGGCGGGTCCGGCGGGTTCGGCAGGTCCTGCGGAGCCTGCGGGTCCTGAGGGCCCGGCGGGCTCGGCGGATCCCGCTGAGGCGGACGGGGCGGTCGGCGCGGAGCTGGCCCGCACGACCAGGCGGGGCGTGACGGTCCGCACGCGCGGCGGAGCGGCCGGCTCCGTCCCGGAGATCCGCTCCAGCAGCATCTCCGCCGCGATCCTTCCGCGCTCCGCGGAGCCGAGGTCGACGCTGGTCAGCGGCGGCCAGCCGGCCCGCACCAGGACGGTGTCGTCCATGCCGACGACCGCGACGTCCTCGGGGATGCGCAGACCCCGCGAGTGCAGTGCCTGCGAGGCGCCGAGCGCGAGCTGGTCGTTGGCGCAGAAGACGGCGTCGACGGCGTCCTCGCCCGCTGCAGCTTCCCGTTCCGGTTCCCGCTCCAGCAGCCGGTGCAAGGAGCGGGCGCCCGCCTCGATGGTGAATTCGGTGGTCACGACGAGCTCCGGATCGGGGGACAGGCCGCTTGCGTCGAGAGCCTGCCGGTAGCCCAGGCTGCGGTTGTGTCCGGGGACGGTGTCGGCGGGCCCGTTGATGAACGCGATCCGGCGGCGGCCCGTGGCCACCAGGTGCCGTACGGCCAGCTCGGCGCCGGTGACGGAGTCGGCGCGCACGCTGTCGACCGGGGCGTCCTCGGGCAGCGAACCGATCACGACGACCGGCTGGGCGGCGGTGCGCAGCGCCTCGATGTGCTCGGGGGTGATGCGGATGGGGCAGAGGATCAGCCCGTCGCTCGTACGGTCGGCGAGGCTGCGCACGACGGCGAGCTCGTCCTCGGCGACGGCGTCGGTCGAGTGCAGGAGCAGCCGGTAGCCCTGGGCCTTGGTGATCGTCTGGATCTGGCGGACCATCGCGACGTACACGGGGTTGCCGATGTCCTGCATGGCGAACGTCAGCTGCTTGGTGCGGCCGCCCTTGAGGGAGCGGGCCACGGCGTTGGGCACGTAGCCGACCTCGGCAGCGGCGCGCTCCACGCGGCGCACGGTCTCGGGCCGCGCCCCGTGGCCGTTGAGTACGCGGGACACCGAAGCGATGGAGACCCCGGCGCGCTCGGCGATCGTCTCGACGGTGGGAGGTCCGCCTGTTGTCACCACGACCCTCCGCCCCTTCGATGCGCCGACCCTGACGCTGACACCGGTCCGAGGCGATCCGGCCTGGTCCGGCCCGGGCCGTGGACGGGCAGACGGGAACTGGAAACGTTTACAGCCACGGTCAGGCATCATGCGGCCACGGAGAGCCGCCGTCAACCCCCTGTGTACGCAGTCCTCCTCGCGGAGGTGCGGAGCCGATCGCTCCGCTCGCCGTCCGGTCCGGCGGTGCGCGGCGCGGGCTTCGCCGGCGCCCGCCCCTCGCCGACCGCGCATGAGCGGAGCGTCAAGTGTTTCCTGATGCGCGCACCGCCGGGCGGTGTGTGCGGCGCACGCGTCGGCGGCGTTGCTCAGTACACGCGCCCCGCGTCCCGCGACCGCGGCTGCGCCGGCGCCTGCGGCCGTGTCGCCATCGGGCGCGGGGCGTTGGTCCTGGAAGGGGGGCGCGAGCACCGCTGCCGGAGTCCCGGCAGGTTCGGCTCCGGCTCGCCGGGTGCCGCACGCCGCAGCCCGTGCGCGCGCGGGGCGACCCCGCTCCGGCTTGCGGTCCGCCACGGCGACCCCGCCGCGCGTCCCGCGACCGCGGCCGCGCCGGTGCCTGCGGTCGTGTCGCCTCGGCGCGGGGCGTTGATCCTGGAACGGAAGAGGGTCACTGCTGCCCGAAGCCCTCTGCGGCTCCCGTCCGCCGGGTGGGCGCGGGCCGCGGAACGAGCGCGCGGGACGTCCCGTCTCTGGTCCGGTCGCCCATGCCCGGGTGCGGGCCGGGGCGTAGAGGTTGTGGCGCCGGGCGGCGCACGAGCCGTGCCGGCCGCGGGGCGCTGTCACCCGGGACCGGGGCTGGCCCAGGGGCTCCGTCCTGGAAGGGAGGCAATCACTGCTGCCCGAAGCCCCCGGCGCTCTCGCCGTCCGCGGGTGGGCGCGGCCGCAGGCCCTGCGCCTCAACCCCGCCCCGCCTCGCGGCAGCGACCCCGCTCTCACCAGGTAAGTTCGGCCTTCCTTGCTGGCGGGAGTGGTCATTTCGCGCATACCTTCGAAGTGCTGAAAAGGGTCGGAGCGGGCGGACGGCTCCACTGCGGCAGAGGGACGAGCGGACAAGACATGGCGGTCATGGAGCGCGACACAGCGGACGGCGCGGAACACGCGCACACCCACACCCACAGGGACATCAACGGCGGATGGCTGCGTCCGGCCGTCTTCGGCGCCATGGACGGGCTCGTCTCCAACCTCGGTCTCGTGGCGGGCGTCGCGGGCAGCGACGCCTCGAACCGGGTCATCGTCATCTCCGGCCTGGCGGGGCTCGTCGCGGGTGCCTTCTCGATGGCCGCGGGCGAGTACACCTCCGTCGCCTCGCAGCGCGAACTGGTCCAGGCCGAGCTGGAGATCGAGCGCCGTGAACTGCGGCGTCACCCCGAGGACGAGCTGAAGGAGCTCGCGGCGGTGTACGAGTCGCGCGGGGTGGAGCCCCGGCTCGCCGCGGAGGTCGCCCGGCAACTCCACGAGGACCCGGAGCAGGCCCTGGAGACGCACGCCCGCGAGGAACTCGGCGTCGATCCGGGCGATCTGCCCTCGCCGACGACCGCGGCGGTCTCCTCGTTCCTGTCCTTCTCGGTCGGCGCCGTGCTGCCCGTCCTCCCGTATCTGCTGGGCGCGACCTCGCTGTGGTACGCGGTCGTGCTGGCGCTCGCCGGGCTCTTCGCCTGCGGCGCGATGGTGGCGCGTGTCACCGCGCGGCAGTGGTGGTTCAGCGGACTGCGGCAGCTGGGGCTGGGCGCCGCGGCCGCGGCCGTGACGTACGGGCTGGGCGCCGCCTTCGGTGTGGCCGTGGGATGAGCCGTGGCCCGTTCGGAGGCACCCCCGGTACGATCTACTTGTTACCTCACGGTTTCAGGCCACCTGGAGCTGGGCAAAAGCCCGAAGGCCTGCGAGCAATGACGCCCGCAACGGGCCGCATGCCGAGCTGCTGCGCAGGGGCCACCCGCACCCCCGCCGCAGGTCCTGGGGACCAACCCTCCTTGTATCGCGATGTGGTCGTTGCGCCCACGATCCGAGACGACGCACCTTTTTTTCGAGGTGTGGTCCACCATGTAATCTTCACGGAAATTTGTTCTGCAGAGGGCCAACGTCGTCCCTCGGCCCCCTGGCGGAAGCCTCGGGGACCGACCTAAGAGCCCCCCAGGCTTCCGGCCGGGGGAGCTGCCCCTCGCTTCGCCGGGGGCCCCAAGCCACGACGACGGGAGAGCCGATGCGTGCATCGTTTCAGGCCGCCCACCCTGCCAAGCAGGGCATGTACGACCCCCGGTACGAGCACGACGCCTGCGGTGTCGGCTTCGTGGCGACCCTGAGCGGTGAACCCAGTCACGCCCTCGTCCAGCAAGGGCTGACCGTACTGCGCAACCTGGAGCACCGCGGCGCCACCGGCTCCGACCCCGACACCGGCGACGGCGCGGGTCTGCTGCTCCAGGTCCCCGACGCCTTCCTGCGCGAGACCGCCGGCTTCCCGCTGCCCGAGGCCGGCAGCTACGCCGTCGGCATCGCCTTCCTTCCCGCCGGGGAAGCCGAGGCCGCCGAGGCCGTCTCGCAGATCGAGACACTGGCGTCCGAAGAGGGACTGACCGTCCTCGGCTGGCGCGAGGTGCCGGTCGCCCCCGAGCTGCTCGGGCCGGGCGCCCGCGCCACCATGCCGTCCTTCCGGCAGCTCTTCGTGAAGGACGCCTCGACGGACCAGGACACCGGCGCCCCCCGTACGGGCATCGCGCTGGACCGTCTCGCCTTCGTGCTGCGCAAGCGCGCCGAGCGGGAGACCGGGATCTACTTCCCCTCGCTCTCCGCCCGCACCCTCGTCTACAAGGGGATGCTGACCACCGGTCAGCTGGAGCCCTTCTTCCCCGACCTGTCCGACCGCCGCTTCGCCAGCGCCATCGCGCTGGTGCACTCCCGCTTCTCCACCAACACCTTCCCGAGCTGGCCGCTTGCGCACCCGTACCGCTTCGTCGCGCACAACGGCGAGATCAACACGGTGCAGGGCAACCGCAACTGGATGCGCGCCCGCGAATCCCAGCTGTCCTCCGAGCTCTTCGGACGCGGCGGCGACGAGGCCGAGCAGCGCAAGGCCCTGGAGCGGACGTTCCCCGTCAACACCCCCGGTGCCTCCGACTCCGCCACCTTCGACGAGGTGCTGGAGCTGCTGCACCTGGGCGGACGTTCACTGCCGCACTCGGTGCTGATGATGGTGCCCGAGGCGTGGGAGAACCACGACTCGATGAGCCCCGCCCGCCGGGCCTTCTACCAGTACCACTCCACGATGATGGAGCCCTGGGACGGCCCCGCCTGCGTCACCTTCACAGACGGCACCCAGGTCGGCGCCGTACTGGACCGCAACGGGCTGCGCCCCGGCCGCTACTGGGTCACCGACGAAGGCCTCGTCGTCCTCGGCTCCGAAGTCGGCGTCCTCGACATCGACCCCTCCCGCGTCGTGCGCAAGGGGCGCCTCCAGCCCGGCCGCATGTTCCTCGTGGACACCGCCGAGCACCGCATCATCGAGGACGACGAGATCAAGCAGCAGCTCGCGTCCGAGCAGCCGTACGAGGAGTGGCTGGAGGCCGGGCTCGTCGACCTGGCCGACCTGCCCGAGCGTGAGCACATCGTGCACACGCACGCCTCCGTCACGCGCCGCCAGCAGACCTTCGGCTACACCGAGGAGGAGCTGCGCGTCCTGCTCGCGCCGATGGCCAGGACCGCGGCGGAGCCGATCGGCTCGATGGGCACCGACTCGCCGATCGCCGCGCTCTCCGACCGTCCGCGGCTGATCTTCGACTACTTCACGCAGCTCTTCGCGCAGGTCACCAACCCGCCGCTGGACGCCATCCGCGAGGAGCTCGTCACCTCCCTGCACTCCTCGCTCGGTCCGCAGGGCAATCTGCTGGAGCCGAACGCCGCGTCCTGCCGCAGCGTGACCCTGCCCTTCCCGGTCATCGACAACGACGAGCTGGCCAAGCTCATCCACATCAATGCCGACGGCGACCTGCCGGGCTTCAAGTCCACGACGCTCTCCGGTCTCTACCGGGTGCACGAGGGCGGCAGGGGCCTGTCCGAGCGGATCAGGGAGATCTGCGCCGAGGCCGACGCCGCCATCGAGGCCGGCGCCCGGCTGATCGTGCTCTCCGACCGCCACTCCGACGCCGAGCACGCACCGATCCCGTCGCTGCTGCTGACCTCCGCGGTCCATCACCACCTGATCCGCACCAAGCAGCGCACCCAGGTCGGCCTGCTGATCGAGGCCGGCGACGTCCGCGAGGTGCACCACGTCGCGCTGCTCATCGGCTACGGCGCGGCCGCCGTCAACCCGTACCTGGCGATGGAGACCGTCGAGGACCTCGTACGGGACGGCACCTTCCTGCCCGGCGACATGCCGGCCGAGGACGCCATCCGCAACCTGATCAAGGCACTCGGCAAGGGCGTGCTGAAGGTGATGTCCAAGATGGGCATCTCCACCGTCGCCTCCTACCGCGGCGCCCAGGTCTTCGAGGCCGTCGGCCTCGACGAGTCCTTCGTCGACACCTACTTCCACGGCACCACGACGAAGATCGGCGGCGCCGGACTGGACGTCGTCGCCAAGGAGGTCGCCGCCCGGCACGCCAAGGCCTACCCGGTCACCGGCATCGCGGCGGCGCACCGCGCGCTGGAGATCGGCGGCGAGTACCAGTGGCGCCGCGAGGGCGAGCCGCACCTGTTCGACCCGGACACGGTCTTCCGCCTCCAGCACTCCACGCGCGCCCGCCGCTACGACATCTTCAAGCAGTACACGCAGCGCGTCGACGAGCAGTCCGAGCGTCTGATGACGCTGCGCGGGCTCTTCCAGCTCAAGGACGAGCGCCCCTCGATCCCCATCGAGGAGGTCGAGCCGGTCGGCGAGATCGTCAAGCGGTTCTCCACGGGCGCCATGTCCTACGGCTCCATCTCGCAGGAGGCGCACGAGACCCTCGCGATCGCCATGAACCAGCTGGGCGGCAAGTCCAACACCGGTGAGGGCGGCGAGGACGCCGTACGGCTCTACGACCCGGCACGCCGCTCCGCGATCAAGCAGGTCGCCTCCGGCCGCTTCGGCGTCACCAGCGAATACCTCGTCAACTCCGACGACATCCAGATCAAGATGGCCCAGGGCGCCAAGCCCGGCGAGGGCGGGCAGCTCCCCGGCCCCAAGGTCTACCCGTGGGTCGCCAAGACGCGTCACTCCACACCCGGCGTGGGCCTCATCTCGCCGCCGCCGCACCACGACATCTACTCCATCGAGGACCTCGCCCAGCTCATCCACGACCTGAAGAACGCCAACCCGCAAGCCCGTATCCACGTCAAGCTCGTCTCCGAGGTCGGCGTCGGCACGGTCGCCGCCGGCGTCTCCAAGGCGCACGCCGACGTGGTGCTCATCTCCGGTCACGACGGCGGCACGGGCGCCTCCCCGCTCACCTCGCTCAAGCACGCGGGCGGACCGTGGGAGCTGGGCCTGGCCGAGACGCAGCAGACGCTGCTGCTCAACGGGCTGCGCGACCGCATCGTCGTACAGACCGACGGACAGCTGAAGACCGGCCGTGACGTGGTCGTCGCCGCGCTCCTCGGCGCCGAGGAGTTCGGCTTCGCGACGGCGCCGCTGGTCGTCTCCGGCTGCGTCATGATGCGTGTGTGCCACCTGGACACCTGCCCGGTCGGCATCGCCACGCAGAACCCGGTGCTGCGCGAGCGCTACAACGGCAAGGCCGAATTCGTCGTGAACTACTTCCAGTTCATCGCCGAAGAGGTGCGCGAGCTCCTCGCCGAGCTTGGCTTCCGCACCCTCGACGAGGCCATCGGGCACGCCGAACTCCTCGACGTCAGCCGCGCCGTGGACCACTGGAAGGCCCAGGGCCTGGATCTGGAGCCGCTGCTCCACGTCCCCGACCTGCCCGACGGCGCCGTGATGCACCAGGTGACCGAGCAGGACCACGGCCTGGCCAAGGCGCTCGACATCGAGCTGATCAAGCTGTCCGCCGACGCGCTGTCCGCCGACTCAGGTCAGGACGCGCAGCCCGTACGCGGCCAGTTGGCGATCCGCAACATCAACCGGACCGTCGGCACGATGCTCGGACACGAGGTGACGAAGAAGTTCGGCGGCGCCGGACTGCCCGACGACACCATCGACATCACCTTCACCGGCTCGGCCGGCCAGTCCTTCGGCGCCTTCCTGCCCCGCGGCGTCACGCTGCGCCTGGAGGGCGACGCCAACGACTACGTCGGCAAGGGTCTCTCCGGCGGCCGGCTGGTGGTCCGCCCGGACCGCGGCGCCGACCACCTCGCCGAGTTCTCCACGATCGCCGGCAACACCCTCGCCTACGGCGCGACGGGCGGCGAGATGTTCCTGCGCGGGAAGGTGGGCGAGCGCTTCTGCGTCCGCAACTCCGGTGCGCTCGTCGTCTCCGAGGGCGTCGGCGACCACGGCTGCGAGTACATGACGGGCGGCGCGGCCGTCGTACTGGGGGAGACGGGCCGCAACTTCGGCGCCGGCATGTCCGGCGGCATCGCGTACGTCGTCGACCTCGACCCGGACAACGTCAACGCGGGCCTGCGGGACGCCGTCTACGGCCACGAGGACCTCGACGACGAGGACAAGGCATGGCTCCACGACGTCGTGCGCCGCCACCACCAGGAGACCGGTTCGACCGTCGCCGAAGCCCTGCTCGCCGACTGGGACACGGCCCTCACGCGCTTCGGCAAGGTCATCCCCGCCACGTACAAGGCAGTGCTCGCCGCCAAGGACGCCGCCGAGCGAGCCGGACTCAGCGAGTCCGAGACCCACGAGAAGATGATGGAGGCGGCGATCAATGGCTGACCCCAAGGGCTTCCTGAACACCGACCGTGAGGTCGCGCAGTCCCGTCCCGTCGAGGAGCGGGTGAAGGACTGGAACGAGGTCTACGTTCCGGGCTCGCTGCTGCCGATCGTCAGCAAGCAGGCCGGGCGCTGCATGGACTGCGGCATCCCCTTCTGCCACCAGGGCTGCCCGCTGGGCAACCTGATCCCGGAGTGGAACGACTACGCCTACCGCGAGGACTGGTCGGCCGCGAGCGAGCGGCTGCACGCGACCAACAACTTCCCCGAGTTCACTGGGCGGCTGTGCCCCGCGCCGTGCGAGTCGGCGTGCGTGCTGGGCATCAACCAGCCGCCGGTGACCATCAAGAACGTCGAGGTCACCATCATCGACAAGGCGTGGGACAACGGCCATGTCACGCCGCAGCCCCCGGAGCGGCTCTCGGGCAAGACCGTCGCCGTCATCGGCTCCGGACCGGCCGGGCTCGCGGCGGCTCAGCAGCTGACGCGCGCCGGGCACACGGCCGTGGTCTACGAGCGCACCGACCGCCTCGGCGGGCTGCTGCGCTACGGCATCCCCGAGTTCAAGATGGAGAAGCGGCACATCAACCGGCGCATCGAGCAGATGCGCGCGGAGGGCACCAAGTTCCGTACGGAGGTCGAGATCGGCCGCGACATCGACGCGAAGAAGCTGCGCAAGCGGCACGACGCGGTCGTCATCGCGGCGGGCGCCACCACCGCCCGCGACCTGCCGGTGCCCGGCCGCGAACTCGGCGGCATCCACCAGGCGATGGAGTACCTGCCGCTGTCCAACAAGGTGCAGGAGGGCGACCTGACGGTCACCCCGGTCAGCGCCGAGGGCAAGCACGTCGTCGTCATCGGCGGCGGAGACACCGGCGCCGACTGCGTCGGTACGGCACACCGCCAGGGCGCGGCCTCCGTCACCCAGCTGGAGATCATGCCCAAGCCGGGCGAGGAGCGGGCACCGCACCAGCCGTGGCCGACCTTCCCGATGCTCTACAAGGTCTCCTCCGCGCACGAGGAGGGCGGCGAGCGGGTCTACTCCGTGAGCACCACCCACTTCGAGGGCGATGAGGACGGCAACGTCCAGTGGCTGCACCTGATCGAGGTGGAGATGAAGGACGGCAAGCTGGAGCAGAAGCCCGGCACGGAGCAGAAGATCCCGGCCCAACTGGTCACCCTGGCCATGGGGTTCACCGGTGTGGATCGCGAGAACGGCCTGGTGGAGCAGTTCGGCGTCGAGCTCGACGAGCGCGGCAACGTGGCTCGCGACGGCAACTACGCCACCAACGTCGACGGCGTCTTCGTCGCCGGCGACGCGGGGCGCGGCCAGTCGCTCATCGTCTGGGCCATCGCCGAGGGGCGTTCGGCGGCCAAGGGCGTGGACCGCTACCTCATGGGCACGAGCGCGCTCCCGGCCCCCGTCGGCCCGACGGACCGCGCGATGGCGGTCTGACCAGGCACTCCAACCCTCCGGCGACCGCCGCTTCACCACGGACGGCCGCGGCGCCCGCCCCTCCCGACCGGGGCGGGCGCCGCGGTGCGTCCGGGGGCGCGGCGACGGAGATCGTGGCGGCGGAACCCGAAGGGTCTGTGGTCCGTTCCAGGCGGCTGCGTAGTCGCCCGTGCCCAACTTCCCTTGTGCATCAGGCTGTCGGCATTCGGCGGTCTCGCCGCTGAGTCCGACGGCTGGAAACTCGGCGCTCGCCCGTGGAGGACGCGCCTCGAAAGGTCAGAGAGCGGCTGCGCAAGCGAGGTCTGACCGCTGCCCGGTGCCGGAACCCAGGGCAGCCGCCGGCAATACCGCCGCAAGGGGGTGTCCCGGCAAGGCCGAGTGTCACGGCTCTCTTCCTCGGCAGACCCGCTCCTGGGGATCTTCCCGAACCAGCCGGGAGAGGAATCCCTGCGTTCGAAGACGGCCTCTCTCCGGGGGGCCGCTCTTGCGATAAGTTTGGTATGTCACGCAGATTGAACTGATCAAAGGAAGGCACGGGATGGCAGGAGTTCTCGGCGCGGCCAACGAGGAAGCCGGATCTGCTGGACCCGTGCTCCCGCCGAAGATCGCAGATATCCGCCGCTTCAACCTGACGCGTGTCCTGCAGCTCGTACGTGAACACGCCCCGCTCACTCGCAGTGCCCTGGTCGCTGAATCCGGCCTGGGACGGGTCACGGTCCTCGACATCGTCGCCGAGCTCCAGGACCGGGGATTCGTCCGGGAGAGCGGGTTCACCCCGGCGGGGCGGGCCGGCGGTCGCCCGGCCCGGGCGCTTGAGATGGACGACACCCGGCTCGCGGTCGGTGCATTGGTCATCAACGCCGACCACGCGTCCTTGGAGTGCAGCTCCCTGCAGGGCCGGACGATCTTCTCGCGCCGTGCCGACCTGGACTCCTCACGGATGGGCCCTGAGCAGATCCTCGAGGCCGCCGCCAAGGCAGTCGAGGAGGCAAGGGCCTTCCTCGCGTCGGCGGGAACCCGCCTTGTCAGGGTGAGCGTCGGTTGCCCTGCCTACGTCGATGCCTCGGCCGGCCTTGTGCTCCGGTCCCAGGCCCTCGGGTGGGACAGCAGTGTCCCGGTCCTTGCGGAACTCGAACGGCAGACCGGCGACGGGGTGTCCTTCTCGCTCGACCGCCTGGCGAACCTGGCCATTTGGGCAGAGAGGAAGGCCGGGGGCTGGCCGGATGAGGACGGCATCCTCCTGCTCTTCGGCGACGTCGGCATCGGCGGTGCGTTCCAGCACAACGCGGAGGTCCTGCAGGGGGATTCCGGGGTCGGCGCGGAGTTCGGGCACATGGTCGTCGAACAGGCCGGCCGGGAGTGCTTCTGCGGCAGGGAAGGGTGCCTGGAGACTTACGTCGGACTCGGACCGCTTGCCCTGGCCATCGGAGCCGGACAGGCGCTCGAGGGGGCGGGCTTCGTACCGCGGATACTCAAAGCGCTCCAGCGGCCGGACGCGGCACTGCGCGAGGAAGTCGCACGGCAGGGAGTCAGACTGGCCCAGGCCGTCCACTCCCTGACGAGCATCTTCGACCCCAGTGCCGTGATCCTCGGAGGCCGGCTCACGGCGCTCGCGCCTCTGCTCATGCCGTCATTCTGGGCGGAGTACGAACGCGCTCGCGGCAAGTACAGCCGAACTGAGGTCTGTGTCTCGACACTCGGCACCTCCGCCGTCATGGCCGGCGGCATCGAGTCCGCCACCAGGGACCTCTGCCTCCGGCCCTGGCTCGTGGGATAGCCGCTTCTTATGTCTTGACATGCGTGAACCACTGTCCATAGGTTCGGTTCAGACTCAATACCAAACTCCTCTTGGCCTGCCTTCAAAGGAGCTCTGGCTATGTTCGAAGGTCGCACACCCGAAGCCAGCCGCAGGCGCTTCCTTCAGATGCTGGGTGCCGGTACCGCTGTCCCACTCCTGGGTGGGCTCACCGGGTGCGGCAGTGGCGGCGGGACGCTAGGGGGCGGTGACTCCGCCGGTGGGAAGGTATCCGAGCTCATCGTCCCGACCTCGCAGGCACCGTGGTTGGACGCCTACCGGAAGCTGGCCGCCAAGTACCAGGAGAAGACGGGGATCAAGGTCACCCTCCGGGAGTTTCCCTATGACGGCCTGTACACGCAGATGACCAACGCCGTCCAGAGCAGCAAGTCCCCGTTCGACGTCTTCCAGCTCGATGAATTCGGCGTAGGCCAGTTCTTCAGCGAGGGGTGGGTTCAGTCCTTCGACGCCGTCGACCCCGACTTCAAGCTCGACCCTCAAGTGATCACCTACGCGAATCTGCCCTACTGGGACGCTGCGACGCGCAGTTCGAGTCCTCAGGGCAAGGTCATGGGGTACCCGATCAACGGCAACATGGATCTCCTGGTCTATCGGAAGGACGTCTACTCGCAGCTGGGTCTGTCGGTTCCGAAAACATGGGACGAGGCCATCGCCAACGGGAAGAAGGCTGTGGCCTCCGGAAAGATCCGCTACGGGTACGTTCCGCGGGCCCAGGCCACGCCGAGCGGCCTCTCGGTGACCTACGAGTTCATGCCTGTCTTCTACAGCTATGGCGGCGCCTGGTTCAAGGACGAAGGCAAGGACTGGACCCCGACGGTCGACTCGTCGGCGGGAGTCAAGGCCGCGACCGTCTACCGCGAGTTGGCCGAACTCGGTCCCGCCAAGCCGCAGACAGTCGGCCAGGCCGAGGTCATCTCCCTCATGCAGGGGGGACATGCGCTGCAGACCCACGTCGTGGCCGCAGCCGCGAGTCAGTTCCAGAGCAAGGACAAGTCCCAGATCGCCGACGCTGTCGGATTCGCCGAGGTGCCGGCCGGTTCGACCGGAACCCCGGCGCCGACCAGCGGCACGTGGAGCCTGTGCATCCCGAAGGGCCTCCCGGCCGCCAGGGCCAAGGCGGCCTTGGACTACATCAGGTGGGTTCTCTCC
This sequence comes from Streptomyces sp. DSM 116795, assembly GCF_055792905.1. NCBI lineage: Bacteria > Bacillati > Actinomycetota > Actinomycetes > Kitasatosporales > Streptomycetaceae > Streptomyces > Streptomyces sp. DSM 116795. Next base: position 5,986,020 of record NZ_CM147707.1, read on the forward strand.
GACGAGGCCCAGACCCTGTTCACGCGGGCGGGCGGCATTCCGACCCGCCAGAGTGTGCTTTCGGACGAGGCGTCCTCAGGGACCGCTTCTGCCTATCTGAAGCCGCTTGAAGCTTCCATCAAGCACGTCGAGCCATCGGTCCGGGGGACGTTCGGGCCCGCGATGTCCGCTCAGACAGAGAAGTACCTGAGCCGGATCGCCGCAGGCCAGGACACCCCCAAGGACGGAATGGCCGCCCTTCAGGACGCTCTGACCAAGGTCGTCAAGGACGCCGGGTACATGAAGTGACAACCACCGCGCCGCTCCGCAATCCTGACCGGACAGCCACGCCTCCTGACTCGTCCACTCGGCCGGGCAGGCGACGGTGGTCCCGCTTCGGCCTGCTCGCAGTGACGCCGTTCGCCTTGTTCCTGGCCGTCTTCGGGATCTACCCGATGATCCAGCTGGTCAGGATGGCGCTGTCGAACGTGGAGATCCTGCAGGGCGGTTTCCACTACGAGCCTGCCGGCTTGAGCAACTTCGCCCGCATCTTCACCGACCCCGACACCGCCCCGGTGGTGGGCGTGACGATCGTCTTCGTCGTTGCCGCCGTCGTTCTCTCCGTGGTGGCCGGCACGTTCCTGGCACTCATGCTCGACCGGGCACCCTTCATGCGGCAGGTCGCGCGGCGCGTCCTCATCTGGCCGACGGTGATCGCCCCGGTCGTGGTAAGCGTGATCTGGCTGCTACTGCTGAGCCCGAGCATCGGCCTCGTCAACAAGGTTCTGCTCACCCTGGGCCTGCCCCAGCAGAGCTGGCTCGGCGAGGCGATCGGGGCCATGGTCGCGATCATCGTCGTGGACGTCTGGCACTGGACCCCGTTGGTCTTTCTGCTCGTCTACACCTCCCTCCAGACCGTCGACCCGGAGGTTCTCGAAGCCGCCCGTGTGGATGGCGCCAACGAGGCCGAAGTGATCAGGAAAGTCGTCCTCCCCATGATCCGGCCGGTCCTCATCGTCGTCGCGGCGATCCGGCTCGTCATGTGTGTGAAGGCCTTCGACGAGATGTATCTCCTCACGCACGGCGGTCCCGGTAACGCGACGAACCTCATCAGCCTCAACATCCGCACGATCTTCTTCGACCGCATGGAATTCGGGTACGGAGCCGCGATCGGCGTCGCCATCATCATCGCCTTCGCGCTGATCGGAGGGATCTATGCCCTCCTCAGGCGCTTCGTCACAGGACGGGAGGCAACACGTGCCTGAGATCCGCCGCTCTCACCGGGGCACGATCGGCACCCTGGCCGAACTCGTGCTCATCGCAGCCGTCGCCGCAACGCTGGCCCCCATCCTCTGGATGCTGGTCCTTTCGTTCCAGCCCTTGAAGGACATCATCGGCTCCGGCGTGAAGATCAGCTTCAGCCTGAGCAACTTCACCGAGCTCCTGGCGCCAGGGAATCCGCTGCTGGCGCAACTGGTCAACAGCCTCATCATCGTCGCCGGGACCGTGCTCCTGTGCTTGGTGTTCGGCTCGCTCGCCGGCTACGCCCTGTCCCAACTGACCCTGCCCCGTTGGGTGACCGTCCCCTTGCTGCTCCTGGCCGGATTCATTCCGCTCGTCCCGCCCATGGTCCTCGTCCCGGGTCTGTACGCCACAATGACGCACCTGGGACTCATCGGCGGGTCCCTCGGACTGGTCGTGCTCAACACGGTCTTCCAAATGCCGTTCGCCGCCCTGCTGATGAAGGTCTACTTCGACTCGGTCCCCAGCTCCCTGCGCGCAGCCGCGCTGATCGACGGCGCCTCCGAGGCAGTCACTTTCCGTGCCGTGATGCTGCCGCTCGTCAAGCCCGGACTCGCGGCAGTCGGCACCTTCACCGGCATCATGGCCTGGAACGAGTTCCTCTTCGCGCTGACGATGACGTCCGGTGGAGCGACCTCCCCGCTGACGGTCGGTATCGCCTCGCTGGTCCAGCCGTACGAGGTCGCATGGGGTCAGATGGCCGCCCAGGGAACGCTGGCCGCTGTGCCGATCATCATCATCACCGTCATCGCCAACCGCTATGTCGTCGCAGGCCTGACCGCGGGCGCCGTCAAGGGCTGATCAGCAGCCCGGCGCGATCTCCACGAAGGGACTCACATGCCCCGCCCCAACGTTGTCCTGATCCTGGTCGATGACCTCGGGTACTCCGACCTCGGCTGCTACGGCGGCGAGATCTCGACACCGAACATCGACTCCCTCGTCGAGGGCGGCGCCCGCCTGACGCAGTTCTACAACACGGCCCGCTGCAGCCCGTCCCGCGCTTCTCTCCTCACCGGCCTGCACCCCCACCAGACGGGCATCGGCGTCCTCACCGGGGACGACTCGCCCGTGGGTTACAAAGGTGACCTGCACCGCGGCTGCGCGACCATGGCGGAAATCCTCAAGGACGCCGGCTACACGACCGCCCTGACTGGCAAATGGCATCTCGCCGCTGACGCGCGGAACCCCAACGACGCCTGGCCCACCCGGCGCGGCTTCGACTACTTCTACGGCACCCTCACCGGCTGCGGCAGCTACTACAGCCCCGGCACCCTCACCCGCGGCGAGGAGAACATAGAGCACGAGGCCGACGACCCCGGCTACTACTACACGGACGCCATCACCTCCGAGGCCGTGTCCTTCATCGAGCGTTCCGTCGACGCCGATCAGCCCTTCTTCCTCTACACCGCCTACACAGCTCCGCACTGGCCCCTCCACGCCTCCGAAGAGGACATCCAGAAGTACGCGGGGCGATTCGACGCCGGCTGGGACGCCCTCCGCCAGGAACGCCTGGAGCGCCAGATCCAGTTGGGAATCGTCGAGGCCGACGCCGAGCTCAGTCCCCGGGACCCCTGTGAGCCCGCCTGGGAAGACGTCGAAGACAAGAACTGGCAGACGCGCCGCATGGAGGTCTACGCCGCACAGGTCGACCGGATGGACCGCGGCGTGGGCCGGATCCTCGACACTCTCAAGCGACTTGGCCAGTTCGAGAACACAATCCTTGTCTTCCTCTCCGACAACGGCGCTTCGCCGGAGGAGATCCCGCACATGGCGCGGGAGACGTTCATGTCCCGGACAGACATCTTCCGCAGCCACACCCGCACCGGTGAACCCGTCCGCCTGGGCAACGAAGTGGATATCGTGCCGGGCCCCGAGGACACCTACTCAAGCTACGGGCGCCCGTGGGCCAATCTGTCCAACACCCCGTTCCGGCTCTACAAGAAATGGACCCACGAAGGCGGCATCGCGGCGCCGTTCATAGTCCACTGGCTGGGCGGGAAGCTCGAGCCCGGACGGATCATGCGCGATCCGCGTCAACTCACCCACGTCCTGCCGACCATTCTCGACGCACTCGGCGTGGACTACCCCTCCGAGATCGGCGACCGCCCCGTCCCTCCGCCCGAGGGCAGCAGTTTCCTGGAACTCCTGCGCAGCGGCGACCGGGCGCCGGACGACGGGGAACCCACGCTCTATTGGGAACACTGCGGGAACGGAGCGATCCGGCGCGGCAATTGGAAGCTCGTGCGTGAACACCCCCACCCGTGGGAACTGTACGACCTCGCGGCGGACCCGACCGAGCTGCACGACGTGACAGCCAAGAACCCCCGTCTCGCCGAGGAACTCCTGGCCGACTGGTCCGTCTGGGCCGACCGCGTGGGCGTCCTCCCGTTCAACAGGATCGAGGACCTCTACGTGCTCCGAGGCGAGCCGGCCGCTGACGCCGCCGGCTGATCACGAGGGGAATCATGGAATCGATGGCAGGCACTGGCGGCCACCCGGGCTGCTGTTCTCCTCAGCGAACGGGGACCGGCGGGCGCTCCGCTCCCGCCGTGCATCGCTCCGCCTCGAGGCCGGAGGCAGCGCATGACGACGTCTTCGTTCCCGGCGGGGTTTTCAGCATGGGGGACGCGTTCGGCGAGGGCTACCCGAACGACGGGGAGACGCCGGTGCACGAGGTGAGCCTCGACGGTTTCCGGATCGACGCGACAACCGTGACGAACGAACAGTTCGCGGAATTCGCCGAGACGACCGGCTACCGGACCGAGGCCGAGCAGTACGGCACCTCTGCCGTGTTCCACATGCTGGTGCAGGCCGATGCGAAGGACGTCCTGGGAGTGGCCGAGGGCACACCGTGGTGGTTCAACGTCCGGGGTGCGGACTGGGCGCACCCGTGCGGACCGTTCTCACACTGGTCCGAGGTACCGGACCATCCGGTGGTCCACGTGTCCTGGAACGACGCGGTGGCGTACTGCGCATGGACCGGGCGGCGCCTGGCGAGGGAGGCCCAATGGGAGTATGCCGCCCGGGGCGGCCTGGCGGGGAAGCGTTACGCGTGGGGGGACGAACTCACCCCGGGGGGTCAGAACCAGTGCAACATCTGGCACGGCACGTTCCCGATGGTGAACACCCGCGAGGACGGTTTCCTCGGCACGGCACCGGTGCGGTCCTTCCCCGCGAACGGCTACGGGTTGTACGAGACGGCCGGGAACGTCTGGGAGTGGTGCGGCGACTGGTTCCTGCCCACGTACTACCGCAGCTCGCCGAGCGAGAACCCGCTGGGCCCCGCCACCGGAGCAGGCCGCGTGATGCGCGGGGGCTCCTACCTTTGCCATGAGTCCTACTGCAACCGCTACCGCGTGGCCGCCCGCACGGCCAACACTCCCGACTCCTCCACCGGAAACTGCAGCTTTCGCACCGTCGGCCTGCGCTGAGACCTCTCCCCAGAGACCGCCGACCCCTATCCCGACCTGCTGGCGGCGAGTTCCCATCTGCTCGCGATCGCTCATCGTCCGCGCTGACCAGCGCAAAGACCGCTGGGGCCGCCCGGAGCGCCCCCGGGCGGAACCGGCTGAGCACCGGTTCCGTCAGAGCGGTGAAGCAGGAGGTAGATAGAAGATGCGACGCAGCACGACAGTCACCACCCGACGCAGGGCCGCGCTCGTCCTGGCACCGGCCATGGTCGCCGTGGCCCTCACGGCGACGGCGTGCGGGGGCAGCGAGCAGACCGTGAGCAGTGACCCCCCGAAGAAGCAGACCCGCTTCGAGAAGCGCGCCGCGCAGATCGAGCAGGAATGGCCGAAGGTGGACAAGACCGAGGGCAGGCACAGGGACATGCTGCCGCTGGAGGCCGCCCAGCCACCGGTCAAGGGCAAGGACGACTCCCTGACCGTGACCGTGGGCCACGGGGGCTGCGAGACGAAGTACGGCGCGCACGTGCGCGAGACCGACAAGCTCGTGATCGTCTCGGGCTGGTCGAAGAAGGACAAGAAGGCCGACTTCTGCACCAAGCAGATCGTGACCGACAAGACGAAGGTCGAGCTGAAGAGCGAACTGGGCGAGCGCACCGTCGTCGACGCCGCCACAGGAAAGAAGCTCCTGAAGGGCTGACTCCGAGACAGCGTCAGGACAGCGTGGAACGCGCGCCGCGCCGGCCCTGACCGCCCGAACGCCGGTGGCTCCCGGCTGGCAGGCCCCGCACCCCTCCTTCCTGGTGCGGGGCCTGCCGTGTGCGCAGGCTGCTCTGATAGTTTCGAGTCGACCTCGTCCTTTTCTCCGATCGACATCACAACTACGCGGCGGTCAGGGGGACTTGAGGGCACCTGGACGGGACCCGTCCGTGCTCTCCTGTGCCCGTCGCGGACAGGAGCCTGTGCGTGAGCGAGGCACTGCCGAGCGGCCAGAGTGCGCCCACGGTGCTGCGTATCGTCCTCGGCAAGCGGCTCAAGGAGCTGCGGGAGAGCCGGGGCGCTTCGCTGGAGGAGGCGGCCAGGGCGCTGGGCGTCAGCCATCTGACGATCCGCCGCATCGAGAACGCCCAAGTGAGCCTGAAACTCCCCTACGTGAGGGAGCTGCTCAGGTTCTACGAGGTCTCCGACGAGGAAGCCGGCGACTTCACCGACATGGCAGCGCAGGCCAACGAGCCCGGCTGGTGGCACGACTACAGGACCGCCCTGCCCGACTGGTTCCGTGCCTACGTCTCGCTGGAGACGGCCGCCGGCGTCATCCGCGTCTACGAACCGCACTACATGACCGGCCTGTTGCAGACCCGCGACTACGCCCGTGCCGTCATCCGCGCCGGATTCCCCTACGAGCCGGACGACGCCCTCGAACACCGCGTCGATCTGCGGCTGCGCAGACAGGCGCTGCTCGCCAAGGCCGACGCCCCGACGCTGTGGGTGGTGCTGGAGGAGGCCGCGCTGCGCCGGGAGGTCGGCGGCCCGGCCGTGATGCGCGCGCAGATCGAGCGTCTGATGGAGGCGGCGCAGGACCCCCGCATCACCCTGCGCATCCTCCCGCTGGCGGCCGGCGCGCACTCGGGGGCGGGCGGCCACGTGACCTATTTCCGTTTCCAGGAACCGGAGTTGCAGGACATCGTCTACACGGAGGTCGGCCTGACCAGCGCCGTGTATCTGGACCAGCGGCCGGACGTGGTGGCCCACCTGGAGGCCTACACCCGCATGTCGCGCCTCGCCGCCGAACTGCTCCCGGACACCCGCTCGTACCTCGACGGTCTCCGCAAGGAGTTCAGCCGGTGACCGGCTCTCAGGAGACCGCTCGACGGGGCGGTGCCCGGGCCGTCCGCCCGGGTCCAGGTCCGTCCCCGGGACCGGCTCTGGCCCTGGCCCTGGCCTTGGCCCGGGTTCAGTCCCGGGCGCAGGCCCTCAGCAGTGCCGTCAGTCGATGCCCCGCCAGATGTTCGGCTCGAAGCTGATCTCTTCCTCGTCCTCGACCCCCGCCAGCAGCCACAGCGGCGCTTCCAGCCACACTCCGGGCGGCAGCGGCAGCTCGTCCTGGCCCGTGGTGCGTACACCAAGCGACCGTGACGGCGAAACCGTGGCCATGGGCACTGTCGTGGTCATCTCTGCGTCAACTCCCCTGTACGACTCGGGCGCAGCGGGCATCCGGGCACACCGGGCCCCGGGGTGCAGCCGCCTCCCGTAAGGCCCCCGCCTCTCGATTCTGACCCGCGCGGGCCAACCCCGCAGCCCGACGGAACAGACCGGCACGCGGTGCCGACCTGCGGCGGAGCACCCGGCTGACGGTCACCGTCCGCATACGTCCTGGCAGTGAGCCGGGGGCGGCCGCTCAGTCAGCCAGCCGCGCAGGGAAGCCGCCTGTCGCAATCGGCCCCCAGTGCCGCGGCGTCACGCGGATCAGGGACTTGCCCTGCTTGAGCATCGCGGAGCGGTACTCGTCCCAGTCGGGGTGCTCGCCGGAGATGTTGCGGAAGTACTCCACGAGGGGTTCCACGGACTCCGGGGCGTCGATGACCTCGGCGTCGCCGTCGACCTGCACCCACGGGCCGTTCCACTCGTCGGAGAGGACGAGGACGCTCACCCGCGGATCGCGGCGGGCGTTGGCGGTCTTGGCACGCTCGGGATATGTCGAGACGACGATCCTTCCCGAGTCGTCCACGCCGCACGTGAGCGGTGACGCCTGGGGTGAGCCGTCGGAGCGGCGCGTGATGAGGAGCGCGCGGTGACGGGGGCGTACGAAGTCGAGCAGGCCGGCCAGCTCGACACGGGTGTTGGTGGCGATGGAAGGGCTCATACCGCCGAACGTACGTCATGGGACCCCGCCCGCGCGCCCGGCGCGTCACGGTCGGCGGCCCGGTCGCCCCGGCTCCCGCACGGGGCGCCGACTGCCGCTCACGGGGCGGCCGTTGGAGCCCTGCGGGCGTGCGCGGGCGGGTGCGGGTGGGTCAGCCGGTGATCGAGCAGGCAGGGCTCCCGGGTCTCCGGGGCCGGGCCTCCGGGACCGGCACAGGCGCATTCAGGTGTCGCAGTCCAGCACCGAGCGGCACAGCCCGCACCGCGCCCGCATCCTCCCGCGCACCGGCACGCGGATGCGCTGCTGGCACGTCGGGCAGGGGAAGGACACCCGCAGCGGCGAGCGGCTTTCGAAGACGTATGAGTAGGCGTCGGCGTCCGGCGGATACGGAGTGCTGCCGGGGTGTGCCAGTGCGTGACGCCGGTCCCGGACGTAGCGGCGACGGCCCGCCCAGCCCGAGGCGGCCAGCGGCGGCCGTGCCTCGTCGGACCGGGCCATGCCGCTGCCCTTGAGGTACGCCTCATACGCCTGCGGGCTCGTGAACCACACCTCGGGGCCCTCCCCGAAGACAGCGGCGCGCTTCGCCAGGACGTAGCCGAACTCCTCCGGCGTGAGATAGCCCAGCTTCTGCGAGGAGACCTGGTCCTGCCGGAAGGCGTCCAGCAGCAGCCAGCCCGCGCCGAGGTAGGTGGTGGCGGTGTCGGTGAGGATCTCGTTGTCCGCGTGCCGTGGAAGGCGAGGCCGAGGCGGTGCAGATACACGTGCATCACCTCGTGCGCGAGGGCGGCGCCGATGTCGCGGCGGTGACGCTTGAAACGGGCGTTCAGCTCGATGAAGTACTCGGGGCCCGCGGCGAGTTCGACGTGCGCCGCGTGCTCCATCTCGCGGAAGCTGACGATCATGCGGGCGTCGGGCAGCCGGAACTGCTGCACCATGACGCGGGCGACGCGCTGCACCCCCGCGTAGAGATCCTCGGAGTCGGAGAAGGACACATCGCCGGGCGGCACGCTGACGTCGAAGATCCGCACGGTGTCCCACGAGAGGCGTTTGTAGAGCGCGGTGATCGCGGCCCGTACGGTCGTCAGGTGCGGGAACCCGCGCTCGACAGGGTCTGCGGCAGGCCCCGTCGGCGCGCCCTGTGCCGTCATCGACACCACCCCCGGAGTTCGCTCGGTCACTGTCACTGTACGGGCGCGAGCCCTCCGGCGCGGGCGGCATAGGGTCGGAGCAGGCAACCATCCCCGCGACCTGGAACGGCAGGCATGGCGAAGACCCACGGCGAGACCAGCGGCCCCGGCGCGGACACGGGGCCCGGCGCGGACACGGGCGCGAACACCGGCTCCGGCTCCCAGAAGGGCTCCGGCGACGGCGACACCACCGGAGGCATCGACGAGTCGGTGCGGGCCGAGCTGATCGCACTGCGCGACAGCATCGACAACATCGACGCCGCGGTGGTGCACATGCTCGCCGAACGCTTCAAGTGCACACAGCGCGTCGGCCGCCTCAAGGCCGACCACGACCTGCCTCCCGCCGACCCCGCCCGCGAGGCCCGTCAGATCGCACGGCTGCGGGAGCTGGCCGTCAGCGCGAAGCTCGATCCGGCCTTCGCGGAGAAACTGCTCAACTTCGTCATCGCCGAGGTGATCCGCCACCACGAGACGATCGCCCGCACCTGAGCCCCCGGGCGCCGACCCGCGGCCCGTGACCGTCCCGTCCCGTGGTCAGCGCGCCGGGGCGTCGTCCTCGCCGATGTGGTGAACGCGTACGAGGTTCGTGGAGCCGGCCACGCCGGGCGGCGAGCCCGCTGTGATGACGACCAGGTCGCCCTTCTCGCAGCGCCCCAGCTTCAGCAGCTGCTCGTCGACCTGGTCGACCATCTCGTCCGTGCTCTGCACCGTCGGCCCGAAGAAGGCCTCGACACCCCACGTCAGGCTCAGCTGCGCGCGCGTCGCCGGGTCCGGGGTGAAGGCAAGAACAGGGACCGGCGAGCGGTAGCGGGAGAGACGGCGCACCGTGTCCCCGGACTGCGTGAAGGCCACCAGGTACTTCGCGCCGAGGAAGTCGCCCATCTCCGCCGCGGCGCGTGCCACCGCACCGCCCTGGGTGCGCGGCTTGCTGTGCTCGGTCAGCGGCGGCAGCCCCTTGGCGAGCAGCTCCTCCTCCGCCGCCTCGACGATGCGTCCCATCGTCCTGACCGTCTCGGACGCGTGCTTGCCGACGCTCGTCTCGCCGGAGAGCATCACCGCGTCCGTGCCGTCCATGACGGCGTTCGCGACGTCCGAGACCTCGGCGCGCGTCGGCCGGGACGCCTCGATCATCGACTCCAGCATCTGCGTGGCCACGATGACGGGCTTCGCGTTGCGCCTGCACAGCTTGATCGCGCGCTTCTGCACCAGCGGCACGGACTCCAGCGGCATCTCGACGCCGAGGTCGCCGCGGGCCACCATCACCCCGTCGAAGGCGTCGACGACGGACTCCAGGTTCGTCACACCCTGCGGCTTCTCCAGCTTCGCGATCACGGGGAGGTACCGGCCCTCCTCCGCCATGATCCGGTGGACCTCCTTCACGTCGTCGCCGCTTCGTACGAACGACAGCGCGATGATGTCGGCGCCGGTGCGCAGCGCCCACCGCAGGTCCTCGACGTCCTTCTCGGACAGCGCCGGCACGGACACGGCGACGCCCGGGAGGTTGAGGCCCTTGTGGTCGGAGACCATGCCGCCCTCGACGACGACGGTCCGCACCACGGGGCCCTCGACGGCGGTCACCTCCAGCGTCACCCGGCCGTCGTCGACGAGGATGCGTTCGCCGCGTGAGACGTCCGAGGCCAGGCCGGGGTAGGTGGTGCCGCAGCGGGTGCGGTCGCCGTCCACCTCCTCGACCGAGATGGAGAATTCGTCGCCGCGTTCAAGCAGTACCGGTCCCTCGCGGAAACAGCCGAGACGGATCTTCGGGCCTTGAAGATCGGCGAGGACGCCGATGGAGCGGCCGGTCTGCTCGGCGGCCTTGCGCACGCGGTGGTAACGCGCCTCGTGCTCGGCGTGCGAGCCATGGCTCATGTTGAACCTGGCCACGTCCATTCCGGCGTCGACCAGTGCCTTGATCTGCTCGTACGAGTTGCTGGCGGGGCCCAGTGTGCTGACGATCCTTGCGCGGCGCATGCCACGAGCCTACGGCTTACCCACAGGTAGAGACCTGCTCCCGGCGGATTCGCCAACGTCCTTTACCGACACGGCCATTGACAACTTCTAAAGTGAGGGGGTACTTGCTCCGATGAGCGCCCTTCAGGTTTTCACCGACCGCCGGAAACGGGGCGCCCGGGCCGCGGTCCACGGCCCACGGGCGGGCCGGACCGACCCGCGCCACCGGGTGCCGCGGCGGCGCTCACAGCGTGGGCCTGCTCATCAGGAAACGGGCGGTGACCTGCGCCTGCACCCGCTGCCGCTGCGGTTCGAGATCCAGCGCCGGAGCCGCCTCCCCGGACGGCGCGCCCCGGTAACCCGCGGCGCGCGCACCGGGCGGCGGGGGAGGGGAGGACGGAGGAGCGTTCTCCGCGCCGGGATCGGCCAGCTCCACCAGCGCGACCAGATCCGCGTCCAGCGCGGCCGCGTACTCCCGGGCCCGCGTCACCGCCTCCCGCACCGCCTGCTGCCGGGCCTCACGGTGCGCGGGGGAGTCCTCTCGCAGCGCCCACCACGGCCCGTCCACCCGGGTCAGCTCGAGATCGGCGAGGCGTGTGGTCATCTCGCCCAGCGCCGTGAAGTCGCCGACGGTGGCCGTGATCTGCACGCGTCCGTTGTAGGTCCGTACGCGCTCGCGGCGGCCCTTCTCCGGCAGCTCCGGCGAGACGGAGAACGTGCCCGTCGCGAGCTTCTCCACGGCCTCGCCGTACCCCTTGATCAGCTCCAGCACCTCGGAGTTACGGCGCGTCAGCGACTTCAGCGCCTCCCGCCGGTCCGTGCCGCGCGCACTGACCGTGACCGTGATGCGGGCGATCTCCGGGTCGAACTCGAGACTCGCCTCTCCGCGCACGGCCACCCGCGGCTCCTCGGGAGTGCCGTAGGGAAGAGGGCCGGCGGCTGCGGAGTGACCGGGTGTGTTCGTCATACGGTCACTCTCGCAGAACGGTCCCTGCGTGCGCCCGGGATCACAGCGGGTCACCCGGGCCCGCCGGTTCGTCACTCAGACCCGTCGGGCCGGTGGCAGACCGCTTCCACGTTGTTGCCGTCCGGGTCGCGGACGAACGCGCCGTAGTACGAGTCGTGGTACTCGGGCCACAGCCGCGGCGCGTGCAGCACCACCGCGCCCGCCTTCACCGCGGCCTCGTGGAAGGCGTCGACGGTCCTGCGGTCCGCCGCCGCGAAGGCGATGTGCACCTCGCGGGCCTCGGTCGTCGCGTCCGTGGGGCCGAGCCAGAAGACCGGGCGGGAGCTGCCATAGCCGATGACGTCACCGAAATCGAGAACGCGGCCGGCGCCGAGCGGTGCCAGGACGGTGTCGTAGAAGGCAGCCGAGGCTGCAGGGTCCTGTGTCTGAATCGAAATGTGATCGAACATCCCAGCAGTCTTGCAGGCCGGTGCCGCTCTGTCAGCGGCTCCACGGAATCGGTCCCGCCCCCTACGTCATGCGCAGCGGACGGAAGTCCGCGTGCGCCCGGTCCGCCCGCACGGCCACGCCGGGGGAGCCGTTGGCCAGCGCACCCTCCGGCCGCAGACCGAACGTCGTGAAGGCCGTACGCCGCGGAAGCCGGTAACGCTCCTGCCCCGTCAGGGAGTTGAGGATCACGGCGCTGCGGTGCGCCGCGAGCCCCAGATCGGGAGCACCGACACCGTGCGTGTGCCGCTCCGCGTTCTGCACATAGACCGCGCCCGAGACCGACCGGTCCGTCACCAGCCGGTGGTGCTCGTCGACCCGGATCCGCTCCGCCGCGTCCCGTTGCAGCCACGGCTCCAGCGACGCCAGCACGCCGCCCAGCGGACGCTCGCGGTATCCCGTCGCGAGCACCACCGCGTCCGTCGCCAGCCGCGTGCGCATGTCCTGCTCGGTGTGTTCGAGATGCAGCTCCACCCGCGTCGCTCCGATGCGCCCCGCCGTGCGGACCGCCACACCGGGCGTGAGCACCGCGTCCGGCCAGCCGCCGCCGAGCGTGCGGTGGTAGAGCTCGTCGTGTACGGCGGCCAGCGTGCCGTGGTCCACCGCCTTGTGCAGCTGCCACTGGCGCGGGACGAGCTCGTCCCGTACGGACTCGGGGAGTCCGTGGAAGTAGCTCGTGTAGTCCGGAGTGAAGTGCTCCAGGCCCAGCTTGCTGTACTCCATGGGCGCGAACGCCGCGCTGCGCGTGATCCAGTGCAGCCCCTCCCGGCCCGCGGGCCGGCGCCGCAGCAGATCGAGGAAGACCTCCGCGCCGGACTGGCCCGACCCGACGACCGTGACGTGACCCGCCTCCAGCAGCCGCTCACGGTGGTCGAGATAGGCGGAGGAGTGGATGACCGGCGCACCCGCACCCACCGACGAGGCCAGCGCACGCAGCGGCTCGGGCACATGCGGCTCCGTGCCGACGCCGAGTACGAGGTTCCGCGCATACGAACGGCCCTGCGCGGCTGGGCCGTCGGCGTCCTGCCGTGTGAAGTCGACCTCGAACAGGCGCAGTTCGGGATGCCAGCGCACGGCGTCCACGCGGTGCCCGAAACGGATGCTGTCGCCCAGGCCTTCGCAGACCCAGCGGCAGTACGCGTCGTACTCCGCCCGCTCGATGTGGAAGCGCTCGGCGAAGTAGAACGGGAAGAGCCGCTCCTGCGCCTTGAGGAAGCTGAGGAAGGACCAGGGGCTCGCCGGGTCCGCCAGGGTCACCAGGTCGGCCAGGAAGGGCACTTGGAGCGTGGCGCCCTCGATGAGCATGCCCGGATGCCAGTGGAAGCCCTGGCTCTGCTCGTAGAACGCCGTGCGCAGGCCGGGAACGCCGTGCGCGAGCGCTGCCAGGGAGAGGTTGAACGGCCCGACGCCGATGCCCACCAGATCCAGCGCCGGACCCTCGGGGCCGTCTCCGGCCCCGTCCGGGCGGCGCTGCCCCGGCACCGTGGACGTCAGCTCGGCCGCCAGGGAGGGGCGGGCGGTGCGCGGTTCGTCGGCTGTCGTCATGACCGGTGACTCCTTGCGGTGGTGCTCGTGGTGCGGGTGGCGCCGGTGCTGCTCGGGGCGGGCCCGGGCCGGGGGGACGGCGGGGCCGCGGGCTCAGGCGGGGACGGTGAGGGAAGTGAGCGGGCCGGCTCCGCAGGGGCGTCCGCCGTCGCGTCGCGCACGAGCTTGAGCAGGGACTCCAGATCGCTGTGACGGGCGTAGGGGTTGAGCAGGGTGGCCTTCAGCCAGAGATCCTCGCCTGCGCCTGCGCCTGCGCCTGCACCGCGACGGCTGTCTCCGCCGCTCCCGCTGTCTCCGCCGGGCGCGAAGCCGCCCATGTCGGCCCGGCCCAGCACGGCCCGGCCCTCCGCCAGCAGACGGCGCCTGACCGAAGCCACTGCCGCACCGTCCGCACCCGCCGGACGGAACAGCACGGTCGACAGCTCAGGCATCGCGAAGAGCTCCATCCGCCGGTCGGCCGCGACCATCTCGGCCAGCGAACGCGCCACCGCGCACGTACGCTCCACGAGAGCCGCCAGCCCGCTGCGGCCCAGGGCGCGCAGCGTGACGGCGACCTTCAGGACGTCGGGGCGGCGCGTCGTACGGAGCGAACGGCCCAGCAGATCCGGAAGCCCGGCGTCACTGTCGTCACCTGCGTTGAGATAGTCGGCGCGGTGGTCCAGCGGCGAAAGGTCCCGCCCGTCGGGCACCACGAACACCCCCGCGGCGACCGGCTGCCACCCCAGCTTGTGCAGATCGAGGGTCACACTGTCCGCCCGCTCCAGACCGGCGAGGGAAGCGCGCAGCTGTGTACTGAAGAGCAGCATGCCGCCGTACGCGGCGTCCACATGCAGCCGAGCACCGAACTCCGCGGCCACACCTGCCAGTTCGTCCAGCGGATCGACCGCTCCCGCATCGGTCGTCCCGGCCGTCGCGACCACGAGGACCGGAGCCCCCGGCCCCAGAGCCGACAGCGCCGCGCGCAGCGCCCGGGGGCGGAGCACCCCGCCGGGCGCCGGGACACGGACCGGCTCGGGCAGCCCCAGCAGCCAGGCGGCACGGTGCACGCTGTGGTGTGCGTTGGCACCGCAGACGACGCGGACATCCGGGCCGAGCCGCTCACGTGCCAGCAGCACACCGAGCTGATTCGACTCGGTGCCGCCGGTCGTCACCAGCGCGTCGGGACGCGCGGCCCCGCTGCCGCCGGAGGCATCGCCGTCACGCCCGCCGCCGGACCCGTCCCCGTACGCCTCCCCGTACACGAGCCCTGCCAGCGCGCGGCAGGTGAGCGCCTCCAACTCCGAAGCGGCGGGCGCCTGATCCCACGAGTCCAGCGACGGATTGAGCGCGCTCGCAGCGAGATCGGCGGCCGCCGCCACCGCGAGCGGAGGACAGTGCAGATGCGCCGCGCACAACGGATCAGCGGGATCGGCCGCGCCCTCCGCCACCATCCGCACCAGCGAATCCAGCGCCTCGTGCGGGCCCGTGCCCCGTTCCGGGATCACACCGCCGCCCAGCGCCGCACCGACGGCGGCGGTCACCCGCCGTGGCCCGCCGCGCGGCAGGGGGCCACAGCGCCGCGCCGCCCCCTCCTCCAGCGCGTCGATCACTACGCCCGTCAACGGACGCAGCGCGGCGGGCCCTTCGGTGCCACCCGCGAGCAGCGGGGCACGGGCACCGTCGGTGTACGCGGAGGCGGGCGGGAGCGGCATGAGCGGGAATCCTTCGCCGTCGTGGTCCCACAACCCCTCGGTCCGGCGCGCACACAAGCGGTGCCGCCGGACCGGGAGGAGTGGTGAGGTGGCCCTAACCTACGTGCGTGCCCGGCCTGTTGATCCAGTTACGGGGCTTGTTCGCCCGAAGGGGTGATCTCTGTGACCGGAGCATGAGGGCGGCCGTCCCGGGTGCTCCCTGCGAGCCCGGCGCTCCCCGCGAACCGGGCGTCCCGCGCGAACCCGGTGGGCCCCGCGGCGCGGGTTCCGCTCATGACGAAGGCTCCCCGGGACCCACATCCCGGGGAGCCTTCCCCCTGCGGCACCCGAACGCGAACGCCCGTGCCGCGCGGCGGCGGACGCGGCCTAGGGGTACGCCGTCACCGTCGCCACGTTGCTGGACGGATCCGCCGGGCCGCCCGTGTTGTTGATGACGTGCTGGATCGTGCCCGTGCCACCGAGAGACACCGACGTCATGTGGTGGAACTTCACGCCCTCGGCCTGCGGCACCTCGAACGAACGGTCGGCGACCACCGACTCGTCGACGTTGAAGAAGCAGTAACTCCCCAGCCCGAACGCCTGGTGGTCGGTGACGGAACCGGCGACCTTGTACGCGGCGTAGCCACGGGTGTCACCGTTCATCCAGGAGCCCTGGTCCGGCGGGTCGTAGGGCATCTCGTTCTGGAAGAAGTAGGTGCGGCCCCCCTCGCCGTTCCAGATCACCTGGTACTTCTTGTAGTGCTCCGCGAACAGCCCGTACGCCGTCACGTCGTTCCCGTTGACGACCAGTCCCGTGTCGGCCGGATTGGTGTCCCAGCCGACGCCGTCGCCGTGGTCCGCGCGCCACAGCCACAGATGGTCGGCGATGACGTGGGAGCTGTTGACGACCATGCTGATCTCGGACTTCGCGGCGCCGGCACCGCCGATGCGTATGAACACATCGTGCAGCGACGTCGGGTTGGAGGCGTGATCCGCGTCCGCGCCCTCCGGGCCGACCTCGATCAGCGTCGGCGAATTCTCCTTGCCCGCCTCGACGAGGAACCCGGCGAGTTTGACGCCGTCCACGTCAGCCACCTTCAGCACGGCGTGGCCGCCCGCCGGCATGAGCGTCGCCAGGCCGAGACCCAGCACGACCGTGTCCGCCTTCGTCACCGCGAGCGGCTCGGACACCTCGTAGACGCCCGGCGTCAGCAGCAGATGCTTGCCGTCCTTGAGCGCCGCGTTGAGGGTCGCCGCCGAATCGTCGCCGGCCTTCGCGATGTGGAAGTCCTCCAGAGGCAGGGACTCGCCCTCCGGGGCGCCGCCGGACCAGCTCGCGCCCGTGGCGCCCTCGCGCAGCGCGGGCACGAACACCCGGTAGCCGCCGTCCCCGTCGACGTACAGGTAAGGCTTCTCGCGCACCTTCGGCGTCGCCTCGACGGTCGTGTACGGGGGTGATGGGAAGCCGTCGCCGCTCGGGGCGTTCTTCGCACCCACGAACACCATGTTCCAGTTCGAGCCCTCCCAGCTCTTCCACTCGGTGTTGCGCGAGAGCCACTGCTGCTGCGAACCGGAACGCACCTGCCCGTCCACCACGGTGTCGGCCATCAGGCCGCCGCTGGACCAGCCGCCGTCGTCCAGCTCCAGGTCGCCCTTCACATGCATGCGGCGGTACGGAGCGGCCTGGGAGACCGCCCAGCGGTCCTTGCCGCCCGACGGGGTCACCGAGATGCCCTCGGCCGAACGCCAGAAGTTCTGCGTGGCGTTCCCGTCGAACCAGTCGGCCTCGGCGTGCACCGCGCCCGAGACCTTCACGTCGTCGGGGGTCAGCCCCAGGCCCGCGACCTGGGTGAAGAAGCCCACGTTCACGTCGACTTCGTACGAACCCGGCTTGAAGAGGAAGGCATGGCGGGCCTTGCCGAACTGGGCCTCCTCCTGCTCCTTGAAGACCGAGTCGACCTTCGCCTGGATGTCCTTCGCGGAGGTGTCCGGGCCGAAGACGGCCACGTTCGGACCGAAATCGGGCTCCGCGGCCGAACCCGCGGAGCCCGCGGAGAGACCGAAGGCGGAGGCGGCCCGGGGAGCGGCGGCCACGCCGAGGCCGCCGAGCCCGGCGGCGGCCAGCGTCGCCAGCACCGTACGGCGGCGGACAGCGGGCCGCTGCGGTGAAGCGGAGGCGTCCGCGGCGGCCGGTGGCTTACCGGGTTCCTCGACGCCGTGCGGCGAGTGGGAAGTGGGGGACATGGGGGGTCCAACTCCTCGACAGTGTCAGGATGGTGAGAGGACCGTAGGCCTGGACCAATCGTTGGTCAAGGCTAAAGTTAAGACCTGAGAAAAGTGCGTCGGAGCCCACACGCAGCGTCCGACCGGGCCCAGCGGGGCCCGGCGGGATCAGTCGCAAGGCCCCCGACGGGTTCCGGCAGCCGACCGCCGTTCAGACCCTGCCCGACCCGACACCCGCGGAACCAGGGGCAGTTGGCCCCCCGCACCCGCACCCGCACCCGCACCGCACCCGGCCCCAGCGTCCCGTCCCCGTCCCCGCTGCCGCCGCTAAGCGCGTCCCCGCACCCGCAACGCACGCCGCAGATCGTCCAGCTGATCCACCAACTCCCGCCGCAACGCCGGCGTCACCGCCTCCCCCTCGACACACTCCGCCCCACGACGCAGCAGGGACTCCTCAACGACCGTACGCGGAAACGCCGACCGCCCCACGATCGCCGCCACGGCAGCACCACGCCGCGCAGCCACCGGCACCGCATCCGCGAAATACCGCTCCGCGAAACCCCCGCCCTCCAGCAACTCCCGCTGCTCCGCCTGCCAGAAACCCTGCGCCGTCGCCCGCAGCAGATAGTTCGACAGACCGTCCGAGAAGAACATCGACTCCCACGCCGCCTCCTTCCCCGCCGCATCCGGCAACGCCGCCCTGCACCGGGCAGCACCCTCCTCGCCCGCAGCACTCGGATCAGCAGCCAGCTCCGCGTCGATCTCCGCACCACCCACCGCACCCAGCACCGACAGACGCAGCAGCAACCGCCACCTCAACTCCGCGTCCAGCACCGGCCCCCCGGGCACCGAACCCGCCTCCCACCAGCCGTACAACTCCACCGGATCCACAGCGCAGTCGACGAACCGGCGCACCGCCGTCAACCGCAGCCCCGCAGCCTCCCCGCCGGCCCGCGCCCCGGCACCGCCCGGGCCCGGCCGCCCCTCCACGGCCGCCGCAGCCCCCGCCGCCCCCGCGGCCCCCGCGCCCGACAACACCTCACGGCACACCCCGCCCAGCAGCTCCAGCGCCGCACCACGCCCCGCCGCCGGCAGAAACCGGTCCGCGACCGTGCCACACGCGAACGACAGCACGCCCTCCAGCACCGCCACCTCCGACTCCGCCGGAGCATGAACACGCACCACCTCCAGGAACTCACCCGGCGGCAGCTCACCGTCCCGCACCATGTCCCGCGCCGCGTTCCAGATCACCGCACGCGACAACGCATCCGGAAGACCCGACAGCGCACCACGCACCGCCCCCCACGACACCTCGTCCAGGCGCACCTTCGCGTACGTCAGATCCCCGTCGTTCACCAGCAGCAGATCCGGACGCGGCCCCACGGCGACCACCACCGACTCCGCCTCGTCCGCCGCCACTTCACGCTCAAGACGCTCCCGCAGCACAAGGCGCGCCGGATCCGCGGGCGCCACATCGTAGAGACCCAGCCCCACACGATGCGGACGGCTCCCCTCATGGCGCAGCGCCACCGACCACTGCCCGCTGCCCTCAGCAACACGCGGCGACAACCGGTCCACCCCCGTCGTACGAAGCCAGCGCTCCGCCCACCCGTACACATCACGCTCCGACGCACCCGCCAGCGCATCGATGAAATCCGCAAGCGACGCATTCCCGAAACGATGGCGCGACAGATGCCTGTTCACACCCGCCAGGAAATCCTTGTCACCCAGCCACACCACCAACTGACGCAGCGCCGACGCGCCCTTCGCGTACGAGATGCCGTCGAAATTCAGCAGAGCCGAAGCAGTGTCCGGCACCGACTCCGCCACCGGAGCCACCGGATGAGTCGACTGACGCTGATCCGCGTCATAACCCCAGCTCTTCCGCTCGGCCGCGAAATCGGTCCACATCCCCGAAAAGCGCGTCGCCTCGAACAACGTCTGATAACCCACGTACTCCGCGAACGACTCGTTCAGCCAGATGTCGTCCCACCAGCGCAACGTCACCAGATCCCCGAACCACATGTGCGCCATCTCGTGCGCCACCGTCACACCACGCGTACGCCTGTCCAGCTCCGTGACCGCCGACCGGAACACGTACGTGTCCGCAAACGTCACCAGCCCCGGATTCTCCATCGCCCCGGCATTGAACTCCGGCACGAACGCCTGATCGTAGGAGTCGAACGGATACGGCTCGTCGAAAATCTCGTGATACCGGTCGAAACACCGCCGCGTGATGTCCAGCAGCTCCTCGGCATCCCTCTCCATGAACTCCGCCAGCGAACGCCGCACATGAAGACCGAACGGCAACCCCGCATGCTCCGTACGCACCGAGTGGTACGGCCCCGCAACCACCGCAACCATGTACGTACTCACCGGCCGCGTCGGCGCACACTCCCAACGCCGCCCGTCCGCCTTACGCGCCACACCGTTCCCCAGCACCGTCCACTCCTCCGGCGCCGTCACCGCGACCTCGAAGACCGCCTTCAGATCCGGCTGGTCGAAACACGCGAACACAAGCGGCGCATTCGCCAGGAAACACATCGAATACAGATACACACGACCGTCCGCCGGATCCGTGAACCGGTGCATCCCCTCACCGACCCGCGAATACGGCATCCGCGCCTCGACACGCAGCTCATGGAACCCTTCCGCCAGGCCCCGCAGCCACAGCCGGCCGTCCGCGAAAGCGGCTGCCGGTTCCAGCGCCACTCCGTCCAGCTCCGCGCTCAGCAACTCCTCGGGCCGCACCTCCACGAACGAATCCGCCCCGCCCCGGCCCTCCTTCACGGAGAACCGCACGGTCGTGGCCGACGCGAACACCTCCTCGCCGCACGTCACATCCAGATCGATGACATACCGCTCCACATCGAGGAGCCCGGCTCGCGTCCGCGCCTCATCGCGCGTCAGTGCTGACATGCGGGCCATGCTCCCGCACCCGCTTCACCGGGCGCACCGCAGTAATTCGCCGCTCCGGCTCCGTGAGCCTTCCAACCTGATCGTGCCGGTCAAGGCGGGTGTGGCAGGCCCGGACATTGATGAGCTCCGTCATTGGATCAGCCATGCCGACCGACCTGGTGATGAGTTGTCGCGCCCGCACCCGTCACACCTACGACGGGACACGACGTTGCGGAAGGATGACGTGATGAGTGCGGACACGCGGCTGGAGGAACTGGGCGTGAGCGGGCTGGGCGAGGTCGACGAGCCGACGTTCTCGGGCCTGGCGGAGCGGCACCGGCGGGAGCTGCACGTGCACTGCTACCGGATGCTCGGGTCGTTCGAGGACGCCGAGGACACCGTGCAGGAGACGTTCCTCCGTGCCTGGCGGCGACGGGAGACCTTCGAGGGGCGGTCGACGTTCCGGGCCTGGCTGTACCGGATCGCCACCAACGCCTGCCTGGACCTGCTGGCCAAGCGCCGCCCGGAGCCCGCGACCGGCGGCGAGGTGCTGTGGCTGCAGCCATACCCGGACCGGCTGCTCGACGAGCTGCCCGCGGGTGACGCGGACGAGCCGGAGACCGTCGCCGTCGCGCGGGAGACGATCGAGCTGGCGTACCTGGTCGCAGTGCAGCACCTCGCGCCGCGCCCGCGGGCCGTGCTGATCCTGCGGGACGTGCTCGGCTGGCCGGCGAAGGACGTCGCGGAGCTCCTCGGGGACTCCGTCAACTCCGTGAACAGCGCGCTGCAGCGGGCCCGCGCCGGCATGCGGGAGCACCTGCCCGCCGAGCGGCAGGACTGGACCGGCGGCGAGGAGGACACCGGGACGCGCGAGCTGGTGCGCCGCTTTACCGACCTCAGCGTGGCCACGGACGTCGGCGGGCTCGCTGCCATGCTGCGGGACGACGTCCGCTGCTCGATGCCGCCCACGCCGGGCCTGCACGTCGGCCGCGACACGGTGGTGAACAGTTGGGTCGAGGATGGCTTCGAGGGCATGAAGGGCCTGCGCGGCGTCCTGACCTCCGTGAACCGGCAGCCCGCCGTCGCCTTCTATCTCTGGCGGAAGCGGGAGGGCGCGTACCTGCCGCTGACGATCGACGTCCTGCGCGTCACCGGCGGGGCGATCACCGAGATCGTCACATTCCACGACGACCAGTTCCCGCGGCTCGG
The DNA here is from genome assembly GCF_055792905.1 of Streptomyces sp. DSM 116795. Classification (NCBI taxonomy): domain Bacteria; kingdom Bacillati; phylum Actinomycetota; class Actinomycetes; order Kitasatosporales; family Streptomycetaceae; genus Streptomyces; species Streptomyces sp. DSM 116795. Next base: position 6,007,706 of record NZ_CM147707.1, read on the forward strand.
GCTGCCGGAGCGCCTGCTGCCGGAGGACACGGAGTAGTGGAAGCGCTACTTGTGTGACGTGGGAGGTTGCAAAAGCTCAGTACTTGGGCCCGATGTGCGCGTCCATCAGCGCGACGGACGCGCGTCGGGCTATGGAGATGTTGTACGGGTCGGTCCCACGGGCGAGAGTCGTCCACTCGACGCCGAGCCGGTCCAGCGTGTCGCTGAAGATCTTCCTGATGTCGTCGGACTTGTTGGTGAAGTAGTAGCGGGGATACTCATAGCGCTTGCGTTCCCCGCCGACCATGCGGGTTGTCCAGTTGGTGAAGCGGCAACCGTCGGAGTGAATCAGCCCGCGCACGAGATCCCATGGGCATTCGTCGACGATTTCCCGCTGCCAGTCAGTGAGCACGATGCGCCGCTGATGCTTCATTCCGGGGCCGTGCTGCGGGAAGAGACATGTCCAGTGCTTGCTGTACGACTTCACCTCCGTGCAGCCGATCTTGGGGCGCCGTCCCGTGCTCGCCCCGGTGAGCACCTTCCGCATCGCATCCTGCGCAGCATCGATGAGGCCTGGATAGCCGTCGCAGCAGTAGATCGACAGATGGTTCTGCTTGCCCTTCGCGACGATGTGGCCGTCGCCGAGGTAGAGGCCCAGGAGATAGGCGTACGCAGGGTGGTCGATCGGCAGGTTCAAGCAACGTGGGCAACTGTGGGGACGCTCGAAGACGACGACACCGCGTGCCTTGCGGTCCTCGTGCAGCCACCACCCGACGGTGCCTCTTGGCACGCCGAACCTGTCTGCCACGATCCAGTTGCGGACACCCAGCCTGAGGAGGGCGAGAGCTTCGCTCTTCACCGAAAGATTGTGCTGTTCCATGTACGCAGCGTGAAAGGACCCATGACTTTGTGTGCTGGGAACAGCTGATCGATCACTCGAAAGAGTGGCCGATCAAGGGGAAAGGTGCCGGGTGCGGGATTCGAACCCGCATGCCCTCTCGGACAGATGCTTTTGAGGCATCCGCGTATGCCGTTCCGCCAACCCGGCCAGAGTCGCTCCGATGAGGAGTGTACCGGGTGACAGCTGTCGGGAGGCACTCGATTACCCTCGTACCTCCCACCTGTGCGGAAACGAGGAGCCCAGTGAGCACCGCGGACATCCCCGAGCCTGACGACTCCGGCGCCGGCGCCTCCGGTGCCGAGGAGGAGAACGCGCATGTGCCGCCGCTGACCACGCGAGTGGTGATCGCGGAGGACGAGGCGCTGATCCGGATGGATCTCAAGGAGATGCTGGAGGAGGAGGGCTACTCCGTCGTCGGCGAGGCCGGTGACGGCCGGAGCGCGGTGGAGCTGACCCGGGAGCACCGTCCGGATCTGTGCATCTTCGATGTGAAGATGCCGGTGCTGGACGGGATTTCGGCGGCGGAGCAGGTCGCGGAGGAGAGCATCGCGCCGGTGCTGATGCTGACGGCGTTCTCTCAGCGTGAGCTTGTGGAGCGGGCGCGGGACGCGGGGGCGATGGCGTATCTGGTGAAGCCGTTCAGCAAGAGCGATGTGGTGCCTGCGATCGAGATGGCGGTGTCGCGGTTCACGGAGTTGCGGGCGCTGGAGAAGGAGGTCGCGGACCTCTCGCAGCGGCTGGAGACGCGGAAGCTGGTGGACCGGGCGAAGAGTGTGCTGCAGACGCAGTACGGGCTGACGGAGCCGGCGGCGTTCCGGTGGATACAGAAGACGTCGATGGACCGGCGGCTGTCGATGCAGCAGGTCGCGGAGGCTGTGATCGCGGACGGCGAGGAGCGCAAGGGGCAGAATCAGCAGAAGTAGCCGAACAGAAGTAGCCGAGCGTGCGAAAACGGGGCCGTCCCGGTTGGGGCGGCCCCGTTTTCGTGTCGGGGTCAGTCCTCGCCGAGGTAGGCCTTGCGTACGGACTCGTCGTGCATGAGTTCCTGGCCGGTGCCGGAGAGGGCGATGGTGCCGATCTCCATGACGTGGCCGTGGTCGGCGAGGGAGAGCGCCGCTTGGGCGTTCTGTTCGACGAGGAGAATCGTCGTGCCCTGTGCCTTGAGCTCGGTGATGGTCTCCATGATCTTCTGCATCATGATCGGCGAGAGGCCCATGGAGGGTTCGTCGAGCATGAGCAGTTTGGGCTGGGACATCAGGGCGCGGCCCATGGCGAGCATCTGCTGTTCGCCTCCGGAGAGGGTGCCGGCGGCTTGGCCGCGGCGTTCTCCGAGGATGGGGAAGAGGGTGTAGGCGCGTTCGATGTCCCGTTGGATGCCAGAGGCGTCCTTGCGGAGGAAGGCGCCGAGTTGGAGGTTCTCGGCGATGGTGAGGCGGGGGAAGATGCGGCGGCCTTCGGGGGAGTGTGCGAGCCCTTTGGCGACGATCTTGTGTGCGCCCATGTCGTTGATCACTTCGCCGTCGAAGGTGATCTTTCCGGCGAGGGGTTTGAGCAGGCCGGACAGGGTGCGCAGGGTGGTTGTCTTGCCCGCGCCGTTGGTGCCGATGAGCGTGACGACCTGGCCGGCTTCGACGCTGAACGAGATGCCTTTGACGGCTTCGATCTTGCCGTAGGCGACGCGGAGGTCGTCGACTTCGAGGAGTGGCATCAGGGTCCCTCTCCCTTCGGGTTCTCGCCCGTCCCGGTATCTTCGCCGTCGTGCGCTGCGGCTTCGCGTGTTTCTGCTTCGCGGACCTCCGCGGCTTCGGCTTCGCCGGGTTCCCCTTCGAAGGGTGTGCCGAGGTAGGCGGCGATGACGCGTTCGTCGGCCTGGACTGCTTCGGGTGAGCCTTCGACGAGTTTCTCGCCTTGGACGAGGACGGTGACGCGGTCGCAGAGGTTGAAGATGAAGCGCATGTCGTGCTCGATGACGAGTACGGCTGTGCCGCCTTCCCGTACGGCGAGGACGAGGTCGCGGGTGGCGCTGGTCTCGCTCGCGGTCATGCCCGCGGTGGGCTCGTCGAGGAGCAGCAGTCCTGGTTCGCTGGCGAGCGCGCGGGCGATTTCGAGCTTGCGCTGTTCGCCGTAGGGGAGGTTGCGGGCGAGGTGTTCGCGCTTGTCGGCGAGGCCGGTGAACTCGAGGAGTTCCATGGCGCGTTCCTCGGAGCCGCGTTCGGCTTTGCGGAAGCCCGGCCCGCGCAGGAGTGCGGAGAGCAGGCCTTCCTTGGTGCGTGTGTGGCGGCCGACGAGGACGTTCTCGAGGACCGTCATGTTGGCGAAGAGGCGGATGTTCTGGAAGGTGCGGGCTATGCCTGCCTGGGTGACCAGGTGGGAGCGGTGCGGCAGCACTTTCCCCTTGTAGGCGACTTGGCCCTCGGTCGGTATGTACAGGCCGGTGAGGCAGTTGAAGAAGGTGGTCTTGCCGGCGCCGTTGGGGCCGATGAGTCCGACGATCTCGCCGCTGTCGACGTTGAGGTCGACGTTGCGTACGGCGGTGAGCCCGCCGAAGCGCATGGTGACTCCGCTGGCCCGCAGTACGTCGGTGCGTCCTGCGGGTGGGGTCTGCGGTGTGCCGGTGGTGGTCGTGGTGGTCATCGTCTATGCCTCCGTCTTGCTGAGGCCGGGGCCGCCGGTGGGCACGTCGAGCTGGCCGGTTTCGTGGAATTCGAGCTTCTTGCGGCGGTCCGCGATGAGGCCTTCGGGGCGGTAGCGCATGAGGAGCACCAACGCGAGTCCGAAGAGGAGGAGTTGGTAGTCGCCGATGAACTGGAGCTTGGCCGGGATGAGGTAGAGCAGTGAGGCGCCGATGAGGGGTCCCGACACGGTGCCCATGCCGCCGAGGATGACCGCGGCGAGCAGGAAGGCGGAGTTGGGCGGTACGACTTCGACGAACTGGTACTGCTCGGGTGTCACGGACGAGGTGACGTGTGCCTGTACGGTGCCGGCCATTCCGGCGAGGGTGGCTCCGAGTGCGAAGGCGATGAGCTTGACGCGGAATCCGTTGATGCCCATTGCGCGTGCGGCTGTCTCGTCCTCGCGTACGGCTACCCAGGCGCGGCCGATGCGGGAGCGGTCGGCGCGGCGGAAGATCGTCACGATGATGATCGTGAAGAGGAGCATCAGCAGGTAGTAGTTGGCGAAGGGGCCGAGTTCGACGCCGAGGACCGTGTGGTCCTCGCCGAGGTTGAAGCCGAAGATCACCAGATCGGGAATGTTGGCGATGCCGTTGGCGCCGTTGGTGACGGACGGTCCGGAGGAGCCGTCGAGGTTCTCCATGCCGATGCGGAAGATCTCGCCGAACCCGAGGGTGACGATGGCGAGGTAGTCGCCGTGCAGCCGCAGGGTGGGGGCGCCGATGACGACGCCGAAGACGAGTGACGCGCCTGCTCCGGTGAGGACGGCGGCCCAGAAGGGGAAGTGGACGCCGAGTACGGAGGTGTTGGATCCGGAGACGAGCGCCGCCGCGTAGGCGCCGACGCCGAGGAAGGCCACGTATCCGAGGTCGAGAAGGCCGGCGAGGCCGACGACGACGTTGAGGCCGAGTGCGACGGTGGCGAAGATGAGGATGTTGGCTGCGACGGAGGTGTACTGGTCGCTGCTCTGGGTGAAGGGGAAGCAGGCCGCTGCGACGAATGCCGCGGTGAAGGTGATGTTGCGGTGCTTCGCGGTGAGTTTGGACAGGCGCTGGCTGAGCCCGGCGCGTGCGAGGGCGGTGGCGCCGCAGCCCACGAGGATCAGGAAGCCGATGAAGAGTTCGCCGTACGGAGTGTCGATTCCGTAAGTGAAGACGAACAGCCCGATGCCGAAGGTGACGGCGATGGTGAGCAGTTCGGCCCAGCCGGGCAGTTCGCGCGCGGCGGCGGGTGCGGGCGCTTTGAGGGAGTGGCGGAAGCGCTGCCAGGGTCCGGGGTCGCGCAGTGCGGGGTCGGCGGGGTCGAATGGTTCGTCGGCGCGGAGGCCGAGGGCGCCGGCGACGGTGAGAAGGCTCGTGAAGACGGCGACCCACATGCCGGGTTCGAAGTGGATGAACCCGCCGAGTACGACGGCGATGGCTGCGGCGGTGAACCAGGCGACGCCGAGTGTGCCGAGGGCCGCCAGGACCACGGGTGCGGTCCGGCCGCCGGGGGTGAGCCAGCGCAGTCCGCGTACGCCGTTGCCGGCGAGGAGGAAGGCGATGGTGAGCAGCGACCCGACGAGGGTGAGGGTCTGCAGGTCGACGGGTGAGCCGTAGTAGGTGAGGTCGCCTGGGAATTCGGCGGTCCAGGTCCAGGCGAGCATGGTGCTCGCGAGGGTGCCGACGGCGCCTGCGAGGGTGATGATGCGGGCGGTATTGGGCGGCAGCGGCAGGGTGCCGGGTGCGCCGGTGGGGTCGAGCGGCTCGGCGGGTGCGTCGGGTGCGGTGGTTCCCGCTTGGGAGTTGGTGGTTGCCATCGCTATCACGCCCTGTCCGTGACGCGTTCGCCGAGCAGGCCTTGTGGTCGTACGAGGAGCACGAGGATCAGCAGGACGAATGCCCATACGTTCTTCCAGGCGCCGCCGCCGAAGAGTTCCATGCCGGGGATGTGTTCGATGTACGCGGTGGCCAGTGATTCCGCGAGGCCGAGGACGACGCCGCCCACCATGGCTCCGTAGATGTTGCCGATGCCGCCGAGCACGGCGGCGGTGAAGGCCTTGAGGCCGAGGATGAATCCGATCTTGAAGTCGATCTGGCCGTACTTGAGGCCGTAGGCGATGGCCGCCACTCCGCCGAACGCGGCGCCGATGGCGAACGCGGTGACGATGATGCGGTCGGTGTTGATGCCCATGAGCTTCGCGGTGTCGGGGTCCTGCGAGGTGGCCTGCATGGCGCGGCCGGTGCGGGTCTTGGCGACGAAGAAGCCGAGGGCGATCATGCAGATCGGCGCGGCTATGAGCAGGAAGAGTTCGCCGCGCTGGACGTTGGCGCCGAGGAGCTGGACGCTTTCGCCGCTGAACTGGGGGAAGCTGCGGGCCTTCTTGGCGTCGGGGTAGAAGCTCCAGATCAGTTGCTGGAGCATGATCGACAGGCCGATCGCGGTGATGAGCGGTGCGAGCCGGGGTGCGTTGCGCAGCGGCCGGTAGGCGAAGCGTTCCGCTCCGATGCCTATGAGCACGGACACTCCCACGGCCATCACGAGCATGAGGGGGAGGGCGATCGTGAGGGCTGTGCCCTGGGGGAGAAGCAGCCACGCGGTGAGGCCGCCGAAGGCCCCGAACATGACGATCTCGCCGTGGGCGAAGTTGATGAGCTGAACGATGCCGTAGACCATCGTGTAGCCGATCGCGATGAGGCCGTACATCGCGCCGAGGATGAGTCCACTGGCCAGTTGCTGCGGCAGGTCGTTCACCGCGGGGCCTCCGAGTGGTTTCTGGATACGGCCGCGCGGGGGCGCTGTTCGCGTCCCCGCGCGGCGTAGTGGTGTGGATGAACGGGGCGGTCGCCCTGCTCAGTCTTCGTCGAAGGTGCCGGTCTTGACGGGCTTGTGCACGCCCTTCTTGACCTCGTACAGCGAGAGCTGCTTGTTGGTGGTGTCGCCGTACTCGTCGAAGCCGACCTTGCCGCTGACGCCGTCGAACTTGACGTCCTGCATGGCTTCGACGACCTGCTCGCGGGTCTCGTTCATGTCCTCGGGCAGCTTGCCGTCGTTCTTCTCGGCGACGGCCTTGACGGCCTGGATGATGGCCCAGGTGGAGTCGTAGGCGTAGCCGCCGTATGCCTCGTAGGGCAGCTTGTAGCCGGCGGCCTCGTAGTTCTTCACGAACTTCTTGGCGCTGTCGAGGGTCTCGAGCGGTGCGCCGACGGACGAGGCGATGTCGCCCTCGGAGTTCTTCTTGGCGAGCTTGACGTACTCGGCGCTGAACAGCGCGTCGCCGCCGACCACGGGGCCTTCGAGGCCGGCCTTCTTGGCCTGGTCGGCGAGTGGTGCGCCGGCCGGGTACTCGCCGCCGTAGTAGACGAAGTCGGGCTTGGCCTTGGCGACCTTGTTGACCACCGCGGTGAAGTCCTTCTCCTTCGGGTCGACGTGGTCGGTGCCGACCACTTCGCCGCCCAGGTCCTCGAACTCCGACTTGAAGGTGCCGGCGAGGCCCTTGCCGTAGGTCTTCTTGTCGTCGATGACGTAGACCTTCTTGAGCTTCTTCTCGTTGTACATGTACTGCGCCGCGTACGGGCCCTGGATGGCGTCCGTGGTGCAGATGCGGAAGTACGTCTCGAAGGGGCGTTCCTTCTTGCCGGTCCGCCAGTCGACGCCCTGCGTCAGCTCGGGTGCGGTGTTGGCCGGCGAGACCTCGACCATCTTCGCCTTGTCGAACACCTTCTGCATCGACTGGCCGACGTTGGAGTTCAGCGGGCCGACGGCGCCGACAACCTTGTCATCCGCCACGAACTTGTTGGCGTTCTGCTGACCGGCGGAGGGCTGGGCGGCGTCGTCGAGCGCCTCCAGCTTGAACTTGACGCCGTCGACGGTCTTTTCCTTGTTGGCCTGCTTGACGGCGAGGTCGGCCGAGTTCTTGATGCCCTGGCCGAGCGCGGAGAGATCACCTGTGAGCGGGGCGTCGAGACCGATTGTCAGAGTGGTCTCCCCGCCACTCTTGCCGCTGTCCTCGCCGCGTGAGCCGCAAGCGGACAGCGTGAGAGATCCCGCAGCGACAGCCGCGGTGGTGATGATGAGCAATGAACGGTGGCGCACGATCAGTCCTTTCCCCATGGCGCGGCCTTCGGAGATGAAGGGCCGTGTCGCGCGCCGGGCTCCCTGAGCCGCGGAACGGATCAGGGTTTGCACTGCACACCCGGCTGCGCGGTGACTGGCGGTGACTCTATGGCCGTCGGATCGCGGGGGGCAGAGGGGCAGTCAAAGGTGTGACGTTCTTGTTATTGAGGGCCGACCGCGACGTGTCCGTACAGGAGCGTCCGGGAAGATCCGGTGTGTGACGCGCGTGTAGCGGACACGTTTCCGGGACGCGAAGCAGCAGATCGTTTCAGGGTTGGGGGGCGTCTGCGGGGCTGTCGGGCAGGCACAGCGTCCGGAATGCGTGCGCGAGTGCGTCCGCGTAGCGCTCGCCCGGGATCACGCTCAACTCCTGACGTGCACGGTCGTTGCGGAGCGTGACGTTGAGGAAGGGTGAGCGGGCGCGGAGCGGCACACGGTCACAGTTGGTGACCTTCGCCTTGAGGAGGAGGGTCCGTGCGTTGCCGGGGCGCACGGTGAGTGGCGGCCGCCCGGCGAGGCTCAGGTCGACGGCTTCGTAGCCCTGGCCGACGTCCAGGACGGTCAGGGGTGAGGTGGCTGTCGCGTGCAGCTGGATGGTGAAGGTGCGGCGGGCGCGGTCGGAGACGGCGAGGCGGTCGAAGGTGATGCGGGCGCTCTGCGCGGGATAGGGCATGCGTCTGTGCGCGGCGGAGGGCGTGCCGGTTCCCGGTACGGGCCCGGACTCGGCTCCCTCTCCTTGTCCTTGCTGTGCCTGTGTACCGGTGCCGGGCGTCTGCATGGCGACCGCGTAGCCGCCGGCGGCGAGCAGGAGGAGGCACGCGGCGGCGACGGCGGTGCGTCGGGCGCGCGTGGGGAGGCCGTACCAGAGTTCGCCGATCCCGGGGCTGTCGCTTCCGGAGGCCAGCACCTCCGGCCGCTGCGGTGGCGGTGGCTGTCTCCTGGCCGGTGGCAGCGGCGGTCTCAGCGGCTGCAGCCGTGGCGGCTGTGCCCGGGGCAGCGGCCGCGGCTGGTACGCGGGCCGGTACGGCGGCTGCTGCGAGCCCTGGTAGGGGTCCTGGTACGGGTCGCCCTGATAAGGGTCCTGGTACGGGCCGCCCTGGTACGGGCCCTGGGATGCGGGCCGGCCCCGGGCGCGGGGTCTTCGAGGGGCGTCGCCGGCCCCTCCGCGTCTGCGTCCCGTGCCTCCCATGTGCGGGAAGCTAGCGGCCTTCCGGCGGTGTGACCAGGGTGGCGGCATCGGTGGAGGCGTCACGCAGCAGACACGTCAGCCGGGCGCTGCACACACGCCTGCCGTCCTCGTCGGTGATGACGGTCTCGTACGTCGCGGTGGAGCGCCCCAGGTGTACGGGCGTGGCCGTGCCGGTGATCAGTCCGGAACGGATGCCTCGGTGGTGGGTGCAGTTGAGGTCGACGCCGACGGCGAGCCTGCCCGGCCCGCAGTGCAGCATCGCGCCGACGGAGCCGAGGGTCTCCGCGAGCACGGCGGAGGCGCCGCCGTGGAGCAGTCCGTAGGGCTGGGTGTTGCCCTCGACGGGGAGCGTGCCGGTGACCTTCTCGGGCGAGGCGTCGAGGATCCGCAGGTCCATGCGCTCGCCGAGGTGCCCCGCGGAGAAGAGCGCGGGCAGGTCGAGCCCGAGCCCCGCCCACTGGTCGAGGATCTCCTGAGGGAACGTGGTCCTGGTGTGCTCGCCCATGGGCAGCGGCTCCGATCACAGTGGTCGGTCGACGTCGTGACGTGATGGTCAACCGGTCGATGCGGTCGGGTGTTCCGCACCGTCATATCAGGTGCCTGAGCGTGCGCTCAGACAGGAGTGATGCGGATCACCGGTGACTTGCACCGTCCGTCTCGAACTGCCCGCCGCCGCCCCGCAGATCGCGCTCCGTACGGCCGAGGACGGGCAGCGGGATCAGCGGCGCGGCGGAGGCCGCCACGGAGTTGCCCCGACGGCGAGGTGGACGGGCCCGTTCCGGGTTCGCCGGGTGCTCGCGGACGGTGTTGTCGGTGGGCCGTGGGAGGATCGGCAACGTGACTGAGAAGGCATCGAAGAAGACCGCACCGCGCCTGCTCCTGATGGACGGGCACTCGCTCGCCTACCGCGCGTTCTACGCCCTGCCCGCGGAGAATTTCTCCACCTCCACGGGCCAGACGACGAATGCGATCTACGGCTTCACCTCGATGCTGTCCAACACTCTGCGTGACGAGGAGCCCACGCACTTCGCGGTCGCCTTCGACGTCTCCCGCAAGACCTGGCGCTCCGCGGAGTTCGCGGAGTACAAGGCGAACCGCTCCAAGGCCCCGGACGAGTTCAAGGGGCAGGTGGAGCTGATCGGGGAACTGCTCGACGCGATGCGGGTGCGCCGCTTCGCCGTGGAGGGCTTCGAGGCGGACGACGTCATCGCGACGCTCACCACGCAGGCGGTGTCCGAGGGCTTCAAGGTCTTGATCGTCACCGGCGACCGTGACGCCCTGCAACTCGTCAGCGACGACGTCACGGTGCTCTATCCGACGAAGGGCGTCTCGGAGCTGACGCGCTTCACCCCGGAGAAGGTCTTCGAGAAGTACGGCCTGACACCCGAGCAGTACCCGGACTTCGCCGCGCTGCGCGGCGACCCCTCGGACAACCTCCCCGGCATCCCCGGTGTCGGCGAGAAGACGGCCACGAAGTGGATCAGTCAGTTCGGTTCCTTCGCTGAGCTGGCCGGCCGTGCGGACGAGGTGAAGGGCAAGGCCGGCGAGAATCTGCGGGCGCATCTGGAGTCGGTCACGCTCAACCGTCACCTCACGGAGCTCGTGCGCGACGTCGAACTGAGCTGCGGCCCGGAGGAGTTGGAGCGGGTCGCCTACGACCGGGACACGCTGAACGTCGTGCTGGACGCCCTGGAGTTCCGCCATCAGAACTTCCGCGAGCGGCTGTTCGCCGTCGACCCGGGCGCGCAGGAGGAAGAGGTCTCCCCGTCGGTGGAAGGCGTGGAGATCGACGGCACCGTGCTCGGCTCCGGTGAGCTGACCGGCTGGCTGGAGGAACACGCGGGCGACACCCTCGGGCTGGCCACCGTCGATGTGTGGAAGCTGGGCACCGGCAGCGTGAGCGAGATCGCTCTCGCCGCCGGCGGCGGTCCCGCGGCTTGGTTCGACCCCGCGCAGCTGGACGAGGCGGAGGAGAGGGCGTTCTCCGCGTGGATCGCCGACGCGGCACGCCCGAAGGTCGTCCACGACGCCAAGGCGATCACGCGGGTCTTCGCCGAGCACGGCTGGAGCGTCGCCGGCGTCACGATGGACACGGCCCTCGCCGCGTATCTCGACAAGCCGGGCCGCCGCTCCTTCGACATGGACGCCCTGTCGGTGGAATATCTGGGCCGCGAGCTGGGCCCGGCCGACGCGGGCGGCGGGCAGCTGGCCTTCGGCGTGGACGAACAGGCCGAGGCGCAGGCCCTGATGGTCAAGGCCCGTACGATCCTCGACCTCGGTGAGGTCTTCGAGGACAGGCTCGACCAGGTCGGCGCCGCCGATCTGCTGCGCGACCTGGAGCTGCCCGTCTCCGCTGTGCTGGCGGGGATGGAACGCTCCGGCATCTGCGCCGACCGCGAATGGCTGACGGGCCTGGAGCAGCAGTTCGCCGACGCCGCCCAGCAGGCGGTGAAGGACGCACATGCCGCCGTCGGGCACGAGTTCAATCTCGGCTCGCCCAAGCAGCTCCAGGAAGTGCTCTTCGGAGAGCTGGGCCTGCCCAAGACGAAGAAGACGAAGACGGGCTGGACGACGGACGCCGACGCGCTGACGTGGCTGGCGGCGCAGACCGAGCACGAACTGCCCGTGCTGATGCTGCGCTACCGCGAACAGCAGAAGCTGCGCACCACCGTCGAGGGCCTGATCAAGACGATCGCCCCCGACGGCCGTATCCACACCAGCTTCAGCCAGACCGTCGCCGCCACCGGCCGCCTCTCCTCCACCGACCCCAACTTGCAGAACGTGCCCGTCCGTACGGACGAGGGCCGCGCCATCCGCCGTGCCTTCCGCGTCGGCGAGGGCTACGAGAGCCTGATGACCGCGGACTACAGCCAGATCGAACTGCGCGTGATGGCCCACATGTCCGACGACGAGAAGCTGATCGAGGCCATCACCTCCGGGGAGAACCTGCACACCACCGTCGCCTCGCAGGTCTTCGACGTCACCGAGGACAAGGTCGACGCCGAGATGCGCCGCAAGATCAAGGCCATGTCCTACGGGCTGGCCTACGGCCTGTCCGCGTTCGGGCTCTCCCAGCAGCTCGGCATCACCCCGGACGAGGCCCGCAAGCTGATGGACGACTACTTCGAACGCTTCGGCGGAGTGCGCGACTTCCTCCACCGCGCCGTCTCCGAGGCCCGCGCCACCGGCTACACCGAGACCATCATGGGCCGCCGCCGCTACCTCCCCGACCTCAACAGCGACAACCGCCAGCGCCGCGACATGGCCGAGCGGATGGCGCTCAACGCACCGATCCAGGGCACCGCGGCGGACATCGTCAAGATGGCGATGCTGCGCGTGGACTCCGCCCTGCGCAAGGAGAAGCTCACCTCACGCATGCTGCTGCAGGTCCACGACGAGATCGTGCTGGAGATCGCCCCCGGCGAGCGCGACGCCGTGGAGGAGCTGGTGTGCCGCGAGATGGCCGCCGCGGTCCAGCTGCGTGCGCCGCTGGACGTGTCCGTCGGCGTCGGCGACGACTGGGAGTCCGCGGCGCACTGACGCCCTGCTCCGCACCGGTCGGAATGCCCCGACCCGCAGACGCGGCCCGGCACTTGTCGTAGTGTCACCGTGTTGACGACCGCAGGGCAGAAGCAGGGGGTCCGGCACATGGTGCGGTATCGCGGGATTCGCGGCGGCGGCAGGAAGATCCGCCGTGGAGTGGCGGGCACGGCCATCGCCGCCGCGACGATGGCGGCGCTGACCGCTTCGCAGGCACCTGGCGCGGAGGTGGATCACCGCGCCGACGGGCCCGGCAAGGAGCGCCCGGACGACGCCCAGCCCGACCGTTCGCCGGGTGACGACTCGTACCACACCGAACTGCCGCCTCTCGAATCCCCCGCCCCGCCCCGCAGTTCGGTTGACACGCCATCCGAGTCCGGCATCCCGGCGTCGGTGCTCGCCGCGTACAAGAAGGCCGCGCGCTCGCAGAACGCCTCCGACCCCGCCTGCGGGCTGCGCTGGGAACTGCTCGCCGCGATCGGCAAGGTCGAGTCCGGTCAGGCACGCGGTGGGGCCGTCGACAAGGCGGGCACCACCCTGAAGCCGATCCTGGGCCCCGTGCTGAACGGCTCAGGCTTCGCCCGTATCACCGACACCGACGGCGGGCGGCTCGACGGCGACAAGCGCTTCGACCGCGCCGTGGGACCCATGCAGTTCATACCCTCCACGTGGTCGCGCTGGTCCGCCGACGGCAACGGCGACGGCACCCGCGACCCGGGCAACATCCACGACGCCGCAATGGCCGCGGCCGGGTATCTCTGCGCGGGCGAACGGGACTTGAGCACCAAGGCCGGCCTGGACCGCGCGATCCTCAGCTACAACAACTCCCAGGACTACCTGCGTACGGTGCTGGCCTGGTACGAGTTCTACCGCAAGGGCGCACACCAGGTCCCCGACGGCGCTGGGGCCCTGCCCGACTCACCCGGCGCGGGCGTCTCGGACGGGCCCGGCAAGGGCAAGGGCTCGCAGGACGGCGGCTCCGGAGCCGGCAAGCCCGGCAAGGGCGACGGCGGCGAGGGAGACGGCGACGGCAACGGGGACGGCGGGCCCGGCGGTGGCGACGAGACGCCGGCCCCCGGTACCGCGACGGCCCTGAAGCCGGTCCTCGCCGGTGAGTTGAAGGGCTACACGGGCGGGAACATCGAGAACCGTCCCCGCGTACGTGCCGTCGACAAGTCCGGCAAGGCCGTCGACGGCATCCGCGTCAAGTACACGATCAAGGGCGCGACGGGAGCCCGGTTCCCCGCCGGCAAGAAAGAGGCCACCGCCACCACCGGCGCCGACGGCCACGCCACCGCTCCCGTCATCGGCGCGGGCAAGCAGGCAGGCAAGTTCACCGTCACCGCCACAGCACTCGGACGGGATCTGCCCACGGTCACCATGGGCGCCACCGTCACCCCCAAGTACACCTTCGCTCGCGACCCCGAGGGCCCCCTGAAGGCCCCGGCCGACTCGAAGTTCACCGACATCGAGGTCAAGCTCGAACACCGGAAGGGAGCCGCCGGGGGCGTGCCCGTGACCGCCACGATGGTCACCGAGGACGGCAAGGAGAACACCAAGGGCCCCTACTTCAAGGACCTTTTCGGCAACGAGGTCCGCTCCCGCACGGAGTCCACGGGCATCCTGGGCGACAGCGGCGTACTCAAACTCCCGACCGTCCACACCGACGGCCACACCGGGACCTTCACCCTCCGCCTCACCACCGCCGACGGCTCCACGTACGACATGGAGCTGACGGTCACCAAGAAATGACCGCGGCCCGGCCGCCGTTCACCATGCCCAGCCGTTCACCGTGCTCAGTCGCGCTCGCACACGAAGATCGCCGTCCCGGGGATCAGCCGCCCCCGCAGCGGTGACCATCCGCCCCACTCCTGGGTGTTCCAGTCCGGCCACTCCGGTTCGACGACGTCCAGCAGCCGGAACCCCGCGCTCACCACGTCCCGCACCCGGTCACCCATCGTGCGGTGGTGCTCGACGTAGACCGCGTGGCCCCGCGCGTCCTCCTCGACGTACGGCGTCCGGTCGAAGTAGGAGCTGAGCACCGTCAGCCCTTCCGGGCCCGGCTCGTCCGGCAGCGCCCAGCGCAGCGGGTGCGTGACGGAGAAGACCCAGCGACCGCCCGGTTTCAGCACCCGCCGCACCTCCCGCAGCACGCGCACCGGATCGGCGACGAAGGGCAGAGCACCGAAGGCCGAGCAAGCCGAGTCGAAGGCGCCGCCGGCAAACGGCAGCGCCCCCGCGTCCGCCTCCACCAGGGGGAAGCCGGGGCGGCCGCCCCGGCCGTCGCCGATGCGCAGCGCATGCTGGAGCTGCCGGTGGGAGAGGTCCAGCGCGACGGGACGGGCACCCTGCGCCGCCAGTCAGCGCGAACACTGCGCGGCGCCGGCGCCGACCTCCAGCACGCGCCGGCCGCGCAGTTCCGCGGCCGGCCCGAGCAGCCGGGCCTTCGCCTCATCGAGTCCCTCCGGGCACCACACGAAACGGTCGTCGCCGAGGAAGGCGCCGTGGTCGTCCTGGTACTCGTCGGCGTTGCGGTCCCACCAGCCGCGGTTGGCCCTGCTGCTCTCGGTGCCTCCGGCGTGCCTCCGCACGGCCTCCGGCTCCGGCCCTTCCGTCGTGCTGCCGCTGCCGCTGCCGCCGTCGTCTTGGATCATCTGGCCCGCCGTCGTACTCTCGCGTCCGTCACTTGTCGCCGTGGGCGCTGCGGGGACGCCGTTCAGTGCCTGGACGGGTGCACGCGGTCACGGGTGCGCCGGTTATGGGACGTTCCACCCCAGCTGTGCTCTTTCGCGCATTGACCATGCCCAGCGGCCCCCGTATGCTACAAGTTGCGCTGCGGGCCTGCGTGCCTCGGACGGAGCAGGCCGCGCTCGCATCAGTGGTGTATCCCCTCGGGTTTGTGGCTCTCAAGGCTGTGTCCGGCTGGCTTGCATGCGCGGTGCGATAACGGGCTCTCGGCGTAGCAGAACCTACGACTTCATGTCCGTACCGGAGACCCTTTCACACATGACGAGCAGCACCGAGACCACCGCCACCACTCCGCAGGTTGCGGTAAACGACATCGGTTCCGAGGAAGCCTTCCTCGCCGCGATCGACGAGACGATCAAGTACTTCAACGACGGCGACATCGTCGACGGCGTCATCGTGAAGGTCGACCGGGACGAGGTCCTGCTCGACATCGGTTACAAGACCGAAGGCGTCATCCCGTCCCGCGAACTGTCGATCAAGCACGACGTCGACCCCAACGAGGTCGTCGCCGTCGGTGACGAGATCGAAGCCCTCGTTCTCCAGAAGGAGGACAAGGAGGGGCGCCTGATCCTCTCGAAGAAGCGCGCTCAGTACGAGCGTGCCTGGGGCACCATCGAGAAGATCAAGGAAGAAGACGGGATCGTCACCGGCACCGTCATCGAGGTCGTCAAGGGCGGCCTCATCCTCGACATCGGCCTGCGGGGCTTCCTGCCGGCCTCCCTGGTCGAGATGCGCCGTGTCCGCGACCTGCAGCCGTACGTCGGCAAGGAGCTCGAAGCCAAGATCATCGAGCTCGACAAGAACCGCAACAACGTGGTTCTCTCCCGCCGTGCCTGGCTGGAGCAGACGCAGAGCGAGGTCCGCCAGACCTTCCTCACCACCCTGCAGAAGGGCCAGGTGCGCTCGGGCGTCGTCTCCTCCATCGTCAACTTCGGCGCCTTCGTCGACCTGGGCGGTGTGGACGGTCTGGTGCACGTCTCCGAGCTGTCCTGGAAGCACATCGACCACCCGTCCGAGGTCGTCGAGGTCGGCCAGGAGGTCACGGTCGAGGTCCTCGACGTCGACATGGACCGCGAGCGCGTCTCCCTGTCGCTGAAGGCGACGCAGGAAGACCCGTGGCAGCAGTTCGCCCGTACGCACCAGATCGGTCAGGTCGTGCCCGGCAAGGTCACGAAGCTCGTGCCGTTCGGCGCGTTCGTCCGCGTGGACGAGGGCATCGAGGGTCTGGTCCACATCTCCGAGCTGGCCGAGCGCCACGTGGAGATCCCGGAGCAGGTCGTCCAGGTGAACGACGAGATCTTCGTCAAGGTCATCGACATCGACCTGGAGCGCCGCCGCATCAGCCTCTCGCTGAAGCAGGCCAACGAGTCCTTCGGTGCCGACCCGACCACGGTCGACTTCGACCCGACGCTCTACGGCATGGCCGCGTCGTACGACGACCAGGGCAACTACATCTACCCCGAGGGCTTCGACCCCGAGGCCAACGACTGGCTGGAGGGTTACGAGAAGCAGCGCGAGGAGTGGGAGCGCCAGTACGCCGAGGCGCAGCAGCGCTTCGAGCAGCACCAGGCGCAGGTCATCAAGTCCCGCGAGGCCGACGAGCAGGCGGCGGCCGAGGGTGCCGGCGCCGGCGGCGGCAGCGCCCAGCCGCAGCAGGGCGGCAACGGCGGCGGCGGTGGCCAGGCCGGCGCCTCCGGCGGCGGCTCGTACTCCTCGGAGTCGAACGACGACTCCGGTGCCCTCGCCTCGGACGAGGCGCTGGCGGCGCTGCGCGAGAAGCTCGCCGGCGGCCAGAGCTGAAGCGCCGAAGCTGAGAGTCCGCCGCTGAGCGGCGGCTGCAGCTGACAGCACAGAGAGTGGGGCCTGCTCCTTCGCGGAGCGGGCCCCACTTCGCTGTCCGTGCGTCCGTGCCCATGCCCGCGTCCGTGCCTGCGCCCGTGCGTGGCCTGCCGCAGGAATGCCGGCGGCTCACGCACCGTTGTGCAGTGTGAACGCGACTAGTTAGGGGCGCCAGCAGTGCTTGAACCGCACAGTGGGCAGAGCGTGTACACGTGGGACGAGAGCGGACTCGAAGCGGTCGACGCCGTCATCGGCGGGCCCGACGGCGCGGGCCTGGTGATGCTGTATCACTTCGAGGGCTACATGGACGCCGGCGAGGCAGGAGAGCAGATCGTCGAGCGTGTGAAGGACAGCCAGCCCTGCGTCACCGTCGCGCGTTTCGACGCCGACCGGCTGGTCGACTACCGTGCGCGCCGCCCCACGATGACCTTCCGCAGCGACCGCTGGGTCTCCTATGAGACGCCCCGGCTGGAGCTCGGCCTCGTACGCGACGCGACAGGTGTGCCGTTCCTGCTGCTGTCCGGGCCGGAACCGGACGTGCAGTGGGAAGCCTTCACCGCGGCCGTCCGTGAGATCACCGAACGCCTGGGCGTGCGCATGTCCGTCAACTTCCACGGCATCCCGATGGGCGTTCCCCACACCCGTCCCGTGGGCCTCACACCGCACGGCACGCGTACGGATCTCGTACCGGGCCACGGCGCTCTCTTCGAGGAGGCCGAGGTCCCGGGCAGCGCCGCCGGCCTGATCGAGCTGCGGCTCGCCGAGTCCGGGCACGACGTGCTCGGCGTCGTCGCGCACGTGCCGCACTACGTCGCCCGGTCGGCGTACCCGGACGCCGCGCTCGTCATCGTCGAAGCCATCACCTCCGCGACGGGGCTGGTGCTGCCCGACGTAGCGCACGCCCTGCGGAACGAGGCGCTCAAGACCCAGAACGAGATCGAACGGCAGCTCGCCGAGGGAGACGAGGACCTCGTGGCCGTCGTACGGGGGCTCGAGCAGCAGTACGATGCGCTCGCCGGCGCCGAGACGCGGGGAAACCTGGTGGCCGAACCCAGCGAACTGCCCTCAGCGGACGAGCTCGGCGCGGTCTTCGAACGTTTCCTCGCCGAGCGTGAGGACGAGGGCGGCGAGAGCAGCAGCGGAGGCGGCGCCGACGGAGGCACCGGCGGGGACAGCGCGGGCTGACCGACTGGGCTGACCCGGCGGAGCGGCACGACAGCCCTTGAGCGGGCCCGGCGCAGTGAGCGTGCGGACCGGCCTGGGCGTGGCCGGATTCCGTGCACCGTATAGCGTTGCCGGCATGCTGAAGGTGGGACTGACGGGCGGAATCGGCGCCGGAAAGAGCGAGGTCTCGCGGCTGCTGGACGAGCACGGTGCCGTGATCGTCGACGCGGACAAGATCGCCCGGGAGGTGGTGGAGCCCGGCACGCCGGGGCTGGCCGCCGTCGTCGCCGAGTTCGGGGAGGAGATCCTCGCACCGGACGGCAGCCTGGACCGGCCCGGGCTCGGGGCTGTCGTCTTCGCCGACACGGAGAGGCTTGCCGCGCTCAACGCGATCGTCCACCCGCTCGTGGGCGAGCGTTCCGCCGAGCTGGAGCGTCAGGCGGAAGAGGCGGACAGCGGCGGAGTGATCGTCCACGACGTGCCCCTACTCACCGAGAACGGGCTCGGGCCGCTCTACGACCTGGTCCTCGTCGTCGACGCATCCCCGAAGACGCAGCTCGACCGGCTCGTGCGGCTGCGCGGCATGACCGAGGGGGAAGCCGCATCCCGCATGGCGGCGCAGGCGACACGCGAGGAGAGGCTGGCGCTGGCCGACATCGTGATCGGCAACGACGGCCCGCTGGAGGGGCTCCAGGCACGGGTGAGCGAGGTGTGGGAGGAGCTGCGCCGACGGGCGTAGGGCCGGGCCGCTCGCCGGAGCGGCACGGCGTCCGCCGTAGCCCGGTGCGTAGTCCGCTCCGGTGGGAGCGGAGTGCCACCGGTTGCGACTGGGAATAGCTACAGGGGATGAGGCGTTCTGGCGCCAGTGCACCGCAACTGTCACACCGGTACCGGTGAGGAGGCCGCCACGTGTCCGAGGCCACCCCTGAGACCCTGGTCATCGAGTTCCGCGCCGCCGAGCAGCTGCTCAACGCGCACGACCCGCGTGGCGCGTTGAAGCTGCTCGACACGGTCATCGCGGCGCACCCGGAGAACACGGCAGCGCGGCTGCTGCGCGCTCGCGCATTCTTTCTGGGCGCACAACTGCGTCCGGCGGAAATGGAGTTCCAGACCGTCCTGGAGCGCGAGCCGGACAACGCGTTCGCCCATTTCGCACTCGCGCGTACGCTGCAGCGCGCCGACCGCAAGGACGAGGCGCGGCGGCACTTCCGGCTGGCCGCGGCCCTGGATCCGCGGCCCGACTTCGTCGAGGCCGCGGCCTTCGACCCTCCGCGCTCGTCCTGAGAGCCGCCCGCTAGGGTGTTGCGCCGCGCGGCGTGCTGCACCGCCGTGCGGCAGCACCAGCGGCAGCGGCGGTGACAGGGGGAGAGCATGGCGGGCGCGGGGGGACGGGGAATCTTCAGCAGCTTGGGCGGAGGGGGAGGACAGTCCGGCCTGAGTCCCGAACTGGGTCTGACGAGCCCGTACGCGGCACTTCCCGGTCCGAGCTGGAAGGGCAGAGCACTGGGTGCGCTGTTCTTCCTCGGCGCCCTGGTCTGTGTGTGCTTCGCCGTCTACAACGGTGCGCATGCCGCGGGCATGGCCGGACGGCAGGGAACCATCACCGTCGAGGCCTGCCGGGTCGAGCAGGGAACCCGCAACTCCAGTGACACCACGGTCTGTTCAGGCATCTTCCGTCCCGAGGACGGATCACGGGCCGTGCACGGCGCCGAGGTGAGGCGGGAGCTGCGGCAGGGCGAGGAAATCGAGGTCCAGCAGTCGGGGAACGGTTTTGTGCCCGTGGGATTCCGTGAGATCTGGCGCTGGAACGGGCTCTTCTTCTTCGGGTGGATCGTCGCCGCTCTGGGCGTGCCCTTCGCCGCGACCGGCATCTTCCCCAGCAGGCAGCAGGCGTTCGCCGTCGGGGCACGCGTCAGCGGCACGCGGGCAGCGGTGGTGATGAAGTACCTGTACATCGGGGGCGGCGGTGGAATCGCGGTGTGCCTCTACATGATGTGGGTGCTCTGAGGGCCGCGCGCGTACGGGCGGGTCGCGGCGCCAAGGGCGCCCGAGTACGGGGGCGATGGGCGGCGCCTCAGCCTGCGGCGGGAGCGGGGTACTCCTGCCGGGCGACCTCGCCGTACCAGCGCCACTCTGTCCGGCGTGGGTGTCCGGGGAGCTCCGTACGGCCCGTGGCCCAGAGCAGGGCCTGCCAGGGCGCGGCGTCCACCCGTACACCGGGGAAGAGACGCGCGAGCACTCGCCGGCACAGGTCTTCCGGCGGCTCCCAGGGGATGCCGATGCCCTGAGCGACGTCGTACACGTGGACCAGCGTCTCCACGATGCCCATGGCGGCGAAACCCGCGGAGTCGGAGACGCCGTAGGGATGCCAGGCGCGCAGCTCCGTCGGTGCCGTGCGCACCATGGCCGTCAGCAGCGAGCCACAGGCCTCCAGGACCCGCAGCAGCCCAGCTGGGCCGGCGGCGCGGTCCGCGAAGACCACGTTGGCGGGGCCGTCCGGTTGCCGGCGCGTGTAACCGAAAGGGATGCCGTCCGTCAACGGAGGGTTGTCCGGGGTGAGTTGGGCGGCATAGCCGAACAGGTCGTCGTTGAGATGCTCGACGGTCTCCCAGCAGTCCCAATCCAGCGAACCCGCTTTGACGCTCCAGTCCGCCTCCGTTCCCGCGCTGAGGGCGGCGACGGCGAGCCGTACAGCTGTGCGCACATCGTCGGCGGTCACGGTCATCACGGAGGCGGGATCTGCCGCTTCGTTGTCGGGCATGGCGTGAACGTACCAACCCCGCAGGTGTCCGCGCGCGACGGTTTCCGGACGGTCATCGCTGGTCGGAAAAGTGTGCGGGCGCTGTCAGTGGTGCGCCGTAGACTCAGGCGCGTTCGAGTGGGGACCGTGCGTCACAGGGGAGCGCACGGTCCGCACGGCACGAGAAGCGGAAGCGGTGGCGCGGATGGCAGTGCCCCCGGGGGGCGGGCTCGCGCGGTGCGCGGCGGTCTTTCTGCCGGGGGAGCCGCCGGGTCCCTCCCGCAGCGGCAGGGTCGCCTTCTGGCGTCCGGACGGCGGGGCGCTGCCGGAGCCGGGTGACGCCGGCGTCCGCGGTGCGGAGCCGCTGACGCTGAGCGTCGCGCGGCGGCACGGCAAGGGCGCCAGGTCCCGTGCGGCCGCGGCGCTGAGCGTGGGCGTGGCCGAGGCGCTTCCTGTGCTGGTCCGTGCGCGGCAGGAACCGGGAGCCCATCCGGCCGCCGCGTGCTGGGGAGCGGCCGCGCTGCACGCACTGCATCTCGTGGCGCGGGGCCGTTTGGTGCCCGGCGTCGGCATCGGGGACACCGACGCCTGGCGGGCCGGGCCGCTCGACGCCCAGGACGTCGCCCAGGTGCGGGCGATCGCCGCCGCCATGCCGGCCGAGGCGCACGCGGTGCCCGTGCCGGGCAGCGGCAGCCCGCTGCTGCTGCCCGCTCCCGAGAGCCTGCTGCGGTCCTTCCTCGACGCCGTGGCCGACACGCTGCCGCGTACGCCGGCGGCACCGTACGCGGTCGGTGCGCCCTTCGCCGCACAGGCGCCGCAGCGGCTGCCGGGGGCGGCGCGCGAATGGGCGGCCGAGGTCGCGGCAGAAATGGCCACGGGTGTGCGGATCTCGCTGCGCCTCGACCTCTCCGCCCACGATCTGTTCGACGCGGGGCCCGAGGAGGAGGGCTCCGGCGCCGGCTCCGCGGCAAGGGGCCGCGGCGGGCAGCTCCGCAGGGGCTCGGCGGCCGTCGTACAGGTGCACAGCCTCGCCGACCCCGTGCTCGTCGCGGACGCGGCCCAAATGTGGGCCGGGGCTGACCACTTCGGCCCCCGCGCCCGCATCGACACCCTGCTCGCGCTGCGCCGCGCCGCCCGGGTGTGGCCGCCGCTCGGGCGGCTTCTGGAGCGTCCCGTCCCGGACGTACTGCCGCTCGCGGATGACGAGTTGAGCGACCTGCTCGGCAGGGCGGCGACCCGGCTGGCCGCCGCCGGTGTCGCCGTGCACTGGCCGCGCGAGGTGGCAAGGGAGTTGACCGCGACGGCCGTGATCCGGCCCGCCCCGGGCTCGGCGTCGGACGGCTTCGGCTTCTTCGAGGCGGACGAACTCCTCCAGTTCAGCTGGCAGTTGGCCCTGGGCGACGAACCGCTGACCGAGGCCGAGATGGACGCGCTGGCGGAAGCCCACCGGCCCGTCGTGCGGCTGCGCGGCCAGTGGGTGCTGGTCGATCCCGGGCTCGTACGCAAGGCCCGCAAGCGCAACCTTGGTCTGCTGGAGCCGGCCGACGCCCTGGCGGCCGTGCTCACCGGCACCGCGGAGGCCGACGGGGAGACCGTGGAGGCCGTGCCGGTCGGGGCGCTGGCCGGGCTGCGGGCACGACTGACCGCCGAACTCCCGCCGCTCGCCCAGCCGGACGGGCTGCACGCCACACTCCGCGACTACCAGCTTCGCGGTCTGGCCTGGCTCGAGACGATGACGTCGCTCGGCCTGGGCGGCTGCCTCGCCGACGACATGGGGCTGGGCAAGACCGTCACGCTGATCGCGCTCCATCTGCACCGCGCGCAGGCCGGTTCGCGGGAGCCGACCCTCGTCGTCTGCCCCGCTTCGCTGCTGGGCAACTGGCAGCGCGAGATCGAACGCTTCGCGCCGGAAGTCCCCGTCTCCCGCTTCCACGGGCCCGCACGGAGCCTCCCGGGCGGCACGGAGCAAGGGGGAGCCGGCGGCTTCGTCCTCACCACCTACGGCACGGCGCGCTCCGCCGCTTCCCAACTGGCCGCCCACCGCTGGGGAATGGTCGTCGCCGACGAGGCGCAGCACATGAAGAACCCGCACTCCGCCACCGCGAGGGCGCTGCGCAGCCTGCCCGCTCCCGCACGCGTCGCCCTCACCGGCACACCCGTCGAGAACAACCTCTCCGAGCTGTGGGCGCTCCTCGACTGGACGACTCCGGGGCTGCTCGGCCCGCTGAAGTCCTTCCGCGCCCGGTACGCCCGCGCTGTGGAGGGCGGTGAGGACGAGCAGGCGACACAGCGGCTGGCCCGGCTGGTGAGGCCGTTCCTGCTGCGGCGCAGGAAGTCCGACCCCGGCATCGCGCCCGAACTGCCGCCGAAGACGGAGACGGACCACCCGGTCGGGCTCGTACGTGAACAGGCCGGGCTGTACGAGGCCGTCGTACGCGAGACCCTCGCCCGCATCGAGGCGGCCGAAGGCATGGCGCGCCGCGGTCTGGTGATGAAGCTGCTGACGGCGCTCAAGCAGATCTGCAACCACCCGGCGCAGTATCTGAAGGAGGCCGCCGCGGCGCCGGGCCGGGAGGGGAGCGCCGTGCTCGCGGGCCGTTCCGGGAAGCTGGAACTGCTGGACGAGCTGCTGGACGTCATCCTCGCGGAGGGCGCCGCGGTGCTGGTCTTCACGCAGTACGTGGCGATGGCGAGGCTCATCGAGCGCCATCTCCAACAGCGGGGCGTGCCGGTGCAGTTGCTGCACGGGGGCACTCCCGTCGCGCGGCGGGAGGAGATGGTGCACCGCTTCCAGGACGGTGAAGTGCCGGTGTTCCTGCTGTCGTTGAAGGCCGCGGGGACAGGACTCAATCTCACCCGCGCCGCGCATGTCATCCACTACGACCGCTGGTGGAACCCGGCCGTGGAGGAGCAGGCGACCGACCGGGCCTACCGCATCGGCCAGACGCAGCCTGTGCAGGTGCACCGCATCATCACCGAGGGGACGGTCGAGGAGCGGATCGCCCAGCTGCTGGACTCCAAGCGGGAGTTGGCCGACGCGGTGCTCGGCGGCGGTGAGGCCGCGCTGTCCGAACTGACCGACGCGGAGCTCGCCGACCTCGTCTCGCTGAGGAGGACGGCGTGAACGGGTGTACGGGCGTGAGCGGGTGTACGGCGTGAAACGGGAGGACTGCGTGAACGGGCGGCGGGGCATCCCGGCGGACCGGTCTCCGTCGGGCGGCGCCGCTGCGGACTCCGGCCCCGTGCCGGCCCGTGCGCGCAGCCTTCCACCTGCGCCTCCCCGCCCGGGCGCCCGGGGCCCCTTCGCGGAATCCTGGTGGGGCAACGCGTGGGTGCGGGCCCTGGAGGACTCCTCACTGGACGCCGGACGGCTCTCCCGGGGACGTATGTACGCGCGGGGCGGCCACGTCGGGACGATCACCGTCACGCCCGGCCGGATCGTCGCACCCGTGAGCGGCAGCCGCCCCCGCCCGTACCGCACGGTGATCCGCATGCGGGTGCTGACCGAGCGGGAACGGGACGCGTTCCTGGACGCGGTCTGCGCCCAACCGGCCCACATCGCCGCGCTGTTGGACAAGGACATGCCGCACGCGCTGGTGGACGCGGCGGATGCCGCAAGCGTACGGCTGCTGCCGGGGCCCGGCGAACTCGACCCGGCCTGCTCCTGCCCCGACAGCGGGCGCCCCTGCAAGCATGCGGCGGCCCTGTGCTATCAGACGGCTCGCTTCCTGGACGCGGACCCCTTCGTGCTGCTGCTTCTGCGCGGGCAGGACGAGGAGGAGCTGATCGACGAACTGGCCCGCCGCAACGCCAAGTTGAGCGCTCACGACGCGCACGCGCGCGCCTGGAACGGCGTGCGTGGCGTGGGCGGGGTGAGGGGCGTGAGCGAGGGGGAGGCGGGGGATT
Organism: Streptomyces sp. DSM 116795; assembly: GCF_055792905.1. NCBI lineage: Bacteria > Bacillati > Actinomycetota > Actinomycetes > Kitasatosporales > Streptomycetaceae > Streptomyces > Streptomyces sp. DSM 116795. The sequence goes on from NZ_CM147707.1 coordinate 6,032,479, forward strand.
CGGCGCACGCCGGTGAAGGCGCCGGTGAAGCGGCCGGTGCCGCCGCCCGTAAGGCGGCCGGTGCCGCGGGCACCGGTGCCGGCACGGGCTCCCCGTACACCCCACCCGGCATCCCGGCCCGCGACGCGCTGGCCACGTCCGTACGTCCGCCGCTGCCCCCGCCCCTGGACCCGCCCCCCGAGCCCGGCGAACCGCCGTTGCTTCCCGGGCTTCCCGGCGCACCCGACCCCGCAGCCCTCACCTTCCTCGCCACCGACGCGGCACGGCGCGCCCATTCGGCCCTCACGGCCGGGCCCGCCGCCCTCGAACCGCTCCCGCCAGCGCACGACGCCGTCCGCCTCGCGGCCACTCACCCCCGACTCACCGGCCGTGGCACGTTCTCAGCCCTCTTCGCCCGGCTCGCGCGCGAGAGCGGGCACACCGCGCAGGACCTGGCCAGGGCCGCCGCGGCGTGGCGGCAGGGAGACGAGGGCCTGTCCGTCCTGGAGACCGCCTGGGATCCGCCGGCCGGTGGCTTCGACCGAGCACGAGGTGTGCTCGCCGCCGCCGGCCTGCCCCGCATGACGATCCAGCACAACCGCCTCACCGACCCCACCCGTACCTTCCAGCTCCGCTATGGCCGCGACGGCCGCTGGTACCCGTACCGCAGCGAACGCACCGGCGACGGCAGGACGCAGGAGTGGTGGCCCGAAGGTCCCGCGGACAGCGATCCGGTCGCGGCCCTGGCGGCCCTGACGGAGGGCTGAGAGCCGGCTGTGTGCGCCCGCCCTGTGCGGGCGTGAGGCGATACCATCAACTGCCGTGCGTCTGCGCGGACTTGCGAGGGGGAGCAGCATGGACACGGCTTCAGCGAGCGCGATCGCCGCGGCGGTCAGCGGGGCGGCGAGTTCCGTCGGTACGGAAGCGGGCAGGCACGCGTGGGAGTCGCTGCTCGCCCTGTGCCGCCGTGTCGGCGGGAGGCGTGCGGGAGACGAGATCGCGCTGCCCGACGACGCCGGCGACGAGGAACAGGTCCGCGTCCTGACCACCAGGGTGATCGAGGAGAGCGAACGGGACGAGGATTTCGCCGCCGGCCTGGAGTCCTGGGCCGCGCAGCACGGGTTCCCCGTCCGGATCGACAGTGGCTCCGTCCACAACGCCATCTCCGGCGACGCCCGCGTCAGCGGTCCCGTCATCCAGGGCCGCGACTTCTCCGGGCCGATCACCTTCGGCGGCTAGCGGGCCGATCCCCTTCGGCGGCTGGGGGTCTGTCTTTCCGGTCGTGATCCGCCCCGGGCGGCGGGGCTTCTGCCTCCGAGCCCGGGGCGTTCACGGATGAACCGGCCATGCCGGCCGGCCTGCCGACGGGCTCCCCGCCCGACGACAGGCCGCCGGACCTCAGCCCCGGTTTCCGAGCAGGCGGTGCAGCTCGCCGCCGCGGTCGGCGGTGCCCTCGGAGCCGTACGGTGCCGGAACGGCTGCCTTGGCGTCCTCGGGGCTCAGCGGCTCCGGCTCGGGCAGCGCCTCGCAGGTGGCCTCAGCCTCACCGCTGCCCTTGCCCTTCGGGACCTTGCCGGTCGCGAGGTAGTCGGCCAGGTGACCGTCGAGGCACTTGCTGCCGCTCAGGCTGATGCCGTGGTTGCCGCCTCCCTCTTCGACGACGAGGCTCGAACCGCGCAGCTTGCGGTGCATGTTGACGCCGCCCTCGTACGGGGTGGCCGCGTCGTCGGTGGCCTGGAAGAGCAGAAGCGGCGGGAGCTTCTTGTTCGAAACGTCCAGCGGCGTCTGGGACTTCACCGGCCAGAAGGCACAAGGAGCGTTGTACCAGGCGTTGTTCCATGTCATGAAGGGTGCCTTCTCGTACGCCTTCTCCATGTCATGATGCCAAGTGCCCCAGTCACGCGGCCAGGACGCGTCACGGCACTGCACCGAGGTGTAGATGGAGTAGCCGTTGTCGCCTTCCGCGTCCACGGCGCCCATCGCCTCGTACGCGTCGACGATCGGGGCGGTGTCCTTGTCCTTGACGAACGCGGCGAAGGCCGCGGCCAGATCGGGCCAGGAGCCGTTGAAGTAGCCGCCGGGGATGAAGGTGTCCTCGAGTTCGGAAGCGCCGACCTTGCCGCCCGCGGGCTTCTCCCGCACCGCGTCGCGCATCTTGTACCAGGCCTTCTCGACCGCGGCCGGGTCCTTGCCGAGCTTGTAGTCCGCGTCGTGCTTGGCGACCCACGCCATGAATGCCTTGTGGCGGGACTCGAAGGCGTGGTCCTGGGCGATGTTGGCGTCGTACCAGACGCCGTCGGGGTCGACCATGCTGTCCAGCACGGCGCGGCGTACGCGGTCCGGGTACAGCTTGGCGTAGACGGCTCCGAGATATGTGCCGTACGAGTAGCCGAAGTAGTTGATCTTCTTGGTGCCCAGCGCGGTGCGGATCCGCTCCATGTCCTTGACCGCGTTGATTGTGTTGATGTGGCGCAGCAGCTTGCCGTGCTTCTTGCCGCACGCCTCGGCGAAGCCCTTGGCGCGCTCGATGTTGGCCAGCTCGTCCTTCTTGCTCCGCGGCACGCTGTCGGGGCGCACCGGATCGAAGTAGCCGGGCTTGCAGTCGAGTGCGGGCTCACTCTTGCCGACTCCGCGAGGGTCGAAACCGATCACGTCGTACTGCGACGCGACCTTCTTCGGCAGCGACTTGGCGACGAAGCCCGCGAGAGTCAGCCCGCTGCCGCCGGGGCCGCCAGGGTTGACCAGCAGCGGTCCCTGGGACTTCTCGGCGGTGTGCTCCACGCGGGAGAGGGCGATGGTGATCTTCTTGCCGTCCGGCTTGCTGTGGTCCAGCGGCACTCGGACCTTGGAACACTGCAGGTCGGGGTAGTCCTCCGTGGCGCAGTCGGTCCACTTCAGTTTGCCGGCGCTGCCTGACGGGCCGGCGGCATCAGTGGATCCGGCGTTCGCCGCGACCGGTATGGCCGTGATCAGTCCGGCCAGCACGACCGCGGCGCCGCCGTACACGGCCATGACGCGTCTTCTTCTTTTCATCCGAGCTCCAGTGGGAGAGTCAAGGCCGCACCTCGCGGCCATACCGCATCGTGCAGCACTCGCGCACCCCCAGGGATGCTTCCGCGCAAAATCGGTCCGGTCCTGTGACCTGGGATGTGACGCGCGTCGCGCGCAAGCCGTACGGCCGGTACGCCGGGTGCGGGCAACCGGCAGGCGGCGAAGGGGTGTTGAGGCCTGTCCGGGAGCCGGCCGGGTGGTTTACGGCTTATGCCTGATCCGGGCGCGGTTGCGAACCCCGTTCCGAACGCGCACCCGGGCGCGGGCCGTTGGCGGCAGCGCCGCCCTCCGCGCCCGTACCGCCGCCTGCTGTGCCCGTGCCTGTGCCTGTGCCGTCCGCGCCCGAGCCCGTGCTCACGTCCGTGTCCGTGTCCGCGCCCCCGCCCGTCGCCTCGCGCGCCGCCGCCACCAGCGTCTCCAGCCGGTCGCTGTGCGCGCCCCGCCAGAAGACGCGGAAGCAGGAGCGGCAACGTACGAAGCTGTCGTACGTACGCCGCGTGCCCGCCCGCAGCAGGGGCGCGACCTCGGACTTGGCGACCGGCGACAGCGCCCCGTTGCAGGCCATGCAGCGGGTCCACGGCTCCAGAGGGGGCGCGAACCGGTCCAGGACGTCGAGGAGTTGGTCGTCAGGACGGTCGCCCCGCACATATGCGCCCAGCCACAGCGACCGGCGCAGCAGCAGCCCGCGGTCCTGCGTGAGGAGCACCCGGCGCTCGGCGTTGGCCTGCGCGAGCAGCCCGTCGTCGGAGGCGTCGTTGCCGTAGACGGTGTCGAGTCCCACGAGGCGGAGGCGCCTGGCCAGCGCCCCCAGATGGACGTCGAGCACGAAGCGCGGCGGCCCCGGAGCGGGAACGGGCTGCGGACGCGGGACGGTTGCCACATCGGCGACCTCCGCGTCGCGCGGACGGTACGAGGGGGCGACCCGCCGGCCGGCTGACTCTGCTGACTCGCCCGCGCCGCGTACGGTCAGCCCGCCCACCTCCGTGAGAGGCACGCCGAGGGACTGGATGACATGACCGAGTGTCGATGTCCCGTCATGGGACATGTCCGTTCCGCCGGAGCGCCGGTGCCGCGCGGCGAGGAAGAAGAGCAGGCCGTCGGCGAAGCGGAGCCGGATGTGCTGCGGGTGATTCACGAGCCGCCGTCGGGCGGGGGAGCGGAGTCGTGCGGCGTGGGACGGACCTCGAAGCCCGTGAGCCCCTCCGGCTGCTCCTCGTACACCTCCGCGTTCTCCACGCTGGCCGTCGGCGGGCCCTCGTGCGCCCAGTCGACGAGCTGCTCGACGGCGCCCGTCTCGCCCTCGAAGACCGCCTCGACGCCGCCGTCCGGGAGGTTGCGGACCCATCCGTTCACGCCCTGGGCCGTCGCCGTCGCACTGCAGGTGTCGCGGAAGAACACGCCCTGCACGGCGCCTGAGACGATCACGCGCTTGCGGTACATCGGCCGGACACCTCCGGTGGATCATCCTGTGCGGCCCGGGGCGCTGACGCCGGTGGATCACTCGTCCAGGACCCGGTGGATCACTCGTCCAGGATAGGGACATCACGGGCGGGTGATCCACCGGAGCGGCCGTGCAGCCGTCCCCCGGCCGGTCAGATGTCGCAGCCGACGCCGTCCCCGTCACGGTCCAGATGCCGTCCGTAGCCCGGCTCGCCCTTGTGCACGGGGGCCGCGCCCGCGGCGCGCGCCTCGGAGCAGTTGCCGTAGTGCACGGAGCCGGCGCCTCCCGAGCCCGGGTCCCCGGCGGCGGGCGCCTCCGCCGTGACGGTGACCGTCGTCCTGACCTTCACCTTCTTGGTCTCGGTGACGGTGGGCACCGGCTCGGCCTCGGGCGTGGCCGTCTCGGTGACGGTCGTCGTGGCCGTCGGGCGCGGTGTCGTGGATGTCCTCGTGCCGTCGTCGGGAGGTGAGTCGGCCGCGCCGGTCGTGCCCAGGGCGAAACCGAAGAACCAGGTGAGGAAGAGCCCCGGTATCAGCACGCGCTTGCGCGCCCATCCCGGAGTGCGGGGCGGGCCCGGGTACGGCGGGAACGGCCGGGGCTGAGGCTGACCGGGATGCATGGGCGGGCTCCCCTCGCGAAGTGAGGCCGCAAGTGTGGCCCGATATGGGGAAGTTGAGGAGAAGTAGTGATGAAAAAGCGGAGATATCAATCGAATTGAGACCTGCGTGTGCGTGCCGTATCGCCTCGCCGGAGCCGGCTGCCCGCGCCCCACCCCGCCGCATCCCATCGCATCCCGCAGCACCCCGCAGCACCCGCCCGCCGCGTGCGCGCATGCGCGTCGCGGCCGGTGCACGTCACGATGGGTGGGTGCGACTCGAACCGGTCACCTGGGAGATCCTCACCGAGCAGCTCGCCGAACACGTCGCCGGGCAGGCGTCCGCCCCCGGGGACGGCAGCGCGTGGCACCGCGTCGCCGTCGACGGCCCGCCGCCCGCCCCTACGGGCGAGCTCGCGGCGCAGCTGGCGGAGGCTCTGCGGCTGCGCGGCAGGCCCGCCCTGGTCGTCGACGCCGACGGCTTCCTCCGCGCGGACTCCCTTCGCTTCGAGTTCGGCAAACAGGACCCCGACGCGTACTACGACCTCTGGTACGACACCGGAGCCCTGTGGCGTGAGGTCATCGGCCCTCTCGACTCCGGCGGCGACGGCCGCGTCCTTCCCGATCTGCGCGCTCCGTCCGCCGACCGGCCCACCCGCAGCCCGTACGTGCAACTTCCCCCGGGTGGCGTGATGTTGCTGCACGGACCGTTCCTGCTCGGTCATTGGTTTCCCTTCGACCTGTCGGTGCATCTCGGGCTCTCCGCGGGCGCGTTGGAGCGGCAGACACCGGCGGACGAACGGTGGAAGCTGCCGGCCTTCGCCCGTTACGCCGAGGAAGTGGCCCCCGAAGCGGCCGCCGATGTCTGCGTACGCGCCGACAAACCGCGGCATCCGGCGTGGAACGGCCCGCCACGGCACGGCAGTCCGCCGCCGGCGTGACGGCGGACCGGACAAGCGCACGGGGAACCGCCCGGCTCAGGCACCGTTCAGGGCGAGGGACGCGAACCGGTCTGCGAATCCCTGCCAGTTCCTGAGTGACTCCGGCTCGTCGCGCTCGGCCGTGCGGACCAGCTCGTCCCGGTCGAAGCCCTGCCGGCGCAGCGCCTCCGCGTCCCAGCCCTGGATGTGCTGCGGCGTCGCCTCGGGATGGAACTGCACGCCCCACGCGGACTCCCCGACACGGAACGCCTGTACGGGACAGCGCTTGCTGCTCGCCAGCCAGTGCGCGTTCCGGGGGAGCCTGCTGATCGCGTCGACGCGGTGCTCGATCGCCTTCACGCGGGCCGGCAGCCCTTTGAAGAGCGGATCGTCCAACGCCTCGGGACGCAGCGTGAGTTCGGTGCTGCCCGACTCCGGCAGCCCGTGCTCCGCCCGTACGGTCCCGCCGGCGACGTACGCCAGGAGCTGCGCGCCCAGACAGATTCCGAGCACCGGCACTCCCGTACGCAGCGCCTCCTCCGCCAGCGCGCGGACAGGGGCGAGCCAGGGCGCGCGGTCGTCGGCGTCCGGCATGTAGCCGCCGCCGAGAACGATCAGACTCCGGTGCCCCGTCAGGTCCTCCGGCAGCCGCCCGCCGTCCCAGGCGTGTACGACGTCCAGACCGAGGCCCTGTTCGGCGAGCCGGCTCCCGAAGCGGCCCGGACCTCCCGCCGGGGTGTTCTGCACCACGAGAGCACGCACTGTTCCGCCCGCCTTCCGTCGTCACGCCCTGCCCCGGGACGGCGATAGGTTCCCGGCATGAGCCATTCAAGCAACGAGGTCCACGACGGCGCACAGGAGTATCCGGGCAGGAGCGGCCACGCGGCGACCGAGGAAGTGGAACCGGCGGACGTCGGCAGGGTGCGCACCGCCTACGCCCCGGATCCGGACGGCGATCCGGACCCGGGCGAGATCGTCTGGACGTGGGTTCCGTACGAGGAGGACGACGGCAGAGGCAAGGACCGTCCCGTGCTGATAGTGGCCCGGGAGGACCAGGGGACGGTGCTCGGCGTCCAGTTGACCTCGCGGGAACGCGACGGTCAGCCCGGGTGGCTGCCGCTCGGCGCCGGTCCGTGGGACCGGAGCGGACGTGACTCCTGGGTGGGCACGGAGCGGGTGCTGCGGGTCCACCCGGACGGGATGCGGCGTGAGGCGTGCGCGCTGGACAGGGCACGGTTCAACCGGGTCGTGCACCGCCTGCAGCAGATCTACGCCTGGCGTTGAAACCGTCCGGTCCGGGCCCTCCCCGGGAACGGCCCTGGCGCCGTCCGGGCAGCGGACCGTGGGAACCAGGCCCGGCGCAATCACCCTGGACAGCTGTGAAGGTCTTGTCCAATGGGGCGCGCGCGGGCGCACGGGTACCTAACATGAGTCCCCCGCACGTGTGTTGACCAAGTGATGGTTCTGTGGCCATTCATGCACGCTTCCTGATGGGGTGACGGACGATGTTCCGTACCGCTGCGGCGCAGCCGGAGGTACTCGTGTACGGGCCTGTCACGCCGCTGTTGGCGTACGCCATGGCCTGCCTGGGAGGCGCCCTCGGGCTCAGGTGCGCCATGCGTACGCCCGGCGCCGCACGCCGCAGAAGGGCGGCATGGCTCCTGCTCGGCTCCGTCGCCGTCGGCATGGGGATCTTCACCATGCACTTCGTTGCGATGATCGGCTTCCGCGTCGGTGAGGCGCCGATCGAGTACGACATGCTGATGACGTACGGGAGCCTCGTCCTCGCCGTCCTTGTCTCCGCCTTCGCCCTGTTGCTGCTCGCCGGCCGTCGCGCCTGGCTGGGGGTCCTCGGCGGGGGCCTGATCCTCGGGCTGGGCGTATCCGCCACGCACTACCTGGGGATGATGGGCATGCGCGTCCCGGGCGCGGTGCGGTACGACGAGCGGATCATGGCGATCTCCGCCGCCCTCGCCGTCGTCGTGACGACCGCGGGGCTGTGGTGCGCGACACGGGTGAGGCACATGGGCGCCTCGCTGGCCGGCGCACTGATCATGGGACTCGGCTTCATCGGGATGCACTACACCGGCATGGCTGGGATGTCGGTACGCCTCTACAACGAGGACGGCGCGGTCGGCAGCTCCTCGTCGCTGGGCACGCTCACGCCCGTACTCATCGGGCCGGTGCTTCTTCTGCTGCTGATCACGCTGTTCGTGAGCCTCGATCCGATGATGGAGCGGGACGGCCGGCGGAAGTGGGGAACACGTCCCGGGGAGGGCACCGGCGAGAAGCTGGAGTGGGTCCCCTTCGAACAGCGCTGACCCGGGCGGCCGGGAGCGCGGCACGGGCGTCCGGCACGGGAAGAACCGGAAGGCAGGTGGAAGCGGGTGGCTCCGAACCCCGGTGAGCAACTGGCGGCGATGCCCGGCGACTGGGAGCGCGCCCTCGCGGTAGTGGCGCACCCTGACGACATGGAGTACGGGGCGGCCGCGGCCGTCGCCGAATGGACCGCCGACGGCAAACAAGTCTCCTACCTCATGGTCACGCGCGGCGAGGCGGGCATCGACGGGCTGGAGCCCGCGGAGTGCGCCCGGGTGCGTGAGGCCGAGCAGCACGCCAGCGCCCGTACGGTCGGCGTCACCGCGGTCGAGTTCCTCAGCCACAGGGACGGCGTGATCGAGGAGGGCGTGCCGCTGCGCCGGGACATCGCCGCCGCCGTACGGAAGTGGCGGCCGGAGCTCGTCGTGACGATCAACCACAGGGAGTCCTGGGGCGGCACGACGTGGAACACCCCCGATCACCGCGCCGTGGGCCGGGCCGTCCTGGACGCGGCCGGCGACGCCGGGAACCGCTGGATCTTCCCCGAGCAGCTCGTCTCGGGTGTGGAGGGCGCCTGGGGCGGTGTGCGCTGGGTAGCCGTCGCCGGTTCACCGCAGGCGACGCACGCGGTGCCGGTGGGGAAAGGGGCGGTCGACCGGGCCGTGGCTTCGCTGTCCGAGCACCGCGCATACATCGCCGCGCTCAGCGACGAACCCGTGGAGAGCTATGCCCGCTCCTTCACCGAGTGGGCCGTCGGGCTCGGCGCGGAGCGGTTCGGCGGCCGGGACTGCGTCACTTTCGAGCTGTATCCGCGGTGACGGCGGCTGAGGGCCCCAGGCCCTGCAGCGTCAGGACGAGGACCGGTATCAGCAGCGCCGCCGCCAGTGCGCTGAGCCAGCCGTAGCCCGCCTGCGAGACGACGAGCCCGGACAGCGCACCGCCGGCGCCCGCCGCCGCGTTCATCGTCAGATCGGACAGGCCCTGTACGGCGGCACGGGCCGGCTGCGGCACCGAGTCGGTCAGCAGCGCCGAGCCCGATACGAGCCCCGCCGACCAGCCGAGGCCGAGCAGGAACAGGCCGACGCCCGACTGGGTGTGGTGGCCGTCCGCGGTTCCCGCGAGAGCGGCGGCACAGGCGAGCAGCACGACGGAGAACAGAATCACGACCAGCCGTCCGAGGCGGTCGGCGAGCCAGCCCATCACCGGCGAGAACGCGTACATGCCCACGATGTGCGCGCTGATGACGACGCCGATCAGCTCGATGCCGGCACCGTGTCTGCCGAGGTCGACGGGTGTCATCACCATGATCGAGACCATCGCGGTATGTGCGACGGCGATCGTCACCAGGGCCAGCCGGGCGTGCGCGGACGCGGTGACGGCGGCGAAACCGGCACGCAGCGAACGGTCCGCGTTCCCCGGGCGGAGCTTCGCGACCACGGGCGGCCGCGGCCTCGCGCCGACGGTGCCCGCCTCACCTGATCCGGCGGCGGAAGCGGCAGCAGCGGCAGCGGCGTCGGCCTCGGCAACGGCCTCTCCCTCGACGGCGGTCCCGGTGCCGTCCGCCTCGTCCGCCTCGTCCGCCTCGGCGAGGGCGCGGGCCGTGAGCAGCGGGTCGGGACGCAGCAGCACATGGACCAGGACGGCGGTGACGAGGAAGACCGCCGCGCCCCATGCGAACGCCCCCGCCGTCGCGGGAACGCCGAGCCAGGTGACCGTGTCGCCGGCGGGCCCGGCGATGTTCGGGCCGAGCACGGCACCGACCGTGGTCGCCCATACGACCAGAGAGATGGCGCGCGCACGCTGCCCCGGCTCGGCGAGGTCGGCGGCGGCGTACCGGGCCTGGAGGTTGGCCGAGCTGGCCGCGCCGAACGCCGTCGTGCCGAACAGCAGAAGCGGAAAGTTGCCGAGCACGGCTCCGGCGACGACGACAGCGCCGCCCGCGGCCCCGATGACGTACGCGAGGGTCAGCCCGGCGCGGCGGCCGCGCGCCGCCATGAGTGATGCGAGGGGCAGTGACAACAGGGCCGTACCGATGACGGCCGAGGTCGAGGCGAGCCCGGAGAGCGCCTCGGAGCCGCTGACCTCCTTGGCCAGCACGGCCGCCAGTGTCACCGCGGTGGCTACTCCGAGACCGCCGAGCATCTGACTGACCATGAGCACGACCGCGGTACGGCGGCGGAGCCGCGTCAGCTCCGCGCCCCGTGGGAGCGGCGGACGGCCGGCACGGGAGCCTGACCTGTCAGGTGCGTCCGCGGCGTTGTTGGTGTCGGTCACGCCAGGCAGTCTGGCAGGCCGGGGCGCATACGCCTACGGGGTTTCGCGCCTCGCCGGGAGGGCGGGCCGTCAGCAGCCGCCCGCATCAGAACAGCGGCTCCGGAAGCAGCCCTTCGAGGGCGAGCAGCGTGCGCTTGGTCTCCCGTCCGCCGCCGAATCCGCCGAGGCCGCCGCCGCTCTCGACGATCCGGTGACACGGGACGACGACCGGCAGCGGATTCGAGCCCATGGCCGTGCCGACGGCCCGGGCGGCCCCAGGTTCGCCCACGCGGTCGGCGAGATCCTGGTAGCCGGCCGTGGCTCCGTACGGCACGGACGCCAGCAGCTCCCGGAGCACCTTCTCGTTGAAGCCGCCCGAGAGCGACCAGTCCAGGGCCACGGTGAACTCGCGGAGCTCACCGCGGAAATAGGAGTCGAGCTCCGCGGCGGCACTTGCGAGGACGTGGCCACCGGCGGGACCTGCGGAGTCGGAGTCTCCTCCGGGGCCCGGATCCGCGGCCCCGTCCGCACGGGCCGGCGGCGAACCCAGCCGGCCGGTGATCCGGGCGAGGGCCCGGTCAGCGGTCGCCGTATCGGCGTGGAAGGCGACATTGACCAGGCCCTCGTCGGTCGCGGCGAGCAGCAGGGGGCCGACAGGGGTGTCCCGCACCGTCCAGCTGGAGGCGCGGGCTGCCGTACTCGCCGTTGTCTCGTTCATGCGGCAACCGTAGAGGGCCCCTCTGACAGTTGCCGGACGCGCGATGTCCGTCGGGGAGAAGAGGGAGTGGGGGACTGAGGGAGGAGTGGGGACAGAGAAGCGGGGCCGAGCCACTCCGGGAGAGATGTGGGGGACAGAGAAGTGGGGGGGTAGAGATGTGGGGGTCAGGGAACGGAGGCGGTCATAAGACCGGCCACTGCGCGGAGCGGTCCGGCGCGGACCCGTCCGGCCGACGGTCCGGCTCAGCCGCCCGTCGCGTCCCGGACGACGTCGGGGAAGTTGCTGATGATGCCGTCCACACCGGCCTTGTCGACCGAGCGCGCGGTCGATGCGTCGTTCACCGTCCATGTGAAGACCTGCATCTGCTTCCCGAGAGCGCCCTTGCGCGCGTGCACCGCGTCGACGTAGTCCTTCGTCACGGTCGAGTGCGTCGGGTTGATCTGGTCGGTGAACTTCGCGTACGAGTCCAGCTCCGAGACCTTCGGATTGCCCAGGAACCCCGTCTTCACGCCCGAGTTCAGGACGTGCGTCGTCCGTACCGAGTTGGCGTTGAAGCTCTGGATGACGAGCTTGCTCTTCAGGTGCGAGCCGTCCAGCCAGCCCTCGCTGCGCAGCTCTCTGAGCGTCTGCGCCTCGATGCCCGGGTACAGCTCAGGGGCCTTGAGCTCCAGCAGCAGCTTCTGGTCGCTCTTGGTGATGTGCTTCAGATACTGCTCCAGAGTGGGGACCTTCTCACCCGCGTAGTCGTCGCTGAACCAGCTTCCGGCGTCCAGGCGGGCGATCTCCTTGGCCGTGAAGTCGGAGACCTTCCACGGTGAGCGCTTCGGGTAGAGGGACTCGGCGTTGGTCGTACGGGAGAGCGTGGTGTCGTGCATGACGACGAGCTCGCCGTCCTTGGTGCGCTGTACATCGTTCTCGACCCAGTCGAAGCCGAGTTTGTCGGCCTTCCTGACCGCCGCGAGCGTGTTCTCCGGCGCATAACCGGAAGCTCCGCGGTGTGCCACCGTGACCGGCGATTTGCTGCTGGTGGTGTCCTGGCGCGCGGCCGCTTGGGCCGGGGACGCGGTGAGAGTGAGAGCGGACATACCCAGGAGCACACCGGTGGCGGCGGCTACTGCACGGCGCATCGACATACGGGGACTCCTCGCGTTCGTGCGAACACTGTCAGCTAAAGGCTTCCCGTTGTGCGATACACGGAAGCAGAAGCGGAGTGTCGTGGGTGTGAACGTGGTGCGACTGTTCCGTCCCGCTGCGTGAGCCCGTTGTCAGTGGGGGGTCGTACCGTGGTCTGCATGCGGCCGCAGACCCAGATCGAACGTACGGTGGCGCCTTTCGAGGTCGTCAGCCCCTACCAGCCCAGCGGTGACCAGCCCACCGCCATCAGTGAGCTGGCGCAGCGCGTCAGCGGGGGCGAGAAAGATGTCGTGCTGCTCGGGGCGACGGGCACCGGCAAGTCGGCCACCACGGCCTGGATGATCGAGAAACTCCAGCGGCCGACGCTGGTCATGGCGCCGAACAAGACCCTGGCCGCGCAGTTGGCGAACGAGTTCCGCGAACTCCTCCCGAACAATGCGGTGGAGTACTTCGTCTCGTACTACGACTACTACCAGCCGGAGGCGTACGTCCCGCAGACGGACACCTACATCGAGAAGGACTCCTCCATCAACGAGGAGGTCGAGCGCCTGCGGCACAGCTCGACGAACTCGCTGCTGACGCGGCGCGACGTGGTCGTCGTAGCCTCCGTCTCCTGCATCTACGGTCTGGGCACCCCCCAGGAGTACGTCGACCGCATGGTGCCGCTCAAGGTCGGCCAGGAAACGGACAGGGACGAACTGCTGCGCCGCTTCGTCGAGGTGCAGTACACGCGCAACGACATGTCGTTCACGCGCGGCACCTTCCGGGTCCGCGGCGACACCATCGAGATCTTCCCGGTCTACGAGGAACTGGCCGTCCGCATCGAGATGTTCGGCGACGAGATCGAAGCCCTCTCCACGCTCCACCCCGTCACCGGCGAGGTCATCTCGGACGACGAGCAGCTGTACGTCTTCCCCGCCTCGCATTATGTCGCCGGCCCTGAGCGCATGGAGCGTGCCGTCACGGGCATCGAGGCCGAGCTGGAGGAGCAGCTCGCGTCGATGGAGAAGCAGGGGAAGCTGCTGGAGGCGCAGCGGCTGCGGATGCGTACCACCTACGACATCGAGATGATGCGCCAGATCGGCACCTGCTCGGGCATCGAGAACTACTCCCGTCACATCGACGGCCGTGAGCCGGGCACCGCCCCGCACACGCTGCTCGACTTCTTCCCCGACGACTTCCTTCTCGTCATCGACGAGTCGCACCAGACGGTCCCCCAGATCGGCGCGATGTACGAGGGCGACGCCGCCCGCAAGCGCACATTGGTGGAGCACGGCTTCCGGCTGCCCTCGGCGATCGACAACAGGCCGCTGAAGTGGGAGGAGTTCGTGGAGCGCATCGGCCAGACGGTCTATCTCTCGGCGACCCCCGGGCCGTATGAGCTCTCCCGCGGCGACGGCTTCGTGGAGCAGGTGATCCGTCCGACGGGCCTCGTCGACCCGGAGGTCGTGGTCAAGTCCACGGAGGGCCAGATCGACGACCTCGTGCACGAGATCCGCACGCGCGCGGAGAAGGACGAGAGGGTGCTGGTCACCACCCTCACCAAGAAGATGGCTGAGGATCTGACCGAGTACTTCCTGGAGTTGGGGATCCAGGTCCGCTACCTCCACAGCGACGTCGACACGCTGCGCCGCATCGAGCTGCTGCGGGAGCTGCGCTCCGGCGAGTTCGACGTGCTGGTGGGCATCAACCTGCTGCGCGAGGGGCTCGACCTGCCGGAGGTCTCGCTGGTCGCCATCCTCGACGCCGACAAGGAGGGCTTCCTCCGCTCCGGCACGTCCCTGATCCAGACGATCGGCCGCGCCGCGCGCAACGTCTCGGGCCAGGTGCACATGTACGCGGACAAGGCGACGCCCGCCATGGAGAAGGCCATCGAGGAGACGAACCGCCGCCGCGAGAAGCAGATCGCGTACAACAAGGAGCGGGGCCTCGACCCCGAGCCGCTGCGCAAGAAGATCGGTGACATCGTCGCCGACATCGCCCGCGAGGACATTGACACCGAACAGCTCCTCGGCTCCGGGTACCGCCAGGAGAAGAAGGCCGGCGCCGACCGTACGGGCAAGGGCAAGGCGCCCACTCCGGCGAAGTCGGCGGGCCGGAAGCAGCGCGCGGGCACGGAGGTGCTCACGGACCGCCCCGCCGCCGAACTGGCCGAGACCATCGAGCAGATGACCGAGCGGATGCGGGCCGCCGCGGCGGAGCTCCAGTTCGAGGTGGCGGCCCGGCTCCGCGACGAGGTCTCGGAACTGAAGAAGGAGCTGCGGCAGATGAGGGAGGCCGGGCTCAAGTAGCCCGCGGCGCCCGAGCCGCTCCGGGCTACGGTGCATGCGGGCAGCTGCGGGAAGGGCGTCGGCGCAGCTGAGCCGCAGGTGAGTGTTGCAAGAGCGACACAAAGCCGGACGCCCTGACCGGGTGCTTCGCGTGCATGCGTAGGGTCGGAGAGTGACCGCCGTCGCGAGCGGACGGCAGCGGAAAGTGAGAGGGGTAGTCACGTGTCGGTGAACTTGTCCAAGGGACAGGCCATCAGCCTGCAGAAGGAGGACGGGGGCAACCTGTCTGCGGTGCGGATGGGACTCGGCTGGAAGGCTGCCCCGCGCCGCGGTCTGTTCGGCAAGCGCAGCAAGGAGATCGACCTTGACGCTTCGGCGGTGCTGTTCGCGGGCACCGAGCCGAAGGACGTGGTCTTCTTCCGTCATCTCGTCAGCGACGACGGCTCAGTGCGGCACACCGGCGACAACCTCGTCGGCGGAGCCGGGCAGGGGGGCGACGACGAGGCGATCATGGTGGATCTGCAGCGCATCCCCGTCCACATCGACCAGATCGTCTTCACGGTCAACTCCTTCACGGGGCAGACCTTCGAAGAGGTGGAGAACGCCTTCTGCCGTCTCGTCGACGAGAGCAACGGGCAGGAGCTGGCGCGCTACACGCTGACCGGCGGCGGCCAG
Source organism: Streptomyces sp. DSM 116795 (assembly GCF_055792905.1). Taxonomy (NCBI): domain Bacteria; kingdom Bacillati; phylum Actinomycetota; class Actinomycetes; order Kitasatosporales; family Streptomycetaceae; genus Streptomyces; species Streptomyces sp. DSM 116795. The sequence continues at coordinate 6,047,834 of NZ_CM147707.1, forward strand.
TACACCGCTCAGATCATGGCCAAGGTGCACCGGCAGGGCAGCGGCTGGCAGATGACGGCCGTCGGCGCGCCGACCAACGGCCGTACGTTCCAGGACTTGATGCCCGCGATGGTGCCCCACCTCTGAGCCGCCCGTAACGGCGCAACTCAGCAGGGGAAGACGGGGATGCGGCGGCAGGCGCGGCCGTCGCCGGACGGTGAGAAGGGGGAGCGAGGATGACGGCCGAGCTGGTTCGGGGGCAGAACCACCCGTTGCCGGAAGCCCGTCTGGAGATCCGGGTCACCTCGGAGCGGCCGGTCATCGCCGGTGCGACGCTCAACGACCAGGACGGCAGGATGCGGGAGGAGGGGTGGATAGCTCACCCCGCGCAGCCGCAGCTGCCCGGCCTGGAGGTGTCCCGGCAGGCAGCGGCCGAGCACCGCCTGGCGGTTGACCTCGACGCCCTGCCCGAAGCCGTCCACTGCGTCAACGTGCTGCTCGCTCTGCCCACCGGGGCAGGCGGGCCGGTGCGGTTCGGGGAGCTGGCGCCGCCGCTCGTGACCGTCACCGGGCTCGACGGAGCCGGGATCGTGAGCTGCACACTCACCGGGCTCGACGCGGAGTCCGCCGTCCTCGCGCTGGAGCTCTACCGCCGTCAGGGCGGCTGGAAGGTCCGCGCGGTCGGGCAGGGTTACGCCGGCGGGCTCTCCGCGATGCTCGCAGACCAAGGACTGCTCCGCGCCCAGGAGTTGGCCGCGACGATCAATGACGCCGTGGCCGCCGGCAGGGACCGCTCCGTGGCTCCGCCTCCGCCCCGTACGGACGGGGAGCGCTCCCGCGAAGCCACCGTCGGCGCCGCGGGGGGCATCGCCGACAGCGGCGCGGGCGCGGCCACCGCCGCCGGCGACGGCCGCATCAGCTACCGGCATCCCGGTCGCGCCGCCGCGCCGCCGCCGTCCGCACCGTCGTCTTCCGGCACGTCCCCCGCACCCGGCCGGACACCTGCAGCCGCATCCGCGCCACCGGGGTCGCCGGAGCCGGGCCCGCACGTGCCGGTCGCAGGCGACGCCAACGGCTGGAGCATGGACGAGCGGCTGTACAACCAGATCTGGGACATGTTCGAGGACTTGGCCCGTACGGTCGCGGCCTACCGCTCCGCAGTCGACTTCGCCGAGTCGCGGATGGAGCAGGAGCTGGACAAAGTGCTCTCCGACCCGCGCACACGCGTCGGCCCCGCGGCCGACGCGGCACGCAGCGAGGCGCGCACCAAACAGACCCGGCTCGTCGAGCAGGCCCGTGAGGTTCTCGACCGTGACCTGGGGCAGCTGAGCGCGGAGGCCGACGTCGTCGAACCGGCGCTGCCGCCCGCCTACGCCCGCTGGGACAACCCCGTCTGGCACGGCTACCGGCCGCCGTTGGAGACGCCGATGGCCATGCGCCTGGGCGACCTCGCACTTCCCGAGAGCGCCGGTCTGCGGATCCCGATGCTGGTGCGCCTGCCGCTGGAGCGGGGCCTGTGGATCGACAGCGGTCGCAGCGGCGCGTCCGGCTCCTCCGCTACGGGCCCGGCCGCCGCCTCGGTGGTGAGCTCCGACGAACTGCGCCGTCTCGCGGCGGAGACCGCGACCGCCGTCGCCGCACGTCTGGCTGCGGTCTATCCCGCGGGCGACTTCACGCTCCACGTGATCGATCCGGCGGGCTCCGCCTCGGCCGCGCTCGCGCCGCTCGTCGAGAGCGGCGTGCTGCCCGTGCCGCCCGCCTCGGGCCCCGCCGGTGTGAGCACCGTGCTCGAACAGCTCACCCGCCGCGTCGACTTGGTGCAGATGGCGGTCCGCAGCCGCGCCACGGACGCGCTGCCCGCCGATCTCGACACCGCCGAACAGCTCCTCGTCGTCCACGACTTCCCGCACGGGTTCGATGACCGCGCCGTCACACAGCTGCGCTATCTCGCCGACGAGGGCCCGTCCGTCGGAGTCCATCTGATGATGGTCGCCGACCTTGAGGACGCCCGCGCATACGGGCCGGTGCTCTCACCGTTGTGGCGGGCGCTGCTGCGCATCACGCCCGTCCCGGACGATCACCTGGCCGATCCGTGGGTCGGTCATCACTGGACGTATGAGCCTCCGCTCGTGCCGCCCGGCAGCCAGGTGCTGACGAAGGTGCTGGGCCAGGTCGCGTCGGAGCGCGCACGGCGCACGCACGAAGCGGAGGGCTGAGCCGGGCCGCGGTACGAGCCGAGCGGCGCGCCCCGGCCCCAACCCCGGCCATGCGCCCCGACCCCGGCCACGGTCCCGGCCACGGCCCTGGCACATGGCCCTTCTTGGGATGTGCCCCGGCTTCTGCCCTGCCTGCGCCCGGCCCTGTGCCCTGACTTGAGCCCCGGCCCATCCAGGCCTGTGCCCTGACCTGGTTCTCTTTACGTTTCCTTGGCATTGCTTTACTCTTCTTTGTGCGGAGGGGAGTACTCCCGGCACCCAGCGGTGTCCCCGTCAGTACGGACCGGATGTGACCGGTCCCGGGGCGCCGGCCCGGCAGCGCGTCACAGCGTGCGCCAGGTGGAGGAGACCTCCGGCCGATGCGCACACGCGAGCCGGAGGATGAGTACATGGATGTCTCCCTGAACGTCTGGGCACTGACGATCGTCGGTCTCTGCGCCCTCATCGCCGCCGACTTCTTCATCGGGGGGCGCAAACCGCACGAGGTCTCCCTCAAGGAGGCCGGGGTGTGGACCACCGTCTGGATCGTCCTGGCCGGACTCTTCGGGGTCGGGCTCTGGCTCTTCGGAACGACCGAGGCGTCGGGCGAGTTCTTCGCGGGGTTCATCACCGAGAAGTCCCTGAGCGTCGACAACCTCTTCGTCTTCGTCCTGATCATGGCGAAGTTCTCGGTGCCGGCCGCCTATCAGCAGCGGGTGCTGATGGTGGGCGTGCTGATCGCGCTGGTGCTCCGGGCCGTCTTCATCGCCGCGGGCGCCGCGATGATCTCGGCCTTCTCGTGGATCTTCTTCATCTTCGGGGCGTTCCTCATCTGGACTGCCTGGAAGCTCATCCAGGACGCCCGCGGAGGCCATGAGGAGGAGTACGAGGAGAACCGCTTCCTGAAGATGGTTGAGCGGCGCGTCCCCTCAACGAAGGATTACCACGGCACGAAGCTGTTCGTCGTCGAGAACGGCAAGCGCCTGATGACGCCCATGCTGATCGTGATGCTGGCGATCGGCTCGACCGACGTCCTCTTCGCGCTGGACTCCATCCCGGCGATCTTCGGCCTCACCCAGGACCCGTACATCGTCTTCACCGCCAACGCCTTTGCCCTGATGGGCCTTCGGCAGCTGTATTTCCTCATCGGCGGCCTGCTGCAGAAGCTGGTGCATCTGTCCTACGGGCTGTCGGTCATCCTCGGCTTCATCGGCGTCAAGCTGGTGCTCCACGCGCTGCACGAGGCCGGTGTGCATGTGCCGGAGATCAGCATCCCCGTGTCTCTGGGCGTCATCTGCGCCGTGCTCGTCGTCACCACCCTCACGAGCCTCGCGGCCACACGGAACACGAAGGACAAGAAGGACGTGGACGCCTGAGCGGAGCGGTGCCCGGCCCGGCCGGGCACCGCTCCGCCTGCGCCGGGGGGATCAGCGGGTGATCGTCACCTGCCGCTCCGTCCGCTCACCCGCCACGTCCACCGCCAGCGTGACGGTCCCCGGCCGGTGCGCGGTGAGCGTGCCGGTCCGCGGATCGTACGAAGCGGAACAGCGCCCCTCGTCCGCGGCGTTCCGGCCGCCCTTGACGCAGAGGTTGCCGGAGCCGGACCAGTCCGTGCTGAGCGGCCAGCCGGCCGGCACCTTCCGTGCCGACTCGCCCTCTCCCTGTGTGACGGTGGCCGCGGCGCGTGCCGACTTGCCGACTCGCAGTTCCGTCGGCGCGTCCATGGTGAGGCCGTCGACATGTGCCCTGGTCTGCGCGGCGATCCAGTCCTGAGTGTGCCGAGGGGCCTCCTGGTCGACGCCGAGCAGAGACCAGCCGGTGAAGCCGCCACGCTCCGGCGGTGCGGCCGGCGCCTTGCCGGAGTTCCCGTTGACCAGGTACGGCACGCCGCTCACCCGGGACGCGTCGAAGACGCCCGCGTGCGCCCCGATGAATGCGGCCCCCTTGCCGGTACGGGCACGGAAGCCGCCCAGCCAGTCCTCCAGCAGGTCCGCCTCCATACGGTCCGTCAGCCGGCTCGCCTCCTGCCCCGTCGGGTCCCGGGGAGGCACGTGCTGCACGAGCGTCACGGACGAGACGGAGGGATCACCCGCTGCGGCGTCCAACTGCCGTCGCAGTCCCTGCAGTTGGGCGTACCCCCCGCCGCGTACGGAGAGCGAGGAGGTGTCGAGGGTGATGAACCGGGTGCCCTTGTGGTCGAACGTGCGCTGCGGCGAACCGAATTCGGCGGTGAAGTTCGCGATGCTGCCTCCCATCACCTCGTGATTGCCCGGCACGTAGTACCACTCGACGGCGTCTCCCAGTTCCTCCTCCAGCACGCGGCGCGCGAAGCTCAGATCCTCCTCCGACCCTTCGTCGACCAGATCGCCGTTGACGATGACGAAGTCCGGCCCCGCCGCGCGGATCTCCCTGAGGGTGCGGCGGGCCTGCCGTACGACCGGGCTGTCCGGATCGCGGGCCACGAACTGCGCGTCGGACATCACCGCGAACCGCCAGTCGCGTCCCGCGACATCGGCCGCCGTCGAGATGAGCGGATCGTGCGGACGTGCCGTCTCCGGCAGCTCGACGTCCGGCGGAATGCGGGCCGTCAGCTCGTCGAGGACGACTTCACCGGTGTACTGCTCGGCGGGTCTGGTCTCGGCGAGGTAGAAACGGTGCACCCGGAGCGGGTAGTTGACGTTTTCCGGGACCTCGAAGGCGACCTGCTGCCAGCCCTCCTCGGTGAGGTGCCCGCCGCGCAGCACATGGTCGGTGCCGCCGGCGTCCTTCAGATGCAGCGAGGGCCAGGCGCCCTTGCCGTCGCTCCTGATCCACATGGTGAAGCTCTGCGGCTGCCCCGGTACGGGCACTTCCGCCGGCGGTGTCGCGTACGCGGCGCGGGTGGCGGTGGACCGGCTGAAGTCGTAGGTCATCCTCAGCCCCGTGCCCTCCCTGCCTCCGGGGTCGGCCGCCAGTGAGCCCTCGGCGCGTGCGGCGCTGAACTTCCAGTCCGCGGCGTCGTCGAAGCCTGCGGTCCTCTCCTCGTGCAGCCCGACCGTGACGGCGAGTTTCGTGGTGCGCCCCCTGACCTCGACCGTCACGACACCGGACGCCGACTCCTGACCGGGCCGCGCCGTCACGGCGAAGCCGCCCCTGGCGCTGTCGGGACGGATGGAGAAGAGCGAACGGTCGTATTCCAGGCGGGCGTCGGCCGGATCCACGGGCGCGCTGGTGCCGCCGGCGTCGAAACCGACGATGCCGAACGAGCCTTCGGCGCCGCCGTCCGCCAGCCCGACACGCTCACGGGTGGGCCTGATGCGGGAGAGGTCGCCGATGACCGACAGATGCGTCGAGCCGCGCGCCTCGCCCTGGTGTGCGGTGACCCGGGTCGAGCCGGCGCGGCGGGCGTGGAAGACACCGTCGCCGTCGACCCGCCCTACGCCGGGACGGGCCGCCGACCAGCGCGGACTGCCGTTGGCCGGGCCGTAGGACTCGTCGTAGCCGGCGGCCGTCAACTTCCTTGTCAGGCCCGGGAAGACCCGCTCGGGGTGACCGACGGGCATGTTGTCCGCGGTGGGGGCGGCGGCCGGGTCTGCGGCCGCCTCCACCCAGAAGTCCTTCAGCGCTCCGCTGCCCTCGGGAGCGGTCAGAGCCAGCCCGTTGGGCACCTCGCGCTCCTCCCCGTCGGACGGCGCGTTCTCCAACTGGGCGTGTTCGGCGCCCGGTTCGCGCGCGAGGAGGGTGGATGAGCCGCCGCCGTCCAGATTGAGGGCGTTGTAGGCGCCCAAGTCCTTCATCATCAGGGCGAGTTCGGTGAGCGTCACACCGCCGGAGGCCGCCTGGCGTCCGTCCACCGACATCACGTGCATCGTCGTGCCGTCCTTGGAGAAGCCGACCGCGGTGCGGGGGGCCGTCGCGTTGTTGGGCCTGCCCTCCCAGTTCTGCGGCTGCCCGTCGACGACCAGCAGGCCCCTTCCGCCGACCGCGGTCCGGGGGACGCGACTGCCGTCGTCCGTACGGGCGTGGTATTCGAGCGAGACGCGGTCGCCCACCCTCAGCCCGTCCAGCCTCTTCGCGCCGGTGTCGCGACCGACCAGCACCGTGGTGTCCTCGGCTATCGGGCCGCTGCCGGGCTCGTCGGCGACCTCGGTGACGCGGCCGTGCCGCAGCCGTACCTCGGTGGATTCGGGGTCGCTGTCGGTGGTGAGTGCCCGATCGGCCTTTCCCCACCGGGAGTTGTAGGCGCCGATGCCGTTCTCGGGGACGTTGGCCGCGTTGTAGGCGGTCAGCGGGTGCTTGCCCTCGGGGAGGGTGAGGGTGCCCTCGAAGTAGAGTCCGAGGATCCGGCCCGCCGCGTCCGGGCCGAAGCCGAGGGAGTCGCTGTTGCCGGCCGCGGGGGAGTGCGTCACGTGGCCGTCGCGCACACCCGGGCCGAGCGGTGCCCCCGTCTCGTCGATGTCGAAGAAGTCGGCGTTGAAGGCCGCGACGGTACGGCGGCCATCGCCCGGGTCGTGCGCCTCGACCTGCTCGCTCAGGGGTTGGCGGGTGGAGACCTCGCCGGAGGAGAGGTAGTCGGCACGGGTGCCGCCGCTGCTGCCGCTGCCGTCGCTTTGGCTGTCTCGGCCGTCTCCTCTGTCGCCGTCGTCGCCGCCGCCGAGTTCGACGCTGAGAGCGTCAGCCCGCAGCCACTTGTCCGGCTCCAGCCGCTGGAACGAGGTGAGCCGGGCGCCGGGTGCGACGGGGCGGCTGGTGCGGGACAGCTCCATGCCGTCGCCGTCGGGGATGCCTGCGGGGGCGGCGGCCGCCGCCGGCTGTGGTGCGCTGATCCGAGTGGTCGCTGGGAGTACGGGGGCGGCCGCGGGGGCCGCGTTCGCCGACGGTGGCTGAATCACCGTCAGAAACGAAAAAGCGGTCACTGCGCTGAGCAGTGACCGGGCGAGGACTCTTCTGCGTACGTTTACTCGTATCACAACATCCCCTGTAAACACGGGTGTTCCGTGCGCTTTCTGCGCACAGCGCCGCAAAGGGTCTCAGCGGTGACCGGTCCGCACCAGATGTCCGGAAGAAAATTCGGAAAGAACCATGTGCATCAACTCCCGTTCTGCGCGGTCCAGTTGAGAACACGGAACGTGGAACGGAACGGGACCCGACGACAAAGCGCCGCGCGGCGGCGGGGAGTTCGCAGGCTCTTCTCGAACTCCCCGCCGCCGCGCGGGTGGATGTGAACTATGAACGTGCGGGCGACCCGCGGCCGAGCCCCACCGGGACGCCCGCGGCGCGGCTACCGCTTGCTCTTCGAGGCCCGCTTCCGTGCGGCGCCCCCGGACGAAATCCCCTTGCGCGCGGCCGTCTTCACACCCGCGGCCGCCGGCGGCGGCGCGTCGCTCACCCGGTCGCCCAGCACGTCCCGCAGGAACTTCCCCGTGTGACTCGCCGGGATCGCCGCCACCTGCTCCGGGGAGCCTTCGGCGACGACGAGGCCACCGGCGTACCCGCCCTCCGGGCCCATGTCGACGACCCAGTCCGCGGTCTTGATGACGTCCAGGTTGTGCTCGATGACGATGACCGTGTTGCCCTTGTCGACCAGACCGTCCAGCACCGAGATGAGCTTGCGGATGTCCTCGAAGTGCAGCCCCGTCGTGGGCTCGTCGAGCACGTACACGGTGCGCCCCGTGGAGCGCTTCTGCAGCTCGCTCGACAGCTTCACGCGCTGCGCCTCGCCGCCGGAGAGCGTCGGCGCGGGCTGCCCGAGCCGTACGTAACCCAGGCCCACCTCGTTGAGCGTCCGCAGATGGCGGGCGATGGCGGGCACCGCCTCGAAGAACTCCGTCGCCTGTTCGATGGGCATCTCCAGCACCTCGGAGATGCTCTTGCCCTTGTAGTGGACCTCCAGCGTCTCCCGGTTGTAGCGCGCGCCGTGGCAGACCTCGCACGGCACGAACACGTCCGGCAGGAAGTTCATCTCGATCTTGATGGTGCCGTCGCCGGAGCAGTTCTCGCACCGGCCGCCCTTGACGTTGAAGGAGAAGCGCCCCGGCTGGTAGCCGCGCACCTTCGCCTCCGTCGTCTCCGCGAAGAGCCTGCGCACATGGTCGAAGACCCCTGTGTACGTCGCGGGGTTGGAGCGCGGCGTCCGGCCGATCGGCGACTGGTCGACGTGCACGACCTTGTCCACCAGGTCGTCGCCGTCGACCCGGGTGTGCCGGCCGGGCACCGACTTGGCGTTGTTCAGCTCGCGGGCGAGATGGGTGTAGAGGATGTCGTTGACGAGGGTGGACTTGCCCGAGCCGGAGACGCCCGTCACCGCCGTCAGCACGCCCAGCGGGAACGACACGTCGATGTCCTGGAGGTTGTTCTCACGGGCACCGCGCACCGTCAGCTGACGCTCCGGATCGGCCGGCCTGCGCACCTGCGGCAGTGGGATGCTCTTCCGCCCGGCCAGGTAGTCACCGGTCACCGATTCGGCGGTCTCCAGGAGTTCCTTCATCGGGCCGCTGTGCACGACCTTGCCGCCGTGCTCGCCCGCGCCCGGGCCGATGTCCACGACCCAGTCGGACGCCTTGATGGTGTCCTCGTCGTGCTCGACGACGATCAGCGTGTTGCCCAGATCCCGCAGCCGTACCAGCGTCTCGATCAGCCGGTGGTTGTCTCGCTGGTGCAGCCCGATCGAGGGCTCGTCGAGCACGTACAGCACACCCACCAGGCCCGAACCGATCTGTGTGGCCAGCCGGATGCGCTGCGCCTCGCCGCCGGAGAGCGTCCCGGCCGCGCGGTTGAGTGTCAGATAGTCCAGGCCGACGTCGACGAGGAAGCGCAGCCGCTCGTTGACCTCCTTCAGGACCCGCTCGGCGATCTTCTTGTCCCTGTCGCTGAGCGTCATCTCGCGCAGGAAGTCGGCGCATTCGCTGATCGACATCGCCGAGATCTCGGCGATCGACTTCCCCTGCATCGTCACCGCGAGCACGACCGGCTTCAGGCGGGTGCCGTCACAGGTGGGGCAGGGCACCTCGCGCATGTAGCCCTCGAAGCGCTCCCTGCTGCTGTCGGTCTCCGCCTCCTGATGCCTCCGCTTGACGAAGGGCACGACCCCCTCGAAGGCCGTGGTGTAGGCACGCTCCCGCCCGTACCGGTTGCGGTAGCGCACCTCGATCTGCGTCTTGTGCCCGTACAGGAGCGCCTTCTTGGCCCGCTGCGGCAGCCCGGCCCAGGGGATGTCAGTACGGAAGCCGAGCGCGTCGGCGAGCGCACCGATGAGGCGGCCGAAGTAGTCCCGCGTGTGCCCGTGCGACCACGGGTGCAGGGCGCCTTCGTCCAGCGACTTCTCCTCGTCCGGGACGATCAGCTCCGGATCCACCTCCATGCGCGTGCCGATGCCGGTGCAGTCGGGGCAGGCGCCGAAGGGCGAGTTGAAGGAGAAGGTGCGCGGCTCCAGCTCCTCGAACGACAGGTCGTCGTACGGGCAGTAGAGGTGCTCCGAGAACATCCGCTCGCGCTGCGGGTCGTCCTCGTCCAGGTCGACGAAGTCGAGGATCACCATGCCGCCCGAGAGGCCGAGCGCCGTCTCCACGGAGTCCGTCAGCCGCCGCTTCGCGCTCTCCTTGACGGTGAGGCGGTCGACGACGACCTCGATCGTGTGCTTCTCCTGCTTCTTCAGCTTCGGCGGTTCGGACAGCTGGACGGTCTGCCCGTCGACGCGCGCCCTGCTGTAGCCCTTGGTCTGCAGCTCGTTGAAGAGGTCGACGTACTCGCCCTTGCGCTCACGCACCAGCGGCGAGAGCACCTGGAAGCGGCTGCCCGGCTCCAGGCCGAGCACCCTGTCGACGATGGCCTGCGGCGACTGGCGGGTGATGGGCCGGCCGCACTCCGGGCAGTGCGGCTTGCCGATGCGGGCGAAGAGCAGCCGGAGGTAGTCGTAGACCTCGGTGATCGTGCCGACCGTCGAGCGCGGGTTGCGCGAGGTCGACTTCTGGTCGATGGAGACCGCGGGGGAGAGGCCCTCGATGAAGTCCACATCGGGTTTGTCCATCTGGCCGAGGAACTGCCGGGCGTACGCGGACAGCGACTCGACGTAGCGGCGCTGGCCCTCCGCGAAGATCGTGTCGAAGGCCAGGGAGGATTTGCCCGACCCCGACAGACCGGTGAAGACGATGAGCGAGTCGCGCGGGAGGTCGACCGAGACATTCCGGAGATTGTGCTCGCGAGCGCCACGGACAAGAAGACGGTCAGAGGCCACGCCGGTTGGCACCTTTCGTGTGAGAAGCAGGGTGCCCCGACTGCGCAGGAGCCCCCCGCTCAAGACTAGAGGCGGTGCCGTCCGAGTGTGTCCCGGACCGTGTCGGTACCGCCCTCAGAGCTTATAGCACGTGCATTCGATTCTGAGTCTCCCTTGCGGAAGTCCTGCGGGTCGTGCCGCGTTCGTGTCTTCCACCCGGAGGAGCGCCGGAGCTAGCTTGGAGATCATGACGCAGTCAGCGAACCCCGCCGCCTCCGCTCCCGATCCCGTCGCCGACGCCGCCGCGCTGCGGGCCGCCACCGGCACGCTCCTCGCCGAAGTCGAGCAGCTCGACGACGCCACCGCGTCCAAGCCCTCGCTGCTGCCCGGCTGGACCCGGGGTCATGTACTGGCCCACCTCGCGCGCAACGCCGACGCCCTGCTGAACGTCTTCGCCGAGCGGCCCATGTACACCAGCGCCGAGAGCCGTGACGGCGACATCGAGCGCGACGCCGGACGCACCGTGGCCGAGCACCTGGCGGACCTGCGCGAGAGCGCCGCACGCCTCGACGGCGCCTTCGCCGCCCAGAGCGACTCCGCCTGGCAACGCACCGTGGAACTGCGTAACGGCGTGACGGACCGCGCGTATTCCCTGCCGTTCCGGCGCTGGATCGAGGTCGAGCTCCACCACGTCGACCTCGGCATCGGCTACGCCATGGACGACCTGCCCGCCACGTTCATCGAGCGCGAACTGGCCAACATGGCCCGGCGCTTCTCCGGTCACCCCGGCATCTCCGCACCCGTCGAACTCCGTACGGAGGACGGCGTCAGCTGGCGTACGGGCGCGGCCGGGGACGACGCCTCGAAGACCGTCGTCGTCGCCGGGAGCCCCACCGCCCTGGTCGCCTGGCTGACGGGGCGCAGCTCCGGCGCGGGGCTCTCCGCGCGCGACCCGCTCCCGGAACTGCCGGCTCTGTAGTACGGCCGGGTCCAGCCGCGCCTGGGTCACGCGCTGCATGTCCGCACATCGCCATGCCGCCGCTCTGGCGCGGGCCCGTGGGGCACCGCCTAGGCTGTCGTCATGGCTTACACCGGAGAGGTGCAGGTCGGGGGACCTGCCGACGTGCACGAGCTGACCGACCTGATGATCTCCAAGGTCGCGGTCGGCCCCATGAACAACAACGCCTACCTGCTGCGCTGCCGCAGGACCGGCGAACAGCTGCTGATCGACGCGGCCAACGAGCCGGAGACGCTGCTCGAACTCATCGGTTCCGACGGCATCGCATCCGTCGTCACCACCCACCGGCACGGGGACCACTGGCAGGCCCTCGCGCCGGTCGTCGAGGCCACTGGCGCCCGTACGTGCGCCGGCCGCTTCGACGCCGAAGGGATCCCGGTCGCGACCGACGTACTGGTCGAGGACGGTGACACCGTCCGGGTCGGTGAGAACGAGCTGACCGCCCGGCACCTCGTCGGTCACACGCCCGGCTCGATCGCCCTCGTCTACGACGACCCGCACGGGCATCCGCATCTCTTCACCGGCGACTGCCTGTTCCCTGGCGGCGTCGGCAACACCCACGACGACCCCGAGGCGTTCGCGAGTCTGCTCCACGACGTCGAGACCAAGCTCTTCGCCCAACTCCCCGACGAGACCTGGGTCTACCCCGGCCACGGCGGTGACACGAACCTGGGCGCCGAGCGCCCCAGCCTCGCCGAGTGGCGCGAGCGCGGCTGGTGACGCCGCCGGTCTGACGGTGCGGCGGGGTGCGGCGGCGCACGGCTGCCGCACCCTCGCCGCAGCCAGGCCGGGCCCCTGCGGCGGGCGAGGGTGCTGTCATCGCACGGACGTAGGCTGTGCGGCATGGCAGACCCCTCCAGCTACCGTCCCGAACCGGGTGAGATCCCCGACTCACCGGGGGTCTACCGGTTCCGGGACGAGCACCGACGGGTGATCTACGTCGGGAAGGCCAAGAGCCTGCGTCAGCGGCTCGCGAACTACTTCCAGGACCTGGCCGGACTTCATGTGCGCACCCGCACCATGGTCACGACCGCCGCCTCGGTGGAGTGGACGGTGGTCTCCACGGAGGTCGAGGCGCTGCAGCTGGAGTACTCCTGGATCAAGGAGTTCGATCCCCGTTTCAACGTCAAGTACCGCGACGACAAGAGCTATCCGTCCCTCGCGGTGACCCTCAACGAGGAGTATCCGCGGGTCCAGGTGATGCGCGGCCCGAAGAAGAAGGGCGTGCGCTACTTCGGTCCGTACGCACACGCGTGGGCGATCCGCGAGACCGTCGACCTGATGCTGCGTGCGTTTCCCGTACGCACGTGCTCGGCCGGTGTGTTCAAGCGCTCCGCCCAGATCGGCCGCCCCTGCCTGCTCGGTTACATCGGCAAGTGCTGCGCCCCCTGCGTGGGCCGCGTCACCGCGGAGGAGCACCGCGAACTGGCCGAGGAGTTCTGCGACTTCGTCGCCGGGCACACGGGCTCGTACCTGCGCCGCCTGGAGCGCGAGATGAAGCAGGCGTCCGACGACATGGAGTACGAGAAGGCGGCACGGCTGCGCGACGACATGGACGCGCTGAAGCGCGCCATGGAGAAGAGCGCCGTGGTCCTCGCGGACGCCACCGACGCCGACCTGATCGCCGTCGCCGAGGACGAGCTGGAGGCAGCGGTCCAGATCTTCCATGTGCGCGGCGGCCGGGTACGGGGCCAGCGCGGCTGGGTCACCGACAAGGTCGAGGAGATCGCCACGCCCGAACTGGTCGAGCATGCGCTCCAGCAGCTCTACGGCGAGGAGAGCGGTGAGGGCGTCCCCAAGGAGGTCCTGGTCCCCGCGCTTCCCGAGCCTCCGGAACCGGCCGCGCAGTGGCTCGGCGACCGCCGCGGCTCGGCCGTCAGCCTGCGCGTACCGCAGCGCGGCGACAAGCGCGCCCTGATGGAGACGGTGGAGCGCAACGCACAGCAGGCCCTTGCCCTGCACAAGACCAAGCGCGCGTCCGACCTCACGACGCGCTCGCGCGCGCTGGAGGAGATCGCCGAGGGCCTCGGTCTGGACTCGGCGCCGCTGCGCATCGAGTGCTTCGACATCTCCCACTTCCAGGGCGACGACGTGGTCGCGTCGATGGTCGTCTTCGAGGACGGCCTCGCCCGCAAGAGCGAATACCGCCGCTTCCAGATCAAGTCGGTCGCCGGTCAGGACGACGTCCGCTCGATGCACGAGGTCGTCAGCCGCCGCTTCCGTCGTTATCTCCAGGAGAAGCGCCGCACGGGCGAGTGGGGCGGCGAGGGCGAGCAGCCCGCCGAGGGCGAGGGCCCGGAGCCCGCGGAGGGCTCTCCCGCGCGCACCGGAGCGCGCGACGAGGACGGCAGGCCCCGGAAGTTCGCCTACCCGCCCCAGCTCATCGTGGTGGACGGCGGCCGTCCGCAGGTCGCCGCGGCCCGCAGCGCGATGGACGAGCTGGGCATCGACGACGTCGCCGTCTGCGGGCTCGCCAAGCGCCTCGAAGAGGTGTGGCTGCCGGAGGAGGAGGACCCCCTCGTGCTGCCCCGCACGAGTGAGGGCCTCTATCTGCTTCAGCGAGTACGTGACGAGGCGCACCGCTTCGCGATCAGGTATCAGCGCAGCAAACGCTCCAAGACCCTGAAGGCGAGCCCGCTCGACGCCGTCCCCGGCCTCGGGGCGTCCCGCAAGCAGGCGCTGCTGAAGCACTTCGGCTCCCTCAAGCGGCTCCGCGCGGCGACCGTCGAGGAGATCTGCGAGGTACCGGGTGTGGGCCGCAAGACGGCGGAGACGGTCGCCGCCGCGCTTGTCACGAAGTCTTCCGGGCCGGCCGTGAACACAGCGACCGGTGAGATCGTTGAAGAAGAGTGAGCCACGAGGACGGGGGGCGGAGAGCATGAGCAGCGAGCACGAGCAGGAACAGCCCAGAGACGCCGGCCGGGCCGGAGAGCCGGTGCAGCCGGGCCCCGGCACGGGCACCGCCACTGGCCCCGGCACGGGCACCGGCACAGACACAGCCCCGGGTGCGGACGCGTCCCCGCCCGCGGACGCGCCCGTGGACGCCGTGATCCCGGAGCTCGTGATCATCTCCGGCATGTCCGGCGCCGGACGCAGCACCGCCGCCAAGTGCCTGGAGGACCTCGGCTGGTTCGTGGTCGACAATCTCCCGCCCGAGCTGATCCCCACCATGGTCGACCTGGGCGCGCGCTCGCAGGGCAATGTCGCGCGCATCGCCGTCGTCGTCGACGTCCGCGGGCGGAGCTTCTTCGACAACCTCAAGGAGTCCCTAGCGGACCTCTCCCAGCGGCAGGTCAAGCGCCGCATCGTCTATCTGGAGGCGAGCGACGAGGCGCTCGTACGCCGCTTCGAGTCGGTGCGCCGCCCTCACCCGCTGCAGGGCGACGGCAGGATCGTCGACGGCATCGCGGCCGAACGGGACCTGCTGCGGGAGCTGCGCGGCGACGCCGACATGGTCATCGACACCTCCGGCCTGAACGTCCACGAGCTGAGGGCCAAGCTCGACGCCCGTTTCGCAGGCGAGGAGGAGCCCGAACTCCGCGCCACGGTGATGTCTTTCGGGTACAAGTACGGGCTTCCCGTTGACGCCGATCTCGTCGCCGACTGCCGCTTCCTCCCCAACCCGCACTGGGTCCCGGAGCTGCGCCCGTACAACGGCACGAGCGAAGAGGTCTCGGACTACGTCTTCGACCAGCCGGGCGCGAAGGAGTTCCTGGACCGCTACGCCGAGCTGCTCCAGCTCATCGCCGCCGGGTACCGCAGGGAGGGCAAGCGCTACGTCACCGTCGCGGTCGGCTGCACGGGCGGAAAGCACCGCAGCGTCGCCGTGTCGGAGAAGCTGGCCCGCCGGCTTTCCGACGCCGGTGTGGAGACCGTCGTGGTGCACCGCGACATGGGACGTGAATGAGGACGTGAGAAGCGCGAATGCCTCGTAGGACCATCCGGCTGCGGCGCCCGGTGAACACACGCACGGCACGGCACGGCGCCCAGCCGAAGGTCGTGGCACTCGGCGGCGGCGCGGGCCTGTCCGCGTCGCTCACCGCGCTGCGCCGCATCACAGGGGACCTCACCGCCGTCGTGACCGTCGCCGACGACGGCGGCTCCAGCGGCCGCCTCCGCGACGAGCTGGGCGTGCTGCCCCCCGGCGACCTGCGCAAGGCGCTCGCGGCGCTGTGCGGCGACGACGAGTGGGGCCGCACCTGGGCCGAGGTGGTCCAGCACCGGTTCGTCAGCCGCGGCGACCTGCACGACCACGCGGTGGGGAATCTGCTGATCGTCGCGCTCTGGGAGCAGCTCGGTGACCACGTCCAGGCCCTCGACCTGGTGGGCAAACTGCTCGGCGCGCACGGCAGGGTGCTGCCCATGTCCGCGGTCCCGCTGGAGCTCCAGGCGCTGGTACGCGGCCACGACCCGGCGCGCCCCGACGAGGTCTCGACCGTCCGGGGCCAGGCCACGGTCGCCCTGACCCGGGGCGAGGTGCAGCAGGTCCATCTCGTGCCGCACGACCCGCCCGCCGTCACCGAGGCGGTCAAGGCCGTACTCGACGCGGACTGGGTCGTACTGGGCCCCGGCTCCTGGTTCTCCTCTGTGATCCCGCACCTGCTCGTCCCGGAACTGCTCGACGCCCTGACGCAGACCAAGGCCCGCAAGGTGCTCTCGCTGAACCTCGCTCCGCAGCCCGGAGAAACAGAAGGCTTCTCCCCGCAGCGTCATTTGGACGTTTTGGCCCGACACGCCCCTAAACTCGCCTTCGACGTGGTGCTGGCCGACGAGAACGCCGTTCCCGACCGGGATTCCCTGTGTCAGGCCGCCGAGCGGCTCGGAGCGACGGCTCAGCTGTCACCGGTCGCGGCGGCCGGAGGTGCCGCCCAGGGCGAAGGCCCCGGGGGAGGTGCAGCCAGGCACGATCCGGAGCTGCTGGCAGCCGCGTACGACCGTATTTTTCGGATGCATGGAAGGATCGGCCCATGGCGATGACGGCTGCAGTGAAGGACGAGATCTCCCGGCTTCCCGTCACCCGGACCTGCTGCCGGAAGTCCGAGGTCTCGTCGATCCTGCGGTTCGCGGGCGGCCTGCACCTGGTGAGCGGGCGGATCGTGATCGAGGCGGAGCTCGATACGGGCATTGCGGCCCGGCGCCTGCGCAAGGACGTTCTGGAGATCTTCGGACACAGCTCCGACCTGGTGGTGATGGCGCCGGGCGGGCTCCGCCGCGGCAGCCGCTACGTCGTACGGGTCGTGGCGGGCGGCGACCAGCTCGCACGCCAGACAGGGCTGGTGGACAGCCGCGGACGCCCGATCCGCGGCCTTCCGCCGCAGGTGGTCTCGGGGGCCACCTGCGACGCCGAGGCCGCCTGGCGCGGTGCGTTCCTCGCGCACGGATCGCTGACGGAACCGGGCCGCAGCTCGTCGCTGGAGGTCACGTGCCCCGGTCCGGAGGCGGCGCTGGCACTCGTCGGTGCCGCGCGCAGGCTTCAGATCGCGGGGAAGGCCCGCGAGGTGCGCGGCGTTGACCGCGTCGTCGTCCGTGACGGTGACGCCATCGGCGCGCTCTTGACGCGGCTGGGCGCTCACGAGTCCGTGCTGGCCTGGGAGGAGCGGCGGATGCGCCGCGAGGTCCGCGCCACCGCCAACCGCCTGGCCAACTTCGACGACGCCAACCTGCGCCGATCGGCGCGTGCGGCCGTCGCGGCGGGCGCACGCGTGCAGCGTGCGCTGGAGATCCTCGCCGACGACGTGCCCGAGCACCTGGCCGCAGCCGGCCGCCTGCGCATGGACCACAAGCAGGCTTCGCTGGAGGAGCTTGGCGCCCTCGCCGATCCGCCGCTGACGAAGGACGCCGTCGCCGGCCGTATCCGCCGGCTCCTGGCGATGGCCGACAAGCGTGCTCAGGACCTGGGCATTCCGGGTACGGAGACCAGCCTCACGGAAGAGATGGTCGGCTGACCCCGTTTGCCCCGTCGCCCGTCCCCCGGGCCGCCGCGGGTCTCAGGGTCGTCCGCGCTCCCTGGGCGGCACCCTTCAGGCCGCCCCGCGTCCCGGCCCGTGGACGGCGGGTGGCCGATGTCACCGTAAAGAGTGGAGCGCGGTAGGGTCGGAAGCGGTCGGGGACATCCCATACAGCTTTGCCGGTGTCCATGCCGGCGTACCAACGAGGAGATCGGTTCGTGACGATCCGCGTAGGCATCAACGGCTTCGGCCGCATCGGTCGCAACTACTTCCGCGCACTGCTCGAGCAGGGGGCGGACATCGAGATCGTCGGTGTCAACGACCTGACCGACAACGCGACCCTGGTGCACCTGCTGAAGTACGACAGCATCCTGGGCCGCCTCAAGCAGGAGGTCAGCCACACCGACGACACGATCACGGTGGGCAACCAGACCTTCAGGACGATGGCGGAGCGCGACCCGGCCCAGCTGCCCTGGGGCGAGCTCGGCGCCGACATCGTCGTGGAGTCCACCGGCATCTTCACCAAGCGCGACGACGCGGCCAAGCACCTTGCGGCCGGCGCGAAGAAGGTCCTCATCTCGGCTCCGGCCAAGGAGGAGGACATCACCGTCGTCATGGGCGTCAACGAGGACAAGTACGACGCGGCCAAGCACCACGTCGTCTCCAACGCCTCCTGCACCACCAACTGTGTGGCGCCGATGGCGAAGATCGCCGACGAGAACTTCGGCCTCGTCAAGGGCATGATGACGACGGTCCACGCGTACACCAACGACCAGCGCATCCTGGACTTCCCGCACAAGGACCTGCGCCGCGCACGCGCTGCCGCCGAGAACATCATCCCGACCTCGACGGGCGCCGCGAAGGCCACGGCCCTCGTCCTCCCGCACCTCAAGGGCAAGCTGGACGGCATCGCCATGCGTGTGCCGGTGCCCACGGGCTCCGTCACCGACCTGGTCCTGGAGCTGGAACGGGAGGCGAGCAGGGACGAGATCAACGCCGCCTTCCAGAAGGCCGCAGAGGGCCAGCTGAAGGGCATCGTGGAGTACACCGAGGACCCGATCGTCTCCTCGGACATCGTCAACTGGCCCGCGTCCTGCACCTTCGACGCGTCGCTCACGATGGTCCAGGGCAAGCAGGCGAAGATCGTCGGCTGGTACGACAACGAGTGGGGCTACTCCAACCGTCTCGTCGACCTGACCACCTTCGTCGGCGACAAGCTCTGAGCGCTCCCGCCTACGAGGCCGAGCAGCGCCGAGAGATGGCAGACCGTGGCAGGGCTCGCAGGGCGCGATGACGCGCCCTGCGAGCCCTGCCGTGTGAGGTCCGCCGCGCGACAACGAGGGCCTGAACTCCAAGGAGAGCACCAGCAAGCATGAAGACGATCGACGAACTCATCGCCGGGGGAGTGGGCGGCAAGCGGGTCTTCGTCCGCGCCGACCTGAACGTCCCGCTCGACGGCGCTGCATCTGTTGAAGAACGGGGCATCACCGACGACGGCCGCATCAGGGCCGCCGTCCCCACCATCCGCAAACTGGCCGAGAACGGTGCGCGCGTCGTCGTGGCCTCACACCTCGGCCGGCCCAAGGGCGCGCCCGATCCGCAGTTCTCGCTCGCGCCCGTCGCGAAGCGGCTCGGTGAACTCCTCGGCAAGGACGTCGCGTTCGCGTCCGACACGGTGGGCGACAGCGCGAAGGCCGCGGTGGAGGCGAGCGCCGACGGCGGCGTGACGCTTCTGGAGAACCTGCGCTTCAACGCCGGGGAGACCAGCAAGGACGACGCCGAGCGCGTGGCCTTCGCAAGTGAACTCGCTGCGCTGGCCGACCTCTACGTCGGTGACGGCTTCGGCGCCGTGCACCGCAAGCACGCCTCCGTCTACGACCTTCCGGCTCGTCTGCCGCACGCCGCCGGGGGCCTCATCGCCACCGAGGTGGGGGTGCTGAAGAAGCTCACCGAGGACGTCGAACGCCCGTACGCGGTGGTGCTCGGCGGTGCGAAGGTCTCGGACAAGCTGGGCGTCATCGAGCACCTTCTGCACAAGGCCGACCGCATCCTCATCGGCGGCGGAATGGCGTACACCTTCCTCAAGGCCCAGGGGCACGAGGTCGGCGGTTCGCTGCTGCAGGAGGACCAGATCCCCACTGTCAAGGGGTACTTGGAGCAGGCGGAGAAGCTGGGCGTGGAGTTCGTGCTGCCCGTGGACGTGCTGGCCGCGGAGAGCTTCCCCGACCTGAAGACCAAGGCGCCGGCCGGGCCGTCCACCGTCACCGTCAGCGCGATCCCGGCGGGAGTGATGGGCCTGGACATCGGCCCGGAGACCCGCAAGCTGTACGCCGCGAAGCTCGCCGACGCCGCGACCGTCTTCTGGAACGGCCCGATGGGTGTCTTCGAGCATCCCGACTACGCCGACGGCACCAGCGCCGTCGCCCAGGCGCTGCTGGACAGCGGCTCCTTCAACGTCGTCGGCGGCGGAGACAGCGCTGCCGCCGTACGCCTGCTCGGCTTCGACGAGAACGCGTTCGGCCACATCTCGACCGGCGGCGGCGCCAGCCTCGAATACCTCGAAGGCAAGACGCTGCCCGGCCTCGCCGCACTGGAGGATGCGTGAGCGACGCGTGTGCGGCGGTCAAGCCGCAGGCAGCAACTCTGCCCGCACCGCTGCTCCCCCTGCCTTCGGTGGGCGGTACCCCCAGCACGTGCGTCCGTGACATGAGCCGCTGCCGCGGCGGAGCGAACAATGGAGGACTGACCCCGTGACCACCCGCACCCCGCTGATGGCGGGCAACTGGAAGATGAACCTCAACCACCTCGAGGCCATCGCCCACGTGCAGAAGCTCGCCTTCGCCCTGACGGACAAGGACCACGCGGCCGTCGAGGTCGCGGTTCTGCCGCCGTTCACCGACCTGCGCTCCGTTCAGACCCTGGTCGACGGCGACAAGCTGAAGATCAAGTACGGGGCCCAGGACGTGTCCGCACACGCCTCCGGCGCGTACACCGGAGAGATCTCCGGTGGGATGCTCGCCAAACTGCACTGCTCCTACGTCACCATCGGCCACTCCGAGCGCCGTCAGTACCACGGCGAGGACGAGCCGCTGGTCAACGCGAAGGTGAAGGCGGCCTTCGAGCACGACCTGACGCCGATCCTGTGCGTCGGCGAAGAGCTCGCGGTGCGCGAAGAGGGAAGCCACGTCGCGCACACCCTCGCCCAGGTCGACGGCGCGCTGAAGGAGGTGACCGCCGAGCAGGTGGCCACCATCGTGATCGCGTACGAGCCGGTGTGGGCCATCGGCACCGGCAAGACGTGCGGCGCGGAGGACGCGCAGGAGGTCTGCGGCGCCGTCCGCGGCCGCCTCGCCGAGCTGTACGGGCAGGAGACCGCCGACGCCGTCCGCATCCAGTACGGCGGCTCGGTGAAGTCCGGCAACGTCGCGCAGATCATGGCGCAGCCCGACATCGACGGTGCGCTGGTGGGCGGTGCTTCGCTGGACGCGGAGGAGTTCGTCAAGATCGTGCGTTTCCGCGATCAGTGACCTGCCCGGTGCCCCGACCGGTGACCTGACCGGTGACACGCCCCGGCACGAGCAGAGCCGGGGACGGCCCGAAAGGGCAGGCGTATGACGCCGGGCCCCCGCCCGTCGTACGCTGTCGGGGGCCGGGCGCGCGTCCGGCCCCCTCACATGTGAAGTAGTCCGCGAAGTCCGAGAGAGTTGGTCCAGCCGTGATCATGGGGTTCTCAATCGCCCTCATCGTCTTCAGCTTCCTGATGGCGCTGCTGGTGCTGATGCACAAGGGGAAGGGCGGCGGCCTCTCCGACATGTTCGGCGGCGGCATGCAGTCGTCCGTCGGCGGCTCCTCGGTCGCCGAGCGCAACCTCGACCGGCTCACCGTGGTGGTCGGCCTGGTCTGGTTCGCGATCATCGTGGTGCTCGGTCTGCTGATGAAGCTGGAGAGCTGACGGAGCCGGAGCCGTGACGCGGGGCGGCGCCTCGGCCGCCGTCCCGCACTCACCTGCCGCTTGCGTGCCCCGGCACCCGGGGCGGGCGTCTCCGCCCTTGCAAGAGCAGCCGCAAGTCGCCGTACCCGGCCTATCATGAGGCTCGCGTCCGGAGCCGACGCAGTAACTCCGGTCACTGGACGCGCGTTGGGCCCTACGTACACTAGGGCGCCCGCGACGGACTCATCGTCGATGTTCCGCGGCACCGCGAGGCAGGGAGTTACGACCGTGGCAAGTGGCAACGCGATCCGGGGAAGCCGGGTCGGGGCGGGGCCGATGGGGGAGGCCGAGCGAGGCGAGACCGCGCCCCGCCTGCGCATCTCCTTCTGGTGCTCCAACGGGCACGAGACACAGCCCAGCTTCGCCAGCGACGCGCAGATCCCCGAGACCTGGGACTGTCCCCGCTGCGGCTTCCCGGCCGGTACGGACGAGGAGAACCCGCCGGACCCGCCCCGGACCGAGCCGTACAAGACCCACCTCGCATACGTGCGCGAGCGCCGCAGCGACGAGGACGGCGAGGCGATCCTGGCCGAGGCCCTCGCCAAGCTCCGCGGCGAGATCTGACGGCTCCCCGTCGTCCTCCCTTCACCTCCGCGCCTCGGGCGTCCCGTACCGTCCCCCGTCACTGCCCCGGCCGCTCCGTGCGGTGCGCGCGGGCCCGCATCACCCGTCAATTAGGTTGGTGCGCGGCGTATTCAGTACGAGGAGAAGGTGACGACCGCCGATGAACGGAGCACGCCCCACCCGGCTCGATCAACTGCCCGAGTGGCACGCGCTGGCCAAGCACCGCGAGGAGTTCGGCGACACACATCTGCGCACGCTCTTCGCCGACGACGCGCGGCGCCCCGAGCGGTACGGCCTGCAGGTGGGCGATCTTCACCTGGACTTCTCCAAGCAGCTGATCACGGACGAGACGCTCCGGCTCCTGGGGGAGCTGGCGGCCGGCACCTCGGTCGTGGCGCTGCGGGACGCCATGTTCCGCGGCGAGAAGATCAACATCACCGAGGACCGGGCGGTTCTGCACACCGCGCTGCGCGCCCCCGTCTCGTCCGAGATCACGGTCGACGGTGAGAACGTCGTAGGCGATGTGCACGCCGTGCTCGGCAGGATGGCGCTCTTCGCGGCGCGGGTGCGCGACGGGGAGTGGACAGGCCACACCGGCAGGCGGATCCGCAACGTCGTCAACATCGGCATCGGCGGTTCGGACCTGGGACCGAAGATGGCGTACGAGGCGCTGCGGCCGTACACGAAGCGGGACATGGACTTCCGCTTCGTCTCCAACGTGGACGGCGCCGACCTGCACGAGGCCGTGCGGGACCTCGACCCGGCCGAGACGCTCTTCATCGTGGCGTCGAAGACCTTCACCACCGTCGAGACGATCACCAACGCGACCGCGGCCCGCGAGTGGCTCCTTGCGGGCCTCGGTGGTGCGCGGGAGGCGGTCGCCCGGCACTTCGTCGCGGTCTCCACGAACGCCGGGAAGGTCTCGGAGTTCGGCATCGACACGGAGAACATGTTCGAGTTCTGGGACTGGGTCGGCGGTCGTTACTCCTACGACTCCGCCATCGGGCTCTCTCTCATGGTCGCCATCGGAGCCGATCACTTCAGCGAGATGCTGAGCGGTTTCCGCCTGGTCGACGAGCACTTCCGCACGGCACCCTTCGAGGCCAACGCGCCGATGCTGATGGGGCTCCTGGGCATCTGGTACGGCAACTTCTTCGACGCGCAGACCCACGCCGTGCTGCCCTACAGCCACTACTTCTCCCAGTTCACGGCGTATCTGCAGCAGTTGGACATGGAGTCCGACGGGAAGTCGACCGACCGCGAGGGGCGCCCCGTGGGCTGGCAGACGGGCCCCGTCGTCTGGGGTACGCCCGGCACCAACGGGCAGCACGCGTACTACCAACTGCTCCACCAGGGCACGAAGATGATCCCCGCCGACCTCATCGGCATTGCACGCCCCGCACCCGGTCTGGGCGACCTGGCCGGGCAGCACGACCTGCTGATGGCGAACCTCTTCGCACAGGGGCAGGCGCTCGCCTTCGGCAAGACCGAGGAGGAGGTACGGGCGGAGGGCGTCCCGGAGGCGCAGGTGCCGCACCGCACCTTCCCCGGCAACCGCCCGACGACCACGATCCTCGCCGAGGAGCTGTCCCCCTCGGTGCTCGGCCAGCTCGTCGCCCTGTACGAGCACAAGGTCTTCGTCCAGGGCGCGGTGTGGAACATCGACAGCTTCGACCAGTGGGGCGTCGAGCTGGGCAAGGTCCTCGCCAAGCGGCTGGAGCCGGCCCTGACGGACGGCACGGACGTCGAAGGGCTCGACAGCTCGACGGCCGGACTGGTCGCCCGGTACCGCCGGCTGCGGGGCCGCTGAGGTCCCCGTCCTCCTCGTCCGGTGGTGCTGGAGAGGGCCCTGGGACGACGCCGATGACGAAAGGACGCCTTCGCCGCGCGAGGGCGTCCTCGTCCGTCAGGGCCGGACGGGGCTGATTTTCTGTCAGACCGATCCCGGGGGGTTCTGCCGACCGCGCTGAGCTGCATTTTCTTTCCGGTTCGAAAGGGCCGCGCGGAGGGCGAAAACCGGCCCCGGAATCAACCCAAGAGACCGCTTGACAAGGGATGAAGCCCGACCTCACAGTGGGCGCTACGCACAACGCAACCAGATGCGTTCTCTGCGTATTCCGATGAACTTTATTGCGCTCGTGTTAAGGGCTCGCCACAAGCGTGCCCTGCGGGCGTAATTCGTCCTGCTTGCATGGTCGTCGATTGTTTGCGAGCGCGTGCAGCCGCTCGATTCCGCGCAAGAATTCCCGTCTTCGGTTCCCCGGGAGT
Source organism: Streptomyces sp. DSM 116795 (assembly GCF_055792905.1). Taxonomy (NCBI): domain Bacteria; kingdom Bacillati; phylum Actinomycetota; class Actinomycetes; order Kitasatosporales; family Streptomycetaceae; genus Streptomyces; species Streptomyces sp. DSM 116795. Next base: position 6,071,988 of record NZ_CM147707.1, read on the forward strand.
AACAAACGACAGCCGGTTCTACGGCCGAGTCGTCGAAAGTCCCACGCGTGAGTAGTCCCATGCGTGAGTAAGTGCCTATCAGTAACTAGAAAGGGTGAGTGCCAAGTGACACAAACAGCTGTCGAGACGCAACTGCAGGTGCTTGAGCATGAGCCCTATCTGCAGATCACGTGGCGTGACAACCAGACCTCGGCTCGCGGGTTCGTCGTGATCGACCAGCTGGTGACGGGCATCGCCACGGGCGGCCTGCGCATGCGGCCCGGGTGCACACTCGGCGAAGTGGCCGAACTCGCCCGGGAGATGACCCTGAAGATGGGCGCTTTCGGGATTCACGTCGGCGGCGCCAAGGGCGGCATCGACTTCGACTCCGAGGACCCGCGGGCCGAAGAGGTGCGCGAGCGCTTCCTCCAGGGGGTCCGGCCGCTGCTCGAACGCTTCTGGGTCACCGCGGGCGACCTCGGCACACAGCAGGAGCAGCTCGACCGGGCGTTCAGCCGGGTCGGCATCGGTGAGACGTCCTTCCACGCCGCGGTGGTCCGTTCACAGGACCAGGCCGAGGTCCGGTCGCGTATCCAGCAGGCCTTCACCACGCGGACGGACGGGCTGCTGCTCTCGGAACTCATCGGCGGCTACGGCGTCGCGGAGTCGGCCCTGGCGGCCCTGGAGCACGAGGACATCCCGGCGGAGACGGCGCGCGCGGTCGTGCAGGGTTTCGGTGCGATGGGCGGATCGACGGCGCTCTACCTCGCACGTGCGGGGGTGAAGATCGTCGGGATCACCGACGCACGGGGCCTGGTCCTCAACACCTCGCGCGGTCTCGACGTCGAACTCCTGCTGTCCGCACGGACGACGGGCGGCGTCATCGACCGCTCCGTGCTGCGCGAGGACGACATCGAGGCGCCCGGTGACGAGTGGCTGGGCATGGACGTCGAAGTGCTGGTGCCGGCCGCCGTCGGCCACACGATCACAGCGGGCAACTGCGACCGGATCCGCGGCAGGTTCGTTGTGGAGGCGGCGAACGTGCCCACCACCCCCGAGGCCGAGCAGCGTCTGCTGGAGCGGGGGGTCACGGTGATCCCCGACTTCATCGCGAACACGGGTGCCGCCGCCGGAGCCTGGTGGGTCATCCTCGGCGAGGTGGTCAGCCCCGCCGGTGCGTGCGCCAGGTTGTCCGAGCAGATCCGTCCGCTCGTACGGAACCTGTTGAGCCGCGCCGGGGGGGGCGGGACTTCTGTGCGGACCGCGGGAGTGCGTTTCGCGAAGGAGAACTCGCAGCGGATGATCGACGAGATGGGCGGAGCGGTGGCCTTCCGCGATCTCTTCCCCGACACGCCACAGGGGGCGCAGATCCCGGACGTGGGCGAGGAAACGGCCGCCACGCTCTCGCACGCCCCGGACATCACCGAGGCCCAGGCCTCCGACCTCGCCGAAGCCGTCATGAACGCCCCGAGCGCCTCCTGCCCGGGGTCGGCCGTGGTCGAGAACTCCCTGGAGGCCGGACGGCAGCCGGCCGCCGCGTACCCGGCGTACTGGCCGGGCCCCGCCGACGAAGCGGACTCCGCCCAGCCCTGAGCCGGCGCCGGCTGACGCGAAGCGTGAAGTGCCCTGCGACCGGATTCCGCCGGTCGCAGGGCACTTCGGGGAACAACCCGTGGCTCACCCGCCTCGGATCAGGCCGCTCGGCAGCCCTGCCGCGGCGGCCTCGTCCAGCAGCCACAGCGTGCGCTCCGTGCCGTACGCGCCGGATGCCGGTGCCTGCACCTCGCCAGGGCCCGACAGGGCGAGAGCCGCGGCCTGCGCCTTGTCCTCGCCCGCTGCCAGCAGCCACACCTCACGCGCCGCGCGGATGGCCGGCAGCGTGAGCGAGATGCGCACGGGCGGCGGCTTGGGGGCGCCCTGCACACCGACGACCATGCGTTCGGTCTCCCGTACGCCCGCGTGCTCCGGGAAGAGCGACGCCACATGCGTGTCCGGGCCCACGCCCAGTAGCAGCACGTCGAAGGAGGGGACGCGCGCCCGGTCCCCGGGACGGCCCTCGGAGCGTGCGGCGGCGGCCAGTTCGGTCTCGTAGGCCTCGGCCGCGGCTTCCACGTCTCCGCCGTACGCACCGTCGGATGCGGCCATGGCGTGCACGCGCACCGGGTCGAGGGGCACGGAGTCCAGAAGGGCTTCGCGCGCCTGTGTGACGTTGCGTTCCGGGTCGCCCTCGGGCAGGAACCGCTCGTCTCCCCACCACAGGTCCAGCCGGGAGAAGTTGACGGCCTCCCGTCCGTTGGGTCCGCTGCGTCCGGTGGAGGAGGCCAGCGCGGAGAGGAGACCGTTCCCGTTGCGCCCGCCCGTCAGCACGACCGAGGCGCTGCCGCGCGCCGACTGTGCTTCGGCGATGCGGGCGGCGAGGCGTGCGGCGGCCGCCCGGGCCATCTCGTCCTTGTCGCGGTGCACGAAGACCTGGGCGGCTGCGCTCACTTCTTCGTCGCCCTCTTGGCCGCCGGCTTGGCGGCCTTCTTCGCGGCGCCTGGCTGCGGCCGTTCGGTGCTCCGGGCGCCGCCGCCGTTGCCCCGGCCGCCTGCCCTGCCCAGCTGCTTGACGGCGTACTGCACGGCCGACGCGTAGGCCTCGTCCGGGTCCAGACGGCGAAGCTCCTCCGCGATCAGCTCGGCCGTGCCGCGCCGGTGAAGTGCCACATGGCGGTCCGGCTGCCCGGGCACGGCCAGTTCGGCGAGCGAGCCGTCAGCGCGGTCCAGGCAGATCTCGCCGTCGGCCGTTCCCATCCGTACGGCGGTGATGCCGGGGCCGTCCGTGACCTTGCGCTCCACCGATACGCGCAGGCGCTCGGCCAGCCACAGCGCGAGCAGCTCCGTCGACGGGTTGTCGCCCTCGCCCTCGACCACCGCGGAACGCACCTTCAGCGACTGCTGGTCCAGGCCCGCCGCGAGCACGCTCCGCCAGGGCGTCAGCCGGGTCCAGGACAGGTCTGTGTCGCCGGGCGCGTATGTCTCGCCGCGCAGCTTGAGCGCGGCGACCGGGTCCTCCGCGGCCGCCGCGTCGGTGATGCGCCGCTGTGCGAGCGTGCCGAGCTTGTCCTCGGACGGGTGCTCGGGCGCGTCCTCCGGCCACCAGACGACGACGGGCGCGTCGGGCAGCAGCAGCGGGAGCACGACGCTGTAGGCGTGCGAGGCCAACTCGCCGTGCAGGCGCAGCAGTACGGTCTCCCCGGTGCCCGAGTCGCTGCCCACCCGCACCTCGGCGTCGAGCCTGGCCGACGCGCGGTCACGGGGAGAGCGGCCGGGCCGGCGGATGACGACGAGGATGCGCGAAGGGTGCTCCTTGGAGGCCTCGCTCGCCGACTTCAGGGCGTCGTAGTGATTGCCTTCGTCCGTGACGATCACCAGCGTGAGGACCATGCCGACGGCGGGGGAGCCGATCGAACGGCGGGCCTGGACGAGCGTGGTGTTGATCTGGCTCGAAGTGGTGTCCGTGAGGTCGATGTTCATGGCCGGCGCCAGCTCCGTCCGTCGCGTGCGAGCATCTCGTCGGCGCCCTGGGGGCCCCAGGTGCCGGCGGGGTACTGCTCGGGCTTGCCGTGCTTGTCCCAGTAGTGCTCGACGGGGTCGAGGATCTCCCAGGACCGCTCGACCTCCTGGTGGCGCGGGAAGAGGTTCGCGTCGCCGAGCAGGACGTCGAGCAGAAGGCGTTCGTACGCCTCCGGGCTGGACTCGGTGAAGGACTCGCCGTAGGCGAAGTCCATGGTCACGTCCCGGATCTCCATCTGTGTGCCGGGCACCTTCGAGCCGAACCTGATGGTGATGCCCTCGTCCGGCTGTACGCGGATGACCAGGGCGTTCTGACCGAGTTCCTGGGTGTCGGTCGCGTCGAAGGGGGAGTGCGGTGCGCGCTGGAATACGACCGCGATCTCGGTGACGCGGCGGCCCAGGCGCTTGCCCGTACGGAGGTAGAACGGCACGCCCGCCCAGCGGCGGTTGTCGATCTCCAGACGCATCGCGGCGAAGGTGTCGGTCTTCGACTTCGGGTCGATGCCCTCCTCCTCCAGATAGCCGCGCACCTTCTCGCCGCCCTGCCAGCCAGCCGCGTACTGGCCGCGGACCGTGTGCTTGCCCAGCTCACGCGGGAGGCGTACGGCGTTGAGAACCTTGAGCTTCTCGGTGACCAGGGCCTTGGCGCCGAAGGAGGCCGGCTCCTCGATCGCCGTGAGGGCGAGGAGTTGGAGCAGGTGGTTCTGGATGACGTCACGCGCCGAGCCGATGCCGTCGTAGTAGCCCGCGCGGCCGCCGATGCCGATGTCCTCGGCCATGGTGATCTGTACGTGGTCGACGTAACTGCGGTTCCACAGCGGCTCGAACATCGTGTTGGCGAAGCGCAGCGCCAGGATGTTCTGGACGGTCTCCTTGCCCAGGTAGTGGTCGATGCGGAAGACCTGGTCGGGGTGGAAGACGTCGTGCACGATCGCGTTCAGCTTCTGTGCGCTGGGCAGATCGTGCCCGAAGGGCTTCTCGATGACCGCGCGGCGCCACGAGCCCTCGCCGGCGCCGGACAAGCCGTGCTTCTTCAGCTGGGAGACGACGGTGGGGAAGAACTTCGGCGGCACGGAGAGATAGAAGGCGAAGTTGCCGCCCGTACCACGGGACTTGTCCAGCTCCTCGATGGTCGACTTCAGGGTGCGGAAGGCCTCGTCGTCGTCGAAGACGCCGGGCACGAAGCGCATTCCCTGCGAGAGCTGCTCCCAGACCTCCTCACGGAAGGGTGTGCGCGCGTGTTCCTTCACGGAGTCGTGCACGACCTGTGCGAAGTCCTCGTGCTCCCAGTCCCGGCGGGCGAAGCCGACGAGGGAGAACCCCGGCGGGAGCAGACCGCGGTTCGCGAGGTCGTAGACGGCTGGCATCAGCTTTTTACGTGACAAATCACCCGTGACGCCGAAAATGACCAGACCCGACGGTCCCGCGATGCGCGGGAGCCGCCGGTCCAGTGCGTCACGCAGCGGATTGGCTGCGTCGGTCAACTTCCTTACGCCTCCTTCGGCGTGAGGCGCTTGAGCTCCGCCTCGGTGGAAGACAGCAGTTCGTTCCAGGACGCCTCGAACTTCTCCACGCCCTCGTCCTCCAGGACCTGGACCACGTCGTCGTAGGAGATGCCGGCGGCGGCGACGGCGTCGAGCGCCGCCTGGGCGTCCGCGTAGCTGCCGCGGACCGTGTCGCCGGTGATGTCGCCGTGGTCGTCGGCGGCCTTCAAGGTCGCCTCCGGCATCGTGTTGACCGTGTTCGGCGCGACCAGTTCCGTCACGTAGAGGGTGTCGGGGAGCGAGGGGTCCTTCACGCCCGTCGAGGCCCACAGCGGGCGCTGGCTGTTGGCTCCGGCGCGCTCCAGGACCCTCCAGCGCTCCGGCGGCTCGGAAGAACCGTCGGCGGCGCCGAAGACCTGCTCGTAAGCCTGGTAGGCGAGGCGGGCGTTGGCGACGGCCGCCTTGCCCTTCAGCTCCTTCGCCTCGTCGGTGCCCAGCGCGTCGAGCCGCTTGTCGATCTCGGTGTCGACGCGGGAGACGAAGAAGGACGCCACCGAGTGGATCTGCGAGAGGTCCAGGCCGAGGGCCTTGGCCTTCTCCAGCCCGGCCTGGAAGGCGTCCATGACCTCGCGGTACCGCTCCAGGGAGAAGATCAGCGTCACGTTGACGCTGATGCCCTTGCCGATGGTCTCGGTGATCGCGGGCAGGCCGGCCCTGGTCGCGGGGATCTTGATGAAGGTGTTGGGACGGTCCACCAGCCAGGCCAGCTGCCGCGCCTCGGCGACGGTCGGCTTGGTCCTGTGCGCCAGCCGGGGATCGACCTCGATGGAGACCCGGCCGTCCTTGCCGCCGGTGGCGTCGAAGACCGGCCGCAGCACGTCCGCGGCGTCCCGCACGTCGGCGGTGGTGATCATGCGCAGAGCCTCCTCGACGGTGACGCCGCGAGAGGCGAGGTCGGAGACCTGCTGGTCGTACTTCTCGTCGGAAGAGATGGCCTTCTGGAAGATCGTCGGGTTCGTGGTGACGCCCACCACGTGCTGCTCGTCGATGAGTTCGCCCAGGTTGCCCGACGTGATCCGGTGACGGGACAGGTCATCCAGCCAGATCGCGACGCCTTCGTCGGAGAGGCGCTTGAGAGCGTCTGTCATGGGAATTGCAACTCCTGCTTGTCGTAGCTTCGCTGTACGTGCCGGGGCGCGGCGTCAGCGGGAGGCGGCTTCGAGCGACTCCCGTGCGGCCGTGACGACCGCCTCGGCAGTGAGCCCGAACTCCCGGTAGAGCGTCTTGTAGTCGGCGGACGCGCCGTAGTGCTCCAGCGAGACGATCCGCCCCACGTCACCGACGTACCGGTGCCAGGTCAGACCGACCGCCGCCTCGACCGCCACCCGCGCCCGCACGGTCGGCAGCAGCACGCTGTCCTTGTACGCCTGGTCCTGCTCCTCGAACCACTCCACGGACGGCATCGACACGACCCGCGTACGCACACCCTCCGCCTGGAGGACGTCGCGCGCCTCGACTGCCAGCTGGACCTCGGAGCCCGTGCCGATGAGGATCACCTGCGGCTGGCCGCCGTCCGCCTCGAACATCACATATCCGCCCTTGGCGGCCTCGTGATTGGGCTCGTAGGTGGGGACGTTCTGCCTGGTCAGCGCCAGGCCGTGCGGGGCGGGCTTGTCGCCGTGCCGGCGCAGCACCTCGGCCCAGGCGACCGCCGTCTCGTTCGCGTCGGCCGGGCGGACGATGTTCAGCCCCGGGATGGTGCGCAGCGCGGGCAGGTGCTCGACCGGCTGGTGGGTGGGGCCGTCCTCGCCGAGACCGATGGAGTCGTGCGTCCACACGTAGGTCACGGGCGCCTTCATCAGCGCCGCGAGCCTCACGGCAGGCCGCATGTAGTCGGAGAAGGTGAGGAAGGTGCCGCCGTAGACGCGGGTGTTGCCGTGCAGCGCGATGCCGTTCATGGTCGCGCCCATCGAGTGCTCGCGGATGCCGAAGTGGACCGTGCGCCCGTAACGGTCGGCACCGGGCAGCGGATTGCCCTCCGGCAGGAACGAACTCTCGTCGAACGAGGTGTTGTTGGAGCCGGCGAGGTCGGCCGATCCGCCCCACAGCTCCGGGATCACCGGGCCGAGCGCCTTGAGTACGGCCCCCGACGCCTTGCGGGTCGCCATCTCCTTGCCGGGCTCGAACGAAGGGACCGCCTTCTCCCAGCCGTCGGGCAGGTCCCCCGCGCGGATGCGGTCGAACTCGGCCGCCCGCTCGGAGTTCGCCGAACGCCACTCTGCGAAGTGCTTCTCCCAGGCGGCGCGCGACTCGCGTCCGCGGTCCCACGCCTTGCGGGTGTGCTCCAGAACGTCCGTGCCGACCTCGAAGTGCCGCTCGGCGTCGAAGCCGAGGACCTTCTTGGTCTTGGCGACCTCCTCCTCGCCGAGCGCCGCACCGTGCGCCGCACCGGTGTTCTGCGCGTCGGGCGCGGGCCAGGCGATGATGGAGCGTACGGCGATGAAGGACGGGCGGGAGGTCTCGGCCTTGGCCGCCTTGAACGCCTTGTACAGGGCGTGCGGGTCGAGATCACCGTTGGGCAGCGGGTCGACGCGCTGCACGTGCCAGCCGTAGGACTCGTACCGCTTGACGGAGTCCTCGGAGAAGGCGGTCTCGGTGTCGCCCTCGATGGAGATGTGATTGTCGTCCCACATCACGACGAGGTTCCCGAGCCTCTGATGACCCGCGAGCGAGGACGCCTCACCCGAGACGCCTTCCTGGAGGTCGCCGTCGCTGGCGAACGCCCAGATGGTGTGGTCGAACGGAGACTCGCCGGCGGGGGTGTCCGGGTCGTAGAGGCCGCGTTCGTAACGGGCCGCCATCGCCATGCCCACGGCGTTGGCGACGCCCTGGCCCAGCGGGCCCGTCGTCGTCTCCACACCGACCGTGTGGCCGTGTTCCGGGTGCCCGGGCGTCTTGCTGTCCCACGTACGGAAGGTCTTGAGGTCGTCCAGCTCCAGGCCGTAACCCGCAAGGTAGAGCTGGATGTAGAGCGTCAGGCTGGAGTGGCCGACGGAGAGGACGAACCGGTCGCGGCCCGGCCAGTCGGGGTCGGCCGGATCGTGGCGCATCAGCTTCTGGAAGACCAGGTAGGCCGCGGGTGCGAGTGCCATGGCCGTGCCGGGGTGGCCGTTGCCGACCTTCTGCACGGAATCCATGGCCAGGACCCGGACGGTGTCGACAGCCCGTTGGTCCAGATCGGTCCATTCGAGGTCTGTGGTGGTCGGCTTCGTGCTCACCCTGGGTCAGGGCTCCTCTCCACAAGTTCGGCGTCCGGTGCGTTGCGCTCACCGGCGGTGTCGAGCGTACCCCTGTGCTACACGCATCTCTTCCGGGTGCTCACCAACGGCACACCGACACTTGCGGCAACAGCGAACCGCCCGGCCCGGATTCCTTCCGGGCGCATGCGGCAGAGCCGGACCGGAGGCTCCGCCTCTGCTCCCGGGGGTCGCCCCGGGAGCCGCCGCCGCACCCCCCGCGCAGGCCGGATACCGGCGCCGTCTAAAGTGGCGTGGTACGCGCGAGCCTTACGGAACGTGGCCCGTTCACGCTCGCATTCATGAAGTCATCAGGGGTGTACGTGACGGCCGTCGGATCCCGTCCCGCGGGGGTGCTCGAGACCAGCACCGTGGACCGGTCGTTCGGTGCCCGCGTCAAGGCGTACGTCGCTCTGACGAAGCCCCGCATCATCGAACTGCTGCTCATCACCACGATTCCGGTGATGTTCCTCGCCGCCCAGGGCGTCCCCGACATGTGGCTCGTCGTGACGACCTGTGCCGGTGGCTATCTCTCCGCGGGCGGCGCCAACGCGCTGAACATGTACGTCGACCGTGACATCGACGCGCTGATGCACCGCACCGAGAAGCGGCCCCTGGTGACCGGAGTCCTCACTCCGCGTGCGGGCCTCGTCTTCGGGCTGACCCTGGCGGTCGCCTCCACCCTGTGGTTCGGACTGCTCGTCAACTGGCTCTCGGCGGCGCTCTCTCTGGGCGCGCTGCTCTTCTACGTCCTCCTCTACACGATGGTGCTCAAGCGGCGCACCTCGCAGAACATCGTGTGGGGCGGCATCGCGGGCTGCATGCCCGTCCTCATCGGCTGGTCCTCGGTGCGCAACGAGGTCAGCTGGGCCGCCGTCATCCTCTTCCTCGTCATGTTCTTCTGGACGCCGCCGCACTACTGGCCGCTGTCGATGAAGGTGCGCGAGGACTACGCGCGCGTCGGCGTGCCCATGCTTCCCGTCGTCGCGACGAACTCCGCGGTGGCACGTCAGATCGTGCTCTACAGCTGGATGATGGTCGCGGTCTCGCTCCTGCTGTGGCCGCTGGGATATGTCGGCTGGTTCTACACCAGCGTCGCCCTGGTGTCGGGCGGCTGGTGGCTCTGGGAGGCGCACGCGCTGCAGTCGCGGGCCAAGTCCGGGGCGAAGGGCGCCAAGCTGAAGGAGATGCGGCTCTTCCACTGGTCGATCACGTACGTCTCGCTGCTGTTCGTGGCGGTCGCGATCGATCCCTTCCTGCGCTGAAGAAGAGGGCCTGCGCTGCGGAGGAGCTGCCCTGGACCTGGGAAGAGCGGCTTGCGCCCGGGAGACGCCGGGCGGCGCGACGGTCCAGCCCGTACACATGTGAGGGCCCGGACCAGTGACGGTGGTCCGGGCCCTCACCGCTCCCCCCGGAACGGATCGTGGTGCGCCGCGTCAGGCGTCAGGCGTCCGCTGAGCCCGAGGAGTCTGCCGGGCTCGCGGAGCTCTTGCCGGCGGGGCTGCGGGCGCCACCGGTCTCGCCGCCGAGCTGGATGCCCGCCATGCGGCTCCACTCGTAGGGGCCGGTCTCCATCCTCGCGGCCATCTCGCCGTCGAAGGACTCGTGCACGGTGATGCCCGCCAGCTCCGTGGCCTGCCGGGCCGCCTCTGACGACGGAGCCATCAGGTCGCCCCAGGTCCCGTCGGCGCCGACGAGCGCGATACGGGCACCTGCCTGGCCCACGTAGGCGATCTGTCCGTCCGCGCTGCCGCCGTGCCGCTGCGCGAACGCGGTGATCTCCTTGGCGAGCTTGGCCGCCCGCTTGCTGCTGTCTGCCATGCCTCGATGCTACCGGCGGGTATACGGCGCGACCACGGGCCTGCGGGACGGGAGACCGATGCCACATGCCAGGGTCACGGCCATGCGGGAGCTACGGGCCGGACGACCCGGACGACCCGGACGACGAGGCCGCGGCGGGCCTGTCCCGGTCGCCGTCGGCGGGGGCCGGCACGGCGCCGGCCGGGCCGGGCCCGTACTCGGGCTCCGTGCCGTGGGGTGCTCCGCCGGACGCCGCCGCGCGGACCTCCTCCGGGGCGCTCCCGGGCGGCAGTCCGCGCTCCCGCAGCGACAGCAGAAGGCGCAGCGTCGCGATCCACACCAGGGCCGCGCCCAGCAGATGCAGCCCGACCAGGACCTCGGGCAGGTCCGTGAGGTACTGGACGTAGCCGAGGACTCCCTGTGCGAGCAGCACGATCAGCAGCTCACGGGTGCGGCGCCTCGGACCCTCGGGTGCGTCGAACGCGCGCAGGACGAGCCAGACCGCCAGCGTCAGAGCGACCACGATCCAGGCCAGGGCGGCGTGCACCTGAGCTGCCACCTCGACGTCGACCGGCATGCGAGGCACCTTGCTGCTGTCGCCCGCGTGCGGCCCGGAACCCGTCACGACGGTGCCCACGGCCACCAGGGCCGCGGCCGCTGTGGTCAGCATGACCACCAGCTTCTTCACCGGCGGGCCCGCCAGCGGACGAGGCGGTACGTCGCCCTCCCTGGCGCGCAGCCAGGTCAGCGCGGCGACCGTGAGCAGCCCCGTGGCGAGAAGGAAGTGCCCGGCGACCGTGTACGGATTGAGCTCCGTCAGCACGGTGACGCCGCCGATCACCGCGTTGCCCATGACGAGCCAGAACTGCGACCAGGCCAGCCGGCTCAGACTCCTGCGGCGCGGCTTGGCGGCCCGTGCGGCGACGATGGTCCAGCCGACGGCGGCACTGAGCACGTACGTCAGCATCCGGTTGCCGAACTCGATCACCCCGTGCACGCCCATCTCCGAGGTGGCGTACAGGCTGTCGCTGCTGCACTTGGGCCAGGTCTCGCAGCCCAGCCCGGAGCCGGTCAGACGCACGGCGCCGCCGGTCACGATGATGACGACGCTCATCACGAGCGCCGAGAGGGCGGCCCGGCGGACGGTGCCCGGGGCGGGCGTCCAGCGCCCGGCGATGTACGCGACCGGATTGCGCAGGAGTTCGAGCAGGTTCTGCGGCTTCGGCTGGTTCGGCAGGGGAGGCACGGGAGACATCGTAGGGGCGAGCTTGTGCGCGCATTCACGAGGGGTCGGGGGAGGGGCGGGACGGGGTGCGAGCCGCCCAGGATGAGCCCTTCACTCCCACTTGAAGAAGGCCGCCGCGGCGGCGAGCCCCGCCACCGCCCAAGCGGCCAGTACGCCGAGGCCACTCCACGGGACGCCGGCTCCGTGCTGGAGCACCTCGCGCAGGCCGTCGGAGAGAACGGAGACCGGCAGCACCCCGAGCACACTCTGCACGCCGTCCGGGAAGCGGTCGAGCGGCACGATGACACCGCCGCCCACCAGCAGCAGGACGAAGACCAGGTTCGCCCCGGCGAGGGTGGCCTCCGCCCGTACCGTCCCCGCCAGCAGCAGCCCGAGACCGGAGAACGCGGCCGTGCCCAGGAGCAGCAGCAGCGCCACGGCGGCCGGGTTGCCGTGCGGCGACCAGCCGAGTGCGAGCGCGACCACGGTCAGCAGCGTCACCTGCAGCGCCTCGACGACCAGTACCGAGCAGGTCTTGGCCGCCATCAGACCCCAGCGGGGCAGCGGGGAGACGCCGAGCCGCTTCAGTACGCCGTAGCGGCGCTCGAATCCGGTGGCGATTGCCTGGCCCGTGAAGGCCGTGGAGAGCACGGCCAGCGCCAGGATGCCGGGGGTGAGGAAGTCGACACGGGCACCGCCGCCGAGCTCGACGACGTCGACCGAGCTGAAGAGCACCAGCAGCAGCGTCGGGATGACGACGGTGAGGAGCAGCTGCTCGCCGTTGCGCAGCAGCATCCTGGTCTCCAGGGCAGCCTGGGCGCCGATCATGCGCCACAGCGGCGCCGCGCCCGGCGCCGGGATGAAGGTGCCGGCGCTCACGAACGAAGCTCCTTGCCTGTGAGTTCCAGGAAGACGTCCTCCAGGGTGCGGCGCTCGACCGAGATGCGGTCCGGCATGACGCCGTTCTGCGCGCACCAAGAGGTGACCGTGGCCAGCAGCTGCGGGTCGACGGTGCCTGTCACGCGGTAGCCGCCGGGGACGAGTTCGGCGGCGGCGGTGTTGTCGGGCAGGGCCTTGAGCAGGGAGGCCAGATCCAGGCCGGGCCGTCCGGTGAAGCGCAGCGAGTTCTCGGCGCCGCCGCGGCACAGCTCGTCCGGTGAGCCGTCGGCGACGATGCGGCCGTCGTCGATGATGACGACGTCGTCCGCCAGTTCCTCGGCCTCGTCCATGTGGTGCGTCGTCAGTACGACGGTGACTCCGTCGGTGCGCAGCGCACGTACGAGTTCCCAGGTGGCGCGGCGCGCCTGCGGGTCGAGGCCGGCGGTCGGCTCGTCGAGGAAGACCAGCTCGGGGCGGCCGACGACGGCCATGGCGAGCGAGAGCCGCTGCTGCTGGCCGCCGGAGAGCCGCCGGTAGGGCGTACGGCCGCAGCTCTCCAGGCCGAGGGTGTCGACGAGCGAGTCGACCGGCAGCGGGTTCGCGTACAGGCCTGCCATGTGGGCCAGCATCTCCTCGGCGCGCGCCCCCGAGTACACGCCGCCGCTCTGCAGCATGACGCCGATGCGGGGACGCAGCCGGGAGGCCTGTGCGACGGGGTCGAGCCCGAGGACGCGGACGGTGCCGGCGTCCGGTCTGCGGTAACCCTCGCAGGTCTCGACGGTGGTGGTCTTGCCCGCACCGTTGGGGCCGAGGACCGCCGTGACCGTGCCGTGCGGGACGGACATGCCGAGCCCGTCGACTGCCGTCCTGCTGCCGTACCGCTTCACCAGGCCCACGACCTCGAGAGCCCCTCCGCTTCCCATATGGGGGAGTCTAAGGATTCCGAAGTGCCTTGCGTGCCCGGGGGTTGAGATGCGTGACGGTCCCCCGGCGGGGGCGGCAGGGCGGCGGTCGTGAGCGGGAGGTAAGGCTCCCCTTACGTGACGCAGGCCATTCCGCCAGGTCAGGAGGCGGCTTGCCGCGCCGCGATGAATTACGCAACAATGACGTTGTGAAAAAGACGGCTGAAGGACACGAGACGCGAGCGGCGGCCGGAGCGGCCGCCGGCGGTTCGTCCGTGCCCGGCCAGTCCGGCCAGTCCGGAGGCCCCGGCGGCCAGGACGAGCAGCGCGGCACGCGCAACAGGGTGGCGCGTTCCATCCTGGACCACGGCCCGTCCACCGCCGCCGAGCTGGCGCTGCGCCTGGAGCTGACGCAGGCCGCCGTCCGCCGCCATCTCGACTCACTCGTGGGCGACGGCGTCGTCGAACCGCATGAGAAGCGGGTCTACGGCTCGCGCGGCCGTGGGCGGCCCGCGAAGGTCTTCGCACTGACCGACTGTGGCCGGGACGCCTTCGACCAGGACTACGACAAGCTGGCCGCGGACGCCCTGCGCTGGATAGCGCAGAGCGCCGGCGGCGGCGAGAGCGGCGACGCGGCGGTGGCGGACTTCGCCCGCGCCCGAGTGGCCGCCCAGGCGGAGCAGTACAGGCGCGCACTGGAGCGGGTGCCGCCGGAGGAGCGCACCCGGGCTCTGGCGGAGGCACTGACCAAGGACGGGTACGCTGCCACTGCGCGCAGCGCACCCGCCCCGGCAGGTGCCCCCGCGGGCGAGCAGCTCTGCCAGCACCACTGCCCGGTGGCGCACACCGCCGAGCAGTTCCCGCAGCTGTGCGAGGCGGAGACGGAGGTCTTCTCCCGACTGCTCGGCACCCACGTCCAGCGGCTGGCCACGATCGCCCACGGCGACGGGGTGTGCACCACCTTCGTCCCGCAGAGCCTGCCCTCGGCGGGAAGACCCCGGGGCGGATCCCCGTCGCAGTCCGGGAACGTCGCAGGGCCCGGCGGCAGGACCACCGGCGGGAGCGCCGGTGAAGCCCCGGGCAGGACGAGCGCAAGCAGCACGCACCAGAGCAAGACCGACAAGAGCAACAAGAGCACAAGCAACAAGAGCAAGAGCGACACCAAGGCGAGCAACGCCACCACAGCACCTGCGAACACCGCCGGGAGGAACCCCGCATGACCTCTCCTACGGAGACTGCTCACCCTGAGCTCGACGGGCTGGGCAAGTACGAGTACGGCTGGGCCGACTCCGACACGGCCGGTGCCACCGCGAAGCGTGGCCTCTCCGACGAGGTCGTCCGCGACATCTCGGGGAAGAAGAACGAGCCGGACTGGATGCTGAAGCTCCGCCTGAAGGGCCACCGGCTCTTCGAGAAGAAGCCCATGCCCAACTGGGGCTCGGACCTCTCGGGCATCGACTTCGACAACATCAAGTACTTCGTCCGCTCCACCGAGAAGCAGGCGCAGACCTGGGACGACCTGCCCGAGGACATCAAGAACACCTACGACAAGCTCGGCATCCCGGAGGCGGAGAAGCAGCGCCTGGTCGCCGGTGTCGCCGCGCAGTACGAGTCGGAGGTCGTCTACCACCAGATCCGTGAGGACCTGGAGCAGCAGGGCGTTCTCTTCCTGGACACCGACACGGCGCTGCGCGAGCACCCGGAGATCTTCCAGGAGCACTTCGGCACGGTCATCCCGCCCGGTGACAACAAGTTCGCCGCGCTCAACACCGCGGTGTGGTCGGGCGGTTCGTTCATCTACGTGCCGCCGGGCGTGCACGTCGACATCCCGCTCCAGGCCTACTTCCGCATCAACACCGAGAACATGGGCCAGTTCGAGCGGACGCTGATCATCGTCGACGAGAACGCCTACGTGCACTACGTCGAGGGCTGCACGGCTCCGATCTACGACTCGGACTCGCTGCACTCCGCCGTCGTCGAGATCATCGTGAAGAAGGGCGGCCGCTGCCGCTACACGACGATCCAGAACTGGTCGAACAACGTCTACAACCTGGTCACCAAGCGTGCGGTGGCCTACGAGGGCGCGACCATGGAGTGGGTCGACGGCAACCTCGGCTCGAAGGTCACCATGAAGTACCCGGCCGTCTACCTGATGGGCGAGCACGCCAAGGGCGAGACGCTCTCGGTCGCCTTCGCGGGCGAGGGCCAGCACCAGGACGCCGGCGCGAAGATGGTGCACATGGCACCGCGCACGTCCTCCAACATCGTCTCCAAGTCGGTGGCCCGCGGCGGCGGCCGCACGTCCTACCGCGGTCTCATCGAGATCGCCGAGGGCGCCGAGGGCTCGAAGTCGAACGTGCTGTGCGACGCGCTGCTCGTGGACACGGTCTCCCGGTCGGACACCTATCCGTACGTCGACGTCCGCGAGGACGACGTGACGATGGGCCACGAGGCCACCGTCTCCAAGGTCAGCGACGACCAGCTCTTCTACCTGATGAGCCGGGGCCTGTCCGAGGACGAGGCGATGGCGATGATCGTCCGCGGCTTCGTCGAGCCCATCGCGAAGGAGCTCCCGATGGAGTACGCGCTGGAGCTCAACAGGCTCATCGAGCTGCAGATGGAGGGCGCGGTCGGCTGAGGCCGGCCCGCGCGCCTCGCGGCCCGCACCGCAAGCGACTTGACCCAGGCAGCTTCCGCAGAGTCCCTTCGAGGCTTCCGATTCCCAGAGAGTGAGCAATACGAGCGCCATGGCTGAGGCTCAGAACTCCCCCGAGGACGTCGTCCAGGGAGGACCCCCACCGGTCGGTTCGAACACCACCGGAGCGATCGCGGTGGCAGCTGAGTCCACCGTCGCCACCCGGATGAGTGCACCGCCCTCCTTCGACGTGGCGGACTTCCCCGTGCCGCACGGCAGGGAGGAGGAGTGGCGCTTCACACCGATCGAGCGGCTCAAGGGGCTGCACGACGGCACGGCCGAGGCGTCCGGCTCACTCAAGGTCGAGGTGGACGCACCCGAGGGCGTGACGCTGGAGACCGTCGGGCGCGACGACGCGCGCGTCGGACGGGCCGGCACCCCGGTCGACCGGGTCGCCGCGCAGGCGTTCTCCTCCTTCGAGAAGGCCACGGTCGTGACGGTGCCCAAGGAGGCCGTGCTGAAGGAGCCGGTGCGGGTGTCCCTGCACGGCGAGGGCGGCGTGACCTACGGGCACACGGTCTTCGAGGTCAAGGACTTCGCGGAAGCCGTCATCGTCATCGACCACACCGGCGACGCGGTGCGGGCCGCCAACGTGGAGTTCGTCCTCGGCGACGGCGCCAAGCTGACCGTCGTATCCGTGCAGGACTGGGACGACACGGCCGTCCACTGCTCGCAGCACAACGCGCTGGTGGGCAGGGACGCCGCGTTCAAGTCCGTCGTCGTCACCTTCGGCGGTGACGTCGTACGTCTCCACCCTCGTGTGAACTACGCGGGCCCGGGCGGCGAGGCGGAGTTCTACGGCCTGTTCTTCACCGACAACGGCCAGCACCAGGAGCACCGCCTCTTCGTCGACCACGACAGGCCCAACTGCCGCAGCAACGTGGTCTACAAGGGTGCTCTGCAGGGTGCCGAGGCGCACGCGGTCTGGATCGGCGACGTGCTGATCCGTGCCGCCGCCACCGGCACCGACACCTACGAGCTGAACCGCAACCTCGTCCTGACGGACGGCGCGCGGGTCGACTCGGTGCCCAACCTCGAGATCGAGACCGGTGAGATCGTCGGGGCGGGCCACGCCTCGGCCACCGGCCGGTTCGACGACGAGCAGCTGTTCTACCTCCAGGCCCGGGGCATCCCCGAGCAGGAGGCGCGGCGGCTGGTCGTGCGGGGCTTCTTCGCCGAACTCGTCCAGCAGATCGGTCTGCCGGACGTGGAGAAGCGCCTCATCGAGAAGATCGAGGCGGAGCTGGAGGCGTCCGTATGAGCGGCGAAGGCTTCGTGCGCGTGGCGGCGCTCGGCGAGCTGGAGGTGGACACTCCCAAGAGGGTGGAGCTCGAAGGTGTGCCGGTCGCTCTCGTCCGTACGGAGGGAGAAGTGTTCGCGGTCAACGACATCTGCTCGCACGCGAACGTCTCACTGTCCGAGGGCGAGGTCGATGACTGCCAGATCGAGTGCTGGCTGCACGGCTCCAGCTTCGATCTGCGCACGGGCAAGCCGTCCGGGCTGCCCGCGACCCGCCCCATCCCCGTGTACCCCGTAAGAATCGAAGGCGACGGCCCCGATGCGGCTGTGCTCGTCTCCGTCACACAGGAGTCCTGAAGTCCCCATGGCAACGCTTGAGATCAACGACCTGCACGTCTCCGTCGAGACCGAGAACGGCCCGACCGAGATCCTCAGCGGCGTCGACCTGACTGTGAAGCAGGGCGAGACGCACGCGATCATGGGGCCGAACGGTTCCGGCAAGTCCACGCTCGCCTACTCGCTGGCGGGCCACCCCAAGTACGCGATCACCGGCGGCTCGGTGAGCCTCGACGGCGAGGACGTCCTGGAGATGACTCCGGACGAGCGCGCCCGCGCCGGCGTCTTCCTCGCCATGCAGTACCCGGTCGAGGTGCCCGGCGTCTCCGTCTCCAACTTCCTGCGTACGTCGGCGACGGCGCTGCGCGGTGAGGCGCCCAAGCTGCGGCTGTGGGTGAAGGAGGTCAAGGAGGCCATGGAGCGCCTCCAGATCGACCCGTCCTTCGCCGAGCGGAACGTCAACGAGGGCTTCTCCGGCGGTGAGAAGAAGCGGCACGAGATCCTCCAGCTGGAGCTTCTCAAGCCGAAGATCGCGATCCTCGACGAGACCGACTCAGGCCTCGACGTGGACGCGCTGCGGGTGGTCTCCGAGGGCGTCAACCGCGTCCGTGAGAACGGCGAGGTCGGCACCATGCTGATCACCCACTACACGCGCATCCTGCGCTACATCAAGCCCGACCACGTCCACGTGTTCGCCAAGGGCCGGATCGCCGAGTCCGGCGGTCCCGAGCTGGCCGACAAGCTGGAGGAAGAGGGCTACGAGGAGTACGTGAAGGGAGGCGCCGCTTCGTGAGCGATGTGACGCTTCCGGGTCTGCTCGCTGGGTCTGATCAACTACTGAGCGAGGCACTCCGCAAGGACTTCCCCATCCTGGACCGCACGGTCCACGACGGGCACAAGCTCGTGTACCTGGACAACGCGGCGACCTCGCAGAAGCCGCGCCAGGTCCTGGACGCGATGAGCGACTACAACGAGCGCCACAACGCCAACGTCCACCGCGGTGTCCACGTCCTCGCCGAGGAGGCCACGGCGCTGTACGAGGGGGCGCGGGACAAGGTCGCGGGCTTCATCAACGCGCCCAGCCGAGACGAGGTCGTCTTCACCAAGAACGCCTCCGAGTCGCTCAATCTCGTGGCCAACATGCTCGGCTGGGCCGACGAGCCCTACAAGGTCGAGCACGACACCGAGATCGTCATCACGGAGATGGAACACCACTCCAACATCGTTCCCTGGCAGCTGCTTTCGCAGCGTACGGGCGCGAAGCTGAAGTGGTTCGGCCTCACCGACGACGGGCGGCTCGACCTGTCCGCCGTCGACGAGATCATCACCGAGAAGACCAAGGTCGTCTCCTTCACGCTCGTCTCCAACATCATGGGCACGATCAACCCGGTCGAGGAGATCGTCCGGCGGGCCCATGAGGTCGGCGCCCTCGTCGTCGTCGACGCCTCACAGGCGGCACCGCACATGGTGCTGGACGTTCAGGCGATCCAGGCCGACTTCGTCGCCTTCACCGGGCACAAGATGTGCGGCCCCACGGGCATCGGCGTGCTGTGGGGCCGGCAGGAGCTCCTCGACGACCTGCCGCCCTTCCTGGGCGGCGGCGAGATGATCGAGACGGTCACCATGCACGCGTCGACGTACGCGCCCGCGCCGCACAAGTTCGAGGCGGGCACGCCGCCGATCGCCCAGGCCGTCGGCCTCGGTGCGGCCGTCGACTACCTGTCGGCCATCGGCATGGACCGGATCCAGGAGCACGAGCACGCGCTGACCGCGTACGCCGTGGGAAAGCTGAGCGAGATCCCGGACCTGCGCTTCATCGGCCCCACCACGGCCGAGGACAGGGGCGCCGCGATCTCCTTCACGCTCGGGGACATCCACCCGCACGACGTGGGCCAGGTGCTCGACGAGCAGGGCATCGCCGTCCGCGTGGGACACCACTGCGCACGGCCGGTCTGTCTGCGGTACGGAATTCCTGCGACCACGCGGGCGTCGTTCTATCTGTACTCCACGCCGGCCGAGGTGGATGCCCTGGCCGCGGGCGTGGAACACGTACGGAACTTCTTCGCCTAGGACGACGGCGTGGGCCGCAGAGGACTGGACGGACGGACTGACTCGTGAAGCTGGACTCCATGTACCAGGAAGTGATCCTGGACCACTACAAGAACCCGCACGGCAAGGGCCTGCGCGAGGGCGACGCCGAGGTGCACCACGTCAACCTGACGTGCGGTGACGAGATCACGCTGCGTGTGCGCTACGACGGCGAGACGATCAGCGACGTCAGCTACGAGGGCCAGGGCTGCTCCATCAGCCAGGCGAGTGCCTCCGTACTGAACGAGCTGCTGGTCGGCAAGGAGCTCGGCCAGGCCCGCACGATCCAGGAGACCTTTCTGGAGCTGATGCAGTCCAGGGGGCAGCTCGAGCCGGACGACGCCATGGAGGACGTGCTGGAGGACGCCGTCGCCTTCGCCGGGGTCTCGAAGTACCCGGCGCGTGTGAAGTGTGCTCTGCTGAGCTGGATGGCATGGAAGGACGCCACCGCCCAGGCGCTGGGCGAGGACTCGGTAAAGGAGAAGACGGCATGACCGAGACCACCGCGAAGCCCGCGAGCGAGGACGAGGTCCGCGAGGCGCTGCTCGACGTGGTCGACCCTGAGCTGGGCATCGACGTCGTCAACCTGGGCCTGATCTACGGGGTCCACATCGACGAGTCGAACATCGCCACGATCGACATGACGCTCACCTCGGCGGCTTGTCCGCTGACGGACGTCATCGAGGACCAGGCCAAGTCCGCGACCGAGGGCATCGTCGACGAGCTGAAGATCAACTGGGTCTGGATGCCCCCGTGGGGTCCGGACAAGATCACCGACGACGGCCGCGACCAGCTGCGGGCGCTGGGCTTCAACGTCTGACCGCTGCCGCGCACGAACGGCCATGCCGCCAGGACATCCTGGCGGCATGGCCGTTTCTCATGCCGGTGACGGGCGGAGGGTGACGCGCGGGGCCCCGGTAATGTACGCCCGTACACAACGTTGTGTACGCTCGTACGCATGGTCTATGTGACGCTCGCCGGCGCGATCCTGGCGGAGGTTGTGGGCACAACCGCGATGAAGTACAGCAACGGCTTCAGCAAGCTGCTGCCGTCCCTGATCACGGGCTTCAGCTATGCCGTGGCTTTCATACTGCTCGCGCAGGCGCTCAAGACGATGGCCGTCGGGACCGCCTATGCGATCTGGGCCGGCGTGGGCACCGCGGCCATCGCCGCGATCGGCATCGTCTTCATCGGGGAGTCGGTCACGGCGGCGAAGATCATCGGCATCGTGCTCGTCATCGGGGGAGTCGTCGTGCTCAACCTCGGCGGGATCCACTGATGGCACGGCGGTACGACCCGGAGCGCCGCGAGCGCATCATCGACGCTGCCATCCGGATCGTCGAGCTCAAGGGAATCGGAGGGCTGAGCCACCGCACCGTCGCCGCGGAGGCGGGTGTGCCGCTCGGGTCGACCACGTACCACTTCGCCGGCCTCGACGACCTGCTCGTGGCCGCACTGGAGCAGGTCTGCACCGGGCCGCGCAGCGGCATGAAGGACTGGGCGGAGGCGCTGTCCGGGACGGACGCGCGGGCCGGCGGGGGCCCGCCGCTCGCGGACGTGCTCACGCGGCTTCTGGAGGAGTACGCGTACGGGGACAGCGGCCGTATCCGCCTGGAGTACGAGCTCTATCTCGCCGCCCTGCGGCGTCCGGCTCTGCAGCCCGTGGCCGCGGCGTGGCTGGACGAGATGGTCGACGTCATCGGGCGGCACACCGCGGACGCCGCCACCGCGCGGGTCCTCGTGGCGCTGATCGACGGGCTGCTGCTGCAACTGCTGCTCACCGACCGGCCGTTCGACCGTGCGGCGGTGCGGGCCGCGCTCGCGCGCGTCACGGGCGAGACCTGAAGAGGCCGGCGGGTGCGTCGCTGGTGCGACGCCGCTCCGCGTCCGGCGTCCGCTCCGCGTCCGGCCTCCGCCCCGTCCGGCGTCCGCCCCGCGTCCGGCCTCCGCCGCGGTGGCTTCCGACGGCTGAGACCGGTTGGCCTCGTCCGCGGGAGGGCCGATAACGTGCGCGGCATGACGCAAGCAGCCACCTCACCTCGTACGACCGGCGCGGTCGCCGTCGGGCTCGCCACCATCTCCCGCGGAAGCGACGGCGAAGAGACCGTCCTCGACACCTGGTTCCCCGCCCCCGAACTCGTCGAAGAGCCCGAGGGCCCCGTCGGGAGCGAGCGCCTGAGCCCGGAGCAGGCCGCCGAGGCGCTGGGCGAGGCCGCCCGGGAGGCGCTGGGCCCCGACGCGGTGCGCGGGGTCGAGACCGTGGCCGTGCGTACGGTCATCGGCTCGCTGGAGGACAAGCCCGCGGACACGCACGACGCGTACCTGCGGCTGCATCTGCTCAGCCACCGCCTCGTACGGCCGCACGGGCTGAACCTGGAGGGCCAGTTCGCACTGCTCGCCAACGTCGCCTGGACGAGCCTCGGCCCGGTCGCCGTCGACCGGCTGGAGCAGGTGCGGCTCGCTGCACGCGCCGCGGGCAGGCATCTGAGCGTCACCAGCGTCGACAAGTTCCCGCGTATGACGGACTACGTCGCACCGAAGGGCGTGCGTATCGCCGACGCCGACCGTGCACGCCTCGGAGCGCACCTGGCCGAGGGCACCACCGTCATGCACGAGGGCTTCGTCAACTTCAACGCCGGCACCCTCGGCACGTCCATGGTCGAGGGCCGCATCAGCGCGGGCGTCGTCGTCGGCGACGGCTCCGACATCGGCGGCGGCGCCTCGATCATGGGCACGCTCTCCGGCGGCGGCAAGCAGCGGATCTCCATCGGGGAGCGCTGCCTGCTGGGTGCCGAGGCCGGGATCGGCATCTCCCTCGGTGACGACTGCATCGTCGAGGCGGGACTGTACGTGACGGCCGGCACGCGCGTATCGCTGCCGGACGGGAAGATCGTCAAGGCGCTGGAGCTGTCCGGCGCTGACAATCTGCTCTTCCGCCGCAACTCGACGACCGGCAGGGTCGAGGTCCTCCAGCGCAGCGGCTCGTGGGGCGGGCTGAACGAGGCGCTCCACAGCCACAACTGACCGCGGGGCGCGCACCGTTCACCGATTGCCCGTTCTTTCCGGTGGCTCCACGGCCCGCTGCGCCCCGGCCGCGTTGCCGCCCGCATGCCCGTAGGCCATAGGCTTACGGGCATGCGTGATCTCGCCGCGGGGATGCGGTACTTGGGGCGTGGACAGCGGTGGGCGCTGGGCCACGGACGGTGGTTCGGCTTCGGGTTGCTGCCCGCGCTGCTGGCTCTGGTGCTCTACGCGGCGGCGCTCACCGCGCTCGCCTTCTACGCGGGAGACGTCGCCGCCTGGGCCACGCCCTTCGCGGACGACTGGGACGAGCTGTGGCGGGACTCCCTGCGCGGGCTCTTCGCGGTGCTCCTCTGGATCGGCGCGCTGCTGCTGTCGGTGGTGACCTTCACCGCGGTCACGCTCGTGATCGGCGACCCCTTCTACGAGAAGCTGTCGGAGCAGGTCGAGGAGTCTGAGGGCGGCGCGCCGCCCGGCCCGGACCGCCCCGTGTGGCGGGAGGTGTGGACGTCGCTGTGCGACAGCCTCTTCGTGCTGTGGCGCATGCTTCTCCTCGCCGTCCCGCTCTTCTTCCTCGGCTTCCTGCCGGCGGTCGGCCAGACCGTCGTGCCCGCGCTCGGCTTCTGCGTCTCGGGCTTCTTCCTCACCCTTGAGCTGGTCTCCGTGGCCATGCAGCGCCGCGGTATTCCCGTACGGGAGAGGTTGCGCGTCCTGCGTACGCGCAGGGCGCTGGCGCTTGGCTTCGGCGTCCCGCTGGTGCTGCTGTTCCTGGTGCCGCTGGTCGCGGTCGTGCTGATGCCGGGTGCGGTCGCGGGCGCGGCGCTGCTCGTACGGGATCTGACGGGCGAGGACGAGCGGCGCGAGAGCCGGGACGGCCGCGAGGGCGGGCAGTTCGGGCCGGCTCCGGGACGGGGACCGGGAGCGGGCCCGGGCCAGGCACCGGCACCCGCACCCGGAATCAGTGCTCCGAAGACCCCGGATCCGTGGCCCCGCGGGGGAAGCCCGCAGTAGGCGGCGTCATGCCGGGAAGCGTGGTGGTGAGCCCGACCGGGGCGCGGTCGATGGCCGGCTTGCTGCGGCAGAGACGGCACGGCCGGAGTGCCGGTCACGGCAGGAACAACCGGCGGGCGCCCACCCTCAAGGGCGCCCGCCGGCGGGACGGTCGTGGTGCGGCCGTGTGAGCCGCCTTACGGCTTCAGGCGGATGACCGACGGGTCGTGGTCGCTGGCCTGGTCCTGGAACTCGGCGTTGATGTGCACGATGTCGTACTTGACCGGGCCGACACCCGGGCTGGTCACCGCATGGTCGAGGACCTGCGAGTTGCCGTTGAAGACGTAGCCGTAGCGCTCCTCGGCCGGCAGCTCGTCCATGGGGCTGGTGAAGACCCCGCCTTCGCGGATGGCGTCGAGGCTGGGGGAGAAGGGGAAGTCGTTGAAGTCCCCGGCGGCGATGACCGCGGCGTCCTTGTCGACGGACTCGACCTTCTTGGCGAAGGAGTTGACGAGCTTCGCCTGCGCGGTGCGCTGCTTCTCGGACTCGCGCACGGGCGGCTGGAAGCGGCCTTCCATCGGCTGGTCGCCGCCCTTGGAGCTGAAGTGGTTGGCGACGACGAAGACTTGGCGGCCCTTGAAGGTGAACTCGCCGGCAAGCGGCTTGCGGCTCTCCTTCCACGCCTCGTCCTGCGGCTCGATGCGGCCCGGGTTGGCCGACAGCTTCGGCGCACCGCCGTCGTCGTCCACCTTCACAGGCGTGGTCGCGTCGCCGCCCTTGCGGTCTGTGAAGTCGACCCGGTCCGGGTTGTAGAGGAACGCGACGCGTATGTTGCCGCCGGGCTGGCCGCCGTCGGCGTTGTTCCCGGGGTCGATCTGGCGCGCCTCGTACGCCGGGCCGCCCGCCTTCTCGATCGCGTCGGTGAGCGTCTTGAGGGTCTTGCCGGCGGCGACGGTGCCGTCGTCCTGCGGGCCGGAGTCGTCCTGCACCTCTTCCAGGGCGACGACGTCGGGGGAGGCGAGGTTCTTCACCAGCGCCTCGGAGAGACGCTCGAACTTCGCGGGCTCGCTCTCGGGGGAGAGGTTCTCGACGTTGTAGGTGGCGACGGAGAGTTCGTCCTTGCTCTGCTTGCGGGTCTTCTCCCGCTTCAGCTTGTTGTCCTTCAACTCGCCCATGGCCGTGGCCCGTACGGTGTAGCCGCCGAAGTTGTCGTAGTCGAGGGGCCCGGTGGTCGTACCGCGCAGCTCGTCGCCGACGTCCGCCTTCGGGAAGGGGTTCTCCTCGCGCGGCAGCAGCGAACTCACCTTCATGCGGGCGCCGTTCTGCTGGTCGTAGTCACCGTAGAGGGTGCCGCCGCGCGGGGTCGGGTTCTCACCGGGGTCGGCCGTCACCCACAGCTCGCCGAACTCGGTGCTCGGGCCGGTCACCGGCGCGTTCTTGAGGCCGGCGCGCATGCCTTCGAGGGACTCGTAGAGGTCCAGCGCGAACTTGCGGGGCTGCAGCTTCAGCGACTCGATGTTTCCTTCGTCGCCCTTGCCTTCGGGTGCGTACGCGTCGGGGACGCGGTCCGCGTCGAGGCCGACGGCCTTGGGCAGCTTCGCCTTCTTCTTCGAGGCAGCCTTCCACTCGGCGTCCGTCAGCTGTGTGACGGACTGGCCGCCGGCTTCCTCGCCGCCGGGGTAGAACTCGGCGACCTCGCCGGATATCCGTATGGAGTCCCCGGCCTCGACGTCGGGTGTCTTCTCGCCCGTGAAGACGAAGATGCCCTCGCTGGTGGCGGGATCGTCGTCCGGCTTCGGGTCCTGGAGCCAGAAGCCGCGCGCCTTGCCGAATCCGCGCACCGCCGTGACGACTCCCGGCACATCCGCGACCTGCTTGCCGGCGAACGGCGAAATCCGGGCGCTGCCCTGGATGTCGTGGAGGCGTGGCTCCTCGGCCGTGCTCCCGGACGCGGAGACGGCGGTCATGACGAGCAGTGTTGATCCGCACACCGCCGCGACGGTGAGTGCGGAGGTACGGGCGAGACGGGACGACAACGGTGCCTCCGGGGGGTGGCGGATTACGAACTTTCCAGGTCCGTACGGTCATTACGGACGGGTAATCTCTACGCGCGTAAAAGTCTGTCGTGCTCATCTCACTTGTCAAGCAGATGCGGACCATTGAGCATGTGTGCCACACAACTCCCGGGCGGCCGCCTTCCGGTGCCACCCGGAGTCGTCGGACGGTGACCGACAGGCGCAAGAGTGACGGCCACGCGATTCGGGCAGTGCGGGACACATCCCGTCTACGCTGGGGGCCGCATCCTTCCCGCAACGTGTAGCACCCGTAGGAGATGAACGCGCTGATGTCCGGTGAAACGACCGGGGGCGACCGTCCCGCCATGCCGCCCGTGCGGCTGTCCTCCGAAGCCGAACTCGCGCGGGACGCACTGGCCGCACCGCTCTTCTCGTGGGCCGCACGCCTCGCGGTCTGGGCCGGAGAAGAGGGCGGAGCCGCCGGCCCCGGGGGCGCCGCAGGTGTGCCCGTCGGTGCCGGAGGTGAGCTGCTCGCGGAGCAGTTGAAGGAGGCCGTCGCCCATCTCGGGCTCTCCGAGGACGAGGACGGGGAGATGCACACGGCACAGGCTTGGCAACTGGCCGTCGACACGGACCTGTTGGAGGTCGAGGAGGACGGCGGGGGCGGCGCCGACGAAGGCGGGGAAGCGGGCGCGGAGGCCGGCGCGGCAGGGGGCGTCACCATCACCGAGGAGCCCGTGGGCACCGCACGTCCCGGAGTGGAACTGGACCAGTTCCGGAGTGGCAGCCCGCAGGACGTGCTGGAGATCTGGCAGGGCGGCCTGGAGAGCGTGCTCGCCGACGCCGCGACCCCGAGCTTCGAGGACCTGATCGGCGGCCTCGACGGCGTCACCGGCGAGGACGGGCAGATCGATCCGGAGGCCATCGACCTCGACTCCCTCGACTGGAACCCGGAGCAGGAAGCCGACTTCCTCGACGGGACGCTGGGCAATCTCTACGTCCTTACCGCGAGCGATCAGGCCGTCTCCGCCGGTGCGATGGTGCCGCTGCCGGTGCTCGCAGCTTCGATGATCGTCCCGGACGACATGGAGGAGCCCACGGACGCCGTTCTCGAAGAGGTCTCGGCGGCGATGATGAAGCTCGACGAGCAGTTCCGGATGCTCGCGCCGACCGGGCTCGTCGAATACCAGCCCGTGGACGAGGCGTTGACCGAGGAGACCGACGAGGACGCCGAACTGCCGGAGAACCTCGACGAAGAGGACGTATCCCGCTACGGCATGGTGCGGCTGACCCCGCTCGGAATCCACGGTGTGCGCGTACGCATGCGCGAGGCGGGCGTCGAAGCCCCCGCCGTCGGCGACCTCGCCGAAACGGACGCGGAGACGCTGCTGAGCGCGCTCACCGTGTACACCGAGGAGAACGCACAGGCGGAGATCGAGTCCTGGCTCGCAGCCCGTACGTCCCTGGAGTCCGCCCGTGAACTGCTCACCGCGTCCCGTGGCACGGACGAGCACGCACCCTCCCGCCGCCTCGCATGCCAGCAGGCCCTCTCCCTCATCGGTACGGAGGCCGAGCCGGCCCTGCGCGAAGTCCTGGAGGACCGGCAACTGGGCGGACTGGCCCGTGTGTGGCTCGTCGAGCACGGCGCGCAGGACGTCCCGCAGCCCGACGAGGAGATGGTCTTCTGGCTGACTGTCGACACGATCGCCGCGCAGCTGGCGACGGCCGGTGAGGCCGCCGAACTCCAGGGCCTGGTACAGGGGTTGGTCGATCAGCACGCGGGGTTCTTCGACAAGGCCTGGAAGGTCGACCACCCGGCGACGGGCGACGTCCTGGAGGCGATGGGCCGCGTACACCCCGACAAGCAGACGGCGAAGGACGCACGCAAGGCGGCCTTCAAGGCCCGCAGCCGGCTGGGCTGAGCGGGCACGACGCCGGCGACGGTGCCGGGGCGGCCCGGAGCCGGCGTCTCACCACTTGACGCCGACCGAGTACAGCCATGTCTTCTGCTTGGCTCTGCCGTTGTCGTCGGAGACGAGATACAGCAGGCGCCGGTCATCGTGCTCCCCCTCCGTCAACGGAGGCCCTAGGGCCGCGCCTTCGACGTTCTCCAGCAGCGGACCGGGCTGCTTCCCCTCGCCTCCCGAGCCGTCTTCCCCACCGGGTGCGGGGCACTCCGCGAGGTCGAAGAGCGGCTGCTTGCGCGCGAACACCCCGTCCTCCGTATCGGCCAGCGAACGCACCGAGGAGACATCGGTTCTCTTGCTGGTCAGGAAGATCTCGTAGACGCGCACTGTGTGCCCCTTGCCGCTGGTGTATCCGCGCTCCACGGCCAGCACGCGGCCCCTGCCGACAGCCACGAGGTCCACGAGGCCGAGTCCGGGCTCCGTCCTGTAGGCGAACTGCTTCTTCGGGGTGTAGTCGCCGCCCGGTGTCCCCTTGTAGCGCAGGATGCGGATCAGGGACCTGTCCCCGCGGGTTCCGTCGTCCTGGAGCGAGCCCTCCGTGCCCACGTAGAGGAACCTGCCGTTCTGGCTGAGGGTCATCGACTCGAAGCCCCCGTTCTTCCGCGCGCCGCCCTCCGGCTCGGCGCGGAACCTCTCCGGCACCTCGAATCCGTGCACCCGCCGCCCGCTGCCGCGGTCGAACCGGCTGACGGAGGACCCGGTCTCCGACGCCACGAGCACGCTCTTCCCACCCTCCTCCAGCGCCATGGCCCCGGCGTCGAACTCCTTGGGGGAGTAGTCCGAACCGTCCTTGTCGCGAAGGGTGATCGTGTCGTCGATCCGTACCTCCTCGGGCTTCCCGCCGGGGCCGAGGGACAGTTCGTAGAGCTGATGACTCCGGTCCGAGAGGGCGAGGACCCGCGACTGACCTTCCAGGGCCAGCGACGACAGCCCGGACAGCTGATGTCCCTCGTACCGGGCCTTGTCGAGCCGGTCGGTCAGCCCGACCAGTGAGGCGTGCTTCGAGCAGCGGCCGGAGCCGGACCCGGCTTCACCCGGCAGCCACCACCACGCGACGGGGACGGCGGCGGCCAGCAGTAGCGCGCCCGCCGCGGTGGCCAGGCGGAGGCCGCGCCGACGCCGCTGCGGGGGCGGCGGAGGGTCTTCGGCTGCTCCCTCGTACTGCATGTTCCGTACGAACGGAAGTCTGCCGATCCGCCCCCGGTCCTGCTCCTGAGGCTCCGGCCTGCTCTTGGACCTGAGCGACTCCAGGACCCGTCCGTAGACCGCGTCCAGAGTCAGGAACTCCCCTCCGTCCGGCACCCCTTCGCGCAGGACGTGGGTGAACTCTCCGGTGAACGCCGTGCATTCCTCGCCCTTCGGGGAGAGTGCCTGGGCGTTCTCCGCCGCAGATGTCAGAACGTACGTGCCGTTGACGCCGGCGGCAGCCGGGAGGTTGGCGGCGGGATCAGACATCCCTTCGAGCGCGCGCCCGCTGTAGCAGCAGTCGAGGATCACGATCCGCCGCTGGGCGCTGCTCTGTTCGAGGATCGACTGACGCAGCCAGTCGTATGGGACGGCCGTGTGACGCCACCCGTTCTTCGAGTCGGGGAGGGTGAGGAAGAGCTCGCCCCTGTGGTCGACGAAGCCGTGTCCCGCGTAGTACACGATCAGGGTGTCGCGGGCCTGCCGTGCGGCACGGATGACCGGATCGATCAGCTTCGCCGACGTCGGCGGGTCCGGTACCTCGTGGCACCGCTTCTCGGGCAGGCCCCAGACGTCCGGGTCGGCCAAGGTGTGCCTGAGCCGGTCACGGTTGTTGGCGACGGCGGGCAGCCGGGGCAGGTGCGTGTACTCACCGACTCCGATGATCACTGCCGCGGACCGCTGAGGATCGGGCAGCGCACTCACCGCACACCGTCCTCCCGGGACCTGCCGGACTCCCCGTGCCCCTCGGACTGTCCGGGCCCGCCGGATTCTCCGGCCTGCCCGTCGTCGGTGCCCGTGCCCTGACCCTCGCGGAGCCTTTCCAGGGCGTCGAGGACGGTGCGCACATCGTCCAGGTCCGCCCGGCGCAGCCTGATCTCCGCATCGTCGTGGACGATGGTCACGGCCGACCGCGGCTCGCACGCCTTCCGCCACGAAGCGATCGCGACGGCGAGAGAGGCCAGTTGGAGTCCCGAGTCGAGAACGATCTGCACCACGTCGAAGGCCGTGCCCATCCTGCCGGGCACGGGCGCGGCGGGCGCGAGCGTGATCTCGGAGCCGGTGCGCAGATCGCGGTCGGCGCGCAGCCACTCGTACAGCTGCCCCAACTCGTCGTCATCCGTGGCGTCGGGCAGCGTGAACCGTAAATCCATCCTCTGTTACCCCCTGTGTGCCACACATTGCCTTCCGGCGCACTCCCGGAGCAACTCACAGTGCCCGTACCGGCGCTGAGGAGATCAGAACGAGCCGTGCGAAGACCGGCGGAGGTGGCGGCCGCAGGCATCTCCGGTGGCGGTGCGGTCAGATCGAGTCGAAGTCGCCGTGGCGGCCGGCGCCAGCGGCGAAGCGGGCCGCGCCTTCCGCCGCCTGGCGCAACGGGGCCTGTCCGTGGCGCAGTTCACGCGCCATCGCCTCGTCCTCGGGCAGGCCCTCCTGCTCGTGTACGGACGCGAGGTCGCCGCGCAGACAGGTCTGCGGGAAGCGGGCGAGCTGGGCGGCGAGTTCCTCGGCCGCGGCGCGTGACTCACCGTGTGGTACGAGGCGGTTGGCGAGCCCCATGTCGTACGCCTCGGCCGCCGGTACCGGACGGCCGGTGAGGATGAGGTCGAGGGCACGGCTGGTGCCGATCAGGCGGGGGAGACGCACGGTGCCGCCGTCGATCAGCGGGACGCCCCAGCGGCGGCAGAAGACCCCGAAGACCGCGTCCTCCTCGGCGACCCGCAGATCGCACCAGAGAGCCAGTTCGAGGCCGCCGGCGACCGCGTGGCCGGCGACGGCGGCGATGACCGGCTTTGACAGGCGCAACCGCGTGGGCCCCATCGGGCCGTCGCCGTCCGGTGCGACGCGGTTGGCGCGTTCGGTGCCGATTGCCTTGAGGTCCGCACCGGCGCAGAACGTGCCGCCCTCGCCCCACAGCACCGCGGCCATCGCCTCCGGATCGGTCTCGAAGTCGCGGAAGGCGTCGGCGAGTTCGGCGGCCGTGGCACCGTCGACGGCGTTGCGTGCGTCGGGACGGGAGAGGACGACGGTGGTGACCGGCCCCCGCCTCTCGGTGCGTACGGCTCGTACGGTCACGGCGGGCTCGACCTCCGGCAGGGTGGGGACGGGCGGGCAGGGGCGGCGCGAGTGCGGTGCCGAGACTACCGGGGGCTGCGCGAGGGCCACGGACGGGTGCCGGGCCGGTGAGCGGGGTGCCGGCCGCCGTCGCCGAGCGGTCCTTGCGCTTCCCGGACCATGGGACGGGAGTCCGTCATGCGGACGACCGGAATCGATCTGCCACGCGTGTTCGGTACAGGCGCCCGGCCGGGCCCGGTGTGGCCCGGCCCGCGGGCGGCCGTGCCTGCGCGTGCCTGCGCCTGTGCGTGCGAGTGGCCGTGTGCGGCCCGAAAAAAGCGGCAGAGGCCGGGCGAGCGGACCGATCCGCCTCAGCGGGAGTGCGGCCCGCCCGTCCGGTCCCCGCCGGACCCGGCGTGCTGCCGGTCCGGTCCGTCGCGCTCACGGACCGGACAACACCATTGTCACTCTTCCGGCCCGAACCACACCGTGGTCGCGTTGCAGAACTCCCGGATGCCGTGGCCGGCCAGTTCCCGTCCGTAACCGGAGCGCTTGACGCCGCCGAACGGCAGGCCCGGGTGCGAGGCCGTCATGCCGTTGAAGAAGACGCCGCCCGCCTCAAGATCGCGGGTGAGACGCTCCTGCTCGGCGGAGTCGCGCGTCCAGGCGTTGGAACTGAGGCCGAACGAGGTGACGTTGGCGAGTTCGACCGCCTCGTCCAGGCCGTCCACCCTGTACACGGTCGCGACGGGACCGAAGGCCTCCTCGCGGTGGATCCTCATCTCCTCGGTGACCCCGGTGAGCACCGTCGGCTCGTAGTACCACCCGTCCGGGAGGTGCAGCGGGCGCCCGCCGCCGCACAGGGCGGTGGCGCCGCGGCGCGTGGCGTCGTCGACGAGCTCCTCCAGGTCGGAGCGGCCCTGCGCGCTGGAGAGCGGGCCGACGTCGGTCTCCTCGGCCATCGGGTCGCCGACCTTCAGCGCGGACATCCGTTCCACGAACCGGGAGACGAACGTGTCGTGGACGTCCGTGTGCACGATGAAGCGCTTGGCGGCGATGCAGGACTGCCCGGCGTTCTGCACCCGGGCCGTCACGGCGGTGCGTACGGCCTTGTCGAGGTCGGCCGAGGGGAGTACCAGATAGGGGTCGCTGCCGCCGAGCTCCAGCACCGTCTTCTTGATCTCGTCCCCGGCGATGGAGGCGACCGAGCGGCCCGCGGGCTCGCTGCCAGTGAGGGTCGCGGCCACGACCCGCTCGTCGCGGAGCAGGTCTGCGACCGCGCCGGAGCCTACGAGGAGGGTCTGGAAGGCGCCCTCGGGGAACCCTGCGCGGCGGAAGAGCTCCTCCAGATAGAGCGCGGTCTGTGGCACGTTCGACGCGTGCTTGAGCAGCCCGGTGTTGCCGGCCATGAGGGCGGGCGCCGCGAAGCGCACGACCTGCCAGAGCGGGAAGTTCCAGGGCATGACCGCCAGCACCGTGCCCAGCGGCCTGTAGCGCACGAACGCCCGCGCCGCTCCGGAGTCCTTCACGTCCCCGGGTGCCGGATGCTCGTCGGCGAGCTGCGCCTCTGCGTGCTCCGCGTACCAGCGCATCGCCTTGACGCACTTGGCCGCCTCGGCGCGGGACGCCACCAGCGGCTTGCCCATCTCGGTCGTCATGGTGCGGGCGATGCCGTCCTGGTCCGCCTCCAGCAGGTCCGCCGCCCGGTGCATCAGTGCGGCCCGCTGCGCGAAGCTGGTCAGACGGTGTTCGCGGAAGGCGCGGTGCGCCCTGAAGAGCCGCTCCTCGATCTCGCCGGCGTTGAGCGGTTCGAACGTCTTCAGGGTCTCGCCCGTGGCCGGATTCACCGTGGCGATGGCCATGTGAGCGCCTCCTTCGGCTGCTTCGGTGCCTGTGCACGACGAACGCGCAACCGGCCGGCCCCGGGCGGCCGGGACCGCCGCGAGCCGGGCACGGCGAACCGGGGCCCGCGGGGCGTACGCGCACTCGTGTGTCCGTGCCCTTGCGGTACCCCGGATTCGCGGCGCTAGGCCCTGTCCGGACGGTCTTCGCGTACCCGAGGAGACCGTCCGGACAGGGCCTGAGGCTCAGAGCGCGGCGCCGCCCGGCTTGACCATGCCGCGGACCGTACGGGAGTCGACGTACTCACCGAGCGCCGTCATGTCCCACTCGCCGGAGAACTGCCGTACGAGCTTGCACATCAGCACCCCGGTGCGCGGCTCGGCGTTGCTGAGGTCGAAGCGGACCAGCTCCTGGTCGGTGGCGGCGTCCACGAGACGGCAGTACGCCTTGGCCACCTCGGTGAACTTCTGCCCCGAG
Source organism: Streptomyces sp. DSM 116795 (assembly GCF_055792905.1). Lineage (NCBI taxonomy): Bacteria > Bacillati > Actinomycetota > Actinomycetes > Kitasatosporales > Streptomycetaceae > Streptomyces > Streptomyces sp. DSM 116795. Next base: position 6,105,017 of record NZ_CM147707.1, read on the forward strand.
AAGGAGTTGACGGTGAAGACCAGGCCGCTGACCTGGGGCGGCAGGTTCCCCAGGTGGACGGTGATGGCCTCGTCGTCGCCTCCGCCCTCTCCGGTGAGGTTGTCGCCGGAGTGCTGCACGACGCCGTTGAGGATGGCGAGCTTGCCGAAATAGCAGGCGTCGACCTTCTTGCGGTTGGCGTCGTAGGCGATGACGGACGCGTCCAGATCGATCTCCTTGGCCCGGCCGCCGGCACGGAAGACGGGCTCCCAACCCAGGCCCATCCGGACGCTGCTGAGCACGGGACGGCCGCCCTTGGTGAGCGAGACCGTCTGGTTCTTCTGGAGGTTCACCTTGCCCTTGTCGAGATTGATCTTGCCGCTGCCCGCGGGCGGCGGGGCCGGTGCCGCGGGAGTGGGCGGGGGAGCCGGAACGGCCTGCGGGGCCTGCGGCGGCGGGGGCGCCTGGGGAGTGGGGGCGGGTGCCGGGGTGGCCACCGGTGCGGCCGGTTCCTCCACGTTGACGCCGAAGTCCGTGGCGATGCCGCCGAGTCCGTTGGCGTAGCCCTGGCCCACGGCACGGACCTTCCAGTCGTTGCCGCGGCGGTAGACCTCGACGACGACGAGCGCCGTCTCATTGCCGAGGGCGGGCGGAGTGAATGTGGCGATCACCTCCCGCGTGGAGGCGTCGCGGACGGTGGCGGTCGGCTCGATCCCCGCGAAGGAGGCGCCGGGAGCGTCGGGACTCGCCGTGACCACGACCTTCTGCACATCGGCCGGCACCTTCGCGGTGTCGACGGTGATGGCGTCAGCGGCACCGCTGCTGTGCGTCACGCCGGGTGCCGCCGGCTGGTTGTAGAAGACGAAGTCGTCGTCGGAGCGGACCTTTCCGTTCTCGCCGAGGAGCAGTCCTGAGACGTCCAGGCGGGACGGTGCGGTCACCTCCACCGCCACCTGGGCCGTGCTGAGCGGGAGGTTCGAGCCGGGAGTCATTGCCGTCATGCCGGTCGTAACGAGCGGCCGTGCTTTGCGGTTCCTTTGCCGGTGCCCCTGTTGGTGCCGGTTGTGCCCGCCACCGCTCCCGCCCGTGAACGGGGCGGCCGTGTACGGGGGTGCGCACCGCGACGACCACCCCGAGCACCGCGACCGCCATCCCCGAAACGGCGAACAGGCCGGGGCGTTCCCCGAACATCGCGTACGCCCAGACGACCGTCGTGGGAGGCGTCAGATAGATCAGTGCGCTCGTACGGGTGACGCCGCTGTGCCGCAGGCTCAGCCAGTAGAAGCCGTAGCCGCCGAAGGTGGAGAGCACCACCACCCAGGCCACGGCCAGCCAGAACTCGCCGGTCAGCGGCGGAGTCATGTGCCCCTCGCCGGCGCCGGCGGCGAGCCCCGTGAAGAGGACCGCGCTCACCAGACAGTGCACCGGCAACGCGTCGAGAGCGCCGACCCGGTGGCGGGCACGGCGCTCCAGGAAGCTGGCGGCCAGCAGCCCGGCCATTCCAGCGAAGGGGAGCAGGTAGGCGAGGGGCGTCGCGGACGCCGAGGTGAGGTCGTCCCGTACGACCGCCGCCACCCCGGCCAGGCCCAGCGCGAGCCCTGCCCACTGGCGCCGGGTGACCGTCTCACCGAGCAGCCTGCCGGCGAGGGCACCGGCGGCGAGCGGCTGCAGGGCGGCTATCAGCGCCGACGTTCCGGCGGGCACGCCCAGGCCCGCCGCCCAGACGACCGCGCCGAGGTAGACGCCCTGGGAGAGCAGACCGATCACGGACTGCTCCACCAGGGCGCGCGGCGGCAGCCGGCGCCCGTCGCGACCGGCCCCTTCGGTTTCCGTACCTTTCCGCGCGGTCCGCCGCCGTCGCCGAAGCACGAGCGCGACTGCCCCCAGCAGTGCGGCGGCGGTCAGGAAGCGCCACATCAGGAGCGTGTCCGCAGAGGCCTGCCGGGTGCCGAGCTCCGCGCCTATGAAGCCGGAGCTCCACATCACGACGAGCCCGACGCCGGTGAGGTGCGTGCGCATCGCAGGTGGCATTGGTGGCTCCCGTCAGTCAGCGTCGTCCCGCCGTGAGGTAAACCGATCTGTTTACCTCGCTGGGTATAGAGTGAACTAAACAGATCGGTTTACCGCAAGCGGTGCAGGGAGACGTCATGACGCAGACGGCGGCGGAGCTCACGCCGGCAGCCCGCAGGATCCTGGACGCGGCGGCGGAGCTGTTCTACGGGCGCGGCATCACGGCCGTCGGGGTCGACCTGATCGCGAAGGAGGCGGGTGTCACCAAGAAGACCCTCTACGACCGGTTCGGCTCCAAGGAGGCCCTGGTCGCCGCGTACCTGAGAGAGCGTGACGAGCGCTGGCGGCAGTGGCTGACCGGGCAGGTGCGCTCGGACGGTGCCGCGGGTCCGTGTGAGCGCGTCCTGCGCACCTTCGACGCACTGGAGGAGTGGATGCGCCGTGAGAACCCGCGCGGCTGCGGCTTCGTCAACGCGGCGGCGGAGCTGCCGGATCCGCAGCACTCCGGCCGGGAGGTGATCGCCGGACAGAAGCGCTGGCTGCGGGAGTTCCTGCGGGAGCTGACGGTGGAGGCCGGTGCCGGGGAACCCGGCCGGCTCGCCGACGAGCTGGTGCTGCTGCACGAGGGGGCGACGGTGCTGGGCGGGTTGCACGTCGTGGCCGAGCCGGTCGCCGCCGCGCGCTCGATGGCCCGCAGCGCCCTCGTACGGGAGGGCTGCCAGGACGGCCCGGTCCCGCGGCTCCCGCAATAGCAGACGGGCTTCCGCCGGGGCCGGAGGCGTAGTGCGGCAGCCGGGTGGAATCCTGGTAAATCACTGTCTGATTACGTGTGACTACGCTCCGGCGTGGCAGTACGTCCCGCATGACATCTGAGACACGCATGAACACCAGACGCGTCTTCCTCGGCGGGATGCTCATAGCCGGCGCCTGCGCCGCGAACCGCGCGCACGCCGCCGGGGGCGGATCCGGCTCCTCCGGCGCGGACGCGAAAAGCGGCGCCCGGCACTCGATGCGCCACTCGCGGACGGCGGCGCGCCCGCAGTCCTACCGGCTGCAGCCGGAGGCGGGTCAGGCCGGCCCGAAGGTGCGCGGAAGCACGTCCGTCGCACACACGCTGGACTCCGGCCGGCGCGAGATAGCCCTGACCTTCGACGACGGGCCCGACCCCGTCTACACCCCGCAGGTGCTGGAGGTGCTGCGCCGCTGCCGTGTGCAGGCCACGTTCTGCGTCATAGGCAGCGACGCGTCGGCCCACACCTGGCTGCTCAAGGCCATAACCGACGCCGGTCACGAGATAGCCAACCACTCCTGGAGCCACCCGCTGCTGACGCGGATGCGTTCCCACGAGATACATGAGCAGTTCGCCCGCACCTGCGACGTCGTCGAGGAGGCGGTGGGCAAGGCACCGGCCCTGGCCCGCGCCCCCTTCGGCGACTGGAACAAGCGGGCCCTCGGGATCTCTGCCTCCCTCGGCATGAGCCCGCTCGGCTGGTCGGTGGACACGTGCGACTGGGAGGAACCCGGCGCGCGAGAGGTCACCTCGACCGTTCTGGAGAACGTGCGCCCGGGGTCGATCCTGCTCGCCCACGACGGGGGCGGAGACCGCTCGCAGACGGTCGCCGCGCTGCGCGACTTCCTTCCCCGGCTGCTCGACTCCGGCTACACGCCCGTACTGCCGTCCGACACCGATGTGTTCGAGGACCGTACGGGGAAGGGCTGGGGCGGCTGACCGGCCGCCGTTCAGCGGCTGGGGACGCCGGCGGCCCTCAGCGGCGGCGTTCCCGGGAGTGGCCGAAGAAGATCCTGTATCCGATGAGCAGCACCAGGGAACCCGCGACGGCCGAGACCCAGAGGGCCGGGTCGACGAAGTCACGGTCCACCGAGCGGTGCAGGAACGTGGAGGAGAGCCAGCCGCCGATGAAGGCGCCGGCGATGCCGATGAGGATCGTGCCGAGCAGGCCGCCCGGGTCGCGTCCCGGAAGGATGACCTTCGCGACGGTGCCCGCGATCAGACCGAGGATCAGCCAGCTGAGCAGCCCCGAGTCCATGAGCCCCGACAGGGCGGATTCCGGGTCGGTGTCTGCGATGAAGTTCATGGTGGGCCCTCCCCGTGGGCGACCTGCGTGATCGGTTCTGGTCCATCATGCCCCCCGACTGCTGGTTCAGTGCGGCCAGATGGGCGGCCGAGTGCAGAAGTGCCCGCCGAGACGGGCGTGTTCGGGGTCCTCCGGGTCCGGTTCCCCCTGTTTCGCGATGAGTTCGGCCGCGTACGGCTCGGAGTCGTCACGCGGTTCGTAGCCGAGCGCGCGGGCGGACGAGAGATCCCACCACAGGCGGGTGTTGGCCGAGGAGCCGTAGACCACCGTGTGCCGTACGTCCGTCGCCGTCAGAGCCGCGTGGAAGAGGCGGGCGCCGTCGGCCGGGCTCAGCCACAGCGACAGCATCCGCACGGAGGTCGGCTCGGGGAAGCAGGAGCCGATGCGCACGGAGACGGTCTCGATGCCGTGCAGGTCCCAGTAGAGCTGTGCGAGGTCCTCGCCGAAGGACTTGGAGAGGCCGTAGTAGGTGTCGGGGCGGTGCGGCGTCCCGACGGGGATGAGAGGGCCGCCGTCGGCCGGGCGGGGCGTGAAGCCCACCGCGTGGTTGGAGGAGGCGAACACGACGCGGCGCACGCCCTCTTCGCGCACGGCCTCGTAGAGCCGGTAGGTGCGCTCGATGTTGGAGTGCAGGATCTTCTCGAAGGGTGCCTCCAGGGAGATCCCCGCGAGGTGGATCACCGCGTCCACGCCGCGTACGGCTTCGCGCAGGGCGGCCGTGTCGGCGAGGTCCGCGGTGACGGCGCCGGGCTCGCCCTCGACGGGGCGGACGTCGAACAGGCGCAGCCGGTATCCGTACCGGGGAAGCAGGCCGCGCATCAGGGTTCCGAGGCCGCCGGCGGCGCCTGTGAGCAGGACGGTGCGGGGAGCGGACATCGACGCATTCTCCGTCCATAGACATGGTTCATATATGGAGACACGCTATGGAGGTCCGGGCTGCGGCGTCAAGGACGGCGGGGCAGGGCTCGCAACCCTCGGTGGCGGTCGCCTGACGAGGTGGCGGACGCACGGTGCGGCCTTGACCCGTGCGGGCGAGCTGGCCTAACGTTTGACTCGTTCAGAAATATAGACGCAGATCAGAAACATGTACGGATGTACGATCACCCGGAGGTGCGGGCGGTGCGGCGCCGTGACTCGCCTCCGTACCGCCCCGAGCAGGAGCGCGCAATGACCTCACCCGCCTCGTCCTCCTCAGCTTCCTCGGCCGCCTCGTCCGGTGCGGCGGCACCGGAGAGCCGGCCGCTCGCCGACCGGCTGGAAGGGCTGCTCTTCTTTCCGGTGACCGCTTACGGGCCCGACGGCGGGCTCGACCTCGACGTGTTCCGCGCACACGTGCGCGGGGGCCTGGACGCGGGCGCGGGAGCCGTCTTCGCCTGCTGCGGCACCGGTGAGTTCCACGCGCTCACGCCGCAGGAGTTCCGCGACTGCGTGGCCGCAGCGGTGGACGAGGCGCAGGGCCGGGTTCCCGTCGTCGCCGGCGCGGGCTACGGCACGGCGCTCGCCCGCCAGTTCGCGTCGCTCGCCGAGGAGGCGGGCGCGGACGGCCTGCTGGCGATGCCGCCCTATCTCGTCGTCCCCTCGCAGGAGGGGCTGCTCAGGCACTACACCGCGCTGGCCGCGGCCACCTCCCTGGACGTCATCGTCTACCAGCGGGACAACGCCCTCTTCGCGCCGTCCACCGTCGCGCGGCTCGCCCGCACCCCGGGCGTCATCGGGCTCAAGGACGGTCACGGCGACCTCGATCTGATGCAGCGGATCATCAGCACGGTCCGCACGGAGGTGCCTGCCGAAGTGGCGGACTCGTTCCGCTACTTCAACGGACTGCCCACCGCCGAGCAGACGGGTCTCGCCTACCGCAGTCTGGGCGTGACCCTCTACTCCTCCGCTGTCTTCTGCTTCGCCCCCGAGATCGCCCTCGCCTTCCACCGTGCGCTCACCACGGGCGACGAGGCCTGCGTGAACCGGCTGCTCGACGGCTTCTTCCGCCCTCTGGTCGAGCTGCGCGACCGCGGCCGCGGCTACGCCGTCTCGCTGGTGAAGGCCGGCGTGCGGATGCGCGGGCTGGACGTGGGCGAGGTGCGTCCGCCGCTGTCCGAACCCTCCGCCGCGCATGTGAAGGAGCTGGCCGGGCTGATCGAGCGGGGCCTCGCGCTGGTTTCGGACGACGGGCCGGCGGACGGGCCCGGGGGCGGCGCGACGCCGGGTGCGGACGGCGGCGCCCGCTGATGCGCGCCGGCGCGTTCCTCTACCCGTGGGACGTCGTGGGCGACCCCGGGGCGCCGCGGCGCCTCGCGGCCCTCGGCGTCCAGCAGGTCACCCTGGCCTCCGCGTATCACTCCGTCCGGGCCCTCACGCCGCGCCATCCGCGCCACCGCGTCGTCACCGCGCGGCACTCCGCGGTGCTCTATCCGCCCGGCGCTGAGCGCTGGAGCGGACGGGGACTGCGCCCGTACGAGCAGGGGTGGGTGGACGGCGACGATCCGGGCGGCGCGTACGGCGAGGCGGCACGCGCGCTGATCGAGGCCGGACTGGAGGTGCACTCCTGGGTCGTGCTGGCCCACAACTCCCGCCTCGGCGAGGAGCACGGGCACGTCACCGTCCGCAACGCGTACGGCGACCGCTATCCCTGGGCGCCGTGCATCGCACGCCCGGAGGTGCGCGAATACGCCGTGACCCTGGCCGGGGAGGCCGCGGTGCGGCCCCACACCAGCGGTACGGAGCTGGAGTCGTGCGGCTGGTACGGCTGGGCGCATCTGCACGCGCACGACAAGACCGGGGGAGTCCGGCTGGGCGGCGCAGCCCAGTACCTGATGTCGCTGTGCTTCTGCGAGGTGTGCCGGGACGGGTACGCGGCGCTCGGCGCCGATCCGGAAGAGCTGCGGGCCCGCGTCGCCGGCGCCCTGGAGCCGGTGTGGAGCGGTGCGGGGCCGGACACGGACGCGGAGACGGACGCCGCCGGCGGCGCCCGGGAGGGGGAGTGGGCGCGGGTACGTGAGCTGCTGGGCGACGACGCGGCCGCCGTCTTCGCGTCCTGGCGGGGGGAGGCGGCGCGCCGCCTGCGGAGGGAAGCCGTGGCGGCGGTACGGAGCGCGGCGGCGGAGCGGGCCGGGGTGGGTCAGGGCCCGGTGCGGGACGGCCAGGATGCCGGCAAGGGTTCCGGTCGGGGTTCCGGCAAGGGTTCCGGCCAGGACGCCGGTCGGGACTCCGGGCATGGATTCCGCGTGCTGCTGCACGCCGACCCGGCGCCGCACCGGCTCGGTGCGAACGCGGGCATCGCGCCCGCCGAGGCCGTCGAGGACGTTGACGGAGTGGTGGTGCCCTGCACCGGCGGCCCAGCCGAACGCGCCGGTGCGCTCGGCCCGTTCGGGCCGTGCGCCGCCCGGGGGCAAGGGCACGAAGGCGCGGGCGGGGACGCCGGGGCGCGCGCCTTCACCGTCGCCGCGAACTTCACCGTCGTCTCCGGCATGGGCGGCTCCCCGCACACCCTCGCCGAGGACGCGGCCCACGCCCGCGCCCTGGGCGCGAACGAGCTGCGGCTCTACCACGGAGGGCTGGCCCCGGATTCCGACCTCGCAGCCGTGGCGGAGGCCCTGCGGGGCATCGGCGCGGACGCCGGTTCCGGGAACCCGGCAGGGTGACCCCACCGGCGCGTGTCACATCCGCGCGGCTCGTCCCGTCGTACAGGTGTCAGCCGGAGCACAGCCCCCGGTCCGGCACGGACACCTGGAACCAAGGGACGAAGGAGCGCCAGCCATGGCACGCATCTCGCTCGATCCGCCACGAGGCATCTCGCTTCGCATCGCCGAGTGGTACTCCCGCCGCAAGTACGGCAAGGCCATGGACCCGGTCAGGGCCGTCGCACACAACCCCAAGGTGCTGAGCGCCACCCTCTTGTACGAGTCCCGGATCGCGAAGTGGCGCGACCTTGATCCTGGCCTCAAGCACCTCGCCGAGATGGTCTCCGCCGCCCGCATCGGCTGCTCCTGGTGCGTGGACTTCGGCTACTGGCTCGCCGAAGACCTGGGCATGCCGATGGAGAAGATCCAGTACGTGCCGGCCTGGCGGGAGCACCGCGAGCGCTTCACCGAACTGGAGCTGCTCGTCATGGAGTTCGCCGAGGCGATGACGGATACCGAGCCGACGGTGACCGACGAGATGGCGGAGGCCCTCATCGGGAGGCTGGGGGAGAGCGCCTTCGTGGAGCTGACCGCGATGGTCGCCGTCGAGAACAGCCGCTCACGCATCAACGCTGCCCTCGGTCTCGCCGGTCAGGGCTTCTCCGACCAGTGCGCTGTGCAGCCCGTGCAGAAGGGGGAGAGGGGCGCCGCGGCCTCCTGAGCCGGGGGGACGGCCCCGCGCGGGTGGCTGTGGGGTGCCGCCGCCCGCTGCGGGGCTTGCGGGGCTGCGGCCGGCGGGCCGTACGGCCGCGGGCGGCGCGGAGTGAGGGACGTGGTCCGCCTGCGGCCGTACACCGCACGGGCGCACCGCCGCCGCACGCGTCAGCCCTCCGGGGCCTCCCAGGTCCACGGCTCCTCGGCGACGACCGCGGGGACGGGCAGCGGCCCGTAGATGTGCGGGAACAACCCGCTCCGGCCGGCCGCCGCGCCCATCGAACCCTCCGCACCCTCCGCGCCGCCCGCACCGCCTGCGTCGCCCGGGGCCTCTGCGCAGACTGCTGCGGGCTCCGGCGGCTCGTAACGCACCGGCGCGGAGATCCGCTCGCTGTCGATCACGAGGACCACCAGATCCGCCGGATCCCGTCCCCCGTACAACATCTGTGCCACCTGCGGCAGTTGGTGCCGCTGCGAGCAGTGGATGAACCCGACCTCCTCCAGGGTGAGGCCACGCGTGGACATCTCGTACGTGCCGGATGCGGACGCGCGGGCGGCCTCCCACACGGAACGCTCCGTGATGTGCAACAGCTCAGCCATGCCCACACGTTAGCCGCGGCCGCGGCCCTGCCTCACAGCCGCCCGCGTCGACTCACAGCCGCCGCGTCGCCAGTGTCAGCCGGTCGCGGGCGTCGAAGAGCGCGTCCTTGATCATCTGCTCGTGCGCGGGCGTGAGCCGCGCGACCGGCACCGAGCAGCTGATGGCGTCCCGCGCGGGCGTCCGGTAGGGGATGGCGACGCCGAAGCAGCGCAGGCCCAGCGTGTTCTCCTCGCGGTCGACGGCGTAGCCCTGCTCACGTACGAGGGCCAGCTCCTCGATGAGCGCCTCGCGGTCGGTGAGGGTGTTCTCGGTGAGCGTGGAGAGCGTCTCCGGCAGCATCTTCCGCACCTGCTCGTCGTCGTACGTCGCCAGCAGTGCCTTGCCCAGGGACGTGGAGTGCGCGGGCAGCCGGCGCCCTACGCGCGTGAACGGACGCAGATAGTGCTGCGACTGGCGGGTGGCGAGATAGACGACGTTCGTGCCGTCGAGCCGCGCCATGTGAATGGTCTCCGTGGTGTCGTCGGAGAGCCGGTCGAGGGTCGGCCGGGCCGCGGCCACGGCCTCGTCACCGTCGATGTAGGAGGTGCCGACCAGCAGGGCGCGCACGCCGATGCCATACCTTGTGCCCGTGGAGTCCGTCTCCACCCAGCCCAGATCGACGAGGGTGCGAAGCAGCATGTAGAGACTGGACTTGGGGTACCCGACCGCTTCCTGGACGTCGGCGAGGGAGTGCATCCCCGGCCTTCCCGCGAAGAACTCGAGCAGCTCCACAGTGCGCACGGCGGACTTGACCTGCGATGCACCCGTCTCGCCAGCTGACATCGTCCTTGACCCCTCTGTTGTGGCGCTCATAGGCTCCCCGGCAGGTTCACTGACAGAGATGATGTTCAGCATATCGAACGGCCTCTCTGCGGAGACAAGCACGTGGCAGGAGGAAATCGCGGTGGCAGCAGCACCAGTGTGGAGCGTCGACCCCCGGACCGGAAAGCAGCGCGAACAGGTCGGCACGGAGGCGACGGCCGGCGAGGTGGACACGGCCGTACGGGCGGCACACGCCGCCAGGGAGCCGCTCGCCGACCGCACCGTGCGCGCCGCGCTGCTCCGCGCCGCCGCGGGGCAACTCGGCTCGGCGAGCGAGGAGATCATCACCACCGCCGATGCGGAGACCGCCCTCGGACGGCCCCGTCTGACCGGTGAACTGGCCCGCACGCAGGCGCAGTTGCGCGCCTTTGCCGACGAGATCGAGGACGGCGCGTACCTCGGCGTCACCATCAACCACAAGGACCCGGACGCGACGCCACCCTGCCCAGACCTGCGCCGCTACAAGATCCCGCTGGGCGTCGTCGCCGTGTACGCCGCGTCCAACTTCCCGCTCGCCTTCTCCGTGCCCGGCGGCGACACCGCCAGCGCACTCGCGGCCGGCTGCCCCGTCGTCGTCAAGGCACACCCGGACCACCCGGCGACGTCCGCGCTGACGGGCGCCGCGCTGCGGCGCGCCGCAGCCGAAGTGGGCCTGCCCGAGGACGTGCTGAGCGTCGTGCACGGCTTCGAGGCCGGCGTCGAACTCGTCAAGCACCCGCTGGTCACGGCGGTCGGCTTCACCGGCTCCGTACGCGGCGGCCGTGCCCTCTTCGACGCCGCCGCCGCACGGCACACGCCCATCCCCTTCCACGGCGAACTCGGCTCCCTCAACCCGGTCGTCGTCACCGGAGCCGCCGCGGCCGAGCGTGCCGAGGAGATCGGTGAAGGGCTCGCCGGCTCCATGACCATGGGCACCGGCCAGTTCTGCACCAAGCCGGGCTTCGTGCTCGCGCCCGAGGGCGAGGCCGGCGACCGCCTGCTGGAAGCCCTGAGGGGCGCCGTGAGCAAGTCGGCGCAGGGCCCGCTGCTGGACTCCCGTATGCGGGAGGCGTTCGTCGCCGGAATCAGCGCGCGAGCCGAACTGGACGGCGTGGCCTCGCCCGTACCCGCGGGCGCGGGCGAGGACGAGCACTCGGTGAGCGCCGGCTTTCTCACCGTCCCGGCGGAGAAGCTCTCGCACCCGCAGTACGAGCTGCTGCTTGAGGAGTGCTTCGGACCCGTGACCGTCGTCGCCCGCTACCGGGACGAGGACGAGGTCACCGCCGCGCTCTCCCGGCTGCCCGGCAACCTCACCGCCACCCTGCACCTCAGCGGCGCCGAAGCGGCGGGCGACGGCGGCCAGGGCGCACGCCTGCTCGCCGCCCTGACGCCGCTGGCGGGCCGTGTCCTGGTGAACGGCTGGCCCACGGGCGTCGCCGTCGCACCCGCACAGCACCACGGCGGGCCGTACCCGGCCACGACGTCCACCTCGACCTCCGTCGGGGCCACGGCCATCGAGCGCTGGCTGCGCCCGGTCGCCTACCAGGACGCTCCGGAGGCGCTGCTGCCGCCCGAACTGCGTGACGCGAACCCGCTGGGGCTGCCGCGGCGCGTGGACGGCCGCAGGGAGGACTGAACGACGGGGGGAGAACCCCTCACGAAATGGTCCGGCCCGAACGATTCGCCCACCCTCTCGCTGCTGCCTTCTCGCGCCCGGTTATGCGTCGAGCAGCACCGCCAGCTCCGCCGGCAGAGCGGCATCCGACGCGAGGGGCCGCTGCGCGGTCAGGGCGGCGGCGCGATCGGCGCTGAGACCGGCTTCGCCGGTCAGCACCGTCTCAGCGTGGGCGTCGGGGAGCAGGTTGAACCAGCGGCGGACGAGCTCCGCTCGGCCGTGATCGCTGGCGCTGCCGTGCAGCCGTAGCCGCGCCATGCCGCCGTCGGGACGGATGTCCAGCCGGGCGTGGGTGATCTCGGCACGGACCGACAGCTTGAACCTGTGCCTCGTGTCGGGTTGCAGGCGGGTGGTGCGTGGCAGCAGTTCGCACCACGAGCTCGGCTCGGCCGGATCACTGGTGCGCGCGTCGCAACCGGACAGCGAAGCCCAGCCCGGTGCGTTGCCGACGAAGTGGCTCGTGTCGATCTCGGCCCAGTGCACGCTGCCGGGAGCCGCGAGGCGGACGGACACCCAGTCGTTGTCCTCGTCGCGCCGCCGCGAGGTCTCCCAGCCTTCGCCCATCACGCGGGCGAATCCGGGCGCGAACAGGTTCGCCGGGGACGAGTAGAACATGTTGCTGCACCCGGTGACCTCACTGCCGTTCTCCAGTGCTGCGAGGTCGAGTTGACGGGCGATCCACCGGGGATCGGCGATGGGCTCCCCGTGTACGCGAAGGCGTGCGATCCCGCCGTCGGGGTGCATGCACAGCCGCAGGTGCGTGTAGCGGCGCGGTGCGTCGACGTCGAAGACGTTCCGGGTGTCGCCCTGGACCGCCGTGGGCGGGAGGAGTTCTTCCCAGTCGGCGTCGTGCAGTTCTTCCGGGCTGGGGTATGCCTCGACAGCGCATGCCTGGACCGACACTTCGGGCGGGTAGTTGCCCTTGAAGAACGCGGTGTCGACCACGAGCCGCCGGATCACCCCGGCGAGTCCGAGGCGGACGACGGCGTAGTCGTACCCGTCCTCACGCCGTCGGCGAGTCTCCCAGCCGTCGTAGATCTGTCCTTTGTGGCCGAAGGTGTAGGGCTGGTAGACGGGTGTTTCCGGCTTGATCAGATTCTCGCGTTCGGCGAACAGCTCGTCGTTGGCGAACACCACGCTGCCGCCGAGCGCGCGGGAGGCGAGGTCGGGAAGGGCTGAACAGGCTGACGCGACGGGCTGCCCGCCCTCGGACACGGTGTCTTTCCGGCTCATACCTCTCCTCGGTTCAGCAACTTGCCCTGGTGTGCGGGCGAATCCGCTCCGGCGCCGGCGATCTGCACGCCCCTCAGCCAGGTGCTGCGCACGACGCCGGCGAGTGCGCGGCCGTCGTAAGGCGACACGGGGTTGCGGTGGTGCAGGTCCGCGACGTCGACGACGAACGCGTCGTCGGGCGCGAAGACGCAGAAATCGGCGTCGTGCCCTGGGGCGATGGCTCCCTTGTGCCGCATTCCGGCCTGTTCGGCGGGATTGCGCGACATCCAGCGCACGACGTCGGACAGCGTGTGCCCGCGCAGACGGGCCTGCGTCCACACCGCGGAGAGACCGATCTGCAGGCTGGAGACGCCGCCCCAGGCCACGCCGAAGTCGCCGATGTCGAAGCGCTTGAGGTCGGGCGTGCAGGGCGAGTGGTCGCTGACCACGCAGTCGATGATGCCGTCGGCAAGGCCCTTCCACAGCAGTTCGCGGTTGCGGGCTTCCCGTACCGGCGGACAGCACTTGAACTGGGTGGCGCCGTCGGGGATTTCCTCGGCGGTGAAGCCGAGGTAGTGCGGGCACGTCTCGACGGTGACCCGCACTCCGTCCGTACGGGCAGAGGCGATCATCGGCAACGCGTCGGACGACGACAGGTGCAGGATGTGCACACGGGCGCCTGTCCGGCGGGCAAGCTCGATGACCTGCGCGACCGCTACGTTTTCCGCACCGCGCGGCCGGGAGGCGAGGAAGTCGCCGTAGGTTTCGCCGTGGGCAGCCGGCGCGTGTTCGATCGCCTCGGAGTCCTCCGCGTGCACGATCATCAGCGCGTTGTGCCCGGCGACTTCGCGCAGAGCGTCTTCGAGTCCACCGGGATCCAGCGGCGGGAATTCCTCGACCCCGGAGTGCAGCAGGAAGCACTTGAAGCCGAAGACGCCGGCCTCGTGCAGTCCGCGGAGTTCCGCGAGGTTGTCGTCGACGGCGCCACCCCAGAACCCGACGTCGACGTGTACGCGGTCGAGCGCGGCCTTGCGCTTGACCTCCAGCGCGTCGACGTCGGTGGTCGGCGGAAGACTGTTCAGCGGCATGTCGAGAAGGGTGGTGATCCCGCCTGCGGCGGCGGCGCGGGTCGCGGTCTCGAACCCTTCCCACTCGGCGCGGCCGGGGTCGTTGATGTGCACGTGGGTGTCGACCAGCCCCGGAAGCAGCACCTCGTCGCCGGCGAGCTCCACGACGCGGGCGGCATCGAAGTCGGCGTCCAGAAGGCCGACTTCGACGATCCTGCCGTCACGGACGCCGACGCTGCCGGAACCCTCTCCGTTCGGTCCGGCTATGCGTTGTGCGCGGAAGAGGACGTCGAACTCCGCGGTGGCCACCCTGGCAGATTCGGACATTGCGGGCACCCTCATCTTCGTGGATGACTTCTCGGACGACGAATTGCTGAAGCAGTCATCGCGCCGGCCCGGGCGCGAGGCCGGCGAAGGCCCGCCGGCCGGGCTTCCCGGCACTCGATCACCGCTGGGAAATCGGCCAGCCGGTGATCCTCTTCGGCGGCGGCGCCGCCCAGCTGCCGACCTTGGAGGTGCTGAGGCCGAGCCGTACGAGGGACTCGGCGAGGGCGACCCCCGCCGTGACACCGTCGACCACCGGCACCCCGACCTCGGCCTGGACGCGATCGGCCACGCCCGCCATGCCCGCGCACCCCAGGCAGATGACATCGGCACCGTCGGCCTCCACCGCCCAGGTCACCTCCTCGACGACGCGCTCACCAGTACGTTCGAGGTCGCCCTCCAGGTCGAGAACCGTCATCTCGGTGGCGCGGATCGAGGCGCACCGGGAGGCCAGCCCGATCAGCTGCAACCGGTCGTGGATCTGCCCCCTGGTGCGCCGCAGCGACGTCACCACGGAGAAGCGCCGGCCGAGCAGGCAGGCCATGTGCGCGGCCGACTCGGTGATGTCCACGACGGGCTTGTCGACGAGTTCGGCCACACCCTCCTTGCCGTGTTCGCCGAAGCCGGCCAGCACGACTGCGTCGAAGGGTTCCTCGACTGCTTGCAGGCGGTCCATCACGGCGACCGCCGAGAGATAGCTCTCGAAGTTGCACTCCACGGATTCCGGCCCGAACTCCGGTGTCACCGCCACGATTTCGGTCCCGGGCGTCGCGGCCTTCACTGCCTGTTGACGGATGGCCTCGGTGACGCCCTTGGTGGTGTTGACATTGGCGACGACGATGCGCATGCGACTCCTTCATCGACTCGTGTGGACACGTGGCCGTGGGGGTGGGGATGACCGGCCACCACCCCCACGACCGGCTCAGTGAATTCCGGCGGCGACGGTGCTCTGTCCCAGGTGTTCGCCCGAGACGTCGGTGAAGGTCTGATTCCTGTCGGCCACCACGTAGTAGAGGACCCCGGCCAGCACGGCACCGATGAACCAGGAGAACGCCGAGAGGATCTCGAAGGTGGGCAGCAGCGCGAGCACGGTCGCGATCGCGGCGGACGGCAGGAAGGCGATCAGCGCACGGGGGTTGAACCCTCGGCGGTACGCGTACTCGCCGTCCGGATCGGTGGTGTAGAGCTCGGGAACGTTGATCTTCGCCCGGCGCAGCAGCCAGTAGTCCACCATGATCACCCCGAACAACGGGCCGAGCACGGCGCCGAGTCCGGAGAGGAAGATGTTCACCACCGTCGGGCTGTTGTAGAGGTTCCACGGCAGTACGGCCACGGCCAGCACCGCGCTGATGATCCCGCCGCGCCGGAAGTTGATGTACTTCGGCGCGAGGTTCGCCAGGTCGTACGCGGGCGAGACGAAGTTCGCGACGATGTTCACGCCGATGGTGGCGAAGGCGAACATCAGCGCGCCGACGACCAGGACGAACGTGTTCGGCACGCGCGCGATGATCTTTGCGGGGTCGGTGATGATCTCACCGAAGAGGGTGTATGACCCGGCTGTGACGACGATCGAGACCATCGCGAACGCGGTGAAGTTCACCGGAAGTCCCCAGAAGTTTCCGCGGATGACCGAGCGGGTGTTGGGCGCGAAGCGGGAGAAGTCGCAGAAGTTCAGCATCAGCGTGCCGTAGGTGGAGATCGTCAGCCCGGCGGCGCCGAGCATCTCCCACCACATCGCCGAGCCGGTCAGCGCGTTCGGCGGCGTCCACGAGATCCGGTCGCCGGCGAGCACGAACACCCACACAGCCATGACCAGCATGACGATCCAGACGGCCGGGCCCGCCCAGTCCTGGAACTTCCGGATGATCTCCATGCCGAAGGTGAGGATCACCAGCTGAACCAACCAGAGCCCGAGGAAGCAGATCCATCCGAGGCTGGACAAGCCGAGAATGGAGTCCTGGGTCATCGGCCTCAGATCCGGATCGATGCGCAGCGCGAGCACGACCACCGCGAGCGAGGCGAGGTAGGTCTGGATTCCGTACCAGGCGATGGCGATCACCGCACGGATCAGCGCCGGGATCTGCGCGCCGTGGATGCCGAAGCTGATGCGGGACATCACGGGGAAGGGCACCCCGGTCTTCTGTCCCATGCGTCCCATCAGGTTCATCCCCCAGAACACGACGAGGATGCCGATCAGCAGGGCGAAGAATGAGGGGACGGCACCGAGCCCGATCGCGAACAGACCGGCGGCGAACGTGTAGTTGCCGATGTTGTGCACATCGTTCATCCACAGCGCGAAGATGCTGTACGTCTTCCAGCGCCGCTCGACGGGCGGGGCGAGGTCCTCGTTGTAGAGACGTGAACTGAGGCGTCGTGCCGGGTGTTGAGGTGGCGGCTCCAAGGAGGTCACCGCGGTTGTGGCGTGTGCGTGCTCAGGAGACATGGCTGCTCCTAGTTACCGCGAAACGAATGTTGAATTCCGCTATGCGGAAGTATATTTGAACGTATACGTAAGCTAGGAGCGGTCGGGCCCGGGGTCAAGAGCAAACGCACGACGAGCACACAGTCCTCGCTACGCCCATGACGAGCCAGAACCTTGCGAGACGACTCCTGCACTCCGGGTGTCGAGCCTGACTGGGGCCAAGGGGACCTCCCTGCCGCGGCAGAGAAAGTCCGTTTCCGGTGCCCTGCCCCACGCCCGGTGGGCGGCCGGGAAGCCGCTTCAGTACAGGACGCGGTCGAGGACCATCATGCGACTCGACCGCACGTGCCGCCGCGCCACGTCCTGCGCCCGCTCCACATCCCCGGCCACGACCGCGGCGTGCAGTTCCTCATGTTCGCCGCACACCCGGTCGGGCTCCCGGTTGATCCGGAACAACCACGCCAGACGCCCGTGCAGCGGCTCCAGCATGGACGCGAGCACCTCGTTGCCGGACAGCACGACGAGCTGGTCGTGGAACTCGGCGTTGGCATCGGACATCGCCTCGACGTCGCCGGCCTCCCACGCGCGGCGTGCGCGGCCGGCCAGCTCGCCGAGCCGGTCCGCGGTCTCCGACGGTGCACGCTCCGCCGCCAGCCTCGCCGCCAGCACCTCCAGCGCCTCGCGGACGTCGAAGAGCTCCTCGACCTGCCGGCGGCCCAGACTGCGTACGAAAACACCGCGCCGCTGCGGCAGCACGTCGACCAGGCCCTCGCTCTGCAACATGCGGATGGCTTCCCGCACCGGTACCCGGGACATGCCGAACTCGGCGGCGACCTCCTGCTCGAAGATCCGGTCACCCGGCCGAAGGACGCCCTGACTGATCCTGGCCTGCAGCGCATTGCGGACCTGGTCCCGCAGCGGTGCGCGCCGGCCGGAACTGTCCGATCCGGATCGCAACCCGGACTTCTCCGGACCGGGGTCCTCAGTCACGGACACAGAGCCTCCTCAGGTCTTCGCACCCCAGCCTAAGCTCTGTGCCCGAGGCCTGGCCGGGGTGCGCGGGTGCGGGGGTCGATCACGAGTCCTCGGTGACCTGCTCCGTCAGGTGGCCGCCCAAGGCGCGCGTCCCCTTCCGCGGACTCCCGCCGCACCTGGGCTCCGGCGAACGCGCACAGCACGTCCCGACGCGGCGTATGAGGCAGCAGGGAGGTCAGGGCCGCCACTCGGGGCGCATCATGCCGTGCAGTCCGCGGTAGGCGGCCCGCTCCGGCGCCGCCCAGCCGCTGAGCAGCCCGGGATCGACGCGGTAGACCTCCACCCCGATCGGATGGCAGAACTCCACAGGGTCCACATCGGATCCCGGCCCCCACATCGGTACGGACAGATCGCCGCCCGGACACGTCGACAGCGCGCACAGCAGGTCCAGTTCGGCGAAGAACTCGAAGTGGTCGCCAGGCCGTGCGGGGCAGTCCTTCATGAAGTACTGGTCGTCCTCGTTGAGTCCGGTGCACTGGAAGACGTTCAGAACGTCGTGCACGTCGAACTCGGTGAGCCCGTACGGCAGTACGGCCCGCACCAGATTCGAGTGACAGTGGAAGTCGAAGTCCTCGCCGGTCAGCATGCGGTTGACGTACGGATCGCAGCGCGTGCCCAGCAGGTCGTGCACCCTGCCGCCCTCAGCGTCGCGTCCGTACGAGGCGAGCGTGTCGCCGGTGACCGTCAGCAGCGGGCGCAGGAAGGGCAGCGTGGACCACAGCCGGTCGTGGACGCTCACGTGCGCACGCTGCAACTGCCGTGTGCGGGAGGCCCACAGCCGCTCGCGCGGGTCGTGCCGGTTCCATACGTTGAGGTCGCCGACCTGGGGCCCGTCCACCGTCACCAGGCGGCACAGATGTCCGGCCGGCACCTCCCACGCGCGGCCTGAACGCACGGGCACGGTGAAGCTGTTCACCAGTTCGCGGCCTGCGTCCGCGGAGACCCTGGCGTAGAAGGCGCGGTCGACGTCGAGCGGGCCGCCCTCGTCGGCCTGGTAGGCGGCGGCAGTGCCGGCCATGAGTGTGCTCTCCCTCCCGGAGGGTTCCACGGAGCGTGCCGGCAGAGATCGCATCAAAGATCCGCCCGGCAGAAAAGGGGGGAGGCCGTCATGCGGCCTCCCCCCTCATCCAGCGGGCTCAGCGCGCTCCGCGCCGCGTCACTTCACGGGGGTGAAATCGCGCGCCCCGATGAAGTCGGGACGGCGGACCGGCGCCGCGAACGGCTCCACGGCCTCGTTCTCCACGCTGTTGAAGACGATGAACACGTTGCTCCGCGGGTACGGAGTGATGTTGTCACCGCTCCCGTGCATGCAGTTGCAGTCGAACCAGGTCGCCGAACCGGCCTCGCCTGTGAAGAGCTTGATGCCGTGCGCGTCGGCGAACTTGCACAGGGACTCGTCGGACGGCGTGCCCGCGTCCTGCATCTGCAGCGACTTCTTGTAGTTGTTCTTCGGCGTCTTGCCCGCGCAGCCGAGGAAGGTCTTGTGCGACCCCGGCATGATCATCAGGCCGCCGTTGGTGTCGTAGTTCCGGGTCAGCGCGATCGAGACCGACACGGTTCGCATCATCGCGAGTCCGTCTTCCGCATGCCACGTCTCGAAGTCGGAGTGCCAGTAGAAACCAGTGGCACCGAAGCCCGGCTTGACGTTGATCCGGGACTGGTGGACGTAGACGTCCGATCCCAGGATCTGCCGCGCCCGGCCCACTACACGCGGGTCCCGCACCAGTTCGGCGAAGACCTCGCTGATCTTGTGCACCTCGAACACGGTCCGGATCTCGTCCGACTGAGGCTCGACGATCGAGCGCTCGTCGGCACGGACCTCCGGATCCGTGGTGAGCCGATCCAGTTCCATGCGGTACTTGTCGACCTCATCGGGGGTGATGAGCTGATCGACCGCAAGGAACCCGTCCCGCTCGTATTCCGCCAGGACCGCGGCCTCGATGGGCCCCGGAGTACCCGCTTCGGACCACACGACCGGGTCCATGCGTGGGGTGGCCACCTCGGTGGCTCCGCGAGTCGGGTACAGGTCGGCGGTGCGCTCGGGTGCGGTGGTCATGGTGTTGCCTTCCTCTCCTCTCGTACGGCCCTGTTGGGTGGGCGAGCGGCCGAAGCCGCGGCGGGCGGAGCCGCCTGAGCGGCCTGTGCCGGCCGAGCCTCGTGGGCTCAGTCGTCAGGCTCGGTGAGAAGCGGGTAGACGCCGTTCTCGTCGTGATCCTCCCGGCCCGTTACGGGCGGATTGAAGACACAGATGCACCGGAAATCGGTGATGGGGCGCATTGTGTGCTTCTCGTGCCCGTCGAGCAGATACATGGTCCCGGGGGTGATCAGATGCTTCTCACCCGTCTCATCGTTGGTGAGTTCGGACTCGCCCTCTACGCACAGTACGGCTTCGATGTGATTCGCGTACCACATCGACGTCTCCGTCCCGGCGTACAGCACGGTCTCGTGCAGGGAGAAGCCGGCACGCTCCTTGGCCAGCACGATCCGCTTGCTTTCCCAGGTGCCGGATGCGGATTTGATGTGACGGTCGGTGTCCTCGATGTCCTTGAAAGAACGAACAATCACGGTTCTGGCGTACCTTTCTCTCTTCATTACGGGGTCGGCCCGCCCCGGACGCAACCGGGGCGGGCCGTGAACGGGTGAGTTACGCGGTCTCGCGCACCGCCCGGGCCAGCACACGCAGGCCCTCGTCCAGTTCCTCGGGAGTGATCGTAAGCGCCGGAAGCAGCTTCACGACCTCGCTCACGGGGCCCGACGTCTCGATGAGCAGGCCCAGTTCGAAGCACCGCTTGGCCACCGCGTCGGCGCGGTCCTTGTCGTGGAACTCCAGACCCCACACGAGCCCGCGGCCGCGGAAGTCGGCGACGTCCTCGCTGTGTTCCTCCGAAATCGCCCGCAGAACCGTCTCGACCTGCTCGCCGCGGGAGAGCGTCTGCTTCTCCATCTGGCTGTCGGTCCAGTACGTCTCGAAGGCGGCGGTGGCCGTGACGAAGGCCGGGTTGTTGCCGCGGAAGGTGCCGTTGTGCTCGCCCGGCTCCCAGATGTCCAGCTCCGGCTTGAACAGGGTGAGGGCGAGCGGCATCCCGTAGCCGCCGATGGACTTGGACAGTGTGATGATGTCCGGCTTGATGCCCGCCTCCTCGAAGGAGAAGAAGGCGCCGGTACGGCCGCAGCCCATCTGGATGTCGTCGACGATGAGCAGCATGTCGTGCCGCTTGCACAGGTCGGACAGGTCGCGCAGCCACTCGGCGCGCGCGACGTTGATGCCGCCCTCGCCCTGCACCGTCTCGACGATGACGGCAGCGGGCTTGTTCAGGCCGGAGCCCTGGTCCTCCAGCAGCCGCTCGAACCAGACGAAGTCGTCGGTGGTGCCGCCCAGGTAGTCGTCGAAGGGCATCGGGGTGCCGTGCACCAGCGGGATGCCCGCGCCGGCGCGCTTGAAGGCGTTGCCGGTGACGGCGAGCGAGCCGAGGGACATGCCGTGGAAGGCGTTGGTGAAGGAGACGATGGACTCGCGCTCCTTGACCTTTCGGGCCAGCTTCAGGGCCGCCTCGACGGCGTTGGTGCCGGTCGGGCCGGGGAACATCACCTTGTGGTTCATGCCGCGGGGCTTGAGGATCTTCTCCTGGAAGGTCTCAAGGAAGGCCCGCTTGGCGGCGGTGCTCATGTCGAGGCCGTGCACGACCCCGTCACGCTCCAGGTAGTCCAGCAACGCGCGTTTCAGTACGGGGTTGTTGTGGCCGTAGTTGAGCGTGCCGGCTCCGGCGAAGAAGTCGAGGTAGGTATGGCCGTCCTCGTCGTACATGTGCGAGCCCTGGGCCCGGTCGAAGATCGTGGGCCAGCCACGGCAGTAGCTGCGGACTTCCGACTCGACGGTCTCGAAGACGCTGAGGTCGGGCTGGGTGATGGTCACGGCATGCTCCTGGGAGTGAGTTGCGTGCGAAGAAGTTCGGTCGGGGGGTCGGGATCGTCGCGGAATGGGGGTCGCGGATGGTTCGAAGTCCATGGGGTGCGAAGCGGCACACCGGAGCGGCGGAGCGCGCAGTCTCAGTGCGCGCCTGGCCGGCCCATGTCCGTCAGGGACGCCACCGGGCCGATCCGGTACAGCACTTCGGGCTCGTGACCGCTCTCCGGGAACACTCCGGCATCGAAGAGCACCTCCTTCTCCGTAGCCGCCCCGTGACGCTCCGCGAAGGAGGTGAAGAGGCGGTTGGAGGGAGTGTTGTCGGGGGTGACGGTGGTCTCGATCCCGTCGACACCCAGTTCCCGGGCCGTGCGGGCGGTCAGCCCGTCCAGCATCGCCGCAGCCAGTCCGCGGCCGCGTGCCGCTTCGTCGACGGCGACCTGCCAGACGACGAGGGTCCGCGGGCGCGCCGGGCGCACGTAGCCGGTGATGAATCCGACCGGCTCACCGCCCGCGTCACGCGCCACCACGGAGGTGGCGGCGAAGTCGCGGCACCACAGGAGATAGCTGTAGGAAGAGTTGAGGTCGAGCGTCCGGGAGTCGCGGGCGATGCGCCAGAGCGCCGCTCCCTCCTCCAGTCGCGGAGCGTCGAGTGTCAGCCCTTCCGGCATTTCCAGGAAATCTCTGTGGGCACGTGCATGGTCTGCTTGTGCGGCGGTCATGGGTATTAAATTTACCTAGCAGACAGCAAAAACGCACGGCGGGGCAGGGTTACGCAGAAGGGGGTTCGTGTGTTATCGCGCGCAGGCGCGCCCGTGCGTCAAGGGGTACCCTTTCGTCCCTGCATATCAGTATTTTCCAGGGCGGACCGGGCGGTCTGTGGAGTCCGTCACATTGCCGTAACGACCCTGATCCACGGCCGAATTCCGCCGTGATAACCGGTGAAAAATCTTAGCGTTTAAAGAATCCGAAAGCGGGCAGAAGAATACAGGAAGCTACGCTCTGCATAGCCGCGGAAATGCATTCTCCGCTAATGGCTTCGATGTCGCATCTTTTCCCCGGGACACGCAATGGGATCACCACTGTGTGTACGGGCCCCAGCGTAGTGCCCTTGCCGGACGGGTGCAGGAACAAGGGCGCCGCCTCATAGGGTGCGTGGCATGAGCGACCTCGGCAATCTCCACATCAAGGGGCGCGTGCTGGCCGGGCCCGAGGACATACGGAACGAGCTTTGGGTGGTGGACGGGCGCATCACCTACGAACGTCCCTCCCGCACCGGCCAGGACACCCTCACCGTCGAGGGCTGGGTGCTCCCCGGCTTCGTCGACGCGCACTGCCACGTCGGGCTCGACCAGCAGGGCCCCGTGGACGACGCCACCAGCGAGAAGCAGGCCCTGACCGAACGCGAGGCCGGCGCCCTGCTGTTGCGCGACGCGGGCTCGCCGTCCGACACCCGGTGGATCGACGACCGCGAGGACCTCCCGCGGATCATCCGGGCCGGACGGCACATCGCCCGTACCAAGCGCTACATCCGTAACTACGCGCACGAGATCGAGCCCGGCGACCTGGCCGCGTACGTGCGCCGCGAGGCGAGGCTCGGTGACGGCTGGGTGAAGCTCGTCGGGGACTGGATCGACCGCGGCGAGGGCGACCTCGCCCCCTGCTGGCCCCGCTGGGCCCTGGAAGAGGCCATCGCGGCGGCACATGAGGAAGGCGCCCGGGTCACGGCGCACTGCTTCGCCGAGAACTCGCTGCGGGACCTGGTCGAGGCCGGCATCGACTGCATCGAGCACGCGACCGGGCTCACCGAGGAGACCATCCCGCTCTTCGCGGAACGCGGCGTCGCCATCGTCCCCACGCTCGTCAACACGGCCACGTTCCCGCAGCTCGCGGCGGGCGGCATGAAGTATCCGCGCTGGTCACAGCACATGATCCGGCTCCATGAGCGCCGGTACGAGACGGTGCGGGCCGCCTACGACGCGGGCATCCCCGTCTACACGGGCACCGACGCCGGGGGCTCGCTGGCGCACGGGCTGGTCCCCGCGGAGGTCGCCGAACTCGTCACGGCGGGCCTCCCGGCCACCGACGCGGTCTCCGCCGCGACCTGGGGCGCACGCCGCTGGCTCGGGCGGCCCGGCCTGGAGGAGGGCGCCCCGGCGGACCTCGTGGTCTTCGCGGAGGACCCGCGGGCCGATGTACGGGTGCTGGGGGATCCGCGGCATGTGGTGCTGCGGGGACGGATGATGCGGTAGTGCCGTGACCGGCAATGTCTGCGCGACAGGGCAAAGCTTGCCGGGCGTCGCGAGCCGGTGGACCTTTCCGGTCACAGCACTAGGGACGGCTGGAGGCCATCGTGCAGGAGATCGTTTCGTGGGACGCCGCCGAGCTGTCGCGCGCCATCGCCGGGCGGCATGTCTCGTGCGTCGAAGTCATGGAGGCGTACCTGGAACACATCGGCCGGATCAATCCCCAGGTCGGCGCGATCGTCGGCGCGCAGGACCCGGAGATCTCGCTGCGACAGGCGCGCGAGCGCGACGAGCAGCTCGGCCGCGGCGAACACCTGGGCTGGATGCACGGCTTTCCGCACGCCGTGAAGGACCTGACCGAGGTCGAGGGGCTGCCCTGGACGGAAGGCTCGCCGCTGTACGGGGACCGCGTCGGGCGGCAGGACGCGCTGATCGTGGAACGCATCAAGGCGGCCGGCGCGGTGGTGATCGGAAAGACCAACACCCCTGAGTTCGGGCTGGGTTCACAGACGTACAACGAGGTGTGGGGAACGACGGGGAACGCTCACGATCCCTCCCGGACGGCGGGCGGCAGCAGCGGCGGCGCGGCGTCGGCCCTCGCCCTGAGGATGTTGCCGGTGGCGGACGGCAGCGACTACATGGGGTCCCTGCGCAACCCCGCGGCCTTCAACAACGTGCTCGGCATGCGCCCGAGTTGGGGCCTGGTCCCGTCGCCCGGCTTCACCGCGCAGCTGAGCACGGCGGGGCCCATGGCCCGTACGACGGCGGACCTGGCGGGACTGCTGTCGGTCATGGCGGGGCCCCACGGGAGCGCACCGCTGGCCGCGACGGAGCCGGGCGGGCGCTTCGAGGAGAGCCTCGGGGGAGATGCCGGCGGCCGTCGAGACATCCGCGGCGGCAGGGGTGTCCGCATCGCGTGGGTCGGGGACTGGGGCGGTTACCTGGCGACCGAGCCGGGCGTGCTGGAGCTGTGCCGGTCGTCCCTCGCGGTCTTCGAGTCGCTGGGGTGCGAAGTCACCGAGGCGCGGCCGGACTTCCCGCCGGAGGAGATCTGGCGGACGTTCCTGACATGGCGCTGGTGGGCCAATCTGGAGCGGCACGGCCTGTACGCCGACCCGGAGACCCGTGCACGCATGAAGCCGGAGGCGGTCTGGGAGATCGAGTGCGGCCTTCCGCTCAGCGCTCTGGACATCTCGGCCGCGGCGGCGGCGCGGGAGCGCTGGTACGCGGCGCTGACGGACTTCTTCGGCGAGTACGACTACGTACTCGCCCCGGCCGCGCAGGTGTTCCCCTTCGCCAAGGAGACGCCCTGGCCCGACCGGGTCGGGGGACGTCGGATGGACACCTACCACCGGTGGATGGAGACCGTCGTGCCCTGGACGCTCGCCGGCGTACCGGTGATCGGGATGCCCGCCGGATTCAGCGAGTGCGGGCTGCCCATGGGCGTCCAGCTCGTCGGCAGGCACCGCGACGACACCGGGCTGCTGCGCCTTGCGCACGCGTACGAGCGGGAGACGGGCTGGGTGGAGCGGGTGAAGCCGGCGCTGCTCGGCTGAGTGGGGCGCGGGCGCGGGTCAGTTCCCGCGCTTCGTCCCTTCCTTCGTCCCGTCCGTGGCGTCCTCCGTCTCGCCCTTGCCTGACTCGTCCGGATTCCACTCCAGCAGACGGACCTTGGCGACCGTACGCACGTGACGGCGCATCGCCGCCGCGGCGCCCTTCGGATCGCCCCGCTCGATGGCGGAGAGGATGCGCGCGTGCTGGTCCAGCGAGCGGGTGGGCCGGCCGGGCTGGCGCAGCGACTCGTTGCGGCTCTCGGCTACGGACTCGGAGATCGAGCCCATGAACTCCGCGAGCAGCGTGCTGTGCCCGGCGGCGGTGACGGCTGCGTGGAAGCGGCGGTCGCCTTCGACGCCGTGGCCGCCCGTCACGATGTCCGACTCCATGGCGCGCAGGGCGGAGCGCATCGCTTCGAGGTCCTCGTCGGTGCGGCGCTCCGCTGCCAGTTCGGCGAGCTTGGTCTCCAGCGCCTCGCGTGCCTCTAGCACGTCGGGCAGCCGCCGCTGGCGTTCGACGAGCCGCTCTACCGGCTCCGCGTCGAGGGTGTCGCGCACGAGGTATGTGCCGCCGCCGTGCCGCGTCTCGACGAGCCCCTGCACCTCCAGTACGACCACGGCCTGTTTTACGGAGGAGCGGCTGACGCCCAGGCGCTGAGCCAGTTCGCGCTCCGGCGGGAGGCGGTCGCCCGCGCTCAGTTCGTGATCGACGGCGTAGGCGCGCAGCCGGTCCAGGACCTGCTCGTACAGACGTGGGCGGGTCATCGGTCGCAGTGCGTCGTCGGTCATACGGTGCGGCCCCCTCAGCCCCCTGGGTTACAGGTCAGGAGCCTAGCACCGGGGATCAATGGCCTGATGGCCCGGTGGACAAGTGGATGGACCAATTTCTGTCCAAGGCATTGACAGCCGGACGGAGCGCGAGGAAGTTGGTTCAGCCACTTGGCCATTGCGCCATTGCGCAAATGCGCCAATGCGTCGTTGTTCCGTTGCGCGGTCGCACCGGTCCTGTCCTCGATGCGGTGTCCGCCTCCGGCGCCCAGAACGGGAGCTCCATGTCTGCCGAACTCATATCGATCCTGGTGCCGGCGGTGATCTTCCGCGGCGGTGCCTGCGCTGGTCTGGCTGGCCATGGTCGTACCCGGGTTCGGGTAGCCGGTCCCCGGGCACCGGGACCGTGAAGGGGCCCGGAGCAGGGAGCCGGCAGCCCGGCCGTCCGTCGCCGCCCGGCCCTCATGGCCCGCATCCACGCCCCCGACGCACCGACCGCACATACGCCGCACCACAGGCGAGCATCACTTTGAGGAGAGCCATCCGTGTCCACCCTCTTCCCGGCGCTGAGCACCCCGTCCGCCAAGACCGCGCTGCGATTCGGCGAACAGTCCCTCACCTACGCCGAGCTCGCCGACGTCGCCGGAGCGCTCGCCGCGGAACTCACCCCGGGCCGCAGGGTCGCCGTCTGGGCGACCCCCACCATGGAGACGAGCGTCGCCGTGGTCGCGGCGCTGCTGGCGGGAGCTCCGGTCGTACCGCTCAACCCGAAGACCGGCGAGCGCGAACTGGCCCACATCATCGGCGACAGCGAGCCCGCCCTCGTACTGGCCGAGCACCGGGCGGAGCTGCCCCCGGCACTCGACGAGCTGCCCCGCACCGGCATCGACACGGCACCCCCGCCCATCACGGTGCCGCTTCCCGCCGAAATCGACGAGGAAGCTCCGGCGGTGATCGTCTACACCTCCGGCACCACAGGCCCGCCCAAGGGCGCCGTTCTGCCGCGCCGCGCCCTGACCGCGACCCTGGACGCGCTCCAGGACGCCTGGCAGTGGACGGAGGAGGACGTGCTCGTGCACGGGCTGCCCCTCTTCCACGTGCACGGGCTCATTCTCGGCGTACTCGGGCCGCTGCGCCGCGCGGGCACGGTCCACCACCTCGGCCGCTTCTCCACCGAGGGCGTGCGCGAGGCGCTCGACGGGGACGGCACGATGCTCTTCGGCGTACCGACGATGTACCACCGCATCGCCGAAGAGGTGGGCGAGAACGGGCAGTTGGCCATGGCGCTGGCGGGCGCACGGCTGCTCGTGTCGGGTTCCGCGGCACTGCCCGTCCACGATCACGAGCGGATCGCCGCCGCCGGAGCGCGCATCGTCGAGCGGTACGGCATGACAGAGACGCTGATGAACACCAGCGTCCGGGCCGACGGAGAGCGGAGGCCCGGCACCGTGGGTCTGCCCCTCGGCGGTGTGGAGCTGCGGATCGTCGACGAGGACGGCCGGACCTTGGACGCATGGGACGGCGAGACGGTCGGCGAGATCCAGGTCCGCGGGCGCAACCTCTTCACCGAATACCTCAACCGGCCCGACGCCACGGCCGAGGCCTTCGACGGAGGCTGGTTCCGTACGGGTGACATGGCCACCCGCGATCCCGACGGATACGTACGGATCGTCGGCCGCAAGGCCACCGACATCATCAAGAGCGGCGGCTACAAGATCGGCGCGGGCGAGATCGAGAACGCGCTCCTCGAACACCCCCAGGTCGCGGAGGCGGCCGTGACCGGCGAGAGCGACGACGACCTCGGTGAACGCATCGTCGCCTGGATCGTTCCCGTGCCAGGAGCGCGCCGCCCCGGTGAGCAGGAGCTGGCCGACCACGTGGCGCGGCAGCTCTCACCGCACAAGCGGCCGCGCGTCGTGCGCTTCCGTGCGGCACTGCCGCGCAACGACATGGGCAAGCTGATGAAGCGGGCGCTCCATGAGTGAACCCGCGCGCGAGTCCCGTGAGTTCAGCGAGTCCAGCGGGTCCGGCGACTCCCTCGACGTCCGCCGGCCCGGCGGTTCGGCGCGTGCCGCCGTCCGGGCGGTCGCAAGCGGCTTCACGGAGTTCGAGCCGGCTCGTCAGGCCCCGGCCGCCGCGAGCGACGGAGAGCCGGACGGTCCGCTCGGCTGGCACGGCTACGGCGCGGTTCGCGAACGGGCCCGCGAACGCACCGGCGAGAGCGAGTCCGTGGTGTGCGGCACGGCGCGGATCGGTGCGGGTGACGGTGCCGGTGCCGGCGAGGGCGCCGAGGGCGCCGGGGGCGTCGAAGCGGTGCTGGTCTCCTTCGAGTTCGGATACCTCGGCGGTTCGCTCGGCGCACGTACTGGCGACCGGATCGTCGCTGCCTACGAGCACGCCCGCACGCACCGGCTGCCGTTGGTGTCGCTCATCGCAACGGGCGGCAGCCGCATGCAGGAGGGCATGGTCGCGCTCAGCCAACTGCAGCGTGTGGCAAGGGAGTCGGTGCTCGCCCGCCGGGCCGGGGTGCCGCAGCTCGCCGTGCTGCGCGACCCCGCGACGGGCGGCGGCTGGGCCACGCTCGGCGCGGGCGCGGACGTCGTGCTGGCGCTGCCGGGCGCGCAGGTCGCCTTCGCCGGTTCCCGCGTACGGCCCGAGGATGCCGATCCGGCCGCGTACACGGCCGAGGGCCAGTACGCGGCAGGGCACATCGACCAGATCGTGGAGCAGGAGGAGCTGTCCGGGGTGCTGGAGCGCTGGCTCACCCTGCTGACGTCCTGCTCCGGCGGCCCGGCGCCCACTCCGGAAGCACTGCCGGCACGGGCTCCGACCCCGTCGGCTCCGTCCCCGTCCGGTCCGTCCTCGTCCGGTCCGTCCTCGTCGGGTCCGTCTCCTTCCGCTACGGCCCCGTCCCCACAGACCCTGCCCGCTGGAATCCATCCCGCGGACTCCGTCCCCCTGAGCGGGCAGGAGGCGGTGGTGCGCGCCCGTAGCGCTCAGCGGCCGCGCGCCACCGCCTACTTGGACGACTACTTCGACTGGCGCGAGGACGTACGGGGCGACCGCTGCGGAGGAGCCGACGAGGGGATGCTCTGCGGATTCGGGCTGCGCGACGGCCGTACGGTCGCCTACGCGGCGCAGACCGGCACCGCTACACGGCCCGCCGGTTTCCGAACCGCGGCCCGCCTCATCCGCACCGCAGACCGGCTCGGCATCCCCGTGCTCACGCTCATCGACACCCCGGGCGCGGCGAACGGCGCCGACGCCGAGAGCGCGGGCGCCGGGCCCGCCATCGCCGAGGTCTTCGCCGCCGTGGCAGAGTCCGAAGTCCCCGTGACGTCGCTCCTGATCGGGGAGGGCGGCTCGGGCGGCGCGCTGGCTCTCGCCGCCCCCGGGCGGTTGTGGGTCACGCCCGACAGCTACTTCTCCGTGATCGCGCCCGAGCTCGCCGCCGCGATCCTGAAGCGTCCGGAGCGGGAAGCCGCGGCGACCGCGGACCAACTCATGCTGCGTCCCCAGGACGTGGTGCGGCTGGGCGTCGCGCGGGGGGTCGTCGGCGTACGGGCCGGTGGGTCCCGGAGCAACGCGGCCTGAAGCGGGGCCCGTTCACACCCCGGGTCGGCCGGTGTGGTGCGTACGTTCAGCGGTCCCCGGCCAGGAGGCTGCCGATCGCGTTCGTCAGCCGGTCCGTGCACTCCTCGTCCCGTACGGCGATGCGCAGCCACGGCGGTCCCAGCCCTGGGAAGGTGTCACCGCGCCGCACCGCGAATCCCAGCGACCGCAGGCCCTCACGGAGGGCGGCGGCACGCGGATGCCGTACCAGTACGAACGGCGCGCGCGGATGCCCCTCCACGGACAGGCCCCCCGGTGCCAACTCGCCGAGTCGCGCCAGCAGATGGCTCCGGTCGCGGGCGATACTCCGCGCCGCGTCCTCGGCCTCGGCGAGCGCGTGCGGTTCGCAGCACGCCTCCGCAGCGGCCAGGGCCGGAGCGGACACGGGCCACAGCGGCTGGTGCCGGGCGAGATCGGCCACCGTGGCGGGATCGGAGAGCACGTAGCCGATACGCAGCCCGGCCAGCCCCCAGGTCTTGGTGAGGCTGCGCACCACCACGACGCGTCCGGGAAGAGGACATTGTGGAGATCGCAGCGATGGCCGCCGTTGCGGAGACCGTGCCGCGCCGGGGGCCAACAGCGGTGCCAGGGACTCCCGTTCGCCGGGCACGGCGTCGATGAACGCCTCGTCGACGACTAGGGTGCGTCCCTCGCGAGCGAGGGATGCGAGTGTCCCTGCGGGGTGCAGCACGGATGTGGGATTGGTCGGGTTGCCGACGACGACGAGATCCGCGCCCGCCGGAACGGCCTCGGGGTCGAGCCGGAATCCCTCGTCGGCGCGGAGCAGCACACGGCCCGCCTCGTGACCGACGTCCAGGAGTGCCGCTTCGGGCTCGGTGAACTGCGGGTGGACCACCACCGGACGGCGCGCGGGCAGCGCGCGGGCCAGCAGCACGAAGGCCTCGGCCGCGCCGGCCGTGAGCAGCACCTGATCCTCGACGAGACCGTGCCGGGCGGCGACGGCACGGCGGGCGGGACGGCCGTCCGGATAGGCGGCGAGTCCGTCCAGCGAGGCGGCTATGCGGGACTTGAGCCAGGGCGGGGGAGTGCCGGTACGGACGTTCACCGCGAGGTCGGTCAACTCCCGCCCCGCGTCGCGCACTTCGGCGTCGCCGTGATGCCGCAGGCCGCCGTCCTGTGCGGGCACGGACTCAGTGGGCGTGCACATCGCCGTTGTCGCTGTGCGAATGACCGCCGCCGTGACTGTGCCCGTGGCCGTCTCCGTCTCCGTGGCTGTGTCCGTGGCCGTGCGTGTGGCCGTCGTCGCCCGGGTGGAAGTGCGGCTGCTGCGGCTGCCCGACCTTGTCCTCGAAGCCTGGCAGCGTGATGCGGTAGACGCAGGCGTCGCAGTTCATGCGTACCTCGCCCTCGGCGGCCTCCCGGTAGCGCTCCACGACGAGGTCCGCCAACTCGTCGGTGGCGCCTATGACATCGGCGCTGAGGACCTCGACCTCCGGGTTGGCGAGGGACCAGCCTTCCGCCTGCATGCGTACGCGCTCCGGCAGCACACCCGTGAAGAGGAAGTAGGGCAGGACCACGACCTTCCTGGCGCCCAGCTTGCGGCAGCGGTCCAGGCCGGAGGCCACGTCCGGCGCGGCCAGCGAGACGAACGCGACCTCCACGCCGGCGTATCCGCGCCCTTCCCACAGCAGCCGCGCGGCCTTGTGCACCTCGGCGTTGGCGTCGGGGTCGGTGGAGCCTCGTCCGACGAGCAGCACGGTGGTGCCGGCCCGGTCACCGGGCGAGCGGTGGGCGCTACCCGAGCCGGTGCCGGTGCCGGTGTCGGTGTGGGTGCCGGAACCGGTGTCGTCGGTACGGGCGTTCCCCTCCAGCGCCTCTTCGATCCGGCGCTCCAGTACGGACAGCAGCGCGGGGTGCGGCCCCAGCGGGCGGCCGTAGGTGTAGGAGATGCCGGGGTGCCGCAGCTTCTCGCGGGCCAGCGCGGCGGGGATGTCGCCCTTCGCGTGCCCGGCGGAGACCAGCATCAGCGGCACGGCGGCGAAGCTGGTCACGCCGCTCTCGGCCAGCTCGGCGACGGAGTCGGCCAGTGGCGGCGGTGACAGCTCGATGAAGCCTCCGGCCACGGGCATCTCAGGGTTGCGTTTCGCGAGGTCGCCGACGAACGAACGGAAGGCCTCGGCGCCGTCTTCGTCACGTGTGCCGTGGCCGACCAGGAGGAGGGCGGGAGGGGTCGTCACTGGTTCTCCTTGCTGCTGTGCTGAGTTTCCGGGGTGGTGTCTTCCGGGGCGTGGCCGTTCTCCGGGGCGTCGTCGCCCGGGCCGGGGCGCGGGTCTTCGCCGTGAGAACTCCCGGCGTAGAGCAGGGCGTTGAGGGCGGCGGCGGCCACCGCCGAACCCCCCTTCTCCGAGATGTTGCTGACGGCCGGGAGCCCGCTCTCGCGGAGAGCGGCCTTGCTCTCGGCGGCCCCGACGAAGCCGACCGGCATTCCGATGACGAGAGCGGGCGAGACGCCGAGTCCGATGAGTTCGAAGAGTGCCGTCGGCGCGCAGCCGACCACCCACACGGCGCCCGGGCCCACCTGCTCGAAAGCGAGGTGGACGGCGTGAGCCGAACGCGTCAGCCGGGGCGAGGACTTCGCGTCCGCCAGACGGCACACCGTCCGGCGCCGTGTGATCCCCGAGGCCACCATCTCCACGTCCGTGACCACGGGCACCGGCTCGGGACCGTGCAACGCGGCGTGCGCGGCACGCAGTTGCTCCTCGTCGGTGACGAGGTCGGCGGCGTAGTCCAGGTCGGCGCTGGAGTGGACGACGCGCTCCACCACGGCGCGGGTGAGCGGAGGCAGTGCCGAGGTGTCGAGGCGAGAGCGCAGGATGCGGTACGACTCCTGCTCGATGGGATGGACGGTCCGCCCGGCCGGGACGGCCTGTCCGTGCAAGCTGTGCGCGTCGGTCGGACTGGTCAACTGTGGCCTCCGGACGAGCAGTCGGCGCGAAGCCCGGCGGCGAACATATCGGCCGGGAAGGGGCCCGCGCCCGGGACTTCGGCTATCGCGTCGACGGGGCAGACCTCGACGCACTCGCCGCAGCCGTCGCACAGCTCGGGCCGCACCAGCAACGTGCCGCCCGCCGGGCGTATCGCGCGCTGGGGGCATGTCAGCAGGCAGGCGCCGCAGCCCGCGCAGCGGTCGGTGACACGGACGGGGGCGGTGCCCGCCGGGCTCACAGGCGCCTCCACCGTGCCTGGCCTGCCTGCCGGGCCTGCCACGTCTGCGGGACCCGGAAGGCGCGCCGGGCCCCGGGTGCCTGCCGCGTCTGCCGTGTCTGCCGTGCACGTACGGCCGTCGCGCGTCATGTCTGCCACCTGTAGCCCCGCGGCGTCACCATCCGCCCGGCGACCGTCCTGGTCGCGGTGTTGCCCACTGTCACCACCGTCATCATGTCGACGGCCGCGGCGTCGAGTTCGCCCAGCGTCGTGAGCGTGACCTGCTCGTCGTGGCGGCTCGCGCTCCGTACGACACCGACGGGTGTGCCGGGGGAGCGGTGCTCCGCGAGGACTGCCAGGGCCTTCGGCAGCTGCCAGTCGCGGCCGCGCGAACGCGGGTTGTAGAAGGTCACCACCGTGTCCGACTCAGCTGCGGCCCGCACCCGCCGCTCGATCACCTCCCACGGCGTGTGCAGATCGGAGAGGCTGACCGAGACGTGATCGTGTCCGAGGGGCGCGCCCAGGACGGCCGCCGCGGCCAGCGCCGCGGTGACCCCGGGCACCCCGACCACGTCGATGTCGTCGCCCGCTTCGGCGAGCGCGGGCGAGGCCATCGCGTAGACGCCGGCGTCGCCGCTGCCGATGAGGGCGACGGACCGTCCGGCGCGTGCCTCGGCCACCGCCGTGCGCGCCCGCTCCTCCTCACTGCCGAGGCCCGATTCCAGCACGCGGGTGCCGGGACGCAGCAGATCCCGGATCTGCCCGACGTACTGGTCCAGCCCCACCAGCACCGATGCCCGCCGCAGCTCCTCGCGTGCGCGCGGCGTCATCAGGTCGCGGGCGCCCGGTCCCAGGCCCACGAGCGCCAGCCTGCCGCGCGGACGGCGGCGGGCCACGGCGGCGGTCGCCATGGCGGGAGCGCCGTCGAGGCGCACCGACTTGGTCTTGGGCACGATCAGCCGGGCGTCCTCGCCTGCTGCCGTGAGGGCAGCCGCCTCCGCGACGGAGGGCGTTCCGACGGCCGCCTGCGGCGCGCGAGAGGGGTTGGGTACCTCGACGTCCGCGAGGACCCCGGCGGCGTAGGTGCGCAGCGGCAGATCCAGCCGGTCCG
Source organism: Streptomyces sp. DSM 116795 (assembly GCF_055792905.1). Classification (NCBI taxonomy): domain Bacteria; kingdom Bacillati; phylum Actinomycetota; class Actinomycetes; order Kitasatosporales; family Streptomycetaceae; genus Streptomyces; species Streptomyces sp. DSM 116795. The sequence goes on from NZ_CM147707.1 coordinate 6,138,968, forward strand.
CAGCGGAGAGCAGCCCGGGCTCGCCGGCCTTGGCGTCGACGGTCGCCAGTTCGGCGACGGAACGCATGGAGAGCCCCGTGTCGTCGAGTGCCTGCTCGATGAGGCCGATCACCTCGTCGCTGCTGACACCGCGGCTGGCACCGATGCCGACGGCCAGGGACGGCGGGCGCAGCACGGCCTCGTCCGGGCCGAGCGGGAGGACTTCGTCCGTCACCCACAGCGTCGTACGGGCCGCCTCGTCCGCGGCGGCTGTCGACGCCGTCGTCGCCGGGGACGGCGGCGACACGTTCTCCGGGAACGCGGGCAGCGGCCACTGCGCGGTGGCCCGGAGGGTTACGGGCGTACCGTCCAGGATCGCCCGCGTGACGGACGGCACCGCGCCCTCGACGGGCCAGCCGAGTGCGTCCAGACCGGGCACGCCCGTGGCGTCCGTGGCCGTGGTGACGACGGGCTCGCAGCCCGGCAGGGCCTCGGCCACGGACGCCGCCAGCTCGTTGGCACCGCCCTCGTGGCCGCCCAGCAGCGCCACCGCGTAACGCTGCGCCTCGTCCACGCACACCACGCCCGGATCGGTGCGCTTGTCGCCCAGGAGCGGTGCGAGGAGGCGGACGGCGGCGCCCGTGGCGAGGAAGCAGACCAGCGTGTCGCACTCGCCGAACGCCCGCTCGACGGCTTCGCGCACCGGGGTGCCTTCGTAGACGCGCGTACGGCCCGGCCACGCCGCGGCCAGCCGGTCGCGGGCGGACGCGCCTGCCGCGGTGGCGGATATGAGGCCGATCACGGTGCGGCTCCTTCGGAAGTGTCGGGATTCTGTGGGGTGTCGGTGGTGTCGGTGGTGTCGGTGGTGTCCGTGACGCCGGACGTGTCTGTCGGGCCGGCCGTGCCGGAGGGCGCGGTGCCCCACAGGACGAAGACCGGGTTGGTCGCGGCGAGCCGCGTCACATCGCCCGGAAGCGGCGCGAGCCGGGAGGAGTTCAGCAGTACGCCCTCGGTGCACAGCCCCGCGCCGGACAGTGCCTCCCGCACCTCCGGCACCCGGTCGAGCGCGGCTAGCGTGACGACGACGCAGCGGCGTGCGCGCCGGGCACATGCCGCGACGACCGTGGGCAGCAGCCGTCCGCCGCCGCCGATGAACACGGCGTCGGGGTCGGGCAGTTGAGCCAGCGCATCCGGCGCGGCACCGTGCACCGTCTGCACATCGACGCCGTGGGCGGCGGCGTTCCCGCGGATCCGTCCGACGCCGTCGGCGGCCTGCTCGACGGCGACCGCAGCGGCCCCGAGCCGCGCGCACTCGACCGCCACGGAGCCGCTTCCCGCGCCGACGTCCCAGACGAGGTCGCCGGGGCCCGGGCCCATGCGGGAGAGCGCGAGCGCACGCACCTCGTACTTGGTGACCATCGAGTCGCGGTGTGCGAACTCCTCCTCCGGCAGCGCCCATCCCGCGGGCCGCGGGTGCCCGCCCGCGACCGCGCGCTGCGCGGGCGGAACCGCACGCGCGGGGTCGAAGCAGAGGACGACGCTGACCGGGTCGGGCCAGGTGCGTTCCGCGGCCTCGGCGGGGGAGACGCGTTCGACCTGTTCGCCGGCGCCGCCGAGGGCGGTGGCCACGACGAGGGTGCGGGGGATGCCCGTGTGGGCGAGCGCGGCTCCCAGCTCGGCGGGTCCGCAGCCCGGCCCCGTCAGGACCGCCGTCTTCGGGTGCGCACGGCAGAGGTTGACGGCCGTACGGGGATCACGGCCGTGCGCGCTGACGACCACCGCGTCGTCCCAGGACAGCCCCGCGCGTGCGAAGGCCAGCGCGACGGAGGGCACCGACGGCCGCACCCGCAGCGCCGAGGGGCCGAAGCGTTCGGCGAGGGCGCGTACGACCCCGAAGAACCCGGGGTCGCCGGAGGCGAGCACCACCACGCGGGGCGCCGACCGCCCGCCGTCCTCCACCACGTACGCGGACAAGTGGGCCTCCACGGCGTCCAGCGCCGGTGCGAGCGCGCCCAGCACGACGCGCTCGGCGCCGTCCGGGAGCCGGGCCTCCTGCAGATGACGCCGGGCTCCCACGACGAGGGTCGCCCGCGCCAGCGCCTCGGTGTGCGTCCGTTCTTCGTCGGCGGCCGTGCCGGTGCCGGTGCCGGTGCCGATGACCGTGATCACGACAGCAGCCCCCCGCCGCAGCCCGGTTGCGCCGCCGAGGCGACGAGCGTGCGTCCGGTGAAGTCGACCATCGCGGCCTCCGTCGTCACGGCGTGGTCGGTGAAGCGGGCCATCACCCGGGCGACGCGGCTGCACAGTTCGGTGCCCGCGGCCTCCAACAGCCCGGCCGCCTCCCAGAGTTCGTAGGCGTGCCGGGCGGTGTTCGCGTGTGAGACCTGCTCCACGACGTCCGCCGCGCCGCCCGCCGCCCGTGTGATGTCCGCGAGGGTGTCCGGATCGACCTTCGAGCGTGTGTAGTGCGTCATCAGCACACCCGACGCCAGCTTCGTCAACTTCCCCGCCATGCCGACGAACACGACGTGCGGCACACCGCCGTGCACCGCGCGCCGCAGCGCCGCACCCGTGAAGTCGCCGACCTCGACGAAGCTCACCCCGGGCAGCCGCGGCAGCAGCTCCATCGCGCCCTTCTCCGTACGGCCGCCAGTGCACAGCACCACTGCCGGCACCCGCTGCGCCGCCGCCACCGAGACGGCCTGCTCGACGCTGGCACGCCACGACGCGGTGGAGAAGGGCCGTACGATCCCCGTGGTCCCGAGGATCGAAATGCCGCCCAGAATGCCGAGCTTGGCGTTGGTCGTCCTACGGGCGCGCACCTCGCCGTCCGGCACGCTGATCGTCACGTCCACGCCGCGCGCCTCGACGTCGATGACCTCGCCGACCGCCTGTCCGATCATGCTCCGGGGCACGGGATTGATCGCCGGGCCGCCGACTTCCAGGCCCAGCCCGGGTCTTGTGACGACGCCGACGCCGACGCCGCCGTGCAGCGCGAGGCCCGGCGGGCCGCTCTCACGCCAGCTCACCGTCGCCGTCAGATGCGATCCGTGGGTGACGTCCGGGTCGTCGCCGGCGTCCTTGACCACGACGGCCTCCGTGCGCCCCCGCCTCAGCTCCGCGGACCGCTCGACCGCGAACGTCACCCGCCGCCCCGACGGCAGCGCGACCTCGACCCAGGGCTGTGCACGGCCCGTCGCCAGGTACAGCGCGGCGGCACGTGCGGCCGCCGAGGCGCAAGTGCCCGTCGTCCAGCCGGTGCGCAGCGCCTTGGGGCGCGTCTTCGCGGTACGGGGCAGATCGGGCTCGCGCAGATCCGGCACGCCGCCGGAGGCGGAGCCCGTCAGGCCGCCGGAACCCCAACCGGAGCCGGAGCCCGCCACACCGGCCGAGCCGGAGCCCGCCACACCGCGCGAACCCGGGCCCGAGCCGCGTACTGCCGGCGAACCGGGGCTCCCGCCCGCCTCCTCGGGCGGGAGAGCCCCGTACGTCTCGCCGTCCTCGGCGGCACCGTGACCGGTCGTCATCTCTCAGCCGTCCGCCGCAGCCGTGCGCGCCGCGCGCAGCGCGCGCCGCGCCTCGGGGTCCGCCCGCCGGAAGCCGTGGAAGTGGCCCGGGTGGTACAGATGCGAGCGCGTGCCCGCCGCGGAGAGCGCCGGGCCCACCAGGAAGAGCGTGTGCTTCCAGAGCTTGTGCTCCTTGACGGTCTCCTCCAGGGTGCCGACCGTGCAGCGCAGCAGCAGCTCCTCCGGCCAGGTGGCCTGATAGGCGACGACGACGGGTGTGTCCTCCGGGTAACCCCCGTCCAGCAGTTCGTCACGGAGCTGCCCCGACCGCGCCGCGGAGAGGAAGAGCGCCATCGTCGTTCCGTGCCGTGCGAACTCCCGCACCTCCTCGCCGGGCGGCATCGGCGTCTTGCCGCCGCCCAGCCGCGTGAGGATCACCGACTGGGCCACCTCGGGGACGGTCAGCTCCCGTCCGGCGAGCGCCGCGACCGCCGAGAACGACGCTACGCCCGGCACGATCTCCAGCGGGATGCCCAACTCGGCGCACCGGTCGGCCTGTTCCTGCGTGCCGCCCCACAGCGCCGGGTCGCCGGAGTGGATACGGGCCACGCGCAGCCCCTCCCGGCGCGCACGTCCGTAGACGGCCACGACGTCCTCCAGCGACATCGACGCCGAGTCGAGGATCTCCGCACCGGGGCGCGCGTGTTCCAGCACCTCCTCCTGCACGAGGCTCGCCGCCCAGATGACGACGTCCGCCTCGGAGATGGCGCGCGCAGCGCGGAACGTGAGCAGATCAGCGGCCCCGGGACCGGCGCCGACGATCGTCACCTTCGCCCGGTCCGCACCGCCCGCCACGTCCGTCCCGCTATCCGTGAGAGCCGCATCTCCTCCGCCCGCCGGACCGGCCGCCGTACCACCGGTGTTCACGCTCATAGCTTGCCTCCTCGTCCCGCACGCCGGGCGGGCGCGATCAGTGTCGACAGATACGGCAGCCGCTCGCTCTCCCCCTGCTCGCCGCCGGACGGGCCCGGTCCGGCGGCGGTACGGATCGATTCGCCCGGCAGACCGAGCGAGGAGCCCCACACCGCACCCTCCGTGCGCCCCGTCTCGCGCAGCACGGCCTCGACCTCGGTGGCCTGCCGTCCGAACTTGTACGCCACGACGGTCCCGGGGCCCTCAAGTGCCCGCCTCAGCACGGCGATTCCGGCCGTCACCGGCACCAGCGTCAGCGGTTCCGTCCCCTCCGTGAGGACCGCGCCGCTGCGCGCGGCCAGATCCTGCATCGCGGTGACGCCCGGGACCGTGTCGACGACCACCCCCGGCACCGACTCGCAGACGGTCTGCGCGAGATATCCGAAGGTGGAGTAGACGTTGGGGTCGCCGATCGTCGCGAAGGCCACCGTTCCGTGTGTGCCCAGCAGCCCGGCGACGCGCGTGCCCGCCGCGTCCCATGCGGCCTCCCGCCGCGCGCGGTCGCTGCGTTCGTTGAGCGCGAAGACGACGCGGACGACCTTCGCGGCCTCTACGTAGTGCAGCACGGTCGCCTCGGCGCGGCCCGTGCCTCCGTCCTCCATCACCGGTACGACGACGACTCCGGCTTCGCGCAGCGCACTCACGCCCTTGACCGTCACCAGTTCCGGATCGCCGGGGCCCACGCCCACTCCGGTCAGTCTGGGCATGGGACGCACCTCTCCACGAACCGGCGGGCCATCACGGGGGCGGCGGCCCAGTGCACATGCAGGTACGAGGCGTGGACGTTGCCCGAGGGGCCGCCCACGAAGCCCTCCCTGCGCCGCTCGGGGCGCACGATCCCCCACGCGGGTTCGCCGCCCGCCTCCGGTGTGAGGGCGGTGCGGTGGAACTCGTGCCCCCGCACCCGCAGTCCGGCGGGTGCCAGCACGCTGTCGTCGACCGCGACGGCCTCGCGGTAGCCGAGCGTGAGGTGCTCTGTCATATGGGCCGAGCCGTCCAGCACCCCGCACATCGCCTCGCCGTCCAGCTCGCGGGAGAGATACAGCAGCCCGGCGCACTCGGCCGCCACGGGGCCGCCGGCGGCGACGAGTTCGCGTACGGCGACGCGCAGCGGCTTGTTCGCCGACAACTGCTGCCCGTACACCTCGGGGAAGCCGCCGCCGATGACGAGGCCGTGCGTGCCCTCGGGCAGGCTCTCGTCGCGCAGCGGGTCGAAGGTGACGGTCTCCGCGCCCGCGGCCTGCAGCAGTTCGGTGTGCTCCGCGTAGGAGAAGGTGAAGGCGGCGCCTCCCGCGACGGCTATGCGGGGCCGCCGCCGGCGGGTGAGTACGGGAGCGCTCTGCCCGCGCACTTCGGCGGCCGCCTCCCACGGCGTCACCGGCAGCGGGGGAGCGCTGCGCGCCAGCGCGAGCAGCGCGTCCATGTCGCAGCCGGCACGGACACGGGCGGCCAGCGCGGCCACGGACTCCACCGCCTCGGCGTGCCGTTCGGCGGCCGGCACCAGGCCCAGATGACGGGACGGCGTGTCCGCGGCGGAGTCCCGCCGCAGGGCACCCAGCACGGGCACGCCGGCGCCGTCGAGTGCCTCCCGAAGCAGGGCCTCGTGGCGTGTGGAGGCGACCTTGTTGAGCACGACGCCCGCCACCCGCACCTCCGGGTCCCACGACGCGAAGCCGTGCACGAGCGCCGCGACGGAACGCGACTGGGACGAGGCGTCCACCACCAGCACGACAGGCGCCTTCAGCAGCTTCGCCACCTGCGCGGTCGAGGCCAGTTCGCCCGCTCCGGCGGCACCGTCGTACAGGCCCATCACGCCTTCGACGACGGCGAGTTGGGTACCGGCGGCGGCATGCGCGAAGAGCGGCGCGATCCGCTCGGTACCGCACAGATACGCGTCGAGATTGCGCCCGGGGCGGCCGGTGGCCAGGGCGTGATAGCCGGGGTCGATGTAGTCCGGGCCGGCCTTGTGGGGTGAGACGGTCAGGCCGGCCTCGGTGAACGCCGCCATCAGCCCCGTCGCCACCGTCGTCTTGCCGCTGCCGGAGGAGGGCGCGGCGACGACGAGCCGCGGCGGGTTCACGCAGCGCTCGTTCCTGTGCTCGTGCCCGGGCTCGTTCATGTGTCCGCTCATGTACTCACCACTCGATGCCCCGCTGGCCCTTCTGGCCCGTGTCCATGGGGTGCTTCACCTTGGACATCTCGGTGACCAGATCGGCGGCGTCGATCAGCTTCTGCGGCGCGTTGCGGCCGGTGATGACCACGTGCTGGGTGCCCGGCCGCTCCAGCAGCGCCGCCACCACCTCCTCCGTGCCGACCCAGCCCCAGTGCATCGGGTAGGCGAACTCGTCGAGCACGTACAGGCGGTACGTCTCGGCGGCCAGGTCGCGCTTGACCTGTTCCCAGCCCTCGCGGGCCGCCTCCTCGCTGCTCATCTCGCCGTCCCGCTGGATCCAGGACCAGCCCTCGCCCATCTTGTGCCAGTCGACGGTGCCGCCCTCGCCGCTCGCGCCCAGGACCCGCAGCGCACGCTCCTCGCCGACCTTCCATTTGGCCGACTTCACGAACTGGAACACCCCGATCGGCCAGCCCTGGTTCCACGCGCGCAGCGCGAGCCCGAAGGCCGCGGTCGACTTGCCCTTGCCGGTGCCGGTGTGCACCGCGAGGAGCGGCCGGTTGCGGCGCTGGCGTGTGGTGAGTCCGTCGTCGGGTACGGCGCTCGGCTGTCCCTTCGGCATTACGCGGCCCTCCGGTTCGGCGGCTGGATGTGCCCGGTGTTCGCGGTCCCGGAGGCGTCCGGGGAGAGCGGCGCGGGGGCCGTGGCAGCCGGCTGGCTGCGCGTGCCGGTGGCGTGCCGTACGAGGTCCGTGACCGCCTCGGCACGCAGCTCCTCCAACGTCACGGCGCTGCCGCCCAGTTCGGCGGCGAGTGCGCCCGCGAGTCCCAGCCGCACGGGCCCGGCCTCGCAGTCGAGCACCACGGACGCCGTACCGTCGGCCTCCAGCAGCCGGGCCGCCCGCCGTGCCCGCTCCACCGGGTCGGCGCCGCCGGTGGCCCGGCCGTCCGTGACGGTGACCACCAGCGGACGGCGCGCCGGGTCGCGCAGCTGCTCCAAGCGCAGCACCTCCCGCGCCTTGAGCAGCCCCGCCGCCAGCGGCGTACGCCCCCCGGTGGGCAGCGACTCCAGCCGCGCGGCGGCCGCGTCGACGGACGACGTGGGCGGCAGGGCGACCTCCGCCTCCGCGCGGCGGAAGGTGACCATGCCGACCTTGTCGCGCCGCTGGTAGGCGTCCAGGAGGAGCGAGAGGACGGCTCCCTTGACGGCGCTCATCCGCTGCCGCGCGGCCATCGAACCGGACGCGTCCACGACGAAGAGGACGAGATTGCCCTCGCGTCCCTCCCGTACGACCTCGCGCAGATCGTCGCGGCGCAGCACCAGTCCGCGGCCGGCACGTCCGCGGGCCCGCTGATGCGGCGCCGCGGCCTGCACGGTGGCCGCCACATGCAGCCGGCCCAGCGTGCCGCGCGGCTTGCGGGCGCCGGTCGTCCGGCCGTGCGCGGTACGGGCGCGGGAGCGGTTGCCCGTCGCGCCCTCGCCGAGGCCGGGTACGGAGAGAGTGCGGGCACGGAAGGGCTCGGAGGCAGGCGCCGCGGGCTTCTCCGGCGCTGCGCCCGCGGACGTACCGTCGCCCGGCTCGCCGTTCCCGCTGTTCTCACTCTTCTCGTCGTCCCCGGCCGACGCGGTGGGGGTACCTCCCGCGCCGTTGGGCGCAGGGGGAGGCACCGGTGCCTGCTGGTCCTGCCGCTCGTCCTGTGCCTGCGACTGCTGCCCGGGCAGGGACGTCTCGCGCTGCGGGTCCCCTTCGGGTGGATCGTCCTGCGGGGGCCGTCCTCCGCCGTCGTCGGGGCCGTCCGGGTCCGGGTCGTCGTCGTCGCTGTCACCGCCGTCGCCGCCCTCGCCCTCGTCGGGGCCTGCGTGCTGCTGAAGCGTCTCGTCGAGCTTGTCCTCGTCCAGCCCCGGCGCGTCGAACGGGTTGCGCCTGCGCCGGTGCGGCAGGGCCAGCAGCGCCGCCTGACGTACGTCCTCCGCCGTCACGTCCGTGCGGCCCGACCAGGCGGCCAGCGCCGTCGCGGTGCGCGCCATCACCAGGTCCGCGCGCATGCCGTCCACCTCGAACGCCGCGCACGTCGCCGCGATCTGCCGCAGCGCCGCGTCACCGAGCCGCACCTGCGGCAGCAACTCCCTTGCTCCGGCGATCCGTCGGCGCAGCGTTTCCTCCTCGGCCGCCCAGCCCGCGGCGAAACCGGCCGGATCGGCGTCGTAGGCGAGGCGCCGGCGCACCACGTCCACGCGTTCACCGGTCTCCCGGGAGGCCGACACCTCCACCGTCAGACCGAACCGGTCCAGCAACTGCGGCCGCAGCTCCCCCTCTTCGGGGTTCATCGTGCCGACGAGCAGGAAGCGCGCCGCGTGCCGCACGGAGACACCCTCGCGTTCCACGTACGAGGAGCCCATGGCCGCGGCGTCCAGCAGCAGATCGACGAGGTGGTCGTGGAGCAGATTGACCTCGTCCACGTAGAGCACCCCGCGGTGCGCGTCCGCCAGCAGACCCGGCTCGAAGGCCTTCACGCCCTCCGACAGGGCCCGTTCGATGTCGAGCGCTCCCACGAGACGGTCCTCGGACGCCCCGACCGGCAGCTCCACCATGTGAGCAGCGCGGGACTCTCCCCCTGCTCCCCCTGCTCCCGCGGGAGGTGCCCCCAGCGGCGCGGGTGGGGGTCCCCCCGGCGAAGCCAGGGGGCGTACCCCCACCTCGGCTCCGCTCTCGTGCGGACCGTCGGGGCAGCCGGGGTCCGGCGCCGCCGGGTCGCACGAGAAGCGGCACCCGGGCACGACCTGCAGCCGGGGCAGCAGCGCCGAGAGCGCCCGTACGGCGGTGCTCTTCGCGGTGCCCTTCTCGCCGCGGATGAGGACGCCGCCGATGGCGGGATTCACCGAGTTCAGCAGCAGCCCGAGCTGCATGTCCCGCATTCCGACGAGTGCGGTGAACGGGTACGGGATGCTCATGCCCTCTTCCCTCCCTGGGACGGCCGCCGGCGCGAACCGCCTTGCGCGCGGCCGGAGTCGACGTGTGCGGTACGGGCGGTCGCGGCGGTCATCCGTCGTCCTCCAAGTCGCCCTCCAGCTCCAGATACATGGCCCGCAGCTGCTCCAGCGTCCGCGGGTCGGGCTCCGCCCACAGCCCGCGCTCGGCGGCCTCCAGCATCCGCTCGGCGATGCCGCGCAGCGCCCACGGGTTGGAGCGCTTCATGAACTCCTGGTTCTCCGGGTCGAATACGTACTCGGCGGCGAGCTTCTCGTACATCCAGTCGTCGACCACTCCGGCCGTGGCGTCGTAGCCGAACAGGTAGTCCACCGTCGCCGCCATCTCGAAGGCGCCCTTGTAGCCGTGCCTGCGCATGGCCGCCATCCAGCGGGGGTTGACCACGCGCGCCCGGAAGACGCGGTGCGTCTCCTCGCCCAGCGTGCGCGTCTTCACGCGGTCGGGTACGGCCGAGTCGCCGACGTACGCCTCGGGGGACTCGCCCGTCAGGTGCCGCACCGTGGCGACCATGCCGCCGTGGTACTGGAAGTAGTCGTCGGCGTCGGCGATGTCGTGCTCGCGGGTGTCGACGTTCTTCGCCGCCACCTGGATGCGCCGGAACGCCGCCTCCATGTCGCCGCGCGCCGGACGCCCGTCCAGGCCGCGCCCGTAGGCGTAGCCGCCCCACACCGCGTAGACCTCGGCGAGGTCGGCGTCGGAGCGCCAGTTGCGGGCGTCGATCAGCGGCAGCAGGCCCGCGCCGTACGCGCCGGGCTTGGAGCCGAAGATGCGGGAGGTGGCCCGGCGGCGATCGCCGTGCGCTTCGGTGTCCTCGTCCGCGTGCGCCCGTACGAAGTTGCTTCCGGGCGGCTCGTCCAGTTCCGCGACCGCTCGTACGGCGTCGTCGACCATGCCCACCACGTGCGGGAACGCGTCGCGGAAGAAGCCGGAGATCCGCACCGTCACATCGATGCGCGGCCGCCCCAGTTCGTCCGGTGGCACCACCTCGAAGCCGGTGACGCGGCGTGAGGCGTCGTCCCAGCAGGGACGGCAGCCCAGCAGCGCCAGGATCTCCGCGATGTCGTCGCCCTGTGTGCGCATGCAGGACGTGCCCCATACCGTCAGCCCGACCGACTTCGGGTACTCGCCCGTGTCGTCGAGGTGCCGCTGGATCAGCGAGTCCGCGAGAGCGCTGCCCACGTCCCAACTCAGCCTGGACGGAATGGCCTTGGGGTCCACGGAGTAGAAGTTCCGCCCCGTCGGCAGCACGTTGACGAGACCGCGCGTGGGGGAGCCCGAGGGCCCCGCCGGGATGTAGCCGCCGTCGAGTGCGTGGAGTACGTTGCCGATCTCGTCCGTGGTGCGCGCGAGCCGCGGCACGAACTCCTTCGCGGCGAACTCCAGCACATCCACGGCGTCGTCCAGCTGAACCCCGAGCACGCCGGAGACGACGGGCGCGGCCTGCGCGGCCGCCCAGTCGCGCGCCTCCATCTCCTCCACGAGCGCGCGGGCCAGCCGCTCCAGCAGATCGACGGCGTCCGAGGCCGTACGGGCGGGCCCCTCCGCCAGTTTCGTCAGCGCCTCCGGCACATCGGCGCGCGCACCCGGCTCGGCGAGCAAGTCGGACTCGGAGAGGCCGAAATGGGCCGCCAGCGCCGCCCGCAGTCCTGGCAGCGCACCCGAGACGCCGCCCCACACCTGCGCTGAACGCAGCACCGCCAGCGCCAGGTTGACGCGGGGTTCGCCCACCGGGCCGCCGCCGAGAATGTGCAGGCCGTCGCGGATCTGGACGTCCTTGATCTCGCAGAGCCAGCCGTCGATGTGCATGACGAAGTCGTCGAACTCGTCCTCGCCCGGCTGCTCTTCGACATGGAGGTCGTGGTGGAGCTCGGCGGCCCGCACGAGCGTCCAGATCTGGCTCCGTACGGCGGGCGCCTTCGCCGGGTCCAGATCGCAGACCAGCGCGTACTCGTCCAGCAGCTGTTCCAGCTTGGCCAGATCCCCGTAGGAGTCGGCGCGTGCCATCGGCGGCACCAGGTGGTCCACGACCGTGGCGTGGCCGCGGCGCTTGGCCTGTGTGCCCTCACCGGGGTCGTTGACGATGAACGGGTACACCAGCGGCAGATCGCCGAGCACCGGGTCCGGGGCGCACGCCGCGGAGAGGCCGAGGCCCTTGCCCGGCAGCCACTCCAGCGTCCCGTGCTTGCCCATGTGCACGACGGCGTCGGCCCCGAAAGTGTGCTCGATCCAGCGGTAGGCCGCCAGGTAGTGGTGCGAGGGCGGCATGTCCGGGTCGTGGTAGATGGCGATCGGGTTCTCTCCGAAGCCGCGGGGCGGCTGGATGAGCACGACGACGTTGCCGAACTGGAGTGACGCCAGCACGATTTCGTCCCCGTCGACATACAGCTCACCCGGTGGCTCACCCCACGTCCGAGTCATCTCCTCGCGCAGACCGGGGTCGAGGCGCCCGAACCACTCCTGGTAGTCCTTGAGCGGCACGCGCGCGGGCGCGGCGGCAAGCTGCTCCTCCGTCAGCCACTCCACGTCGTGGCCGCCCGCGGCGATCAGCCGGTGGATCAACTCGTCGCCCTCGTCGGGGAAGGTGACATCAGCTCCTCCGTCGCGGGGTGAGACGCCGTACCCCGCGTCGCGCAGTGCGTCCAGCAGCTTCACCGCGGACGCCGGAGTGTCGAGGCCGACGGCGTTGCCGACCCGCGAGTGCTTGGTCGGGTAGGCGGTGAAGACCACCGCGAGCTTCTTCTCCGCGTTCGGCTTGTGCCTCAGCACCGCGTGCCGCACGGCGATTCCCGCGACGCGGCGGGCACGCTCCGGGTCGGCGGCGTAGACGGGGACGCCGTCCGGGCCCTCCTCCTTGAAGGAGAACGGAACCGTGATCAGCCGCCCGTCGAACTCCGGGATCGCCACCTGCATCGCCGCGTCCATCGGCGAGAGGGCCGCGTCGGAGGCCAGCCACGCCTCCCGCGTGCTCGTCAGGCACATCCCCTGCAGCAGCGGCACGTCCAGTTCCGCCAGGGCCCCGATGTCCCACGTCTCGTCGTCGCCGCCGGCGGAGGCGTCACCGGCCCGGGTGCCGCCGGCCGCCAGCACGGTGGTCACCAGCGCGTCGGCCTGCCCCAGGATCTCGTAGAGCGCCGGGTCCGCGCTTCGCAGCGAACCGCAGTAGACGGGCAGTGCGTTGGCGCCCGCCGCCTCGATCGCCTCGCACAGCGTGTCCACGAACGCGGTGTTGCCCGCGAGTTCGTGCGCCCGGTAGAAGAGCACACCCACCGTGGGCGCCTCCGGCCGTCGCTCGTAGGCGCCGTGCACCCCGAACTCCGGCATGGCGGCGGGCGGTTCGAAGCCCTCCCCGCTCATCAGCACCGTGTCGGAGAGGAAGCACGCGAGCTGCCGCAGGTTCTCCGGGCCTCCCTCCACGAGATACTTCAGCGCCTCGGCGACCACGCCCGACGGCACGCTCGACTCGGCCATCAGCTCCGCGTCCGGCACCGCCTCCCCGCCCAGCAGCACCGTGGGCACCCCGGACGCCTTGAGCGCGGCAAGCCCGTCCTCCCATGCGCGCTTGCCGCCGAGCAGCCGTACGACCGCGAGGTCCACGCCGTCCAGCAGCCCCGGCAGATCCCCGGCCGCGTCGACCCGCGTGGGGTTGGCGATCCGGTACGGGGCGGCGGACGCGCGGGCCGCCAGCAGATCGGTGTCGGAGGTGGACAGCAGCAGAACAGTGCTCATCAAGAGGCTCCCGCGTGTTGTGCCTCCGGCGCGCCCGGGGCGACGAACGGCAGGCCCGTGGGCGGGCCCGACTCGATCAGCCGCAGCAGCGCGTCCGTGTCGGCGTGTTCTTCGATGAGATCGCCCAGGCGATCCAGTTGCTCCTCGCGCAGCGCCGCGAAGCTGGTCTGCGGCGCAGGCTGAAATCCGCCACGGCCCGCGTCGGCGGCGACCCGGCGCAGGAAGGCCCGCCGGAAGCCGTCGCTCTCCAGCGACCCGTGCCAGTGCGTCCCCCATACGGCGCCGTCCCGGCAGCCGTCGAGTGCCGTGCCGTCCGCGTCCCTGAACACGGCCTCGCCGCCCAGCACTTCGGCGACCCCGTGGTGGATCTCGTAACCCTCTGCGTGCTCGTCCAGGGCCCGGCCCGACGGCCGGGCGAGGGTCTTTTCGTGCGCGAAACGCACCCGTACCGGCAGCAGACCGAGCCCCTCGACGGTGCCGGCCCGCGACTCGACGTCGTCCTCGACGCGCTCTCCCAGCATCTGGAAGCCGCCGCAGACGCCCAGCACGGGCCGCCCCTCGGCCGCCCGGCGCCGCACCGCGTCCGCGAGTCCGCGCTCGCGCAGCCACGCGAGGGCCCGCACCGTGCCGCGGGTGCCGGGCAGCACCACCAGGTCGGCGTCGGCGAGCTCCTCGGGCCGGTCCGTGAAGCGGACGACGACGCCGGGCTCGGCGGCGAGCGCGTCGACATCGGTGAAGTTCGACATCAGGGGCACCGGCACAACCGCTATGCGCAGCACGTCGGTTCCGTACGGGGCCGACGGCGCCGACTCGCGGACGGTGCTGCGCAGGGAGACCCTCAGACCGTCCTCCTCGTCGATGCCCAGGCCGTGCCGGAAGGGCAGCACACCCAGCACCGGACGCCCGGTCAGGCCGTGCAGCATCTCCAACCCGGGCTCCAGCAGCGTCACATCGCCGCGGAACTTGTTGACCACATAGCCCGCGAGCAGCGCCTGATCCTGTGCCGCCAGCAGCGCCGTCGTACCGAAGAAGGAGGCGAAGACACCTCCGCGGTCGATGTCGCCGACGACGACCACGGGCAGCCCGGCGGCCCTCGCCAGGCCCATGTTGACGATGTCGCTGCGGCGCAGATTGATCTCCGCGGGACTGCCTGCGCCCTCGCAGATCACCGCGTCGTGTGTGCGCCGGAGCTCGGCGAGACAGTCGGCGACCGTGCCCAGCAGACGTTCCTGCTTGCCGGAGTGGTAGCCGCCGGCGCTCATCTCACCGACCGCCCTGCCCAGCAGCACCACTTGGCTGCTGCTGTCGCTGCCCGGCTTGAGGAGCACCGGGTTCATCAGGGCGGTCGGTTCGGTGCGCGCGGCGGCCGCCTGCATGGCCTGTGCCCTGCCGATCTCGGCGCCGTCCAGCGTCACGTACGAGTTGAGCGACATGTTCTGCGCCTTGAACGGCGCGACCTTCAGGCCCTTGCGCGTCAGCCACCGGCAGATCCCCGCGGTCACCACGCTCTTGCCCGCGTCGGAGGTGGTGCCGGCGACGAGCAGCCCGCCGCCCGTTCCGTCCGCGAACCTGCCCGGGGGGCGGCCGCGTCGCTCGCCGTGCGTTCCCGTGGGCGTCACCGGCTACCCCTTTCCGCCCGGCGGCCGGCCCGCAGCGCGCCGCCGGCCGACGTGACCAGCAGTGCCAGCGCGCCGACGCGCCGCGAGAGCCGCACCGCTTCGGCGATGTCTCCCGTACGTACGGTGCGCCCTTGGGAGTTGAGCACCGGGCGGTGCTCGGTGCGTCCCCCGTAGCTGAGGGTGCCGCCCAGCCGTACGCCCAGCGCCCCGGCGAACGCGGCTTCCACCGGGCCCGCGTTGGGGCTGGGATGGCGGCCTGCGTCGGCGCACCACGCACGCAGAGCCCCGCGCGGCGAAGGCCCGGCGAGCGCGGCGAGTGCGGCAGTGAGCCGCGCACCGGGCCAGCCGGCGGCATCGTCCAGTCGGGCCGCCGCCCAGCCGAAGTGCAGATGGCGGGGCGAGCGGTGACCGACCATGGCGTCGAGGGTGTTGACGGCGCGGAAGGCTGCCATCCCCGGCGCCCCGGCGGCCGCCCCCCACACCAGGGCGCCGACGACGGCGTCCGAGGTGTTCTCCGCGACCGACTCCACGACGGCACGCGCGATGGCGTCCGCGTCGAGAGCCTGGGGATCGCGTCCGCACAGATTCGGCAACAGCCGCCGTGCGCCCTCCACATCGTCCGCGTGCAGGGCCGCGGCCACGGCCAGCGCCTCCTGCCGCAGCCCGGTGCCGCCCAGCACCGTCCAGGTCACCGCCGCGTCGGCGAGCGCGGCGCCGCCCGCCCCGGCGAGGGCGCGTGCGGTGCGCGAGAGCGCTGTGACGGCCGTGACGGCGCCCGCGACGCACAGTGCGGTGTGCAGCGCGCCCGCACCGCGGTGATCCCGCCACAGGACGCGCTCGGCAGCGGCGGCGGCCCGGCCGAAGGCGGCCACCGGGTGCCCGCGGCGCGGGTCGCCCAGCAGCAGATCGCCCAGATGACCGAGGGCCGCGCCGAACAGGTGGGTGCGATGGGCCCGCACCGTCAGCGTGCCGTCGTCGTGCCTCGGAGAAGCAGCGCGGCGGCGCCGGGCAGCCGGCCGCGGTGCCGGGGGATGCCGCGGGCGCGGGCGAATGCACGGGCCGTGACGTGAACGGGAGCGGACACAGGTGTGGGAGAGGCTGGCAAGCCACGCATGACGGAGTCCTCACTCAGGGTCCGCGCCCTGGTTCGACGTGCCGGCGGTGAAAGTCTCCTGGCTCCCGGATCGCTGCGTCCCCCGGCCTTCCAGCCCGTCGAACATATGGGCCGTGGCCGTCGGTTGGGGGTGCGCTCCCCGGTGACAGTGGCGGGACCGCGCCGGACTCGCACCGGCTTCCTCTCCTGCCGCCGTTGGGCATTCGGCAGTCCACCACGTACCGGGAAGGGCGTCAACTCGCCGCTGACCTGCGACGGGAGAGTGTGAGCAGACACACGGGCAGGTGCACCGGGACATGACGAAGGGGGTACGGAGCAGCGCGCTCCGTACCCCCGAGGGGGTGTCTGCCAAATCCCGTCTGCTCCGCGGCGGCTTGCACGCACGCTCGCTGCGTTGTCAGTCGTCGGCGCAGCCCGCTGCGCTCTCCTCCCTCCGCCTTGCGATCGCACGCACCAGCCACCGCGGACCCCGCCCTGCTGGGGGTACCTCCCGGGCCGAAGGCCCAGGGGGAGGACGACGCTATTTGTCAGGCACCCCCTCGCCCCGGCGGCCGCCCTCAGGAGCCCGCCGTTACAGCGCTGTTCAGGGCGCGGTGATGATGTAGATGCCGTACGCGACGGCCGCGGCGCACAGTGCGAAGCAGGCGTACGCGCCGGTGCGGGCCAGCACGGAGGAGCCGCCGCCCTGTGCGCTCTGGGTCTTGCCGGCGGAGGCACCCACGATGCCGAGTGTGAACACGCCCACCAGGGCGACCGTGGCCACGAGGCTGACGCCGAATACCTGGCCGAGCGCTGCCCAGTCGATGTCCATAGCGTTTCCCTGTCTGCTGTGTGGTTGCGGAGGTCTGCGGAGCGAGCGGGGCCGGCCGGGCTAGCCGAGTGTGGAGGCGGTTCGTCGGCGCTCGGCCTCCGCGTCCGCCTCCGCGGGCTGGACCGGCACGGCGGCGTCCTCCGGTGTGGCGTGCGGACCGCCGTTGCCGTCCGCACGGTTGTGCGCCGCTGCCGCCGCCGCTACGGGCGGCGGCGCGACGCTGCGCAGCGCGGCCGTGACGACGCCGGCGGGCTCCGGCCCGGAAGTCCCGGGCAGCGAGACGTCGTTGACGTTGGTGTGGTCGACGGGCTGGCGGCGCGAGAGCACCCAGATGCCGCCGCTCATCGCCAGTGCGAGCACCGCGACCGTGGTGACGCCCCAGTCGCCCTGCCGCGCCAGCAGCGCCGCACCCGCGGCGACGAGCCCGGCCGCCGGAAGGGTCAGACCCCAGCCCGCCACCATGCGGGCCGCCGTCGACCAGCGCACGACGCCGCCCTTGCGGCCCACGCCGGAGCCCATGACGGCACCGGAGCACACGTGAGTGGTCGAGAGCGAGAAGCCGATGTGGGAGGAGGCGAGGATCGTGACCGCGGCGGAGGTCTGCGCGGCGAATCCCTGCGGGGGCTTGATGTCGGTGATGCCGTTGCCCATGGTGCGGATGATCCGCCAGCCGCCGAGATACGTACCCAGCGCTATGGCCAGGCCGGCCGAGACGATGACCCACATCGGCGGGTCCGCCTCGGGGGCGATCACGCCGCCCGTGATCAGGGCCAGGGTGATGACGCCCATGGTCTTCTGCGCGTCGTTGGTTCCGTGCGCCAGGGAGACCAGGGCGGCGGAGGTGATCTGCCCCGCCCGGTAGCCCTTGGCGGTCTGCTGCTCGTCGGCGTTGCGGGCGGCACGGTAGGTCAGCCGCGTCGCGAACAGCGCGGCGAGGCCCGCGACGAGCGGGGCCGCGATGGCCGGGATGAGCACCTTCATCACAACGGTGCCGCCGTTGACGGCGCCGAGGCCGACCGAGGCGACGGTGGCCCCGAGAAGGCCTCCCATCAGCGCGTGCGAGGAGCTGGAGGGGAGCCCGGCGAGCCAGGTCAGCAGGTTCCAGATGATCGCTCCGACCAGCCCGGCGAAGATCACTTCAGGCTGGATTCCGGAGCCTTCGTCGATGATTCCCGATGAGATGGTCTTGGCGACCTCGATGGAGAGAAAGGCTCCGGCGAGGTTGAGGACCGCCGACATCGCCACCGCGGTCTTGGGCTTGAGCGCCCCGGTGGAGATGGTGGTGGCCATGGCGTTGGCCGTGTCGTGAAAGCCGTTCGTAAAGTCGAACACCAAGGCCGTGACGATCACGATCCCGATGAGAAGCGTGATGTGTTCCATTCACCCAGACGCAATCAGCTCGAAGGTTGATGTCCACGTGAACGTAAGGATGGTGAGTGAACGGAAGGTGAACTGCGGCGGGCATACGGATGTCACCCCGCGACGACAACTGTGAGCGGCGTCACCCCCTGTCCCGTGCGCGTCTTCGCCCTCTCCAGCCGCCCCCGTGCGGCTCCGCACGGGGCACAGAAAGTTCGTGGGAGATGGAGGCAGAAGACTGTGGGATCGGCTGAAATGCTCAGCGCCTGGCGGGAGTTGGTGGACACCGCGCGCCGTACGAACGACGGGGGGCTCGTCGTGGGCACCTCCGGCAACGTCTCCGTGCGGGTGAGGGACACGGTGCTCGTCACCCCGAGCGGCGTCCCGTACGAGCGTCTTCACGACGACGACCTGTGCGCGGTGGACCTCGAAGGGCGGCGCACCGCCGGGAGCCTGTCGCCGACCAGCGAACTCCCCATGCATCTGGCCGTCTACCGGCACACCTCCGCCGGTGCGGTCGTGCACACACACGCCGTGCACGCCACCGCCGTGTCCACCCTCGTCAGTGAACTTCCCGCCGTGCACTACATGACGGCCGAGCTCGGCGGCCCCGTACGTGTCGCGCCGTACGCCACCTACGGCAGCGACGAACTCGCCGGGCACATGCTCGCCGCCCTCGCCGGGCGCAGCGCCTGTCTGCTGCAGAACCACGGCACGATCGCCTTCGGCGACGACCTGGCCCAGGCGTACGACCGCACCGCGCAGCTGGAGTGGATGTGCCGCGTCTGGCTGGCGGCCTCGTCGCTGCCCGGGCGTACGCCTTCGCTCATTCCGGACGGTGAACTCGACCGCGTGAAGGAGAAGTTGAAGGGGTACGGCCAGCGGCGCGCTCCGGAGTGAGCCCGGGGCGCGCCCGATTCGCCGGCCACCCCGCCGGCACCCTGCCCGCCGCCTCGGCCGCGCCTCGGCCGGGGTCTCGCACACCCGGGCGGCACCTCCTACTGGCCCGGCGGTCGCTCCGTCCCCGACACTGGCGGGATGCGTCTGCGAACCGCGGCCCTCGCCGCCACCTCCGTGACGGCCGCCGGTGCCGCGGCTGTCGCCGCCGGACGGTACGCCGCCGACGCGGCCCTGCGGCCCGCTCGTCCGGGGTCGTCGCCGGGGCGCGGGCAGCTGCCCGCGGGGTTCGGTGGGCCTCCGCTGACCGTGCACACCGTCGAAGACGGGCAGATCTCCCTCACCCGCTCCCTGACCGCGCAGCTCCCCGGCGTCTACGGGCTCGTCGGGCGAGACTGCCACGCCGTCGTCGGCCCCGTCCTGGACGGCGAGCCCGCGAAGGCGCCCGCCGACACCGTCGTACGCCGCCTGGAGTGGGTCGGGCACGGTGAACTGAGGCCCGGCACGAAGGTGTGGTTCACGCCGCAGGTGTGCGCGGACGACCCCGGCCAGGACAAGGACGGTGCGGACGGCGGGCCCGGTACGGAAGGAACGGACGGCATGCACGGCGTGCACGGCACGGACCGCAAAGGGGTCTTCGCCGGCAGCGCCGCCGCCCGTGCCGCGGTCGAGGTGCCTGGTGAACACGGCCCGCTGCCCGCCTGGTTCATGCCCGGCGAGCGCGACACCTGGATCATCACGCTGCACGGCCTCGGCGCCACCACCGCACAGGCCCTGCCCCTGCTCCCCTTCTACGCGGACCTGAAGCTCCCGGTGCTCGGGCTCGCCTACCGCGGCGACGCCGGGGCACCGCCCCCGCCCGACGGCGTACGCCACCTCGGCGGGACGGAGTGGCGCGATGCGGAGGCGGCGGTCGAGTACGCGGTGCGCAACGGCGCCACGCGAGTCGTCCTGCACGGCTGGTCCAGCGGCGCGTCGATGGCGCTGCGCGCGGCGGAGGAGCTGGGCGGCCGCCGCTCCGGCTCGGGCGCCGGTGGCGCCGGAAGGATCGCCGGCCTCGTGCTCGACTCGCCCGTACTGGACTGGTGGGCCACCGTGCGTGCGCTGGCGGCCTCACGCCGCACTCCGCGTGCGCTGCTGCCGCTGGCCGTACGGGCGGCGCAGGGGCGTGCACACGTGGAGCAGGAACGTCTCCGGCAGGTCGCGGACCCTGCCGCGCTGGACGTTCCGGCGCTGCTGCTGCACGGACCGGACGACACCGTCGCCTCTTGGCAGCGTTCGAAGGAACTGGCCGCTGCCCGTGAGGAGTTCGTAACTCTGCACACGGTTCCCAGCGCTCCGCACGCGGCGATGTGGAACGCGGACCCCGAGGCGTACGAGGAGCGGCTGCGCCAGTTCCTGACGCCTCTGATGTAGCTCACCGTGAGGGACGTACGGACTGCCTGCGGGAGACGGCCCGGGACAGTGGCAGCGGCATGACCGAAGCCCGGCCGGCGGCTGCCGTCCGGACCTTCGGCGGTGCCGTACGGAGGAGGCGAGCGGCAACCGGGCGCCGCCCGGTTTGGCACCTCAAATGCCCATCGCTGCGTGGAAATCAGCCCCGCCGCAGGAAGCGGATCCGGCAATTCCGGGCCCCCGTTTGGGGTTTGCCCCGCCGACCGTGAAGACTGCTCCTGTGACGCCGTCCCGTACCCCGCGAGACAACCCGCTCCGCCTCGTCCCCACGCGGCCGATCGCCGCGGCCCGGCGCACCGTGACCGCCCGCCGCGCGCGTCCGGCTCCGCCGCCTCCCGAGGGGCTGCCGCCGCGTGAGCAGCTCGCCCGGCAGGCCAGGGCCGCGCTCGCCGACGCCGTCGTACTCGCGCGCTGGGCCGAGCGGAACGAGGCGCTCCCGGGCAGCGGACCGGAACGTGAACGGGCCGCCGCCGCCCTGCGGATGCCCGTCGAACACGTACGCACCCACTGGGACCGGGCCCGTCTCGCCGGGCTCATCGAGCTGCACGGCGGCACCGCGCGCCCCGGCTGGCGGCTGCGTGCATGGGAGCGCGACGACAGCGCGGTGCTGCGCGGCTGGATGGCGCTCTTCGACGCCTGGTCCCTGGCCTACCCGGCACCGACCCCCGCCGACCCCGCGCTTGTCGCCGAAGTGGTCGAAGCCGCACCCCAGTTGCTGTCGGTGATGCATCTGACCGCCGGGCCCGTCACCTTCCCCGCGCTGCACGACCTGCTCGCCCAGCGCGTGGCCGAGCTGCGCGCGGAGCGCGACGCCGCCGAGGAGGCCTCCGCCCAGGAGGGCGCCTCCGAAACCGCCGACCACTCCGAGCAGGTGCTCCTGCCCGGCCTGCTCGACTGGGCGCTCGACGGTTTCGCCGCCGTGGGAGCCCTGACCCGCTGCGCCGACGTGGGGGCACTCCGCCGGACCGCTTCCCCTGGCTTCGCCGGGTGGGAGTCCCCCCAGAGCAGCGAGGGGGAGCGCCCCCAGGGGGCGCCCACCGCCGTTACGCAGGAAGCGCCGGACGCAGCGGCGGAGACCGCCGTACGGCAGGGTTCGGCGGTGCTCACCCCACTCGGCAACTGGGCGGTGTGGACCAAGCTCGAACAGATCTGTGTCGCGGCCCAGAGCCCCGCCGGGAACATCGAGCAGGCCGCCCAGGACATGCTCCGCGGCTGCGCCCGGCTGACGCCCGGCCCGGCACGGGACGAGTACCGCGCCTGGATCGCCGCCCGCTCAGGCGGCTCCGCCGTCACCGAACTCCTGGCGGCGGCCCGCGGCGAGGACGCCCTCATCCGCGGACTGGCCTTCGAGGCCCTGCGCGTCGTGGGCGCTCCCGCCGAGCCGGCCGTACGGGAGGCAGCCGCGGAACCGGCCCTCCGCCCTTACGCGCTGCTCTGGCTCGCCGAACTGGACGGGGCCGACCCGGAGGATCTCGCGGGCGGCGCACCGGGGGTGCTCAGCCGTCAGGAGGCCACGTGGCTGTGGGTCGACACCGCGGCAGCCGTCACCGACCACGGTGAACAACGGCTGCTCGTCGACCACTTGGAGACCGCGGTGCAGGGCACCGTCCCGAAGCTGCTGGAGGAGGTGCGCGCGGTCGGACACCCGCGCACCGTGCAGGTGCTGGTCGCCCTCGCGGCCGCACACCCCGACCCCGCCCTCGCGAAGGCGGTGCGCCGCGCGGCCTTCCAGGTGCACACGGGCGGCGTCTGACGCACCCGCGCACGGCTCGCGCACGGCTTCGCCGCGGTCGGCATGCGGTGCGCCTCCCCTTCCGCAGGCCGATGCCAGGTGAAGGCCCGGTGCTTGCTCCGGTGGACCAGGGCCGCGTTCGGCGTCGTCCCCGTTGCTCGGGTGTCGTGGCAAGGCCCCGCCGTGGAGCTGAGGGGACGGCGGATGTCCCCGCCTGAGCCACCCGGCTCGTGCGCCGGCCGTCGGCGCATCGGCGGAGAACGTTCGTCGGCACGGCAGCGTCAACGCGGCATCAACAGCGACGGCACCGGGCCCGCGGCCCCGACCGGAACCGCCCCTTCGTGCAACGCCGTTGAGGTCTGCCCGCCCAGATGACGGGGCCAGGTCCGGGACCGCCGGGACCTGGCGCTCCCCGCCGGGACAGGGCGCTCCCGCGGAAGGCGGACCGGCTCAGCCGCCAGGCGTGTACGTGCCGAAGCTCCACACGTTGCCCTCCAGGTCCCGCGCCATGTAATCCCGCGAGCCGTAGTCCTGGTCGGTGGGCTCCACGAGGATCTCCGCGCCCGCCTTGCGTGCCCGCGCACAGTGCGCGTCCACGTCGGCGACGACCACGTAGACCCCCACCGGGCCGGCTCCGCGCATCGCCTCGTCGAAGGCGCCGCCTGTGCCCTTGGTGCCCACCATCACGGCGCCGTTGCCGTAGGAGACCTCGGCGTGCGCGACCGCGCCGTCGTCCGTCTCGTACAGCGCGGTACGGCGGAAGCCGAACGCCTCCTCCAGCTGCGCGATGGCGGCCTTGGCGTCCTTGTAGAGCAGCGTCGGATAAAGCGTCGGTGCGTCGGTCATGCCACTCGCCTCTCTCCACGGTCACGGACCTCTCCACACAGAGGCAGCGAACGCCTCCCACTCGCTCCGCAGTGTGGCAGCGGCCACTGACACAGCCAGGGAAAGCAGTTGCGGTGCGCCGCTAGACTTGCCGCATGGCTACTCACCTGACGCATTAGCGACGTACGTACGCGCCCGTCCCCGTCCGTACGACCTCACCCTGCCTGGAGTAGTCCGTGATCACCGCAACCGGCCTCGAGCTGCGCGCCGGCGCCCGCATCCTGATCGAGTCCGCGACCTTCCGTATCGCCAAGGGCGACCGCATCGGTCTCGTGGGCCGCAACGGCGCCGGCAAGACGACGCTCACCAAGTGCCTCGCAGGCGAGGCCGCCCCCGCCGCGGGCACCATCAGCGGCGGCGGCGAGGTGGGCTACCTTCCGCAGGATCCGCGCACGGGCGACCTCGACGTCCTCGCCCGCGACCGCATCCTCTCCGCACGCGGCCTCGACGTCGTCATGCGCCGGATGCGGGAGAACGAGGACCGCATCGCACACGGCCAGGGGGCCACCCGCGAGCGGGCGCTGAAGAAGTACGAGCGGCTGGAGACGGAGTTCCTCACCAAGGGCGGTTACGCCGC
Organism: Streptomyces sp. DSM 116795; assembly: GCF_055792905.1. Taxonomy (NCBI): domain Bacteria; kingdom Bacillati; phylum Actinomycetota; class Actinomycetes; order Kitasatosporales; family Streptomycetaceae; genus Streptomyces; species Streptomyces sp. DSM 116795. The sequence goes on from NZ_CM147707.1 coordinate 6,162,702, forward strand.
CGAGGCGGAGGCCGCCACCATCGCCGCCAGCCTCGGCCTGCCCGACCGGGTGATGGGCCAGCCCCTGCACACCCTCTCGGGCGGTCAGCGCCGCCGTGTCGAGCTCGCCCGCATCCTCTTCTCGGACGCGGACACGCTCCTCCTGGACGAGCCGACCAACCACCTCGACGCCGATTCCGTCGTCTGGCTGCGCGACTTCCTCAAGACCTACCGCGGCGGCCTGATCGTGATCTCTCACGACGAGGCCCTGATCGAGACCGTCGTGAACAAGGTCTTCTACCTCGATGCCAACCGCTCGGCGATCGACATCTACAACATGGGCTGGAAGCAGTACGTCATCCAGCGCGAGGACGACGAGAAGCGCCGCAAGCGCGAGCGCGCCAACGCCGAGAAGAAGGCCGCCGCTCTCAACTCCCAGGCCGACAAGATGCGGGCCAAGGCCACCAAGGCGGTCGCCGCCAAGAACATGGCCCGCCGTGCCGAGAAGCTGCTGTCGGGCCTGGAGGAGGAGCGCCAGTCCGACAAGGTCGCCAAGCTGCGCTTCCCCGACCCGTCCCCCTGCGGCAGGACGCCGCTGATGGCGGAGGACCTCTCCAAGTCCTACGGCTCCCTGGAGATCTTCGCGGGCGTCGACCTCGCCATCGACAAGGGTTCACGCGTCGTCATCCTGGGCCTGAACGGCGCCGGCAAGACCACTCTGCTGCGCTTGCTCGCCGGCATCGAGGACCCGGACACCGGAAAGGTCGTACCGGGGCACGGCCTCAAGCTCGGCTACTACGCGCAGGAACACGAGACCCTCGATCCGGACCGCACGGTGCTGGAGAACATGCGCTCCGCCGCACCCGACATGGATTTCGTCGAGATCCGCAAGACGCTGGGCTCGTTCCTCTTCTCCGGCGACGACGTCGACAAGCCCGCCGCGGTGCTCTCCGGCGGTGAGAAGACGCGTCTCGCGCTGGCCACGCTCGTCGTCTCGTCGGCCAACGTGCTGCTTCTGGACGAGCCGACCAACAACCTCGACCCGGCCAGCCGCGAGGAGATCCTGGGCGCCCTGCACACCTTCACCGGCGCCGTCGTACTGGTCACCCACGACGAGGGCGCTGTCGCGGCGCTGGAGCCCGAGCGCATCATCATGCTCCCGGACGGCGTCGAAGACCTGTGGAACGACGAGTACGCCGATCTTGTCGCCCTGGCCTGACGGTCCGGCCCCCTCCTTGATCAATCTCTGCTGGATCATTCGGCCGACGCTTGATCCTTCATATGAGTGAGTGCGGCTCGTATCCCGGCGTGGCCGCCCGCCGTGCCGACGCACCTGTGACAGAAGCCCCGGTGGCGACCGCGTGACGAAGATCTCCCTCGCTGACCAGGACGTTCACGGGAGCCCGGCCGCGGACCGGGCAGATCCAGCCACCGGAATCCCTCGTTCCACCGGGAACGGCCCGTAGTCCGCCGGTCACGGCACTTCCACGGACCTTGCCGAATGGGTGGCCAGAAGCAGGGGGAGGGGTGATCATGAGAGTCACAAAGCGCACTTCCCATGAGGAGGCACGGGTGGCCGAGACTCTGAAGAAGGGCAGCCGGGTGACCGGCACCGCGCGCGAGAAGCTCGCGGCAGACCTCAAGAAGAAGTACGACGGCGGCGCGAGCATCCGGGCGCTGGCCGAAGAGACGGGCCGTTCCTACGGTTTCGTGCACCGAATGCTCAGCGAGTCCGGTGTGGCCCTGCGGGGTCGCGGCGGAGCGACACGAGGCAAGAAGTCCGCCTCGGCCTGACAGGGCTTCCAGGCATCGCTTCCGGTGGTTACTCTTCGGTTACTTGACCGCTGAGTAACCACCGGAGGATGTCGATGACCCTGCTGGACAAGGACGGCGTGCGTCTCGCCGTGGACGGCGCCGTGGCCACGGTCACGCTCTCCAATCCGGCCAAGCGCAACGTCCAGTCCCCTGGCCTGTGGAGGGCCCTCACCGAAGCCGGACGCATCCTGCCGGGTGACGTGCGGGTCGTGGTGCTGCGCGCCGAGGGCAAGTCCTTCTCAGCGGGTCTGGACAGACAGGCCTTCAGCCCAGGGGGGATCGACGGCGAGCTGTCGTTCGCCGATCTCGCGCACGCATCCGACGAGACGCTCGACGAGACCATCGCCCGCTTCCAGGAGGCGTTCGCCTGGTGGCGACGGGCCGACCTCATAAGCATCGCCGCCGTGCAGGGGCACGCCATCGGTGCGGGCTTCCAGCTGGCGCTGGCAGCCGACGTGCGGGTCTGCGCCGACGACGTGCAGTTCGCGATGCGGGAGACCAGCCTCGGTCTCGTACCGGACCTGACGGGCACGCATCCGCTCGTGACCATCCTCGGGTACTCGCGTGCGCTGGAGATCTGCGTCACCGGCCGCTACGTGCACGCCTCGGAGGCGGAGCGTACGGGGCTGGCGAATCTCGTCGTCCCCGCGGCGGACCTGGACGACGCGGTCGCCGATCTGTCGGCCGCTCTGCTGGGCGCTCCGCGCAACGCGGTCGTCGAGACCAAGGCCCTGCTTCAGGGCGCCGCCGGGCGCACCTACGACGAACAGTGTGCCGCCGAGCGGGCTGCTCAGACGCGCCGGCTCCGCGACCTGGCAGGCATCGGCGAGTGAGCCGGGCCGGGTGAGCCGGGACGGGTGAATCAACGGACCGGTCGGCGCCGGGTCTGCGGTCCGGGCCGGGCGTGCCCCGCCGCTGAGCCCTCCCGGTGATCAGCGGGGTGCGCTCCCGGCACGCCTTCCGTGCCGTCCGGCGGCCCCGCGGATCACCGGTTCCCGACTGCCGGGTCGATCGCGCTGACCAGTACGGCCACGGTCACCGGCACCCCCGGCTCTTCCGCGTCCCAGGCGGCCGCCTTCTCCGCGGCCCGCCGTACGGTCCGGGCCACGTCGAGAGCCCGTGAGCCCTCGGTGATCGCCAGCTGAATGCGCAGATGCCTCCCTGCCGCACGGCCGTCCGGGTCCACTGCGTCCGTGACGCCGACGGCGTCGGCGGGGAGGCCGCCGAGCGGCGATCCCAGCACCGGCGCGAGACGCGCGACGCCCGGCACGGCGATGACGGCCTGTGCCGTCGCCGTGCCGCGCGGGTCGTCCGCCGGGGCGGGCGGATGCTCTCCGTCGCCGGGACTGTGCCCCCTCCGCCCGTACTGCCGCCTTCCCGCGCCCTTCCCGGCCGCGGTCTGCGCGGAGGTGTCAGGGGAGCCGTGGCCGTTGTGTCCGTCCCCGTTCTCCAGCAGGTCCGTGATCCGCAGATCCACGGTGGTCACGCGCAGCCCCAACTCCCGGTCGGCCGCCGTCAGCAGAGTGGCGCGCAGCAGCTCCGCCATCGTCGTCAGCGGTGCGTGCGGCGTCGATTCGAACTCGGCGTATACGCGCAGCGGACCCGGCGGCAGCGCCGAGGGAGGCGGTGTGACGACCGGAGAAACCGCCCGCGCCGGGTCCGTCGCGGAGAGCCGCAGCGCGCCCACCCGTACGTCCGGCAGATCCCGCGAGGCGGCCGTACGCAGAGTGGTCACCGCTGCGGTCTCCGCCAGCCACGATCCGTCGGCCGCGTCCCCGAGGGGCAGCAGCCGTCCGATTCCGGTCTGCTGCCGTACCGCCCGTGACAGCCCTTCGGCGTCCATGCGGGTCACGCTCCGTCCTCTTGTGAATCCTGTGCGGCCGGCGTGCCGGCAACGGCTTCCCGTACACCACCCGGTGGAACCCGGGGCGTCCTGCAAGGGCGTACATACACGGCGAACGGGATGAATCAGACCTAATGTGGCACGAGAGCCCTGATTCAGGGCCGCTTCCTTCTCGGAAAGGGGTGAAGGCAATGGCCGACACCAAGGCCGGAAACCGGTTCGAGTCTCCGGGTCAGGGATCGCGTACGGCTTCACGCGACGGCGCGGGGGAGACCCGCCGCCCCAAGGCCGAGCCGGGGAGCCGCGGGCGTACCACCATCTCCGACGGAGTCGTCGAGAAGATCGCGGGCCTCGCGGCGCGTGACGTGCCCGGTGTCCACGCGCTGGGCAGCGGCATGGCCCGGACGTTCGGGGCCATGCGCGACCGCGTCCCCGGCGGCGGCAGGTCCGCCGCGCGCGGCGTGAGCGCCGAGGTCGGTGAACTCCAGACGGCTCTCGACCTGGAGATCGTGGTCGAGTACGGGGTCGCCATCGCCGATCTCGCCCGTTCCGTGCGGGAGAACGTCATCTCGGCGGTCGAGCGGATGGCGGGCCTGGAGGTCGTCGAGGTCAACATCGCCGTCAGCGACGTCAAGCTGCCCGACGAACAGGACGAGGAATCAGAGGAGTCGGGCGGCTCGGGCGGCCGTACGAGGCTGCAATAGCAGCGCGGCGGACGACCTGCCGCGCACACAGGTGAACTGAACGAAGGGGCGCACGATGAGCATGGCCGTGATCGGCTTGATCGCAGGGATGGCGCTGGGCTTCGCCGGATACTTCGGCGGGTTCGGTGCCTTCCTGCTCGTGGCGGCGCTGGGCGGTTTCGGCTTCGTCGTGGGCCGCTTCCTCGACGGTGATCTGCGAGCGGACGACTTCTTCCGCATGCGTGACGAGAGCCGGCGCAGATGACGGGACCAGGACGGTGACCGGAGCGGAAGCGGAAGAGCCGGAACCCCCCGGGACCGAGCCCGCAGAACGCGAGGAGACGGACGGAGCGGAACGCGGCGCGACCACCGTCGTCGAGAGGGTGGTCGTGAAGGTCGCGGTGCAGGCCGCGAGGGAGGCACTCCGCACCGCACCGGCGGCCTCCAAAGTGCCGCCCGGGCCCCGTTATTGGCCCCGCGCCTCGGCCCGGGTGCGGGACCGGACCGCCCGGGTCCGGGTCCTCGTAGAGCTGGGCTACCCTTCCGACATCGGCGCGCAGTGTGCTGCGGTGCGTCGACAAGTCGTTTCACGGGTAAAGGAATTGGTCGGCATGGATGTGCCGGACGTGGCCGTGGGCGTGGGACGGCTGCACTCCGAGCAGCTGGACGGCGAGAGGTCCGGGAGGGTCCGGTGAGCGACGAGCGCACCCAGCGGCTGCCGACGCTGGAGAAGGAGCCGCCTGCGGCTCCGGGAGCGGGCGGGGGAGACCTGGAGCAGTCCACCTCCGCCGCGGGCTACGACCCGGGCAGCCGGCCCGGACAGGCGGGCCGCGCAAGGCGGTTCTGGTCGGTGCGGCGTCTGCCCGCCGGCATCGTCGCGCTGCTGGCGCTCGCCGTCGCGGGGCTGCTGCTCTACGACGTGGTGTCCGTACGGATCGGCAACTCCGCCATGGCCTGGCGACGTACGCTCGCCGACGAGATGGCGGCGACGCCCGTGGACGATGTCAAGGTCCGTGCGGCCGCCGCCGTCGTGGCGCTGCTCGGCGTATGGCTGATCGCCCTCGCCGTCACGCCCGGGCGCCGCGGGCTGCTTCCCATGCGCCGCGAAGTCGCCGGCGTACGGGCCGGGTTGGAGCGCGGCGCCGCCTCGCTGGTGCTGCGGGACCGCGCCCTGCGGGTGTCCGGCGTGCAGTCCGTGCGGGTCGCAGTGGGGCGGCGCAAGGTACGGGCGAACGCCCAGGCGCACTTCAGGGATCTGCACGAGGTACGCGGAGACCTCGACTCCGCGCTGGGGGAGGGCATCCGGCAACTCGGACTGGCCCGCCAGCCGGGGCTGTCCGTGCACGTACAGCGTCCGAAGAAGCGGTGAGCGGAATGGACCGGGCCCTGCGGAGCTTCAACCGGGTGCTGCTGGCGCTGGCGGGTCTGCTGCTGCTCGCTCTCGGACTCGCGCTGCTCGCCGGTGGGTTCGACCTGCCGCGGCAATGGAACCTCGCCATGCCCTCGGGCTGGCCGTGGACGGAACCGGACGACGTCCTGCTGTCCGGCGCCGACCGCAGGCAATGGCGCTCGGAGAGCTGGTGGTGGTCCGCCGTGATCGGCGGTCTGGCCCTGCTGGTGATCCTGCTCCTGTGGTGGCTGCTCGCCGCGCTGCGCCGGCGCAGGCTCGGCGAGGTCCTCGTCGAAAGCGGCGACGGCGAGGGCGCGTTGCTGCGCGGAAGGGCGCTCTCCAACGTGCTGGAGGCCGAGGCCGCCTCCCTGCCCGGAGTCGACAAGGCGGCGGTGCGCCTGACCGGTGGGCGCACCTCTCCGCGCGCGTCGGTGGAACTGCTGCTCTCGGCACACGCCGAGCCGGGGCCGGTACTGGGCCGCGTCACCGGCGAGGCGCTCGAACACGCACGGACCTCGGCGTCGCTGGACGGACTGCCGGCAGAGGTCCGGTTGAGCGCCGCCAAGCACCGCCCGGAGCGGGTGGTCTGACGGCTCGCCGTCTTCGACGGCGGCTGCCCCGGCCCTCTCCGGCCCTTCGTTGTGCTGCGGAGTGCGTGCGGTCGTCGTTGCGCGGCTCAGAACCCGCGCCGGGCGCCCCCGTCGACGGGCAGCATGACGCCCGTGAGATAGGACGCCGCCGGTGACAGCACGAACGCCGTCGTACGCCCGAACTCCGCCGGAGTTCCGTAGCGGCGCAGCGGAATCGTGGCCTCGTTGCGCTCGCGCGCGGCGTTGCCGTCGCCGGAGAGCGAGTCCAGGTACTGCAGCCGCTCGGTGTCGATGCGGCCCGGCAGCAGGCCGAGCACGCGGATGCCCAGCGGCCCCGCCTCGTTGGCGAGGGTCTTGGCGAAGCCGGCCAGCCCCGGGCGCAGGCCGTTGGAGAGGGTGAGCCCCGGAATCGGCTCGTGCACCGAACCGGAGAGGACGAAGGCGATGACGCCGCCCTCGCCCAGCTCGCCGGCGGCCGTACGGGCCAGCCGCACCGCCCCGAGGAAGACCGTCTCGAACGCGGACTGCCACTGCTCGTCGGAGAGCGAGTCGGCCGGTACGCCGGCGGGCGGGCCCCCGACGCTGATCAGCACGCCGTCGAAGCGCCCGAAGCGGCTCTTGGCCGTCTCGATGAGGCGCTCGGCGGTGTCCGGTGAGGCGTTGTCGGCGCCGATCCCGACGGCCGATCCCGCGCCGAGCTGCGCGGCGGCCTCGGTGGCGGCCTCATCGGTACGGCCGGAGACGACCACCTTGGCTCCGTCGGCGACGAGCGCTTCCGCCGTCGCGTAACCGAGTCCGCGGGTGGCTCCGGTGATGACGTAGACGCGGTCCTTCAGCCCGAGATCCATGGCTCACAGTGTGCTGCACCGCACCCCGGTGCGCGCACGGGGGGTCAGTCCGCGCCCGTACGGCCTCCTGCCGGGGCCGCGGAGGGGGCGGTCTCCGGCTCGCCGCCGGGCCGCGCCGGGGCGGTACCGTCCGCCATGTCCGCGGCGCTGCCCACGTCCGCGGCGTTCCCCACGCCCGCGGTGCCCGCGGTGCCCGCCTCCGGCGAGGGTCCAGCCGCGTTCGCGGCCTGACGGTCCCGGCGTTCGCGGCGTACCAGGACCACCCAGCCGACCGGCACCCCCGCGGCGAAGAGCCACCACTGGACGGCGTATGCCATGTGCGCGCCGATGCTGCTGTGGTCCGGCTCGGGGATCCGCTGCGGCTGCCCTGCTTCCGGCTTCGGCGAAGTGGACGTGAGTTGGAGGTATCCGTGCAGCACGGGACGGTCGAGCGTCTTCGCCTGCTGCCGGCTGTTGATCAGCATCACCTGGCGGGGCGGCAGCCCGGGCTTGTCCTTGATGCCGCTGGCCTCGCTCGTCTCGTCCGTCATGACGCGGCCGGTGACGGTGACCTCGCCGCGGGGCGGAGCGGGCACCTCAGGGAAGCGGGTGAGGTCGCCGCCCGCCTCGATCCAGCCGCGGTTGACCAGGACCGCACTGCCGTCGTCACGGATCAGCGGAGTCACGACGAAGTATCCGATCGACTTCTCGTCGGCTCCCGTACGCTGCCGCACCACGACCTCGTGGCCGGTGTCGTAGCGCCCCGTGGCCTTCGCCGTACGGAACTGGTCGTCCTCCGCGGGGCCGTGCCGGAGGCCACTGAGCCGGTCGAACGGCACGGGCCCGGCCGCGAGGCTTGAGGAGATCAGCTCGTTGTGCGCCACCCGCGACTCGTGCCTGTGCAGCTGCCAGAAGCCCAGCTTGATCATCGCGGGGATGAGTGCGAGGCCGAGAAGGGTGAGAGTCACCCACTGCCTGGACAACAGGAAGCGGTACACGTCTGACGACGGTACTCCCCGGTGCTCACAGCTCCGATGCTGGGGCCACGTCCTGCAGGAGCCGGTGGAACTCCGCCTCGTCCAGCACGGGCGTGCCGTACGCCTGCGCCTTGACGACCTTCGAGGTGAGGGCCTCCGGGTCGTTGGTGACCAGCAGGCTGGTCAGGCGCGACACATGGGAGGAGATGTGCAGCCCAGCCTCCGTCGCCCGGTCCTCCAGCAGCTCGCGGTCGACCGAGGTGTCACCCGAGACGGCCACCCGCATCCCCTGCACGAGCCGGCCGCCCTGCTCGAACCGCCCCGGGTTCGGATACGGGCACGCGGGCCGCTTCCGTGAGCGGCGCCAGCCGTACCCGTACGGATGCGGACCCGTCACGCCCCAGCTGCGCCGGCCCCCGAAGAAGCCGCCGGTGCCCTCCGGACGTGGCCCCGGCCGCTCCGGCCACTCCGACAGCGGCCGGCAGGCGTGCAGCGGCAGCCGCACCTCCTGCTGGACGGCGAGATGGAGGCTCGGCCGGAACGCCTCGGCCAGCACGCGTGCATCGTCGAGGGCGTGGTGCGCGCGGTGCTGGGATACGCCGTAGTGCGCGGCGAGCGACTCCAGCTTGTGGTTGGGAAGCGGGAGCGAGAGCTGCTTGGCGAGGGCGATGGTGCACAGCCGCTGGCGGACGGGCGGGGTGCGCCGCGCACGTGCGTACTCCCGCGCGATCATCGACCAGTCGAAGACGGCGTTGTGCGCGACGAGGACGCGGCCGTCGAGACGGGTGGCCAGATCGTCGGCGATCTCCGTGAACAGCGGTGCGTCGGCGAGGACTTCGGAGGTGAGGCCGTGGATCCAGGTGGGGCCCGGATCGCGCTGCGGATTGACCGTCGAATACCAGTGGTCCTCGACCTCGCCCCGGGCGTCCAGACGGTAGACGGCGGCGGAGACGATGCGGTCGTCGCGGGCCAGGCCCGTGGTCTCCACATCCACCACCGCGTAGCCGTGCGGGTAGCCGTCGGGCCAGACGGGCCCGGCTCCGGCGCCGACGGCCGGCCACTGAGCGGGGATACGGCCGGCTGCCGCCGGCTCGTCCTCGGGCTCGCCCGGGAATGCCGTCTGGTCTTCGAGCATGGTCACAGAGAATACGGGGCGGCACTGACACTTCCCGCGGGGCCTGCCGAGCGGGTGTCCCGCAAGCGGATCATCAGGGAGAAGTTCCGACCGTGCGTCAACGTTCGTGCACACACGGGGCGTTCGGGCCGGGATCAAACGCGTGAGCAAACGCGGCAGCGAAGGCGGAAGCACGCGGAGGCGCTCGTGGAAGCACGCGCGGACGCGAACATCGGAGCCGTGTGCAGCGCGCCGGAGCGCGTCGCGCGCCGGGGGAGCGGTGGGTTCTTGCGGCAGAGCTGACGGCCACTCAGTTTGTACTAGTCGGTAACAACCCCTGGCGGGGGACGCCGTCCGCGCTTACCTTGCTGACATGCCGTCTCAGTTGCCTGACGTCGTTCTCTGGTCGATACCGGCCTTCATTCTGCTCACGGTGGTCGAAATCGTGAGCTACCGCCTCCATCCGGACGAGGACTCCGCCGGATACGAGGCCAAGGACGCCACTACGAGCATCAGCATGGGGCTCGGCAGCCTCGTCTTCGACGCCCTGTGGAAGATCCCGATCGTGGCGATCTACGTGGGCATCTACGAGCTGACGCCGCTGCGCGTGCCGATCGAGTGGTGGACGCTGCCGCTGATGCTGCTCGCGCAGGACTTCTTCTACTACTGGTCGCACCGCGGGCACCACGTCATCCGCATCCTGTGGGCCTGCCATGTGGTGCACCACTCGAGCCGGAAGTTCAACCTCAGCACCGCACTGCGCCAGCCCTGGACCACCTGGACTGTCTGGCCCTTCTACGTGCCGATGATCGCGCTCGGCGTGCATCCGGCGGCGCTCGCCTTCTGCTCGTCGGTGAACCTCGTCTACCAGTTCTGGATCCACACGGAGCGGATCGACAAGCTGCCGCGTCCCTTCGAGTTCGTCTTCAACACGCCCTCGCACCACCGCGTCCATCACGCTTCCCAAGGCGGTTATCTGGACCGGAACTTCGGCGGGATCCTGATCGTCTGGGACCGGCTCTTCGGCTCCTTCACACCGGAGACCGAGCCCTGTGTCTTCGGGCTCACGAAGAACATCTCGACGTTCAACCCGCTGCGTGTGGCCACGCACGAGTACGCAGCGATCGGACGCGACCTGCGCGCGGCGCGCAGCTGGAACGAGCGTGCCGGAAGGCTCTTCCGCGGGCCCGGCTGGGCTCCCGCCGAGCAGCCCGCAGGCGGTACGGGCACGGAGAGCGCCGGCGGCACGCACACGGAGGGCGCCCGTGGCACGCAAGAGGCCGGGCCGCCTGAGCAGCCCGGCCCCTCACCGGCCGATGCGCCGGCGCCGCGCGTCACTTCCTGACCGGAGAGGTCAAGAGGCGGCGCGGGCACCGCCGTTCACCGTGCCGCAGGTGTTCTCACTTCTTGACCGCCGCGAGGGCATCGACGATGCCGTGGCCGTAGAAGCTGTTGTTGCCCTTCAGGCCGGTGCAGTCGGCCTTGTACGTGCCCTTGCCGTCCGGGTCGTACTCGTCCGGGCAGGCAACGCTCTTCGCCTGCGCCTTCAGCATCCAGGCGATCTCCTTCGGGGAGGCCTCCGGGTGCTTGCTCTTGATGAGCGCCGCTACGCCGGCGACCTGCGGTCCGGCCATCGAAGTGCCCTGCAGGTAGGCGTAGTCGCCCTCCGGCATGGTCGAGAGCACGCCGCCGTCCTTGGCCGGATCCTTCGGCGTCTGGTATCGGCGGTCGCCGCCCGGAGCCGAGATGTCGACCTCGTCCAGCCCGTAGTTGGAGAAGTAGGACTTGCCGTCCTCACCGCCGGTGGAGGAGACCGAGGTCACTCCGGGCAGCATGCTCGGGAGGTCCGGGCACTCCGCCGGGTCGATGGTGCGCTCGACGGGCTTGGTGTCGTTGGGGCTGCTGTCGTCCTTGATCTCGCTCGCGGCGAGGTCGTGCGAGGAGTTGCCCGCGGACGAGACGTGCGCGACGCCCTTGTCGGTCGCGTACTTCACGGCCCTGCCGACGGCGTCGGCGATCGCCTTCTGGTCCGGGTCGTCGGGGCAGGCGTAGAGCCAGGGGTCCGTGTAGTAGCTGTTGTTGGTGACCTCGACGCCGTGATCGGCGGCGAAGACCATCGCGCAGACCACCGCTTCGCTGTAGAAGAGCGAGGTCTCCGGCTCGGACACCTTCAGTGAGGCGACCTTCACGCCCGGTGCGGCACCTGCGATGCCGACCCCGTTGCGCGGGGAGGCGACGATGCCCGCCACGTGCGTGCCGTGGTAGTCGTTGGCCGGGTCGAAGGGGCGCCAGGCGCCGTCCTTGGTGTCGGCCTTGCCGCCCACGCAGCTCGCGGACTGGTCGGCCGCGAAGTTGGGCTGAAGATCCGGGTGGGTGTCGTCGACACCGGTGTCGATCACACCGACGGTGACGTCCTTGCTGCCCTCGCTGATCTTGCTCGCCTTGTCGGCCCTGATGGCCCGCTTGTCCCACTGCAGGGACTCAAGGGGCTCCTTGCCCTCCGCCTCGGCCCTGGCCTTGGCCTCGGCGCCGGTCGCCGACTTCGGCACCTCCAGATACTTCGGCTTCCCCACATCCGTGGTGGCGGCGGCCTTGAGGGGAGCGGTGCGGGTCGCGCCTGCCGTCTCCACACCCTTCACCGAGCGCATGGTGGCGCCGAACTTCGCATTCGACGAGTGCGCGACGATGACGCCGATCATCTCGTACGCGGTGACGACCTTGCCGTCCGCTTTCGCTATCTCCTTCTTCACGCGCTTGACCGTGCCGGCGTCTGCCTCGGTGTTGACGACGTAGCTCAGTTTCTCGCCGTCCTTCTTCGAGGATGCGGGCGCGTCCTGTCCGCTGGCCACGGCGGCTCCCGCCAGTCCGAGCGAAGCAGTGAGAACCAGTCCCAGCGGCATCGCGAGTCTTCGCCACCGCCTGGAAGGTTGAGAATCCATGGGATCTCCATGTTGTCCGAAGTTGACCACAGAGATGGGAACTTAGCGCCGGTCGGTGCCGCTCAGCAACGGAATCCCGAAGATGGGCAGGTTTGTCTTCGATAACTCTTCCGTGATTCAAAGACCTCCCCCTGTTGCCGAACCCTTGTGAAGATCTACGATGCGCCGCACTGCACTGCTGGCATCTACACCCCGACCTGCTCTTTTCCTCACTGAAGACTCACATCGACTGGAGTTGCCGTGGACTCAGCACCAGAGAACGAGAGGTCCGCGCCACCGGGTGGCACGGACTACGCGCAGGTGCAGCAGAGCGCCGAGTTCGGAGAGCTGCGAAGCGCTTTCCGGTCATTCGCGTTTCCCCTCACCGTGGGCTTCATCGCCTGGTACCTGCTGTACGTGCTGCTGTCGAACTACGCCGGCGGGTTCATGGCGACCAAGGTCGTCGGCACCATCAACATCGCCTTCGTCCTTGGGCTCGCCCAGTTCCTGACCACCTTCCTCATCGCCTGGTGGTACTCCCGTCACGCTGCGGCCAAGTTCGACCCCAAGGGCAAGGCCATCAAGGACCGTCTGGACGGTGAAGCATGAGCCTCACGCACTCGCTGGCCTCGTCATCGGGGCAGCTGCAGCTCGCGGCCGAGGGTGCGAGCCAGCACCGCACTCTGATCGTCACACTCTTCACGATCTTTGTCCTGCTCACCCTGGGCATCACGGTGTGGGCCGGCCGCAGGACGAAGGACGCCACGGACTTCTACGCCGGCGGCCGCGAGTTCAGCGGTTTCCAGAACGGTCTGGCGATCTCCGGCGACTACATGTCGGCCGCCTCGTTCCTCGGCATCGCCGGTGCGATCGCGCTGTCCGGATACGACGGCTTCCTCTACTCCATCGGGTTCCTCGTGGCCTGGCTGGTCGCCCTCGTGCTCGTCGCCGAGCCGCTGCGCAACTCCGGCCGCTACACGATGGGCGACGTCCTGGCCTTCCGGATGCGGCAGCGCCCCGTCCGTACGGCGGCCGGCATCTCGACGATCATCGTCTCGATCTTCTACCTGCTGGCCCAGATGGTCGGCGCGGGCGCCCTCGTCGCACTGCTGCTGGGCATCTCCGGTGAGACGGGCAAGAACCTGATCGTGGTGCTCGTCGGTGTCGTCATGATCCTTTACGTGACCATCGGCGGCATGAAGGGCACCACCTGGGTGCAGATGATCAAGGCCGTCCTACTCATCGGCGGCACGCTCGTCGTCACGGTGCTGGTCTTCCACAAGTTCAACTACAACCTCTCCAGCCTGCTGGGCGCCGCCGCCGAGAACAGCGGCAAGGGGGCCGCCTTCCTGGAGCCGGGCCTGAAGTACGGGGTGAGCACCACCTCGAAGATCGACTTCATCTCGCTGGGCCTCGCGCTCGTCCTGGGCACCGCGGGCCTGCCGCACATCCTGATCCGCTTCTACACCGTCCCGACGGCGAATGCCGCCCGTAGGTCGGTGAACTGGGCGATCGGCATCATCGGCGGCTTCTACCTGATGACCATCGCGCTGGGCTTCGGCGCCGCGGCGCTGCTCTCCCAGAAGACGATCACCGAGTCGGACCCGGCGGGCAACACCGCGGCTCCACTGCTCGCACAGGAGATCGGCGGCGGTGCCGACTCGACCGGAGGGGCGATCCTTCTCGCGATGATCTCGGCCGTCGCCTTCGCCACGATCCTGGCGGTGGTCGCGGGGCTCACGCTCGCCTCGTCCTCGTCGTTCGCGCACGACCTGTACGCGAACGTGATCCGGAAGGGGAAGGCGACCGAGAAGGAGGAGGTCAGCGCCGCGCGTGTCTCCTCGGTGATCATCGGCGGCGTCGCGATCGGCCTCGGCATCTTCGCCGGCGGCCTGAACGTGGCCGGGCTCGTGGCACTCGCCTTCGCGGTCGCCGCGTCGGCGAACCTGCCGACGATCCTCTACAGCCTCTTCTGGAAGCGGTTCACCACGCAGGGCGCGCTGTGGTCGATCTACGGCGGACTCACCTCGTCCGTGGTGCTGGTGCTGTTCTCGCCGGTCGTCACCGGCGCACCGACCGCGATGTTCCCCGACGCCGACATCGCCTACTTCCCGCTGGCCAACCCCGGCCTCATCTCGATTCCGTTCGGCTTCCTGATGGGCTGGCTCGGATCCGTCCTCGGCAAGGAGGACGAGGCGGTCAAGAAGCACGCGGAACTGGAGGTGCGCTCGCTGACGGGCCACGGAGCGCTCTGAGCGCCACAGTTGCGGGACGCCACCGGCTTCAACGATCTGTTGAATGTCGGTGGCGTCCCGTACGCTGCGAAGCATCGGCACAACCGTGGGAAGGCCGCCAGCAATGCTGCTCGACACTTTCGGCCGGGTCGCCACCGACTTGCGTGTCTCGCTGACCGACCGCTGCAATCTGCGCTGCACGTACTGCATGCCCGAGGAAGGCCTGCAGTGGCTGGCGAAGCCGGAGTTGCTCACCGACGACGAGATCGTCCGGCTGGTCCGCATCGCCGTGACCGAACTGGGTGTCGAGGAAGTCCGGTTCACCGGCGGCGAGCCCCTGCTGCGGCCGGGGCTGACTGGCATCGTCGAGCGCTGCGCCGCACTGCCGCGGCGCCCGAAGCTCTCCCTGACGACGAACGGGATCGGGCTGGAACGCACGGCGGCCGCGCTTCGCGACGCCGGCCTCGACAGGGTCAACGTCTCGCTGGACACGCTCGATCCGGAGGTCTTCCAGCGCATGACCCGCCGCAAGCGGCACGCGGACGTGCTGCGCGGTCTGGCCGCGGCGCAAGAAGCGGGCCTCACCCCGGTCAAGGTCAACTCCGTCCTCATGCCGGGGCTCAACGAGGCGGAGGCGCCCGCACTGCTCGCCTGGGCCATGGAACAGGGCTATGAGCTGCGCTTCATCGAGCAGATGCCGCTCGACGCCCAGCACGGCTGGCAGCGCGACGGCATGATCACAGCAGGGGACATCCTGGAGTCGCTGAACGAGCACTTCACGCTCACTCCCGAGGGCGAGGAGAAGCGCGGCGCAGCCCCCGCCGAGCGCTGGGTCGTCGACGGCGGTCCGCACCGCGTCGGCGTCATCGCCTCGGTCACCCGGCCGTTCTGCCGCGCGTGCGACCGTACGCGCCTGACCGCCGACGGCCAGGTCCGCACCTGCCTGTTCGCCACGGAGGAGTCCGATCTGCGCGGCGCGCTGCGCTCCGGCGCGGAGGACGGGGAGGTCGCCTCGCGCTGGAGGCTGGCGATGTGGGGCAAGAAGGCGGGCGCCGGCATCGACGACCCGTCCTTCGTGCAGCCCGACCGTCCGATGTCAGCCATCGGCGGGTGACGCTCCGGGGCCTGGGCGGCCCCCGCCTTCCTCCCAGTCCGCCAGGCGGACCACGTCCTTGAGGAAACCGCGCATACCCAGGAACGACGACAGGTGCTCGCGGTGCTCGTCGCACGCGAGCCATGTCTTGCGGCGCTCGGGAGTGTGCAGCTTGGGGTTGTTCCAGGCCAGCACCCACACGGCGGGCGCGCGGCAGCCCTTGGCGGAGCAGATCGGGCTCTCGGGGCCTTCACCGGTGCCGGAAGGGGGGAACGGTGAGGACGAAGACGAAGAAAACACGGCCCCTATCCAACACCCGGGGTCCGGAGACAAGCGACGCCGGGCAGCCACGGGGGGAGCCGCCCGGCGTCGGTCTGTCGCTCCGACGGGGGATGCGGAGCGCCTATGAAGTATGGCACGGGGACCCCTGCGAGGTGCAGCGGAACAACATGATTGATCTGAGCTTTTCTTGAGCTTTTATGCGGAGCGAGCGCCGCGTGAAGACCTCGTGCAGGCCGCGTGCAGACTCAACTGCGGTCGCCGGCAGGCCCGTCGGCCGTCTCCCGGCTTCCTTCCGGTACGGCGTCGGACGCGGTGAGCGCCGGCCGCGTGTGCGTCGGCACGAATGACGACGGCATCGAAGTCGGGTTCTCCCGGCCCGCGTTGGCGATCACCACCGCCACGTACGGCAGCAGTGCGCCCACCACAAGAGTCACAACGGCCAACGGCCGTTGCACGTTCCACAGGATGACGGTCAGCAGTACCGAGAGCGTCCGGATCAGCATCGAGATCACATAGCGCCGCTGCCTGCCCCGTACGTCGTCGGCGAGCGACTGGCGGGCTCCGGTGATCTGGAAGACCTCGGCTCCGCGCTGCTTCCGCATCACTCTCACCACCTCACCCGGGCCCGGCGGCCTGGCCCACCGCCAGGGTGCCGCAACCCCTCTCACCGTACGCCTCGGGTCGGACGGGTTCGAGACCGGGCGGACCGGCAGTGCGGACCGGGTGGTCTGCGGCCGGGTCCGTACGGGCTACTCCGCAATGCGCCGTATCCCGTACGGCGCCAAGCTGGCGGCGCACGGCGCGTGGCGCAAGCGGGCCCCGGCAAGGGCGCAAGGGCCCACCACGGAGGCGCCGGTGCCCCTATGGAGGTGCGATGAACTGGTTGTGGGCGATCATCGTGGGACTGGTGCTGGGCGTCATCGCCCGGGCGATCATCCCGGGCAGGCAGGCCATCCCGCTCTGGCTGACGGCGGTCTTCGGCCTCCTGGGAGCCGTCCTCGGAAACGCGGTCGCCACATGGGCCGGCGTGGGCGTGACCCGAGGCTTCGACTGGATCCGTCACGGGCTCCAACTGGGCGGCGCCGTACTGCTGGTGGCGCTCGGCTCGCCGCTGTGGGCGAGCATCAGGGGAAAGAACAGGAGGGGGCAGCGGCAGCGCATGTGAGGCGCGCAGGCCGCTCCCGCTCTTCCGCCCTTCCGCCCTTCCGGAGGGCGAGGGCCACCGGGCCGGCAGCGCCTCGCCGACGACGGCGCGCTCGTTCAGGAAGGCGCGCCCGCCCCGAAGGCGACATGCTCTCGGACGCGATCTCGCTCCCGACGGCGCACCCGCGGACGCTCTCAGAGACCTTCGATCTGCGCGATCCGCCGGCCGGCCTTGAGATACACCGTCCCGCCGACGCCGGCCTCGGCCAGCTTCTCGGGCACCACCTCGGCGAGCGGACGCAGCGCGTCCGCCTCCGGCAGCACGATCGTGTGCTGTTCGCCGTCACCCTCCGCCTCGACCACCAGCCGCAGCCCGTTCTGCTTGGCGATGCGCCGTGCGGCCGAAGCGCTGGGCGTGAACTCAAGGACGCGCGTGAGGATCGCGGCGATTCCTTCGCCGCCGTGCTCGCCCGCGTCCACACTCGGCAGCGTCTCCACGTCCGCGAAGGACTTCTTCGAGAACTGCGCCGTGAAGTGCGCCCGCGCCGCCTTCGCCGCCTCCGCCCCGTGCAGCGCCGTGACGACATCGCCCGCCAGTACCTTCTTCAGGTCCATCGGGTGCAGCGTCTTCGCCTCGATACGGGCGACCGCCTGGTCGATCTCCGCGTCCGTCCACTCGGTCCAGGCGCGCAGGTACGGCACCATCAGCCGGTCCGGAATCGACATGATCTTGCCGTACACGTCGTCCGCGCCGGCGGTCAGGCCGATGTAGTTGTCCTTGGACTTCGACATCTTGGCACCCGAGCCGTCCGTGCCCTCGATGAGCGGCATGGCGGCGATCATCTGCGGCCGCTGCGCGTGCAGTTCCATGAGCCGCCGTCCCATCTGCATGTTCAACAGCTGGTCGACGCCGCCCAGTTCGATGTCGCAGTCCAGTTCGACGGAGTCCAGCGCCATCGCCACGGGGTAGATCAGCTCCGACATCGTCAGGCCGGAGCCCTGCGCGAGCCGGTTGCGGAAGTCCTCCCGCTGGAGCAGCGCCGAGGCGGGCACCTGCGCGAGCAGGGTGATCAGCTGGGCGAAGCCGATCTCACCGAGCCAGTCGCTGTTGTTGCGGAAGCTGACGTTCTCGAAGTCGAAGAACGGGCTGACCTGGTCCTGGTAGCCGGAGAGGTTCTTCGCGATGTCCTCGTCGGTCAGGGCGGGCCGCTCGGCTGTACGCCCCGACGGGTCGCCGATCTTCGCCGTGAAGTCGCCGATGATCAGCGTGACATCGTGGCCCATCCGCTGGAAGCGGCTGAGGATGATCATCTGCACCGCGTGGCCCAGATGAACGTCCGCGGCGGTCGGGTCGATGCCGAGCTTCACATGCAGGCCCTTGCCCTGCGCCTGCTTCCCCTCGATCGCCTCGGCGAGCTTCTCCACCGACGGCAGGACCTCCACCGCGCGCGCACCGATCAGTGCGGCCTGCTCCTTCGCCGGGAGATCGCTCAGATCCAGATAGCGCCGCGACCCCGTCTCGGCGAGCAGCTGCTCGACGGTGGTGTCGGAGGAGAGGTCCTGGGCCAGCAGGCCGCTGGCGCGCTGTACGGAGTCGCCGAGGCGTGTCACGTTCTGTCCTGGAGCTAGGTACGGATCGGGTCGCCGCAGAGTCTATTCGTGCCCGTGCGCCTCCCGGCCGCCGCCGTCCGCTGCTGCGCCGACTTCCGCGGGTATCTGTGGGGACTCCACAGGAGACCGTACGTCCCCCTGTCTCCGCCCGATTCCCTGAATCGAGCTGTGCGCATATAGCTTTCGCAGTGACAGAAACCCGCCACCTCCTCGTCACGCACGCGGCAGCGGGGAGTTCAGCGCCAGAGTTCAGCGCCCCACATCGCAGAAAGGGTGGTCCCACCTTGAGCCGCTCGGTACTCGTCACGGGAGGAAACCGCGGCATCGGCCTCGCCATCGCGCGGGCCTTCGCCGACGCGGGGGACGACGTCGCCGTCACCTACCGTACGGGCGAGCCCCCCAAGGAACTCACGGACCTGGGCTGCCTCGCGGTCAGGTGCGACATCACCGATCCCGAACAGGTGGAGGGGGCCTACAAGGAGATCGAGGAGAAGCACGGACCGGTCGAGGTGCTCGTCGCCAACGCCGGTGTGACCCGCGACCAGTTGCTGCTGCGCATGTCCGAAGAGGACTTCAGCACGGTGCTGGAGACCAACCTCACCGGCACCTTCCGGGTCGCGAAGCGAGCGGCCAAGCGGATGCTCCGCGCGCGCACCGGCCGTATCGTCCTGATCTCCTCGGTGGTCGGGCTGCTCGGTTCGGCGGGGCAGTCCAACTACGCCGCCTCCAAGGCCGGTCTCGTCGGCTTCGCCCGGTCGCTCGCCCGTGAGCTGGGCTCCCGTAACATCACCTGCAACGTGATCGCGCCGGGCTTCGTCGACACCGACATGACGAAGGCGCTCAGCGACGAGCAGCGCGCGAACATCGTCGAGCAGGTTCCGCTGGGGCGCTACGCCCAGCCGGCGGAGGTCGCCGCCTCCGTCCGTTTCCTCGCCTCCGAGGAGGCCGCGTACATCACCGGAGCCGTCATTCCTGTCGACGGCGGATTGGGCATGGGGCACTGAGATGAGCGGAATCCTCGCAGGCAAGCGCATCCTCGTCACGGGTGTCCTGACCGACGGGTCGATCGCCTTCCACGCGGCGAAGATCGCGCAGGAGGAGGGTGCCGAAGTCGTGCTCACGGGCTACGGCCGGCTGTCCCTGGTGCAGCGGATCGCCAAGCGCCTCCCGAAGGAGGCCCCCGTCATCGAACTGGACGTGACGAACCAGGAGCATCTGGATTCCCTCGCGGAGAAGGTGAGCGAACACCTCGGCGAGGGTGCCGGGCTCGACGGGATCGTGCACTCCATCGCCTTCGGTCCGCAGGGCGCGTTCAACTTCCTGGAGGCGAGCTGGGAGGACGTCGGCACGGCCGTGCAGGTCTCGGCGTACTCGCTCAAGTCCCTCACCATGGCCTGTCTTCCGCTGATGCCGCGCGGCGGTTCGGTCGTCGGCCTCACCTTCGACGCGAAGATCGCCTGGCCGAAGTACGACTGGATGGGCGTGGCCAAGGCGGCGCTGGAGTCGACCAGCCGCTACCTCGCACGTGATCTGGGCGCGCGGAACGTGCGCTGCAACCTCGTCTCGGCAGGCCCCATCAAGTCGATGGCGGCCAAGTCCATCCCGGGCTTCGAGGAGTTGGCGGACGTGTGGAACCACCGGGCGCCGATCGGCTGGGAGTTGACCGACCCGGACCCGGCCGGGCGCGGCGTCGTGGGCCTGCTCTCGGACTTCTTCCCGAAGACGACGGGGGAGATCGTGCACGTCGACGGCGGTGTGCACATGATGGGCGCCTGACCCGGCTCCGTACTCCGTACGTACACGCGCCGCTGCGGTTCAGGGGCGCTCGGTTCAGGGGCGCTCGGTTCAGTGGCGCTCGGCCGAACTCCCGGCAGCCCGGGGGCTCTTGGTGCCCTTGCGCCCCGAACCGCAGCGCCACTCCTGCGTGTGGGAGGCGGCCTCCCGCGCCGCCGCCTCCTCGTCGCCCGCCTGGACCGCCGCGATCAGACGTGCATGGTCCATGTGCGCCTCGGGGCGCAGCTCCTCGCCGATGTCCAGCCGCAGGAAGTCGCGCATCACCTCGCCGAGGTCGGCGTAGACCGCCGTCAGTACGTCGTTGTGCGACGCGGCGAGGACACCCAGGTGGAGTGAGGCGTCCGCCTCGACGAAGCGCTCCGCGTCGCCCGATTCCCATGCCGCCTCGCGCCTGGCCAGCAGCGCGTCCAGCTGCACCAGGTCCTGCTCGGTGCGCCGCAGCGCCGCCAGCCGCGCCCCCGAGGTCTCCAATGCGGCGCGCATCTCGGCGACATGATGCGGATCGGCGTCTGCGAAGCGGCGCTGCATGACCCCTGCCAGCTCGCTCGTCGCGACGACGTACGTCCCCGAGCCCTGACGGATGTCCAGCAGACCGTTGTGAGCGAGCGCACGCACCGCCTCACGGACGGTGTTGCGAGCCACCCCCAGCTCCTCCACCAACTCCGGCTCCGTGGGGATCCGGCTGCCCACCGGCCACTCTCCCGAGGTGATCTGTGTGCGCAGCGCGGCGATCACCTGGTCGGCCAGGGCGGAACGCTGCGGCGAGGACAGGGTCATCTGAAACTCCCAGGGGCGGAGCCGGCTCCCGGTCGAGCCGGTTCGTCACGGCGGGTTCTCCGGTACGGGGGAACGCGTTAGTGTCTATTCATCCCATGATTCTATGATGGGCGCATGGTGATGACGGAAGACGGCCTGAAGCGTACCGACGGCAACGGGAAGCCCCGGGCCTCCGCGGCCTCTTCACGCGGTTCGGCCCGCTCCCGCGGCTCCGGCCGCCCGCCCGTACGCCACGGGGCAGCCGGCCCCGCCCCTCGCTGGGCGGTGCGTGTGGTCGCGGTGGGTCTCGTACTGGCCGCGCTCAATCTCCGTCCCGCGATCTCCGCGCTCGGCCCGCTGCTGAAGGAAGTACGCGGCGACCTGGGCATGAGCGGCGCCGTGGCGGGACTGCTGACCTCCGTGCCCGCCCTGTGCTTCGCCGCCTTCGGCAGCCTCGCTCCGCGGCTCGCGCGCCGCCGCGGGCCCGCCCCGGTGGTGTTCGCGGGCATGGTCGCGATCACCGTCGGTCTGGTGCTGCGGCCCCTGGCCGGCGGTACGGCCGCGTTTCTCGCCGCGAGCGCACTCGCCCTCGCCGGCATCGCGGTCAGCAACGTACTGATGCCGGTGGTCGTCAAGCGCTGGTTCCCCTCCCGGATCGGTTCGATGACGGGCCTGTACTCGATGGGGCTGGCGCTCGGCACGGCCTGCGCCGCGGCCGTCACCGTCCCCATGACCGGTGCGCTGGGCGGCAGTTGGCGCGCCGGGCTCGGGGCGTGGGCGCTGCTCGGGGTGCTCGCGATCCTGCCGTGGGCGGTGGTGCTCAAGGACCCGGGCAGCCGTCGTACGGAGGCTCCGGCGGACGGCGATTCCGCAGCAGGGTCCACCGGGGAAGGGGAGGCCGGGCGCATACGCATCGGCGCCTCGTCCACGGCCTGGGCGCTCGCCGTCTTCTTCGGGCTGCAGGCGTCCGCCGCGTACATCATCCTGGGCTGGCTGCCCCAGATCTTCCGAGACGCGGGCGTCTCCGCCTCGTCCGCCGGTTTGATGCTCGCCGTCACGATGGGTATGGGCGTACCGCTGGCCTTCGTCGTGCCGCGCCTGGCGGCCCGCATGCGGCACCAGGGGCCGCTCGTGATCGCTCTCGGCCTCTGCGGGTTCACCGGCTACGCCGGGCTGTGGCTCGCTCCGGCCGGCGGCGCGTGGCTGTGGGCACTGCTGCTGGGGATCGCCAACTGCGCCTTCCCCGTTGCCCTTACGATGATCAGCCTCCGGTCGCGCTCCAGTGCTGGCGTGGTCAAGCTCTCCGCATTCGCGCAGAGCACCGGATATCTGCTCTCCATCCCCGGGCCCTTGCTCGTCGGGGTCCTGCGCGACGCCTCCGGCGGCTGGCACATACCGCTGCTGCTGATGGCGGGGCTGCTGCTCGCGCAGACGGTGACGGGCGTACTGGCGGGACGGGACCGCGTGATCGAGGACGGGCGGTAGGTGCGAGACTTGCCCCATGCCAGTGCTCGAACCCGATCCGCAGAACGGGCAGAAGAAGCTGCTCCAGATCTTCGCCCTGATCTTCGGCATCATGATCCTCATCGGTGTCATCGCCACCATCGCGGCACCGTGACCCTTGAGCCGCTGTTTCTCCGGGGTCCCTGATCTCTCGGACTCCCTCGGGCCCTTGATCCTCCGGGCCTGATCCGTCGGGCCTCTGAGCCCCCGGTCCCCGAGGCAGCGCTCGGGGCGGGGTGGTGCTGGCCCCACCACCCCTAGGGGGCCTGGGTCAGGGGGAAGTGGGTGGATCACCGGATGGGGCTTCAGTCCCGGCTTCCGTAGCGTCGGATCACAACGTCGGCGATACAGGAACCAGGGAGGCGAGCCCATGACCACGGCCCCACCCCGCAGCCACCGCCCCGCGGCCCCGGCGCCGCCGGTGCGGCAGCACTCGCCGCCCGGGGCGTGCCGGACCCGGCTTCCGTGGTGGGGCGCGGTGCTGCCCGTACTCGCCTTCGCGCTGCTGCTGGCCCTGCTGCTCGGCGGATCGGAGGCCGGCGCGGCACAGCAGGCAGAGAGTCCGGGGGGAGAGATGATCGCGGCCGTCCTGGAGCGCGTGGCGCATGCGTTGCTGGGCTGACGAACGGGAGACGTCAGCACTCCGCACCCGTCTGTGCACTGTCAACACCCTCCGCCCGGGGCCGCGTTTCGTGCGAAGCTGGGAAACATGAGCGTCGATGTGCCCCGCAGTATCGTCCTTGTCCGGCACGCCAAGGCCGACTGGCCTGACGTGGCAGACCATGAGCGTCCCCTCGCGGACCGCGGCCGTAAGGACGCCCCGGCCGTCGGTGAGTGGCTCGCCACGCACGGCATCACCCCCGGACTGACCCTCTGCTCTACAGCCGTCCGCACCCGTGAGACCTGGAAACTGGCCGTCCACCACCTGCCGCAGCGCCCCAAGACCGTCTACGAGGAGCGTCTGTACGAAGCCTCGCCCGGCGAGATCATCGCCGTGCTGAACGACGTGTCCGAGGAAGTCCGGGATGTGCTCGTCATCGGGCACAACCCCGGAATCCAGGGCGTCGCCGAGACCCTCACCGGCGACGCCAAGGGTGACGCCCTGGAGCGCATGTCGCGCAACGGCTTCCCGACCTCGACCGTCGCGGTTCTCCGCTTCGACGGCTCGTGGAAGTCGGTCGAGCCCGGCGTCGCCACGCTCACCGAATACTGGGAGCCGCACGAGCCCCCCGAGTGAGTCCCGCATCCGCACCGCAGGCGATCCGGTGACCCCTGGCCTTGAGGCCCGGGGTCACCGGCGTCTCTGGGTCCCTTGTTGCGGGCCCGTCCGCCGCGGTCTTCCCGTGTGATCAGCGCCCGCCGGAGGGGCGCACGCCGGCCGCGCCGCTGCCCGGGCTGCCGTCGCCTCAGGCGTCCTGCTCGTCGTCCTCGCCGGTGCAGTCCGCGGCCTCGACCTCTTCCCGCGTCACGCCGAGCAGATACAGGACGGTGTCCAGGAAGGGCACGTTGACGGCGGTGTGCGCGGCCTCCCGGACCACGGGCTTGGCGTTGAAGGCCACGCCGAGACCTGCCGCGTTGAGCATGCCTAGGTCGTTCGCGCCGTCGCCGATCGCGACCGTCTGCACCAGCGGTACGCCCGCCTCGGAGGCGAAGCGGTGCAGCAGCCGCGCCTTGCCCTCCCGGTCCACGACGTCACCCGTGACCCGGCCCGTGAACTTTCCGTCCACGACCTCAAGGGTGTTGGCGGCGGCGAAGTCGAGGCCCAGCTCCTCCTGGAGCGCGTCGGTGACCTGGGTGAACCCGCCGGAGACGATGCCCACTTGGTATCCGAGCCGCTTGAGGGTGCGTACGAGCGTGCGCGCTCCCGGCGTGAGCCGTACGTCCTTGCGCACCTTGTCCACGACCGAGACGTCGAGGCCCTCCAGCAGCGCCACGCGTGCGTGCAGCGACTGCTCGAAGTCCAGGTCGCCGCGCATCGCGCGGGCGGTGATCCCGGCGACCTCGTCCTCACAGCCGGCGTGCGCCGCGAAGAGTTCGATCACCTCGTCCTGGATGAGCGTGGAGTCGACGTCCATCACGACAAGCCGCTGCGCCCTGCGCTGCAGCCCCGAGGCGACCACGGCGATGTCGACGCCGTGCTTGGCGGCCTCCAGCGCGAGGGCCGTGCGCAGGGTGGGGGTCTCGGCACCGGAGACGTCGAACTCCACGGCCGTGACCGGGTACTTGGCGAGCCGGAAGATGCGGTCGATGTTCCCGCCGGTGGCGGTGATGCTGGCGGCGATGGTCGCGGTCGAACCGGCGGTGAGCGGCTGCCCGAGCACCGTCACGTGCGAACGGCCGGTGCCGCGCGGCTCGTTGTCGCCGGTGCCGGAGATGATCTCGGCCTCGAGGCCCATCGACTCGGCCCAGCCGTGCACGGTGGCCCTCAGCTCGCCCTCGCTCGCGGTGGCGGGCGCGGCGGCCTTGCCCGCTGCATGGCCGGGGGCGGTGACCAGGGCGCACAGCGTTATGCGGCCTCGGGTCACGAGCTGTTCGATGTCGACGACCTCGACGGCGAAGGCTGCGAGGGTCTCGAAGAGTCCGGCCGTGATGCCGGGCCGGTCCCTTCCGAAGATCTTCACCAGGAGAGTGGGGGTGTCGGCGTACGAGGGCGGGGTGGCCGGCGATGTGGTCATGGTGTTCCAACGGTATCGCTGGGGGGAGCGGGACACCTTCCGGGGGCTCCCGCTCAGCGGAAGCTCTCCCCAATGCCCATCGGCCTCCCCGGGCCCCGTGAGCAGCCGTCTTTCCCCCTCAGGAGGGTGCTGTTCCCGGCCCGTCACAGCTGACGTGGGGTTGTGACATGGGCCGACTTCCTGTCCGGGGCCCGGGCCTGAAATAGTTCCTCACGATGTTCACCATCCCTAGGCTCCCCGCGCAGGGAGTCACTCGGGGGACAACTTTGTGGGGCATGGAGTGCCGGAACTCGTACTGGAATTGAACGGAAAGACCTGGACTCTCGAACCGTCCAGGCCGTATCGCGTGGGACGCGATCCGCAGGGGGATGTGGTGATCGACGACGCCAGGGTCTCCTGGCGGCACGCCACGATCAGATGGGGCGGGAACGGCTGGCTCATCGAGGACCAGGGCAGCACCAACGGCTCGTACGTACAAGGGCAGCGCGTCCAGCAGACGGAGCTCCGCCCCGGCATGAGCGTGCACTTGGGGAACGCCACGGACGGACCGAGGCTGGACCTCTCGGGAAGCGGCGCGGATGAGGCCCCCCGCGCGGACGTGCACGGCGCGCAGACGGCGCTGCCGGAGCAACAGCAGGGGGGCGGGCACCCCCGGGCGCCGCAGGCGGGGGCCACACAGGCGCCACCTCAGCAGCCCCAGGGCTGGCAGCAGCAGCCCCAGCAGCACCCGGGCTGGCAGCAGCCGCAGCACCAGCCGGCCCAGCAGCCCCAGCAGCAGGCACCCCACCAGCAGCCCCAGCAACCGCAGCACCGGCAACAGCAACCCGGCGTGCCCCAGCAGCAGGGCCACCCGGGACAGCAGGCCGTGCAGCCCCAGCAGCACTCCCGGCCGCACCCCGGGCCCGGGCCCCAGCAGGGACGGATACCGCAGCAGGGCGGCGACCGCAGCCCGACCACCTTCCACCAGCTCGCCCTCGGCAGGGTGATGCGCATCGGCCGCGCCCTGGAGAACGAGCTGGTCGTCTCCGACCTCCAGGTCTCCCGGCACCACGCCGAATTCCGCGCATCGCCCGACGGCCGCTTCGAGCTCCACGACCTGGGCTCGCACAACGGGACGTACGTCAACGGACAGCCGCTGCCCAAGTCCGGCTCCACGGTGATCACTCCGCAGGACACCGTCGGCGTCGGCCACTCCACCTTCCGGCTGGTCGGCGACCGGCTCGAAGAGTTCGTCGACACCGGCGAGGTCACCTTCTCGGCCCGCCACCTCACGGTGAAGGTCGACAACGGGAAGGTGATTCTCGACGACGTCACCTTCGGTGTCCCGGAGAAGTCGCTCATCGGCGTCATCGGCCCGTCCGGCTCCGGCAAGTCGACGCTGCTGCGCGCGCTGACCGGCTACCGCCCCGCCGACGTCGGCGAGGTCCTCTACGACAACAGGAACCTCTACCAGCACTTCGCCGAACTCCGGCAGCGCATCGGCCTGGTCCCGCAGGACGACATCCTCCACAAGGAGCTGAGGGTCCGCACCGCGCTGCGCTACGCCGCCCGGCTCCGCTTCCCCGGCGACGTCGCGGAGGCCGAGCGCAACGCCCGCGTGGAGGAGGTGCTCGCCGAGCTCAAGCTGGACGTGCACGCCGACAAGAAGGTCACCTCCCTCTCCGGCGGCCAGCGCAAGCGCGTCTCCGTCGCTCTGGAGCTGCTGACCAAGCCCTCGCTGATCTTCCTCGACGAGCCCACCTCCGGCCTCGACCCGGGCATGGACCGCGATGTCATGCAGCTGCTGCGCGGCCTGGCCGACGACGGCCGCACGGTGCTCGTCGTCACCCACTCCGTGGCCGAACTCGGCCTGTGCGACAAGCTGCTGGTGATGGCGCCCGGCGGCGGCGTCGCCTACTTCGGGCCGCCCGAGGAGGCTCTGAACTTCTTCGGCTACGCCACCTGGGCGGACGTCTTCTCCGCGTTCGAGAACTACCGCGACTACGACTGGATGGGCCGCTGGCACGGCTCGCAGCACTACCAGATGTACGCCGCCGACCTCGACTCCGTCACCCCCCAGCAGGCCCAGCAGGTGCATGCGCCGCCGGCCCGTACGCAGAAACCGCAGAGCTGGGGCTCCCAGTTCTGGACCCTGGTGCGCCGCTATGTGTCGGTCATCGCCTCCGACAAGGGCTTCCTCGCGCTCACGGTGATCCTGCCCGTCGTGCTCGGCGGGGTCAGCACGCTCATCCCCAGCGATTACGGGCTGGGCTACGGCCCGCTCAAGAACGGCAGGACGAACCGCGACGCCAGCACGATCATGCTCATCATCGCCGTCGGAATGTGCTTCTCCGGCGCGGCCAACTCCGTACGGGAGCTGATCAAGGAACGGGTCATCTACGAGCGCGAACGGGCCACCGGCCTCTCACGCTCGGCCTATCTGATGTCCAAGGTGCTCGTGCTCGGACTCGTCACGGCCCTGCAGGGCGTGATCATCTCCGCCATCGGCTTCCTCCCGCGCGAGATGCCCGACGAGGGCGTCATCGGCGAGAACCTTCCCGCCGTCGAGATGACCGTCGCAGTGATCGTCCTCGGGTTCACCTCGATGATGTTCGGCCTGATCATCTCCTCGCTGGTGAAGACGGCCGAGAAGACCATGCCGCTGCTGGTCATGTTCGCCATCGTCCAGGTCGTCTTCACCGGCGTGCTCTTCCAGCTGTTCGACACCCCGGGAGTCGGCCAGATCTCCTGGCTGATGCCCTCCCGCTGGGCCGTCGCCGCGATGGGCGCGACCGCAGACATGAACGCGCTGCTGCCGTGGGAGAAAGGCAACCCGGACCCGCTCTGGGAGCACACGGCCGGTACGTACATCCTGGACATGACCGTCCTGCTGGGCCTCGGTGTCGCTCTCGTCTTCGTCGTGGCACGGCTGCTGCGCCGCCACGAGCCGGAGGTCATGCGCAAGTAGCGGACAGGCTGGAAGACGGCACCGCACACGGAGGCGGCGGCACCCCGAACGGGGATGCCGCCGCCTCCGGCGCTCACGCCGACGGGCCCGAGCCGTGACCCGGGCCCGTCGGCCGCTGCTCAGTACCAGTTGTTGGACTGCCAGAAGGACCACGCGCCGCAGGGGCTGCCGTAACGGTCCTTCATGTAACCCACACCCCACTTGACCTGGGTGGCGGCGCTGTTGCGCCAGTCAGGGCCGGCCGAGGCCATCTTGGAGCCGGGCAGCGCCTGCACCAGCCCGTACGCACCGCTGGGGTTCTGTGCGTGTACGTCCCAGCCGCTCTCCTTCTCGACGATGTTCGAGAAGCACTGGAACTGGCTCTCGTCGCCGATGATCTGCCGTGCGATCTGCTTCGGCGAACCCGAGGGCGACGCCTTGGCCTTGCTCCGTTCCGCCGAGCGGCTCGCTGCCAGCTTGCGCTCACGGTCCCGTTCGGCCTTGGCCGCTGCCTCCTGCCGTGCCTCCGCCCTGGCTTCGGCCTTCTTGCGGGCTTCGGCCTTGGCGTGGGCGCGTGCGCGGTCGTCCGCGGCAGAGGTCTGAGCGTCGATGCTCGCCTTCTGCTGGGCCGGGCTGTCCGCGGCAGTCTGCAGGGCGACGGACTCGGCCGCCATCTCCGATCCGGCAGTCACGCTTCCGCTGCTCTTCTGACCTGGCACGACGGTGAACGCGATTGCGGTGACACCGACGGCTGCGGCTCCGGTCGCCGCAGAGATCTTGTGCAGACGGGACAGC
The DNA here is from genome assembly GCF_055792905.1 of Streptomyces sp. DSM 116795. Taxonomy (NCBI): domain Bacteria; kingdom Bacillati; phylum Actinomycetota; class Actinomycetes; order Kitasatosporales; family Streptomycetaceae; genus Streptomyces; species Streptomyces sp. DSM 116795. Next base: position 6,191,650 of record NZ_CM147707.1, read on the forward strand.
CTGCCGTGGCGTTCGGGATTGGGAACGCTCATGGGAGGAAACCTCTTCCAGTTCGCGGACCGCAGCGACGGTGGCCGCTGCGGCGGCAGTCATTCTCAGCTGCCGTCAGTCACCGGGCAAAAATCACCATTACTAACCTTGGTAGTGGATTTGGAGCAGAGCGGATGCCTTGACGTGCCTGCGCTGCACGTCCGGTCAGTGGACAACATCTACTAAGTACGCTCGTACGTGATCTGAGTCCTATGCGGCGACTCACACCACACACCCGGTTACATTTACGCAGTGTGTAGAAGCGATAAACTCAGGGTCACACTGCTGGTCCCTGGTCCTAGGACTCCGGACCCCCGTCGGCGCCCCTCCCCGGGCCCGATCCGGAGGGTCCGTCCCGCCGGTACCGTGACGGCATGCTCCGCAGCTCAGGGCTCGCAGCGGTCAGCGCCGCGATCCTCTCCATGAACAGGCAGCTCGAAGTGCGCGACGTCCTGCAGACGATCGTCGCCTCGGCCCGTGACCTGCTCGACGCCCGCTATGCGGCCCTCGGCGTGCCCGACGACCACGGTGGCTTCGCCCAGTTCGTGGTTGACGGAGTGACGGACGAACAGTGGAGGTCCATCGGCCCGCTGCCCCGTCAGCACGGCATCCTCGCCGCGATGCTCCACGATGCGACGCCCCAGCGGCTCGCCGACGTACGAACGGATCCGCGCTTCGGGGGCTGGCCCCGTGCACACCCGGAACTCGCGGATTTCCTCGGGATGCCCATCGCGGACGGCGAGGAGGTTCTGGGCGCCCTCTTCCTCGCGAACAAGCGATGCGCACCCGCACCGCAGGAGCCCCACGATGCTGCGGAACGTGCCAAGAGCGGTACGGCCGCGGGGGGATCGGAACAGGGCCGGCGGTGCGCCTTCACCGAAGAGGACGAGCGGTTGCTGCGGCTCCTCGCCCAGCACGCCGCCATCGCCCTCACCAACGCCCGTCTCTACGAGCGCAGCCGCGAGTTGACCATCGCGGGCGAGCGCGCCCGTATCGGCCACGACCTGCACGACGCGGTCGCCCAGAAGCTCTTCTCGCTGCGCCTCACGGCCCAGGCCGCCACCGCGCTGGTAGACCGCGACCCGGTACGGGCGAAGGAGGAGCTCCACGAGATCGGCCGCCTCGCCGCCGACGCCTCCGAAGAGCTCCGCGCCGCCGTGGTCGAACTTCGTCCCGCGGCACTCGACGAGGACGGGCTCGTGGCCACACTCCGCACCCAGACCCAGGTGCTCGACCGGGCGCACTCCGCGGAGGTCACGTTCGTCAGCGAGGGTGCCCTGCGTGCCCTGCCCGCCGCACAGGAAGAGGCTCTGCTGCGCGTCGCTCAGGAAGCGCTGCACAACGCACTGCGCCATGCGGCGGCCTCACACGTAGGGGTGACCCTCGCCTATGTCAGCTCAGGGGCCCGGCTGCGCGTCACCGACGACGGCCGTGGCTTCGACCCCAAGGCCGTACGCAAGGCGGGACGCCACCTCGGCCTGGTCTCGATGCGGGACAGGGCGGGCGGCGTCGGCGGCACCCTGACCGTCGAATCCGGGCCGGGCAAGGGAGCGGTCATCGAACTGGAGGTGCCAGGTGGCTGATCCGATCCGGGTCCTGATCGTGGACGATCACCAGGTCGTACGGCGCGGCCTGCGCACCTTCCTGGAGATCCAGGACGACATCGAGGTCGTCGGCGAGGCCGCGGACGGGGCCGAAGGCGTCGCGCGCGCCGAGGAGTTGCGCCCCGACATCGTCCTCATGGACGTGAAGATGCCCGGCACCGACGGCATCGAGGCACTGCGTGAGCTGCGCCGGCTGCAGAACCCGGCACGGATCCTCGTCGTCACCAGCTTCACCGAGCAGCGCACCGTCGTACCCGCCCTGCGCGCCGGCGCGGCCGGATACGTCTACAAGGACGTCGACCCCGACGCCCTGGCCGGAGCGATCCGCTCCATACACGCCGGACACGTGCTCCTCCAGCCGGAGGTGGCGGGCGCTCTGCTCGCGGACGACGCGGGCGGAGGCGGCGGCTCCGGCCGGGGCTCGGTGCTCACCGAACGCGAACGCGAAGTGCTGGAGCTGATCGCGGACGGGCGTTCCAACCGGGAGATCGCCCGGACCTTGGTGCTCTCCGAGAAGACGGTCAAGACCCATGTGTCGAACATCCTGATGAAGCTCGACCTCGCCGACCGTACGCAGGCGGCCCTGTGGGCTGTGCGGCACGGGCTGACGAACTGAAAGGCGCGGGCGCCGCCCGCTCGGCGTCGTCCGCATGGGCGCATGGCGCCTGCTCGCGCGTCGCTGCTCGCGCCCTACGCGTCACTCAGGACCTCTTGCCGTCATGAGGTGCCGTCATGACCTCTTGCGTTCCAGCTCCTCCGCGTAGGCGTTGTACGCCGCGACCTGCGCCCGCCTCGCCGTACGCTCCACCGGCCGCAACGCCTCCGCACGCGCTGCGATCTGCGAGGCGCTCACCGCGCCCCCGTGCTCACGGCCGTCACCGACGCCGACGCCGGCGTCACCTCCGACGGGCCCGCCGCCTTGCCTTGCCCCGTCCTCCTCCCCGTACGCGATCGCCACGAGCGCCCGCACCCGCTGGGCCAGCTCCAGAACCCGCACCGCACGCGGCGGATACCCCGGCGCCAGCAGTCGCCTGCCGGCTTCCATGCGTGCCCGGTACGCATCCAGGGCCGCGTCCGCCGCCGGGCCCGAGCCGGCGACGTCCAGCTCCGTGAGCACGTCGGTGGCCTCCCGCATCGCCTCGGCCAGTTCGCGTTCCGCCTCACTCAGCGAGGGCACGTCGGCGGGCGGCGCCTCCCGTACGGGCAGGCAGTGCCAGGTGACCTCCACATGCACATCGCCCTCCGGCCCCGCTTCGTGGACCTCGGGCACCAGCCCGGTACCCGAGCCGGCCGCGAGCACGGCCTCACCGGCCTCCAGGGCGGCGGAGTTGAACTCAGGCGGGCCGCTCAGCCCCAGCGGATGCCCCGGGACGGGCAGCGCGACCCGCAGCCCCTGCGCGCCCAGCGATCGCAGCCGCCCCAGCGCCAGGGTCAGACCGACGGGCTCCGGCTCGGAATCCGCGTACGGACCCGCCGAAGCGGGAAGCCCCACCACGCGGTGCACCGCGTCCTCGCCGACGATCCGCTGCGCGGCCTCATCGGGAGAGACGAGTGCGGCGAACAGAGCATTTCCCCAAGCGGCCAGGCGTCCCGAACGAGGTTCATCGAGCATGACCCCAGCCTAGGGAACGGACCCTCGAACGCGTGGCGTAGGTTTGCCTGGGGACTCTGCTCACAAGGCACGGGTAACGGCGACTGCATTGGGAGACAACGCGCTCATGAGCGAAGTACTGGAGCTGGTGGACGTATCAGTGGTCCGCGACGGCAACGCTCTGCTGGACGATGTCTCCTGGTCGGTCAAGGAAGGCGAACGCTGGGTCATCCTCGGCCCCAACGGTGCGGGAAAGACCACCCTGCTCAACCTCGCGTCCAGTTACCTCTTCCCCAGCACGGGCACGGCCACCGTCCTCGGCGACAGGCTCGGCGCCGTCGACGTCTTCGAACTCCGCCCGCGCATCGGCATGGCGGGCATCGCCATGGCGGACAAGCTCCCTCGGTCCCAGAGCGTCCTGCGGACCGTGCTGACCGCCGCGTACGGCATGACGGCGCACTGGCAGGAGGAGTACGAGGACGTGGACGAGGAGCGCGCGCGTGCCTTCCTCGACCGGCTCGGCATGACCGAGTACCTCGACCGCAAGTTCGGCACCCTGTCCGAGGGCGAGCGCAAGCGCACCCTCATCGCACGCGCCATGATGACCGACCCCGAGCTGCTTCTGCTGGACGAGCCCGCTGCGGGGCTCGACCTCGGCGGCCGCGAGGATCTGGTACGCAGACTCGGCCGGCTCGCGCGTGACCCGTACGCACCGTCGATGCTCATGGTCACCCACCATGTCGAGGAGATCGCCCCCGGATTCACGCATGTTCTGATGATCCGTCAGGGGCAGGTGCTCGCGGCCGGACCGCTGGAGACCGAGCTGACCTCGCGCAATCTCTCGCGCTGCTTCGGACTGCCGCTCGTGGTGGAGAACCGGGGAGAGCGCTGGACTGCTCAGGGTCTGCCACTGAGCTGATCGCGCGCCTAACATGGTCGTGTGGATGCATGGATCTGGTGGCTGATAGCCGCCGTGGGGCTGGGAATTCCACTCGTCCTCACCGCTATGCCCGAATTCGGCATGCTCGCCATGGGCGGCGTCGCCGGAGCAGTCACGGCCGGGCTCGGCGGCGGAAAGGTGGCGCAGGTCCTCGTCTTCGCCGTGGTCTCTACGGCGCTGATCCTCGTCGTACGGCCGATGGCCCGCCGCTCCCGCAGGGAGCATCCGAAGCTCAGCAGCGGTGTGGACGCGCTCCGCGGCCGCCAGGCGACGGTGCTGGAGCGCGTGGACGGGCAGGGCGGAAGGATCAAACTCGCCGGCGAGGTCTGGTCGGCACGGGCCCTGGATTCGGACGTGACCTACGAGCCGGGCTCCCAGGTCGACGTGGTGGAGATCGACGGAGCCACGGCGGTCGTGATGGGATGACAGACAGCGGCTAACCTCAACAACCGCGAGTACAAGGCTACTTGCGGTGGGACGATTGTGTTGTTCCCGACGACGTCATTTCAGTGACAGTGACAAATACGCAGGGGGGCGGATGGACGCCATCATCATCGTCCTGATCATCCTGGTGGTGCTGGTCTTCATCGCACTCATCAAGACGATTCAGGTCATCCCGCAGGCGAGCGCCGCAATCGTCGAGCGCTTCGGCCGCTACACCCGCACCCTCAACGCGGGCCTGAACATCGTGGTTCCGTTCATCGACACCGTCCGCAACAGGGTCGACCTGCGTGAACAGGTCGTGCCCTTCCCTCCGCAGCCGGTCATCACCCAGGACAACCTGGTCGTCAACATCGACACGGTCATCTATTACCAGGTGACCGACGCCCGCGCCGCCACGTACGAAGTCGCCAGTTACATCCAGGCGATCGAGCAGCTGACGGTCACCACGCTGCGCAACATCATCGGCGGCATGGACCTGGAGCGGACCCTCACCTCCCGCGAGGAGATCAACGCCGCACTGCGCGGTGTGCTCGACGAGGCCACCGGCAAGTGGGGCATCCGCGTGAACCGCGTGGAGCTCAAGGCCATCGAGCCGCCGACGTCCATCCAGGACTCGATGGAGAAGCAGATGCGCGCCGACCGCGACAAGCGCGCGGCGATCCTCCAGGCCGAGGGTGTACGGCAGTCGCAGATCCTCACCGCCGAGGGCGAGAAGCAGTCCTCGATCCTGCGTGCGGAAGGTGAGGCCCGCTCGGCCGCGCTGCGCGCCGAGGGCGAGGCGCAGGCCATCCGTACGGTCTTCGAGTCGATCCACGCCGGCGACCCGGACCAGAAGCTGCTCTCGTACCAGTACCTGCAGATGCTTCCGAAGATCGCCGAGGGCGACGCCAACAAGCTCTGGATCGTCCCCAGCGAGATCGGCGACGCACTCAAGGGCCTCGGCGGCGCACTGGACGGGTTCAAGCCCGGCGGCGGCAGCAGTGGCGGCGCCACCGCCGGGGCCGCGGGCATGGTGAAGCCGCCCAGGGAGAGCCCGAAGATCGACTGAGACCCGGTTACGCACGCCAGAAGCCCCTCCGGCATGATCAGTGTGTACGGCACTGATCTCGAAGGGGCTTCGCGTTGACCATCTGGGAGATGGTGGCCGTCTGCGCGGCGGGGGTCGGCGCGGGCGCCATCAACGTCGTCGTCGGCTCGGGCACGCTGCTCACGTTCCCGGTGCTGCTCGCCGTCGGTCTCCCGCCCGTCACCGCCAATGTGTCGAACGCGCTCGGCCTCGTCCCCGGCTCGGTCAGCGGCGCCATCGGATACCGGCGAGAGCTGCGCGGTCAGCGACGCCGGGTGCTGCTTCTGAGCGGCGTGGCGTTCGCCGGCGCGCTGACGGGAGCGGCATTGCTGGTGGCTCTGCCCTCCAGCGCCTTCGACATGATCGTCCCGGCGCTCATCGGGATCGCGTTGCTGCTCGTGGCCGTCCAGCCGTGGCTGGCCCGCGTCGCGGAACGCCGCCGCGAGAAGCGCGGCACGACGCCGCATCCCAACGGGGGCGTCATGCTGTCCACGGGCATGCTGTTCTCGAGCGCCTACGGCGGCTACTTCGGCGCCGCCCAGGGCATCATCTACCTCGCCCTCATGGGGCTGTTCCTCGACGAGGACCTGCAGCGGATCAACGCCGTGAAGAACGTCCTCGGCGCACTCGTCAACGGCACGGCTGCCGTCTTCTTCCTCTTCGTCGCCGAGTTCGACTGGACGGCCGTCCTGCTCATCGCCGCAAGCAGCGCGGTCGGCGGCCAGTTCGGCGCCCTCGTGGGACGCAGACTGCCGCCGGCCGCGCTGCGGGCGGTCGTCGTCACGATCGGCGTGGCGGCGCTCCTTCAGCAACTCCTCGGCTGAGAACCGGAGTTCGGTGCGCTCCCCGTCCCCGCCGGCCGGTCAGGCCGAGGCGGGCAACGCGGGTGCCGAGACGGACGGACCGGGAACCGCGAGCCAATCCGGCAGGCTCTCCCCGTCCTTGAGGCCCAGGGCGAGCAGCAGAGCGTCGGCCGGTGTCGGCTCGAACGGCTTCACCGACAGGGCCATTCCCGCCTGCGCCGGCGTCCGGTCCGCCTTGCGGTGATTGTCGGCCGCACACGCAGCGACGGTGTTGAGCCAGGTGTCGCCACCGCCCTGCGAACGCGGCACCACATGGTCGACCGTGGTCGCCCGGCGCCCGCAGTACGCGCACCGGTGCCGGTCGCGTACGAGGACGCCGCGACGTGACCACGGCGCCCGTTGTCGGAACGGAACCCGCACGTATCTGCAGAGTCTGATCACCTGCGGCACCGGAAGATCGATGCTCGCCGCCCGCACACGGAGCCCCGGGTGGGCGTGCTCCACGACGGCCTTGTCCTGCATGACCAGCACCACGGCCCGCCGCAGCGACACGGTCGACAGCGGCTCGAAGCTGGCGTTCAGGATCAGGGTCTCGCGCATCCCTCCACCTCCCGGTTCCCTCCCGCCCCTGCGGCGGTGGCCCCACTCTGCCGCCGCGGGAATCCCCCGACAACGCAATTTCCGCCCGCCGTACGGAAGTCGACGGCGGCCCGTCGACGCGGTGAAAGGGAAAAGAAGAACGTGAGGAGAGAAGAACGGAATGAAAGCAGAACGGAACGCGGAGAATGCGCATGGCAAGGGAAGGCCGGCGTATGGCAAGCAGAAATCAAAAAGGCAGCCGGCGCGGTCGCCGGCCCCCGGCCAGGCTCCGGCGGACGGCCGGCGCAGACACGAGCGCCCCGCCGTCCCCGCACTGCGGTGCCGACTGCCCGTCACCACTGTGCGATCCCGGAACGACGGGGCGCAAAAGCTTTTCGGCGTGCGACCGTGCACCGCACGCCCGCCGCTCAGCCCTCGGCGTGCACCTCGTGCAGACCGATCAGCTGAGCCCGTCCGATCGCCTTGAAACGCAGGTTGAAACCGACGTAGGCGGGAGAGGCGTCCCCGTCCGGCCCGAGCTTCTCGTCCTGGACCGCGTAGACCGTGAAGACGTAACGGTGCGGGCCGTCCCCGGGCGGCGGCGCGGCACCGCCGAAGTCCCGGGTGCCGAAGTCGTTACGTACGTGCACTGCACCCTCGGGCAACCCCTGCATCTCACCGCTGGCTGCACCCCTGGGCAGTTCCGTCACGGATACGGGAATGTCGAAGACAGACCAGTGCCAGAAGCCGCTGCCGGTAGGGGCATCCGGATCGAAGCAGGTGACGGCGAAGCTGCGGGTGTCCGCGGGGAAACCGTCCCAGCGCAGATGAGGGGAGGTGTTCCCCTCCGAGTACAGCTGGTCCGGCCGCAGCCGTCCGCCCTCCGAGACGTCATCGCTCACCACCTGGAAAGAGGCGACGGGCGGATGGAAGTCGTGCGGGAGCGGCGGTTGCTTCTGCTCGGTCACGTCAGTACCTCCTGGTGGCGCGAATCGCTGCACCGGCCAGCCTAACGAGCCGTTGTCCCGGTCTTTGTCACCATGGGAGGCACGACGAGACCTAAAAAGCGATGGTGCGACGATGACCAGTCCCGTGGACCTGCCCGAACTGCCCGAACTGCCCGACGGCGGTCTGCCGGGCCTCTTCGAAGGCACCGTGCCCCCCGGGGTGTACCGCTGTGACTCCGTCGGCCCCGATGTCCTCATGCAGGCGGACGCCGCGAACTGGACCGGGGCGGTGATCGACCTCAGCGACGTCACCGACAAGGCCGAGTTCATGAACCGCTGTGCGACCGGACTCGAACTCCCCGGCTGGTTCGGCCACAACTGGGACGCCCTCGCCGACTCCCTCACCGACCTCTCCTGGTGGGGAGAGACCGACGGATACCTGCTGATGACCGCGGGCTGGCCCGGCTTCGAACAGGCCGATCCGAAGGCCGCCGCCACCGCCGTGAACGTCTTCACGGCGGCGGTCGGCTACTGGGCGGTGCGGGACGCACCCCTGTCGGTACTCCTGGGCTGACCCCGGTCTGCGACTCCCGCTTTCTGTGGGGTCCGGACCGGAGTAGGCAAGCGCGTCCGGCCTCACAGCCAGTTGCGGCGTCCCCCGACCTCCGTGAGCCACTGGTTGATGAATGCCGTCCAGTCCGTCTGGTGGAAGTCCGTCAGATCCACCTGGAACGCCCTGTACGAGTCGCTTCCCCCGGTGAAGATGCCCGGTGTCTTGTCCATCTCCATCACGACGTCCATCTGACGGCCGTCGGCCACGAACGACAGCTCGACCTGCGACAGCCCCCGGTACTGCTGGGGCGCCATGAACTCGATCTCCTGGTAGAAGGGAAGCTGCTGTCGCGTACCCCGGATCCGCCCCTTCTCCATGTCGGCCGTCTTGAAGCGGAAGCCGAGCGTCCCGAAGGAGTCCAGGATTGCCTGCTGAGCGGGGAGCGCATGGACGTTCACCGGGTCGATGTCCGTGGAGTCGACGGCCTGTGCGATGGCGAGCTCCGTGGACACACCGATGCTCATGCCGGTCAGCTGCTGCCCCATGAACATCGTGATCGGTGTCTCCCACGGCACTTCGAGCCGGAAGGGCACGGTGTGCCTGGCGCCCTCCTTGAGATCCAGCGCACCCCCGAGCTGCTGCCGCCCGAACTCGATGTTCTGCTTCAGCTCACCGTCGTTGGTCTCCACCTCGACCTTCGCCATGAGACCGACCGACAGCCCTTGGATCTGCTGATCCACCGAGCCCGCCTCGATGTGCACCTCTCCCTGCACGACACCGCCCGGCACCACGTTCGGCTCGTGGAGCACGGTGTCCACCGACGCACTTCCGACCCCCAGGCTCGCGAACAGCTTCTTGAAACCCATCTCTCAAGTCCCTCCCAGGCACTTCCTGTGCGTCTCTTCTGATCACTCGCGACGTACTCGACGTCCTCCCGGTACGAGGTACGCGCAACGACGGCCGGCGGTTCCGGCTCCAGCAGAATGATCGGCCCACCGCCTCGAAGCACAACCCCCGGGCTCGGTTACCCTCGGTCGGCATGATCACCGGCGGAGACCGTACGCGAGGGAACGACGACAGCCACACACCGCTGCCCCGGTCCTTCTTCGACCGCCCCGTCCTCGAAGTCGCCCCGGAGCTCCTGGGGCGATATCTCGTCCGTACGGCGCCGGACGGACGGATCGTCCTGCGCATCACGGAGGTCGAGGCCTACGCGGGGGAGGCCGACCCGGGGTCCCACGCGTACAAGGGGAGGACTCAGCGCAACGCCTCCATGTTCGGTCCGCCCGGGCACGCGTACGTCTACTTCATCTACGGCATGTGGTTCAGCCTCAATCTCGTCTGCGGCGCCGAAGGCCACGCGAGCGGTGTGCTGCTGCGTGCCGGCGAGATTCTGACGGGCGAGGAGCACGCACGGAAGCGACGGCCGAAGGCGCGGAAGCATACGGAACTGGCCAAGGGCCCTGCTCGGCTGGCGACCGCCCTCGACGTGGACCGGACCCTGAACGGCACAGACGTCTGCTCGACGGAAGCGCACGCTCCGCTGAGCGTTCTGACTGGTGAGCCCTTCGACGCCGGACGGCTCCGCAGCGGTCCTCGCACGGGTGTGGGAGGAGCGGGGGCAGTACACCCGTGGCGGTACTGGGTCGATCAGGACCCCACGGTGAGCCCGTACCGGCCACACCAACGGCGGCACCGTCCAAGGTCGCTTGACTCTGGAGGTCCGAAGACCTAATGTTGACCGAGTCGCTGAAACGGATTGGCGGTAGCCACGGCCTCGACGCCGAGGAGACGCCGCCCCGGATGCGACCAAACACTACCTACGATTTTCCCCAACGGGGTCGGCTTTTGGTGCGCCAAAAAACCGGCCCCAGGGCTCCGGTTAGGAGCTGGCGAGGAAATCCGCTAAAGTAGTGACACCGAGAGGGAAGCGCCCGGAGTGGCCTGTGGCAGGGTTGTGATGGAAGCGTCCGTTCTTTGAGAACTCAACAGCGTGCTAAAAGTCAACGCCAGATATGTTGATACCCCGCATCCCGGGTTTTTGAGGGGTGTGGATTTCTTTGATGACAGCGAGGGTGCTGGCATGCCGGGATTATTCCTCCTGGTTGTGCCGCTCTTTGTGGTCTGTCTTTTTGAGGCATTCACGGAGAGTTTGATCCTGGCTCAGGACGAACGCTGGCGGCGTGCTTAACACATGCAAGTCGAACGATGAACCGGTTTCGGCCGGGGATTAGTGGCGAACGGGTGAGTAACACGTGGGCAATCTGCCCTGCACTTCGGGACAAGCCCTGGAAACGGGGTCTAATACCGTATGGGACTGCCGGGCGCATGCTCTGGTGGTGGAAAGCTTCGGCGGTGCAGGATGAGCCCGCGGCCTATCAGCTTGTTGGTGGGGTGATGGCCTACCAAGGCGACGACGGGTAGCCGGCCTGAGAGGGCGACCGGCCACACTGGGACTGAGACACGGCCCAGACTCCTACGGGAGGCAGCAGTGGGGAATATTGCACAATGGGCGGAAGCCTGATGCAGCGACGCCGCGTGAGGGATGACGGCCTTCGGGTTGTAAACCTCTTTCAGCAGGGAAGAAGCGTGAGTGACGGTACCTGCAGAAGAAGCACCGGCTAACTACGTGCCAGCAGCCGCGGTAATACGTAGGGTGCAAGCGTTGTCCGGAATTATTGGGCGTAAAGAGCTCGTAGGCGGCTTGTCGCGTCGGATGTGAAAGCCCGGGGCTTAACCCTGGGTCTGCATTCGATACGGGCAGGCTGGAGTTCGGTAGGGGAGATCGGAATTCCTGGTGTAGCGGTGAAATGCGCAGATATCAGGAGGAACACCGGTGGCGAAGGCGGATCTCTGGGCCGATACTGACGCTGAGGAGCGAAAGCATGGGGAGCGAACAGGATTAGATACCCTGGTAGTCCATGCCGTAAACGTTGGGCACTAGGTGTGGGCGACATTCCACGTTGTCCGTGCCGCAGCTAACGCATTAAGTGCCCCGCCTGGGGAGTACGGCCGCAAGGCTAAAACTCAAAGGAATTGACGGGGGCCCGCACAAGCGGCGGAGCATGTGGCTTAATTCGACGCAACGCGAAGAACCTTACCAAGGCTTGACATACACCGGAAAACCCTGGAGACAGGGTCCCCCTTGTGGTCGGTGTACAGGTGGTGCATGGCTGTCGTCAGCTCGTGTCGTGAGATGTTGGGTTAAGTCCCGCAACGAGCGCAACCCTTGTCTCGTGTTGCCAGCAGGCCCTTGTGGTGCTGGGGACTCACGGGAGACTGCCGGGGTCAACTCGGAGGAAGGTGGGGACGACGTCAAGTCATCATGCCCCTTATGTCTTGGGCTGCACACGTGCTACAATGGCCGGTACAATGAGTGGCGATGCCGTGAGGTGGAGCGAATCTCAAAAAGCCGGTCTCAGTTCGGATTGGGGTCTGCAACTCGACCCCATGAAGTCGGAGTCGCTAGTAATCGCAGATCAGCATTGCTGCGGTGAATACGTTCCCGGGCCTTGTACACACCGCCCGTCACGTCACGAAAGTCGGTAACACCCGAAGCCGGTGGCCCAACCCCTTGTGGGAGGGAGCCGTCGAAGGTGGGACTGGCGATTGGGACGAAGTCGTAACAAGGTAGCCGTACCGGAAGGTGCGGCTGGATCACCTCCTTTCTAAGGAGCATGTGGCGACAGGGTTCACCTCCCGTTCGGAGGTCCTGCCGTCCAGAGCCATTTCGTCGGCGAATGTCCGACGGTGGTCTGCTCATGGGTGGAACGTTGACTATTCGGTCTGCTGTCGCGGGCCTGTCATCCAAGTACTGCCTCGTCTTCGGACGGGGTGTGGAACGGAGGACGGGCCGGTGGCGGGGGCCGGGCGCGCTGTTGGGTGTCTGAGAGTACGGCCGTGTGGTCGTGGGTCTCTTGGTGCCGGTCCCGGTGTACTGCGTCTGTGGGCGTGGGTGGTGGGTGGCTGGTTGTTGTTTGAGAACTGGACAGTGGACGCGAGCATCTGTGGCCAAGTTTTTAAGGGCGCACGGTGGATGCCTTGGCACCAGGAACCGATGAAGGACGTGGGAGGCCGCGATAGGCCCCGGGGAGTTGTCAACCGAGCTGTGATCCGGGGGTGTCCGAATGGGGAAACCCGGCAGTCGTCATGGGCTGTCACCTGCATCTGAATGTATAGGGTGTGTGGAGGGAACGCGGGGAAGTGAAACATCTCAGTACCCGCAGGAAGAGAAAACAACCGTGATTCCGGGAGTAGTGGCGAGCGAAACTGGATGAGGCTAAACCGTATGTGTGTGAGACCCGGCAGGGGTTGCATGTACGGGGTTGTGGGATGGGGCTTCAGTCGTCTGCCGGCGGCTGGGTGAGTCAGAAACCATTGCAATAGGCGAAGGGTATGCGAAAGGCCCGGCGTAGAGGGTAAGACCCCCGTAGCTGAAATTGTGATGGCTCACTTGTCTTTTTCCCGAGTAGCATGGGGCCCGAGAAATCCTGTGTGAATCTGGCGGGACCACCCGTCAAGCCTAAATATTCCCTGGTGACCGATAGCGGATAGTACCGTGAGGGAATGGTGAAAAGTACCGCGGGAGCGGAGTGAAAGAGTACCTGAAACCGTGTGCCTACAAGCCGTGGGAGCGTCGCGTGCCAAGCTTGCTTGGTGCGTCGTGACTGCGTGCCTTTTGAAGAATGAGCCTGCGAGTTTGCGGCATGTTGCGAGGTTAACCCGTGTGGGGGAGCCGTAGCGAAAGCGAGTCCGAAGAGGGCGTTTAGTAGCGTGTTCAAGACCCGAAGCGGAGTGATCTAGCCATGGGCAGGGTGAAGCGGAGGTAAGACTTCGTGGAGGCCCGAACCCACCAGGGTTGAAAACCTGGGGGATGACCTGTGGTTAGGGGTGAAAGGCCAATCAAACTCCGTGATAGCTGGTTCTCCCCGAAATGCATTTAGGTGCAGCGTCGTGTGTTTCTTGCCGGAGGTAGAGCACTGGATAGGCGATGGGCCCTACCGGGTTACTGACCTTAGCCAAACTCCGAATGCCGGTAAGTGAGAGCGCGGCAGTGAGACTGTGGGGGATAAGCTCCATGGTCGAGAGGGAAACAGCCCAGAGCATCGACTAAGGCCCCTAAGCGTGTGCTAAGTGGGAAAGGATGTGGAGTCGCAGAGACAACCAGGAGGTTGGCTTAGAAGCAGCCATCCTTGAAAGAGTGCGTAATAGCTCACTGGTCAAGTGATTCCGCGCCGACAATGTAGCGGGGCTCAAGCACACCGCCGACGTCGTGTCACTCACATGTGTGCCCTAACGGGTGTGTGGGTGGGTAGGGGAGCGTCGTGTGCCGGGTGAAGCAGCCGTGTAAGCGAGTTGTGGACGGTATGCGAGTGAGAATGCAGGCATGAGTAGCGATACATACGTGAGAAACGTGTGCGCCGATTGACTAAGGGTTCCTGGGTCAAGCTGATCTGCCCAGGGTAAGTCGGGTCCTAAGGCGAGGCCGACAGGCGTAGTCGATGGATAACCGGTTGATATTCCGGTACCCGTGGCAGTGCGCCAGCGCTGAATCAGGTGATGCTAAGCCCGTGAAGCCCCCTGCGGTGTCCTTCGGGATGCTGTGGGTGTGGTGGAGCCGGCGGTCCGAGTCTGTAGTAGGTGAGTGATGGGGTGACGCAGGAAGGTAGTCCAGCCCGGGCGGTGGTTGTCCCGGGGTAAGGGTGTAGGGCGTCATGCAGGTAAATCCGCATGACATGGGCCTGAGACCTGATGCCGAGCCGATTGTGGTGAAGTGGATGATCCTATGCTGTCGAGAAAAGCCTCTAGCGAGTGCTGTTGCGGCCCGTACCCTAAACCGACTCAGGTGGTCTGGTAGAGAATACCGAGGCGTTCGGGTGAACTATGGTTAAGGAACTCGGCAAAATGCCCCCGTAACTTCGGGAGAAGGGGGGCCACGGCTGGTGATCCCACGTGCTGGGGGAGCTGGTGGTGGCCGCAGAGACCAGCGAGAAGCGACTGTTTACTAAAAACACAGGTCCGTGCGAAGCCGTAAGGCGATGTATACGGACTGACGCCTGCCCGGTGCTGGAACGTTAAGGGGACCGGTTAGTCACATTTCGGTGTGGCGAAGCTGAGAACTTAAGCGCCAGTAAACGGCGGTGGTAACTATAACCATCCTAAGGTAGCGAAATTCCTTGTCGGGTAAGTTCCGACCTGCACGAATGGCGTAACGACTTCTTGACTGTCTCAACCATAGGCCCGGTGAAATTGCACTACGAGTAAAGATGCTCGTTTCGCGCAGCAGGACGGAAAGACCCCGGGACCTTTACTATAGCTTGATATTGGTGTTCGGTTCGGTTTGTGTAGGATAGGTGGGAGACTGTGAAGCATTCGCGCCAGCGGGTGTGGAGTCGTTGTTGAAATACCACTCTGATCGTGCTGGATGTCTAACCTGGGTCCGTGATCCGGATCAGGGACAGTGTCTGGTGGGTAGTTTAACTGGGGCGGTTGCCTCCTAAAATGTAACGGAGGCGCCCAAAGGTTCCCTCAGCCTGGTTGGTCATCAGGTGGTGAGTGTAAGTGCACAAGGGAGCTTGACTGTGAGACTGACGGGTCGAGCAGGGACGAAAGTCGGGACTAGTGATCCGGCGGTGGCTTGTGGAAGCGCCGTCGCTCAACGGATAAAAGGTACCCCGGGGATAACAGGCTGATCTTCCCCAAGAGTCCATATCGACGGGATGGTTTGGCACCTCGATGTCGGCTCGTCGCATCCTGGGGCTGGAGTCGGTCCCAAGGGTTGGGCTGTTCGCCCATTAAAGCGGTACGCGAGCTGGGTTTAGAACGTCGTGAGACAGTTCGGTCCCTATCCGCTGCGCGCGTAGGAGTCTTGAGAAGGGCTGTCCCTAGTACGAGAGGACCGGGACGGACGGACCTCTGGTGTGCCAGTTGTTCTGCCAAGAGCATGGCTGGTTGGCTACGTTCGGGAGGGATAACCGCTGAAAGCATCTAAGCGGGAAGCCTGCTTCGAGATGAGGACTCCCACCCCCTGTGTGGGGTTAAGGCTCCCGGGAGATGACCGGGTTGATAGGCCGGATATGGAAGACCCGTGAGGGTTGGAGTTGACCGGTACTAATAAGCCGAGGGCTTGACCACATGTGCTACGCGTCCACTGTGCGGTATCTGAAACAACAACCCCCACACCCCCAAGCAGGGGCAGCCGGGGCGGTTGTTGATATGTGAAGAGTGCGCTGACACACACATACACAGGTTTCCCCCACCGTTGTGTGGGGGGTGTGTTTCGGTGGTCATAGCGTGAGGGAAACGCCCGGTCACATTCCGAACCCGGAAGCTAAGCCTTACTGCGCCGATGGTACTGCATGCGGGAGCGTGTGGGAGAGTAGGACACCGCCGAACTATTATTGATGGGCCCGTGGCTCACAGCGTGCATGCGCTGTGAGCCACGGGCTTTTTTGTTTCGAGAGTGCGATATGTGCGGGGCGCCGAAGAAAGGCCTCGCATTGCAGACAGGAGTCATGTCGATGTCCACCGAATCGTCCGACGATCGGCCTGAGCGTCGTCCTCGTCAGTCCGGCCCGCGGAGTGGCGATGACCGGCCCCGTGGTGGAAAGCGCGATGGCCGCGCCGGCGGCGGCGAGAGCCGCGGGCGGAGCGGATACCGGCGGGACGACGGGCGTCGCGGCGATCGACGTGATGAGCGGAAGGACCGGGACAGGCCTCGCGGTGGGGACTCCGGCGGGAGCGACCGGGGTGACCGGCCGCAGGGCCGCGGGGACCGTCGCGACGGTGGCGCCCGGCCGGACAGGAACCGTTCCGATGGGCCGCGCCGCTCCGATGGGCCCCGGCAGGGGCGCCGGGATGATGACAGGTCGCGTGGACCTCGTCGGGATGACGAGCGGGGCGGTGGCGGCGGTCGGCGTCCTTACGGTCAGAGCGGTTCCGGAGGACGGGACGGCCGTGAGCGGCGCGGTGGATTCCGGGGGCGGCGGGACGACGACCGGGGCGGGCCTCCTCGCCGAGGGGGGCGCGACGAGCGCCGGGACGACCGCCGGAGTGACCGGGAGGCGCCGAGGCGGCTGCCCATCGACGAGGACGTGACCGGCGCCGAGATCGACAAGGAAGTCCGGCAGGAGCTGATGAGCCTGCCGAAGACGCTCGCGGAGGATGTCGCGAAGAACCTCGTGATGGTTGCGCGGTATCTGGATGAGGATCCGCAGGCGGCCTACGGCTATGCCCGGGTGGCGCTGCGGCTCGCCTCCCGTGTTCCGTCAGTGCGTGAGGCGGCCGGTTTCGCGGCGTACGCGGTGGAGAAGTACGCGGAGGCGCTGGCGGAGTTCCGTGCCGCGCGGCGCATGACAGGGCTGCAGCACCTGTGGCCCGTCATGGCCGACTGCGAGCGCGGTATGGGACGGCCGGAGAAGGCGCTGGCGATGGCGGGCGAGTCCGAGGTGCAGAAGCTGGACAAGGCCGGGCAGGTGGAGATGCGGCTCGTCGCGGCCGGAGCCCGGCGGGACATGGGGCAGACCGAGGCTGCCGTGGTGACACTGCAGAGCCCGGAGCTGGCGTCCAGTTCCCAGCAGCCGTGGACTGCCCGGCTGCGCTATGCGTACGCCGACGCCCTTCTCGAGGTCGGGCGTGAGGACGAGGCCCGGGAGTGGTTCGCCAAGGCGTTGGAGGCCGACCAGAGCGGCTCCACGGACGCGTCGGACAGGCTGGCGGAGCTGGACGGAGTGGAGTTCGTCGACGCGCTCGATCCCGAGGCCGACGAGGAGACCGCGGCAGAAGGGCCTGGGGCCGGCTCCGCGGAGTGACGCAGGGGATGCGAGGAGGCGGGAGTCTGTCGGAACTCCCGCCTCCTCGCGGTCGTGGGGCCGCAGCCGGGGGGACTACGGCGCGAAGCGTGCCAGCGGGTTGTCGAGTTCGCCGACGAGCTGGAGTGCGCCCGCCGGGTCCTGCAGGTCCACCATCTGCTGGTTGTTGCGAAGCTGCAGGCGGTTGAGGCAGGAGAGCGCGAAGGTGTCCGCGAAGAGGTCGTAGCGCTCGAAGCGCTCGGCCAGGTGCGGTGCGGACTTCTGGTAGTCGCGGACGCAGTCGGCGACCGCCGACCAGAAGGAGTCCTCATCCAGGGTGCCGTTGCCGGCGAGGATGCCGTTGAGGAAGCGCAGGAAGCAGTCGAAGACGTCGGTGAAGAGGGAGAGGATCTTCATCTCTTCGGGGACCTCGGCGCGGATGCGCTCGACCTCCGGCGGGAGCTGTGCCTCCGGGCTCATCACCGCGATCTCCTCGGCGATGTCCTTGAAGACCGCCCGCTTCGGCACGCCGTCCTCGTCGAGTACGAGGATGACGTTCTCGCCGTGCGGCATGAAGACCAGGTCGTACTCGTAGAAGCAGTGCAGCAGCGGTGTGAGATAGGCGTTCAGGTACCTGCGCAGCCACGTCACCGGGTCCAGGCCGGAGCGTTCGATGAGCGACGTGGCCAGGGAGCCGCCTTCGGTGTCGGTGTGGAGCAGCGCCGCCATCGTCGCCAGCCGTTCGCCCGGTGCGAGCAGCGGAACCGGGCTCTCGCGCCAGAGGGCCGCGAGCATCTTCAGATACGGGGAGCCCTTGGGTGCGGCCGCCTCGTACGGGGCAGCGTGGTAGCCGACGGCGGCGCATTCGCGGAGCACCGCGAGCCCTGATTCGCGCAGCACTTCGTCCTCGTCGACGAGACGGGCCAGCCAGTCGTTGATGGCGGGCGTGGCCTTCATGTACTCGGCTGAGAGGCCGCGCAGGAAGCCCATGTTGAGGACGGAGAGTGCTGTCTTCACGTAGTGCTTGCCGGGGCTGGTGCCGTTGAAGAACGTACGGATGGACTGCTGCGCGAGGTGCTCGTCGTCGCCGTGGCCGAGGCAGACCAGATTGCGGTGTGCGACCTCGGCGGCGAAGGTGACGGACAGCTTGTTCCACCACTGCCATGGGTGGACGGGGATCAGGAAGTAGTCCTCCAGATCGAGGCCCTCCTCCTGCATGGCGGCCGAGAAGCGGCGCAGCGTCTGCGCGGACAGTTCCGAGAGCAGCAGCTTGTCGTAGCCGAGGTCGGCCGACGCGGTGAAGGTGGCGTGGTCGCGGTGGGCGGCGACCCAGATCAGCCGTACGGGGGCGCCGGCTTCGGGGGCGTACGCGCGGTATTCGGCGACGTCGAAGCCGAGGCGACCGTTGTTGGCGACGAAGCAGGGGTGGCCCTCGGTCATGCCCGCCTCGATCGCCTGGAAGCCGGAGCGGGCCAGGCGGTCGGCGCTCACGGGCGTACGGGCCAGTTTGAAGGCCGTGCTGGCGAGGGTGGAGCTGATCTCCTCCAGATAGACGGGCAGGATCTCCTCGCCCAGCCGCAGGGATCCGCGCAGTTCGGTGATGAACGCGAGGGCGTCCAGCGGGAGTTGCTCGCCGTCCCGGTGGCGGGTGATGCTGCCGCTGTCGATCTGCCAGTGGTCCAGGGCGAACTGCCGTGCCGTGAAGCGGTATTCGGTGGTCCCGTCGTCGCTGCGGACCGAGTACCGGCTGCCGGGCCGGGGCCCCTGCGTCGTCAACGGCGCGGGGGTGAGGAGCCGTTCGTGGGTGAACTCGGCGAGTGCCTTGCGTATCAGCAGCCGGTTCGCCAAGTCCCAGCGCTCGGGCGTGAGATGGGCGACGGCATCGCGGGGGGAGAGGGCGGTGGGGCTGGTCATCGGCTCTTCGTCCCTCCTGCGTCCTCGCGGGTCTCGTGGGTCTGGCCGGTCTCACCGGTCGTGCCGGCTTGGCGGGCGGCCTCGAACTGCTCACGGGTGCACATGCTGAGGTAGGCGTCCTTCTCGGGTTTGGCTATGGTGCGCTCGATACGGAAGCCGACCGCTTCGTTGAGTGCGTGCACGGCTGAGTTGCGTACGTCCGGTTCGACGACGACGCGGCGGGTGTGCGGGTCTGCGAAGAGCATGTCCATCACGGTGGTGATCACGGCGAGGGTGAAGCCGTGCAGCGGGGAGTCGGTGGGCGCGCACAGGAAGTGCATACCGGCGTCGCCCGGCTGCGCCTCGTAAAGCCCCTTCAGCTCGACGTGTGCCGGGTCGTAGCGCTCCATGAGGAAGCGCGGCTCGCCCTCGTGGAAGCCGAGATAGGCGTCGTGGTGCTCGGAGGCGCCTATGCCCATGAACTCCCGCTCCACGTCCGTGAGTGTGGCCTCCTGCATCAGCCAGAACGCCGACTTGGGGTGGGTGACCCAGCTGTGCAGCAGTTCGGCGTCGCCCGCCGGGTCGACGGGCCGCAGGTCGAAGCGGCCCAGCCGGGCGTCGGTGCGCGTGTGCACGGTGGCGCCGGTCCCGGCGTCGTTCGTGCGGGGGTTGCTGCTCATGAGTGCGGAGCCTCCGTCCCTGTGTTCCGGGCCGCTGCCGTGGCGGGGTCGGGTACTGGTGCGGTGAAGTCCTGGAAGGCGATGGAGCGTTCCACGTGGTAGTACTCGCGGCCGAGCAGTTCGCGGATGATGCACGAGTTGCGGTAGGCGGCCATGCCCAGGTCGGGTGTGACGAAGCCATGGGTGTGCAGTTCGGCGTTCTGCACGTAGATCTCCCGGCCGGCTGTTTCTCCGCTGTACCCGCTGTCGACACGGTAGTTGCGCCGGACGGCGAAGCGGCCCTGCTCGTCCCAGTCGATGCGGTCCGCGACGGGGGAGAGGAAGTCCGGTGTGCGGTAGCGGTAGCCGGTGGCCAGGATCAGGCCCTCGGTGGTGAGGGTGAAGTCCTGCTTCTGCTCCTCCTGGCGAAGGCCGAGGGTGTACGCGCCTGAGGCGTCGTCGTAAGAGGCGTCCGTCAGGGCGGTGTTGGTCATCAGCCGTGTGGGGCAGGGGCCGTGGAGGCTCTTCTGGTAGAGCAGGTCGAAGATGGCGTCGATCAGCTCGGTGTTGATGCCTTTGTAGAGGTTCTTCTGCGAGGCGACGAGTTCGTCCCGGGTGGCCTGCGGGAGGCCGTAGAAGTAGTCCACGTACTCCGGGGAGGTCATCTCCAGCGTCAGTTTCGTGTATTCGAGCGGGAAGAAGCGCGGGGAGCGGGTGACCCAGGTCAGGTGGTAGTCGTGGCCGCCGATTTCCTGGAGCAGGTCGTAGTAGATCTCCGCGGCGCTCTGGCCGCTGCCGACGACCGTGACGGACTTCTTCTTCTGGAGCTCCTGCTTGTGGTCCAGATAGCGGGAGTTGTGTATGAAGTCGCCGCCGAGACCGCGGCAGGAGTCGGGTATGTGGGCCGGCGTGCCGGTGCCGAGCACGAGCTTCCTGCTGCGGTACGTGCGCTGCTCACCGGCGGCGAGGTCGTCGGCGCGGACGAGGTACAGCTCCTCGCTCTCGTCGTATTCGACGCTCGTGACACGGTTGTTGAAGCGCACGGACTTCAGCTTTCCGGCGGCCCAGCGGCAGTAGTCGTTGTACTCGGCGCGCAGCGGATAGAAGCTCTCGCGGATGTAGAACGCGTAGAGGCGGCCCGTCTCCTTGAGGTAGTTGAGGAAGGAGTAGGGCGAAGTGGGGTCGGCCAGCGTGACCAGGTCGGACATGAACGGCGTCTGCAGGGTGCTGTCTTCGAGCAGCATTCCCGAGTGCCAGTCGAACTCCGGCTTGTCGTCCAGGAACAGGCCGTCGAGTTCTCCGACGGGTTCTGACAGACAGGCCAGGCCGAGGTTGAAGGGGCCCAGTCCGATGGCGGTGAAGTCGTGGACGTGGGCGGTGTCTTGTGGGGTGGACACGTAAGTCTCCGGATTCCGGGGGCAGGCGGTCAGCTGGCGCGGGGGTGGACCGGTTCCGGGTCCGGGTGCCGGGTGCCGGGTGCGCCCGGGCGTTCGGCGAGGTGGCGCCCCGCGTGCTCGGCGATGAGGTCGAGGACGGTGGCGATGTCGCCGAGTGAGGTTTCGGGGTTGAGCAGAGTGAACTTCAGGTAGTGCCGCCCGTCGACGACCGTCGAGGCCACGACGGCCTCACCCGAGGCTGAAAGGGCCTGCCGCGCGTGCAGGTTGACCTCGTCCGTCAGGGAGCGGCCCGCGGGTGCGGGCGGCAGGTAGCGGAAGACGAGCGTGCTCAGCTGGGGGCGGGTGACGACCTCGAAGCGCGGGTCCTCGCGCAGCAGTCGCCAGGCGTCCGCAGCGCGGTCCACCACCTCGTCGAAGAGTTCGCCGACGCCCGCGGCGCCCATGATGCGCAGCGTCAGCCACAGCTTGAGCGCGTCGAAGCGGCGTGTGGTCTGGATGGACTTGTCGACCTGGTTCGGGATGTTGTTCTCGGCCATCCGCGCCGGGTTGAGGTAGTCCGCGTGGTAGGTGACATGGCGCAGGGCGGCCTGGTCGCGTACGAGCACGGCGCTCGAAGAGACCGGCTGGAAGAAGGACTTGTGGTAGTCCACGGTCACCGAGTCGGCACGCTCGATGCCGTCCAGTAGATTCCGCCGCCGGGAGACCAGCAGTCCGCAGCCGTAGGCCGCGTCCACGTGCAGCCACGTGCCTGCGCGCTCGCACAGGTCCGCTATACCGGGCAGCGGGTCGATGCTTCCGAAGTCCGTGGTGCCCGCGGTGGCGACGACCGCCATCACCACGAGGCCCTCGCGCTCGCACCGTTCGAGTTCGGCGGCGAGCGCGGAGGTGCGCATCTTCCGGTCTTCGTCGCACGGCACCGGGATGACGGCCTCCGGTCCCAGGCCGAGCAGCGTCGCGGACTTCTCGATGCTGAAGTGACTGCACTCGGAGGTGAGTACGCGCAGCCGCGGAAGGATCTCGGGCTTGCGCAGCGGTGTCGCGGAGTTCTTCTCGACCAGGCGGCACGCCTCGTCTCGGGCGAGGAGCAGGGCCTGCAGATTGGACTGCGTACCGCCGCTGGTGAAGATGCCGTCCGCCGCGGTGCCCAGGCCGATCCGTTCCGCCGTCCACTTGATGAGGTGGCGCTCGATCAGCGTGCCGCCCGCGCTCTGGTCCCAGGTGTCGAGCGAGGAGTTGACGGCGGAGATCACGGCCTCGCCGAGCACCGCCGGGATGACGACCGGGCAGTTGAGGTGGGCGAGGTAGCGCGGGTGGTGGAAGTAGACGGCGTCACGGAGATAGACGTTCTCCAACTCGTCGAGGGCGGCCGCCGGGTCGCCCAGGGGGGCTTCCAGGTCGATGCCGGAGACGGCGGGGGCGAGTTGGGACGGTGTGACTCCGGTGAACGGGCGGTCGGCGCCGGCGATCTTCTCCGCGACGCGGCCGACCCCTTCTGTGACGGAGCGCCTGTAGTGCTCCACCGTCCTGTCGTTGAGCAGGTGTGACCTGCTGCTCATGAACTGTCCTCCCTGACGCAGGCATCGGCTGCACCGCACGGTGGGTGCGGTGAGGTAAGGCTACCCTAACTATGTCGTGATGGGAGCAGGGCGGGGTGGGGTCGGGAGAGACAGTCCTTCCACGAGCCTTACGCAGAGCCGCCGTTGAGTTCCGGGAGTACTCCGGAGCCTTCAGAAGTCCTCGTCCAGGACGCGCAGCACGAGTCCGGTCGCCGGCTTCGGGCCGAAGGACGTGGACTTGCGGGGCATCATCACGCCCTGTTCGGCGAGTTCGCGTACGAGCTCTTCCCGTACCGGTCTCATCAGCACGGCTGTGCCGCCCACTTGGGCCGCCTTGTTGACGGCGGCCGCCGCGTCGTGGATGTAGCCGATCTCCTCCGGACGGTCCGGCACGCGCCACACCTCGTCGAGAAGCACGGAATGCAGCACCGTGGCGTCCAGTCGCCGCCAGGTTGCGGGACGGCCGGCGTCGAGGCGCCGTTCCAGGAGGCCGGGCGAGGGATCATGGAGCAGATGGAAGGCGCCGCCGCCGTCGGTAAGGAGGAAGGCGTTGCCGGACGCCTCGTCCAGCGACCGAAGGGCCTGCGGCAGCGGCGGCGTACCCAGGTCGCGTACGCGGAACGCGCCCTCGGACTCCACGGCGCGCAGGGCCTGTTGGAGCGGGAGCCTGGTGAGCACACGGTGGATGGCCTGCACGCGCAGGGGATGCCGGACCGTGTCGACGAGCAGGACGAGGCCGTGGTCCCACGGGGAGTCGGGCCCCGTGAGGTCTCCGCCGTGTTCCCGGCGCAGCCGCAGATACGTGGCCCAGCGGTGGTGCCCGTCCGCGATCAGAGCGCGGCGGAGAAACAAGTCGGCGTCGACCTCGGCGAGTTCGGCCGGGTCGGTCAGCGACCACAGGCGGTGCGAGAAGCCGTCCTCGGTCGTGGTGGAGAGCAACGGCGGCCGGAGCGTGGTCCGTTCGATGACGGCGGCTGCCCCCGTCACGGTGCCGTCGCCGCGGTAGGAGAGCAGCAGCGGCTCCGGATTGGCTCCCGTGGCGCGCATCAGTGCGGCACGGTCCTCCACGACCTCGGTCATCACGCCCTCGTGGGGCAGTACGACGCCCTCCTCGGGCGGCGAGAGCCGCAGAGCGCCGATGAGGCCGCGCTGCAGCAGGTCGCCCCGCCGCTGCTCGTAGACGTACAGCGCCGGCCGGGGATCGGGTGCCAGCACGCCCTCGGCGAGCCAGCTGCGCAGGGTCGAGGCGGCCTTGGCCTGTCTGCCGACGGCGTCGGCGGCCTGCGGCAGGATGAGCCGGACGATGTTGTACGGGTCCGCCGTCTCCAGCTGCCGCAGCTCGTCCGGGCGGACCACGACGTCGTACGGCGGTGAGGTCACAGCGGCGAGGGAGCCGACCTTCCCGGGCACGTAACGCAGCCCGCGGAAGGGCGTGAGCCGGAGGCCGTCATCGGTCATTACCGCATGCTATGCCGGAGTCCGTCCGGGGGCGGAGGCCGCTCCCCGGCGCAGCGCGGGATGATCGGGGAGCCGGTCGTGAACCGGTCGCGAAAGAGAATCCGTTGCGAGGAGAGCGAGAGACCATGGCGGGCACTGCGCGTACGAGGCCTTCCGGGAGCCGCCGGGCGCTCCGGGAGGAGTACGACACGGCGCTGCTGGACCTGGACGGTGTGGTGTATGTCTCGGGCGACGCCGTCCCGTACGCGGTGCGGTCGCTGGAGGAGGCCCGGGAGGCCGGCATGCGGCTGGCGTACGTGACGAACAACGCGGCACGCACCCCCGCGGTCGTCGCCGCGCACCTCAGCGATCTGGGCGTCCCCGCGGAAGCCGGTGACGTGATCACCTCGGCCCAGGCCGTGGCACGCCTCATCGCCGAGCAGCATCCGGCGGGCTCGCGCGTCCTCGTCATCGGCGGCGACGGGCTGCGGGAGGCGCTGCGCGAGCAGGGGATGAACGTCGTCGACTCGGCCGACGACGAACCGGCTGCCGTGGCGCAGGGTTACGGCGGCCCGCAGCTGCAGTGGGGACGGCTCGGCGAGGCGGCGGTCGCGGTCGGCCGCGGGGCCGCGTGGTTCGCCTCGAACGCGGACAGGACGATTCCGGGTGCCCGCGGCATCCT
Source organism: Streptomyces sp. DSM 116795 (assembly GCF_055792905.1). Taxonomy (NCBI): domain Bacteria; kingdom Bacillati; phylum Actinomycetota; class Actinomycetes; order Kitasatosporales; family Streptomycetaceae; genus Streptomyces; species Streptomyces sp. DSM 116795. Next base: position 6,216,620 of record NZ_CM147707.1, read on the forward strand.
GCCCGGCAACGGTGCGGCGGTCGAGGTCGTACGGATCGCGACCCGGTGGATGCGTGCGGCTCCTGAGCCGCAGATCGCGGGGAAGCCGCGGCCGCCGATGCACCGGGAGACGATTCTGCGTACGGGAGCGAAGCGGCCTCTGGTCGTCGGTGACCGCCTGGACACCGACATCGAGGGCGCGCACGTGGGCGGCGTCGACTCGCTGCTCGTACTGACCGGGGTGACGGACGCGGCTCAGCTGCTGGCCGCACCGCCCGAGCACCGTCCCGCGTACGTGGCGCGCGACCTGCGTGAACTGGCGCGGGAGCAGCCGGAGTTGACCGGCGACGCGGCAGCCGGCTTCGGATGCCGGGGCTGGCACGCCAGGGCGGGCGAGGGTGAGCTCGTGCTGGACGGCGAGGGCGAAGTGCTGGACGGGTTGCGGGCGTTGTGCGGCGCGGCGTGGACGGCGGCGGGGGACGGCGGTTGCGGGCTGGAGCCGGACAAGGTCCTTGCGCGGCTGGGGCTTTGAGGAGCGGGGACTTTGCGAAGCGGGATCTTGAGGAGCGAGATCTTGAAGGGCCAGGATTTTGAGAGGCGGGATCTTGAGGGGCCGGGACTTTGAGAGGCGGCATCTTGAGGGGCCGGGACCTGAGGGGCCGGCCGGACCGGGGTCCGATGCGGGTCCCCGGCCCGGCGGTCCTCCGCCCCCCCGGGACCGGTGTCACGTCATTCGCTTGCGGCGCCCGAGGTGCCCGAGGCGGCCGACACGGCCTCCTCGACGAGCTGCTCCTCCGTCGCGTCCATCCGCCAGTAGCCCGTGAACTTGACCCGCTTGCGGTCGAATCCGCGCTCGCGGACCAGATGACGGCGGAGCGCCTTGACGGTTCCGGCCTCGCCCGCGATCCACGCGTAGGGCGTGCCTTCCGGCAGGCAGGCCGCGGCGACCGAGGCGAGGTGGAAGTCCGTGCGGTGGTCGGTGGTGTTGTCCCTGACGAGCCATGTGATGTCGGCGTCCGCGGCCGTCGGCAGGGCCTGGATGTCCTCGGCGTGCGGCACTTCGAGCCACACCTTGGCGGGGGTGCCCGGCGGCAGCCAGTCGAGAATGCCCGCGACGGCGGGCAAAGCCGTCTCGTCACCGCTGATCAGCACCCAGTCGGTGCCGGCCGCGGGGCGGAAGTCGACACCGCCGTTGTCGTCCACGGTGGGGCCCAGGATGGTGACGCGGTCGCCCGGGCGTGCCGTGGCGGCCCACCGGGATGCCGGGCCGGCCGGTACGAAACCCGCGGCGGCGGCGTCGGTCGGGTCGCCGACGCCGTGCAGGGCGAAGTCGATGTCCAGTTCGTCCTGCGGGAAACGGCGCTGCTCCCGGACCGTGTACGAGCGCATGATTCCGCGCACGGACGGGTCCATCGACCGCCAGACCGTGAACCACGCGTCGCCGGCGTCCGTCGGTACGACCGGCGCGTCCTGCCCCGGTTGCGGCAGGAAGAGTTTGAAGCGCTGATCGCGTCCGCCCGAGGTGAAGTGCCGCAGCGCCTCGCCGCCGAAGGTGATGCGCAGCATCGTCGGACCGAGCCTGCGGGTCCGTACGACGTGCGTGTCGAAGAACTCGAACGGGACGGTGCGGGCTGGGGCTTCGGGGGCTGCGGTGCTCATGCTGCGGGCTCTCCTCCCGGGTGGGCCGTGCCGTGCGCGGTGCTTGCTCGATGGTGAGGTGCTTGCTCGATGGTCAGGTGGCCGCTCCTGCCGCCGGATGTGCGGCGGGCGTGCGGGGTGTTCGGGGCGGACGCCGGTGCCTGTGTGCCGGTGCCTGTGTGCTGGTCCGCAGTGCGGTGTCGCTGTGCGCGTACGTGGTGCCAGGCGGGTGCGGGACGGCGGGCACCCGCCGTCCCGCGGCCGCTCAGCTGACCTTCTTCGCGTCCTCGACCGCCTTGGCGAGCTGCTCCAGCAGCGGTGCGGCGCCCGCGTAGGAGAAGCGGGGCTCGGCGTCCCAGGTCGTGACCTGGTCCGCCTTGACCGCGGGCAGGTCCGACCAGGTCGGCTTGGACTTCAGTGCCGCGGGCTGGAGCGCCTGCGTACGGTTGTCGAGCATGATCACGTCGGCCTTGTACTTGTCGGCGTTCTCCCAGCTCAGCTCCTCGAAGAAGCCCTGCTTGCTGATCTTCTTCGGGACGACGATGTCGACGCCGAGCTCCTTGAAGTACCGCAGGTCGGCGTTGGCGGAGGGATCGGAGACGTACATGAGGTCGGGGGCGCCGGAGGCGGCCATCACCTTCAGACCGCCGCTCGCCTTCGCGGCCTTGCGCAGCGTCTCGGACGCCTTCTCGAAGCGGTCCTTGGCGTCGGTGACGGGCTTCGCCTTCAGGTCGGCGCCGAGGGATTCAGCGAGTTCGGCGAAGCGCTTGATCGCGTCCAGCATCGACGTCTCGGCCGTCTTCAGCGCAAGGGACGGGGCGAGCTTGAGGATCTTCGCCTTGCTCTCCTCGGGCACGTACCAGAGAGCGTCCTTTACGTACATGTTCGTCACGAGCAGGTCGGGGCGGACCTTCGCGTACTTCTCGATGTCGAACTCGCCGAAGGCGTTGCCGATGATCTCCAGCTTCTTCACGTTCAGATCCCCGGCCAGGACGTCCGGTTCGCCGTTCTTCTTCTTCGTCGGGCCGAACACGCCCACGACCGCGTCGCCGGCGCCGAAGTCGTGCAGGGCGGCGGCGGTGCCGACGTAGGCGACGATGCGCTCAGGCGTGGCGTCGAGGCTGATCTTCTTCTTCCGGTCGTCGGTGAAGGACCAGGCGCCCCCGCCCTTGTCCGAGCCGGACTTCGAACCGCCGTCGCTTCCGCAGGCGGTGAGCAGAGCACCGAGACCCGCGGCGCCGCCTGCGGCCAGCAGACCACGGCGGGAGAGACTGGGGAGTGCGGACGAATGGGGCATAACAGAGCCTTCTCTTCTCGGTGTCTTGCGGCCGGCTGTGGGCCGGATGTCGAGTTAGGTTAACCTAACCAAAGTCGTTGTTGTCCAGTGGCCGGGGGTCCCACGCCTCCGTCCCCCGACCGGAGCCGGTACGTGACTCTCATCAAGTCCCGCCAGACGCCGGGAAGTTCGCCGCCCCCTGATCCCGCGGATTCCGAACCGTCCCCGAAGGCAGGGCAGACGGGCGGGCCGGGCAAGGCCGGCGCGGCGGAACGCACGGCTCGGAGCGGCCGGTCCGCCGCGGGCGGCGGCCGTACCGGCTTCATGCTGCGCACCGCCGGACTCCTGGGCGCCGCAGGCCTGTTGCTGCTCGTGCTCGCGCTCAGCATCGCCGTCGGCGCGAAACAGCTCTCGATGCCCGAGGTGCTGCAGGGCCTGACCGATCCCGCCTCGCCGTCGTACTCGGTCGTGCACGAGATGCGTCTGCCGCGCACCGTCCTGGGACTGCTCGCGGGTGCCGCGCTCGGCCTCGCGGGCGGAGTGATGCAGGCGCTGACCCGCAACCCGCTCGCGGATCCCGGCCTGCTGGGCATCAACGCCGGTGCCGCCGCGGCCGTCGTCACCGCGATCTCCTTCCTCGGGGTCTCCGGCTACACGGGCTACATCGGCTTCGCCTTCGCCGGTGCCGCCGCCGTCTCGGTGGCCGTGTACGCGGTGGGCGGCGGCCGGGGGGCGACCCCGGCACGGCTCGCCCTCGCCGGTACGGCGCTGAACGCGGCGCTCATCTCCTATGTGAACGCGGTGCAGTTGCTGGACACGGCGTCGCTCGACCGCATGCGCTTCTGGACGGTCGGCTCGCTCGCGCGTGCGCAGGACGACATCAACATCAAGGCGCTGCCGTTCGTGCTCGCCGGTGTCCTGCTGGCCCTCGCCCTGGCCCGTCCGCTGAACGCACTCGCGCTCGGGGACGACGCTGCGCGCGCTCTGGGCTCACGTCCCGAACTCACCCGCGGCCTCGCCATCCTGGCGGTCACGCTGCTGTGCGGGGCGGCGACCGCCGCGTGCGGACCCATCGTCTTCGTCGGCCTGATGGTGCCGCACATGGTGCGCTCCCTGACCGGTCCCGACCTGCGCTGGATGCTGCCGTACTGCGTGCTGCTCGCGCCGGTGCTGATGCTCGGCGCGGACGTGCTGGGCCGTGTGCTCGGGCGGCCGGCCGAGCTTCAGGTGGGCATCGTGACCGTCGTGCTGGGCGGGCCGTTCTTCCTGTACTTCGTGCGGCGCCGGAGGGTGGCTCAGGCATGAGCGTGATACGTACGGCGGGCGGATACTCCGTCACCTTCCGGCCGCGCGCGGCCCTCGCGGGGGCGGCGTGCGTGGTGCTGGCGCTCGTCGTCGGCGTCCTCGCCATCGGCAGCGGCGAGTACCCGATGGCACCCGCGGACGTGATCCGTACGCTCGCCGGGCAGGGCGCCCCCGCGGACGCCTTCATCGTGGGCGAGCTGCGGTTGCCCCGTACGGTCACGGCGCTCGCGGTGGGTGCCGCGCTCGCGCTGGCGGGCGCCGTCTTCCAGGCGGTGGTGCGCAATCCGCTTGGCAGCCCCGACGTGCTCGGCTTCACGTACGGAGCCGCGACAGGGGCGCTGACCGCGATCGTGATCGTCGGCGGAGGCAGCGCCGCGCTCGCGGGCGGTGCGCTGATCGGCGGCGTCGTCACCGGGATCGCCGTGTACGGACTGGCATGGCGCGGAGGCGTGCACGGTTACCGACTGGTGCTCGTCGGCATCGGCGTAGCCGCGATGCTCACCGGGGTCAACGGATACCTCCTCACCAAGGCCCACATAGTCGAAGCCGGGCGCGCGGTGCTGTGGATGACCGGCAGCCTGGACGGGCGCGGCTGGGGGGACGCGGCGCCGCTGCTCGCCGCCATGGCGGTGCTGGTGCCGGTCGTACTGCTCGGCTGCGGACGCGGGCTGAGCATGATGGAGATGGGCGACGACGCGGCGGGCGCTCTGGGCGTACGCGTGGAGCGGGTGCGGCTGGTGCTGCTCGGCTCGGCGGTGCTGCTGGTGGCCCTCGCGGCGGCCGCGGCGGGTCCTGTCGCCTTCGTGGCGCTGACGGCACCGCAGCTGGCGAGGCGTCTGACGAAGGCGCCGGGCCCGAATCTGCTGCCTTCGATGTGCATGGGTGCCGCGCTGCTGGTCTCCGCCGACTTCGCGGCCCAACGGGCCTTCGGCGCACACGAGTTGCCGGTGGGCGTGGTCACGGGTGTGCTGGGAGGCGGTTATCTGGTGTGGCTGCTGGCGACGGAGCGCAGGGCGGGACGGATATGAGCACCGGGAATGCGAGTTCGAGTGCGGGTACGAATACGAGTTCGAGTACGGGCAGGACTGCGAGGACGGCGACCGTGACGAGGCAGCACACCACGCAGGAGGAAACCGCGCGGACGGCACCGGAGTCCGTACAGGCCGGGCCTGAACAGGCCGGGGCCGTATCCGGCCGAGCCGTATCCGGCCGGGCCGGGCCCGGAGGAGCTGCGGACGGGAGCGCCAGCCGGCTCACCGGCGAGGGCCTCACTCTCGCCTACGACCAGCGCACCGTCTCCGAGCAGCTCAGCGTCGCCGTCCCCGACAAGTCCTTCACGGTGGTCGTCGGCCCCAACGCGTGCGGCAAGTCCACGCTGCTGCGCGCCTTTTCGCGGATGCTCCGTCCCACCGCGGGTTCGGTACTGCTGGACGGCGCCGACATCGGCGGCATGCCGGCGAAGAAGCTGGCACGCACGCTCGGGCTGCTGCCGCAGTCCTCGGTCGCCCCGGACGGGATCACGGTCGCAGACCTGGTGGCACGCGGCCGCTATCCGCACCAGAGTCTGCTGCGGCAGTGGTCGCGCGAGGACGAGCGTGTGGTGCGGGAGTCGATGGAGGCGACCGGAGTAGAGGACCTGGAGAGCCGCTTCGTCGACGAACTCTCCGGCGGCCAGCGGCAACGCGTGTGGATCGCCATGGCGCTGGCGCAGCAGACGCCGCTGCTGCTGCTGGACGAGCCGACCACGTACCTCGACATCGCCCACCAGATAGAGGTCCTGGACCTGTGCGCGCGGCTGCACGAGGAGGAGGGCCGCACGCTCGTCGCGGTGCTGCACGACCTCAATCACGCGGCGCGCTACGCCACGCACCTGATCGTGATGTGCGGCGGCGAGGTGGTCGCGGAGGGCGTTCCGGACGACGTCGTCACCGCACGGCTGGTGGAGGACGTGTTCGGCATGCCGTGCCGGGTGATCGAGGATCCGGAGTCGGGCACGCCGCTCGTCGTACCGGCTGCGAGGGAGCGTACGCGCGCCGCCCGGGGAGTTTGAGCACTGCGCACAGTCGGGAGCCGGGCAGCAGGTCGGAAGCGGTAGCGTCGGGGGCATGAGCGAGCCGATGCCGGGAGCACTGCCGGCACAGCAGTACGGAGAGCCCGCCGGACCGGCGGGCACCGCGGAACCGGTGGAAGCCGGGCCCCCGGAGGAGCCCGCGGAACCGGAGCCCGGCGAGTCCGGGGAGCCCGCGCCGCACGCGGAGCCCTTCGGGGCGGCGGACGCGGCGGAACCGGCGGAACCGGCAGAGCCGGAGGAACACGCGGAGCCGGTGTCCGGTGAGCCCGCGGAGCGCGCGCCGCAGACGGAGCCGGCACCCGGAGAGGCGGACGAGCCCGCGCCGCATGCGGAGCCGGAGCAGCACCAGGAGGAGGACGACGGGCCGCGCCCCCTGGGCCTGCACGTCGAGCCGACGGGACACGCCCCCGTGGACGCCGAGTTGAGACGCCTGGAGGACGCCGACCATCTCGCGGTCTCCGGCCACCTCGAGGTGTACGAGGACGTGCACCGCGGGCTTCGCGAGGCGCTGGCAGGCCTCGACCGGCAGACCCCTGCCCCGGGTCCCGCCCCTGCCCCCGGTTCCGTGCCCGTCTCCTCTCACGGTCACGGCCACGGCCGCCCCGTGCCCGGGCCTCCGTACCCCCGGAGCTGACTCTTGCCCCGACGCCGACTCGACGCGGAGCTGGTGCGCCGCAGGCTGGCCCGCTCGCGCGAGCACGCCAGTCAACTGATCGCGGCCGGACGGGTCACCGTCGGCGGCAACGTCGCCGCGAAGTCCGCAACCCAGGTGGAGACCAGCGCCGCCGTGGTCGTACGGGACGACGGCACCGACCCCGGATACGTCTCCCGCGGAGGGCACAAACTCGCGGGCGCCCTCGCGGTTTTCGGGCCGCTGGGCCTGCGCACCGAGGGGCGCCGCGCGCTGGACGCGGGCGCCTCGACGGGCGGCTTCACCGACGTGCTGCTGCGCGCCGGCGCGGCGGAGGTCGTCGCCGTCGACGTCGGATACGGGCAGCTCGCGTGGTCGCTGCGCAGCGACGAACGCGTCATCGTCAAGGACCGTACGAATGTACGGGAGTTGACGCCGGAGGACGTGGACGGCCGCCCCGTGGATCTCGTTGTGGGCGACCTGTCCTTCATCCCGCTGGGTCTCGTGCTCCCGGCCCTCGTCCGGTGCTCCGCACCCGAAGCCGACCTCGTACTCATGGTCAAGCCGCAGTTCGAGGTCGGCAGGGAACGGCTGGGAAGCGGAGGCGTGGTGCGCAGCGCGGCACTGCGCGCGGAGGCGGTCCTCGCGGTGGCAGGCCAGGCCGCCGGGCACGGCCTCGGCGCGCTCGGGGTGACTGCGAGCCCGCTGCCCGGGCCGTCCGGAAATGTCGAGTACTTTCTGTGGCTGCGCGCCGGTGCACCCGGGATCGACGCGGCCGATGTCGAGCGAGCTGTGGCGGAGGGCCCGAAATGACGACAGCCAGTGACGCCCGTACGGTCTTCCTGCTCGCCCACACCGGACGCCCCGCCGCCGTACGCAGCGCCGAACTGGTCGTACAGGCACTGCAGCGCAAGGGCATCGGCGTGCGGGTGCTGGAGGAGGAGGCCACGGACCTGCCGCTGCCGGAACCGGTGCGCAGGGTCCCCTCCACCGAGGACGCGGTGGAGGGCTGCGAGCTGATCGTGGTGCTCGGCGGCGACGGAACCCTGCTGCGCGGAGCCGAGTTCGCCCGCGCCTCCGGCGTGCCGATGCTCGGCGTCAACCTCGGGCGGGTCGGGTTCCTCGCGGAGGCCGAGCGCGACGACCTCGAAAGGGTCGTCCACCGGGTCGTGACCCGCGGCTACGAGGTCGAGGAACGGATGACGCTCGATGTCCTCGTACGCACCGACGGGCGGATCGTGCACCGCGACTGGGCCATCAACGAGGCGTCCGTGGAGAAGGCCTCCCGCGAGCGGATGCTGGAGGTCGTCACCGAGGTCGACAACCGTCCCGTCTCCCGCTTCGGCGGCGACGGAGTGGTGTGCGCCACACCCACGGGCTCGACGGCGTACGCCTTCTCCGCCGGCGGCCCCGTCGTCTGGCCGGAGGTGGAGGCGCTGCTGATGGTGCCGATCAGCGCGCACGCGCTCTTCGCCAAGCCGCTGGTGACGGCGCCGGAGTCGGTGCTCGCGGTGGAGGTGCAGCCGCAGACGCCGCACGGTGTGATGTGGTGCGACGGACGGCGCAGCGTCGAACTGCCCGCGGGCGCCCGCGTGGAGGTGCGCCGGGGCTCCGTGCCGGTGCGGCTGGCCCGGCTGCACCACGCGTCGTTCACGGACCGGCTCGTCGCCAAGTTCGCGCTGCCGGTGGCCGGTTGGCGCGGCGCGCCGAACTGAAGCGCACCGTACCTGCGCGCTTTCCGTGCCGTGTGCGCGCCGGTTCCGGACCCGTCTTCGCGCCGCCTTCCGCGCCCGGACGACCGGGGCCGCCCGGGGCTGGGGGTACTCCCCCTCGCTCCGCTGGTGGGGACCCCCACCCAGGTCGAAGTCTCTGGGGGAGGGTGGGGGTACCTCCGTGGACTGCGTATGGTCGTACCCGTGTTGGAGGAGATGCGGATCAGGTCCCTGGGCGTCATCGACGACGCTGTCGTCGAACTGTCCCCGGGCTTCACGGCGGTGACCGGTGAGACCGGAGCGGGCAAGACCATGGTCGTCACCAGCCTCGGGCTGCTGCTCGGCGGACGGGCCGACGCCGCCCTCGTACGGGCAGGGGAGAGCGCCGCCGTGGTCGAGGGGCGGATAGTCGTGCCGCCGGAGGCGTCCGCGGCGATCCGGGCGCGCGAAGCCGGCGCCGAACTCGACGACGGGGCGCTGCTCGTCAGCCGCACGCTCTCCGCCGAAGGCCGCTCGCGTGCGCACGTCGGCGGCCGGTCCGTGCCCGTGGGGCTGCTGGCCGAGCTGAGCGACGACCTCGTGGCCGTGCACGGACAGACCGACCAGCAGGGCCTGTTGCGCCCGGCACGCCAGCGGCAGGCACTCGACCGGTTCGCCGGGGAGGCCGTCTCCGTACCGCTCGCGCAGTGGTCCACCGCGTACCAGCGGCTGCGCCGTGTGAGCGGCGAACTCGACGAGATCACCACCCTCGCGCGGGAGCGCGCGCAGGAGGCCGACATGCTCCGCTTCGGCCTGGAGGAGATCGCAGCGGCGGAGCCACGTCCGGGCGAGGACACCGAACTCGCCGCCGAGGCCGAACGCCTCGGCCACGCCGAAGCCCTGGCGTCCGCAGCCAGCACCGCACACGCCGCCCTCGCGGGCGACCCCGAAGACTCCGGGCGCCCCGAGAACTCCGACGCGGCGGCGCTCGTATCGGCCGCGCACCGCGCCCTGGAGGCCCAGCGCGCCCACGACCCGGCGCTCGCCTCGCTCGCCGACCGGCTCGGCGAGGTCTCCATCCTGATGGGTGACGTGGCGGGCGAACTCGCCGGATACGCCGGCGATCTGGACGCCGACCCGCTGCGCCTCGCCGCCGTCGAGGAGCGCCGCGCGGCCCTCGCCCAGCTCACCCGGAAGTACGGCGAGGACATCGCCTCCGTACTCAGCTGGTCCGAGGAGAGCGCCGCACGCCTCGCCGAACTCGAGGGCGACGACGAGCGCATCGGCGAACTCACCGCCGAGCGCGACGCCCTCGTCACCGAACTGACCGGTGTCGCACAGCAGTTGACCGACGCCCGCAAGGACGCGGCGAAGCGCTTCGCCGACGCCGTCACCGAGGAGCTGTCCGAACTGGCCATGCCGCACGCCAGGGTCTCCTTCTCGCTCAGGCGCAGCGACGCGGCAGCGGGCGCCCCCGGTCTCGAACTGGACGGCCGCAGCGTCGCGTTCGGGCCGCACGGCACCGACGAGGTGGAGCTGCTGCTCGCACCACACCCCGGGGCGCAGCCGCGTCCTGTCGCCAAGGGCGCCTCCGGGGGTGAGCTGTCCCGCGTGATGCTGGCCGTCGAGGTCGTCTTCGCGGGTGCGGACCCAGTGCCGACGTACCTCTTCGACGAGGTCGACGCGGGAGTCGGCGGCAAGGCCGCCGTCGAGGTGGGGCGGCGGCTGGCGCGGCTGGCCCGTTCCGCGCAGGTCGTCGTCGTCACGCACCTTCCGCAGGTCGCGGCGTTCGCCGACCGTCATCTGGTCGTGGAGAAGACCGATGACGGTTCCGTCACACACAGCGGCGTACAGGCGATGGAGGGCGAGGCCCGGGTGCGGGAGCTGTCCCGGATGCTCGCGGGGCAGGAGGACTCCGAACTGGCCCGTGCCCACGCGGAGGAACTGCTGGAAGCGGCCCGTACGGGCTCCTGAGGAGGAGCAGGGGCGAACGGGCGAAGAGGCGCTCGTGGCAGGGACCGGCCGTGGCCGGGGCCCGGAACGCGCCCGGCTGTCCCGGCCGCCCTGAAGCCCGGCGAAATCACCCGGGTGAGTGATAGCGGTACCGTACGGGCGCGACGTGCCGCACCCGCGGCTCGGGCGCGGTGCCGTGAGACCCGTACCGGCTGGCATGCTGGGCGCGGCCCGTGACCGTACCGTGCCCATGCCCTGCGGGCCGTCCCGCACCATCCGGTCCACCCGGACCACCCGCCCGGTCCGAGCCCGCCAACCGCCTCGTCCGGCCTCGTCCGGCACCGAGACCTGCACCGACCCCGACCGCGACCCCGACCGCGACCCCGACACCGACCGCGACCCCGACACCGCTTTGGAGCTCGACCGGCTGTGAGCCTTCCCCCCACACCGCCCCCGCCGTCCGCCGTCGGCAGGCCGCAGCACGCCCTCCAGGTCGTGGACGGCGCGAGTGCCGGCACCGGTGCGCATGTGCGTTCGCTCGCCGAGGGGCTCGTGGCACGCGGGCTGCGGGTGACGGTCTGCGCACCGTCCGGCGCGGACGCGGTGTACGGATTCAGGGGCGCCGGGGCCCACTTCGCGCCGCTCCCCGCACACAGCGAGCCGGAGGCCGCGGCCGTGCTCCGGCGCCTGTGCGCGGACGCCGACCTCGTGCACGCACACGGGGTGCGCGCCGGGCTGCTGGCCCTCACCACGCTGGCCCTCTCGGGCCGGGCCCGCCGGGTGCCGCTCGTGGTCACCTGGCACCACCGCGGGCACGCGTCGGGCGCGCGGGCGCAGCTTCGGCGGCTGATGGAGCGGCGCGTCGCGCGGAGCGCGTCGGTCGTTCTCGCCGTCACCACCGACCTCGTGGACCGGGCCCGGCGGCGCGGTGCACGCGACGCGCGGCTCGCACCCGTCGTCCTTCCCGGACCGGGCCGCGACGAGACCCCGCTGGAGCCGCGGGCCGCGGTCGAGAGCCGCGGGCGGCACAAGACGCGCGCCGAAGTGGGCGCGGTGGGGCGCCCGCTGGTCCTCTCCGTCGGCCGCCTCGACGACCGTCACGGATACGGGACGGCACTGACCGCCGCCCGTGCCTGGCGGCATCTCGATCCGCCTCCGCTGCTGGCCGTGGCGGGCGAGGGGCCGCAGCGTACGGAGTTGCAGCGGCGCATCGACGACGAAGGACTGCCCGTTCGTCTGCTGGGCCGGCGCGAGGACGCCTTCGAACTGCTGGCCGGTGCGGACGTGGCGCTCCTCAGCTCGCGCTGGGAGGGCCGGCCGCTGCTGGCACAGGAGGCACTGCACGAAGGGGTCCCGCTGGTCGCCACCGCGGTCGGCGGGGTGCCCGAACTCGTCGGCCGAGCCGCCGAGTTGATCCCCTTCGGCGATCCGGACGCCCTGGCCGCCGCCGTGACCGGTCTGCTGGCCGACCCCGTGCGTCGTGTGCGGTTCGTCGCCGAGGGCTGGGCCCGGGCCGCGGAGTGGCCGAGCGAGGAGGCCACAGTGGCTCATGTCCTCAGCGTCTACGACGAGTTGGCCTCCGAGGGACGCCAACCCTGAGAGCCCGGGACCGGCCGCAGGACCGGGACCGCCCCCACCGGCCCCCGCCGGACCGTCCCGGGCGGTCCGGCCCTCCAGCCGCCCAGTCGTCCAGCCCTCCAGCCGTTCCCCTTGTCCCGTACCCCTCAGCTGGAGTCGCGGACGACCAGCGTCGCCGGCGTGACGACGGGCTGGGGCGGCGCCGCCTCCACGCTCTCCTCGGCCAGTCCGATACGGCGCAGCAACAGCTCCGCCATCATCCCGCCCATGCCCTCCACGTCCTGCCGCACCGTCGTCAGTGGCGGCTCGGCCCATGCAGCGGGTTCCAGGTCGTCGTAGCCGACCACGGCGACGTCCTCCGGCACTCTGCGTCCCCGCGCCCGCAGCGTACGCAGCGCTCCCGAGGCCATCAGGTCGTTCCCGGCGAAGACGGCGTCGAGACCGGGGGAGACGTCGAGCAGCCGGGCCATGGCACGCTCGCCGCCCTCGGCGGTGAAGTCCCCCTGTGCGACGAGTGACGGATCGGCCTCGTGCGCTCCGATGCCCAGGGCGTCGCAGTAGCCGTGGAGCCGGTCCAGGGCAGAGGTCTGGTCGAGAGGGCCGTTGATCACGGCGATGGTGCTGCGCCCTCGCGCCTGCAAATGAGCAACGGCCTGCCGTGCCCCGCCCCTGTTGTCGGTGTCGACGTACAGCAGATCCGGGTCGTCCTCCGCGCCGGGCCAGCCGGGCCTGCCGCCGAAGACCGCCGGCAGCCCGGTCTGCAGTGCCATCGCGGGCAGGGGGTCGTCGCCGTGCAGGGAGAACATCAGCGCTCCGTCGACGTGCCCGGCCGACAGATACCGTCCGATGCGTGCGTAGTCCTTCTGCCCTTCCAGCATCATCAGGAGCAACTGCGTGTCGTGATCGGACAGTTCGCGGCTGATACCGCGCAACTGCTGTGCGAAGAACGGGTCGGCGAAGACGCGGCTCTCGGGCTCCGCGATGACGACGGCGACGGCGCCGGTGCGCCGGGTGACGAGGGTGCGGGCCGCGTTGTTGGGCACGTACCCCAACTCCTCGACGGAGTGCCGCACCTTCTCGCGGACCTCCTCGCGGACGCCTGGACCCCCGTTGACCACCCGCGACACCGTCGCCCTCGAAACCCCGGCATGGGCGGCCACGGCCTCCAGGGTCGGGCGGGATCCGCGGAAAGTGTGCACAGACAACTCCTCTTTCTTTATCTAGGTCTTGACCAATGGGCGTTCTGAAGTACTGTGCTGCCCATGACGTGAGAGCGCTCTCACCCCCCACCAACGAGGAGCGTAAGTCATGCTCTTGAAGAGCGACAGACGGCGCTGGGCACTTGCCGGCATCGCGGCCGCTGCCGTCATCGGGACCTGTGTGGCCCCGTACGCGCAGGCCGATGAGGGCGGCACGGCAGCGAAGGCGCAGAAGAAGGCGGCAGCCCTCGAGGAGGTCTGGCGCACGGACTTCGACGGCGACGCCGGGTCCCTCCCCTCCGGCGACGACTGGATCATCGACAAGGGGCACAGCTACCCGGGCGGCCCGGACAACTGGGGCACCGGCGAGATCCAGGAGTACACCGACAGCACCGAGAACATTCAGCTCGACGGCGACGGACACTTGAAGATCACCGCCCTGAAGGACGGTGAGAACTGGACCTCCGCACGCATCGAGACCCAGCGCACCGACTTCGCCGCCCCCGAGGGCGGGAAGATGCGCATCGAGGCGAGCCTCAAACTCCCGGACGTCTCAGGCGACAAGGCGCTCGGCTACTGGCCGGCCTTCTGGACCCTGGGCGACGCGTACCGGGGCAATTACCACAATTGGCCCGGCGTGGGCGAGTTCGACATCATGGAGAACGTCAACGGCCAGAACACCACGCACGGTGTGCTGCACTGCGGCGTCAACCCGGGCGGTCCGTGCAACGAGACCACCGGCATCGGCAAGGCGCACGAGTGCTCCGGCGACTGCAAGGCCGAATTCCACGAGTACGCGATCGAACTGGACCGCAGCGGCGAGACCGAAGAGCTGCGCTGGTACGTCGACGGTGAGCAGTTCCACTCCGTCAAGGAGTCGGACATCGACGCCAAGACCTGGACCGACGCCACGAACCACGGCCACTTCATCCTGCTGAACCTCGCCATGGGCGGCGCCTTCCCCGACGGCGTCGCGGGCTCGAAGACCCCCACGGCCGCCACCGAGCCCGGCCACTCCCTGACCGTGGACTACGTGTCCGTCGAAAGCACCGGAGGTGCCTCCAAGTGATCAGCCGCAGGTCCCTCATCCGCGGTGCCGCCGCGACCGCCATCGCCGCACCGGCGGCCGGACTCCTGGTGACCCAGGCCGGCGGCGTCACACGGAAGAAGGCGGGCAAGGCCGCCGCGCCCCTGTCGTTGAAGATCGTCAACAAGAGCGGTGAGTTCGACAGCAAGTCGGTCCACGTCTACATCGTCGGCAACGACGGCAAGAACCAGGTCCGCGTCACCCCCGAGGGCGAACTGAAGCCGGTCTCCATGGGCGACAACGGCGGTGACGGCTTCACCGACTACGCCATCCCGCTCGCGGGCGAGGAGACGACGCTCAAGCTCCCCGAGATGTCCGGCCGTATCTACGTCGCCTGCGGCGGGAAGCTCAAGATCAAGGCGGTCGAGGGCGGCGACGGCTCTGCCGCGCTGGCCTACCCGGCCGGCTGGGTGGCGGGCGACCCCAACTTCGACGTGATGCACGACTGCGCCGAGTTCACCTTCAAGAACGGCGCGATGTACTGCAACACCACCATGGTCGACATGTTCAGCGTGCCACTGGGCATCCAGCTCAAGGGCGACAAGGACCAGAAGACCGGCTTCCTGAAGGAGGGCGGCCGCGACCAGATCTTCAAGGCCGTCAAGGAGGCCAAGGGCTTCGGCGACCTGGTGATCGACGACAAGCGCGTCATCGCCCCCGGTCACGGCCTCGGCGAGGGCAAGTTCTCGGAGAGCTTCTTCGACGCGTACACCGACAAGGTGTGGGAGACCTACTCCTCCAAGGAACTGGTCGTCACCACCAACGCGGGCAAGTTCACCGGCAAGGTCAGCGGCGACAAGCTGTCCTTCACCGGTCCCGGCGAGGTGTCCTTCAACAAGCCCAGCACGAAGGACATCCTCTTCTGCGACGGCGAACTCGCCGCCCCGAACGACGGCACCACCGGCCCGGTGGCCGCCATCGTGGGCGCCGCGTTCAACCGGTCCACGCTCGCCTCGATCGCCGAGCAGCCGACCACCGACCCCGCTGAGTTCTACAAGGGCGACGTCGTCCACGAGTACGTCAAGGCCATGCACGCGGCCACCGAGGACGGCAAGGCTTACGGCTTCGCATTCGACGACGTCGCAAGCTTCGCCTCCTACATCGAAGACGGCGGGGCCAGCGAATTGACGCTCACGCTGACCCCGTTCTGAGGGAATCTGCCAACGGGAACACCCTCCGCAACCCCGCCAGCGGTGGGTCCCCCGCCGGGCCGTCGGGTCCGGGCGGGGGTGTCCCGTCCCTCACCTCCACGCCCGCTGCCGGTTGTCGCCGGGCAGCGGGCGTGGTTGCGTCTGCCGCAGGCGCGGGCCCGCCCCCGCCATGGCGAACGGCCGGTGCCGCCGGGCGGTGCCGACGCAGCCCCCCCGGGGGGCGGTCCGTCAGCCGCTGTACGCGCCGGACGCGGTCAGCCGCAGCGCCGTGTCGATCAGCGGCACATGGCTGAACGCCTGCGGGAAGTTGCCCACTTGGCGCTGCAGATGCGGGTCCCACTCCTCGGCGAGCAGCCCCAGATCGTTACGGAGCGAGAGCAGTCGCTCGAAGAGCTTCCGCGCCTCCTCCACCCTGCCGATCATCGCCAGGTCGTCGGCCAGCCAGAAGGAACACGCGAGGAACGCCCCCTCCTCGCCGTGGAGTCCGTCGACGTTTTCGGCCTCGACCTGGGAGGTCGGGTAGCGCATCACGAAGCCGTCCTCGGTGGACAGCTCCCGCTGGATCGCCTCGATGGTCCCGATGACGCGCTTGTCGTCCGGCGGCAGGAAGCCCATCTGCGGGATCAGCAGCAGCGACGCGTCCAGCTCCTTCGAGCCGTAGGACTGCGTGAAGGTGTTGCGCTCCTTGTCGTAACCCTTCTCGCACACGTCGCGGTGGATCTCGTCACGCAGATCGCGCCACCGGTCCAGCGGGCCGTCCACATCACCGGACTCGATCAGCTTGACCGTACGGTCGACCGCGACCCACGCCATGACCTTGGAGTGCACGAAGTGCCGCCGCGGGCCGCGCACTTCCCAGATGCCCTCGTCCGGCTCGTCCCAGTGGTCCTCCAGGTAGCCGATGAGCTTCAGCTGGAGCAGCGAGGCGTAGTCGTTGCGCGACAGGCCCGTCATGTGCGCCAGGTGCAGGGCCTCGGTGACCTCGCCGTACACGTCGAGCTGGAGCTGGCCCGCGGCTCCGTTCCCGATCCGTACCGGGGTCGAATTCTCGTATCCCGGCAGCCAGTTCAGCTCCGCCTCGCTCAACTCCCGCTCACCGGCGATGCCGTACATGATCTGCAGGTTCTCCGGGTCGCCGGCGACCGCGCGCAGCAGCCACTCCCGCCAGGCCAGCGCCTCCTGGTGGTAGCCGGTGCGCAGCAGCGACGACAGCGTGATCGCGGCGTCGCGCAGCCAGGTGTAGCGGTAGTCCCAGTTGCGCATGCCGCCGATGCACTCCGGCAGCGAGGTGGTGGGCGCGGCGACGATCCCGCCAGTAGGCCCGTACGTCAGCGCCTTCAGCGTGATCAGCGACCGTACGACCGCTTCGCGGTACGGGCCGTGGTAGGTGCAGTGGTCGACCCACTCGTTCCAGAAGTCCTGCGTCGCCTCCAGCGCCGCCTCCGGGTCCGGCTCGGCCGGTGGGCTCTTGTGCGACGCCTGCCAGCTGATGGTGAACGCGATCCGTTCGCCAGGAGCGACGGTGAAGTCCGAGTAGGTGGTCAGGTCCTCGCCGTAGGTCTCGGCCTCGGTGTCGAGCCACACCGAGTCGGGGCCCGCGACCGCGACCGTACGGCCGTCGATCTGCTGCACCCACGGCACGACCCAGCCGTAGGAGAAGCGCATGCGCAGCGCCGAACGCATCGGCACCCGTCCGCTGACGCCCTCGACGATCCGCACCAGCTGGGGCGCGTGCTGCTCGCGGGGAGGCATGAAGTCGATGACGCGGACGGTGCCGCGCGGGGTGTCCCACTCCGATTCCAGGACGAGCGAGTCGCCGCGGTAACGCCGGCGGTCCGCCCTCGGCGGTTCAGCACCGCCCGTGGTGGCGGGCCCCACCCGCCAGCAGCCGTGCTCTCCCGTACCCAGGAGACTCGCGAAGACAGCATGGGAGTCGAAGCGGGGCAGGCACAGCCAGTCCACCGAGCCGTCCCGGCCGATCAGGGCTGCGGTCTGCATGTCCCCGATAAGTGCGTAATCTTCGATGCGCCCAGCCACGTATATCTCCAGTCGAACTGTGGCTCGCCCCGTGGGACGTGCGATGACCTGCGGATTTCCGTCCATCTCAATCAGGTGTCCGATCGAGCGTCCGAGCAGGATACGACGGAGCGAAGGCGTCCCGCCCGCGCTCTAGCCAGTACGGATGAGCCGACGCGGTGAGCTTGCGTGGAGCCGCTCACCAGGTGCGACCATTCCCTCACGGTAGGGGAGGCCGCGGCCCCCGGCGAAGCCGTCCGGCTGTGATGCCGAACGCAGTCGCGCACACGGCGGGACACGCCCCCGGAGGGTCGCTGATACCCTGGTGGCCCGTGGACCGGTGGGCGAGAGTTCCCGGATTCGTCCTCGAATCTCCCGGCACGGAATGCCCCCCGAGCCGCAGCGACGGTACCCCTGAACATCCGCTGCGCACCTCTGCGTATCGAGGTCGGGGTGCCGGTGCGCACCCACCTCGCTACCACGGGAGCACCTCTTGGCTTTGCCGCCCACGTCCATGACGACCAAGCACCTCTTCGTCACCGGGGGTGTGGCCTCCTCGCTCGGCAAGGGGCTCACCGCCTCCAGCCTGGGCGCGCTGCTCAAGGCGAGGGGCCTGCGCGTCACCATGCAGAAGCTGGACCCGTATCTGAACGTCGATCCGGGCACCATGAACCCCTTCCAGCACGGCGAGGTGTTCGTCACCAACGACGGAGCCGAGACCGATCTCGACATCGGGCACTACGAGCGCTTCCTCGACGTCGACCTCGACGGCTCGGCGAACGTCACCACCGGGCAGATCTACTCCTCCGTGATCGCCAAGGAGCGGCGTGGGGACTACCTGGGCGACACCGTGCAGGTCATCCCGCACATCACCAACGAGATCAAGAACCGCATCCGGCGCATGGCCACCGACGACGTGGACGTCGTCATCACCGAGGTCGGCGGCACCGTCGGCGACATCGAGTCCCTGCCCTTCCTGGAGGCCGTACGCCAGGTCCGCCACGAGGTCGGCAGGGACAACGTGTTCGTGGTGCACATCTCGCTGCTGCCCTACATCGGCCCCTCCGGTGAGCTGAAGACGAAGCCGACCCAGCACTCGGTGGCCGCGTTGCGCAGCATCGGCATCCAGCCGGACGGAATCGTGCTCCGCGCCGACCGGGACGTACCGCGTTCGATCAAGCGCAAGATCTCGCTGATGTGCGACGTGGACGACTCCGCCGTCATCGCGTGCAAGGACGCCCCGTCGATCTACGACATCCCGAAGGTCGTGCACGCGGAAGGCCTGGACGCCTACGTCGTACGCAAGCTGGACCTGCCCTTCCGCGATGTGGACTGGACGCAGTGGGACGACCTGCTGCGGCGAGTGCACGACCCCGACCACGAGGTGACGGTCGCGCTCGTCGGCAAGTACATCGACCTGCCCGACGCCTACCTGTCCGTCACGGAGGCGCTGCGCGCCGGCGGCTTCGCCAACAACGCCCGCGTGAAGGTCAAATGGGTCACCTCTGACGACTGCCGTACCCCGGAGGGCGCCCGCAGGCAGCTGGGCGACTGCGACGCGATCTGCATCCCCGGCGGCTTCGGCGAGCGCGGCGTCGAGGGCAAGCTCTCCTCCATCACCTACGCCCGCGAGAACAAGATCCCGCTCCTCGGTCTCTGTCTCGGTCTGCAGTGCATCGTCGTCGAGGCCGCGCGGAACCTGGCCGGCATCGAGGACGCCAACTCCACCGAGTTCGAGCAGGGGACGGCACACCCGGTCGTCTCCACCATGGCCGAGCAGCTCGACATCGTCGCGGGCGACGGCGACATGGGCGGCACCATGCGGCTCGGCCTCTATCCCGCGAAGCTCGCCGAGGGATCCATCGTGCGAGAGGTGTACGGCGGCGAGCCGTACGTGGAGGAACGCCACCGGCACCGCTACGAGGTCAACAACGCCTACCGCGGCGAGCTGGAGAAGAAGGCCGGCCTGCTCTTCTCCGGCACCTCGCCCGACAACAAGCTGGTGGAGTACCTGGAATACCCGCGCGAGGTGCACCCGTACCTGGTCGCCACCCAGGCCCACCCCGAGCTGCGCTCGCGCCCCACGCGCCCGCACCCCCTCTTCGCCGGGCTGGTCGCCGCCGCGGTCGCACGGCAGCAGGGCGAGGGCTGAGGCATGGCGGAGACGGACATGGCCGAAACCGGGCTGCCGGGGCGTCCCGGAAAGCACATCGCCGACGCCCCCGAGGCGTGGGAGGTCACGGCGACCGAAACGCCCTTCCAGGGCAACAAGACCGGTGTGCGCACCGACGACGTCGTCATGCCGGACGGCTCGGTGGTCCGCCGCGACTACCAGGTGCACCCCGGCTCGGTCGCCGTGCTCGCCCTCGACGAGGAGGACCGGGTGCTGGTGCTGAGCCAGTACAGGCATCCCGTGCGGGAGAAGCTCTGGGAGATCCCGGCCGGGCTCCTCGACGTCCCCGGTGAGAACCCGCTGCACGCGGCACAGCGAGAGCTGTACGAGGAGGCCCACGTCAAGGCCGAGGACTGGCGCGTGCTCGCCGACGTCTACACCACCCCCGGCGGCTCCGACGAGGCCGTACGGATCTTCCTCGCGCGCGAGATCGGCGCCGCCGACGGCGAACGCTACGAAGTCTCCGAGGAAGAGGCCGAGATGGAGCTGGCGCGCGTGCCCGTGCCGGATCTGGTGCGGGGCGTACTGGCGGGGGAGCTGCACAACAACTGCCTAGTGGTGGGCGTTCTGACCCTCGTGGCCGCCCGTTCTGGGCAGGGTCTGGAGTCGCTGCGCCCGGCCGACGCCCCGTGGCCTGCCCGTCCGTTCGAGAATTAGCTTCCGGCGGGGGCGGGTTGACGGCCTGCCGGGGCCCGGGCGGGCGCTGAACCGATGAGTTGTCCGCAGCCCTGTGCGTGCGGCGCGCGCACCGCGTCCGGCTGCCTGGGGTGAACTACGCTCTGTGCGTTCCCGGTCGCGGCTGCGGCGGGGCTCGTACGCGCAGACGCAGGTGGACGGGAGCGTGGCCCGTGACGGATCAAGCGGTGCAGCCCGCGGGGAGAGCCGGAAACGCAGGGAGCACCGGGAGCGCGGGGCACACAGGGGAGTCCGGGAGCAGCGGCGGCACCGACGGCACCGGCACATCCGGCACCTCCCGTTCGTCCGGCACCGCCCGGATCCCCGCGCCCGGCGGTCACTTCACCGGCCGCGAGAGGGAACTCGCCGAGATGCGGGCCGACATGGAGAAGGCCGGTCTGCACACGCTCTCCGGACGTCCCTCGCCGCACAGCCGGGTGCTCCTCGTCGCCGGCAGGCCCGGGTCCGGACGCACGGCGCTGGCCGAGGCGTTCGCACACCAGGCGGCCGACCGGTACGGCGACGGCCTCCTGCGGGCACGGCTCACTGAGCCCGGCGGCACACCCGTACCCACCGAGCGCACCGCGCGCGATCTGCTCGCGGCCCTCGGCCCCGACCCGGTCCCCGCCGGCGCCGACGAGGACGAACTCACCGAGACCCTCCGTGCCGAGCTGGGACGGCGCCGGGTGCTGCTGCTCCTGGACGACGTGACCCTGCCCGAGCAGGTGCTCGACCTGCTGCCGGATACCCGGGACTGCCTCGTCGTCGCCGTCTCCGCCGGGCCGCTGACCGGA
This sequence comes from Streptomyces sp. DSM 116795, assembly GCF_055792905.1. Lineage (NCBI taxonomy): Bacteria > Bacillati > Actinomycetota > Actinomycetes > Kitasatosporales > Streptomycetaceae > Streptomyces > Streptomyces sp. DSM 116795. The sequence continues at coordinate 6,237,837 of NZ_CM147707.1, forward strand.
GTGCCGGACGTTCGGCCCTGCACCGTCGGAGGACTCGGGCGCGACGCCGCCGTGTCGCTGCTCGCCGCGCGTGCCGGCGCCCCGCACCGTACGACCGTCGACCCGCGCAGTGCCGAACTCGTCGCCGACGCCTGCGGATATCTGCCCGCCGCCCTGGTGCTGGCTGGCGGATGGCTCGCCGCGCGCCCGAAGCTCTCCGTGGCCGACGCCGCCAAGCGGCTCGGCGAACTGCCGGAGACCGACCCGCTGGAGCGCGCCTTCCATCTGGTCGCCCGTTCCCTGACGAAGCCGCCCGCCCGCGTGCTGCGGATGCTCGCCCTCGCCCCGGAAGGCCTCGTCGACGCACACACCGCCTCGTCGCTGGCCGGCTGTTCGGTGGCCGCCGCCCGGCAGATCCTGGAGGAGTTCCTCCGGCTCGGGCTGCTGCGCACCAGCAGCCACACCCCCGGCTGTTACGCCGTGCCGCGCTGCCTGGACCCGCTGCTGCGCGCCGAACTCGCCGAGCACGAGGGACCAGAGGAGACGGTGCTCGCGCGTGCGCGGATGCTGGAGCGGACCGTACGGCAGCTGAGGGCGTGCCACGCGGTCACCGAGCCGGAGGGCTCCGAGGCCCGCAAGCGGCTGGCGTTCCTGCCGCGTACGGTCCGCTTCGGCACGCGCCGAGAGGCCCGCGAGTGGCTGGAGGCCCGGCGTCCCGCGATACTCGCCGCCGCCCGGCTCGCCGTCGCAGAGGGCGGCGGCAGGCTCGACGGTCTCGCGCGGCGCCTGATCTCCGCGCTGGCCCGCGCCTTCGACGCGCACCGCTCGCCCGAGGAGGCCGCCCCGGAGCTGTACCGGCTGCACGAACTCGTTCTGGACGTCGCCGAACGCGCCGCCCTGCAGCGGGAGCGCGCCGCGGCGCTGCTCAACCTCGGCGACCTGGACGCTCGTACGGGCAGGCACGCGCGGGCTCTCACGCGCTACCGGGCCGCCCTGGACGCCGCCCGTGAGGGGGAGGGGAGCGCGCGGGAGCGCACCGCCCGCGAGGGGAGCGCCGCCCGGGAGGGAAGCAGGGGGAGCGACGGGGGCACCGGCCGGGACGCACGCGTCACGCAGGACCACCCGGCCGCCGCCCGGGCCCTGGAATCCATCGGATCCACGTACGAGGACATGGGCGACCTGGAACGCGCCGCCGACTGGTACGGCCGTGCCCTCGCCCACCACCAGACCCGGGACGACCGTGCGGCGGCGGCCCGGCTGCACGGTCGGCTGGGCGCCGTGCACACCGGCGCTGGGTGCTTCGGCGACGCGCTGCGCGAGTGGCGCGCGGCGGCGGCGAACTTCCGCAGGCTGGGCGACTCGGGGGCGCATGCCCGTGCGCTGGCCGAGATCGCGAGGGTGCACGAGCGGTCCGGGCGTCCCCAGGAGGCGGTGCGCGTGTGCGGGCAGGCCCTCCAGGCCGCGCAGGCGGCGGAGGACGAGCGGCTGCGGGCTGCGCTGCTGCTCAGGCTGGCCGACGCCTGCGACCGGACGGGCGACGTACGGGCAGGCAGAAGGCACCGGCAGGCCGCCGAGGAGCTGCTGAACTCGCACAACCTGACGGACCATGTGGAGTAGGCCTAAGAAATCATCAGCCAAGGCAGAAAAAATTGCTTGTTTGTAAGGCTGGACAGCGCGCGATCCTTCATTAGACTGGCTGAGCCGTGGCCGTCCAGGCGACAACCGGCATATATCTCCCATGTACCTCATGGGCTGCCGTATCGGGATGTGCGCCACGGATGCCTCCCGCGCCCACAGGTGCGGGCGCTTCCGAAACAACCCGAAGTCAAGGACCGTGATCGACGTGAAGGTCGGCATCCCCCGCGAGGTCAAGAACAACGAGTTCCGCGTGGCCATCACCCCGGCCGGGGCGCACGAACTCGTACGCAACGGGCACCAGGTCATCCTGGAGCGCGGAGCCGGAGTCGGCTCCTCCATCCCGGACGAGGAGTACGTCGCAGCCGGAGCCACCATCCTCGGCTCCGCCGACGAGGTCTGGGGCACAGCCGACATGCTGCTGAAGGTGAAGGAGCCGGTCGCCGAGGAGTACGGGCGGCTGCGCAAGGACCAGACCCTCTTCACCTATCTCCATCTCGCCGCGTCCAAGGAGTGCACCGACGCGCTCCTGGAGTCGGGCACGACGGCCATCGCCTACGAGACGGTCGAGACCGGCAGCCGCAGCCTGCCGTTGCTCGCCCCGATGTCCGAGGTCGCCGGCCGGATCGCTCCCCAGGTCGGTGCGTACCACCTGATGCGCTCCGCCGGCGGGCGCGGTGTGCTGCCGGGCGGTGTGCCGGGTGTGCAGGCGGGGCGCGCCGTCGTCATCGGCGGTGGCGTCTCCGGCTGGAACGCCACGCAGATCGCCATCGGTCTCGGCTTCCACGTCACGCTGCTCGACAAGGACGTCAACAAGCTCCGCGAGGCGGACAAGATCTTCGGCACCAAGGTGCGCACAGTCGCCTCCAACGCATACGAGCTGGAGCGTGCGGTACTGGAGGCGGACCTGGTCGTCGGCGCCGTGCTGATCCCCGGTGCGAAGGCGCCGAAGCTGGTGAGCAACGAGCTGGTCTCCCGCATGAAGCCGGGAAGTGTTCTTGTCGACATCGCCATCGACCAGGGCGGCTGCTTCGAGGACGCACGCCCCACGACGCACGCCGAACCGACCTTCCAGGTCCACGAGTCGGTCTTCTACTGCGTCGCCAACATGCCCGGCGCCGTGCCGAGCACGTCGACGTACGCCCTGACCAACGCCACGCTTCCCTACATCGTGGAACTGGCCGACTGCGGCTGGCGGAACGCCCTTCGGCGGGACGCGACCCTCGCGAAGGGGCTCAACGTCCACGACGGAGAGGTCTTCTACGGACCCGTCGCCGCGGCGCACGGCCTCGGCAGCCGCGAACTCGGCACGCTGCTGGGCTGATTCGGCACGTCAACCGCGCAAGTCAATGCCGCTGAACTGCCGCTGAAGGCATGTCACGGGATGTCACCGGCCCTGCGTCCGCCGCCGCGGCGCGGGGCCGGTGACGCGGTTCAGGGGACGGTTCCAGGACGCTTTCCGGGTGGTCACAGAGGCTCAACCACGGGGCCACAGCGCCGTGTTCACGCGTCTCCCGGCCGCCTCGCGGTGCTGCCCGCAGGGGTGCCGTGACCCACATTGCCCCTTGACAGCGGAGTGTTCGCGCCTCGACACATCGTGCCGTCTCCGGTGGATTGTGTTGCTGAGGACGGCCGACACGCCATAGAGTCGCCAATCGTCGGCATGGTGTCACGCTGACCTGTCTAGAAGTTTCCTGGTCACCAAGGAGGTAGGACGACTTGTGAATGAGTCGACATTTTCTCCCGGGGGTGGTCAACCAGGAGCACCTGTGCGGGGCCAGGAATCCTCGGGGTCCGAGGATGTCGGCTCCGTCGCTGTCCGCACCTTCGCCACCCGCCAGAACGCATCACCGACCACGACAGCCCAACAGAGCATGGACGGCCGCCAAGTGAACGCCATGGCCGGCAACTCCGCGGGCGACGAGTCCGCCGAGCTCGCCGACTACAGTGACCAGCACCGCGTCCCCTACGGCGAGCTGCCCGAAGGGCACTTCTACGACCCGGATGCGGATTACGAACCCGACCCCGAGTACGCGGCCACCCTCGCGCCCGACGCCGCACGGCAGCGCCGCGAGCGGATCGGCCCGACCGGGCGTCCGCTCCCGTACTTCCCGATTCCCGGACCGGTCAGCGAACCGGGCCCGGCGAAGATCATCGCGATGTGCAACCAGAAGGGCGGCGTCGGCAAGACGACCTCCGCCATCAACCTGGGCGCGGCGCTCGCGGAGTACGGACGGCGCGTGCTGCTCGTCGACTTCGACCCGCAGGGCGCGCTGTCGGTGGGCCTGGGTGTGAATCCGATGGAGCTCGAACTCACGGTCTACAACCTCCTGATGGAGCGCGGCCTCGCGCCGGACGAGGTGCTCCTGAAGACCGCTGTGGCGGGAATGGACCTGCTGCCGAGCAACATCGACCTGTCGGCGGCCGAAGTCCAGCTGGTGAGCGAGGTCGCGCGCGAGTCGACGCTGCAGCGCGCGCTCCAACCCCTCATGAGTGACTACGACTTCATCGTCATCGACTGCCAGCCCTCGCTCGGGCTGCTCACCGTGAATGCGCTCACAGCCGCGCACAAGGTGATCGTGCCGCTGGAATGCGAGTTCTTCGCGCTGCGCGGCGTCGCCCTGCTCACCGAGACGATCGAGAAGGTCCAGGAGCGGCTCAACCCGGAACTGGAGCTCGACGGCATCCTGGCGACGATGTACGACTCGCGCACGGTGCACAGCCGCGAGGTTCTGGCACGTGTCGTCGAGGCGTTCGACGACAACGTCTACCACACGGTCATCGGCCGCACCGTCCGCTTCCCGGAGACGACCGTCGCGGGTGAGCCGATCACGACGTACGCCTCCAACTCCGTCGGCGCCGCCGCCTATCGCCAGCTCGCCAGGGAGGTGCTCGCCCGGTGCCACGCCGAGTGAGTCTTCCTGCTGCTGACGAACTGTTCCGTACGACCGGGGGCTCAGCGGTTCAGCCGTCGTCCCCCGCGAACCAGAACCACGCCAACGGTGAGGAGCCTTCGGGCAAGAGCGCACCCTCCACGACCCGGGTTCCGGCACCGGCCGGCGAACGGGACTCCACCGGTGAGGCGGATGACGCCGCTGACGGTTCCGCCGCCGACGTTTCCGCCGGTGACGGTGACGCCCCGGTGCGCGGCGACGACGGCCGAGACAGCGAGCACACCGCCGCGGGCGAGGGCGACGAGTCCGCCGCTGACGGCGGTGCGGCTCCACGCGGTGGCACCGGCACGGGAAGCGGCAGTGAGCACACGGGCCGCGAGGGCGGCGACGGATCGGACCAGAAGACCGCACAGCGCCGTACGGTGCCCGGTCAGGGTGCGCCGCAGAGCGGCGCCGGCGGTGCGGGCGGCAGCAGTCGGACAGGCTCCGGAAGCGCGGAGATCCCGTCCCGCCAGACCGGGCCGGGACAGCCCGTACAGGCGGGGCAGGCATCCGGTCCGGCGGCGAAGTCCCCGCAGCAGCCGAAGAGTTCGCGAACGTCCGAGCCCAGGGGCCGTCAGCAGGCGGGCGGTTCGGCACGCAGGGGGACGCGCGGCGCCAACCGCCGCCCCAGCGGACGCGAACGGCACGACGAGAAGATCACCGTCTACGTCTCCGCGGAAGAGCTGATGGACCTGGAGCACGCGCGGCTGGTGCTGCGCGGTGAACACGGCCTGGCTGTCGACCGCGGCCGCATCGTCCGCGAGGCCGTCGCCGTCGTCCTGGCCGACCTGGAGTCCCGGGGCGACGCCAGCATCCTCGTACGGCGGCTGCGGGGGCGCTGAAGCCTCCAGTGCGCCACCACATCCGAAAGCGCGGGCACATGAGTGAGCCGGAACGCCCTGACCGGCTCCTCCCCAGTACGCTGCCCCGCGATGCCCAGTCCTGACGACCACGCCGACACGACACCCCGCACCGCCCGCCGCAGCCTCGGACGGGGGCCGGGTACGTCGCCGCCTTCCGGCGTGGCGGACCCCGGCGGGGAGCAGGCCGCGCCCTCCGTGCCGGGCCTGGCGCCAGGGGCCGTACCGGAGCCGGAGGGCCCGCCCGAGCCGGAACCGGCGCATGAGCCGGAGTTGCGGCCCGTGCCGGCGCCCGGACCCGAGCCGGCGCCCGGACCCGAGCCGGAGCCGGAACCCGAGCCGGAGCCAGGGCCCGAGCCCGAGCCAGGGCCCGAACACCCGTCTGTCGCGGACGGCGCCGGCGACGGGCGTCCGTCACCGGAGGAACAGCCGGCCGAAGAGCAGCCCGACGACGGGCGGTTCAAGGTCGTCCTGGACAACTTCGAAGGCCCCTTCGACCTCCTCCTGCAGCTGATCTCCAAGCACAAGCTGGATGTCACGGAGGTCGCGCTCTCGAAGGTCACCGACGAGTTCATGACTTACATCCACGCCATGGGCCCCGACTGGGATCTCGACCAGACCACCGAATTCCTCGTCGTCGCCTCGACGTTGCTCGACCTGAAGGCCGCACGGCTGCTGCCCGCGGCCGAGGTCGAGGACGAGGCGGACCTCGCGCTGCTGGAGGCCCGCGACCTGCTCTTCGCGCGCCTGCTGCAGTACCGGGCGTACAAGGAGATCGCCGGGATCTTCGCCGGGCGCATGGCGCAGGAGGCGCACCGCCATCCCCGTACGGTCGGTCTCGAACCCCACCACGCCGAGCTGCTGCCCGAAGTGGCCATCAGCATCGGCCCGGAGGGCTTCGCCCGGCTCGCGGTGAAGGCGATGCGGCCGAAGCCGAAGCCGCAGGTCTACGTCGAGCACATCCACGCACCGCTGGTGAGCGTGCGCGAACAGGCCGAGGTGGTGGTGGCCAGGCTGCGGGAGCTCGGCGAGGTCAGCTTCCAGCAGCTCACCCAGGACGCTCCGGACACCCTGACCGTCGTCGCGCGTTTCCTCGCGCTCCTGGAGCTCTACCGGGAGCGGGCGATCGACCTCGAACAGGACGAGGCGCTGGGGTCGCTGATGGTCAGGTGGAGCGGCGAGGACGGCAAGGAGCCCTTGGTCACGGACGAGTTCGACCAGGAGCCCGGGCAGCAGGACGAGGAGCCGGAGTCCCGGCAGGAGCCCGAGGCCCAAGAGGAGATGCAGGCATGAGCGAGGAGACGTACGAGGTCCAGGAGGCGGCGGCGGACGCCGCGGACGGGCCGGTGCGCGAAGCGGCGGCAGCCGGAGGCGTCGCAGCTCCGGGCGCAGCCGCCGACGACGGCCGCACCGCCGCCGGTCCCGAAGCACCCGAGGACCACGAGCCCGGCACCGAGCCCAGTGCCGAGCCCGGCACCGACCCGGGCACCGACCCGGCCACCGACCCGGAGGGCGTCGCCGCGCTGGAGTTGAAGCCCGCCCTGGAGGCCGTGCTCATGGTCGTCGACGAGCCCGCCACCGAGGAGCACCTGGCGAAGGTTCTGCAGAGGCGGCGCCGCGACATCTCCGACGCCCTGCGCGAACTGGCCGACGAGTACGACCGGCAGCAGCGGGGCTTCGAACTGCGTCTCGTCGCCGAGGGCTGGCGCTTCTACACACGGGCCGAGTATTCGGAGGCCGTCGAGAGCTTTGTGCTCGACGGGCAGCAGGCACGGCTGACGCAGGCCGCGCTGGAGACGCTCGCCGTGGTCGCCTACCGCCAGCCCGTGAGCCGTTCACGCGTCTCCGCCGTACGAGGAGTCAACTGCGACGGCGTGATGCGTACGCTCCTGCAGCGGGGGCTGGTCCAGGAGGCGGGCGCGGAACCCGAGACAGGTGCGATCCTGTACACGACGACGCATTACTTCCTGGAGCGGCTGGGCCTGCGCGGCCTGGACGAGCTTCCGGAGCTGGCGCCCTTCCTTCCCGAGGCGGACGCCGTCGAGGGGGATTCACCGGAAGGCATGCCGTCGTTCGACGTAGATGACAGCGGCGACGAAGTCCACGACAGAACGCAGACGGAACACTGATGCGAAGCAGCGGCAACACCGGCGGGAACCGTAAGAACAGGGGCGTGGGCGGCGGGCAGTCCCCCCGCGCGGCCGGAGGGGGCGCAGGCAGGCCGAAACGGGCCGAGCGCCCGCGCCCGGAGGAACGCCGCTACGGCAAGGACGGGGAGCGCCCCACGAGCGGCGGCGGCAAGCCGGGCGCACGCGGCGGCGGACGCACCGGGGACTCCCCGCAGGGCGCGTCCAGGGGCGGCCCGAAGGCGGCGGGGAAGAAGCCGTCCGCGGCCGGGCCGGGCAGCGGACGCAAGGGTGCCGGCACGGAAGCCGGTCCGAAGAGCGGATCCAAGGGCGGTCCGAAGGGCGCCCCCAGGACTCCCGCGGCGCGCGGCGCGGCTGCGAGGAGCGTCGCGGCGAAGAACGCGGCGAAGAGCGGCCCCCGCAAGGTCACCGGCAGCGGAGCCCCCAAGGCCCGCGCCCGTAACGCCTCCGCGCCCTCGCGCCCCCGCGAGTACGAGGCGCAGATCGAGGAGCGCAACCGCGCCCGGCACACCAAGCCCGCCCGGAGTCTGCCGAAGACCTTCGGCGATCAGGAGGGCGAGCGGCTGCAGAAGGTGCTGGCCCGCGCGGGCATGGGCTCGCGTCGCGCATGCGAGGAGCTGATCGAGCGGGCGAGGGTCGAGGTCAACGGCAGCATCGTCGTCGAGCAGGGCGTCCGCGTCGACCCGGACAAGGACGAGATCAAGGTCGACGGGCTGACGATCGCCTCCCAGTCGCATGTCTTCTTCGCGCTCAACAAGCCCGCGGGCGTCGTCGCGTCGATGGAGGACCCGGAAGGCCGCCAGTGTCTCGGCGACTACGTGCAGAACCGGGAGACCCGCCTCTTCCACGTCGGCCGTCTCGACACCGAGACCGAGGGCCTCATACTCCTCACCAACCACGGCGAGCTGGCGCACCGCCTCACCCACCCGCGCTACGGCGTGAAGAAGACGTATCTCGCAGCGATCCAGGGCCCGCTGCCGCGTGACCTCGGCAAGCGTCTGAAGGACGGCATCCGCCTGGACGACGGCCACGCCCGCGCAGACCACTTCCGGGTCGTGGAGAACATCGGCAAGAACTACCTCGTGGAGGTCACCCTGCACGAGGGCCGCAAGCACATCGTCCGCCGCATGCTCGCGGAGGCGGGCTTCCCCGTCGAACGGCTGGTCCGTACGCGCTTCGGGCCCATCGCGCTGGGCGACCAGAAGTCGGGCTGGCTGCGCCGCATGACGAACACCGAGGTCGGCATGCTGATGAACGAGGTCGGTCTCTAGAGGCCGGTCTCCAGGGGGTGGCCGGTCGCACCGGGACGCCGGCGCCCACGGGTGCCGGCGTCTTCGCGTGCGGGCCGTCTCAGTGTGCGGTCGGTCCGGACGTGCGTTTCCCCTGGCGATCTACGCTGTCAGCGGCCGGCGGCAGCCGGGCATGCGGCAGACGACAGCGGACACCAAGCACGGCACGGCGCAGCAGGGCAGCACGGCAGCAGGGAGCGGGGCAGGAGTGGCGGTACGAGCGGTACGGGGAGCCGTCCAGCTGGAGCGGGACGAATCCGGCCACATGCACGAGCAGGTCTCGGCGCTGATGACCAGCGTGCTGGAGCGCAACGGCCTCGACGCGGACGACCTCATAAGCGTCTGGTTCACGGCCACCCCCGACCTGCACAGCGACTTCCCCGCGGCCGGCGCACGTAAGCTCGGCATCGTGGACGTTCCGCTGATCTGCGCGCAGGAACTGGACGTCGCCGGCGCCATGCCGCGCGTGGTGCGGGTACTGGCGCACGTCGAGTCGGATGTTCCGAAGTCGCAGATCAACCACGTCTACCTCGGGGCAGCAGCGGCACTTCGCAAGGACATTGCCCAGTAAGGACATCGCCCGGTAATGCGTACAGCTCTCGTCGTCGGCACGGGTCTCATCGGCACCTCAGCGGCGCTCGCCCTGACCGCGCGCGGCGTGCGGGTGCACCTCAGCGACATCGACCCGGAGCGCGTCCGTACGGCGGCGGCGCTCGGGGCCGGCACGGCCGGTGAGCCGGAAGCCGCCGTCGACCTCGCGATCGTGGCCGTACCGCCGACGCACGTGGCCCGCGTGATCGCGGACGTGCAGCGCCGCGGCATCGCCCGCGCGTGCATCGACGTGGCCAGCGTCAAGGGCGGCCCCCGGCGCGAGCTGCTCGAAGCGGGCGGCGACCTCGTCGGCTACCTCGGCAGCCACCCCATGTCCGGCCGCGAGCAGAACGGGCCGCTGGCCGCCACCGCCGACCTCTTCGAGGGACGGCCGTGGGTGCTCACGCCGACCGCCGAGACCGACACCGAGGTGCTCAACCTCGCGCTGGAACTGATCGCGCTGTGCGGCGCCGTCCCCGTCGTGATGGACGCCGACGCGCACGACCGGGCGGTCGCACTCGTCTCGCACACCCCGCAGCTGCTCTCCAGCATGATCGCGGCCCGTCTGGAGGCCGCGGACGAGACAGCCGTACGCCTGTGCGGACAGGGCATCCGCGACGTCACCCGCATCGCCGCCTCCGACCCCGCGATGTGGGTGGAGATCCTCACCGCGAACCCGGGGCCCGTCGCGGACATCCTCGCCGACGTGGCGAGCGACCTTGACGAGGCCGTACGGGCTCTTCGCGCGCTCGGCTCCGCCGACGAGGAGAAGCGGGGCGGCGGCGTCGCGGGCATCGAGAGCGTGCTGCGCCGGGGCAACTCGGGCCGGGCGAGGGTCCCGGGCAAGCACGGCCAGGCACCGGCCGCGTACCGGACCGTGGCGGTCCTCATCAGCGACCGGCCGGGGGAGCTGGCCCGCATCTTCGCGGACGCCGGGGCCGCAGGCGTCAACATCGAGGACGTACGCATCGAGCACGCGACGGGGCAGCAGGCCGGCCATGTGCAGCTGATGGTCGAGCCCGGCGCGGCGGCGGCGCTCGAGGCGGCGCTGCGCGACCGTGGCTGGTCACTCCGGCAGCAGTGAGCGCATCGGGCCGCACGGGCACCGCACCCGCACCGAACACCGGCACGCACCGGCACAGGAAGGGCCGCGGCTTGCCGTGCCGCCGGGGCGCACAAGCCGTGCCCCGCGGCCCTTCTGCCCAGGTCGTGCCGGGGCCGTCCGATGCCGTCGTGCGACGGCGGCGAACCCCGTCGGGCCCGTGTCAGGGACGCGGGGATACACCCCCATCCGAGCCGGTAGCCTTGTTCCCGCGGCCGGTACGGCCGGCGCCGTCCCTGCCCGTGTTCGAGAAAGGTCCCCCACAGCGTGTCTGCAGTGATTGTCGCCATCGACGGCCCCTCCGGCACGGGCAAGTCCAGCACCTCCAAGGCCGTCGCGGCTGAGCTCGGCCTCAGCTATCTGGACACGGGCGCGCAGTACAGGGCGATCACCTGGTGGATGCTGACGAACGGCGTTCCCGTGGACGACGCCGCGGCCGTCGCCGCCGCCGCGGCCAAGCCCGTCATCGACTCCGGCACCGACCCGGCAGCCCCCGCCATCGCAGTCGACGGTGCGGACGCGTCCGGCCCCATCCGCACCCAGGAGGTCACCGCGGCGGTCAGCAAGGTCAGCGCCGTCCCCGAGGTGCGGACCCGGATCACGGCGCTGCAGCGTTCCATCGCGGCAGGGGCGGTCGGCGGCATCGTCGTCGAGGGCCGGGACATCGGCACGACCGTCCTCCCCGACGCCGACCTCAAGATCTTCCTCACCGCCTCTCCCGAGGCCCGTGCCTCCCGCCGCAGCGGGGAGCTGAAGGGCAAGGACGCCGCGGATCTCTCGGCCACCCGCGAGGCCCTGGACAAGCGGGACGCCGCCGACAGCGGCCGCAAGACGTCCCCGCTGAAGAAGGCCGACGACGCCGTCGAGGTCGACACCACCCAGCTCACGCTGGAGCAGGTCGTCGAGTGCGTCGTCACGCTCGTCGGGAAGGCCGCCGCCGCGAAGGCCGACGAGAAGGCGGGGCAGATCTCCAAGTGACATCGACCGGCTCCGCGCCCGGTCCGCGAGGTGCGGCGGCCGGCCGCCGGATCGGCCTGGGTGTGATGCACGGCCTGTGGCGTCCGCGCGTACTGGGCGCCTGGCGCGTACCGCCGAGCGGGCCCGCGATCCTCGCCGTCAACCATTCGCACTTCGTCGACGGCCCGATGCTGATGGGGACCTCTCCGCGTCCCGTGCACTTCCTCATCAAGCAGGAGGCGTTCATCGGCCCTCTCGGCCCGTTCCTCCGCGGCATCGGACAGATCGCGGTCGACCGCGGCAGCACGGACAGGGCCGCGGTCGTCGGCACCCTGGGTGTGCTGGAGCGGGGAGGCGTGATGGGCATCTTCCCCGAAGGCACCCGCGGCGAGGGCGACTTCGCCTCGCTGCGTTCGGGGCTGGCCTACTTCGCCGTACGCTCGGGGGCACCGGTCGTTCCGGTCGCCGTGCTGGGCAGCAACGACCGGCCGGGCCGCCTCGTGCGGGCTCTCCCGGCGGTGCGCAGCCGTATCGACGTCGTCTTCGGCGACCCGTTCGAGGCGGGCGACGGCAGCGGTCGCCGTACGCGTTCGGCGCTGGACGAGGCGACCGTACGCATCCAGCGGCACCTCACGGACCATCTGGCCGACGCACGGCGGCAGACGGGACGCTGAGAGCGGCCGGCTTCCGGCACCGGGCATCCGGCACCCGCCGGCCGTGTCCCGGCAGACTTGCAGTAGCCGCCGTGCGGAGCATCCGCAGGGCGGCGGACCACCTGATCATGAACGACGAGGACGAGACCGCATGGACGAGAAGGAACAGCACGGCGTGTACGAGCCCGGGCACGACCACGGTGAGCTCGGCGACGCCGAGTTCGACCGGTTCATGGAGCTCGCCGCCGAAGAGGGGTTCGACGCCGAGGAGGTGGAGGGCGCACTGGAGGAGGCCTCGCAGGGCCCGCTGCCCGTGCTGGCCGTCGTCGGGCGCCCCAATGTCGGCAAGTCGACGCTGGTGAACCGGATCCTCGGGCGGCGTGAGGCCGTCGTCGAGGACCGTCCCGGCGTGACCCGCGACCGCGTGACCTACGAAGGGGAGTGGGCCGGCCGTCGCTTCAAGCTCGTGGACACCGGCGGCTGGGAGCAGGACGTGCTCGGCATGGAGGCCACCGTCGCGGCCCAGGCGGAGTTCGCCGTCGAGGCGGCGGACGCGGTGGTGCTGGTCGTGGACGCCCAGGTCGGTGCCACGGACACGGACGAGGCGGTCGTACGCATGCTGCGCAAGGCCGGGAAGCCCGTCGTGCTGTGCGCCAACAAGGTCGACGGCCCGAACGGGGAGGCCGACGCGACCTATCTGTGGGCGCTCGGGCTCGGCGAGCCGCACCCCGTCTCGGCGCTGCACGGACGTGGCACCGGCGACCTGCTCGACGTCGTGCTGGAGGCGCTGCCCGATGCGCCGGAGCAGACCTTCGGCAGGGGCGGTGTCGGCGGACCGAGGCGCATCGCGCTCATCGGCCGTCCGAACGTCGGCAAGTCCTCGCTGCTGAACAAGGTCGCCAAGGAGGAGCGCGTCGTCGTCGACGAGATCGCCGGCACCACCCGCGACCCGGTGGACGAACTGATCGAACTGGCCGGAAAGAGCTGGATGTTCGTCGACACGGCCGGCATCCGCCGTCGCGTGCACCTGCAGGAGGGTGCCGACTACTACGCGTCGCTGCGCACCGCTGCCGCGCTGGAGAAGGCCGAGGTCGCGGTCGTACTGATCGATGTGACCGAGCCGATCAGCGTTCAGGACCTGCGCATCATCACCATGGCGGTGGAGGCCGGACGGGCGCTCGTCCTCGCCTACAACAAGTGGGACAACCTGGACGAGGAGCGCCGCTTCTATCTGGAGCGGGAGATCGAACGCGACCTGGTCCAGGTCCGCTGGGCGCCTCGCGTGAACATCTCCGCCCGCACTGGGCGCCACATGGAGAAGCTGGTGCCCGCCATCGAGACGGCCCTGGAGGGCTGGGAGACGCGGGTGCCGACGGGGAAGCTGAACTCGTTCCTCGGTGAGATCGTCGCCTCGCACCCCCACCCCGTACGGGGCGGCAAGCAGCCCCGCATCCTCTTCGGGACGCAGGCGGGCACCCGTCCGCCGCGGTTCGTGCTCTTCGCCTCGGGCTTTCTGGAGGCGGGCTACAGGCGGTTCGTGGAGCGGCGTCTGCGCGAGGAGTTCGGGTTCGACGGGACGCCGGTCCACATGTCGGTGCGGGTGCGGGAGAAGCGCGGCAGGAAGAAGTAGCCGGACTGGGGACCAGTGAGGGCTCCGGCCCCGGAGCGGACGCCGGGACTGACCGGCCGACCCGGCGGCCGGTCAACCGGGCGGCCGGTCAGTAAGTCTGGCCGTCGCGCGGGCCGGGCGGCAGCGCCGCCGGTACGCGGTGTGCGTGCCGCGGCAGCGACTCCCTCGGCCATTCGCTGCTGTGCCAGCCGTCGCCGCCCCAGCTGCCGGTGCCGGTGCCGTGCACCGTGCCGAAGCCCTCGAAGCGCAGCTCCTCCTCGCCGGTGCGGTCGCCGGGAAGCGTACGGAAGAGCCTGCTGTACTCCGCGTACAGAGCGTCGTAGATGGGTGTGGAGGAGGCGTTGTCCGCGGGGCCGTCATGGCTCGGCCGCATGGCCGGGATGCCCAGGCCGGGGCCTCTGCCGTGGTCGCGGTAGGGACGGGGAGCTCGGGAAGGTTCGTAAGGCTGCACGTCTGGGCCAACGACGGCGCCGCCCCGCGGATGCGGGGCGGCGCGTCGAATGACCTGTTCGCAGGGGTGCGCCGTGGACCGTGCGTGCGAATCCGTACGCACCGGACCCGTGGCGCCGGCTGCGCCTTCAGGCCCCGGCGAGCGGCATGGCGGCGCCCACGAGAACGCCCTGGGCGGCTGCCTGCACCAGCGCCTCGCGCAGCAGGTCCTCACGGGGCTGCTGCCCGATGGAGCCGACGGGAGCGGCGTAGACGAGCACCGTGTTGCTCTGGTTCGCGGAGTTGCGCCATCCGTCCGTGACGGGCAGTGCCTGGTGCGCCTGCCACCAGATGTTCTGCTGGACGCTGCTGCCGGTGGGCGGCTGCAGGATCGCGTGCAGCTGGCCCATGGCGACGAGCACCGACCACCCCGGCACGGGCGCCGGGGCCTGGGTGAGGCCGGTGACGGGGAGGAAGCCCTGCTCGACGAGGAGGGGCAGGAAGTCGTCGCCCTGGCCGTCCGAGCCGGGGCGGGCGATGCGCGCCGTCGGTTCCACGACGACGGCCGCGTACACCGTGTCTTCGATCAGTACCTGCCCGCATGTGACGCCGAGCACCGCCCGCTCCGGCGCCGGCTGCTGCGCCGCCGCGGGCGGCTGGGCCGGGCCGGGGACGGGAGCCTGGGCGTACTCGGGGGTGTATTCGGGGGCGTAGGAGGGTGTGTGCGCCGGCGTGTGTACGGCTGCCGGGGCCATCGCACCGCCCTGGCCGACAGGACCGCCGGGACCGCCCGGGCCGGTGACGGGAGCCGGGCCGGCCGGGGGCGCGGCGGTACCACCGGGGGCTGCGGACGGTGCCACCGGAGGTGCGTGCCCGGGGACGGCTGTGTGCGCTGGTCCGGAGCTGCCCGGGGGTGCGGCCTGGGAGGCGGCCGCGGCGTCGGCGGTGATCGTGCGGACGGCACCCTGTACCTCCTCCTCGGTGACCTTGACCACCTGGGAGGGGATGCACGTGGCGTGTGCGAAGGCGAGCACGGCCGTCTCGTCGCCCACGAACAGGACGGTGCTGGTGCGGACTTGGCCCGTGTCGCCCGGAGCGCGGCACGAGGTGCAGTCGTAGCTGCCCGGGGCGTTGTCGCCCGCGAGCAGCCGGTTGGCTTCATCATCGCCGATCTCGGCGCGTACGTCGTCGCTGACATCGAGCATGGGGGACACGGGGGCTCCCTGGGCGTTCGGTTCTTGTCCGTATGAACAACGGGGGAGCCGTGGTCCCGGTCACGCGTGAGCTGGTGCGGAATCGGACCGCCGCGGGCCGGACCGGCCCGGGACCGCTTGGACGCCGGAGAGGAAAGAAGAGTTGGAGAGTTGGAGAGTTCCCGAATCTTCTTCACGATGTCGGAACTCTTCTGGAACAAAGCCTCGATAGCGGCCAACCATCCCCGTCCCATGCCCGTCTAGCCAGTGACTGATGGGCAATTGGGGGAACGAACGCTCTATACGGGTGGGAGTCGGGGCAGAATGCACATCTCGTTTCTGATCAACAGCGCGTACGGCATGGGGGGAACGATCCGCACCACGTTCAACTTGGCGCGGACGCTTGCCGAACAGCACGACGTGGAGGTCGTGTCGGTCTTCCGGTACCGGCACAGGCCGTTCTTCGACCCGGGTCCCCGGGTGCGGCTGCGGTCGCTCGTGGACATGCGCCGGCACAGCCCCGGCTACGAGGGGGGCGATCCCGAACACGCCCTGCCGGCCCGGGTGTTCCCGCGCGGCGACGGGCGGCATCCGCAGTACAGCCCGCTGACCGACCGCCGTATCGGCGAGCACCTGCGGACCACGACTGCCGACGTCGTCATCGGCACGCGCCCCGGGCTCAACGCGCACATAGCCCGCCAGACCCGCCGGGGCCCGGCCCGTCTGGGGCAGGAGCACCTCACGCTCGCCACGCATCCGGCGCGCCTGAAGCTGGTGCTCCGCGGCACCTATCCGCGGCTGGACGCGGTCACCACCGTCACCGAGGCCGACGCCCGTGACTACCGCAGGATCCTGCGGCTGCCCGGCGTACGCGTCGAGGCGCTGCCGAACAGCGTGCCCGAACCGGACGTCCGTCCCGCGGACGGCACCGGCAAGTGGGTCGTCGCCGCGGGCCGGCTCGCCCCCGCGAAGCGCTACGACGTGCTGATACGCGCCTTCGCCGAGGTCGTCGCCGAACGCCCCGACTGGGGTCTGCGCATCTACGGCAACGGGCGCGAGCGGGACCGGCTGCGCTCCCTGATCGACGAACTCGGCCTCTACAACCATGTGTTCCTCATGGGCCCGGCGCATCCCATCGAGGCCGAGTGGGCCAAGGGCGCCATCGGGGCGGTCACTTCGAGCCTGGAGTCATTCGGCATGACCATCGTCGAAGCGATGCGGTGCGGTCTGCCCGTCGTGGCCACCGACTGCCCGCACGGGCCGGGCGAGATCATCCGCGACGGCGTGGACGGTCTGCTGGCACCCGTGGGCGACGAGCCCGCAATCGCCGGCTCGCTGCTGCGGCTGATGAACGACGACGCGCTGCGGCAACGCATGGGGAGGGCCGCGCTCGCCTCCTCGGCCCGCTTCGACCCGGCGCGAGTGGGCGCACGCTACGAGGACTTGCTGACCGCCCTCGTCAATCGCCGCGGCGGCGCCGTGCACAGGGCACGCGGAGCGCTGCTCGGCGGTGCCTACGCCGTCAAGGACGTCGCCGAGCACGTTGCCAAGCAGGCCCTCAAGGGCACGAGACCCGCACTGCAGGGAGGACGGCCATGACCAGCTACGTCACCGGCGTCCCGGGAGTCATGGGGGCAGTCCCGGCACCGAAGGCGGCCGCGGCCGCCGCTTCCGCCCCGGATCCGGCCGGGTGCGCGGCGAGAGACGCGAGAAAGGAGAGGCCGGGAGGAAAGAGGGGGAAGGCCCAGAAGGCCGGCAGGACCGGCCGGACCGGCAGGACCGGCCGGACGGCCAGGGAGGCGCGGGCCGCGGCGGGCGCCGGGCAGAGCGGACTCCGCTCTGCCGCCGAGGCCCTGCACGCCGTACCGTCCGCCGCTGCGCCCGAGCCCGTACGTGCGCGCGCCGACTGCACCGCCGACAGCGCCGGAGGCCTCACCTTCGACGTACGGCTGACCGACGGCGCCGCGGCATGGCCGCCGGGCGACGCGGCGCTGCTGCTGCGTCTGCGCGGCGAGGGCCCGGCGGACACCGTAAGGCTGCCGCTCGGTCCCGCGGAGGCGGAGGGCACGATGCGCGCCGTGCTGCCGAGCATCATGACCCTCCCCGAGGGGCGCTGGGACGCCAGTCTCGCCCTGGCCGGCGAGGAGCCGCAGCGGCTGCTGCCCGGTGTGCACGATCTGCGTTCCCTCATCGACCGAGTACCCCGTGAGGGCCGCACATGGCTGGGCGTTCGCATCCCGTACGCCACCAAGTTCGGCAATCTCACGGTCCGTTCATGGCTGCGCTGGCCGCACGCCGAGGCGGGGCCGCTGCGGGTGGTGGACGGGAGCATGGTGCTGCGGGGCAGGCTCTACGGCGCCCGCCTCTCGGCCACCGCACGCCTGGAGGCGCATCCGCGCGACACAGCGGAGGCGCCCGTGAGCGTGCCCCTGACGCTGGACGGAGAGGCGCCCGCCGGCGACCCCGATACGAACAGCGGCCGCACCAACGGCTCCCGCACACCCGGCGCGCAACCGGCACCGGGCTTCACGGCCCGGCTGCCCCTGGACGCGCTGCCGTCCGGACACCGGGTGTGGAACCTGTGGCTGCGTCCGTCCGCGGACGAGGAGGCGGTCCGCATCGCCCGGATACTGGACGACGTACCGGACAAGAAGCAGATCTTCAGCTATCCGCCGCAGCGGGTCACGGGCGAGGACGGTGCGGTCCACTCGGTCAGGCCGTACTACACGCTCGACAACGACCTGTCGGTACGGGTGAGTTGTGCGGAGGCGGTGTAGGAATCCGGAGAGGGGCACCCGTCGTGCCAGGAGGTGTTGCCCGATGGGTCCTGTACTGCTCGTACTGCTCCTGGCGTTGGTACTTTTCGGCTTCGGCTTCGCGCTCGAGGTGCTCTGGTACATCGCCGTCGCGGTTCTGGTGATCTGGCTGCTCGGCTTCCTGCTGCGCACCACGGGCGCAGGAGGCAAGAAGGCCCGCTGGTACCGCTGGTAGCCGGCTGAAGAACAGGTCCTGAGCTGCCTGAGCTGCCACCTGTTGCGGACAGAAGGTGTCCGCAACAGGTGGCAGACTCAGTGGCATGGTCGAGACATCGGCACGGCTTCTGCGTCTGCTCTCGCTGCTGCAGTCCCCTCGTGAATGGTCCGGCGCCGAACTCGCGGAACGGCTCGGGGTCACCCCGCGCACCGTCCGCAGGGACGTCGAGCGGCTCCGCGGCCTGGGCTATCCGGTCAACTCCAGTACGGGCACCGCGGGCGGCTACCAGCTCGGCGCCGGTGCCGAACTGCCGCCGCTGCTGCTCGACGACGAGGAGGCCGTCGCGGTCGCCGTCGGCCTGCGGGGTGCCGCGGGCGGCGGCGTACAGGGCATCGAGGAGTCCTCGGCGCGTGCGCTGGCGAAGCTCGAACAGGTGCTGCCGCACCGGCTGCGCCGCCGCGTGAACGCGCTGAACGCCTACACCGTGCCGATGACACGGGCACACTACGGGCCTGCCGTGGAGGCGTCCCTCATCACCGAACTCGCCCACGCCTGCCGCGATCACCAGCAGCTCCGCTTCTCGTACGAGACGCACGACGGCACCACCGGCCGGCGCATCGTCGAACCGCACCGGCTCGTCAGCACCTACCGGCGCTGGTATCTGGTCGGCTGGGACACCGAGCGTGCGGACTGGCGCACCTTCCGGGTCGACCGCATCACGCTCACACCGCCGCACGGTCCGCGGTTCGCTCCCCGCACCGGTCCCGCGGAGGACCTGGCGGCGTGGGTCTCCGAAGGCGTGGCCGTCAGGGCGTTCGCGGAGCATGTGACGGTGCTGCTGCGGGTGCCGGTCGAGCGGGCGGCCCAGGTGGTCACGCTGTCGACGGGCACCCTGGAGGCGGTCGACGAGCACAGCTGTCTGCTGCGCACCGGCGGGCCGTCGCTCGAAGTGATCCTTCCTTACATTCTGATGCTCGGATTCGACTTCGAAGTACGCGCTCCTGAAGGGCTGTTCGCGCAGGTCAGCGCGTTGCGCGACAGGCTTGACCGGGCCCTCGGCGGAAGTTGAAGACTTTCCTTCCCGCTGTTGCTGCCGCTTCCTTCCTGCAGCCCGCTCCCCTTGCCTTCACCGCGCCGGCCCGTCGTTCGGAGCGGAGCACTGTGCGAGGCGGGAAAGGCTCGTTACGCCGGAATTGTGCAAGCGGTTGCGACGCACAAGTCCCGCACGCCTCCGCAGCGTTACCGGATCACAGTCCCGGGAGAATTGCCGGGTGCTCCGCAATTTCTGACGGCACGTCCGCGGGAGAATTCCTGTGAGCGAATCCGTGTGCAGAAGGGGAAGAATGCGGACTTCCGTACGAGCCCCGTACGAGTGACACGGTGAAGAGTCGAGAGCTTCGCCGGGCTTGTGACAAGAGTGTGACGAGCTGACGATACGGCGGGGACCTTCGGCGGTACGGTGGCGGCATGGCACCGGAATCCGCAGCCCAGGACAACCCGCAGGACGACCCCGAGAGCTATGTGGGGCTCACGGCGGAGGCCGCCGAGGAGCGCGCGTACGCACGTGGCTGGGCCACTGTCCGGTCGCTGCCGCCGGACGCGATCATCACCATGGAGTATCTGAGCGGGCGGATCAACTTCGCCGTCGAGAAGAGCACGGGGAACGTCGTGCGCTGCTGGAAGGGCTGACTCCGCAGCGCGGCGGCCCGCAGCAAAGCAGGCGGCCCCGGTGCCCTTCTTCCGGGCACCGGGGCCGCCTGCTGTCGGCTGACGGGCTCCCGGTTACCTGCCGCGCGGCCCGAGATGGGCTGTGCGCGGCAGCGAGCGGTCCGAGTACGGGCGGCGCGGCCCGGCCGGCGGCTGCGGGCTGACCGGCGCCCGTTCGGTCCGCAGTGGGTGCTGACGTCCGGCCGGGTGGTACAGCCTCGCCGCCCCGACGCCCGTCCCCGACGAGGACGGGGCGGGCGCACGGCCGCCGATGACCGCGGTCTCGCCGTGCTGGCCCTCGTCCTGCACCGCCATCTCCTCGGCCGGCAGACCCCGGCGCGAAGGCAGCAGCGACTGCCGCGTGACGGGGGAGAGCGGCGAGGGCACGAGGCGGCGGCCGCCGGGGCTCGCGGTGCGCCGGCGCTCCCTCCACGCCTCGATGCGGTCCTCCGCCCAGGCGATGACGGGCTCGGCCCACGGCAGCCCGAGCAGGATGAGCAGTCCGGCCGCCCAGCCGAGCAGCACGTCGCTCACCCAGTGGGTGCCGAGGTAGGCGGTGGTCGCGCCGACGCCGAGGGCGAAGAACGCGGCCATCACCGACAGCACCCTGCGGGCCCGCGGCGTGGTGGCGAGATAAGCCAGAATGCCCCAGGTCACAACGGCGTTGGCGGTGTGACCTGAGGGGAATATGTCTCCGCCGGCGAAGAGTTCGGCAGATCCGACGGTGGTCGCGTAGTGCGGCCCGAGTCTGCCCAGGCCGATTTTCACAGCGCCGACAGTGACGTTGAGCGCCAGCAGCGCGGTGCCGAGTACGAGCAGCGGGCGCAGCGTGCGCTGCCGCCACGACCGCCAGCCGAGCCACGCGGCCACGAGCACCGCGGTCGGGCCGCGCTGGCCGAGGACGACGAAGTAGTCGAGGAACTCGTGCAGTTCCGGCCACTGCTTGTACGGCCTGAAGAGCATCACCTGCCAGTCGAGCCGCACCAGATCTGCCCGGATCAGCACGGCGATGACAATCACCGCATAGAGCACCGAAGTGGCGCCGAACAACAGCTTGCGGGTTCGGCTCATCCGCGGGACATCGCGGTTGCTCGGTCGCTCGGGCTCCTGTTCCAGCCGGGCGAGCAGTCGGTCGGTACGCACCTAGTCGACGTTACAACGGCTGCGAGAGCTGACCGCACACGCGACGGGCGTTCGTGATGACGATGTGATGTGGAGTGTGTCTCACCGAGGTGTTTGTGCAGGTGAATTCCCGCAGCTTATCCGGGGTTTAGACACCGTATTCCGGGTGCGGTCGCACGTGCGGACGGCCAACCCGCTCCTGAATTTCTGTTCACCGCTGGTCGGTGGGGAATTCGGTTCTTCTTTTCCGTCCGGATTCCCGTTCCGCGCCCGGGAGTTGACGCAGCGGGTCCGTGGGCCCGTGAGGTGCGGCACGTGTGTGGGGGCCCGGTGCAGGTGGCACCGCGGGTGAGATCCGCCACGCGGTCGCCTGGCAGACTCGCGTACCCTGACGGCCACTCGTCCTTCCGTGCCGGGCAGCAGTGCGTTCCGTCCCCGCTCGCGGGGCAGACGTCGGCAGCGGGCCCGGTGACCCCCCACGTACCGAAGGCACGAGCGCGAGAGGAGGTGCGCAGATGTCCGGGACGACCACGGCCGGAGCCGGAGAGGCGGCGGACGTTCCCGCGCACGGGGCTGCCCGGCCCCTGACCGCCGGGCCCCGCGTGAACCGGTGGACCGTTCTCGTCGTCCTCTGCGCCAGTCTGCTGCTGGTCGCCATCGACGCCACAGTGCTGCACGTGGCGGTGCCGGCCGTCTCCGAACAGCTCAGGCCCGGCTCCGTCGAGCTGCTGTGGATCGTGGACGCCTATCCGCTCGTCTGCGCCTCCCTGCTGATCCTCTTCGGCACGCTTGGCGACCGCGTCGGGCGGCGCCGGGTGCTGCTCTTCGGCTACGCCTTCTTCGCGGCCGCCTCGGCCCTGGCCGCCTACTCACAGACACCGGGCATGCTCATCGGGGCACGGGCCCTGCTGGGCGTCGGCGGCGCGATGATCATGCCCGCGACGCTGTCGATCCTGCGGCACGTCTTCCCCGACCGCCGTGAGCGGGCCCTCGCGATCGGCATCTGGAGCGCGGTCGCGGCGGTCGGCGCCGCGGTGGGGCCGCTCGTCGGCGGGCTGCTCCTGGAGCACTTCTGGTGGGGCTCGGTCTTCCTCGTCAACCTCCCGCTGATGGCTGCGGGGCTGCTCGCCGGGCGCTGGCTGCTGCCCGAGTCCACCGGCACCCGTGAAGGGCCCTGGGACGTCCTCGGCGCCGTCGTGGCCGCGGGCGGCCTCTTCGGCGTCATCCTCGGCGTCAAGCACGCGGGGGGCGGTCATCCCTTCACGCCGGGCACGGCCGTGCCGCTGCTCACCGGCCTGGTGCTGCTCGGGGTGTTCGTACGCAGGCAGCGGCGGCGTACGTACCCGCTCATCGACGTCCGTACGGTCGCGCGCCGCGCCTTCGGCACTGCGGTGGGCTGCATCGTGCTCACGGTGCTCGCCCTCGTGGGGCTCGCGCTGATCGCCGCCCAGTACCTGCAGCTTGTGCTCGGCCTCTCGCCGCTGCAGACCGGTCTGCGGCTGCTGCCGCTCTCACTCGCGGCCATCGCCGCCGGGCTCGTCGGTTCCCGGCTGCTGGGCTTGCTGGGCCCGCGGCGCATGGTCGGTCTCGGGTTCCTGCTCACGATCGCGGCTGTCCTCTGCCTGACGGGCCTCGGTCTGGAGGACAGGCCGGTGCTGCTCGTCGGCGGGTTCGTGCTGCTCGGCTTCGGGCTGGAGACCACGCTCTTCGGCTGCTACGAGTCGATGCTCAACGAGGCTCCTCCTTCGCGCTCCGGCGGGGCCGCGGCGATCGGGGAGACGGCCTACCAGCTGGGAGCCGGCATGGGCATCGCCGTGCTCGGCAGCGTGATGAACGCCGCGTACGCGCCGGGCGTGCGCGATGTGCCCGGCGTCTCCGCCGTAGCGAAGGGCGACGCGAGCCATTCGCTGGGTGAGGCTTACGGCATCGCGGCACGGCTCGACGGCCCCGCCGGGGACGCGCTCCGGTCGGCGGCCCGGGAGGCGTTCGTCCACGGCATGCACGTCACGCTGATCGCCAGTGCCGGACTGCTGCTGCTCGGGGTGCTGGCGGCGCTCAGGCTGCCGCGCACCATGGAGACCGGCGTCCCCGGCGAGACGGACGAGGAGACCGCCGCGGCCGGGAAGACGGCCGTGGAGGGGACGGGCCCGGGCGGACCGGACGGAGAGGAGCCCGTGACCCGTGCCGCCCGCGGTACCGGCGGCGGTGAGCGAAACGCCCCCGCGCTCTCCGTGCGCAAGCGCCTGCCGCGGCAGGCGGACGGGAGCCAGGAGCGGGCCGGAGCGGTTGCCCCGGCCACGTCCGCCGAATCCGCCAACGGCAACGGCAACGGCAACGACCACATGGACGGCAGCGGCCACAGCAACGGAAACGGCAGTGGAGAGGGCCGCGGAAACGGCGACGGCCATGGGCGCGGAAGCGGCCACGAGCGCGGCCACGAGCAGGAGCACGGCGGTGGGAACGACCTTCTGCCGAGCGGGATCACCCGGCCGTGACGCCGTGCGCGCCCGGTCTCACGGCGCGCGGACCGACGGCGCCGGCCTGTTGCCCGCCGGTGTCAAACCCCGGGGGAGGACGGCTACTTCGCCTTCGGGCCCCTGTCAGCTCTGGTTGAAGAAGCCGCCCTCGGCGGCGCGGCGGTTCTCGCTGCCGACGATCTTGTAGTCGTCGGGCGTCAGCAGGAACACCCGCGTCGCAACCCGCTCGATGGACCCCCGGAGCCCGAAGGTCAGCCCGGCGGCGAAGTCCACGACGCGCTTGGCGTCAGCGGACTCCATCATCGTGAGGTTGATGATGACGGGCACCCCGTCGCGGAACAGCTCACCGATACCGCGCGCGTCGCGGAAACCGTCGGGTGTGACGGTCGCGATCCGGGTGCCCTGATCCTGAGCGGCCTCAGCCGTCACCCGGATCCGCGGGTCCGTGACCCAGGGCTCCTGGGCGGCGTCACCGGGCTCCGGTCCTTCGGCGTAGTCGTCGTCGTAGTAACGCATTTCGCTGTCGTCGACGAGGCCCAGCCAGGCACTCGCCTTGCGCACCGATCCCATGGACGCCTCCTCTCCTCTGCGCGGTCCGTCCGCAGTCACTTCGAGCTCCCCCCCGGGAGTCCGCATCTCTATGGTCGTCCATGATGCGGATGTTGCGCCAAGTGGATACATGCCCAGTACGGGTTTCGTGACGTTACTGGTGCAGAACTTATGGTGCCGGGTCAAGGAACTTGTGGGGCGCGCGTGGTGACGGTGTGCAAGTTGTGCGCACCCCCGCCGGTGCGGGCGGGAGAGCAGACGGGTGCGGATGGCCCCGCACACCATGGTGACCTGCCGCCAGTGTGATGCCGCTGTGCGACGCGTACGAAACACTGTGCGAGGTGTCAACAGGGAGGCGGAGAAGGGGTGTTCGGAATCTCCGCCCGGCCCTCGCGGCCCATGTTCCCGGCGGCCGCGCCGCGTTGACATGGGCGTGGGCGAATTTCCCGGTACGGCCGCCAAAGCCGGAGCGCGGCCCCCCGGTGAAGGCCCGCCCGTGACATCCGGTGGCCGTAAAGGGCCGTGACTGGGCCGCAATGGGCCGCATAGGGGCTGGAGCACGCCGGTGAGGTGCGGGGGCGGCGGGAAACGGCCGTGAACGCCCGGTACAAGGATGCGCGCTGAATTCCCGGACCGGTCCGGGACGGCTCGTGGCAGACCCTGGAAGAAATCCCGTATATCAAGCAGGAATCGGTGGACAGAACAGGACAAGTACGCTTGTTGTGCCAGTTGGGGCCATGTTCCTGCCTGTTGCCGTCCCTTGCGCTCAAACAAGGGATCGACGAGGTGAGTTGTGCTGTGTACGGTCGACCTGCAACGGTGCGACTTTTCACAGGCCGTCGCCTACTCGGCCTTGTGCGGTAACAGCGGTTCTCGTAATACTCGTGGGTACGAGTTGGCATGGACGCGCCCTTCCTTCGGCCAAGGAGGCCTTCAGGCAAGGAAGGCTGTGTCCGTACTTCCTCCGGGGTCTCCCTCCAAAAGCAAGGGCGGCCTCAACCCCCCACTGGAGGTTCAGAGTTGAAGAAGATATCGAAGCGGCAGATGGTCATAGCAGGCGCGGGTGTCGCAGCGCTCGTCGCCGGATCGCTGACCCTGTCGACAGCCAACGCTGCGGAAGAGGCCACGCCGAGCCTCAAGACCCTCTCCAGCACGTCGGCTTCGAAGCTCGCCTCGAAGCTCACGTCGGACGTCAAGGGTGACGCCGGTTCGTTCTACGACGCCAAGGCCAAGAAGCTCGTCGTCAACGTGACGGACCAGGCCGCCAAGAAGAAGGTCGAGGCGGCAGGCGCCGAGGCCAAGATCGTTCAGCACACGATGGCCCAGCTGAAGTCGGTCAAGGACACCCTGACGAAGGACAGCGTCGCCGGCACCGCCCGTGCCGTGGACGTGAAGTCCAACAAGGTCGTCATCACCGCCGACAAGACGGTCAAGGGCGAGAAGCTCGCCCAGCTGAAGAAGCAGGCCGAGGCGCAGGGCAGCAAGGTCGAAATGAAGCGCAGCGCGGGTGAGTTCACCACCAAGATTGCCGGTGGTGACGCCATCCACGGTGACGGTGGACGCTGCTCGCTCGGCTTCAACGTCACCCTCGACGGCAAGCCGGCCTTCCTCTCGGCGGGCCACTGCACCACCGCGATCGCCAGCTGGTCCGACAGCGAGGGTGGCGAGGAGATCGCCAAGAGCGGCGACGGCGAGTTCCCGGGTGCCGACTACGGCATCGCCACGTACACCGCCGAGGTCGACCACCCGAGCTCGGTCAACCTCTACGACGGCGGCACGCAGGAGATCACGGCGGCGGCCGAGGCCGAGGTCGGCCAGAAGGTCACCCGCAGCGGCAGCACCACCCAGGTGCACGAGGGCACGGTCAAGGCCCTGGACGCCTCCGTCACCTACCCCGAGGGCACCGTCAACGGTCTGATCCAGACCGACGTCTGCGCCGAGCCCGGCGACAGCGGCGGCTCCCTCTTTGCCGGCGACAAGGCTCTCGGCATGACCTCCGGCGGCAGCGGCGACTGCTCCGCCGGCGGCGAGACCTTCTTCCAGCCGGTGACGACGGCCCTCGAGGCCACCGGTGCGCAGCTTCCCTGACGCACCCGGCACCTGACGCGTCCGGTGTGATCCCGCACTGAGCAGCGTCACAGCGCACACGCGGAACCCCCGGGCACAGCCCGGGGGTTCCGTCGTCGTGGCCGTCGTGTACGGGCCTTCGCCCGGTCACCTCACTCGGCGGCGACCAGCTCCGCGATCTGCACCGCGTTCAGTGCCGCGCCCTTGCGGAGGTTGTCGTTGGCGAGGAAGAGCGCGAGGCCGTGCTCGGCGGTCTCGTCGGTGCGGATACGGCCGACGTAGCTCGCGTCCTTGCCCGCGGCCTGCAGCGGCGTGGGGATGTCGGAGAGCTCCACGCCCGGTGCCGCCGCCAGCAGTTCACGCGCGCGCTCCGGTGTGATCGCCCGCTCGAAGCGGGCGTTGACCTGGAGGGAGTGACCGGTGAAGACGGGCACGCGCACGCAGGTGCCCGACACCCTCAGGCCGGGGATGCCGAGGATCTTGCGGCTCTCGTTGCGGAGCTTTTGCTCCTCGTCGGTCTCGTCCAGACCGTCGTCGACGATCGAACCGGCCATCGGCAGCACGTTGAAGGCGATCGGACGCTCGTACTTGTCCGGCTCGGGGAAGTCGACGGCGCCGCCGTCGAACGTCAGCCGGGTCGCGTCGCTCTCGACGGCCTTGCCCGCCTGCTCGTTCAGCTCGGCGACGCCGGCCAGGCCGCTGCCGGAGACCGCCTGGTAGGTGGCGACGACCAGCCCCGTCAGCCCGGCCTCCTCGTGCAGCGGACGCAGCACGGGCATGGCGGCCATGGTGGTGCAGTTCGGGTTGGCGATGATGCCCTTCGGGCGGTGCCTGGCCGCGTCCGGGTTCACCTCGGAGACGACGAGCGGCACTTCGGGGTCGAGCCGCCAGGCGGAGGAGTTGTCGATGACGACCGGGCCCTGCGAGGCGACCTTCTCCGCGATGGCCTTCGACGTCGACCCCCCGGCGGAGAACAGCACGACGTCCAGTCCCGAGTAGTCGGCGGCCGTCGCGTCCTCGACGGTGATCTCCCCGCCCTGCCAGGGGAGGGTGCGCCCGGCGGAACGGGCGGAGGCGAACAGACGCAGCTGCTCCACGGGGAGTTTCCGCTCGGCCAGAATCTCCCGCATCACGCTGCCGACCTGGCCGGTGGCTCCGACGATCCCGATCCTCATGGGGCTCCTTCTGTGCATGTCCTGTGCGAGTGGGTCGGGCCCCGCCCGTCTGCGGTGTGCCCACGGGCCGGGCGCTGGCTCTTCTACCCTGCCCTGCCGCCTCTACGGTCGGCCACTTCTTTGACATCGGTCACACGGAGCCGCTTTCGCGGTCTCTGCACGGACCGGGCATGGAGTCTCCCGCGGAGCTGGGACGGGTCACGTCCGCGTCTGGCCCGTGGCCCGGACGCGGCCAGGGCGTCCGCGGCGCTGTTCCGTGCGTACAGGTCTCGTGCGCCCGCTCCGCGGCGCTCTCGAAGCCGGACTCCGCGGCGATGCGGGCGCAGGCCGCCTATCTCGCCGTCCCTACTCGCTGCGGCACTCGTCGCGGCCGTCGAGCGGTCCGAAGGCGGCGAGTGCGTACTCTGCGCTGTTGCGCGCGTGCACGTACTCCTCCGCCCACTCCGCCGCACCCTCGAACCCGGACTCGGCGGCGATGCGGGCGCAGGCCGCCGCGTAGTCGTACGGGGTGCGGCGCAGGGTCACGGCCTCACCGGGGCCGAGCATGGCCCAGTGCGCACCGGGACGTCCGTACGGCATTCCGACGCTGCCGGGATTGATCACCAGCAGCCCGTGCGTGAGCCGTACGAACGGCATGTGGGTGTGGCCGCAGACCACGGCCCGTACGTCGGCGTCCACGTCTGCCAGCACCTCGGCCCAGCGTTGGGGCCGGGAGTCGGCGAGCACCACCTCCGTGTCGTTGCGGGGCGTGGCGTGGCAGAAGAGCACCGGGCCGAGCCCGTCGGCCTCCAGGCGGACGCTCGCCGGCAGCCCAGCCAGGAACTCGACGTCCGCGGCGTGCAGCTGCCCCGCCGCCCATGCGTCGAAGGGCAGGGCGTCGGGTACGTCCCGGCCCGCGCGTGCGAGCTCGACCAGTTCGCGGTCGGCGTTGCCCCGTATCCATACCGCCCTCTCGCCCAGGCCGCGCAGCAGCTCCAGCGTCTCGACGGGCTGCGGCCCGGCGAGGAGGTCCCCCGTGAGCACGACGGTGTCGGCCGTCCGTACGTCCGGCTCGGCCAGTACCGCCTCCAAAGCGGGGAGGACGCCGTGGATGTCGGAGAGGACGGCGACGCGTTCGCTCATGGAGCTGATGATGACGCCGCCGTGTGCGGTGGCGGGAGCGGTTCTCTCAGCGCGGAACCCGGCTGTCCCGGGCCGGTCGGACACCCGGCCAGGCGGTGGTTCCTGGCCTTGCCCGCGCGGCCGCGTACCGCCGGTGAGCTGCGGGGAAACGTCACACCAACCGTTCGAACGCGAGTTCGACGCACTGGTCTATGGTGGGGGTGTGCCGGAGGACAGGCAAGGTGCGGATGCGGCGGGAGGTGCGTGCGATGCCGGGATTCGTGCACCTGCACGTCGCCTCCGGATTCTCCCTGAGATACGGGGCCTCGCACCCCGAGACGCTGGCCGGCCGCGCCGCCGAGCGCGGCATGGACGCGGTCGCGCTCACCGACCGGGACAGCCTCGCCGGAGCGGTCCGCTTCGCACGGGCGAGCGCGGAGGCCGGCGTACGGCCGGTGTACGGGGTGGATCTTGCGGTGGCGGAGCGGCCGGAGAAGAAGAGCGCGGTACGCCGCCGCCGTACTCCCGTCAGAGGTGGTGCCTTCATCGACGAATCGGCACAGCGCGTCGTCTTCCTCGCCGGGCGGGGGGCCGCGGGATGGGCGCGGCTGTGCCGGCTGGTCACCGCCGCGCACGCAGGCGGCGGCGAGCGCCCCTTGCTGGAGTGGGAGGACCTGGCCGCGGTCGGAGGCGCGCCGGTGTCCGGCGCGGGAAGCGGCGCGGGCGGGCACGAGGACGCGCTGACCGTGCTGCTCGGTCCCGGCTCCGACGTCGGCCGGTCGCTCGCCGCCGGACGCCCCGACCGCGCGGCACGGCAACTGGACGGCTGGCGGGAGATCTTCGGCACGCGGGCGCTGCGGCTGGAGGTCGCCGGGCACGTGCCGCTTCGCGAGTCCGCGCGGATGCTGGGGCTCGCCGCTGAGCAGGGGGTGAAGCCCGTACTGGCCAACGGGGTGCGCTACGCCGACCCCGGCCAGGGCCCGGTCGCGGACGTACTGGACGCCGCGCGCCGCCTGGTCCCCATCGATCCCCGGAAAGGGCTGGACGGCGGCGAGCGGTGGCTCAAGGGCCCGGAGGCCATGGCGTCGGCCGCGGAGCGCATCGCTCAGGCCGCGGGCTACCGGAGCGACACCGCGCACCGGCTGCTGGCGCTGACCGAGGAGACCGCGGGGAACTGCCGCGTCGACCCGGAGTACGACATCGGCATCGGACGTGTGCACTTCCCCGAACCGTGGCTGGTCGGTGCGGGCGGCGGCAGGAGCGCCGAGCGCGTGCTGCGTTCGCGGTGTGCGGCCGGGATGGTCGCCCGGCGGTACGAGGGGCAGCGGGAGCGCTGGGAGAGACTCGAACACGAGCTGCGGATCATCGAAGGTCTCGGCTTCTCCTCCTACTTCCTCACGGTCGCGCAGGTCGTCGAGGACGCAAGGGCACTGGGCGTACGGGTCGCAGCGCGCGGCTCCGGCGCCGGATCGCTGGTCAACCATCTGCTGGGCATCGCACAGGCCGACCCCGTCGAACACGGCCTTCTCATGGAGCGGTTCCTCTCGCCGCGCCGCGCCGCCCTGCCGGACATCGACATCGACGTGGAGTCAGCGCGAAGGCTGGAGGTCTACCGCGCGATCTTCGACCGCTTCGGCGAAGAGCGCGTCGCCGCCGTCTCCATGCCCGAGACCTACCGGGTGCGGCACGCCATCCGTGACGTGGCCGCCGCGCTGAGCATGGACCCCGCCGAGACCGACGAGCTCGCCAAGTCGTTCCCGCACATTCGGGCCCGTGACGCGCGTGCCGCCCTCGAGGAGCTCCCCGAGCTGAGCGGTGTGGACGCCGGGCGGTACGGGCCCCGCTTCTGGGACCTGGTCGAGTCGCTGGACGCACTGCCCCGCGGCATCGCCATGCACCCGTGCGGGGTGCTGCTCTCGGACTCCTCGCTCCGCGCCCGTACACCTGTCGTGCCCACGAGCGGCGAGATCCCGCTCGGCCCGCCGGACGAGGGGGCGGCCCCCATCCCCATGTCGCAGTTCGACAAGGACGACGTGGAGGAGATGGGGCTGCTGAAGCTGGACGTGCTGGGGGTGCGGATGCAGTCCGCGATGGCGTACGCGGTCGCCGAGATCGAACGCGCGGGGGGCGGCCGTCTCGCGCTGGACGAGGTGCCCCAGGGCGATCCGCGTACGTACGCGCTGATCCGCTCCGCCGAGACGCTCGGGTGCTTCCAGATCGAATCGCCGGGCCAGCGCGACCTGGTGGGGCGGCTGCAGCCGGAGAGCTTCCACCATCTCGTCGTCGACATCTCGCTGTTCCGGCCGGGGCCGGTCGTCGCCGACATGGTGCGGCCGTTCATCGAGGCGCGGCACGGACGGCGGCCGGCCGCGTATCCGCACCCGGACCTGGAGCCGGCGCTGCGCGAGACGTTCGGTGTCGTCGTCTTCCACGAGCAGATCATCGAGATCGTGTCCGTCATGACCGGATGCGGCCGTGCCATGGCCGACGAGGCGCGGCGCGCGCTCTCGGACGGCGAGCGGCAGGGGAGGGTCCGGGCCTGGTTCGCGCAGGAGGCGTCCCGGCGCGGGTACGCGGCCGAGGCCGTCGAACGCACCTGGGAGATCGTGGAGGCGTTCGGCTCGTACGGCTTCTGCAAGGCGCACGCCGTCGCCTTCGCCGTACCGACGTACCAGTCGGCGTGGCTGAAGGCCCATCATCCGGCGGCCTTCTACGCGGGGGTGCTGGAGCACGATCCGGGGATGTACCCGAAGCGGCTGCTGCTGGCGGACGCGCGCAGACACGGGGTGCCGGTGCTGCCGCTGGATGTGAACCGGTCATCGGCCGCCTATCAGATCGAACTGGTGTCTGATTCCAAGAGAGTTGAGGGTGCGGCTGATCCGGATGCCGGGCAGCGCCGGTGGGGGCTGCGTCTCGCACTCTCCGAAGTGCAGGGCATCAGCGAGACGGACGCGGAGCGCATCGCCGCCGAGCAGCCCTACGACTCGCTGGCCGACCTCTGGCGCAGAGCACGGCCGCCGCGTCCCGTGGCCGAGAAGCTCGCGCGCGTGGGGGCGCTGGACGCCTTCGCCCCCGGCGGCAACCGCCGCGACCTGCTTCTGCAGATCGCCGAACTCCACCGCCGGCAGCGCGGCGGCGCCGGTGCCCGTGAGGGGCAACTGGCCCTGGACCAGGCGGCGCAGGGCGACGCCGCCGTACCCGAGCCGGCCGGGCTTCCCGACCTCGACGCCGGCGAGCGGCTGGGCGCGGAACTCGGCGTCCTCGGCATGGACGCCTCCCGGCACCTCATGGACGATCACACCGCGTTCCTGCGGGAGTTGGGCGCGCAC
Organism: Streptomyces sp. DSM 116795; assembly: GCF_055792905.1. Taxonomy (NCBI): domain Bacteria; kingdom Bacillati; phylum Actinomycetota; class Actinomycetes; order Kitasatosporales; family Streptomycetaceae; genus Streptomyces; species Streptomyces sp. DSM 116795. The sequence goes on from NZ_CM147707.1 coordinate 6,269,738, forward strand.
TCCGCACGTGCGCTGCGCGACGTCCGGCACGGTGAGACGGTCCTGGTCGCCGGCGCCAAGGCCGCGACCCAGACCCCGCCGATCCGCTCCGGGCGGCGCGTCATCTTCAGCACCCTCGACGACGGCACGGGACTGGTCGACCTCGCCTTCTTCGACGATTCGCACGCCGCCTGCGCACACACCGTCTTCCACTCCTGGCTGCTGCTGGTGAGGGGAGTGGTGCAGCGGCGCGGCCCGCGCAGCCTCAGCGTGGTGGGATCGGCCGCATGGGACCTGGCCGAACTGGCCGAGCTGCGCCGCACCGGCGGCCTGGACGCCGTGGCCGCCAGGCTGGCGGAGCCGCCCGGGGGAGAGGAGACCGGGTCCGGGCAGGACGCCGGTGGCCGCACGGTCGAGGTGGCCAAGGGATATGAGATGCACCCCTGGGCCGACCTGCGCCCGCCCGGCGATTCCGCGGGTTCCCCGCAGGCCCTGCGCAAGCTGTGGCACTCCAGCCCGGGGAGCGCGGGATGAACGGGCATCCGGCACAACTCCGCGTGCTGTACGTCCAGTTCGGGGACGGATCCCGTCATGCCGAAGAGGGCGGCCACGGCCCGGAGTTCTCCGTACTCCTCGGTCTCCTCGCGGGCTTCACCCCCGTCGTACAGGCGCTGCCGCCCGACGCCGCGCTCGCCGACGTACGGGGCGCGCTGCGCTACTTCGACCGCGACGCACCCGGACTGGCCCGGCTCATCCGGCTCCGTGCGCTGGCCCTGTACGGCACCGACTGCACCATCGGCGTCGCCGTCAACCCGCTGCTCGCACGGATGGCCGTGCACTCCGGGCCCGTGGGCTCGGTACGGGCCGTGCACCCGGAGGAGTCCGCCGCCTTCCTCGCCGGCAGACCCGTCGCGGCACTGCACGGCGTCGGCGCGGCGACCGCACGCACCCTGTGTTCGTACGGTCTGGACACCGTCGGCCGCGTCGCCGGCACCGCTCCCGCCACCCTGCAGCGCATCCTCGGCGCGAAGACCGGACGCCTCCTCCACGAGCGCTCCCGCGGCATCGATCCGACACCGGTGGTTCCCGGTGAACCGGCACGTTCGGAGAAGGCCGAACTCCGCTTCGGCCGGGACGAACTCGATACGGGCGCGCGCCGCCGCGCGCTGCTCGCCCTGGCCGACGAACTGGGCTTCCGCATGCGTACCGGAGGGCAGGCTGCCCGTGCGCTGACCCTCACCGTCCGCTACGCCGACCGCTCCGTCACCACGCGCACCCGCACGCTCACCGAACCCTCCGCGCACACTCCGGTCCTGACCGCCGTCGCCTACGCCCTGCACGACGGGCTCGGGCTGCAGCGTGCCCGCGTACGAGCGCTCGTCCTGCGTGCGGAGGAGCTGATGCCAGCCGAACTCGCCACCCTGCAGCTCTCCCTGGACCCCCGCGAGGAGAAGGCCAGACGTGCCGAGGCGGCGGCGGACCGGGCCCGGCTGCGGTTCGGCGCTTCCGCGGCGCACCCCGCGGGGCTGCTGGACGCGGCATAGCCGCAGCTGCGACCGCGGGCCGGCACCGTGCCGGTGCCCGAGGCCGGTGCCGGTTCCTCAGCCGTCGACGTCGAGCGCCGTTCCGTACATGCGGTTCACTCTCAGACGGATGACCACCCGGCGTTCGTCCACCAACTGCTCCAGGAAGGCGCGTTCGTCCGCGGGCCTCATCGACTCCGGAAGCATCGCGAGTACCTCCAGACCGGTGGCGTCACCGGGCACGGTCGTGATCTCGGAGACCTCCGCCTCGCCCTCGGCGACGGCGAAGGTCCACACGTCGCCGCCCGGCACATGCACGGCCGCACGCGGGTCGCGCCGCAGGTGCTTCACCTTCACGCGGTCGGCGGTGGTGAAGAAGCGCACGATGCGGGCCTCGGGGTCCCAGCTGTGCACCATGGTGGTCAGATGCGGATGGCCGCTGCGCTTGTTGGTGGCGAGGACGCTGAAGTGCTGGGCGCCCAGCAGCTCCGAGAGAGCCTCTTCGGACAGGACGCGAGGTCCGGGACGTCGGGTCATGACGTGAGCAACCACCCGGGCGCACCGGCCATTCCGCGGAATCCGGAGGGAACGGGCCGGCCGCCGGCCTGCGTGCGGAGCGCACCGGGCGCCGCGGCCCTAGGGCGTGTCAGCTCCGGCGTGCAGCCGGGTCAGCCCCGGCGTGCGGCGGCGATGCGCTGCCTGGAGACCTCGTACAGCACGGCGGTCGCGGCGCCGGCCGCGTTGAGCGAACTCGCGGAGCCGGCCATCGGGATGCGCACCGTGTGATCGCACACCTCGCGCCAGCCCGCGCTCAGGCCTGCGGTCTCATTCCCGACGAGCAGCAGTACGGGCCCGGTCAGATCGGTGTCGAAGAGGTCGGCGTCGCCTTTTTCGTCCGTGCCGACGACCGCGACCGGCAGCCCGCGGGCCCGCTGCTCCTCCAGCCAGCTCACGACCTCACGCCGGGAGGGCACCCGTACGGCCGGAAGCGCGAAGAGCGAACCGGTGCTTGCCCGCACCGACTTGGGGTCGTATACGTCGGCGGCGTGACCGGTCACGATCACGCCCCCGGCGCCGAAGGCGTCCGCGGAGCGGATGACGGTGCCGAGGTTCCCGGGGCCGGCGGGACGGTCGAAGAGCACGCCGAGGAAGCCGTCGCTCACGCCGATGCGGGACAGATCGTCCTCGGGCATCCCGAGCACCGCCACGACCTCGGGGGCGGTCTCGTCCTTGCCGCCCAGTTCGGCGAGGAGTTCGGGCGCCATCGCGATCCGTTCCGCCGGCACCTCGCGTACCAGGTTCTCCGCCCAGCGGGACAGCGGCCGCCGGGTGGAGTGGATCAACGCCCGTACGGGCCAGCCGCGTTCGACGGCGATCGTGATGGGGCGGACTCCCTGGACGAGGAACTCCCCTGCGCGCTGCCGCTTGTTCCGGTTGGACAGCAGCGACTGCCACTGCTGGAAGCGGGCGTTGCGGGTGGTGATCTTCAAAACCACCGGACTTCCTCCCGCTCTTGACTTCGTGCCGCCGCGGCAGCCTACACGGCGTCGGGACGGTCACCGAATCTTCACAGTCCCGCTTATGGCACTCCAAAGTTACCGCTGCGTTAATTGACGTGGCTTCGTCAATGTGGCCTGCCTCACTCCCCACTGTCACCTGTGCACCACCCCCCGCATCAACACCCCCCACACAACACTCGTTACGCAGACCCCAAGAGGCGCCACAGGCATCAACGTCCCCCTCACCCCCACGAGGAGACGGCAGTGAAACTGTCCTGGAAGCACCCCGCCACCCCCGCGGTCGCCGCGGCGGCCGCGATCGTCATGACGGCGCTCCCACTCACGGCGTCGGGCGCCTCGGCGTCCGAGACCGCCGAGCCCGGATCTTCAGCGTCCGGTTCCTCCACATCGGACTCGGCGGACTCGGCGGACTCCAAGTCAGCCGGCAAGCCGGCAGCCCGGGCCTCGTCGTCGGAGGGCGGCTGGAACGACTACGACTGCAAGCCCTCGGAGGAACACCCGCGCCCCGTCGTGCTCGTGCACGGAACGGGCGGCAACGCGCTGGACAACTGGCTCGGCCTGGCGCCCTACTTGAAGAAGCGCGGCTACTGCGTCTTCTCCCTCGACTACGGCCAGTACAACGGCGTTCCGCTGCTCTACGGCCTCGGCCCGATCGAGGACTCCGCCGCACAGCTCGACACCTTCGTCGACAAGGTCCTGGAGGCGAGCGGCACCAACAAGGTCGACATCGTCGGCCATTCGCAGGGCGGCATGATGCCCCGCTACTACATGAAGTTCCTCGGCGGAGCCGACAAGGTGAACGCACTCGTCGGCATCGCGCCGAGCAACCACGGCACCACGCTGAGCGGGCTCACCAAGCTCGTCGACCTGCTGCCGCCGCTCGGCGACGTCGTCGACGGGCTCGCGCCGTCGCTGATGCAGCAGAAGGAGGGCTCGGAGTTCCTGGGCCGCCTGAACGAGGGCGGCGACACCCTGCCGGGCGTGAAGTACACGGTGATCGCGACGAAGTACGACGAGATCGTGACGCCCTACAAGTCGCAGTTCCTGAAGGGGCCGGACGTCAACAACGTCGTGCTCCAGGATCTGTGCCCGGCCGACATCTCCGAACATCTGGCGATCGGCCTCTTCGACAAGCTGGCGTTCCACGAGACGGCCAACGCCCTCGACCCCGCCAATGCCGAGCCGACGACCTGCACTTCATAGCCGGACAGCAGAAACAGGAGCAGGAACAGGAACAGGAGCAGGAACACGGACACCGGGGCCGCATCGCCGTTCGAGTACGGCGGCGCGGCCCCGGTGCCGTCACATCACCATTCGTAGAGCTTCTCCGCGTACGCGGGCCCGTAGTGCTCCTCCAGCAACTCCAGCGGGTCGTCCTGGCGTTCCAGCGCCTTGGACAGCTTCGCCCGCCCCGGGAGCGCCTCCGGCTCCCAGGTGCCCGGATTCCAGGCGGCGGAGCGCAGGAACGCCTTCGAGCAGTGGAAGTAGATCTCCTCGATCCGGACCACCAGCGCCAGCAGGGGCCGGTTCCGTCCGACCGTCATCTCGTCGAGGAAGGGCGCCTCGCGCACGATCCGTGCCGTGCCGTTGATGCGCAGCGTGTCGCCACGGCCGGGCAGCAGATGGATGAGGCCGACGTGCGGGTTCTGCAGGATGTTGCGGAACCCGTCGGCCCGTCTGTTGCCCGGCCGGTCGGGGATCGCGACCGTACGCTCGTCCAGCACCTTCACGAAGCCGGACGGGTCGCCCTTCGGCGACACGTCGCACGAACCGTCGCGGCCCGATGTGGCGATCAGACACAGCGGCGAGTGTGCAAGCCACTCCCGGTCCAGCGCGTGCAGCGTGCTCCGGACCTTCCGCGCCGCGTGCGGCGCGGGGTCGCCGAGCAGTTCTCGCAGCTCGGCCTCCGAGGTGACTTCCCGCGTCGCCGCCGGCGGCTCCACATGCTCCACCCTGCCTCACCTTCCCCGCAGGCCACGCACGTCCCGTCCCGGTCCTGCTCGTAACAGCATCCCATGCGCATTGTCAGCTGTTGCTGCGACGGCCGAGGTCACGGCGGCGGGCACCGAGGCAGACAAGTGCGGCGCCGACGACGAGGACGCCTGCTCCGGCGAGGGCGATGTTCGTCGTCGTGTCGTCGCCTCCGGTACGGGCGAGGCGGTCGCCCTGCCCGGAGCTCTTCACCTCGGGGGCGTTGTGCGAGGAGTGCCCGCCCTGGGCGCTCTTGGTGCCGGCGTGCGCACCGTGGGCGCCGTGCTCCCCGGCCGACGGGTTGCCGCGGCCGCCGTGCTCCACGGTCGACTTCGCGGCGCCGGCGGCGATCTCCGAGTCGCTCGGCGCTTCCGGACCGGCCTGTGAGGAGGGCTCCGCCCCGCTGCCGGAGGCGGCGGCCTTTCCGCCCCCGAAGGTGACGTCGGAGCAGGTGTAGAACGCCTCGGGGCTGTCGGAGCGCTGCCAGATGCTGTAGATCAGGTGGCGGCCGCTCCTCTTGGGCACATCACCCTTGAACTTGTACTCGCCGCCCTGCAGCTTGGGGTCCTTGACCTTGGCGAACGGCTTGGACTCCAGGTCCGACCACTTCAGCGGCTTGGACGGGTCGTAGCCGGCCTTCGTGATGTACAGCTCGAAGCTGCCCTTGTGCGGGGCCGTCGCCTTGTACGAGAAAGAGTGTTCGCCGGCGCTCATCTTCGAGGACGGCCAGTCCTTGCGCGGCAGGTCGAGGCCCTTGTACTTGGCGCGTCCCGCGCTGCACAGCTTTCCGTCCGGGATGATCTGCTCGTGCTTGCCCGCCGCGTCCGGGATGTTGACCTCGTTCCAGTCGTAGAGGGCCTGGGTCCCGCCTGCCTTCACGGCCGCCTTGCACGCGGCGGACTTCGCGTTCTCCGGCCCCTCCGCGAAGCAGGCGGAGACACGGCTGACGGGGTCGGTCATCGAACCGTGTGCCGCGGCCGGAACCGCAGCGGCCATGGAGAGCGCGATGGGCACGGCTCCGAGAGCGGATATGCGTGCGACCGTGCGACGAGCGGACATCTTGGGGCTCCTGGAAGTGGGGGGCGTACGGTGCCGCCTGCCCCGCGCGCCCCGGTGGTGCCAGGCGGGCCGGGCCGATGCGATGTGCAGCACGCTAGCGGCGCTCAACTGCCCGTTCGACGCCCGGAGGCCCCAACTGCCCATCCTTATGGTGGCGTTAAGGCAGGGGTAAGCAGGGGCTCAGGCGCGTACCCCGGGGGCGCATCGATGTGTGCCGTGCGTCCGTTTTCCTACTTCGATCCGGTTACATGCGTTTCTGTACAACTCAAGCCCGGTTTCAGGTGTCTAGCCTCTTGCCACAGCAATTGCGCCACAAGGGGGCCTCCAAATGCGACACACCAGGCTGCTCGTCATCGCCGTGCTCACCAGTGCGGGGCTCCTGACCACCGCGTCGGTGGCCACCGCCGCCGGGCCCGGAGCCACCGCTGCTTCTTCGCAGTCCTCGGCTGCCGCCGCGAGTTGCGGCGTCACGTGGGGGAGCCTGCCGAAGACGGGCACGGGCACGGGCGACCGTCCGCTCACCGACGTACGGACCGGGCGGCACGACTGCTTCGACCGCATGGTTCTCGACATCCGCCCGGGCATGCCCGCGGATCCCGCGGCCTACCAGGTCCGTTATGTCGACAAGTTCTACCAGGACGGCTCCGGCAACCACATCAAGATCAACGGGGGCGCGATCCTGGAGATCGTCGCGTCCGCGCCCAGCTACGACCCGGAGACCTACGAGGCGACGTACCCGGGCCGGGGCGGCAAGCCGCTGCCGGGTGTGAACCTCGAGGGGTACAAGACCTTCCGCGACGCCCGCTTCGGCGCCAGCTACGAGGGAACGACCCAGCTCGGCCTCGGAGTCAGGGCCCGGCTGCCCTTCCGCGTCCTCGAACTGAGCGACCGCATCGTCATCGACGTCGCCCACACCTGGGCGGCGCCGCGCTGACCGTCATGACTCCCGGCTGCCGGGCTGAACCGCCGTCCGGCAGCCGGGACTTCAACGCTCGTCCGGTGTGTCCCCGGTGCGTGCCGTGCCCCGCAGTACCCGCTGCCCGCCGGGCCGAATTCCGACGTCACCCCGGGCACCCCGTCTCAACCGCCGATCTGGACGGACCGCTTGGCCAGCCCGGCCCAGAACCCGTCGATGACCGTGCGCTGCCGCGCCAGTTCCGCCTCGCCCGCGCCGAGGGTGACGAAGAGCGGGGCGAAGTGCTCGCTTCGCGGGTGGGCCGTGCGCCCCGCGGGCGACTTGTGCGCGAAGTCGAGCAGCGCGTCGATGTCGCCGCGCTCCAGCGCCTCCCGCCCCCAGGCGTCGAACTCCCTTGACCAGCCGGGCGCTTCGTCCACGCCGGCGCCCCACCGCAGCTCGCTCAGATTGTGGGTGAAGAAGCCGCTGCCGACGATGAGGTAACCCTCGTCGCGCAGCGGGGCGAGCCTGCGCCCCAGCCGCAGCAGCTCCTCCGGTTCGAGAGTGGGCATGGACATCTGCAGCACCGGCACGTCGGCGTCCGGATACATCTCGACGAGCGGCACGTACGCCCCGTGGTCGAGGCCGCGGGCCGGTGCGTCGTGCACCTGGCCGCCACTCGCCGAGAGCAACTTCCGTACGCGTTCGGCGAGTCCGGGAGCGCCCGGTGCCGGATAGCGCACCTGGAAGTAGCGCTCCGGGAACCCCCAGAAGTCGTAGAGGAGCGGCACCGTACGCGTGGCGGAGAGGGTGACCGGAGCCGACTCCCAGTGCGCCGAGACCATAAGGATCGCCTTCGGCCGCGGCAACCGGGCGCTCCAGTCCGCCAGTTGGGAGGTCCACAGCTCGTCGTCGGCCAGCGGCGGTGCGCCGTGGCTGAGATAGAGCACGGGCATGCGGGCAGGTGGCGTCGTCCCCTCTGTGGCGCCGGTGGCCGTGGTGCCGGTGGTCATGATCGCTTCTGCCTTTCACGGGGGCGCGGCGGACGGTGCGAACACCGATACTGTTCAAACTCGAACTATCTGATCCCGACGCTACTCGATGATTCGAATTTGAACAACACCGTAGGATTGCCGCATGACCGATCCCGAATGGCTGGACGAACGCGAGATGGCTGCCTGGCAGGGCTTCCTCCAGGCGAGCAACCGGGTCGCCCAGCACCTCGAACAGCAGCTGAGGGAGGACAGCGGCCTGTCCCATCCGCAGTACGAGATCCTCGTCCGCCTCGGTGAGGCCCCGGGCGGAGAGATCCGTATGACGGAGCTGGCCAACGGGCTGGTCACCTCCAAGAGCGGCCTGACCTACCAGATCGGCCGGCTGGAGAGGCGCGGCCTTGTGCGCCGCCGCACCTGCGAGAGCGATGTGCGCGGGGTCTACGCCGTGCTCACCGGAGAGGGCAGACGTGCGCTGCGTGACGCGGCCCCGGGTCATGTCGCCGCCGTGCGGGAGGCGTTGATAGACGTACTCGACGGTGGAGAGCTGGAGCTGCTCGCCGAAGGGCTGGGGCGCGTGGCACGCCGCCTCGAGGGATCGGGCCGGCGGGACGACGGCCGGAGCGGCGGCGGGAACCCGGGATCTCAGGGGGCGTAGCAGCCATTTCCTCACCATTTACGCGAATGGGAAGTATGGGTGCGTATCCGTTGAGCCTCAGTCGTGATACGGAACCAACCCTGCTCTGTTTCGCGTGTGTTCTGCGACCAGGGGCAGATGCGGAGGACGGCCGAGGCACAATCGGAGGACAGGGCCGCAACGTGAGCACGATGAGTAACCCGAGTGGGGCGAGAAGGGGTGTGCGGTGAACCTGCTGGATGTGCTGTTGCTGCTCGCAGTGCTGGTCTTCTCCGTTTCCGGCTATCAGCGAGGCCTCGTTGCGGGGTTCGTCTCCCTCGCCGGCTTCGTCGGCGGCGCCGTCGTCGGTGTGTGGGCGCTGCCGTTCGTGCTGGACAAGGTGCATCCCGGCACCACGGAGGCCACCATCGTGGCGCTGCTCACCGTGCTCGTACCGGCGGCACTGGGCCAGGCGGTAGCAGCTCCGCTGGGGTGGCGGCTGCGTGACGCGTTGAGCTGGACGCCCGTGCGCTGGGCCGACGGCGCCGGGGGAGTGGCCGTCAACGCGATAGCGGTACTGGTTGTCGGCTGGGTCGCGGCGAGCGCCCTGTCCGTGTCGCCCTCACCCACGCTGAACGAGACGATCCGCAGCTCGGAAGTGCTCGGCACCGTCCAGGACCGGATGCCCGACCAGGCCGCCACCTGGTTCAACGACGCAACGGGAGCGCTCACGACAGCGGGATTCCCGCCGGTCTTCAACCCCTTCGAGCACGAACCGGGCACCTCCGTCGCCAAGCCCTCCGGCGACTCCGTCACCCCCGCCGCGACTCAGGCCGCAAAGCGCAGCTCGGTCAAGGTCGAGGGCGTGGCGGACGTCGACGGAAGCCCCCGCGGCCAGGAAGGCAGCGGCTTCGTCTACACGAACCAGCGTGTGATGACCAACGCGCACGTCGTCGCCGGCGTGGACGAACCGACCGTACGCGTCGGCGGAGTCGGCCCCCGCTTCGAGGCGAGGGTCGTGCACTTCGACCCGAAGACCGACGTCGCCGTACTCGCCGTGCCCGGACTGGAGGCACCCGCCCTGGACTTCGCGGGCAACGCGCCCCGCGGAGCGCCCGGCGTCGTGGCCGGCTATCCGGAGAACGGCAGCCTCGATCTGCGTGCGGCAGCAGTCGCACAGCGCGTCGAGGCGCGCGGGCAGGACATCTACGGCGACGACCTCAGTACCCGGGACATCTACGCCATCCGCTCCACCGTCCGCCCGGGCAACTCCGGCGGCCCGCTGCTGACGAAGGACGGAAAGGTCCTCGGAGTGATCTTCGCCCGCTCCACGAGCGACGCGGACACCGGTTACGCGCTCACCGCGGAACAGGTGCAGCAGCACGCACGCAAGGGTGCCGCCAGCAGCCGGCCCGTCGACACCGGCAACCGGTCGGCGCTCTGAGCCGACGCGTCGGCACTCCGGGCCGACGCCCGTTCACAGCGCCTTGGAGTAGCGCCACTCGGCCGCCGCCTGCACATAGCCGAGGCTCCTGTTGAGAGCCAGCATCGGCGCGTTCGTCGCGTCGTTGCCGGTGAAGGCCCGCGTGCGGCCCGCGGACCGCGAGCGGCGCAGCGAGTCGAGCTTGGCCAGCCGCGCCAGTCCGCGCCCGCGGTAGGTGCGCCGGGTGCCGGTCATGCCCGACCAGTAGCGCTCCCGTCCGTCCGTCTGCGCCACGGAGTACGAGGCCACCTCGCCGCCGACCAGGACGACCGAGCTCAGGCGGTGGTCGATGTCCGGGCGTTCCCAGTTCAGCCGCAGCCAGTCCTCGTACGGCACGAAGCCGTGGCGTACGTCGCCTGGTTCGTCCGCACAGCACTCCAAGTCCGCTTCGTACAGCGGACGCTGGTCGCCGGCGAAATCCCAGGCCGTACGGAGCTCGACGCCCTCGGGCAGCGGCTCGGGCAGCGCGGGAAGACCGGCACGCGCGAGGTCCAGCCCCAGAAAGCAGGCGCGCCGACCGCGTACGTAACCCCTGCGCTCGGCGAATCCGGGGGAGTTGCCGTCGTCCGGGACCCACGTCCAGGCACGGGCCGCCCCCAGCCCGGACAGGTATTCCTCCGCCTCGGCCGCCAGCGCGGCACCCGCGCCCAGCCCTCTTGCGTCCGGGCGCACAGCCGTGTGCAGATAGCCGTGACCCGGCTCGGTGCTGCTGATGAGCAGTCCCGTGTCCGCGCAGCCCACGACACGGCCGCCGGAGTCCCTCGCGACCAGCCAGCGGGTACGCCCCGACACGGGCCCGGACTCGGCCTCCCAGGTCACCGATTCGGCCGTGCACACCAGATACGGGACGGCCGCACGCCGCACCTCGGCCACTGCTCCGGCGTCACGCGGGCGGAAGGCTTCGACAGTGACCTTCGGCGTCATGATCCGGCACGCTACGCGGCCTCCTGTGGCGCCGCTCCTGATTTTCCCTCCCCTGAGGGAGAATCGGCACCGCACACGCGTATCCGCACGCGTCCCCGTCCACGAGAGAAACCGCGAACAGACCGGAGAACACGTGCCGTTGCAGATCACCATCGACCCTGCCGCGCCGGAGGCCCCGTACGAGCAGCTCCGCGCCCAGATCGCCGCCCGTGCGCGTGGCGGGGATCTGCCCACCGGCTACAAGCTGCCGACCGTGCGCGGGCTGGCAGTCGAGCTGGGGCTCGCGGCGAACACCGTCGCCAAGGCCTACCGGGTGCTTGAGTCGGACGGAGTCATCGAGACCAGGGGGCGGCACGGCACCTTCGTGGCGGCGGCGGGCGACGCGGCCGCAAGGGAGGCGTCCGAGGCGGCGCAGTCCTACGCGCACCGCGCGAAGAGGCTGGGCCTGGACCGCGATGCGGCGCGTGCCGCGGCCGAGGACGCGCTGCGCGCGGTGTACGGCTGACACGGACGTACGTCTGATGTGAGCGTACGGACCGGCGCCGGCCCGGCGGGAGCCGGCGGCCTCAACAGGCCTGTGACGCCGAAGAGTTCAAGGCCGAACCGGATTTCATTCCGCCGCGCTCGCTATGTCGGTGTGCCCGTCCGCGTGAGCAGCCTCGTGCGGGCTTCCATCAGCGCGAACCCCAGCAGGTTCTGCCCACGCCACTGGGAGGGGTCGCGCACCCGCTCGTCGTCCGCCGCGAGACCCACCCCCCACACCCGGTCCAGCGGGCTCGCCTCCACCAGCACGCGGCTGTTGGTGCCGAGCAGGAACTCGCGCAGCTCGCCGTGGTGCTCGAACTTCCGCAGGCTGCCCTCGACCACGATGGCGAAGCGCTCGCGCTCCCACACGCTCTGGTCGAAGCCGCGCACCGAGCGGCCTGCGGCCTTCGCCTGTTTGGGATGACGGGCGGCCACCGCGCGCCGCTCCGCTTCCTCGTCCCCGAACAGACGGGCCTTGCGGGCCATCATCCAGTGTTCGGCCGTGGCGTACTCGACGCCTTCCGCCTCGAAGGGGGCGTGCCACCACTGGCTCAGGCAGCCCTTGCCGATGCCGCCGTCCCGCCGCGGCCGATGGCCCCAGAAATAGAGGTACTTGAAGCGCTCACCGCTTGCGGTGCGCTCGGCGAGTTCAGCGACGTTATCGACCATGACGTGATTCTGGCAGCGCATGGCAGCATCGTTCGACTGTTTATCAGGTGCGGCGGCGGCGCGGTGGCGCCGCACCTGATGCCCCGTCAGCCCGTCAGTCACGTCTGCGCGTAGACCGCCTGCCCGCTCACAGGTAGAGGCCGGAGCCCTCGCGGTCGTGCTGCGCGGGAACCGCGGCCGGCGAGGTGCCCTTGCGGAGCGCGAACAGCTCGGCCAGGGTGGCGCCTTCGCGGCCGACGCCCTCGTCCGTACCGAGCCAGCCCACCGCCTCGGTGCGGCTGAGCGCGCCTACCTCGATACGGGCCAGACACCTGCCCGGCCTTACCACGGCGGGGTGCAGCCGCTCGAGGTCCTCGTTCGTGGTGACACCCACCAGCACGTTGCGGCCCTGGCCGAGCAGACCGTCCGTCAGGTTGAGCAGCCGGGAGAGGGCCTGGCCCGCGGCGTGCTTGGCTTCGCCGCGGATCAACTCGTCGCAGTCCTCCAGGAGAAGGAGCCGCCAGCGCTGCTCGTCGGAGTCGCTGTCGTCGGCGCCGATGGCGATGTCCATCAGATAGCCGATGTTGTTGAACAGATGCTCCGGGTCGAGAACGCAGTCCACCTGGCACCAGTCGCGCCACGAACGTGCGAGCGTGCGGAGCGCCGAGGTCTTTCCGGTGCCCGGCGGACCGTGGAGCAGCAGCAGGCGTCCGGAGATCTCGTCCGGGGTGACCTTCATCAGCCCGTCCATGGCGTCGGCCACCCGCGCCGTGTAGTTGGGACGCACCTCCTGCCAGGTGCCCGCGGTGATGGCACGAGTGGTGCGGCGCGGGCCGCGCATCGGCGAGTGATACCAGAAGCCCATGGAGACCTTGTCGGACTGGGGCTCCGGCTCGTCCTCGGCGTCCTTCACGGCCTCGTCCAGGCGCTTCTGGGCGAGTTCGCCGCTGACCGCCGTCACCGTGACGTCCGCGCCATGCGTCCAGCGTGAGACCAGGGCCGTCCAGCCCTCGCCCTCCGCCAGCACCGTGCTGCGGCCGTCGTCCTGCGCCTCGCGCAGCACCGTCGCCTCCGAAGGCAGCAGCGTGCGGCCCTTCTTGACCCGGTCGACGGAGTGACTGCGCGAGTAGGGCTGCTCCCCGTTGGTGAAGCGGCCCAGGAAGAGGGCGTCGATGATGTCGGACGGCGAGTCGGTGTCGTCGATGGTCAGGTACGGAGTAATCGCGTGCTCCGGACGGGTCGGAGAAGTCAGAATCTCACTCCTGTCGGTGGCGGCGGACTTGCGGGGCTGTGCGGACATGGCTCACATGATCCGGCATCGCGGGCCCCGGCGCACGCACGTTTCCGCCCGTCGGGCGGGACACGGGTACGTATCACAGGGCGTCCCGCATGTTCGTCAACGCGCCTGTGGGGCAGGTGAATCCTGTGACCGGGATACACGGGTGGAGCAGTCGGGCGTTAGGGTTGCTGTGCCCGGGCCTCGTGCCCTCGTACGGGTGGGGAGAGTCATGGAACAGATAACAATGAGCGGCAGGGCGCGAGTGCCTGCGATCAAATGCGGTACGGGCGCGACGAGTTCGCGCCTGGACCGGCATCTGGCTGTGCTCGCCGGCCCCGCCGTGCCGCAGGGTGAGACGGAAGAAGCGACTTCGCTGATGCGTGAGATCACCCGGCGAGATGCCGCGCGGAGCCGGACGGGAATCCGGGGCACGCGTGTCTCGCTGTTCGCGCCGCTGCGCAAACTGCGCCGCACGCTCTTCGGCGGTCGCGGCTGAAGCCTCCTTCCGCCAACAGACCTCCCTGCGCCTCGGGGCGGTGACCGGTTCGCCGGCCGCCGCCCCACGCTCATGTGTGCCGGGCGCCGCGAGCCCGCGAGCGGCCGTCGGACACCCCTAGAGCAGCGCGAGTTGGCCCTCCGGGCCCTCCTCCGGTACGTCGAGGACCGACGCCGGGCGGCGAGCGTACGGCGGCGCGGGCAGCAGCCCGGCACGGTGGAGCCCGGCCCGGCCGATCCCTCCGCGGGACTCCGGGCCTGATTCCCCGCGGCCTTCCGTGGCGGATGCCAGTGTCCGGGCCAAGTCCCGTTGTTCCGGGCGGAGTTCGGACAGCAGCGTCAGTACCGTGATCAGCTCCAGCAGCTCCGACGTCCACTCCTGCGGCCAGCGCCGGGGCCGTACGGCCGCGAGCGTCCCGGCTGCTTCGGGCGGCGGCGCCGCCCGCTCGGCGAACCAGGCCTCCAGCACGCGCACGCCGCCCGCCTCGAACTCCCAGGCCGACCGCGCCACGGGCGCCACCCGTCCCTCCCCGACATGCAGCGTCCGCTCCTCCGCGTCGTGGTCGAGCTCCTCGGGCGCCGGCGCCGCGGCGGGCAACGGGGCCCGTACATACGGGCGATGACCGCCGGACAACCGCGGCCGCCCGGCGCCGTCCACGCCGGCGTACCGTGCGGCCCGCGTGTGCAGCCGGATGATGCGGCCACCCAGCGCCACTCCGCTCCGCCACAGCCCCGGATCCGAAGTCAGCGGCACCGCCCGCCCGCCGGGCCCCGGCCGGCCCGCGGCGGCCGTCCATGCGAGCACGTCCTCCGGTGTGACGGGCACGCCCAGCCGGCCGGCGAGATGTTCCAACAGGCCGGGGAGAAGGTTGGGTTCACGGCCGCCGGGACGCCGGTACAGCGGGCGGATGCGCCCCGCCCGCCCTGCATGCGTCCGCCCGTCCGGCAGCAGCGCGGTGAAGGTGAAGAGCGGCCCCGGGAGCCGCTGGTCGTGCGCGGTCTCCACCAGATGCGTCTGATGCGCGTCGCTCACCCGCCACAGCTGCGGGCGCGCCGCGTCGATGAGCCGGTGGTCAGGGATCAGCCACTGCTGGTCGTACGGACCGTGCAGGATCTGGACCGGCTCCGGACAGCCCCCGCGCTCCCGCGTCAGCCGCCCGTCGTGCGCCGGCATCCCGGGCAGCGGCGCGACGGCGCTGCGCAGCGTACGGGAGCGGCTGGGGACGAACAGCGCCGACCGCGCGGCCTCGTCGCCGGTGCGGATCAGCGCGTTCCAACGGCCGCGCAGCGAGGCGGCGTCCGGCCCGGCGACCCATCCGCGGCCCAGGCGCAGGGGCGCGACGGACCAGGGCATCACCTCGTCGAGCAGAGGCGCGTCGCCGGGGAGTGCGTCCTGGGTGCCGGGGCCGTCATCGCTCACCGCTCGATGCTACGAGGGGGTGCCCACAGTCGTCAGGGGCGCGTGTCACCGTCACGGGCGGCATGCCCTGGGCGGGAGGCCAACTTCCCTTCCACCGCGCTCAGTCGGCCTGGACGGTCACGGAGAAGGAGAAGCGGTCACCGCGGTAGTGGATCAGCGCGATGTCCACGGCTTGCCCGTCCTCGTCGTACGTCACGCCCGTGTAGTGCAGGATCGGGCTGAGCAGCGGCACGTCCAGCAGCTTCGCCGTCTCCGGGTCGGCCAGCCGCGCCTCGACGGTGTCGGTGATCCGGCTGATGCGCACGCCGACACCGTCGCGCAGCACCTTCGTCATCGGCCAGCCGCGCTCCAGGTCGGCGGGGTCGATGAGCGGGGCGACGCGTGGATGGATGAAGTTCTCCGCCCAGTTGGTCGCCTCGCCGCTGTCCGGGTCGCGGCGCAGCCGCCGGTACGCCGTGGCCTGCGTGACCCCCGGGAAGTGCTCGGCCAGTCCGGGCGGCAGCGCGGCGGGCCCGTGCTCCAGGAGCGTGGTGAGGTCGCCCGACTGCTGGGCCACGATCGTGTCGACCGAGCCCAGCAGCCGTACCGGCCTCGCCCTGCACGCGTCGGGTTCGATGAAGGTGCCGCGTCTGCGGTGCCGGGAGATCAGCCCTTCCGTCTCCAGCTCCTTCAGCGCCTGCCGCATGGTCAGCACGCTCACCCCGTAGTGCTCGGCGAGGCGTTCCTCGGTCGGCAGCCGCAGCGGTGCCTGCGGCGTGCGGCCGAGTATCGAGGCCCGCAGCGACTGCGAGACCTGATACCACAGCGGCAGCTTGCGGTTGAGCTCCAGCGAGTCGGGAGCGAAGACGGACACGGGACCACCACCTAGGGTCTGTCTGACAAATCCCGTCTGGGGAGCGGTGTCTGGGGCGCACGCTCTCCCCCACTTCGTGGGAGGTGCCCCCAGCGTTGTCGGTCGTCGGCGCAGCCCGCTGCGCTCTCCTCCCTCCGCCTTGCGATCGCACGCCCCAGACACCGCTCCCCCCGTCCTACGGACGTACGACGCTATTTGTCAGGCAGACCCTAAGGCCGGAAGTCGCGCTGCAGACCCTGCCACACGTCGTCGTAACCGGACTGCAGATGCGAGGCCTCCAGCGCCTGCGCAGTGGCGATCACGGGCCAGCGCGTCTCGAACATGAAGGCCAGGCCGTCGTCGATCTTCTGCGGCTTCAGCTCGGCCGAGCTCGCCCGCTCGAAGGTCTCCCGGTCCGGTCCGTGCGCGGACATCATGTTGTGCAGGGAGCCGCCGCCGGGGACGAAGCCCTCCGCCTTCGCGTCGTAGGCGCCCTCGACCAGGCCCATGTACTCGCTCATCACGTTCCGGTGGAAGTACGGCGGGCGGAAGGTGTCCTCGCCGACCAGCCACCGCGGCGCGAAGACCACGAAGTCCACGCCCGCCAGCCCCGGAGTGTCGGACGGCGAGGTGAGGACGGTGAAGATGGACGGGTCCGGGTGGTCGTAGCTGATGGTGCCCATCACGTTGAAGCGGCGCAGGTCGTAGACGTACGGGACGTGGTTGCCGTGCCAGGCGACGACGTCCAGCGGCGAGTGGTCGTAGCGTGCCGTCCAGAGGTTGCCGCAGAACTTGTTGACCACCTCGACCGGACGGTCCGCGCCGTCCTCCTCGTAGGCGGCGACAGGTGCCATGAAGTCCCGTGGGTTGGCGAGGCCGTTGGCGCCGATCGGGCCCAACTCGGGCAGCGTGAAGGGCTGTCCGTAGTTCTCGCAGATGTAGCCGCGCGCCTGGTGCTCCAGCAGTACGACGCGGAACCGCACCCCGCGCGGGATCAGCGCCACGTGCCCGGGCTCCGCTCTCAGCAGGCCGAACTCGGTGTGCAGCAGCAGCCCGCCGAGCTCCGGGACGATCAGCAGTTCCCCGTCGGAGTCGCAGAAGACGCGGTCGGTCATGGAGGTGTCCGCGGCGTAGAGGTGGACGGCCATTCCGGTGCGCTGTGCCGCGTCGCCGTTGCCGCCGAGCGTCCACAGCCCGTCGACGAAGTCGGTGCCCTGCGGCGGGTCCGGCAGCGGGTTCCAGCGCATCCGGTTCGGGTCGGGCTCCGCCTCGGTGAAGGGCGCGCTGCGCAGGCCGCCGTTGCCGGTGCGCCGGAAGCGGGGATGCGCGGCCGAGGGGCGGATGCGATAGAGCCAGGAGCGGCGGTTGTTCGCGCGGGGCTCGGTGAAGGCCGTGCCGCTCAGCTGCTCCGCGTACAGGCCGAGCGGGGCGCGCTGCGGGGAGTTCCGCCCCACGGGCAGCGCGCCGGGCACCGCCTCGCTGCTGTGCTGGTTGCCGAAGCCGGAGAGGTAGCCGAGACCCTCCGCCGTCTTGCGCGCCTGCTCCTGGTCCGCCCTGCCGCTGCCGGCACCGGTGCCGAGGGTCATCGGGATGCTCCTGCCGCTCATGTATCCCCCTAGCGCCGCGTCAGCCAAGGTTCACCCCGCTCGCCGCCCTGGCACGCGCACCGGCTGCGTTGGCCGTAAACCCGAGTAGGCCCACTACGAGGGCTTCCGGCCGTCTTGCCGCTGCACGCACCAGAGCACCTCGCTACCGGGCAAACCTTGGCTGACGCGACACTAGATTCCTGTACTTGACCATAGGAATAAGGGGTGTCCGCGTCAATGAGGCCGTGCCGCGGCGGGTGAGTGCCGGTGTGCCGCTCTTGCGCGGACTCCGCAGGGTGTGCCGTCCGGGGCCGGGTCCGGCATCGTGCCCGTAACCCGTGTCACGTTCACCGGCCTCGCGGGCGAAGTCCCGCTCAAGGGGCCTACAGTTCATGGCACGGAGTGACACAGCATGCACGGCCCTAGGGAGCGCGATGACCGCTACCGGTACGCCCGACACGTCCACCGGAGCCGTCCGCGACGGCGCCCGCACCCCTGAGGAGACCGGCACCGGGCTGCGCATCTGCCCGCTGTGCGAGGCGACCTGCGGTCTCACCGTCACCGTCGAGGACGGACGTATCACCAAGGCACGCGGTGACCGCCACGACGTCTTCAGCCACGGCTTCGTCTGCCCGAAGGGCGCGTCGTTCGGTGAACTCGACGCCGATCCCGACCGGTTGACGCGCCCCCTGGTGCGCGCCGCGGACGGGGAGCTGAAGGAGACCGGCTGGGACGAGGCGTTCGCCGCGGTCGCCGCCGGACTCGGTCCCGTACTGGCGGACGGCGTGGCCGACGCCGTCGCCGTCTATCTCGGCAACCCCAACGTGCACACCATGGCCGGCGCCCTCTACCCGCCGCAGCTCCTGGGCGCGCTGCGCACCCGCAACTTCTACACGGCCAGCACCCTCGACCAGATGCCCAAGCACGTTTCGTGCGGGCTGCTGTACGGCGACCCGCAGGCCATACCCGTCCCCGACATCGACCGCACCGACCATCTGCTGATCCTGGGCGCCAACCCCGTCGAGTCCAACGGATCGCTCGCCACCGTCCCGGACTTCCCCGGCAGGCTGAAGCGGCTGCGCCGCCGCGGGGGCCGCCTCACCGTCGTCGACCCGCGCCGCACGCGCACCGCGAAGCTCGCCGACCGGCATGTGCCGATCCGGCCCGGCAGCGACGCACTGCTGCTGATGGCGATGGTGCAGGTGCTCTTCGACGAAGGGCTCACCGATACCGGGGAGCTCGGGGAGCACCTGAGCGGCGTCGGCGAAGTACGGGAGCTGGCCCGGGAGTTCACGCCGGAAACCGTCCAGGACGCCTGCGACGTCCCCGCGGAGGACATCCGCCAGCTCGCGCGCGAGCTGGCGGCCGCACCGCGCGCCGCCGTCTACGGCCGTGTCGGCTCCTCCACCGTCGAGTTCGGCACCCTCACCAACTGGCTCGTGGACGTACTCAGCGCGCTGACCGGCAATCTCGACCGGCCCGGCGGCTCCATGTTCCCGCTCTCCGCCACCGCACGGCCGCCGCGCCCCTCCGGGGCCCAGGCGGAGAAGGGCAGGGGATTCCAGCTGGGACGCTGGCACAGCAGGGTCAGCGGGCATCCCGAGGCCAAGAGGGAACTCCCGGTCGTCGCGCTCGCCGAGGAGATCACCACTCCCGGGGAGGGCCGGGTACGGGCCCTGATCACCCTCGCCGGCAACCCCGTGCTCTCCGCACCGGACGGCGAAGGGCTGGAAGCGGCGCTCGCCGGGCTGGACTTCATGGTCAGCCTCGACCCGTACCTCAACGAGACCACCCGCCACGCCGACGTCGTACTGCCGCCTGCCAGGCCCAGCCGGACCCCGCACTTCGACTTCGCCTTCAACGCGCTGCCCGTACGCAACCAGGTGCGCTACACCCGCGCCGTGGTCGAACAGGAGGAGGGCGAGCCGGACGAGGCGGAGATCATGGCGCGGTTGCTGCTCTGCCTCGCCGGCACCCCCGACGCCCCGGCGCACACCGTCGACGACGCCGTCATCGCCCGTACGCTCGGCAAGGCCGCCGCCGACCCGGCCTCGCCCGTGCACGGCAGGGACCCGGAAGAGCTCGCGGGGCAGCTGACCGGACGGGACGGGGTCGAGCGGCGCCTGGACATGATGCTGCGCCTCGGCCCGTACGGAGAGGGCTTCGGCGCCGACCCGGAAGGGCTCAGCCTGGACAGGCTCCTCGGCCACCCGCACGGCATCGACCTGGGGCCACTGCGCCCGCGGCTGCCGGAGCTGCTGCGTACCCGCTCCGGCACGGTCGAACTCTGCCCGGAACCCGTCCGCGAGGACGTGCCGCGGCTGTGGGCGGCGCTGCGGCGGCGCACCACGGGCGAGAGCCTCGTGCTGGTCGGCCGGCGCCATCTGCGCTCCAACAACAGCTGGATGCACAACGTCCCGGCCCTGCGCGGCGGCACGAACCGCTGCACCCTCCAGATCCACCCCGACGACGCCGCCCGCCTCGGCCTCGCCGACGGCGCCGACGCACGCGTCACCGGCGACGGGGGAGAGGTGACCGCGCCCGTCGAGGTGACCGACTCGGTGCGTACCGGCGTGGTCAGCCTGCCGCACGGCTGGGGCCACGACCGGCCCGGTACGCGGATGCGGGTCGCGGCCGGGGACCCCGGCGTCAACGTCAACCAGCTCCTGGACGGGACGCTGCTGGACCCGCTCTCCGGGACCGCGGTGCTTAACGGGTTCCCTGTGCGGGTGGCGCCTGCCGGCGCGGCCGGCACCGCTGGCAGGCCTGACACGGCTGCCGAAGCTGACATGGCTGCCACGGGTGCCGAAGCTGCCACGGCTGCCGAAGCTGCCACGGTTCCGGGTTCCGGGTGACTTCTGCGCTTCCGCTCCAGGAGCCGTCCCCCGTGCCGCCGCGCCGCTGGCTGCTGCGCCTGATCGTCTCGTTCACCTTCCTGCAGGGGGCGGTGAGCATGGCGCGGCCCGCCGTGTCCTACCACGCGCTGGAGCTCGGCGCCGGGCCGCGCGCCGTCGGCGTCATCACCGCGGCCTTCGCGCTGCTGCCGCTGGCCGTCGCCGTACCGCTGGGGCGGCGAACCGACACACGTCGGTGCGCGCCGCTGCTGCCCGTCGGGGCCGCCCTCATAGCCGCCGGATGTGCGCTGGCCGCAACGGCGCCCTCTCTCGTCCTCCTCGCCGCGTGGAGCACCCTGCTGGGCCTCGGGCACCTGGTGTTCATGATCGGCGCGCAGTCGCTCGTGGCGCGGCAGAGCGGCCCCGACGAATACGACCGCAACTTCGGCCACTTCACCGTCGGCGGCTCCATGGGCCAGCTCATCGGGCCCTTGCTGTCCGGTCTGCTCGTGGGCGGCGCGGGCGCGGGCGCGTCCGCCGGCGGGCCCGGGCCCGGGGCCGGTCAACACGGCAGCGCCGCCGCCCTGTTCGGCTCCGGCGTGCTGACGCTCTGCGCGTACGCGACGCTGTGGCGCATCGAGGGCCGTGCCGCCCGGAGCACCCCGGGCGGTGACCGCGGGGCCGGCGGCCCGCCGTCCGCACCAGTGCCGGTCGTACGCATCCTGCGGGCCCGCGGAGTCCCCGCGGGCATCTTCGCGTCCCTCGCCGTCCTCTCCACGACGGACGTCCTCACGGCCTATCTGCCGGTCGTCGGCGAGGAGCGTGGCATCGCACCGGGCGTGGTGGGTCTGCTGCTGAGCCTGCGGGCCGCGGCGTCCGTGCTGTCGCGTGTCGTGCTTCCCCGGATGACGGCCTGGCTCGGCAGGCAGTTGCTGCTCGTCCTCAGCTGCCTCGCCGCGGGCGCGCTGTGCGTGCTGCTGGCCGTGCCCGTCCCGGTGTGGGCGCTCGCGCCCGCGCTGGTGCTGCTCGGGTTCTGCCTCGGGGTCGGCCAGCCGCTGACGATGAGCACGGTCGTACAGGCCGCGCCGCACAGCGCACGGTCGACGGCGCTGGCGCTGCGGCTGACCGGCAACCGGCTCGGCCAGGTCGCCGCGCCCGCCGGTGCCGGTCTGCTCGCGGGGACGGGCGGGGCCGCCGCGCCGTTCGTGCTGCTCGGGGTGGTGCTGGTGGGGGCCTCGGGGACGGCCGCGCGGGCACGGGCCCGTACCTACGAGGCAGGGCGGGGGCAGAAAGCGGGACCCCGCGACGCACCCCGCGAGGACCGAACCAACGGCGGGCACGGCGGCCACCGCGACGGACCCAGCGACGGCAGCACGGACGGCGACGCGGACGGAGACCGCGGCGCCAGGGCGGCCGCCGCCGCCAACGGGGAGAGCCGGAGCCGCGGGTGACCCACGGCACCCGTCGCCGTACTGACACCTCAAACTAGCGGCGCTAGTTTGGGTCCATGCAGGCACACGACGGTATGTACATCGACGGCGCGTGGCGCCCGGCGGCGGCCACGGAGAAGCTCGAAGTCACCAACCCGGCGGACGGCACCGTCATCGGGACCGTACCGGCGGGCGGTGCGCAGGACGTGTCCGCGGCGGTACGCGCCGCACGCGCCGCGTTCCCCGGCTGGGCCGCGACCCCGCCCGCCGAACGCGCCGCGCTGCTGGGCGCGTTGCACGACGCTCTGAAGGCACGCCACCAGGAGATCGCCGAGACCGTCACGGCGGAACTCGGCTCCCCGCTGGCCTTCTCCCAGGCGGTGCACGCCAGTGTGCCGGTCGCGGTCTGCGGCAGCTATGCGAAGCTGGCCGCCGACTACCCCTTCGAGGAGGAGATCGGCAACTCCCGTGTCTTCCACGAGCCGGTGGGAGTCGTCGGCGCGATCACGCCGTGGAACTACCCGCTGCACCAGATCGTCGCCAAGGCCGCGCCCGCCTTCGCCGCCGGGTGCACCGTGGTGCTCAAGCCGGCGGAGGACACGCCGCTCGTGGCCCAGCTGTTCGCCGAAGCCGTGCACGAAGTGGGCCTGCCCGCGGGCGTGTTCAACCTTGTTACCGGCCTCGGCCACGTCGCGGGGCAGGCGCTGGCCGCGCATGAGGGCGTCGACCTGGTCTCCTTCACCGGCTCCACCGCCGTCGGACGGCAGATCGGTGCGGCCGCTGGCGGCTCGGTCAAGCGCGTCGCGCTCGAACTGGGCGGCAAGTCCGCCAACGTCATCCTGCCGGGTGCGGATCTGACCAAGGCCGTCAAGAAGGGCGTCGCCAACGTCATGGCCAACTCCGGCCAGACATGCAGCGCCTGGACCCGCATGCTCGTCGACTCCGAGCACTACGACGAGGCGGTGCGCGTGGCCGCCGAAGCCGTCGGGAAGTACCTGCCGGGCGATCCGAGGGAGGAGACGACGCGGATCGGGCCCGTCGTCAACGCCAAGCAGCACGCACGTGTCACCGGCTTCATCGCCAAGGGCGTCGAAGAGGGCGCCACCCTCGCGGCGGGCGGCCCCGGCGCCCCCGAGGGGTACGAGGAGGGCTGCTACGTACGCCCGACCGTCTTCGCCGACGTGACGCCCGGGATGACCATCGCCCAGGAGGAGATCTTCGGTCCGGTGCTGTCGATCCTGAAGTACGAGGACGTCGACGACGCCGTCCGCATCGCCAACGACAGCGTCTACGGACTCGCCGGCGCCGTCTGGGCGAAGGACGAGGAGGAGGCCGTCGCCTTCGCCCGCAGGCTGGATACGGGGCAGGTCGACATCAACGGCGGGCGCTTCAACCCCCTCGCGCCGTTCGGGGGTTACAAGCAGTCCGGAGTCGGCAGGGAGCTGGGGCGGCACGGACTGGGGGAGTACCTGCAGACCAAGTCCCTCCAGTTCTGACGCCGTTCACCGCTCCGAGCATCTCTTCGCCCAGCCGGAACACACCCGTCAGGAGCCCGACATGGTCCGCGCCGCCGTACTCTCCGCCGTCGGAACGCCGCTCGGCGTCGCCGGCATCGATCTGCCCGAACCAGGGCCGGGGCAGGTGCGCGTGCGTCTGGCGGCCGCGGGTGTCTGCCACTCCGACCTCTCACTCTCCAACGGCACGCTGCGCCAGCCCGTACCGGCCGTGCTGGGCCACGAGGGCGCGGGCACCGTCGTGGCCGTCGGCGAAGGGGTCGAGGGGCATGCGCCCGGCGACCCCGTCGTACTCAACTGGGCGCCCTCCTGCGGGGAGTGCCACTTCTGCGGCCCGCTCGCCGAACCGTGGCTGTGCGTGAACGCGAACGCCGGGACGACGGTCCCCTACGCGCGTACGAAGGCGGGCGAGGACCTCTACCCCGGCCTCTCCTCCGCGGCGTTCGCGGAGGAGACCGTGGTCTCGTCCCGCTGCGTGCTGCCGCTGCCCGCCGGGGTGCCGCTCACGGAGGCCGCCCTGCTGGGCTGCGCCGCCCTGACCGGAGACGGCGCGGTGCACCACAGCGCCCGCGTGCGTACGGGCGAATCGGTTGCCGTCTTCGGGGTGGGCGGCGTCGGGCTGGCGGCGCTCCAGTCCGCGAGGCTGGCCGGGGCGGGAGAGGTGATCGCCGTCGATGTCTCCCCGGAGAAGGAGGAGTTGGCCCGCGCGGCAGGAGCCACCGGCTATCTGACCGCGTCCGATACGACCGCGAAGGAGATCCGCAAGCTCACCGGCGGCTTCGGCGCGGATGTGGCGGTCGAGTGCGTCGGCCGCGGCGAGACCATTCGCGCCGCCTGGAACTCCACGCGGCGCGGCGGCCGTACGACCGTCGTCGGCATCGGCGGCAAGGAGGAGCAGGTGCAGCTCTCCGCGCTGGAGATCTTCCACTTCGCCCGCACCCTCACCGGCTGCGTCTACGGCAACTGCGACCCCGCACGGGATCTTCCCGTACTCGCCGAGCACGTACGCCAAGGACGCCTGGACCTGGGCGCGCTGGTGACGGAGCGGATCGGCCTGGAGGACATCCCGGCGGCCTTCGACGCGATGCTCGCGGGGCGCGGGGGCCGCGCGCTGGTGGTCTTCGAGTAGGCCGCGGCTCTCCGGCTTCCGGCACAGGCCCACGTCTGGGCCGGAAGCCGGAGGGTACCCGGCGAGGACTGCTGACAGCCGTGCGTCAGTTTTGGCCCTAGGGGCGGAGGTAGGGCCGGGTCATGATCTCCATGTTGTGACCGTCGGGATCGTTGAAGTACGCGCCCCGCCCGCCGAAGAGACTGTTTGTGCGGCCGGGTTCGGTGTGACTGGGGTCGGCGTAGTACGTGACCCCGGCCTCCTCAAGGCGGGTGATCATGGTGTCGAAATGCCCGTCGGGTACGAGGAACGCGTAGTGCTGCCCCTGGACCGGCTCATCTCTCTTCTCGTAGTAGTCGAGCGTCACACCGTTGCCGAGGTCGACGGGGAGGAACGGCCCCAACCGGGCCCCGACTTTCAGTCCCAGGATCGTGGCTATGAACTCGGCCGACCGGGGCTGGTCCGTGGCGTAGACGGCGGTGTGGTTGAGCTGGACGGCGGTCGTCGGCAGCTCGGACTCCTGAGGGTACTGCTGGTCGTTCGACATCAGTGATGTGTCTCCTGCTCTTTGGGATCCGCTGGATCGGGCGCCGCACGTGGGGCGCTGGGAGCAAAGATGCGGAGAAGGGGGCGGGCCTCTCGCCCGCCTCAAGCTCACGCCGGAACCGGGAACCTCACTCGTGCGTGGCCCATGGCCGACCCGGCAGTCACCTGACCGACCCTAGTGCCCGGGTCATGACCCGGGCAACGCCGTTTTCCTGGCGGCTCCCCGGTGGCTCCGGCGCCGGGGATGCTCAGGAGCTGCCGCTTCAGTTGTCTGACGCGGCGTCCGGCGAGTCCGGTGTGCTTCCGACGTACACCTCGATGCCGTCCAGGATCCGCTCCAGGCCGAAGCGGAAGTCCACGTCGTGGTCCTCCTCCGTCCCGTCGAAGACCCCGGCGTCCAGGATCTCGTGCAGCGCCGGGAACTCCTGAGGGCCGGTGAGCATCGAGAGTTGCCTCTTGTAGCGGGGGAGGAGGGTCTCGTCGGTGTCGCCCGACGCGGACATCGAGGCGGCCAGCTGGCTCTCCAGCAGCGCCTGGCTGCGCACGTACTGGCTGATCAGCAGCAGCGCGGCCAGCTGCTCGCCGGGCCCCAGCCCCGCGGTTCGCAGGCAGCGCAGCCCGGCCTCCATCCATCTGACCGAGTTGGGGGTCACGGGCGGTCCGCTGACGGGAATCTCCGCGATCCACGGATGCCGGCGCGCGACCGTCATGTACTCCATGCCCCAACGGACCAGCCCCGCCCGCCAGTTCTCGTTCTCCACCGGTACGGGCGCGGGACCGGAGACGGCGTCGGCCATCAGCGTGACGAGTTCCTCCTTGGCCGAGACGTACCGGTAGAGCGACATGGTCGAGACGGCGAGTTCACTTGCGACCCTGCTCATCGAGACCGAGCCGAGCCCTTCCGAGTCCGCGACGGCGGCCCCGGCCTCGACGATCTTGGAGAGCGTCAGCGCACGCCTGGGCCCCTTCCTGGGCTGCTCCCGGAAACCCCAGGCCAGCTCGACGCTGGAGGGCAGTCCGGTCGTGGTGTTCTCGTTCATCGCCTCGCTCATGAGCTGTTTGACAACCGCGCTTCTGCGTATACCCTACACAGTAGTTAATGCGTATCGCATACGCAGAAGAAGGGGGCGACGGGATGTCGGACACGGCGATCGAAGCGGTGGGGGTGACGAAGTCCTATGGAGCGCTGCGCGTTCTCGACGGTGTGGACCTCGCGGTGCGGCGCGGCAGCGTGGCCGCGCTCCTCGGGCCGAACGGCGCGGGCAAGACGACGATGGTGCGGATTCTGGCCACGCTGACCGCGATGGATGCCGGGCAGGCGGCCGTGGCCGGGTACGACGTCCGGCGGGAGCGCGGCAAGGTGCGCCGCAGGATCAGCCTCACCGGGCAGTACGCGGCGCTCGACGATCTGCAGACCGGCATGGAGAACCTGTGCATGATGGCCGAGTTGGCCGGCATGCGAAGGGGTGCGGCGAAGTCTCGCGCCACCGGGCTGCTGGAGCGGTTCGGCCTGTCCCGAGCCGCGGGGCGAAGGGTCAAGACCTACTCGGGCGGCATGCGCCGCAGACTGGACATCGCCGCGGGACTCGTCGGCGAACCGTCGGTGATCTTCCTCGACGAACCGACCACGGGTCTCGACGTACGCAGCAGACAGAGCATGTGGTCCGTCATCTCGGATCTCGCACGGTCCGGCGTGACCGTCCTGCTGACGACCCAGTACCTGGAGGAGGCGGACCGGCTCGCCGACCGGGTCGCGGTGCTCAACGGAGGCCGGATCGTCGCCGACGGCACGCCCGCTCAGCTCAAGCAGCAGGCCGGCGGGCACAGGCTCGACCTGAGGGCTGCCGACCGCGCCGCGTTCGGGCGGCTGCGTGCCGGGCTGGGGGCGAGGGTGATCGTGGCCGACGCGGAGGAGTGGAGCCTGAGCGTTGCCACCGACGGGACGGCGGCCCAAGTGCGGGCCCTGCTCGACGAGTTCGACCCGGCACGTGACGCCATCGAGTACTTCAGCACGCACGGGGCGACGCTCGACGACGTATTCATCGCGCTGACCGGGCGCGCCGCCGTGTCCGGCGGTGGTGCGGCGAGTGACGGGCGCCGTGACACGGAGGAGGCCGCACATGTCTGAGCTGACGATGACGCGGGACGCCGGTCATCCGGTGGAGGAAGCCCGCCGACTGGCGCCGCTGCGCGAGACGTTCACGATGTCGCGGCGCAGTGTCCGGCTGACCATGAGGGAAGTCGACGGGCTGCTGACCGCCCTCATCCTGCCCGTCATGATCATGCTGCTTTTCGTCTACCTGTTCGGTGGCGCGATCGAGACGCCGACCGAGCAGTACGTCGACTTCGTACTCCCCGGCGTGCTGCTGATGTGTACGGGATTCGTCTCCGCCCTCACTGCGACGAGCGTCACGCGGGACATGAGCGAGGGAATCATCGACCGCTTCCGTTCGATGGGAGTGTCCGGCGGATCGGTGCTGGCGGGGCACGTCGTCTCAAGCCTGGTGCGATGCGGCTGCGCGTCGGCGCTGATGCTGGCCACGGCGTTCCTGATCGGCTTCCGGTCGCAGGCCGGTGTGCTCGCGTGGGCCGGGACGGTCGGTGTGCTGATGATGTTCGTGCTCGCGGTCTCGTGGCTGGCGGCGGTGTTCGGGCTGCTGGCCAGGACGCCGGAGGGCGCCAGCGGATTCAGCTTCATGATCATGTTCCTGCCGTACGCGAGCAACGGCTTCGTACCGGTCGGATCCATGCCGGGCTGGGTGCAGAGCTTCGCGGCGAATCAGCCCGTGACCCCGGTCGTCGACACGCTGCGGGGCCTGCTGCACGGCACCCCGGTCGGGTCGGCGGCGTGGACGGCCGCCGCCTGGTGCGCGGGTATCACCGTGGTCTCGGTCGTGCTCAGCGTCGTGCTCTTCCGCCGTCGTACGGCCTGAGAGGCGGCGACCGCGGACTGCTCCGCGCCCGGACCGTACCGGTGGTCAGCCGGGGAAGCGGGCGGCCAGGCCGTCGACGATGGCGTGCAGGCCGGTCTCGAACGCGCCGTCGTCGACCCACCGTTGGTGTCTCGTCAGCAGATGCGCCTGGTCCAGGTGCGGGTAGTCGCCCTCGTACAGCGACGCGTCGCCGACGAAGCCGCGGGCGAACGAACCGAGTGCCGAGCCGGCCACGAAGTAGCGCATGAGCGCGCCGATATGGGTGGCCTGTGGCTTGGGCCAGCCCGCGTCCGTCATCCCGCCGAAGACCGCGTCGGCCATCCGCAACTGGCTGGGGCGCCGCCCCGGGCCCTGCGCCAGGAACGGCACGATGTTCGGGTGTGCGCCCAGAGCCGCACGGTAGGAGCGCGCCCACTCCACCAGCGCCTGCCGCCAGTCCGTCCCGTCGGTGAACATCGACACCTCGACCTGCGCGCAGACGGTGTCGGCGGCGGCGTCGAGGATCTCGTCCTTGTTGCGGAAATGGTTGTAGAGGGAGGGCCCGCTCACGCCGAGTTCGGCGGCGAGGCGCCTCGTGGAGACCGCCTGCAGCCCTTCCGCGTCCACGAGCGCCAGCGCGCACGCGACGATCCGCTCGCGGCTGAGCAGCGGCTTGGACGGTCTGGCCATGCGTTGAATGGTAGGGCCGCCGCGGCCGAAAACTAGCGCTGATCGTTTACCTCGACCGGTTCCCGAGATCCCGTCCCCCGCCCCATGACAGGCGCTCTAAGCATCTGCTCAGCCGTCGATGTATGGTGTTCGACCGGTCGACGAGAAGGGCACAGGCATGGCATCGCAAGCGGAACCCCAGGTCGCCGTGGCCGACGAGCCCTTCGAGGGGATCTCCCCGGACGCCGCCCGGCGGCTGCTGCTCGGTGCGGTGGAGGCGTTCGCGGAGCGCGGTTTCCACGCCACCACCACACGCGACATCGCGAGCCGCGCGGGCATGAGCCCCGCCGCGCTCTACATCCACTACAAGACCAAGGAAGAGCTCCTCTTCCAGATCAGCAAGGTCGGCCACGAGCGCTCCGTCGGCGTGCTGGCCGAGGCCGCGGACGGCGGCGGCGACGATGCCGAACGGCTGGCCCGCGCCGTGCTGTTCTTCGTGCGCTGGCACGCCGAGCACCACACCACCGCACGCGTCGTGCAGTACGAACTGGCCGCGCTCGGCGAGGAGCACTACGAGGAGATCGTCGGACTGCGGCGCCGCAGCGAGGAGATCCTCCGCGGCGTGCTGGAGAGCGGGGACGCCTCCGGCGAGTTCGAGGTCGCCGACATCCGCGGTACGACGCTCGCCGTGATGTCCCTCTGCATCGACGTCGCCCGTTGGTACAGCCCTTCGGGCCGCAGAACACCGGACGAGATCGGCACGCTCTACGCCGACCTCGTCCTGCGCATGGTCGCCCCGCAGGGTCCGCGGGGCGGCGAGGATGTCACCAGAAGTAGCGGCTGAGGGTCTCCGCGACGCACACCGGCTTGTCGCCGCCCTCCCGCTCGACCGTCACCTTGGCCGCGACCTGCACTCCGCCGCCGGCCTCGCTGACGTCGACGAGTTCCGCCCGTGCGCGCAGCCGTGAGCCGACCGGCACGGGCGCGGGGAAACGCACCTTGTTCACGCCGTAGTTGACGCCCATGCGGATCCCCTCCACGCGCATGATCTGCGGCAGCAGGTCGGGCAGCAGCGAGAGCGTCAGATAACCGTGCGCGATGGTCGTGCCGAAGGGGCCCTCCTTCGCGCGTGCCGGGTCCACGTGGATCCACTGATGGTCGCCCGTCGCGTCCGCGAACAGGTCGATCCGCTTCTGGTCGATCTCCAGCCAGTCGCTGACGCCGAGTTCCTGGCCGACCGCGGCCACCAGTTCGTCGGTCGAGGTGAAGACCCGGGGCTCCGCCATCCGTACAACCTCCCGCATACGTGTCGCGCGCCGCCAGCTGCTAAGCGCCCGCTCAGCATGCTGCGGTGTCGTCGCGTGTGTCAACGCCCGTAAGGGGCGGGAGGCCCTGTGCTGTTGTCGTGCCGCTGTGTCGTATCTGCGAGGGTCAGCCCTGCGAAGCGGCCATCGAGCCGAGTCCGGGGCGCAGCCCGCGGCCGCGGCCGGCAAGGCGGAAGACGTCCTTGCCGACGTCCTTGTCCATGGCGGTGATCATCCGGCGCAGCACGTCCGCAAGCCGCGGCGTGGGCGGCGTCGACGGGTCACAGGGAAGCAGCGACCTGCCGCCCCACGTCAGGCGGTGCCATTCGTCGTGCGGCGCCGGCTGTCTGATGCCGTGGCGCTTCTCGGCTCTGCGGCGCATCGCGACCTGCGACTCGTACTCCAGCCACACCGACCGCGCTTCCTCGAGCTCTTCGAGGGCGGCGATCAGCAGCGCCGGGTCGGGCTCGCGGTCGTCCGGGCGGAAGCCGGCGCGGGCACACAGGTGCTGCCACGTCGCGCGGTGCCCGTACGGGGCGAAGCGCTCCAGGCATTTGCGCAACGCCTGTCTGCGCTGGGAGGGCGCCCTGTCAGGGTCGCGTACCTGCTCTGCGAGGGCTCTGAAACCGGCCAATCATCCCACCTCCGACGGAGTGGACCCGACTCGTCGGCGATATGACGTAAGTGCCGCGCAATCGGATCCCCCCGTTGCGAAGTCATTTCTTTCAGGTTGTCCGGGCGTTCCGCTGCACCGGCCTTCCCGGGCCCGTGAACTACCCCCGCATCATGCGGGCACTCACCCCCGGCGGGAATTCTCACGTGGTTCTCATGACTTCTCACAGAACTCTCATCAGTCGTGAAGGCTTCGCAACGACGGGTTCCGGCGCGTGAGTCCGCGGTGGAGGAGCGCGGAGAAGATGTGCTCTCTGCCTGCACGAATACATGATCCGTTCCGGGCGCGTCAACGGCGCCGGGCACGCGGTCAGTTGATCCCGAAGCGTTCCCGTCGCGGCTTCCGCTCCGTGTCCCGCGAGTAATAACGGCCGTAGGGTGAAGAGGAAACCACCGGGTGGACGGGGAGATGATCACCATGGCGGATGAGAAGTCCGGACCCGGCCCGTACCTGCCGGCCGAGATCGACACGTCGGTGCCTCATTCGGCCCGGATATGGAACTACTGGCTGGGTGGCAAGGACAACTATCCGGTCGACGCGGAGGCCGGTGACGAGTTCGCGAAGACGTTTCCCGGAATCGTCGACGCCGCCCGCGGCTCCCGCTGCTTCCTCGCCCGCGCCGTGCGCCATCTCGTGGGCGGCGCCGGAATCCGCCAGTTCCTCGATGTCGGCACCGGGCTGCCCACGGGTGACAACACGCACGAGATCGCGCAGTCCGTCGCCCGCGCCTCCCGCGTCGTGTACGTGGACAACGACCCCCTGGTGCTCGCGCACGCCCAGGCACTGCTGACCTCCACGCCCGAGGGCGCCACCGACTACATCGACGCCGACGTCCGCGACCCGGAGGCGATCCTCGAAGCCGCGTCCAGGACGCTGGACTTCGGGCGTCCCGTCGGCCTGATGATGCTCGGGATCATGGGGCACGTCCCCGACGACGCACTGGCCGGGTCGCTCGTGGCCCGTCTGCTGGACGCCCTGCCGCCCGGCAGCCATCTCACGCTCAGCGACGGCACCGACATCAGCGCCGCCCGTCAGGCCGCCCACGAGAAGTACAACAGCAGCGGCGCCGTCCCCTACCACCTGCGCAGCCCCGCGGAGTTGGGACACTTCTTCGACGGTCTCGAACTGCTGGAGCCGGGCCTTGTCCCCGTGACGCAGTGGCGACCCGACCGCATGCCCTTCCCGGTGACTCCCGTCACTACATACGGGGGAGTCGGCCGCAAGACCTGACCGCTGCTGCGGGCGCCGAGCGGTGAACGCCCCTGGTCAGGAACGCGGCGTGGCGCTTCCGTGCGGCGTCGGCGCCGTCTTCGCGCCGGCCTCCTCCCGTATCCGGGCCCCGGTCCTCCTCTTCCCCCGGCCATACCGACTGGTTAGTCTGCCGCCGCGGGGAGAGCCGGAGTGAGAGTGCGAAGGGGAGTTGCGGGGATGGAGTCTTTGCGCGACAGCACAGTGGTCGTCACGGGCGGGGGCGGCGGTATCGGGGCGGCTCTGGCCCGCCGTTTCGCCGCCGAGGGCGCCCGGGTCGCCGTCAACGACCTCGACGCCGCCAAGGCCGGAGCCGTCGCCGAGGAGATCGGCGCCATCGCGGTGCCCGGCGACGCCTCGTCGATCGTGCCGGTCGCCCGCGAAGCGCTCGGCGGCACGATCGACACCTTCTGCGCCAACGCGGGCGTGGGGCACAGCGGCGGCCCGGAGGCGGGCGAAGAGCTGTGGGAGAACGCCTGGGACGTCAATGTGATGGCGCACGTACGGGCGGCGCGCGAGCTGGTGCCCGGCTGGCTGGAGCAGGGCCGGGGGCGGTTCGTCGCGACGGTCTCGGCGGCCGGGCTGCTCACCATGCTCGGCTCCGCTCCCTACAGCGTGACCAAGCACGCCGCGCTCGCCTTCGCCGAGTGGCTCGCGGTGACCTACAAGCACCGCGGCATCGATGTGCACGCCGTGTGCCCGCAGGGCGTACGCACCGACATGCTCGCCTCGACCGGAACCGCCGGTGACCTGGTGCTCGCCGAGACCGCAATCGAACCGGAAGCCGTCGCCGACTCCCTCTTCGAGGCGATGCGCTCACGGCGCTTCCTCGTACTGCCGCACCCCGAGACCGCGGGCTTCTACGCGGCACGCGCGGGCGATCCCGACCACTGGCTGGGCGGCATGAACAAGATGCAGCGGAAGCTGGAGTCCCTCCTCGCCCAGGAGGCCCAGGGGGCACAGGCACCGGACGCAGCCGGGCAACAGGACGCCGCTGCGGTCGTGACCGGCGGCGCCGAAGCCTCGAAGGGGACGGCACGTTGACCGTGACGTACGAGGACAAGCCGTGGCTGAAGCAGCTCAACGACGTGCAGCGCGCCCCCGTGCAACCGCCGGAGACGGTGCTGCACGCCTTCCGCGAAGCCGTACGCACGGTCCCCGACCGCACCGCCCTGGCCTACTTCGACGGCCGCGTCAGCTACCGCGAGGCAGATGCCCTCTCGGACGGCGTGGCCGCGCATCTCGCCGCACGGGGCTTCCAGCACGGTGACCGGCTGGCGCTGATGCTGCAGAACAGCCCGCACTTCGTCCTCGCGCTGCTGGGTGCGTGGAAGGCGGGCGCGGTGGTGGTGCCCGTGAACCCCATGTACAAGGCCGGCGAAGTCGCACACGTGCTCCACGACGCCGACGTGACGGCGCTGGTGTGCGACGAGAGGGCCTGGGAGCCGTATCTGCGGGCCACGGCCGCCGATTCGCCCGTACGCATGGTGCTGACCGCCTGCGAACGGGGCCTGCAGTCGCGGGACGACCCGCGTGTACTGGGCTTCGAGCGAGTCGCGTCAGCCGGCGACGCGGACGACCTGCTCACGGTCGCGCGGGCCGGCGGCCCCTCCCCGCGCGGACGTGAACTGACCGGCGGCGACACGGCGTTGATCAGCTACACCTCCGGCACCAGCGGGGCCCCCAAGGGCGCCATGAACACCCACGCCAACATCGCCTACAACGCCGAGCGTCAGCACACCGGCCTCCAACTGCCCGACGGCGCCTGCATCTTCGTCCTCGCGCCGCTGTTCCACATCACCGGCATGGTCTGCGAGCTGTCCGCCTGCGTCGTCGGCCGCGGCACGCTCGCTCTCGCGTACCGCTTCGAGGCCGGCGTCGTACTGGACGCGTTCCTGGAGCACCGCCCGGCCTACACCGTCGGCCCGTCCACCGCCTACATGGCGCTGGCCGCGCACCCGCAGGCCACACGGGATCACTTCGCCTCCTTCCGCCATCTCTCCTCGGGCGGTGCGCCGCTGCCGCCCGCGCTGGTGGAGAAGTTCGCCGCGGGCTTCGGCCCGTATCTGAGCAACGGCTACGGGCTCACCGAGTGCACCGCGCCCTGCGCGTCGGTGCCGCCGGGGCGGCAGGCACCCGTCGACCCGGAGTCGGGCACGCTGGCGGTGGGGGTGCCCGGGCCGGACACGGTCGTACGCATAGTCGACGACGAGGGCAGCCCCGTACCGCTGGGGGAGCACGGCGAGATCACCGTACGAGGACCACAGGTCGTGCCCGGGTACTGGCGCAGGCCGGAGGAGTCCGCCGCGGCGGTGCCCGACGGTGAACTGCGCACCGGCGACATCGGGTTCATGGACGCCGACGGCTGGCTCTACGTCGTCGACCGCAAGAAGGACATGATCAACGCCTCCGGTTTCAAGGTCTGGCCGCGCGAGGTCGAAGACGTCCTCTACGGTCATCCCGCCGTGCGGGAGGCGGCAGTCGTGGGTGTCGGGGACGACTACCGCGGCGAGTCGGTCAAGGCGTACGTCAGCCTCCGTCCAGGCACGGCGGCCGTGCCGCAGGAGCTGATCGGCCACTGCAAGGAGCGGCTGGCGGCGTACAAGTACCCGCGCGAGGTCGAGATCCTGGACGACCTGCCCAAGACGACCAGTGGGAAGATCCTCCGGCGGGAACTGCGTTCCCGTGGTGACAGCGGCAAATGACGAAACGGCGGCGGTCGGCGCGGAGTACGCGGTGAGCGGGCGCACTGAGAGAGGCAGGTGAGGGCACATGGCCACATCTGGAACGGCGCCCCGCACCGGCGCCCACGGCAGGAGAGGTGCAGGCGGCACGGCTCATGACACGGCCGCGGACACCGCTCCGGCCCCCGCCCCCGTGCCGCAGCGGCTGATGGCCGCCGCCACGCGGCTGTTCTCCGAGCGGGGCTACGACCGTACGTCCGTGCAGGAGATAGTCGAGGCGGCGGGGGTCACCAAGGGGGCCCTCTACCACTACTTCGGGTCCAAGGACGATCTGCTGCACGAGATCTACGGGCGTCTGCTCCGGCTCCAGCAGGACCGCCTGGACTCCTATGCCGACGCGCAGGAGCCCGTCGAGGAGCGGCTGCGACGGGCCGCCGCCGACGTCGTCGTCACCACCATCGAGAACCTCGACGACGCACTGATCTTCTTCCGCTCCATGCACCAGCTCAGCCCCGAGAAGCAGAAGCAGGTGCGGGCGGAACGCCGCCGCTACCACGAGCGCTTCCGCGACCTGGTCGCCGAGGGGCAGCGCAGCGGGGTGTTCAACTCGGCCACGCCCGCGGACCTGGTCGTGGACTACCACTTCGGCTCCGTCCACCACCTGAGCACCTGGTACAGGCCCGAGGGGCGGCTCGGAGCGCAGGAGGTCGCGGACCATCTCGCGGACCTGCTGCTGCGGGCGCTGCGGCCCTGACCGCCGCGCGGTTCTGCGGGAGGGTCTTGCACTGCCGCGCGGATGGGTATGAGCGTGCACCCGGGCCCGTACGCACGCGGGCGCGTACGCGGCCAGAGACGGGAGGCCCGAGGCCGGCGGCCGTCGCCGGACGACGGCGGCGGACCACGAGACGAGCGAAGAACAATCAGGCAACTACGTTCCGGAGGTAGCACCGGTGAAGGCATGGCGCGTCCACAAGAACGGCGAGCCGCGCGAGGTGATGCGGCTGGAGGACATCCCCGACCCCGAACCCGGCGCGGGCGAGGTGCTCGTACGGGTGCGCGCCGCCGCCGTCAACTTCCCCGACGCGCTGCTGTGCCGGGGCGAATACCAGGTCAAGCCGCCGTTCCCGTTCACGCCCGGCGTGGAGCTGTGCGGCGAGGTCCTCGCCGTGGGCGAGGGCGCGGAGGGCATCCCGGCGGGCGGAGCCCCCGCCGCCGGTGACCGCGTCATCGCCGTGCCGGCCCTGCCCATGGGCGGATTCGCGGAACGTACGCTCGTCAGCGCGGCCGGCGTTCGCAAGGCCCCCGAGGCGCTGGACGACGCCGAGGCCGCCGCGCTCCACATCGGCTACCAGACGGGCTGGTTCGGGCTGCACCGCCGGGCCCGGCTCCAGCCCGGCGAGACGCTGCTCGTGCACGCGGCGGCGGGCGGCGTGGGCAGCGCGGCCGTACAGCTCGGCAAGGCTGCGGGCGCCCGCGTCATCGGCGTCGTGGGCGGCAAGTCCAAGGCGGAGACGGCGCGAGAGCTGGGCTGCGACGTGGTCGTGGACCGGCGCGAGGACGACATCGTGGCCGCCGTGAAGGACGCCACGGAAGGCCGCGGCGCGGACGTCGTCTACGACCCGGTCGGCGGCGACGCCTATGCGAAGTCGGTCAAGTGCATCGCCTTCGAGGGCCGCATCGTCGTGGTCGGCTTCGCGAGCGGCGCCGTGCCGACGCCGGGCCTCAACCACGCGCTGATCAAGAACTACTCGGTCCTGGGCCTCCACTGGGGCCTGTACAACACCAAGGACCCTGCGGCCGTCCAGGCCTGCCACGAGGAACTGACCGCGCTCGCCGCGGACGGCAAGGTCAAGCCGCACATCAGCGAGCGGCTCCCGCTGGATGAGGGCGCGAACGCGGTCCAGCGCGTCTTCGACGGCATCACGACGGGGCGCGTGGTCATCCAGCCGTGAGCGGGGTCGTCCGTGAGCGGGGTCGTCGCGCGGACAGCGGGGGCCGGCCCGGGACTTGGGCCGGCCCTGTCCGGCGTCATTCCATCGCCACGTGGAGGCCCATTCTGTCAGCGCCCGCGTTCCCCTCGACGTCGATCGTGATCCCGGACCACTTGCCGTCGGGGAGGTCGAGAGCAGGCTTGGTCTTCTCACCGATCCTGTTGTTGCCGTCGAAGGGATAGAGGTCGTCGGCATCGCCGCGGTTTCCTCCGCCGAAGATCGTCTGGAGGTCGTCCTCGCCGTCGGCCTGCAGCAGCCGGATGGCGAGGCGCTCCTCGTCGTTCACGTTGTCGATCGACTCGTCGACGACGTAGACGGCGACACCCTCGTCCGGCAGGAAGGCGTCCTGCCCCTGCCGTCTCCGGTACTCGGCGACGAGGTACTGCGAGTCGGACATCCTCTCCTCGTTGCGGATGAAGGCCACGTCCCCGCCCTCGGCCGTCGGTGCCAACTCGATGTCCTTCGTCGGCTCGTTCACGACCTTCGGCTCGACCCATCCGTGGAACATGCGCAGCATGCCATTGGGGAAGCCAGGAGTCAGGCCGCTGTTGCACCATGTACCGGAGGCCATCAGGCAGTAGTTGCCGAGACCGGCCGAGACGGTCGTCTTGCGCCGCCCGGTGTCGTAGAAGTCGGCCCACCGCGCGGCCAGATGCCCCCACTCATGGGCGCAGACACCGACGGCGCAGTCCTCAGGAACGGTGAGGAATGTTTCTGCCGTCATGTGCGGAGTGACCCTGAGCTCTTCGGGGATCGTCCACTTCAGGCTCCACAAGTCGCCGCTCTCAGTGGTCTCTTCAGCCCCACGGCCGGCATGGATGATGAAGAGAGCCGTGACGGTCCCTTCGCCGAGGGCGTCGAAATCGGCGAAGTCGACCCCCGAATCCATGGCGGCCCGCACGGCGTCGCGCGCCAGGCCCTGCGCGTTGCGCGGGAAATTCTCGCCCATACCTGAGTGAGCATCCGCGTAGAAGGAAAGGGGATGCGGCATGCGGAACCAGCCGTGCACCTCGCCCTGGATGTCGATGCCCGAGCCGGAGCTCGCGTCGAAGCCGCTCACCTGGCGGTAGTAGTCGCGCATGCTGCCCGTGGGGAAATTCCCGTCGCCGAACAGCATCGTCTCGTAGTGACCTGGACCGCGATCCGCGCCGTGCGGGCGGTCGGGGAAGTCGACGAGCAGCACCATGGTCCGCACAACGCCCTTCAGCGCTGTGTCGGGCCGGCTGATGGGCTGGGGGTCACCGCTCGGTCCTTCGGTCCTTGCTCCGTCGTCGAGGCCGATGAAGTTCTCGCTGCGCCTGCTTGCGAGCCAGACGGCGAAGTACTGGTCGAATGTCACTCCTTCAACCAGCCTGTGCGAACGCTGCAGTTCGAGGAACCGGTTGTACAAGTCGGTGACTGCCTGGGGCGACGGAGGTACTGGGCAGATGTCCGCAGCCGAGGCCCGATTCCGCTGGGGACGGATCATGTCCTTCATCATGATCTCCTTTATCAGCGTATTTGCTCCACTTGTCATTCGCCAATTCGCCGGCGAGGGGTTACGCGGCGAGAACTGCACTGCCAAGGCCGAATGTGACTTCGCAGCGCCATCGCCCCAGTACGGGCTTTTCAGTGGTTCCATCGGGCCGAGCTCCGCAGCGGGCAGGAACACTTCCCGGAACAGCGCATCGCGAGCCTTGACCGCTCTTCATAGTCAATCGATTTTCGAGTGTTGACACCGTGCAGAAAGACGATCGGCATGGTGGCCTCCATGGGGGCACTCAAGAATGTCACAAACATGCAGATCTCTATGTTGAGTGATGGACGACCCGATATCGAAACGCTTGGCTGAAAGAGCCTTCGCCTCCAGAGTAGACCCTCGTACGGCCCGTCAGGACAAAGGCCGCACGATGCCGGTCCCGGCCGGACCGGACAGCGGCGGATCCGTTTCTCAGAGGGTCGCCAAGGCGATTACTGCGGAGGGGAACTCAAGAACCTCACGGCAGGTTGGGGGTTTCGGCGGCACCACGGCGTGCCGCGTGACCATCCGGCCTGAACGGCCCGTCGCGCGGGGCGGAGGGGAGAGCCCGGCCTCAAGGCGGTTGCCCGCCTTCGTAAACTGCGCTGCGTGCACGGACGGGCGAGCCACGACCGGGGCACCCCGCGGATGTCGAGATCCGACTGGTGGGGTGTGACGCTTGAGGCCCCCGACCCGCATGCTCTCGCACGCTTCTACTCGCAGCTCGTGGGCTGGCAGATCGTCAAGGAAGGCCCTGACGAGGCCTTCATCGCGCCCCCCGAGGGAGTGGCGTACATCGCGTTCCAGACCGCACACGGGTACGTACCTCCGGTCTGGCCGGCCGAAGACGGTGCGCAGCGGATGATGATGCATCTCGAATTCGAGGTCGTCGACCTGCGAGCGGCCGTCGCTCACGCGGTCGAGCTCGGCGCCTCCGAAGCAGCTCATCAGCCTCAGCAGAACGTCAGGGTGATGATCGATCCGGCTGGACACCCTTTCTGTCTCTACGTGGACGATGAGGGGTGAACATCTCCAGGGCCGCAGCTGCTTCGCCTGCCTGTCAGACGGTTGCCACGGCGAGGACAGTCGAGCCCGGGAGACGCAGAAGCGGGCGTGAGCGCAGGTAGCGATTGCTCAGGTGGTCGGCGTCCAGGATGGTGACCGTGCTGAAGCCCGCGTCGCGCAGCATCGAATCGGCCTGGGCGGCCGTGTAGCAGGCGAGAACGGGTTCATGGGCGTCCTCGACGGCCGCCACGGCGCTTCTGCTGACGGCTGCGGACAGCTCGTCGTCCAACTCCCGTGCGGGAAGCACGAAGTTGACGACCAGCGTCGTACCCGGGCGCCGCGAAGCGATGGCACGCAGAGTCGTCTCCGTCGCCGTTCGGGGCAGATACATCGTCACGCCGAGCCAGTTCCAGGTGGCGAGTGAGGGGGTCTCGATATCGTGGAGGGCGGTCACCGACAGGTCGACGGGCACGAACCGGAGATTCGGCGGCTCTGCCATGCGCATCCGCCGCAGCGAGGCACGCTTCCATGCCTGCGTGTCCGGATGGTCCAGCTCCCAGATGCCGAACTCGCCCGCGCGGGCGTGCCGCCAGGCGAAGGTGTCGAGACCCGCGCCGAGGAGAACGTACTCGCGACGCCCCACGGCCAGCCCTTCGACGGCGATGTCTTCGGCCAGCCGCGCCCGTACGGCGTGACCCACCCGCCAGGGGCGACGCACCTCGGGCGTCCAGCGTGCCATGGAGGTCTCCAACCGCCCCACGTCACCGCTGTCGAGGAGCGACGCCGAGACGGTGTCCTCCAGCACCCACGGCGGCTCGTCCTCGTGGACGTGAGCCGCTCTCAGCAGCGCGCTTCCCATCGCCGACAGGCTCGCCCGGCCAGGCTCCATCCCGTACACCCTTCCTGTTCCGGCTCGCGACGTACGTCACCGTGCTCCGCCAACGGATATGCGGCGGCTACGTGTTGCTCTTCCGGCGGGCGCTCAGCCAGCGCAGGGAGGACAGACCCAGCCCGGACATCATCCGCACAAGCCGCGGGTCCGCCGCCGAGTCCGCCGAGCAGGCCGCGGCCAGGAGGAATCCCGCCTGTGCGGAGATGAGGACGTCCACCGCTTCGGGCTCGACGCCGTGGAGCAGCGGGTGGCGTGCGGCGAAGGGCTCCGGGTCGATGCCGCTGAGCGCCACGCTGCCGAGCAGCATCACAAGGTCCGCGTGGGCAGGGCCGGTCCAGGCATGTGCCCAGTCGACGAACACGGCGCGGCCGTCCCTAAGCAGGACGTTGAACGGGTACAGATCCCCGTGCGTCAGTGTTCCGCCACTGGTGGCCTCCGCAAGGTGCGCCTCCAGCGACAGATGCAGGTCCAGATCCTCCGCGGCTCCGGGAGCGGCCGACGACAACTTCGCCTCCGCCCGCGCATCACCGGCGAGGCGTGCCCAGCCGCCCAATCGCGGTGCGGCGGGGGCCATTTCGGGCTGTGGTGCCGGGGTCAGCCGTTCGGCCAGGCCGGTCACGGCGTCGAGTACGCGTGCCAATTCGGGTTCACGCCAGGGCTGTCCGGGGAGTTCCCCGTCGACGTACTCGAAGACCAACGCCACCCACTCGCCGTCGTCATGCGAACCCAGCAGCCGCGGCGCCGGCACCCCGGACGGCAGCCCGCCCGCCACCACGGCCTCGCGCCGGTGGAAGGCGCCCTCCGCGGGGGCGGTCGTCACGTCGGCGGCCTTCGCGAACGCCCTGCGCCCGTCGCTCAACTCCAGCCGCGCGGCGATGCCTTCGGAGAACCCGCCCGGCAGGCTCGCGGCGGCGGTCACCCTGCCGCAGAGCACCTCCTCGACCCCTGCCGTCACGGACCGCGGCAGGCTGCTCCACGGCTTGCGCCTGCTGCCCGTGTGCACGGGCGGCGATACGCGGATGCCGTGGGATCTGCTGCAGTCGGACACCGGGACTCCCGACTCCCCGCGGGGCGAGGTGGGGGCGGATAATGCGAGGCGCTGGTCCGGGGGAGTCCTCTTCCCCCGGACCAGCCCCTTACGTCAGACCGTCTGGCCGTCTGAACGTCTGGCCCATCAGACCGTCAGGCCATGGCGTATCAGGCCGAGGCCAGGCTGAACCGCTGCGTCTCGGGGTCGATCTCGAGAATGCGGACCGAGACGCGGGTGCCTGCGGGCCAGGACTCCTGGTACGCGAGGCCGGTGACGCCTTCGTACTCGACGAAGGAGCCGAAGGGCACTTCCTGTGTGACCACGCCTTCGATGACGTCACCGGCCTGGTGACGGTCGAGGAATTCCTGCCAGCTCATGAACTCACCTCCTTCACATCACGAGTGGCTGTACGTGTGCTGTACGCGCTTCTCGTGACGGGGGCGGGCCTCTCGCCCGCGCGGTGATCAAACGCCGGCCGGGTACCCGATCTGTGTGCGGCCCACGGCCGACCCGGCAGTCATGCGAATGACCTTAGCGGATGCGGCACTTGCCGGGGAACACGCGACCGCGGACTACTCACGGGGTAAGGGCCCGCATCGCAGCCACGGGAAGGATCCCAGTCCTCCGCGTCGCAGAGCGGCGCGGCCTCCAGGACGGGGAGTTCCATCGTGTCCGAATCCACCACCACGCGCGCGCACGTGCGGGAGCTGCGCCGCCGCATGGGGGGGGAGGGCGAACCGCAGCGCATCGCCGAGCTGTATACCGAGACCCTGTGCCGACCGAGGCGAATCGCCTCGATCGCGGTCCCGACCCGCGAGTCGCGAATCGACGGTCCAGGCCGCCGCTCTTGAGTGAATTGAGCGGTGGCCATGGTCAGCTGGCGCTGCCCACCGCCCCGTCGAGGAGAGGGCCGAGCGCTCGGGAAACCGTCGTCAGGGCGCGGATGTCCTGCTCGGCCCGGGCGATGAGGATCGCCCCTTCCAGCGCCCCGATCATGAGCGTGGCCAGTTCACCGGCCCGCTCCTCGGGCACACCCATGTCCGCCAGCGCCTGGGCCACCGACCCGTTCCAGGTGGTGAAAGCGGCGGACGCGGCTTCTCGTGTTGACACCGTGGACTCCGCGCAGTCGACCGTGGCAGCGGCAACGGGGCAACCACCTGCGAAGCCGGTCGTCTGATACTCGTCGGTCCACTGGCGCACCATCTCGGCGAACAGCTCGCTCGGCTTCGGCTCGGGCAGCGCGGCGAGAAAGCGGGCAACACGATCGCCCGCGTACCGGCCCGCCCACTCCACGGCCTCGTTGACGAGTTGCTCCTTGCCGCCGGGGAAGTAGTGCTGGAGCGATCCGCGGGGCGCCCCGGCGTGGACGGCGACGTCACGCATGCCCGCGGAGGAGACTCCGTCGCGCCGGATGAGCTGAGCCGCGCTGAAGACCATGCGCTGTCGTGGCCCATGTTCGGACACGGTCATCCCACCTCCCAGTACCACTCAAGACCACTCAAGAGTTTCGGCCTCACTCTATGACAGCCGTCATAGGGGGTACTACTATGACGGCTGTCATGATCAGTGAGCGCGACGGCCCCGCGGACCTGCCCGAGAAGCAAAGGCGACGGCTCGTTCTCGGCGTCGGTCAGAAACGGCGGTGCATCGTGAACGTGGGTTTCGTCGGCCTCGGAGTCATGGGGCAGCCCATGGCGCTCAACCTCGCCCGCGCCGGGACGCCCCTCGTCGTCTGGAACCGCACCACAGCCCGGAGCGAAGCCCTGAGCGCGGCAGGAGCCGAAGTCGCGGCGAGCCCCGCCGAGGTCTTCGACCGGGCCGGCGTCGTGATCCTCATGCTGGCCGGCGAGGAGGCGATCGATGCGGCTCTGGGGCGGGGCACCCCGGGCTTCGCGGAGCGAGTTGCCGGTCACACCGTCGTCCACACGGGAACGACCTCGCCGGACTACTCGGCCGCTCTGGAGGCAGACATCCGTGCCGCGGGCGGGAAGTACGCCGAAGCCCCGGTCTCGGGCTCCCGAGTCCCCGCCGAACAGGGGCAGTTGGTGGCGATGCTGGCGGGTGAGGAAACCGCCGTGGAGACCGTACGGCCCCTGGTCGCCCCCATGTGCCGTGAGACGTTCGACTGCGGCCCCGTTCCGGGTGCCTTGTTGATGAAACTCTCGGTGAACCTGTTCCTGATCACGCTGGTGACCGGTCTGACCGAGGCGTTCCACTTCGCCGACCGGCACGGGCTCGACCAGCGCCGGTTCCTGGACGTCCTGGAGGCAGGTCCGATGGCCAGCCCTGTCTTCCGAATGAAGGCGCCCAAACTGCTGGACCGTGACTTCGCCGTCCAGGCGTCGGCCGAGGACGTCCTGCAGAACAACCGGCTGATCGCGGAAGCCGCCCGCAAGGCCGACCTGGCCTCCCCTCTCCTCGATGTCTGCCACGCCCTCTTCGACGAGGCCGTCGCGCAGGGCCACGGCGGCGAGGACATGGTGGCCGTGCTGCGTGCGCTGGAGGCCCGAACCGACGGCACGCGCCCGCACGGCGTCCCGGACAACGGATGTGAGGGGACGTCGGTGCCGGCCGTATCGCAGCGAGGCGTGCCGTAAGCCGGATCGCGGCTTCGTGGTGCGCGGCACGACCATGGGCTGAAGGCCGCACGGTGGGTGGGTGCGAGCTGCGCAGTGGGCAGAGGGGACAGGTACCGCGTCGAGTCGCAGCGGTGCAGGACGCGAAGTACGGTCCCGACGGCTTCGCCGTTACGGAAGGAGGCTGCTGATGGTTCGCGACGTCGAGACTCTGCCGGCCTGGGTGACCTGGCAGCGCAGGCCGTTCCCCGACGCCAACCTGCTCCTGCTGCGAGGGCGCCAACCGGCCCTTGTCGACAGCGGGTTCGTGGGCCACGCGGAGGAGACGGCCGCATGGGCACGCGCGCACGCGGGGCACCTGACGCGGGTCGTGAACACGCACTGGCACTCCGACCACGTCGGGGGGAACGCGCTGCTGCAGGCCAGGGGCGCAGGCATCGCGGCCAGTGCGCCGGACG
The DNA here is from genome assembly GCF_055792905.1 of Streptomyces sp. DSM 116795. Classification (NCBI taxonomy): domain Bacteria; kingdom Bacillati; phylum Actinomycetota; class Actinomycetes; order Kitasatosporales; family Streptomycetaceae; genus Streptomyces; species Streptomyces sp. DSM 116795. The sequence goes on from NZ_CM147707.1 coordinate 6,313,857, forward strand.
CCCAGGCCGTTGCCCGGCGCGATGCGGGCTGCTGCGTGGCGGAGTACCTTGACCAGCCGGTCGCCCCGTACACCGTCGACGAGCCGCTGGAGGACGGACAGACCCTGCGTCTCGGTGATGCCGACTGGGAGGTCGTGCACACCCCCGGGCACACCTACGGCCACATCTCGCTCTGGCAGCCCGAAGAGCGGTTGCTGGTGGCAGGAGACGCGCTGTCGGATTACGACGTGGGCTGGGTGAACCTCGCGCTCGACGGCGCCGACGCGACGGCCACGGCGCTGTCCTCCCTGCGCAGGCTGGCCGATCTCGCCCCGCGCGTAGTGCTGCCTTCGCACGGACCGGTCCCCACCGACCCCACCGCAGCCTTCACCACCGCGCTGCGCCGCGCCCAACGCCTCGTCGACGACCCGGACGGAGCGGTCTGGTACGGCGCCCGACGGATCTTCGCGTTCGCCCTGATGATCCGCGACGGCCTCCCCGCCGACGACGTCGAGCCCTACCTGCACGCACGGGCCTGGCTCACGGACGCGGCACAGCAGTTGGGCAGGTCCCCCGAAGCGCTCGCAGCCGAGCTCGTCGAGAGCATGCTCCGCAGCGGTGCCGTCGTCCTTCGCGGGGGCCGGCTGCACGCGGCCGCCGAACACACGCACGTCGCGGCCGAAACGCTGAAGGTGCCCTACCCCCGCGCGTGGCCGGCTGCCGCGCCGACGAGGGGAACCGCAGAACCGCAGTGACGCCCTGCCGGCACTCAATGGAGACGGCATGAAGCGTTTCGCGATCGCGCCCGGCCTCCGCAGGCAGCTTTGCCGACGGAGGCCGAGAGGGCCACCTCGTGCCAGGGGCTCGGCGCAGCAGCCAGTGGCCCCATGCAGCGGTTACGCGTACTTCTTCAACTCCCGCCGGGCCAGGGAGCGTTGATGCACCTCGTCCGGGCCGTCGGCCAGTTGGAGCGTACGGGCCCCGGCCCACAGCTCCGCCAGGGGGAAGTCCTGGCTGACGCCGCCCGCGCCGTGCAGCTGGACCGCCTTGTCGAGGATGTCCACGACCGCGCGCGGCGTGGCGATCTTGATGGCCTGGATCTCGGTGTGTGCGCCCTTGTTTCCGACGGTGTCCATCAGCCACGCCGTCTTGAGCACCAGCAGCCGCAGCTGCTCGATCTGTACGCGTGCGTCGGCGATCCATTCACCCACCACGCCCTGCTCGGCCAGCGGCTTGCCGAAGGCCGAACGGCCCAGTGCCCGGCGGCACATGAGCTCTACGGCCCGCTCCGCCATGCCGATCAGCCGCATGCAGTGGTGGATGCGGCCCGGTCCGAGGCGCGCCTGCGCGATGGCGAACCCGCCGCCCTCCTCGCCGATGAGGTTGCTGCGCGGCACCCGCGCCCCGTCGAAGACCAGCTCGGCGTGGCCGCCGTGGTAGTGGTCCTCATAGCCGTACACCTGCATGGCGCGGCGCACTTCGAGACCCGGGGTGTCCCTCGGCACCAGCACCATCGACTGCTGGCGGCGGCTGTCGGGGTCGTCGGGGTCTGTCTTGCCCATGACGATGAAGATCTTGCAATCGGGGTGCATGGCACCGGAGATGTACCACTTGCGGCCGGTGATGACGTAGTCGTCGCCGTCACGCCGGATACGCGTCTCGATGTTCGTCGCGTCGGACGAGGCGACCTCCGGCTCGGTCATCGCGAAGCCGGAACGGATCTCGCCGCTGAGCAGCGGCTCCAGCCACTGCCTGCGCTGCTCGGCGTTGCCGAACTCCGTGAGCACCTCCATGTTCCCGGTGTCCGGGGCCGCGCAGTTGACAACGGTCGGGGCCAGGCGCGGGCTCCGTCCGAGGATCTCGGCGAGGGGCGCATACTGCAGGTTCGTCAGCCCCGCCCCGTAAGTGCGGTCGGGCAGGAAGAGGTTCCACAGGCCGTGCTTGCGTGCCTTCAGCTTCAACTCCTCCACGACCGGCGGCGTCTCCCAAGGGGAGTCCTGTCCGGCGCGCTGCTCGTCGGCGACCGCCTCCGCCGGATAGACGTGTTCGTCCATGAAGCTCTGGAGCTTCTTGCGGAGTTCTTCCGTACGGGCGTCGAATGCGAAGTCCACTGACCTCATCCCTTCCGCAGCGTGGTGAGTCCGTTGTCGATGAAGACCGGGACGAGGCCGCCTATCCGGTCGAAGCCAGGCCCGACGGTCTGGCCGAGTGTGTAGCGGTAGTGGATGCCTTCCAGAATCACTGCGAGCTTGAACCAGGCGAACGCCGTGTACCAGTTGATGCGTGACACGTCGCGCCCCGAGCCTGCCGCGTACCGCTCGATCAGCTCCTGCGGCGAGGGATGCCCCGGGGCCTCGGCCGTCGAACTCACCGGTGCGTCGGGGACGTTGAGCGGTTCGCTGTACATCACCAGCAGGCCCAGATCGGTCAGCGGATCGCCGAGTGTGGACATCTCCCAGTCCAGTACCGCGGCGATCCGGTCGTCCGCGCCGGCCAGTACGTTGTCGAGTCTGAAGTCGCCGTGGACGACGGAAGGTTCGGGGGAGACGGGCAGCTGCTTGCCCAGCGAGGCGTGCAGTTCGTCGATTCCGTCCAGCTCCCGGCTGCGGGAGGCCTCCAGTTGCTTGCCCCAGCGGCGCAACTGCCGCTCCAGGAAGCCCTCCGGGCGCCCGAAGTCCCCCAGCCCGACGCTCGCCGGATCGACGGAGTGCAGCGCGACGAGCGTGTCGGGCAGCGCCAGCGCCAGCGCGCGGGTGCGCTCCGGCCCGATCGCGGCCAGTTCACCGGCCGTACGGTACGGAGTGCCCTCCACCTCCTCCATGACGTAGAAGGGCGCACCGAGCACGTCCTCGTCCTCGCACAGCAGCACGGTCCCGGGCACGGGCACGTCCGTGCCGTGCAGCGCGCTGATCACGCGGTACTCGCGGCTCATGTCGTGCGCTGTGGCCAGCACATGGCCGAGCGGCGGGCGCCGCACGACCCAGCGGCCCGCGCCGTCGGTCACCCGGTAGGTGAGGTTCGACCGGCCGCCCTGGATGACCTCGGCCCGCAGCGGCCCCCGCACCAGGCCCGGGCGTTCCCGGTCCAGATGTGCGGCGAGCCGCTCGGGATCGAGCCCGGGCGGATTCTCCTTGCTCATGCGTGCGCGCTCCTTGGTGTGGATCGGCGGGGCGGGACTCGGAACGACGGAACGGGACGGACTGAACGGGACGGACGGCAGGGCGCCGACGGGATGGCACTGACAGACGAACGGAGGGCGGCCGATGTTGAGCACGATCATGCCGACTAGTCGGTATGGCGTCTAGGGGTGAACGGCCGCCGGCCGCACGGAAAGCCCCGTATGTGACGAGAACCACCACGTGCGGTCCGGCGGAGGGCGGCGGCTTGGGTCCGCAACGCCCAAAGCTTGTCAGGGCATCCGTCGCCGCGGCTACGGCGCGAGGGCAGCCAGTGCCCGTTCGGTGACCTCATGCGGAGTGCCCCCGATCGCGAGCGCCGCCCCTCGCTCGTCCTGCTCCAGCGGCTCCAGGGTCGCGAACTGAGACCGCAGCAGCGAACGGGGCATGAAGTGCCCCTCGCGGCCCTCCAGTCGCTGCGCGATCAGCTCCTCGGAGCCGTCCAGGTGCAGGAAGAACATCGCCGCGCCGCTCGTGCGCAGCCGGTCGCGGTAACGGCGGCGCAGCGCCGAGCAGCTGACGACGCCGCCGGTCCCGTCGTGCTCCGAGAGCCAGCCGGCGATGGCGTCGAGCCAGGGGCGCCGGTCCTCGTCGTCCAGCGGCGTGCCGGCCGACATCTTCCTTATGTTGGCGGGCGGATGGAAGGAGTCGGCCTCGGCGTACGGCACCTGCAGCCGCTCCGCGAGCAGTTCGCCCACGGTGGACTTGCCCGACCCGGACACCCCCATCACCACGACGAGGGGTGCCTGCGGGCGTTCCGCCGCACCCTTTCCGTTCCCGCGTCGATCGCCTACCAGAGCAGCACCACCCCTACCGTCGCCATGGCCAGTGTGCACAGGGCGGCCGCGCGTACGGCCCCGGCCCCCATGCGCGCCGGACGGTCCGCCTGCATGTCCGTGATGCGGCGGTGCGCCAGCACCAGGAAGACCAGCCATGCCAGCACACCGGCCGCGGCGGCCGCCGCCTCGGTCGCCGATACCCCGCCGCCCCCGTACAGCGCCTCCCGTACGGCGAGAGCGACGGCGACGGCGAACGTGAGTGTCGTGCGGCGCCATGCGAAGCGCGTACGTTCCGGCTGGGCGGCCGGATCGCCCGTGCGTGTGTCCGGTGCGCCGCCGCGCCCGCTCACCTGCCGGCCCCCAGCACGACCGCGGCCAGCACCAGCAGAGCGGCCACCCCGGTCGCCGTCGCCAGCAGCACCGGGAAGCGGGACACGGGCAGATCCTCGCCCCGCCGCATCGCCAGCTCGCAGCGCATCCAGTGATTGACCGCGCGGAACGCGCACAGCGCGCCGCAGGCCAGCACCGCCACCGAGATCGTCGTACGTACGCCCCAGCTCAGGCCCGTCAGGAACTGGTCCACGGCGATGCCGCCCGCGACGAGCGCCAGCGCGGTGCGGATCCACGCGAGGAAGGTGCGCTCGTTGGCGAGCGAGAAGCGGTAGTCGGGCGTGCTGCCCTCAGCCCGCAGGCGCTGCGGTGCGAACCACAGCCGGAGCGTCGCCATGAGCCGGTCGATCATGCACCCGAGCCTACGGCCCGGCCCGGGCATCCATCCTCGGCGGAGGGCTTCCGCGGCGCCGGCCCGTGCGGACGCCGTCCCCCGATCTGCTCGCCGGCGGGCCTGGTCAACTCCGCCCGTGCCAGGCGCGCAGGCGCCGGTGGCACTCCAGCCCGTCCGGTACGACGGGCCAGTCCGGCAGCCGCAGCCGCCGCTCCAGCTCGTCCTCGGGAAGGAAGTCCCACCAGTCGATCTCCTCGGGCTGCGGCCGTACCGGCTGCTCGCACACCAGCTCGTAGACCCGCAGGAACCAGGTGTGCTGCGGTGATTCGTAGAGGAAGGTCAGGCGCGGCTCGGGCGCGGGCAGCCCCGGCACGCCCAGTTCCTCGCCGGCCTCGCGCAGGGCGCACTCGTCGTAGGTCTCGCCGGCGCCGACGACGCCGCCGACCACCACGTCGTGCATCGAGGGGAAGACCAGCTTCTGCGGTGTGCGGCGGTGTACGAAGATCCGGCCGAGCGGATCGCGCACCTGCACGGAGGTGCAGCGGTGGCGCAGCCGCCGCGCCGTCGCCTCCCCGCGCAGGGCGCGGCCGACGACGCGGTCGTCCTCGTCGACGATGTCGAGCAACTCCTCCGCCGAGCGGGGCTCTTCGGTCATCGGATCTGCCTCATGGACCACATTCCACCACCTGCCCCGGGGTGCCGCGCAGGTGCGCAGGGGGCTACTCTCCGCTCACCAGATCATCAGCGGCCGCCGGGGCCTCCGGGCGGACGACCGGGCGCGGAACAGGTGGGACGTATGGCGTACGACGCCGATGTCATCGTGATCGGAGCGGGGCTCGCCGGCCTCGCGGCGACGGCCGAACTGGCCGACGCGGGACGCAAGGTGCTCCTCCTCGACCAGGAACCGGAGCAGTCCCTGGGCGGGCAGGCCCACTGGTCCTTCGGCGGCCTCTTCCTCGTCGACTCGCCGGAGCAGCGCCGCATGCGCATCCGCGACAGCCACGAGCTGGCATGGCAGGACTGGCTCGGCACCGCCGGGTTCGACCGCGAGGAGGACCACTGGCCAAGGCGCTGGGCCGAGGCGTACGTCGGCTTCGCGGCGGGCGAGAAGCGGGCGTGGCTGCGGCAGCAGGGCCTGAAGTTCTTCCCCGTCGTCGGCTGGGCCGAGCGGGGCGGCTACGGCGCGACGGGCCACGGCAATTCGGTGCCGCGCTTCCACATCACCTGGGGCACGGGCCCGGGACTCGTCGAGCCGTTCGAGAGGCGCGTGCGGGCCGGGGTCGAGCGCGGGAACGTGGAGCTGCGCTTCCGGCACCGCGTGACCGGCCTGGGGCGCAGCGCCGGCGCGGTCGACACCGTCAGCGGCGAGGTGCTGGAGCCCAGCGACGCGGAGCGCGGCATGGCCAGCGGAAGGGAGGCGGCCGGCACGTTCGATCTGCGCGCACAGGCCGTCATCGTCACCTCCGGCGGCATCGGCGGCAACCACGATCTCGTACGCGCCAACTGGCCGCAGCGGCTGGGCACTCCGCCCGAGCGGATGCTCTCGGGGGTGCCCGCACACGTCGACGGGCTGATGCTCGGCATCACCGAAGCGGCGGGCGGACGCATCATCAACCGCGACCGGATGTGGCACTACACCGAGGGCATCGAGAACTGGAGCCCCATCTGGAACCTGCACGGCATCCGCATCCTGCCGGGTCCCTCGTCGCTCTGGCTGGACGCCACCGGCAAGCGGCTGCCCGTGCCGCTGTACCCGGGCTTCGACACGCTCGGCACCCTCGACCACATCATGCATTCGGGGCACGACTACACCTGGTTCGTGCTCAGCCAGAAGATCATCGAGAAGGAGTTCACGCTCTCCGGCTCCGAGCAGAACCCGGACCTGACGGGACGGGACCTGCGGCAGCTCCTGGCCAGGGTGGGCTCCGGTGCGCCGGGTCCCGTACAGGCGTTCATGGACAACGGCGCGGACTTCGTCATCGAACGTGAACTCGGCCCTCTCGTACGGCGGATGAACGAACTCACCGGCGACAAGCTCATCGACGAGGCCGGGCTGCGTCGCGAGATCGAGGCCCGCGACCGGGAGATCCGCAACCCCTTCACCAAGGACTCCCAGGTCACGGCGATCAACGGCGCTCGCAAGTACCTGGGCGACAAGCTGATCCGCGTCGCGTCGCCGCACCGGCTCCTCGACCCGAAGGCCGGGCCGCTGATCGCCGTGCGGCTCAACATCCTGACCCGCAAGACGCTCGGCGGCCTGGAGACCGATCTGGACGCGCGGGTGCTGAGCGAGGGCGGCGATCCGCTGCCGGGCGTGTACGCGGCGGGGGAGGCTGCGGGCTTCGGGGGCGGCGGTGTGCACGGATACCGGTCGCTGGAGGGGACGTTCCTCGGCGGGTGCCTGTTCTCCGGCCGTACGGCGGGGAGGGCGGCGGCGAAGGCGGTGGGGTAGCAGCGCTGCCTGTCTGCCCACCTGACTGCCTGTCCCGCCTGCCCGGGCGGGCCGGGCCGGCCGCGGTGGCCAGGGGCCTGCGAGCTCTACCCGTCCGCGGCCAGTCGCGCCAGCAGATCGCGGCTCGCGCTCGCGACGGCGGGTTCGACGCCCAGTTCGCTGAGCATCTCCGCCGCTGCCGCCATCTCCGACGTACGGCGGACCGCGTGGCGGTGGGTGCCGTCGACGAGGCGGTCGACGGTCGCGGCGTCGGCGCGGGCGAGTTCGGCCGCGATGTTCTCCCGTACCCACTCCTCGCAGCCCGAGGCGCGGCCGGCTTCGAGGGCTTCGACGACGGCGGCGGCCATGCCCTTGAAGAACACGCTGCGCAGCAGCTTCCGCCGGGCGGCCGTGCCCGCTTCCCCGTCGACGAGACCGACCGACGCCCCGAACGGAGCGAGGAGCCCGGCGGCGCGGGAGGCGCCGGACCCGCAGGCCAGCATCGGTACGCGCAGGCCGCGGCCGGGGACGGGCGCCATGACGGCCACGTCCGCGAACGCCGTACCGTGTTCGGCGGCCGTGGCGGCGAGGGCCTGCTTCGCGCCGGGGGAGGCCGTGTTGAGGTCGGCCCAGACGGCTTCGGCCTGGAGGGAGTTCACCGCGGCGTGCAGTGCGGCGGCCGCGGAGGAGGCGCTGTTGACGCTGAGGACGAGGTGCGCGCCGGTCACGGCTTCGGCCTCGCTGTACGTGCGGGTCACTCCTTCGGGCACAGGCACCGGAGCGGGGTCGTAGCCGCGTACGGCCGCGCCGGCACGCGTGAGGTCGCCGGCGATCGCGCCGCCGGCCTCGCCGAGACCGAGGACCGCGACGGTTGTGCGGGAATCGCTGTCCGGTGAGGAATCCACGACCGCTACACTAAGCTCGCACAATATTGTTGACAATATCGGTGTGCATCTGTGGAGCGAAGAGGAACCGGAGCGACCGTGGCAGAGGACCGGGCCGGAACGGCCGGAACGCCCTTGGTGGAAGCCATTCGTGAGGCGATCGTCCGCGGCGAGTTCGTACCCAACCAGCGGCTCGTCGAGGCCGATCTGTCCACGCAGTTCGACGCCAGCCGGGCCAGCGTACGGGCGGCGCTGCTGGAGCTGACCAACGAAGGGCTCGTCGAGCGCATACAGAACCGCGGTGCCCGCGTGCGCGCCGTCTCCCTGGACGAGGCGGTCGAGATCTCCGAGGTCCGCATGGTGCTGGAGGGGCTCTGCGCGGCGAAGGCGGCGGTGGCCGTCACCGGTGAGGAGATCCGCGAACTGCAGTCGATCGGCGCCGCCATGCGGGAAGCGGTCGCCGAGGGCGACCTGCTCGGTTACTCCTCCCTCAACCAGGAACTGCACCGGCGCGTACGGGAGATCGGCGGTCAGGCCACCGCGTCGCGGCTGCTGGAGCGGCTGCGGGGGCAGAACGTGCGGCACCAGTTCCGGCTTGCCATGCACCCCGGCCGGCCCTCGGTGTCGCTGCCGGAGCACCTCGCGATCATCGAGGGGATCTGCACCCACGATCCGGAGGCGGCGGAAGCGGCGGCGCGCAGTCATCTGCGCAGCGTCATCAAGGCGCTCAAGGAGGTCGACCGGTCGGGGGCGCCGCCGGCCCGTTGAGGGGGCGCTCCCTCCGCGGGCGGCCCGCGGACCCCTCTGCCGGGTCGTCGGACGGCGCCGCCCCAGGCTCGCCTCGTTCCACCGCCTCGCTCCGTCGTCGCGTTCCACCGCCCTCGTCCCGCCGCCCTCGTCCGCCGTCGCGTCCCACCGCCCCGGTCTCTCCGGCCGGGGCTTTTTCCGTGCCTGCAGCACCCTTGACCGCTGTAGCCAAGATTGTTAACAATCTGAGCGGAGATTATGGCTGCAAAGGGAGAGACATGACGGAGCACCCCCAGCCGTCCGACCGGGCCCGAGAGCTCGTGCGCGGGGCGTATGACGTGCACATCCACGTGGCACCGGATGTGATGCGCCGCCGCATCGACGATGTGACGCTCGCCGAGCGCTTCGCCGCGGTCGGTCTGGCGGGCTTCGTGCTGAAGTCGCACTACGCGCCCACCGCCGAGCGGGCCGCCGTCGTGCGCCGCGCCGAGCCGGGAGCCACCGCGCTGGGCGCCATCACGCTCAACGCCTCCGTGGGAGGGCTCAACCCCGTCGCCGTCGAGATCGCCGGACGGGGCGGCGCGAAGTTCGTCTGGCTGCCCACCGTCGACAGCGCCAACCAGCGCCACTGCCAGGCCCGCGAACCCGAAGGCGCCACGCCCCCCATGTGGGCCCGCCTCCAGGAGGACCTGCGCGCCGACGGCATGGCCGCCGACCCCGTGGACGTCCTGACGCCCGGAGGTGAGGTCGTCCCCGCCGCACGTCAGGTCTTCCGGCTGATCGCCCGCCACGACATGGTGCTGGCCACCGGCCATCTGCACGCCGACGAGATCGCCGTCGTCGTCGAGGCCGCCGCACAGGAGGGCGTCGAGCGGATGGTCGTCACGCACCCGGAGTTCACCTCGCAGCGGGTCGCGGTCGACCGTCAGCGTGAACTCGCCGCCCGCGGGGCCCTGTTGGAGCGCTGCTTCACCACGCCGTACACCGGCAAGGTCGGCTGGGAGACCTGGTTCCGTGCCATCCGCGAGGCCGGCCCGGAGCACTCGGTGATCTCCAGCGACCTCGGCCAGCCCTTCAACCCGCCCGTCGAGGACGGACTCGCGATCTGCGCCGACCGTCTGCTCGACGAGGGCTTCGCCGAGGCCGACGTACGCACCATGACCGTGCACAACAGCCGGTGGCTCGTCGGTGCCCGCCCTCTCGCGGACGCACCCGCCCACCACCGGAAGGAGAGCCTGGTATGAGCGGGCGCCGCATGCTGGTCGTCGGCGCCCACAGCGCCGACTTCGTCTGGCGTTCCGCCGGTACGGTCGCCGCGCACACCGCCCGGGGCGGCGAAGCCCTCGTCGTGGCCCTCTCCTACGGCGAGCGCGGCGAGTCCGGAGTGCTGTGGAAGCAGGAGGGCCAGACCGAGGAGAACGTGAAGCGGATACGCCACGAGGAGGCGACAAAGGCCGCCGCCGAGGTCGGCGCCGAATTCCGCGCCTTCGACCTCGGCGACTACCCGCTGCACGTCTCACCGGAGTCGGTCGGCGAACTCGCCGACCTGATGCGCGACTTCGCCCCGGACGTGGTGCTCACCCACCCCGAGAAGGACCCCTTCAACCCGGACCACCCCGTCGCACACGAGGCCGTGGCCCGTGCGCGGCTGCTCACCTCCGGCGCCGGGGTCGCGAGCGGCTTCCGTACGGCGCCGCCGCCGGAGTTCCTGGCCTTCGAACCGCACCAGCCGGAACTGTGCGGTTTCACACCGACCGTCTATGTGGACATAACGCCCGTATTCAAACGTAAGGTCGACGCCATGAGCTGCATGGCTGCTCAGCAGTATCTCCAGGAGTACTACGCGCAACGCGCCGACCAGCGAGGCAACCACGCCCGCAAGGTCACCGGCGACGAGAACATCCGGCAGGCGGAGGCCTTCCACCGGCTGCTGCCCAACGTGGTGGGTGCACTGTGAGCGCGGCGGTGACGGCAGCCGCCATCGACGAGCTCGCCGGGGCCGGAGTCGCGACCGTCTACGAGGCCTACGGGCGCCGCGGCCTGCTCGACGCCGAGTGGGTGCCTCTGCAGCCGGGGCGCCGCACGGCCGGTCCGGCCCGTATCGCCCGCTGCGGTCAGGGCGACAACCGGGCGGTGCACGAGGCGATGACGCATCTGCGTCCCGGTGAGGTCCTCGTACTGACCATGCCGCAGCCGGAGCCCGTGGCGCTCTTCGGCGATCTGCTCGCCACCCAGGCCGGGGCACGCGGAGCGGCGGCGGTGCTCGTCGACGCGGCGGTGCGCGACAGCGCGGATCTGGCGCGGCTTGAGTACGGCGTGTGGACGCGCTGGCGGCGTGCCCGCGGCGCGACGAAGGAGATACGCGGCAGCGTCGACGTCCCGGTGACGATCGGCGGCACCGGTGTCGCCCCCGGCGATGTGCTCGTCCTCGACGACGACGGGGTCACCGCCGTGGCCGCCGCGGACGCGGAGGCGACCGCCGAGGCCGTGCGGCAGCGCATCGCCAAGGAGGACGGCCTGCGGGAGCGGTGGGCCGCCGGCGAGTTCAGCTACGACGCGTACGGCATGCGCGAGGCGGACGAGGGCCCGCGGGCGGGGGCGGCGACATGACCGCCGTACTCAGCGCCGAGAGGCTGACCAAGCAGTTCACCAAGGACGACAGCGCAATCGTCGCGCTGCGCGACTTCGCCCTCACCGTCGAGGAGGGCAGCTTCGTGACCGTCCTCGGACGCAGCGGCTGCGGCAAGTCCACGATGCTCAACCTCCTCGCCGGGCTCACCGAACCCTCCGCGGGCGTCGTGTCGTACCGCGGCAGGAAGCTGACCGGGCCCGACATCGACATCGGCTACCTCACCCAGTCCGACACGCTCATGCCGTGGCGCGACGTGCAGCGCAACGTCGAGATGCCGCTCGAGATCCGCGGAGTGAAGGCCGAAGAGCGCCGGAAGACGGCCGCCGAGCTGCTCCAGCGCGTCGGCCTCACCGGATTCGGCAAGCACTACCCGCGCGAACTCTCCGGCGGCATGCGGCGCCGCGCCTCGCTGGCCCGGATGCTCGCCGGCACTCCCCGCACGCTGCTCATGGACGAGCCGTTCGGCGCGCTCGACGCGCAGCTGCGTACCGAACTCCAGGAGGAGCTGCTGCAGTTGTGGCAGGGCAGCGGTCAGACCGTCGTGTTCGTCACTCACGACATCGAGGAGGCGCTGCTGCTGGGCGACCGGATCGTCGTGCTCGGCGGGCTCGGCCGCATCGTCGCCGACGAGAGGATCACCCTGGCCCGGCCGCGCTCCGTCGACGCGCTCCGCGTCGACCAGGAGTTCGTACGGCTGCACACGGCGATGGCCGCCGCGCTGAAGGAGGGCTCGTCATGACCGAGCAGACCGTGAGGCCGGCGCAGGGCGCGGACGACGGGGCGGCGGACGCTCCGTCGGACGAGGGGAACCGGGAGCACGCGGAGACCACGGCGCACGGCCCCGTACGCATCCCCGTACAGCGCACCTGGTGGCAGCGGTACGGGAGCACCACGACCGTGTGGAGTCTGCGGCTGATCCTCGTCGTCGTGCTGCTCGCCGGCTGGGAGGCCACCGCGGGCAGCCTCTTCGACATCACCTTCACCAGTAAGCCGAGCGCCATCGCCGAGCGCCTCGGCGAGTGGTCGGCCGACGGCACCCTCTGGACGCACAGCTGGGTGACCATCCAGGAGATCCTCTACGGCTTCCTGCTCGGTGCGCTCGCCGGTGCGCTCGCCGGGTTCGTACTGGCGTCGCTCAGGACCGCCTACCGCGTCGTCGACCCGTTCATGATGGCGCTGTACTCGATCCCGAAGGTCGCGCTGGCGCCGCTGTTCATCGTCTGGTTCGGCATCGGGATGCACATGAAGGTGCTGCTCGCCGCCGCGACGGTCTTCTTCCTCGTCTTCCTCAACACGGCCGCGGGCGTACGGGAAGTGGACCGCGGGCTCGTCGACGCGGTGCGGCTCATGGGCGGCACCCGCCGGGACATCGCGCTGAAGGTCGTGCTGCCGGCGTCGATGACGGGCGTGCTCACCGGTCTCAAGGTCGCCATCCCTTACGCGCTGATCGGCGCCGTCATCGGTGAACTGGTGGCCTCCAACCAGGGTCTCGGTTATCTGATCAACGACGCGGCGGCGCAGTTCGACACCGCCGGTGTCTTCGCGACCCTCGTCGTACTGAGCGTCATCGCGGGCCTGTTGAACGTGTTCGTCGGCCTCATCGGGCGCCGAGTCAACCGGTGGAAACCGGTCGAGTCCCAGGGCTGAACCCGCCTCACCACACCTCACCCCACCCCCAAGTCCCTCCGAAGTCCCTCACGTCTCACCTCAACCGAACCTCTCCTCTCCGAGAGGAGCTGGAACCCATGCGACTGGAGCCGGAACCATGGCAATGCACATCGAGCGCAGGGCGCTGCTGAAGTCGTTCGCCGCCGCCCCCGTACTTCTCTCCCCGCTCGCCGCCGGATGCGCGAAGCACGGGGCGTCGTCCACCAAGGCCGGCACGCTCAACATCGGCCAGATCAGCAACTCCGTCGCCTTCTTCCCGCTCTTCATCGCCGAGGAGAAGGGCTACTTCAAGGACGAGGGCATCAAGCTCGGCGACCGTCCCCGGCTCGGAACCGGCGCGAAGGTCGCCGCTGCACTGAAGTCCGGCTCCATCGACCTCGGGGCGGGTGTGCTCACGGACGCCTTCAACCTGGCCGAGTCCGAGGCCGGCACCACTCGTGTGGTGAGCAGCCTCGTCACCGAGTATTACGTGGACATCGTGGTGGGGAAGGACTTCGGCGGGCCCGGCGAGAAGGCGAGCGTTGAGGAGCGCACCAAGGTGCTGGTGGGCAAGAAGATCGGCATCACCGGACCGGGCAGCGGCACGGAGGCTCTGGTCAACCACCTCTTCAACGGCATCGGCAAGAAGGCGAAGACCGACGCGACCCTCGTCAACCTGGGCCCCGCGGCCACCTCGGCCATCGGCGCGCTCAAGTCGGGCCGCGTGGACGCGCTTTCGTTCTTCCAGCCGATCGGCCAGCAGGCCGAGGCCGACGGCTCGGGCCGCATTCTCATATCCCCGGCACGGGGCGATGTGAAGGACATGACGGGCGCACTGCACGGTGTCGTCTTCTCCACGCAGAAGCTGCTGAAGAAGAAGTCCGAGGAGGTCAAGGGGTTCCAGAGCGCGATCAAGCGCGCCCAGCAGGACGTGCAGGGAGACCCGGGGAAGGTGCGGGAGCTGCTGGAGAAGTACCTCAAGGACACCGACCCCAAGGCCCTGGACGCGCTGGTGCCGATCCTGCGCAGGGAGATGCCGCAGACGCCCGCGGTGAAGCAGGAGCCGTACGAGACCGCCCGCCGCTTCCACCTGGACAGCGGACTGGTGGACGACGCGCCGGAGTTCGGGGACATCAAGGCATGAGCGGCCGCCTCGTCCCGTACGCGTGATCCGGGGCGGGCCGCCCTACTTCTGCGCGGTGTCCTTCCGCTGGGTGGCCTGCTCCTGCGGAAGGCGCCGTGCGTCCGCCCGCTGGTGGTCCATCTGCCGCCATTCCGGGCGTAGTCCGGCCAGGTTCGTGGTGAGGAAGAACGCCGCTCCGCTTGTCAGCAGGGACGGTACAAGCCCGAAGGCTGCCACTGCCGCGCCGCCCGCCAGCCCACCGAGAGGTATGCCTGCCCAACCGAGCGAGTCACCCAGGGCGTTGACGCGGCCCAGCAGGTGACGCGGTACGCGTTCGAAGCAGACGGCGGCCAGGATCGGGTTGAGGAAGCCCGAGCCGAAACCGCTGAGGGCGAACACCCCCACCACCGCCCACATCGGTGCGTCCACGGCAAGGATCAGGTATCTCGGTGCGCCGCCGAGCAGGAAACCGGCGAAGAAGACGATCCGGCGCCGCATCCGGTGTGCCACCACCGCGGCGATCAGGCTGGCGCAGACCGCGGCGATGCCGGCCACAGCGCCGTTCAGGCCGATCGCGGTGGGCCCGTGACCGGATTCCTTCGCCCAGACCGGCAGGAACACGGTGTGGAAGGCCGCGTTCAACGCGTTCGTCATTCCGACCGTGACGATGACGGTGAGCAGCAGCGGATCTCCGCGGAGGAACTGCCAGCCCTCCCCGAAACGCCTCCAGTAGCCCGTGGGGCCACCGTGAGCCGGACCGGGTGCGGCAGCACCTCCCATGTCACGGGGGAGCGCCAGTGCCGTGATGACCGACCCCAGCGCGAAGCACGCGGAGATGATCACCAGGCAGGTGAGCGGGCCGACCAGTGCAGAGAGAGATCCACCCAGCGCCGGGCCGACGGTGAAGGCGAGACGCTCGGTCATGCCGCTGAGTCCGGTGGCACGCTCCAACGGCATCCGTCCGCGCTCGGCCGCTTCCGGAACCATGACCTCCTTGGCCAGATCCCCGGGCCCGCGTGCCGCCCCGATCACGGCGACCAGGAACAGCAACAGCCAGAAGGGGAGCAGGTTCACGGCGTACAGCACCGGCATCGTCGCGGCGGCGACGGCGCTGACGGCGTCGGTCGACCACGAGATGACGCGCGGGCCGCTCCGGTCCACCAGCGGTCCGGTGAACGCCTTGGCCGCCACGTACGGGGTCATCTCGCAGAAGGCCACCAGACCGGTCTGCGTCGCGCTGCCTGTCGTGATGAGCACGAACCAGGGCAGTGCCACCGCCGAGGTGCGGGTGCCGGTCAGCGACACACCCATCGCGGCGAGAACAGCGGCCAGCGGCCGGGATGCCGCTAAGCCGTGCTTCATTCCGGCCTCGGGGGCGTGTCCAGTTCCGGCAGGATCTGCGTGATCAGGGAGACGCGCTCCGCGCCCTCCGGCGCGGCAGTTCCCGGCGCGTCCCGCCGGTAGCGGTCGATGACCGAGACCAACTCCTCGTACAGTTCGCGGCTTTCGTCCGGGGTCAGCCGCAGGGCCCAGTCGCTAAGGTCGGCCACATCACGCCATGCGCGGGGCATCGTCTGGAACTCGCTCACGGCGCGCTGGATCCGCAAGGTGTATGCGGCGGCGACGGAGTTCAGGTAGGTCAGCGTGGCTTCCGGCTCCTGCTCGGCCAGTTCCAGGTCGTTGAAGCGCGTCGACCGGTGGACCGAACGCCACCAGCGCTCCCGGGCGTTGCCGCGTTCCGTGTCCTCCTCGACGAAGCCCGCGGCGCCGAGCTGGCGCAAGTGGTAGCTGGCCGTACCGGAGTTGACACCCAGTTGGTCGGCGAGGCGGGTGGCCGTCGACGGGCCGTGCTTGCGCAGCAGTCCGACGAGCTGGACGCGGACCGGATGCGCCAGCGCACGCAGCCCCTTGGCGTCCAGGACGACGATGTCGTTCTCGGTGTTGGCCATGCCGCGCACTCTAGAAGACCAACACTTCTTCGCAAAGGGTTCTTTGCGAAGAAGTGTTGGCGATTACCGTACGGCTGTGGAGAGCCGGCGGCGGTGGCAGAGTCCGGGCATGCCTTTCGATCACAACGACCACTACCACCGGTTGCTGCTGCGCCATCTCCCGCACGGCTGCCGTACGGCGCTGGACGTCGGATGCGGCACCGGCCGCTTCGCCCGGCGGCTCGCGGAACTGGGCGTGGAGGTCGACGCGGTGGATCCGTCGGCGGAGGTGATCGACGCCGCGGGGTCGGCCTCACGTGCGGACGGGAAGCGGAGCCGGCCCGGGCCGCGCTTCCGCCAGTCGGACGTCACCCGGGCCGAACTGCCCCGTAACCACTACGACTTCGTCTCCTGCCTGGCGAGCATCCACCACATGCCGTTCGGCACGGTCGCCGCCCTGCGGGACGCGCTGACGCCGGGCGGCACCCTCGTCGTACTGGGCTGCTATCCGGAGAAGTCACCGGTGGACTACGCCTGGAGCCTGGCAGCCGTCCCTGTGAACGCGGTGGCACGGCCACGGTCGCCGCACGGGAGCGGGCGGCCGGCACCCGCCCCAGGTCCGGGGTGCGGGCGCCCGTGAAGCAGCCCGGGATGCCGCTGCCGCAGATCCGGCGGGAGGCGGCCGTGCTGCTCCCCGGATGCTCGCTCCGCAGACTCCTCTTCTGGCGCTACCTGCTGGTCTACCGGAAGTGACGTGCGCCGGAACCTGGTTGGCGGGTCTGCGGTCCGTCGCCGGCCCGGGAGTGGGCGCTCCGGGCGAACGCCCGGCGTCGCTCAGGAGTGGGCGCTCCGGGCGACGCCCAGCGCCTCTTCCCCCCGTGCGCAGTTGTCGCGGAGCTCGGTGAGCGTCCGGCCGGGGAGGTGCAGGGACGAGTCGCGGCGGCCGGTGCCGTCGAGGATCTCGTCGCCCTCCTCCAGCCACTCCGCGAACGGCTGGACGCCGATGAAGTCGGCCAGCCGGGCCAGTTCCTGACGCGGGGCGTCCAGGAGCCGCTCGTACGACAGCGACGTGCGCTGCTCCGACGGGATCGCGGAGAGGTGACCCACTCCCTCGCAGATGAGATCCGACCACAGCGTGCCGAAGTCCGGCACCGGCATCTCACGGTCGAGCACGAGCGCCGGATCGTACTGCGGGCCCAGCAACGGGGCCAGATCGTCGGGGAGTTGCTTGATGTGGTCGTCCGTCAGGTCGGACGCGGACTCGACGCCGGAGCGGCGCACGATCTCGCGGAGCAGGGAGATCATGCGGTAGCCGTTGTGGCGGCTCATGGACAGGGCGCAGTCGGGCCCGTTGCGGTGGAGATGCACGAAGCGGGCGTCGGGGAAGAGCGCGTACAGCGTGTCGACACGGTGCAGCGAGTAGCCGGAGCGCTCCACCGCCGCCTCGCGTCCGCCGATGCGCGAGGCGAGTGCGCCGAAGAGGGCGTGCCACTGCTGCGGGGCGGGGCGTTCGGGCCAGGCGCTGACTTCCGGCTCCAGCGCGTCGAGGAAGGCGTCGGGGGCGTCGGTGAGGTGCGGCAGCGCCATCATGCTGATCGCCGGGATGCCCGTGGTCTCCGCCGAGTAGCGCCACTCGGGGTGGCGGTTGTAGATGAACTCCGGGAGCGGCGTGCCGCTGCGCACCATGGCGTCGAAGACCGGCATCGGTTCGCGCAGACATCGCCAGAACTCCGCCCCCGTCAGGCGTTGTTGGGACAGTGCCGGCGGGCCGTCGATACAGGAGTACAGCTCGTTGAGGCTGAGCACGTCCGGGTGCAGCCGCAGCACCTGCGACAGCGCCGTCGAGCCGCTGCGCCCGGTGCCGACGACGAAGGTCAGTGTCTTGATGCCTGTCCGCACGGTGAGTTCCTCCCCCATGGCCTGTCCGCCTCACAGGCCGTCTCGGCGACTGATCGCCCCAGTCCTACCCCTGCGGGTGCTGATCGACCCGGGGCACGCGGCTGCCGGCCGATGGTGTCACTCCAAGGGGTTCCGTCCCGTGGGCGTCACCTTTTCGAGACGTCGTCCCGTGGAGCGGTCCATGGGGACACGGCCCCCGTACGGGCGCGGGCCGGTGCCGCCGTGCCCGAACGCGGACGTCACCCCATCAGAGACGTCACCCCATCAGAGAGGCGATCTCCTCCGCGCAGGCACGCATCTCCGGTACGTGGCTGTGGAGTTCGTCCCAGGTGGTGAGTACGACCGTGGCGCCGAGCGACACCGCCAGACGGGGACGCAGCCCCCCGTTCAGATCGGGGACGACGGTGGCGACGGAGCGGACACCCACCTCGTTCTCCTCGTCCACCTCGGCCCATCCCCGCTCCCGCGCCCGCGCCAGCCTCTCGCGCAGTGCCTCCGGGTCGGTGACCGTGTGTGCGGTGGGGGAGGGCAGATCGGCGGCGAGGAGCGCGGCCAGCTCCTGCTCCGGAAGCACCGAGGCGAGGGCGTGGCCCATGGACGTGGCGTGCCAGGGATTGCGCGTGCCCTCGGCGCTGCGCAGCTGCAGGTGCTGTGTGCCCTCCGCGCTGAGCACCAGCAGCACCTCGCTGCCGTCGAGGATTCCGGCGATGGCCGGCAGTCCCGTACGGGCGGCGAGGCGCCGCATCGGTGCGGCCGCCGCAGAGTAGCCGGCGGGGGAGCGCTGGAAGCCGCGGGAGAATTCGAGGACCCGCACGCCCAGGGCGTAGCGCCGGGTGTCCTCGTCGTAGGCGACGAAGCGCTCGGCGGCCAGCCGCCCCAGCAGCCGGTGTGCGCTGCTGACCGGCAGTCCGGCGGTACGTGCGGCCGCACTGACGCCCAGCCCCGACGGGTTGTCGGCCAGCACGGTCATCAGCCGCAGGCCCCGGCTGAGCATGTCGTCGCCGGGCGGTGCGGTCACCGTCGGTGCTCCCTCGAAGATCGTGCGCGGCAAGGTCGGTCCGGCAGGTTCAGCCGCGTCCCCCGTCGCCCGCGGTCGTACGGGGGGCGGCCGGGTGCGGCTGCTCACTCACCGTACCGGTAGCGCCTGGGGTGCTCCGCGGTTCCCTGACGCCGAACATCAGCGCCGCGGAGATCAGGGTGCACACCGCCATGAAGCCGAAGGCGCCCGCGTCGCCGAGCGGTGTGCCGCGTACCCAGCCCACGAGGTAGGTGCCGGCGAACGACCCCAGCGCACCGAAGGAGTTGACGGCGGCGACGGCGGCGCCCGCGACACCGGCAGGTGCCAGTTCGGAGACGAAGGCGAAGTACGGGCCGTAGGGCGCGTACATGCACAGGCCCGCGACGGTGAGCAGCGTCAGCGCGAGCGGGAAGTTCGCCCCCGCGAGATAGGAGCCCAGCAGCGCCAGGGCGCCCGTCCCGAGCCACGGCCACACGGCGGCGCGCCGGCGCCCGGTGCGGTCGGAGAAGCGGGAGTTGAGCATCATCGCCACGACGGCGAAGGCGTAGGGGATCGACGAGATCAGACCGGTGGCACCGATGCCCTCGCCGGAGGCCTGCTTCACGATGGACGGCAGCCAGAAGATGAAGCCGTACATGCCGAACGACCAGAAGAAGTACTGGGCGGCGAGCACGATCACGGGACGTGAGCGCAGCACCATCTTGTAGTCCGCGGCACTCGCTCGCGGTGCGTCGGCGGTGGTGGCGTGCGCGCCCGGGTCGGACCGGGCGCCGGGGGCGGCGGGGGAGCCGGCGCCGACCTCGGTGGCCGTCACGGCAGAACCGGGCGACTCGGCCGCGGCGCGCTGCTCGTCGGCGAGTTCCGCGCGCAGCTTGTCGTGCTCGGCCTCGGGCAGCCAGCGGGCCTCGCGCGGACGGTCCTTGATCAGCCGCAGGCACAACAGACCCCAGACGACCGACGGCAGGCCCTCGACGATGAACATCATCCGCCAGTCGGAGATCTCGATGAGCCATCCGGAGAGCACGGACAGCCACATCACGGTGATGGGATTGCCCAGGATCAGCAGGGAGTTGGCGCGGCCGCGCTCGCGTTTGGTGAACCAGCGACTCAGCAGCACCACCAACGACGGCAGCACCGCACCCTCGACGACACCGAGCGCGAAGCGCACCGGTATGAGCTGGCCCGGGCTGCTGAGCATGCCCTGCGCCGTCGCCAGCACGCCCCAGGCGATCGTCGAGAAGGCGACCATCAGGCGCACGCTGCGCTGCTCGGCGTAGATGGTGCCCGGGATCTGGAAGAAGAAGTAGCCGAGGAAGAAGGAAGCCGCGATGAGGGAGTCGGTCCCGGCCGAGAGGTTCAGCTCCTCCGCCATGCCGCCGGCCGAGGCGATCGCGTAGTTGGACCGGTCGAGGTAGGCGAGCGAGTACGTGACGAACGCGATCGGCATCAGATACCGGGCGCGGGTCGATGACCAGAAGCCGCCGCTGCCGGCGCCGGCGGGAGACGCCGCTGTCATTCCCGGACCCCCTTTTTCCGTCGGGTGGAAAGTGTTTCACTGGGCGGGAAGGACGTTACGAGCGTGAGAGGGGCGGGTCAATGGCCGCGGACGGTCCAGATCCGCATGCGACGGCGGACGTCCGGTATGTCCGAGCGCCGGTCCATCCCCCTGGTCCGCCGGTGCATCCGGCTGCCCGTCCGGCTGTCCGGCGGCCCGCGCGTCCGGCTGTCGGTCCGTTCGTCCCGCCCGTCCGACCGACCGCCCGTCCGCTCGTTCCCGACCGCCCGCCCGTCATCCGCCGTATGCGACGAGGAGAGTCACACGCCGATGTCCGACACGACCGACCCCGCAGTCCACGTGCTTCTGCCCTGGCCCGACCTCGACGCACGGCACGGGCCGTGGCCCTCGAACGTCCGCGTACACGTATGGAACGGACGCACCCCGGAGGACGAACTGCCCGCCGGCGCCCTGGAGTCGACCGCTCTGTGGGTGATGCCGTACGCGGTGCCGGGCGCTGAGCGTCTGCTTCCGCGGCTCCCCGCCGTGCGGGCGGTTCAGTCGCTCAGCGCCGGCGTCGAGAAGCTGCTGCCGGTGATGCCCGAGGGTGTACGTCTGTACAACGGCCGCGGCCTGCACGACGCGAGCACCGCCGAACACGCCCTCGGCCTGATGATCGCCGCGCAGCGCGACCTTCCGCACTGGGTCGCGGACCAGCAAGCCGGCCGCTGGGCACCGCACTTCACGCGCTCGCTCGCCGGCTCCCGCGTCGCCGTCGTCGGTTACGGGTCGATCGGACAGGCCCTGGAGAAGCGGCTGCTGGCCTGCGAGGCGGAGGTGGTGCGCATCGCACGGCGGGCCAGGCCCGAGGAGGACGTGCACGCCGTCACCGCTCTGCCGCAGCTACTGCAGGACGTGGACATCGCGGTCCTCGTCCTGCCCGAAACCCCGGCCACGGAAGGCCTGTTCGGCAAGGCGGAGCTGGCCGCGCTGCCCGACGGCGCGCTCGTCGTCAACGTCGGACGCGGCCGCACCCTCGACACCGGGGCGCTGCTGGAGGAGGTCCGAGGGGGGCGGCTGCGTGCCGCCCTCGACGTCACCGATCCTGAGCCGCTGCCGGGTGACCATCCGCTGCGGCAGCAGCCCGGCGTGCTGATCACCCCGCATGTGGCGGGCGGCTCCGCCACGTTCGGGCCGCGCGCCGAGCGGCTCGTCGTGGAGCAGGTCCGCCGTTACGCCGCGGGGGAGCCGCTCCTGAACGCCTTCCCCCGGCCCTGACCTGACCCGAGGCCGTGGCCCCGGCCCTGACCTCGCCGGCCGGCTGGCCGGCCAGTCGGCCAGCCGGTCCGGTCAGCGGTCAGGGCGAGGGCGGCCGTCCGTCCGCCCCCGGAGAGCGTCTCAGCCCCGGGCACCACCCCGAGCGGGTCACGCTCGTTCTGTGTGCGTGACGGGGCGGCGGAAGATGACCGTGGAGCACCCAGCCCTCGGCGCCCCGCGCCCAGTGGACGAACTCTTCCTCCCAGGGGCGGTTGAGCAGCTGGATCCGTTCCCAGCTCTCGACTTGCTGCGCGTTGAATTCGCGGAAGCTGCGCCAGAGATCCTTGAGCACCATCGGAATCACCGCCGGCGGCCGGGGTATTCGGAGATTCTCCGCTGCCGGGCGTGCCCGCGAGGCGGCGTCGATCCGACAACGCTATGACCGCCGCAGCCCGGGGTCCACGCCTCGAAGGGCACAAAAAGGCATCATCCAGCCGATTCCCCCAGGCTCCCGAGTCGGCGTGCGTTCCACCTCGGCCCGGCGAGACTCAGCGACGGCTGCGTGCGTCCTCTGCGCCGAAGACGTCGTCGCCGCCCGCCGCGTCGAGGATGCGCTCGGCGACACGTACCGAGTCGACCAGGGGGTGCAGGGCCAGGGCCCGGAGCGCCGCGGGGCGTGAGCCGTCGGCCGCCGCGTCGATGGCCGAGCGTTCCACCGCCTTGAGCTGGAGCATCAGCCCGAGCTGGTCCGGAGCGACGGGGCCCGCCGACAGCGGCCGGGCGCCGCCCGCGTCGACGAGGCACGGCACCTCCACCACCGCATCGGCGTCCAGGCCCGGCACGGCGGTGCGGTTGGGCACGTTGAGGATCAGGGTCGTGCGCTCGTTGCGCGAGACAGCGCGCATCAGAGCGAGGGCGACACGGTCGTAGCCGCCCCCGTCCAGGTCGCAGGTGTCGCGTTCCCACCCGCCCGTGGCCTCACGGCTCTCCGCCATGTACGTCTCCTCGCGTTCCCGGCGCGTACGTTCCCACGCCGCGTGCGCACCGGCGGGATCGCGGGGGAGCGACTCCGCGTAGAAGAGGGACTGCTGCTCGCGCAGGAACTCGCCGCGCGTGGCCTGCGCACCCCGGATCGCGGCGACGGCCTCGCGGTTGAAGTAGTAGTAGTGCAGATATTCGTTGGGCAGCGCGCCCAGCGCCTGGAGCCAGCCCGCGCCGAAGAGCCGGCCCTCCTCGAAGGACTCCAGCCGGCCGCCGTCCGCGAGGAGTCCGGGCAGCCGGTCCCGTCCGTCCACGACGACGCGGCGCAGCCAGCCGAGGTGGTTGAGTCCCACGTAGTCGTAGTCCGCGCGGTCGGGGTCGGCGCCCAGGGCGCGGGCGGCCCGCCGGCACAGGCCGACGGGGGAGTCGCAGATGCCGATCACCCGCTCGCCCAGGCCGCGTTCGCGGAAGACGCGGCTCATCGCCTCGGTGACCATGCCCGCCGGGTTGGTGAAGTTGATGACCCAGGCGTCGGGGGCGACTTCGGCGACGCGTTCGGCGATCCGCACGGCGACGGGGAGAGTCCGCAGCCCGTAGAGCACGCCGCCCGCGCCCACCGTCTCCTGGCCGAGCACGCCCTCCGCCAGCGGAACGCGTTCGTCGCGGGTACGGCCCTCCAGGCCGCCGACGCGGACGGCGGAGAAGACGAAGTCCGCGCCGCGCAGCGCCTCGTCGAGGTCGGTCGTGGCCCGTACGGCGGGAGCGGCACGGCCGTCGTGCCGCGCCGCCTGGTGGGCGAGGACTGCCGTGACGGCGTCCAGGCGGCCCGAGTCGGTGTCGTACAGCACGAGTTCGGTGACGCGGCCTGCGTCGTCGCCCTTGTCCTCCAGCAGCGCCCGGTGCACCAGCGGCACCCGGAATCCGCCGCCGCCCAGCACCGTCAGCCTCATCGCCGTCCCTCCGACTCCGCTTCCACAGCTGTCACTTCCACTCCGGCCTCGCGGAAGACGGCGAGGGTGCCGGGGTCGGACGCCTGATTCGTGATCAGCGCGTCGATGTCCTGAGGTCCGCAGATACGGGCCGTCCCCTTGCCGGGGAACTTCCGTGCGGTGGCGAGCAGTACCACGTGCCGTGCCGCGGCCAGCATCGCCTGCTTGACGGGCACTTCGATGTCGGTGGTGTCGAGTACGCGGCCGTCGGGCAGCACGCCGCTGGTACCGAGGAAGAGCCGGTCGGCGTAGAGCTGGCTGAGGCCGGACTGCGTCAAGTGCCCCACCAGCGAACGGTAGTTGCGGCGCACCTGGCCGCCGAGCAGCACGAGCGTGACCTCCGGGTCGTCCTTGAGCTCGTCGTAGACCGCGAGGTTGCTGGTCGCCACGGTGATGTCCCGGCCGTGCAGCCGCCGCGCGAGCTGCAGGGTCGTGGTGCCGATGTCGAGCAGCACCGTCTCGCCGTCCTCGACGGTGGCGGCGGCGGTACGGGCGATCGCGTCCTTGCCGGCGCGGTCGTCGACCTCCTCCTCCGCGAACGGCCGCTCGACGGGGCCGCGGGCCACCGCGCCGCCGTAGACCCGCGTCAGCATTCCGGCCCTGTCCAGGCCGGTCAGGTCGCGGCGTGCGGTGGCCTCGCTGACGCCGAGGCGCTGTGCGATCCGCCCGACAGGCAGCACGCCCTCCTCGCGGAGCAGCTTCAGCAGCTGCTCATGCCGGGTCTCGCGCAACATGTCGGCAATGTAGCGCGACTGAGCGTCTTTGCGCGAGTGTGACCGGGGTCTTGCACTCATCGCCGCTGACGTGCAAGGTATCGCTCAAAGCATCGAGGGACCGCGGAAACCGAGGGCCGATCGAGAGCCGCGGAAGGGGGCGGGACGGGCAATGAGCACGACCGGGAGCGCGCAGCCGGCGCCGACATCGGCGGCCCTGGACCCGCTGTCGGCCCTGCGCGACGACGGCGGCCCCGAGCAGGACGTCTTCCTGACCGGCACCGTCTTCCTCGACATCATCTTCACGGGGCTCGACCACGCGCCCGTACGCGGCACCGAGTCCTGGGCCCGCGGCATGGGATCGTCCCCCGGCGGCGTCGCCAACATGGCCACCGCCCTGCGCCGTCTCGGCCTGCGCACCTCGCTCGCCGCCGCGTTCGGCGACGACGTCTACGGCGACTACTGCTGGGAGTCCCTGGCCGACAGCGAGGGCATCGACCTCGCCCCGTCCCACCGCGCGCAGGGCTGGCACTCGCCCGTCACCGTCTCCATGGCGTACGAGGGCGAGCGGACGATGGTCTCCCACGGTCACGAGGCACCCGCCCCCTGCGTACGTGCGGCCGGGCGCCCGCGCTCCCGCGCCTGCTTCACCGACCTGGCTCCGGGCCGGCTGGAGAGCTGGGTGCGTGAGGCGTACGACGAGGGCAGCAAGATCTTCGCGGACGTCGGCTGGGACGACACCGGCGCCTGGGACCCGGACACCCTCGCCGACCTCTCCTACTGTCACGCCTTCCTGCCCAACGCCGCCGAGGCGCAGCACTACACCCGCACCGGCAGTCCCGAGGAGGCGGTACGGGCACTGGCTGAACTCGTCCCGATCGCCGTCGTCACCAAGGGCTCCGGAGGGGCCGTCGCAGTCGACTCGCTGACCGGCGAGAGCGCCGATCTGCCCGCCCTGCCCGTCCAGGCGCTCGACCCGACCGGCGCCGGAGACGTCTTCGTCGCCGGCTTCATCACGGGGACGCTGGCCGGCTGGCCGCTCGCCGACCGGCTCGCCTTCGCCAACCTCACCGCCGCTCTGTCCGTACAGCACTTCGGCGGCTCGCTCTCCGCGCCCGGCTGGCCCGAGGTCGCCGCCTGGTGGCAGTACGCCACCCGCTGCGGCGGGCAGAGCGAGGAGGTGATGCGGCGGTACGCCTTCCTGTCCGAGCTGCTTCCCGGGGCGGCACGCGGCTCGGCGCTCCGCCGGGCCACCCCCACCATCGGGTTCCGTGCGCCCTGACCGCCGCGCCGGTACGGGCCCGGTCCGCCCGCACCGCGCGGTCCCGCCGAGAGGAGACCCCCATGCGCTCTGAACGAGTCACGGGCACGGACAGCGGCACGAGGCCGCGACGGCCCCGCCGAGGACCCCGCCGGCGTACGGTGCCGCTCGCGCTGGCGGCCGGCGGCGTGCTGCTCGCCGCCGCCTGCGTGCCCGGCACCGACGGTTCCGGCGCGGCGGGGGCGGGCGTGCCCGGAGCGGGCGCCACCGCGAAGCCCGACCCGTCCAAGGCTGGGAAGGCCACGCTCACCGTCTGGGACCAGGAGGTACGCGGCGGCCAGAACGACGAACTGGAGCGCCTCAACGCCGAGTTCGAGAAGAAGTACCCCAACATCCGCATCAAGCGCGTCGCCCGCAGCTTCTCCGACCTCAAGACGACGCTGAAGCTGGCCATTTCGGGGAACAGGCCGCCGGACGTCATCCAGGCCAATCAGGGCTACCCCGACATGGTGGCCTTCGTGCAGGCCGGTCTTCTCACCCCGCTCGACGACTACGCGGGCATCTACGCCTGGAACACCCGCTATCCCTCCACGCTCCTCAACCTCAACCGCGTCTCCGCCGACGGCCGGGACTTCGGCACCGGGCGGCTCTACGGCATCTCCCAGACCGGCGAGTACATCGGCGTCTACTACAACAAGGACGTACTGGACAAGGCCGGCGTGAAGCCACCCGGGACCTGGGACGAGCTGACGGACGCACTGCCGGAGATCAAGGACGAAGGTGAACTCCCCGTCCAGTTCGGCAACTTGGACAAGTACCCGGCGATCCACACCTTCGGCGTCCTGCAGAACCAGGCCGGCGGAGCCGAGGAGACCCGCGAGAGCGTCTTCGGACGCGGCAAGGGCTTCGACAACGAGCCGACGCGGGAGGCCGCCCGCACCCTCGCCGACTGGAAGAAGAAGGGCTACATCCCCGAGGGCGCCAACGGCACCGGCTACGACGACGCCGCGAAGAAGTTCGCCGACGGCGAGGGCGCGTTCCTCATCACCGGCACCTGGCAGCTGCCGGATCTGAAGAAGTCGATGGGCGGCAAGCTCGGATTCATGCCGCCGCCTCCCGTGGAAAAGGACGCCGAGCCCGTCACGACCGGCGGGCAGGGCCTCGCGTGGTCGGTCACCTCGAAGTCCCGGCACCCCCAAGTGGCCGCCGCCTACCTGGACTTCATCACCAGCCGGCACGCGGCCGACGTGATGACCGAGGAGGGCGTGCTGCCCGCCGTGCCGGGCAGCACCACCCGCGAAGTCCCCGAAGGCAGCGTCGACGAGCAGATGGTCGAGGGCTGGGAGCAGCTCAACGCCGCCGACGGGCTCGTGCCGTATCTCGACTACACCACGCCCGACTTCTACGACTCGCTCTCCGCCGACCTCCAGGGCGTCGTCAACGGCTCGCTCTCACCCGGCGGACTCTCCTCGAAGATGCAGCGCTCCTACACCGCCTTCCAGGACAAGAAGCACAGCCAGGAGAAGAAGCGCGCCGAAGGGAAGCCGAAGCCGTGAGCGCCGCGCCCACGGCACCCGCCGCCGCAGCCCATGCCGGGCCCGAAGTGGACGGCGGCCGCGCCGGCTTGCCCGGACGTCTGCTGCGGCACACCGCCGGCCGCTACCGCCGCCAGGCACCCGGACAGCCCCGCGCCGTCGGCTATCTCTACGTACTGCCGGCCCTCGCGCTCTACGCCGTCTTCCTCCTCTTCCCCCTCGGGCAGACGGTGTGGCTGTCGCTGCTCCACTGGGACGGGCTGACCGCCGCCACCTGGGCCGGAACGGACAACTACCAGGCCCTGCTGACCGATCCGTCGCTGCGCGCCCCCTTCCTTCATGCCCTGGCGCTGCTGGTCTTCTACGCCGCGCTGCCCGTCGCCCTGGGGCTGCTGCTGGCCGCGGCGCTCTCCCGCTTCCGGGTGCGGGGGATGACGTTCTTCCGCACCGTGCTCTTCCTGCCGCAGGTGCTGGCGATGGTCGTCGTCGGCGTCGCATGGCGCTCCATCCTGGCGCCGGACGGACTGCTCAACGACACCCTCCGCGCCGTCGGCCTCGGCTCCCTCGCCCGCTCCTGGCTCGGGGACTACACGTGGGCGCTGCCCGCGGTCGGCACGATCGGCACCTGGGTCGAGACGGGCCTGTGCGTCGTGCTCTTCCTCGCCGGCGTCCAGCGGATCCCGCGTGAGCTGTACGAGGCGGCGCGCATCGACGGGGCGGGCCCGCTGCGGGAGTTCTTCACCGTCACCCTGCCCGCGCTGCGCGCGGAGACCGCCGTCGCGCTGACGCTCACCATCGTGGCCGGGCTGCGCAACTTCGACCTGATCTACATCACCACCAGCGGCGGCCCGGGCAACGCCACCTCCGTGCCCGCGTACGAGGTCTACCACCGCGCGTTCGAGACGAACGAGGTCGGATCGGCGGCCGCCATGGGCGTCGGACTGACCGTGCTGATCTTCGCGCTGACGGTCTCCGTCGCGCGGCTCGTAGAAGGACGCAGCCGATGACCGGACCGATGACCGGACGCCTCGAACGCAGCGCCACCTACGGCATCCTGGCCCTCTTCGCGGCCATCAGCCTCACACCCGTGATCGGCGTCCTGGCCACCGCCTTCGGCCGCCGCTCCTCCCTCGACACCGGCTTCTCGCTGCCGGACGGCCTCAACTGGGCCAATTTCGCGGAGGCCTGGACCCGCGGGCACTTCGGCACGTACCTCACGAACTCCGTGCTGGTCGCCGTCGTGGTCGTCACGGCCACGGCCGTACTCGCCGTGCTCGCCGCGTACGCCTTCGGCGTGATGCGCTTCCCCGGCTCGAACCTGCTCTTCTACCTCTTCGTCCTCGGCCTGACGCTGCCGCAGGAAGCCCTCGTCGTACCCCTCTACTTCGACCTTCGGTACTGGCAACTGACCGACACCTACTGGGCGTTGATCCTCCCGCAGACGGCACAGTCCCTCGCCTTCGGCGTGTTCTGGATGCGTACGTACTTCCGCAACAGTTCCCGCTCGGTCATCGAGGCCGCCCGTATCGACGGGGCTTCCAGCTGGACGACGCTGTGGCGCGTCCTCGTCCCGATGGGACGGCCGGCGCTGTCCACGATGGTCGTCATCGTCTTCATGTGGACGTGGAACGAGTTCCTGATGGCCCTGGTCATGGTCAGCGACGAGGCCCACCGAACGGTTCCGCTCGGGCTGGCCTTCTTCCAGGGGCAGCACAGCTCCGACACGGCGCTCCTCGCCGCCGCGTCGGTACTGATCGCCCTGCCGGTCGTCGTGGTGTACGTGGCGCTGCAGCGGCGCTTCATCGAGGGCATGCTGAGCGGCGCGGTCAAGGAGTGAACGGCCGGACCGCGTCGTCCGACGGGGCGCTCCCGGGACGGCGTTCGACGCCGCCCCGACCGCGGCGGTCAGCCGCCGTCGGGGTCTTCGGGCACGGCAGCGGCCATGCCTCCGGTGGGGGAGTCGGGCTCCGCGTCGCCCATGACCAGGCCCTCGATGGTGTGCTTCTGCGTGATCGGAGTGAGTGACTCGACGACCGGGCAGTGCAGGTGCGCGCGTACGCGCTCCGGAAGGGCCTCCCAGTACCCGCGGGTGACGGCCATGTCGTGATGGGCGTCGTTGCCTGCCCCGGGGGCGTCCACGCCGAGCACGAGTACGGGCCGGGAGAGCCCGGAGTGGTTGGCGGTGCCGCGGTGGATCGTCAGCGCCGAGCGCACGGAGATGTCACCGCGCTGCGGGAACTTGCGCACGCCGAGCTCGCGGTAGCGGGAGTAGTCCTCACGCGGCGGGAACATGCCGTGCTCGAAGCCCGCGTCGCCGTCCCACTGCGTGCCCGGTGCGATCTCGAACGGGCCCATGTCTTCGGTCGTGTCGACGCCGGTGAGGTTGAAGGCCAGCGAGTTCAGGCGCCGCTTGTCACGGGTGATGTCCGGCATGGGGAAGTCGCGGTGCCAGGGCTGGTGGACGGCGCCTGCGAAGGGGATGTCGAAGCCGAGCTCGACGATGGAGTACCGCGGGCCGAGCACCGCCTCGCACACCGCCCGGACCCAGGGGTGGTCGACGAGCTCGACGAAGCCGCGCAGCTGCTCGGGGTGTATCTCGACGTAGTAGCGGTTCGGGCCGCGGCCCACGGCGCCACCGGGGCGCCGCCTCGCCTCCTCGTAGGCGCGCTCGACGTCCTCGCGCATGCGGTCGGCCCACTCGGGCGGGAACGCCCCGCGGCACGCGCTGACGCCGTCGGTGTACAGGTCGCGCACCACGTCGCCGATCGTGGCCAGGCCGGCCGGCGCGGCGTCGCCGGACCCGGTGCTCATCGTGGTCACAGGAGGGCTCCCTTCTGACAGATCTGACAGACTGCTGACCGGCCACTTTGCAACGTTGCATGCAGCGTGGCAAGGGATGGCGGAGATTTTCTCCGTCGCGGACTCCGACGTGGGACGATCGGTCCGCCGGTACGAACGGACGGCGGGGTGGCAGGCCGGGAAGGCAGGGCGCAGGTGGCGGCGAAACTGAAGGACGTGGCGGTCAGGGCCGGCGTCTCCGTCCGTACCGTCTCCAACGTCGTGAACAACGCGTCCGCCGTGGCCCCCGCCACCCGGGAGCGGGTGCTGCGCGTCATCGACGAACTGCAGTACCGGCCCAACCTCGCGGCGCGAAACCTGCGCCAGGGCCGCACAGGTCTCATCGGGCTCGCCGTTCCCGAGGTCAGCTCCCCGTACTTCGGCGAGATCGCGGAACTGCTCATCGACGCGGCTCAGGACCGGGGTTGGACGGTTCTCGTCGACCGCACCGACGGCACCGCCGAGCGGGAGCGCCGGCTGCTTGAAGGCTCAGAACGCCACACCGTGGACGGCATGATCATGAGTCCCTGGTCGCTCACACCCGGGGAACTGGGCCGTCACAGCGCCACGTTGCCCCTCGTCGTGCTCGGAGAGCAGGAGACGGGCGGCACCGCGGACCGCGTCGCCATCGACAACGTCGCAGCCGCACGCGAGGCCACGGCCCACCTCGTCGCCCTCGGCCGCCGCCGCATCGCAGCCGTCGGTCTGCAGCCGCAGCTCTCCAACGGCACGGCGGAACAGCGCGCGCAGGGCTACCGGGAGGCGCTCGCCTCGGCAGGCCTGCCCGTCAGGGAGGCCTTGACGCGAACCGTCGCCACACTGCACCGCGCTGAGGGCCACCGCGCGATGCGTGAGCTGCTCGGCATGGCGGAAGTTCCCGATGCCGTCTTCTGCTTCAGCGACGAACTCGCCCTCGGTGCGCTGCGAGCCGTAAGGGAAGCAGGCCTCCGGGTGCCCGCGGATCTGGCGCTGGTCGGCTTCGACGACATCGAGGACGGGCGTTACTCGGTGCCCTCCCTGGCCACCGTCTCCCCTGACAAGGAGCAGATCGCGGAGCGCGCTCTGCAGTGCCTCGCGGACCGCGTATACGGGCGTCTGGGGCATCTGCCCGCACGCCGGGTCACCGTCCCCTACAGGTTGCTCGTACGGGAGAGCGCCGGCGCATGAGCGCAGCCCTTCGGACTCACCCGCGGGACAAGGCAGTTGTGGCGATCACGTAACTGCGACGCATAGCTCTTCACACCCGGGGCACCCAACACACCCTCCGCACGATGCATGCGGTGAGACCTGGAACACAGGCCTGAAACCCGGCAGCCCGGAAAGGGGTGAGAGCATGGCGACAACGGGTGACAAAGAGAACAAATCGCAGTCGCAGCAGGCCGAAAGGCCGCAGGCGAAGCGTGAACAGAAGCAGGACCGGGGCCACAGCGCGCACAACGGACGCGTCCCCATAGCCGAGGCCATGCGTCTCGCGGCCGGACAGCTCTCCGAACTCCTGCAGTGCGAACCCGGTTCCGTGTCCTCGGTGAAGGCCACGGACGAAGGCTGGACCGCGGACGTCGAGGTCGTCGAGATCGAGCGCGTCCCCGACACGACCAGCGTGATGGGTTCCTACCGCGTGCAGCTCGACGGCCAGGGAAATCTGCTCGGCTACGAGCGCACCCGCCGTTACGCACGCGGCCAGATCGACCAGCGGAAATGAGCGCGAGCCGGGAGTGATCCGCAGGACGGCTCACGCAACCACGGCCGCCGAGTACAGCATCGTTCCGAAAGGACGAAGAACGTGACGGTAGTTCCGCAGACCAACACGCAGCAGAGCAGCGGCTCGGGCAGCGGAAATCTCTACGACATCCTCGAACTGATCCTGGACCGTGGTCTCGTGATCGACGCCTTCGTGCGGGTCTCCCTCGTCGGCATCGAGATACTCAAGATCGACGTCCGGGTGGTCGTCGCCAGCGTGGACACCTACCTGCGCTTCGCCGAGGCGTGCAACAGGCTCGACCTCGAGTCGGGCCGCAAGGCCCCCACCCAGCTCACCGACATCGTCGGCGACGCGACGGAAAGCGGCGCGAAGGGCAAGTCCAAGGGCGCGCTGACCGGGGCGGTCGAGGCCTTCAGCGAGTCCTTCCAGAAGGGCCGCGACGGTGAGGAGGAAGAGCGGGAGCCGCGGAAGGCGGCGTCCTCGAGCTCGTCCGGTGCCCGCCGCACCACTCGCCGGAAGGAGGACTGACACGTGTCCACCTACATCTACGCCATCACGACAGCGGAGCACCCGCAGAACCTGCAGGGGCTGAGCGGGGTGGGCGAGCCCGCCGGCACGCTGCGCACGGTCGGGACGAAGAGTCTCAGCGCCGTCGTGAGCGACGCACCCGGGGATCTTCGCGCCAAGCGCCGTGATCTCGCCGCGCATCAGGCCGTGCTGGAGAAGCTGATGGCGGACGGTGCGACGCTGCCGATGCGCTTCGGCCTGGTGGGCCCCGACGACGGTTCCGTCGAGTCGGTGCTGGAGGAGAACAAGGACGCGTACGCCGAGCGGCTCGCCGAGCTGAACGGCTGCGTGGAGTACAACCTCAAGGCGGCCCGCGAGGAGGAAGACCTGCTCCGCGAGATCGTCGCAGGCTCCGCGGAGATCCAGCGCCTGCGCGAGGTCACCAGGGAGCACCCGGAGGCCCAGGAGGAGAAGGTGCGGCTGGGCGAGCTGGTATCGAACGAGGTCCAGGCCCGCCACGAGGCCGACGGCAGGGACCTGGTGGAGCGGCTGTCCGCCGGCGCCCAGCGCCACACCGTCGCCGAGCCCACGCAGTCGCACTTCCTGAACGTCTCGTTCCTGGTGCGGCGGGAGGACTCCGCGGCCTTCTCCCAGTCCGTGCACGAGGAGGCCGAGCGGCGCGGGGACGTCTACTCCCTCAACCTCCACGGCCCGCTGCCCCCGTACAGCTTCGTCTGACACGGCTGATCGGAGGGCCTCCCCATGGGCCTCATCACGCAGCTGCTGACCCTGCCGCTGGCGCCCGTGCGCGGAGCGGTCTGGGTCATGGACCAGCTCGTACTGACCGCGGAGCAGCAGTACTACGACCCCGAGCCCGTACGGCGACAGCTGGCGGCACTGGAGCAGGAACTGCTCGACGGCCGCATGACGGAAGAGGAGTTCGACCGGATCGAGGACGACCTCCTGGACGAACTGGAATGGCGTCAAGCATGGCAACGACAGCATCAGCGGCACCCATGAGCGTCAGAGCCAGCCCACAGCTACGGGGGAGACAGAAGGTGACCGGAAGATGATGAACAACAGCAAGATAGGAATGGCGCTCGTGGGCGGTTACCTCCTGGGGCGCACGAGAAAGGCCAAGATGGCCATCGGCCTGGGCATGTTCCTGGCCGGCAAGAAGCTCGACATCAATCCGCAGCAGCTGGTGAAGACGGTGGCGAACTCGCCCGTGGTCGGCCAGCTGAGCGACCAGATGCGCAAGGACCTGGTCGACAACACGAAGTCCGCGCTGACCTCCGCGGTCACCCAGCGGGCCGGCAGCCTCGCCGACTCCCTCCACGAGCGCACGCTCGACATGAACGACCCCACGCGGCGTGCGCGGGGCACTGACGACGCCGAGGGCGAGGACGCCGAGGACGCCGAGGACGCCGAGGGCGAGGAGGAGCGCGCCGAAGGCGGCCGCGAGGAGCGCGAGGAACGGCAGCGCGCGGAACGGCCGAGGCCACGCAAGCCCGCAGCAGCGGGCAGCAGGACGGCCAAGCCGGCGAAGTCCGCCAAGGGTTCGGGTTCCGCCAACGGCAGGGCCGCTTCCGGCAGCCGTGGCAGCCGTTCCGGCGGTACGGGCGACGGTGCCCGGAAGACCGCGTCCTCCGGCGCTCGGAAGACGGCCTCCGGCACCAGGAAGGCCACCTCCGGTGCGGGCAAGGCCACCGGCGGAGTCCGCAAGACGGCCGCGAAGACCGCATCCGGCGGTGCGCGGAAGGCCGCGAACCGGGGAGGCGGCAATGGCTGATTCCACTCTGAGCAGGTTCAAGGAACAGGTGGCGAACGACCCGGCCACCGACCGCCTCAAGGAAGAGCTGCAGGCCTACCTCCAGGCGCGAGCCGTCAAGGCGGTCTCCGGACTGGGCAGCAGGCTGGGCGAGAGCGTCACCAGGTTCGGCGAAGGCGGCCAGGGCGCGGGCGGCCTGATGGGCAGCCTCGCCAAGGGCGGTCAGGCGCTGAGCGAGGGCAAGTCCCCCGCGCAGGCGGCGATGACGGCGGGCACCTCGCATGTCAAGGAAATGGTCAAGGACAAGGTCAAGGGTTTGTTCGGCAAGGGCAGCAAGAGCGGCGGGGGCAAGTCCAAGAGCGTCACCATCGTCGAGGACATCGACGTGGGCGTGCCCGTACGCGAGGCGTACGACCAGTGGACGCAGTTCCAGGAGTTCAGCACCTTCGCGAAGGGCGTCGTCAGCGTCGAGAAGTCCGACGACACCAGCAGCAACTGGAAGGTGAAGGTCGCCAAGTCCACCCGCAGTCTGTCGGCCAACGTCACCGAGCAGGTCCCCGACGAGCGCATCACCTGGACCACCAGCGGCGCGAAGGGCTCCGTCAAGGGTGTGGTGACCTTCCACCGCATCACCGACGACCTGACCCGAGTGCTGCTCGTCCTGGAGTACTTCCCTGGCGGGTTCTTCGAGAAGACCGGCAACATCTGGCGGGCTCAGGGCCGACGCGCACGGCTGGACCTGAAGCTGTACCGCAAGTTCATCATGATGCGGGGCGAAGCCACCGACGGATGGCGCGGCGAGATCCGGGACGGAGAGGTCGTGGTCGAGCACGACGACGCCGTCGAGGAGGAAGAGCGCGCCAAGGAGGAGTCCGAGTCCGGGGAGTCCGAGGCCGAGGAGCCGGAGTCCGAGGCCGAGGAGCCGGAGTCCGAGGACGGACTCGCCGGCGAGTACGGCCCGGCGGACGAGGATGACGCAGAGGGCGACCCCGAGGGAGAGTACGACGAGGAGCAGGAGCCCGAAGGGGAGTTCGAGGAGGACGAGGCGGAAGAGGAAGGCCCCGAAGAGGAGCCCGAGGGCGAGTACGAGGAGGAGCTGGAGCCCGAGGAGGAGTACGAGGAGGACGAGGCGGAAGACGCAGAAGAGGAAGACGAGCGCGGCCGCCGTACCGTCTCCGCAGGCCGCTGACCGTCCGAAGACCCCACCCCGACTGAGCAGACAAGGCTGATACCACGTGTCCGATTCACTGGCCGGGCGTATGGGACCGTCCCAGAACAGGGCGGTCCCGTACGGTCAGCAAGGCTCCTCCGCCAACCTGGCGGACATTCTCGAACGGGTCCTCGACAAGGGTGTCGTCATCGCGGGCGACATCCAGATCAACCTGCTCGACATCGAGCTGCTGACGATCAAGCTGCGTCTGCTTGTGGTCTCCGTCGACAAGGCGAAGGAGATGGGGATCGACTGGTGGGAGAACGACCCGTCGCTCTCCTCCCGGGCCTCCGCCGCACGCTCGCGGCAGTCCGACCCCGCCCTCGACGGGCGGGACGACGGCAACGCCCTGGCCGAGGAGAACGACCGGCTGCGCCGGGAGATCGAGCGGCTGCGCTCGGCTGCCGAGCTGCCCGCGGGCGACGACGGCGCAGCCGGGCAACCGGCGTCCGGCGGAGGTTCCGCGGCCCGGCAGGGTTCCGCCGCGAAGAAGGCCGCACGGGAGACCGGCGACGGCGACGGCACGCGCAAGCGCGGAAGGTGACGAGACCGATGCCGGTTCCGGAGGGAGATCCCGGAGCGCTGCAGCAGGCGCCGGAGAGTGAGCAGGTCCGTTACGTCTTCGCGGTCGGCCGCCGGGGCGGACCGCTCGACGCGGCGGCCGCCGGGCTGACCGGTCCCTCCGGGGAGCCGGTGCGCACGGTGGAGGGTGCCGGGCTGGGCGCGCTGATCTCGGACGTCCCGGCGGGGATGTACGACGAGGCGGGGCTGAAGGCCCAACTGGAGGACATGGAGCGGCTGGAGACCCTTGCCCGCTCGCACCACGCCGTCGTCGCCGCCGCGTACGAGCACACGACAGTGCTGCCCATGCGCCTGGCGACCGTCTATCTCGACGACGGACGTGTCTCCCGGATGCTGGCCGAGCGGGGCGCCGAATTCGAGGCGCTGCTCGCGCGGCTGGAAGGCCACGTCGAGTGGGGTGTGAAGGTGTACGCCGATCCGCGTGAGGCGGCCGCCGGCGCGGCGGCGGAGACCTCCGGCGGCGCCGGGGCGGCATCCGGCAGCCCGGGACGTGCGTACCTTCAGCAGCGCAGGCGGCAGCGCAGCACGCACCGCGACACCTACCGGGCCGCCGGAGCGGTCGCCGAGCGCGTGACGGCGCTCGCGGACGGGGTCGCCACGGCCAAGGTGGCGCACCGCCCGCAGCAGGGCGAACTGGCCGCCGGAACGGGCGAGAACATCGCCAACGACGCCTATCTGGTGCCGGCCTCGCGCAGCGAGGACTTCAAGGAGGCGATCAGCGGCGTCGCCGAGCACGTGCCGGGCGTACGGGTCGAGCTGACCGGGCCGTGGGCGCCGTACTCGTTCGCGACGCCGCCGTCCTCACCGCAGCCGCACACCACAGGTACCGCCGACGATGGAGGCTGAACTGCCCGGCAGCGGCTTCGCCGGAGCCGTCGAAGCGGGCACCCGGTCCGCCTCCGACGGCTTCGCGAACGGCATCGCGGAGGAGAACGGGCTCGCCGGCCGCCAGGTCGCCCTCATCGACCTGCTGGACCGGCTGCTGTCCGGCGGTGCGGTGCTGACCGGCGACATCGTGCTGTCCATCGCGGACGTCGATCTCGTACACATCAATCTGCGTGCCGTCATCCACTCCGTCACGGCTGACGATCCGGGGCCGTGGTGAGCGGGGAGAGCGGGCGGACGGGCGGCTAGGAATGACCAACGAGTACGAGCCCGGGTACGAGCCCGGGCACAAGCGCGGGCCTGAGCGCGAGCACGGAGACGACCACGGTCGGCTCCCCGAGGGGATCACGGACGGCATCCGCCTGGACGACGTGGCACGTTCGGCCGCTCGCGCCTTCGACCTGCTGCCGGCGGGGCCCGAAGAGGGCCCGCGAGGCAGCGGCAGGCTGGCCCGGCGTCTGCGCACGGACCCGGACACGGTCGAGCGGGATCTGATGAAACTCGTCCTGACGATCGTGGAGTTGCTGCGTCAGCTGATGGAACGCACCGCTTTGAACAGAGTCGACCAGGGTGATCTGGACGAGGACCAGGAAGAGCGGATCGGCATGACGCTGATGATCCTGCACGAGCGCATGACGGAGCTGTGCGAGCGCTACGGGCTGACGATGGAGGACCTCAACCTCGATCTGGGCCCCCTCGGTTCGTTGCTGCCCCGGCAGGACGGATAGACGGCGGACACCCGGTGCGAAGCAGCGTCCTGCCGCGGTCTGTGCGAACGGCGTCTGCACACTCCGGACACCGAATGTTTCAAGCCGACACACACGGCAACCCGTTGGCCATGACTGAGAACGGCAAGACCTCAAGCAACGCGGGAAAGGCCGCAAGCAGCACCAAGAAGCCCGCCGCCGCGGCGGAGAAGGCGGACCGCGGCATCAACAAGGCCGCCACGAAGACCAGTTCGGCCACGCACTCCGTCGGTGACGCCGTCGAGGGCGGCGGCCGTAACTTCGGCGACGCCACGAGGCGTGCCGGTCATGCCGCCAGCAGGGGTGCCGAGGTGGGGCGGCAGAAGCTCGCCTCCGCGTCGAGCACCGCAGCGACCGCGGCGACCACGACGTGGAGCGTCGTGAAGAACCGCAAGGGCATCGCGGCCGGCATCGGCACCGGGGCGATCAGTGCCGTCGCCGCCTCCTTCGCGGCCGGCCGCTACTCGGCCCGGCGCAAGGCCGGTCCCTTCACCCGGTTCACCGGCGGTCGGCTGTAGGGGGTGTCGTCAGGCCGGAACAGGCCACCGGCAGGCGCCCGGCTGGGCAGGCGGGCGCCTGCCGGGCCGGATCGTGTACGCAGGCACATCACGCCCGTGCCGACCGGGCAGAGCGCACGGGAACGCCGGACGCACGTCCTCAACGGGCGGTCAGATGTCCTGCCAAGTCCCGTGCCGGCTGGGGGATTTCACCGAAATCCTCGTCGTCCTCCAGCACGGGAAGCCGGTGGATGACCGCCTCCAGGGCATGCGGCAGGCTCGGATGCCCGCCGCCGTGACACTCGCTCAGCAGTCCGTGCCGCACCCCGTCCGGAAGGAGGGGCAGAGTGGACGGCCGCTGCGGCCGGCGCTCCGGCGCGCCGTTCGTACGGGCGCGCTGCGCCAGCCTTGCCGCCTGCGCACGCCAGTAGTCCGCGTCGCGGAACTCGCCGTGCCGCCGGTGGTGCAGACACAGACAGAAGGCGGCGGTCCGGGAACCGCCGCCTGCGGCGAACTGCCACCAGAACTGGGCCGCTTCGCGGTATCGCGCCAGATGCAGAAGACAGCCGAAGACGAGCGCGCCCTCGGGCGCGATGGACTCCTGGTCGTCGACGAGGCGCGTCAGACTCGCCGCGGCCTCGGGAGCGTTTACGACGAGGCTCACCGCCAAGTCCAAGTCGTGCGCGGCCTGTTCGCACTCGGTCGGGTAGTGACGCGCACGCACGGCAGCACCGTCCGCCGTCGCCGCGCCGGTGTCTGATCCGGCCGGAGCCGCCGGAGCCCTGGCAACGGCCGCCGGACCCACGGGACTTGACGGATACGCGCGATCCGCGCGATCCGCGCGATCCGCGCGATCCGGGGGATCCGAGCGGTCCGAGGGGCCTGCCGCATCCGCTGACCCCGCGAGGACCCGCTCGCGAACCGCGGCCACATCACTCTCGTCGTAGTCCTCGGCGAGCACCTCCGCACCGCTCAACAGCGCGTCGATGGTGGGGTGTTCGCCTCCCGGGTGCCTCCCCCGCATCATCCGTCCCCCGTGCCTGGCCCCGGTGCCGTGCGCAGCTCCCGGGCGAGCTTCCGTTTCGCATAGCGTATGTGGGAGCGCACCGCTGCGGTCTCGAAACCGAGATAGCCCGCGACCTCTTCCTCCGTGCAGCCGAGCACATACCGCAGCACCACCACGTCGTACTGCCGTTCCGGGAGCCGTCCGATCGCCGCGTACAGCCCGATCTCCCCCTCCAGGACGGCGAATTCGTCCCGGAGCTCGTGCAGCAGCGCCTTGCGTGCGGCGGCGTGGAAGGCCGCGGTCTCCGCCAGCAGCGGCCGCAGCCCCCGCTCGCTCAGCCAGCGCGCGACGTGCTCCTTGAGCACGGTCCAGGCGTACTCCGTGAGCGACTCCTGACGCAGCGCGTGCTCCCAGTGGTCCAGCAGATGGCGGCAGGCGTCCCCGACGATGTGCTGC
Organism: Streptomyces sp. DSM 116795; assembly: GCF_055792905.1. Lineage (NCBI taxonomy): Bacteria > Bacillati > Actinomycetota > Actinomycetes > Kitasatosporales > Streptomycetaceae > Streptomyces > Streptomyces sp. DSM 116795. Next base: position 6,353,255 of record NZ_CM147707.1, read on the forward strand.
GCGGCTTCGCGGCTTCCGGCCTGCGTGTGCGCATAACGCAGCCACAGCCGGTGGTGGGAAGCGTCGAACGCGTCGAAGGAGAGCATCAGCCGGCGGTGGGCGTCCTCGTCGTGAGCCGCGGCCGCCCCCTCCGCCGCGTCTGCAGAGTCCGCCGCCGCACACGCCGCGGGCGCTGCTGCGGAGCCCGGCGGCTGCTGGTCCTCGGCGCTCATGGGGGAGCCCTCTCACGGGAGAACGTCGGTCAGAAGGCGCGAACGGCCCTTGAAGGCCCGTGTCCGCGGAAGTCCGGTCAAAATACTACACAGAGTAAAAACATGGCTACCGCATCCAGGCCACGCCCCACGGGTGTCTTCGCGCCACCCTCTGGCCGGTCCTGCCCGTCAACTCCCATGTGCCCTGGGAAAGTTCGCCCGAGTGGCGCACGATAGCGGTCCGAACGACCGTGCGTGACGAGGAAGTCGAGAAAGGCGGAATCCGGTGGCCGTTGACGAAGGCGCAGTGGATCTGGAGCTGGACCGTGCCCATTCGGCCCGGATGTACGACTACTTCCTCGGCGGCACCACGAACTTCCCCGCCGACCGCGAGAGCGCCGGCAAGGCCATGGCGGTCTTCCCCGCAGTGCTCGTCGCCGCGCGCGCCAACCGCCAGTTCATGCACCGGTCCGTGCGGCATCTGACGCAGCTGGGCATGCGCCAGTTCCTCGACGTGGGCACCGGAATCCCCACCTCGCCCAACCTCCACGAGATCGCGCAGGAGACCGCGCCGGAGTCACGCGTCGTCTACACCGACAACGACCCCATCGTCCTCACCCACGCACATGCCCTGCTGCGCAGCAGCTCCGAGGGCCGTACCGCCTACTCGCAGTGCGACGCCCGGAACCCCGAGGCGCTGCTGAAGTCGCCGGAGGTGCAGGCGACCCTCGACCTGAGCCGCCCGGTCGCCCTGAGCCTGATCGCACTCCTCCACTTCGTTCCCGATGAACGCGGCGTTCCCGATGAACGCAGCGTTCCCGGTGAGCGCACCGCGCACGGCGTCGTCGAGTACTTCAAGGAGGCCCTGCCCTCCGGCAGCACCCTGACCATCAGCCATGTCACGCCGGACTTCGACCCGGAGGCCCTGGGCCGCGCCGTCGGCGCGTACGAGGCAGCCGGCACGGCCGTACAGCCGCGTACCCGCGAGGAGTTCACCCGCTTCTTCGACGGGTGGGAACTGCTCGACCCGGGCATCACGGTCACCCACCGCTGGCGCCCCGACCCCGGACACGACCTCTCGCAGGTGACCGACGCCGAGGCGACCTGCTACGGGGCCGTGGCGCGCAAACCCTGAGCGGACTCCTCGCAGGCGATCACCGGGGAGCCCCGGCCCCGCACCGCTGGCGCGTCCGATCCGTTTCGCGTGTGCTTGTTAGCAATCGGGGTGTACGGGTAACCGGGGCAATGATTCCAACCCGACACAGGAGGAGTCATGCCTGCTGGATCGAATGCGAAGCGTGAGCGCCAGTACGAGCACATCAAGGAGGGCGCGAAGAAGCGAGGCGCCCCCAAGGGCCGCGCCAAGGAGATCGCCTCCCGCACGGTGAACAAGGAACGTGCTCGCACCGGCGAGGCGGACCGCGCCAGCCGCACCTCCACCAAGGGCAAGTCCGCGGCCGCACGGGGCGGCACCCGCTCCGCCCGCGGCATGGGCCCCAAGAGCGGTCCGACCCGCGACCAGCTCTACAACGAGGCCCGGCAGCGGGGCGTCGAGGGCCGCTCCTCGATGAACAAGCGGCAGCTCCAGAAAGCACTGGGCCGCTGATCGGGTACGCCGGGGCTACAAGGAGAGCCGGCGTGGCCTCCCAGGCGTCACCCGTGCACGGAGCGCCCTGCTGGGTGAGCCTCGCGACGGGTGAGCTGGAGGGCGCCCAGCGCTTCTACGGCGAGGTGCTGGGGTGGACCTTCCGCCCCGGCAGCATCGGCGAGGAGTTCAGCGTCGCCTACTCCGACGACGTCCCCGTCGCCGGGCTGGGCGCCATCGCCCGCACGATGGGCGTGGCCGTGCAGTGGACGCCGTTCTTCTCGGTGCCGTCCGCGGACACCGCCGCCTCGCGTGTGCGCGAGCGGAGCGCGACCGTCGCCGTCGGCCCGATCCGCATGGGCGAAGGACGCACCGCGCTGGCGGCCGACCTCGCCGGTGCGACGTTCGGCTTCTGGGAGGGCGCGGTCCTCTCAAGCTGGGAGGCGGGGCGGCGGGACCTGCCGGCACGGCTGGAGCTGCGCACCCGGGACGCATTCGCGGCGGCGATCTTCTATGCCGAGGTGTTCGACTGGGCGTCCGACACGGGGCGCTGCGAGGTCGACTACCAGTACGAGGCCGTCGTCGTACGGGTCGACGGCCGGAATGTGGCCACTCTGCGCGGCGGCGCGATCGAGTCGGCGCCCGATCCGCACATCCGCCCGCGCTGGCACGTCTCCTTCTCCGTGAACGACGTCGACGACGCCGCGAAGACCGCGGTCGGGGCGGGCGGCGCCGTCGCGATCAGCCCCGGCGACAACCCCTTCGGGCGCTCGGCCGGTCTGTTCGACCCCGAGGGCGGCCTGTTCACCGTGCACTCCCGCGAAAGGTGACCGGCCGCCCCGGGCCGCCGTGGCGGACGCGGTGGCACCGTGCCCGCCCGCTCGGGCCGGGCTCGCCTACATCGACTTCATCTTGAAGTAGCGCACCATGTCCGGTGCGCTGACCGCTGCCATCGCGGCCACCGCCACGACCACGGTCCCCACCGCGACGCGCACGGCGACCGCCGGAACGAAGATCCCTTTCCTCATCTCTCTCACCTCCCGACTGCCGGTGTGCTCAGTTCGCGGTGCGGGTCGCGCAGAAGTTCGGCGGTCAGCGACTCCAGCATGTCCGCCGCCCGCTGTACGGCATCGCGCACGGGTCCGCTCAGCCCGACCACCACGTCGGGCTCGTCGCCGCGCATCCGCACCGCGGGTTCACATCCCAGTACGAGCACCCGGGGCAGCGCCCCTGTCCCGTCGCCCAGCTGCCGCGCCAGGGCCAGCACCTGCACCGGGTCCATCCCGTGCGCCTGCGGAAGCGTCCGCTCCCCGGCCTCCGGTGCGGCGTGCAGTGGCCCGGGGTCGATGACGTGGACGGTGCCGGGCTCCCCGCCGCGTGGCGCCGCGTCGACCAGGACGGCGACGTCGTAGCCGTCCAGCAGCCGGTAGGCGAGGTCCATGCCGCGGATGCCGAAGTCCGCGATGTGCACGCCCTCCGGGAGCGTCCGTCCACGCATGGCGGCCACGACCTCCGGTCCGAAGGCGTCGTCGGCCATGAAGATGTTGCCGATCCCCGCGACGAGGATCCGCGGCCCCGCGGGACCTTCCCCCAGCGGCTCCACCTCTTCCGGCGTGAAGAAGAAGCGGTGACCCAGGCCGGTGCGGAAGTCCCGCCCGTCGTCGCCGTCGAGCGTGACGACGACATGGACGCGGCCCTCCAGGTCCTCCTCGACGGCGTCGACCTCCGCCGTACGTCCCGTGAGCGCCAGGTCGAGGACGTCGGCCGATTGCCCGGGCCGCAGCCGCACGCGGCTGCCGCGCCCCACCCGCACGCCTCCCACCCGGACCGTACGGCCCGGGTCCGCGCTCACCGTCCCTCCAGTACCGGCCGGAACGCGCGGATCGTGCCGTGCAGCGCGGCGAGGTCCTCGGGCTCCAGGGACGCACAGCGGTCCAGGATCTCCCGTGCGCGCGGATCGGTGGCCCGCGCCTCCTCCTGCTCCCGCGGGGTGAGGCTGAGCACGCTGAAGATCAGAAGCTTGTCGATCTCACCCCCGTCGAACAGGTCGCCGGGGCTCTCCGGAGCGACGGCCGGAAAGTCGTACAGCGTGATGGGGGAGGAGAGGACCTCCGCCGAGAAGTGCGGGGTGCGCCGGGCGGCCTGCGGGTCCTCGGAGACCAGTACGGGCCACACGCCGACGTTCTCGCAGGCCGCGGCGGCCTCCCGCAGGTCCGCTGGCGGGTCGGTCAGCGAGACGAAATCCCCGGCCTCGCTGTGCAGCACCAGGTGCGTGGAGGAGAAGGCGTACGGAGCCAGCGCGTCCCGTGCGTCCCGTGCGCCTGCGGCCGCGAGCGGGCACGGTGAGGTGTTCTCGACATCCACCGTCACCCGCATCACCTTGTCCGTGACGGGCACGGAACTGAGCCGGACCTTCCCGGTCAGCCGCTGCCAGCCCCGTACCAGCGTCCCGGCGACGCTGCCCGACTCGGCGCGCAGCGCCTCCCGGTCCGTGCCCGCGGCGATGTCGATCGTGCTGGTGCGCGGCCCGCGGCGCGGCGACCAGGGAGGGCACACCCAGCGCCGCTCGGTCGCCTCCTGCCATGTCAGATGGCTGTTGCCCTCGACGCGGAGCTCGTCCACCGGCACCGGTCCGGTCGGCCCGTTGCGGTACACCTGCCGGTCGATGACCTGCAGGAACCGCACGTGAACGGTGAGTTTCGCCGCCGGTCCCGCACGCAGCAGCAGCTCCGTGCGCATGTGCGACGGCTCGCCGATCACCCCGGCGCACCGCTGCGGATAGACCCCGCCGAAGGTCCAGCGGCGGGCGTTCTTCAGCGCGCCCCTGCGGTACGGCCACAGCAGGTACCCCTCGTACAGACAGGCACGGGCGATCTTCTCCACGGCGTTCACGCCGTACCTCCAGCGGTGGTGCGTACGCGGGCGAGCAGGTCGGCGACCGTCTCGTCCCATCCCGTCAGCGCGTGCCGGTCCCGGTGGGCGGTGAGTTCGCCGTACGCGCCGGCCGACAGCGGAAGCCAGCTCGTTCCGCCGCCGTAGCGGCCCGTGACCTCGTGCCAGAGCGCTGCCGGCATCCGGCAGCCGGCGTCCTTGGCCCAGGAGATCTGCGCGGTCCGCAGCCGCCCGTCCGGGCCGTCGTGGAAGACGGTCCCGCTGAAGAGGAAGTCCAGCGGGATCTCCCCGTCGCGCACTCCGTGGAAGTACGACGTCACGGCAAGCTCCATGTCCCGGTTGCAGGGCACCGGCAGGTCGGTCTCGGTGCGTTCGTCGAAGGGCGGTACGACCGTGCTGATCCGGGCCCAGGTCAGCGGCCGCATGCTCGTCGCCCACTGCTCGGGCTGGCCGAAGAGCCTCGCCATGACCAGCTGGTCGGCCCGGTCGTAGCCGCGTCGGGCGACCGCGATCCGCACGTCCGTGCTCAGCGAGACCGAGCGGACCCGGCCGCCGCCGGTACGGCTGAGCGCGAGCCGGAAGGCCAGCGTCGGAACGGCTGCGTCCGGCATGGCGCGTACGCCGGTGACGGCGAAGTCCAGATCGGGGACGTCCGTACGCCGGTCGGTGCCGGCCCGCGCACCGTCGGCGACGTGTGCGTCCGCGACGGTGTGCGCTTCCACGTTCACGCGGGGGAGAGGTTCGGCATGCCGGGCAGGACCGGGTCCTTGGCCTTCGGGCTGACCCCCGTCGATCTGCGCGCCGTGGAGGTGTCGTCGGGCAGATGTCCGGGCTGCCGCTTGTACATGCCCTCGTGGTTGCCCTGCCGCACACCGGGGACGTGTGCCGCCTTGTCGAGCCGCACGTGCGGCTCGCCGACCTTGATCTCAGCCATGGTGACTCCTCGGTTCGTCTGCTGTGCCCGGTGGCCCAGCGGTTCAGCTCGTGCGGTCCTGCGCGGAGGTCGCGCCGAGTCCCGCGAAGAAGGCGTCGATGTGCTCGCGCACCTCGGTGCCGCCCGACAGCCCCCGCCAGTGGGTACGGACGAGAGCCGCGAGCCGGTAGCAGTCGTCCAGCGGGACGATCCAGTGCTCGTCCGCGCCGTCCGAGCGGTGCACCAGCAGCGCCTCCACGCCGTCGGCGAGTTCCGCGAGCTCCGGGTACCCCTGCGCGACCGCTTCCCAGACCTCCGGTCCAATGGCCGAACGGGTCACTCCCAGCGGGCTGGGATACCCCACGCTCACTTCGCCGCTCGCCCCGTCCCGTACGAAGAAGGCCAGGCCGACGGGCACACCGAGCCGGGCCCACAGCGGAGCGCCGATACGGAAGTGCTCCAGCCGCGTCCTGCGCCCGGGCAGCAGCCGGTAGTGCCGGCCGCCCGCGGCGCTCTGCCCGAAGAGGAGCGAGCACGGCCCGCACGTGCACAGCAGCGTGTCCTTCTGGACGTCCAGCATGTGCCGGTGCCCCTCGGGGACGGACTCGGCGCACAGGTCGCAGCGCTCGGCGGCGGCCGCGGTAGTTCCTGCGGCGGTGCCGCCCGCGGCGATGGGCCGGCGCAGCAGACCTCGCAGCCGGTCGCCGGGCACACGGGGCACCGTCCCGTTCCCCTGCCCCACGGCGGTCACCGGTTCCCGGCGGGCTGGGCGCCGGCGCCTCGGAAGAGGGACTCCACCGGGATCAGCGACGGCTCCGGCGCGGCGTCCTCGGTCTCCACCCGCTCGACCTCGGGCGCCGCCCAGGCCACCGCCTCCCGTACCGTCCGCGCCAGCTGCTCCGCCGGCGGAGAGCCGCACCCCTGCGGGGCGATGCGCACGCGCACCTCCTGCTCGTCCGCGGAGAGGAGCGTCACGCCCCGTACGTCGGCCAGGGCGCGCCGCACCCGCTGCCCCGCGGTCTCGGGGTGCAGCTCGTGCACGAGCAGCAGGTGGGCCACCAGTTCGTCGTCCGCGATCGCCGACCGCGTCTCCTCGTCCGCGCGGCTCATCACGCGGGCGAGGCATTCGCCGTACATCCCGGCCAGCGCGTGCAGCGCGTCCAGTGCCTGATCGCGTGCGGCCGTGTCCGCGAGGCCGTCCAGGCCAGAGAGCAACTCCTCGGTGCGGGCGACGTGTTCACGCGCCTCGCGCTCGTTCCATGTCATCCCGCGGCCTACGCCAGCGCGCCGAAGGTCGGGGAGTGGCTCTCCCGCACGGTCCGCCCGTCTCCGAGGTACATGTGCACGCCGCACGGCAGACAAGGGTCGAAGCTGCGGACCGTGCGCATGATGTCGATGCCCTTGAAGTTCTCGGGGCTGTTCTCCTCGAAGATCGGCATGCCCTGCACGGCGTCCTCGTACGGACCCGGGGTCCCGAAGTGGTCGCGCGGGCTGGCGTTCCACGGGGTCGGGGGATACGGGTGGTAGTTGGCGATCTTGCGGTCGCGGATGACGAGGTGGTGGGAGAGCACCCCGCGCACCGCCTCGTGGAAGCCGACGCCGATGGCCTCCTCGGGCACCTTGAAGTCCTCGAAGACCTTGGTGCGTCCCGCCCGCACCTCCGCCAGCGCCCGGTCCACGAAGTGCAGCGCCATGCCGGCGGCGTACGCGACGAAGTACATCCGGGCGCGGTTGCGCTCCAGGGTGTTGGGGAACGCAGGCGGCTTCCACTCCAGCCGCGTCTCGGGCGTCATCGGGGTCTTCGGCAGATCGATCTGGACGCTCCGCCCCGTTGAACGTACGTACGGGGTGCTGACCTTCCCCGCCAGCGCCGTCGCCCACAGGCGGGCGATGGGGCCGCCTCCGGTGTCGAGGGCCAGGTGGTCGCCCGTCCGCTTGTCGTACCAGCGGGGGCTCATCACCCAGCTGTACTTGCCGCCGTCCAGGTCGCGCTTCTGCGGCTGCGGCAGGGTCGTCTGGTTCCAGGGGTGGCGCCGGTCGACGGGATTGCCCAGCGGGTCGCGCTCGACGTATGTCTCCTCGGAGACCCAGTCCTCGTAGTAGCTGCTGCCCAGCAGGATGCGCATGCCCAGGTTGATGTCGACGAGGTCGGTCGTCACGAGCTTGTTGTCGACGATGATGCCGGGGGTGACGAACATGGCGTTCCCCCACGTGTTCATCGTCCGGTAGTCGTAGTCGACGACTTCGGGGTCCTGGAAGCAGCCCCAGCAGGCGAGCAGCGTGCGCCGGCGGCCGACCTCTTCGTACCCGGGCAGCGCCTCGTAGAAGAAGTCGAAGACGTCGTCGTTCATGGCGACGGCGCGCTTGACGAAGTCCATGCAGCGCATGAGCCGCACGAGATAGTCGGTGAAGAGCTGAGGTGTGGCGACCGTGCCGACGCCGCCCGGGTAGAGCGTGGAGGGGTGGACGTGGCGGCCCTCCATGAGACAGCACATCTCGCGGGTCAGCCGGCTCATCACCAGCGCCTGCTTGTACGTCTCGCCCTCGAAGGGGTTGAAGGAGCGCATGATGTCGGCGATGGTGCGGTGGCCGTGCGTCCCGGCGCCGGGAGCGGGGGTGCGTTCGGCGCGTTCGAGCACACCGGGGTTGGTCTCTCTGACCATGCGTTCGCAGTAGTCGACGAAGACCATGTTGTCCTGGAAGATCGTGTGGTCGAACATGAACTCGGCCGCCTCGCCGAGGTTGATGATCCAGTCGGCGAGCGGCGGCGGCTTCACTCCGTACGCCATGTTCTGCGCGTACACGGAACAAGTGGCGTGGTTGTCGCCGCAGATGCCGCAGATGCGGCTGGTGATGAAGTGCGAGTCCCGCGGGTCCTTGCCCTTCATGAAGACGCTGTAGCCACGGAAGATGGACGAGGTGCTGCGGCACTCCGCCACCTCACGGCCCGGGAAGTTGATCTTCGTGTAGATGCCGAGATTGCCCACGATCCGGGTGATGGGATCGAAGGCCACCTCGGTCAGTTCACGTTCCCCGGTGCCGGATGCCTTCGACGTCTGCTGGGCGGTCGCCACTTCTCGTTCCTCTCACGGGTGCTTCGCTGATTACTTGCGGCCGGTCCAGCGGGGCTGGTAGCCGGAGGTGAGGGCGGGCTCGTCGTGCCGCCACTTGGGTTCGCGGTTCGCCGAGCGGTTCGTGATCGACCGCATGCTGCGGATGAACGGCCCGTAGAGGCTCATCAGCGACGAGGAGAGCGAGGCACCGGGAGGTTCGTCCATGAACGGCATGAACTTGTCGGGGAAACCCGGCATGGTGCAGCCGATGCAGATGCCGCCCACGTTGGGACAGCCGCCGACTCCGTCCATCCAGCCGCGCTTCGTGACGTTGCAATTCACGACCGGGCCCCAACAGCCGATCTTCACCTGGCACTTGGGCGAGTTGTAGTCCTTTGCGAAGTCCCCCTGCTCGTAGTACGCGGCACGGTCGCAGCCCTCATGGACGGTCTTGCCGAACAGCCAGGTGGGCCGGAGGTTCTCATCGAGCGGGATGGTCGGAGCGAGCCCGGCCGCCTGATGCAGGACCCACAGCAGGGTCTCCATGAAGTTGTCCGGCTGTACGGGGCAGCCCGGCACGTTGACGATCGGCAGCCCGGCCTTGGAGCGGTAGTCCCAGCCGAGGTAGTCGGCCAGTCCCATGCAGCCGGTCGGATTGCCCGCCATGGCGTGGATGCCGCCGTACGTGGCGCAGGTGCCGATGGCGACGACCGCCCAGGCCTGCGGGGCCAGCCGGTCGAGCCAGGTGTTGAGAGTGATCGGCTCGCCGGTGTCCGGGTCGTTGCCCATGGACGTCCAGTAGCCGTCGCCGTTGATGTTCTCGTTCGGGATGGAGCCCTCGACGACGAGGATGAAGGGCCCGAGTTCGCCGCGGGCCCCTTTGCGGAAGGCGGTCAGAAAGTCCTCGCCGGTCTCGTAGGCCAGCACCTTGTTGTGCAGATGGACCTTGGGGAGACCGGGGACGGCGCCCAGCACCACGTCCTCAAGGCTGGGGAGCGAGGCCGCTGTCACCGAGACCGTGTCGCCGTCGCAGCTCATGCCCTCCGAGGTCCACAGGATATGGATCTCGTCGATTGCGGTCGCCGCCGCCGGTGCCGTTGCCGTCTTTGCCGCCTCGCCGCCCATGGGACCGATCCCTTCGCACCGTCGTCGACCGCCCGTACCGCTGTCAGAGCAACACAGTTCAAAAATCTGACATATAGGTAGATACGCCACAACGTAAGCGCGCCGGAGCAGGTGAGCCGAACGGACCACCTTGCCCCCGGAGGGCGGCGTGTCAGGGGGGCCGCCTACGGGGGCGGGCCTGTAATGAACCGCGAAGCGGAGGGATGAGATGCACGAGATGTCCATCGCTGTGGCGATGGTGGAGCAGGTGACGGAGGCCCCCGCTGCGGACGGCTGCCGGACGGTGTCCGCCGTACGGCTGCGGCTCGGCGAACTGGCCGGTGTGGTGGCCGGTTCACTGCGCTTCTGCTTCTCACTCGCGTGCGCCGGGACCGTGCTGGAAGGCGCCGAACTCCTCATCGAGCACGTACCGGGCCGTGCCCGCTGCGCACCCTGCGGAGCCGAATGGGCAACCGGCATGCCCCCGCAGCTGTGCTGCCCGCAGTGCGAAGGCGGCAAGGCCGAGCTGGTGTCGGGGCGCGAACTGCAGATCACCGGCCTCCGCCACGCGGGCGGCGCCCGCGATGACGGCGCCGCCCACCACGCATCCGTACAGGTCAAGGAGAGCTGAGACGCATGTGCCGAGTCGTCGATCTGCAGCAGGCGGTGCTCGTGAAGAACGACGAGCGCGCCGGTTCACTGCGCGCGGAACTGGCCGCCCGCGGAACCACCGTCGTCAACCTCCTCTCCAGCCCCGGCAGCGGGAAGACGGCGCTGCTCGAAGCCGAACTCGCGCTGGCCGCTTCGCGGGGTGTGCCCGTGGCGGCGCTGACTGCGGACCTGGCGACCGAGCACGACGCGGAGCGCCTCGCCCGCGCAGGTGTTCCCGTGAAGCAGGTGCTCACGGACGGGCTGTGCCACCTGGAGGCCGGCATGCTCAGCGCGCAGCTGGAGGGCTGGCTGCCCGGGGGCACGCGGCTGCTGTTCGTGGAGAACGTCGGCAATCTGGTCTGCCCCGCCTCCTACGACCTGGGGGAATCCCTGCGTGTCGTGCTCGCCTCGGTGACGGAGGGGGAGGACAAGCCGCTGAAGTACCCCACGGCGTTCGGGCTGGCGCAGCTCGTGATCGTCACCAAGGACGACATCGCCGAGGCGGCCGGCTTCGACGAGGAGGCGTTCCGGGCCAACGTCCGCCAGGTCAACCCCGGTGTCGACGTGGTGCTCACTTCGGCGCGCAGAGGCACCGGCACGGGTCTGCTGCTGGAGCGTGCGCTGGCCGTCGCCGACGGGGGCGAGGTGCACCGGCCCGTGATGGCCCGCGCCGGAACCGGTTCCGGATCCTGCGGTGGCAGCGCGTACGGGCACACGCACACGCACCTGAACACCCGCCCGGACGCCGGGGCGCACACGCACCCGCACACCCACGCCGCCGGCGTGCCGGCCCGCAGCCACTCGTGAACCCGCAGTACGGCACCGCCACAGCGGCACGCAACGGCACGGAGCGCACCCAGCTGGCGCAGCGCCGCAAGGTCACCGTGCGGGGAGTCGTCCAGGGCGTCGGCTTCCGGCCCTTCGTGTACGCGCTCGCCGGTGAACTCGGGCTCTCCGGGCATGTCGCCAACACCGGGGACGGCGTCGTCGCCGAGGTCGAGGGCGGGCCGGACGCGCTCGCGGCCTTCTGCGGGCGTATCACCACGGACGCTCCGCCGCTGGCCGTCGTCCAGTCGGTGACGCACGAGCCGATGGCCACCGCCGGCGGCCGCGGATTCACCATCGCGGAGTCGCGGGGCCGCGGCGGGACCGCCCGCACTCTCGTCGCACCGGACACCGCGACCTGCGCGGACTGCCTCGCGGAGCTGAGCGACCCGGCCGACCGGCGCTACCGGCACCCCTTCATCACGTGCACGCACTGCGGTCCGCGCTTCACGATCGTCACCGGGCTCCCGTACGACCGCTCGCACACCACCATGGACGGCTTCCCGATGTGCGAGCGGTGCGCGCACGAGTACCGCGACCCCGGCGACCGCCGCTTCCACGCGCAGCCCGTCTCGTGCCACGACTGCGGCCCGCGGCTGAGGCTGCACGTACCGGCCCGTGCGGGGGGTGCCGACGGCGGGCGGGGCGGTGAACCGGTCGCCGCCGCACGGCAGTTGCTCGCCGAGGGGGCGATCGTGGCCGTGAAGGGGATCGGCGGCTACCACCTCGCCTGTGACGCCTCGAACGCCGGTGCCGTCAGCCTGCTGCGGCGGCGGAAAGCCCGCGGTGACAAGCCGTTCGCGCTCATGGCGCGGGACCTGGAGGACGCCGCGCGGCTGGTGCAGCTCGACGCCGTCGCACGTGAACTGCTCAGCGGCGGACGCCGGCCGATCGTGCTGCTGCGCCGGCGTACGTACGGCACGTACGGCGTGGCAGGCGCGGAGACCTCGGAGACCGCGGGGCAGCCGCTGGCGGTGGCGGACGAAGTGGCGCCGCGCAGCGCCGACTTGGGGATCATGCTGCCGTACGCGCCCCTGCACCATCTGCTCCTCGGGCTTCCCGGCGACCCTCCCGGACCGCGGCTGCTGGTGATGACGAGCGGCAACTTCGGCGGCGAGCCCATCGTCACCTCCGACGAGGAGGCGCTGGAGCGGCTCGCCCCGCTCGCCGACGCCTGGCTGACGCACGACCGGCCGATCCATGTGCCTTGCGACGACTCCGTCGTGCGGGTCACGGACGGGGAGCAGCTGCCGGTGCGCCGCTCACGCGGGTACGCGCCCTTCCCCGTCAATCTGCCGGCGCCGGTGACGGCGGCGCTCGCCGTCGGCGGCGACCTGAAGAACACCTTCTGCATGGGCGAGGGCCATCACGCGTGGCTGTCCGCGCACATCGGCGACATGGACGATCTGGCCACGCTCAACGCCTTCGACGGCGCGGAACGGCAGTTGGAGGCGATCACCGGAGTACGTCCCGCGCTGCTCGCCGCGGACCGGCACCCCGGATACCGGTCCGCGGGCTGGGCCGAGCGGCACGCGGAAGGACGGCCCGTACACCGCGTGCAGCACCACCACGCCCACATCGCCTCCGTCATGGCCGAACACGGCCTGGACGGCAGTGCCCCCGTCATCGGCGTCGCCTTCGACGGCACCGGATACGGGGACGACGCGACCGTGTGGGGCGGCGAGTTCCTCCTCGCCGACTACGACGGCTACCGGCGGCTGGCCCATCTGAGCCCGGTGCCGCTTCCGGGCGGCGACGCGGCGGTCAGGCGCCCCTACCGGATGGCGCTCGCCCACCTCTATGCGGCGGGTCTGCCCTGGGACGCGGACCTGCCCTGCACCGCCGCCTGCCCGGAGGACGAACTGAAGGCGCTCTCCGTCCAGTTGGAGCGGAAGCTGGGCTGTGTGCCCACCTCCAGCATGGGGCGGCTCTTCGACGCCGCGGCCTCGCTCGCGGGGGTGTGCCACCACGCCGGCTACGAGGCGCAGGCCGCCATGGAGTTCGAGGCCGCGGCGGCCGCGCACGGGGACGAACCGGGCCGCCGCGACTGGGCGTTCACGCTTCGCACGACGGCTGCGGAGACCCTCACCTGCGATCCGGCACCGGTGCTGGCGGGCATCGTCGCGGACGTGCGATCCGGTGTGGCCGCCGGGTCCACCGCCGCGCGCTTCCACCGGTCGGTCGCCGCGCTCGTACTGCGGGTCTGCCGTACCGCGCGGGAGCGGCACCGGCTGGGGACGGTCGCGCTCAGCGGCGGCGTCTTCGCCAACTCGCTGCTGTCCGCGGCGTGTGCGCGCCTGCTGAGCGAGGACGGGTTCACCGTGCTCCGGCACCGGCTCGTGCCGCCCAACGACGGAGGCCTCGCCCTGGGTCAGTTGATGATCGCGGCCCGCGCCGAGGCCACGGGACCGCCGCGTACACGGGCCGTTCGCTGAGACGGCACCGCTGACGTCCCGGAGGCCCGGAGGGCTCCCGGCCACCCGAAGAGCAAGGAGAAAACACCATGTGCCTGGCGGTACCCGGCAAGGTGCTGGAGATCAAGGAGCGGGACGGCACCCGCATGGCCACCGTCGACTTCGGCGGCGTGGAGAAGGAGGTGTGCTGCGAGTACCTGCCGGACCTGCAGGCCGGCGAGTACACGATCGTCCACGTCGGCTTCGCGCTGCAGCGGCTGGACGAGGAGTCGGCGCGGCAGACGCTCGCGCTGTTCGAGGAACTCGGGTTGCTGGAGGAGGAGTTCGGCGACCCCTGGGAGCTTGCTGCACAGGAGGCGGCGAAATGAAGTACATCGACGAATTCCAGGACCCCGCTCTCGCGCGCAAGCTCTTGGACGACATCCACGCCACCGTCACCCGGCCCTGGGCCCTGATGGAGGTCTGCGGCGGCCAGACGCACTCCATCATCCGGCACGGCATCGACCAACTTCTGCCGGAACAGGTGGAGTTGATTCACGGCCCGGGCTGCCCGGTGTGTGTGACGCCGCTGGAGGTCATCGACAAGGCCCTGGAGATCGCCTCCCGGCCGGAGGTGATCTTCTGCAGCTACGGCGACATGCTGCGCGTGCCCGGCACGGACCGCGACCTGTTCCAGGTCCGCGGCGAGGGCGGCGACGTCCGGGTCGTCTACTCACCGCTGGACGCGCTGCGCATCGCGCAGCAGAACCCCGGCCGTGAAGTCGTCTTCTTCGGCATCGGTTTCGAGACGACCGCGCCACCCAACGCGATGACGGTTCATCAGGCCCGCAGGCTGGGCATCCGCAACTTCAGCCTGCTCGTCTCGCACGTACGCGTACCCCCGGCCATCGAGGCGATCATGCAGTCGGAGTCGTGCCGGGTGCAGGGCTTCCTCGCCGCGGGACACGTGTGCAGCGTGATGGGCACCGGTGAATACCCGGCGCTGGCCGAGCGGTTCGGGGTGCCGATCGTGGTGACCGGCTTCGAGCCGCTCGACGTGCTGGAGGGCGTACGCCGCACCGTGCGGCAACTGGAGCGCGGCGAGCACACCGTCGACAACGCGTACGCCCGTGTGGTGCCGCCGGAGGGCAACCCGGCGGCGAAGGCGATGCTCGCGGACATCTTCGAGGTCGCCGACCGAGCCTGGCGGGGCATCGGCGTGATCCCGGACAGCGGATGGCGACTCGCCTCCCGCTACCGGGAGTTCGACGCCGAGCACCGCTTCTCGGTGGCCGGCATCGACACCCGGGAGCCCGAGGAGTGCCGCAGCGGCGAGGTACTGCAGGGGCTTCTCAAGCCACACGAGTGCGAGGCGTTCGGCACCATGTGCACCCCTCGTACGCCGCTCGGCGCCACGATGGTCTCCAGCGAGGGTGCCTGCGCCGCGTACTACCTCTACCGCCGCCTGGAGAGCATGAGCGCGGCCACCAAGTCGTCTGCGAACGAGACCGCCGGGCCGCCCGCGGTGGGCGGCCCCCGTACGCCGGAGGGCACGGGCACCGCGTCCGCGTCGACTTCGCTGGAGGGAAGCCCCGTTGTCTGAGACCACCGGCCTCGCCGACCCGAACACCGACCCGACCATGGGCCCGACTGCCGGAGCCGCCGGGCCGGCCGCGCCCGACTTCTCCGGCTGGACCTGCCCCGCGCCGCTGCGCGACCAGCCGCGGGTGGTGATGGGCCACGGCGGCGGGGGAGCGCTCTCCTCCGAACTCGTCGAGCACATCTTCGCGCCCGCCTTCGGGGGCGATCTGCTCGCTGGCCTCGCCGACTCCGCGGCTCTCACGCTGGGCGGCACGCGGCTGGCCTTCTCCACCGACTCGTTCGTCGTACGGCCGCTGTTCTTCCCCGGCGGCAGCATCGGCGACCTCGCCGTGAACGGCACCGTCAACGACCTGGCCATGAGCGGCGCGCGTGCCGCCTATCTCTCCTGCGGTTTCATCCTGGAGGAGGGCGTCGAGGTGCCGCTGGTCTCACGGGTCGCCGAGGCGCTCGGTGCCGCGGCCCGCGCCGCGGGCGTGGAGGTCGCCACCGGCGACACGAAGGTGGTCGAGGCCGGACGCGGCGACGGCATCTACCTCAACACCGCGGGCATCGGACTCATCCCGGAGGGAGTGGACATCCGCCCGCAGCGGGCGGAACCGGGTGACGTCGTCATCGTCAGCGGGGAGATCGGCGTGCACGGCGTCGCCGTCATGAGCGTGCGCGACGGGCTGGAGTTCGGCGTGGAGGTCGAGAGCGACTGCGCCGCGCTCGGCGGTCTCGTCGAGGCGATGCTCGCCGTCACGCCGGACCTGCATGTGCTGCGCGACCCGACACGGGGCGGGCTCGCGGCGGCGCTCAACGAGATCGCGGTCGCGGCGAGAGCCGGCGTGGTCCTGGAGGAGAAGGCAGTGCCGGTCCCGCCGCCGGTGGCCAACGCGTGCGCTGTGCTGGGACTCGATCCGATGTACGTCGCGAACGAGGGCAAGCTCGTCGCCTTCGTTCCCCGGGAGCACGCGGAGGCGGTGCTGGCCGCCATGCGGGAGCACCCGCTGGGTGCACGGGCCGCGGTGATCGGCGAATGCGTCGAGGCGCACCCCGGCATGGTCGTCGCCCGCACCGGACTGGGCGGCACACGTGTGGTGGACCTCCCGGTGGGGGAGCAGCTTCCGCGTATCTGCTGAACCGGCGGTGCCGGCACCGGGGGAGGCCGAGGGGCGGCGACGTCACGCGGACCGCAGGCCGTGTTCGGCCAGCGGCCCCACCGTCAGCCCCTCGGCCCGGCACCGCATCACCAGGTGCGGCAGCGCGTCCAGGGCGGAGTGCCATGCGTGGGGGGCGCATGCGTGGTCGCTGTCGTGCAGCAGTACGGTCGCGCCGCCGCCCATCCGTCCGGCCAGCTCCGCGAGGACGCTGTCCGCGTCGGCCGTCGCCGTCCAGTCCCGGCCCCACGCCGTCCACAGCACGGGCTGCAGGTCCAGCCGCCGGGCCGCGGCCAGCCGGGTCGCGGTGAGAACGCCGTAGGGGGGCCGGTACCAGCGGGGGCGCGCACCGGCCGCGCGGTGCACGGAGTGTGTCGCCCGGGCCAGATCGCGTACGTCCCGGCGCGGTCTCGGATGCCAGAACCGCTCGTGCTGCCAGCCGTGCACCGCCAGTTCGTGGCCTTCCGCCACGATGCGCCCGCCGAGCTGCGGATACCGCTCCAGCCGGCTGCCGAGTACGAAGAAGGTGGCCCGGGCGCCGAGGCGTTCGAGTTCCTCCAGGAAATACGGAGTGCTGACCGGGTCGGGCCCGTCGTCGAAGGTCAGCGCCACATGGCCGGGGTTGCCGCGGCCGTCCAGAGCGGGGCTCACCACCCTGCGTACAGCCGGCAGCCAGCTCGCGGCCGGTCCCAGATGCCAGCCCGCTGTCACGAGCGCGGCGGCTCCCGCCCACAGCGCACCGTCGCGGGCTGCGCGGAGGGCGCCGGACGACCGCCGGGAACCGGCGCTCACCACACTTGTCCCTGCTGATCGCCCGAGACCTCCGGTGTCCTCGCCAGCTGAAGGCTGCCCAGACCGACCAGGGCCAGCGCCCCCAGCTCCGGAATGATCAGCAGTCCGACCCGGAGATGCTCGTCGAAGAGCACCGCGCCCAGCACGACGCTCATGAGCGAGTCGCCCAGGGTGAGGGCCGGCTGGGAGGCGACCAGGGTTCCCGCGCGCAGCGTCATCTGCAGCAGCAGGAAGCTGGCCAGTCCGACCACGGCCACGCCGTAGGTCTGCCACGCCGTCAGCAGCGCCACCAGCCCGTCCGACAGCCGGGCGACCGCGTCCTTCATCAGCGCCGCCGTACCGGAGAACCCGAAGGCCGTCGCCGTACCGAGCACCGTCGCACGCGGCGACGACGGCAGCCTGGCGGCGAGCACGATCAGCCCGATCACGACGACGAGCACGACCGCCCCGACCGTCACCCACCGTCCGACGGGCACCCGCGTCGTGCCCACCGAGGGATGCACGAGGACGAGGAAGATCGCGAGCCCCGACACCATCGAGAGAAACGCCCACCAGGCGCGGGCGTCCGGACGGCGGTGGAAGAAGATGCTGCCCACGACCAGCGTGAACAGCAGCTCTGTCGCCATGACCGGCTGCACCACGGCGAGCGGCCCCGTGGCGAGGGCGCCCGCCTGGAAGATCCCCGAGAAGACGAGCATCGCCGAACCCCACATCCACACCGGCCGGTGCAGGAGATGGGTGAGCCAGGAGAAGCGCCTGCCGCTGGAGGTGACCCGTTCCGTGGCCGCCGCACGCCGCTGCAGTACGGACGCCGCAGCGTTCGCCAGGGCCGCCAGCAGCGCGAGGAAGACACTTACCGCCAGAAGCAACACGTCGTACCGACTCCTAGCCGAAGCGCTGGGCGAGTGAGCGGAAGACACCCGGCGCGACGCCGTGCAGCCGCGCCGGGAGGCCGAGCCAGCCGGGCACGTACGCGTCGGGTCTTCCGTGCACCAGGGATCTGCGTACGGCCTCCGCGACCAGCGACGGAGGCACCGGCCGGGGCCTTGTGCGGTGGTACGGGGCGCCACGGCGGCCGAAGAAGGGGGTGTCCACGGCGCCCGGCATCACCACGGAGACGCGAACACCGGTGGAGGACAGCTCGTAGCGCAGGCTGTCGGCGAACGCGATCAGACCGCCCTTCGTCGCGGAGTAGACCGCCTCGTCGCGCACGCCCACGCTGCCCGCCATGGAACCGATGAGCACGATGCGGCCCCTGCGACGGGCGACCATCCCCGGCAGCAGCAGCCGCACCAGGTGCATGACGGCGGAGAGGTTGACCGCCAGCAGCCGGTCGATGGACTCGACCGGCTGTGCCGTGAAGGGTCCGGCCCAGCCGATGCCCGCCCCGGCGACCAGCGCGTCGACCCGGCCGCCGTGCGCAAGTGCCTCGCGGGCGAGCCGGGCGCGGGCCTGCGGATCGGTGACGTCGGCAGGCAGAGCGGTGCCCCGGGTGCGTACGGCGACGTCGCCGAGGCGCTCCTCGTCACGTCCGTTGAGCAGCAGGCGCCAGCTGCCTTCCGTTGCGAGCTGCTCGGCGACCGCCGTGCCGATGCCCGAAGAGGCACCGGTGATGAGCGCCACCGGCCGCTGCGTGCCGCGCGCTGCGAGCCGCCCAGAACCCTCGAACATGACACCCTCCGGGTGATCAGGAGCAGGACTCCCAGAATGCTGGCTATCGGCCGGAGCCGCCTGTGGGGGGTCGTTCGTACAGCAGCCCGAATCACTCGATCGGGCCCGGTTCGGCCGGCCGGTAACGCGGCACCCAGTCACCCGTACGGGCGCTGTGCCGTCGGGTCCGGCGCCGACCATCGGACCTGGTGGGGCACTGTGCGGCAACGGTTTCTGCTGCTGAGCGCGAGCATGGGCGCGGGTCACGACGCCGTCGCCGGCGAGCTCGCCGAGCGGCTCCGGGCACGTGGCCACTCGGCCCGGATCCAGGATGTCCTGACACTGCTCCCGACGGGGGTGGGGCCCGCGCTGCGGGCGGGGTACAAGGGCGCGGTCCGGCACGTGCCGCAGCTGTACGCGTGGATCTACGCCGCGTTCCTCGCGCCGGGGCCGTACGGGCCGGACGGACCCGGCGGACTGGACGGGGCGGACGGAGCTGACGGAGCTGACGGAGCGGCCCGTCCGGACGGCGCCACGGTGCCGAGGCCGGGCAGCGCGCCCCTCGCGGCGCTCGCGGAACGCCCCCTGATGGACGTCGTGGAGGCCTGGCAACCCGATGCCGTGATCTCCACCTTCCATCTGTCAGCCCAGGTGACGGGCAGGCTGCGCAAGCGCCGTGTGCTGCAGATCCCGAGCGTGGTGACGGTCGTCGACTTCGCCGTGCACCGCGGATGGCTCCACCCGGGCAACGACGTGTACCTGTGCGTGACCGGGGCGGCCGCCCGTACGGCGGCGGCGGTCACCGGCAGGCCGGCGGAGGCGACCGGGCCCGTGGTCCCGGAGGCATTCGCCGCGGGGCGGGAGTCCGCGCCCGGGTACTGGCGTGGCGAGTTCGGCCGGCTGGCTCCCGGTCGCCCGGTGGTCCTGCTCTCCGCCGGGGCGTGGGGTGTCGGGTCGGGACTGCCGGGCACGGCACGGGAGTTGGCAGCCCACGGGTTCTGCCCCGTACTGCTGTGCGGCCGGGACGAGCGGCTGCGGCGCCGGGCTGCCGCACTGCCGGGGACGCTCGCGCTGGGCTGGGTCGAGGACATGGCGGACCTGATGGCGTCTGCGGACGCGCTCGTCGACAACGCCGCGGGGCAGACGGCCGCGCAGGCGCTCGCCGCCGCGGTTCCGGTGATCGGATACCGGCCGCTTCCCGGGCACGGCACGGAGGGCGTACGGGCGATGGCCGCGGCCGGACTGTCCGGACTCGCCCGCGAACGGGGGGAGTTGGCGGAAGCGCTGGAGACCGCCGTACGGCCCGGGCCGGTACGCGAACAGCGCATCGGCGAGGGCCTCGCGCTCTTCCGCACCGACGCGGCGCAGCGGATCGCGGAGCTGACCCTGGCCGGAGTACGGGCGGTCTGAAGGGATCTGGGCCGATCCAGGTGCGGCGGCGCGCGCGGACAGGTGCGGCTGCGCGCGGGTCGGTCGGGCCGGGAAGCCGTCCGGACCTCCCGTCAGCTCGCCGCGCCGTCCTCGTCGGCGATCTCCGCCACCCATCCGTAGGGGAGTTCCTCGCCGTCGACGGTGATCGCTTCGACGGTACGGGTCCGCGGGTCGATGTCCGCCTCGACACCTTCGCCCGCGTAGCGCGGATAGCCGGAGGCACCGAGCGCGCCGGTCGCCCGTACGTTGATCGCGCGCAGCACGGGGCCGTGCTCGGGGTGGCCCTCGAAGTCGGCCGTCTGCGGCTGCAGAAGGATGTCGAAGTGAGACTCACCGGATCCCATGTGCCGACGCTAAGCCCGTGGCAGGCGGCCCGCCTCCCGGGCGGCCCGCGCCGCAGCCCGGGCGGGTCACGCCGGGTGCGGGCGGCACCGGGCCGCTTCCGCCGCGTCGGCCGCCGTAGTCTCTGCCGTCACCTGCCAGGTCACCCGGCGTCTGGAGCGGCCGTGCGCATCCTCGTCCTCAATCCGGACACCACCGCTTCCATGACCGCCACGATCAGGACGCTCGCGGAGGAGAGCGCCCGCCGGGCACGGAGATCGTCGCGGCCGGACCGCTGTGGGGGCCGGAGTCGATCGAAGGGCACTTCGAAGGGCAACTGAGCGCCGCCGCCGTGCTCGACCGGCTCGCCACCTGGGACGGGGAGCCCTTCGACGCCCTGGTCATGGCCGGCTTCGGCGAACCGGGGCGGGAGGCCGCGCAGGAACTCCTCGACGTACCAGTCCTCGACATCACCGAGTGCGCCGCACAGGCGGCGATGATGCTCGGGCACTCCTACGCCGTCGTCACCACCCTCGACCGGGCCGTGCCGCAGATCCAGGACCGGCTGCTGACGGCGGGGCTGCTGCAGCGCTGCGCGTCCGTACGAGGCACGGGCCTGGGCGTACTGGAACTGGAGGAGGACGAGGAGCGGACCGTGACGGAGATCCTCAGCCAGGCGCGTACGGCCGTCGAGGAGGACCACGCTGAGGTGATCTGCCTGGGCTGCGACGGAATGGCCGGGCTGCGGGAGCGGGTCGAGGCCGAACTCGCGGTGCCCGTCGTGGACGGTGTCGCCGCCGCCGTGGCCTTCGCGGAGGCGGTCGTGGGGCTCGGCCTCTCCACCAGCAAGGTGCGCAGCTTCGCTCCTCCGCGGCCCAAGACCATCAGTTCATGGCCGCTGAGCAGGTACCTTCCGCGTCCTGATTGATCTGACGGCAATCGCGTCGCAACGATGTCGCCACAGGCCCCGGGGACCGTATGGTGCGGCCGGACCCCGGACGGCCGGAATTCTCTTTCCGTCCTCCGGAGTGCCTGTTCGACGGAAGGCTTGCCCGTGACGACTCCCCGCACGCCGGATCCCCGCCTGTTCAACGCGGACCTCGCTCCCACCGCGGAGCGCAAATGGGGCGCGTACTCCATCTTCGCGCTGTGGATGTCCGACACCCATGCGATCAGCAACTACGCTTTCGCGGCGAGCCTGTTCGTACTGGGTCTGCCGCCCTGGCAGGTCTTCGTCTCCCTGCTGGCGGGCATCTGCATCATCCAGTGGTTCATGAACAGAATGGGGCACGCGGGGCACCGTACGGGCGTCCCCTTCCCCGTGCTCGCCCGCGCGAGCTGGGGCGTCTACGGCGCCAACATCCCGGCGCTGCTGCGGGCGGTGATGGCCGTCGCCTGGTACGGCATCCAGACCTGGCTCGCCTCGAAGGCGCTGGTGCTGCTCGCCATCCAGATATCGCCCGGCCTGGAGAGCCTCGACACGGGCGGCTTCCTCGGGCAGACGAGGCTGGGCTGGATCTCGTTCCTCGTCATGTGGGGTGCGCAGGCCGTACTTCTCACCCGCGGCATGGAGTTCATCCGCAAGGTCCAGGACATCGCCACCGGCCCGGTCGTGTGGATCGTGATGCTCGTACTCGCCGCCTGGCTGCTGGTGAAGGCGGGCGGCGACATCTCGCTGACGGAGTCGGTGACTGGGCTGAGCGCGGGGGAGCAGTTCCACGAGAGCGCCGTGGCCGTCTCGCTGACCGTCACCACGTTCCTGACGCTGGTCCTCAACTACGCCGACTTCGCCCGCTTCACGCCGGACCACCGTGCGTACAGGAGCGGCAACATGTGGGGGCTGCCGGTCAACTTCACCGCCTTCGCCGTGGCGTCGGTGCTGATGACGGCGGGCACCATCTCGGTCTTCGGGGAGGCGGTCTCCGACCCGGTCGAGGTCATCCACCGCATCGACAACCCGTGGGTGACGGTGATCGGCGCCATCTCGTTCATGATCGCAACGATCGGCATCAACGTCGTCGCCAACTTCGTGTCTCCCGCCTACGACTTCGCCAACCTCCTCCCGAAGTACCTGGACTTCAAGCGCGGCGGCATGGTCACAGCGCTGCTGGCGATCGTCGTCCTGCCGTGGGAGCTGTACTCGACCCCTGTGATCATCCAGTACTTCCTGGGCGGACTGGGCGCGTTCCTCGGGCCGATGGTGGCCGTCCTGCTCGTCGACTACTACCTGATCCGGCGTGGAAAGATCGACGTGGAGGCCCTGTTCACGGCCGAGAAGAGCGGCGCCTACCACTTCCGGCGCGGCTTCAACCCCGAGGCGCTCATCGCCTTCGTGCCCTCGGCGATCGTCTCCGCGGTGCTGGCGCTCGTCCCGCGGTTCTCGGACGTGGCGCCGTTCGCGTGGATCTTCGGTCTGCTGCTCGCCGGCGTCATCTACTACGTACGCTCCGCGGGCAGGCGCGAGGAGGGGCCGCTGGCCGAGGCGATCCTCCCAGCGGGGCACGCGGACGTGCGCGAGGCCGGGAAGAGCGGGCCGCCCGAACACCCGGTGCCCGTACGGGAGGGCTGAGGCGCGCGGCCGCGGCGTTGCGGGCCGACGGCGTCAGACGACGCCGTCGGCCCGCAACGCCGCCACCTGCTCCGGCGAGTGGCCGAGTTCGCCGAGGAGCGCGTCCGTGTGCTCGCCCGGAGCCGGAACCGGGTCCATGCGGGCGGCGGTACCGGCCAGGTCGGCCGGCGGCAGCAGCGCCTGCACGAACGCACCGCCGGGAACGGCCACTTCACGCCAGCGGTCGCGCCCGCTGAGCACCGGATGTGAGAGGAACTCGGCGACGGAGTTGACGCCCGCGCAGGCCACGCCGATCCGGTCGAGTACCGCGACGATCTCCTCGGAATCCGAGCAGGCGAAGCGCTCCGCAACGACGGCGTTGAGTTCCTCCCGGTGCGCGACGCGGGCCGAGGAGGTGGCGAAGCGCCGGTCGCCGGCCAGGTCCGGGTCCTGGAGGAACTCCGTGCACAGAGCCGTCCATTCGCGCTCGTTCTGGATGGAGAAGAGCACGTCCTTGCCGTCGGCCGCGGTGTATGCGCCGTACGGGGCGATGGTCGGGTGCTGGGTGCCCAGACGCGGCGGCTGCGTGCCCGTGTGCGCGGTGTAGTAGGCGGGCTGGCCCATCCACTCGGCGAGCGCCTCGAACAGGGAGACCTCGACGGGGCGGGCCACGCCGGTGGTCGCGCGGGTGAACAGGGCCGTCAGGACGCCGCTGTAGGCGTACATGCCCGCTGCGATGTCCGCGACCGACACCCCGGTCCGCGCGGATTCGCCGCCCGTGCCGGTGAGCGAGACGAGACCTGTCTGGCACTGCACGAGCAGGTCGTAGGCCTTGCGGTCCGCCCATGGACCGCTCGTGCCGTAGCCGGAGACGGTGCAGGGGATCAGGCGCGGATGTGCGGCCGTGAGTTCGGCGGGGGACAGACCGAGCCTGCCCGCGGCGCCGGGCGCCAGGTTGCTGACGAACACATCGGCGCGGGCGAGGAGTTCGCCGAGTACGGCACGCCCCCGCTCGTCCTTGACGTCGAGGCTCAGGGATTCCTTGGAGCGGTTGAGCCACACGAAATAGCTGGAGTTGCCGTGCACGGTCGTGTCGTAGCGGCGGGCGAAGTCGCCGCCGCCGGGGCGTTCGATCTTGATGACGCGGGCGCCGAGGTCGGCGAGCTGGCGGGTGGCGAAGGGCGCGGCGACGGCCTGTTCGAGGCTGACGACTGTGATGCCGTCCAGCGGCCGTACATCGGTCATGGGCTCCGCTCCGTTCGGTCCGTTGCGTTGCGTGTCTTTGCGTCTCCGCCGCCGTGCTCCGCCCCGGCTCCGTACGCCGCTGTTCGCCGCCGTACGCCCAGATTTGTACGGCCAATTCGCGAGCCGTGTCAATGCCGCTGTGAACTGCGAAGACTCGTGCCCTTATTGACTGCTGGGCGGCCTCCTCCACAGAATTCACCTGCTTTGTACGTACCGGAACCGCCGGTGTCCTGAGGGCGGGAGCGCGAGAGCGAGAGCGAGGGACGACCGTGTCCGAGCCCACCGCCGCCGGCGGCACAGACGCACTCCGCGACATCGCCCGTACGTGGCGGCCCGGCCCGGTGCACAGCACCGACGCCCTCGACCCCGGGCCCTGCGCCGCGCTGTCCGCCGTGCTCGGACTGCCCGCTCCGGCGGCGGCCGCCGGGCAGCCGCTTCCCCCGCTGTGGCACTGGCTGCACTTCCTGCGCTGGCCGAGGCAGGGCGAACTCGGCGCCGACGGACATCCACGCGACGGTCACTTCCTCCCGCCGCTGCCGCAGCGGCGGCGGATGTTCGCGGGCGGACGCCTCGATGTGCGGGCGCCGCTGACGCTCGGCGCTCCCGCCGAACTGACCAGCTCGCTCAGCGGAGCCGAGGTCAAGGAGGGCAGGAGCGGCGGGCTGCTGTTCGTGACCGTACGGGGGGAGTACCGGCAGGGCGGCGCGCTGTGCGTGACGGAAGAGGTGGACCTGGTCTACCGCAGCGGCGGCGGAGCGCCCGTACCGGCGGAGCTCGTCCCGGACACCGTGACCGCGCCCGAGACGGACGCCGCCTGGCGGTCGCCGTGGCGGACCGATCCCACGCTGCTCTTCCGCTTCAGCGCACTCACCGCCAACGCGCACCGCATCCACTACGACGCGCCCTACACCACCGGCACTGAGGGGTACCCGGGGCTGGTCGTGCACGGGCCGCTGCTGGTGCTGTCGATGCTGGAGCTGGTACGGCGCGAGGCTCCCGGGCGGAGCGTGCGCGCGCTGTCGTACCGGCTGCGCAAGCCCGTCTTCTGCGGTGAGCGGCTGCTGACCTGCGGGGAGGGCGGGGCGGCGGGCGGCCGGGGCGGCCGTGACAGAGGTCCCGGCGGCGGTACCGGCGTGCGGCTGCGGGTGGCCAGTTGCCGCGACGACGCGCACGCCACCGCGGAGGTGACGCTCGCGTGACGGACTCCGGCACGGCTGCCCCGACGCGCGCCACGGGTGCCGCGGATGTGACGGGCGCGACGGGAGCGACGGGCGCCGGCACGACGGGTTCCGGCGCGACGGGCCGCGCCCGCAGTGCGTACCGCGCTCTCGCCGACGACCTCCGGGCCGGCCTCCTCTCCCGCCGCTACCCCGACGGGGCGCGGCTGCCCACGGAGGCCGAGCTGGCCCGTACGTACCAGGTCAGCAGGCAGACCGTGCGGCGGGCCTTCCAGGACCTGGTGGCGGAGGGGCTGGTGCACCGGGTGCCCGGGCGCGGCACGTTCGCGGCGCCGCGCGGCAGTCGCTATCTGCGCCAGTTCGGTTCGGTGGACGACTTGATGAGCCTGTCCGTCGACACGACGATGCGGCTGTCGGCCCCGCTGCGCCGGCAGGTGGACCTGGACGCCGCGGGCAGGCTCGGGCTGGAGAGCGACGTGGTGCACACCGCCGCCTTTCTGCGGCTCCACGACGACGTGCCGTTCTGCCACACCGCCGTCTGGCTGCCGCCCGGAGTCGGGGAGACGCTGCGCTCCGTGCCGGAGCTCACCGAGGGCGGAGCCGTGAGCACCGTCACCGTCATCGGTCTGCTGGACGAGCGGCTGCAGGCGCCCATCACCGACGCCGAACAGAGCATCACGGTGGCGGCCGCACCCGGGCGGGTGGCGGCGGAGCTGCGCTGCGAGCCGGGCCATCCGGTGCTGCGCATCGACCGGCTGTACGCGACGGCCACCGGGGAGCGCGTCGAGCTGGCGGTGAGTCACTTCCTGCCGGAGCAGTACTCCTACCGGGTGCGGCTGCGGCGCGGTCCGCTCTGAGCAGGAGGAATCCGGTCAGAGGGCGGGCCAGGAGGCCGGGTCAGGGGCGGGCCAGGAAGCCGGTGCAGAGGCCCGGTTCAGGGAGTCGGCACCCCCGCCGGGCGGGCGGGGCGTGTGAACCGTACGGGCACACCCGGCGAATACAGCACGCTCACGGGCTCGCCGGCCGGAGCGGGCAGCCCCGCCGCCGTCACCAAGTCCTCGTCGCACTCGGTCAGTTCGGCCCGGTGCAGCGGCCAGCGCGGATGGTCGTTGGGCAGATACACCGCCCGGTTGAAGAACGTGTTGTGCATGCCCCAGCGGGCGGTCAGAAAGTGTTCGAGCTCAGTGGGCTCCTCGACGGGCTCACCGGTCCGTATGGCCATCCGGCAGCGTGCGCCCCGTGGCCCCGGCCACCGCCGGCTGCTGGTGTAGGTGATCGAGGTGCCGTCCTTGCGCACCGACATGCGCGACCACCTGTAGGGCATGCGGAACGCGGTGAGCGCCACCGTGACGGGAATCAGGCGTGACGCGTCGAGCGACCGGAAGACCACGCCCCGCCGCCCGTGTCCGTCCACCGAGTACAGCCGTACGTTCGTCTCGGGAAAGCTGCCGAGATACGGGATGCCCGGCAGTCGGAACCAGCCCACGCGGTGCATGCGGAACGCGACGAGGCCGACGTACGTGGTGCCGTGCAGCACGTCCGGCACGGTGCCCCGCGGCAGCAGCGGCGCCACATCAGCCGGGTCGGCCCTCCAGTGCACGAAAGCCAGATCGAGCCAGGACTGAGTGAGCAGCGGCGGCGACGTGGAAACCGGCGGGTCGGGAGTGACGGGCTGCGGTTCGCGCTTCGTCTGCGGCACAGGACCAGCATCGCAGACGCCCGGGACGCGGTGCCGGGCGAGCCGGGCGCAGGGCGCAGGGGGCGAAGCGGAAGCAGAGCGAGGGATGCGGCCGGGGAGCGCGACCCGGCCACATCCCTCGCGTCAGGGCTGCCGCGTCAGGACAGCAGCCGCTTCCAGTCGGACTGGGTGAGCTTCCCCGAGGCGAGCCGGGTACGGCGCCGGTTCTTGCGCAGCAGCGTACTGACGGCGTCGTCCACGTCGTCGCCGCCCGCCGCGCGCGACGACGGGGTGATCAGCGGCCAGATGTCCGAGCCGAGGTAGCCGGTCTCGTCGTCCTTGCAGTGGTACGCGGCCGAGCAGGTGTGGCGCTTGACGCCGTGCCGGTCGGCCAGTTCGGCCACGGCGCGCTTGGTGGACGTACCGAAGACGCCGTCCACCGGAACCCTGTAGCCCTTGCCGCGCAGCAGATGCTGGGCGGCGCGCACGTGTGCGCCGGCGGCACCCGGCTTGAGCAGCGGCCAGGTCAGCACGTCGTCCCCGGAGGGGGCGGAGACGCCGAGGGCGTTGCCGACCGCGTCGCGCAGCTCCTGCAGGCGTCCGTAGAGGACGTCGCCGGGGCACTCGGTCGAGTTGAAGTCCCGGTGGCCCTGGATGTTCTGCAGCTGCGTGCCGTACTGGGACGCGATCCACGCCACGAGCTGGACGAGCGACTCCCACAGCGCCGGGGGGACGTCCACGTCGGTGTAGAGGCCCTCGTTCTCAATCCCGATGACCTCGCTGTTGTGGCCGCCGACGTTGGCGCCCTGCACGTGCTGGGTGCCGCCGCGGACGACGGACAGGCTCTGGTGGCGGCCCTCAAGGCGGAATCCGCCGCGGGAGTTGGTGAACTGCTGGCCGCTGTCGGACCAGCCGTTGCCGTCCATGTGGTGGTTCTGGATGTCCCGGCAGATCTTCTTCGCGTGCTCCAGCGAGTAGTCCTCGCTGTTGCCCGGTTCGGCGGTGTGGTGGACGACGATGAAGGTCGGTACGTGGTCCTCGATGACGATCTCACCGGAGGCGGGCCGTGCGCCCCACTCCTCGGTGGTGTAGATACGCGGTTCTGCGGCCTTGGCGCGGGACTTCCGGAGCGGGCGGGCCGCCCTCGCGGCCGGGGCGGCGGCGTGCGCGGTGCCGGCGGCGCCCAGGCCGATCGCACCGGCGGCCGTGGCAGCCACACCACCGCGGAGCAGGGCACGACGGTCGAAGCCTGGATGTGCAGCCATCTCGGTCTCCTTCGGGAGTGGGAAGGAACGGTGACTCCCGCGCTCGGAGTTCGGTCACCGATGCGTGGGGGACCCGTGCGGGGAGATTGCAGAACTGCCGCTCCCCGCACGGGCTGAAATCGGATTCCGCGCCCCGCCAGTAAAGGCAGTACGCCATGAACGCGACAACCCCATCGGGGCAACGCGTTCTGACTTTCTCGGAGTTCTGAAAGAAACGCGGACCACGAAATCACCTGTAGCAGAGCGAACCGGGCTCCGCCTCCTGTGGTCGGCCCACTGAAAGCGCAGGTTGGCGCACCGTCAGCTGACGGAGCGGCAGATCGCCCCGTGTGCCGGGCGCCTCCCGTACGGGATCGCTGGCGGGCTCACGGGGTTGCCGGCAACCACCGTCCGATGGCCGCGGCCGGACGGGCTGTCAGCCGAAGGGGATGCGGCCGCCTGCGCCATGCGGGTGCCGGCGGCGGCGTCCGTGCTCGCGCCGCTCCGGGTCACATCGGGTGGCTACGGCGGTCCTGGCCGGTGCTGCGCTCCCGGGCACCGGCGGGCACCCGCGTCCATTCGGCCCGCGGCATGCGGCCCCGCGGACGGAAACTCCGCTGAGGGGACCGGTGCCGGGGCGGGTGTCGCACGGCTGGTGCGGCACGGCCGGTGCCGCGGGCTCGGCGCACCCGCGGCCCGAGCCGCCCGTTCAGGCCCCGGCTTTCCCCGCGAACGCGTCGAGGCCGGTCAGTCCGGCCGAGAGCGTCCAGAGTCGCGCCGCCTCCTCCGGGTCCGTCGCGTACTCACGTACGCCCGGGCCCGAGTTCTGCCCGTCGGGCACGTGCCCGGCGATGTCGCAGTCCTCGCAGTAGACGCCGCCCAGGCCCTCCAGCTGCGGGGACGTCGCCGCCCACACCTGCGTCGCCGCGCCCTGCTCAGGGGTCTTGAAGGTCGGCTGCAGCGGATTGCCGTCCTCGTCGATCCATCCGAAGGCGACCATCTCCTCGGTGGGCAGGTGGCGTTGGAGCGGGGTGAGGATGCCTCCGGGGTGCAGCGAGAAGGAACGTACGCCCGACTCGCGCCCGAACGCGTCGAGTTGGACGGCGAAGAGGGCGTTCGCGGTCTTCGCCTGACCGTAGGCGGCCCACTTGTCGTAGCCCTGCTCGAAGTGGATGTCGTCCCAGCGGATCGCGGAGCGGCGGTGGCCCGCCGAGGACACGGAGACCACACGCGCGCCGCCGTCCCGCGCGAGCGCCGGCCAGAGCCCGTTGACCAGCGCGTGGTGGCCGAGGTGGTTGGTCGCGAACTGCGCCTCCCAGCCCGGTCCGACGCGCGTCTCGGGGCAGGCCATCACCGCGGCACTGTTGATCATGATGTCGATGCTGCGGTCCGTGGCGAGGAAGCGGTCGGTGAACGCCCGGACGCTGTCGAGGTCACCGAGGTCGAGTGCGTCCACCTCGGTGCCGGGGATCTCTGAGAGCGCCTCCCTCGCCGCGTCGGCCCGGCGGGCGGGAACGACGACGTGGGCGCCCGCCGCGGCGAGGGCGCGCGTCGTCTCCAGGCCAAGGCCCGAGTAGCCGCCTGTGACGAGCGCGAGCTTCCCGGACAGGTCGATGCCCTGCAGGACCTCGGTCGCGGTGGTGCGGGCTCCGAAGCCCGATTCGATGCCGCGCTGAGGCGTGGGTCCGGTGGGTGGTGTGGCTGCGGATGTGGTCATGGAGCGCACGGTACGAATTGGAGTGCGCTCCAGGGCAAGCCGGCGTGCGGGCACATCTCCCGCACCCGGCCTGCCTTTTCGGTTCGGGCCCTGACGGGGTGCCGCCGGCCGGACGCCGGACGGCACTGTCCGCCGCAGGCTCAGGCCGTGAGGAAGTCGGCAGCCCCTGCCTTGGCCCCCTCGATGAACGCGGTGATCTCCTCAGGGGTGTAGAGCAGCACGGGGCCCTCGGGGTCGGTGGACTGGCGCAGCGCCACCCGGCCGTCGGGGAGCTTCTTCGCCTCGACGCAGGCGCCGCCGTTCTGCCCGCTCCAGGGCTTGTGCCAGCCTTCGGCGCCCAGTTCGCGTGCGGACATCCCGTTACGGAGGCGGCCGGTGTCGGGGCCGGTTACAGCATCAGGGTTCATCTTCCGAACTCCTTGCGCAGGTGGATCGGTACGTGCGCGGTCGAAAGCACGTACGCAGTGGTGCGGCCGGCAACGAGACACATGTGAGCGCTTCCAGACGAACGTCCGCACACGGCGGCCGGGCCCGGCAGACCGGGCGGGGCAGCTGTGTGAGCGTCAACACAAGCGTTTTCCTTGCGACTTGCTTTGAAATTATCAGAACGATGCTTGCGGCTTGAAGCCCACAACGACATAGTGTCAACGTGATGCTGAACACCGGATGCCCGGTGTTCGGTCCGCCAACCTGCCGGGGAAGGGCCGGGCTTGGGGGGTGCGGAGTCGCGCTGGGGGGAGTGCGATTTCGCCCAAGCGCGACCGGCCCAGCGAAGGGCCCCGCTCCCGGACGGCTTCGCTGCGGCCTGCGAAGCCGTCCGGGAGCGGGCGGCCCGTCGGCGCCGTCCGCACGCGGGGCCCCCATCGGCCGTCCGGCACACGCCCGGCCACACACCGCACCGCACCGCACCGCGTGCGGCTGCAGTTGCTCAGCCAGCGGCGATTCCCGCGGTTTCCCCAGCGGTCTTCCCAGCTCCTCGCGTCGCGCCCGTTCCCGGACGGCCGGTCGAGACCCTCGGCCTCGTCCTGGTGGCAGAACGACCGCCCGTGCGCCGCGGCACCCTGATATACCGGCTCGAGAAGATCAGCCGGCTCTCCGGTGCTGATGTATGGACGGCGAACTGGCGTCGGCGTTGCCGGCGCACGTGACGGATCCGCCGGCCGCGCCGGTGACCCCGGGGGCGGGTGCGTGCCCGGATGCGGAGTCCGGGAAGCGGGTACCGTTCACCCGGGCGGCACCACGGTGCGGCCATGAGCGGTGCGGGAGAGTCCCGTCCGCGCAGAGGACTCGTCGACGGGCCGCCGCAGCCGGCGCACCGACCAGCGAATGAGGGCTTCGAAGATGCGGATCCTGATCATCGGTGGCGGCATCGCCGGAACCGCCGCGGCGCTCGCCCTGGACAAGGCCGGCGTCCAGGTCGCCGTGCACGAGGCCCATCCGGACAGCGGCGCGGACATCGGCGCCTTTCTGACCCTCGCGAGCAACGGCATGCTCGCTCTGGCGCAGTTCGGCGCCGCCGAGGCCGTCGCCCGCGCCGGTTTCGAACTGACCGCGATGCGTCTGACCGGCGACACAGGTTCCGTCGTCTCCACCGTCCCGCTCGGCGAGACGGACGACCCGCTGCGGCGCTTCCGCTGTCTGCGCCGGGCCGAACTCTGCGCGGTGCTGCGGGAGGAGGCGGTACGCCGCGGGATCGCCGTCAGACATGGCGAACGGTTCGTGACGGCGACCGAGGACGAGGACGGCGTCACGGCGGGGTTCGCCGACGGCAGCACCGCGCGCGGCGATCTGCTGCTCGGCGCGGACGGAATCCACTCCGTCGTACGGCCGTTGACCGACCCCGAGGCCTCACGGCCGCGCTACGCGGGACAGCGTGTCTTCTACGGCTACACCACCGAGGCCGCGCCGCCGAACGAACCGGGACGCATCGAGATGCTGCGGGGCAGCACCGCCGCCATGGGCTATGCGGTCTCTCCGGACGGGGAGACCTTCTGGTTCGCCCGCGTGTCGGCGGAGGAACTGAGCGACGCCGAGATCGCGGAGACCACACCGGTCCAGTGGCGTGACCGGCTCCTGCCGCTGCTGCGGCCCGACGCGACGCCCGCTGCCGACATCGTCGCGGCGACCGACGGCAGGCTGATGGTGACGAACGCCCGCGATCTGTCGACTGTCACGCGGTGGCGCACGGAC
The DNA here is from genome assembly GCF_055792905.1 of Streptomyces sp. DSM 116795. Classification (NCBI taxonomy): domain Bacteria; kingdom Bacillati; phylum Actinomycetota; class Actinomycetes; order Kitasatosporales; family Streptomycetaceae; genus Streptomyces; species Streptomyces sp. DSM 116795. The sequence continues at coordinate 6,385,597 of NZ_CM147707.1, forward strand.
CGCATGCTCCTCATCGGCGACGCCGCGCACGCGGCCTCTCCGGCGACCGGTCAGGGCGCGTCGATGGCGCTGGAGGACGCGGTGGTGCTCGCCAAGTCGCTGCGCGACGCCCCCGATACGCGCTCGGCGCTGGAGCGGTACGAGAGGCTCCGCAGGCCGCGCGTCGAACGCAACATCGTCGACAGCGCCCGGTTGACACCCCGTCGCGCACCGAGCCGTCTGCAGCGGAGGCTGGACGACTACCGGGCGAAGTGGAGGAGCCGCACCGGCGCGCCCGGGTCCGCGCCCGCGTCCGCCTCCGACTCGGCCTCCGCCGACTCCTCCGACGGTGAACTGGCGCGGCAGCTGGACTGGGACACGCCGCTGACCGCCGACTCGCCCGCCGTACAGGGGAGTTGAGCAGGACGGGAAGCGGGCCGGGGCGTGCACCGCAACCTCAACAGGGGCGTGAACCGGGCGGGTTGCGCGTCAGCCGCGTGCCGCGGCCGGTGTCTGTGCCGGCGGTGCGGCGGTACGCCGGGTGAGATGCAGCCTGAGGCCGCGCGGCATCAGGGTGAGCCGCTCTGAGACCTCCAGCCGGTAGTCGGGGTCCGCCCGGAAGTCGTAGCGCCGGAGCAGCAGCCCGAGGACGAGGGTCGCCTCGTGCAGCGCGAACTGCCGCCCGATGCAGGCACGTGCACCCGTACCGAACGGCTTGAAGACGTGCGGCGGCCGGGCACGCACCGCCTTCGGCTCGAAGCGGTCCGGGTCGAAGGCCTCCGCGTCCTCGCCCCAGGCGGCCGGGTCCCGGTGCAGCAGCATGATCAGTACGAGTGCCCAGGCGCCCTCGCGCATCGGATGGACGCCGCCGAGGGTCGTCTCCTGCAGGGCCTCCCGGGAGAAGGCGGGCGCGGTCGGCCACAGCCGGAGCGACTCGTCCAGCACGCGCCGTACGTACCGCAGCCGTGCGACCTGCTCGTACGCGGGCTCCTCCGTGTCGCCCCAGACCTGCTCCACCTCCGCCTGCGCCCGCTCCAGTACGGCGGGGTGGCGGGAGAGGTAGTGGAGGGCGAACGAGAGTGCCCCGGAGGTCGTTTCGTGCCCGGCGACGAGGAAGGTGACGACTTGGCGGCGGATGTTCTGCGGCGAGAGACGCTCGCCCGTCTCCGGATGGGCGGTCTCCAGCATGCGGTCCAGGAGATCGCCGCGGGCGCCGGTGGCGTCGGCGCCGCGCCGGGCCTCGACGACCTGGTCGACGGTGCTGTTGAGGTATGCCCGGTCCGCCTCGTCCCGCTTCGCGGCGCCGCGCTGCAGGAGCGGGCCCAGCAGCGGAGGGGCGGCGTTGCGGCGCTGCGCGTACGAGAGCGCTCCGACCATGGCCGTCACGAAGGGGTGCAGCTGCGAGCGTTCGAAGGAGCCGAAGTCGTGCCCGAACCCCGTGCGCGCGATGGTCTCCAGGGTCAGCTTCGTCATGTCGCCCGGAACGTCGACGGCGTCCCCGGCGCGGCTGCGCTCGTCCCAGGAGGAGGTGAGCTGCCGGGCCACGTCGAGCATCAGCGGGTGGTAGCCCTCCATGGCCGCACGGCTGAAGCCCGGCGCCAGTATGTCGTGCGCGAGCTGCCAGTTGGGCTCGTGGTTGTAGGCGGTGAAGAGGCCGTCGCCGGCGAGCGGACGCAGGTTGGCGACACCGAGGCCGACGTGCTTGGCGAAGCGTGACTCGTCGGCGAGTTCGGCCGCGAGGTCCGCGCCCCACACGAAGACGATCTCCTTGTTGAACGCCTTGCGCCGGAAGACCGGCCCGAGTCGGCGCCCGACGCGCATCGAGTCCTGCACCGGCGACCGCACACTCGCACCGAGCACATCCCCCAGAACCGGTACGCGGCGTGGTGGATGCGGAATGCGGTGCAGTTCGGGCCAGCCCAGCCGGGCGCTGCGGAACCCCTTGCCCGCGCTGTTGTGCCCCGCCGGGCGAGCCGTCGTGCCCGCCTCCCGTGCCTGGGTCATCCGCCTCAACTCCCCGTGCCGCAAGCCCCCGCAGGGCTTGTTATACATCGGTTCAATAAGACCCCCAGTGTGGGCAGGCGCCGTACGGGCGTCAAGTAAAGTGACGCTCCATGGGCGAGAAGCAGGGGGAGCGCACGCGCCGCCGGCTGAGCACCGAAGAGCGCCGCGAGGAGCTTCTGGCCGTGGGTGCGCGGCTGTTCGCGAGCAGGCCCCACGAGGACGTCTCGATCGAGCATGTCGCCGAGATCGCGGGCGTCTCGCGCGGGCTGCTCTACCACTACTTCCCGACCAAGAACGACTTCTTCGCCGCCGTCGTCGAGCGGGAGAGCAACCGGATGCTGCGCCTCACGGCAGCCGATCCGGGTGTGCCCGTACGGGAGCAGCTGACCAGCGGCCTGGACTGCTTCCTCGAATACGTCGAGAACCACGCGCAGGGTTTCCGCGCCTTCCACCGCGCCGAGGCGGCCGGTGATCCGGTGGTGCGGAGGGTCTACCGGGACGGCCTCGCCGCACAGGAACGGCAGATCCTGGACGTGCTCGCCGCAGATCCGGAATCAGCGAGCATCGCCGCCGACCTGCCCACGCTGCGCATCGCGGTGCGCGGCTGGCTCTCGTTCATGGTGACGGTCTGCCTGGAGTGGCTGGAGGAGGAGCCCCGCATGCCGCGCGACCACGTGCGGGACCTGTGCGCGCGGGCGCTGCTGGGTGCGATCACCCCGCCGTAGCGCCGCCGCGCCCGCAGCGGCGGACCCCGCACCACGAGAGCGGGCCGCCGAACGACGAGAGACGGAGTCAAGCCCGTGCCCGAGCCCGTGCCCGAAGCGAAGGCCCTCGCCCTCGTGCGCCCGCCCGTCCCGCGACTCGCGGAGGGTCTGGTCACCCACGTGGAGCGGGTCCCGGTCGACCGGGCACTCGCCGAGCGCCAATGGGAGGGCTACGTACGGGCGTTGCGGGACAACGGCTGGCGGACGGCCGAGGTACCGGCCGAAGAGACCTGCCCGGACAGCGTGTTCGTGGAGGACGCCGTGGTCGTCCTGCGCGGGACGGCGCTGATCTGCCGCCCCGGGGCCCCTTCGAGGCGGCCCGAGACCACCGCCGTCGAGGAGGCGGTCCGCGCTCTGGGCTTCGCCGTCCGCCGCGTGGAACCCCCGGGGACGCTCGACGGCGGGGACGTGCTCAAGAGCGGGGAGACGGTGTACGTGGGCCTCGGCGGACGTACGAACGAGGAGGGCGTGCGCCAACTGCGCGCCGCCTTCGAGCCGTTGGGCGCACGCGTGGTCCCCGTGCCCGTCACAAGGGTGCTCCATCTGAAATCCGCAGTCACCGCGCTGCCGGACGGCACGGTCATCGGCCACCCGCCGCTCGTGGACGACCCGTCGTACTTCCCCCGCTTCCGGGCGGTGCCGGAGGAGGCCGGCGCCCACGTCGTGCTCCTCGGCGGGAACCGCCTCCTGATGGCTTCCGGCGCGCCCCGCAGCGCGGAGCTGCTCGCCGGGCTGGGTTACGAGCCCGTCCCGGTGGACATCGGCGAGTTCGAGAAGCTGGAAGGCTGCGTGACCTGCCTGTCCGTACGGCTGCGTGACCTGCCGGCGCCCCCGTAGCCGCTCCGGGAACCGGGCGGCGGCGCACCGAGCGCACGTGAGATGCCGGAGGCGGCGACCTGGACCAGCGGCACGAGTGTGTGGGCCTGGACGGTCTCCACGTGGGCGACGACCGAGACGGCCGCGACGACCTCGTTGCCCGGACCGAGTACGGGAGCGGCCACGGACACGCTGTCCATCGTCACCTGCCGCTCGCACACCGCGACGCCGGTCTGCCGCACCTCCGCGAGCGCCTGGCGCAGCCGTACGGGATCGCACTCGGTCCGCTCGGTGTAGCGGCGCTGCCGCTGCGCCAGCGCGCGCTCCTGCACGTCCGCGGGCGCGTGGGCGAGCAGTACGCGTCCGACGCTGGTCGGCGTGAGCGCGAAACGGCCGCCGACGCGTGTGAGCACGGGCACCGAGGCGCATCCCGCGAGTCGTTCCACGTACACCACGGACAGCTCCTCGCGCACCGCCAGCTGCACGTTCTCGCCGGTGACGCGGGCCAGGTCCGACAGGTGGGGGAGGGCGACCTCGCGCAGGCCCAGTCCGCGCGGCGCGAGCGCGGCGATCTCCCACAGGCGCAGGCCGATGCGGTAACCGCGCTCCGGGTCGCGTTCGAGTGCGCCCCAGCCGGCCAGCTCGCTCACCAGACGGTGCGCCGTGGTGAGCGGCAGTCCGCTGCGGCGGGAGATCTCCGTGAGCGTGAGCACCGGAGCGGAGGGCGTGAAGGCCTCCAGCACGCGCAGCGCTCTGCCCGTCACCGAACCGGTGCCGGTGCTGCTGCCGGCGCCGGCACGGGTGCCGCTGTGCGCTGCCGCCCGGTTCCCCTCGCGCATGGTGGCTCTCCTTCGGACGAATCGGACGGGGCCGTCCCGCGGCGAAAGCTAGACAGGCGGGCGCCATCCGTCAACGCACGTGACGCGCGGTGCCTGCCCCCGTTTCTGCCCACGGGGGCTTGCCGCCCGGGAGCCCGCCGCGCACGCTGCCGTCATGGCCACCCCGCCGGAGCGTACGCCCGCCCACCTCGCTAATCTCGACCTCAATCTCCTGGTCACGCTGCGCGAGCTGTTCCGGGAGCGCAACGTCACCCGGGCGGCGAAGAGGCTCGGGGTTTCCCAGCCCGCCGTCAGCGCCTCGCTCTCGCGGCTGCGCCGGCACTTCGGGGACGAGCTGCTGCTGCGTACCGGCGGCGTGTACGTCCTGACCCCGCTCGCGACGCAGCTGACCGAGCAGGTGGAGACGGTCTGCGCCGCCACCGAACGCCTCTTCGCCACGGGCAGCGCCTTCGAACCGGCAGGCTCCCGGCGCGAGTTCACGCTGCTGATGTCCGACTATCCGGCGACCGTGCTCGGCGACAGCCTCTCGCGGCTGCTGGCCCAAGAGGCGCCCCGGGCCGCGCTGCACATGCGGCTCGTGCGGGAGACGATCGGCGGCGACATCGTCGAGACCATCAGGCTCGTCGACGGGATGGTCTCCCCCCGGCTGGGCCACTTCCGTACGCCCGTCAGCTCGCGGCCGCTCTTCAGGGACCGCTGGATGTGCCTCCTCTCGGCGGACCATCCGCTGTGCGAGGCGGAGTCCTTCGGGCTGGCGGACCTGACGCCGCTGCCCTGGGTTGTGCCCTACCACCGCGACGCCGGCTACCCCTCCGCCTCGCCCGCGACACGGCAGCTGACGGCTCTCGGCATCCGCCCTCGGATCGCCGTACGGGTGGAGAGCTACCGGGCCGTGCCCGACTTCATCGCCGGTACGCGCCGCGTGGCGCTGTACCCCGCGCGTCTCGCGGCCCGGCTGCCGGCCGAGCGGGGTGTGCGGGCCCTGGAGTGGCCCGTCCCGCTCGACGAGATCGACGAACTCCTGTGGTGGGACACGGTCTATGACAAGGATCCGGCGAACGTCTGGCTGCGCGGTCTGGTGGCGCGGGCCGCGGCCGAGGCGGCGCCGTGAACGGAGCCGGTACGAGGCGCTCGCAGCCCGTACCCGCTGCCTGCGCCCGTGTCCGTACCCGCTGGAGGCGGTGCCCGCTGAGCGCGTGCGGCCGGGCCCGGCCGTTCCCGCCCGCTGCTGACCTGGGGTTTCGGACGGCACCATAAATACCGTTGATGGGAGCCAGCCGAAGACGCTATTGAACCGGACGTTCCTTTTCCGGATGTGGGCTTCCTAATCTGCCCGCGACGCCTGCTCCGCCGCGCACCCGCCCGTCGCACGGCGCCGCCGCAGCTCACCCAGGGAGGCCGCATGCCCCACGCGCTGTCCGAACTCACCCTGCACACCGTCACCAAGGCGGCGGGCCCCGCGGCCCACACGCTGGACGCGGACGTGTGCGTCGTTGGGGCCGGCGTCTCCGGGGTGTCCGCTGCGATCGAATCGGCCCGGCTGGGACGCGACGTCGTACTGGTCGACAGCCTGCCCGTGCTCGGCGGTCAGATGGTCAACTCCCTCATCGGCCTCTTCTGCGGAGTGTTCGGCAACGCACCCGGCTACCGGCAGCTCACCCACGGCATGTTCGACGACATCTTCGACAGCCTCGGCGCGAGCGACGACCTGCACTTCAACCGCGGACACACCATCACCGTCAGTTATGACGAAGTGGCCCTCGGACGGTGGGTCGAGCGGATGATCCGCGCACTGGGTATCCGCGTGGTCCTGGGCGCCTCCATCACCGGCGTCGAACGCGACGGCCGCCGCATCGGGACCGTCACCTTCGCGACGCGCTTCGGCGACGTCCGCGTCACGGCACCCGGCTTCGTCGACGCGACCGGCGACGCGGCCCTCGCCTGGGAGGCGGGCCTGCCCTGCCGGGTCCCCGAGCGCACGATCTACGGCTCGCAGCAGATCGTGCTGGAACACCTGGACGAGACGCACCAGCCGGGACGTGAGGAACTCGCAGAGCACGTCGCCCGCAAGGCCGGCGAGTACGGGCTGCTGCGCCGCGACGGCCTCGCCTTTTTCTTCCCCGGCCGGAACACGGCCGTGATGAACATGACCCACGTCGAAGCGCCGCTCGACCCCGTACGCGCCGCGCGTGCCCAGCTCGAAGGGCGCGAACAGGCCGACCTCGTCGTCGAGTTCCTGCGCGCCGAATACCCCAAGGCGTTCGGGCGGGCGCGGGTGCGCTCCTACGGGCTGCCGGGCCGCCGGCAGACCCGCTGGATCAAGGGGGTTCACGCACTCAGCCTCGGCGAGGTGCGCGCCGGCACCCGTTTCCCCGACTCCGTCGCCCGTACGGCGTGGCCCATCGAACTGCACGACCGCGCCGAGGGCTACGTGTGGGAGATGTTCGACGCCGACCATCTGCACTACGTGCCGCTGCGCTCGATGCTCTCCCCGGACGCCGACAACCTCGTCGCCGCGGGCCGCTGCGCCGACGGCGACGCCGCCGCCCTCTCCAGCGTCCGCGTCATGGGCCCGTGCGCCGCGATGGGCGCCGGGGCCGCCCACGCCCTCGACCTCGCGGGAGGTGACGGCAGCGTGCACGACATCGACGTCCCCGCACTCCGCGAACGGCTCGGCGCCAACCTAGACGGCTGACCGGCGACGGCTGACCGACGACCTGACCGACGACGACCGAGGACCGACGACGACCGACGACGGAGGACCGAGGAGCAGGAGCAGGCCATGACGGAACTGCGCAGCAACTACCGGCCCGGCACATCCCCCTGGGCTGTACGCCGAGCACAGTGGCGTGCCCTTGGACTCACCGACGAGGACATGGCCAAGCCGAAGATCGCGATCGTCAACTCCTCGTCCTCGCTGGCCACTTGCTACAGCCACCTGGACGCGGTCGCACGGGCTGCGAAGGAGGCCGTCGACGAGGCGGGCGGCCTGGGCTTCGAGATACGCACCGTCGCACCCAGCGACTTCATCCACAGCGCCGGAGGACGCGGCGGCTACATCCTCTCCGCCCGCGACCTGATCAGCCACGACATCGAGGCGGCGGTCGAGGGCGCACAGCTCGACGGGATGGTGTGCCTGGCCTCGTGCGACAAGACCGCGCCGGGCCAGCTGATGGCCGCCGCCCGCATCAACCTCCCCACGGTCATGGCCGGTTGCGGCTACCAGGCATGCGGCACCTACCGCGGCAGGCACTGCGACATCGAGGACGTCTTCCTCGGCGCCGGCCACCACGCGCAGGGACGGCTCTCGCTCGAGGAGCTGACCGCCATGAGCGAGAACGCCGTCGCCGGCCCCGGGGTGTGCGCGGGCATGGGCACCGCCAACTCCATGCACATGGCCTGTGAGGCCCTCGGCATGGCGCTGCCCGGATCGACGCCCGTACTCGCCGAGAGCGCGAAGATGCGGGACGACGTGCGCGCCGCCGCACGCCGGGCCGTCGCGCTCGTGCACGAGGACCTGCGCCCGCGCGACGTGCTCACACCGCACGCCTTCGAGAACGCGGTGACACTGATGCTCTCCGTCAGCGCCTCGATCAACTCGGTCAAGCATCTGCAGGCGATCGCCGAGGAGGCCGAGTCCGGCGTCGACGTGTACGGCCTGTACGAGCAACTCGCCGACACAGTGCCGCTGCTGGCCGCCGTACGCCCCAACGGGCCCCATTCCATAGAGGAGTTCGACGCGGCAGGCGGCGCGGCATGCGTGATGCGCGGCCTCGGCGGACTGCTGCACACGGGAGCGGGGACGGTGACCGGGCGCACCGTCGGCGAGAACCTGGCCGAGGCGCCTCACCCCGACGGCCGGGTGATCCGCTCCGCCGCCAGGCCGCACGGGCGGCGGCCCACCATCGTCCTCGTCCGCGGCAGCCTCGCCCCCGCGACCGGCATCGTCAAACTCGCCGTCGACGAGCAGCGCGAGACGTCCTTCACCGGCCCGGCGAGGGTGTACGAGGACCCGCACGCGGCCCTCGACGGGCTGCGCGAGGGCGCCGTCACCGCCGGAGACGTGCTGGTGCTCCGCGGCCTCGGCCCCAAGGGCACGCCCGGCATGGGCATGGCGTCCCGCCCCGTCTTCGCCCTCGACGGCGCGGGGCTGACGGGGCAGGTGGCGGTGGTCACCGACGGGCAACTGTCCGGTCTGGTCAACAAGGGGGTCGTCGTCGGCGAGGTGTCGCCGGAGGCCGCCGACGGAGGGCCGCTGGCACTCGTACGCGACGGAGACACCATCACGGTCGATCTCACCGCGCGCCGCGCCGACCTGCTCGTCCCGGACGGCGAACTCGCCCGTCGCCGGGAGGAGTTGGAGTCCCGGGTGCAGGAGCCCTTCGGAGCTGGCACCGCGGCACGGGGCTGGCTCTCGGTCTACCGGCGCACCGTACGCCCCCTCCAGGAGGGAGCGGTCCTGTCACCCCGCGCACGAGGAGCCCGCCGCTGATGCTGCTCACCGACTCCGACAAGGCCATGCTGGACGGCGCCGAGGGCCCCGCCACCGCGGCGGCGATGGATCTGCTCGTCCGCTACGGCCGTGCGCTCGACGCCGAGCGGCTCTGCGACGTCCGCAACGTCGCCGGGACGATGACCCAGCCCTCGCCCGTCAAGGCCCGGCTCGTGCGCGAGGGCGGCTGGGACAAGGCGTACGCCGTGATCAACCTGGACTCCGACGAGGATCTGGAGATCCCGGCGATGCGCGTCCCCACGTGCCAGCTGCAGCAGTCCTTCGGCCCGGACTCCGAGGGCATCGCTCCGTACCCGAAGGAAATGATCGAGCTGCAGAGCGACGCCGAATCCTTCTACGGCCGCAAGGGCGTCAACATCCTCGCGACGTGCACGCCTTACCAGGTCGGCAACATCCCCGTACGCGGCGAGCACGTCGCGTGGATGGAGTCCTCCGCGGTGGTGTACGCCAACTCCGTGCTCGGCGCCCGTACGAACTGCGAGGGCACCGCCTCCACCGGCGCGGCGTCGCTGACCGGCCGCATCCCCTGCTGGGGCAACCACCACGAGGCCAACCGGCGCGGCACCCATCTCATCGAGGCACGCACACCCGTCGGCGGACCGCTGGAGTGGGGCATGCTCGGCTACTTCGCGGGCGGCCTCGTCCAGGACGAACGCCCGGTCGTCACCGGCGAGTTGAGGCAGCCCGACCTGCTCGACCTGAAGCACTTCGGCGCCGCGGCGGCATCGTCCGGGGGAGTGGAGATCTACCACCTGCCCGGCATCACGCCCGAAGCGCCCACCGCACAGGCCGCGTTCGGGACCGGGAACGCCCCGCCCGAGGCGGTGCCGTACGGCGAGCGCGAACGCCGCGGCGTCTACGAGGACCTCAACTCCCAGGGTGAGCGCACCGATGTCGACTTCGTGCTGCTCGGCTGCCCGCACGCCTCCCTCGACCAGGTACGCGAGACCGCGCACCTTCTCGAAGGCCGCCGCCTGCACTCCGGGACGCAGCTGTGGCTGATGGTGCCCAGAGCACTGCGCACCACCGCCGACCGCAACGGATGGACAGAGACGATCGAACGGGCCGGAGCCCGCGTCCTCACCGACTCCTGCCCCGCCATGTCCCGTTCCGCACCGCCCGGCACCAGGGTCTTCGCCACCGACTCGGCGAAGCAGGCGCACTATCTGCCCGCGATCCTCGGTATCGAGGCCTGGTTCGGCACGCTCCAGGACTGCATCTCGGCGGCGGTCACCGGCCGCTGGAAGGGAGAGCTGCGATGAGCCGGCGCCAGGCGGCCGAAGCGCCGGCCCCCTCGCCGTCGCTCCACGGAGCGGGTCAACACCGTCACGCTGCACTGGAGTTGCACGGCAGGACCGTCGTGCCCGGCACGGCCGAGGGCGAGGCACTCGTCTCGCAGGCGACGATCTCCGGCTGGGGCGGCATCGACCCCGCACGCGGCGTGATCATCGAACGCCGGCATCCCCTGTACGAGCAGTCCTTCGCGGGCAAGGTTCTCGTCTTCCCCGGCGCCAAGGGCTCCTCCGGCTGGGCCGGGTTCTTCCAGTCGACGCGCCTGCTCGGCACCGCGCCGCTCGCGATGATCTACGTCACCACCACGACGAAGGCCGCTCTCGGGGCGGTCGTCACCCGGGTCCCCACCGTCACCGGGCTGGACCAGGACCCGCTCACCGTGATCCGGACCGGTGACCGCGTCCGCGTCGACGCCGACAACGGCCTGATCTCCGTCTTCCCCGCGCACCCGGCGCACCCTCAATGACGAGGAGCTTCCCATGTCATCCGCACCGTCGTCCCCGGACGGGCCCGCCTCGGCGCCCGTCGTGGAACTCGCCCCGCTCATCGAGAAGCAGCAGGGCCGCAGGGCCTGGTACCGGGTCTTCGCCGTCTGCTGTCTGATCACCTTTCTCGACGGCTTCGACTTCCAGATCCTCTCCTTCACCGCCACGTACCTGAAAGGGGACTTCGGCCTCAGCGACACCCAACTGGGCACGCTCGGCACGGTCGGTCTCTTCGGCACGCTCGTCGGCGGTCTGTGCATGGGTTACCTGGGCGACCGCTTCGGCCGTAAGCCCTCGATCGTGATCTGCGTCGCCGGCTTCGGCGTCTTCATGACGGCCTTCGCCCTCGCGGAGACGTACGGGCATCTCTTCGTGCTGCGCTTCGTCTCCGGCTTCTTCCTCGGCGGAGTGCTCCCGATCTCCTGGGCGCTGACGGCGGAGTACGCGCCGAAGAGGTTCCGCGTCACCGCGATCTCGGTGATCATGGTCGGCTACACGCTCGGCGGCGCGGCAGGCGGGCCCGTCTCGAACCTGCTGGTGCCCGGACACGGCTGGAGCTCGGTCTTCGTCGCGGGCGGTGTCTGCTCGCTGCTCGCGCTCGTACCGGTGATGCTCTTCCTCCCCGAGTCCGTGAAGTTCCTCGCGCACCGCGGCCGTCCGGACGCCGACCGGCGCATCACCGCGACCCTCAAGCGGCTCTGGCCCGGGTACACGGTGGTGCCGGGAACGCACTTCGTGCCCGGGGACCCCCAACCGCCCGCCCAGGGCAGGAAGTTCACGCCCGTCACGCTCTTCCGCGGCTCGCTCGCCCGCATCACGCCGCTGCTGTGGACCGTGTACGTGTGCTCGTCCGCACTGATCTACTTCATGGTCTTCTGGACGCCGCTCATCAACGAGCGGATGGGCTTCAGCGTCAGCTCCGCCGCTCTCATCGCCGCCGCGGCGAGTGTCGCGGGCGCCTGCGCGCAGCTTGCGATCAGCCGCTTCGTGGACCGCCGGGGCGTGGGCAGCATCCTCTGGATGCCGCTGATGGCGACGGCCGCGATGCTGACCCTGGGTCTCGGGTCACCGGGGCCCGTGCTGTACATCTGCGTCGTCATCTCCGCGAAGATGTTCATCAACGGCGGCCACGGCGGCATCACCAGCATTGCCGGCACCTTCTATCCCACGGCGATACGTGCCAACGGCGCCGCCTGGGCGTCCTCCGTCGCCAAGGTCGGTGCGATGGTGGGGCCCTGGCTCGGCGGGGTACTGCTCGACGCGGGGCTGGGCACGTCAGGAGCGTTCACCGTCTTCGCTCTGTGTCCCGCGGTGATGGTCGTCGTGCTGCTCGTCATGGGACGTGCCCAGAGGTCGCTCTCCCCGGACACGGAGGGCGCGCTTGCCGCCGGCGGCGCGGATGACGCGGACGGCCCGGACCGCCCGGACGGCGCCGGCCTCGCGAAGGGTGCGGGCGGAGCGGACCCGCCGGTGCACCACTCGGAGGCCGCGGCGGCAGCCCCCGCACTGACGGGCGGTCACGGCGAGACCGCGTCCGAGCGGGGGCAGAAGCCCGAACCGCAGCCCTGACCCGGCGCGTCACCTGCGGTCACCTGCCGTGCCGTGCCGTGCCGTGGGCGGGCCAGTCCAGGCTCCGGTCAGACGCTCGCCTGCCGGGGAGGACGCGGCTCGTCACGTGCTGGCGACCCGTGGCACCCGTGCGGCTCAGGCGCCGCCTGCGCCGCCTGCCCTGCCACCGCGTCCCGCGGTGCCAGGGAGCGCCGCGCCACCTCACGGATCCTGGCGTCGAGTGCGGCCGCCGGATCGCCGGTGAACCGGTGCAGCGCGACGGCGGCGGTCAGGATCACGTCGCACAGCTCCGCGGCCACGTCCGCGGAGCTGTGCGTACGCCCCTTGCGGGGGTTCTGCCCCGTCGTACCGATGTACGCCTGCATCACCTCGCCGGACTCCTCCGCGAGCTTCATCAGGCGCATCGCCGTCTCCTGCTCGCCGTCGCCGTTGGCGGCATCAAGCCACTCCACGAGCCGCCGGATCGTGGCCCACTGATCAGGCGTCATCGGTCGCTCCCTCTCATGTGCGGCGCTGTCCCGGCAGCGTACGGGTGCGGGCACGAGGCCCTCACCTCGTGCCCGCACCCGCACCCCGCACCGCGATTCCCGCGCCGCACTGCCACGCCTCCCGCAGCGGTGACCGCCCGGGGCGAGGCGCCCGGCTCACGGCTTGCCGGCCTCCACCAGGGCCTGTACGTCGAGCTTCCGCATCCCGAACATGGCCTTCATCACCCGCGCGGATCTCGCCGGATCGGGGTCGCCCAGCAGTTCCGGCAGCACCCGCGGCACGATCTGCCACGACAGTCCGAACTTGTCTTTCAGCCAGCCGCACGGACCTTCCTCGCCGCCCTCGCCGAGCCTCTCCCAGTACATGTCGACCTCCACCTGGTCGGCGCAGTCCACGTACAGCGAGACGGCCTCGTTGAATGCGAACTCCGGGCCGCCGTTGAGCGCGGTGAAGCGCTGCCCCGAGAGTTCGAAGGCGATGGTCATGACCGTGCCGGCCTCGCCGGGCCCGGCCTCCCCGTACCGCTGTACGTCGATCACGCGCGAGTCGGGAAAGACCGAGGTGTAGTGGTTCACGGCCTCCTCGGCCTGGCCGTCGTACCAGAGAAATGTGGTGATCTTCTGCATGGCTTCCGTCCTCCTCGGCCACGATGGGCGCGGTTGCTGTTGCATGGACCGACCGCCGCGGCGGCCCGATTCATCGCGTCAGGGGAGTCGCAGCGCGGCGGCCGCCGTCCTCGGCAGGGCGGCCCGGGGGCCGGCCGGGCCCGTTCAGCCCCATACGTCCGGACCACCGCCGCGCCACTCGATCAGGTTGGGGTCGTCGAGCTGGATCTCGTCCTCGCTCAGGCCCGCGTGCCGCAGGAACTCGCTGACGTCTTCCTGGCGGAAGGCGACGCCCAACTGCTCCGCGTGCGCGGTGACACGGCGGCCGCCACCCGTCGCGGGCGGATGCACGACGATCGGCGGCGTCATGCTGCCTTCTCCCGCCGTGCGGTCTCCGAGGTCATGTGCGCCTCCGGTTGATGGACGGGCACGGCCGGTCCGGCCCCTCACGACGAACCGTAGGAACGCCCGCCGCCGGCCGTGCCGCGCCACTCGCCCCCTTCGACCGAATGCGTCGCAGGTGCGTCCCTTCCGGCCCCGCCCCGGCCCTGTTGACCGGCTGTGCGCGCGCCGACAAGACTGCCCGGCATGATGATCACAGGACGCTCCACCCGCCACCGAGTCCGCAGAGCTACGGCAGCGGCGGCCGCGCGCACCACCAGGCCCGACGGCAACGGCCGCAGCGCCCTCGTCGCCTTCGGCGCCCTCGCCGCCGCGGACCTGGCGGCCGTCGCGAGCGACCGTACGCGGGGACTGCGCCGCGCCGCGAAGCCGCTGCTGATGCCGGCCCTCGCCTCGTACGTGCTGCGTCGCCGCGCCGACGAGACGGCACCCGCGCCGGCTCCCCTCGTCACGGGCCTCGCCTTCGCGACCGCCGGTGACACCGCCCTCCTCTTCGACGAGCACGAACCGGCCTTCCTCCTGGGAATGGCCGCATTTCTCGGCACCCAGGTCAGCTACACCACCGGCTACGCCCGGCTCGGTGCGCTGCGCTCGCTGCGGCGCAAGCCCTGGACGGCGGCCGGCTGCCTCGCGGGCTGGGCCGCCGTGAACGGCGTGCTCGCACCCACGCTGGAGAAGCGGCTGCGACTGCCCGTCGCGGGCTACAGCCTCGCTCTGACACTGATGGGCGCCGCGGCACTCGGAGTCGGCGGCCGAGTGGGCGCGGGCGCCGCGGCGTTCGTCGGCTCGGACCTGCTGATCGGGCTGCAGGCAGCCGGCCGCAAGGTTCCCTCGCAGGAGCTGCTCATCATGGCCGGCTACATCCTCGGGCAGTACCTGATCACCACAGGCTGGCTCGACCGGCAGGACGCCGACGGCCTGGACGCGGGCCGCACGCCGTACGGCGAAACGCCCGCCCGGCACACATGAGCCCCTGCAGCACATCGGCCGCAACCCGCCCGATTCCGCGCCTGCCCGGCCCTTCAGGGAGCGAGCGGCCACCTGATATTTTCAACTCGACGGCTTCGGGGTGAAGTTCACAGCAACGCCGTCCAACTGAGGTGCTTTCGCACGTACTTGTCACCCAGTCAGGAGGTTGTTGCGCGTGAGCGGCGGCCCGCTGCCGAGCGGCCAGAGCGCGCCCACGGTGCTGCGCATCGTCCTGGGCAAGCGGCTGCGTGAGCTGCGCGAGGAGCGCGGGCTGGACCTGTCCGACGCCGCACGCGTCCTGGACGTCAACCAGCTGACCGTGCGCCGCCTGGAGAGCGGCCAGGTGGGTTTCAAACTGCCCTACGTCAAGGCGCTGCTGGAGCTGTACGAGGTCCCGCCCGATGAGACCGGTGAGTTTCTCCTGATGACCGAGCAGGCCAACAAGCCCGGCTGGTGGCACTCCTTCCGGGAGGCTCTGCCCGACTGGTTCGGCGCCTACGTCAGCCTGGAGACCTCGGCCAGCGTGCTGCGCGTCTACGAACCGCACTACGTCACCGGGCTGCTGCAGACCCCGGACTACGCCCGCGCCGTCATACGCGCCGGGTTCCCCGAGGCGCCGGCGGAGGCCGTCGAGCAGCGTGTCGAACTGCGGCTGCGCCGCCAGGACCTGCTCGACTCCCCGGACGCACCCTCCCTGTGGGTCGTGATGGAGGAGGCCGCGCTGCGCCGCGTCGTGGGTCCGCCGCAGGTGATGCGCACGCAGATCGGCCGGCTCCTCGAGGCCCTGGAACGGCCGCGGATCACCTTGCGCATCCTGCCCCTCGCCGCGGGCGCGCACCCCGGTACCAGCGGCCATTTCACGTACTTCCGCTTCGGGGAACGGGAGTTGCAGGACATCGTCTACACCGAGGTGGGACTGACCAGCGCGCTCTACTACGACCAGCGCCGCGACGTCGTGCCCCATCTGGAGACGCACACCGGCATGTCCCAGCTCGCCGCGAAGCTCGTCCCCGACGCCCGTACGTATCTGATGGGTCTGCAGAAGGAGTACGACGACCGATGACCCCCGCTCCCACCCGGAAACGGAACGTTCGATGAGCAGCCACCGCGGAGCTGGACTCCTCCATGAACCAGGTGGAGGAGGTCTACCGCGCCGAGGGCACACCCCTCCAACTGCGCCCCAAGAGCGAGGTGAAGGACTTCTTCACCGGCCTTGAGCTGCTGGAGCCCGGGCTGGTGCCCATCGGCGACTGGCGCCCCGAGACCGACGAGCCGCTCGCCTCGGCGTACGGCGGTGTCGCACGCAAGGCCTGACGTCGCGCGCGCAAGGACGGACGGGCGGGCGGGCGGGCGCGGCTCGGCGATCGGTCAGCAGCGCGGCGCCCATGCCCTCAGGCCCTCAGGCCCTCAGGCCTCAGGCGCGGCCCTGGTGAGCTGAGTCAGGACTGCTCCGAGTCCGAAGCCTCCGACACCGGCCGCAGCCGCTCGTAATAGGCGGTCTCCAGATGGGTCCGCATGGCCGCCTCGGCGGCCTCCGGATCCCCGGCCAGGACGGCGTCCGTGATCGCGCGGTGTTCCTCCAGCGTCCGCCGGCCGATGCCGCTGTCGTAGTAGAGCCGGAAGATGTGCAGGTGGCAGTGGGTGCGCTCGAACGCGAGCCGCACCTGCGCGCTTTCGGCCAGTTCCGCCACCAGCACGTGGAAGCGGGTGTCGTGGGCTGTCAGCGCCTTGTATGCGTCGTACGTCGCCTCATGGGGTGCGTCGCAGGCCGCCATCTCCGTGCGGAGCCTTTCGCGGCCCCGCTCGTCCGCCTTCTCGGCGGCCCTGGCCGCGGCCCACGGCTCGATGAGCAGCCGGAACCGGTAGAGATCGGCGAGCTGTTCGCGGTTGAGCAGCGGCGTGGTCCGGTATCCCCGCAGGGGTTCCTTGACGACCAGCTCCGCCGTCTCGAGGCGCGCCAGCGCCTCCCGTACAGGGGTGGGGGAGACGCCGAGCTGGCGGGCGAGCCCGTCGATCGAGACCCGCTCACCCGGGGCGATGGCGTGATCCATGATCAGCGCCTTGATCGCCTCGTGGACGTCGTCCGTGAGCATCTGGCGACGGGGCAGTGGCGCCGCCGGTGCCGTGCCGTTCGGCGTTTCCGCAGGTGGCCCGTCCATGGTGTCTCCCCCTGAGTGTGCTGGGCGCGGGCTCTTGCGGGACGGAAATGAGAGCGGTCCACTCCCTTGACGTCGCAGCTGACCCGCTCGAATAATCGAGCAACCTGTTCCAAGTATCCTATAGGATATACGAAGACGATCGTCTGGACTGACATGGCCACAGAAGAAATCGGTCGCAACGCAGACCCCGTGCTGCGTTTCCCGGAGCCACCCCCGGAGCTGCGACGGGGAGGCTTCAGCCTCGCCACGGTCCTCAAGTTCTTCGGCCCCGGCGCGATCATCGCCTCGCTCACCATCGGGAGCGGCGAATCGATCCTCGCCTCACGCGAGGGCGCCGTCTTCGGCTACACGGTGCTGTGGGCGATCGTCGTGGGGACGGTCGCCAAGGGGGCGCTCGTCTACGCGTCCAACCGGCACATCACGCTCACCGGCGAACACCCCATGACGCGCTTCGCCAAGGTGCTGCCCGGTCCGCGCGGCTGGTTCCCGGTGCTGCTGGCGCTGATCTGCCTGGCCTCGTTCCCGGGCTGGGCGAGCGGTGTGGCCGTCGCGCTCGGCGACTTCCTCGCGTCGATGGGAGCGGGCAACGCCACCGCCTACGCGATCGGAATTCTCCTCTTCGCGGCGGTCGTGTCCTGGGCGGGCGGATACACCGTGCTGGAGAAGGTGCAGGTCGTGATCGCCGGGCTGATGGTGGTGCTCGTCCTGATCGGGGTCTTCGTCGCGCAGCCCGACTGGCTCGGCGTGCTGCGCGGTCTGGTGCCCAGCAGCTTCGAGTACGCCCCGTTCGTGGCCGACAAGTACCCGGAGATCACCGGGACTTCGGTGTGGGTGGAGCTCGTGGTCTTCATGGGCGGCCTCGGCGGAGGCATGTACGACTACATCGGCTACACCGGCATGCTCCGTGAGAAGAAGTGGGGGATGCTCGGGCACCAGGACGTCGACGCGATCGGCCGGCGGCTGGCCAAGCAGGAGGCCAGGGCCCTCATCCCGCTGTCGAGCGAGCCCGAGGACGTGCAGAAGGCCCGCGCGTGGAACCGCGCCCCTCTCTTCGACATGATGGCGGCGTTCCTCGCCATGGCCGTCATCGCATCGGCGTTCATGATCAACGGCGCGGCGATACTCGGGGAGAAGCAGCAGGTGCCCGAGGGCAACGACGTGCTGACGTATCAGTCGCAGTTCCTCGCCGCGGTGGCACCGATCTTCGAGTACTTCTACATCGTGGCCATCGTGATGGTCCTCTTCGGCACCGTCTACGCCCTGTGGGAGGCGTACTCCTGGACGACGTACGAGAGTCTCTCGGCCGTCTCGGAGAAGGTCCGCGTCCGCGGGCAGCGGGGCATCAGGCCTTTCGTCTACGCCTGGACCGGTATCGGCGCAGTGCTGATGATCGCCACGGGAGCGGACTTCGTCGACCTGATCACCCCGGCGTCCATCGTCGGCGGCGTCTTCGCCTGCGGCATCTACGGCGCGGGACTGCTCTACGTCGACAAGGTCAACATGCCCTCCGAGTACCGGATGAGCACGCTGCTGCGCACGCTCGTGGCCCTCGGCTCGGTGTTCCTCACGGTCTGCGGCGTCATCGCGATGCTCTCGTACGCGGAGGTCATCTCATGAACCGGCAGTTCAAGTGGCGCTACATGGTGATCGGGCTGGGCTTCCTCGGACTCGCGGGCGTCCGGGCGTCGCAGGACGCGCCGGTGTGGGCAGCGGTGTTCGCCGCTGCCGCCGCCGTGAACTTCTGGCTGGGCGTTCACGAGGGGGCGCGGCCGGCGGCCGCTTCCCCCTCGGCCGGGCCGGTTCCCGGCAGGTCCGAGGTCGAGCGTTCGCTGGAGGGCTACCGCACCTCGGCACGGCAGTGGCAGATCATCGGCGCCGTGGGTGTCCTGCTCGGCGGCGCGCTGCTGATGCTCGAACCGGCCCTCGCCGTCTTCGCGGGCGGTGCGGCGCTCTTCTCGCTGTACCGGGCACACCGGGCGGGCCGCGCAGTCGCCACGCTGAGGCGGGCGAGCACGGCGCGGGGGTGAGGGCTGAGGGCAGCGGTGAGGCCCGCGCGCTGACTGGTGACCGGCGCCGGGTGCGGGCGAACGGCCCAGCCGCGCCCGGGAGTTCGGGCGCCGGCCGGCCCGGGACCATGAAACGCGGGCGAGCCGGTGCGCCCGCCGTAGCTACGTACGGCGGGGGCACCGATACGAACGCCGGGCCCGGTCCCGTTACGCCGGACCCCGCCGCACCGGCCCGTTACGCCGGGTCGATGCGGGAGACGCTGCCCCCGATGTCGAGCACGTACAGCTCGCCGTCGCCGTCCTGGACGAACGAGACGACCTCGCCGCCGTTGACCCCGAGGTCGGTCTCGCCGGTCACCTCGCCGTTCTCCATCCGCAGGGCGCGGATGGTGCCGTCGCAGTAGTCGCTGAACAGGTACTGGCCCTGCAGGTCCGGTATCGCCTCGCCCCGGTAGACGTATCCGCCGGTGACCGAACAGGCCAGCCCGTCGCGACCGTACTCGTGGACCGGCGGCACATGGTTCTCGGGCTCCTCGCCCGAGAACACGAGCGAGCCCTCCATGCGCGACCATCCGTAGTTCTCGCCGCCCTCGCTGTCGCCCGCCGCCCAGTCGATCTCCTCGCGCTTGCTCTGGCCGACGTCGCCGATCAGCAGGTCGCCCGTTCCCGCGTCGAAGGAGAACCGCCACGGGTTACGCAGTCCGTACGCCCAGATCTCGCCCCGCGCGTCCGGGTCGTCCACGAACGGATTGTCAGGCGGGATCGCGTACGGGTCGCCGCCGCTGGGGTCGATCCGCAGCAGCTTGCCCAGCAGCGTGCCGAGGTTCTGTCCGTTGTCATGCGGGTCGCCGCCCGAGCCGCCGTCGCCGAGCGCGATGTAGAGCATGCCGTCGGGACCGAATGCGATGCCGCCGCCGTTGTGGTTCGCGTACGGCTGCTCCTGAGTGAGGACGGTGCGCCGGGAGTCGGGCTCGATCTCGCCGCCCTCCATGGCGAACTCGTCCACGGTGCTGGTGCCTTCGAGGTTCGTGAACGAGATGTAGAAGTGGGCGAACTCCTTGTCGAACGCGATGCCCAGCAGGCCGCGTTCGCCGTCGGTGGTGGTCTCGTCGGAGATGTCGAGGACGGGCTCGCCGAGCCCCTGATCGCCCAGGACCCGTACGCGGCCGGCGCGTTCGGCTATCCAGACCGTGTCGCCGGGCCCGGCGGTGCCGGCCGCCGGATTCTCGGCCGTGGCCACTTCGTTGAGTACGACCTCGGCCTGACGTGGAGCGGCGGGCTCGGCGGCGGACGCCGTGGCCAAGGCCAACGTCGCGACGAGACAGATGGTGCCGATGATCGCCGAGCCTCTGGTGCGAACTTTCATTGTGGTGACCCTCCTGGAGACGGCGGATCGAGAGTTCACCCGGCTGCTTGGGGGCGGAGTCGCGTGGGTCGTCGCCCGTGCCAGTACGCAACCCAGGTGGGGGACGGTGTGCCACTGGCCACGGATGAGGATACGGGGATCGGCCGGTTTGGTATAGACCAAAGCGTCAGTGAATCGGATCGCGCCGGGATGACCCCGACGCCCACGGGAGCTTCACCGACAGCCGACTCGAGAAGCGGCGACACCCTTCACGTGCCTTCGGTCGACGGGTGGCCATCTCCCGTCCGGCATCGACGTATTGAGGATCCCGGGACTTGGACGGTGTTCCCTTACGGGCGGTGGCCGGTGATGCGGCCGAGGAACCCGCGGATGTACCCGGCGATGGTGTCGAGATCGCTTTCGAGCGCGAAGTGCCCGGCGTTCAGCAGGTGGATCTCGGCGTCGGGCAGGTCCTCCGCGAAGGCCCGCGCACCGTCCGGGCCGAAGATCTCATCGTTGGCGCCCCACACGGCGAGCAGCGGGACTTGGCTTGCCCGGAAGTAGTCGTGCAGCCCGGGATACAGCTCGACGTTGGTGACGTAGTCGCGGAAGAGGCGGAGCTGGACGGCGTCGTTGCCGGGGCGCTGGATGAGGGCGTGGTCATGTGCCCAGGTGTCCGGGCTGACGAGGCTGGTGTCGGGCACGCCATGGAGGTACTGCCAGCGGATGGCGTCAACGCTGAGCGCCGCACGGACGGGCGGTTCGGTGTCGGGGCCGGGATCGGCGGCATAGGCCCACAGGGGTGCCCAGAAGGAGTCGACGAAGCCGGAGTCGTAGGCGTTGCCGTTCTGCGTGATGATCGCGGTGATCCGGTCGGGGTGGGCCAGGGCGAGCCGCCAGCCGATCGGGGCGCCGTAGTCCTGTACGTAGATCGAGTAGTGGTGCACGCCGAGGTGTTCGAGCAGGTGGTCGGTGACGGCGGCCAGGGCGTCGAAGCTGTAGTCGAATTCCTCGACCGGGGGTGCGTCCGAGTTCCCGAATCCCAGGTGGTCCGGCGCGATGACGTGGTAGCGGTCGGCGAGCGCCGGGATCAGCTCGCGGAACATGTGGGAGCTGGTCGGATATCCGTGCAGGAGCACCACGGTGGGAGCGTCCTGCGGGCCCGCTTCGCGGTAGAAGACGGTGTGGCCGTCGATCGTCGTGGTCCGGTGGTGCGCCGTCGGCATCTCTAACCCCTAAGATTGCTTGAACTGGTTACAAGGCAGCCAAACACGAGTCTGCTAACCTGTCAAATGTGTCAGACAGGTTAGATTAGGCAGGTGGGCTGTGGCAGATGACGACGTCGAGGTGCTGCTCGCGCTCCTCAACAGCAGACCGGTGATCGATGGCACCGAACGGGACGAACTGGCCGATGACCGGCGGGCGTTCCGCTGGGTGCGGGCTCGTGGTGGCGTGGGAACGCCCGCTGAGCTCGAGCGCCTTCGAGGAGTCCGGGACGGCATTCGGGACGTGGTGCTGGGGGAGAAGCATGTGTCGGTGCTCGATGAGGTGCTCGACGGTGTGCATCGGATTCCGGTGCTCGGCGATCACGGCGTGGACTGGGAGCTGGTCGTCCCGCCCGGCTCCCGGCTGCCGGTGCGGGTGGTTCTGGCGTGGGCACGGCTGCAGGAGGAACTGCCCGGGCGGTTGCGGCCCTGCGGCAACGACGAGTGCCGGTTGTTCCTGCTCGACCGCAGCAGAGCCAACAAGGCACGCTGGTGCTCGATGGCAACCTGCGGCAACCGCATGAAGGCCAGGCGGCACTACGAACGCAGCCGCGCGCCGCGGCGGACGTAGGCGGGTGCCGCGTCTACTCAGGCGCCCTTACGGCCGTCTGATACGTGGCCAGGGCCGCGGGGTCGTCGATGGATCCGTGATGATGTACCTGGCGCCAGCCGACGTCGCTTCCGAGATAGTGAAAGGTGCGGCTGGTGCGGATGGCCAGTTCGACGGTGACTCCGTCGCGGGTGAACTCGCCCCGCTCGCGGCCCGCGAACAGCGCGGAGGCCGGTGTGAAGTACTCGACGACGTCGTGGAGTTCGACCCAGACCCGGGCCGGTCCGTGGAAGATCCGGTCGTAGAGGGCGTCGATTTCCGAGTTGCCGCGGATGACGCCCCCCACGGGGTTGTACAGCGACACCAGCTGATCGGGAGCCCACACCTCCTGGAACACTTGCAGAGAGGGGCAGTTGAACGCGAAGTAGAACGTCTCCAAAGCCGCCCTCGCCCCGTCGTGGTCCGGCCGGCGGGCATCGATGCGACGGTCCCGCGACGCACGTCCGTAGGTGCGGTCGCCCCACCCGATGGTCGTGCCGTTGGCGGTGGGGAAATCGGCGTACGACATGTGTCCTGCTTTCCTGTGGTGGCTCCACGAGCCGGCTCGGCCTTCAGTTCGGAGTACGACGGACTCCCGGAGGTGCCGGGCGTGGAAGGCCGCATCGGCCTACGCGTTCTCGAGATCGACATGGCGCAGGTCCTTGCTGACCCATGCGCCGATGAGCAGTAGCAGCCCGCCGGCCGCGACGATCACTACCGGGGTGTAGTCGTAGGGCATGAAATTCCCCAGGCCCAGCATGTAGTAGGTGTAGAAGGCGGGAACGACGCTGGGGAGGCTGTAGGCGATCCCGTAGCCCGAGGAGCGGATCTCGGTGGGGAACATCTCCATGATGTACGCCGTGATCACGGCCCAGACCAGCAGCGCCGAGACGATCGAGAGAGTGGCGAAGAAGATCACCGCCGAGGTGTTCGCCTTGTTGCCGACCGCGAGGGCGAAAGCGAGCGGCGCGATCGTGAGGTTGACCGCCCCGAGGGCGAGGAAGACCTCCCGCCGGCCGAACCGTTGCCCCAGGGAGCCGATGAGGGGGAAGGCGCAGACGCCGAGGGCCGCGGAGATCAGGACCACGGTGTTGATCACCGATACGTCGGTCCCCAGTTTCTGGAAGTGTCCCGCGAACACGCCGACCGTGCCGTCAAGGGTGAGCCATGCTCCCGATCCGACGATGAACGCCGTCCGGAAGCTCCGCAGGCTGCGCCCGGAGAAGAGCGTGCGCAGCGGGCTCTTGACCTTCGGCATCTTCGTCCACAGTTCGGACTCGGGGACCGAGCGGAGGTAGTGGAGGCAGAGCATCCCGGACAGTACGAAGCCGATGGCGAACGGAATCCGCCAGCCCCAGACGACATAGGCGGACTCCGCGCCTTCGGCCGGGAACACCCGGAGCGTGATGACGGTGATGACGGTGATGGCCCCGAGGGCGGCCGGGTAGCCGATGTTCAGCAGCGACCCGTACAGACCCCGGCGCTCGCGCGGCGCGTACTCCATCGCCAGCGGGTTGGCGGCCGTGTACTGGCCGCCGAGGAAGACTCCGTCGAGAAGCCGCAGAATCACAAGCAGCAGGGGCGAGAGAGAGCCGATGGACGCGTAGCTCGGCAGAAGTGCGATGAGCCCGGTGCAGACGGTGAATCCTGCGGACACGATGATGGTCGTGCGGCGTCGTCCGAGTCGGTCACCCATGGATCCGAAGATGACCGACCCCAGCGGCCGCCCTATCAATGAGGCGGCGAAGATGGCTGCCGTCAGCGTCGCGTTGTCGACGGACGACGAGTCGCTGGCGGTGAAGTACATGATGGCCGGCGCCAGGGCGATCACGGGCAGGTAGACGTCGTACATGTCCACGAAGAAGCCGAATATGGCGGCGCGGAGTGCCCGGCGCCCCTTCTTCCTGTGTTCCATGCCGTCGGCTGCGGGAGCGGCTGTGGGGAGTGCGGTGTCAGACATCGGTGGCCTCCTCGCTGAGAACCGGTGACAGGGTCTGGGAGGCTGCGTGCGCGTCCGTGCCGTGCAGGACGATGGGCCGGGGGCGGCTCGTGTTCATCCTGAGCTCGAAGATGTCGAGCCGCTGATACGTGCCGACGATGTCGTGCGCCTGTTTCAGGGCGATCTCTTCGGTCAGGTCCACTTCCGCGTAGAGGATCCCCTCTTTCCCGACGAGCGGGCCGGCCAACGTGTCACCGCGCGGTCCCACGATTAGAGAGGCGGTCGGAGTCGAGCGGAGCAGTTCTTCGATACGGCTGTCGCCTGCTGCCACTTCAGCCACGGCCTCGTCGTCCAGCGCCGTCGCCGCGACGACACTGAAGACCTTGCCTTCGAAGGCGTGTGCCGCGCTGCGGATTCGGATGCTGTCCATGAGGTCGTACTCCGGCGCGCCTGTCCGCTGGTCGAAGGGCCATGCCGGGGGATAGGTGGCGATGTGCAGCCGCTCACCCTGCGCCAACAGGGCGTAGCGGGCCAGGGTGTTGGTGTTCTCACCGCATATCAGCGCCCCCAGGCGCCAGCCGCCGAGTTCGACGGGCTTGAGGTCGTGTGCGTCGCCGTGTGACCAGGTCAGCCTCTCGTACCAGGTGGCGACGAGCTTCCTGCGGTGGTTCACCAGGCGCCCGTCCGGGTCGAAGATCAGGTTGGAGTTGAAGACCTGGCCGAGGCTGTGCTCGGCGCGCTCGTTCACCCCGACCGACAGCACGATCCGGTGCTGCGCGGCGATACCGGCCAGCGCTTCGGCGTGGCGCCCTGGAACCGTGATGGCCGACTCGACCAACCGCTGGTGGAGCCCGTGTTGGTCGACCGCAGGAAGCACCGCGTTCCAGAGGGGGAAACCGGCGACGAACGTCTCGCCGAACACGACCAGTTCGGCACCGTGGCCTGCCGCCTCGGCGACCAGGCGGTCCAGCTTGGCAATCGAGGCACCGGAATCGAGGAAGACCGGCGCGGCCTGTACGGCCGCCACCTTGATGCGCGGAACCCGTTCCTCTGTCATGAGCGTGACTCCCGTCGTCGATGGAGCAGACGCGTATCTCAGCTCTTCTTTTGTCGACGATTCTCGACAAAAGCAGCCTCACCACGTTGAAGCGGCGGCAGAGTAGAAACGCTGACCAGTCACGTCAACCCCTCCCAGTAATTCTCCTGAGTGGATAGGATGTCGCCTCTTCTCGACAACTGGAGGCGGCCATGTGGCAGGAGTTGGTCGATGCGGGGCTGGAGCCCAAGGAGGCGAGGTTCTACCTGGCGGTGCTGGACATGCGGCGTCCGACTGTGGCCGAGGTGGCCGAGCGGGCCGATGTGAGCAGGACGAACGCGTACGACATCACCAAGCGACTGACCCACCGCGGCTTGGTGAGCATCACCGAGGTCGGCCCGACGGCCAAGCCGGCGGGCCGCGGACGTGCGGTCCTGACCGCGAACGACCCGGGCAAGCTTCTGGACGACTGGGCGGAGCGCAAGGAAGTCCTGGACGATCTCGTCCCGAAGCTTCGTGCGATGCGCGCCAAGGGTGTCAGCCGGCCCAGAGTGCGCTACCTCGAAGGCGCATCGGGGATCAAGTCCGCGCTCTTCGAAACGCTGGACTGGCCTGCTCCGCTGCGCGGCATCCTTTCGATGAAGGACCTGCTGACCGTGCCCGGTCACAGCGCCATGAACGAGTACATCGCGGGGCGGCGCGAAAGGCACCTCACGCTGCGCGTGGTGCGGTCGCCCGAGCGGGACTACGACCACGGCTGGCCTACGAGCGCGGCTGACTACCGTGAGTCGAGATACGCCCCACCTCAGTACATCTTCACCATGACCACGATCATCGGAGAGCACGAGGTCGCAGTGATGTCCTCACGCCGCGAGAACTTCGCCATGATGATCGAGAGCGCCGAGTACGCCCAGATGCACTCGAACCTCTTCGAGGTCCTGTGGTCCATCAGCAGCACCACCCCCATCGCTGCCGACAACCCGCCGGAATCGCCGGTCCCGGACCGCAGTTGACAGGCGGGCCGCGCCGACAATGCACTGTTCGACGCTCACCGTGATGATGACCCGGAGTTCGGCTACCGGTTCCTCGTCGGTGAAGCCCAGGCCGCCGGGGAGGACATGTGTGAGCGGACCGCATGGCGGATCTGCCGGGACAACGGACAGACCAATCCTCGATCCGGTGGACTCACGCCCAACCAATAAAGAATCGCCGACTCAGGTCTAGCCTGGCCGGCTTCGGGTGAGATCGCAGCGGTGCGGCGGGGCGCCCAACGTCAGAGAGAAGTGCTTCGCTGCTGCGGCGACCGCCTGGCCGCACCTGGCCATGTTCTGGGAGTCCGCGAAGTTGCTCAGGGTGGCCGCGCTCATGCCGCCCACCGCGTCCCCGGCGTGGTCGAAGACGGGCGCGCCCACGGCGATCACGCCGGACTCGTTCTCCTCGTGGTCCTCCGCATATCCCCGCTGGCGGATCGCGGTGAGTTCGGTGAGCAGCTTCGTCGGGTCGGTGCGTGTGTGGTCAGTTCGGGCGGGCATGCCGGTGCGCTTGAGGAGGGCGAGCACGGACTCTTCCGGCAGCGTGGCCAGTATCGATTTGCCCACCGAGGTGGAGTGCAGCGCGAGGCTCATGCCCACGCGTGAGGCGAGCCGGTAGGGCTTGTCTCCATCCGACTTGGCCGCGTAGACGGCTTCGTCACCGGTCAGGAGTGTGAAGTGGACCGTCCAGTCGGTCTCTTCGCGGAGCATCTCCAAGGTCGGCCCCACCTGGTTCGGGAGGTCCACCTCGCGCTGGTGACGGCCGACGAGGGTGAGGATGCGAGGGCCGCTCGCATAGCTGCCGTGGCCGAGGTACCGGGCGAAGCCGCGCTCGACCAGGGTCTGGAGAATCCGGTGAGCGGTGGGCTTCGGGAGGGATGTGACCTCGGAGATCTCCGCGATGCTGCGGTGTTGTCCCAGTGCTTCGAGGACATCGAGCGTCTTGTCCGCCGCCGTGCGCCGCACCTCTCTGGCCATGGCGACAGTCTAGCCAGTGCCGCTGCGGGACCGGATTGAGTAAGTCGAAGAAGAATCAGGGGGATTGCGTAGATATTGCTGTTCCGGTGGCGCGCGGTCGCCTTCGTGCGCGCGGTGGGTTCCCAGCCGGAGATAGCTGTGGCAGCATCTCCGGACCTGAAGAAATTCCGGAACGCAATTCCTTCAGGCGGAATTTCGAGCTGTAGCGATGAAGGCGGCAGGGGTTGACGAGCACGCAGGCCGAGGGTCACCGGGAGCGGATGACCGGAGCGCGGGAACTGGCGGATCTGGCGACCGAGTTGCTGGAGGGTGCCGGCCTGCCGTCGGGGTCCGCGCGCCACGTGGCGGACTCCCTGGTTGCGTCGAACCTGCTCGGGCACGACTCGCACGGTGTGCGCCGGCTGCCCGGCTACCTCGCGGCGGTACGGGAAGGGCTGATCGACCCGTCCAGGACAGGCCGCCTTCTCTCACGCCACGGCGCTACCGCCGTCGTCGACGGTGAGCGCGCCTTCGGGCAGCTCGCCGCCCGCCTCGCCTCGGACGAACTGATCTCCCTGTGCGACGAGTTCGCGGTCGGCGTCGTCACCGTCCAGGACTGCAACCACATCGGGCGGCTGGGCGAATACACCGCACGCATGGCCGACGAGGGCCTTGTCGCGCTGGCGCTGTCGAACGCCGACGCGACGGTCGCGCCGTACGGCGGCCGGGAACGCCGCATGGGCACCAACCCCATGTCCTGGGGGCTCCCGCGCGGTGAGGGCAAGCCGCCGCTCGTCATGGACTGGGCGACGGCCGCCGTCGCCGAGGGCAAGCTCGCCCTCGCCCGTACACGGGGACTGCCCGTCGCCGACGGGCTCCTGCTCGACTCCGAAGGGGCGGGCTCACGCGACCCCGGCGACTTCTACAGGGGCGGCGCGCTTCTGCCCTTCGGGGGGCACAAGGGCTACGGGCTGAGCGTGGTCATCGAGATCGTCGGCGGGCTGCTCAGCCGGGCGGGGATCTCCAGCAGGCCCGGCTACGAGGGGCACTTCGGCACGGTGCTCATCGGCCTGCGGATCGACGCGTTCGTCCCGCTCGCCGAATTCCGTGCGGAGACCGAGCAGTTCTGCGTCGCGCTGGCGGCGACCGCGCCCGCGCAGGGCGAGATGGAAGTTCTGGTTCCGGGGGAGCCGGAGGAGCGCACACGGATGCACAGGCGCCGGCACGGCATCCCTCTCCCGAGCCGCACATGGGAGGAGCTGCTGGCGCTCAAGGGCGACGCCGACGGTGCTGGTGGCGGGCAGCCCGGACCGTACGGCAACCAGGGGGACCACACAGATCCTTGAGGAGACGACGATGTCCCAGCAAGCACCACCACCCCCGGCCACCAGGAACATACGGACCGACACCGAACTGCGGCGCGTGGTCACCGCGTCCGTCGTGGGGACGGCTCTTGAGTGGTACGACTTCTTCATCTACGGCACGGCTGTCGTGCTCGTGTTCAACGACCTCTTCTTCGTCCAGGACGATCCGGCCATGGGCACGCTCATCGGGTTGGCCACGTTCGGCGTCGGCTTCATCTTCCGTCCGGTGGGCGGCTTCTTCTTCGGGGCCCTCGGCGACCGCATCGGCAGGCGCTCGACGCTCGTACTGACCACGCTGGTGATGGGCCTGTCCACGGGCGTGATCGGGCTGCTGCCCACATACGCCTCGATCGGCGTCATGGCTCCCGTGCTGCTCACGCTGATGCGGGTGTGCCAAGGGCTGGGCGCAGGTGCGGAGTTCGGCGGTGCTTCGACGCTGCTCGCCGAGCACGCCCCGGCCGAACGGCGCGGTTTCTACGCCTCGTTCGCACAGATGGGCGTCCAGATCGGGCTCGTGCTCGGGATGGTCGTCTTCCTGTTCGTCGGGATGCTGCCCCAGGCGAGCCAGCAGAGCTGGGGATGGCGGCTGCCGTTCCTCTTCAGCTTCGTACTCATCGCCGTCTCGCTCTATCTGCGGCTGCGCGTCGCCGAATCCCCCGTGTTCCAGCGGATGAAGGAGAAGCAGAGCGTGGTGAAGCTCCCGGTTCGTGAGGCGCTGCGGCGCTATCCGCGCAGCTTCTTCGTGGGGATCGGCGCGCACATCTGCGACACCTCGGTGGTGTACATCTATGCGACCTTCTCCGTCTCGTATCTGACCGTTCAGGTCGAGCAGCCCAAGTGGGTCGCGCTGACCGGGGTGATCTCGTTCGGGCTCGTCGTGATCGCGCTGCAGCCGGTGTACGGCGCGCTGTCGGACAGGATCGGGCGCAGGCCGCTGAACCTGTTCAGCGTCGTCTTCACGGGGCTGTTCGCGTACCCGTTCTTCCTGCTGCTGGACACCGGTGTCCCCGTCGTGATCTGGCTGGCGATGATCGTGGCGACCTCGCTGGGTCTGGCGCCGATGATCGCCGTCCAACCCGCCTTCTACGCCGAACTGTTCGGGGCACGGGTGCGCTACACCGGGTTCGCGGCCTCCCGCGAGATCGGTGCCGCACTCGCGGGGTTCTCCCCGTTCATCGCGGCGGCGCTCCTGGGCTATGCGGACGGCGACCCCTGGCTCGTCGCCGTCTTCATGGCGGCGACGGCGATGATCTCGCTCGTCGCCTTCCTGTACTCCAAGGAATCCCGGGAGACGGACCTCGGACTGCTGGAACACGCCCCCGCCGGCCCCGGCCCCCGGCCCGTTGAAGCGGAGCCGGGCACGACGGCCGGGGCAGCTGCCGGGGCGGGGCCCAGGGCAGAGGCTGACCCGGACTCCGGGGAATCCAGGACCGAGTAGGGGCTGCACATGGTTCTCAAGGACACCGTCGCCGTCATCACTGGTGGCTGCACCGGCATCGGCCGCGCCACGGCCCTGGCGCTCGCAGACGCCGGGGTAAGCGGCATCGCCGCGAGCTGGACCCGTTCGGCAGGCGCCGCCGAAGCGCTGGCGGCCGACCTGGCAGAGAAGGGCTGCCAGGCCCTGACGGCACAGGCGGACGTGTCCGACGACGCCGCCGTACGTGCCTTCGCCGGCGGCGTCCTGGAGCGGTTCGGGCGGGTGGACGTGCTGGTCAACAACGCGGGCACCACCCGCCCCGTCCGCGAGTCCGACCTGGAGGGACTCGACGACGCCGTCTGGCACGAGCTGCTGGATGTCAACGTCGTCGGCGCCTTCCGCAGCGCCCGCGCCTTCGCGCCCGCGCTGCGCGAGGCCGCCGGCGCGGTCGTCAACGTCTCCTCCATCTCCGCCTACCGGGCGGGCGGTTCGTCCATCGCGTACGGCGTGAGCAAGGCGGCGATGTTGCAGCTCACCAGAAACCTGGCCAGCGCGCTCGCCCCGGAGGTCCGCGTCAACGCCGTCGCCCCGGGCACGGTCGCAACCCGCTGGCAGACAGATCTGCACGGCGAGCAGGGCTTCGCGGAACGGGCCCAGGCCGAGTCCAGGAACGTACCGCTGCGGAGGACTTCGGGCCCCGAGCACGTCGCACAGGCGGTCCTGGGCCTGCTGGGAATGGACATGGTGACGGGGGAGACGCTGATCGTGGACGGAGGCAAGCACGTCCAGTACTGACGGCTGGCCGGGCCCGCGCACCTGTTACGGGAGGTGTGCGCCAGCCAGGCCTTGCGCCCCTCACCTCAACACCGGTCTTCAGCTCGCGGCGTGGCCGATCGGCCAGCACGCCGAACGGCAACTCGACGTTCAGCGACGCGCGCTGAGACTCATGCGGCAGACGGAGGCGGCAGGCTCGGCCAGCTCACGCGAGCTGGCCCTTCTACACGACCGCACACTGGTCAACAAGGGCCGCAAAGAGAGCTACAGCACACAGATCGCCGGCGTAAGGGACGGAGCGCCGACTCCATGACGCGGCGAAGAGCCCGAGCATGGACGAACTCCGTATGGAAGTCGGCATCGAGTACTACGTTGCCAAGTTCTTCCTTGCCTGATGCCCTTCGCGCCCGGCGAATCATGTCCAAGGCCCACCTGCCCAGGCACGATCCGCTGCAAGGGTCCAATCATGTCAAGGGCCAGCTCGTCCGCCGCACCATCGCCACTCCAGGTCGAAGTGGTAACCACTCCGACCATGGCGACCGGTTCGATTCCGGATCGACCAGGCAGACCGTTCCACGGGCCCGCTCCGACCTCGGCGGGAATCGGACCATCGACCCACGAACCGCCCTATGCCCTGTCACGAGTCGACGAGTTCGACTCCCAGCGGCCATCCCTCTCGCGAAACGGCGAAGGCGGAGTCGAGCTGGGCGGAGTGCCCCATGGGTGCTGTCATGACGTCCAGGAACATCTCGTGCGTGGTCGGCAGCGCGGGCAAGTGCTCGCTGGGCGCCGGCCACTGGGGTGCGGGAAGAGTGCGGGAGGTGGGGGCGGTCATGGGCTCGCCTCCGGTTCGATCTCTCAGGGGAAGGGCGGCACGTTGACCGGGCGGCGGACGCCCTGGCCGCCTTGCCGGCCGGGGGCATGCATCGCCCCCTGCCAAAGGCGGACACAGACCGGGAAACCTGGACGGAGCCGAGGAACCGGGTCCCTTAGCCTCCGTCCAGGCGCCACCCGCGGGGTCAGGACAGCTTGGCGAGCTCCTCGGCCAGGATCCCGACCGTCGTGCGGATCTGCTGCTCGGTGTGCTCGGAAGTGATGAAGAACCGCAGTCGTGTGAGGCGTTCCTCGACCGCGGGGTGGAGGATCGGGTTGGCGCTGACGCCCCGGGCGTAGAGCTGGTCGGCCAGCTGCAGCGCCTTGAGGGAGTCGCCTGTGATGGCGGGCACGATCGGGGTGTTCTCGCTGGTGCCCACGTCCACCCCTGCCTCGGCCGCGAGCCGCAGGAACGTGTCGGCGTTGTCGTGCAGCCGGGCAATGCGCTCCGGTTCCTCGCGGATCAGTCGCAGCGCAGTCACCGCCGCGGCGGTGGAGGCCGGGGGCAGCCCGGCGCTGAAGACGAATCCGGGGAGCGTGTACCGGAAGTGCTCGATGAGTTCGCGTCGTCCGGCGACGTAACCGCCGCAACTGGCCAACGACTTGGAGAGGGTGCCCATCCAGACGTCCACGTCTTCGGGGTTGACCCCGGAGAACTCCGCCATGCCCCCGCCGGTCTTGCCCATGACACCGATGCTGTGCGCCTCGTCGATCATCAGCAGGGCGGCGTGCTTCTCCTTGACGGTGATCAGAGCGGGCAGGTCGGCCGTGTCGCCGTCCATGCTGTAGACGCCCTCGACCACGATCAGTACGCGGCGGTACCTGTCGCGTACCTCGCTCAGGATCCGGTCCAAGGCAGCCAAATCGTTGTGAGGGAACGGCTGGCGCGCAGCTCCCGACTGCCGGCACCCCTGAAGGATGCTGTCGTGGGCCAGGGAGTCGTGGAGGACGAGATCCTCCGGGCCCATCAAGTGGCCGATGACGGTGACGTTGGTGGCGTGACCGCTCACAAGGGTCACCGCGTCCTGTGCTCCGACGAGTTCGGCCAGGCCCCGGTCGAGCTCCTCGTGCAGGGGCCGGTTGCCGGACAGGATCCGGGCGGCGGACACCGAGGAGCCGTAACGCTCGACGGCCTCCTGGATGGCGTCCGCCACCTGCGGATGCCCGGACAGGCCGAGGTAGTTGTAGCTGGAGAAGGAGATCAACTCTCGGTCGCCGACCCGGGTGGTGTCGCGGATGTTGCCCTCATGCTGCAGGAAGTACGGGTTGTGCGTACTGGCCGAAGCGATGGTGCGCGTACGCTCCTGCGAGGCCACGACCTCCGGGAACAGGCGGACGTCGGCGCTCTCCCGGCGGTCGAAAGCTGTACGTTCCGGCTCACCGGCGGCGGCCTGCGGGTTGGGCGCGGGCGGTGTCGCCGTGCGCTGCGCCGGAACTGCTGCCGGCCGCTCCGCCCCCACCCGGCTCTGCACGGCTTCGACCAGTGAGCCGACGCTCTTGATATCGATGATCTCGGCAACGCTGATCTCGATTCCGGGCCACTGCTTGCGCAGCCGGACGGTGAGTTCGCCGAGCATGAGGGAGTCGAAGCCGAGATCGGTGGTGAAGGCGTGCTCCGGGCGCAGGAAGTCCTCGGAGTACGCGCTGACGTTCGCAATCGCGGACAGCACGATGCCTTCCACCTCTTGTGCCGCTTCCGCCGCGCCCGGCGCCGCCACGGCGCCCGCGGCCGTCAGCTGAGCGGCGCCGGAGTCCTGCGTGGCCGACTCGACCGGCCGGCCCGCGGGTACTTCGGCGGTACGGCGAGGGTCCGAGGTGGGGACGACCCGGCCAGCCGGGTCGACGGACTGGAGCAGCGCGACTTGCGCGTGCAGGAACTCAACGAGACCGCTCATGTTCGGCTCTCCAAACTGATGCGTGGGGACAGGGGAGGGAAGGGCGGCGCGGGGGCCGGAGGCCGCGTCCTGACGGTGAGCCGTCGCCGGCGAAGGCGCGGCTATGGCCGAGGCGGGTGGCACCGACGAACCAACGGGCTCGGGCTTGGGCTTGGGCTTGCGACCCGCACCGGTGAGGACGCTGTAGATCTCCGTCTCCAGCGGCGACGGAGGGAGCGACAGCAGCGGCCCGGCTTCGGTGTCGAAGAGCACTGACGGCTCGACGGGCACTCCCGCGACCGCGAGTCGGGCGAGGACAGTGAGGAAGGCCCGTCCTCCGTCGGCCCTGCCGTTCGTCACGGCCAGCAGGTCGAGCCCGGCGCCGGCGTCGCTACGGCGGGCCATCTGCAGCAGGTTGTCACCGCCGTAGAGCTGGACGAGGAAGCGCGCACCGCCCTCGGCGACCGAGCGGACGGCATCGATGAACCGCACGGGTTCGATGTGGTGGCGCTCCCACAGGTGCTTGGCCTCCTGCGGTTCCGGGCACAGCCGGCCGCTGACGCTGGAGACGAAGGTGCACGTGGGGGTCGTCAAGGGAAGCTCCTCGACGATCTGGGCCATCGCCTCGTCCGCCGCGGCCACCAGGGGCGAGTGGAATGCGTGGGACACCTCCAGCCGCGCGGAGGTGACATCTTGCTGAGCGCAGTACTCGCGCAGAGCGTCGACCGCGTCGCTGCTACCGCTGAGGACGAGCTGGCCCTCGTGGTTGTAGCAAGCGGGCCACACATCCTCCACCGCCGTGGCGAGTTGTTCCGCCTCGGCGATCGGCGCCTGGACGGCAAGCATGGCGCTCTCGCCGGGTGTCACCGCCTCGGCGAGGGCCGAGCCCCGCCGCGCCAGGAAGTGGACCGCATCCCGCGGATCGAGCACGCCGGCCGCCGCTGCGGCCGGGAACTCGCCGACACTGTGCCCGACAGAGATGTCGGGTCGCACTCCGCAGGCGGCCAGCATCTCCGCGATGCTCATGCCGGAGATGCCGAGGGCCGGCTGGCACCGGTCGGTCTCCGTCATCGCCGACTGCGCCTCGTCGTCGTCCTGGTCCCGGCCCCACAGCAGGTCCGGCAGTTCCTGGGCGAGTTCGTCGGACACTCCGGCCGTCGACTCGGCCAGTTCGGCGGCGCGTTCGGCCAGCAGGGGGAAACGCCGCACGAGTTCGGCCAGCATGCCGGGGCGCTGGGAGCCCTGGCCGGGAAAGGCGAAGGCTATTTTCCGGTCCTCGGCCGGCAGCGGTCCGGCGGCCGCGTGTACCCCGTCGGCCAGCACGCCGACCCGTCCCTCCGCCAGATGCTGGGCGGCCAGTTCGAGGCGGCTCAGAAGTTCCTCGCGAGAGGCTGCGACGACGGCCAATCGTGCGGTGAGCAACGTACGGGAGGCGAGAGTGCGGGCCACGGCGGCGGGTGCGGCATCGGCGTTGTCAGCGACGTACCGGTGGATCTCCTCGGCGTGGCGCGCCAGTTGCCGAACCGACCCGGCGGACAGCAGGAAGAGCCAGGGCTGGTCCTGGCTCTCCTCGGCGGAAGGACGGGCCGACGGCTCACCTCCGGTAGCCGGGCCGGGAGTGCCACTGGCTGGCGCGCTCTCCAGGACGGCATGCACGTTCGTACCGCCGAAGCCGAACGAGCTGACGCCCGCCCGGCGCACCTCGTCATGCGGCCACGGCTTCTGCTGCGTGGTCATACGCAGCTCTGCGGCCTCCAGCTCCAGCTCGCTGCTGACGCGAATCTCCGCGGGCTGCGGCGGTACGACGCCCTTGTGGATCGCGAGTGCGGCCTTCACCAGGCCGGCAGCACCGGCACCCGAGAGCGTATGGCCGATGAGTGCCTTGGAGGAGGACACGTAGCACGGCCGGACCTCTTCCTCGCCGGCACGCAGCAGCTGCATCGCCTCCACCTCGGTCCGGTCGCCGACCGGCGTACCGGTTCCGTGGGCCTCCAGCAGATCGACGTCCCCGGGGGCGATCCCGGCGTCCCGGTACGCCGCGCGGAGCGTGGCGAGCTGGCCCTGGGTCTGCGGGGTCATCGGACCGCCGCCGCGGCCGTCGTTGGCCATGCCCACACCGGCGATGACGGCGTAGACACGGTCGCCCGCCGCCAGGGCGTCATCCAGGGGGCGCAGCACCAGCGTCGCGCCGCCCTCCCCCAGGACGAACCCGTCGGCGCGCTCGTCGAAAGGCCGGCAGACGCCGTTGCGGGACAGCGCCCCGGCGCGGGAGAAGCCGACCATGCCGGACGGGGACAGGCCGAGGTAGACGCCACCGACGACGGCGATCGAGCAGGCGCCGGAGCGCAGCGAGCGGATCGCGGTGTCCAAGGCGACGAGCGCCGAGGAGCAGGCGGCGTCGACGGAGAGGGAGGGGCCGCCCAGGTCCAGGATCTCGCTGACCGTGGCCGGGACCATGTTGGCCAGGGCTCCGGGAATGGTGAACGAACTGAACGGCATCACCGGGGAGTTGCCGGCCTTGTGCAGCTCCGGGTCGCTGACGCCCTGGTGCGTGGACCCGTCTGCGAGGAGATCTTCGGTGACGGGGGAGAAGGTGATGTCGCGGTGGTCCAGCGACGTCACACCGGCGAAGACTCCGGTCGAGGCCCGGTCGAAGCCGTCCCGCTCCCAGCCGGCGTCCTGCAGCGCTTCCCGGGCGAGGTCCGTGAAGAGCTTCGCCTGAGGGTCCATGGTGCGGGCCCGACGGGGTGGAATTCCGTAGTGTGAGGGTGCGAAGTGGTCGACATCGTCGAGAAAGGCGACTTGGTCGGTGTAGGCGCTGTGCGGCTGCCTGAAATCGCCTGGCCGATACCAGACGGAGTGGTCCCAACGGCTTTCAGGAACCGCGGCGAACTGCGGTTCGGCGTTCTCCAGGATTTTCCAGAACTCATTGGGGTTGGACGCCCCAGGAAACCTGCATGACATGCCGACGACGGCCATATGGGCCATGTCCGGTACCTCTATCAACATCGATTCTGAAAAGCGGCTCAGTGCCAGCAGGAGAGCGGCTCTGAATCGCATCCCCGTAGCCCGGCGGCGAAGACGGCTCTCCACTTCCGAGTGTGGTAGCGATTGCCGGGTTCCGTCTTCCTGACACCGACACCTGAAGCTTTGCCAGAGAGACGGATGCAGAACAAGCCGCTTTCTCAGCCAGTGAAAAGCGGGTCTTGGGTTTCACTCAGAATTAACTCGTGGAGTCGTAGGAACCGAGACCGGGCTCACACGTGTTGCAACAAACCTCACGAACTGCCCTCCAGTGAGGTCGAACACGGTATTGGACCCGGGACAGCGTCCGGCCCTGGTCCTCCCAGCCGTGCGCAGCCGGTCCCTTGGCCGACTCGCGCCCAACTGTGCGAACTGTTCCTCGCTCAGCCGCGGCAGCGAGGCAGGTCCTGCGCCCGCAGCGCCCGCGGACCGCCCTCGGCCCGGGTCCGCCGCTATCGCTGTCGCTGCACCGCCGAGCACAGACTTGCAAGTGCTTCGCGAGCACCGCGCCTCCTCACCGTGCCCGCGTCACCGCCTCGAACCGTCCGGCTGCCTGGAGCCGCAACTGCTCGCGGATCTGCCGCCAACCGCCCGAGCAGCGAAGAGGGGCTGGGTTCAGACCGTTCGCAGGCCCACGACCACGTTGTGGCCGCCGAAGCCGAAGGAGTTGTTCAGGGCGGCGATGCGTCCGACAGGCAAGGGGCGAGGCTCGCCGCAGACGATGTCGGCGTTGACCTCGGGATCGGGATTTTCGAGATTGATCGTGGGCGGTGCGGCGCGGTGGTACAGGGCGAGAACGGCGGCCACGGTCTCGACGCCGCCGGCGCCGCCCAGCAGGTGGCCGGTCATGGACTTCGTGGCGGATACGGCGAAGTGGTCGACGTCGACACCGAAGACATCGCGCATGGCCTTGATCTCGGCGACGTCGCCGAGGGGTGTTGCGGTGGCGTGCGTGTTGACGTGCATGATCTCGGTGGGCTTGAGGTCGTTGGTGTCCAGCAAGTGCTGCAGGGCGGCGGCGATTCCACGGCCCGTCGGCTCCGGCTGGGCGACGTGGTGACTGTCGGCGGACAGACCTTGGCCGACCGCCTCCGCGTAGACGCGTGCGCCGCGCCGCTCGGCGTGTTCGGCGGACTCCAGCACGACGACGCCCGCGCCTTCGGCCATGACGAAGCCGTCGCGGGCGGTGTCGTACGGACGGGACGCCGCGGCCGGGTCGTCATTGCGCTTGGAAACGGCCTGCATGTTGCTGAACGACGCCAGATTGAGGGAGCAGATGGCCGCATCCGTCCCGCCCGCGATGACAACGTCGGCGCGGCCGGTACGGATCATGTCTATGCCGTAGCCGATGGCCTCGGCGCCGGAGGCGCAGGCACTGGCGGTGCTGTGCACTCCGGCACGGGCGTTGACGTCCAGACCGACGTTGGCCGACGGCATGTTCGGCAACAGCATCGGCATGGTGTGAGGGGACACCTTGCGGGCGCCCTGTTCCTTCAGGACCTCGTACTGTTCGAGCACGGAGGCCATGCCGCCGACGGCGGACCCGATGACGGCGCCGAGTCGGTCGGGATCCGCCGAGGACTCGGTTCCCGCCGGGCCGTTGAATCCGGCGTCGGCCCACGCCTCGCGCGCCGCGATCAGGGCGAACTGTGCGCTGCGGTCGAGCTTGCGTACCTGGGCCTGAGGTATGCGTTCGGCGGGCTCCACCGCGATCTCGGCGGCGATGCGCACATTGCCGTCCTCGGCCCACTCATGGTCCAGCGACCGGACGCCGGAGCGGCCGGCGAGCAGCGCCTGCCAAGTGGACGCGGTGTCGCCGCCCAGCGGAGTGGTCGCTCCAAGTCCGGTGACAACCACCGTTCGGTTGATCGTATTCACGGGATGACTCCAACTTCGCGTATCGAGAAGGGAAATGCGGCTGTGGGTCGCATCTGAGGCGATGCGGGCACAGATGGGGTCAACGGTTGGCGCCGGCGACTGTCGACGGTGGCCCTGTACTTCGCCACCTCGTCCGAGATGATCACGCCGAACCGTCTCCTCGGCGGCCGGTGCTCGGCCAGCACCTCGGCGGTGTCGTTGACGACTGCTGCGAGGCCCGACCGGACGTCTTCGAGGTGACTCTCGCTTCAACTCCCCCTGCGGTCTAAGCCGTCGCGCTGCGAAGGGAACCTCAGCCCCTGCAGCTTCGCGAGTTCTTGAGATATACGTCGGGTCGTTGCCAGCAGGGGCTTCACACGCTGTTGCGGCGACCCGCCTGCCGACGAATCACACAGAGCGACACAGGCGACGGCGGTTCCGTCAGTGCCGTGAATGGGAGCTGCGACGCCCGACAGGTCGTCGCACGGTTCGGTGTCGTCCACGGCATACCCCCGTCGCTTCACGTCGTTGACGAGTTTGCGGAGGGCGAGCGAGCCGGTGACGGTATGCCCCGTCACGGCCCGTGTGCCGCGTGAGTAGAGCTCGCGTTGGACCACGGGGTCGGCGTGGGCCAGCAGGACCTGCCCGGACGCCGAGGCGTACAGCGGGAACCGGTTCCCTACGATGCATGAGCCGTCGTAGGGCACTCCGTCACCCCAGAAGCTCTCCAGCCAGATTCCGTCGCCTTCCTCCCGTGCCGACAGGAAGACCGATGAATTGGTTTCCTTTTGCAGTTCGAGCATGTGTGGCAGAGCGGCGGTACGGAACATCGAGTGCCGCGGGGCCAGCGAGGCAACTTCCCACAGGCGCAGGCCGATGCTGTATTTGTTGCCCGCCGCACGTTCCAGCGCTCCCCATGACAACAGCTTCGATACGAGGCGGTAGGTAGTGGCTACCGGCAACCCCGATCTACGACTGATTTCACTGACGGTGAGAGCGGAATTCCTGACATTGAAACATCCGAAGATCTTGAGGGTCCTGTCGACTACTGAACGATCTGAGTGTCCGACAGATGAATTCTGCATCGAGTAGATGCACCCTTCCCCATTCAGGCTCATACGCGTACGACTGAACCCGACGCCGCCTATTGGGTGCTGCAGCAGCTGATGCTTGCACTTGAGCAACCAGAAACAGGGGCGAGGGTGTTCAAGCGTTCACGTGCCCGTTGGTGAGACGGTACGGGGCGGTTTGCCAATGCCCCCGGGAACTGAAGCGTCTTCAACTTTTCGCGGCGCGGCGGGTCTTGTGTCCAGGTTCCGGCCGGTCGAGCCGGAAATACACTCGCCGGATTGCGCTTCGGGGCGTCTGTGCCTCACGGCGCGTGCGCCCGGGACGCAGCGCCGGATCGGTCGCGAGGAAGACCACACGGACCGCAGCGGTTCGCCTGATCGCCCCCGGGGTGGCCCGGTAGTGATCATCACGCGGCCTCCTTTCTCTCGGCCTCTGTGACGCGGCCGCGTCGGCCGAGCCAGGACGGTTCGGGACCGGTGTCCGCGGGACTGCCCGTGCCAGAGGTGCTCGGCCCCCGGGATCGGATCACCGCCCGGCAAGCGGGTCGGGGCCTGCGCGTGGCGGGTGCGAGTGTGGGAGGTGTCCGCCACGCTGCGGACGCCCGGCCTGAAAACGAGTCAAAGTCTCGATGTGGTCACAGACGAGTGTGCCGTGAACACTGCTCCAAAACAAGGGTGTTGCTCTCGTACCTGGCCACTGTTCACTGACCTGTGGAACACTGCTCACATGGGAGCCATCAAGGGAGCAAGGGAGCGGGCCCGAGCCGAGATCGCGGGCGCCATCAAGAGCCAGGCACGGCAGCAGCTCGCCGCCGACGGAGCCGCCAGGCTCTCGCTGCGCGCAGTCGCACGTGAGCTGGGGATGGTTCCCTCCGCCCTCTACCGCTACTTCCCCAGCCGGGACGATCTGCTCACGGCGCTCATCATCGACGCGTTCGAAGCGGTGGGCCAAGCCGCGGAGACGGCGTTGAAGGACAGCGGCAGCACCGATCTCATGCAGGAGTGGGTGGCCGTGTGCCGGGCCGTCCGCCGCTGGGCACTCGGTCATCCGCACGAGTACACGCTGATCTACGGCGCGCCCGTCCCCGACTACCGCGCACCCCAGGAAACCGTGAAGCCGGCCTCCCGTGTGGCACTGGTGTTGTTGTCGCTGGCCGAGTCCGCCCTGGCTACCGGCGCGCTGAAGGCGCCCGCCCAGGGGGTGCCTCCTGCCACGGTACTGAACTCCGACATCCTGGAGCTCACCCGGGAATCGGACCGTGCGGTCCCGGAGGACGTGGTGCCCTGGGTCGTCACTGCCTGGGCGCAGCTCTTCGGACTTATCAGCTTCGAGGTGTTCGGCCACTTCCAGCGAGTGGTCGAGGCACCTGACGAGATGTTCGACCAGGCCGTCATCGCACTGGCCCACCAGACAGGCCTGAAGTCGTCGAAGGTCGACGGCGCAGCCTGATCAAGCCCTCGTGGCCCGATCTCAGGGCACGTCAGATATCTCACGAGACAGGGGGCTTGGGCCGCTGATGTGCCCCCAGCAGCGGATCATAGGATCGCGCGGTGTACCCCTGATCACCTGAATCCGAGGTCAGGGAACGGCGACGGCGGCAGACGGGAGCGACACATGGCACGCCACAACGAGATCAAGCACCGGGTCGTCACGTCGTTCCAGCGAAGGATCGTCAACCCACTGACGGTCCGTCTGCCGACCCAGGATCTTCTGGAGACCACCGGCCGGAGTTCCGGACTGCCCCGGCGGACGCCCATCGGCGGGCGGCGCGTGGGCCGGGAGTTCTGGTTCGTCTCGGAGTACGGCGAGAAGTCCCAGTACGTGCGGAACATCAAGGCGGACCCGCGTGTCCGCGTCCGCGTAAAGGGACGCTGGCACCGGGGCACGGCTCATCTCATCCCGGGTGACGACTCCCGTGCACGGCTGCGGACGCTGTCGCGTTTCAACAGCACGGCGGTGCGGGCACTCGGCACGCACCTGCTGACGATCAGGGTCGATCTCACGGACTGACCGGATTCGCCGCCGAGTTGGCAGACTGCCTCGCCGAAAGCCGGGCCTTCCCCGGTGCTACGGCGGGACCGGCCTCGAAGCCCTCCTCCGTCCGGCGCCGCCGTCACATGCGTGCTTTCCGCCTCGAGCGCCTGGCGGCCGACATCCCGCCGACATCCCGGTCCACGAGGTCTCGCTGGCTCGGCCACAAGTCGATCAGCACCACGGTCGACATCTACGAGCACTTGGTCCCGGAGTCGTGGGAACGATGCCCTGGCGATCAGATACAACGCTGGGCGATCAACGGCCCGTTCCGAGTTCGACGGCAAGCGGCTGCGCCTTCGCCCGCGGCCCGTATGGGTGGTGCCGGGCTCCTGCCGGCTGATCTGGCGGGGAACCTTCAGGGCTGCGTC
Organism: Streptomyces sp. DSM 116795; assembly: GCF_055792905.1. NCBI lineage: Bacteria > Bacillati > Actinomycetota > Actinomycetes > Kitasatosporales > Streptomycetaceae > Streptomyces > Streptomyces sp. DSM 116795. The sequence continues at coordinate 6,427,307 of NZ_CM147707.1, forward strand.
CAGTGATCCGGTCGTCCCCGTCGGTCGGCGTCGTCGAGGCCGAGGAACGTGCATGTTGTTTTGTAGGCGGATTCGCCATTCAGCGACAGCGGCAGTAGATGCCAGCCCTCTTCGACGATGTGGAGCTGCGCATTCGGGATGGTGGACGCCGAGTGGTGTGCGTGGGCGGGGTCGACGTCCCCGTCGTGGCTTCCGTGCAGCACCAGGGTCGGGCAGTGGACGCCGGCGGTGAGCGAATCGTCGAGCGCGGCCCACAGCCGCAGGTCGTTGTCCGAGCCGACGGCACGGTCCTCGTACGGGGTGATGAGATCCGTGACGGATTGCAGAAACTCCCGGCGACCGCTGTCGGCCAGTATCCACTCGACGACCCGGCGCCTGCTCCGGAGGTCCAGGGTCGACTCCTGGCGCACGAACTCACTCGTGTACGCACGTGGCCAGCGGCGCGCGAACACAGTGGTCAGCCACGTACCGCGCGGTGTGAGGAACAGCGTCCGGGCGAGCGGCGAGATCGCGGGTGCGTAGCGCTTGCTGACAGCCGACTCCAGCACCAGCCGTCGCGTCATGTCCGGATGTCTGCGCGCGAACTCGATGGCCATGGGGCCGCCACCGCTGATCCCGTAGGCCACTGCCCGGGGCACGCCGAGCTCGTCCAGCAGTGCGGCGGCGGCGTCGGCCTGTGCGGCGAAGGTGCTTCCGACCGTCAACGGGGTGCGCAGGTACCCCGGTCGTGACCAGCCGATGACGCGGCACCCGGATGCGGCCAGGCGGGAGAGAAGACGGGTCTGGTCGTGGCCGGCATGACCGCCCGGGAAGAACAGGACCGGCAGACCCGAGGCCGGTCCAAGCTCGGCGCACTCGACGGTTCCGGCACGCGTTGCGAGGAGGCGACCGTCCGCATGGAGTTCCTCGCGCCTGCGGGAAGCGAAGCGCCTGTAGCCGTAAGGCATGGGAAGTCCTTCCGTCCCAAACGTTGGACAATCGCCTTGGACAACTGCCCAATGATGCTAACAGGCGTGGCGTCGGAGGCGCCGTCGGTACTACTCGGTACTACAGGTCCGCTGCCGGCTGCACCGAGCGACTCAGGAAGGGAAGGTGATGACCACCTTGCCGAGATTCTTCCGACTGTCGAGGTGACGCCAGGCATCCACGGCGTGGTGAAGGGGATGAACGCTGTCAATGACAGGTGCGACGGGATGCCGCTCGAGTGTGCGTAGCAGGCTCTCGGTGTCCTGGCGGCTGCCGACACGAATCCTGCGCAGGGTCTCGAATCCGCCGTTGAACAAGCCCATGAAGTCGACGTTCCAGCCTTGGGTGCCCAGGAACCCGATGGCATCGATCTCGGCGGCGTCGCTCCCCGCCCGCAGGGACTCCGCGAAGGTGGACGCTCCACCGACCTCAATGATCCGATCCACTCCGCGCCCGCCGCTCAACGCTCGCACGGCGTCACCCCATTGAGGTGTTTGGTGGTAGTCGATGACGTCGTCCGCGCCCAGGGTGCGAAGCAGTTCCGCCTTGTGCGGGGCCGAGGTGGTGGCAATGACCCGTGCCCCGACGACCTTGGCCAGCTGGACGGCGAACAGTGACACGCCGCCAGAGCCCTGGGTGAGGACGGTGTCGGCCGGGGTGACCGGACGGGGGCCGGTCAGGGCGGTCCACGCGGTCACGGCGGCGCAGGGAAGGGTGGACGCCTGCTCGAAAGACAGCCCACGCGGTATGGCGGCCACCGCTTCCTCCGAGACGGCCTTGTACTCGGCGAGCCATCCATCCTGGGCGGTGCCGTACTCGTGCGCGGCCGTCCCCGGGTACGGGCCTCCGAACCATCGGGGGTTGAAGATGTTGACGACCCTGTCTCCGGCACGGAACCGTGTGACGCCCTCGCCGGTCTCGACCACTTCCCCGGCGGCGTCGGAGAGAACGTCTCACGGCACATGGGGGCGACCAGGGGCCGCACGATCTCCACGGCGGCTTCGTCACCCGCCAGCACCGCCACCAACTGCCCCTGTCCGGCGGGGACTCGCATCCGTGGCCGCCCGGCTCTCGAACGCTTCCTGACGAATCCAGTCACTGCTGGGGAAAGTGTCAGAGCCGGTGCTCGGTGACTGTGCAGATCGCGCTCGAGACCGCGGCGGTGGCACGGCTCGGGGGAACGTCGGCTGAACCGATGAGTGAGATTCGCCGCGGGCTGTGCGCGCGGATCCCGATCGCCGTGACCGCGGGGTCACGGGCGGCTTCGAGCGCGAGAGCGGGCAGCAGAGCGACGCCGAGTCCGGTGGAGACGAGGGTCTGGGTCACGACGTAGTCGTCGGTGCTGTGGCGGACGTCAGGCAGGAAGCCGCATCCGGCGGCCGCGGTCCTCAGGTGCGCGAGGCAGCTCGGACAGCCGGCGATCCAGCGCTGGTCGCGGGCGTCGGCGAGGTCTGCATCCGGGTGCTCCGCGAGAGGGTGCCCGGTGGGTACCACGAGTCGTATCGGATCGTCGAAGAGCGGAATCGCCCTCTCATCCGATGCGTTGACGGGCACGTTGTCGTAGTCGAAGGTGACCGCGAGGTCGATGTCCCCGGCTGCCAGCAGCCGCCGGGCTTCGGACGGAGCCGCCTCGGTGAGGCGGACGTCCAGGCCGGGTGTGCGTTCGTGCAGCAGGGCGAGGGCGGCCGGGACGACGGTGGCACAGGCGGAAGGGAAGGCCGCGAGACGTACGCGTCCGGCGCGCAGATCGTTCAGTGCGTCCAGGTCCGCCCGGGCCGCGCGCAGCCGGACCACCAGCGCCTCGGCGTGCGCCGCGAGGGACTGCCCTGCCTCGGTGAGCGTGACGCCCCGGGAGTTGCGGACGACAAGCGGGCAGCCAGCGTCGCGTTCGAGTCGTCTGACGTGCTGGGCGACGGCCGGTTGTGTCCAGCCCAGCAAGTGCGCGGCGGCGGCCAGGGAGCCGGTGCGTGCCACTTCGGCGAATACCAGCATCCGGCGCGGGTCGAGGAGCTCGCCCATGCTGTTCTGCGGTATCCGTTCGCCGTCCATGGCTGACACCCAAGCACAGCTTGGGTCTGCTCGTCACGAGGTCGCACTTCCGCACAGGCGGCCGGGGGCACACGCTGAAGCCATGCAGAAGCACGCAACCGCCCGGGACGCGGAAGGCCCAGCAGGGTGGTCCCGGCTGGCCGTCGCGCAGGCGGAATTCGATCCGGATGTCACCTACCTCAACACCGCTTCTCTGGGACTGCCCCCGCGGCGCTCCCTGAACGCTCTGCGGCGGGCGCTGACGGAGTGGCGCAAGGGGGCTGCGACCCCGCCGGCATATGATGCGCCGCTCGAATCGTCCCGAACGGCGTACGCCGGTCTGGTTGGAGTGGATGCAGACCGTGTGGCAGTGGGCAGCCAGGTCAGCGCATTCGCCGGACTGGTCGCGGCGTCCCTGCCTGAAGGGAGCGAAGTCCTTACCGCGGCAGGGGAGTTCACCAGCCTCGTCTTCCCGTTCCATGCTCAGGCCCGCCGCGGTATCCAGGTACGGGAGGTCCCCCTGGAGCGGCTGGCCGAAGCAGTGACACCCCGCACCGCGCTGGTTGCCGTCTCGGCTGTGCAGTCCGCGGACGGGCGCCTCGCCGGCCTCGACGCACTGACCGCTGTGTGCGAGGGGACGGGCACCCGGGTTCTGCTGGACACGACGCAGGCGACCGGCTGGCTTCCCGTGGATGTGGACCGGTTCGCCTACACCACGTGCAGTGGATACAAGTGGCTGCTGGCTCCGCGGGGGACATGCTTCTTCACGGTGCGGTCCGAATTCACCGAAGAGCTCGTCCCGCATGCCGCCGGCTGGTACGCCGGTGAGGAGCGCTGGGACAGCCTCTACGGCGGTCCGCTGCGATTGGCGGAAGACGCACGCCGCTTCGACCTGTCTCCGGCCTGGCACTCCTGGGTCGCACAGGCGCCGGCACTGCATCTGCTCGCTGGGGTCGGTACTGCTGTACTGCACGAGCACGCTCTGAGCCTGGCGAACCGTTTCCGGGCAGCCGTGGGGCTGCCTCCCGGCGACTCCGCGATCGTCAGCGCGGCCGTCGAGCCGGACACGCTCGGTGAGTTGGAGCGGGCAGCCGTCGTGGGCAGCGTCCGCGCAGGCCGACTGCGCCTGGCCTTCCACCTCAACAACACAGCCACAGACGCGGACCGGGCCGCGGAGGTAGTAGCCGGCCACCTGCTGGACGCGGCGACGTGAACGCGGACGCGATTGCCCCGCCGCTGCTGTTCGCCCTGGTGGCGACCGTGACACCCGGAGGCGCCACGGCGCTGGCGACGGCATCCGGGGCACGGTTCGGCTTCCGCCGCTCCGTGCCGCTCATCGCCGGAGTGGCCATAGGGCTTTCGACACTGGCGGCCGTGGCAGCAGCGGGACTTGGCGGCGTACTCCTCGCCGTACCCTCGCTGCGGCTGATCCTGGCAATCGCCGGAACGGCGTATCTGGTGTATCTGGCCTGGAGGACGGTCCGGAGCGGGACGCCGTCCTCCGCGGACGACGCACCGGCGGCGTACGGCGTCCTCGACGGCATAGGACTGCTGTGGCTCAATCCGAAGGGCTGGACCATGACCCTCGGCGCGGCGGCATCCTTCGCTGCGGCAGCAAACGGACCGTTGCGGCTTTCGGTGCTGCTCGGTGTCATCTTCGGTCTCGCGGCTGCTCTCTCGCTGACCCTGTGGTGCACAGCCGGCCTGCTGCTGGCCCGCCTACTGCGGACGGACCGGCACTGGCGGGTGCTCAACACCATCCTTGCGCTGCTGCTGCTCGTCTCGGTCATCCCGATGTGGTCCGGGTAAAGGACCACTCCGGGTAGTCCTGCAGCCGACCACTACCAGCGCGCCCGGCGACATCCGCGCGGCGGGGCCCGACGCTCGACCGGATACCGGACCCGCGACGACGGCGTCGGTCATCGCGCAGCGGTCCGCGGGATTTCTCGTGGCAGGGACCGGCGTCAGGTTCAGCGAGGCTGATACACCGCATGTGTCTCTAACATTATGTGGCTGGGCCAGCAGGAGGTGATGGAAAAGGACTGCCATGAGCAAGAGCCGGCGGACGCCAGCGCACTTGTCCGAGATTGCGCTCGAACTCTTCGAGCGTCAGGGGTTCGAGCAGACCACCGTGGCCCAGATCGCCGCTGCGGCCGGAGTGACGGAAGGGATTCGCTGGAGCGGGCGCCCCCTCAAGACAGCAGCCTGAAGCAATCCGGCGAACCAATGCGCTCAGATCACGGCAGGTTGGCGGTATGAGTCTCGACATTCCTGACCAGGTCCGCAAGGCGGTCTTAGCTGACGGGAACGAATCCTGGCTGGACGAGCTGCCAGGCGTGGTCGACTCGCTGGCCAAGGGTGGTCTCTGACGATCGGGTCCAGCTTCGCCGACGGTCACGCCGCCCTGGTCGTCGAGGTGACGCTTGTCGGCCGATCCCCTGGACCACGGCGGCATCCGCACGGTAGTCGTTCGTGCACCGGCAGGCTGTGACGCGCCACCGGAAGGGAGAGAGAGTCCAGCCAACGCACGTCAATAGCCGTAGTCACTAGGTCAATTGACAGGTCGTCAGGCGCCAACCCCGAAGTCCAAGAGATGAGTTCGTCCACCGATTGCATACTGCGTAGGGGCCCACGGACCGCCCGAACTCCATGTCTGCCGCCACCGCTGCACCGAGCGGACACTGACCCGCAACCCCTTCGCGATTACTGTGCTCACGTCACACCACACTCACCGTTCGTCTGTCTTAAGCACCTGCCCGCGAAAACCGCTGCCGATCGGCGGCAACCCGCCACGGCTCCGGAGGTCGTCCGCATCCCGAGGCTCAGGACAGGAGCCGGTAGCGAGTCCTCAGGCTTCTCCGATGTATCAGTGCGCTCGTGGAAATAGATCAGGCGGCCGACCGCCTGCCACCGGGAACGCCCGTTCCCCGTCACCGGTGCGGCCGGCACCGTGGTGAGAAAGTCCAAACGAGCGGGCTTGCGACGGCGCGGAACTCATCGAAATAGGCGTGCCGCGCTCCGGGGATCATGTGAAGCCGGGCGCCGAGGATGCGGTTCGCGAGCAGGGGAGCGTTGGCGGCGGGGTGAGCAGGTCGTCGCTGCCGTGCACGTCCAGTGTGGGTGCGCTGATGCCGGGCAGGAGGTGCCACGCGTCGTGCTGGTTGCTTGCAGCCAGATGGCGACGCTGGGCGTAGGCGGGCCAGCGTATGCATCGTCCACTGGGGGGGGGTAGAAGGACGCGAGCACCGTGGGGAAGACCCCGGAGCTACGGGTGTACAGGAACAATTTGCTGCCCCACAGCACGTAACCGATGAGCGGGAGCGGAAGCAGCACGACCTGGATCAGGCGGTATGCAGTTGCCGGGACTGCGCTGCGCATCATCGGTGGTCCTCGTCGCCTCGTGGTGGTCGACGCCGATGGCCGCAGCCTCGGGTGCTCGGGCGGGCCGCGGCCCTGGGGCCCTGCGGGCCGGTCGGCCGGTCACCGGACAACGTACGAGCATTTTCGCCCCTCCCCGGATATCCGAAGCCGGTCCCCAACTCCTCTGGCCTTCTTGAGAGGTTGATGGTGTATTTGGGTCCTCGTATCGAACGTGGGGGGCTTGGGTGGATCCGCTGCAGCCCAGCGATCCGAGGCGCGTCGGCAAGTACCGGCTGGTGGGGCGGCTTGGCGAAGGCGGCATGGGGCAGGTGTTCTTCGGTCGTTCCCCGGGGGGACGTCCGGTCGCGGTGAAGCTGATCCGGTACGAATACGCTCACCGTGAGCGGTTCCGCGCCCGGTTCGCCCGCGAGGTCGAGGCCGCCCGCAGGGTCGGGGGATTCCACACCACATTGGTCATCGACGCCGATCCCGATGCCGATCCACCGTGGATGGCCACCGCGTACATCCCCGGCCCTTCCCTGCACGGCGCCGTTACCGGACACGGTCCCCTCGGCACGCAGGCCGTACGGACTCTGGGGGCCGGGCTCGCCGAGGGGTTGGCCGCCATCCACGCATGCGGCCTGGTGCATCGAGATCTCAAACCCGGCAACGTGATCCTGGCCGCCGACGGTCCCAGAATCATCGACTTCGGTATCGCCAGCACGCAGGATGCAAGCCGGATGACCGTGACCGGCGCCGTCCTGGGAACCTACGCCTACATGTCCCCGGAACAGGTGAACGGGCATCCGCCCGAAGCCGCCAGCGACGTGTTCGCCCTTGGCGCGGTCCTGGGATTCGCGGCCACGGGTCACAGTCCTTTCGACGGCGAGACGATCGCCGCCATCCTTCATCGCATCACGAGCGAACCGCCCGATCTGCGCGACATCGTTGTGGAGCGCGAGCATCGCGACTTGATCGTCGCCTGTCTGGCAAAGGACCCGGCCGCCCGGCCTCCGCTGGCCGACGTCCTCGCCCGGCTCGCCGGTCCCTGGCCGAGTGCCGACTGGCTTCCTCCTGCCGTGATGGACATGATCGCCTCCACGAAGTCGGAGTCCGAGCCCGAGTCCACGGGCGCCCCGGCCTCGGAGGCCGAGGAATCGGACCGGCCGCTGCACGGGCAGACCACGGTGGACCCCGCCTCCGCGGAATCCGCCTCCGCGGACTCCGGCTCCGCGGGCACCGCCTCCGCGGGCTCCGGCTCCGACCGCAGGTCTCCGCGCCGAGCCTTCCTGCTCACCGGGCTCGCGGCATCTCTGGTTGCCGTTGTGGCCGTGGCGATGTTCCTCATTCCCCCCGAGTCCGCCAAGCCGTCGGCGCCCGCCAAGCCGTCGGCGTCCGCCAAGCGCATCGTCACCGACGACGGCCGCGCATTCGGGCCCGGCGGATGGAGCCAGTTCACGGTGAAGGTCGATCCGGCCAATGCCGGCGTGCGGCTGACGCGGCGCCTCGATTCCAGCGTCTCAGGGCAGAGCGCGTCGATCTCCGTGAACGGCGAAAGGGCCGGGTCGTGGGCGCCTTTGGAGAGAGCCCTCACCATCTGGGCGGATCAGACCGTCGAGCTGTCGAAGTCATCCACCAAGGGCAGGAGAATTCTCACCATCAGGAACACGTTCGAAGCCTCGACCAAAGACTTCAACGAGTTCACCTACTTCGTGGACCAGAAGATCGACGGTGTCTGGCGCCGTGCCGACGTGGTCGACATCGGACCTGGTCACCTCGCCGAAGAAAAGGCGCATGGATACCGCATCAAGAAGAAGGCCTGGGAGGGTACGCGGTCGTTCAGTTACCGGCGTGGCTGACCGGTGATCTGTGAGCCCGCCGGTGTGGGTGAGGAGGCAGCGCGGGGCCGCCGACCAGCAGCCGGGCCGGGATGTTCATGACCTCTCTGCCAGGGACCCGGCCTCCGCCGGTGAGACGGCCTTGCCGAATGCCCGGACATCGTCGATGGTTCCGTCGACACCCCTGAAGAACTCGTTGTCTCCCAGCCCGCGGCCCACGACGAAGTTCCCCGGTGACGCGAAGTCCTCTTCGTGGTCGACCGATTCACCGGGGCGGCCGTCGACGTACAGGCGGACCTTTCCGGCGGCCTCGTCGTAAACACCCGTCAGATGCGTCCATTCCTCCGCCTCGACCTCCACATCCGAGACCGCCTCGTCCGCGTCCGCATCCACGTCGTCCGAGGGTCCTTCCGGAATTCGCATCTCCCACTGCGACTCTTCCGCGTCGTACTGGAGCAGGAAGCCGCTGGACTCCGATCCGTCCTGACTCACCACCGTCTGCGAGCGGTCCGTGTCCTTCAGCTTGATCCGTGCCGATACGGAGAAGCTGCTGCTCGTGTCGACCAACGGACCCTTCGACGCCACGAATTGGCCCCCGTCGAAGCGCAGCGCTCCGCCCGTCACGCTGCTCGCAGGGGTCGCGCCGAAGAGAGTGCCGTCCTTGTCGTTGCCCGAGGTGTCCGGAGTGATCCCGCCGCCGACCTGGTCGAAGAGCCACTCCACTGCCGAGCCGTCAGCGGGCGGCGAGGGGGGCCGTTCCCTGCTGGGCTTCGACGGCGGGTCGGGCTTCTTCGAGGGAGAGGCCGTCGCGCTGGCCGAAGTACTGGAAGGGGAGGGCGTTGTGGAAGGCGAAGACGAGGGCTGCACAGGCGGTCCCGACTCCTTGCTCTGCGGTTTCCCCTTCGGGGGGTCGTCTCCTGCGAACCCCGGAACGACGACGGCCGCGACACCGCACAGCGCGGCGGCAGCCGTACACCGCACGAAGAGATCGGTGCGCCGCCGGCGGGTCATGCGTGCACTGGCGCCCGCCGCGCCGGGTACCGCAGGCCGAGGCCTGCCGCTCGCCGGGCTTCGGGTGGCCCAGAGCTTGGTCGCCAGGGCTTCGGACACCGGGGGTTCGGACACCACGGGCCCGGTTGTCGGGCCCTCAGGCCGGCGGTCGCCGGTCGCCGTACTGCCGGTCGCAGCAGCGCCCGCGGTCGGCACACCGGCCCCGGGCACGAAGAGCTCCTGGCCGGTGTCTTCCCTCATGCGGCGGGCGGCGTACTCCGGACCGCCCCACGGCAGCAGTGCCCGCGCCAGCAGTGAACCGCAGTCGTCCTGCACACTCACGAGGTCGGTGACGGCCTGGGAACAGCGGTCGCAACTCTCCAAGTGCGGGGCGAGTTCCGCGACGACGTCCGAGGACCTCTCGTCCGCGTAGGCGAGCACCATGCGGTGGAATCGGCGGCAGTCGTCCCGCATCCCGTTCTGGTGGATCTGGACGTACGAGTTGTGCAGACCCCTCCGTGCACGGACGGTGAGCGCGGGCACCTCACCGGAGCCGGCACCGGCCAACTTGGCCGTCAGCGCACTGTCGTCGCGCTCGACCGTCTCGTGCCACAGAACCGCCTGGCTGCGGTCCGGAAGACCGCCGAAGGCGCGCGCCCCGAGTGAGCCGGGGTGGGATTCCGGTGTCGCGGCGTCCTCAAGCGCCACCAGCCCGTTCGTCTCGATCCAGCTGCACAACTCCGGGTTCAACGCGCTCCGTTGGCCCTCGCGCGCCCAGCAGGAAGCCGTACGGAGCACCGCAGCGAGGGCGTAGGGGCGTACGGCACCACTGGCACTGCCGTCCTCCTGCTGCCGCAGCGCCTCATCCCACGACTGGTGCGCCAGCTCGCCGGCGGCCGTCTCGCTCACGGTGCCTGCGGATGCGAAGGCCCGTACGGCAGGGAAGTGGCGCCGCTCCAGCTCATCGAGCGCAGCGGCAAACGGCCCTCCGACCACCCGTGTGAGACGGAGCAGTTCGGCATCAGACAGGCGTGCGCAATCCATCGGTCTTCCCCCGTTCGACTTACGCCGGTTCAGGCGTCTCCTTCGCGAGTCACGCGGCTACTGCGGCACGCGGTCAGGCGGTCACGCGGTGACGAGACGAATGCTCTGTGTGCCGGATCAGCGATCCGGCCGCGTCGACGGTCATGGTCGGTCGTCTCCAGGTCCCACGCAAGGGCCTCGAACGCCAACGGCCCGTGACCACCCACTTGTTGGCGGCAGACGGCCAGGAGTGGGGCTGCGGTGGTCCGGCCGTCGCTCGGTTACCGGCAAGTTGAGACCGGTCCCGGGCGACGTCCCCTAGCGTCACCGCGCACCAACAGACCAGGACTTTGTCGTGCCATGTCCAGGGGTGAACGGGCGGCGGCTTCGTCCTGCCGTGAGGAGGCGCCAAGCATGCATCTACGGAGAATCCCGGATCCAACTGGCCGATTCCCGCAGGCGAAAGCACGCTCCGGTTCGCCGGGTGATCACGCGGGTCATGCCTGCCTGGTGCTGGTCAGAGACCCTCAACTGGCCGACGCCGTCGCCGTGGGGATGCGGTCGCGGTTCGCCGAGGCCGGCGCGGACGTGCCGGTGCTCGTACCGCCGATGTTCGGGGACGAGCTCGCCGCGCGGGGGACGGCGAGGCGGCTGCGGGCCTGGTGGGATCGGCAGCGCACCGGTGTGGAGTTGTCGGCAGCCACGTTGCTGATCGTCGACGTCGAGGAGGAACTGGCCTGCCTCGGGCGGGTCACGTACGTCGCGGTGCCGCCTGAGCTGACGAGGGCTCCTTCGCGCCAACGGGGAGGTGCGGTGATCGAGGTGCCGGCGGCCACGGTACGTGAGTTGGTGGACGCCGTTGCGTCGGGCACGGTCGGTGCCGGCGATCGCGGTGCGCCGTCGAAGGCGGCGCAGTCGGAGTTCTCTCCCCCTGGCGGCGCCGGCAGGTGCCCCCAGCCGCGGTCGGAGTGGCACGCGAAGCCGCTGTGGGACCGCCAGTTGGTACGTACGGCGGTGGTGACCGGGGCGCTGGGGTTCGGTGCGTGGCTGCTGCCGGCGGTCTTCGCTCCTGGCCAGGCGCAGGCTGCGACCGTGCAGCAGCAGCAAGAGCAGCCGGAGCTGCAGCAGTATCAGCAGGAGCAGCCGGAGCTGCAGCAGCGTCAGCAGGAACGGCAACAGCCGCGCTATCAGCAGCAGTCGAGCGACGCGGCGTCGGCGCACCGCGCGGATGCGGACTTCCCGCGTTCCGGGCAGCCATCGCTCGAGCAGGAGGCCCGAGAGCGCATCGCAGAGCGGCTGCGTGCCGCCGGGGTGGACGAGGAGGCGTTGCATCGGATTCAACGGGGGCTGCGGGCAGGTCCATCGCTCGATCCGGCCGCTGACCGCGCCGCGGGCCCGCGGACGCTTCCGGCCCCCGTATCGCAGGACTCCGACGACTCGGATGAGGAGTCCGACAGCGACGAGGACCCGGACACCGGTGACGTGAGCGAGGACTCCGGAGTACCGACTGCGGAACTGCCGGGCCTCGCTGAGCAGTCCGACGACGATGCCGACGAGGACTCAGGCGACGACTCCGAGGACTCTGACGACTCCGACGCCGAGGAAGGCCTGTACGACGCCAGTTCCGGAGCATGGGCGGCGGCGCCGCAGCCCGGAGCGGAGACCAGCGCGACTCCGGACGCGACTCCAGAAACGCCCGCTGCAGGTACGCCCGTGCCGGACATCCCTTCCGCGGACAGGGCCGCGCCGCCTGAGGGGGAGGGTGAGCCTCCGGCTCCGCCCGTGGGTGAGGCTCCGGATTCTGCCGACGGCGTCGCACCTGGAAGCGAAGACGGTGCCGCACCTGCACTCGAGAGCGGTGCTCCCGCTCCGGGGGCTCCGGCTCCTGATGGCGGTGCTCCGGCTCAGGCGCCGCCGTCGGCGGAGCCTGGTTCGTCACCTTCGGAGCTGGCGCGTGCGGAGGAGGCGGAAGCGGAGCAGGCTCAGACGCCGCCTCCGGCTGCGCCGGAGCCACCGCCTGCGGAGTTCAACTGGGGTGACTTCGCGGGGCGCACCTTCGACGGTGCCTACACCGGCTTCTTCTATGCCGATCGGGCCGCGGAAACCATCGGGGGTTTCAGGGACCCAGAGAATGCCCGCCCGGTTCCCGGACCAGACGGCAAACTCCCTGCAAAGAGCCTGGCATCAAAGCTGGCTGGACCCATCGCCGGTGCTGCAGGCGGCCTGTACAACGCGAATGAGTACCTTGAGTCGACCACCAGCCCTGAGGAGCGGAGGTCCATCGAGCAGTGGAACGAGCACGCGCTGATGGACCTCCCCGACCCGGCGAGTAGCCCACCCACGTATGTCGGTGGACCGGTCAACGACGGCTTGGTGGGCAATCTGCCCCTTGAGGACCTCTGGGGGCCGCTGGCGGCGCCGTCTGGTTCGTCACCTTCGGGGCTGGTGCGTGCGGAGGAGGCAGAGGGCGCGCAGGCGCCGCCTCCTGCTCCTGCCCCGCCGCCCGGGGCCCCTGCTCCTGCCCCGCCGACCGGAGCCCCTGCTCCACTTCCGCCGCCTGCACCCGAGGGTGAGGTCCCCGCACCACCGGCGCCTGCACTTGAAGCTCCCGCTCCGCCAGTACCCCCAGCGCCTGAGGGCGAGGCTCCGCCTGCGCCTGCACCGGCGCCTGAGCCTCCCGCTCCGCCTGCGCCCGAGGGTGAGGCCCCCGCACCTCCGGCGTCCGAGGGCGAGGTCCCGGCTCCGCCCGCCCCAGGGGAGGAAGCTCCGCCTGCGCCTGCCCCGCCGCCTCCGGCTCCGCCCGGGCCTGAGGGGGAGGCTCCCGCACCTCCGGCGCCCGAGGAGGCTCCCGCTCCTCCGACACCTGCAGATGAAGCGCCCGCTCCGCCTGCGCCTGCGCCTGAGGAGGAAGCCCCTGCTCCCGAGCCGGAGCCCGCGCCCGAGGAGGAAGCCCCCACGCCTCCTGCCCCTGAGGACGAAGCCCCCGCACCTCCGGCGCCCGAGGAGGAAGCTCCTGCTCCGGAACCTGCGCCGGAGCCGGAGCCCGCGCCCGAGGAGGAGGCCCCCACGCCTCCTGCCCCTGAGGACGAAGCCCCCGCGCCTCCTGCGCCCGAGGAGGAAGCTCCTGCTCCGGAACCTGCGCCGGAGCCGCAGCCCGCGCCCGAGGAGGAAGCCCCCGCTCCGGAGCCGGAGCCCGCGCCCGAGCAGGAGGGCCCAGCTCCGGAGCCGGCGCCGGAGCCCGCGCCGGAACCCCCGCCCGCGCCCGAACCGGCTCCGGCACCGTAGCCGCCGTCCCGCTGCCGCCCTCCCCTCCGGGCGGCAGCGGGCCTTCCCCGCGTACGAGTTCGGAAGCTTGGGGTGACGTCATGCCGGCAAAGGGGAAGGCCACGGCCCACCCAGCAGGATGGGGGCGGCCTGATCGGCCTGATCGGTCCGATCCGGGACGTCACTCGTCCGGAAGTGGCTAGCGTGGCCCCGAGCAACCGGGACGAGGAGGCAGAGCCGATGACACTGTCGCCGCCGCGGCCACCGAGCAAGGTCAACCTGCTGCCGGAGGATTACGGAAGCCTGTCTCGCGGCATTCCACCCACGCAGCCCGGCACCCTGTTCGTCATGGGCGTCAACGGCGGCATGAGCATGGCCCCCGACGCCGCCTTCCCCCTCGTGTTCGGCCGCAACGAACCGGAAGTCCATGTCTGTGTCGCGCCGGACGACACGCACGTCAGCCGCAAGCAGGGCTACTTCACGCGGGAGCACTCGCGGTGGGTGCTGAACAACACCGGGCGCCTGCCGATCCGGCTCCCGGGGGCACGCCTGGTGCTGGGCGGTGACCGGGTCGAGCTCCGGTCCGGGTTCACCCCGCTGTTCATCGTCGCCCCGAAACGGGAGCACTTGCTGGAGGTGCGGGTCGCCACACCGACGCCCGGGGCAGGGGATGGCGGTCTGCGCGAGGCCGCCACGCACGAGGGCGATGTGTGGGACCTGACCGCGACCGAGAAGCTGGTCCTGATCTGCCTCGCCCAGCGTTATCTGCGCAATGACCCCATGCCGCAGCCTCTTCCCTGGGCGGAGGTCGCGGCCGAACTGGCGGATCTGCGCCCGGCGGAGACCTGGAGCAAGCAGCGGGCCGCACGCGTCGTCGCCGGCGTACGGACGAGGCTCAGTGGCTCGGTGTCCGGGCTCATGGAAGACGAAGTCCCCCAGCCCGTCGGCAACGCCCTCAACCACAACCTGATCACCGAACTCCTTGTGACCACGTCCCTCGTCAAGTCCGACCTGGCCCTCTTGGAGGGCGGCGGCGACCTCTGAGTGCCCCTGCGTGCCGCCCGCGGCGCTGACCGGCTGACCGGCGTCCCCCTCGACAACACGCCCAAGTCGGGCGCTACACCGGGCTCGCGGCCTCCCGCGAGATCGGCGCCGCGCTCGCGGGGTTCTCGCCGTTCATCGCGGCGGCGCTGCTCGGCTACGCGGACGGCGACCCCTGGCTCGTCGCCGTGTTCGTCCACGATCACCGTCTCCCCCCGTCACCATGTCCATTCCCAGCCGGCGCGGAGCGGAGAACTCGCCGCCGCTTCCGGGCCGTTCAGTGGGACAAGTTGTCCGGCATGACAGGAAGCCGCGCTCGGCCCCGTCCACAATCGCCTGTGCCAGGTCGGACAAACGCCGGTTACGCGGGCGGGCCACGAAGCAGGGAGAACGCCTGATCGCGCGCAGGATGCGGCGCGGTGCTGGCGCTCCACCGGACCGGGATCGACGAAGGGGACGCGACGTTCGAGACGGCCGCCCCCGCCTGGGAGGCCTTCGACGCGGCGAAGCTGCCCCTGCACCGCTACGTCGCCGTCGACGACGCGACGGGGGAGGCGCTGGGCCGCTGTCGCCCCCACCTCCCCACGTGAGGTGTACGCCGGAGTCGTCGAACACTCCGTCTACGTCCATCCCACAGCACGTGGCCGCGGTATCGCCCGCGCTCTGCTGGACGCGCTCGTCGCTTCCACGGAGAGCGCCGGTCTCTGGACCGTCCAGTCCGGCGTCTTCCCCGAGAACACCGCCAGTCTCGCTCTCCACCGCAGTCGCCGGGTTCCGCGTCATCGGCACCCGCGAGCGAGCCGGCCAACTGCACGGCACGTGGCGCGACGTCGTACTCGTCGAGCGCCGCAGTCCTGTCATCAGCTGAGCCGGCGGCTGATCTCCCGTACGGCGTCCCGGGCGGGCCCTCGCCGATCACCACCACGTCAACTGCCGTGCCGATCACGCCCAGACGCCTCGCTCCCCTGCAACGGGGCCGGGTTTCCTCTGAGCCGTACCGCGTCAAGAGGCGTACGTGTCAAGCGAATGGACAGCTGAGAGGCATACGAAGACGGCCCCAAGACAGGCACGGGCGCTCGGACTATCACGCTGAATTCCGAAATCGCCGAGGCCCTTCGCCAGCACCGCGTCGTCGGGACAAGGACCGTGCGTCTTCGACGAGTGGATGCACGGCGGCCAAGGAGTGTGGGGGATGCCGGAGCGGCACGCGGGTCAGCCGTCGGTGGCGTCTGCCTGGTCCACTGCGTCGTGCAGTTCGCGCCAGCGTGAGTAGAGCCGGGTGTACTGGGCCGCACGCGCCTCGTCGGGGAGGAGTTCGCGCATGGTGCCGATGAGGCGGGAGCGCAGAGCGTCCAGGTCCGTGGCCGTACCGGAGCCGAGGAGAGCCAGCGCGGCGGCGCCGAGCAGGGTGACGTCCGGCTCCGGTGAGATGAGCAGGGGACGGGCGAAGGCGTCGGCGCGCAGGTGTGCCAGGTGCGTGCTGCGGGCGGAACCGCCGGCGAGGACGACTGGAAGCCGTCCTGTGGGGTCGAGCTGGTCCAGCCCTTCGCGCACGGTGAAGGCGGCCCCTTCCTGTGCGGCATGCAGCAGGTGAGCCGGGCCGTGGCCGGGTTGCTGTCCGAACACCGCTCCGCGGGAGGCGGGCCGCCAGCGTGGAAATCGCGCGCCCGTCATGGCGGGCAGGATCGTCAGCCCATCGGATCCCGGCGGCACAGCCGCGATCCGCTGGTCCTTGACGTCGCCCACCAGGGACCGCCACTGGGCGACCGCTCCGCCGGTCAGTCCGCTTGCCCCGCCGGCGACGAACCGGCCCGGCAGTACCGAGGGGTTGAGAACAGCGCCGTGGGGTGCCTCGTCGGGGGAGGGCAACAATCGTCCGACGACGTCCGTGGTTCCGGCGACATCGGCGATGGCGTCCTCGGAAGTGCCCAGGAGCAGCCCGATACCGACGGAACCGTCAGGCCCGCCGGCCACGACGGGAAGCCCCGCGGGCAGATCAGTGGCGGCGGCGGCCTGACTGGTGAGCGTGCCGACCACGGACGCCGGCTCGGTCTGTGGCGCGAACACCGCGGGGTCCAGGCCCAGCTCGTCCAGCAGGGCGGTGTTCCAGGAGCGGCTGCGCACGTCGGACGCCAGGGTGTAGGCGGCGCTGATGGCATCGGAGGCCACCTCCCCGGTGAGCTGGGCGACGAGGAAGTCCTTCGGGGAGAGCACCGCACGCACCGACGCGGCGCGCTCCGCGTCCGTTTCCAGGAGGCGGGCCAGCGCGCCTCCGGCAGGAGAGGGCCGGCCGGAGGCACTCAGGATCCGCCGGAGGGTCGTCTCGCCGAGTTCCGTGAGCGTCCGTACGCCGCGGGTATCCGACCAACCGCCGCCGCGGGCTTCGGGCTTGAGGCTCTCGTCCACGATGACGGTGCCGATGTGGGCGGCGATCGCCAGTGCGGAGGGGTCTTCACCGGTGGAGGAGACGCCCTTCAGCGCGGTCAGTACGTCACGGTGCAGCGCGGCGGGATCGAAGGTCTCTCCGCCCGGATCGCACCCGCGGGAAAGGTGGTGAGTGGCCAGAACATGTCCGTCGATGTCCACGACGGCGGCGCGGACCGCGGAGGTGCCGACGTCGACCGCGACGACGCGTGTGCCTGTGCTCATTCGGCGTCTATCCGCAGCAGGAACGGGAACTGCGGCAGAGTCCAGCTCGTCGTGAGCTCGACGATGCCCCCTGTCGCGTCGAAGGTCGTACGGCGGGCCTCCAGCACGGCTCCGCCCGGTTCTGCCTCGAGGAGTGCGGCCTGCCCGTCCGTCAGCAGTGCCGCGGTCATGGACTGGTCTGCGTAGCGCAGTTGGACGCCGAAGCGCTCGCTGAGTGTGCGGTAGAGGGAGCCGTCGAGCAGCGGTTCCCGGCACAGCGAGGGCGCGACAGCGTAGGGAATCCAGGCGTCCTGCAGGGCGGCGGCGCAGCCGTCGATCAGCCGCACCCGCGTGATGTGGTTGGCCAGGTCGCCCTCGGCGACGCCGAACCGGTCGGCGACGTCGGCGTCAGCCTTCTCCGTCTCGGCCCGTACGACGCGTGAGGTGACCGCACTGCTGGTGCTCGCGATCTCGTCCGCGAACGAGCGCAGCCGGTTCAGCCGCCGGCCGTGCTTGGCGTTCTCGCTGACGAAGGTTCCGCTGCCTTGCCGTCGTACGACGAACTGGTCCGAGTCCAGGAGGTCCAGCGCCTGACGCACCGTCATCCGACTGACCCCGTACTGCCGGGCGAGATCGGTCTCGCCCGGCAGTTGTGCGGCGGGCGCCAGCGCGCCGGACTGGATCTGCTCGACTAGGTCGTTGTAGATCACCTGGTATCGGGGGGCGCGCGTCACGGCCGGATCGCCCCCGACTCCCGCAGCCCCGCCGTCTCCTCGGCGGTCAGTCCGAGTATGCCCCGGTACACGTGGTCGTTGTCCTCGCCGACTCGGGGCGGTGCCTTGCGGACCATGGGCGGGGTCTTCTCCATCTTGATCGGGTTGCCGGGCATGCGGATCGTACCGAGTTCGGGATGCTCCGCCTCGACGATCATTCCGCGGGCCGCGATCTGCGGTGACCGTGCGACCTCGGCGACGTCGGCGACCTTCGCGTAGGGCACTCCGGCCTCCTCGAGTACGTTCGCGATCTCGGCCACGGTGCGCGATGACGCCCACGCGCCGATCTCGCCCTCCAGGTACTCCTGTTGGGCCATTCTGCCGTCGACGCCGGCGAAGCGGGTGTCCTCGGCCAGGTCGGGGCGTTCCATCACTGCGCAGATCTTCGAGAACAGCGACGCGGTTCCGGCCTGGATGTAGACGGGGCCGTCCGCGGCCTCATAGACGTTGACCGGTGCGGTCAGCAGGTCGCGCGACCCGCTGCGCGGCATGCTCTGCCCGAGCATCAACTCGGAGATGAGGCGGATGCCCAGGGCGGAGAACATCGTGTCGAACGAGGCGACGTCCACCAGCTGCCCCTCGCCGGTCCGTTCACGGTGCAGGATCGCCATCAGCGCGCCGATAGCGCCCTGGTACCCGGTGGTGTAGTCGGCGATGTAAGTGCCGCTGAGGGTGGGCTTGCCGCCGGGCTCACCGGTCATGCTCATCAGCCCGGAGGACGCCTGGGAGATCGCGTCGAAGAGTGCCCGGTGCGAGTCCGGGCCCGTCTGCCCGAAACCGGAGATGGAGACCAGTATGACGTCGGGGTTGAGCTCCTTCATCCGCTCGTACCCGATGCCCATCTTCTCGATGGTCCCCGGGCGGTAGTTCTCCACGACGACGTCGGACCACTCGATGAGGCGCTCCAGGATTCCGAGCGCCTCGGGGTGGCGGGTGTCGAGTGCCGCGTCGTACTTGTTCCGGTGGTACAGGAACATGTAGATGCTCTCGTCCTCGTGGTACGGCCCGTGATGGCGGGAGTCCTCGCCGCCCGGCCGCTCGATCTTGACGACCTCGGCCCCGAAGTCGGCCAGGATCTGCGAGCACAGCGGGCCCGCGATGAACCGCGACAGGTCGAGCACCTTCACGCCCGCGAGCGGCGACGCCGCCGTTCCGTCGGCCATGTCCCTCACGCCTCCTCTTCCTGCTGCCGGGCCACGAACGCCGGGTACGTCCACGCGTTCGCGTCGCGGTCGATCTGTACGTCCAGCACCTTGGGCCTGCCGGCCGCGAAGGCGTCGGTCACACGCTGCCGCAGTGTCGGCAGGCTGCCGACGCTCGCTCCGTCGACGCCCATCGCGAGGGCGGCCATGGCGAAGTCGACGGGTCCGAAGTCGACGCCGATGGTGCGGCCGCCGAAGTGCAACTCCTGTTCCTGGCGGATGTTTCCGTAGCTGGAGTCGTTGAGGACGACGACGCAGACGTTGCCGCCGACCCGGGCGAGTGTCTCCAACTCGCCCATGCTCATGGCCAGGGAGCCGTCCCCGATGAGGGCGAGGACGGGACGTGCGGGGTCGATGAGGGAGGCGGCGATGGCAGAGGGCAGCGCGAATCCCATGTTCCCGAAGCCGACGGGCTTGATGTAGCTGTTCGGCTGCTGGATCTCCCAGAGGAAGGACCAGACGCCGGGGTTGCCGGCGTCCGGGATCAACAGGGTCTCCTCGGGCGCCACTTCGCGTAGGGAGCGCACGATGTCGGCGGGGGAGAGGGCCCTCTCGGCGCCGGCGTCCGCCACCTCGGTTCCCTGCCACCACGCGGCGCGTGCCTTCTCCAGCGAGGCCAGCCACTCCGCCCGCATTTCCCGGGCGTCGGCGGCGCGTTCACCGAGGGCGGTCACGAGGCCGCGGGCGAAGGAGGCGAGGTCGCTCACCACACCTTCGGTGATCTGGGAGTAGTAGCGCCCGATCATCGCCGGCTCGACGTCGACCTGGACGATGTCGGGCAGGGAGCGCCGCCAGCGGGTGGTCGAGACGGCGTTGAGGCTGTTGCCGAGCGCGAGCACCAGGTCGGCCTCGTCGAGCACCCTGCTGGAGAGGGCGGTGCCCATGCGGCTGGCCGCCCCGAACACCAGCGGATGCGTGGTCGGTACGGATCCGATGCCGTTGAAGGTGGTGACGACCGGGATGGCCAGGGCCTCGGCGAGGGCGAGTACGTCCTCGCTCGCGCGTGCCCGATTGCCGCCGTTTCCGAGCCAGATGACCGGCCGCTGCGCACTCAGCACACGCTCCGCGGCGCGGGCCAGTACGGCCGCCGTGGCGGACGGGCGCTCGGTGACCCACTGCCGGCTGGGATGCGTCGCGGGTATCGCGGGCGGGTTCTCGAGGCGGCCCTCGATCGTGTCGCGGGCGAAGTCGAGGTGCACCGGCCCGGGGTTGCCGGTGAGTGCGTTGACGTAGGCCTCCTCCATGGCCTGTTTGATCGAGGAGCCGTGTGCGACGAGTCGCGAGAACTTCACCAGGGGCTTGACCAGTTCCACGTGGTCGGCGTTCTGCGCGTCGTCCTTGTGGATGTTCTCGCCGTTGTTGTTGCAGGTGAGTACGAAGCCAGGGCTGGAGTCCCGGTAGGCACCGCCCACGCCGGTGAGCAGGTTGGTCGTGCCGGGACCGGTCGTCGCTATGCAGGCGGCCGGTCTGCCGGTCAGTCTGCCGTAGGCGTCCATCATCACGGCCGCGGCGTTCTCGTGGCGGGTGTGGACGAGTTCGATGCCGGGGGTGTCGATGATCGCGTCGGTGATCGCGAGGGTCTGGCCGCCCACGACGCCGAAGACGTACTCGACGCCGAAGGAGCGCAGCATGTCGACGACGACCTGACCGCCGGTCTTGGATGTACTCATCTTTCGGTGATTCGCTTTCTGTCGATGCGTCCGGTCAGGACGCGGGAACGGTCGCGCAGGCCCAGCCGGCCGTCATCAGCCGGCCGTCCGACTCCCGCCGGACCCAGACCTCCAAGTCGATGCGGAGACCCGAGTCGGCCGGGGCGACCGCCGTGACCACGCCGGTCGCGAGGAACGGTTCGAACACATCCAGGGGGGCCAGGAACTTCACCCGTAGCCACCCGGAAGTGAAGAAGGCCCGCCCGAACCGCAGGCTGAGCAGCTGGGCCAGTACGCCGAACTGCTGCTGTCCCTGCACGATCGGCACACGCAAACCGCCGTCGCGGGCGACGCCGATGTCGTTGTGGATGTTGCGTACGTACTCGCCGACGCGGCTGAAGACGGCGGCCTGCTCAGACGTGATCGTCTTGTGCAGCGGAGCGAGCACGTCGCCCACGCGCACACCGGAGTCGACGGTGGCGACGACCCGCGCGTCCTCGGCGACCTCGCCGGTCACCCGGCGCACGGGGCTCGCCGATCCCCGGCCTCCGATGGCGCCCGGGTCGGTCTTGAGGATCTCCACGCCCCGGTGCCGGACGATGCTCCGCCCGTCCTCGCCGGTGGCCCGCGCCTCCATGACGACGTAGCCCTGGCCGCGGCGCCGGTAGGCCTCGGTGTACGTCCCGGTGAGCGTGACGGCCTCGTCCAGCACGGCCGGACTGTCGAACCACATCTGCTCCTCGGTGTGGTAGCCGACGACCTTGCTGGCGGCGTAGACGAGGGTGAAGAGCTGGACGAGGTCGTTGCCGAGGAGCGCGGCGTGAGCGATCCGCTTCCCGCCGAACGGACTCTCCCGCAGATGCCAGGGCGAGTGGTCGTCCTGCGTGAACGCGAACCGCTTGATCTTGTGGTCGTCCACGAGGACCCGCACGGTCCCGAGCTCCTCGGGGATGCTCAGGTTCTCGAACTCCGGTTCCTTCAGGCCCTCTTCGAGTACGTCGGCCGCGGCGGTACGGCGGGGATCGGTCAGGTCGCGCCACGGGCGCGGGGGAGTGCGGGTCACGGGGCCACCGCCTCCGGCTCGCCGGACCGGTCCGTGTCCCGGCTCTCGCCGACGCGGTCCATGTCCACCTTGCGGGTCTCCGGCGCGAGCAGCGCGCAGACCAGGGCGATGAGGAGGGACCCCACCGTGATCAGAGCGATCGGCCAGGGAGCGCCGTCGGTCGCCGCGAGCAGCGCCGTGGAGGCGAGCGGCCACAGACCGATGAGGATGCTGGGAATCTGCGCCGCCATCGACACGCCCGTGTAGCGCACCTTCGTGCTGAACAGCTCGGAGAAGAAGGCCGGTTCGACGCCGTAGAGGGCTCCCACCCCGATCGCGTAGGCCACGGTGTAGATCACGTACGTGAGCACGACGGCGTCGGCCTGGAGGATCCAGAAGAAGGGGAAGGTGACCACCAGGCCCGTCACAGCGCCGATGACGAAGACGGTGCGCCTGCCGATCCGGTCGGAGAGCTTTCCGAAGAAGTAGTACGTGTAGATGGCGGCCGCGGCCGCGACGGTGCTGGCGACAAGCACGTCCGTGCGGGGGACGTCGGTGTAGTTGGTCGCGAAGGTCAGACCGATGGTGAGGATGATGTAGCCGAAGACTGCCTCGCCGAGCCTCATGCCCATGGCCAGCAGCAGCGGCCGCTTGAACCGCCTGAACAGCTCGGCGATCGGCATCTTCTCCTTCACCTTCGCGTCGGCGACCTGTTCCTCCAGCCGCTCCTGGGCGGC
The DNA here is from genome assembly GCF_055792905.1 of Streptomyces sp. DSM 116795. Lineage (NCBI taxonomy): Bacteria > Bacillati > Actinomycetota > Actinomycetes > Kitasatosporales > Streptomycetaceae > Streptomyces > Streptomyces sp. DSM 116795. The sequence continues at coordinate 6,449,848 of NZ_CM147707.1, forward strand.
ACGGAACGCCGGCGTCTCGGTGAGCTTGAAGCGGATGAACAGGCCGACCGCGATCAGCACCGCGCTGAAGAGAAAGGGAACGCGCCAGCCCCACCCGAGGAGTTCGTCCTCCGGCAGCAGGGAGACCAGCGCGAAGATGCTCGTGGACAGCACCAGCCCCACGGCGTTGCCGATCTGCGGGGCGCTGCCGTAAGCACCCCGCTTGTGTTCCGGCGCGTACTCGACGGCCACCAGCGAGGCGCCTCCCCATTCGCCGCCGACGGCGAAGCCCTGGACGAGCCGCAGCACTACGAGCAGGACGGGTGCCCATATGCCGATGTGCGCGGTGGTGGGCAGGAGCCCGATGAGGAAGGTCGATACACCCATCATCATCAGGGTCGTGACCAGGGCCGCCTTCCGCCCGAACTTGTCCCCGAAGTGCCCGAAGACGATGCCGCCGACCGGGCTGGCGACGAAGCCGACGCCGAACACCGCGAACGCTGACAGGGTGCCGATGATCGGGTCCTCTTCGTTCGGGAAGAACAACTGGCCGAGGACGAGGGCCGACGCGGTGCCGAAGATGAAGTAGTCGTACCACTCGACCGCTGTGCCGACGAGGCTGGCGACAGCGGCGCGCTTGGCGAGCGCGGCCCGCTCCCGCCCGCCGGACGGCCCGGCGGTGGTTGTTTCTGGCATGGGTGACTCCGTTGTCGATCTCGATGTGACTCGATGTGAGTGGTGGGCGGCGGGTGCGGGAGCGCTCAGGTCACACCAGCCGGGTGGGGCGCGCGGGATCGCCGTCGACGCGCGCGGACGCCCAGCCGAGGGCGCTGCGGGTTCCGTCGGCCTTGTCGACCCAGACCTCCAGCTCCAGACGGTCGCCGCTGACGCCAGAGACCGCGCCGCTCGTGGTCAGCTCGTCCCCGACGAAGACGGGTGAGACGAAGCGCAGGTCGAGCTCGCCGGATGTGAAGAAGCTCTTCCCGAAGACCTCGACGAGGTTGGAGACGATGAAGCCGGTCTGCTGCTGGGCCTGCACGATCGTGCGGTCGAGCCCGGCGGCGCCGGCCTTCTCCCGGTGGGTGTGCACGTTCGCGTATCCGCGTCCGGCCCACGAGAACACCGACATCTGGTCCTGGGTGAAGACCGTCGTGCGCGTGGGGACGGCGGCCCTCTCGGGGGCGTCGAGCCGCGCGCGGTCCAGCAGGGGAACGCCGCGGTCCACGGTGCCGAGCACTGTGCGGGCCCGCTGGTGTCCGGCCGCGCGGCGCTGCCCGACGACCTCGCCGGCGACCGTGCGCATGATCTCCTTGCCGACGTGCCGCACGAGCAGGCGCCCGTCGGACCCGCGCGCTTCCGCCTCGAGGACGACATAGCCCTGGCCGCGCCGCTGGTACTTCTCCGTGTAGGCGCCTTCGACGGTCACGGTCTCGCCGACCGCCACCGGCGAGTGGAAGGTGAGGTGCTCGTGGGTGTGCAGACCCTGCGCGGTGTTGCCGTCGTAGTTCTCGTAGAACAGGAACAGCAGGTCGTTGGCCAGCACGAGGGGGTGGCCCACGGGCCCGGCGAAGGGAGACTCCCCGAAGTACCAGGACCCGAAGTCGTCCTCGCAGTACGCGTAGTCGAGGACCTTGCGCCGGTCCACCGTCACCTCGACGGGGCCCATGGGCTCGGGGATCTCGACCAGCTCGAAGCGGGCCTCCTTCAGGGGCGAAGTCTGCGACGCCATGGTCACCTCCGTGTCGGGCCCGTCAGGCCAAAATGTCTAGACGACTAGTGTTTTACGCTAGGTTCACAAAACAGAAACTGTCAACAGGTTCGTCAGCTCCGATCTGTTCTCCTCCCGGTGACCTCCCTGGCCAGGGGCCGCGGGCGCGGGTTCCGCGCTCGCGAAAACGGCCCTTGCGAGCGGGAGTTGGCCGCCGACCGGCACGGGTGAGGTGACGTCGGTGGCAGGCGTGGCCCCGCTTCGGGAGGAGGACCGGCGTCCGGCGGGCCGGGTCCGCGCCGGAGCATGGCGAGCCCACGGCGTATCCGCCGGAACAGCCCTGAATGACACTGCTCGCGGGCAGCTTCAGCGGTGGTGTACGGCGCCTGACCTGGCATGCCGCCCGCCGGCGACCGACTCCGCCGGTACGTGCTGAGCGGGGTGCTGCACGGTGGGACCGCGCTGATCGGCAGCGCCCTGGTGCCGGCGGTCCTCGTCACGCTGCGGGTCACGCTGTTCGGCTGCTTCGCGGTCCTCAACGCGACTGGGGCGGCTGGTGGAGCCTCCGCCGGCACCGCGATGTAGGTACCGTGCGGCCGCGGTTGCTGGCGCGGGGGCTACACGTTGGCGGCGCTCAGGGGCGAGGCGGCGAACCGGAGGGGCTACCGCCACCGCCGGTGCTAGATGCAGGGGACACGGAGGCCCCAACATCGATGCGAGCAACACACCGCCACCGTCTCAAGAGCTCTACAGCCCTGCTGAATTGACGGGAAGTCAGGCGCGAATAGGAGTCCAACAGATGGGTGTTACTCAGGCTTCGCTAGCGCGAGCACGTCGCAGATGTCAGTGGTTGGGGCCATCAGCGGCGACGGCTCGAACGATGACATCTATGAGACCCATAGGGGTCCAGGAACGTTTGATGTCGATCCCCGGCGGTGGCGTACCGGAGGGAGCGGGCGTATCCATGACTGGAGTCAGGGCTTCCCGGCGCCTGGTGCGGGTGCTGGGAACGCCACGACCCGGCCGCTGGGTTCCGAGGACTCGGATCCCTCCCAGTTCTGTCCGACGACGTACAAGTGCGGGTCGTCCCCACGGCTGAGCGTGCAGGCGAAGGCACCCCGGTCCAGGTCGACCGTGGCAAGCACCTGACCCCCCTCGCGCACACGCACACAGTGCTGGTTGCCGACGTCCGCGTACCAGACAGCGCCCTGGGCATCGATGCAGATCCCGTCCGGGTGGTCGCCGGGCGTCTCCGCCCACACCCGCCGGTTGCCGAGGTCGCCATCCTCCCGGATGTCATAGGCGGTGAGCTGGTTGCCGTAGGACTCGGCGACGATCAGTGTCCCGCCGTCCGGTGCGATCGCCATCCCGTTCGGGAACGCGACGTTGTCCGCGACCTCACTGACGTTGCCGTCCGGTGTGACGAGGACGACCAGACCTGGGGCGAACTCGCCGCCGGGAAAGTCGAAGCCGATGGTGTTCACGTAGGCGTTTCCGTGGTCGTCGACCACGATGTCGTTCCATGGCTTCGCGGAGACCCCGGAGAGGTCGGCATGCGGGATCAGCGATCCGTCAGGCTCACGGCGCAGCAGCCGTCGCTGTGCCGAATCCACGACCAGCAGCCGGCCGTCGGGGAGGAAGTCGATGCACATCGGGAACGACGGGACAGTCGCGACCACCTCGTGGCTGCCGTCGGTGCCGAGCGCAATCACCTGGTTCGCGCCCCAGTCGGAGAACCATACTCGCCCGTCGTGCCAGCGTGGTGACTCACCGAACACGACTCCTTTCATCAAGACTTCAGGTGCGGTCACATCGTCGCTCCTTCTCGTCGGCAGTAGGACAGACTCGGCCGGCCTCTGAAACTCATCGCGGACCGCGAGAACAGCGCGGGCGTGATTTCGCCGAGTCGGTCAAGCGTGTGCACTTGGTTGAGGCCTCGCCAGTAGCGTGCCCAGCGCTCAGGTGGCACTCGGCGGATCTGTTCGCGTGCGTACCGTACGGCCCACCGATTCTCTGCCAGGGCTGGCGTGTTGAACCACCTCTGCATCGTCGGGACAACTTGCGCCTCCATTCCTTGGAGTTCCGCGGTGCGGGCCCTGTCGAGATAGGCCGAGCCGTCGCTGGCGGCCATGGTGCACACCAGGCCCAGCGCGCTGACCCGCGCGGGGTGCCGAAGTGCGAAGACCTGCGCCACGGCGCCGCCCAGGGAGAAGAGAACTACGTGAGCACTGTCGAGGGCCAGGGCATCGAGCAACCGAGCCAGATCATCCGCACAGGCCCCCAGAGTGAAACTCTCCAGAGGGGAGTTTGCAGCCACGCCGTGTAGGCGGAGGTCATTAGCCCCACGGGCGTTGGGGTTCGTCGATTACCTGCTCGCTCACGGTCGACAAGCTGCCGGGAGCGCGGTGACTCCAGGCGCTGTTCGTCCGGACGCTCGGCTTCCATGAGTGGGTCCTGCTGCTGCCGCAGATGCTGGCAGCGGCGGCGACCGTGCCGCTGTTGTTCAGCGCGGTGCGCCGCTGGATGGGCCTGCGGGCGGGGATCGTCGCGGGCGCCGTCTTCGCGCTTTCGCCGGTCACGTACGTCACGGCACGCATCAACATCCCGGACACCTTGCTGGTGGAGGCCACCAGCCGGCAGCCCAGCCCCTGGCGGACCACTGCTGTTCCAGTCGCGGAGATCAGTGTCGGCGGATGAACCTGCTGTGCGGTACCACGGCGATGGGGACGAGTTCGACGAGGAATTCGGGAACTACCAGGCCGGGGACCTGGATCAGGATGCTGGCCGGTGCACTGTCGATGTCGAAGTGGCGGGCTCGGACACGTTGGATCACGGGTAGATCGGCGCGGTCGAGGAAGTAGATCGTCATGGAGACGATATCGCCGAGCGTCCCGCCGACGTCGGCGAGGACCGTTCGGACGTTCTCGACAGCCTTCTCCATCTGTGCCTCGGGATCCCCGACGCCGACGACGTTGTCGAATTCGTCCCAGGCCACTTGGCCCGTGACGTGGACAACCACACCTTCCCCCTGGGCAACCCCCTGAGAGAAGGCACGACCATTCGGCTGCCACATCCCCGCCGGGTTGAACCTGTCGGCCATCCTTGCCCTCCTCGCAGCCCGTGGGCCTATGGCGCAGCCACCGTCGACCGCCTCACCTTCAACGGCACCCTCATCGATGGCACGGATGTCTACGGTCTCACCAACTCCCGTGCTCTCCAGGCTCTTGGGCGGTCCGGGTTGGGCCGTGCGGGTGTCCGCGTACAGCAGTGCAATCTGATCTACCTGGTGCTCGGTGTCGAGACCTGCCTGCTTCTCGTTGTGCGGCAGGGTTGGAGCGAACACCACTGGGCGGCACGAATATTGCGGACGCTGGAAGCCGAGCTGCCGGACCAGGCGATCAGGCAAGAGACCACCCGTTATTCGAGACGGGAGAGGAGCCGGCGATGTCAGCCGTACGCGAAATCCAGTCACTTACGTTCACGAATCCACCAGGACTATATGACCCAAGGCCGAACGGATACTCGCATTTGTCCGAGTTCCCGGCTGGCTGGCGGATCATCACGCCCGCCGGTCAGGGCGGCGAGACCGAGGACACCCGCCTGTCGAACGACTTCCGCGAGCAGTTCGCACAGGCGGTCACTAACACGGAGACCGTGCTCGCCGCGGCCGGCGCTACTCTGCGTGACATCGCCAAGATCAACCTACTGATCGTGGATCACGACCGTGAGAAGTTCCGCGTGATGACCGAGGAGGTCGCTCGCGTGTGGGGAGACGACAAGCCCGCGATGACGCTGATCCCCGTGCCCGCACTTGCTCTCGAAGGCATGCTCGTCGAGATCGATGTGGTCGCCGTCGTGGCACCCTCGCGATAGTTCCCGACAGGTGACGCTCCCCGAGGGAATTTGCGGGCCGGCAACACCGTGCTGCCCGCTCGCGGACGTGATCGACGAGATGGTCGGCGGTTAGGAGGCCGCGGAAGCGGCTGAACACTCCCACCTCATCGTCGGCGCGGTCCGGTCGCCAGTCCGCAGCGACCCGCCGTCGAGCTGTCTCCCTTTCCGGGCCTGGCAGTGGGCGAACTCCGCCAAGCCGGGCGGGAGGTCCACGACGGGTGCTCTCCAATTTCTCCCCGGCTCGCAGCTCGGCAGTCACAACTACTGGCTCCATCCCGGTCCACTACGAACGCCAAGTCGCCCAGTCGACGACCAGGGTCACCGGCCATTGAGGACCGTGGCCAGTGGACGCTTCCCGCAGCCCGGGCTGTCAGCGGCGCAGGGCCCGGTGGCGCCGGGGCCCGCTGCTGTCTGTTGCCTACCTGCACCACGCCGCGATGGCCACCCTGTGTTGTCCCGACTGGGGCCGGGCGATGGCCGGACTGCCCGGAGGATCGAGACTCAGGCCTCGTCTGCTGGCGCGACGTCGCTCGCTTCGTCGCCGTGGTTGAGCAGGAGGGTGCGCAGGGTTGCGGCAAGGTCGTCCTGCTGGTGCTGGTCGAGCGCGGCGAGGATGCGCCGTTCGTTGTCGAGGTGGGCGGCGACGGCTCGGTCGATGAGCTCGCGGCCGGCGGGCGTGAGGGCGACGATGACGGTACGACGGTTGGCGGGGTCGAGGTCACGTGTGATGTAGCCCTTGGCGACGAGCCGGTCGAGGCGGTTGGTGACGGCGCCCGAGGTGACCATCGAGGAGCGGGCCAGCATGCCGGCGGTCATGCCGTCGGCTGAGCCGGCGCGTCGGAGGGTGGCGAGGACGTCGAACTCGCCTCTTTCCAGGCCGAATTCACTGAAGAGCCTTTTGAGTTCGCGCTCGGCGATCCGGGCCATTCGGGAGAGGCGGCCGAGGACCCGCATGGGGGACGCGTCGAGGTCCGGGCGGACACGGGCCCACTGCTCCACGACGAGGTCGACGGCATCTCTCGTCACAGAAAACTCCTCAACCTTGAACTGTTTGACGCAAAGGTATCACTCGGAGTACTGTCGCCAACATTGAATATTTCAACGTTGAGAGGTCTTCATGGCGACCACATCCACGACCTCGGCGACAGCGCCCAGCGAAGCTGCGCCCTGCGGCGGCACGCTGGGAGTGACCGCGCTGACCGCGGCCGTACCGATCAGTTGGGGCACCACGTACCTGGTCACCACCGAGTTCCTCCCGCCCGGCTACCCGCTGGTGTCCGGCGTGCTTCGCGCGCTGCCGGCCGGGCTGATCCTGCTCGCCGTCACGCGCAAGCTGCCGCAGGGCGCGTGGCTGTGGCGCTCGCTGCTGCTTGGCACGCTCAACATCGGCGCGCTCTTCGCGCTGCTGTTCGTCGCTGCCTACCGGCTGCCGGGTGGTGTCGCGGCGACTCTCTTCGCCGTCCAGCCACTGTTCGTCACCGGCCTGGCGTTCTGGCTGCTCAGCGAGAAGCCCACGCGCTGGCGGCTGGGCTGGGGCCTGGCGGGCGTGGTCGGCGTCGGGTTGATCGTCCTGCGCGGCAGGATCTCCTTCGACCTGCTCGGCGTCCTGGCTGGGATCGGAGCTGCCGGGGTGATGGCCGGCGGGATCGTCTTGACCAAACGGTGGGGGCGCCCTGAGGGTGCCGGCGCGGTGACCATCGCCGGCTGGCAGCTCACCGCCGGCGGTCTCGTGCTCGTCCCGCTCGCGCTTGCCTTCGAGGGACTTCCGTCCGGACTGGATCTTCGTGCGGTCGGCGGCTATGCGTGGCTTTCTGTGGTTGGCGCGCTGCTGTCCTACCCGATCTGGTTCCGCGGCATCGGCAAGTTGCCGGTGGTCGCCGTGTCGTTCCTCTCCCTGCTCTCGCCCGCGGCTGCCACGATCTTGGGCTTTCTGTTCCTCGGTCAATCCCTGACGCCGTGGCAGGGCGTCGGGTTTGTGCTCGCGCTGACTGCCATCGCCGCCGCTCAGCTGACCCCCGACGTTGTCCGCAACCTGATCCGTATCCCCGCTACCAGTAAGGGAGAGTGAGCATGTCGCGCACCGTGCTGATCACAGGAGCCACCGGTACTGTGTCCACCGCGCTGACGAATGGGCTGCACGGGGCCGATGTGGACCTTCGTGCTCTCGTCCGCGACGAGTGCAAAGCCGACGTCCCGCGCGAACACGGCGCCGAAGTCTTCGTCGGTGACCTCGATGATCCTCGGTCGCTGCCTCCTGCATTCGAGGGCGTGCAGGACGTGTGGCTGCTCACCCCGAACGGCCCACGCGCTCCGGAGAACCACATGAATGCCGTGTGGGCCGCACGCCAGGCCGGCGTGGAGCGCGTCGTGCGCCTGTCCGTCGTCGGTGCGGCACATGACGCGCCGAACCGCAGCGGCAGGCTGCACGCGCTGTCCGACCGGGAGACCGAACGGTGCGGCATGCGCTGGACGATCCTGCGTCCGCACTGGTTCATGCAGAACCTGCTGAACGAGACGGGCGACATCCGCGCCACCGGCACGTTCTCGCTGAACATGGCCTCGGCGCGGGTCGGCATGATCGACGCCCGCGACATCGCCGAGTGCGCCGCCCGGGTGCTCGTCGACGACCCGGACCGCCACCACGGCAGGACATACTCCCTCACCGGCCCGCGCTCGCTGACGTTCGACCAGGTCGCCGAGCAAATGGGCCTCACGCTCGGCAGCTCCATCACCTACCTGCCGGTCAGCGACAACACCAAGCGCAAGACACTGCTCGGCTACGGCGTTCCGGCATGGATCGTCGACATGCTCGAAGAGTACGCACACGCGTATGCCTCCGGCTGGGGGGACTTCACTACCGATACGGTCGCCGACCTGCTCGGCCGCCCCCCGCGCGACATAGCCGACTTCGTCCGCGACCACGCCGCAGCACTCACCCGTGCCGACGCCACCTGAAACCGCGACCCTCTGATCAGCCCCGGGATGCCCCGCTCCGGCACCGGTGCAGGGGTCCGCGGATGGGCTGCGTCAAATCTGGACCAATCGGCCGCTGCGGCGACTGTTCGTGCTGAGGCAAGGGAGAAGATCTCCTGCGGCGACGGCGCGAAGGGGCCCCGCGTCTATCACTGGGGCGGCAGTGCAAGTGGCCTGCACGTCACGGCATCCACTGCTTTGATGCGCCGGCTATTCCCAGCCACCACCGCTTAGGTGCGTCGACGGCATGCCCGACGTTCTTCGGGCCGACTTGGTCAGTCAGGTAGCTCATGCAGACCGAAGGGTGAACCCTGGTCGTCGCGGCAGAGCTTGAAGCGGCCGAAACGCGCCCGTGTGCCGTCCTCGTCCTCTCCTTCGTGATCAGTCACGTCCACCGTGCCGCCCAGCTCGTGAACTCGCCGGAGTGCCGTATCGAGGTCGTCGACCCGGAAGAAGAGATAGGGCGACGCGCCAGGATCGCCTCCGTGGATCCCTCCCCATGCGCCGACCGTGGTGATTTCGAAGCCATTCCCCGACGGCCCCGGTTGCATGTCCCAGCCGAACAGCCCTTTGTAGAAAACGTGCCCTCGCTCGGCATCCTCCACGCCCAGCGAGAAGAACGACGGCTCACCAGTCATGTCTCCTCCAGACATCGAGATTCCTCCCGGCCATTCCTACACCTCACCCCGGGCGCCGACTTGGACAAATCGGCGATGACTGTGCGCTGGGAGGCGCTGCCACCGCGCAGTCAGCGTGACTCAGGCATTGCGCTCACCCCAGCGGCTTGCGTCGGTCATCAAGACCCGGTGCGGGCCAGAGGGCCCGTATGCCCCTACCGCCCAAGTGCATGGTCCTCCTGTCGGCGATTCGGACATCCACATGCCACCTTGCTGCCGATTCCCGTCAGGATTGCGATCTCCAACTCCGCGCTCAGCGCGCCAGCTTCAGGCCAGCCACGCAGCCGACGATGCTCTCCCGGCGACGCGACGATCCGGCCGCGGCCTCACGCCCGTTCGACGCCGACCGGGACGGGTTCGTCCTCGGCGAAGGAGCCGCCGTGCTGGTCCTCGAACGGACGGCCGACGCCCTGAGGCGTGGTGCGAGGCCGCGCGCGATCCTGGCTGGCTGCGGCTCCACCAACGACGCCTTCCACCCCACCGCCCCGCACCCCGAACACCTCGTGGCGGAGGCCGCGTTGCGTGCCGCGCTCACCGAAGCCGGTGCCACCCCCGGAGAGGTGGACCACGTCAACGCCCACGGCACCTCGACCCGCCTCAACGACGTCACCGAGGCGGCCATGGTCGCCCGCGTCCTCCCGCACGCCCCCACCGTGACCTCGGCCAAGGGAGCCCTCGGCCACACCTTCGGCGCCAGCGCAGCGGTGGAGGCGGCACTCACCGTGCTGACCCTCCAGCACCAACTTGCCCCGCCCACCGCCAACCTGAAGACCATCGCCCCGGACATCGAGCTGAACCTGGTGTCCAAGACCGCCCGGAAGCAGCGGATCGACCTCGCGGTGAGCAACGCCTTCGGATTCGGCGGGCACAACGCCGTCCTGGTCTTCAGGCGCTGCCCGTAGCCGCACGGTCCCCGGCAACGCGCGGCCCTCAACTGCGGGCCGGCGCCCCGTACTTGTTGCGGGATGCCACCGGACGGACGTCCGGGATGCGCTGCCGGCTGCGGTGACGTGGCAGCTCACACCCGGTCCGCGGTACGTACCGAAGTCTTGACGCCCCTTCGCACCCGCGCCTAGTTTCAGCGCATGCAAACGTTTGACCATGATCACCGGCATTCCCGTGCAAACGATTGTCCAGGGTGTGGCGCATGGTGACCATCCGGGACGTGGCCGCCGAAGCCGGCGTCTCCATCACCACCGTGTCCCGCGCGCTCAACGAGAGCGAACGCGTCGGCCCGGCGACCCGGGACCGGGTGCGCAGCGCCGCGCGGAAGCTGGGCTATGAGCCGAACGATCTCGCGCGCAGCCTGCACGGCAAGGCGACGGGCACGATCGCGGTGCTGGTGCCCGACATCACGAACCCGTTCTTCCCGGAGCTGGTCAACGGGATACAGGAGACCGCCACGGAGCACGGTCGGCTCCTGCTGCTGTGCCAGACCTCGGAGGACACGGACGTCGCCGTGCAGGAGCTGCTGCACCTGCGCCGGAAGCGGGTGGACGGAGTGGTGCTGGTCGGCGGTCTCGCCAGGGGCGAGGAGATCTCGGCGGCGCTGGCGGGGATGCCGGTGGTGACCGTGGACCGGGACACCAGCATCGACGGGGCGTGGGTGGTGCGCAGCAACCACCGGCTCGGCGGCCGCCTGGCGACCGAGCACCTGATCGAACTCGGGCATGAACAGATCGCGCACATCCGGGGTCCGGCGCATCTGTCGGTGGCCGAGGACCGGCACGAGGGGTACCGGGACGCCTTGCACGATGCCGAACTCGCCTACGACGCCTCTCTGGTGGTCGAGGGCGGCTTCCTGGAGCAGGGCGGGTACGACGGGCTGCGCGCTCTGCGTCGGCGTCGGCGGCCGTTCAGCGCCGTGTTCTGCGGCAACGACCTGATGGCGATCGGCGCGCTGCGGGCGCTGGAGGACGTGGGGCTCGCCGTACCGGAGGAGGTCAGCATCGTGGGGTTCGACGACATCCACCTGGCTTCGTACCTGCGTCCGGGTCTGACGACGGTCCACCAGCCGATCCAGGCACTCGGCCGTCGCGCCGCCGCTCTGCTGATCGACCGGGCGATGGACGGTCACGAGCCGGCCGTGGAGATGTTCGACGTGCACATCGTGCGGCGCCAGACGACCGCACGGAACCGCGCGCGGGTGGTGCGGTGATGGGCGGGGTGACTGTGCTGGGGAGCCTCAACGTCGACCTCGTCACCACCGTGCCGCGGTTGCCGCGCCGGGGCGAGACCGTCGCGGGCGGGAGCCTGAGCCGGCTCCCCGGCGGTAAGGGCGCCAACCAGGCCGTGGCGTGTGCCCGTGCCGGAGCGTCGGTGCGCATGGCCGGCGCGTGCGGAGAGGACGACGGGGGCGAGCTTCTCCTCGGCGCGCTCGAACGCGAGGGGGTCGACACCTCGTTCGTACGCCGCAGGCAGGACGTGCCGACCGGGACGGCCACCATCCTGGTCGAGAGCTGCGGCGAGAACGTGATCGCCCTGACCCGGGGTGCCAACGGCCACATCGACGAGGACGACGTCACCGCCGTCTGCGAAGCGCTCGGTGCCGGGGACGTGTTGCTGATGCAGTGGGAGATCCCGCTCCCCGTCGTACGCTGTGCCGCCTCGCTGGCCGCCGCGCGCGGGGCCACCGTCGTGCTGAACGCGGCACCGGTGCCGCAGGACCCGGACCCGCCGCAGGACCCCGACCTACCGCAGGACCCCGACCTACCGCAGGACCCGGACCTGCCGCTGGCGCAGGTCGACGTACTCCTCGTCAACGAGCACGAGGTGCGCCAGCTCGCGGCGGCCGGCGGAACCCCGGCGGGGGAGGACCGGACGGCCGAGGACTGCGCCCGCTCGCTTGCGGCCCGGCACGGTTGCCTCGTGGTCGCGACCCTGGGCGCCCGCGGCGCGATCGCCACCCGCGGCGAGCAGCCACTCTTCTTCCCCGCACCGCGCGTTCAGGCCACGGACACCGTGGGAGCGGGGGACGCCTTCGCGGGCTACCTCGCCGCGGGGCTGAGCCGCGGAGTGGACGAGGAGTCGGCCATCGGGACGGCCGTCCTCGCCGCCTCGACGGCCGTGACCCGGCCGGGGGCCCAGGAGGCGATGCCCCGGCACACCGAACTCGGCAACCCACGCTCCACCGGAGGAACATGATGCGCCTGGCACTCGGCAACGACCACTGCGGTCTCGGAATCAAGGACCACATCAGGGGCGTCCTCGACGAGTTGGGCGTCGAGGTGACGGACGTGGGCACGCACACGACGGAGCCGGTCGACTTTCCCGACATCACGCGGCTGGTCTGCGAACCGGTCCGTAACGGAGAGGCCGACCGCGGAGTGCTCCTGTGCGGTACGGGGGTCGGCGCGTGCATCGCCGCCAACAAGATCCCCGGCATCCGCGCGGCCCTGTGCCACGACACGTTCTGTGCCCATCAGTCCGTGGAGCACGACGACGTCAACGTGCTGTGCATGGGTGCCTGGATCATCGGCCCCGTCACAGCCGAAGACGTGCTCCGCACCTTCCTGGGCGCCTCCTTCCACACCGACGAACACTTCCGCAGGCGCGTGGCCAAGCTGCACGAGATGGAACTGGCCGCCGCCCGCGAGCTGGCCCTGGGCACGGAGCACCAGGCCACAGGCACCGAGTACCGAGCACCAAGCACCACGGAGTGATGCGTCATGACAGATCAGAACCAGGCGACGGCGACGGGCGAGCACCTCACCTATCCGGAACCACCACACAGACTGCGACGGCGCCTCACCCTCGTCGGAGCCGCGACCGTTCTCGGCCCCGGCGCCATCATCGCGTCGGCCAACATAGGCAGCGGCGAGATGATTTTCGCCTCGCGAGGCGGTTCGATCTTCGGCTACGCGCTGATATGGGCGTTCGTCGTGGCGGCGATCACGAAGGCGGCGCTGGCGTACTCCATGAACCGCTACACCGTGGTGGCCGGGGAGCACCCGATGACCCGGTGGGCCACGGTCTTCCCCGGCCCGAAGGGCTGGTTCCCGATCGTCTTCGGAGCGACGTCGATCGCCGTCGTGCCGTCGTGGATGAGCGGCCTGGGCCTCGGCATCGGCGATCTGATCGGCGAATCCACGGTCGGCACCGGAGCGATGTGGGCCTCTCTTCTCATCGTCCTCTCTGCGGTGCTCTCCTGGGTGGGCGGCTACGACCGGCTTGAGACGGCGCAGACCGTCATCGTCGGGTTCATGCTGCTCGCCATCGCCGTCAGCGTCATCGTCCTGGAACCCGACTGGCTCGGTGCGCTGCGCGGATTCGTCCCCTCGGTCCCCGAGTACGCGACGTGGCTGGAGGCCGACTACCCGGACATCGCCGAGCGTTCGGTCTGGCTGGAGATCGGCGCCTACCTCGGAGCGGTCGGCGGCGGCACCTATGACTACATCGCCTACGCCGGCATGCTCCGCGAGAAGAAGTGGGGCCTGCTCGCGCACCGTGACGTGAAGACGTTCAGCGAGCGGTTCGCCAAGGCCGGCCGCGGGTCGTACCTGCCCCTGTCCCCGGACCCGGAGGAGGCCGAGAAGGCACGGGCATGGTCCAGGGTGCCGCTCGGGGACGCGATCCTCTCCTTCTCCGCGATCACGGTCTTCTCCATCATGTTCATGGTGAACGGGGCGTCGTTGCTGTCGGAGGAACGGCTTGTTCCTTCGGAGGATCAGACCCTCACCCACCAGGCCGGGTTCCTCACCGCCGTCCACCCGACCTTCGAGTACCTCTACTTCGTGGCGGTCTTCTTCGCCTTCTTCGGCTCCCTCTACGCCTTCTGGGAGATGTACAGCTACACGGCCTACGAGAGCCTGGGCGCGGTCTCCGACCGGGTACGCCTGGCGGGCCAGCGGTCCGTACGTCCCTACCTCTACGGCTACATGCTGGTGACGTCGCTGATCCTGGTGTGGACGGTGGGCGAGCTCGTGGTCATCGTGACGCCGGCGTCCGTACTCGGCGGCCTGCTGATGAGCGGGGTCTTCTGCCTGGCCATCGTGTGGACGGAGAAGAAGGTGCTTCCGCCGCAGTACCGGCTGAAGACCGGAGCCCGCTGGTGGGTGATCATCTCGGGGATCGTGCTGTTCCTGCTGGGCGTGGTCTCCACCTGGGAACTCTTCGCGTAGGGAGAGAACGATGCGACCTGGAACCCTCATCATGGCGGCCTGCCTGGCGCTGGTGTCCTGCCTGCGCTTCACCGAGCAGGCCTACGGTCTCGCGGCGCTGTTCGCCGTCCTGGCGCTGGGCGCGCTCGCGCTCGGGTCACGCCCCGGGCGGCCGGCGTCGCCGCCGCCCGCCGAATTCCCCTCGGCCGGCAGCGTGAAGGCGGCTTGGGCCACGCACGCGAGGAACGCACGTACCTGGCGCGCGATCGCGCTCTTCGGCTTCGCGGCCAGCGCGGTCGGCGCGTTCGTCTTCCCGCCGATGGCTCTGGTCGTGGCCGGGCTGTCGGTGTACGCGGTGCACCGGATGCGCCAGTCACGGCAGTCCACGTACCTGCTCGGGAAGGTGACCGACTGAGATGCGGACCGGATTCGTCGGCCTGGGCACCCTGGGAACACCCATGGTGCGTGCGTTGCTCGGGGGCGGCTGGGCGGTGTGCGTGTACGACCTCGACGCGAGCCGCGTGGAGGCCTGCGCGCGGGCCGGCGCAGAGGCGGCCGGTTCGGTCCGGGAGCTGGCCGGTCAGGAACTGGTGGCGGTGGCGGTGCCGGACGACGACGCCGTGACCCTAGTCCTGGCCGGCGACGAAGGGCTCTTCGCGCTGCTGGCTCCCGGTTCAACGGTCGTGCTGCACAGCACCGTGCGGCCGGAGACGGTGCGCCGTCTGAGCGAGCTGGGAAGCCGGCGCGGCATCCACCTGCTGGACGCCCCCGTCAGCGGCGGACCGGCGCGCGCGGAGAGCGGCGACCTGACGGTCATGGCCGGCGGCGACGGCGACGCGTTCCGGCGCGCGGAGCCGTTGCTGCACACCGTGGGCTCGGAGGTGGTGCACGTCGGCCCGTCCGGAGCGGGCGCGGCGGTCAAGCTGGCCAACCAGCTGATGCTCTTCAGCGCCCTCGCCGGAGTGCACGAGGCCCTGGACCTGGCTGCGGCTTACGCCGTCCCCGAGGAGGCCGTCCTCGACGTCGCCCGGACGAGCCTCGGCGACTCCTGGGTGGTGCGCAACTGGGGCTTCTTCGACGGGATGGCGGCCGATTACGACCGCGGCGGCACGCCCGTACGGGAGCGGTCGTGGAGCAAGGACCTTTGGGACGTCGTCGTCACCGCCCGCGACGCGGACCTGCGGCTGCCCGTGGCAGGTCTGCTGACACAGCATCTCACCGAGGTGGTCGAGGACCACGCCCGCAGGAGCCGGCGCGAGCGGTGAGCGGTGCTCACGGCGCGCGGACGTGCACGGAAGCCGTGAACCGCCAGGTCCCCTCGCAGGGACGAGCTTCGTCCCGTTCCTGCCACAATTGGTCAACATCAACGTCGAGCACCAGCCGGCGGCCCATCACATCCACACCGCCCTCGGCCTGACGGAACACTGGCCGGCTGGTGACGTCTTTCCCGGCAGTACTCGGGGCAATCCCGAACTCCGGAAAGGCGGCACCAACCAGTAACGCCCCAGGGGGTGAACGCTCCGTCCTCGTCCCCGCCTCGGAGCACGAGGGTGCTCCGCTGACGACTCGGACGGAGCCCCAGGGTGCCTT
Source organism: Streptomyces sp. DSM 116795 (assembly GCF_055792905.1). Taxonomy (NCBI): domain Bacteria; kingdom Bacillati; phylum Actinomycetota; class Actinomycetes; order Kitasatosporales; family Streptomycetaceae; genus Streptomyces; species Streptomyces sp. DSM 116795. The sequence continues at coordinate 6,465,768 of NZ_CM147707.1, forward strand.
AACGGTCCTATGCATCAAGCCAATTGACAGTTCGTCAGGGGCGAACCTCACGATCATGCTCGCGGTTCTCATCGGGCCACCCGGCAGTGCCGATATCGCTGAGAGGCGGGGGCTGGCGACGCACCTGGGCATCCCGTTGCGCGGCACCGCTGTGCTCAGCGCGCTGCCAAATGCTTGCGTTCGTGGTCGTCTGCCGTTCCGAGCCGAGCGTCATTCGAGCTGCGGCCTGAGGGTGGCTCTCGGGTCTGTCTGACCTGAGCAAGATCATCCCTGTTCGTCACGCGGCTCGTCGTACGACAGCGGTAGAGGTGTAAAACCCCTAGCCAGAGGGGCTCCATCGGTGTCGGGAGGGGGACTTGAACCCCCACGCCCTGTAAAGGGCACTAGCACCTCAAGCTAGCGCGTCTGCCATTCCGCCACCCCGACAAGGTGCGGCGCCCGCCATCGGCGTGCGGCCGGGGACAACTTTAACACTGCGATGAGGGGTCCCGATCACCCCCGCTGCCCTCCCTGCCCTTGGGAGCGGGCGTTGTGAGAGGGAGTATGGGGGCGGACCCCGCGGCGATACGAGGAGGCAGCGTGAACCAGTCGACCCCTGCACCGGCCGGTGACGGACCGAGCGCCGAGAGCGAGGTCGTCGACCTCTGCCGCGATCTCATCCGGATCGACACCAGCAACTACGGCGGCAACGAGGGTCCGGGGGAACGTGCCGCCGCCGAGTACGTCGCGGAGAAGCTCGCCGAAGTGGGCCTGGAGCCCGAGGTCTTCGAGTCCCGACCCGGCCGCGCCTCCACGGTCGCCCGCATCGCGGGGGAGGATCCCTCCCGTCCCGCCCTGCTGATCCACGGGCACACTGACGTCGTGCCGGCCAACGCCGCGGACTGGACGCACGACCCCTTCTCCGGAGAGATCGCCGACGGCTGCGTCTGGGGACGCGGCGCCGTCGACATGAAGGACATGGATGCGATGACCCTCGCCGTCGTACGCGACCGGCTGCGCAGCGGACGCAGGCCGCCGCGCGACGTGGTGCTGGCCTTCCTCGCCGACGAGGAGGCCGGCGGCGTCTACGGGGCCCGGCACCTGGTCGACAACCACCGTGACCTCTTCGACGGCGTCACCGAGGCGATCGGCGAGGTCGGCGGCTTCTCCTTCACGGTCAACGACGACCTGCGCCTGTATCTGGTGGAGACGGCTCAGAAGGGCATGCACTGGATGCGGCTCACGGTCGACGGCACGGCCGGGCACGGGTCGATGACCAACAACGACAACGCGATCACTGAACTCTGCGAAGCCGTGGGCCGGTTGGGCCGGCACAAGTTCCCGGTGCGTGTGACCAAGACCGTGCGGTCCTTCCTGGACGAGCTCTCCGACGCCCTCGGCACGGAACTCGATCCCGAGGACATGGAGGAGACGCTCGCCAAGCTCGGCGGCATCGCGAAGATCATCGGCGCCACCCTGCAGAACACCGCGGCGCCCACCCAGCTCGGCGCCGGCTACAAGGTCAACGTCATCCCGGGCCAGGCCACCGCCCATGTCGACGGCCGCTTCCTGCCCGGCCACGAGGAGGAGTTCCTCGCCGATCTGGACCGGGTCCTCGGGCCGCGCGTCCAGCGTTCGGACGTCCACGCCGACAAGGCGCTGGAGACGAGCTTTGACGGCGCACTGGTGGACGCGATGCAGACCTCGCTGAAGGCCGAGGATCCGGCCGCGCGGGCGGTGCCGTACATGCTGTCCGGCGGCACGGACGCCAAGTCCTTCGACGACCTCGGCATCCGCTGCTTCGGATTCGCGCCCCTGAAGCTTCCGCCCGAGCTCGACTTCGCGGGCATGTTCCACGGCGTCGACGAGCGGGTGCCGGTGGAGGGGCTGAAATTCGGGGTCCGTGTACTCGACCGCTTCCTGGATCAGTGCTGACTCGGCCAATGCTGATTCGCCCGGTGCCGGACTGAGCCGCCCGTACGGTCCGTGTCGGCGGAGAGCCGCCGTCGGGTTTTTCCGGAACGGTGTGCGGTCTCCCGTCCGTCCGTACGGGCGGGATATTCGGGCAGTTGTGCGCGGGGGCCCGGAATGGGTGAATGCCCGCGTCGCCTCGTACCCGGATTCCTCCATCCTCGTTACAGGAGATGCGGTTCGCGGTTTGAACCGCATGCCAACGAGGAGGAATTCATGATCAAGAAGGTCGCCGCCGTCGCGGCTGCCGCCGGCGGTCTGATGCTCGCGGGTGCGGGTGTCGCCGCCGCCGACCAGGGGCTTGCGGGAGCCGCCGGAAACGCTTCCGGTGTTGCCTCCGGCAACAACGTGCAGGCCCCGGTCCATGTCCCGCTGAGCATCTGCGGCAACACGGTGTCCGTGGTCGGGGACATGAACATGGCCGGCGGCAACGCCTGCCCCGGCAACTGAGGTCATCCTCAACGCATGACGAAGTGAAGTCCGGCGGCGCGGCGCGTGTGTACGCGGCCTCGACGCCGTCCGGCCTTCCGGGGGGGATACGCGAATTCACGAATCCACTCCCCTTCGTGCGCCCTTGTAATACCCACTGGCAGAAAGCAAGGCAGGGGAATCAGAACCATGCGACAGGTCACCAGAAAAGGCCTGATCACCGTGGCCGCGGCGGGCGGCGTGCTCGCCACGTTCTCGGGAGGTACGGCGTTCGCGGACTCCGCGACTCAGGGAGTCGCCGGTAACGGGTCAGGAGTGCTATCGGGCAACAACGTCCAGGCGCCCATCAACGCCCCGATCAACGTGTGCGGCAACACGGTGAGCGTCCTCGGGTCTCTCAACTCGGCATCGGGCGGCAGCTGCGGCGACAGCGGTTCGACGCGGACGAGCGGCACCGCCGGGGACTCGGACGGCATCGGCTCCGGGAACAACGTCCAGGCGCCGATCAACGCTCCGGTCAACGTGTGCGGGAACGGCATCAGCGCGCTGGGCGAGTCCAACGGCGCATCGGGCGACTGCGGCGGCGACTCCGACGTCACACCGCCGACCGACGAGGAGCCGGAGAACCCGGGCCCGGACAACCCCGGACCTGAGAACCCGGGCCCGGACAACCCCGGACCTGAGAACCCGGGCTCGGACAACCCCGGGGGCGGCAACGACGTCACCCCGGCGTCCGACGTGCGGACCGCGTCCGAGCCGATCACCGGCGAGCTGGCGCACACCGGTGCCGGCGAGATGATCGGCATCGGCGCCCCGCTGAGCGCGGGCCTGATGATCGGCGGCTTCGTTCTCTACCGTCGTGCCTCGCGGCTTGCGCGGCGCTGAGTAGGGACAGCCTGAAAGAAGGCGGAGCGGGCACCACCCGGGTGGTGCCCGCTCCGTCGCGTTGTGCTGTCCGTCCTGTCCGTCGTGCCGCCTCCTTGGGCCGGGAGGCTCACCAGGTCGCGTGCAGCTGGCGGATGATCCGGCGGCGCAGCCGCACCCTGCGGCTGCCGTCGGGGTAGAGCCGTGTACGGGCCAACTCCCAGTGCCCGTACTCGGCATGGTCTGTCAGCAGTCGGGTCGCCGCCTTGCGGGACACCCCGCGAGGAACGTACACATCGCGAAATTCGTATTCCGGCATCTCATCTATTGTGCGGGCAGAGGACGGATCCGGATAGCGTCTGCACTATGTCTGATGCTGAGCAGCCCACCGCTGCCGACGTACGCGCCGCCGCCGAAGCGGTGAAAGCCGCGCTGGACCGGCACCTCGAAGCGGTCGAGCGCCGGGCGGAAGGGGCCGGGAAGGACAACGGGAACGGCGCCTCCGACACCGCTGTCTACGCCGCGTTCGACGAACTCGCCGCGGCGGGCGAGGCCTACGACGAGCTGCTCTACGAACAGTACGACGAGGTCACTCCGTTCGAGATCCCCGGGGGCGACTCGATGCCCGCCTACACGGGCCCCGAGATCCCCAGCGCCCTCAGCGTGCTGATCCGGCGGGACTACACCGTCGTGGAGCCGCAGAGGCTGCTTGCCCAGGCTCAGCGCGTCACCGACCTCGACCCGGACTCGGCGGACGAGGACGGCCCGGCGACGGGGTCGGCGGGCGGCAGTGTGCACGCGGCGCTGGGCGTCCTCTTCGGGGAGTACGAGGCCGACGAGATCGCCACCCGGCACAAGGAGTTCGGTCTGGACGAGGGCGACTCGACGCTCTGGGTGGCGGCGGCCGACGAGCCGAGCGAGCCGGGGGAGTGGCTGACGGCGCCGTTCGAGCAGGCCGACCCCGAAAGGGTGATCTGCCGCTTCGATGTCAGCTCCGTCTTCGACGAGGCCGACATCGAGCTGGACGACGAGGAGTGACCGCACAGGTGGTGTGACCCTGTGCCGGTGGTGCCGCGTCGGGGCCGCCGACGGCGGCGGGGCTCCTGTGAGCCCCGCGCCCGTCCCGTCCGGCCCGCCTTCTCCCTGCTCGTGATGCGCAGCCTGTACTAGGGCGTGTCCGCAAAGTCCCTCCCAGACTCCGTCTGGGTGGGGTCCCCGGCCCTAACGGGCGGACGACGCTAGTTTGCGGACACGCCCTAGGGGAGCTCTGTCTGCGGCTGGTCTCCCGGCCCGTCCGGCGTCCCGCTTTCCGCACCCGGGGCAGCCGCTGCCTCGGCCGCTCGGGCGGACTGGGCCAGCAAGGCCCGCAGCCGCGTGGTGCGGGCCGGAGCCGTGACCGAAGCCACGGCTTTGGGAAGGGCGTCCTCCGCGCCGTGGACGACCGACAGATGCCGCTCGCCCCGCCCGAAGGCCGTGTACACCCACTCGCGGGTCAGTGCCGAGGCGGCATCGCCCGGCAGCACCGCGACCACGGCCGGCCAGCTCATGCCCGCCGCCTGATGGGCCGTGACCGCCCAGCCGTGCCTGACCTCATCCGCGACGCGGTCGCGTGCGACGAGGACGCTCTCTCCCGTCACGGCGTGCTCGAGCCGCAGCCCGTCCTCCTCGCCGGAGACGACCACGGCCGGTTCCGTACGGCCACGGGACGGGGTGTGGACCACGCGGTCGCCCGGGTCGAAGCCGTCGAGGCGTCCGGGGCCGGGGTGGAGCCGCTCCTTGAGCGCGGCGTTCAGCGCCCGGGTGCCGGCCGCTCCGCCGTGGCCGGTGGTGATCACCTGGGTGTCGCCGGATGGGACGCCGATTGCCCGGGGCACCGAGTCGGCCACGAGCTGAACGGTGCGGTGGACCGCCTCGCCCGCGTCCCGCACCGGAACGATGACGACTTCCTTGCCGGGCGCCTCCACCTGGCTCAGCTCGCCGATGCCGATACCGGAGACGAGCTCGCCGATCGGCCCGGGATCCGGAGTGCGCGAGGCGACGCGCGGACAGGCACCGCTGGAGAGGACGTCGGAGAAGACCTGGCCGGGCCCGGCCGAACCGAGCACGTTCGGATCGCCGCTGAGTACCAGTCGCGCCCCGTCCGGCAGTGACTCCACGAGGGCGGCGGCTGTCTCGGCGTCGAGCTGCGGGGCGTCGCAGACGATCAGCAGGTCGAGCTCCCACCCGCCCTCCGCGTCCCGTCCCGGGCCTTCCCGGCCGTCGAGCAGCCCGGCGACCGTGACGACGGACGGCGCCGCCTGAGCGCCCCCGCCGTCGGGGGCACCGGCGGGCAGCAGGCCTGTGAGACGGTCGCGTCCGCGTGCGCTGTGCACGGCGGCGCAGACGCGCAGCCCCGACCGGGCGGCTGCGGCGAGGAGCGCGGCGGGCTCGGCGCGGGCGGCCTCGCCACCGGTGTGGGCGACCAGGCCGTGTCCGGCGGCCGCCCGGATCAGCTCTGCCGCGGACGGCGACGGAGCGGAAGCGCTCGCGGCCTCCCAGCCCTCCCAGCCCGTACGGGACGCCTCACCCGATGCGGCCTCCTGAGCGGAAGCGCTGATCAGCCGCGCCAGCCCGTCCGCGAGGCTCTCTTCCGCGAGCGCATAGCGGTCGAGCCCCAACAGCAGCCGTACGGGCCGCTCTTCGGGCTCTTCCTGGCCCTCGCCGCCCGGGGCGGGCGCTTGCGGAAGCCCGCCAGGGGGCATGGCGTCCAGCGCGTCCTCAAAGACGAGGACGGCTCCCGCGTCGATGGCCGTACGGACCGCCTCGTCCGGCTCCGGAACCGCGTACTGGGAGAGGCCCTTGGACAGCCCGGCCGGTTCCAGGGCCGTGTGCCCCGCCAGCGCGGCGCGCTCCAGCAGCCACACCACGAGCGCCTGTGCGCGCCGCTCGTCGCCGGGGCCGCTCTCCTCGCCGAGCAGGGCGCGGGCGAAGCCGTCCGCCTGCTCGGGCTTCACGCCCCGGACGGCGAGCAGCTGCCACGGGTCGGAACGGAGCAGCCCGGCTGCCTGCTCGCCGAGGGCCTCCGCGACCCGCGGGGCGAGCGTCTCCGGAGCGCCGCCCTCGGCGAGCACGTCGCGCAGCGTGTCCGGGACGGTGACCGGGCCGCGCTGTGCGGCACTGCTCGCGCTCGCGGCGGCGGACACGGGCCGCGGCCCCGCTGATGCCGCGGGGGCATGCGGGCGTGGTGAAGGCGGCTGCTGTCCGGACTCGGTGAAGAACGAAGCGGCGGCGCGCTCGCCGCTCTCCACCGCCCGTACCGCCGCGAGGAGTTCGGCTGCCTTGTCGTCCGTCACAGCTCGCTCCAGTCCTGGTCGGGATAGCGGTGCACCGGCGCTGACACATCGTCGAGCGCGTGGCAGATCTCGTCAGGAAGACTAAGGCCCTCCACTGACAGCGCCTCGGTGAGCTGCGCGGCCGTGCGCGCACCGACGATGGGCGCGGTCACCCCCGGCCGGTCCCGTACCCAGGCCAGCGCCACCTGCAGCGGTGAGACCGCCAGCCCGTCGGCGGCCGTCGAGACGGCGTCGACGATCGAGCAGGCTGTCTCGTCGAGGTACGGGGCGACGAAGGGAGCCATGTGCTCGGAGGCTCCGCGCGATTCGGGCGGCGGGTCGGCACGGCGGTACTTGCCGGTGAGCACGCCGCGCCCCAGCGGCGAGGAGGGCAGCAGGCCGAGGCCCAAGTCGACGGCGGCGGGCAGCAGTTCACGTTCGACGCCGCGCTGGAGCAGCGAGTACTCCATCTGTGTGCTCGCCAGCCGGGTGCGCGTGGCGGGGGCGGCGAGCTGCCAGGTGGCCGCCTTGGCGAGCTGCCAGCCGCTGAAGTTGGAGACCCCCGCATAGCGTGCCCGGCCGCTGCTGACCGCGATGTCCAGGGCCTGCAGCGTCTCGTCCAGCGGTGTCCCGGGGTCGAAGGCGTGCACCTGCCACAGGTCCACGTAGTCGGTGCGCAGTCTCTCCAGGGAGGCGTCGAGCGCCGCCAGGAGATGTCCGCGTGAGCAGTCGAAGCGGCGGTCCGGGTCGGGCACGCTGCCCGCCTTGGTGGCGACCACCAGGTCACGGCGCGGCACGAGGCCTTCCAGCAGCCTGCCCAGGAGGTACTCGGCGCCGCCGGCCCCGTATACGTCGGCGGTGTCGACCAGCGTGCCCCCCGCTTCCCAGAACGTCTTGAGCTGGTCGGCGGCGTCCCTCTCGCCGGTGTCCCGGGCCCAGGTGAGGGTGCCGAGGCCGATTCGGGATACGCGCAGGCCGGTACGGCCGAGGTGCCTTGCCTCCATGGGCGTTGAGGTTACTTGTGAGCGCACGCTAGAGTCCCCGGGACAGTGACGTTACTGATCAGTAAGGGGGCCGGTATGCGGCTCGGTATCAACCTCGGCTACTGGGGCGCGGGGATGGACGCGGACAACCTCGCCGTCGCCCGCGAGGCGGACCGTCTCGGCTACTCGGTCTGCTGGGCCGCGGAGGCCTACGGCTCGGACGCCCCCACCGTCCTGTCCTGGGTGGCGGCGCAGACCGAGCGGATCGACGTCGGCTCGGGCATCTTCCAGATCCCCGCCCGTACGCCCGCGATGACCGCCATGACGGCGGCCACTCTCGACTCGCTCTCCGGCGGGCGCTTCCGCCTCGGCCTCGGCGTCTCGGGGCCGCAGGTCTCCGAGGGCTGGTACGGCGTGAAGTTCGACAAGCCGCTCTCCCGCACCCGCGAGTACGCCGAGATCATCCGCAAGGCCATGTCCCGCGAGCGTCTCAGCCACCAGGGCGAGCACTGGACGCTGCCGCTGCCAGACGGTCCGGGCAAGCCGATCAAGCTGACCGTGCACCCCGTACGTGCGGAGATCCCGCTCTACATCGCGGCGATCGGCCCGAAGAACCTGGAGCAGACCGGCGAGATCGCCGACGGTGCCCTGCTGATCTTCTTCTCGCCCGAGCACGCGGAGGAGACCACGCTCCAGCACCTGCGCACAGGACGGGAGAAGGCCGGCAAGGGCCCGGGCCTCGACGGTTTCGACGTGTGCCCGACGGTGCCGATGGCGGTGGGGGAGGACGTCCACGCGCTGGCCGACCAGTTCCGCCCGTACACGGCGCTCTACGTGGGCGGCATGGGCAGCCGCAAGCAGAACTTCTACAACCGGCTGGCACAGCGCATGGGTTACGAGAAGGAGGCCGCCGAGATCCAGGACAAGTACCTGGCGGGCGACAAGGAAGGTGCTGCGGCCGCCGTGCCGCACGAACTCATCGACTCCACCACCCTCCTCGGCCCGGTCGAGCGGATCTCCGAGCGGATGCGCTCCTACGCCGAGGCCGGAGTGACCACTCTCTCCCTCGCCCCGGCCGGCTTCGCGCTGGAGGAGCGCATCGCAGGGCTGAGGGCGGGCGTCGAAGCACTGGAGCGGGCCGGAGTGGCGTCGTAGCGGCCGCCTGAGGGCATGCCTACGGCCGTGGAGGGGGCTCGGGGGTCATCCCCGCCACGGCCGTTACGCATCTCAACGCGCGGCGCGCGCAAGGGTTACGCAGTCGGTCACACCACGTCGGCCGCCCTCCGGCGGAACCGCTACGTGCGAACCGCTCCGTGCGGCGGCGTGAGACGTACGGTCAGATCCACCCGCGGCGCTTGAAGACCCGGAAGAGCAGCAGACAGGCCGTCACGATGACTCCGAGCACGGCCGGGTACGCCCACACCCAGTGCAGCTCCGGCATGTGCTCGAAGTTCATGCCGTAGATCCCGGCGATGGCCGTGGGCACCGCGAACATGGCGGCCCAGGCGGAGATCTTCCGCATGTTGTCGTTCTGCCGGACGCTCATCTGGGCGAGGTTCGCGGAGAGGATGTCCGACAGCAGCCGGTCGAGGCTGTCCACCTGCTCGTTGACGCGGGTCAGATGGTCGCTCACGTCGCGGAAGAACGGCCGCGAGTCCTCGTGGACGAACGGCACTCCCGCACGCATCAGCCGCTCCAGCGGCTCGGCCAGCGGCCCGGTCGCCCGCCGGAAGCCCAGAACCTGCCGTTTGAAGGCGTAGATGCGGCCTGCGGTGTCACGGGCGGCCTGGGCCTCCGGGGAGAAGACGTCCTCCTCCAGTCCGTCGAGGCTGATCTGGAGATCCGCGGCGATGTCCATGTACTGGTCCACGATGGCGTCGCTCACCGCGTACATCACGGCCGTCGGCCCGTGCCGCAGGACCTCCGGCTCGCGTTCCAGCCGCTCGCGCACCGTTCCGAGCGGATTGGCCTCGCCGTGGCGGACCGTCACCACGAAGGAGTCGCCGACGAACAGCATCAGCTCCCCGGTGGCGACGGCTGCCGTGGACTGGTCGTAGGAGACGGGCTTGAGCACAAGGAAGAGGGAGTCCGCGTAGACCTCCAGCTTGGGACGCTGATGCGCGTGCAGAGCGTCCTCGACGGCGAGCGGGTGCAGACCGAACTCGCTTGTCACAAGCTCGAATTCGGCCTCGGTCGGCTCGTGCAGCCCGATCCACAGAAAGGCGTCCCCGGCCGCCCTGGCCTCGTCCAGGGCATCGGAATAGTCGGACGGCCGCTCCGTGCGGCGTCCTTCCCGGTAGATGGCGCAGTCCACGATCACGACTGGTCATTGTGCCCTGAGGCCGCCCACCGGACCACCGGCGGGCACCCCGGAGCGCTCGCCTACGCTGGCAGGCATGCCCACGCTCATCCTCGTACGGCACGGCCGCTCCACCGCCAACACCTCCGGACTGCTCGCGGGCCGCACGCCCGGAGTGGCCCTGGACGACCACGGCCGGACCCAGGCCGCGGCGCTTCCCGGGCGGCTGGGTGCGCTGCCGTTGGCGGCGCTCGTCACCAGCCCCATGCAGCGCTGCCGCGAGACCCTGGAACCGCTCCTGCAGGCACGGCCGGAGCTGCCCCTGCACACCGATGAGCGCATCTCCGAGTGCGACTACGGCGACTGGAGCGGGCGCAAACTCGCGGAGCTGAGCGACGAACCGCTGATGACGACGGTGCAGCAGCACCCGTCCGCGGCGGCCTTCCCCGGCGGGGAGTCGATGCGCGCGATGCAGGCGCGGGCCGTGGAGGCCGTACGGGAGTGGAACGTGCGCATCGAGGCGGAGCACGGGGCGGACGCGCTGTTCGCCATGTGTTCGCACGGCGACATCATCAAGTCGGTCGTCGCGGACGCTCTCGGCATGCACCTGGACCTCTTCCAGCGCATCGCCGTCGGCCCGTGCTCGCTCACCGTCATCCGCTACACCCCGCTGCGGCCCTTCCTGCTGCGGCTGGGGGAGACGGGCGAAGTGGACTCCCTCGTACCGCCGGAGCCCGCGCCCGGCGACGCGGGTGACGAAGGCCCGCACGGCCAGGAGGACTCCCCGGACCACGGCAGCGACGCCGCAGTGGGGGGCGGAGCCTAAGCAGGAAGATCGGCGCGGCAGTAGGGTGCCTTAGACCGATCAGACGTCGACGACAACGGAGCAGGACGTGTCCCGTCAGGTGTTCCTCTACGACCCGCCGGACCGATTCATCGCCGGTACCGTCGGGCTGCCAGGACGGCGCACCTTCTACCTCCAGGCGTCGGCATCGGGCCGCACCACCAGCGTCGCCTTGGAGAAGGCACAAGTGGAGGCCCTGGCCGAGCGGATCGACGAACTGCTGGACGAGGTCGTGCGCCGCTCCGGCGGCAACGCACCGGTGCCCGCTGTGGCGCCTGCCGAACTCGACGACACGCAGCCGCTGGAGACCCCCGTCGAGGAGGAGTTCCGCGTCGGCACCATGGCGCTGGCCTGGGACGGTGACGGTGAGCGGATGGTCGTCGAGGCACAGGCCGTCGTCGAACTGGAGGCCGACTCCGACGAGGATCTCGCCGACGCCGAGGAGCGGCTGCTCCAGGACGACGAGAACGGGCCGCCGATGCTCCGCGTACGCCTCGACGGCACCATGGCCCGGGCGTTCGCCAAGCGCGCACTCGAAGTCGTCAACGCCGGCAGGCCGCCGTGTCCGCTGTGCAGCCTCCCGCTCGACCCGGAAGGCCATGTGTGTCCGCGTCAGAACGGATACCGGCGCGGCGAATGAACCAGGCAGCCGATTGCGGTCGTCCGCCGCGACAGGAGCAGCAGGCCGCTTCGCCCGCGGCCGAGGAGACGCGCACCCGCCTGGAGTTCGGCACGCTGTCCGTACTGGGACAGATCCGGCAGGCCTCCAACGCCGTGCTCTTCGGCGAGGTCGAACACGAAGGGCACCGGGTCCCGTGCGTGTACAAGCCGGTGGCGGGCGAGCGGCCGCTGTGGGACTTTCCTGACGGCACGCTCGCACAGCGGGAGGTCGCGGCGTACGAGATCTCCCGCGCGACCGGCTGGGATCTGATCCCCGCGACGGTGCTGCGGGAGGGACCGTACGGCGAGGGCATGTGCCAGGCGTGGGTGGGGCCGCTGCCCGGAGCCGCGTCCGAGGATGGGGACGAAGACCCGGACCGGGCCCTGGGCGTCGGCGCGGGCGCCGATGAGGGGGACGCGGCGGACGGCGCTCACGGGGCCGCCGGGGACGACGACACCGCCGGGGACGACGAGGCCGGCGCCGCCGGCGGCCGGGAGCTGCTCGCCATCGTCGAGGGGGACGAGCCGGGCGAGGGCTGGAAACCCGTCGGGCACGTGGACACCGGCTCCGCGCGGCCCGCGCTTCTCGTGCACGCCGACGACGAACGGCTGCGGCGGCTGGCAGTCGTCGACGCCGTCATCAACAACGGCGACCGCAAGGGCGGTCACCTGCTGACCCTCCCCACGGGCGCGCTGTACGCCATCGACCACGGCGTCACCTTCCACGTCGACGACAAGCTGCGCACCCTGCTGTGGGGCTGGGCCGGCGAGGAACTGACATCCGAGGCGACCGCGACGCTGCGCGGGCTCGGCACGGCGCTCGCCGACGGCGCCCCCCTCGCCGCCAGGCTCTCCGGGCTGATCACCACGGCCGAAGCAGAGGCCCTGCGCAAGCGGATCGACGGCCTGGTCAGCTCCGGCCGCCACCCGCTGCCCAGCGGCGACTGGCCGGCCATCCCGTGGCCCCCCGTGTGACACGTACGCACGCGCCCGTGAGACACCTGCGCACGCTGCTGTCCGCGGTCAAGACCGCCTATCCGGCCATTTCCGCAGGCCCGGGACGGGGCGGCCGTCCCGTCAGGATGGCGAACTCCTGTCCGGGTTAGGCTCAGGGAATGCATGCCTGGCCCGCTTCCGAGGTTCCCGCCCTGCCTGGTCAGGGCCGCGACCTGGAGATCCACAACACCGCGACGGGCGCCCGCGCCACCCTGGCGCCCGGTTCCGTCGCCCGCATTTACGTCTGCGGGATCACCCCGTACGACGCCACTCATCTGGGGCACGCGGCGACCTACAACGCCTTCGACCTCGTACAGCGCGTGTGGCTCGACACCAAGCGGCAGGTCCACTACATACAGAACGTCACCGACATCGACGATCCCCTGCTGGAGCGTGCGCAGGAGACGGGCGAGGCATGGGCGGCGCTGGCGGAGCGTGAGACGGACCTCTTCCGGGAGGACATGACGGCTCTGCGGATGCTGCCCCCGCGGCAGTTCGTCGGTGCCGTCGAATCGATTCCGCGCATCGTCCCGCTCGTCGAGCGGCTGCGTGACCTGGGCGCCGCGTACGAACTGGAGGGGGACGTCTACTTCTCCGTCGACGCGGACACCCACTTCGGCGAAGTCTCCCGCCTCGACGCCGAGACCATGCGGATCCTCTCCGCCGAGCGCGGCGGCGACCCGGAGCGGCCCGGGAAGAAGAGTCCGCTCGACCCGATGCTGTGGCGCGCCGCCCGCGACGGCGAACCGGAGTGGGACGGGGCCTCGCTCGGCCCCGGCAGGCCCGGATGGCACATCGAGTGTGTGGCGATCGCCCTGGAACACCTCGGCATGGGCTTCGACGTACAGGGCGGCGGCTCCGATCTCGCCTTCCCCCACCACGAGATGGGCGCCTCGCACGCGCAGGCGCTCACCGGTGAACACCCCTTCGCGCAGACCTACGTACACGCCGGGATGGTGGGCCTGGACGGCGAGAAGATGTCGAAGTCCAAGGGGAACCTGGTCTTCGTCTCACAGCTGCGTCGCGACGGAGTCGATCCCGCCGCGATCCGGCTCACGCTGCTGGCGAACCACTACCGGTCGGACTGGGAGTACTCGAGCGACGTGCTCGACGAGGCACGGGCCAGGCTCGCGCGGTGGCGGACCGCCGTCTCGCGGCCGGACGGCCCGCCCGCGGACGCCGTCGTCGAGGAGATCCGCGCGGCGCTCGCGGACGATCTGAACTCACCTGCCGCGCTGGCCGCGGTCGACCGCTGGGCGGCGGCGCAGGAGGCCGGGGGAGGCACGGACGAGGGTGCGCCCGGCATGGTCTCGCGTGCGGTGGATGCGCTGCTGGGGGTCGCGCTGTAGGGCAGAGGCGCCCCGTCGCAACGGCCGTCCCGCTGATCTCCCGGCGGGGCGGCCCTTTGCATGGGCCGGGTGCTTACTCCTCGTCGGAGTCCTTGCTCTTGCCCGTGCCGCCCTTGCCCTTGCCGCCCTTGTCGGTCTCGTCCGGCTCGGCGGGCTCGTCGGCGCCGGGCTTGCGCTTGCCGCCGTTCTGCCGTCTGCCGCTGCTCTTGCCGCTTTCGCCGCTCGTGCCGTCCTTCTTGCGGCTCCCGCTGTTCTCGCCGCTCTCGTCCTGCTCGCCGGCGGAGGAGGAGGGCTTCGCCTTGCCGGTGCCGGTGCCGGCGCCGCTTCCGCTCTCGTCGTCGCTCTTGCCCTCGTCCTTGGCGGACTTGCCGCCGCCGGCACGGCCGCTGCTGCGGGTGCCCTTCGTGCCCTTGGTGGCGCCGGTGCTTCTGGTCCGCCCGCCGCCGCTCTTGGTGCCGCCGGTGGTGCTGCGGCGCGTACCGGGCTTGGCCTTGCCGTCGCCGCCGTCTTTTCCGCCGCTTTCGCCGCCGCCTTCCTTGTCCGCCCCGGCGTCCCGGCTCTCGGCGTCCCGGCCCTCGGCGTCCCCGCTCCCGTCGGCCTGCTTGCCGTTCTCGGCGCCGCCGGCGTCCTCGTCGTCCTTGCGGTCGTCCTTGGCGCCGTCGCGCGGCTGCGGCTTGGAACGACGGGAGCGTCCGCCGCCCGCAGCACGCTTGGGGGTCTCTTCGCCGTATACGGGGGAAGAACCCGCCCCGGTCTCCCGCGCGTTGCCACCGGGCGTACCGCTGCCGGCACCTCCCGGACCGTCGTCACGCCGCCGCAGATACCGCTCGAACTCCTTCGCGATGGCCTCTCCCGAAGCCTCCGGCAGCTCGGCGGTGTCCCGTGCCTCCTCCAGCGACTGCACGTACTCGGCGACCTCGCTGTCCTCGGCGGCAAGCTGGTCCACGCCCAACTGCCATGCGCGCGCGTCCTCCTGCAGCTCGCCCTGGGGCACGTTCAGCTCCAGCAGATCCTCGAGGCGGTTCAGCAGCGCGAGGGTGGCCTTCGGGTTGGGCGGCTGGGAGACGTAGTGCGGCACCGACGCCCACAGGCTCAGCGCCGGTACGCCGGCGTGGGTGCACGCCTCCTGGAGGATGCCGACGATGCCTGTCGGCCCCTCGTACCGCGACTCCTCCAGGTTCATGGTGCGGGCCAGGTCGGGATCGGACGTCACGCCCGTCACCGGGACGGGGCGGCTGTGCGGGGTGTCACCAAGCAGCGCGCCGAGGACGACGACCATCTCGACGCCCAACTCGTGGGCGAAGCCGAGGATTTCGTTGCAGAAGGAGCGCCAGCGCATGCTCGGCTCGATGCCGCGCACCAGCACCAGGTCGCGCGGCTTCCCCTTGCCGCCCGCGTCGTCCACGCGTACGACGGCAAGCCGTGTCGTCGGCCATGTGATCTTGCGTGAGCCGCCGTCCAGCCACACCTGCGGCCTGTTGACCTGGAAGTCGTAGTAGTCCTCCGCGTCGAGCGCCGCGAAGACCTCGCCCTTCCACTCCCGCTCCATGTGCCCGACCGCGGTGGAGGCGGCGTCGCCGGCGTCGTTCCAGCCTTCGAACGCGGCCACCATGACCGGGTCGACCAGCTCGGGTACTCCCTCGAGCTCGATCACCCAGCGCCTCCTTCCGGCCGGGTCGTGTGCGTCGACGCGCACCCGGCTGCTGTTCCGTTCCGTGCGGCAACCAGCCTACGGCGTGACAGCGCGCACGCCGCAGCCCTGGCCGCACCCGTACGCCCGGCGGGCACGCACCGTCCGCGGGAGTGTCCCCGTGGGCCCGGCAGCCCGCGAGCCGCCGCCGGTCCATCCACTTGACCTGCACGGTGCTCCTGGTGAGGCTCGGCAGCGGCCGCCGCTTCCGGCGGTGCGGCGGTGTACGTACAGTGCCCGTCGGCATCGCGCCGCGTCCGTACGGACGGACGGGTGGCGCGGCCGCATGCGCCGTTTCTTGAGAGGACACCGTGACAGCCAGCACGCCCCAGCAGCCGTCCCAGGAACCCACGGAAGCCACCGACGCCTGGTGGCGTGAGGCGGTCGTCTACCAGATCTACGTGCCCAGCTTCGCCGACGCCGACGGCGACGGCATGGGCGACCTGCGCGGCATCGCCGACCGCCTCGGTCATCTGGCCGGTCTCGGTGTCGACGCGCTCTGGCTTACGCCCTTCTACCCCTCGCCCTGGGCGGACGGGGGTTACGACGTGTCCGACCCCCGGGGCGTCGACCCGCGCCACGGAACCCTCGACGACTTCCGCGACCTGCTCTCGCGAGCCCACGGGCTCGGCCTGAAGGTCATCGTCGACATCGTCCCCAACCACTGCTCCGACCAGCACCCCTGGTTCGCGGAGGCGCTCGGCTCCGCCCCCGGTTCGGCGGCCCGCGACCGCTTCGTCTTCCTGGACGGCAACCCACCCGGCGGCAGCGAGCCGCCCGCCGACTGGCAGTCCAAGTTCGGCGGCGGCGCATGGACCAGGACGGCGGACGGGCAGTGGTACATGCACATATTCGCCGCCGAGCAGCCCGACCTGAACTGGGAGAACCCGGAGGTCGCCGCCGACTTCGAACGGACCCTGCGCTTCTGGCTCGACCTCGGCGTCGACGGCTTCCGCGTCGACGTCGCACACGGCCTGCGCAAGGACCTCTCGCGTCCGCTGCGCAACACCTTCGGCAACGACGCCGCACCCCTCAACTCGCCGCCGCAGGGCGACGATCACCCCTTCTGGGACCGGGACGAGGTGCACGACGTCTACCGGTCCTGGCGGAAGATCCTCGACTCCTACCGGCCGCCCCGCGTCGCCGTCGCCGAAGCGGGTGTCAGCGCCGCCCGGCTGCCGCTGTACACCCGTCCCGACGAGCTGCACCAGGCCTTCAACTTCTTCCATCTGCGCTGCCCTTGGGACGCCGCGTCCTTCCGCGCGGTCATCGACGAGTCGCTCGAAGGCGCGCACTCCGTGGGCACCCTGCCGACCTGGGTGCTCTCCAACCACGACGTGGTCCGGCACGCCACCCGCTACGGCCTCCCCGAAGGCACCGACTTCGCCGAGTGGCTGACCTCCGGCGGACGCGAACCGGCTCCCGACCACGGACTCGGTCGCCGCCGGGCCCGCGCCGCCGCGCTGCTCACCCTGGCGCTGCCCGGCACCGCCTACCTGTACCAGGGTGAGGAGCTCGGGCTTCCGGAGGTCGCGGACCTGCCCGCCGAGGCGCTGCGCGACCCGATGTGGGAGCGCACAGGCCGTACGCACAAGGGCCGCGACGGCTGCCGCGTACCGGTGCCGTGGCAGCTCCAGGGACCCTCGTACGGCTTCGGCCCCGCCGGGGCATGGCTGCCGCAGCCCGACGGATGGGGAGCCCACTCCGTGGAGGCACAGAGCGGAGTGGAGGGCTCCTTCCTGGAGCTGTACCGCACCGCGCTGAGACTGCGCCGCGGCTTCAGCGGCTCACCGGACGGCGAAGTGCTGGAGTGGCTGGAGGCCGCCGAGGGCGAACTGGCCTTCCGCCGGGGCCCGCTGCTCGAGTGCCGCGTCAATCTCTCCGGACGGCCCGTACCCCTTCCGGCCGGCGCGGTGCCACTGCTCGCGAGCGAGCCGGGTCCCTACGACGGCTTGCTCGCACCGGACACGGCGGTCTGGCTGGGGGAGCGGGCGGGCTGACGGGCCTGTTGCCCGACGGCTGTGCCTGGCATGTGCGCCGGGTGCCTGCGCGGGGGCGCGGGCGGCGGCTCAACTGGTGCCCATCAACTGACGCCTGCTCAACTGACGGCCCGCTCAACTGACGGCGGGCGGGCCTGCCCCCCGGCGTGGCCCGCCCGCCTGCGATCCCCGTGCGGTCCCGTCACGGCCGCACGGGGACGCGTCCCCCCTTCCCCCCTGCCTCCAGCCGCCCCGGCGGAGGGCGGGAGGCCGGCCGGCGGAACGGCCACCTGAGCAGCCGTTCCCCGTGCGCTCAGCCGTTGCGCTCCGCGAGGAGCTTCCCGACGCGTTCACGCACCTCGTCGGTGTCCAGACCGCGGATGGTGAGCGTGGTGCGCCGCCGCAGCACGTCGTCGGCGGTCTCGGCCCACTCGTGGTCGCGCGCGTGCACGACCTGGGCCCAGATCTCCGGCCCGTCCGGGTGGATGCGCTCGCCGAGCGACGGGTCCTCGTTGACCAGCCGCGCGATGTCGAAGGAGAGCGAGCCGTAGTGCGTGGCCAGATGGCGGGCCGTCGACGGGTCCATGCGCGGGCCCGGTTCGCGCTCCCGGTCCACCAGCAGCCGGTGAGCGACCGCGTTCGGATTCGAGATCCCGGGCAGCGGTGTGCGGCGCACCAACTCCCCTACGGGCTCCATGTCCTGCGCGATCGAACCGCCGGGCAGCTTCGCCAGCTTGTCCATCACGGCGCGGCCGATGTGCCGGTACGTCGTCCACTTGCCGCCCGCGACCGAGAGCATTCCGCCGATGCCCTCGCTGACGACCGTCTCCCGCTTCGCCGCCGTCACGCCCCCCGGGCCGCCCGGGAGCACGCGCAGGCCCGCGAAGGCGTAGCTGATCAGATC
Source organism: Streptomyces sp. DSM 116795 (assembly GCF_055792905.1). NCBI lineage: Bacteria > Bacillati > Actinomycetota > Actinomycetes > Kitasatosporales > Streptomycetaceae > Streptomyces > Streptomyces sp. DSM 116795. Next base: position 6,484,026 of record NZ_CM147707.1, read on the forward strand.
GCGGGTCAGGTGCTCGTCCCGTACGGAGAACGCGGCCTCGTCCAGGATCTGCTGGATGTCGGCCTCGGTCGCCCGCACGTCGCCCGGATCGCCCTCGTAGGCCTCGTCGGTGGTGCCCAGCAGCAGCTGGTCCTCCCACGGAAGCGCGAAGGTGATGCGGTACTTGTCGATCGGCGTCGCCATCGCCGCCCGCCAGGGCGACTTGCGGCGCAGCACGAGGTGGGCGCCCTTGGAGAGCCGCACGCTGGGAGCGGCGCTCCTGTCCTCCAGGCGGCGAAGGTGGTCCACCCAGGGGCCGGTCGCGTTGAGCACGAGGCGGGCGTCGACGCCGAACTCGCTGCCGTCGGTGCGGTCGCGCAGTTCGGCTCCCGTCACCCGGCCGACGGTACGGCGCAGGCCGGTCACCTCGGCGTGGTTGAGGACCACGGCGCCCGAGGCGACGGCGGCACGGACCGTCATGACGGCCATGCGCGAGTCGTTCATCTGGTGGTCGCCGTAGACCGCCACCGCCTTGAGGTTCTCCGTACGCAGCCCGGGGTTGTCGGCCGCGGCGCGTGCGGGCGAGACGAGACGCCCGACGCCGTCGCCGAACGCGGAGAGCGCGCTGTAGGCGAAGACGCCGGCGCCCAGCTTCGCCGCACCGTGCGGCCCGCCCTTGTAGACGGGCAGATAGAACTTGAGCGGATTGACGAGGTGCGGAGCCACGTCCTTGGCCAGCACCCGCCGCTCGTGGTGGTTCTCCGCCACCAGCTTCACCGCGCCGGTCTGCAGATAACGCAGTCCGCCGTGGACCAGCTTGGAGGAGGCGGAGGAGGTGGCGCCGGCGAAGTCGCCGGCGTCCACCATCGCCACCCGCAGCCCCGACTGCGCGGCGTGCCAGGCCACCGAGGTTCCGAGGATGCCGCCGCCGATCACGAGCAGGTCGTACGTCGCTCCCGTGAGCAGCTCCCTGGTCTCGGCGCGGCTCGGGTTGCCGCCGGCAGCCGGGTGCGTCCCGAGGGTGGGGACGCTCTGCAGGGTGTTCATCGTTCTCAGTTCTCCTCTTCGATCCAGCCCATGGTCCGCTGCACGGCCTTGAGCCAGTTCTTGTACTCGCGGTCGCGGTCGGCCGCGTCCATGTGGGGCGTCCACTCGGCCGCCCGCTTCCAGTTGGCGCGCAGCTCGTCGACGTCGGACCAGAAGCCGACGGCGAGCCCTGCCGCGTAGGCGGCGCCAAGACAGGTGGTCTCGGCGACCATCGGCCGTACGACGGGTGCGTCGAGGAAGTCCGACATGGTCTGCATCAGCAGGTTGTTGGACGTCATGCCGCCGTCGACCTTCAGCGCGGTCAGCTCGACGCCGGAGTCCTTCTGCATCGCGTCGACGATCTCCCGCGTCTGCCAGGCGGTCGCCTCCAGCACGGCACGGGCGAGGTGGGCCTTCGTGACGTACCGGGTGAGGCCGGCGATCACACCGCGGGCGTCGTCGCGCCAGTACGGGGCGAAGAGGCCGGAGAAGGCCGGCACGAAGTAGGCGCCGCCGTTGTCCTCGACGGAGCTGGCGAGGGTCTCGATCTCGGCAGCGGTGCTGATCAGTCCCATCTGGTCGCGCATCCACTGCACGAGCGAACCGGTGACGGCGATCGCGCCCTCCAGGGCGTAGACCGGCCGCTCGTCGCCGATGCGGTAACCGACCGTCGTCAGCAGCCCGTTGTACGAATTGACCGCCTCATGGCCGGTGTTGAGCAGCAGGAACGTTCCCGTGCCGTACGTGGACTTCGCCTCTCCCTCGGCGAAGCAGGTCTGCCCGAACAGTGCCGCCTGCTGGTCACCCAGTGCGGAGGCCACCGGGACACCGGCGAGCGCGCCCGTCGCCTCCCCGTACACCTCGGCGGAGGAACGGATCTCGGGCAGCAACGACATGGGGACGCCCATGGAGCTGCAGATCTTCTCGTCCCAGTTCATCGAGTGCAGGTTCATCAGCATGGTGCGGGAGGCGTTGGTCACGTCCGTGACGTGACGCCCTCCGTCAGGGCCGCCGGTGAGGTTCCAGATGACCCAGGAGTCCATGGTTCCGAAGAGGAGTTCGCCGCGCTCGGCGCGCTCGCGGAGCCCGTCGACGTTGTCGAGCAGCCAGCGGATCTTCGGCCCGGAGAAGTAGGAGGCCAGGGGCAGGCCGGTCTCGCGGCGGAAGCGGTCCTGGCCGACGTTGCGGCCGAGTTCGCGGCAGAGCGTGTCCGTGCGGGTGTCCTGCCAGACCAGGGCGTTGTGCACGGGCTCGCCGGTGGCCTTGTCCCACAGCAGCGTCGTCTCACGCTGGTTGGTGATGCCGAGGGCCTTCACGTCGGCCTTGGTTATGCCCGCGTTGTCCAGGGCGCCTATGACCACCTGCTGCACGTTCGTCCAGATCTCGGCGGCGTCGTGCTCGACCCAGCCGGGCTTCGGGAAGATCTGCTCGTGTTCCTTCTGGTCGACGGCGACGATGCGGCCGTCCTTGTCGAAGACGATGCAGCGGCTGGAGGTCGTGCCCTGGTCGATGGCGGCGATGAAGGGGCCCTCGCCGTGGGTGGAAGCGCCCGCGGACTGGTTCTCGGTCTCGCTCATGTCCTGCTCCAAGTGTTTCGGGGTGGGAAGAGGTCTCTGCCGCGCGCGCCGCCCGTAACCTCCGGGCCGCCGGCCGGTGCTCCGGGCTGCCGGGCCGGACCGGGGCGTCGACGCCCCGGTCCGGCCCGGCAGCTCCGCAGCCCGGGAGCCGGGAGCCCGGGAGTCACGGCTCAGGCGAATGCGACCTGGTGTACTCCGGCGGCGATCGCGGCGCCGATCAGCGGGCCCACGACCGGTATCCAGGAGTAGTTCCAGTCGGAGCCGCCCTTGTTCGGCAGGGGCAGCAGTGCGTGCACGATACGCGGGCCGAGGTCACGGACAGGGTTGATGGCGTACCCCGTGGGACCGCCGAGAGACAGACCGATGCCGACGACCGTCAGGGCCACGAGCAGCACGCCGACGCCGGAGACCCCGACTCCCTTGGTCAGCCCCTGGGTCAGGATCGCGATGATGAGGACGAACGTGGCGATGATCTCGGTGACGAGGTTCTGAACGGTGTTGCGGATCTCCGGAGAGGTGAAGAAGACGCCGTGCACAGGTCCGGGATTCTCGGACTTGCGCTGCGCCATCTCCGGCTCTACGAGATCGGCGTGGAACTGGCCGTAGTAGGTGAGCCACACCAGAACGGCGCCGATCATGGCGCCGAGCAGTTCGCTGGCGAAGTAGAGCGGAACATCGCCCCACGGGGTGGTGCCCTCTATAGCGAGGGCGAGGGTGACGGCCGGGTTGAGGTGTGCGCCGGAGACGCCCACCGAGACATAGCCGCCGACGAGGACTGCCATGCCCCAGCCGAAGGCGATGGCGACCCAGCCGGCGTTGGAGGCCTTTGAGCGCTTGAAGGTCACGGCGGCGCAGACGCCGCCGCCGAGCAGTACGAGCATCGCCGTACCTATGACTTCGCCGAAGAAGATGTCGGAGCTGGACACCCGCGACTCCTTTGTCTTGTCCAGATGGGGAGGGCGGGCCGGTTCCGTCCGCTGTTCGACAATGCCGACCGCCGACTGGGCAGTTTTGTCCCTGGTGACGGTCTCGTCAAGGGGTGTGACCCAGGACTCCCGCACTCCGTGTACGCAGGGGAGATCATCTCCGGGCAGGGCGGAGCCGGGACCGCGCCGATGCCCCGCGCCCGGGGGGTCCCGCCGGCCGGAACCGCCGGCCGGAACCCGCCCGTCAGAACCGCCGGGCGCCGAGATCCCGTGAGACGGCGCGCGCGCAGTCCCGTACGGCGGCGACGAGCGTCGGCCGCAGTTCGGCCTCGACGGGCGCGCCCCCCGCACCGTTGACCGCGCCGGACGGTGAGGCCGCGCCGACGACGCCCGTACCGGCGGTGACGTCCTCGCAGACCCGCTCCAGCGCCCCGGTCACGCCGACCGCTCCCACCGGCATCCGGCGGCGGTCGCGGATCGGCGCCGCGATCGAGGCGAGCCCCTCCCAGGTCTCCTCCACGTCGGCGGCCCAGCCGCGCGCCCGCGTCAGCTCCAGCACGTCCTCGAACTCCTCGAGCGACGTGACCGTGTGCTCCGTGAAGCGCCGGCGCTCGCCGTCCACGGCCTCGCTGTGCGCCACCGGGTCGAACGCCGAGATCACCTTGCCCAGCGCGGTGCTGTGCAGCGGCTGCATCGCACCGACCTCCAGCACCTGACGGCTGTTGTCCGGCCGGAAGACGTGGTGCACGATGAGCACGCCCTGCTGGTGCAGAACGCCCAGATAGACGCTCTCCCCGCTGGACCGTGCCAGGTCGTCCGCCCAGACCAGGGCCCGGGAGCGCAGCTCGTGCACGTCCAGGTAGCTGGTGCCCAGCCGCAGCAGTTCCGCGCCCAGCTGGTACTTGCCCGTCGCCTCGTCCTGCTCCACGAAACCCTCCTGCTGGAGGGTGCGCAGCAGACCGTGCGCGGTGCCCTTCGGAAGATCCATTGACGAGGCGATGTCGGACAGGCCGAGCCTGCGTTCACCGCCCGCCAGAAGCCGCAGCACGGCCGCCGCGCGCTCGAGCGACTGGATGTTCCGGGCCACCGGGCACCTCCCTGACCTGCTCGCAACGGCCGCTCTGAATCGGGTTCGACAATGCCGAACGGTATCGCTTGATGTGGACCGACGGTAGCCCGGTCCGCTTACGAGCGAGCGCACCGGTCTGTCCCCGCGCCCAGCGCTGATGGCCCCCTGTGCGCCCCCGCCGTGCGAAGTCGTCCGGTTCAGCCGGTTTCCTGCCCTTTCGCGGCGTCTTGTACGTCCGCTCCGCGGGATGCCCGGCTGCACTCTTGTGTTCGCCCGATACCCTGATCAGGTGCGCCGTCCTCAGTGCAGTGACCGGACAGCGCATAGCCGACAGCCGTCGCACTTTAGGGAGAACCCTTCATGGCCTCGCCGAGCAGTACGCCCGATTCCGCCTTCCCGAGGGCAGCAGCCCTGCGTAAGGCACTCACGGAACGCGTGGTCGTCGCCGACGGCGCGATGGGCACCATGATTCAGGCGCAGGACCCGTCCCTCGACGACTTCCAGCAGCTCGAAGGCTGCAACGAGATCCTCAACGTGACACGTCCCGACATCGTGCGGTCGGTCCACACCGAGTACTTCGCCGCCGGCGTGGACTGTGTCGAGACCAACACCTTCGGCGCCAACCACGCCGCCCTGGGCGAGTACGACATCACCGACCGCGTCTTCGAGCTCTCCGAGACGGGCACCCGCATCGCCCGCGACGTGGCGGACGAATTCGAGGCCGACGGCCGCCCCCGCTGGGTGCTCGGCTCGATGGGCCCCGGCACCAAGCTGCCGACGCTGGGCCACGCCCCGTACACCACGCTGCGCGACGCCTACCAGCAGAACGCCGAAGGCATGATCGCCGGCGGTGCCGACGCCCTGCTGGTGGAGACCACCCAGGACCTGCTGCAGACCAAGGCGGCCGTCATCGGTGCCCGCCGCGCCATGGACGCCGCCGGCGCGCACGAGCTGCCGCTGATCTGCTCCGTGACCGTCGAGACCACCGGCACCATGCTGCTGGGTTCCGAGATCGGTGCGGCCCTCACGGCCCTGGAGCCGCTCGGCATCGACATGATCGGCCTCAACTGCGCCACCGGGCCGGCCGAGATGAGCGAGCACCTGCGCTACCTCGCCCAGCACTCGCAGGTGCCGGTCTCGTGCATGCCCAACGCGGGCCTGCCCGTACTCGGCAAGGACGGAGCCCACTACCCGCTCACGCCCGAGGAGCTGTGCGACGCGCACGAGGGCTTCGTCCGCGACTACGGCCTCTCCCTGGTCGGCGGCTGCTGCGGTACGACCCCCGAGCACCTGCGCCAGCTCGTTGAGCGCGTACGCGGCAAGGCACCGGCCCAGCGCACACCCACGCCCGAGGCGGGTGCCGCCTCCCTCTACCAGATGATCCCCTTCCGCCAGGACACCTCGTACCTGGCGATCGGCGAGCGTACGAACGCCAACGGCTCGAAGAAGTTCCGCGAGGCCATGCTCGACGGCCGCTGGGACGACTGCGTGGAGATGGCCCGCGACCAGATCCGCGAGGGCGCCCACATGCTCGACGTGTGCGTCGACTACGTGGGCCGTGACGGCGTCGCCGACATGGCGGAGATCGCCGGGCGCTTCGCGACCTCCTCCACCCTTCCCCTCGTGCTCGACTCCACCGAAGTGCCGGTGATCCAGGCCGGGTTGGAGAAGCTTGGCGGCCGAGCCGTCATCAACTCCGTCAACTACGAGGACGGCGACGGCCCCGAGTCCCGCTTCGCCCGCGTGGCCACCCTGGCACGCGAGCACGGCGCCGCCCTGATGGCTCTGACGATCGACGAGGAGGGCCAGGCCCGTACCGCCGAGAACAAGGTCGCCATCGCCGAGCGCATCATCGACGACCTGACCGCCAACTACGGCATCGCCGAGTCGAGCATCCTCATCGACTGCCTGACGTTCACCATCTGCACCGGCCAGGAGGAGTCCCGCAAGGACGGGATCAACACCATCGAGGCCATCCGGGAGCTGAAGAAGCGCCGCCCCCACGTGCAGACCACGCTCGGCCTGTCCAACATCTCCTTCGGGCTCAATCCGGCCGCGCGCATCGTCCTCAACTCCGTCTTCCTCGACGAGTGCGTCAAGGCCGGGCTGGACTCGGCGATCGTGCACGCGAGCAAGATCCTGCCGATCGCTCGCCTGGAGGAGGAGCAGGTCACCACCGCCCTGGACCTGATCTACGACCGGCGCCGTGAGGGTTACGACCCGCTGCAGCATCTCCTGGAGCTGTTCGAGGGCGTCGACACCAAGGCGATGAAGGCCGGCAAGGCCGAGGAGCTCGCGGCGCTGCCGCTGGACGAGCGCCTCCAGCGGCGCGTCATCGACGGCGAACGCAACGGCCTGGAAGACGACTTGGAGACGGCGCTGCAGGAGCGTCCCGCGCTCGACATCGTCAACGACACGCTGCTCGCGGGCATGAAGGTCGTCGGCGAACTCTTCGGCGCGGGCAAGATGCAGCTTCCGTTCGTGCTGCAGTCCGCCGAGATCATGAAGACCGCGGTCGCCTACCTGGAACCGCACATGGAGAAGACGGACGACGAGGGCAAGGGCACCATCGTCCTGGCCACGGTCCGCGGCGACGTGCACGACATCGGCAAGAACCTCGTCGACATCATCCTGTCCAACAACGGCTACACCGTGGTCAATCTGGGGATCAAGCAGCCCGTAGGCGCCATCCTGGATGCCGCCGAGGAGAACAAGGCCGACGTCATCGGCATGTCCGGCCTCCTGGTGAAGTCCACGGTGATCATGAAGGAGAACCTGGAGGAGCTCAACCAGCGCAAGATGGCCTCCGACTTCCCGGTCATCCTCGGCGGCGCCGCACTCACGCGCGCATACGTCGAGCAGGATCTGCACGAGGTCTACGAGGGCGAAGTCCGCTACGCCCGCGACGCCTTCGAGGGCCTGCGCCTCATGGACGCCCTCATCGGCGTCAAGCGTGGCGTCCCCGGTGCCGAACTGCCGCCGCTGAAGCAGCGCCGGGTGCCCAAGCGCCCCTCGTCCGCGGCCGGTGAGGTGCCGGAGGAGGAGGTCAACGACGGTTCGGTGCGCTCCGACGTGGCCACCGACAACCCGGTGCCGACGCCGCCCTTCTGGGGCAGCCGCGTGGTCAAGGGCATCGGCCTGAAGGACTACGCGTCCTGGATCGACGAGGGCGCGCTCTTCAAGGGCCAGTGGGGCCTGAAGGAGTCCCGCACGGGCGACGGCCCCGACTACGAGGAACTGGTGGAGTCCGACGGACGTCCCCGGCTGCGCGGCCTGCTGGACCGGCTGCACACCGACAACATGCTGGAGGCGGCCGTCGTCTACGGCTACTACCCGTGCGTCTCCAAGGGCGACGACCTGATCCTCCTCAACGAGGACGGCAGCGAGCGCACCCGCTTCACCTTCCCGCGCCAGCGCCGCGGCCGGCGGCTGTGCCTCGCGGACTTCTTCCGCCCGGAGGACTCAGGTGAACAGGACGTCGTCGGGCTGCAGGTCGTCACGGTCGGTTCGAAGATCGGCGAGGCCACCGCGGAGCTCTTCGCGAAGGACGCCTACCGGGACTACCTGGAGCTGCACGGCCTGTCCGTCCAGCTCGCGGAGGCCCTCGCCGAGTACTGGCACGCCCGGGTACGCGCCGAGCTGGACATCTCGGCAGAGGACCCGGCCGCCATGGCCGACATGTTCGCCCTGAAGTACCGGGGTGCCCGCTTCTCCCTCGGCTACGGTGCCTGCCCCAACCTGGAGGACCGGGCGAAGATCGCGGACCTGCTGCAGCCGGAGCGCATCGGCGTCGAGCTGTCGGAGGAGTTCCAGCTGCACCCCGAGCAGTCCACCGACGCCATCGTGATCCACCATCCGGAGGCCAAGTACTTCAACGCCCGATAACGGCTCCGACCGGACGGCCGTAGAATGGTCGGTCCGGTACAGGCCGGTCGTTCGCTCCTGTGGGGCGGGCGGCCGGCCTTGTTGTCCCTCACGGAGGTGTACGCGGATGACCAGCTCCATCCCCGCGCTCGGCACTCTTACGGCCGAAGGCTCGTCGCTGCAGGCGGTGCTCCTCGACATGGACGGCACCCTGGTCGACACGGAAGGCTACTGGTGGGACGCCGAGAGTGAGGCTTTCGCGGAGCTCGGGCACGTACTGAAGGACGAATGGCGCGAGGTCGTGGTCGGCGGCCCGATGACGCGCAGTGCCGGCTTCCTCATCGAGGCGACGCAGGCCGACATCACGGTCGAGGAGCTGACCGTGCTGCTCAACGACAAGTTCATCGAGCGCGTGCGCCGCGGCGTGCAGCTGGTACCCGGCGCGCGGCGCCTGCTCGCCGAGCTCTCCCTGCACGGGGTCCCCACCGCGCTGGTCTCCGCCTCCCACCGCACGGTCGTGGACGAGATGCTGGTCTCCCTCGGCAGGGAGCACTTCGACCTCACCGTCGCCGGGGACGAACTGAACCGTACGAAGCCGCACCCCGACCCCTATCTGACGGCCGCCGGGCGCCTCGGCGCGGACCCGGCCCGCTGCGCCGTCATCGAGGACACCGTGACCGGGGTGGCGTCCGCCGAGGCGGCAGGCTGCCGGGTGGTGGCGGTGCCGTCCGTCGCGCCCATCGACGACGCACCGGGCCGCACCGTCGTGGAATCGCTCGAAGAGGTGAATCTCGCCTTCCTGCGTTCTCTGGTCCTCGTGGCGCACCAGAGCGTCTCCTGACGCTCCGGCACCTCTTCCGCAGGCGGCTTCGGGACGCTCCCGGGCCGCGCTCCGCCCCGCTTGCAGGCACTCAGGTCCGCGCCTGCTCAGGCGACTTGTAACGCTTATGACGCCCTGTCGGCTGCCTTCGCCGAATACGTGGTCCCAGCCTCTTGACGCGGCACGAAGAGCGCTGTGACATTCACCAGACTTCGCGTCGGCGCCGGCACGCCATGCCGGTCGGTCCGGTGCGTCCGCGCAGTCCACGGCGGACCGGGGGTGTCCTCATCGGGCTCGAAGTCCGTTGCCAGGGCGACCAGTTCAGGGATGGCCACCTGAGCCCGTCAGCGTCTCCCGCCCGGTCTTTCGCACCGTGACCCTTCGGCCGACGAGAGGACCGTGCCCGATGCACCGCAAGACCCCGGCGCTCACTGCGACAGCCGGTCTGCTGGCGTCCCTGCTGACCGCTTGCGGGCAGGTGACGGGGAGCGACGAGGAGGCGATCGTCGTCGGTACGACCGACACCTTCGCCGTGTCCAAGGCCACGCCCGCGCCCTTCGACCCAGCGGCCGCGTACGACGTCAGCTCGTGGAACGTCATGCGCAACGCCTTCCAGACGCTGCTGCGGATGCCGCGCTCCGGCACCCGCCCCGTCCGGGACGCCGCGGAGAGGTGCGGCTTCACCGACGAGCGGAACGAGCAGTACCGCTGCACCCTGCGCGAGGGCCTCACCTTCTCCAACGGCAACACCCTCGACGCCAAGGACGTGGAGTACTCCATCGAGCGCATCCTGCGCATCCGCTTCGCCAACGGACCGGCCTCACTGCTCAGCGGCATAGCCGACGTCGAGGCCACCAGTGACCGTGCGATCGTCTTCAATCTGCGCAAGCCGGACGCCACCTTCCCGTTCAAGATCGCCACTCCGGCCGCCTCGATCGTCGACCAGGAAAGCTATCCCGCGGACGGCTTCGCCAAGGGGTTCCGGACAGTGGGGTCGGGCCCGTACACGCTCGAATACGAATCCGGCGCGAAGAAGACGGTCTTCACCCGCAACCCCGACTACAAGGGCTCGCTGAAGATCGCCGGCGAGAAGGTCGAAATGCGGTCCTTCAGCGACTCCGCCGCCATGGAGAAGGCGCTGCGCGCGGGCGACATCGACCTGATGAACCGCACCATCTCGCCGCAGCAGATCGAGAGACTGGAATCGGCGCCCGAGGACCGCATCGATCTCGTGCAGCAGCCGGGCCAGGAGATCCGCTACCTCGTCTTCAACACGGACGACGAGACCGCGGGCCGCCTGGCCGTGCGGCGTGCCGTGGCCGAGGTGATCGACCGTGAGTCCCTCGTACGGGACGTGTACGCCCGCACTGCCGAGCCGCTCTACTCCCTGGTGCCCTCGGGCGTGCCCGGACACCGGAACTCCTTCTTCAACAAGTACGGCGAAGCCGGCACCGACTCGGCCCGGCGCACTCTGCGCCGGGCGGGCGTGAGCACGCCGGTGAAACTCGAACTCGCCTACACCACCGACCACTACGGCAGCGTCACCAAGAAGGAGTTCACCAAGCTCAAGGAGCAGCTCAACGGCAGCGGCCTGTTCGACGCCGAGGTGCGCGGGCTCCCCTGGGACACCTACCGCGGGGCCGCGTTGGAGGGGAAGTACCAGGTCTACGGCTACGGCTGGTTCCCTGACTTCCCGGACGCCGACAACTACATCGCGCCGTTCTTCGAGCGGAACAACTTCCTCAACAGCCCTTACATCAGTACCGAGATACGCGACAAGGTCATCCCGCAGACACGGCAGAAGGCCGACAGGGTCCGCACCGAGCGCGGCTTCGGGCGCGCCCAGGACATCGTGGCCGAGGAGGTGCCCGTGCTGCCGCTGTGGCAGGGCAAGCAGTTCATCGCCGCGCGTGAGGACATCACCGGAGCCGAATGGGCGCTGAACTCCTCGTCGGTGCTGCAGTTGTGGGAGCTGGGCCGCAGCACCGACGGCTGACGGGGCGGTCCGGAAAGCCGCGTCCGGGTCGGGGTCCGGATCGGGGTCCAGGTCCGCAAGCGGTAGACGGTACCGGGGGCGCCCTGCGGCGCGGCCCAGACCCTGGGGCGTGTCCGCAAGGTCCCTCCCCCAGACTCCGTCTGGGGGAGTGCCCCCAGGGCTGCGCGGCCTGGCACGCACGCTCTCCCCCACTTCGTGGGTGGGGGTCCCCCAGCGCAGCGAGGGGGCGTGCCCCCAGCGTTGTCGGTCGTCGGCGCAGCCCTTCCCCTGGGCCTGGGCGGCCCGGGTGGTACCCCCAGCGCTCTCGCCCCCGGGGCCTGACAGGCCCGGGAGGTGCCCCCACCCTCCGCCTTGTCATCGCACGCACCAGATCCCGCGGCCCCCGCCCTAACGGGCGGCGACGCTACTCTGCGGACATGCCCTAGGAGCCGGGCCGCACCAGCCCGCTCTCGTACGCGTAGACCGCGGCCTGCACGCGGTCGCGAAGCCCGAGCTTGGTGAGCACATGCCCGACGTGCGTCTTGACCGTCGTCTCGCTGACGAAGAGGTCCGCGGCGATCTCCGAGTTCGACAGGCCGCGCGCCACCAGCTTCAGCACCTCCACCTCGCGATCCGTCAGCTGATGCAGCGTGTCCGGCACCGGCTCCTCGCCCGAGGGGAGCTTCCCCGCGTACTTGTCGAGCAGGCGGCGTGTGATGCTCGGCGCCAGCATCGCCTCGCCCGCCGCCACCACGCGGATCGCCTGCACCAGCTCGGCGGCCGGCGCGTCCTTGAGCAGGAAACCGCTGGCACCGGCGCGCAGCGCCTCCACCACGTACTCGTCGAGGTCGAAGGTGGTCAGCACGAGCACCTTCGCGGGGCCGTCCTTCGCGGGCCCGGTGATGCGGCGCGTGGCTTCCACCCCGTCCATCCGCGGCATGCGGATGTCCATCAGGACCACGTCCGGCTGCAGCGCCCGCACCTGGTCCAGCGCCTGCAGCCCGTCACCGGCCTCGCCGACGACGGCGATGTCCTGCTCCGCCTCCAGAATCATCCGGAAGCCGGTGCGCAGCAGCGGCTGGTCGTCGACCAACAGGACGCGGATTGCCACGGGATCTCCTTCGGCGGGCGGCAGGAACCGGACCCCATTCTTGCCTAAACGTCCGCGGCGGATTCCTGTGGCCCTTCGCTGCGCGGCTCGGGCAGCCGCGGCTGCACCGTGAGCGGATACGGCGGGGGAGAGCCGCCGAATTCCGGGCAGTGTGCCTGATGGTCGCACCAGTCGCAGAGCTTGCCGGGACTGGGGCGCCAGTCGCCCGTCTCCGTCGCCTTCGTGATCGCCTCCCACAGCGCCAGCACCTTGCGTTCGACGCGGCGCAGATCCTCCTCGTCCGGGTCGTACGTCAGCACATCTCCACTGCCCAGGAAGACCAGTTGGAGACGGCGGGGGACGATCCCGCGCAGCCGCCAGACCACCAGCGCGTAGAACTTCATCTGGAAGAGCGGCCCGTCGGAGAACTGGGGCGGCGGCGCCTTGCCCGTCTTGTAGTCGACGATCCGGACCTCGCCCGTGGGCGCGACGTCGACACGGTCGATGATGCCGCGCAGCCGCAGCCCCGAATCCAGCGTGGCCTCCACGAAGAACTCCCGCTCCGTGGGCTCCAGACGGGTCGGGTCCTCCAGCGAGAACCAGCGCTCGACGAGCGCCTCCGCCTCCGCCAGCCACGCCGCCAACTCGGCGCCGTCCGCCGCCGTCTCCCCGCCGTCCTCGGCGAAGAGCTCCTTCAGCTCCGGACGCTTCGCCAGCAGCCGCTCCCACTCTCGGGCGACCAGGGACCGGGCACGCGGCAGGCTGCGCTGCTCCGCCGGGGCGTCGAAGAGCCGCTCCAGCACGGCGTGTACGACCGTTCCGCGCGTGGCAGCCGGGGAGGGTTTCTCCGGCAGTTTGTCGATCACCCGGAAGCGGTAGAGCAGCGGACACTGCATGAAGTCGCTGGCGCGGGACGGGGAGAGGGAGTTCGGGGGCGATGCGACGCGGGTGGTCATGACGTACGACCCTAGGGCCCCGCACTGACAACGGACGCATACCATCGAGGGCGGCGCACCCGCCCCCGCACGCCCATCGGCGACCGGCGGCGCGGCGGAGTGCGAGGAAGCGGCAGAAGGGAACCCGTGGCGGACACGGAAAACGGCGGCACGCCGCGTTCGGGCGGCTCCGGCGGCTCCGGCGGTTCCGGAACGGCGGGGGAGGGCACGGCCTCTCTCCCGGACCGTCCGGACGCTCCGGCGTACCCGGACGGGCGGGAGGCGGGCGCCGCAGCTGCCGACGACGCGTCAGAACCGGAGCCGGGCACGGCTTCCGGCCCGGACTCCGGCCGGGAATCCGCCCCCGTGTCAGGCCCCGCCGCCTCCGGCCCCGGCGCCCCCGGTCCCGCCGCCTCCGGCTCCGCCGCCCCCGGCCCCGCCGGTCACGGCCCCAAGGGTCTCGGCCCCGACAAGCCCCGTCGTGCCCGCCCCTTCGGCGGCGGTCTCCTGATGGGCCGCCCTTTCGGCGTGCCCGTCTACGTGGCACCCAGCTGGTTCCTCGTCGCCGCCCTCATCACCTGGGTCTTCGGCGGACAACTCGACCGCGTCCTGCCCCATCTCGGCACGGTGCGCTACCTGATCGCGCTCTTCTTCGCCGTGGCCTTCTACGCCTCGGTCCTCGTGCACGAACTCGCCCACACCGTCGCCGCGCTGCGCTTCAAGCTGCCGGTGCGCCGCATCCAGCTCCAGTTCTTCGGCGGCGTCTCCGAGATCGAGAAGGAGGCCGAGACCCCCGGCCGCGAGTTCGTGCTCGCCTTCGTCGGACCACTGCTGTCCCTCGTGCTGGCCGGGGTCTTCTACGGCGGGATGCAGGCCGTGCGGCCCGGCACCGTACCGGGTGTGCTGCTGGCCGGGCTGATGATCTCCAACCTCATCGTGGCCGCCTTCAACCTCCTCCCCGGACTGCCTCTGGACGGCGGCCGGATGCTGCGCGCCCTCGTGTGGAAGCTGAGCGGCCGTCCCATGACCGGCACCGTCTTCGCCGCGTGGATCGGCCGGGCGCTGGCCGTCGCCGTGCTCATCGGGCTGCCGCTCGCCACGCATGCGGGCGGCCTGACTCAGGAGTCCATCGGGGGCATCGACACCCTCATGGACGCGCTGCTCGCCGCCATCCTGGCCGCCATCATCTGGACCGGCGCCGGGAACAGCCTGCGCATGGCACGGCTGCGCGAGCACCTTCCCGAGCTGCGCGCCCGCAACCTCACCAGGCGCGCCGTCCCCGTACCCACCGACACCCCGCTCTCGGAGGCGCTCCGCCGCGCCAACGACGCCGGAGCCCGCGCCCTCGTGGTCGTCGACGGCGCCGGCGGTCCCGTCTCGCTGGTACGGGAGGCGGCCATCGCCGGCGTCCCCTCGCACCGGCGTCCCTGGGTCGCGGTCTCCACCCTCGCCCAGGAGCTGAAGGAGGGCATGCGCGTCCCGGCGGAGCTGGCCGGCGAGGAACTGCTGGAGCACCTGCGTGCCACCCCGGCGACCGAGTACCTGGTGGTCGAGGAGACCGGCGAGATCTACGGCGTGCTCTCCACAGGCGACGTCGAGCGTGCCTTCGTCGCGGCCATGGCCAAGCCCTCGGCATGAGGCCCGCTGACCAGACCCGTTAGTCTGTGCGTATGTCCGAACCGACCGGTGCAGCCCGCCGTCGCGGGCCCTTCAAGGTCGGGGACCAGGTCCAGCTCACCGATCCCAAGGGACGCCACTACACGTTCACGCTCGAAGAGGGAAAGAGCTTCCACACCCACAAGGGAGCCTTCCCCCACGACGAGCTGATCGGCGCTCCCGAGGGCAGTGTCGTCCGTACCACGGGAAACGTCGCCTACCTCGCGCTGCGCCCCCTGCTCCCCGACTACGTCCTGTCCATGCCGCGCGGCGCCGCCGTCGTCTATCCCAAGGACGCGGGCCAAGTCCTTGCCATGGCCGACATCTTCGCGGGCGCGCGCGTCGTCGAGGCGGGAGTCGGCTCCGGTTCGCTGAGCACCTTCCTGCTCCGCGCCATCGGCGACATGGGCATGCTCCACAGCTACGAACGGCGGGCGGACTTCGCCGAGATCGCCCGGCAGAACGTCGAGCGCTACTTCGGCGAACCGCACCCCGCCTGGACGCTCACCGTCGGCGATCTGCAGGACCACCTCTCGGACGGCGACGTCGACCGCGTCATCCT
The DNA here is from genome assembly GCF_055792905.1 of Streptomyces sp. DSM 116795. Classification (NCBI taxonomy): domain Bacteria; kingdom Bacillati; phylum Actinomycetota; class Actinomycetes; order Kitasatosporales; family Streptomycetaceae; genus Streptomyces; species Streptomyces sp. DSM 116795. Next base: position 6,499,505 of record NZ_CM147707.1, read on the forward strand.
CGACATGCTCGCTCCCTGGGAGTGCCTCGAGTCCGTCTCCAAGGCCCTTGTCCCGGGCGGCATCCTGTGCAGCTATGTCGCCACCACGACCCAACTGGCCCGCATGGTCGAGTCGATCCGCGAGCACGGCACGTTCAACGAGCCGCAGGCGTGGGAGACCATGGTGCGCAACTGGCACGTCGAGGGCCTGGCCGTACGTCCCGATCACCGCATGATCGGGCACACGGGCTTCCTGCTCACCGCCCGCCGCCTCGCCGACGGCGTCGAGCCGCCGCTGCGCCGCCGCCGCCCCGCCAAGGGCGCGTACGGGGACGACTACACCGGCCCCGGCAGCACCTCTGGCCGTTCCTGAAAGCCCTGTTGGGGCGCCGGCCTCCCCGTGGTCCCGTCCCGCGGACCACGCACGCGGCAGCCCCCGCCTCGTTCCTCCGCGCCAACGCGGCGACCTGGCGGGGGTGTTGAGGCTCCCGCGCTGACGCCTCGTCAGAAGCCGTACGGACGAACCCGGTCCCGCCCGTTCCGGTGCCGTGTGACGTATGGCACGATGCTGTGCACCCCCAAGCACACTTCTCACAGGAGTCACCCGGCGTGACGGAACTGCCGCACACCCGTACCCGCATGGTGCACTGGCTCAGCACGGCCGTGGCCCTCGCCGCCGTCGTCGGGGCATCGGCCCTGATCCAGCCGGCGGACGCCACCGCTCAGCCCACGCTCACCACGACGGCCTCCGGCCCGGCCCCGGACCCGAAGAAGGCAGACTTCCCCGTGGATTGCGGCAGCCCGTCCGTCAAGGTCGACGTCGTCGGCAAGGGCTCCACGGACTTCGACGGCGACGGACGCAAGGAGACCGTCGCGTCGGTGCGCTGCCACTCCGGTACGGGCACGCCGCCCAACGCCCTGTTCGTCCTTGGCGCCCCGGCCCGTCCCGACGATCCGCCCCGCGTGGTCGCGACGATGCTGCGCACCAAGGAGCGGATGACCGTCCAGGACCTGAAGGTCAGCGGCCGTACGGTCTCGGCCAAGCTGCTGGGCTACTCCTCGCCTTCCGTGCCGAGCTGCTGCCCGGACCGGCAGCGGAAGGTGAAGTGGGAGTGGAAGGACGGGAAGTTCGCGCTGGAGGCCGCTCCCGTCCCCGGCAGCCCGGAGAGCATCTGAGGCGCAACGGCCCGTCCCGCCCCGCCTGTCGGGCACTCAGCGTGAGAGCTCGTCACACTCCGTGCTAGTCGGCGTCGGGGCCGTAGACTTCAACACTGTCCGAAACACGGCGGACATGAATGCAGTCACCGGGGCACTCCTTCGCGGAATCCACGACGTCTCTGAGGAGCGGCAGCGGTACGGGAGTCGTGGCGCCCTCGTTCTGAAGAAGCTCGTCGTCGGCGCTCTTGACATAGGCCAAGCCGTCGATGTCCAGCTCGAACACCTCGGGTGCGTACTGCGCGCAGATGCCGTCGCCGGTGCACAGATCCTGGTCGATCCAGACCTCGAGTGCGTCGTCCCCGGTGCTCATCCTGTCGCCTGCCGTTCCTGCGTTCGTGATGGAAAGCTGCTGTCCATGAAGGGGTGTTGACCGTTCCGACCCTACAACCGGCCGCTTTCGGATGGTCATGGGTGGGTATTCCCCTGGCGTGAGGGAGCGCGCAAGGGTGAAGATCAGACACACCGCGACCGTCTTTGTGATCTAGGGTTTCAACCTGTACCCGCCCAGGTAGGGTCAGGAAGCGTCCAGCTCCCCCTGGAGGAGGTGAGGACCGTGGCAGCCCACGACGACGACATCAACCGCGGCATCCGGCCCGGTCGGGGTTCCGAAGACCCGTCCGGCCAGGTGGCGTATCTGGAGCAGGAGATCGCCGTCCTGCGCCGCAAGCTCGCCGACTCTCCGCGGCACACTCGGATTCTTGAGGAGCGGATCGTCGAGCTGCAGACCAATCTGGCCGGCGTCTCAGCACAGAACGAGCGGCTCTCCAACACTCTCCGTGAGGCGCGTGACCAGATCGTTGCCCTCAAGGAAGAGGTCGACCGACTCGCGCAGCCGCCGGCCGGCTTCGGAGTTTTCCTGACGGCGAACGAGGACGGCACAGCCGACATCTTCACCGGCGGGCGCAAGCTCCGCGTGAACGTCAGCCCCAGCGTCGAACTCGAGGAGCTCCGGCGCGGCCAGGAGCTGATGCTCAACGAAGCTCTCAACGTGGTCGAGGCGATGGAGTTCGAGACCGCGGGCGACATCGTCATGCTCAAGGAGGTCCTGGAGGACGGCGAGCGCGCCCTGGTCGTCGGGCACACCGACGAGGAGCGGGTGGTGCGTCTCGCCGAGCCCCTGCTGGAGACGACGCTCCGCGCCGGCGACGCTCTGCTCCTGGAGCCGCGCTCCGGTTACGTCTTCGAAGTCGTGCCCAAGAGCGAGGTCGAGGAACTCGTCCTCGAAGAGGTCCCCGACATCGACTACGCCAAGATCGGCGGTCTGCGCGGCCAGATCGAGCAGATCCGCGACGCGGTCGAACTGCCGTATCTGCACCCGGATCTCTTCAAGGAGCACGAACTGCGCCCGCCGAAGGGCGTTCTGCTCTATGGCCCGCCCGGCTGCGGCAAGACGCTGATCGCCAAGGCCGTCGCCAACTCGCTGGCCAAGAAGGTGGCGGAGGTCACAGGAAAGCCCCAGGGCAAGAGCTACTTCCTCAACATCAAGGGCCCCGAGCTCCTCAACAAGTACGTGGGTGAGACCGAGCGGCACATCCGCCTCGTCTTCCAGCGCGCCAGAGAGAAGGCCAGCGAGGGCACGCCCGTCATCGTCTTCTTCGACGAGATGGACTCCCTCTTCCGCACCCGAGGCTCGGGCGTCAGCTCGGACGTGGAGAACACGATCGTCCCGCAGCTGCTCTCCGAGATCGACGGTGTGGAGGGCCTGGAGAACGTCATCGTCATCGGCGCCTCGAACCGCGAGGACATGATCGACCCGGCGATCCTGCGTCCAGGCCGTCTCGACGTGAAGATCAAGATCGAGCGTCCGGACGCCGAGGCCGCCAAGGACATCTTCTCGAAGTACCTCACCGCGAACCTGCCGCTGCACGCGGACGACGTCTCCGAGCACGGCGGCAACTCCAACGCCGCGGTGGACGCCATGATCCAGTCCGTAGTGGAGCAGATGTACGCGGAGTCCGAGGAGAACCGCTTCCTGGAGGTCACCTACGCCAACGGTGACAAGGAAGTGCTCTACTTCAAGGACTTCAACTCCGGCGCCATGATCGAGAACATCGTCGGCCGGGCGAAGAAGATGGCGATCAAGGCCTACCTCGACCAGAACCAGAAGGGTCTCCGCGTCTCCCATCTGCTCGCCGCCTGCGTCGACGAGTTCAAGGAGAACGAGGACCTCCCGAACACGACCAACCCCGACGACTGGGCCCGCATCTCCGGCAAGAAGGGCGAGCGGATCGTATACATCCGCACGCTGGTCACCGGAAAGCAGGGTGCGGACACCGGCCGCTCGATCGACACCGTGGCCAACACCGGTCAGTACCTGTAAGCAGACAGCGATCCGGCTGCGGACGCCCCTGGTGGACCCCCGCCGAAGGCAGGGGAGGGCGTCCGTGGCCGGATCCTTTTTGAGCAGTCCGAGGAAGTCCGCTGAGTGATCTCCCGACTTCAGCCCGTGCGTTCTAGGCTCGTCCGTAGTGCCGCTACGCAAAGTGCTGAGGGAAGGACCGCAGACGGGGCGGATGCGCAGCGGGACTTGAGCGGCGGCCCACAGGCGGGCCGCTGCCGGGCAAGGAGGGCCGCATGACCGTACGGCGAGTAATGGGTATCGAGACGGAGTACGGGATCTCCGTACCCGGCCATCCCAACGCCAATGCCATGCTCACCTCATCCCAGATCGTCAACGCCTACGCCGCGGCGATGCACCGGGCACGCCGTGCCCGCTGGGACTTCGAGGAAGAGAACCCGTTGCGGGACGCCCGCGGCTTCGACCTGGCACGGGAGTCCGCCGACGCCAGCCAGCTCACGGACGAGGACATCGGCCTGGCCAATGTCATCCTCACCAACGGCGCCCGTCTCTACGTCGACCACGCCCACCCCGAGTACAGCGCACCAGAGGTGACCAACCCCCTCGACGCCGTCCTGTGGGACAAGGCGGGGGAGCGGATCATGGCGGAGGCTGCCGAGCGGGCCGCCGAGGTCCCCGGGACGCAGGCGATCCACCTCTACAAGAACAACACCGACAACAAAGGCGCCTCCTACGGCACGCACGAGAACTACCTGATGAAGCGGGAGACGCCGTTCTCGGACATCGTGCGCCATCTGACGCCCTTCTTCGTCTCGCGCCAGGTGATGTGCGGCGCCGGCCGCGTCGGCCTCGGCCAGGACGGCAGCGAGCACGGATTCCAGCTCAGCCAGCGTGCGGACTACTTCGAGGTCGAGGTCGGCCTGGAGACGACGCTGAAACGGCCGATCATCAACACCCGCGACGAGCCGCACGCCGACGCGGAGAAGTACCGCCGCCTGCACGTGATCATCGGCGACGCGAACCTCTCCGAGATCTCCACCTATCTCAAACTCGGCACCACGGCACTCGTCCTGTCGATGGTCGAGGACAACTTCATCGCCGTCGATCTCGCCGTCGATCAGCCCGTCCGTACGCTCCACCACGTCTCGCACGACCCGACGCTGGGCAAGCTGATCACGCTGCGCAGCGGCCGTACGCTCACGGGCGTCCAGCTTCAGATGGAGTACTGCGAGCTCGCGCGCAAGTACGTCGAGGAGCGCTGGGGCGCGGACGCGGACGAGCAGACCCAGGATGTCCTCACCCGCTGGGAAGACGTCCTGACGAGACTGGAGCAGGATCCGATGAGCCTCTCCGGGGAGCTGGACTGGGTCGCCAAGCGCGAGCTGATGGAGGGCTACCGCCGCCGTGACCGGCTCGGCTGGGACGCGGCACGCCTGCACCTGGTGGACCTGCAGTACGCGGACGTAAGGCCCGACAAGGGGCTCTACAACCGCCTCGCGAACCGCGGCAACATCCAGCGGCTGCTACAGGAGGAGGACATCAAGCGGGCCGTGGGCAAGCCGCCGGAGGACACACGCGCCTATTTCCGCGGGCGCTGCCTGGAGCAGTACGCGGACGACGTGGCCGCCGCCTCCTGGGACTCCGTCATCTTCGATCTGCCCGGTCGTGACTCTCTGCAACGGGTCCCGACGCTGGAGCCGCTGCGCGGCACCCGTGACCACGTCAAGGAGCTCCTGGACCGCTGCCGTACGGCGGAGGAGCTGGTGAGGGTGCTTTCCGGAGGCTGAAGGACGGCTATTCGGTGCCGCATGCGGGAATCACCGGGGTGGTACTCCGACGTTGGAGAAGTGAAGGGCCGATGTCAGTCCCTGCTTGTAGGGTCTGATCTTGTACGTCACGCGTACACCGAACCGAGCGGGGTGAGGATATGGCGACCAAGGACACCGGCGGCGGGCAGCAGAAGGCCACCCGCCAGACCGAGGAAACCGAGGAGCAGACTGAGGAGACCCAGGTCTCCGAGGACCTCAAGGAGCGCCAGGAAGCACTCTCGGAGGATGTGGACTCCGTCCTGGACGAGATCGACGACGTCCTTGAGGAGAACGCCGAGGACTTCGTACGGTCCTTCGTTCAGAAGGGCGGAGAGTAATCGCGTGATCACCCGTCCTGCGTCCCCGGTCCCGGGGGCGCAGGACGGGTGACTTCCGGGCCTGCGGGTATGGTCCGTGCAGTATTCCAAGATCCCCTCTGAACCGACTTCCGATCTGTGGAAGGAAACGTGTGGAAGCCAACACTCGTGACACAGGGCGTCTGCCGGCTGCCTTCCTGACACCCGGCTCGTCCTCGTTCATGGACTTCCTGTCCGAGCACGCCCCAGAGGTGCTGCCCGGCAGTCGGCCGCTGCCCGCTGTCGAGGGCGCCGTGCAGGCTCCGCACGGCACGACCATCGTCGCCGCGACGTACCGGGGCGGTGTGGTGCTCGCGGGCGACCGCCGCGCGACGATGGGCAACGTCATCGCGCAGCGGGACATCGAGAAGGTCTTCCCGGCTGACGAGTACTCGGCCGTGGGCATCGCCGGCACGGCAGGGCTCGCGGTGGAGATGGTGAAGCTCTTCCAGCTGGAGCTGGAGCACTTCGAGAAGGTGGAGGGCTCGACGCTCTCGCTGGAGGGCAAGGCGAACCGGCTCTCCACCATGATCCGCAGCAATCTCGGCATGGCTCTCCAGGGCCTCGCGGTCGTCCCGGTCTTCGCGGGCTACGACGTGGACCGTGAGCAGGGCCGCATCTTCTCCTACGACGTGACGGGCGGCCGTTCCGAGGAAGTGGGCTTCACCGCCGTCGGTTCCGGCTCGGTGTTCGCGCGCGGCTCCCTGAAGAAGCTGCACCGGGACGACCTGACGGAGGAGCAGGCCTGCACGGTGACCCTGCAGGCGCTCTACGACGCCGCGGACGACGACTCGGCCACAGGCGGGCCCGACATGGCGCGCAAGATCTATCCCACGCTCACGGTCATCTCCGACGAGGGCTGCCGGAGGCTCTCCGAGGAGGACGTCTCCGGGCTCGTACGCACGATGCACGAGGGCAGGCTCCAGCAGCCCAACGGGCCGCAGGCCCCGCTCACCTGAAGAAGGCCACGGGGCCTTCAGCGCCCTCTGACAGGAGAAGGAAGGGACGGATAACCGGTGTCGACGCCGTTCTACGTCTCACCCCAGCAGGCCATGGCGGACCGCGCCGAGTACGCCCGCAAGGGCATCGCGCGGGGTCGCAGTGTTGTCGTGCTGCAGTACACCGACGGCATCGTGTTCGTCGCCGAGAACCCCTCGCGGTCGCTCCACAAGATCAGCGAGATCTACGACCGCATCGCGTTCGCAGCGGTGGGCAAGTACAACGAGTTCGAGAATCTGCGCATCGGCGGTGTCCGCTACGCGGATCTGCGCGGATTCACCTACGACCGCGCCGATGTGACGGCCCGTGGCCTGGCGAACGTCTATGCCCAGACGCTGGGGACGATCTTCTCCAGCGCGGCCGAGAAGCCGTACGAGGTGGAGCTGATCGTCGCCGAGGTCGGCCCCGCCCCCGAGGACGACCAGATCTACCGGCTTCCGCACGACGGCTCGATCGTGGACGAACACGGCTCGCTCGCAGTCGGCGGCAACTCCGACCAGATCAACAGCTATCTCGAGCAGCGCCACCGTGACGACATGACGCTGGCGGAGGCCGTCAAGCTCGGCAAGGAGTCCCTGGCGCGCGACAACAACGGCGGCGAACGCGACGTGACCGCCGACCAGTTGGAGGTTGCGCTGCTCGACCGCAGCCGCGTCCAGCAGCGGAAGTTCAAGCGGGTCCTGGGCAGCCAGCTGCGGCGTCTGCTGGGGGAGGACGAGAGCCAGGGGGGTTCGGCCTCCTCCTCGTCGTCCGACGGCGACGAGGAAGCTTCCAGCGACAGCTCCGAGGAGTAGCGCAGCCTTCCCGCCGTTCCGTTCAGCGCGCGTGCCCCGCAGGACCGACGTCCTGCGGGGCACGCGGCGTCGCGGCCAGGGCCAGAGCCGGCGGGCCAGCAGGCCTCACCTCGGAGCCGCACGCCCCGGCCTGTGACGGCCTCCGGCTGCGCCCGCCGGCCTCAGCTGCCTGCGGAGGGCTCAGCCGTGGAACCGCGCTGTACGAGCTGCACGGCGAGGACGGGGGTACTGGCCGCCCTCCCCGCCAGCACGTCCAGCAGCGCGCGCATACCGGCCGCACCGACCTCCTCGGCGGGCAGCCTCACCGTCGTCAACTCCGGCTCCAGCGCGGTCGCCAGGCTCAGATCGTCGAAGCCCGTCACGGAGACGTCCTCCGGCACGCGCAGGCCCAGCCGCCGCGCCGCCTTGCACGCTCCCGCGGCCAGCAGGTCGTCGTCACAGATCACCGCCGTGGGCCGCGGGTCGGCGGAGAGAGCCCGGGTGGCGGCGTGCAGGGCGGCCTCGACGCTGAGATCGCTGGGTTCCGTCCGTACGACCGCTCCCGCCGTACCGGCGACGGCGTCCGCCAGCGCCCCGGCCCGTACGCCGAAGGTCCACGTGTCCACGTCTGCGGCCAGATGCGCGAGGCGGCGGTGACCGAGACCGAGGACATGTCCGGCCGCCTGGTGCATGCCGTCGGCGATGTCGAGATTGACGGTGGCGGCAGCCCGGTCGCCCGCGGGGTCGGTGTCCAGCATCACCAGCGGCAACCCGCCCTCGCGCAGTGCCGCCAGCGCCTCGGGGGCCATCGAGGATGCGATCACGCCGTCCAGCGCCGCACGCGCTGAGCCGAAGGGATCGACGGCGGGCCCGGTGCCTTCGGGCGACGGATAGAGCACCACGCCGAAGTCGTGCTCCGCGGCGACTCGTGAGGCACCGGCGTGTACCCGCGCGAAGTAGTCGTGGGTGAGGGCGGGCACGACGAGCAGAGCCGTCCGGGTCCGGCCCAGACGCAGGCTGCGTGCGGCCAGGTTGGGCCGGTAGCCGAGAGCCTGCGCGGAGGCCCGTACGGTCTCGGCGGTGCGGGGAGAGACGCGGCCCTGCCACTTGCCGCCCAGCACGAGGGAGACCGTCGCCTGCGAGACGCTCGCGTGGCGGGCGACGTCCCGGCTGGTGGGGCGCGGGCGTTCCGGGGAGGCACCGGTGCGCGGCTGGTCCGCGGTGCCGGGCCGCCGGGTGCTCGCCATCCGTACCGCTCCTTCGCCTGCCCGTGGCCATGGGGTGCCCGGGGTGGACCGTGCGTCAGCGACATGGTACGTATAACGGCGGCAGTTATACGTACAACGTGACAGCGTGACCCCGTGAGCGCCGGAAGGAGCCGAAAGTCATGGCGACGGGCTATGCCGAGCTGCTGCGCGCCCGGCACGCGATGCGGCTGCTCGCGGGCACTCTGACGGGCAGGCTGCCCAACGCCACGGGACCGCTCGTGATCGTGCTCTTCATCCGTGCCGAAGGCGGCAGTTACACGCTCGCCGGCGTCCTCTCCGCGGTCTACGGACTCGCCACCGCCGTGGGCCAGCCGCTGCTGGGGCGCCTGGTCGACATCCACGGACAGCCGCGCGTGATGCTTCCCGCGGCGGTGCTCTCGGCGCTGGGCATGGTGTTGCTGACGGCAGCGGGCACCGACCCGGTCTGGCCGGCAGCCGCGGGCGTACTCGTCGCCGGAGTGTGCACGCCGCCGCTGGAGGGCGGACTGCGGGCCCTGTGGCCCAGCGTGCTGAGCGGCCCCGGCAAGGTGCACAGGGCGTACGCGCTCGACGCCGTCGCGCAGGAAGTGATGTTCGCCGTCGGGCCGCTGCTGGTGACGGTGTCCGTGGCCCTGTGGAACGAGGCGGCCGCGCTTCTCGCCATCAACGCGCTCGGCGTGCTCGGCGCGCTCTCGGTCGTCGTCTCGCCGCCCTCACGGGCCTGGCGTTCAGCTCCGCGCGAGCCGCACTGGCTGGGCGCCCTGCGCTCTTCGGGGCTGCTGGCGCTGCTCGGCACCTTCTTCTTCGTCGGGCTCGCGCTCGGCGCCGTAGCCGTCGCGGCCGTCGGCTACGCGGACGACCACGGCGATGCCCTCATCTCCAGCTACCTGCTCTCGGCGCTGGGCTTCGGTGCTCTCGCCGGCGGTGTCGTCTACGGGGCGCGGCACTGGCCGGGCGCTCCGGAACGCCGACTGGTGTGGCTTGTTCTCGCCCTTGCCGCGGGGTACCTGCCGCTGGCCCTCGTACCCGGTGTGGCCACGATGACGGCCCTGGCCGGAGTCTCCGGCATCTTTCTGGCCCCGGCGCTTGCCTGCGCCTTCCTGGTCGTGGACCGGCACGCTCCGTCCGGGACCGTCACCGAGGCCTTCTCATGGCTTGTCACCACGTTCGGGGTGGGTGCTGCCGCAGGTACGGCCGTGGTGGGTCCCGTCATCGAGCGGGGCGGCGCGTCCGCGGGCTTCGCCGTCGTGGGCGGGGGAGGGCTGGCCGCGTTCCTCGTACTGATGCTGACGCGACGCGCTCTGTCGGTGCCCTCCGCGGGCTCCCGCGGCACCTCCGTGGCGGCCCCCGCGGCAGGTCCTGGTCATGCGTCAGTGCCGGTCACCGAGGCGGAAAATGATCGCAACGGTGCCCCCGAACCCGGTTTCAGAACAGGCCGTCAGGCGTAATGTTCAGTCATGGACCGCCGAATCTTCGGGCTTGAGAACGAGTACGGCGTCACGTGTACGTTCCGGGGCCAGCGCCGTCTGTCCCCCGACGAAGTGGCGCGGTATCTCTTCCGCCGTGTCGTGTCATGGGGCCGCAGCAGCAACGTCTTTCTGCGCAACGGTGCCCGCCTCTATCTGGATGTTGGCTCCCACCCCGAATACGCGACGCCCGAGTGCGACAACGTGACCGAGCTGGTCACCCACGACAAGTCCGGCGAGCGCATCCTCGAGGGTCTCCTCGTCGATGCCGAACGTCGCCTGCACGAGGAAGGAATCGCAGGCGACGTCTTTCTCTTCAAGAACAACACCGACTCCGCGGGCAACTCCTACGGCTGCCACGAGAACTATCTCGTGGCGCGGCACGGGGAGTTCTCGCGGCTGGCGGACGTCCTCATTCCCTTCCTCGTCACACGGCAGCTCGTCTGCGGCGCGGGCAAGGTGCTGCAGACGCCGCGGGGCGCGGTCTACTGCGTCAGCCAGCGCGCCGAGCACATCTGGGAGGGGGTCAGCTCCGCGACCACGCGCTCCCGTCCGATCATCAACACCCGCGACGAACCGCACGCGGACGCCGAGCGCTACCGCCGCCTCCACGTCATCGTGGGCGACTCCAACATGTCCGAGACGACCATGCTGCTCAAGGTCGGTGCGACCGACCTCGTGCTGCGCATGATCGAGGCGGGCACGGTGATGCGCGACCTGACCCTGGAGAACCCGATCCGGGCCATCCGCGAGGTGAGCCACGACATCACGGGCCAGCGCAAGGTGCGCCTGGCCAGCGGCCGCGAGGCCTCCGCACTGGAGGTTCAGCAGGAGTACTACGAGAAGGCGCTGGACTTCTGCGACCGGCGCGGCATCCGCACCGGCCGTGTGGAGCGCGTACTGGAGCTGTGGGGCCGCGCCCTGGACGCCATCCGCACCCAGGAACTCGACAAGATCAACACAGAGATCGACTGGGTCATGAAGTACCAGCTGATCGAGCGCTACCGGGCGAAGAACAACATCACGATGTCGCACCCGCGCATCGCGCAGATAGATCTCGCGTACCACGACATCCACCGCCGCCGTGGCCTCTACTACCTGCTGGAGCGCAACGGCCAGGCAGCGCGTATCTGCAACGACCTGAAGATCTTCGAAGGCAAGTCTGTGCCGCCGCAGACGACGCGGGCACGGCTGCGCGGCGACTTCATCAGGCGGGCCCAGGAGCAGCGCCGGGATTTCACCGTCGACTGGGTCCATCTCAAGCTCAACGACCAGGCGCAGCGCACTGTCCTGTGCAAAGACCCCTTCCGGTCAGTCGACGAGCGCGTGGAGAAGCTCATCGCCGGGATGTGAGACGTGTCGACGGGGGACGGGATGTCCGGACGGGGTCGTAGGGTTGCCCCCGACCGTCCGGACATCCCTAGACCGCGAGTTGGACACAATGCTGCAGACCCCCCGGGGAACGACCCCCCGCCCCAGGAACCCCCTCGTGCGCCGCCTCGTCGTGGCCCTTGCCGTGCCTGCGCTGATCGTCTCAGTCGCCTCCTGCGGCAGCGAGGAGGACAAGAACGGACAGCCCCCGCAGGTCACCGGCGCCACGGACAAGAAGCCCAAGGTGGCCAAGGGCAAGGGCAAGCCCCCGAAGGACCTGAAGGTCAAGGTCCTCAAGGAGGGCAAGGGGCAGAAGGTCAAGAAGGGCGACTCGCTCAACGCGAACTACCACGGCCAGCTGTGGAACGGTAAGGAGTTCGACAGCAGCTGGAAGCGGGGCCAGCCGGCCACCTTCCAGATCGGCACCGGCAAGGTCATCAAGGGCTGGGACGAAGCCCTGGTGGGCAAGAAGCTCGGCAGCCGCGTCGAGTTGGTGGTGCCTCCGTCGAAGGGGTACGGCAAGCAGGGCCAGCCCCCGACGATCCCGAAGAACTCCACGCTGGTCTTCGTCGTGGACCTTGAGAAGATCATGCCGAACAAGATCGACGGCAAGCCGGTGAAGGGCGAGCAGAACCCGGAGCTGCCCGAGGTGAGCACCAAGGTCGAGACGGACAAGGCACCCGAGATCACCATGCCGAAGGGCAAGGAAGAGGCCCCCGACAAGCTGGTCGACGAGACGATCATCGAGGGTGACGGCAAGAAGGTCAGTGAGAAGAGCACTGTCCTGACCCAGTTCACGGCCAAGCTGTGGAAGGGCGGCAAGCAGCTCGACGACACCTGGGCGCAGGGCGGGCCGCAGGAGATCCCCGTCTCCAAGATCCCCGGCTGGGGCGAGGCCCTGAAGGGCAAGAAGGCCGGCAGCCGCGTCGTGATCTCCGTCCCGAAGGACGAGTTCCCGAAGGAGCAGCGCAAGCAGTTCTCCTCTGGCGTGGTGTTCTCGGTGGACGTGCTGAACGTCAACTGACCCCGCCCGGCGTGACAGACTGGCGCGGTTGTCCGAATGATTCGTTGCTAGGAGCTGTTTCGTGAGCATCGACAAGCCCGAGGTCGACTTTCCCGAGGGCGCGCCGCCTGCCGATCTGGAGATCGTGGATCTCTGGGAGGGCGACGGGCCCGAGGCCAAGGCCGGCGACAACGTCTCCGTCCACTACGTGGGCGTCTCCTTCTCCAGCGGCGAGGAGTTCGACGCCAGCTGGAACCGCGGCAAGCCGCTGCAGTTCCAGCTCGGCGCCGGCCAGGTCATCCCCGGCTGGGACCGTGGTGTGCAGGGCATGAAGGTCGGCGGACGCCGCCGGCTGACCATTCCCGCCCACCTCGCGTACGGGGAGCAGGGCGCGGGCGGCGGTCGTATCAAGCCGAACGAGACCCTCATCTTCGTCTGCGACCTCGTCTCCGTCTGAGCCGGGCCGCACCGCGAGTTCATCCGAGGGTCCCGCCGGAGGGCGGGACCCTCGGACTTTGCTTTTGCGGGGAACGCGGCGAGCGGTACGGTCAATTGCCGAGAAGAGCACAGAGCAGTACGAGAAGTACGGGAGCACGAGGGAGCCCATGGCGATTGCCAAGGCCGAGCGGCTGATGAATCTGGCGCTGTGCCTGCTCGGGACCCGGCGCCCGCTGACGAAGCGAGAGCTGCGTACCTCGATCGAGGCATATCTCGAGGCAGGCAGCGACGAGTCCTTCAACAGGATGTTCGAGCGCGACAAGGACGATCTGCGCGAACTCGGCCTCGTCATCGACACCGTGGAGAGCCTGGACGGCGACATCGGCTACCGCGCCCAGCGCGACAGCAACAGGCTCCCGCCCGTCGCCCTCGACGCCGAGGAGGCCACCGCCCTGGGCCTGGCCGCACGGGTGTGGCAGCAGGCACGTCTCGCGGGCGCGGCCAGCGGTGCTCTGCAGAAGCTGCACGCGGCCGGCGGCATGCCGCAGCACGACGAGGGGGACGGCGCCGTTCCCGCGGTTCCGCACAGCACGCTGGAGCCGTACATCCCCGCCCGTGAGGCCGCTTTCGAGCCGTTGATGCTCGCTTGCCGGGACCGCCGCCCCGTCGTCTTCGACTACCGCAAGTCCAACGCCGCCCGCCCCGAGCGGCGCCAGGTCGAGCCCTGGACGCTGGAGTGCTGGCGGGGCCACTGGTATCTCGCGGGCTACGACCGGGAAAGGCAGGCCGAGCGCGTCTTCCGCCTCTCCCGCATCACCGGGCCCGTACGCTCCCGCGCCACGGCGTTCACCGCGGCGGTACCGGACCAGGTGACCGTACGGGAGACCGTCGAGCGCTGGGCCGGGGAGAGCGCGTCGCGCACCGCGCGCATCCGGCTGCGCTCGGGCGCCGGCTACCCGTTGCGGGCCCGCGCCACCGAGGTACGGGAACTGCCCGACGGGTGGGAGGAGTTGGAGATCCCGTACGGGCACGGACTGGACGCATGGCTGGTGGAGTTCGGGCCGGACGTGATCGTGCTGGAGCCGGCCGAACTGCGGGCCGAAGTGGTCGACCGGCTGCGCGCCGTCGCCAAGGGCTGAAGGGGAGCACGGACCGTGGCACCGAACGCCATCGACCAGACGCGACGGATGCTGTCGCTGGTCACCTACCTGCGCGACCGCCCCGGCGCCCGCATCGACGACGTGGCGCGCGCCTTCGGAATCACCGCCGACGAGCTGATCTCCGATCTCGACGTGCTGCCGATGTGCGGCACCAGCTTCCGTGGGGGCGACCTGCTGGAGATCGACACCGACGGCGAGCGCATCTGGTGGCGGAACGCGGACGCCCTCGGCAGCGACACGGCGCAGCCGCTGCGCCTCGCCTCGGACGAGGCGACGGCGCTGCTCGTCGCAGCCCGCGCCGTGGCCACGCTCCCGGGGCTGCGCGAGAGCGACCGGGACGCGCTGCGGCGGGCCACCGCCAAGCTGGAGGAGGCGGCAGGGGAGAACGCGGGCGCCAGCTCGCGGCTGTCGGTGACCTTCGAGTCGGAGGGCGGGGTCTTCGCCGACGTGGACCGAGCCATCGCCGAGCAGCGCAGGCTGTGGCTTCGCTACTACTCGCCGGCGCGCGACGAACTCACTGAGCGCGAAGTGGATCCGATCCGTCTGTTCGCCGTCGGGCACACCTACCTGGAGGCCTGGTGCCGGCTCTCGGAAGCACGCCGCACCTTCCGGCTGGACAGGGTCGCCGAGATCCGGCTGCTCCAGGAGCCCGCCGACCCGCCGCCGATGGAGCTGCGGGATCTGAGCGAAGGGCTCGTGCAGCCCTCCGCGGAGGATCCGGAAGTCGTCGTCGAGGTCGGGCCCGGCGGCCGCTGGGTCGCCGAGTACTACCCGTACGACAGCGCCGAGGAGCTGCCCGACGGAGGCCTGCGCGTCACCCTGCGTACTCCCGATCCGGCCTCGCTGCGGCGGCTCGCGCTGCGGCTGGGCCACGACGGCAGGATCGTCGCACCCCGCGAACTCGCGGACAGCGCACGGGAGGCGGCGCGCACGGCGCTTGCAGCGTACGGGGAGTGAGAGCGCGCACCGGCCCGCGGGCGTCCATGGACGCTCGGGCCGCGCACGGATGCTCAGGCCCGGGCCTCCGCCCACTGGCGCACGCGGGTGCACACGGGTGCAGGCGGGCTTCGCGGAATCGGCCCACTAGGCTCTGACCATGCTCTGGCCCATGTTCTTTCTCGCCCTCGCCTTCTGCGGAATCGCCGTACTCGGTGTGCTGGCCGTCCGGGTCGGGCTGGAAGTGCGCCGGTTCACACGGGCCGTCGGTGACAGCTCGGAGCGCATCACCCGCGCCGCCGAGGACCTGGAGCGCGCCGCCGGACCGCTGGCCGGGCGGGCCGGTGCCGCACGTGACGGACACGGCCACGTACCCGGTGAGCCGGGCGGCGAGGCTGCGGTGGGGGGACGGGGGCGGCCGTGATGTGGCGGGTGCACACGCGCCCTGCCTTGTCCGTACCTTTGAGCGGTAAGCTGCACAGTGCCGCGTCGCGGCGATGCCCGAGCGCAACCTCGGGTCGGTACGGGCATTGCCCGTCGTTCACGGCCCAGGGTTACGATCGCTGTCAGCACTCGCTTGACGCAGCCCGTCCGATTCATACGGCAGGCAAGGACACACGCCGGCCCCGGCGAGAAGGTAGTGGCACATGATCGGCAACCTGAAGCCCCTGGAGATCGTCCTGATCGTCCTGGTCATCCTGCTGCTGTTCGGCGCCAAGAAGCTTCCGGACATGGCCCGTTCGCTGGGCAAGTCTGCCCGCATCCTCAAGAGCGAGGCCAAGCAGATGAAGAAGGACGGCGCCGACGAAGGCGACGCCGGTACCTCTGCCGGTACCTCCGCCGACTCCCAGCAGGCGCCGAAGACCATCCAGGCCGCCCCGGGGGACGTCGCCAGCTCGCGGCCCGTGTCCGAGCCGGCCAGCCAGAAGCAGCAGAACCAGTCCTGACGTCGCGTGATTCCGCCGTACCGCACCGGTAGGGCAAGACCGGCATTTCCGACACTTCACACACTGAGGATCTGGGTTGCTCAAGTCAGCCCGTAGACAGGGCAAAGACAAAAGCGAGAAGGACCCCGAGGGGCGGATGCCCCTCGCGGACCATTTGCGGGAGCTGCGCAACCGGCTGATGAAGGCGGTGCTGGCGATCCTCGTCGTCACCGTCGTGGCGATGATCTACTACAAGCCGATCGCCGACTTCCTCACCGACCCGGTGCGCGAGTCCGTCGGCTGCACCGAGGGCTTCGGGCGTGCCGCCGAGGAAGGCGAGACCTGCGCCGAGATCACCATCAACGGTCTGATCGCCCCCTTCACGATCATGCTCAAGGTCGCCCTGACCGTCGGCGTCGTCGCCGCCTCCCCGGTCTGGCTGCACCAGCTGTGGGCCTTCCTCGCTCCGGGGCTCCACAAGCACGAGAAGAAGTACGCACGTGCCTTCGTCGGCGCCGGCGTCCCGCTCTTCCTCGGCGGTGCCTACCTCGCGTACCTGATCCTGCCCAAGGCGGCGGCGACGCTGCTGGACTTCAGCCCGGGCGGGACCGGCAACCTGATCCCGCTGGACGACTTCCTCGACATCGTCACGCGACTGGTGATCGTCTTCGGGCTCGCCTTCGAACTCCCGCTGCTGCTGGTCATGCTGAACCTGACCGGCATCCTCGGCGGCCGGCAGCTGCTGAGCTGGTGGCGGGTCATGGTGCTCTGCATCACGGTCTTCTCCGCCATCGCCACGCCCACAGGCGACCCGCTGACCATGGCAGCCCTGGCCGCGCCCATCGTCCTGCTCTACTTCGGGGCCGTGGGCATCTGCCTCTTCAACGACCGCCGCCGCAGCCGCAACGACCCGTATGCCGCTCTGGACGACGACGAGGCGTCCCTCATCGACGGCCCCGACGGCCTGGAGGAAGGCGAGAGCGTCCCCGCGCCCCGCGCGCTGCCCGAGGGCGAATCCGGCGGTGCGGGCGGCGACGGTCCGCACGGACGGGGTGGACGGGACGGTTACGGCGACGCGACCTGAGCGGGTATGGTCCGCGCGTGACCAGCGAGATCACCCTTTTCGTCAACCCCATAGCGGGCCGCGGCCGTGGCGCCGCCGCCGCGCAGCCCGCCGCTGACGAGCTGCGCCGGGCCGGATTCGCCGTACGCACCGTCGTCGGCACCGACGCCGACGACGCGCTCATACGGGCCCGCGAGGCCGTGCAGGCGGGCACCGGCGCGCTGATCGCAGTCGGCGGCGACGGCATGTCGTCCCTCGGACTGCAGGCGGTCGCCGGTACGGAGACCCCGCTCGGCGTCGTCTCCGTGGGCACCGGCAACGACTTCGCGCGCGCGACCGGACTGCCCGTGCGGCAGCCCGCGGAGGCCGGCCGCGTCGTCGCGGAGGCGCTCAAGGCAGGGCATGAGCGGCGCGTCGACCTGGGCAGAGCGGAGGAGCGCTGGTTCGGGACGGTGCTCGCCTCGGGGTTCGACTCACGCGTCAACGACCGGGGCAACCGGATGCGCTGGCCGTCCGGCAAGGTCAAGTACGACCTGGCGATCCTCGCCGAGCTGGCCGCCTTCAAGACCATCCCGTACCGGCTGACGCTCGACGAGGGGGAGCCGCTGGAGATCCGGGCGACGCTGGTCGCCGTCGGCAACGGCCCCTCGTACGGCGGCGGCATGCGCATCTGCCACGGTGCCGAGATGGACGACGGGCTCCTCGACGTGACGGTCGTGGGGGAGTGCAGCCGCGCCACACTGCTGCGCGTCTTCCCCCGCGTCTACAAGGGCACCCATCTGTCCCATCCCGCCGTCACGACTTACCGGGCCCGCAGCGTGCGGCTGGAGGCGCCGGAGGTGACCGGGTACGCGGACGGCGAACCGCTCGGGCCGCTGCCGCTGACGGCACGCGTGGTCCCGGGGGCGGTGCGGCTCCTCGTCGCGGAGTAATGATCGTGAGCGGTGTCGGAGGTGGCCGGTAGGCTCGTAGACACGATGACCGAGGACCTGTCCCCCGCAGAGCGGTATGCACTGGCGCGGCTGCGCGCCGCAGAGCAGGCCACCGCTCTAGCCCCGTTCCGCGACCTGTACGACTTCGATCTCGACGAGTTCCAGATCGAGGCGTGCCGAGCCCTCGAAGCAGGGAAGGGAGTGCTGGTCGCGGCGCCGACCGGCTCCGGCAAGACGATCGTCGGCGAATTCGCCGTGCACCTCGCCCTCACGCAGGGCCGCAAATGCTTCTACACCACGCCGATCAAGGCCCTGTCCAACCAGAAGTACAACGACCTGGTCAAGCGCCACGGCGCGGACCGGGTGGGCCTGCTGACCGGGGACAACAGCGTCAACGGCGACGCCCCCGTCATCGTCATGACCACCGAGGTCCTGCGGAACATGCTCTACGCGGGCTCGCAGGCCCTCGACGGCCTCGGCCACGTCGTCATGGACGAGGTGCACTATCTCTCCGACCGGTTCCGCGGCGCCGTCTGGGAAGAGGTGATCATCCACCTTCCCGAGTCGGTCACGCTGGTCTCGCTCTCGGCGACGGTCTCCAACGCGGAGGAGTTCGGCGACTGGCTGGACACCGTCCGCGGCGACACCGAGGTGATCGTCTCCGAGCACCGTCCCGTGCCTCTGTGGCAGCACGTGCTCGCGGGCCGTGGCATGTACGACCTGTTCGAGGAGAAGGGCGACAAGCGGGAGGTCAATCCCGACCTGGTGCGCATGGCGCGCATGGAGAACAGCCGTCCGAGCGGCCCGCGCGACCGGCGCCGTGGCGGTTCGCGCAGGGAGGCCGACCGGGAGCGGGAGCGGCGCAGGCGCTCCCGGGTGTGGACACCGGGCCGTCCGGAGGTCATCGACAAGCTGGACTCGGAGGGCCTGCTGCCCGCCATCACCTTCATCTTCAGCCGTGCCGGCTGCGAGGCCGCGGTGCAGCAGTGCCTCTACGCCGGGCTGCGGCTGAACGACAACGCGGCGCGGGCGCGCGTCCGCGAGATCGTCGAGGAGCGCACGGCGGACATCCCCGACGAGGATCTGCATGTGCTGGGGTACTTCGACTGGCTGGAGGGCCTGGAGCGGGGCATCGCCGCACACCACGCGGGCATGCTGCCCACCTTCAAGGAGGTCGTCGAGGAGCTGTTCGTACGAGGGCTGGTCAAGGCCGTGTTCGCGACCGAGACGCTGGCGCTCGGGATCAACATGCCGGCCCGGTCGGTGGTGCTGGAGAAGCTGGTCAAGTGGAACGGCGAGCAGCACGCGGACATCACCCCCGGCGAGTTCACTCAGCTGACGGGGCGGGCCGGGCGCCGCGGCATCGACATCGAGGGTCACGCGGTCGTCCTGTGGCAGCGCGGCATGGACCCGGGCGCCCTGGCGGGCCTGGCCGGTACGCGCACGTATCCGCTGCGTTCCTCCTTCAAGCCGTCCTACAACATGGCGGTCAATCTCGTCGGCCAGTTCGGCCGGCACACCTCGCGTGAGCTGCTGGAGACGTCCTTCGCGCAGTTCCAGGCCGACCGTTCCGTGGTCGGCATCTCCCGGCAGGTCCAGCGCAACGAGGAGGGCCTGGAAGGCTACCGGGGGTCCATGACCTGCCACCTGGGCGACTTCGAGGAGTACTCGCGGCTTCGCCGCCGGCTCAAGGACCGGGAGACCGAGCTGGCCAAGCAGGGCGCGGTGCAGCGCCGTGCGCAGGCCGCGGCGGCGCTGGAGAAGCTGAAGCCGGGGGACGTCATCCACGTGCCCACGGGCAAGTTCGCGGGGCTGGCGCTCGTCCTCGACTCCGGGACGAGCGCCCGCGGTCCGGCCCAGCACCGCGGCTGGCACCACCAGCAGGAAGGGCCGCGTCCGCTCGTACTGACGGCTCAGCGGCAGGTGAAGCGCCTGGGCTCCATCGACTTCCCCGTCCCCGTGGAGCCGCTGGAGCGGATGCGCATCCCGAGATCGTTCAACGCCCGCAGCCCCGAGTCGCGCCGTGACCTGGCCTCGGCGCTGCGTACGAAGGCCGGGCACCACGCGCCTCCGCGGCACCGCAAGCAGCGCGCCGCCGCGGCCGACGACGAAGAGATCGCGAAGCTGCGCGCCGAGATCCGCCGCCATCCCTGCCACGGCTGCGACGAGCGGGAGGACCACGCCCGCTGGGCGGAGCGCTACCAGCGGCTCAAGCGGGACACCCGCCAGCTGGAACGCAAGATCGAGGGCCGTACGAACACCATCGCCCGCACCTTCGACCGGGTCTCGGCACTGCTCACGGACCTGGGCTACCTCCGCGGCGACGAGGTCACGGAGGACGGTCGGCGGCTGGCGCGGCTCTACGGCGAGCTGGACCTGCTGGCGAGCGAATGCCTCCGCGACGGCGTGTGGGAGGGTCTGCCGCCGTCCGAACTGGCCGCCTGCGTCTCGGCGTTGGTGTACGAGTCGCGTGCCGCCGACGATGCGCTGCCGCCGAAGCTGCCCAGCGGCGGTGCACGCGGCGCCCTGGAGGAAATGGTGCGCATCTGGGGCCGCCTGGACGCGCTGGAGGAGGAACACCGCATCAGCCAGACCGAGGGCGTCGGCCAGCGCGAGCCCGACCTCGGCTTCGCCTGGGCCGCGTACCGCTGGGCCGAGGGGCACGGGCTGGATTCCGTGCTGCGCGACGCCGACATGCCCGCCGGCGACTTCGTGCGCTGGTGCAAGCAGTGCATCGACGTGCTGGGCCAGGTCGCGGTCGCGGCACCGGAAGGCGGGGACGTGGCGAAGAACGCCCGCAGGGCGCTGGAGTCGATGCGGCGAGGCGTCGTGGCGTACACGAGCGTGGGCTGAGAGCCGCCGGATCCCGGAGCCGGCGCTCAGCGGCGCCGGAGCGGTCCGTCCGTGCGGGGCAAGGAGTCGAACGGCCGTGGGAGCGGCCCGTGTTGGCTCCGCGCGCCGCGTGGGCATGTACATCGCGCCTGATGTACTCATGCCCCGCGGGAGGTCGCTGTGCGCTCTGTCTCCAGACCCGTCTCCAGGTCCCTGTACGGTTCCGTGGCCCGGCGCTGGGCGGCGGCCGCCGCTGCGCTCGCCGCAGCCCTGACGCTGTCGTCGGCGGCCCCTGCGCCTGCCCCGCCCTCCGCCCGTACGGGGGCGGACGGACTGCGTGTCACCCAGATCCAGGCCATGGCGACCCACAACAGCTACCACCGTGAAGCACCCTTCGCCGAGCAGCAGTTGATGGCGGCGCACGACCCAGGCTTCCGTACGCTGCTCTACAGTCACGCGTCGCTGCCCGTGCAGTTCTCCCGCCAGCAGGTGCGCGGCATCGAGCTGGACGTCTTCCCGGATCCGGACGGCGGTCTCTACGCCGACCCCCTGATCCGCGAGGATGCCGGGCTGCCGCCGATGGACGATCCGGACCTGCGCAAGCCCGGCTTCAAGGTGCTGCACTGGGCCGACTTCGACTACCGCAGCAACTGCGTCTCGCTCAAGCGCTGTCTCACGCAGGTCAAGAAGTGGTCGGAGCGGCGCCCCGGGCATGCGCCCGTCCCCGTGCTCCTCGAACTCAAGGAGACGGACCCGGAGATGGAGGCCCGCGGCGGCGCGAAGAGCCCGCCTTGGGACACGGAGATGCTGGACGCGCTGGACGCCGAGATACGTACCGTCTTCCCCGACGAGGCGACCGTCACGGCCGACGACATCCGCCGCCCCGGTCAGACCCTGGAGGAGTCCGTGCGCGAGCACGGCTGGCCCCGGCTCTCGGCCGCCCGCGGCAAGGTGACGTTCCTGATGGACAACGACGACCAGAAGCTGCAGGACGCCTACCGAGCGGGCGGCCGCGAGAGCCTGCAGGGCAGGGTGCTCTTCACCGATTCCGAACCGGGGCGCCCGGACGCCGCGTTCATGAAGGTCAACGACCCGACCGGGCCCGGCAAGGCCGTCATCCAGGACCTGGTGAAGCAGGGTTACTTCGTACGGACGCGCTCCGACGTGCCGCTCGACCAGGCCACCTCCGGTGACAGGGGCATGCTGCGGGACGCGCTGGCCTCGGGCGCCCAGATGGTCTCGACGGACTTTCCCGTCCCAGGCCTCGCCGCGCGCTACGGCTCCGACTACGTGGCCGAACTTCCGTACGGCAGCGGCCCTGTGAGGTGCAATCCGGTCACCGCGCCGCGGCCCGGGTGCCACTTGGACGGGATCGAGCGCTGACGACCTGACCTGGAGTACCGCGTGAGCCGCGGGAAGGGCGCGGAACGGTCAGGACCGCGGAAGGGGGCGGAACGGTCAGGGCCGCGAAGGGTCAGGACCGCGGAACGGTCAGGACCGCGGGCCCTGTTCGCCGCCCGCGCTCTCCTGCTCAGCCTCGACCTGCGCCTTCCACTCCTTCTTCGAGGCCTGCCAGCCGTCCTCGTCGTGACCCAGACGCCAGTAGCCGGAGATGGACAACTGCTCGCGCTCCAGGCCGCGTTCGAGACGCAGGTGGCGGCGGAGCTCCTTGACGAAACCCGCCTCACCGTGGACGAACGCCTGCGGGGTGCCCGGTGGGAACTCCAGCGCCCGCACGGCCTCGGTCAGCTTCTCCCCGACACGGGCGGTGCCGCGGTGCAGCCACACGACGCCCGCGGTGTCCGGAAGGCTCAACTTCTGCTCCTCCTGCGGGCCTTCGACCTCGATCAGGGCCCGTACGGTGGCATCCGCGGGCATGGCTTCGAGTGCCGTGGCGATGGCGGGCAGGGCGCTCTCGTCACCTGCGAGCAGATGCCAGTCGGCGTCCGCCGAGGGGTGATAGGCGCCGCCGGGGCCGAGGAAGCGGATCACGTCGCCCGGGCGGGCGCCGCGTGCCCACGGCCCGGCGAGGCCCTCGTCGCCGTGGATGACGAAGTCGAGCGTCAGCTCCCGTGCCGCGGGCGCCCATGACCGCACCGTGTACGTACGGGTCACCGGCCACTGGTCGCGCGGGAAGCCGGCGCGGACGGCCGCGATGTCGAACGGCTCGGGATACTCCACGCCCGGGACCGGGAAGAGCAGCTTGACGTAGTGGTCCGTGTACTCGCCCGCCTCGAACTCCGCCAGGCCGGGGCCGCCGAGCACGACGCGCACCATGTGGGGCGTCAGCTGCTCGGTGCGGACCACGCGGGCGTGGTGGACCTGGTTCTTGCTGCGGGCCGTACGGTCTGCCACGTGGGACTCCAGGGATGGCGGGTAAGCAGGAGGCGGCGGTCGGGAGATGTGGTTAGGGTTGCCTAAGTTCCCCAACGTACCACTTCACCCCGTGTACGGCGCCGCGGGCCCGCCGCCGTTGATCAGCGCTCCCGGTCGGCCAGCACATTCAGCAGCCGCTCCAGGGAGCCGCCGAGCCCCCACCGCTCCGCCAGGGCGTCCAGGGCCTCCGGACGGCGTGCCCGCGCCGGCAGGGCGGCGTCGAACTCCGGCAGGGTGACATCGCTCGCGACCCGCACCACCTTCGGGGCCACGGCCAGATAGGGCCGCGCCTCGGCCAGCCGCTTGCGCTGCGCGGGAGTGATCGCGGACGAAGGATCCTCGGCGGCCGTCAGGATCCCCGCCAGGTCCCCGTAGCGCTCCAGCAGCTTCGCCGCCGTCTTCTCCCCGATGCCCTGCACGCCGGGCAGCCCGTCGCTCGGGTCGCCGCGCAGCAGGGCCAGATCCGCGTAACCACCGCCGTCCACGCCGTACTTCGCGCGCAGCGCGGACTCGTCGTAGACGTCGAGGGTCCCCACTCCCTTGACCGGATACAGCACCCGCACGCCCCGGGAGTCGTCGATCAGCTGGAACAAGTCACGGTCGCCGGTGACGATGTCGACGGGAGAGCCGGCGCGAGCCGTGAGGGTGCCGATGATGTCGTCCGCCTCGAAGCCGTCCGCCCCGACGCGGGCGATGCCGACGGCGTCGAGCACCTCGTCGATCACGGGGACCTGCGGGCTGAGCGTGTCCGGGATCTCCTCGGCATCCGGACCGGCCGGCACCTCCTCCGCGACCCGGTGTGCCTTGTAGGACGGGATGAGCTCGACGCGCCACTGGGGGCGCCAGTCGAAGTCCATGCAGGCCACCAGGGAGTCCGGATGACGGTTGCTCACCAGGCGTGCGATGAAGTCGAGCAGCCCGCGCACGGCGTTGACCGGGGTGCCGTCCGGCGCCCTGACCGACTCCGGAACCCCGAAGTAGGCACGGAAGTAGAGGGACGAGGTGTCCAGGAGCATCAGGCGTCGAGCCGTCGTCGTAGTCACGGCCCCGATGATGCCGTACGGGTCCGACAGCGAGCCGCAGCAGTCCCGGGGCCCTGTGCCCCTCGCACCGCCCCGCTTCTACGCTGGGTACATGGCAGCCACGCACGCGTACGAAGTCACCGTCGAGTGGACCGGGGACCTGGGGGAAGGTACGCGTGACTACCGTGCCTTCAGCCGCGCCCACGAGGTGCTGGCGGGCGCGAAGCCGCCGATCGCGGCCTCCGCCGACCCGGCGTTCCGCGGCGACGAGGAGCGCTGGAACCCCGAGGAGCTGCTGCTCTCGGCGCTCGCGCAGTGCCACATGCTCTGGTATCTCCACCTCTGCTCCGTGCGCGGAGTCGTCGTCACTGCGTACGAGGACCACGCGACGGCGACGATGACGATGGACGCGGCGGGCGGCGGCGGAGCCTTCACCGAGGCCGTGCTGCGTCCCGAAGTGACCGTCGCCGACGGGTCGACGGCAGACACGGCACGGGCGCTGCACGCCGAGGTGCCGGGCCTGTGCTTCATCGCGCGCTCCGTGAACTTTCCCGTACGGCACGAGCCGACGGTGCGGACCGAGGCCGGCTGACCTTCTCAGTCGTCCGTCCGGCCACAGTGCCGGCGGGACCCGCGGATCCGTGAACGCTTTGCGCGCTGGCGCAAATACGACTGCCTCATCGGCCGATACGGGTCTACTCTCTTCTCCGTACGAGGAACACGCCTCCGGGCCGTGGGGTCTCCCCGCGGACGACCACCCGGGGGTGGGCCGCCGTACGGGGGAGCGGCAATCGCAGCCGCACGGGGGGCGTACGGTGCCGGTATGGCGCACACAAGTACCGGCACCGTGCGACGCGTCGTCTCCCTCGTCCCTTCCCTCACCGAGGCACTGGCCGCGACGGCCCCCGGACTGCTCGCCGGAGTCACCGACTGGTGCAGCCACCCGCCCGGGCTGGAGGCGGCCCGGGTGCGCGGCACGAAGAATCCGGACGTGGAGCGGATCGTCTCCCTCCGCCCCGACCTCGTCGTCGCGAACGAGGAGGAGAACCGCGAGGCGGATCTCGCCGCCCTGCGGGCCGCCGGGCTCGAGGTCCTCGTCACCGAAGTACGCACCCTGCCGCAGGCGTTCGCCGAGCTGGAGCGGGTGCTGACCGAGGGCTGCGGGCTGCCGCGCCCCCGCTGGCTGGACGAGGCGGAGGCCGCGTGGGGCGAAGTGCGCGCGGAGTTCGACGTGCGGGCGGTCGTCCCCGTCTGGCGCCGCCCGTGGATGGTGCTCGGCCGCGACACCTTCGCGGGCGCGCTGCTCGCACACCTCGGGGTGCACAACGTCTACGGGCAGCACGCGGAGCGCTATCCGCGCGTGCCGGCCGGCGAGCTCGACGGGCCGGCCCGGGCCGATCTGGTCGTGCTGCCGGACGAGCCTTACCGCTTCACGTGGGAGGACGGACCGGAGGCCTTTCCCGGACTGCCCGCGGCGCTGGTCAGCGGGCGGTACCTGACCTGGTACGGGCCCTCGCTCACCGAGGCTCCGGGTGCGCTGGCGGGGGCGCTGCGCAAGGCGCTGGGCTGAGGGGACGCATTCAAAGACGGGACGCCCGTCCATTGGATCTGCGGGCGCCGTAGCGCCGCCGTCTACCGGCTCAGCCCGCCGCCGGGGCCTTCCCTGCCGCTGCCCTGGCCGTGCGTGCCCCGGACTGCGGCTGTGCCTCACCGGTTGTACGCGCGGCCTCCACCAGGGCGCGCATCACGCGGACGTCGTCTCCCTCCTCGGGGTGCCACTGCACCGCGAGGACGAACGGATGTTCCCTGCCCGGCAGTTCGAGCGCCTCGACGGTGCCGTCGTCCGCGTGTGCGCCCGGCACCAGCCCGTCACCGAGGCGGGCCACCGCCTGGTGGTGGTAGGTGGGTACGGACACCGGCCCGGGCAGCACCTGTGCGAGCCGGGTGCCGGCGACGGGCCGTACCGCATGCTCGGCGAAGACACCCGGGGTGCCGCGGTGGCCTTCCATGTGCTGGACGAGGGTGCCGCCCAGCAGCACGTTGAGGATCTGCATGCCGCGGCAGATGCCCAGCAGCGGTACGCCCTGGTCCAGGGCGGCGCGGGTCAGGGCGAGCTCCCAGGCGTCCCGCTCGGGGTCGGGCGGGCCGCAGTCCGGGCCGGGCTCGGCCCCGTACCGCCTCGGTTCGACGTCCGGGCCGCCGGAGACCACGAGGCCGTCCAGCCTGCTGACGATCCGGCGCGCCTGCTCGTCCGAGTCCGGCGGCAGCAGCAGCGCGCAGCCGCCCGCTCGCTGCACGAGACGGTGGTATCCGGCGGGCAGCACCGCGGCTTGGTGCTGCCACACGCCCCAGCGGACGTCGCTCTCCATGTAGGTGCTGACGCCGATCAGCGGGGTCTGCATGAGTCGGGTCCTCAGATCGTCGGCTCGTCCGGTTCTTCCAGCCTACGGGCGTGAGCGGCCCGCGCCTGTACGCCCGCCCCGTGCGCCCGGCCGGCACGCGCCTTGGAGCGGCGCGAGCCGGCCGGGGAGGACGGGAGGGCTACTTGGCGCGTACTTGCGGCGTCGGGGACGGATCGTCGTCGTCGGAGTCGCGCTCCAGTTCCGCCTCGGCGGCGGCGAGCGCCGCGAACTCCTCCTCCGGGGCCGCGGCCACCAGATGGTGCCGGCTGTACAAGGCGAAGTAGGCGACGGCCACTCCGTAGAGGACGAAGGCGATTCCCGCCGCGGTCGGATCCACCAGGAACGTGGCCACGACGGCCGAGCAGGCGAGCACGAAGGCGACCGAGGAGGTCAGGAGCCCGCCGGGGGTGCGGTACGGACGGGGCAGTCCCGGCTCGCGGCGGCGCAGCACGATGTGCGAGAGCGACATCAGCACGTAGCTGACGGCCGCGCCGAAGACGGCGATGTTGAGCATCCGGGCGCCGTCACCCGTGTACGCCGCCAGCGAGAAACCGATCAGGCCCGGCACCAGCAGGCCGAGGTAGGGGGCCTTGCGGCGGCTGGTCAGGGAGAGGAAGCGGGGCAGGTAGCCGGCCCGGGAGAGGGCGAAGAGCTGCCTGGACCCTGCGTAGATGAGTGAGAAGAAGGAGGCCACCAGGCCCGCCAGGCCCGCGTAGTTGACGATCCTGCTCAGCGTCGTCGGCTCACCGCCGGTGGCGGCCTCCAGCGCCGCGACGAGCGGGTTGTCGGCGTCCTTGATGGCGTCCGAACCGGCGGCTCCGGCCGCGGGCAGCAGCGTCAGCAGGGCGAGCAGCACCAGGATGCCGATCGACCACGCCAGCGCCTTCGGCATGGCACGCACCGGGTCGCGTGCCTCCTCCGCCGCCAGTGGCACGCCTTCGACACCGAGGAAGAACCACATGCCGAACGGGAACGCCGCCCAGATGCCCAACAGGCCCAGCGGCAGCCACGAGTTGGAGGCGAAGGCGTCCGCGTCGACGGCCACGTCGTTGAGCGAACCGCCGCCGAAGTGCGTGAACGCGCCGATGCAGAAGACCAGCAGGGCCGCGACCGCGATGCCGGTGACGACGAAGCTGAAGCGCAGGGCCTCACCGACGCCCCACAGGTGGATGCCGATGAAGATCGCGAAGCATACGAGGTAGACGGGCCAGCCGGCCTCGATACCGAAGAGGCCGAGCGATTCGACGTACCCGCCGATGAAGACCGCGATGGCCGCCGGGGCGAGGATGTACTCGATGAGGATCGCCGTCCCCGTCAGGAACCCGCCCCAAGTACCCAGCGCGCGGCGGGCGAAGCCGTAGCCGCCGCCGGCGGTCGGCAGGATCGAGGAGAGCTCCGCGAGGGAGAAGACCAGGCAGGTGTACATCGTGCCCATCAGCACGGTGGCTATCGCCAGACCGCCGAATCCGCCTTCGGCGAGCCCGAAGTTCCAGCCCGCGTAGTCGCCCGAGACGACGTAGGCGACGCCGAGACCGGTCAGCAGCAGCCACCCGGCGCTGCCGCGGCGGAGCGAGCGCGCCTGGAGATACGCTTCCGCGCTCTCCGGGCCGGTATCGCCCGCGCCGGGAGACGATTGCGAGGACTTGGTTCCATCGGCCATGACCGCTCCTACCCTCGGCATTGGTGTGGTGACATACCTTTGCGCCGAGGTGGGTCGCAGCGCAACCCCCTGCGCGTTACGCAGGGATTACGTGTGCGCGTACTTCCGCCCCGCCGGAGCCGGTCATCGTCACTTCCGGGGGGAAGGTCACGTGAGGAACCCCCGCAGCAGGGCGGCGGTGCCGGCGCAGTGCTCGCGGCTGACGCTCCGGGCCCGATCGGGATCGCCGGACAGGACGGCGTCGACGAGTTCCGCGTGCTGCTGCTGTGCGTGCTCCAGGTTACGCACCAGCAGCGGGATGCGGCCCAGCAGGTCGTTCACCCTTGCCCGTACGGCCGCGTACTGCGCGGTCAGTGTGGGGGAGCCGGCCAGTTCGACGAGGGTGAGGTGGAAGAGGGTGTCGCTGCGCCGGTAGTCGGCGAGAGCCGCGTTCCGGGTGGCGTCCAGCGCCGCGCGCAGTCGTGCGGCCTCGGCCTTCTCGAGGCCGCGGGAGGCGCACAGTTCGGCTGCGCCGGTCTCCAGCACCTCGCGGAAGCGCAGGGTGTCCCGTACGTCCACGTCCCCGGCGGCCCCCGCGACGCTGCGCCGCAGCTCTTCCGAGGTCTCCGCGTCGGGGGCGGGCGGCTGCGGATGCCGTACGAAGGTGCCGCCGTAGCGTCCGCGGCGGCTGGTCACCAGGCCCTGCTCCGCGAGCACCTTGAGCACCTCGCGGAGCATGACGCGGCTGATGCCGAGGCGCTCGGCGAGCTCGCGTTCGGCGGGGAGCCGTTCGCCGTCGGGGACCAGGCCCAGCCGGACGATCTGGAGTATCTGCTCCAGCGCCTCCTCGAAGCCGTTGCCGGCCCGCACAGGCCGGAGCACGGCGGCGAGACGGTCGTCCTCGGGACGGCCGCCGGGCCCTCCCAGCCCGGTGCCGTGGTCGGCTCTCACTGGCCCTCCCTCATCGGAACCCCTTCCGAACCAATGGTCTTCCGGACTACCTTATGACTTCCCGCGGACCGACAG
Organism: Streptomyces sp. DSM 116795; assembly: GCF_055792905.1. Taxonomy (NCBI): domain Bacteria; kingdom Bacillati; phylum Actinomycetota; class Actinomycetes; order Kitasatosporales; family Streptomycetaceae; genus Streptomyces; species Streptomyces sp. DSM 116795. Next base: position 6,528,776 of record NZ_CM147707.1, read on the forward strand.
GAGGCCAGACGTGGCAGACCGCACACCCCCGCTCTCGGTAGACGAGCTGCGAGTGCTCGTCGAACGGGAGGAGATCGACACCGTGGCGCTGGCCTTCACGGACATGCAAGGGCGGCTGCAAGGGAAACGGTTCGCAGCCCGTCATTTCCTGGACGAGGTCCTGGAGCACGGCACCGAGGGGTGCAACTACCTCCTCGCCGTCGACGTGGACCTGAACACCGTCGACGGCTACACCATGTCCTCGTGGGAGCGCGGCTACGGCGACTTCGCCATGCACGGCGACACCAGCACGCTGCGGCTCGTTCCGTGGAACCCCGGCACGGCCATGATCACCGCCGATCTGGCTTGGCACGACGGCTCGCCCGTCGTCGCCTCGCCCCGGCAGATCCTCCGCCGCCAGCTCGACCGCCTCGCCGAGCGCGGCTGGACCGCGTACACCGGCACCGAGCTGGAGTTCATGGTCTTCCAGGACACCTTCGAGCAGGCGTGGGACAGTGCCTACCGCGGCCTGACTCCGGCGAACCAGTACAACGTGGACTATTCGATGCTCGGCACGAGCCGCGTCGAGCCGCTGCTGCGCCGGATCCGCAACGAGATGGGCGCGGCCGGAATGCGCGTGGAGTCCGCGAAGGGCGAGTGCAACCTGGGGCAGCACGAGATCGCCTTCCGCTACGACGACGCGCTCACGACCTGCGACCAGCACGTCGTCTACAAGACCGGCGCGAAGGAGATCGCGGCCCAGTCGGGCCAGGCCCTCACCTTCATGGCCAAGTATGACGAGCGCGAGGGCAATTCGTGCCACATCCATCTCTCGCTCCGGGACGAGGCCGGCGCCCCGGTCCTCGCCGACGACGACGGCCCGCACGGCATGTCGGCCACGATGCGGCACTTCCTCGCGGGACAGCTCGCGGCCATGCGTGAGTTCACGCTGCTCTACGCCCCGAACATCAACTCCTACAAGCGTTTCCAGCCGGGTTCCTTCGCGCCGACCGCCGTCGCCTGGGGCCCCGACAACCGCACGTGCGCGCTGCGCGTCGTCGGGCACGGGGCCGGTCACCGGCTGGAGAACCGCGTACCGGGCGGCGACGTCAACCCGTATCTCGCCACCGCCGGGATGATCGCCGCCGGGCTGTACGGCGTCGACCAGAAGCTGGAGCTGGAGGAGCCGTGCACCGGCAACGCCTACAACGGCGACGCGGTGCACGTGCCCACCACCCTGCGCGAGGCCGCCGAGCTGTGGGAGCGGAGCGAGGTCGCGCGTGAGGCATTCGGCGAGGAAGTCGTCGCGCACTACCGGAACATGGCGCACATCGAGCAGCAGGCGTACGACACGGCCGTCACGGACTGGGAGCGCTTCCGGTCCTTCGAACGCATGTAAGGACAGGCTTTGCAGGACGAGCACCACACGAACGAACTCCCCGTCGTCAACCCTGCGACCGAGGAACTGATCACCACCGTCACCGCCGCAGGCCCGGCGGAAGCCGACGCGGCAGTACGCCGGGCGGTGAGCGCGCAGACGAAGTGGGCGGCGCTCGCACCGGGCGAACGCGCACGGCTGCTGCGCCGGTTCGCCGTCACCGTCGACGAACACCTCGAAGAACTGGCGCAGTTGGAGGTGAAGGAGGCAGGTCACCCCGTCGGCAACGCCCGGTTCGAGGCGGGCAACGTCCGCGACCTCCTCGACTACGCCGCCGGAGGGGTGGAGCGCCTCAGCGGCCGCCAGATCCCCGTCGACGGCGGCATCGACGTCACCTTCGCCGAACCGCTCGGCGTCGTGGCCGTCATCGCGCCCTGGAACTTCCCCATGCCGGTCGCCGCCTGGGGCACCGTCCCCGCGCTGGCCGCCGGCAACGCCGTCGTCCTCAAACCGGCCGAGACCACGCCGCTCACCGCGTTGCGCCTCGGCGAACTCGCCCTGGAGGCGGGGCTGCCCGAGGGCCTCTTCCAAGTGCTGCCGGGCGAGGGCCCGGTGGCGGGCACGGCGCTCGTCGAGCACCCGAAGGTGGCCAAGGTCGTCTTCACCGGCTCGACAGCCGTCGGCAAGGACATCATGGCCAGGTGCGCCGCGGGCGTGAAGCGCGTGACGCTCGAACTCGGCGGCAAGAGCCCCAACATCGTCTTCGCCGACGCCGATCTCGCGGCGGCCGCCGCCGCGGCACCCGGGTCCTTCCTGGACAACACCGGTCAGGACTGCTGCGCCCGCAGCCGCATCCTCGTACAGCGCGAGGTCTACGACCGCTTCCTGGAGCTTCTGGAACCGGCCGTGAAGACGTTCACGGCCGGCGACCCGGCGGATACGGGCACGCAGATGGGCCCGCTGATCTCGCAGCGCCAGCGTGAGCGCGTACGGGGATACGTGTCCGAGGACGAGCCCGCACTCATCCGCGGGGACGTCCCCGCCGGCAAGGGCTTCTGGTATCCGGCCACCGTCCTTGAGGGACGGCCGGGCGACCGGCGCAGCGCGGAGGAGATCTTCGGGCCGGTCGCCGTGGCGGTCCCCTTCGAGGACGAGGCGGAGGCCGTCCGCATCGCCAACGACTCCGAGTACGGCCTGTCCGGGTCGATCTGGACCCGCGACGTGGGCCGCGCACTGCGCGTCTCGCGCGCGGTCGCGGCAGGCAACCTGTCCGTCAACTCCCACAGCGCCGTGCGCTATACGACCCCCTTCGGCGGCTACAAGCAGTCGGGTCTCGGCCGTGAACTCGGCCCTGACGCGCTCGCCGCCTTCACCGAGACCAAGAACGTGTTCATCAGCACCGAGGAGCAGCCGTGACCGAATCGCTCACCGACACCGCGGAAGCAGCCGTCGTCTGCCGGCGCCTGACCGGACGTACCGCCGTCGTCACGGGCGCGGGCAGCGGCATCGGCCTGGCCTCCGCGCGCCGCCTCGCCGCGGAGGGCGCCAACGTGGTCTGCGCCGACGTCGACGGCGAGCGCGGCAAGGCCGTGGCCGAGGAGACCGGCGGACTGTACGTGGAGACCGACGTCACCGACTCCGCGCAGGTCGAGGCCCTCTTCCGGACGGCCCACGAGACGTACGGCTCGGTCGACATCGCCTTCAACAACGCGGGCATCTCACCGCCCGACGACGACTCGATCCTCACCACCGGTCTCGACGCCTGGGAGCGTGTGCAGCAGGTCAACCTCACCTCGGTCTATCTGTGCTGCAAGCACGCCATCCCGTACATGCAGCGGCAGGGGCGCGGCTCGATCGTCAACACGGCCTCCTTCGTGGCCGTGCTGGGCGCCGCCACCTCGCAGATCAGCTACACCGCGTCCAAGGGCGGTGTGCTGGCGATGTCGCGTGAACTGGGCGTGCAGTTCGCGCGGGAGGGCATCAGGGTCAACGCGATCTGCCCCGGGCCCGTCAACACCCCGTTGCTGAAGGAACTGTTCGCGAAGGACCCGGAGCGTGCGCAGCGCCGTCTCGTGCACGTGCCGCCAGGGCGCTTCGCCGAGCCGGAGGAGATCGCCGCCGCCGTCGCCTTCCTGGCCAGCGACGACGCCTCGTTCGTCAACGCGACGGACTTCATGGTGGACGGCGGCATCTCAGGGGCGTACGTGACACCGATGTGACGGTGTCGCCGCCAGCCGCCCTTCCGGACGGGGTACGGCCGGGCAGTGACAGTGTGATTCGCACACCTGGTCCCCTACAGTCGATGCGTGAGCATGACGACGCCGCCCGGCTGGTACCCCGACCCCGACCCGGGTCAGAGAGCCAACTCGCCCTCCGCGGAACGCTGGTGGGACGGCACCTCCTGGACGGGCCAGAGCCGTACCAAGGCGGCCGTACGGGGCCCGCTCGTCGCAGGCGTCGTCGGTGCGCTGGTGCTCGTAGCCGCCCTCGTCGTCAGCGCCGTGCTCACCTTCGCCATCGGGCCGGGCGTCAGCCGCGGCCCGCGTGACGAGGCCGGAGGCGTCGGGCCGAGCAGCGAACCCACGCCGCCCGAGGACGGTCCGGGAGCGCCGGAGGAGGACGGGGGCACGCCTGGCGAGCCGGAGGGGGACCTTCCGGCCAGGGGCGTCGATCTGCCCGTCCTGGACGGCTGGGAGCGCGACCCGTTCGGGCCGATGGTCACCACCGGGAAGTACAAGTGCCCCGGCAGCGAGGCGGAGAGCTGCCTGCGTGGCTCGTCCATGATCATCGTGGCGCCCACCGACACCGGCGACACCGAGAACGCGGCGAGGAACGACATCGGGCGGTTCGCGAAGCTCGCCTACAGCAAGGGCACTTACGGCGGCATCAAATCGCACGAAGCCGTGACTTCGGAGAAAACCTCGGTGGCCGGGCAGGACGCCTACCGGGTGCGCTGGAAGATCGTCAACCGCACCAAGCCGGACGCCTACGTCGAGTCCGTGGCCTTCACGCACCCCGACGGGTCGGGGGAGATGCTGGTGCTGCGCAGCGGCTTCGACATCGCCGAGTCCGCACCGCCGCTGAGCGACATGGACAAGCTGGCGGAGGGGGTCACCGAGGACGGCGGCGGCGGTGGGGACAGCCCCGGCGAGAATGTCTGAGAACCGACGAGAGCGGGGCCGAGAGCGGGGCTGAGAGCGGGGGCCGGGCCCGATCAGGCGTCAGAGGAAGGTGCGGCCTTCGCCCCTGTACGTCGGGAACGAGCCGGTGACCCGGTCGCCCTCGATCACGTGCAGCGCGTCGAACCGCTCGCACAGCTCTCCGGCCTTGGCGTGCCGGAACCAGACACGGTCTCCCACCAGCAGATCGTCGGCGGCGGACCCCAGCAGCGGTGTCTGCACCTCGCCGGCCGCCTCCTGTCTGTCGTAGCGCAGACCCTCGGGAAGATACGGCTGGGGCAGCCGGTCCCAGCCGGGAGCCCCGGAGGCCGGGTAGCCGCCGCCGAGGACCGTCACCACGCCCACGCCGGGCTTGCGTACGACCGGAAGTGCGAAGAGCGCGGCGGGCCGTCCGGTGAATGAGGTGTAGTGGTCGAAGAGGCGCGGCACGAACAGGCCGGAGCCCGCCGCGATCTCGGTGACCGCCTCCTCCGCGGCCGTGTGCTGCACGCTGCCCGTGCCGCCCCCGTTGACGAACTCCAGGTCGGGTGCGACGCGGCGCACCGCACGTACGGCCTCCGCCCGGCGTGCGGCAAGCTCCCGCCGTGCCGCCGCCTGCATGAGCCGTACGCCGCGCGAGCGCGCCCAGTTGCCCGGTGCGGCGTCGCCCACGCCTGCGACGTGCCCCTCGTAGGCCATCAGGCCGGTGAGCCGGAAGCCCTTCCGGCGGGTCACCGCGCGGGCGAACTCGGCGAGGCGGGCGGGGGAGCGCAGCGGTGAGCGGAGTGCGCCGATCCGGACACGGCCGCCCAGAAGCCGCAGCGCGGTGTCGAGTTCGAGACAGACCCGGATCTCCTCGGTGCCGCCGTCTCTCGCGGCGTCGATGAGGTCGAGCTGGGCCGGATCGTCCACCATCACGGTCACGCTCCGCGCGAGCTTCGGATCGGCGGCGAGTTCGGCGAATCCGGACCGGTCCGCGGACGGATAGCCGAGCAGAACGTCGTCGATGCCCGAACGTGCCAGCCACAGGGACTCGGCGAGCGTGAAGCTCAGCACTCCGGCGAAACCGTCCCGCGCGAGCACACGCTCCAACAGAGCCCGGCAGCGCACCGACTTGCTGGCCACACGGACCGGTTTGCCGCCTGCACGTCGCACCAGGTCGGAGGCATTCTCGTCGAACGCCTCCAGGTCGACGGCGGCGAACGGCGCGTCCAGGTGCGCGCTCGCGCGGTCGTAGCGGGCGCGTACGGCTGCGAGGCCGGAAGTTGCGTCGGGCATCCGGGCAGCTTGCCAGAGGGGAGCCGTGCAGGACAGCCCTGCCATCTGCCCGACCGGGTTGCCGGGACCACCAGTTCGCACCGTAGAGTTACGGCCGCACGCTGCGATGAGTCTGGACCAGCGGCGTACTGTCCGATACGAACCGGCATGCCCCGAAAGGGATCGTGTGGGGTGGCACTGCGCGCGGGAGGGGTGCAGATGAGCACTGACGCCGACCGCACACACTCCCCGGACCCTTCACCGGACTCGTATCCCAGACGTCCTCAGGTCCCTCCCCGCCCCGCCTTTCCCCCGCGCCCGGCAGCGCCTCCGCGCCAGGGCGCGTTCGTGGAGCCTCCCCAGAAAGACGAGCCCACCGCACACATGCCGCACGACACGGAATCGGACGCATCCGCGAGCGCAGGACCGCACTCCCCGGCCGGCGCCTCGTCCCCTTCCGGAGGGCCGCGCCTGCCCCGGCCCGCCGCAACTCCCCAGCCCCCGCCGCCCACCGGGGAGCCCCTGACGTCCGAGACGCTGCGCCGCAGAACGAGCGCCTCCGGCATGGAAGGGCAGAGCAGCACCGGCAGACGGGACGGAACGGAGACCACACCGGGCACCCGTGCCGTCCCCGGCTCAGTCTCCGGGCCTGCTGCCGTCCCCGGCTCCGGCCCCGCTGCGGACCCTGCCCCCGGCCCGGCCCCGCTTCCGGGTGCCGTTCCGCCGCAGCGCCCACCGCACCCTCCCGCTCCAGCCGGCGGCCATCCCGGTCTGCCCCGGCAGCAGGGCTTCTCCGACTCCGGGCCTCCCACATGGCAGTTGCGGCCCATCCGCGACGAACGCGTGCACAGCCGCCCGGCCCCCCGCACGGTGGCGGCCGCCGTCTGCCTGGTCCTGGGCGTCGGTCTGCTGGGCGGAGCCGCCGCCGGCACATGGCTCACCGGCGACTCCGGCGAACAGGCCGTCACCGAGGGCTCGTTCGACGAGATGCGGGCCGCGTGGCACAACAACTCCGTCGACGACCTCTTCCCCCGCGTCCTCGAGGGGCGGGGTGCCGGCCCCGGCGGGGCCGACCGCCGCTGGATCCGCGTCGGCGTCGCACCGGACAGCAACTGCCGGGGCGCGTTCGACCCGTTGCTCGCCAAGGCCCTGTCACCTGTCGGATGCAGCCGTCTCGTACGCGCCACCTACGCCGACGAGACGACCAGCAGCGTCACCACGGTCGGCCTGCTCTTCACACGTTCCGAGAGCGCGGGCATGCGCGCGCTGCGCAAGCGCTTCGCCGTGGAGAACCTCAGCGAACGCACCGACCTGATGCCGCGTCCGTACGGATCGCGCGGCACGGTCTCGGCCGACTTCGGCGACGCCCAGCGCGCCAGCTGGACGATGCGGGTGCTCTCCGACGCGCCCGTCGTCGTCTACGCCGTGAGCGGGTTCGCGGACGGACGCGTCGTCAGCGACCCGCAGCCCGCGGCCGAAGCGACCGAGAAGGGTGAGACGTCGGCCGCGGCACAGGCCGGTCTCGGCCACGACGCACAGGGCATAGCGGACCGCATCGAGCGCCGTCTGCGTGATGGGGCAGGGGAAGAGGACGACCAGTGACCCACATCCGGCCCGTACACGCCCCGCAGCGCCGCACTACGCCGGGCAGCACCCGGCCACGGCGCCTGGCGGCCGCGGCGCTCGCGGCGGCGATCGCCGTCCTGCCGGCCGCAGGCAGCGCACAGGCGGCGGAGGGCGAGGGCATCCAGCGGCAGCAGTGGGGCCTGAAGGCCATTCACGTGTCGGACGCCTGGAAGACCACCAAGGGCAAGGGCATCACCGTCGCCGTGCTCGACACCGGCGTCGACCCCGGCCATCCCGACCTGGAAGGCAACGTGCGCAGCGGCCGCGACTTCATCACCCTGGGCGCGAAGAAGGGCGACCGCGCATGGGCCCGGCACGGCACCGCCATGGCGGGGATCATCGCCGGCCACGGTCACGGCAAGGGCAGCAAGCTCGGCGTCATGGGCGTCGCCCCCGAAGCGAAGATCCTTCCCGTACGGGTCCTGCTCGAGGACAGCGACCCCAAGCGCAAGAAGGCACGCGACGCACGCGCCTCCGCTCTTGCCGACGGCATCCGCTGGGCCGCCGACAAGGGCGCCGACGTCATCAACCTCTCCCTGGGCGACGACAGCAGTTCCGCCCACCCCGAGGCCGGAGAGGACTCCGCAGTCCGCTACGCGCAGCGCAAGGGCTCCGTCGTCGTGGCCTCCGCCGGCAACGGCGGAGAAGACGGCGACCACGTCTCCTATCCGGCCGCCTACCCCGGCGTCATCGCGGTCACCGCCGTCGACCGCCGCGGGGCGCGCGCCTCCTTCTCCACGCGGCGCTGGTACGCGACCGTCGCCGCCCCCGGCAAGGAGGTGCTGATAGCCGACCCCGACCGGAAGTACTACGAGGGGTGGGGCACCAGCGCCGCCTCGGCGTTCGCCTCCGGCGCGGTCGCGCTCGTACGGGCCGCACACCCCGAGCTGAGCCCCGCGCAGATCAAGGAACTGCTGTCCGACACGGCACGTCACACCCCCGAGGGCGGCCGCAGCGACGCTCTCGGCACAGGCGTCGTCGACCCGGCTGCCGCCATCGAGATGGGCTCCAACATCAAGCCCCGTGAGCAGGAGCCCAGCCGGCAGCCGTACAGGAGCGAGTTCTTCGGGACGGGTCCCGACGACGGGCCGAGCGCGGGCTGGCTGGCGACGATCGCCGCCGTACTCGGGCTGCTGCTCATCGGGGGCGCGGTGGCGGTCCACAAGGGCGTGAACGCGGAGACCCTGCGGGGCATGGGCAACCGGCTGTCCCGGCGCTGAGGGCGCAGCTGCGTACGCACGCGGCGGCGGCGCCATGGCCCCGTGGCGCAACGTGCCGTCCCCCGGCCGTCGCCCGGGCTCCCCGCCGCCGCCCCGGCGTCCGGAGCCGCCGCGGCACGGAACTAAGCTCTTGGCCGTGGCGCTCAAGAACATCCCCGACCCGGGCTTCTCCGCCGACACCGGCACGGCCGACCCCGCCCTCACGGAGGCGCTCGCCGCCTGGCAGGCGGCCCCCGAGGAGCCGGGCGCGGAAGAGCGCGTGCTCGAAGCCCTCGCCCTGGCGCGGCTTCTGGTGCCCGTCGTCGCCGTTCTCGGCGAGAGCGAAGCAGCCGGGTCGGGCCTGCGCCGCGAGAAGACCAGCGAGATGGCCGTGCCGACGCTCACCACCCCCGCCGGGCGCCGTGCGCTGCCCGCGTTCACCGGCACCGAGGCGTTGGCCCGGTGGAACGCCGAGGCCCGTCCCGTGGCCGTGCCGCTGCGCCAGGCGCTGCAGGCCCTCGCTCACGAGAAGGCGGACACCCTCGTCCTCGACCTCGCCGGGCCCGTCACGTATCAGCTCACCGGTCCCGCCCTGCGCGCGCTCGCGGAGGGCCGCACCGGCACCGGCCCCGTCTCCGGGCCCCGGATCACGGCCGCGCTGCGCGCCCTGCTCGCCGCCGAACCCGACGTGGCAGGCGCACACCTCGTGCCCGGCGGCCCCGGCTCCGACGCCACACTCGCCCTGACGCTGGCCCCGGACGCCGCCGCCGACGCAGGCACGGCCGCAGCGGCCGTGCGGCGGCTGGCCGGCGCGCTCGCGGCCGACGAGACGCTGCGCTCACGCCTCGTACGGGGCCTCGAACTGGCACTGCTCCCGCCCGGCAGCACCCTCCCCGAGGATGCCCTCTACCGGCGCTGACGGGACCCGCCGCGACCCTGTGCCCGGCCCCCGGGAGAGCGCGTCGTCGCTGGTGGACGGGGCTTCCGGCTCGACATGCGCGCCCGCCGCAGGCGGCGGAGGATGGTGAGCGACCATTCCCGACGTGTCAGGAGTGCCATGTCGACCGAGACGGAGCTGCAGACCACTGCAGCGGAATTCCTTGGAACCGCGGTCCTCGTCTTCTTCGCGGTGGGTGCCACGGTGCTGTCGGGTGAGTACATCGGCACGCTCGGCATCGCTCTCGCGTTCGGCTTCACGCTGCTGGCGCTCGCCTACGTCTTCGGACCGGTCTCCGGCGCCCACGTGAACCCGGCGGTCACCCTGGGGTTCCTGATGGCCAAGCGGCTCGACGTGCCGACCGCTGTGAAGTACTGGATCGCGCAGGTCGCCGGCGCCATCGCGGGCGCCGCTCTGCTCTTCCTGCTCGCCAAGCAGGTGCCCGGCCTCCGGACCAGCGAGAGCTTCGGCAGCAACGGCTTCGGCGACCGCTCCGCGGTGCAGATCAACCTCGGCGGCGCCTTCCTCGCCGAACTGCTGCTGACGGCGCTGCTCGTCTACGTCTACCTGTGCATGACCCACAAAGTGACCGTCGCGGGCTTCGGCGGACTCCCCATCGGCCTCACGCTGGCCGTCATCAGCCTGATCGGCATCCCGCTGACGGGCGCAGGGGTCAACCCGGCCCGGAGCCTCGGCCCGGCGATCTTCGCCGGCGGCGCGGCACTCACCCAGTTCTGGCTCTTCCTGGTGGCCCCGCTCGTGGGCGGCGCACTGGCGGCGGTCCTGCACCGCGTCACGCATCCGCCGGCGGGCGCGGAGCTGCACAGGAACCTTCAGCCCTCGGGCTCTCCCCGCTGACCGGCCGGCCTGCGGAACGAACCGGACCGGACCGGCCGCCGGCTCCGGCTCAGCTGAAGACGGGGCCCGTGAACTTCTCTCCCGGGCCCTGTCCCGGCTCGTCCGGTACGGCCGAGGCCTCGCGGAACGCCAGCTGCAGCGACTTCAGGCCGTCCCGCAGCGGCGCCGCGTGGTACGTCCCGATCTCCGTGGCGCTCGCGGTGACGAGCCCCGCGAGGGCGTGGATGAGCTTGCGCGCCTCGTCCAGGTCCCGATGCTGCTCGCCCCCCTCGGACAGCCCGAGATTCACCGCGGCCGAACTCATCAGGTGCACAGCGACGGTGGTGATCACCTCGACCGCCGGTACGTCCGCGATGTCGCGGGTCATGCTGTCGAAGTCGGGGGCACCGGGACTGCCGGGAGCCGCGGGGCCGTTGGGGTCGGAGTCGCTCATGTGTGTCACCCTAGGGCCCTTCGCCGCAGAGGTCCCGGCCCAGGTGGCCGCGGTGGCCCCGGTGGGGAGTGCTCCCGGCCCCTGGTATGCTGGGATATCGACCGGCTGGAGAGTACGTGACTTCAGCCCGCAAGTGGAGGCTCCGAACTCCCACCTGACGGCCCGGCGGGCCGCGGGTCAACGGTCAGGCTGCGCCCCGCGATCACGCGTCGGTGCTCCAGGTCTTTGAGGAGCCACCGCCTGTGTCCGTCAGGGGCGTTTTCTGCGTCTCGGCGCGGTGGTCACACAGACGACATCACTTGCGCGGCCGTCCGCCAGACCGCCGTGCCGTGTACCGAGGAGGCCCCATCAGCGCCGAGCCCCGCATCAACGACCGGATTCGCGTCCCCGAGGTGCGACTCGTCGGTCCCAGTGGCGAGCAGGTCGGCATCGTGCCGCTTGCCAAAGCCCTGGAGCTTGCGCAGGAGTACGACCTCGACCTGGTCGAGGTGGCGGCGACAGCACGTCCGCCGGTCTGCAAGCTCATGGACTACGGAAAGTTCAAGTACGAGTCGGCCATGAAGGCCCGTGAGGCGCGCAAGAACCAGGCGCACACGGTCATCAAGGAGATGAAGCTCCGGCCGAAGATCGATCCGCACGACTACGACACCAAGAAGGGTCACGTCGTCCGGTTCCTCAAGCAGGGTGACAAGGTCAAGATCACGATCATGTTCCGCGGACGTGAGCAGTCCCGCCCCGAGCTGGGCTTCCGGCTGCTCCAGCGGCTCGCGGACGACGTCGCCGACCTGGGCTTCGTGGAATCCAACCCGAAGCAGGACGGCCGCAACATGATCATGGTTCTCGGTCCGCACAAGAAGAAGACCGAGGCGATGGCCGAGGCCCGCGAGGCGCAGGCAGCCCGCAAGGCCGGCCGCCAGCAGGAGAGCAGCCCCGCCGAGGAGCCCGCCGAGGCGTGAGCCCTCCGAGGGGCCCTGCCTCGGGACACCCCGGACAGTCCGTACAAGCGATACAAGGCGCCTTCGCCGCCGGCCCGCGGGCCGGGTGCGGGGCGCCACCGACGAGGAGTGAGCGGCGACATGCCGAAGAACAAGACGCACAGTGGTGCCCGTAAGCGCTTCAAGATCACAGGCTCGGGCAAGGTGATGCGCCAGCGTGCCGGCCGCCGCCACTATCTCGAGCACAAGCCGTCCACGCTGACGCGTCGCCTGGCGGGCAATGCCGAGGCGGCCCCGGCCGACGCCAAGAAGGCCAAGAAGCTTCTCGGCAAGTAAGTCCGGCTCGACCGGGACCCAATCGATCCGGGCTGGGTGGTCGTCCCACCAGACCGGCCCCGTGTACCAAGGAGTCATCAAGTGGCACGCGTCAAGCGGTCAGTCAACGCACACAAGAAGCGCCGGGCGATTCTCGAGCAGGCCAGCGGCTACCGCGGCCAGCGCTCTCGTCTGTACAGGAAGGCGAAGGAGCAGGTCACCCACTCCTACGTCTACAACTACAACGACCGCAAGCGGCGCAAGGGCGACTTCCGCCAGCTGTGGATCCAGCGCATCAACGCCGCCGCCCGCGCCAACGGCATCACCTACAACCGCTTCATCCAGGGTCTGAAGGCCGCCAACATCGAGGTGGACCGCAAGATCCTCGCCGACCTCGCGGTCAACGACGCGGGCGCCTTCACCGCCCTCGTCGAGACGGCGCAGAAGGCCCTCCCGAGCGACGTCAACGCCCCGAAGGCAGCCTGAAGCACGCAGCACGCATGGCGTTTTCGTACGGCAGCGGACCCGCAGGTATGAGTGCCCGCGGGTCCGCTGCTGTGTGTTGCACGGTCACGATCCCGAAGTGAGCAGCCGCCGCCCATGGGCACCACCCCCGACCCGATCTCCCCGCGCTCCGCACGCGTCGCCGCAGCGCGGCGGCTGGTGCGGCGCAACTTCCGCGCCAAGGACCGCCTCTTCCTCGCCGAGGGGCCGCAGGCCGTACGGGAGGCCGTCGCGGTCGGCTGGGACGAGCCCGGCGGTGGCGGCGGCCCCGCCCTGGCCGAGCTGTTCGCGACGCCCGAGGCCGCGGAGCGCCATGCCGAAATCCTGCGGGAGGCACACGAGTCGGGCGCACGCGTCCACCTGGCCGACCCGCAGACCCTGGACGGCATGACCCGGACGGTCAGCCCGCAGGGCCTCGTCGGGGTCTGCCGCTTCGTCGACTCCCCGCTGGAGGCGGTGCTCGCGGCCCGCCCGCGCCTGGTGGCGGTCCTCGCGCACGTGCGCGACCCCGGCAACGCCGGCACCGTGCTGCGCTGTGCGGACGCCGCCGGGGCCGACGCGGTGATCCTCACCGACGCCTCCGTGGACCTGTACAACCCCAAGACGGTGCGGGCGTCCGCGGGTTCGCTCTTCCATCTGCCGGTCGCCGTCGGCGTACCCGCCGCGTCGGCCGCTGCCGGACTGCGCGCCGCGGGCGTACGGCTGCTGGCCGCCGACGGCGCCGGTGAGCGGGACCTCGACGCGGCGCTCGACGCCGGGACGATGGGCGGCCCCACCGGCTGGATCTTCGGCAACGAGGCCTGGGGCCTGCCGGAGGAGACCCGTGCCCTCGCGGACGAGGTGGTGCGGGTGCCCATCCACGGCCGCGCGGAGAGCCTCAACCTGGCGACGGCGGCGGCCGTCTGCCTGTACGCGTCGGCCCGCGCACAGCGTGGCGCCGGGGGCTGCCGGCACGGTGCCGGCGGTGCCGGCGGCGACGGCCTGTAACAGCACACCCCGGATTCCCCGGTGGACCGCGCGCCCGGCGTGCGCCCGCGGCGCACTCTGCGCTGCCCGTGCGGCTTTCGCCCGGCGTCGCGGGGAGGGACACCGCGGACGGTGCACTAGTAGGGTGGCCGGGCCCGGGGGCGGAGCCAGTGGAGCCAGTTGGGGCCGGTGGAGCCAGTGAGGCCAGACGAGGGGGGTGCACCGGGGATGGATGTGCGGATGCAGCGCACACAGCCGCACGGCGCCCCGTCTCCGTCGTCCGGTGCCTCCGCCGGCCGGCCCGGCCCGGTTCCCGATCCCGGCCCGGCTCCCGATCCCGGCGCGGACGTCTGCACGGAGGCCTTCGCCGGCCCCGGCGGGCTCGCCGTACACCCCGACGATCTGCCCGACGGGCTCGTCGTCGCGGACCGTACGGGCCGGGTCGTCTCCTTCAACGCCGCCGCGGTCCGACTGACAGGGCTCAGCGCCGCCGACGCCCTCGGCGGCACCCTGCAGCAGGCGCTGCCGCTTGAGGACATGGACGGGCGCCGGTGGTGGCAGCTCACCGACCCCTACGGCGGCCTCGCCACCCGCACCGGCCAGCCCGAGCGGAACCTGCTGCTGCCCGGCGGCCGCGAGGTGCTCGTCTCGGCCCGCTACGTACGGGCCCGCCCGAAGGGACCCGTGCAGCGGCTGGTGGTGACCCTGCGCGGCACCGAGGCGCGGCGTCGTGCCGAGCGCAGCCACGCCGAGCTGATAGCGACGGTCGCGCACGAACTGCGTTCACCCCTCACCTCGGTGAAAGGGTTCACAGCGACGCTGCTGGCGAAGTGGGAGCGCTTCACCGACGACCAGAAGCGGCTGATGCTGGAGACCGTCGACGCCGACGCAAACCGCGTCACCAGGCTCATCGCCGAACTGCTGGACATCTCCCGGATCGACTCGGGACGCCTGGAGGTGCGCCGTCAGCCCGTGGACATGGCCGCGGCGGTACGCGTCACATCGAGGCGCACGTAGCGGCCGGACGCTCCTCGGACCGCTTCGTCACCCGTGTCAGCGAGCCGCTGCCCGGCCTGTGGGCCGACCCCGACAAGGTCGACCAGGTGCTCGGCAACCTGCTGGAAAACGCCGTGCGTCACGGCGAGGGCACTGTCACCATCGAAGTGGCACCCGCACCTCTCCGCAGCGACGAACAAGGAACGGCAGTCACCGTGAGCGACGAAGGCCCCGGCATCCCTGAGGAGTCGATGAGCCGCGTCTTCACCCGCTTCTGGCGGGGCAGCAAGCGCGGCGGCACCGGCCTGGGCCTGTACATCGTCAAGGGCATCGTCGAGGCTCACGGCGGGACGATCACCGTGGACCGCGCGGTCGCCGGCGGCGCCCGGTTCCGATTTACCCTGCCCGTGGGCGCCCCGGCCTTCATGGCCTGACCGGCGTGCACGGGCTTCTCGAGGCCCGCGGGAGCGCGGCCCCCTCCCTATGATCCCCGTGATCGCCTGATCACGGCCGTGTGCGGGGCCGTACGCCCGTCCATCTAGACTCGGCTGCCGGGGGCCGCCCCCTCGCGCGCAGCCGGATCCAATCGGAAGTACGGGAAAAGATGTCCGCACCCAATAAGTCCTACGACCCCGTCGAGGTCGAGGCACTCAAACCGGAAGTGATCGACCGGGCGAAGGACGAGGCGCTGGCCGCCGTCGCAGCCGCCGGTGATCTCGAATCGCTGCGCGAGGTGAAGGCCGCTCACGCAGGCGACCGCTCCCCACTGGCTCTGGCCAACCGCGAGATCGGCGCCCTGCCCCCGCACGCCAAGGCCGAGGTCGGCAAGCGCGTCGGCCAGGCACGCGGCGCGGTCGGGCAGGCACTGAAGCAGCGGCAGGAGGAGCTGGAACGTGAGCGCGACGAGCGCGTCCTGGTCGAGGAGGCAGTGGACGTCACGCTGCCCTACGACCGCATGCCATCCGGCGCCCGTCATCCCCTGACGACCTTCTGCGAGCGCGTCGAGGACATCTTCGTCGCCATGGGTTACGAGGTGGCCGAGGGGCCCGAGGCAGAGGCGGAGTGGTTCAACTTCGACGCCCTCAACATCGCCCCCGACCACCCGGCGCGCACGATGCAGGACACCTTCTTCGTACGTACGGAGAAGGACGGCGGCGAAGAGGGCCCTGCTGAAGGCACGGGCGAGGGGGACAGCGGCGTCGTACTGCGCACGCACACCTCGCCGGTGCAGATCCGTACGCTGCTCGACCGCGAACCGCCCGTCTACGTGATCTGCCCCGGCCGGGTCTTCCGCACCGACGAGCTCGACGCGACGCACACGCCCGTCTTCACCCAGGTCGAGCTGCTCGCCGTCGACGAGGGCCTGACGATGGGCGACCTCAAGGGCACCCTCGACCACATGGTGCGCGAGCTGTTCGGCGAGGATGTGCACACCCGGCTGCGCCCCAACTACTTCCCGTTCACCGAGCCTTCGGCCGAGATGGACATGGTCTGCTACCGGTGCCACGGCGACTCGGTCGGCGACCCGGACAACCCGTGCCGGACCTGCTCCAGCGAGGGCTGGATCGAGCTGGGCGGCTGCGGCATGGTCAACCCGCGCGTGCTGACCGCCTGCGGTGTCGACCCGGAGAAGTACAGCGGATTCGCCTTCGGATTCGGGATCGAGCGGATGATGATGTTCCGCCACAACGTCGAGGACATGCGAGACATGGTCGAGGGTGACGTGCGCTTCACCAGGCCGTTCGGGATGGAGATCTGATGCGCGCCCCGCTTTCGTGGCTTCGGGAGTACGTAGAGCTGCCAGCCGGCGAGACGGGCCGGGACGTCGCGGCGAAGCTGATCGACGCCGGGCTCGAGGTCGAGACGGTCGAGCAGCTCGGTGCCGGGCTCAAAGGGCCGCTCGTCGTCGGCAAGGTCCTCGCGATCGAGGAGCTGACGGAGTTCAAGAAGCCGATCCGCTACTGCCAGGTCGACGTGGGTCAGGCCAACGGTTCGGGAGAGCCGCAGAACATCGTCTGCGGTGCGACCAACTTCCGCGTGGGCGACAAGGTCGTCGTCGTGCTGCCCGGAGCGGTGCTGCCCGGCGGCTTCGCGATCAGCGCCCGCAAGACCTACGGCAAGGTCTCCGAGGGCATGATCTGCTCCGCCGCCGAACTGGGCATGGGGGAGGACCACTCGGGGATCATCGTGCTCCCGCCCGAGTACGAGCCGGGCACCGACGCCGTCGAGCTGCTCGAACTCGTCGACGAGGTACTGGACATCGCCGTCACCCCCGACCGCGGCTACTGCCTTTCCATGCGCGGCATCGCCCGGGAGACGGCGACCGCGTACGGGCAGCAGCTGCGCGACCCCGCGCTCCTGGACGTGCCCACACCCAACGCACACGGCTTCCAGGTCAATGTCTCCGACCCGAAGGGCTGCGACCGCTTCGCCGCCCGTACGGTCACGGGGCTGCGGCCGGAGGCCACATCGCCCCTGTGGCTCCAGCGGCGGCTGCAGAAGTCGGGCATGCGGCCCGTCTCACTGCCCGTCGACATCACCAACTACGTGATGCTGGAGCTGGGTTCGCCGCTGCACGCATACGACCGGTCCCGGCTGGACGGCCCCATCACGGTCCGCCGCGCCACCCCCGGCGAGCGGCTGACCACCCTCGACGGCACGAAGCGGAAGCTGGACGCCGAAGACCTCGTCATCGCCGACGACACTGGACCCATCGGCCTCGCCGGTGTGATGGGCGGCGGCAACAGCGAGATCGCCGACCCGGAGCAGGACCCGGAGAGCGGCGAGTGGCGCGGGACGACCGAAGTCGTGGTGGAGGCCGCCCACTTCGATCCCGTCACCGTGGCCCGTACCAGCCGGCGTCACAAGATCTCGTCCGAGGCTTCCCGCCGTTTCGAGCGCGGCGTCGACCCGGAGGCCGCCGCGGCCGCCGCACAGCGCACCGTCGACCTGCTGGTGCTGCTGGCCGGTGGCAGCGCCGACTCCGGCGTCACCGAGTTCGTCACGCCGCACGGGCCGCACACCATCAAGATCCCCGCAAGCCACCCCGGCCGGGTCGCCGGCGTCACCTACGCCCGCGAGACGGTCGTGCGCCGCCTGCTCCAGGTGGGCTGCGACGTGTACGGGCAGGACGAGCTGACCGTGACCGTGCCGTCCTGGCGTTCCGACCTGACCGACCCCAACGACCTGGCCGAAGAGGTCATCCGCCTCGAGGGCTACGAGAACCTGCCCTCGACCCTGCCCAGGCCTCCCGCCGGCCGGGGTCTGACCGAGCGGCAGCGGCTGCACCGCCGGGCCGGGCGTGCGCTCGCCGGTGCCGGCTATGTCGAGGCGCTCAACTACCCCTTCGTCGGGCAGGACTCCTTCGACCAGCTCGGCCTGGCGCAGGACGACCCGCGCCGCCGTACGGTCACGCTCGTCAACCCGCTCTCCGACGAGGAGCCGTCGCTGCGCACCACGCTGCTGCCGGGCCTGCTCGCGGCACTGCGGCGCAACGACGGCCGCGGCAGCCAGGGCAGTCAGGGAGGGCTGGCGCTCTTCGAGACGGGCCTGGTCTTCCTGCCCACCGGGGCCGAGACCCGGGCCGCGAGGCTGCGCGTCGACGCCCGTCCCGCGGACGATGAGATCGCCTCACTGGACGCGGCGCTGCCCCGTCAGCCGAGGCATGCCGCCGCCGTGCTCGCCGGCCCCCGTGAACAGCCGGGCTGGTGGGGCGAGGGCCGCCCGTCCGTCTGGGCCGACGCGATCGAGGCCGCCCGTACGGTCGCGCGGGCGGCCGGAGCCGAACTCACCGTCCGCAGCGCGCAGTACGAACCGTGGCACCCCGGCCGCTGCGCGGCTCTCTACGCCGGAGGTCCGGACGGCGACGGCGAGGGAACGCTCGTCGGGCACGCGGGCGAACTGCACCCGCGTGCCGTCAAGGCGCTCGGGCTGCCACAGCGTTCCTGCGCGATGGAACTCGACCTCGACGCCGTCGAGAAGGCGGGCGGCGGGGTCGTGCCGGCTCCGCGGGTGTCCGGCTTCCCGGTGGCCACGCGGGACGTCGCCCTGGTCGTGGACGAGTCCGTGCCGGCGGCGCGGGTGGAGGCCGCGCTGGGCGAGGGCGCGGGTGAACTCCTCGAATCTGTGCGGCTGTTCGATGTCTTCACCGGTGAACAGCTCGGCGGGGGCAAGAAGTCGCTGGCGTACGCGCTGCGATTCCGCGCGAGCGACCGTACGCTGACGGCCGATGAGGCCTCGGCGGCACGGGACGCCGCGGTCGCCTCGGCGGTGGAGCGCACCGGCGCGGTGCTGCGCGGAGCGGAGGCTGCCGCTCAGTCCTGAGACACGTCTGGGACTCGTCCTGGGACACGTTCTGAGACGAGTCCCGAGAAACCCCGCTGTCCGGCCCGGCCCCTGGTTCCCGCCAGGGGCCGGGCCGTTGTGTGTCCGGAAGCGTCCGGGCGTGTCCGGTGAGTGGTCCGGGTCTGTTCCCGTCTGTTCCGGGTGCGGCGGTCCGCTTGCCGGCACGCGGGGCCGCGGCACCGTACAGTCACGCGCCCACTCACTCAATCGTGTGAGGAATGCCGGACCTTGGTCATCCGGGTCCGCGGGTCGGCCACCATCGTGCTGGTCGCAGGGGGTTGCGGGGGGAGGGGAGCCAGACAGCAGCACGGACGGGGCGCGCGATCGTCCCGGAGGCCGGAGGGACCATCCGCATGACCGGAGACCAGGCATCGCGCGCAGGCGTCACGAGCCCCGCCCTCGCCGAAGCGAAGGCCCCGAGGGCCGCGAAGGCGGCCGGAGCCCCGAAGGCGGCCGGAGCCCCGAAGGCACGGCCCAAGGTCACCGCAGGCGGGCGGAGGGTACGCAGAGCGGTGGCTTTCGCCGTGCCCGCCGTGTGGGTTGTGGGCGTGCTGCTGTGGGAGCTCGTGCTGCCTGTGGACACACACTGCGTGGCCCTGCTGGCTGCCACACCCGCGCTGGCGTGCGCCGGCACAGGGGCGCGCACGGGTGTCTGGCTCGGAGGCGGCTGTGCGCTCCTCGCCCTGTATCCACTTGGCTCCGCGCCCGTTTACCAGGAGATCGGCGGCAGCGCCGGCATGTGCGCGGCCATCGTCTGCGTGGCGATGGCGAGTTGCTACACGGTGCGGCGGCGTGCACACCTCACCGACGAGCTCGCCCGTACCCGCGAGGTGGCCACCGCCGCACAGCAGGCGCTGATAAGGCCGCTGCCGGCCCGTATCGGGGGCCTCACCGTGGCTGCCGGATATCTCTCGGCGGCTCGCGGTGCGGCCGTGGGCGGTGATCTGTACGACGCGGTGGCCACCGTGCACGGCGTGCGCGTCGTGATCGGGGACGTGCGGGGGCACGGGCTCGGAGCGGTCGGCACGGTCGCGGCGGTGCTGGGCAGCTTCCGCGAGGCCGCACATGACGAACCGCGGCTGGAACGGGTGCCGCACCGTCTGGAGCGGGCGCTGGACCGGCATCTCGCGTCCCGCCCGTACGCGTGCGCGGACCTGTCGGAACAGCGGGGCACGGGCCAAGACTTGGACGACGAGAGTGCCGAAGAGGAGCCCGTGGACGAGGAGTTCGTGACGGTGCTTCTGCTGGAGGTACGCACCGACGGCACGGTCACCGCCGTCAACTGCGGTCACCCCTGGCCGTACCGGCTCACCCCTGGTCCCCGCGGCGAATGCCGCAGCGAACTGGTCTCCACGGCCGAACCGCTCCCGCCGCTCGGCATGCTGCCGCTGCCGCCGGAGGGCCCCGAGCCCAGACACCTCCAACTGGCGCCGGGCGAGGCGCTGTTCTTCTACACCGACGGAGCCGAGGACGCCCGTGACGCCGACGGGAGGTCCTTCCCCCTGCCCGAGACCCTCACGGCCGCTCTCGCCGGACGAAGAGCGCGAGGCCGCCGCCCGGCGGCGCGCACGGCCGGGAACGGAGCGGCAGGAGCGGCGGGGACGACGGCCGGTCCGGCAGACCTCGTCGACCACGTGCGGCGGTCCCTGCTGCGGCACGCGGGTGGCCGTCTGCCCGACGACGTCGCGCTGCTCGCCCTGCGCAACGACCGCTGCAGGGTGCACGGGCCGAGGCACGATCCGCCGCCCGAACGAGCAGACGCGGACGTGCCGTTGGCGTGCTCCTGCCCCTGAGGCCTCTCGTTGGCCCCGACCCGGGGGGCGGTTTCTACGAGCCGTCAGCTGTAGGCGTAGAAGCCCGCGCCCGCCTTGCGGCCGAGACGTCCCGCGTCCACCATCCGCTGCAGCAGCGGGGGAGCGGCGTACAGGGGCTCCTTGAACTCCGCGTACATCGAGTCGGCGACCGATGCGACGGTGTCGAGACCGATCAGGTCGGTGAGCTTCAGCGGCCCCATCGGGTGCGCGCAGCCGAGCTCCATGCCGTTGTCGATGTCCTCGCGGCTCGCGATCCCCGACTCGAACATCCTGACCGCGGACAGCAGATACGGAATCAGCAGGGCGTTGACGACGAAGCCGGAACGGTCCTGGGCGCGGATCGTGTGCTTGCCGAGGATGCCGGAGACGGCCGCCTCCGCCCGCTTGATCGCCTCGTCCCCGGTGGTGAGCGCGGGGATGATCTCGACGAGCTTCTGCACCGGCGCCGGGTTGAAGAAGTGGATGCCGATGACCTGGTCGGGGCGTGAGGTCGCCACCGCGAGCTTGACCAGCGGGATCGAGGAGGTGTTGGAGGCGAGGATCGCGTCGGGCCGGGTCACGACCTGGTCGAGGACCTGGAAGATCTCCGTCTTGACCTGCTCGTTCTCGATCACGGCCTCGATGACGAGGTCACGGTCGGCGAAGTCGCCCAGGTCGGTGGTGAAGGCGAGCCGGTCGAGCGTCGTGTCCCGCTCGTTCTCGCTGATCTTTCCGCGTTCCGCGGCCTTGCCGAGGGAGTTCGCCAGCCGTGTGCGGCCCAGCTCCAGGGCTTCGCCGGTGGTCTCGGCGACCATGACGTCCAGTCCGGCCCGTGCACACACCTCGGCGATGCCCGAGCCCATCTGGCCACAGCCCACCACTCCGACGCGTTCGATGTCCGTCACCTCGTGCCTTTCGCTGATCCTCTGGTCCCAGGCGTGACGGGCGTGACGGCCCCTGGAGGAACGGCCCGCCGGGAACGGCCCCCCGAGGAACACCCCTGTCCCTCCCCCGGAGTGTGTACGGGGTGCTCCCACGCCGCCCACGACGTTACCCCCGACGACGCCCGCCTCGCGGGGCGGGGGCGAAAGCTCGCGGGGGACTTGTACGTGCGCCACGGGCACGGGAGCCTGGGCGGATTGGTCTCCACCACTCCGGCGTGCAGGCGACGTACCGGCGAGCGCCACCGACCACAGGCCCGGCGGAGCGACCATGAAGGGGAGGCCTGGAACGGGCGGACGGAAGCCCGGGGCGACCATGAAGGGGGAAGGGAAGTCGATGCGGCGCATCACACGCAGAAGCTTCGCGGCGGGTTCGGCGGGCGCACTGACCGGCGTGGCCGGTTCTTCGAACCTCAACGCCACGGCGCAGGAGCGGCAACGAGCCCGGGAGCGCCGGGCCCCGGCGTACGGC
The DNA here is from genome assembly GCF_055792905.1 of Streptomyces sp. DSM 116795. Taxonomy (NCBI): domain Bacteria; kingdom Bacillati; phylum Actinomycetota; class Actinomycetes; order Kitasatosporales; family Streptomycetaceae; genus Streptomyces; species Streptomyces sp. DSM 116795. The sequence continues at coordinate 6,550,867 of NZ_CM147707.1, forward strand.
CACGACGGCGGTGACCGCGAACTGCGCGGCATGTGGATCGCGACGGTCGACAACCGTGACTGGCCCAGCGCCGCGGACCTGACCCCGCGGGAGCAGCAGGCCGAGCTGCTCGCCCACCTGGACGCCGCCAAGCGCCGCCGGCTCAACACCGTCTGGTTCCAGGCCAGGCCGACCGCCGACGCATTGTGGCCCTCGCGGCACGAGCCGTGGTCGGAGTGGCTCACCGGAGTCCAGGGCAAGGCTCCCGGCTGGGACCCGCTGGGCTTCGTCGTCCGCGAGGCGCACCGGCGGGGGCTGGCCGTGGAGACGTGGTTCAACCCGTACCGCATCGCGCTCCACGACGACCCGGGGAAGCTCGTGGCCTCCCATCCGGCCCGCCGCCACCCGGACTGGGTGGTCCGCTACGGCGGCAAGCTCTACTACAACCCCGGGCTGCCGCAGGTGCGGCGCTTCGTGCAGGACGCCATGCTCGACGCGGTCCGCCGCTACGACATCGACGGTGTCCACTGGGACGACTACTTCTACCCCTATCCAGTCGAGGGGGAGACCTTCGACGACGACGCCGCGTACGAGGAGTACGGCAAGGGATTCCCGGACCGTGCCGCCTGGCGTCGCGACAACATCGACCTGCTGGTGGAGGAGGCCGCGCGGCGCATCCGCCGTATCAAGCCCGGGCTGCCCTTCGGGATCAGCCCGTTCGGCGTGTGGCGCAACAAGTCGAGCGATCCGGCGGGTTCGGACAGCGCCGCGCAGGTGCAGACGTACGACGACCTGCACGCGGACACCCGCAAGTGGGTGCGCGACGGCTGGATCGACTACGTCATGCCGCAGCTCTACTGGCACATGGGCTTCGAGGTCGCGGACTACTCGAAGCTCGCGCAGTGGTGGGCGGAGACCGTACGGGGGACGCGGACGCGGCTCTTCATCGGCGAAGCGCTCTACAAGGCCGGCGACCCCGCCCAGCCCGAGCCGTGGCAGGATCCGGCCGAACTCTCGCGGCACCTCACGTACTGCAAGTCACTGCCCGAGGTGCAGGGGCATGCCTTCTTCTCGGCCAAAGAGGTCTCGGAGGACACCATCGGCGCGATGGACCGCGTCGTCGCCGACCACTATCCGCGGCGGCGGTAGCGGCCGGCGAGGGAAGCGGCCGTACGGCACCCCTGCCCCGGCGGCGCCGTAGCCGCTCTCAGGCGTGATGCTTGGTCTTGCGTTCCTGTACGACGGAGTCGGGTCCTGGTGAGACCACTGCCTCGTGCCCGTCCTCGAAGCGCACGCGGAACGGCGGCTCGCCGTCCTTGCCGAGCACCTCGACGATCTCCGCCTCGCGGTCGTGCTCACCCACGACCCGGCCGTGCACCAGCAGACGGTCGCCCGTGTTCGCTCGCATCAGGAGGGCCCTCCTGTTCGCAGGGGATGCAACGGAAAGTCCGTACAGTCCGTGGTGTGCTGTCCGTACAGATAAGTCTAAGCCGGATGGGCTGTCCGTGCTCCGTCAGGTACGGGCTCTGTGGACGACGACGATGCAGAGCAGCACGGCGACGGCCGTCGCGGGAGCTGCGGGCGGGAGGTGCTCGCCGAGCAGCAGCACCGACCAGGCCAGCGTGAGCAGCGGCTGCGCGAGCTGTGTCTGGCTGGCCCTGGCGATACCGGCGAGGCCCATGCCCCGGTACCACAGCAGGAGCCCCAGCAGCTGCGATCCGGTCGCCACCCACACCAGACCGGCCACCGCGTGCACGGTCGGATGTGCGGGCTCGGCCAGCAGGGAGACCAGGGCGGCGGGAACGGCCAGCGGCAGACAGCCGGCCAGCGCCCAGCCGATCACCTGGAGCCCGGACAGTTCGCGCGCGAGCCGGCCGCCCTCGCCGTAGCCCGCCGCGCAGAGCAGCAGGGCGGCGACCAGATAGAGATCGCCGACGGCGGGGACGCCACCGCTCTCGTGCAGGGCGAAGGCCAGCACGGCGGCGGCCCCCGCGAGAGCCGCCGCCCAGAAGACGGGGGACGGCCGGGAGCCGGTACGCAGCGAGGAGTACAGCGCGGTCGTCAGCGGCAGCAGACCGACGACGACGGCGACGTGCGCGGTGGAGGAGGTCTGCAGCGCGAGCGTCGTCAGCAGCGGAAAGCCGATCATGACGCCGGACGCGGAGACGGCCAGCCACGGCCAGTGCCGCCGTGGCGGTGCGGGAACCCTCAGTACGGCGAGCAGCAGGCACGCCGCGAGGCCGGCGAGGACGACGCGCAGCGACGTCGCCGACCACGGTCCGAAGCCTTCGAGCGCCCAGGCGGTGGCGGGAAGCGTGAGGGAGAAGCAGGTGACGCCCAGGGAGGCGAGGACGAGACCGCCGCTCCGCAGCCGGGTGGGGTGCGCCGCAGGCGGTGCGGGGGCCGCGGTGTCTGCGCGGGCGGAGGCTCCGCCCGCGGGTCCACCGACGCCGGCGGGGGTGCCGCCTGTACGGGCCGGAACGGCGTCGGGAACTGCTATCGCTTCGCCCGTGGTAGCGCTATTGTCTGCTTCCATGCATGAGCGTAGCAGCGTGGCTGAACTGGCAGGAACCCTTCGTCAGGAGCTGAACCGCTACTCTCCTGGTGAAAAGCTGCCGTCGAGTCGGGTGCTGGTCGAGCGGCACCGGGTCAGCCCCGTCACCGTCTCCAGGGCACTCGCCAGGCTCGCCGCGGAGGGCCTGGTCGTCACCAGGCCCGGCGCCGGGGTCTTCCGGGCGGGCACCGGTGCGGCGCCGCCCGCGAGGGGCGACACCTCCTGGCAGGAAGTCGCACTGAGCGCCGATGCCTCCGCCGACCAGGTGCCGCGCAGCGTCGACGCCGAGGGCGTGCTGGCCACGCTGGCCGTGCCGCCCACCGGCGTCATCGAACTCAGCGGCGGCTATCTGCCGGCGAACCTGCGCCCCGAGAGGGCGCTGGCCGCCGCGCTGGCCCGCGCCGGGCGCAGGCCCGGCGCCTGGGACCGGCCCCCGGTGCCGGGGGTGGAAGAGCTGCGTGGCTGGTTCGCGCGCGAGATCGGCGGTCCCGAAGGAAGCGTCACGGCCGCGGACGTACTGATCACCGCCGGCGGCCAGAGCGCCGTCACCACGGCGCTGCGGGCCCTGGCCGCCCCCGGGGCCGCAGTCCTCGTCGAGTCGCCGACCTATCCGGGGCTGATCGCCGCCGCGCGCGCCTCCGGTCTGCGTCCCGTTCCGGTGCCGGTCGACACCGACGGGGTGCGGCCCGGACTCCTCGAAGGCGCATTCCGCGCCAGCGGCGCCCGCGTCTTCCTCTGCCAGCCGCTCTTCCAGAACCCGACCGGCGCCGTGCTCGCTCCGGAGCGACGGGCAGCCGTGCTGCGTGCGGCCGGGCAGGCGGGCGCGTTCGTCGTCGAGGACGACTTCGCCCGTCACCTCGCGCATGAGGACGCGGGGCCGCTGCCGCCGACGCTCCGTTCGTCGGACCCGGACGGCAGGGTCGTACACCTGTGTTCACTCACGAAAGCCACCTCGCCCAGCCTGCGCGTCGGGGCGCTCTCAGCGCGCGGACCTGCCCTGGAGCGGCTTCGCGCCGTGCAGACCGTGGACAGCTTCTTCGTTTCCCGGCCACTGCAGGAGGCCGCGCTCGAACTCGTCGGCGCGCCCGCCTGGCCGCGTCATCTCCGCACCGTCGCCGCCCGGCTGAGGGAGCGGCGGGAGGTGCTGCTCACCGCCCTCACGCGCGAGCTGCCCGGGCTGACCGTGGCGCACGCGCCGCTCGGCGGCTACCACCTGTGGCTCCGGCTGCCGGACGGCTCGGACGAGGACGCCCTTGCCGGAGCCGCGCTGCGTGCCGGAGTCTCCGTCGCCCCGGGGCGGCCCTACTTCGCCGCCGAGCCCGCGGCCCGTCATCTGCGCCTGAGCTTCGCGCCGGCCGCCGGCGGCAGCGAGATCGCGGAAGGGGTACGGCGGCTGCGCACGGCCTGCGACGAAGTGCTCGGCTGAGGGACCGCTGCGGGCGCCGGGAAGCGGGTCCGGTGCGTGCGGCAGACCGTCGCATGGCCCCGTACCTGCCGGGGTACCTGCCACCCCCCGACAGGGAGGAGCCGGCCATGGGAGCGACGGGCGCGACGGGAGCGACGGGAGTCCTGGGCACCCTCGGAGCCGTGGGAGTCCTGGGAGCAGCGCGATGAGCACCCTGCTGGACGGGCTGCCCGCCGAGCAGCGCCGCCGGCTCCGCGACGCGGCCCCCGGCGCCGAACTGGCCGCGAGCCCCATGCTCGCCACCCTCAGCGACCGCCGGGACTTCGCGCGCGGCGGCTGGATCTTCGAGCGCAAGCTCGACGGCGTACGTGTCCTCGCCGTACGCGAAGGGGGACATGTACGGCTTCTCTCCCGTACGGGCCGCTCGCTGAACGGCACCTACCCGGAGATCGCCGGAGCGCTGGCCGCGCAGGACTGCCCGGACTTCACCGTCGACGGCGAGATCGTCGCGTTCAGCAAGGGCCGCACGGACTTCGCGCGGCTCCAGCAGCGCATGCAGCTGACCGACCCGGACCAGGCGCGTGCCACCGGCGTCGCCGTCACCTACTACCTCTTCGACCTGCTGCGGCTGGACGGGGCGGACGTGCGGCCGCTGCCGCTGCGTACCCGCAAGTCGCTGCTGCGCGAGGCGCTGAGCTTCCACGGTCCGCTGCGCTTCACCACCCACCGCAACGAGGGCGGACAGCGTCTCCTGGACGAGGCGTGCGGCCGCGGCTGGGAGGGGCTGATCGCCAAGGTGTCCGAAGGGCGGTATGTGACGCGCCGTTCGCCGGACTGGCTGAAGCTGAAGTGCGCGAAGGGTCAGGAGTTCGTCATCGGCGGCTTCACCGAACCCGCGGGCAGCCGGGTCGGGTTCGGCGCACTTCTGCTGGGCTACTACGAGGACGGCCGCCTGCGGTACGCGGGCAAGGTCGGCACCGGCTACGACCGGGCCACGCTGCTCGACCTGCGGCGCAGGCTGGACGAACTGGCCACGCGGCGCTCGCCGTTCGCCGATCCGGTGCGTGAGAAGGGGGCGCACTGGGCCCTGCCGGAACTCGTCGCCGAGACCGGCTTCACGGAGTGGACGCGGGACGGGAGGCTGCGCCACCCGCGCTTCCTCGGACTGCGCCAGGACAAGCGGCCAGGGGACGTGGTCCGCGAGCGGCCCCGGCAGGAGTGACCGGTACGGGACTCCTGGGGCGCGCCGAGTCGGTGGCCTGCTCCGGCGCGGACCGGGGGAGGCCCCCGCGCCGGCGATGCCGAGCGGAACTCTCCGCGTCGGCGATGCCGAGCGGAACTCTCCCCGTCGGCGATGCCGAGCGGAACTCTCCGCGCCGGTGACGCCGAGCGGAACCCTGAGCGCGCCTCACCGTCTGCTTCGTCCCGCACCGGCTTCCCCGCGGGCACCGGCCTCCCGGCGGGCGCGTTCCTCCGCCGCCTCGGCCTCCTCGGCCCGGCGCCGTGCCTCCCGTTCGGCACGTTCCGCTTCCCGCTCGCGCTTTCGCGACTGCTTACGGGTCTCCTCGGCCTCCCGCATCTCGCCGCGCAGCTGCCCGACTCGCTCCTCGGCCTCCTCGCGTGCCGCTCGCGCCGCAGCCGTCTCCTCGGACGCCGCGTCCGCCTCCCGCCGGCGCCTGTGCGCCTGATCGGCGGCTTTCCGGGCAGCCTCTCCGGCGGCCTTGCCGGCGGCTTCCCGGGCGGCCGCCGGGGCGGCCCGGTCTTCGCGGGTTCCTCCGTGAGCCTTGCCGTCCGGCCGCGTGCGGCTCGGCCGCTTCGCCCGGTCACCCTGCTTCGCCTTCTGCGGCTGCTTCGACCCCGTACGCGCACGTGTCCCGCTACCGCGGGCCGACGAGGCAGCCACCTCGCGGGCCGCGGCGTCGAAACCGGCGGTGACGGTCAGCGGCTTCGCCAGCCGCCCCGCCGCCCACTCCTGCGCCGAGTCCGGGTCCGTGAGCACCGCGTGGAGCGTCTGTGCCACCTCCTGCTGCGCCTGCGGGCCGAGAGGGACGCCGGCCTTCGAGGCGAGCCGTTCCGCCTCGGTGGACAGGGCGTTCACCAGCCGGTGCTGCCGGCGTGAGAGCAGGCGCAGCTCATCCCCGTCCAGATTCCGGTGTGCGCCGCGCAGTTCCTCGCCGAGACGCAGCAGCGGTGCGACCTGCTCCCCCTGCTTCCGTACCAGCATGTTGCTCGCCCAGGCGGCGATCGTGGGACGGCGCAGGGCGCTGATCCGCTTCGCCAGCTCCCGCTGCCCGTCGGCACGGGCGCGCTGCGCGCGGTCCTCGCGGGCGGCGGTGAACTCCTGTGGCCGCAGCCCGTACAACTCGTCGGTCACCTCGTCCAGCTCCACGTGTGCACTCTCCCGTGCCCGCTGCTTTCAGGTGCGTGTCTCCGCTATGACCGCGATGACCGCTTTGGTGACGTGCGCTTTCATTGCACCGCTCCCGTGCGGAGGTGTCCACCAGAAGACCTCCCCGAGCAGGGTCCGGCATGACGAATGTCCTATCGAAGACGGGCGCCGATCGCTCTACGATCGCCGGATGGCCCTTCGCCTCACCCTTCTGGCATCCAGCCGGAGCTCGTCCGTCCTCGATGTGCGTTTCGGGGACAGCCGTTCCCTCGACGCGGCCGGATGGCACGAGGTCAAGAGGGCCGGACCGTCCCTCTCCCATCTGGCCGCCGCCGAACTGCGGTACTGCTCCCCGTCCGTCCGCTGCCGGGAGACCGGTCTGTCCCTCGGCCTCTCCCCGGTCGCGCAGCCCGCACTGCGCGACTGCGACATGGGCCGCTGGAGCGGCTACACCCTCAGGGAGGTCGCCGCCCGTGAGCCGCAGCCCGTACAGAACTGGCTCTCGGACCCGCGCTCCGCGCCGCACGGCGGCGAGTCACTGGTGACCTTCATCCAGCGGATCGGCGGCTGGCTCGACACCCGCCCGGTGGGCGACGGCAGCTGGATCGTCGCGGTGACCGAGCCCGGCGTGATGCGGGCCGCGCTGTGCTACGTGCTGAAGGCGCCGCCCCAGTCGTACTGGCACATCGACGCCCAGCCGCTCTCCGTCATCACCCTGTCCGGACGGGCGGGGGAGTGGAGCCTGAACCTGGAGAACTGACCGGCCAGGCCGGGGCGCTGTGGCCGGGTGCGAGGACCGGCCGCGAAGCAGGATCGGGCGGCCGCGGGAGCGGACCAGGGGCAGTTCGACGTCCTCGCGGCAGCCGGTGTCCCCGCACTCGCATGCGAAGGAGCGTTGGGCCGCGGTGTCGGGCGGCGGGGCCCACCGGCCCGCCACGGTAGCCGTACGTACACACCGGCCGGGCCCCGGAAAACCGGTACGGCCGCGGCCCGGTGCTGCGCCACGATGAGGCAGTGAGACCGCCGACCGCAAGGAGGACGGGATGACCGCGCCGGAAGCGCCTGACCCGCATCTGGGACGGATCCTGCGCGAGGCGCGCTCGAGCGGGCTCATGGCAGCGCTGGCCGAGCGCCTGTCCCTGCCGGACCTGCAGACCCTGCTGCTCGCGGTCTTCCGGCGGCGCGCGGCCGGCGTCACCCCCGCCCGGCTCATGGCGCAGTACGCACGCAACCGGTTCACCGGTCCTTCGGATCTGCACCCGGCGGCCCTCGCAGAGGTGGAACTCCTGCTCCATCAGCGCCTCGCCGGGCACGGCTTCACCAGCCTCACGCTGTCACCGCTCAGCCCGCTGGGTACGAACTCGGCGGTGGCGACCGTCGACCAGCACAAGGTCGTGAGCACCGTCCGCAACACGGAGGTCGTCGCCGACGCCACGAACGTCCTGGCCCTCGAGTGCGCCGTACGCCGCCGGGAGCTGCTGCGTACGGACCGCCGCTCCCGGCGGCCGGTCCGTCTGGCGGCCGTGCACCGTGTGGTGCGGGCGCAGGTGTTCGACTCGCCGGGCATGACGGCTCACTTCGCGCTGCTGGGCATGTGCACGGCCGGGCGGGACGAGGGTTCCTTCCGTTTCGAGACGGCGGCGCTGGCGGAGCACATCACCGCCCACATCGACGTCCTCGGGCGGCTCGTGGAGATCGGACCCCACTCCTGGCGGTTGCACGTCTCGGTCACCGATCTCACGGACGGGCGGCACCGTGCGGCCCTGCGTGAGCGCGTCCTGGAGCGGATCGCCCGGGAACACCCCGAGGTGACGGCGGGCTTCGACGACGACCGCACCCGCGGGCGCGGCTACTACGCGGGCGCCTGTTTCGAACTGCGCCTCACCACCCCCGGAGGGGAGGCGGTGAGCATCGCCGACGGCGGCCCGACCCGCTGGACGGCTGCTCTCATGGCGAACGCGAAGGAGCGCCTCATGGTCAGCGGCCTCGGCGTCGAGATGCTGGCACGGGCACAGACCTGGGCCCGTGCGGGGGCCGGTGCGGGGGCGCCGGCCGGTGGCCGGGACGCTCAGGAGGCGGCCGGCGAGGATTCTCAGAAGAATTCCGCCGAGGATGTCGATCCGGGCGTCTCCCGTTCGACGCAAGGGTGAGAGGCGGGGGAAGGCCCCGCCGTTCCGACCGAGGAGTCACCATGCCGCGCTTTCTGACGATGATCCGCGTAGACGAGCAGAACCTGCCCGACGAGGCTCCGGGCCCCGAGTTCCAGGAGCGCATGAACGCGCTGCTGGAGGAGATCACCAAGGCCGGAGTCATGCTGGACACCGCCGGACTCACCCCGACGTCCGAAGCGACCCGGCTCACCTGGTCCGGCGGCAAGGTCAGCTACACCGACGGACCCTTCACCGAGAGCAAGGAGGTCGTCGGCGGCTACTCGCTCTCGCAGTGCAAGGACAAGGCCGAGGCCATGGAGTGGGCCAGGCGGTTCCTGGAGATCCACCCGGCGGAGTGGGAGGTCACGGCCGAGGTCCGGCAGCTTGACGAAGGCTGACCCGGCCGGGCCGCGCTTGTCCGCTTCGCGGGCGGCTGCTGTGATGGGTGCCCGTGACAGCAGGAAGCGTGACAGAGACGGTCGAAGCGGCATTCAGGATCGAATCGCCGCGGATCATCGCCGCTGTCACCCGCATCGTGCGGGACGTCGGCATCGCCGAGGAACTCGCGCAGGACGCGCTGCTCGCAGCGCTGGAGCAGTGGCCGGAGTCAGGCGTTCCCGGCAGACCGGGAGCCTGGCTCACGGCCACGGCCAAGCACCGCGCAATCGATCTCGTACGCCGCAGGGAGACGTACGCCCGCAAGCTCGCGGAGGTCGGCCGGGCCCTCGAGGACGTGTCCGCCGTCTCCGGTCAGGGGCCCTCAGCGCCGGGGCCGGAGGCGTACGCCGAAGATGACATCGACGACGACCTGCTCCGGCTGATCTTCACCGCATGCCACCCAGTGCTCCCGACGCACGCCCGCATCGCGCTCACACTGCGGCTGCTGGGCGGCCTGACGACGCCGGAGATCGCCCGTGCCTTCCTGACCTCCGAGAAGACGGTCGCTCAGCGGATCGTCCGCGCGAAACGGTCCCTGGCCGAGTCAGGGGTGCCCTTCGAGGTCCCTGCCGGCCCCGACCGCGACGCCCGGCTCTCCTCGGTCCTCGAAGTGATCTACCTGGTCTTCAACGAGGGCTACTCCGCGACCTCCGGGGAGGACTGGGTGCGCCCCGCCCTCTGCGAGGACGCGCTCCGGCTGGCCCGCGTCCTGCGGAGCCTGATGCCTGCGGAGCCCGAGGTGCACGGCCTGGCCGCGCTCCTGGAGTTCCAGGCGTCCCGCATTCCCGCCCGCACCGGACCCGGCGGCGAGCCCGTGCTGCTCGCCGACCAGAACCGCGCCAGGTGGAACCGGCTGCTGATGCGGCGTGGCCTCGACGCACTGCACCGCGCCGGCCGCGGGCCGTACTCCCTCCAGGCCGCGATCGCCGCGTGCCATGCGCAGGCCGTGCGTTACGACGAAACGGACTGGACGGCGATCGCGACGCTCTACGGGCAGCTGACGGCCCTGACTCCCTCCCCGGTGATCGAGCTGAACCGGGCGGTCGCCGTCTCCATGGCGCGCGGTCCCGCGGCCGGCCTGGAGATCGTGGACGCCCTCACGGACGAACCGGCCCTGAAGGACTACCACTTGCTGCCGAGCGTCCGCGGCGATCTGCTGGAGCGCCAGGGGCGGACCGACGAGGCACGCGCCGAGTTCGAGCGGGCGGCATCCCTCGCCCGCAACGCCCGCGAGAAGGAACTGCTGCTGGCCCGTGCCGCGCGCTCAGCGTCCGGCGGAAGCTGAGCGCGCCGAAGGACCGGTGCCGCGGCGGCGGGATACGTACGGGACATGTACGGCATACGGATTCCTGCTCCTCCGGTGCTGACCCGTCAGGGCTGTGACCGAGACTTTTAGTTGGCGGATCTTGATCTGAACTGTGGAGGTCAGGGGTACGTCGAGAATTCTTGTTGGCGGATCTTGAGAAGGCTAGTTGGCGGATCTTGGTCGGGGTCGTTCCGACCCGAGCGGTGCATACCGCTCGCCGCAGCAATCCCTGGATGGACTCGGACAGTTGGTCTCCACGATCCGCTCGCGCAGCGGGCTGAGGCGGAGACCACGACGCAGCCGTGATGAGGCCGAGCGCTGGCGTGACGTGGAGTCGGCGGTGCGTGCGCAGCGACGCCCGCGAGACCGGTAGCAGGGCCGTCCACAGGGCAGGCAGCCGGCTGACCGCCCCGCTCACGCATCCCTGACGGCTCCGGCCTGGGAAGAGGACGCTTCCTGCCCAGGACGAAACGTCCTGACTGCAGTCGGCCGCGGTTGCCGACCGACGTGGGGCGCGCAGCGAAGGGCGGGTGCCTCTTCGACGACCGAAGTGCGCGAGTTCGCGGACTCCCGCAGGGCGACCTGTGACCTGGCAGCTGGCCTGTTTGCTTAGCGCATCGCAGTACCCATGGACGACCGCCACCGACATCCGGGCCGTCCTGGGCAGGACACGTCATCGACCGCCCCACAGCACCCCCCCACTCGTGGACTCATCCGGAATATCGGATGCGGATCTTGTGCTGCCGGGCGGACAACGGGTGCGGATTCTTGATCTCGCAGGTGCAGGCGCGAGGGTGCCCGGCTCGTCACCCTGGATGCTGATGGAAGGGGGTGACTCGTTCTTCCAAGCGCGGGGCCGGCAAGAAAGGACAGGGCGATGACGATCAGGCCACTCGGCCCGTCGCCTCGTATCCGACATTTGTCCGCGGGAGTGCTCACGAGCACCGTTCCCAAGGCGGAAGTCGCGAAGCCTCGTCACACGCCGAGATCACCGAGTACAGCGGCGGCTGACACGGTCGGCCGGGCTCTCGCCCATGGTGGCCCAGTCCCCCTGCAGGGGCCGGTGGCCACCACGGGCGGAGGAAGGAGCAAGAGATGGTTGAGACAGGATTCCCTTCATTCAGCACGATGGTGGACAAGGCCAATCGGCTCCTCAAGGACATCGAGGAGGCCTATGGATGGCCCAAAGAGCGCCGGAACCAGTCGTACGCGGCCCTGCGAGCAGTGCTGCACTCGCTGCGGGACCGCCTGTCGGTCGACGAGGCCGCGCAGTTCGCCGCACAGCTCCCGACGCTGGTGCGCGGCGTCTACTACGACGGGTGGAAGCCCTCGGAGACACCGGTGAAGATGGATAGCGAGGAATTCCTCGGGCGCGTCCGACGAGACTGTCCGTACGCGATCGAGGGCGGCACCGAGCAGCTGGTGCGCACGGTTCTCAAGGCGCTCAAGAACCACGTCAGCGAAGGCGAGTGGGAGGACGTCAGCGCCAGTGTGCCAAAGTCGCTGGCTGCCGTCCTGCCGTAGGAATCAGAGCAGGTCGCAAGACCTCTGAGCAGCAGATCGAAGGCTGCTCGTACCTGGGTCCCAGTGCTGGCTCCACGGGTTTCTTGAGGTCCGGATGCAACTCAGTTAAGGGCAGGCCTGCGGGTGATCCGTGAGAGGAAGCCACAGTTTATGGGCGGCGTAATCCACGATCCTGGCGATGCGGCCGGGCCGGTCCATGAGGCGGCGGCTGTCTCCACCGGCAGCCTGCCCAGTGCGGAAGCGGTGGATGACGCGCTGTCCGCGGCCTACGCACTGTTTCGGGGCGACACCTCGGGACACGTCGCGGACTACATTCCCGCTCTGGCCGAGGCCGATCCGCGCGTGTTCGGGCTTAGCGTCGCCGACGTGCGTGGAAGCGTTCGCCAGGCCGGTGACGCTGGCAATCCCTTCTCCATCCAGTCCATCTCGAAGGCGTTCGTGTTCGCCTTGGTGGACCAGGCTTTCGGGCACGACACGGTCCGGCGGCAGGTGGGTGTCAACAACACCGGCTTGCCGTTCAACTCCATCCTGGCCATTGAACTCAATCACGGCAGCCCGATGAATCCGATGGTCAATGCCGGCGCACTCGCCACCGCGAGTCTGGTCCCCGGAGCGGACGCCGCCCAGCGTTGGGATTTCATCCAGCACGGACTGTCCCGGTTCGCCGGCCGTGAACTCGCCCTGGACATGCGGGTGTACGAGTCGGAGGCTGCCTCCAACCAGCGAAACGAGTCGATCGCCCGGCTGCTCGACAGCTACGAGCGCCTCGGCTGGGATCCGATCGAGGCCACGGACCTCTACACCAAGCAGTGCTCCCTTTCGGTGACCACCCGCGACCTGGCCATCATGGGGACCACCCTCGCCGACGGCGGGGTCAATCCCGTTACTGGCGACCAGGTCGTCGACGGCGCGGTATGCCGCGACACTCTGGCCGCACTCGCCACCTCCGGTCTGTATGAGCGCAGCGGCGACTGGCTCTACGAGATCGGCATGCCGGGCAAGAGCGGGGTGTCCGGCGGCATCCTGACCGTCGCTCCCGGCAAGGGCGGGCTGGCCGTGTTCTCCCCCGGTCTGGACCCGGCCGGGAACAGCGTCCGCGGACAACGAGCGACCCATTACCTGTCCGGCGCGCTGGGCCTCAACCTCTTCGCATCCGCCCCATACCTGAGATCCGAAGACTGAGAGTCGTCTCCCGGGTTCATCCAGTGGACAGCCGAACCGGCGGTAAAACGGCCCGCTCGAGACGAGAGTGGCTGGGTCAGAGAAGCAGGGTGAAGATTTCGATCACACCCACCCAGTGCTTGGTCTGGGGATTCTTGATTCCGGGGTACATGATCTTGAAGGTGTCAGCCAGAGCCACGCTCAGCCCGCCGATGATCTCGGGATATCTCGCCTCGGTATCCTCAGTGGCGGCCCGATCAAGTGGTGGATGTATCGTCAACTGCTCAAGGATTGGCTTGAGTTCGACGTCCTGGTCCAGTTTCCGGAACCGGTGGATGCTCTCCTGAAGCCCCTTGGTGATCGGCAGATCCCAAGGTTCGACAGTGTCCCGACCGTTCGCCTCGGCCGTAGCCTGGCCGACGATCAGCAGGTCGTAGAGTTTTTGATCGACGAAGTCGCTGTAGCGCTTCAGGTCATTCTTGTCCACGTCGAGATTCGCCGCGGCACGGAAGAATCTTTCGAACCTGGACACACCCATGACGGCCATGCCGCACACCTCCTCACCATTCTCGTGCCCGGAGCGGTGACGCTCTACTTGCAGGTTCCCAAACAGCGGAGGGAGAGGCTTGCGCAGGCAAGTTCAAAGAAGGCGCACATGTTTCACCTGTCAGGTCGACCCTGGTAAGGCCCGTTACCGTCGGCCCCGGAAGACCACGGTCAGCAGTCTTGTGAAGCAGGTGGTTCAGCTGCCGGTCGTTTAGAGGTTGTCTCATGTGGCAGCTTTCGCGAGCTTCTTATAGCAGGTCAGGGCTGCGGCCAGGCGTCGGCTCTGCCAGTCGTTGCGGACCACGTACGGGATCTTGAGACCACGAACAGCTCATGGCAGGCTCATACCGCGTGATCGATGAGTTCGCGAAAGACAACCTGCTCGGGAGACTGCGGCGGGATCGCAAGGCGCTGCTCTGGAAGCTCGACGGCTTGTCCGAATACGACGCCCGCAGACCTTTGACAGCGACCGGGACCAACCTCCTCGGCCTGGTCAAACACGTGGCCACGGTCGAGGCCAGATACTTCGGTGAGGTCTTCGACCGCCCTTCTCCGGAACCGCTGTGCCGGTGGCAGGACTCCGACGGCAGCGATCTGTGGGCGGCAGAGGACGAGACGCGCGATCAGATCATCGGGTTCTACCGGCGCTCGTGGGAACACTCGGACGCGACGATCGACGAGCTTGCCCTCGATGCCCCCGGCCACGTGCCCTGGTGGTCGGAGCCTTATCCGAACACGAATCTGTTCGCCGTCATGGTCCATGTCCTCGGCGAGACCATCCGGCATGCCGGGCATGCCGACATCCTGCGCGAGGCCGTCGACGGCCGGACCGGGGTGCGCGCCGAAAACGAGCAGCCGATCGACGAGAAAGCCCGCGCAGCCTACTGCGCGAAGATCGAGCAGGCCGCCAGGACGGCCGCACCGACCAAGGCTTAGAGGGTGACCAGGAGGTGTGCGCACGGTCGATTCCGCCCTGTGGATGACCGGTTGCTGCGGAGCAGGACTCTTCGGCCCAGCGGTGCTCAAGTCTTCGTTCCATCGGAAGTGGGAGCGCCCCGTTGTTCCTGCTCCCGTCTCTTCCTCGCCCTCTGCTGCGCGTCCCGGCGGCTGCGCTGCCGCTCCCCGTATGCAGCGTTGCGGACGGTTCCGTCGTCTTCCAGCCCCGAACCGAAGGCGCCGCCGAGCATCCCGAAGGACGTCACGAACCAGGCCAGTGAGATGTAGTCACCGGCATCGGGTTGAGTCTGCAACCCCTGTTGCAGCACCGAGGGAACCAGGAGCACCCCGGTCACGCCGAGGAGGACAAGGAAGAGCACCAGGTAGAGGAAGAGCACACCCAAGGCGATGGTCACGGCGGTAACGAGGTTGTACAGACGAGCCCTCGCGCGGGACAGGTCGTCGGCGTGACGTTCCCACAGTTCGTGATCGATGATGATCCAGAGTGTCAGCGCTACGACGGAGAAGACGGCGATCAGGCTGTGCCGCCAAGTATTCAGGCCGGTGGCGACCATCCAGGAAGTTACGTTGATCATGCCGAAGGCGGCCGTGGCGAACACGCCGGCGAGAGCGCGGGAGAGTGTCGTGAACAGCTGCCAGGGCCGGTTGTCCCGCACCATGCCCGCAACCAACCGCAGGCGTCCGTAACTCCCGGATACGACGTAGAGGTCGGTGCTGCTCCGATCGCTCTTGGACTGGGGTGGGAGCCTGTGAGCGCTGACTCGTCGGCCGATGACGGCATTGGTCTCGCTCGCGGCATCGGGGGCCAGGAGCTGAGCGATCACTTCCGCCACTGCCTTGGCCGCCCGTCGGCGCAGCCGCACCGAGCCCAGCGCGGGCAGTGAGACCAGACCGACGTGGTGTTCATGGCTGACTTCTGCGCTGACGGGGTCCTGCCAGGTGCGGCGTGGCAGGTCGGTGAGGAAGACGCCTGCGTCCCAGTCGCGGTCAGTCAAGCGGGGCAGGACATCCTCAACCAGGCCGGAGATGTCGACCTGCTCGTCCGCGTTCAGCGGCATGGTGATCGTCCGTACCTGCCAGTTGACCTCGGGGGCCACGTCCTCCCTCAGGAATCGGGGCAGGTCTTCGGCCAGGCGATCCGCCAGCTCGGCGGGTAGGCCCGGGTCCGTCACCAGCGCGATCCGCATCCGGGCCGAAGGCGCGGCACTGCCGTTCCCCGTCATTGGCGGCTCTGCACAGCTCTACGAGCCATCGAGTGGCTGAGCGCGCACTCGGTTCCGCATTGCATGACACCTCCCGTGCGGTTGCAATTAGGCGAAAAGTGAACCGAACAGGCATACAGGTTTATTCGCCGTCTATGGCTCTAGGGTGATTCGCGAATGTCGCCTCCGCCCATCGAGCGCGCCCGGACGCCCGCGGGGTGACACCGTCCGGGCTTCAGCGCCCACGAGACTCCGGGGTCGTACCGGCGTCGTTTCGCCGGCTATGGCCGGACAGAGCGCGCCACATGCGCAACGGAAGCAAGCCGACGAGGGGGGCCCGGCGGCCGAGATCGCTCGCGTCCTCATGGTCGAGTGCTCGCGCGTAGCGCTGGGCGTCCTCGGCCGTGGCATACCGCTTGGCACCCTGCGCCCCGCAGCCGCGGCTGCAGGACCAGCGCATCGTGCCGCCTTCGCTGAAGAAGCGGAAGCGGTGACCGAGAACGCGGCAGAGAAGCATCGAAGCACCTTATGCGATTTGAGCGTTGAGGCCCGTTCATTCAATTTCCCCGAAGAAACACGTGAAGGAGCAGCATGGGCACTTCTGTGAATACGGGCACCATCACCACGCACATTCCGAGCAGGCTGGACCGCCTGCCGTGGTCACGATTCCACTGGCGTGTCGTGTTCGGCCTCGGCGCGGTCTGGGTCCTGGACGGGCTTGAGGTGACGATCGTCGGAGCCGTGGCTGCCCGGATGTCCCAGCCGGGTAGCGGGATCTCCCTCACCAGTGCGGATATCGGAACCGCGGCCGGGATCTATGTGGCGGGTGCCTGTATCGGCGCCTTGCTCTTCGGCCGGCTCACGGACCGCTTCGGCCGCAAGAAGCTCTTCATGGCCACGCTCGGGATCTACGTTCTCGCCACGGTCGCCACCGCGTTCTCCCACGAGGCCTGGTACTTCTTCCTCGTCAGGTTCATCACCGGAATGGGCATCGGCGGTGAGTACGCCGCAATCAACTCCGCCGTCGACGAACTGATTCCGGCACGTAACCGAGGGCGGGTGGACCTCGCCATCAACGGCAGCTACTGGATCGGTTCGGCACTGGGCAGCCTTGCCGCGCTGGGTCTCCTCAGCTCCACGTTCCCGGGGAATCTGGGCTGGCGGCTGGCCTTCGGGCTCGGCGGCATCCTCGGGCTGGGCATCCTCCTGGTACGGCGCAACGTTCCGGAGAGTCCCCGGTGGCTGTTCATCCACGGCCGGGAACAGGAGGCCGAGGAGATCGTCGACCGAATCGAGGCCGAGGTGCGGCAGGAGGCCGGCAGGGAGCTGCCGGAGCCCGGACAGGCGATCACCATCCAGCAGCGTGAGGTCATTCCGTTCACCGAGATCGCCCGTACAGCGATGCAGAGGTATCCGCGACGAGCGATTCTCGGCCTCTCCCTGTTCGTCGGCCAGGCGTTCATGTACAACGCCGTCGTCTTCGATCTCGGTTCCATCCTCAGCGGGTTCTTCAACGTCTCCTCAGGTGCGGTGCCCTACTACATGGCCATCTTCGCGATCGCCAACTTCCTCGGGCCGCTTCTCCTCGGCCGCCTCTTCGACACGGTCGGCCGAAAGCCGATGATCACCGCCACCTACTTCGGCACTGCCGGCATCGCAGTCGCGATCGCCCTGCTGCTGATGTACGGATCCCTGACGGCCTGGTGGTTCTTCCTCCTCCTCTCGGTCACCTTCTTCGTGGCCTCCGCGGGGGCCAGTTCGGCCTACCTGACGGTCAGTGAGGTGTTTCCCATGGAGACCCGGGCGCTGTCCATCTCGCTGTTCTTTGCCGTAGGCACGGCGGTGGGCGGGATCACCGGGCCGTTGCTGTTCGGCCACTTCATCCACAGCGGTGAGGAGAACCTGCTGGCCACCGGCTTCATCATCGGCGCGGGCGCCATGGCCATCGGCGGCCTGGCGGAATTGTTCTTCGGCGTGCGCGCCGAGCAGCAGTCCCTCGAGAACATCGCCGCGCCGCTCACGGCGCAAGAGGCGGAGGCCGACTGGCGCGAAGAGCCCTCGCCGCAGGCCGAGCGTGAACGGGCGATGCCGGAGGACGTCCGTCGCAGGGCCCGTGAACGAGACCGGAGGGTCGCGGACCGTAAGGCGCGCAGCCGCATCCGTGAGCGGTCCGGACTGCGGAAGTACATGCCGGGACCCGGCGACTCGTTCTACTCACCGGGCATGTCCGGCACCACCGGGCCCACCAGCCGGTCCAAGGCCATTGCCGACCGGGCGCTCGACGACGAGATCGAGCAGGTGACGAAGACACTCCGCGAAGAGGGAACCACCCGGGGGGCCGACCTCGAAAGGGCCGTCCACGGCCGCTCGTGGGGCCCTGGCAGATTCCGGAAGGCGCTTCGTGAAGCGGTTCGGGAATCCCGTGCCGAAGCGCGGCCGGACGACGTCTACGCCCCGGCCGGCAGGCGCGAGAGCCGGGACCGACAGGACGGCGGTCCCCCAGAGGACCGGCGTGACGGGGACGGAAGGTGATGAGGCGGGGCCGGCCCGCCTCTCTGGTCCTGCACCGAAGTTGACGAAGACCCGCCGCACACGCGGATACGCCCTGAGCGGCGGGCTCTCGTACCGGAGGGATGAATCTCTCCGGACGATTAGGCCTTCCGGGGGCACCCGCGCGAGTCTCCCGCGCGCGACCCTGACCACATGGGAGACAAGCGCCCGCCAATTGCTTGTGGACCGGAAGGTCCCACACCGACGGATCGTCTCGGTACCGGCCGGAACTGACTGGCGAGAGAACGCTCTTGCGGTGTGGAACAGAGTTACGCCCCCGGGGGCGTCCCCCGGGGATGGAGGTGAAGTGGGATGACGGTACCGGCCCGACGGATACGACCCAATGTACCTATGGAGCGTGCGCGGGGCTGGGTGCGTAGCCCGCTGATGGAATTCGACGATCTGGTCGGTCGGATGGAGGGACTCCTGGAGTCCAGCGTCGGCGGCGCGGCGGCCATGACGGGGCCCACAGCGTGGGCACCTCTCGCGGACGTGACCGAGACCGACGATGCGTTCAAGATCGAGGTTGAGCTTCCTGGCGTGAAGCCGGAGGACGTCGACGTCGAGGTGAACGGTCAAGAACTGCTCGTCACGGGTGAGATCAAGGAGAAGGAACGCGAAGGCATCGTGCGTAGCAACACACGGCGCACCGGCCGGTTCGAGTACCGCATGCTGCTGACAGGCGAAGTCGACACGGAGAACGTCGAGGCCACCATGTCCGATGGCGTGCTCAGCATCACGGCGCACAAGGCGGAGGCCACGAAGCCTCGTCACATCGAAGTCAAGGCCAGTAACGACGGCAACGGCAACGGCTAGCTGCGTCCGCCTCTCCGCCCCCTCCCGGAAGGGAGGGGGCCTTTCAGAGGCAGCCGCCTGCACCGCTGCGGCGCCCGACCGTTCGCTCAGAATGATCCGTCCAGGACCTGCCAGATCCTTGTGGCGACGTGCAGGTTGAGGCGTGTGTCGGGATGCGACAGGTCGTGGCCGCTGATCTCCCGTATGCGGCCGAGCCGGTAGCGCAGGGTGCTGCGGTGGATGGTGAGTGCGGCGGCGGAGTCTTCGTACTTGCCGCCGCAGTCGAAGAAGAGGGAAAGGGTCCTCACCAGGTCCGTGTGGTGCTCCGCGTCGTAGTCCTGCAGCGGGCCGAGCCATTCACGTACGAACTCCTCAGCCTTCCCCCGGTCCTCACCGGAGGCGAGGATGCGGTAGAAGCCCAGCTCGTCATACGCGGTGGCGCCTGCGGGCGTGCAGGAATGACGCCGGAACTCCGACGCGCGCACCGCTTCCTCGTAGGAACGGGGAAAGTCGGCGGGAGATTCGGCCCGCCCGCCGATCCCGACACCTCCATTCGTGGAGCCCAGCGCCTCCGCCACGGTTTCATGCAGGGCGTGGGGCGCAGCGGCGCCCTGCACGGCGAGGACGGTGGTCCCTGAGCGGCGGCCGAGCAGGAACTTCAGGCCGAGGCTGGTGGCGGCGCGGCCGACGGCGTCGGCGACGGTGTCCGGCGGCTTGTCCTCCCACTGCACCACCACGAGGCGGTGGTCTCCGTGAAGGTCGTGGCCGACGGCTTCCGCCCGCGGGTAGGCGCCTGCGTCGTCCGTGCCGGTGATCAGGTCGTCGACGAGTTCCCGGCGCAGCCGGAGCTCGGTCTCCGCCAGACGGCGCTGGTGGGACATCTCCAGGGCCAGCGCCACGCACGCGTGGTCGAGTACGAACTCCTCGTGAGCCCCGGCGGTCCTGCCGGGATCGATGAGCGAGATCGTGCCGAACACCTTGCCGCGGTGCTGGGCGATGCAGGTGAGACGGTTCCCCGCACGTACGGGGCCGGCGCGCCGCATGCCGCTGTGCACCTCCTGCTCGCGTCGCCCGAGCCCGGGCTCCGGGTACGGTTCCGGGCGGCCGGGGCCAGACCAGACCCGCAGATTCCCGAAGGGGTCCTCGACCGTGACGGGGAGGGCGGTGAAGGCGCGGACCATGTCCGCGATGCCTTCCTCGCTCTCGGCCGAGGCCTGGCTGAGAGCTTCGTGCACGGATCTCTGGAATTCGAGCTCGGCCACCGACTCCTTCAGCTGAGCGATTGCCTTGCCGCGGTCGTGGTGGGCACGTCGCAACGCCGAAGCGTGCTCCCGCTCCGCCCTTCGCCCCGCGGCATTGCTCAATGCGGCCGAGGTCTGGTGGGCGAGGGCGTTGAGCCGGAACTGCTCGTCATCGGAGATGCACGCAGCGGCGCTGACCACGAGGTATCCGATGGTGCCCCGCGGTGAGCGCAGCGCGATCGCCTGGCACCAGTGCCGTCCGTAGATCTTGACGGTCCCGTCCTCAGCGCCGAGCGCTTCGACCTGATCGTCGAGATCCGGGCCGGGGGTCCCGTCCCGGTTGTCAATGGCGCGTACCCATGCGTCGTCACTCCGGAGGTAGCCGGCCTCCGTCCTGCACGGGCCAAGGGTGGCCACGGCTGCCATGGCCAT
The DNA here is from genome assembly GCF_055792905.1 of Streptomyces sp. DSM 116795. Lineage (NCBI taxonomy): Bacteria > Bacillati > Actinomycetota > Actinomycetes > Kitasatosporales > Streptomycetaceae > Streptomyces > Streptomyces sp. DSM 116795. The sequence continues at coordinate 6,571,496 of NZ_CM147707.1, forward strand.
GCGCAGCACGTCGTCCTCGCCGTGCCCGTCGAACATCTCGACCGACAGCAGGAAGAGGTTCCGCAGGCCGGTCGAGTCTTCCCCGTCCCATACATCGAGGGCGGAGGGCTCCTGCTGCCGTGCTGCTGTCGGTTTGACACCCATGCGGTGATCCCGTGCTCGGTACGGCACTCCCGTCTCTCAGGCTAGTCACGGATGGGGTCGCCCGCCTGTTCGCGGACCGGCCTCGACCTGTGTGTCCCGCCGGTGCGAGCGGAGTGGGCTCACTTGGACCTCTGGGGCGCATGCACCCCACCTCCACGTCCAGGAGTGTTGGAACCGACGCGCGAGCACCGCGTGAAGTGGAAGCGGTGACGGCGGGACCGGGGGCTTCCGTCTGGTGGCGTTTGTGGTCCGGCTCAGTGAGATGACCGCTTCCGGTCGAGAAGAGACCGAGGGACGAGGAGGCATCTCATGGCCAGGGCAGTGGGCATTGACCTCGGGACGACGAACTCGGTGATCGCCTTCTGGGAAGGCGGGGAAGCCACGGTCGTCCCGAACGCCGAGGGGACCCGTACGACGCCGTCCGTCGTGGCATACACCGACACCGGAGAGCGCCTGGTAGGTCAGCTGGCCCGGCGCCAGGCGATTCTCAACCCCAAGGGCACGATCTACTCCGCCAAGCGCTTCATCGGGCGCAACTACGACGAGATCTCGGACGAGGCCAAGGCCGTCGCATTCGACGTGGTCGAGGGCGAGGGGGGCGTCGCGCGCTTCGAGGTTCGGGGGAAGCAGTATGCGCCGGAGGAGATCAGCGCGCAGGTGCTGCGCAAGCTCGCGGACGACGCGGGGAAGGCGTTCGGCGAGAAGGTGACGGAAGCGGTGATCACCGTTCCCGCGTACTTCAACGACTCGCAGCGCACCGCCACGAAGGACGCCGGCCGCATCGCCGGGCTGGAAGTCCTGCGGATAATCAACGAACCGACCGCCGCGGCCCTCGCCTACGGCTTGGACAAGAAGGAGCACGAGAGCGTGCTGGTCTTCGACCTCGGCGGCGGCACCTTCGACGTCAGCATCCTGGACGTCGGGGACGGCGTCGTGGAGGTGCGGTCGACAGCCGGTGACGGGCACCTCGGCGGCGACGACTTCGACCGGCGGCTGGTCGACCACCTCGCGGACAGCTTCCAGCAGGAGAACGGCATCGACCTGCGCAGCGACCCGCAGGCGCTGCAGCGCCTCTTCGAATCGGCCGAGAAGGCCAAGACGGAGCTGAGCTCCGTCACGCAGACGCAGGTCAGCCTGCCTTTCATCACCGCGGACGCCAACGGTCCCAAGCACCTGACGGAGACGGTGATGCGCTCCACGTTCGAGCAGATCACCTCCGACCTCGTCGAGCGCTGCCTGGAGCCGGTCAAGCAAGCCATGGCCGACGCGAAGATCACCGACAGCGACATCGACGAGGTCATCCTCGTTGGCGGCTCCACCCGGATGCCCGCGGTGCAGGCCCTGGTCCGCCGGCTCACGGGCGGCATGGACCCGAACATGAGCGTCAACCCCGACGAGGTCGTCGCGGTGGGTGCCGGCATCCAGGCAGGAGTGCTGAAGGGAGAGGTCAAGGACGTCCTGCTGCTCGACGTCACTCCGCTCTCGCTGGGCGTGGAGACCCGCGGCGGCGTCATGACGAAGATCATCGAACGGAACACCACCATTCCGGTCCGCCGCTCGGAGACCTTCTCGACGGCGGAGGACAACCAGCCGGCCGTGGACGTGGTGGTGCTCCAGGGCGAGCGGGAGAACGCGGCCGACAACCGGGTGCTCGGCAGGTTCCAGCTCACCGACATCCGGCCGGCGCCACGCGGTGAACCCCAGATCGAGGTCACCTTCGATGTTGACGCCAACGGCATCCTCAACGTCACGGCCCGTGACAGGGACACCGGGGCCGAGCAGGGCATCACGATCAGTGAGAGCTCCAATCTGGACCGCAGCGAGGTCGACCAGATGGTGGCCGAGGCGGAGCGCAACCGCTCCGAGGACCAGGCACTGCGCCAGGCCGTCGACGCCCGGAACGAGCTGGACAGCGTCGCCTACCAGGTGGAACGCCGCCTGTCGGAGCTGGGCGAGAACGCACCCCAGCACGAGAAGTCCCGCGCCGAGATGCTCGTTGCCGACGCCCGGAAGGCCGTGCAGGAACAGGAGAGCGTGGAGCGGGTCCGCTCGCTCACCTCGGAGCTGCAGCAGCTGTTCCACTCCCTGGGAGCCCGGGGAGCAGAGCCGGGGCAGGCCGCCTCGACCGACGGCGCTTCTCCGAGCGACACGTCCGGAGAGGGCGGTCCGGGTGACGACGACGTCGTCGACGCCGAGTTCGACAAGGGCTGAGGCGCGGCATGTCGAGCGAACACGAGCCCACGGAGATGGAGTTTCCCCTGAACGATGGGGACGCGGCCAACGAGCCGGACGTCCCTGCGGAGGACGACAGCGGCCAGCAGCAAGCCGCCATGGCCGAGCCGGGGCCCGAGGAGCAGTCGCAGGCCGTGGAGGAGCTGCGGGAGCGCTGGCAGCGCACGCTGGCCGACTTGGACAACCTGCGCAAGCGTCATGCCCGTGAACTCGAACGGGAACGCTCCGTGGAGCGTTCCCGTACGGCGGCTGCCCTGCTGCCCCTCATCGACCACCTGGAGTTGGCTCTCGAACATGCCGAAGCCGGTGAGTCCTCCGTCATCGAAGGCGTCAGGGCGGTGCGGGACGAGGCGGTAAGCACCTTCGAGAAGCTCGGCTTCCCGCGGCACGACGAGACCGGGGTGCCCTTCGACCCCACTCGTCACGAGGCGGTGGGCACGGTGGAGGACGACGGAGCCGCCCCCGGCATCGTCCACGAGGTTGTGCGCCCGGGCTATGGAGACGGCGTCAATCAGCTGCGTCCTGCGGCTGTCACCGTCACAGCCCGGCTGGAGTGACCTGCCATGGCACAGGACTACTACGAGGTCCTCGGAGTGCACCGGGGTGCGAGTGCCGATGAGATCCAGCAGGCCTACCGCACGTTGGCCCGGAAGTATCACCCCGATGTGAACACCGAACCGGCGTCGGAAGAACGGTTCAAGGAACTCAACGAGGCCTACAGCGTTCTCTCCGATCCCAAGACCCGTGCGCGCTACGACCGTTACGGTCCCGCGTTCCGTCAGATCCCCGAGGACTACGACGAGCGTGTGGCCGCCGGCGCCGGTGCCGGGCGAGCCGGGGCATGGCAGGGCGGCGGCCCTCGTGTGCGCGTCTCGCAGGACGTCGGAGGCGGCTTCGGAGACTTCCAGGACGCCGGGATCAACTTCGAGGATCTCTTCGGCTCGATGTTCGGAGGCGGCGGCCCCGGCGGACCGGTCCGCGGCGCGGACCAGGAGGCGGAGATGCCGCTCAGTGTCGAGGAGGCATACAGGGGCGGCCGGCGCAGCGTCACCCTCGGCGGCGCGGAGGGGGCCCGCACCTACCAGGTCGATATCCCCCGCGGTGTCGTCGAAGGACAGCGCATCCGGCTGGCGGGTGAGGGCGGCCGGGGCAGCCCGGACGCCCCTGCCGGTGACTTGTTCCTGCGGGTGCGGATCACACCCCATCCGCAGTTCCGGCTCGAGGGCCGCGACATTCACGTCTCGCTTCCCGTCACCCCTTGGGAGGCGGCGCTCGGGGCGACTGTTCCGGTGCCGACTCCCGACGGGCAGGCGAAGGTCACCGTGCCCGCGGGTTCCTCCAGCGGCAGACGGCTCCGGTTGCGCGGCGAAGGCATGCCCAACCCCAGCGGTACGCCGGGCGACCTCTACGCCAGGCTGCGCATCGAGGTGCCGCCCGAGCCCACGCCTCGTGAACGCGAGCTGTTCGAAGAGCTCGCGGCCAGCTCCGACTTCGACCCGAGGAGGCCACGATGATCCCGCGATCGAAGCCCGCCTCCCACATCGCAGACAGAGGTGCGGTACGTCCCTCCTATGTGCTGGCACCAGTACACCGGCTCAGCCTGGACGTCGTCGCGGATCGGTCGGGACTGCATCCGGACATGGTGCGGCGGTTGGTGACACTCGGCCTGCTTGAGGTGCATCGCGACGCCGAAGGAAGGCTGTGGTTCCCCTCGTCCGCGCCCCTGACCCTTGCCCGCATCCAGCGGCTGCGAGCCGGGTTCTGCCTCAACTACGCGTCGCTGGGACTCGTTATGGACCTGCTCGACCGCATCGCCGTGCTCGAAGCCGCGCTGCGCCGCAGCGGCGTGAGGAGTGATGACTCGTCATGGATATGAACCGTCTGACTCAGAAGTCACAGGAAGCGCTGCAGGAGGCGCAGTCCACCGCCACACGGCTGGGGCACACCGAAGTGGACGGCGAACATCTGCTGTCCGCTCTCCTCGGCCAGAGCGAGGGCCTCATCCCGCGCCTCGTCGAACAGGCCGGAGCCGACCCCTCGGCGCTGAGGGAGGCGGTGGAGAGTGAGCTGGGACGCAAGCCCAAGCAGACCGGCGCCGGGGCGCCTTCGGGCGAGGTCCGTGTGACGCAGCGTCTGGCGAAGCTGCTCGAGTCCGCGGATCAGGAGGCCCGCAGGCTGAAGGACGAGTACGTCTCCGTGGAGCATCTGCTCCTCGCGATGACGGAGGAAGGCTCCGCGACCGGAGCGGGCCGCCTCCTGAAGGATCACGGCGTCACCCGTGACTCCTTCCTGAACAGCCTCACGCGTGTTCGCGGCAGCCAGCGTGTCACTTCCGCCACTCCCGAGGGTGCCTACGAGGCGCTGGAGAAGTACGGCCGTGACCTGGTCGCCGAGGCACGCAGCGGGACGCTCGACCCGGTCATCGGCCGGGACGCCGAGATCCGCCGGGTGATCCAGATCCTCAGTCGGAAGACGAAGAACAACCCTGTCCTGATCGGCGATCCCGGTGTTGGCAAGACCGCCATCGTCGAAGGTCTGGCGCAGCGCATCGTCAGCGGGGATGTCCCTGAAGGACTGCGGGAGAAGACCGTCTTCTCACTCGACATCAGCTCGCTCGTCGCCGGAGCCAAGTACCGCGGCGAGTTCGAGGAACGGCTCCAGGCCGTGCTCAGCGAGGTGAAGGCCGCGGAGGGCAGCATCCTTCTCTTCGTCGACGAGCTGCACAACGTCGTCGGGGCAGGCGGCGGTTCCGAGGGCGCGATGGACGCCGGCAACATGTTCAAGCCGATGCTCGCCCGCGGCGAGCTGCACATGATCGGCGCCACGACGCTGGCCGAGTACCGCAAGCACGTCGAGTCGGACGCCGCACTGGAGCGCAGGTTCCAGCAAGTGATGGTGGACGAGCCGTCGGTCGAGGACACCGTGTCGATCCTGCGCGGTCTGCGGGAGCGGCTGGAGATCTTCCACGGCGTCAGCATCCAGGACACCGCGCTGGTGGCCGCGGCCACGCTCAGCCACCGCTACATCTCCGACAGGTTCCTCCCCGACAAGGCCATCGACCTCGTCGATGAGGCATGCGCCCGCATGCGCACCGAGATGGACTCGATGCCTGCCGAGCTGGACGAGCTGACCCGCCGTGTCACGCGGCTGGAGATCGAAGAGGCCGCCCTCTCGAAGGAGACGGACGCGGCGAGCGCCGCGCGCCTGGAGGAGCTGCGCCGGGAACTGGCCGACCTGCGGGCCGAGGCGGACGCCAAGCAGGCCCAGTGGGAGGCCGAGCGTCAGGCGATCCGGCGGGTGCAGGAGATACGCCAGGAGCTGGAGCAGGCGCGCCAGGAGGCCGAGGAGGCCGAGCGCTCCTACGACCTGAACCGTGCGGCGGAACTGCGCTACGGAAAGATCACCGAACTCGAACGCAAGCTCGCCGCGGACGAGGACCAGCTGACCGACAAGCAGGGCGAGTCGCGGCTGCTGCGCGAGGTGGTCACCGAGGACGAGATCGCCGAGATCGTCGCCGCGTGGACCGGGATTCCCGTGACACGGCTCCAGGAGGGCGAGCGGGAGAAGCTGCTCCGGCTCGACGACATCCTGCGGGAGCGGGTCGTCGGGCAGGACGAGGCCGTGGGGCTGGTCGCCGACGCGGTCATCCGGTCGCGTTCCGGCATCCGCGATCCGCGGCGGCCCATCGGGTCGTTCGTTTTCCTCGGGCCGACGGGCGTCGGTAAGACCGAGCTGGCCAAGGCACTCGCGGAAGCGCTGTTCGACTCCGAGGAGAGCATCGTGCGGCTGGACATGAGCGAGTACCAGGAGCGGCACACGGTCAGCCGTCTGGTCGGTGCCCCGCCTGGTTACATCGGCTACGAGGAAGGCGGGCAGCTGACTGAGGCGGTCCGGCGCAAGCCCTACTCCGTCGTGCTCTTCGACGAGATCGAGAAGGCACACGCCGACGTCTTCAACACCCTCCTTCAGGTGCTCGACGATGGAAGGATCACCGACGCGCAGGGACGTACCGTCAACTTCCGCAACACGGTCGTCATCCTGACGTCCAACATCGGCTCGGTGCACCTGCTCGACGGTGTCACCGCCGAAGGGCAGATCAAGGCGGACGCCCGCAGCCGCGTCATGGACGAGCTGCGCAGCCACTTCCGGCCCGAGTTCCTCAACCGCGTCGACGACATCGTCCTGTTCAGCCCGCTCGGCCAGGAGCAGATCGAGCAGATCGTCGAGCTTCAGTTCAACGACCTGCGCTCCCGCCTCGCGGAACGCAGGATCACCGTCGAACTCACTGAGGAGGCCCGCCGGCTAATCGCACACCAGGGGTACGACCCCGTCTACGGGGCCCGTCCGCTGCGCCGCTACATCTCGCACGAGGTCGAGACGATCGTCGGCCGCGCTCTCTTGCGGGGCGACGTCCCGGACGACGCCCTCGTGCGCGTCGACGCGCAGAACGGGGAGCTGACGGTCACCTACGAGGCGTCGGCGGAGGAGCGGGCCGCCGACGACTCCCTCGCCAGGGCAGCGTGAGATCCATGGGTACACCGCAGGTCAAGACGGTGTCCTGTCCTTCCTGCGGACGGACGAACCGTCTCCCGGCTTCCGCATCCGGAACACCCCGGTGCGGAAACTGCCGGTCTCCTTTGCCGTGGATCGTCTCCACCACGGACGACTCCTTCACCGACATTGTGGAGCGCGCAGATCTGCCGGTGCTGGTCGACCTGTGGGCCGAGTGGTGCGGGCCCTGCCTCACGGTGAGTCCGACGCTGGAACAGGTCGCAGCCGACCTAGCGGGCCGCATCAAGCTGGTGAAGGCCGACGTGGGTCGATGCCCGCAGCTGGCCCGGAGATTCGAGGTGCAGGCGGTGCCGACGCTGCTCATCCTCGACCGGGGTGAGGTGATCGGGCGCCGTGCCGGTGCCCTGCCCGCGGCGAGCCTGCGCTCCTGGGTGGAGGAGACGCTCGCCCGGCACGACCAGGCGGCCCCCGCATCCCGCGGCTAGGAGGTGTGACCCCCGGTGACCATCCGCACGGCCTGCAGCCTTACGTGCGCTGCTCGGCGCCGTGCACTCACCGGTTGCCGCCCGGCAGGGGAGAGGAGCTGACCTGATGTCCACCGAGACCCCGGACATGCACGGCGCCTATCCACGGCTGACGGACGAACAGGTTGAGCGGCTTTCCGCCTGCGGTGATCGGCGCCCGACCGCGTCGAGCGAGGTGTTGTTCCGCGAGGGCGAGCCCAACCAGGAGTTCCTGGTGATCCTCAGCGGCCTGGTCGACGTCGTGCACGACTTCGGCCTGCCGGAGGAAGGGCTTGTCGCCACCCACGGTCCGGGGCGCTTCCTGGGTGAACTCGGTCTGCTGGAGGGGCAGCGGGCCTTCTACACCGCTGTTGTCCGGGAGGCCGGCGAAGTGCTCGCCCTTTCCGTGGACCGTCTCCGTGAAGTGGTCGCGAACGATGCCGTGCTGGGGGACCAAATACTCCGTGCCTACCTCGGACGCCGCGCCCGACTCATCGGGGCCGGCGCGGGCTTCCGGATTCTCGGTTCGTGCCGCTCGCCGCAGACCCGCCGGCTGCGCGAGTTCGCCGCGCGCAACCGTCTGCCGCACCGCCTGGTCGACCTGGACAGTGACGACGAGGCCGAGGCGATTCTGCGCCGTTTCGGCATCACCCCGCAGGAGACACCGGTCGTCATCTGGAATGGCCGCCATGTGCTGCGGAATCCCGACGCGGCCGAGCTCGCGCGTCTGGTGGGCCTGCCGGCACCATCTGGAGACGCGTCAGTCCATGATCTTCTCGTTGTCGGTGCGGGGCCTGCCGGACTTGCCGCCGCGGTCTACGGGGCTTCCGACGGCTACTCGACGGCCCTGATCGACGCCGTCGCCACTGGTGGTCAGGCCGCCAGAACGTCTCGCATCGAGAACTACCTCGGCTTTCCCTCCGGGATCTCCGGTGGCGAGCTGATCGAACGTGCCGTGCTCCAGGCTCACAAGTTCGACGCCGACATCCAGGTGCCGGCCGCGGCCGAGGCCCTGCGACGCGACGGGGATCACTACACAGTTGCCCTCGCCGACGGAACTGACGCCGCCGGACGCACGGTCGTCGTGACCACGGGAGTTCGCTACAGGCGACTCGTCGTCCCCGGCAGCGAACACTTCGAAGGCAGCAGCATCCACTACGCCGCAACCGCCCACGAGGTCCGCATGTGCGGCCAGGACCCCGTGGCCGTGGTGGGCGGCGGCAACTCCGCCGGACAGGCTGCCGTCTTCCTCGCGGACAACGGTTCCCGCGTTCACATTGTCGCGATCGACGACTCCCTGGAGCGGAACATGTCCCGCTACCTCATCGACCAGATCGAACAGCGCCCCGGCGTCGAGGTGCATCTGGAACAGGAAGTGGTCGGAGTGACCGGCGAGGACACGATCCGGCGGGTGAAGGTCCGCAACCTGCGGACCTGGCAGGGGAGTGACCTGGAGGTGCGGGCCCTCTTCGTCTTCATCGGCGCTCGTCCCTGTACGGACTGGCTCGGGAAAGCGCTCGTTCTCGACGACCGCGGATTCGTCGTCACCGGAAGCGAACCCGGCGAAACCCGTTACGAGGGCCCGTGGAGGCAGCTGGAACGGGAACCGCTGCCCCTCGAAACGAACTGGCCGGGAGTGCTCGCAGCGGGAGACGTACGCAGCGGCTCGGTCAAACGCGTCGCCTCCGCCGTGGGCGAGGGTGCCATGGCCGTACGCCTCGCCCATGAACACCTTGCTCGAACCCCTGCGAGAGCCATGTCCACCCTGTGATCGGAACGAGAGGTCCGTCATGAAGAGCGACCAATTCCTCGCCCGCGTGCGCGAACGTGGCGAGTACCGGGACCAGGCAGAAGCGATGCAGATCACCGAAGCGGTCCTCGATGTACTGAGCTCCCGGATCACCGGGGGCGAGGCGAAGGACCTGGCCTCGCAGCTGCCCGAGCCGATCGACCGGCCACTGCTGGACAGGAGCACGGAGGCGGCCGAGTCCTTCGGGGTCACCGAATTCCTCGCCCGGGTCGCCGAACGGACCAGAGTCCAGACCAGGACAGCCGAATGGGACGCCAGCGCCGTACTGTCAACCGTCGCCGAATCGGTTTCCGGCGGAGAGTTCAACCAGCTCCTCACCCAGCTGCCCTCCGGCTACGCGGCGCTGTTCGGGGAACCGGAGCTGAGCGACTGAGCCTCGGCGAAGCGGCACACCTGACCGGCGGGCCGGTGCGTTCACTGGACTCGCCCCGCAGGGGCTGGTGTGCTGGCCGGATGCACACCCCCGACAAGCCGGTCGAGGGAGACATCGGCGAAGAGACGATCGAAATCGTCGTCGGCGTTGCTGCCTCACCAGGGATGGTCTCGGAGTTCGTCAGGGGGATGGAAGCGGAGCTCTCCGACCGGATGACCGCCCGGGTACCCGATGTGCGCTGGAGGTTCCAAGCCGTCTCCGACCGGCTCGCCGTGCCACCCACCGACGTGGCAGAGATCATCTCGGCGGGCAGGCAGCGGCTGCTCCGGGAAGGCTGGGATCTCGCGGTCGTGGTGACGGACCTGCCGATCGCGACCTCACGCCGCCCCGTGATCGCGCACGCCAGCGCGAGCCACGGGGTCGCGGTGGTTTCGATGCCGGCGCTCGGCGCGATGGGGGTCAGACAGCGGCTCGCTGAGACCGTCACCCGCCTCGTAGCGGCCCTCATCGGGGACATCAGTGCGGCAGAGGTGGATCAACGCGGAGTTGTGAACCGCCTGGGTCCGCCTCCCGGAGTGATGCGGAGAGTCGAGGAACTCGGCCACAAGATCGAAGTGGACGAGTCCGAGGTACGCATGGTGGCGCGGGTCACCGCGGGCAACATGCGGCTCCTGGTGGGAATGCTGCGTGCCAACAGCCCGTGGCAGCTCAGCATGCACCTCACACGTGCGTCCGTCACCGCTCTGGGGACGGCCGCATTGGCGCTGGTCACCAGCGACATCTGGCAGCTGGCGGACGACCTGGGAGCAGTGCGTCTCGGCTTGATCACCGTTGCGTCGGTTCTCACCACGATCTGCACGTTCATCCTCGGCGCCCAGCTGTGGGAGCGCAGTCCCCGGCCCGAGGCACGAGAACAGGTGATCCTCTTCAACATCGTGACCCTGGCAACGGTCACGATCGGCGTCCTCTCCCTCTACGGCAGTCTGCTGGTGCTGACATGGCTCGGTTCCCTGCTTCTCGTTCCGACAGGGCTGTTCTCCGAGACGCTCGGCCATCCTGTCCGGATCGGCGACAAGTGGGAACTCGTATGGCTGACAAGCTCCCTGGCCACCATCGGCGAGGCCGTCGGGGCGGGCTGGGAGAGCAACGAATCGGTGCGGGAAGCGGCGTACACCTACCGCGCGGACGATCAGGCTCTCCCCGAGGAGACATTCACGAAGGCGAGCACTTGACCTCCCCCTGCCTTACTTACCCTTCGCCCTCCTGTGACGGTTCCGCACGGCACGAAGGTGCATCGAGACGCCCGCACGGGTGACAGCCCGCACGACCGGTGCTCTACCGCGGTGTGACCGGGAAAAGCCACCGGGTGCCGGACGTCCGTGAAGCCATCGCCGGTGTCCTGCACCGCCGCAACGACCCTTCAGTCATCCAGACGCTCCGTTCCTCAGCGGCGGCGGTGCTCAGCTACCTGGCTGCACTCTGGCTGAGCAGCGCCGAGGTCCCGCTCCTTGCCCCGCTGACCACTCTCCTTGTCGTACAGGTCACCGTCTACGCCACGCTGACCCGAGGTATGCGGCGGATCATCGCCGTGGTCGCCGGCGTGCTTCTGGCTGTCGGTTTCAGCTCACTGGTGGGGCTGAGCTGGTGGTCGCTAGGAGTGCTCATCCTCGCCGCCCTGATCCTGGGCCATCTGGTACGCGTCAACGAATTCGTTCCCGAGGTCGCAATCAGCGCCATGCTGGTGCTGGGCGTAAGCGTGACAAGAGTGGCGGAGACCGCCCTGGACCGGGTGGTGGAGACCCTCATCGGCGCAGTCGTGGGCTTGCTGTTCAACGTCCTCTTCGTTCCCCCGATTTGGACACAGTCCGCCGGTGAGGCCATTGAGGACCTTGCCGAACGAATGAGAGATCTTCTGTGGAGCCTGGGCGAAGAGGTCGGCAGGCCCACCCCGGTGGAAGAAGCCGAGGCACGTCTGGAGGAGGCGCGCCGACTCGACCACGACATCGTGCAGGTCGATGCCGCTGTTGCGCAGGCCGAGGAGAGTCTGAAGCTCAACCCCCGGGTGAGGGAAGGGACACTCTCACGGCTCGTTCTGAGGACAGGCCTGGACACCCTGGAGATTTGCGCGGTCGTACTCAGGGTCATCGCCCGAACGCTGACCGAACTCGCGGAGGAAGGTGCGCAAGAGCCGCTCTTCCCTCTCGAGACAACCGCTGCGCTGCAGGAGCTGTTCGCTGAACTGGCCGCTGCCATCGATGCGTTCACCGTACTGGTCACCAGCGACGTCACCACGGACGCAGACGACGCGGAGGTTGAGCTGACGGACAAGCTCCGCGATGCCCACGATGCCCGCGACCGGATCGCCCAGCTGCTGCTCGCTGAACAGCAGCGCCATCCGGAACAGTGGCAGCTTCACGGCACGCTCCTGACCCAGATCGACCGGCTCCTGGACGAACTCGCCGCGGAGAAACGCTCCGCGCGGTTGACCGAAGAGCTGGACTTCCAAATCCGCCAACCCTTCGCCCGGCACCCCCAGCTCGCGATGCTCACTCGCCATGCACTGTTCCGCCGTGTTCTCCGCCGACGTCGAAAGGAGACCTGAGCGGTGATGGGGTCCACAGCCTCGTGGGCGCGCGAACGCGCCGAAGTGTCGTCGCGCAAGGGACTGCCCAGATCAACACCGAGCTCGCGCTGCCAGAGCAGCCGGACGATGTTTGCGCGACCAACAGAAGGCACACTGGCCGTGTTCGCCAACTCGCAGAACTTCATCGCCCGCCCCTCCTGGCTGCCGATAGCCGTGAGCAACTGGTCCCGCATGCCTAAGAAATCCCTCGCCGGCCGCCGACGCGACGACAAGTGATCAAGGACGCTCCACACATGAGGGCGCCAGCCCGCGACCACCGAGTAGTGCGAGTCGCATGCCGCCGCCACCTCCCTGGCCGCCGCGAACTTCAGCGCGTCCGCATGTTTGACAAGCTCCATCGGGCGGACATCCAGCAGCCACATCCCACCGGCGACCACGGCCAGGAAGTGCGGGATGTGCCACGCTTGCCCGCCCACGTGCTCGAAGTCCAGCCGGAACGGCTGCGACGGCACTTCTGAGGCGCCCAGTGCACGTCGAAGCGAAACGGTACGGAGGCGTCGCCGAGTTCGTTGACCCTGTCCATGGGCTCCAGGCGCCTGGTCAGGCCGATCTTGACCATTCGCTCGCCGAAGGCGCCGACGTTGGAGATGACGTACACGTAGCCGGCACGGATGTTGGCCTCGCGGGCGTCAACCGCGGCCAGGGAGGCTTCGATCTCGGCGAGCTTGTCCCGCAGCTCTGCTGCTCCGGCTCCGTCGAAAGAGCCTGAGGCGCGCAGCCGCTCCAGCGCGGACTGATAGTGCTGACGCTCCTTGTCCAGGCGGCTGCGTTCCCGCTCCAGCTCCTTCTGGAGCCGTTCCTCCTCGCGCTGCTGCTCCCGCAGCTCGCGTCGTCGTTCCTTCTCCTCCTCCTGCTTGGTGAGGTGGTCCGCGGTCAGTTCCAGCTCGCGAACTCGCAGTCGGTGGTACTCGTCGGAGATGCGGATGTGCATCGTCGCGCCGAGGCGGGCGATGGTCTGCCGGGACTTGTCCAACCGGTCCACAAGAGAGGACAGACGGTGCGGGCGCATGGTCCGTACGGCGTTGTCGGCGCGCAGCATGAGCTTGGAGAAGTCGCGCACCATCTTCTTGCCCTCGGTCAGGGATCCGTGGACGTGCCAGTCCGTGGCGGCGAGCACGGCACCCTTCCCACGTGCCAGTGCTTTGACCTGGTCATTCAGAGTGCTCAGCTGGGACTTGTATGCGACCGCGTCCTCCAGCGGGTGCCGGTACTCGTAGATGCCGGCTTCCTGGAGCATCGCTGCGTCTTCCGTGTGCACCACCTGTGCCCGGAGCTGATCCAAGCGTTGCTGGGCCCTCGTTGTCTCCGCTGTGGTGTCGGCAGCCCGGCGCACCACGTCGTCGTAGGCCTGCCGCTCGTCGCTGAGTGCCTGATGCAGCTGATCGGAAGCCCGGTCGACCTTGGCGAGCAGAAGATCGTCCGCCTCCTGGTACGCGATTCGGAGGCGTTCGGTGTCGGCGACCAAGGTGGCTGCTTCTTCGCCCTGAACGCGGGAGAGTTGCTGATGCAGGGCAGTCCTCTCCGCCCCTTGCCGGGCGTGCTCGGCCTGGAGCGCCTGCAACTCGATCGCGAGCCGCTCGACTTCGGCTTCCGCCTGCTTGCGTCTCCGTCCGAAGACGCCCAGACCTCCGTCGGACCTGCCGGAGCTGGAGGTGATCCGCCGTAGGCAGAGACTGCCACCGCGGGCTGCGGAGCCCTCGGGGGCAGACCGGCCTCAGAATCAACGGGCACCCACAGCTGCCAGCCCTGCGGCGGCGCAGGCCAGGAAGGGTCGGGCTGCCAATGGCCGGCGGCTCCCAGCTCTGTGGCGGCTGAGGCCAGGAAGGTGGTGGGTTGAAACCGAATGATAAGGAAGCTTCCACATAGGCAAGTTGGTTGACTCATGTACCAAGTTGCGACATGTAAGAACTTCGAATGGTTGCAGCCTGACCCGAACCGTGACTTTGTGCTGGCGTTTGGTCTCAGCGGGGGCCCGATGCCGCAGGAGCTGACCATCAACGGACCCTCAGTGCACGTCAGTTCATGCGGGAGAGATTGCAGCCCACCGCTCCGTTGTCACGCCTGGCCAGCAACGCCGCGCGCCAGCTGGGACTTCGTGGTTGACGGGTGGCGCCCGGCGCACTAGTCTCCGATCGAAAATAGGAACGATGGTTCTTAAATGCGAACCAGCGAGCGGAGATGGAGGTGTGCTCGGTCAGCGCGTCCCACTGGCAAAGGCTTGTGGACCGCTCAAGTCGTCATGCTGCGATAGCAGGTTGTTGCGAATATCGGCTCGGTTGGCCCCGTCGCGTAAGCGCCGCATCCAAGGTTTGCTCACATTTGTCACCCCCGGGGGCCGCGTTTGAAATCCCGGTGGATCTCCTGATTCCGTAGCTCACAGCGACCAGAATTCGTGGGTTGAGATGGACTCGAAAAACCTTCGCCCTGGAGCAGATTCAAGCCGTAACGTCGTGATCACGGGTGCGGCCGGCGGCATAGGCAGGTCTTTGGCCCTTTCCTTCGCGGGCGAGGGTGACCATGTCATCGCGATCGACCGAGACGGTGCCGGGGCAGAAGCGACGGTCAACTCAGTGCGTCAGCAGGGTGGGGTCGCATCCGCGGTGGTAGCAGATGTCGCTTCACAATCTGACGTCGAGCAGGCATGCTCCTTGATCCTTCAGCGCCACGGTCGTGTCGATGTCTTGTGCAACAACGCTGCTGTCAGGGACCACCGCCTGGACGTGGCACGTCTCTCTGCGGACGTTTGGGAACGGGTGATGAGCGTAAACGTCACCGGGACATTCCACTTCTGCCATGAACTGCTCCCCGGGATGCTGGAGCATGGTGGCGGGGTCATCCTGAATATGTCTTCCATCTGTGGCCTTACAGGCGGTCGGGCGGGTGCGGCCTATACCGCTAGCAAGCACGCCGTCATCGGGCTCACGAAGAACATCGCGTTTGCGTTCGCCGAAGCAGGGATTCGTTGCAACGCAATTTGTCCGGGATCGATCGACACTGAGGGTAGCGCAGCGGCTCGGGAAACCACGCTTCCCGAAGCGAGTCCCCGCTTCTCCCTGCCAACGGCAATTCGTCCAGGCGGGCGCATTCCTTCGCGGAACATAGCTGCAATTGCCGTGTTCCTTGCTTCCGACGCCGCGGCTGCGATCAATGGCCACGCCCTTGTTGCCGACGGTGGCTGGATGGCGGCCTGACGCTGGCACTCCTGAAGAGCGACGTTGGCTTGCTGACCCATTTAGGGGCGCGCCTGTCGCGGAAGCCTTAGGCGGTCGCCCGGTCATGCCGGGAAGTCGGTCATTCTGCTCGCGGTCTCCCATGCCTCGACTTCGCCCATGCGGGCCGCGAGTTCGTCGCGCACGACCGCGATGGCGTCGCTGCCGAGCAGAAGCCGGAACGGAGTGTGGTCGGATTCGAGGGCGTCGATGATGACTTGCGGGGCCCTTTCCGGGTCGCCCGGCTGGCGGCCGTGGGTGGTGTCGTTCTCCTTGCGCCGCAGGCCCGCGGTCTGTGCGTAGTCTGCGATGACGGTTCCGGACTGTTGCAGCGAGCGCCCGGCGAAGTCGGTACGGAAGGCGCCCGGCTCGACGACGAGCACCTTGATGCCGAGCGGGCCGACCTCTTTGCGCAGGGCGTCCGACATCCCTTCCAGTGCGAACTTGGTCGCGGAGTAGTAGCCGGAACCGGGAGCTGAATACTGACCGGCAATCGACGAGACGTTGACGATGGCGCCGTTCCGTTGGGCACGCATGTCCGGGAGTACTGCTTTGATCAGCGCGACGGGGCCGAAGAAGTTGGTGGCGAACAGTTCCTTTGTCTCCGCGTCAGCGGCCTCCTCGACGGCCGAACGGTAGCCGTGGCCTGCGTTGTTGACGAGTACGTCGATTGCGCCGAAGCGGGCTTGGGCCTGCTCGACGGCCTGGGTGACCCGTGCCGTGTCGGTGACATCGAGGGCCAGCGCGAGTGCGGTGTCGGGGTGGGCCGCGGCCAGGTCCTCAACCTTGGTGAGGCTGCGCGCGGTGACGACCGCGTTCCAGCCCCGTTCCAGGACGGCTTCGGCGAGGGCACGGCCGAGGCCGGTGGAGCAGCCGGTGATGAACCACGTGGGCACGGTGGACTGCCTTTCTGTCGTACTGCCTGGCGCATCTCGGTGGGCGCACGGGCAGGTCTGGGCTGCGCGCGGGCGTTCGGTGGGGCGCTGCGTTCGGCGACCGGTCTAGTCTCGGATAATTTCGATGCGCCGTAGCCAGGACTGAACTTGGGCGTCGGCATTGCGGACTTTCTCGCCGCGCACCGCGAGTCCTTCCCCGATGGTCGCGCCCGTGCAGGAGCGCTCGTAGTCGCGCTCGGTGGTGCCCAGGCCGCTCATTGCATACGTGGTGAGGGGGTGGACGTTCTTGCCGCGAAAGTCGAACTTCTCGGTGAAGGTCGACATGATCATGGGTGCTCTGTCGTTCCAGATGGGGCTGCCGAGTAGCACCGTGTCGTAACGCTTGATCGAGGACGGCAGGCCGGCGATGGCAGGTCGCGCATCAGCGTCCTGCTCGCGCTTGTTGCGCTCGACCGTCTCGTCGTAGTCGTCGGGGTACGGGTCGGCGGGCTGGATACGGTGCACGTCGCACTCGATACGCTTGCTGATCATTCGAGCGAGCACTTCGGTGTTTCCGGTCTTGAGGTTGGTGCGCCCGCCGTAGTAGTAGTTCTCGCCCGGCCGGGAGAAGAAGGCCAGGAGAACCCGCTTTTTGGGCACGGGCGTTGAGGCAGAACGCTCAGTGGACTCGGGCTCGCCTCCGTCCCTCGGCGAGGAAACGGAACACCCGGCGATCTGGGCACCGGTCATCACGGTTGCTCCCCCCAGAAGCACACCACGGAGGAGCGCGCGTCGCCTCAGAGCGGCGGGCTCCCTGTTACCGGCGGCCGCACCGCTCGTCGTCATGCGCTGTGGCCGGGCCGGGTCCCGTCGGAGGCCCGGTGGGGATCGCGGTGTCATCTCATGTTCCTCGGTCATGGGAATCCGTATTTCTCGCGCTCTGTGCGACAGGCGTCCCGGGAGTGTTGGCCAGGGACTTCGGAGGCATCGGCGCTGTCGGGCTGCGGCGTGCCGGGGTCAGGCGTCCACGCGTCGTTTGGCGAGCCAGTCGACGATGGCGGGGTCGCGGTGGTCGAAGAAGAGCGAGCCGCCGGTCTCCAGTGTGGCGATGGACGCCATCTGGTCGTCGGTGAGTTCGAAGTCGAAGACGTCGATGTTCTCCGCCATGCGCTCGGCGCGAACCGACTTGGGGATCGTGACGATGCCGCGCTGGATCAGCCAGCGGAGCACGACCTGCGCCACGGACCTGCCGTGTGCCTTGCCGATGTTGCTCAGGAGCGGGTCGGTGAAGAGGTTGTTGCGGCCTTCGGCGAACCCGCCCCAGGACTGGATCTGGACTCCGTGCTCGCGCATGACCTCGTGGTCGGCGGTGCGCTGGAAGAAGGGGTGGGTCTCGATCTGGTTGACCGCGGGCGTGACCTCGTTGTTGACGACGAGGTCGACGAGCCGGTCGGGAAAGAAGTTGGCGACGCCGATCGCCCTGACGCGGCCCTCGCGATGCAGGTCCTCCATGGCGCGCCACTGGCCGTACACGTCGCCGTAGGGCTGGTGCATCAGATACAGGTCGAGGTGGTCGAGGCCGAGCTTGTTCAGTGACGCCTCGAAGGCACGCTTGGTGTTCTCCTGCGCGGGAGCGTCCTGGATCCACAGCTTGGTGGTGACGAAGAGCTCCTCGCGCGGGACACCGCTCTTGCTGATCGCGCGTCCGACGGCTTCCTCGTTCTGGTACGCGGCGGCGGTGTCGAGCAGCCGGTAGCCGGCCGCGAGGGCTTCGGCGACGGCCTGCTCGGTATCGTCCGGCGGGATCTGGTACACGCCGAAACCGAGGATCGGCATCTCGACGCCGTTGTTCAGGGTGATGTGCTGCATGGGGACTTCCTTCTGTGCGGGAAGAGTGGGTTGGCGGTGCGCCTACGGGGTCAGCGTTCGAGCATCCGCAAGCCGGCTTCCGTGTGCGTGGCTCCGGATGCCGGAGGAAGGCCCGTCAGCCTGTCGAGTTGCTCGGCGGTCAGCTCGATCTCGTCGGCCGTGGTGTTCTCCTCGACGCGGTGGACGCGCTTGGTGCCGGGGATGGGGGCGATGTCGTCGCCCTGAGCCAGCAGCCAGGCCAGAGCGACCTGGGCCGGGGTGGCACCGGCTTCGGCAGCGACGGCCTGGACCTCGTCGGCGATGCGCAGGTTGCGCCGGAAGTTCTCGCCGGTGAAGCGCGGGTTGCCGTGCCGGAAGTCGCCTTCCCCGAAACCGTCGGTGGAGCGGATCGTGCCTGTGAGGAAGCCGTGCCCCAGCGGCGCGAACGGCACCAGACCGATGTTCAGCTCCCGCAGCAGCGGCAGCACCCGCGCCTCGGGGTCGCGGGTCCACAGGGAGTACTCCGACTGCACGGCCGTCACCGGGTGGACGGCGTGCGCGCGACGGATGGTGTCGGGCCCGGCCTCGGACAGGCCGATGGCGCGGACCTTGCCCTCGGCGACCAGCTCGGCCAGCGCCCCGACGGTCTCCTCGATCGGGGTGTCCGGGTCCACGCGGTGCTGGTAGTAGAGGTCGATGTGGTCGGTGCCCAGCCGCGTGAGCGAGCCCTCGACGGCGGTGCGGATGTTGGCCGGGCTGCTGTCCAGAGTCCAAGGGCCGGCGCCCGCGTGCGAGACGAGGCCGAACTTCGTGGCCAGCACGACCTGGTCGCGGCGGCCCTTGAGGGCGCGGCTGAGGAGTTCCTCGTTGGTGTACGGGCCGTAGATCTCGGCGGTGTCGATCAGCGTGACGCCCAGTTCCAAGGCGCGGTGGAGGGTACGGACGGATTCCGCCTCGTCCGTTCCGGAGTCGGTGTACCCGTGGGACATCCCCATCGCACCCAGACCGATCCGGGAAACGTCCAGGTCACGCAGCTTGATGTAGCGCATCGATTGCTCTCCGGTTGCCTTCCGGGGTTTCCACTCTGACTCGATCGCCCTGTGACCGCTCGCGACGGGCGCGCCAGGTGGGCCAGTGAGTTACGTCCCCTCCGACCCCGCTGTCCTGCTCGCGCGCTGTGAAGGGCGCTGTCATCAACCTTCGCGGCTTTTCGTCCCACGCGGCAGGCCGGGATCTTCGGGGGTAATGACAGGACCCCCTACAGCAGTGCCGAGCAGGTCAGCGCGGTGTGACACTCGAGCCATGGCATCTGAGCGGAATCCCACCGGCAGCGGCAGCGGTGGCATGGAGCTGGGCCGGTTCCTGCGGGCCCGGCGGACCCAGACCAGCCCCGAGCAGGCAGGTCTCACCGTCGGCGCCGGTGTACGCCGCACCCCGGGGCTGCGCAGGGAGGAACTGGCCACCCTGGCCGGGATCAGCATCGACTACTACGTACGCCTGGAGCGCGGCAAGGAGACCCGCCCCAGCCCCTCCGTCCTCGACGCCCTCGCCCGCGCCCTCCAGTTGGACGACCAGGAACACCACCACCTGCGGGAACTGGCCGCCCGCGCCGCCCGGTACGCCCCCGAGCCGCCACCAGCACCGAGCCGTACCGTGCGCCCCCACCTGAAGCTGCTGCTGGAGTCGATGCGCCCCAACCCGGCCTACGTCATCAGCCGCAGCATGGACTTCCTCGCCTGGAACCCCGGCGGCCTCGCCCTGTACGCGGGCCTGGACGACTGGCCCGCCAAGCAGCGCAACCTCGCCCGCTACCTCTTCCTCCACCCCGCCGCCCGCGACCTCTTCCCCGAGTGGGACAACCAGGTCCGCGCCTGCGTCGTCCGCCTGCGCGCCATCGCCGGCACCGCGCCCGACGCCCCCGACCTGACCAACCTCGTCGGCGAACTCCTCCTCAAGAGCCCCGACTTCGCCAAACTCTGGGAACGCTACGAAGTGACCGGCCGCAAACCTGCGCACAAGACCTTCCACCACCCCCACGTCGGCACGATCACCCTCACCGCCCAGTCCATGGAACTGGAAGGCACCCCCGGCCAACGCCTCGGCGTCTACACAGCCGAGCCCGGAACCCCCGACCACGACGCCGTGCTCCTGCTCGACATGACCACCCCCCGCTCGGCCCCGCACTTGACACAGACGGACCCGGAGCAACGACCCGAACGGCCCTGACGGCCCCACGTGAGGCTTCGGCAAGTGGACAAGCGCCGACACGATGGGGGCTGCCTGGCAGACGCCGTCCTCGGCATCGTCCGAACGTCCCGGGACCGCTTCATGAGCGAAGGCTGTGGACAAGCTGGCTCAGTCCCATTCGGAACCGTCTCGAACGCCAGCGAGCCAGGCCTCAATTGCCGCCCTGCTCCAGGCCGTGCGATGCCGAGGAGTGACCAGGAGCAGGGCGCTCGGGCCAGCGAGCAAGTGGAAAGTCAGGAAGGCGAGTCGCCCGCACCGTGGCTGGCCTCTCCGGCGCTCTCGAGGATGGCGCCGATCGCCTGGGGGCTCATCGCTGACAAGCCGTCGAAGAGAGCGCTCGAGCGGAGGGCGATCACGCCAATCAGGCATGAGATCAGGACCTCTGCCCGTCCGTTGGGATCGTCGGCGCCCTCAGCTGCCAGGCGTTCGGCGAGCGGCGAGATCAGGCGGATGCGGATCTCCTCCGCCGCGGAAGCGCGCACCTCCAGGGCGGCACTCTGGGAGAGGAGCGCCTGGACCAGTGGGCCTGGTGCCCCCCTCTGATCGGCCCGCTGCAGCGCCTTCACGGTGAACGCCACCAAGTCGAACTCTTCGGCCGAGGCGGTCACTTCGCGGCTGTCTTCTTCTACAGCGGACTGGTAGAGCGCAGCCTTGTTGCCGAAGTACCGCGCAATCAGGGAGGCGTCCACACCGGCGCGCTCTCCGATGTCCCGGAGGGTCACCGCGTCGTAGCCATGGCGACCGAACAGGTCGCGGGCTGCGCCGAGCAACTCTGCCCGAGTTGCGTCCGAATCGCGCTTTCTGCCACTCGCACGTTCCGTACCCGAGCCCATCGTTCGTCCCTTCCGGCCCGGCGCCGTCACCGCCCTGAACCGCGGCGGAGGATACCCCACCGGGAACCCCCTGACCCGGTGCCGGCAAGCGGCCCCCGTGCCACGACAGCGTGGCCTGACTCGGATGCTGCGCTGTGACGGGTGGGCAGGACGATGGCGGCAATGACGCCGACGAAGGAGGCCGCCGCGGTCACCAGGAACGCCGTGGTGTAGGCGGCGCCTCGGGGAATCTCGCTGCCGGCCGATGTGTACGCAAGCATGATCGCTGATATAGCGGCGCTGCCGACGGCACCGCCTACCGTGCGCAGCACCTGGTTGAAGCTGGTAGCGCTTCCCGTCTCGGACGTCGGGACGTGACGCACTATGAGCAGAGGCATGACTGCAAAGGACGCTCCGATGCCGGCACCGAGCAGGAAGGTGCCAAGGACCAGCAAGCTCACGTGCTCGCGCCAGAGCGCGAGCAGGACCAGGTCGAGGCAGACCACGAGGGGCCCCAGCGGCAGCACCCGGTAGAGCCCGATCCGTGAGACAAGAGCCGAAGCGGCACGATTCGCTGTGATACTGCCCAGGGACATCGGCATCAGGACAAGACCGGCAGCGGCAAGTGAGAGGTGAAAGCCATACCCGGCCGCGGCGGGAACCTGTGTGTAGAGGTTGACC
Source organism: Streptomyces sp. DSM 116795 (assembly GCF_055792905.1). Taxonomy (NCBI): domain Bacteria; kingdom Bacillati; phylum Actinomycetota; class Actinomycetes; order Kitasatosporales; family Streptomycetaceae; genus Streptomyces; species Streptomyces sp. DSM 116795. The sequence goes on from NZ_CM147707.1 coordinate 6,593,386, forward strand.
AGGGACAGCACGGCGTACATGCCTATGCCCGCCATGAGCGCGGTTGTGTTGGCGGCCAGGACCGCTCGATTGCGTATCAGCCGGATATCCACCAGTGGGTCCCTGGTGCGAAGCGCCTGGGCGATCCAGACAGCGACCAGCACGACGCCGGCACCAAAGCAGCCGAGGGTGGCAGCCGACGTCAGGCCCCAGGCCACACCCTGGCTCAGTGCCAACAGGACCGTCGCCAGCCCGGAGCAGAGCAGCGCTGCACCGGTCACATCAAGTGGACGACGTGGCACCAAGGACCCCACGGGCACCACCCGCGTGACGACAACCAGTGCGACGGCGCCCAGCAGCGCGGCGAACCAGAAGCCTGCACGGTAATCGAAGTGCTGAGCGATGACCCCTGTCACGGGATAGCCGAGCCCCGCGCCGACAGAAGTGGTGATCGAGAGCGAGGAGATCCCAGAACGCATGCCCTTTGCCGGTAGGTGGTCGCGCGCGACGGCGATCGCAAGTGGCATCACGCCCATCCCCAGCCCCTGAAGAGCACGTCCTACCAGTAGCAGGCTGAAAACAGGAGCAGTCGCTGCCAGAACACTTCCGATGCACGCACCGGCCAGAGCTCCTTGGATTGCCCCGCGCCGGTGTGGCCCGTCCCCGAGCCTGCCCAGGACCGGTCCGGCTATCGCCCCGGACAACAACGTCGCGGTCAGGACCCATTGGGCAGTGCTGAGGGATATGTGCTGCTCGTGCGCGATGGTCGGCACCATGGGTGCACCGAGCGTGCTGATCACGGAGACCGACAGGGCCGTGAACATCAAGGCGGGCAGGAGAGTTCGTCGGCCAGTGGCACCGTTGCGACGGCCCTCATCGAGGCGGGAGCTCTCGTGGATCCCGGTCATGCTGCCCGGTCCTTCCGTACGCTATGTCATCAGCAGATGTCATCGAGCAATGACAAAGGTCCCGCTTCAAGCTGCCATCGACACGCCCTCCGGCCGTGAGGGCCGGTGGGTCGCGTCAACTCATCCTTCCGGACCAGCGTTGGCTGCCAGCTGGCGACCGGTCGTGACAGGGTCAGCCGTGCCTGCTCGGCACGGCGCGGTCCTGGTCCGATCGTTGACGGAACGGCGGTATCGCATACGCGGACTGTCATTCGTAAATGCGGAGCCTCTGTTCGAACGTATCACGCAGACAGATTCGAGCGGAGTCTCATGCGATGGAGGTTTGGCCCTCCGCGGCCAACGCCGGGGTGTCGGTGGCGAGTTCAGCTATCGGTCCAGACTTCGCGCGCCTCTGGACATGTGCCCGGATCAACGAGTTCGAGGCGTCCTTGGTTGGCGGTCGAACGACCGCACACTGCGACGGGTTGAACACCCCAGGACCATCCCGAGGCCCCGCATGAGGCCGACCCGTGGGCTTCGGTCGTGGCAGACCCAGCCAGGGCGATTGCCGGTCGGCAGGGCAGCCGTCGTGCCGAGGCAAGCTCGGAGAGCAGACCATGCCCCAGCTGTCCCAAGGGCAACGGTCAAAGGCCCAAGAGGGAACTAAGTACCTTCATATTGTGGCACTGAGTTCCCCGTGCAGGTTTGTCCGGATCGGGCGCTCTCAAGTCGTTGGACGATCTGCCAGGTTGGAGTATTGCTGCGGGTTACCAGGACGAGCGTTTCCCCCGTGTCGCACCAGGTGCGATGAACCAGATCGAGGGCGCGGTCGACGCCGGCGGCGGCATCACCACGAGCGCCGGAACGCAGCCACGTGCGCAGTCCGTAGTTGTGCGCGGCGACCACGCTCGCGGCGACTGTGTATGCCCGCACGTCTCCGTCCGTGAGCGGGGCGAACCGGCCCTTGAGGTACGCGGCGAGGGCTCGCTCGTAGCGCCGAACCACGGACGTCTCGTGGGCTCTGAGTGCTGCGACCTTGCGGGTGAGCCCGTATCGCTTCACCGAGAACTCGGCGTTTTCGGCATACATGCGCATGACCAGGCGGGCTGCTCCGCAGGTGCGTCCGACGGGGTCGGGGTCCTGGGCGCCTTCCTCCAGATACTCGATCATGTCGGCGAGGGCTCGCTCATGGTCGGGGAAGACGACTTCCTCTTTGGTGGGGAAGTACCTGAAGAACGATCGCCTGCCTACGCCGGCGCGGCGCACGATGTCGTCGATGGTGGTGTTCTCGTAGCCGCACTCTGAGAAGAGTTCGAAGGCGGCTGACACGAGGAGATCCCTGATGGAGACCTTCTCCCGGGTCTCTGCCGTCGTGGGTTCACCCGAAGCACTCGACCTCGCGCTGTCCGTTTGCTTGTCCATGGGCACGAACGTACAGACCCCTTCTTGGGGTGGCACTCAGTATGCATAATTAGGGCACTCAGTGCCGCGTAGTGGGAGAGCTTATGTCGGAATTCAACCTCTTTCGCCTGTCCGAGGAGCACGACATGCTCCGGGACGTGATCCGGTCGCTGGCCGAGGCGAAGATCGCTCCGCATGCCTCCCAGGTGGACGAGGAGGCCCGCTTCCCGCAGGAGGCGCACGACGCACTGGTCGCCAACGATCTGCACGCCGTGCACGTCCCGGAGGAGTACGGCGGCTCGGGCGCCGACGCGCTGGCCACGGTGATCGTGATTGAGGAGGTGGCCCGCGCCTGTGCGAGTTCCTCCCTGATCCCCGCGGTGAACAAGCTGGGTTCGCTGCCGCTGATCCTCTCCGGCTCCGACGAACTGAACAAGAAGTACTTGACGCCGCTCGCCAAGGGCGCCGGGACGTTCTCCTACTGCCTCTCCGAGCCGGATGCGGGCTCGGACGCTGCCGGCATGAAGACGAAGGCGGTCCGCGAAGGTGACTTCTACGTCCTGAACGGCGTGAAGCGCTGGATCACGAACGCGGGCGTCTCGGAGTACTACACGGTCATGGCCGTGACCGACCCGACGAAGCGTTCGAAGGGCATCTCGGCGTTCGTCGTCGAAAAGTCCGACGAAGGGGTCTCGTTCGGCGCCCCTGAGAAGAAGCTCGGCATCAAGGGCAGCCCGACCCGCGAGGTCTACCTCGACAACGTCCGCATTCCCGCCGACCGCATGATCGGCGAGGAGGGCACCGGCTTCGCCACCGCCATGAAGACCCTGGACCACACCCGCATCACCATTGCCGCCCAGGCCCTCGGCATCGCACAGGGCGCCCTCGACTATGCCAAGGAGTACGTCAAGGAGCGCAAGCAGTTCGGCAAGCCGATCGCCGACTTCCAGGGCATCCAGTTCATGCTCGCCGACATGGCCATGAAGACCGAGGCAGCCCGCCAACTCACGTATGCGGCCGCGGCGAAGTCCGAGCGCGACGACGCCGATCTCACCTTCCAGGGTGCGGCCGCCAAGTGCTTCGCCTCGGACGTCGCCATGGAGGTGACCACGGACGCCGTCCAGCTCCTCGGCGGCTACGGCTATACCCGCGACTACCCGGTCGAGCGCATGATGCGCGACGCCAAGATCACCCAGATCTACGAGGGCACCAACCAGGTCCAGCGCATCGTGATGGCCCGCAACTTGCCTGGAAGCCGGTGAGGCTTTCGACAGGAACAGGCATGAGATCGGGGGTGCCGGACTCGGCGATGCTCGCCGAGTTGGTGGCCCTGGGGCCGGCACTGAACCAGTGCTCAACCGACCCACTCTGACAGTGCTGCGCCTCGTGGGACAGGCGCGAGGGGGGCTGTGTCACACCCTGGCTGGTCATTCCCCGGCACAGCACGGCCTGTTGCACGGCCAGTCTGCCCAGCAGGCTGGATGGGAGCCGAAGTTGCCCTGGCCCAGCGAGGTACGGCGCGCGGCTCGCGCCGGCCAGTACGCCCCCATCTTCCCCCTGTTGAGAGAGTGGGCATGTCTTCCGAATTCTCCGAGACAGCTGTGTCTCCTCCTGTCCAACCCCCGTCCGCGCCGTCGCGCCGTACCTTCGTCACGAGCTCCGCTGCTGTCGGTGGTGTTGTGACGGCGGGTGCTCTCGGCGCAGGTCCGTCGCTGCTCGGTGGCGAGCAGACAGCTGACGCCGAGGCGCCACCCAGCAGCCGCGTCTCCCTCACCATCAACGGCCGGCGGCACACCGTCACGGTAGACAATCGGACGTCGTTGCTCGACCTGCTGCGCGAGCACCTCGGCCTGACCGGCTCGAAGAAGGGCTGCAACGCCGGTGCCTGCGGGGCCTGCACGGTCCTCGTGGACGGACGCCGGGTCAACTCCTGCCTGACGCTGGCGATTCGCGTGGACGGCACCGAAATCACCACCATCGAGGGCCTTGCCGACGGTGACGAACTGCACCCTCTGCAGCAGGCGTTCGTCGAGCACGACGCATTCCAGTGCGGCTACTGCACACCGGGTCAGATCATGTCCGGCGTCGGTTGCATCAAGGAGGGACACACCGGGTCGAAGGACGAGATCAGGGAGTGGATGAGCGGCAACCTCTGCCGCTGCGGCTGCTACACGAAGATCGTGCGGGCGGTCGAGCAGACCGCCGGGCGGAATTGAGGGCCATTCACCATGTACCCCTTCACCTACACGAAGGCGCCCGACACCCGCGCGGCTCTCGACGCCGGCCGGCGCGGCGGACGCTACATCGCCGGCGGTACCACCCTCGTCGACCTGATGCGCGAGACCGTCGAACGCCCCGAGACGGTGGTCGACATCAGCGGCCTACCGCTGCGCGAAGTCACCGTCACAGAACGCGGCGGGTTGCGCATCGGTGCGCTGGTCACCATGACCGAGGCCGCCAACCACCCCAAGGTACGCAGCACTTATCCGGTCATCGCCCAGGCTCTGGAGCTGAGCGCGTCCGCTCAGCTGCGCAACATGGCCACCATCGGCGGCAACATCATGCAGCGCGCCCGCTGCACGTACTTCCGTGACGTGACCGCCGCCTGCAACAAGCGGGACCCGGGCTCCGGTTGTGCCGCGCGTGAGGGCTTCAACCGCACCCACGCGATCCTGGGAACTTCCGAGGACTGTGTGGCCACCCACCCCTCCGATGTCGCCGTCGCGTTCGCGGCACTGGAGGCACGGGTGCGCCTGCTCGGCGCGGAAGGTGAGCGGACTGTCCCCCTCAAGGACTTCCTGCTCCGACCCGGCCGCACCCCGAATCGTGAACACGCCATCGGACACGGCGAGTTGGTTACGGCCCTGGAGATTCCGGCCCTCCCGCGCCCGTTGAAGTCCGGCTACCTGAAGGTCCGCGACCGCCAGTCCTACGAGTTCGCCCTCACCTCCGCCGCCGTCGCCCTGCACATCCGCGGCGCCGTGATCCGCGAAGCCAAGGTCGCCGCCGGCGGGGTCGGGACAGTGCCGTGGAAGCTGACCGCCGTCGAGCGGGCCCTCGTCGGTGAACGCCCTTCGGAGCGGCTCTGGGCACGGGCGGCCGCGTCGGCAGCGGAGGGGGCCCGGCCGCTGAAACACAACCGCTTCAAGATCGAGCTGCTCGAGCGGACAGTCGAACGCCAGCTGCGCATCGTAGGAGACAGCGAATGAGCCCCCAGCCGCAGGCAGCCGTCGGAGCCCCGCTCTCCCGAGTGGACGGGCACCTGAAGGTGACCGGACAGGCCAAGTACGCCGCCGATCACGAGCCCGACGGGGTCGTGCACGCCGTGGTGGTCGACAGCAGTGTCGCCCGCGGCCGGATCACCGGCATCGACACACGCGCCGCCGAGGCGCAGCCCGGTGTACTGAAGGTGATCCACCACCGCAACGCACCCAAGCTGCCCTACCGCGACAACCCGGGATCACTCAACCTTCCGGGCGAGCGGCTGCGCGTCTTCCAGGACGACCAGGTCCGCTTCCACGGCCAGCCGGTCGCCGTCGTCGTGGCCACCACACTTGAGGCCGCCCAGCACGCGGCGAGCCTGGTGAGGGCCGCTTACGACACCGAGCGGCCCGTCATCGACCTGACCGATGCCCCGGCGGAGGGCGACCCGGTCACCTACGAGCGCGGTGACGCGGAGAAGGCCCTCGAATCCGCCCCCGTACGGCTGGAGATGACGTACCGGCCCGCCCGCAATCACCACAACGCGATGGAGCTCCACGCCACCGTCGCCCGCTGGCAGGGCAGGCGGCTCACGCTGTGGGACAAGACGCAGTGGGTGCAGAGCCCGCGGGACCAACTCGCCGCAGACTTCGGCATTCCGGCGGAATCCATCCGCGTCATCTCGCCGTTCGTCGGCGGTGCGTTCGGCAACGCGGCGCGTGCCTGGCCGCACATCACCATCGCGGCGCTCGCGGCCCGCGAGGCGAAGCGTCCGGTCAAGCTCGTACTCACGCGCAGGCAGCTCTACTTCGGCGTGGGATACCGGCCGGGATACGAGTACCGGGTACGTCTGGGCAGCGACCGCCGCGGACGGCTGACCGCCATGACCCACGACATGCGCGCAGAGACGTCACGGTACGAGAAGTTCTCGGAGCGGGGTGTCGTCTCTCCGGGGCAGATGCTGTACACGACGCCCAACGTCAGCCAGACGCACCGTACGGTGCCGCTGGACGTGAACACCCCGACGCCGATGCGCGGCCCGGGCTACTCCACCGCCGCCTTCGCCGTCGAGAGCGCGATGGACGAACTCGCCCACGAGCTCGGCATCGACCCGATCAAGCTGCGCGAGCGCAACGAACCCGAGAACGACCAGTCAAACGGGCGTCCGTTCTCCACCCGGCGGCTGCGCGAGTGCTACACCGTGGGCGCACGCGAATTCGGCTGGGACCGCCGCAACGCCGAGCCCCGATCGACCCGCGACGGCGACTGGCTGATCGGCACCGGCATGGCGACCGCGCTGTACGACACGCTCAGGTCCCCGGCGAAAGCCCGGATCCGGTTGGACGCAGACGGCACAGCCCTGGTCGAGTCCGCGACCAGCGACATGGGCCCCGGAACCTACACCTCCATGACCCAGATCGCCGCCGACGCCCTCGGCTTGGCTGTCCGCAACGTCACCTTCCGGCTCGGCGACACCGCCCTGCCTCCGGCACCGATCCACGGCGGCTCGCAGACCATGGCCAGCGTCGGATCCACCGTCCAGGACGGATGCGACAAGCTTCGCCGGCAGGCGGTCGAACTCGCCGTCGAGGACCGCGAATCGCCGCTGTACGGAGCGGACGTCCAGGACATCGTCGTACGGGGCGGCCGGCTGCACTTGAAGAGCGACCCCTCCCGCGGCGAGACCTACCAGCGGCTTATGTCGCGGAACAACCGCACCGAACTGGAAGCCGACGGCTCCTACACACCTGGACAGGCCCGGTCCTCCATGTACGGCTACGGCGCCGTCTTCGCGGAGGTCGCCGTCGACGCACGACTCGGCCTGGTTCGGGTGAGGCGGATGCTCGGTGTCTTCGACGCGGGCCGCATCATCAGTCCAAAGCTGGCCGACAGTCAGGCGCTCGGCGCCATGGTCGGCGGCATCGGCACCACGCTGCTGGAGCACACGGTCACCGACCACCGCGACGGCCGGATCGTCAACGCCGACCTGGCCGACTACCTGGTCCCGGTCAACGCCGACGTCGTCGATCTGAAGGCGATCTACGTCGACGGCCGCGACGACGAGGCCGACCCCATCGGCGTCAAGGGCCTCGGCGAGCTCGTCCTGGTCGGTGTGGCACCGGCCGTCGCCAATGCCGTCTTCCATGCCACCGGGCGCCGCATCCGCGACCTGCCGATCACGGCCGAGGCGCTGTTGTGAACCGGGGTGGTTCGCACCACCGCTTGCCGTCGTTCTTTCCTGCTCGGAAGGATCAGGAGGTGCTGGAACCGTCCGTCGCGACCATCCGGACGACGTCCGCGACATCGGGCGCGACCTCGAGGGCGAGGACGGCACCGGCCGCCCGCTCGATGGCGTCCGGTCGGAGCAGACCCTCGGCATTGCTGCGGAACTTGCGGATGATGTCGTCGGTGGACATCGTCGTGCTCGGGTCCGGGGACGGAGTGCCCTTGGGGTAGAGGCACTCGCGCACGAAGGTGGTGCCCCGTGCTTCGACCTCGACCCGTGTGGGTCTGCTCTGCGTGTGCGCGGAGACCGAGGTCGCGTAGTCGGGGTGTGCCTCGTAGGTGGTCCGTCCCATCAGCGCCGTGACGGACGGGTTGAAGACGACCTCGCGGTTCTGCCACGCCCTGCCTGGCGGAATCCGGTGGGCGGCCACCGCGAGCGCGTGCACGATGCTGTATTGGGCGTCCTCGATTTCGACGATGTCCCGGTTCTGCCAGACGGGATAGGACGCCGCGAAAGACTCGCCCCAGGCGCGGACGGCGTCGATCTCCTCGGGCTCCAGATTGTGCTCTTCGATCAGCCCGGTGAGTGCGTCGAGTGCGCCGTGCGAGCCCCGCGCGTGCGGGTACGGCTTGTAGGACAGTGCGTCCGGGAAGCCCCAGTCGCGGCCAAGCTCGTCGAGGATCTTCTCTGGCTGCCACCTGGTGGTGCCCACGTAGCGGGGAAACCCGTGTTCGGCGTCATCGAGGATCTCCGGATTGCCGCGGTGTCCCAGTTCCGCCATGTGGGCCGCGGCAGATGCGGCCTGAGTGAGGGCACCGGCCGAGAGATACTTCAGCGTCGTGGACGGTGTGTAGTTGCACCAGGAGCGGAATGAGTGGACCGGTGTGGTCATGCCGGCGATGCCTAGCGCCTCGATGATGACGTCTCGACTCTGCGAACGCAGCATGCCGATCGCCGCGGTGGCACCGAACACCGTCGAGCTGTAGCCGAAGACGGGCGGCATGGTGTATTCGCCGTCCCGGATGTCGCGCAAACCGTCCATGGCCCGGCCGAATCGGTAGGACACCTCATGCGCCACGGCTATTGCGGTGATCAGCGACTCACCGTCCGCGTGACCGGCCTCGGCCTCCGCCAGCGCGCCCGGGAGGACGTACGGGGTCACGTGGCCGGGGGGCAGGATCGCGTCGAAGTCGAGGGCGTTGATCAGTTCGCCGTTCGCGAAGGCGGCGCCGAACACCGTGCTCCGGTGCGGGCTGCCCGGAATGGTGGCGTCTCCCGATGCGCCGCCCATGCGGAGACCGATCTCTGTCCCGGAGCGGCCTTTCATCGTGGCGTGCCCGGCGACGGCACAGCCGACGGAGTCCAGGAGCAGCCGCTTGCACTCTTCGACCACGGGGCCGGGCAGGTCATCGAACCGGATTCGACGACTGAGGTCCGCGATCGCCTCGATGATGGTCATCAGCGGACCTCCCGGATGCGAGCCCTGTGGATTGCGCCCTGGGAGTGGTCAGGGCCGTTGACATGCTGAGGTGCGATCACGGACGTACGAGGGTCTTCAAAGCCTCGCGGTCGTTCATGAGGCGGTAGCCCTCCGCGACGTCTTCCAGTCCGACCGTGCGGTCGAAGACCCGCCCGGGTCGGATCTCCCCGTTGAGGATGTGCGGCATGAGGTCTTCCATGTAGGCGCGGGCAGGAGCGACGCCACCAGTGAGGGTGATGTTGCGGAGGAACTCGGGGAAGCCGAGGGGGACTTCGGGGTACTGCGGGGCTCCGACACGGCTGATGACTCCGCCGTCGCGAACCGCGCCGACGGCTTGGACGAGTGCGTCCTTGAGGCCGACGCATTCGAGTACCCGCTCGGTGCCGCGTCCGCCGGTCAACTCGCGCACAGCGGTGACGCCTTCCTCGCCGCGTGCCGCGACCACATCGGTGGCGCCGAACTCACGGCCCAGGTCGGTGCGCCCGGTGTGGCGGCCCATGAGGATGATCCGCTCGGCGCCCAGCAGCTTCGCGCAGATGACCGCCGACAGTCCGACGGCGCCGTCGCCGATCACAGTCACGCTGGCGCCGGGCTCGACCCCCGCGGTCCGGGCGGCGTGGTAGCCGGTGCACAGCACGTCGGAGAGAGTGAGCAGACCGGGCAGCAGCTCGGAGTCCTCGCCGACGGGGAGTTTGACGAGGGTGCCGTCGGCGTAAGGAACGCGGGCGGCCTCGCCCTGGCCCCCGTCGATGCCGCCCACACCCCATGGGCCCCCGTGGGGGCAGGAAGTCTGCAGGCCCTCGCGGCAGTAGGCGCACGTGTTGTCCGCGTAGGTGAAGGGGACGACGACCACGTCGCCGCGCCGGACACGGGTCACCTCCGTACCGGTCTCCTCGACGACGCCGATGAACTCGTGGCCCATGTGGCGGGGATCGTCGGTGAACGGCTGTGACTTGTAGGGCCACAGATCGCTGCCGCAGACGCAGGCCAGGACGATGCGGATGACGGCGTCCGTGGCCTGTTGGAGCTTCGGATCGTCGACGTCTTCGACGCGTACGTCGCCGGCCTGGTACAGGAGTGTCGCGCGCATCGTGGAGTAACTCTCCTCGGGTCGTTGTGTCGTGGGGTGCTTTCCTCGCCGGCGGCGGATGTCGTCCGGGAGCGCGTCGCAGTCGGCGTCATCGTCCTGCTCGGCCCCGGTCGTGTGGGGGAGCCGCTGCTGTGGCGATGACCTCCTCTGTGACGGGGTTTCCCGACCTCGATGCTTCCCTTGCCGACCGACCGCGCCCGATGGCCGTTGATCAGCACCTCACAACGTCCGGTCACGCCATCCTCCCAGGTCGCACGGTGTACCCGGGGTAGTCAGAGGCACTCGTGCCGACAGAGTAGGTACGTAATTGCGAACCCAAGTACCTATTTACAGTCGCGAGGCTAAGAGTCCGGATCGGTGCCGTCAATGGGATCGACCGGTGTTACGTCCACGAAAAAGGGCTGCGCACGAGCGTTGACACGTACCAGGGCGACTCTTACGGTCGATCGCACATACGGTCTTGCATACGTATATACGAACTGTCTCCACTGGGAGCGGGCCTTGCCAACAGCACAACAGGCCCGCCGAGCCGCGCCCGTCATCGATAAGGACAGGTTCATGAAGGTTGGCCTCATCGCGCTCGGTGCCATGGGCACCGGGGATGGCGCTCAATCCCGGTCCGGGTCCCGGACGGCATCGACCCGAGCGACGCAGCTCATCGACGTCGCCGCTCACGGCGGTGAACTGCCGGCCCGACTGAGCCGCCACATCGAAGGCGCCCTCAACCTCAACCGCGGCTGCAGGGTCGCTGAACTGAAAGAAATTTCCTCGCAGTTCGCGCGCCGCATCGCCGCACCCCCGCGACAGACCAATTCCCCGGCTGTCGGCTCACCTGACGCTGCGACGAAGCCGCGTCGAAAGCAGGGAGAACAATGACACACACACCGGAACAGGCAATTCCGCCGAGCGCCACATCCGGCCAGGCCGCTGAAGATGCAGCTCCACCCAAGAACATGAAACGAGTCGCGAGCGCCAGCTTCATCGGCACCGTGATCGAGTTCTACGACTTCGGCATCTACGGCACCGCGGCCGCCCTGGTCTTCCCCGCGATCTTCTTCCCGGCTCTGGGTGAGGCCGCAGGCACCATTGCCTCGTTCGCGGCACTTGGCGTCGCCTTCCTGGCACGGCCGTTCGGCAGCATCCTGTTCGGGCACTTCGGCGACCGCCTCGGACGCAAGAAGACCCTGATAGCCACCATGCTGCTGATGGGGGTGTCCACCGTTCTGGTGGGGCTGATGCCCACCGCCGGCCAGATCGGAGTCGCTGCCCCTGTTCTGATCATCCTGCTCCGCGTCCTTCAGGGGCTGGCGGCTGGTGGCGAGTTCGCCGGCGCGGTGCTGTTCTCCTCGGAGCACGCTCCCAAGGGCAAACGCGGCTTCTGGGCGATGTTCCCGTCCTTGGGCGGAGGCGGCGCGATCGTGCTCGCCAACGCCACGTTCTTCCTGACCTCAGTGCTCATGAGCGACAAGACGTTCACCAGCTGGGGCTGGCGGGTTCCCTTTGTCGCCAGTTTCGTGCTCGTCATCTTCGGGCTCTGGGTGCGGCTGAGGGTTGATGAAACCCCGGTGTTCAAGAAGGAGATGGCGCGCTCGGACGCCTCCAAGGTGCCGTTCGTCGAGGCGTTCAAGCACCAGCCGGCTCAGGTGCTGTTGGGGACCGGCACAGCGACAATGTGCTTCGCCCTGACTTACATCGGCGGCACCTATCTCGTCCACTACGGCACAGCGGAACTCAAGCTGACAAACACCTTCGTCCTGGGCATGGCGATGGTGGGTGGATTGGCGATCTCCGCCGGAGTCATCCTCGGCGCTGTCCTCTCCGACCGGATCGGACGGCGTGTAGTGATGATCGGTGCCGGCGGCGCAGCCGTCGTATGGGCGCTCGTTCTGTTCCCGATCCTCGACCTCGGCTCCCGCACCGTCTTCGCCATCGGCCTCTTCATCACCATGTTCATCTCCGGCTTCGGCAGGGGTCCCCAGGGCGCGTTCCTGTCCGAGCTCTTCCACACCCGGTACCGCTACACGGCCGTTGGTCTCGCCTACAGCCTCGCCGGCGTGATTGGTGGCGGTATCCCGCCCCTGGTCGCCACCTCCATCATCGGCTCTTTCGGCAGCTTCGTGTTCGGCGTCATCCTGGCAGCCACCTGTCTGGCCAGTCTGCTGTGTGTGCTGAAGGTCCGCGAGACCCGCCAGGTCGACCTGGACGACGTCGCGTCGGATGCGAAGCCCTGACGGCCGTGCAGGCAGAAGACCAGCATCCATCGGGCCCCGAATGCTCCTGCGGCCGGAGTGAGGTCTGCAACGTGCGGGACCTCATTCACGGGGCGGGCCGACGTCTGGCTCCTGCCGTGCAGGCGTGCGTTGCTCGCGCTTGAACTGCGGTCTGCGGAACCGTTGGTGGCACCCCAAGCCTGCGGTTTCGGCCCGCCCTTCTTTCCCAGCGGTGCCTGCCCACATCCCACTACGACCAGGAGGTGATCTGCGATGTCGGCAGCGCCGATCTCGGCAAGTCCACCGTTTGTGCTCCTACATGGCGGCCGGCATGGCGGCTGGTGCTGGAAGCATGTGGCCTCCGCGCTGCGGCAGGCGGGCCCCATGGTGTACACGCCCACGCTGACGGGCCTCGGCGAGCGAGCACATCTGCTGAGTCAGGCGATAGGCCTGGACGTCCACGTTCAGGACCTGGTGGCGGTATTCGAGTACGAGGACATCCAGGACGCCGTTCTCGTGGCACACAGCTACGGAGGCATGGTCGCTTCCGGTGCGATGGAACGGATCGCCGACCGGGTGCGGAGAATCGTCTTCCTCGATGCGCACCTTCCCCGAACAGGGGAGTCGCACCACGACATGGTCGGCCCCGCCCGCGCCGCGGGGCACGTCGAGATGGCGGAGAACGGTGGCGAAGGCTGGTACATCCCGCCTTCCGACGCCTCCTGGTACGGGATCACCGACCCGGATGACGCCGCATGGATCAACAGCCGCACCACGTCACAGCCGTTGAAGACCTATCAGGACCCGGTGGGCAGCACGGACCGCGCCTGGAGACACCCCGGCATGTTCATCGAGTGTGTGCCGTCGTCCCTGGAACCGCACGTTCTCGACAGGGCACGCAAGCGCCATGCCGAGGATCCGGAGTTCTCGTATCGCGTTCTCCACGCGGCGCACGACGCCATGGTCACGGCACCCGAAGCAGTGACCGAGCTGCTTCTGGAGGCGGTGGACGGTTGAGCGGACACGCGCCGGCACATCACGCGGCGTCCGTCTCTCTGAGGCGATCCCGGACGAGTTACGTGAACGCGCATCTCGCGAACGGAACGGCGGGAGGCGCGGACGAATTGACGGCGCGCATGTCGTCGGCGGCCACCCCGGCGCAGCACTTGTCCACGCCCGCGGTCGCCAATACGCCCTGCGTCTCTATCTCCGCCGTGCCACTACTTCAAGTCGTAGATGCACCGCTCGACGGGGCTGCGCTGCTTGTACGCCTCCCGGTCGAAGGCGGGTGGCCCGCCGCCCGGTTGCCCCGTCGTCTGACGGTGAGCATGCTAGTGACGTGATCGTCGAGATTACTGCACGAGACCTGTCCGGCCTCGGCTTACCGGTTGTGGCGGCTCCGTCATCGTTCTCTCTTGTTACTCGGTGTTGGAGCGCTCGCAGCTGTGCCTTCGGCGTTCCCGAGCGCTTTCTCCAGTTGCTCGCCCAATGCGAGGAGTAGGTCGTCGGCGCCTTGCCTCCCGATGATCTGCACCCCCGCCGGCATCTGATCTGGGCCGAGCCACACCGGTATGGACAGTGCTGGAAGGGCGAGCACGCTGAAAGGCGCGGTCAGCGCCAGCGCCACGTCCCATACGGAGTTCCGCCCGGCGTCAAACCTGGTGCGCTGGCCCACAAGCGGCGCCGTCACCGGGGAGGTCGCGCAAAGAAGGACATCCGCGTCGCCGAAGATCCGCGCATGATCGGCCCGCAGCGCAGCCATCTGCTCCTGCGCGCGAACGTACTCCCATCCTGCAACCTTCTCGGCGTCACAGAGGCGTTTCAGCACCTCGGGCTGGAACTCAGCCGGCCGGTCGTGAAGGCTTGTGTGGTGGATGGCTGCCGCCTCCGGTCCCTGGATGGCACGGTAGAGCTCGTGCGTCTGTGGCGCCCACCCACCGTCGCTCTCACGTACCTCGTGTCCGAGTTGATCGAGGACGGACACCACACGACGTATCGCCGCACTGACCGCGGGCGCCAGTCGCGACCAGTCGCCCCCGGCAAGTCGACCGACCCTGAGTCGCGGGACCTCACCTCGTAGAGGTGCCTCAGGTCGGGCGCGAACAGCCTCCCAAACGGTCCGGAGACCTCGTACGTCCGTCGCCATGGGGCTGACCGTGTCCAGGCTGGGCGCGAGCGGGAACACGCCTTGCACGCTGATCGCCCCGAAGCTCGGCCGCAAGCCCACCACACCGCAGAACGCGGCCGGTGTTCGCCCGGATCCGCCGGTGTCGGTCCCCAGGGCCGCAGCGACGATCCCGGCGCCGAGGGCCGCTGCCGAACCTGCGCTGGAGCCGCCGGACATCCGCCGGGGGTCGTGCGGGTTCCGGACTGGACCGGTCGCCGTCACGTCACCTGTCGGACCGTAGGCGAACTCGTGAGTCGTCGTCTTGCCAAGCGTCACCGCGCCGGCCCTCCGAAGCAGGGCAACGACCTCCGCATCGTCCGTACACGGCTCGCTTCCAGTCAGCCGCGAGCCACATCGGGTCGGAAGGCCTCGGACATCGATGACGTCCTTCACCGCCACGGCTACCCCTGCCAGCGGACCACCTGTGCCGACGGCAGTCGAGACCTCTGCGGCCGAGGTCGCGAAGTTGTCCAGGGCGGCGAACGCGTTGAGCTCCGTCCCACGCTGCTGCGCCGCGTGGCGCGCCGCCATGACCCGGGCATCTGCCGCGGCGGGCGAGTTGCCGACGAGCCGACGCTCCCCGGTGACCGTGAGCAGGGGGGGTCGGCGAGTCAAGCGGTCGTCACCGGACGGACGTCGAAGCCGAGTCGACCTGGCCGCACGAGCGCCATGGAGATTACACCGACTCCTGTGGCGACGGCCGTTGCTACGAACATCGCACCGTAGCCGTTCGCCGAGACGAGGTAACCGGTGACGGTTGGGGCCGCGACCGCGGCAATGTTGGCGATGAAGTGCGTCAGGCCTCCGAAGGTCCCGACGCGCTCTGGCACCGTGTCGATCAGGACCGTCCAGTACACCGCATTCGGCAATGAGTTGAGGGCATTCCCCACAGCCATGATGAAAAGGACCGCTGCGGCGCTTCCTACCGTGGGGACAAGGCTGAAGCAGATGGTCGTGAGAGCGAGCGAGACCATCGCGAATCCGCTACGCGCGACCCAGAGGCTTCCCGTCCGTCGCCGCAGCCAGTCGCTGATCCGGCCGCCGAGCAGGACGGTCGCGCACGCCCCGATCCAAGGGATCATCCCCAAGTACCACAACGAGTTGAGCGAGAACCCGAACTCCGCCTGCAAGTAGCGCGGCGTCCACGTGAGGATCATGAAGTTGACATACATGAAGGCGAAGTAGCCCAAGGCGTTGAAAACCAGGGTCCGGCTGCGGAAGAACTGCCACCAGCGAAGGTCGCGAGGGAGTTCGTCGACTGTGTGCTCGGAGACGAGGCGCTGTTCCCCGTCACGGATCATTGCGAGCTCAGCTCGGGAGACACGCGCGTTGTCCTCGGGGCGGTTCGTGAACACCGACCGCCACCAGACGATCCAGATCAGACCGAGGAGTCCCAGGGCTACGAACACCCAGCGCCACGAACCCGTGAGCGCGATCAGGCCGACGGCTATCGGAGCGGTCACCAGCGCGCCCAGGGGCGTTCCCAGCAGTCCGACCGCCGACATGAAGCCGCGCTCCTCGACGGTTGCCCAGTTCGCGACCGTACGGTTGACCGTCGCATACGTCGGCCCTTCGGCGAACCCGAAGGCGATACGGAACACCGCGAACCCCACCAGTGCCGAACCCGCGATGGCGAGGCCGACGTCACCCGCGAAGATGACGCACATCACCAGCAGCGACCACGAGACGGACGCCACCGTCCACATCCAACGCGGGCCCTTGCGGTCGGCGAGTATCCCGCCGACGAGTGCGCCGAACATGTACCCGTACCCGAAGTAGCCGAGCACGTTCCCCCACTCGGCGGGGTCGAGGTCGTACTCGCCGATGATGCCGTCCGCCGCGTAGGAGATCGCGCCACGGTCGACATAGTTGACAACAGTGATCACGACGATGCCGGCGAGCACCACCCACCGGAAGCGATCGGTGAACAGCCCACGCCCTGGACGGCTACGGGGCGCAGGGTCGCCCGCGCCCGCCTGGTTGCGCTCAGCTCGTTCGTTCATGTCGAGCGATGCTAAGCACCTCGACCTCATATTGCAATCGTTTGCACGTTCTGGTTTATCCGATCTTGCAAACGATTGCATATACCCTGCGGACGTTTTGACCTGCCAGGAAGCCTTCGGTGCCGCCTGACTCGCCCGGCAGGTCGTCACACCCGGCTGCTGTCGCGGGCAACCGTGGACTCACGCACGACAAGCTCGACGGGCATCACGCGCGAACGCGGGCGGTCGCCGCTCATCAGCGAGACCAGAGCACGCGCAGACTCGGCACCGAGCTCTTTCATCGGGCTGTGAACCGTCGTGAGCGGGACAGGCATCATCCGCGCAAGCGAGATGTCGTTGAACCCCACGACGTAGAAATCGCGTCCGGGTACCAGCCCCTGTCGCACACCTTCTCCGAGGACGCCGATCGCTGCCATGTCATTGACCGCGAACACACCGAACGGCTGCTCGGCGTGTTTGATCAGCTCGGCGGCCGCGTCGCGGCCGTCCTCGGCATAGACGCCGCCTTGGAAAAAGGCCGAGGCATCGAGTGGTCGCCCGGCTTCGTGAAGCTCTGCGGCGAACCCGTCCGCCCGATCCTTGAGGTTCTGCGCGTAGTCCATCCCCGCGTAGAGGGCCAACGTCCCGCCCACGAGATCCAGCAGGTGCCGTGCTGCGAGCCGACCGCCCTCTTCGTCGGCGGCCGCGACTGAACGGTAGCCACGGCGCGGACGGTTGAAGAGGACGCAAGGGATACCGGTTGCACGCACCCGCGCCAAGTACGGTGACCCGATCACCGCGTCGCCGACCAGTACGCCATCGATACCACGCTGCATCGCGGCCTCGAGTTTGGCCACCTGGACCTCAGGGTCGTCGCCGGTCGCGAGCACCACACTCTGATAGCCAGCAGCTTGGAGGGTTTCATCGATGCCCTCGTACATCACAGCGAGAACCTCGTCGCGCAGACGAGGGACGAAAACAGCAACGAGCCGCGACACGTTCGTCCGCAGGGACGCCGCCGACAGGTTCGTGCGGTAGCCGAGCTCGCGGGCGGCCTCCCAGATGCGCAGCGAGCGCGAAGAGGTCGCATTCTGCTCTCCGCGGCGTAGCGTCCGCGACACCGTCGAAGGGTCCACGCCAGCGATGCGTGCCACGTCGACCAGCCTGGGTCGACCACGTGCCTCAGACTGCTTCGGGACGCCACTTCTATCCACGGCGCCATCGTAAGGGGCGGTGTCTCCGCGAAACGGGTCGCCGCGATCTCCTCGGCCACGCCCGCGCCGCCGCGGTTCAGGAGCCTGCGCGACCGAATCCGTGGATCAAGAACCGGAGCGGGACCAGCCGGCTGACCGTGATGCCAGCGTGACCATGCAACTCGCATCCGAACCGTTACTCAGTTGGTTGGGCACCCGCGAATTGCTGTGGGACTTCCGCTTGTCTCAATAGAGTTGACGACATCAGCGAACGTTCCAGATTGCCCTCCACGTGATCGGCGAATGATGTGCGGAAATTCCAAGGCTCTTCGTAGATCGGCCTGGGTCGGCTCGTTCGGCTGATCGAGACTTGGGCGACGAACGTACGGTAGGGGCGGGTGCCGCGTGCGGCAGGATCCGGATCCTGTGCTTGGTGAAGTTGCGGAAACCGTGGGTGAGTCGGCGGGTCTTCCAGATGACGCTGTTGATGGCTACCGTTGTTGAACATGCCTCCGGTGCCCGAAGTAGGCAAGCGTGCACCGGCTCGGGTCGGGCCGATAGCTTGGTGCCCTCAGGGATCGGGCAGGTGTGGAGTGCTTCAAGGACTCTCTCGGCGGTCTTGCTGTCGGCGGCGGGTTGGTGATGATGTAGATCGAGAGGATCTGCCGGTAGACGTGCCAGATGGCCTCGATCCCGTGGTTCGGTCTCCGAGCGGGAGCCACTTGTCCCGCCGCGCGTTGCCCGTCGATGAGCTGGTGCTCGAATCCGGTGAGCAAAGTACGCAGGATCCGGTAGAGCGGACGTACTTGGACCCACGACATTCGAACGAGAATGGGCAATGTGAACACGGCCAAAACGTCGAAAGTCATCACATTGCGGTGAGGTAGTGATGTCCGACCAGCCACGTCGCTTGTCGACCGGTCCGCCGGAGGATCTGCAGGACCTCGCGGCGTACCGCGCGAAGGTCTCCACGCTGTCGTGTCACTCGACGTCCACGCCGGGGACCCCGACAGCTTCCGCGGACGGCTCAGGGCTGGAGTCACCGGCGACATTCATCTGTTCGACATGCATGCCGACGCACACGCGGTCCACCGCACCCCGGTCCTCATCGCCCGGGCACCGCAGCGGTACGTCAAGTTCTCACTCATCGAACAAGGCACCGGCATGATCGTCCAGGACGGTCGCGAGACCGAACCCAGGCCCGGCGACATGGCGCTCTACGACACAGACAAGCCGTATGGAACTACATCCGCGACATATCAGTTGTCTACGACCGCTGGGAGCCAGCCCCTCGGCCTGTGTTGGTCGGAGACGATCGAGTGTGTCGAGCACGGGCTCTACGTGCAGCGCCCGTCGCCAGGGCGTTCAGCGTTCGGAGGCGAGCACGTCGGTCAAGTCGCGGTTGAGTGTTTCGGGTTGGGCTATCGCACTGATCAGGCTGATGAGACACAGCACGGCAAGGAAGAGACCGAATACGAAGGCGCCGTAGGAGGCGGTTATCGCACCGGCGAGGAGCGGGGGCACGGCACCGCCGAGCACCAGCCCGATGTTGTAGGCGAAAGCTGAGGCTGTGTACCGGTACTTGGTGTCGAAGGCCTCGGAGAGCATCACGTTGATCGGGCCGATCTCGGCGCCCGCGATCAGCATCGTTACGCACAGGAGCAACAGGTATGTCCCCGCCGAGGCTGAGGACAGGGCGGGGAAGACGAAGAGGGCCCAGGCGACTGCCGCCGCAGTTGAGGCGAGGAGCACCGGGCGCCGCCCGATCCGGTCGGAGGTGATGGCTCCGATCACGACGCCGAGCGCCCAGCACAGCCCGCCCGCGATGCCGGCAGCGAGAACCGTGTTCCGGCTCAGACCAAGTGATGTTTCACCGACGTTCGCGAAGTAGGTAGCTCCGAGGTAGGTGAAGGCTGCCTGCATGATCGAGATTCCGGCAACGAGCAGCATCTGTCGCGGTTGTCGTCGCCAGGCCTCCAGGAACGGCAGCTTCGAAGAGGCGCCGCGCTTGCTCGGTGAGGCCTCGGCTTGGAAGACGGGGCTTTCATCGATCTTCAGGCGGATGTACAGACCGACGATGATGAGCAAGGCGCTTGCCAGGAACGGGATCCGCCATCCGAAGGAGGCGAACTGCTCGTCGGACATGCCGAGTCCGACGAGCAAGAGCGTGGCGTTCGCGAGGACGATCGAGAAGCCGCCTCCGAGGGAGGTGAACATCGTCCAGAATCCGCGCTTCCTCTGCGGCGCGCTCTCGGTGCTGAACAGCGCCGCGCCGGCCAACTCCCCGCCTGCCGCGAGGCCTTGTACCACCCGCATGACCACGATCAAGATCGGGGCCGCGATCCCGATCTGGCCAGCGGTGGGCATTGCACCCACCAGGACCGTCGCGATCCCCATCATGAGCAGTGTCGTGACCAGGACTCGCTTGCGCCCCAGCCGGTCACCGAAGTGACCGAAGAGCACTGCACCGATCGGGCGCGCCACGAAGGCCACACCCAGGGTGCCGAAGGCGGCAACCGTGCCTGCCGCGGGCCCGAGAGCGGGGAAGAACACTTTGGCGAACACCAGTGAGGCGGTGACCGCGTACAGGGTCAAGTCGTAGAACTCGATCACGGTCCCGGTGAAGCTCGCCAGAGCGATTCGGCGCATCTGCCGATCGCTACGGGCGGAGACTCCCGTCGCCTGTGTGAATTCCTGCCGCGGCCGGTCGGTTGACGACATCGATTTCCTCGATCGGTGAGTTCGTGGTCCGTGCGGATCTCGTCCGGGCGGGCTCAGGTGCGACGAGGCCCGTCCACTGCGAACTGCTTGGCGAACGTCGTTACGTCATCGAGGTTCTCGAGGTCGACCGCGGTGCTGACCCAGGCGTCGGTGTCGACTCCGTCCAGCGCCTCGCGCCACTTGACGGCCAGCTCCGGCCAGGTGGGCTCGCCGCGCCCGCTGTGGCCCCGCGGATGGTCCACGCGCCGAGTTACGGTTCGCCCGTCAGCCGGCCTGATGGTCACGACAGCGCCCCGCCCGTTCGGCTGGTCGTGTTCGAGGCCGGGATCCACGCCCAGAGTGATCCGCTTTCTGAGAGCGGAAAACCGTGGATCCGCCTCGATTTCCGGGAAGGGAGATTTCGACAGGCTGATCCCGCCACGGACCAAGGCGACTCCCAACATGTCCTGCAGGCAGATGTTGTGCATCGTCCGCCCGTCCACGACACGCATCGCGTTTCCCGGCATGCCGACGTGGACCTGTTCGATCGCCTCGGGTGCGATCGCATGCTCGTTGACGAGGAGCGTCGCCGCCTCCACTGCGGCATGGATCGGGTAGCCGGCCCGAAGGAATTTGAAGTTGTGGCCGCTGACGGCGAATTCGGATCCGAGATCCCGGAGCACACGCTCGCGTCCGTCGTCGACGCCCCAGGCGTGGAGGAGACCGTGGCGTTCCCCGATGACGTCGGCCACGCCTTCCAACCCGGCCTCGGCCATCAGCGCTGCTCCGACACCTGCGGAGGCGTACTGGCCGTTACAGAAGGCTTTGCTGATGTGATTGTCCTCCCGGAACAGAGCGCACAGCCCGTTGGCCCTGAACGTGGCAAGTGCCATGGCGTTCGCCAACTGGCGGGAGTCGAGCTCGAGTAGGCGACCGCACGCCACGGCGGCCCCGACGGCGTGGAGGAAGTCCGCGTGCAGGTGGAACTCGTCCTTGAGCCGGAATGTGCCACCGCAAGCGTCGATCAGTCGGGTACCGACGTCGTAGCCGAGCACCACAGCACTGATCAAGTCGCCGCCCGAGCAATGCCGCAGTTGAGCGACGGCGGTCGCAGCATGGACCAGCGTGGCACCCGGATGACCGCCGACCACGTGTGCGCCGTCTATCTCGTCGGCGTGTCCTGCCGTGCCGTTGGCCAACGCCGCCAGCTCTGCCGACGTGCGATGCGCTGTCCGCAGCACCAGGGCGTCAGCGTGTCCAGCCTGACCGGCGACGTAGCGGGCGGCCAGCCTGCCCGCCCGGCAATCTGCCCCGAAGTAGGCACTCGCGAGCTCGTCGAGGATGACAAGCTTCGCTCGCTCTCGAATGGTGTCGGGGAGAGCGTCGACGCTCGTGGATTCGGCGTACTCCACGAGCATGCCGGTCAGTTGGTCCGTTTCTACCACCCGCACTGAGTTCCTCTCCGGTTCAGTTGGCTCCGCGACGTCGCGGGGCATTAGAGCGATGTCGGTAGCCGAAACCACCCTTCGCGACTACGGCGTGGTCGTGGCTGGGCAGCGGGGTCCAACCGGTGTCTTTGAGGTGACCGAGGCTGGCGTAGAAGGCGGGTAGATCGGTGAACCGGCCAGACGGCAGCGGCAGGGCTGAGCCCCCGTTCTCCCAGTTCTCGAGGGTGTCGACGCAATCGCCGGTGATGATGAAGGTGCCCTCGCCGGTTTCCACCCGGACGCCCTGTGAACCGGGGGAGTGGCCCGGGAGGGGAACGACTCCCAGGCCTGGGGCGATCTCGCTGCCACCGTCGAGGGCCCGAATCCGGTCCAGACACCGGGCGAATGGAGGGATGACCCCTGGGTGGATGCCGTAGGCCCCAAGGTGTGCAGGGCACGGGGCAGCGGCGTAGGCGAGCTCGGTGCGCTGGACGAGGATCTCCGCGTTCTCGAACAAGTCGTTGTTCGAGCAGTGATCCCAGTGAAGGTGGGTATTGACGACGAGGTCGACTTCGTCAGGACGCACACCCAGCGGGGGCAGCGCGTTCTCCGGGCGCATCGCCTCGGGCGCCTCGTACCAGAAGGGGATGCTCCTGCGGACGTGCTCCTCGTCGGCCGGGCCGCCGGTGTCCACGACCACCGTTCGCTTGTCGGATCTCAGCAGGAACATCACCAAGGGGATGCTGACGGTCCGTCGGCTGCGATCCTTGAAGTAGATCTCCTCGGCGGGGATGTTCTGAAGCTCGCCGAGCTTCACCGCGTCGATGACCCACTGCGTCGTTGTCATCTGGTGACGGCCTTTCGAGGGAGCGTCGTGCGATCGGATCACAGAGCCGCAATTCGGCTCGGGCTCAGGCGTCGGTGTGGCAGATGCCGCAGTAGGCGATGTCGATCAGGACGTCGCTTGGGCCCAGGTCGCGGCGGTCGAGTGTCGTGGGCTTGAAGGGCTCGCCCGGTCCTGAGACAGATCGGGCGTTCACGGTGATCATCTTGCTCCGCCCGGTCAGCCGATGGACTTGTACTCGAGGAACTCCTCGATGCCGTACCGGCCGAACTCGCGGCCGATTCCGGAGAGTTTGAACCCGCCGTGCGGAGCGCGCTGGTTCACCGGCGAGCCGTTGATCCGGATCCGCCCGGTGCGGAGCTTGCGGGCGAGCGCACGCGCGCGGTCGTCGTCGCCGGCCCAAATCGCCCCGGCGAGGCCGTACTCGGTGTCGTTGGCGATCCGGAACGCGTCGGCTTCGTCCTCGAACGGAATGATGACGACGACGGGACCGAAGATCTCCTCTCGCGCGATGCGCGAGGTGTTGTCACCGCTGAAGACGGTCGGCCGGACGAAGAAGCCCTTGTCGAGCCCGTCCGGCGCCTCGGGGCCACCTGTGAGCAGCCGTACGCCCTCGTCGAGGCCGGCCTGGATGTATTCGCGGATCCGCCGCTGCTGCTGGACGTTCGCGACCGGGCCGAGCGTGGTGGCCGGGTCGTAGGGGTCGCCGAGGACGTAGCTCTCCGCCTTGCTAACCGCGATCTCCTCCGCCTCGGCGAGGCGGGACCGTGGGACGAGGACCCTGGACAGTCCGCCGCACACCTGGCCGGAGTTGCGAAAAGCGTCCTCGATACCGACCTCGATGGCCCGGGCGAGGTCGGCGTCCTCAAGGATGACGTTCGCCGACTTGCCGCCGAGCTCCAGGGCGACCTTCTTGACGTCCTGTGCCGCCAGTTCCATCACCCGCCGGCCTGCGCGGACGGACCCGGTGAGCGAGACCATGTCGACCAGCGGATGGGTGACGATTGCCTCGCCGACGTCCGGACCGGTTCCGGAGACGAGGTTGAAGACCCCGTCCGGCATGCCTGCGTCGGCGATCATCTCGGCGAAGATGAACGAGCTCAGCGGTGCGACCTCGGTGCCCTTGAGGACGACCGTGCAACCGGCGGCCATGGCCGCCCCGGCCTTCATGCAGATCATCCGCATCGGCCCGTTCCACGGAGTGATCGCCCCGACCACTCCGGCGGCTTCACGGGCGACGACGGTTGGGCCGACCTGCTCCGCCCAGGTGATCTCCGGCAGGCTGTCCGCGATGCTGCGCAGGTCCTCCACCGCCGCGGCGCCCTGGGCCCCGGCGGCAGCCGCGTAGGGCTGACCGATCTCGCTGACGACGGCTCGCGTGATTTCGTCAGCGCGCTCCCGGGTCAGCTCGGCGAGCTTGCGCAGGTAGCTCTCGCGCTCGTCGACCGAGGTCTGCGACCACTCCGGGAACGCCGCGGCAGCAGCCTCAGCGGCGAGGTCGACATCGACCGCGCTCCCTGCCGGGATGGTCGCCACCGGCTCCTCGGAGACCGGATTGATCACCTCGATGACGCCGGCGCCTGCAGAGGACACCCACTTGCCGTTGATGAAGATCTGATCGCGCTCGATCACCGAACACACTCCTCGAGCATCCTCGCCGGCGGTCATATTTGGTTCGTATATAAGAACTGACGATCGCTATGATGGCCGAACACTACGGACGGCTCAGCGGCCTGTCAACGGCAGTTCTCCAGGTGAGACAGCGAGGTGGGGGAGTGGATGAAGACTCGCGAGCGCATGGAGTCGGGGAGTCACAGCAGGAGTCGACCCGCTACCGGAACAGGGCGGCGCCGCGCGTCGGTAGCCTTCGGCTGCGAGAGGTACCGACGCGCCTTTGGCGTCGACGGGTCAGGGTTCGTAGAGCGAACACAAGGGTGGAGCGAACTCCGCTACTGCGGCGCCGAGTTGGCTCGCTCAATGCGAGCCGCTCGAACTAGATCGGTTCCCGAGGAGTGTTCTTCTGCCTCGTCCACGAGGCGGCATGCTTGAGCAGCGCCTTGCGGACCTTTTGCTCCCGAGGCTCCACCTCGGCTGTCTGGCCCACCAGGATCGCCGCTGCCACAGCCTCGCCCGTCTGGTTCCGCACCACGCTGGCGAAAGCGATCTGCGCGCCTTGGTGCCGGAAGTTCCGTGCGATGCCCGTCTTCCTGATCTCGGCGAACTCGGCGAGGAATTCCGAGACGGTCTCGCTGTCCTCGGATTGCTGCCGGCGGAGGTAGGCGTCCCGCTCCGCGTCAGGCTTCTCCGACAGCAGTGCCTTCCCGCCGGCCGTCGAGATCAGCTTGCGGCGGATGTTGCTGCGGGCGGCGAATCCGGTCAGGGAGTCCGTCCCTGACTCCCCGATGTAGATGAGGTGATCACCGGCCTCGACGCCGAGGAACACGGTCATCCCGGTGTCCTTGTGCAGTGCGTCGAGGTCCGCCTGACTTACCTGACCGGCTCGGATGTGGCCGCTGGCCAGCGTCAGGCCGTAGATGGCCGGACCGAGGTAGAAGCGTCGGTCGACCTCGTAGAGCCAGCCGTTCGCCTGCAGGCCCCGAATAAAGCCGTGGACCGAGCTCTTCGGCGCGTCGAGCGCACGGGCCAGGTCGGCGAATCCGATCCCGGGGTGGTACACGACCTCTTCGAGGATGCGGGTCACTCGGTCGATGGTGCGATGGCTCTTGGGACCGTCCGGGTCGGCCTGAGCGGAGTCGTCGGTCACATCGTCACTCTAGCTGGTCCCGACCCTTCATTCATCATTACGAACCAACGAAGTGGGGTGGGCGCTTTTCGATGGAGGCCGCAACGCCTTCGGCGAAGTCAGCGGAGTCCAGTAGCGCGGCTTGTGCGTCCGCCTCACGGTCGAGGGCGGCGGAGACCTCGGACACCAGCGCCCGTCGCAGAGTGGCACGGATGGAGGCCACCGAGAGCGGGGCCGATTCCGCGATCTTGGCGGCGAGTTCGACGGCGGCCTCGCGGGGGTCCTCGGCCACAGAGTCGCAGAGGCCGATCGAGGCTGCCTCGTCACCGCTGACCGAGCGGCCGGTGTAGAGCAGCTCCTGGGCGCGTTGGGGGCCGACGGCCCTGGGAAGCGTGACCGAGAGCGCGAAGCCCTGATGGAAGCCGAGCCGGGCGAAGTTGGCCGTGAGCCGGGCTCCGGGGGCGGCGACGCGGAAGTCCGCGGACATGGCCAGGCCGAGTCCGCCGCCGATCGCGCCGCCCTGCACGGCAGCGACGACCGGCTTGCGGCCGGAGAACATTCGGAAGGCCTGCCGGTAGACCCGGCGGATGCCGGCCGCGTCCATTCCACGAAGGTCGGCGCCGGCGCAGAAGTGTTTGCCCTGGGCGCAGAGCACGACGCTGGTGACGTCTGGCTCGTCGTCGAGGGCAAGGAGGGCATCGGCCAGCTCGGTCAGCAGCGCTTCGTCGAAGAAGTTGTTCGGGGGCCTGCGCATCTCCAGGCGTGCGACTCGCTCTCCGGCCGACTCTCGGACGATTTCGCTCATGTGGAGGCTCCTGTCGTGGCGGCGAGATCGGCGCGTGCCTCGGTGGCCAGTTCGTTCTTGTCGATCTTGCCGGAATGTGTCGTCGGGAGCGGCTGGTGTTCGATCCGCCATCGGCTCGGTACTGCGAACGAGGCCAGTCGTGAACGCAGTTCGCGGGTGAGGTCGGCGTCCGTGAGGTCGTTCTCGACGAAGACCACGGCCATGACCTCCTCCCCGAGTTCGGGATGGGGCACGCCGAACACGGCGGATTCGACGACGCCGTCGACACCTGCCAGTGCTTCTTCCACAGCGGCCGGTGCGATGTTCTCGCCGCCCCGGATGATCATGTCCTTGGCTCGGCCGGTGATCCAGAGGTAGCCGTCCTCGTCGATGTGCCCGAGGTCGCCGGTGTGCAGCCAACCGTCCTCGTCGATGGGCGAGTTGTCGTTGCCGAAGTACCCGATCATCTGGGTGGGGCAGCGGATGAGGATCTCGCCGTCCTGATGTTCGCTCGGGTCGAGGACGCTCAACTCGACGCAGGGCAGCGGGCGCCCGCAGGCGCCGGGCCGCTCGGTCGTGTCCTTGCCTGACGCCGCGGTGGCCTGGCCGCCGTTCTCGGTCAGCCCGTAGCCGGTGGCCACCCGCGGGTCGACTCCCGGCAGCCCGGCGTGCAGTTGGGCGAGGAAGTCCGAGTGCACGGGCGCGCCGCCCACGGTGATCGATCGGATCGACGTCAGGTCCCGCCGATGGATGTCCGGGTGCTCAAGCACGCGGGAGACCATCGTCGGCACCGCGCTCCACCGGACGATCCGCCACTTCTCGATCAGCTGCAGAGCCTCGGCAGGGTCGAACTTCCCGGCCGGCATGACCAGCGTGTCGCCGACCGTGATCGCGCGGATGAGCGTCTGGATCCCGCCGATGTGGAACATCGGACCGGTGTGCAGACCTGCGTCTCCGGTGGACTCGTCGACCTGCTGGGGCAGCCGCCGGGTGATGTGCAGCAACATGTGCAGCCCGGCGAGCAGCGATCGGTGCGAGAGCACTACGGCCTTCGGCTTGCCGGAAGTGCCCGACGTGAACACGAAGGCAGCGGGCTCGTCCTCGTGGTGCGCCTCCGCACGGGGTGCCACGGAGGGCGACTCACCGGCCTCGGGGATCTCGCACGCCCAGGTGCCGACGGGGGCGTCGTCGGGCAGCGACCGGACAGCGCGCGTGTCGGCCAGCACCAGGGCCGGGTCCAGCAGCGTGAGGCTGTCGGCGAGCTCTGTGGGCCCCCACCACGCGTTCCCGAGGACGGGGACCGCCCCGATCGTCACGCCCGCCCAGAAATTGATGATCCACTCCGGGCTGTTGAAACCCATCAGCAGCATCCGGTCACCCGGGCGAAGTCCTTCGTCGACGAGCCGAGCGGCCTTCGCCTCGACGGCACGTCGCAGGCCGGCGAACGTCACCACGCGCTCGCCCTGGACGATGTGCGGGCGTTCGCCCCACCGGTCGGCGAAGGCGAGGAGGGCACCGATGTCGCGGGGACGCTCGGTGTAGGTGCGGAACGGGATACCCCGGACCACCTCAGTCCCGATCTCCTTGCCCCACGCCAGCGGCAGAGGGCGAGGCTGGTGCAGTGTCACGGCGTCTCCTCTGTGCGCCGCGGCAGGACGACCGTCGCGGTGCCCGGCATGCAGTTCTTCTCGCGCTGGTTGTAGGCCCAGGTCTCCAGGTGCAGCACGGCGTCGCCGTCCGCATCGATCTCCTTGTCGACGACCTTGCCGCCGAGCCGGACGACATCGGACAGGTAGACGTGCGCCCGGTACTGGCCGTGGATCGCCTTCACCGATCCGGCGTCGCCGATCCAGTGAGTCAGTGAGTGAATCTGCCAGCAGGTGCGCTGGATACCGACGTCGTAGGCGATCTGCGCGCCCTGCAGCCTGGCGGCGTAGTCGTTGTAGTGCACCGAGTACACCGGCTCCAGGGCGTGGGTGCTGGGATCGCGGAATGCCCACTTCGGGTGCTTCCGGTAGCGGCGCAGGGCCACGCCGTGCGCGGACAGGCGCGGGATCGGGGCCGCGCCGGAGGCGACGTAGGCGATCTCGTCGGTGAGCCCGATCGGACCCTTGGTGATGGTGTCGATCTCGTCGCCGATCTTCACGTCTTCCCAGTATCGCGGCTCGGCTCCACGCGGAGTCTCGGCGAGGATGTCCTCCTCCACCTTCGCGAGCTCCTCGTCCGTCCAGGGGTGCGGGAGTTCGATCGCCCGCGAGCTGCGCCGCTTCTGCATCTCTCCGCGCTCGAAGCGCATCCGGGAGCAGATGAAACGTGCTACCAGCTGCCCGTCCTGGTTCCAGTACTCCTGACGCAGGTAGTCCTTGATGCGGCGGCCGCCGAAAGAGCTGTCGATCGGGTCGTCGAAGCCGTCGAACCAGACGCGTGCCGTGATCTTGTCGCCGACCCGGATCGGGGCGTGGAAGGTCACGTCGGTCTCGGCATGGAATCCGCCGAGACCGCGCCACCCCACCTGGACCGAGCCCAGGCAGGCGAAGATGAAGCTGGGCGGCGCGATGATCTGACCGAACGGACCTGCGGACGCGTACTCCTCGTCCGTCCAGAGTGGGTTGTCGTCGCCGATGCCCTCAGCGAATCGCAGGATGGCCAGTCGCGTGGCGTACTCGTTGTTCACGCACGCGTCTGTCCGGAGCTCGGTCCCGATCAGGTTCCGCATGCTCGTCAGCATCTCTTCGGTGAACTTGCCGGTGGCCAGTTCCTTACCGATCCCCGCGCCCTGCGGGGTCTCCGTCGTCGTCATGGCACTTCCTTCGATGATCGTCGTGCAGTTCGAGTCCGCGACTACCAGGCGCCGTTGAGCAGGTCCCGTACGTCCTGCGCCTCGGGCGGGCGTGGTCCGGCAGTGATGGCCCAGTCGTCCATGGCGTGGGAGGCCGCCTCGGCGAGCGCCGTCTCCTCCACGCCGATGTCCTGCAGGTGACGAGGTGCCTCGAAGACCTCCAGCAGGCGCTCGACCTCTGCGATGACCCCGTCCGCGCTGCGGTCGTCGAGCCCCAGGTAGTCCGCGATGCCGGCGAGACGGTCCGGGACGACACCGGCGTTGAAGCGCATGGCGTGCGGCAGCAGCAGGGCTTCCACAACTCCGTTGGGGGCCGACGACCTCGGTCCGACGGCGTGCGAGAGGGCCTGCGCCAGACCGCCGCCGCTGTGATCGCTCCCTTGGCCACTCATGATTGCCGCGAGCATCAGCTGCAGCCGCGGAGTCGCGGCGTCCGGCTCCTTCGCGACACGGGGAAGCCAGGTCACGACGGTCCGCAGCGCGTGCGCCAACAGCGCGTCGGCGAGCGGGTCGACCCGCTGGGACTGCAGGCCTTCCACTGCCATCGAGAAGATGTTCAGGGCGGCCGACCAGCTGAGCCGAGGGGGTGCGGTGAGCGCCATGACGGGATCGAGTACGACTCCCTGGGCGCGGGCCTTCGGGTCGTAGAGGGCGAGTCGTTCCTCGGTCTCGGGATCCCTGACGGCGGCGCCCGCCTTCGCGTAGGCCGTCGTCGGCGAGCTCGGCACCACCCACTGCGGCAGTTTCGGCGCCGTCAGCTTCGGGCTCTCAAGCCTCCCGTCCGCTCCCCGGCGGGTGCACAACTCACGCACGTCCTTGCCCTCGCCGAGCAGGATCGTGGCCGCTCGCGCTGTGACCACCGACGACCCGCCGCCAACGGCGATCACCGCGTCCGCGTCGTGGTCCGCCAAGAACGTCCGGGCCTTTTCGACCGACGGGAGGGGGCTCTGCTCTTCCACACCGTCGAACTGGCCCACGAGCCGGTCGCCGAGCGTCTCGTGAAGCCTGTCCATCGCCTCACGATGCTCGGCGACGGCCGGGATGCAGACGATCACGGCCCGGGCTGCCCCGATCCGAGCCAGTTCCCGCGGCAACGCGTCGAGTGCGCCCTCACCACAGAAGGTCCGGAAGGCTGGGCTCAGGTGCCGGATTCTCAGATCGGGTTCCACGCTCATGTGCAGTCGCTCCTTCGAGGTGTTCGCGCCGCTGCCCTCGGCCGGGCGGCACCCGGCCGACGTACTGGCGATCAGACAGGTCCAGCGGCCGTGCCTGGCAGGTCCAGCTCCACGACCGCGCGGCCGCGGACACGGCCGTGGTGGAGGTCGTCGACGGCGGAGTTGAGCTGGTCCAGCGAGTACCGGTCCGTCACCAGCGCACTCGGGTCGAACTTGCCGTCCCTGACCCAGTCGACGAAAGTCGTGAAGTCACGCTGCGGATCGCAGCTTCCGCCGACACACCCGACCAGCCGCTTCTCGCCGTTGAGCAGGTCCATGGCGTCGAGCTGGAAGGGCACTCGCGGAATGCCGACCAGCACGTCCGCACCGCCGCGGATCCCTGACCCGCGGATCCCGGGACGCACAGCGGCCAGGCTGACCGGGATGTTCTCACCCAGGCCGGTGCAGTCGAAGGCGAAGTCGACGCCGTGGGTCCCATCCGCATGCGGCGTCAACGCACGGATGGCCTCGACGGGGTCGCCGGCCCGCACGTCGACCACCTCGGTGGCACCGAACTGCTTTGCCAACTCCAGCTTGTCGGCGTCGATATCGACCGCGATGACCGGCGAGGCTCCGAGGATCGACGCGCCCGCGAGGGCACATAGACCCACGCCGCCGGCGCCCCAGACCGCGACGCTCTGCCCGGCCCGGACCTCGGCGGTGTTCATGACGGCGCCGGCCCCGGTCATTAGCGCGCATCCGATGATCGAGCCAAGGGCTGGGGGAATGCCCTGCGGGGCTTTGACAATCCACTGCTCGTCGACGACGGCGTGCGTGCCCCACGTGAAAGTGTTGTGCGTGCTTGCCTCGTCCCCGCCGGGAAAGACGATCCGCGAGGGCACAGGCGGGCGGCCGGCGAGCGGGGTGCGGGGGATCCACGTCGTCAGCACCTCATCACCCGGGCTGACGTAGGTGACCTCCGCCCCCACCTCGACCACCGTCCCGATGGACTCGTGTCCGAGCAGCATGGAGGCGGTCCGGCTCGGATTGAAGATCCGGTCCAGCTGGCTGTGGCAGACGCCCAACGCCCGTTGCCGGACGACGACCTCATGCGTGTCGGGAGTGCCGAGCGTGACCTCGCGCAGCTCAAGCTTCTCCTGGCCGGCCGGCAGAACGGCAATGCGCGCGTCAACGGTCATGGTGTGCTTGCTCCTTGTCAGGTGTTCCGCCTCGGAGCGCCGGAGGGGCGCTCAGATGACCCCTGCGTCGCGCAGCTTCGCGATGTCGTTTGCGGACATCCCGAGTTCGTCGCTCAGTACGGAGTCGGTGTGCTCTCCCAGCCCGCCGGAGCGGCTCGGCTCGACCATCGGTGAGTCCGACAGGAAGAGCGGGCTGCCCAGGGTCATGAACGTGCCTTGCTCGTCGGTGACGTTGCGCAGTACCCCGCGGGCGCGGACGTGGGGGTCTTCGAGCAGTTCGGGCAGGGTGACCACTGGGGCGCACGGGATCTTCAGATCCTTGAGCTTGTAGGCCAAGTCGTCCTTGGGCTGGGTGCTCGTCCAGCGGCCGACAATCGCGTCGACCTCGTCCATGTGGTCGCAGCGGCCGCTCATGGTGGCGAACCTTTGGTCGTCGGCGGCCGGGTCGCCCATCAGCTCACAAAGCCGCTGCCAGTGCCCGTCGGTCGGACACAGCACCGTGACCCAGCCGTCGGCGGCGGGATAGGCGTTGTAGGGCGCGACCGACATCCCGCCGTGCCGGTTGCCCGTTCGCTCATGGCTGGCGGTGCCCGGGCTGAGCAGGCCGGCGATGTTCGAGGTCAGGGAGGGCAGGATGGCGTCCTGCAGTGAGATTTCGACGTGTTGGCCGCAGCCGGTGTGGGTGCGCTGGAACAGCGCGGCCAGTACCCCGGCGATCATGTGCGTGCCCGCCATGAAGTCGACCACGGAGGGGCCGGTGCGGACGGGGGTGCCGTCTTCGAATCCGGTGGTGCTCATGATCGCTGTGCGGGCCTGGATGGTGAGGTCCATGGCGGATTCGCCGGCGTAGGGGCCGAAGGAGCCGAAGCCGCTGCCCGACGCCATGATCAGACCGGGGTTGATCTCGCTGAGCTCGTCGTAGCCGAGCCCGAAGCGGTCCATCGCTCCGGGGGAGAGGTTCTGCACGAGCACGTCGGCGTTGCGGACGAGGTCGCGCAGTACTTCCTGCCCGGCGGGGTTGGCCAGGTCGAGGCGGATGTTGCGCTTGCCGGAGTTGAGGAAGCGGAACTGGATGGGGTAGCCGTCCTCATCGACGGTGGGCAGCCGCCGGTACGGATCGCCCTGGGGTGCCTCGATCTTGATGACGTCCGCGCCCAGGCGGGCCATCAGCATCGTGCAGTACGGGCCGAAGTAGAACTGTCCGAGACAGATCACCTTCACGCCCTCGAGCGCGGTCATTCAGGCCCACCGTCACTTCCGTTGTCGTCGTTGCGAGCGGCCTCACCAAGCGCGTGCGGGAGAGCGCATCGCTCGCTCAGCGAAGGTCGAGGAGTGCAGGCCGCGATCCGGGTGTGGTGAGCGTGCTGCACATCCAGAGCTCTCTGATGAGCGACGGTCGCCACAGCTCGCCCAGTGACACTGCGCTCAACTCCGGTCGCCCCATCGCCGGTCAGCGGCGCCCGTTCGCCGGTGACGAGCGCGTCACGTCGGTGAATCACGTCAGCCTCCTGGGCCACAAGGCACCACCGATGAGATCGAGGCTCACTCCGCAACGAGTGCCCCATTGATGTGGTTCGTTAATGCGAACTCGTGTCCGTAATTACATCCTGAGGCTACGGTCGGGTCATCCCCGATGTCAACGGAGGTGCGAGCTGTGCGCGGCGTTGACAGGCGAATATCGACGCCATACTGTGCATTCGCTTATACGGTCGTGAGTTCGTAAATACGACTCGCTCTGTCCTGGTAACACGGACGACACCGCCGTTGTCCGTCCACCGGCGAAAGGACAAGGTATGAAGGTGGGCTTCATCGGGCTCGGTGGCATGGGCTCGGGTATGGCGCACAATCTGCTGCGAACCGGCCATGACCTCGTGGTGCACGACCTCAATCGCGCAAGCGGCGCGTCATTCGAAGAGGCCGGAGCAACCTGGGCGGACTCTGTCGCTGACCTCGCACGCTCGGCGGAGGTCGTCTTCACCTCGCTGCCCGGCCCGGTGGAGATGCGAGAGGTCGGTCTCGGCGAGGCTGGGCTGTTGAGTGCGCTGCAACCCGGCAGTGTCTGGTTCGACCTGACCACGAACTCCCCGACCCTCGTTCGCGAGGTGCACGGCACCTGTCGCGAGCAGGGGGTCGAGCTGTTCGACGCTCCTGTGAGTGGAGGGCCCAAGGGTGCCCGCTCAGGCAAGCTCGCCATCTATGTCGGTGGCGATCGGGAAGCCTTCGACCGGAACCGGGCGGTACTCGACGCCATCGGAGACCAGATCCTTTACGTCGGTGAGATCGGCGCAGGCAACACCGCGAAGCTCGTCCACAACTGCGCCAGCATGATGATCCGTTCGGCGATCTCCGAAGTCTTCACCATGGGCGTCAAGGCCGGGGTGGAACCCGCTGCGCTGTGGCACGCCATGCGGCAGGGCGCGATCGGCCGGGCCCGGACCTTCGACCGGGTCGGCGACCGGTACCTGCAGGAGGCCTTCGACCCACCGTCCTTCGCACTTGTCCTCGCGAACAAGGATCTTCGGCTCGCCCTTGAGCTTGCTGAGCAGCTTGAGGTCCCCATGCGCGCGGGCCGGCTGGTGCAGGAGGACTTTCAGGAAGCTCTCGACCGCGGCTGGGGCGACCGGGACTCCCAAACCCCGCTGCTGCTCCAGAACGAGCGGGCAGGCGTGACGATCAAGCTCACCGCCGACGAGGTCCAGGCAGTGCTCGACCGGGACTGACCCGGACACATTCATGCGAGACCCAGGAGACGACGTGGACAGCACCGACACCAAGACCACCGGCCGCCGCATCATGAACGAACTCATGGGTGACGGCTACGTAGAGAAGAAGGACCAGGACCGCAACGTCTTCAACGACGCCATTCAGGAGTACGCCGAGGAGGTCTGCTTCGGGCGGGTCTGGTCTCGGGACGGCATCGACCGCAAGACCCGCAGCATCATCAACATCGCGATGCTGACCGCCCTCAACCGGCCTGCCCAACTGGCGCACCACGTCGAGGGAGCGATCCGGAACGGCTGCACGGTCGCCGAGATCAAGGAGATCTTGCTGCAAGCCGCGGTCTACTGCGGGCTCCCCGCTGCCGGCGAGGCCTTCAAGATCGCCGAGGGCGTCCTGCGGGACGGCGGGCAACTGGACTGAGTATCCGTCCGGCACCAACGACCTGAACCGACCGACCCAGTTGGCGCCCGCTGGAAGGCGGGCGTCCCGTCTGACGCGGACACGGGGGGCTGCGTCTCCATCAGGGAGATGTCATGACGCACTCATCAGAGGAAGCCCCGGCCTCCTCCACCCAGCCACCATCCGACGGCGGGACACCCCAGGGCATGAAGCGCGTCGCGACGGCGAGTTTCATCGGCACCGTCATCGAGTTCTACGACTACAACATCTACGGCGTCGCTGCCGCTCTGGTGTTTCCGAGCGTCTTCTTCCCCGCCCTCGGACCGGTCGCCGGCACTGTGGCCTCGTTCGCGACCCTCGGAGTGGCGTTCGTCGCCCGGCCGTTCGGCAGTATCCTCTTCGGCCACTTCGGCGACCGCCTGGGTCGCAAGAAGACGCTGATCGCGACCATGCTCCTGATGGGTGTCTCGACCCTGCTGGTGGGCTTGATGCCCACCGCGGGGACGATCGGCGTCGCCGCACCGATCCTCATCGTCGTGCTGCGCATCCTTCAGGGTCTCGCCGCTGGAGGCGAGTGGGGCGGCGCGGTGCTGTTCGCCTCGGAGAACGCACCGAAAACCAAGCGTGGCTTCTGGTCGATGTTCCCCTCTTTCGGCGGGGGCGGCGCCATCATCCTGGCCAACGCCACCTTCTTCGCCACTGCTGTCGGCATGAGCGACAAGACCTTCGTCGACTGGGGCTGGCGAGTCCCCTTCCTGGCCAGCATCCTGCTCATTGCCGTGGGCCTGTGGGTGCGCCTGAGCCTGGACGAGACGCCGGTGTTCAAGAAGCAGGTCGAGCTCACCGGGATCGCACGTGCCCCGTTCCTCGACGCCTTCAAGACTCAGCCGACGCAGATCCTGCTCGCCACCGGTACCGCGACCATGACGCTGTCGCTGACCTACGTGGGCGGCACCTACCTGATCAACTACGGGACCACGGTGCTTGAGTTGCCCAGGCCCAACGTTCTGGGCGTCGCGATCCTGGGTGGGGTGGCGATCTCGGTCGCCATCGTGCTCGGCGCGGCACTCAGTGACCGGATCGGCCGTCGGCGGATGATTACGACCGCCGCCTGTCTGGCAGTTGTCTGGACGCTCGCGCTGTTCCCGATCCTCGACACCCGCTCGCTGTCCGCCTTCGCCATCGGCGTCCCGGTCACCATGTTCATCTCGGGTCTCGCGACCGGGCCGCTCGGTGCGTTCCTGTCCGAGCTCTTCCACACGCGCTACCGCTACACCGCAACCGGGCTGAGCTACAGCCTCGCCGGAATGCTGGGCGGCGCTGTCCCACCGCTCATCGCCGGTCCCATCATCGACGCCTGGGGCGGTTTCACCTTTGGCGTCATCCTCGCGTGCGTCGCCCTGATGAGCCTGATCTGCATCTTCATCATCGGTGAGACGAAGCACCTGGAGCTCGAGCGGGACGACGCGACCGAGCCGGCCGAGCGGGACGACGCAGCCGAGACGGTTATCGCCTAGCGGTAGCTCAGCTCAGTGCAGCCGGGGCTGCTGGAAGTCCCTGACCCCAACGTGCTGACGGTGCCGCTGCGTTGTCTTGCGGGCAGGAGGTGCGCAGCCGGCCGAGGCCGGCTGCGCACCTGCGTGCGCCCCATAGGTCGTAGTCCAGTCCTTCTTCTCGCGCCCCCGCCCGGCTTGCCGTCAGGTGTCGACGCCAACAGTGCCATTCGATCAGGGTGCGGGAGTTGAAAGGAGCGGCAGTTCAACGCCACGCCAACGCTGATACTGCTTTCGACACGGCGAGAGCATCTGGAACGCCGCCGCAGGTTCGCGGGCTGGGCCGACATCCCGTTGTCCGATGCCGGATACAAGGAAGCCGCCGCAAGCGGCAGACTGCTCGCCGACGCGGGCCTCGTGCCGGGCGTCGTCCACACCTCCCTGCCGCGCCGTGCGATCTCGACCGCCGACATCGCCCTCGACGTCGCCGACCGACACTGGATCCCCGTCCGTCGCACCTGGCGCCTCAACGAACGGCAGTACGGGGCGCTCGACGGTCGAAGACGCGAGGACGTACAGGCTCAGTTCGGCGAAGAGGCGCTCATGGCCTGGCGGCGCTCGTACAACGTCGCTCCGCCTCCGGCCGATCATCGCGCTCGCGCCAATCGAAGGCGCGACGAGCGCTATCGAGCCGTCTTGGATGATGCTTCGCCCCGCGGCACGGCTGGGCGGCAACGCCGCCCAGCCGGGAGTCTTCGATCGGCAAAGGGCATCTCAGGCGGACATGTCTGCGGGGTACCGCAGCAGCGCGTTGCCCTTGCGGGACATCAAGCCAGCTGCGAGACCACAGACTTGGTCTCGAGGTAGTTCTCCAATGCCTCGGGACCGCTCTCGCGGCCCCAGCCCGACTGACGGTAGCCGCCGGCCGGCATGTGAACCCCACCTGCACGGTGGACGTTGATCCCGACCCGTCCTGCGCGAAGTCGCCGGGCGACCGAGTGGGCCAGTGCGCCGTCCTGGGTCCAGACACTCGAGGCCAGGCCGTACGAGCTGTCGTTCGCCAGCGTGACTGCCTCGTCGGGGTCGGAGAACGGCATCACACCCAGCACCGGCCCGAAGATCTCCTCCCGCATGACCGTCATGGACTGGTCGACATCCACGAAGACGGTGGGCTCGAAGAAGTAGCCCTCGTCCCCGACCCGGCCTCCTCCACTGACGACGTGAGCGCCGTCCTTCACGCCGCTGTCGACGTATCCGACGACCCGGTCGAGTTGCTTCTGCGAGATCAGCGGACCTAGGTCTGCATTCGGATCCGAGCCGGGGCCGATCCGCATCGAGCGACCCGCCTGAGCGACGCCGCGAACGACTTCGTCGAAGACCGATTCGTGGACGAAGAGCCGCGTTCCGGCGGCGCACACCTGACCGGTGTTCCAGAAGACCGCTGACGCGGCGCCCGGTATGGCGGCGCTCAGATCGGCATCCTCGAACACGATGACCGGGGACTTGCCACCGAGTTCGAGCGACAGCTTCTTCATGTTGCCGGTGGCCGCCTGGACTATGAGCCTGCCGACCTCGGTCGATCCAGTGAACGACACCGTATCGACGTCGGCGTGCGCCGCGAGGGCGGCGCCGGCGTGCTCACCGACACCGGTGACGACGTTCACCACGCCTGCGGGCACGCCCGCGTCGAGCAGGATCCGCCCGAGCCACAGCGAGGTCAGCGGCGTCTCCTCCGCCGGCTTGAGCACACACGAGCAGCCTGCGGCGAGCGCGGGCGCAAGCTTCTTGGCCGCCATGCTGAGCGGCGCGTTCCACGGGGTGATGAGGCCTGCTACGCCTATCGGTTCGCGCAGCGTGTAGCCCTGGATCCGGCGGTCGCCCGGACCGAGGTCCACCGTGCGACCGTGGATCTTGTCGGCCCACCCGGCGTAGTAGCGGAACTGCGCACTGGCCTCGAGCACCATGCTCTTGGCCTGGGCGACCGGCAGACCCAGGTTGAGGCTTTCCAGCTGTGCCAAGCCGTCCAGCTGCTCGCGCATGAGCGCGGCGACGCGCCAGAGTACTTCGCCGCGCTCAGGACTTGAGAGCCGGCGCCATCGTTCTTCCTGGAACGCGCGCCGGGCCGCCGCGACTGCCTGATCCACAGCCGGGGCACCGCCGTCAGCGGCAGTCGCCAGGCGGTGGCCCGTGCTGGGGTTGAACACCGGAGTCGTGGAGGCCGACGCGCTCGTCCACTCCCCATCGATGAGCATGGCGACGGGGTCGTCCCCGAGCGGGAGCAGTCGGGGCCAGTCAGTTGTCGGTACGGACATCTCTGTCGCCAACCTTCCGAAGTCCTAGCGGCCAGAACCCGAGGGCCCACGCCTGTGATCGTTTTCCCAGGCGTGACGGGACCCGCGAGTCGGCGCGAAGGCACAGTCCAACAGCGCTGTGCTGCTGAGCCCGTGCATCACCACCAGCAACCGGCCACCGGCAGGCTCTGCGGGTCGCTCGAGTGAGACCCGGATCTACCGCAGGAAGCGAGTGGCGGCAGGTTGGCAGAGGTTCGCCGGCACCGGCAGAGCATCACGCGAATCTCCGTAGCCGACGTGGGCCCTTCACCCATCGAGTGGTTCTGAAATCAGAACGATAGATCGTTATTACGAATCCTTGCATTCGCGTCGACGCAGTGTCAACGCCTGGGTCCTCGATCCTCACTCCGTGCAAAACGGGCAGCGCACAGGCTATTGACTGGTCGTGAGTAACGCGGCTACGTTGCCGCAAAAGTTCCTGATTTCAAATTCAAGTTCGTATATGCGAACCCATGAATGCCTGAGTTGGCGTCCCTCATCACCCGTCGGCCCGGGAGCCCGGAGGCCGAGGACGGTGCCGACCGACTCCGAACCGCCCGGGGGCACCTACCCGGGACCGGGTCAGTGGGCATTCCGAAGAACTCGCTGTCGTCGGCCCGGATCCCTTGGAACCGGTCAACGGCGTCGGCTGTGCACGACGACGGACGGGATTGCCCGGCTGTCAGCCTCGCCCCTCTCAACGACGAGTATTCGAGGAGCTGGTCCGATGACCACACAGAACCCGCCGGAGGGTTTCGCGATCGACGGACCCGGGTCCACAAGCCCCGGTCCGGCCGCAGGGGCCTCGGCAGCAGGGACGTCCCCTGCGCCGCGGAAGATGCGCAAAGTGGCTCTGGCCAGCTTCATGGGCACCGTCATCGAGTTCTATGACTTCGGCATCTACGGCACAGCAGCAGCGCTGGTCTTCGCCAACGCCTTCTTCCCCGTCCTCGGGGAGCAAGCAGGGACCGTTGTGTCCTTCGCGACCCTGGGCGTCGCGTTCGTCGCGCGCCCGCTCGGTTCACTGGTGTTCGGGCACTTCGGTGACCGCCTCGGGCGCAAGCGCACCCTCATCGCCACGATGACGATGATGGGAGCCGCGACCGTACTCATCGGTCTGCTGCCCACCGCAGCGAGCATCGGGATCGTTGCGCCCATCGCACTGGTCCTGTTGCGCATCGCACAGGGGCTGGCCGCTGGTGGCGAGTGGGCTGGCGCAGCCCTGTTCACTTCCGAGCACTCACCGAAGGACCGCCGTGGCTTCTGGGCGATGTTCACCAATCTCGGCGGCGCGTTCGCGAACATCCTTGCTCTGGGAACGTTCCTGGTGGCAGCCCTGTACATGAGCGACAAGACCTTCGTCGCCTGGGGATGGCGCGTTCCGTTCCTGCTCAGCATCCTTCTCGTTGTCGTGGGTCTTTACGTGCGCCTCAAGACAGAGGAGACCCCGGCCTTCGAGGCCGAGGCGAAGCAGCGCCGCACCGCGGGCGGCTTGCCGTTCAAGGAGGCCTTCGCGAACCAATGGAAGGAGATCCTGCTCGGAGCGGGTGCGCTCGTGATGGCCTTCTCGCTCGGCTATATCGGGATCGCGTACCTCACCAACTACGGCACCGCCACGCTCGGACTCACGCGGCCCGAGGTACTGCTGGCCGGCATGTTCGGCAACGTCATCAACTGCGTGGCCATCATCGCCGGCGGCATCCTGTCCGACCGGTTCGGCCGCCGACAGGTACTTCTGGTGGCGAACGTCCTCGGCGTCCCATGGGCTCTGGCGCTGTTCCCGCTGCTGGACACCGCCTCACTCACCGCCTTCTGGATCGGCATGTCGGTGACCTTCGCGATCGCAGGCGTCGGCTTCGGTGTCGCGGGGTCCTTCCTTTCCGAGCTGTTCCAGACCCGCTACCGCTACACCGCAGCCGGCCTTTCCTACAGCCTTGCCGGCGTCCTCGGGGGAGCCATTCCGCCCCTGGTGGCTGCCAGCATCATCGGCACGTACGGCGGCTTCGTGTTCGGAGTGTTCCTGGCCGTCTACTGCCTGATCGGGTTGGGCTGCACGCTGGCCCTGCGGGAGACCCGTGACCGTGAACTCGTCGAGGTGTCCCCGGCCAGGGGGGACGCAGCGTGACGCTCACGATCACGGCCCTGTCCGTCGGCCGCGTCTTCGGCCTGCACAAGCCGTCGCTCACCTACCTGCGGGGTTGGGGCGAGGCGATGGACATCCCCCTGATCATGTTCGTGATCGAGGGCGGAGGCGCACCGGTGATCGTCGACACAGGGGCCGACCTCGACCGGGCGTGGAAGCATCACCGCATCAGGATGGAGCAGACACCTGAGGAGCGTCCCGACACAGCGGTGCGGGCGTTGGGCATCGATCCCGAGGACGTGCGGCTGGTCGTCAACACCCACCTGCACTGGGACCACAGTTCGAACAACCACCTGTTCCCGAACGCACGCATCGCTGTGCAGCAGAGCGAGATCGACTACGCCCGCAACCCTGTGGTGTGGCACCGCCGCCAGTTCGAGGACGTCCCGGAGCTGACAGCTGCCTGGCGACGGGCCGAGGACCGTATCGATGCGGTCGAGGGAGACGCGGAGTTGGCGCCGGGAGTCTCGCTGGTCGCGCTGCCGGGCCACACACCAGGTTCGCAAGGTGTCCTGGTCGAGGCCGGGCCCAAGCGATACCTGATCGCGGGCGACTGCGTCGACCTGTATGAGAACTGGGCCGGCGACGCGGAGGCCGGCCGCATCCCGTCCGGATTCTTCACCGACATCGTCGCCTACGAGCACAGCATCGGCCGAATCGAGAAGTTGGGCTGCGAAGTGATCCCGAGCCACGACCCACTCGTGGTCGAGCGCCGCTTCTTCCGATGAGCGCGCGCGACGCGGTCCGACTAGCCCGACTGCTGGAGGAGAAGGCGATGAGCGCCCCTATTGCGTCCTGGGGACGTGAGGTCACCGTCGAGCACGTCGGCGGCGTGCCGTATCGCATGTATGAGCCGCGTGCGCGGCGGGTGGAGTCTCTGCTGGACCACGCCGACCGTTGGGCGGGCCGGGCCCACATGATGCAGGGCGA
Organism: Streptomyces sp. DSM 116795; assembly: GCF_055792905.1. Taxonomy (NCBI): domain Bacteria; kingdom Bacillati; phylum Actinomycetota; class Actinomycetes; order Kitasatosporales; family Streptomycetaceae; genus Streptomyces; species Streptomyces sp. DSM 116795. The sequence continues at coordinate 6,634,909 of NZ_CM147707.1, forward strand.
CGTGCGGCTCGACTTCTGCGACCTGGTCGCGACGGTTCGTCGCAAGGCGGCGCAGCTGCAGCAGCATGGGATCGGCCGCGGGGACCGGGTCGCACTGCTCGGCTGGAACAGCCCGGACTGGGTGGTGAACCTCTGGGCCACCTGGTGGCTGGGCGCCGTCCCCGTGCTGGTCAACGCCTGGTGGAGCAGCCGCGAGATGGAGCACGCCTTCGAGCAGCTCAACCCGCTGTCCGTGATCGTCGATCCCCGTCTGGAGCGCAAGCTCCCCGCCGGGAGCCCGACCGCGCCGTGGCCGATGGCCGATGTGATCGACGGCCCGCTGCCGGAGCGCCCCGAATCCGACGATGAGAACGAGCCGGCCCTGATCCTCTTCACCTCGGGCAGCACCGGTTCTCCCAAGGCAGCCGTGCTCTCGCACCGCTCGATCATCTCCGGACTGCATTCGCTGCTGCGCATCACCAAACGACTTCCGCAGGAACTCGACGGCGCAGCACCTAGCGTCGCTCTGCACACGGGACCCCTGTTCCACGTGGGTGGCGCACAGACGCTTGTGCGTGGAGTCGTCGTCGGCGAGACCCTGGTGTTCCCAGAAGGCAAGTTCGACCCGAACGCGGCGATGGACCTCATCGCGGCACACGACATCACCCGCTGGAGTGCTGTCCCGACCATGGTCAGCAGGCTCCTCGACGCGCAGGCGGTCCGGCCGGTCGATCTCAGCAGCCTCAGGTCCCTGACCTTGGGAGGCGCCCCCGCCCACCCGACCCTGTACCAGCGCATCCGTGACGAACTCCCTTCCGTCCAGGCGCGCGTCGCCACCGGGTACGGGCTGACCGAGAACGGTGGGCAGGCCACCGCAGCCAGCGGACGCGACACCCGCGACCGCCCCGGTTGTTGCGGCCTGCCGTTGCCCACCGTTGAGATCTCCTTGGGTGACCGGACACCCGAAGGGGAGGGCGAGGTGCTGATCCGCGCGGCCTCCCAGATGCTCGGCTACTACGACGAGCAGGCGAGCCCCATCGACTCCGAGGGCTGGCTGCACACCGGCGACCTCGGGCACATCGACGAGGACGGCTATCTCTGGGTCACCGGCCGCAGCAAGGACCTCATCCTGCGTGGTGGCGAGAACATCGCGCCGCTGGCCGTCGAGCGCGCTCTCGTTGGCGTGGACGGTGTCCTCGACGCCGCAGTGATCGGCCTTCCCCATCCTGACCTGGGTGAGGAGGTCGCAGCCATCGTGGTGGTTGACGGGCCCACAGCCTTTCGGCCGGACCTCGAGGAGTACGTCGTCGCTGCACTCCGCTCGAACCTGGCGTCCTTCGCCGTACCGACCCGTTGGCGGTTCCAGACCGACGAGCTGCCGGTGCTGGGCTCGGAGAAGGTCGACAAGCCTGCGCTCGAGGCGGAGTTCATCGCCGAGTCCGCCGCACAACTCCATCGCCCCGACAGCTGAGGCGTCGCGCAAGCGCCTCTCCAACGGGTGGTGGCGAGTCGTCTTCCGAGGCTCGCCACATCCACACGGGCGTGCGCGTCGAACAGGGCCCGTTCTGCTACGTCCTTGACGGCGAGCGTCCCTCGATCCGGCGTCAAGCCGTAGTCCCACACCGGGTGTGCCACCCGGTGTGGGTTCTTCTCTGCGTCAGGCCTCGGCGATGGTCGCGGCGTCAAGAACGAACCGGTACCGCACATCTCCGGATGTGAGCCGGTCATAGACCTCGTCGAGTTCCTTCGCGGCGATGACCTCGGTCTCGGCCTTGATGCCGTTCTCTGCGCAGAAGTCGAGCATCTCCTGGGTCTGCGGCATGCCACCACTCATCGACCCCGCCAGCGTCCGGCGGTTGGTCAACAGCGTGTACGGGTCGATACGCAGGGGCTCATCGGGCACTCCCAGGTTGACGAGGGTGCCGTTGAAGTCGAGCAGGTCGAGATGAGCGGAGAGATCGTAGTTCGTCGGGACGGTCGAGACGATGAGATCGAAGGAGTCCCGCAGCGGCTCCAGGTCGCCGGTCGTCCGGTAGTCGTCGGCGCCGAGGCGTTCGGCGTCGGCCCGGCGGTCCTCGGTGAGTTCGAGGACCGTCGTGTGTGAGCCGAGGGCGTGAGAGATCTGCACACCGATGTGGCCGAGCCCGCCGAACCCGAGGATGCCGACCCGGGTGCCTGGTCCCGCGCCCCAGTAGCGCAGCGGCTGGTACATCGTGATGCCTGCGCAGAGCAGTGGGGCCGCGGCCTCCAGGGGCAAGGCTTCTGGGATGCGGGCGACGAACCGTTGGTCGACGACGACGAGTTCGCTGTAGCCGCCCAGCGTGGTGGTCCCGTCCGGATCAACGCCGTTGTAGGTCAGCACCTTGCCGTGTCGGCAGTACGACTCCTGCCCCGCCCCGCAGGCGGAGCAGGTCCGGCATGAGTCGACCAGGCAACCGACACCGACGTGGTCGCCGACAGCGAGGCCGGAGACGGCGGACCCGACTTCGCGGACCCGGCCCGCGATCTCGTGGCCGGGAACGATCGGATAGCGGGTGTGCCCGAACTCCGCCCGGGCGTGGTGGACATCGGTGTGGCAGACGCCGGAGTAGGCGATGTCGAGCAGCACGTCATTCGGCCCGACGTCGCGGCGCTCGATGGTGATCGTGGTGAACGGCGCTGTCGGACCTGCCATGGCTCGGGCTTGTGCGGTGATCACGCTGGTTACCTCTCGTTTCGGGGCGTCAGCTGATGAGGGACTGGTACTCGAGGTACTCCTCGATTCCGTACCGGCCCATCTCGCGGCCGACGCCCGAGAGCTTCAGACCGCCGTGTGGGGCACGCATGTCGATGGGGGCGCCGTTGATGCGCACACGCCCGGTGCGGAGCCGCCGCCCAACGTCGCGAGCTCGTTCGGGGTCGGCGGACCAGACGCCGCCGGCGAGTCCGTAGTCGGAGTCGTTGGCGATGGCGACGGCGTCGTCCGCATCGTCGAAGGGGATGATGACGTTGACCGGGCCGAAGACCTCCTGCCGCGCCAACGTGTCGTTGTTGGTGCCACTGAACACAGTCGGCCGCACGTAGTAGCCACGGTCGAGGTGCTCGGGCGCGTCCGGGCCTCCCGCAACCAGCCGCATCCCTTCATCGATGCCGGTCCGGATGAACCGACGCACGCGCTCGCGCTGGACGTCGGAGACAACCGGCCCCAGGGTCGTCGCCTCATCGAAGGGGTCGCCGATGACGAAACTCCCGGCCTTCGCCGCGGCGATCTCCTCGGCCTCGGCCAGCCGGGACCGCGGGACTAGCGTCCGCGACAGGCCCCCGCAGACCTGGCCGGCGTTGCGGAAGGCGTCGGTGAGCCCGTCCGTTACGGCCTTCTCCAGATCAGCGTCTTCGAGGATGACGTTGGCGGACTTGCCGCCGAGCTCCAGCGCCACGCGCTTGACCGACTTCGATGCGAGCTCCATCACCCGGCTGCCTGCGCGCACCGACCCGGTCAGCGACACGATGTCGACGAGCGGATGGGCCGCGAGAGCCTCACCGATCTCCGGGCCTGTTCCGCTGACCAAGTTGAACACGCCGTCCGGAAGGCCCGCCTCGGCGGTGGCCTTCGCGAAGACGAATGAGCTCAGCGGTGCGACCTCCGTGCCCTTGAGCACCATGGTGCATCCCGCAGCCAATGCTGCGCCCGCCTTGAGTGCCACCATCCGCATGGGGCCGTTCCACGGGGTGATCGCGCCCGCCACACCCGCGGGGATGCGCCGCACGATCGTGTCGTCGAACCGCTCCTCCCAGAGGATGTCCTTGATGCTCGCCGCGGCGATACGCAGGTCGTTGATGGGGGCGGCGACGTGGGAACTGCGAGCGAGCGTGATCGGCGTGCCGATCTCGCTCACGGTCGAGCGCGTCAGCTCCTCGGCCTTCGCCTCGAGGATGTCGGCGATGCGAGTGAGCACAGCCGTCCGCTCCGCCGGCGACGACCGCGACCAAGATTCAAATGCCTGCGCGGCAGCCTTTGCGGCGCGGTCGACATCATCGATGTGCCCCCGCGGCACCGTCGCGATCTGCTCCTCGGTCGCTGGGTTGACCACGGTCAACCGGTCGGTCCCTGCCGAGTTGACCCATTTGCCGTCGATGAAGATCATGTCCTGCTCGATCACGGCTGGCTCCCTTGTGCGAGCACTCCGAGATCGCAACGAGCGATATCGCGTGAACGCATATACGAACTACTGTCCCGTATGACGATTCACGACGCTACAACCGTTGACTGGCCCGGTCAATGCACCTGCTGGCTCGGGCGGCAGGGCTCGCGTCGTTGCGATCTCCACGTCCATTGACAGGCGACGTCCGCCCGCCTAGCTTCAACTAGCGCCGTCTATGCGATCGCTAGTTCATATATGCGACAGCGGCGGAGGTTCGCTCGCCACGCTGAGTTGAATGATCCAGCCCCCTGACGGCGAGCCAGGCGTTCGACAACGAGGGCGCGTTGGTGAACGCAGGCGCGATGTCCCGGTGCGGATTCGTTTCGACAAGATCTAAGACCTGAGCGCCGCAGATGTGGTGCGGCCCAGTGAGGAGACGACGATGCCGAAGGGGCCAGCGAGCGGGAGCTTCGCGCAGAGCGACTCTGGGCCGCTCGCCGGGATACGGATCATCGAGGTCGCCGGGCGGGGACCGGGGCCCTTCGCGGGCATGTTGCTGGCGGACATGGGCGCCGAGATCCTGCGCATCGACCGTCCGGACCCTGCCGAAAGGCCGCAGGCGCCCGACCATCGTCTGGAGCTGTACAACCGCGGACGGCGGTCCGTGATCGTCGACCTCAAGCACGCACAGGGCCCAGAGGTCGTTCTGCGCCTCGTCGAAGAGGCCGACGCCATCTATGAGGGGTACAGGCCAGGGGTCGCTGAACGTCTCGGGATCGGCCCGGACGCCTGCCTGGAACGCAACCCCGGGATCGTCTACGGGCGTGCGACCGGTTGGGGGCAAACCGGCCCGCTCGCCCAGAAGGCCGGCCACGACATCAACTACATCGCCCTCGCCGGAGCGCTGGAGCCGATCGGGCACGCGGGCGGGCCGCCCACGATCCCCCTCAATCTGCTCGGCGACTACGCCGGCGGCGGGATGATGCTGGCTTTCGGCATCGTGTGTGCCGTGCTGGAGGCACGCCGCTCCGGACTGGGACAAGTCGTCGACACGGCCATGGTGGACGGGGCGTCGCTGCTCATGACCCTCTTCCACGGACGTCGGCTGATGGGCACCTGGAACGATGAACGGGGCACGAACTACGTCGACTCAGGCGCCCCCTTCTACAACGTCTACGAGACCAGCGACCACAAGTACGTCGCGATCGGTGCCATCGAGCCGAAGTTTCAATGGGCACTCTTCGACGCTGTCGGCGTGGACCTCGACGGCATCGCCATGCCGGTATCGACAGTTGACCGCACTGACTGGCCCGAGCTGCGTCGCCGACTCGAAGCGGTGTTCTCTACGCGGACCCGCGACGAGTGGACCGAACTGCTCGCCGACGTCGACGGGTGTTTCTCGCCCGTCCTGGCCCTCGGAGAGGTCGCCACGCACCCGCACCACCGGGCCCGCGACGGCTTCACGAGCCTGGACGGAATCACGCAGCCTGCGCCCGCGCCGCGGTTCGGGCGGACCCGGCCGACCCTTCGTACCGTGCCTCCCGCGCCGGGGCAGCACACCCAGGAGGCCCTGGCCGACTGGGGCTTCACGGACGACGACCTGCGGACGCTACGGGCGGAGGGGGCGATCCGGTAGGCACTGTGGCGCGCCCGCCCGCCGAATCGAGCCGCACGGTCCCGCTCTCCTGCAGGGCGCCGCAGGGGACGGGGCCGTGCCAGTACCGGGCTGCTGGCTGCCAGTTGGCGCACCAGGCCGCTTCTTGTCGACGTCGCGGCGGTGACCTCGCGACAGCGGCACCATCCTCCTGCCGCGCCTGATATTGACACTGCAGGAGCCCACTCATAGCCTCCGACTGTAAATGCGCACCGGTAATCGTAATTACGAACCGAATGCGCTCTCTTCCCCGGTGCTCCCACGACTTGCCCGTTCAGCTGCGCGACACGGCGATGCTCGCCCCCATCGACGACAACGGAAGTGACGGTGGGCCTGGATGACCGCGCTCGAGGGCGTGAAGGTGATCTGTCTCGGACAGTTCTACTTCGGCCCGTACTGCACGATGCTGATGGCCCGCCTGGGCGCGGACGTCATCAAGATCGAGGCACCCCAGGGCGATCCGTACCGGCGGCTGCCCACCGTCGATGAGGACGGCTACCCCATCCAGTTCCGCTTCCTCAACTCCGGCAAGCGCAACATCCGCCTCGACCTGGCCAACCCCGCCGGGCAGGAAGTGCTGCGCGACCTCGTCCGCAACGCCGACGTGCTCGTGCAGAACCTCTCCCCCGGAGCGATGGACCGCTTCGGGCTCGGCTACGACGAGCTCAGCGAGATCAACCCCGGTCTGATCATGGCGTCGGGCAGCGGCTTCGGCTCCTTCGGCCCCTACGCCGGCGAATCCGCCATGGACCTCACCATCCAGGCCCGCACAGCGATCATGAGCACCACCGGATTCGAAGACGGCACCCCCGTCCGCACCGGCCCCTCCGTGGTCGACTTCATGGCGGGCACGCACATGATCGCCGGGGTACTGGCCGCGCTGTTCCAGCGCACCCGCACCGGCCGCGGCCAACACGTCGAGATCTCGCTGCAGGACGCCATCCTGCCCTCCTTGACCTCGAACATCGCCGGCCTCATCAGCAGCAGCACGGCGAAGAGCCCGGAACGCACCGGCAACCGCCACGGTGCGTTGGCCGTAGCGCCGTACAACGCCTATCGGACAAGCGATGGCTGGATAGCCCTGCTGTGCCCAACTGAATCGCACTGGCAGCGGCTCTGTGAGCTGATGGGCGACCCGGCCGCCGACGATCCAAGGTTCGCCACTATGAGTGGCCGCTGCGACCACATGGACGAGGTCGACGCGATCGTCGAGCGGTGGACGAGCACCTACCCCAAGAACGAACTCACCCGCATGCTCACGGATCTGAAGGTCCCGTGCGCTCCGGTGGTGACCTTGCCGGAACTGCTCGAAGACCCCCACGTCCGCGCCCGCGGGGTACTGCGCAACGTCACCGACGAGCAGGGCACGTTCATGACCCTGGGCAGCCCGCTCTTCCTGTCGGACTCACCGATGGTCGAGCCGAGGCGCTCCGGTGACATCGGTGCTGACACTGACGAAGTCCTCGACGAGCTGGGAATGTCGGTCCAGGACATCGCCAGGCTGCGGGCATCCGGAGTCATTTAAGCAGCAGTCCTCGGCCTGCCGTCAGTGGTTCTTGGCTGACGTCGAGGGACGCTGTTCCTGAGCAGCGGTCCATCGTTCAGGACGCCCGCGTGCGTACCGGATTCGGCCGTCCGCGGCCAAGTGGGTCAAGTGTGAGGAGGTTTCGCCAAGAGCCGATCTCAGCGACCGGGGGGTCAGCGTTGAGAACGGCCTGGCCCACGAGACCTCCTCGGCGACCTTCCACACCGTGTCGCATCCCTGCTCGACCGCTTGCTCGATCTCCACGAGTCGCTCGCGGTGATGCTGATGCAGGGCGTCGATGCGGAGGGACAAGCGGTCGAAGGGCCACTCGTGACCCGGCAGCACCAGGGCGGAGCCGGGCAGGTGCCGCAACCCGTCCAACGAGGCCAGGTACTCCCTCAGCGGGTACGGGCCAGAACCGGGGCGGCGAGCGACATTCGGCGTCACCTTCGGAAGGACGTGGTCACCGTCAGCACCAGGTTCCGCTCACGCTCGTGGAAACACAGATGCCCGTCTGTGTGACCTGGGGTGTGCAGGGGCACCAGGGCTCCTCCGGTACCGGGTACGGCGACCCCGTCTGCGAGTTCCACATCCGGTTCGACCGTCGGCAACACCGCGTCGAGGGCGCGGAGTTCATCGTCCAATTCAGCGAGCAGCGGCATCGGCACGCCACAGTCCCTCAGCCACGCCCCGATTTCGCGAAGTCGCTGCTGTCGCTCGCCGAAGTCGACTCCGATCTGGACCCGTTCATTCGGATGCGCGCCGATCCATGCCGAGGTGTGCTCACGGATACGAGGGGCGAGTCCGAAGTGGTCCGGATGGGCGTGGGTGATCACCACCCCGACGACCTCGTCCAACGCCGCACCCGCTCGCGACAGGCCGTCGAGGAAAGCCTGCCAGGCCTCGTCGGAGTCCCAGCCAAGGTCGACGACGACAATCCCGTCGGGATAGCGCAGTGCGTACGAATAGGAGTAGGCCAGCGGACTGGGAAAGGGGATCGCCGTCGCCCAAGCCCCTGATGCCACCGCGAAACCCTCGACGCGGCGGGTCGGCCGCTCTTCCGGGCGGCTGTAAGCCGCAGGGTGCGGACGCTGGGGTGGCGGCATTGGCATGGCTCTCGTGGTTCGTTGTAGGGACGGGGACTTGGAGTCGGGTCAGAGTGGCAGCCGAGTTACGGACGCGCCCCCACGGGCGAGGTGAGGTCGAAGCAGTCCTTCGCCACTTCGGCGTACCGCGCTGTCACTGCCGGGTCGTGCCCTGGGACGACATCGGTGTTCGGACGGGCGTCCAGGTCACGCAGTGCCTGGTAGGAGTCCAGCATCGCCTCGATGTCCGTGAAGAGGTAGAAGGGCCTGTCGCGTTCGATCTCGGTGTAGTGATGCATGGCGTCAGAGGCCAGGACGATCTGCTTGTCGTCCACGCTCACCTCGGTGACTATCTGGCCGGGCGTGTGACCGGGGAAGCGGGTGGCACGTATCCCCTTCACCAACTCCTCGCTCTCTCCAGTCAGGTGCAGCCGCTCCTCGCGCCGCAGCGTTTCCAACTGACGTACCTCGGCGGACTCGACGGGCCACGAGAACGCCGGCCGGTCCCGGTGGCGGCCCGTCCAGTACGCGTATTCCGCGCCGGCCATGTGGAACGTGGCGTTGGGGAACAGGCCTGTGTTGCCGACGTGGTCGAAGTGCATGTGCGTGAGGATCACGTGATCCACCGAAGCCGGGTCCGTGCCTGTGCGGGAGAGCAGCTCGGACGGAGCGGTGTCGACACGCCGGTTGCGGACTGCGGCCGTCTCTTCGCTGAATCCGCAGTCCACGACCGTGGTCCGGTTTCCGGAGCGGACCAGCCAGAAGAAGTAGTCCATGCCCACGGCGGCGTCGGGCTCGCCGTAGAGGTCGTAGCGGTAGAACACCTCACTCGACATGCACTCCGGACGGGCCGCGTACCGCAGCGCGTAGACCTCCCTGATGTCTTCCGACATGTTCTGTTCTCCTTTCGGTCCAGGGCGGTCCTATGGGCGGAGGTCGGTATTGGTCCGGTCGGGGCTGAAGAGGACTGCGATGAAAGTGATCACCAGGGCGACCGACACCAGGCCGGCCACCGGGATCCATGAGTCCGTCGCGTGCACCAGATAGGTGGCCAGCAACGGGGAGAGACCTCCGGCGAGAGCGGCGCTGACCTGGTAACCGAAGGAGAGGCCGGTCAGTCGCACACCGGTGCCGAACAGCTCGGCCAGATACGCCGCCATCGGACCGAAGATCAGCCCGAGGAAGAACAGAGCGACGACGAAGGCGACGAGAACACCGAGTGTTCCGCCGGCGAGCAGGAGGGGGAAGAAGGCGAAGCCCCACAGTGCAAGGCCAACGGCTCCCGCCATGAGCGGGAAGCGGCGGCCCCGACGGTCCGAGAGATATCCGCCGAAGATCACGGAACAGATGTAGAGGGCCTGCGCGACGGTCGACATCGCCAGCAGAAATGACTCGCTGGAGTCCCCTTCCCGTACAGCGAAGGGGATGCTGAACACGAGAATGACGTAGTACGCGGCAAAGAGTCCGAAAGGGGCGCCGAGGGCGATCAGCACCTGGCACGGATGTGTCCGGAAGAGTTCGACCAGGGGCCGCCGTACCGTCTTCTCGCGCTCCAGCGCCTCCGCCATCACCGGCGTCTCGCCGAGGCGGTAACGGACGTAGAAACCCACGGCCAGGAGAGCGGAACTCACCAGGAACGGCAGCCGCCAGGCCCACCCCGAGAACTGCTCTTCCGTGGTGACAGCGGTGAGCACGGCCATGAGCCCGGAGGCCGCCAGGAAACCCAGTGAGGAGCTGGCGCTGGTCAGAGCGCCGAAGAGTCCCCGCCTGCCGGAGCCGTGGGTGTGCTCGACGACCATCAGCGCGGCGCCACCGTACTCACCGCCGACCCCGAGCCCCTGGATGACCCGCATCAGGATGAGGAGGACCGGGGCGGTCACACCGATCTGGTCGTACGTGGGCAGCAGGCCGATGGCCGTGGTCGCGGCACCCATCATCGTGAGGGTGATGAACAGGATGCGGCTGCGGCCGATCTTGTCGCCGAAGTGGCCGAAGACGATCCCGCCGAGCGGGCGGACCAAGAAGCCCACGGCGAAGGTCGACCAGACCAGCATCGTGCCGACGAAGTCGTTACCGCTGGGAAAGAAGAGGTCGCCGAAGACCAAGCCGGAGACGGTCGCGTAGACGAGGAAGTCGAAGTACTCCACGACGGTGCCGACCATGCCCGCGACGACGACCCGCCTGCGACTGGGAGGCTTCCGGGAAGGGACCACGTCGGCTTCTCTGCCGGTCACGACCGGAGGCACAGCTTTGACCATGTGACTCCTCCCTCTCCGTCGTCGTTGACGGCACGCCTGAGTGCAGCAGGCAACAGGTGAGTGTCGTCCGTATATATGAACTCCAGTTCTGATTTAGGTCAAGCTAGGAGCCTCCTGAAAAGGCTGTCAAGAGGGATGACTGCTCGGCCTGCACGTCAGCCCGCGGCTCACCTGGGGTCGCACTCGGGCTGGACAGGGGCCACGGGGAAGGAGTGGGCCGTCACGCCGGTGTGGGTGACCCGCGGTTCGGCCTCCGCGATCTTCCGGGCCAGGAAGTGCGCCTTGCCCCGGGAGATCCCCGATTGAATGCGTGTGCGGTCCGGCCTCTGACGCAGTGCCACTTCGTGGAAGGTCGGCTGTGCGTCCGGGGTGAGCGTGCTCCCGGGGGATGTGGGCGCTCCCGTACGCGGTCCAGGCGAGCGGAAGGCCGGCGGCCCGGAGGAGGCGAAGCTGCGTTGTTTGAACCCTTGACACCGCCTGCAGGCGCCGATACTTTCCACGAATTCTCAAATACGATCTAGAAATCGTATATACGAACACCACTAGCCAAGTGGGAGATCCCTCAGCACGGAAATCGCAGGTGAGGGCGCGCTGCCACCTGATGCTGGGTGGGACGACGAACTGATCGCAGGAGTCAAGGGAGACGCCATGCCGGACATCGAGACCAGCGGGACAGCCCGCGGGAAGATACAGCGCCGAGTGCGCTCGGCTGTCGTCGTCGGATCTGCTCTCGAGTGGTTCGACTTCATGCTCTTCGCGTCGATGTCGGCGCTGATCTTCAATCGGATCTTCTTCGCGAACTTCGATCCGGCGAGTGGCACCCTCGCGTCGTTGGCCACCTTCGGGGTGGGCTTTGTGGCCCGCCCGTTCGGCGCGATCGTCCTGGGGGCAGTCGGCGACCGCATCGGCCGGAAGACGGTCCTGATGCTGACCTTCGTCCTGATGGGTGTGTCGTCAGGCCTGATCGGCCTGCTTCCGTCGTACGCGGCCATCGGAACGGCGGCTCCGATCATCCTGGTTGTCCTGCGTCTCCTGCAGGGGCTCGGTGCCGGAGCGGAAACGTCGAGCGCCATGGCCGTGTCCTATGAGTACGCCGATCCGAATCGGAAGGGCCGGCAGGCCTCGTGGCCGGCGCTCGGGTCGAACATCGGGTTGTTCGCCGCGTCGATCGTCGTCGCGATCCTCGCCACCACCAGTGACGAGTTCCTGTACGGCATCGGATGGCGAATCCCGTTCGTCGCCAGCTTCGTCCTGGTGGGACTGGGCCTCTGGGTGCGGGCCCGGATGCCCGAAACTCCCGAATTCAGGGATGCTGCCGCCAACGACGTGATCATCCGGGACAAGTCCCCGCTGCGGAACCTGCTCCGGAAGCACTGGCGTGGACTGCTGATCACCACGTTCGTGTACTTCGGCTACAACGGTGCCGGCTACCTGTTCAAGACCTTCTCGCTGGCCTACCTGACCACCTACCGCCACGTCGATGCGAGCGTCGGTTCCCTCGGCGTCGCGGTGGCGACTGGCACTGCGGTCCTGGTGGTCCCGATCGGCGGACGGCTGGCGGACCGATGGGGCGCCTGGCGGGTCGTGCTCGGCGGCGGGATCTTCGTGGCCGCGTTCTCCTTCCCGTTCTTCTTGTTGCTGGACACCGGGAACACCGTGCTGATCTGCATCGCCCTGGTCGTCGGCACCGGAATCGCCGCACCGACCATGTTCGCTGCGTACGGCGCATACTTCGCCCAGCAGTTCCCGGTGGAGGCTCGGAACTCCGGCATCAGCACCGGCATGGGGGTCGGCGGCGCGATCGCGGGCGGGCTCGCGCCGGTCACGGCGCTCGCCCTGGTTCAGGCCTCTCCGACTCACGACACGTGGGGTGTCTCCCTTCTCTTCGTCCTCTCCGCGGCGTTCATCGTGGGTGGCGTCGTGTTCGACCTGCGGTCCCGGGCCAGTGATCCCCGCCCGGCCGCCCGAGCCGACGAGCCCGCCGCCGAAGGAGCTGTCGGCACTGGGGCATCACACGCCCAGGTGTCCACGCGGGAGAAGGTCGTGGACGGCTGACATCTGCGCAGCGACTCAGCTCGAGCGATTCGAAGACACGGGACCTCGGCGCCACGGACTGCGCGCAGGCGTCCCTCACGAGAGAAGGACGGATCCATGGCGGACCACTCCCGCGGGATGCACCGCGGTGCTGAGGACGCGAGCGCGCACCTCGCCCGAACCGCTGCGAGCCTGACCTTCGAGGACATGCCGGATGCGGCAGTGACGGCTGCGAAGTGGGGCATCCTCGACACGCTCGGCGTGTGCCTCGCTGCGACGGGTGGATCGCCCGGCTACCTGGACCCGGTCCGCGGGTTCCTCGATGTGGCGGCCGCCCCGGGCGATGTGCCGACCCCGACGCTCGGCCGCCGGATGCCTGCTCTCGACTCGATCCTCTGGCTCGGATCGCTCGCCCACACCCTCGACTTCGACGACGTGGCCGGGTACTCCCACCCGTCGGCCCCAGCGGTGACCGCGGCGCTGCCCGTGGCTCATGCCGAAGGGCCGGTCGACGGCCGCCGCCTGATCACGGCGGTGGCGCTCGGCCAGGACATGGTGATCCGTCTCGCCCAGGCCCTGCGACGGCCGATCTCCGATCACGGGTGGCTCCCGTCCATCCCCGGCGTGCTGGGCGCGGCGATGACGACTTCGTCGTTGCTGGGCCTCGACGCCGAGCGGATCCAGAACAGTCTCGGGCTGGCTCTTCATCAGACCTCGGGGACCATGCAGGCCCTGGCCCGGCCCGGCTCCGCCTACCGGGCGGTGCGCGAGGGCATCAACGCGCGGGCCGGGGCGCTGTCGGCGCTGCTCGCCCGAGAGGGCCTGCCTGGTGACGACGAGAGTCTCGAGGGGCAGTACGGGTATTTCGGGCAGTTCTTCGGCGGCGAGTACGACCCGGCATTCATCCGCGGAACGGAGCTACTCGGTCCGCTCACCTCGTTCAAACCATGGCCGTGCGCCGGGCATCCCCAGCTTTTCCTCACGGCCCTCGACGAGCTGCGCCGCAGCGGTTCGGTCGCGCCCGAGCGCATTGCGAAAATTCGAATCACCGGTTGCAGTGACCTGCTCCCGCACCAATGCGCACCGATTGAGGTTCGCGCCGCACCGACGCGCAGCATCGACGCGAAGGTCAGCATTCCCTTCCTCATCGGGAAGCTGCTTCGTCACGGCACGATCTCCATCCAGGACTTCGCGCCCGAAGAACTGGGCGACGCGGCGGCGATTGAGCTGGCAAGGAAGGTCGAATTCAGCGTCGATCCGACGCTGCAACGCGGCGCCAACGGCTACGGCGTCGGGATCGTCGAAATCGAGCACGACGACGGACGCATTGCCCGGACGCAGTCGGAGCACCCCCTCGGGCACCCGGACAACCCGCTGAGCTTGGAGGACATCGTGGCCAAGTTCCACCGATGCGTCGAGGCGAGTGCGGTCAAGATCTCCTCCGACACGACCGAGGAGATCGTGGCCACCATCGTGGGGCTGGAAGACGCGCCCGACGTCAGCATCTTCCTCGAGCTCCCGTTCGAGGGGACAGGCAACTGAAGGGCTCGCAAGGGGTGACGATGAAAGCGATCGGGTTCACAGAGTTCGGCGGCCCAGCGGTACTTCGCGAGGTCGAGCTGCCTGAGCCGGAACCCGGCCCGGGCGAGGTGCGGGTGCGGGTGCGGGCCGCTGCTGTGAACCCGACCGACACCCTGCGGCGCAGCGGATTCAGTGCTGAGGAGATGCGCGGCGCACCGAAGCCGTACGTGGTCGGGATGGACGTTGCCGGGGTGCTCGAAGAGATCGGTCCGGACACGGAGACGGACCTGGCCGTCGGTGATCGCGTGATGGGCATCGTCTTCCCGCGCGGCACTCACGGCGCCTACTCGGAACAGGTCGTGTTGCCCGCCGAATCCGTGGTGCGGACCCCTGCAGGTTTCGATGACGCCGCCGCGTCGACATTGCCGATGAACGGGCTCACCGCGCGGATGACGCTCGATCTGCTGGGTCTGCGCCCGGGGCAGACCCTCGCCGTGACCGGGGCCGCGGGCACGTACGGCGGCTACGTGATCCAACTGGCAAAGGTGCAGGGACTGCGGGTGCTCGCCGATGCGGCCCCGAAGGACCGGGAACTGGTCCGCGAGCTCGGCGCGGATGTCGTCGTCGAGCGCGGCGACGATGTGGCGGAGCGAATCCGCGACGCCGTGCCGCATGGGGTCGACGGGCTCGCCGACGGCGCGCTACTCGACGACAAGGTCATCGGCGCGGTCCGCGACGGCGGGCGCATCGCGACCTTGCGCTACTACACCGGCAATCCGGCGCGAGGCATCACCTTCCACCCCGTCCGCGTTCGCGAATACATCACCGAGCGGGACAAGCTCGACGAGCTCCGTGCACTGGCCGAGCGGGGCCAACTGACCTTGCGGGTGGCGGCGACCTATCCCGCGCGACGTGCTGCCGACGCTCACCGAAGGCTGGCGGCGGGAGGCACCCGTGGCAGGCTCGTTCTTAAGTTCGGTGATTGAGCCGGCCATTCACCAGGGAGATCGTCACGGGCAGGCCCACGGGATTCATGGATCGCGAATCGGTGGTGTCAAAAACGCGTGGGCTTGCGTGTGTGAACGTCAGCTCGCACGTCGCGCTCTGGGTAGGACCGCGGTGCCGGACCCGCCCGCTGCCGTGGCAGGAGCGTTGTCGATCCCGCGGCACCCTGACACTCGTCGATGTCGCTGCACCGCGCACGGACGAGACGTTCGAGATCGGTGCATCGCTGATAGATGGACGTTCAAGATGATCACCCAGGGCAGCACGGTGCCGCAGCGGTACATCCCGAAGCTCATCGAGCCATGGGAGCTGGGCCGACTTGACGCATTGGCATGCGCCAGGACCAAGCAACGGTCGCCGCAGCCCACGTCGCGCTAGCACCCCGTCTCCGTGCGCTCGTCTACCTCGGGGATCGACCACCACGCGTCCGGCTCATCGGCATCCCAGGGCACGATCTGCGCAGGGACAGAGCACGGCGCTGGGTGAGAGGGGACATGTGGCTCGTCGACGCGGGCGGTGGCGCTCGTGACCGTCGCACATTCGCGGCACGCATCTGCAAGGCGCCACGAGTGTGCGCACTGGGTCAGGGCGAGCAGGATGTCTCCTCCGCAACCGCGATGTCGGCCATGCCAGCGGCAGCCACCCTCCCTGCACCGACAGGTACGCAGATGAGGCGGTAGCCAGTTCCGGCGTGCGTGTTCGGCCAGGTGCCTCAGCGCTCCCTGACGGATCCCTGCTGCTCCCACGGGGATTTGGAGCGGGCCGCAACTAGTGCATCTCAATCTCGTCGAAGCACGATTCGGAAGAACCTCGACAGTCCACACACGGGGTGGCGGTGTCACTGAGGCCGGCGCTGCGACGGTCACCGGTCACCTTCCTTCGTCGGGCGAGCCTGCGCTGCGGCTACCAGCGGGACGGCGGCACTGTAGTGCAGACTCCTGCCCTATAGGGAAGACGACTGAAGCCGTGTCAGATAGGGCAGAACTCTGCACTGACAGGGCAGGGGTCTGCACCGTCCGATTACTGAGTGACGATCTTCCCGCCCGAGCCGGACCTCGAAGCCATGCGCTTGGAGCTCTCGCGCTTGCGGGCGGAACGCGGCTGGACCTACGACGAGCTTGCCGAGCGCAGCGGCCTGGCCAGGCGCACACTCATCGAGATCGAGCAAGGCCGCACCATCGGCACCCTTAAGACCTGGCACGCACTCGCCCACGCCCTTGGTTCTCCGGTGGGCGCCCTGCTGTCCCATCTCTGTGACGGTCATCCGGCCCCCATGCCGCCGGTCGACTAGCGGGGCCCGTTGCAGCCGTTCGCCGTCGGCCGCGAGGCAGATAGTTCTGCCCGAAGTGATGACCAGATGCGAACACGTGCTCGCTTAGGGGAACACGTGAGCCCTCCTCGTGCTGCGTGAGAGTGATACGACGGCTGAGTCGCGACAGTGACCGCGTGTGGGCTGTCACCTTCACCCATGCAAGACAGATCTTGCAGCCCGGTTGTGTGCTGTCAGGGGCGCGTGAGCAGCGATCCCATGTGCTGGGCAGCGCCGGACTGCCGGGTCTTGCGTGTGCGCCACCTCAAAGGCGCGGTAAGCGTTCCCGTTTCTTGTGGCTTCGATTGGAACTTTGCGCATGCTGGATCCCACTGACGAACAAGCCGCTGCCGTCGACGCCTTCCGCGACGGCCAGCACCTCGCACTTCAGGCCGGGGCGGGAACCGGGAAGACCACCACGCTGGTGATGCTTGCCGACAGCGTCAGCAGCCGAGGCCGCTACATCGCCTTCAACAAGGCAATCGCGACGGCGGCAGCCCGCACCTTTCCTCGCCACGTGCTGTGCAAGACCGCCCACTCCCTGGCCTTCGCAGCGGTAGGGCACAAGTACCTGTCCCGAATGAACTCACCCCGGACAGCTAGTTGGCGCGTCGGACAAGAGCTGGGCATCAGCAAGGACACCCGTATCGGAGCGCGGGATGTCAGTACGCGAGCTCTTTCCCACTGCATGCTGCAGACGGTCACGCGTTTCTGCCACTCATCCGACCCCGAGCTGACAGCACGTCACGTGCCGCCCCTCCGTGGCATCGAAGCTCCCGAGGAGCGAGCGGAACTGGCTGACCTGGTGTTGCCGTACGCCCGCAAGGCATGGGAGGACGTCCAGCAGACCGACGAAGGCATCGTGCGCTTCGAACACGACCACTACCTGAAGATCTGGGCGCTCTCCCAACCCCGAATCCCCGCCGACTTCCTTCTCCTCGACGAAGCCCAGGACACCAACCCCGTCCTGGAGAAAGTCCTCAACGACCAACGCCAGCACACGCAGCTGGTGATGGTCGGAGACTCAGCCCAGGCCATCTACGGCTGGCGCGGTGCACGTGACGTCATGACCGGCTTCCAAGGCACCCATCTGCACCTCTCACGCTCGTTCCGCTTCGGGCCTCGATTGGCCGAAGAGGCCAATCGTTGGCTCGCCATCGCCGAGGCCCCCATCCGCCTCACAGGAACCCCCGACATTGCCACGTCGGTCAGCCCGGCCACGGCATCCCCTGCCGCAGTACTGTGCCGCACCAACGTCGGTGCCATGATCGAAGTTCTCCAGTACCTCGACGCCGGCAGACGAGTTGCCCTCGCCGGCGGGGGAGGCGCCCTGCAGGCACTCGCCGTTGCAGCCAGGGATCTGAAGTCCGGACGCCGCACCACCCACCCCGAACTGATCCTCTTTCGTTCCTGGGGTGAACTGCAGGACTACGCGGATAAGGACCCTTCCGGCCGTGACCTCGCGCCCCTGGTGGACCTCGTGGACGAGCACGGAGCCGAAGCCATCCTCGCCGCCGTAAACCAGCTCACCCACGAAGACCGCGCCGAGATCACCATCTCCACCGCCCACAAAGCGAAGGGGCGCGAGTGGTCATCGATCCGCATCGCTGACGACTTCACACCACCACCAGACGACGAGGCCAGCCAGGACGAGCACGGCAACCCTCTCCCCGGACCGATCGACCTTGGGGAGGCCCGCCTCTCCTACGTCGCCGTCACCCGAGCTCGCCAACACCTCGATCTAGGAGGCCTTTCCTGGATCCACGATCATCCGCAAGGCCGTGGCGCCGCAGCGTCTGACGGCTGACCGGCCTCAACATCCGCACTGTCCGATGCCTTTCTGGAGCCCGAGGCTGCCGAACTGGCAGCGAAGCGGCGGACCGACGCCGACATCACCCTCCTGCTGGCGACGGTCGACAAACTGCTGCCCGTCACACGCCAATAGGGAGAGGAGGCACTCACGGCATGCTGACGCTGATCAGCGCAAACCGCAGCCCAGTATGAGCAGTGCTCGCGGCTTTGCAGCCCTGTCTCTGGGGCGGCAGTTCTCGCCAAGCGTTTCCCCTGACCGACGGATTCCGGCCCTGGGCGGCAGAAGCGTCTCTTCTGTCAGCTGCAGCCTGTCAAACTGCGTTCCGAGAGCGAGTGAGCAAGCAAGTGTTTCGAGCACTCGGGGGGAGTCAGGATGGGGAGCCGCAAGAGTTATTACCGTGCAGGGCATTACGTCAGGCCATCTGGCGTGTCTGGACGTTCAAAGAAGCCAGCGACGTGGGTGATCGTCGTGGTTGTTGTGCTGATCATTGCCGGGTGGAACACGCTGTTCGGTAGTGACTCGGACAAGTCCAGTCCGGCGCCGGAGAAGTCCGGGCCCTCCGCTCCTGCTTCTCCGGGCCAGTAAGAAGCCGAGAAGCGGCGCGGAAAACCAAATCTGGAGCTGGTCTCGGCAGGGGCGTCAACGTTCGCCGCGGGCTTGGATTCGCCGTGTCATCTTGCCCCAGATGCCCGCTCTCGGGGGCCGGGTCTGCTGGGCTGCTGGCTGGTCATCTGGAGCGGGACGAGTTGAATCCTGTCGGAGCCTCTGCCAGGCAGCCTTCCACTGAGCCACCTGATCCTCCGGCACACCACATGCAGACAGATAGATGGCAGTCGTCTTCCAAGTCTTCGGCAACGCAGTTCGGTTTGCTAGGTAGCTGACCGCTCTCTTCGAGATCTGCCCGCCGGAGCGCTGGCTGACCCATCCTGCGTGAGGCCGGACACCCTGCGGACGTCGGCCAGCTTCTCGATGAAGCCCTCAGCGGTACGAACGTTGGTCGGCTGTGGCCACCTCCGTCGATCGGGGTCTGAGGCAGAGACACTGACCGGCTGAGTCGGCAGAAACGCTTGGTTGCGCCCGAGCGCAAGTCGGCCGCCGGTATTGCGGTTCCGGGCTTGTGGCAGCGGGCGTCCCTTGGCCCCCAATGACAACCGCAGGTGTCGGTAGACGACATCAAGTTCCAGCAGTTCGGGGCCGTTACGGATGCCGCTACGCAGAACGTCGAGCAGTTCCGCTGTGAATGCGGTGTACGTTTCGCCCGCCGGTGCAAGCGCCGGGCGCGTCTCCGAAGCCGCGGCCAAGAGGTAACTACCTTCTACTGTTGCTTGGTTCACCAGCTCCGAGGCGCCGTCGCCCATGGTGCCCAGGGCCAGGCCGCCGTAGCAGCAGTCCAGTACGACGACGTGTCGCTCTGCCTGACTGCCGCTTAGTGCTTGCCGCAACCAGTCATAGGGCAGGCCAGTTTCAACCAGGTGCTGCTTCGTTTGGGGCCTTCCAAGGAAGAGCCCACCTTGTGGATCCACGAGTCCGTGCCCGGCGTAGTAGACGAAGAGAGTGTCGCGCGCTTGCCTCCCCGAGTCTCGGACAGCTGCCATCACTTCTTCTGAGCTCATTGGGTTGGAGATGATGGCGCAGTTCTGCGGCTGCAGGCCCCAGCAGGCAGGGGTGGTGAGCGCTTCTGCCAGCGCTGTCAGGTTGTTGGCGACCGTGGGCAGCGGTTCGAGATGGTCGTACTGGCTCGTGCCGATGAGCACGGCTCGTGAGGCACCCGGGTCCGGCAGCTCGCTCACTCGTCGGCAGCCTCTGCCACCGGCCCGTGCTCAAGGAAGCGGATCACTCGTTCAACTTCCTCGTCGCTGCAGTTGGTGAGTGTGACAGCTGTATCACCGTGGTTGATCGTGATGCTCGGGTTCTGTGGACGAGTGCGCTTCCACGCGACGAGAGCCATCACGAATGACGCCGCGCTCCAGCTGTTGTCGGTCACGAGTTGGATCACGTCGACGAGGGTGCCCATCTGCCCGGGTCGTGGCGGTGCTTCCCTCAGCTCCAAGCTGGCAGAACGGCGGATGTCTGCTTCGCCGCGAAGCCAGGCGTGTAGGGACCGGAGCTCACTTGCATCCCCTTCGACGCACAACTCGGCCCGCAAGAGTCCCCCTCATGGCTATGTCAACTGTGTTTAGCCGTCTCTCCATGGTCGGCCATCTCGGGTCTGCGAGGGGCGTGTTTCGGCGCAGGAGTCGGACTTGTTCGGGCCGCTTGCCGGCGCACGGGGTTATCCGGGTGGGCCCGCTGGCTATCGCAGGGGCTGCAGTTGCCCTACGCGGCCGATGCGACCGTGGGCCTTGGAGAGCCGAATTCGAGGTCACGGACTTCATCGGCCCGCGGCCGGGGACTGAAGATGTCGCAAACGCACGCCTCACGGCCAGAGTGCGAGGCGATTCGCGAGCACAGCCGCAGCCGCACCGGGTCGCCGAGCGCCTTGAACACCGCAGCGGCACCCCGCCGCCCAGGCGACAGCGGCCGCTCGTCCAGCGGTGGGCAACATGTGCCACAGCCGTCTCCATCACCGGCAACGCCTCAGTTCGAGACGAGAGCGACTCCCAAGAGGTCGATCGTCGCACCCCGAAGAGCGGTGTCGAATGAGGCTGCTGCAATTGAACAGGTAATGCGCACCCGGTCCAGCATGTTCGCCCTCGGTGACTGGCTCCAGATGAGCGTCGAGCGACACGTGTTCACTGCTAGGTGAGCGGTTCCCCGTTGTCGATGCTCCGGGCCAGCTGGGTCGCGTAATCGGTAAGGACCTTGCGCAGGTCGGCGTAGTGAGGGATGGCATCAGGGCGGGTCAACTGGTTCCACGTCGTGTTGCGCATGCGTGCCCACTCGCGCTGGACGTCGGGCGTCTGAGCAGCTTCGATCGGTCTCGGGGCGAAGACGTGCTGGCCTCGGGTCACTTGAACCCAGACGAAGACGGAGGCTGATTGCCGCTTCCGATCGTCGAGAAATGGCGAAGCATGGTGACTCGGTGGTGCCAGTCGTTTGGTGATGCTGTCCCAAGCGTCCTGATCAAGAGCCCAACTCTGAAGGGCTTCTCGGCGTCGGTGGTAGTCGATCGGATAGGGCGTCGAGGAGATTTCTTCGGCAATGCCTTCAAGTGCCCTGTGAAACTCAAATGGATCGACCCGCTTGATCGCCGCCGCCGAGAAATTATGACGTTTCAACGGAATTCCCAGGTATGCCGCAGAAGCCCCCATTGATCCGCCGAGCACCCACTGCACTAGACGAACAGCCGCATTCATGCGTAGGAGCTTGGGTGTCGCGCCATGAAAATGGTGAAAGTGGCGTTCGAACCAGCCTTCCTCCAAGGAAGCGGGAATGTGCGCGGGCCGGTAGTCATTGCGCGTTGCCGAACGGAGTCTGGAAGGGCCTCCGGCTCTCCGAAATGTTCGCGTCAAGGGTTCAACGGCGATCCGGAATCTAGGGGTGCAATTTTCCTCGTGTCGAGAGAGGAGCCCTTCCCAAGAATACCGTTCGTCTCGATCCTTGAATCCTTCGCGAATCAAGGGGGATAGGCTTTCGCGAAGATCTTCGGCATTAAGGACTGAACGTGACGCTAACAAGAGTGCTGCGCTCGCAGTAGCGTCTCGCGGGAGCGCGTCAATCCGGTGCCTCCGGGCCCCTCCCCGGGGTGTTCGCCGGTAATCAGTCTGGCCTGACACATGGAAATCAACACTCTCTTTGTGTTCAGACTCGATGAGGTGGCTGCTTGCCGGCCAAGCCGCAGTGAGGGCAGCGACGACGAGCCGGAGGTCAGTGAAAAAGGACGCGGAATCGTGATGCGACGTTGTGAGGTTGAGGGTCTCGATGATCTCCTGTTGCAAGGCGAACATCGAATCCGTGGGCTCCGCGTAGTGAGGGGATTTGTCGAGGCGGTTGCCGCATGCCTCACTCATTCGTTTCCGGGCTCCGGGCGTCTCGAATGTCCACCGACACTGCGCCGGATGCAGGGTGTGGTCGTTGGGTCGCTGCATCAGTATGGCGCTGTCTTGTGCTGGCTGGCCACAGCGAGGGCACTTGTGACTCAGGAATACGCGGTGTTCCATGCAGGCAAAAGCAACAGGGAGGTGCCATTCTTTCTTCCACGGTCCTCCGCGCGGCATTGGCGTATTTGCTTTTTCGCCCGCGAGGCACTGCGGACAGAAGCGTGGAACACCGAAGAGCCACGTATCAAACAGGGTACGCTGTGCAGGCCCAGGAAGAGAGCGAAGAATTGGAGGGTATCGATACTTCCAAGAGGACAGGGTAAGAGAAGTGGCCTCTTCTCGGGTAAGCCGCGTCGCCTGACTGAAGGTTGTGATGGTGTCTCCGTCGAGCTCCATCAATGCATGTCGCCCCATGCGGTTGTCCAGCCGATTGGCGTTGTGCAGGCCCGTGACGCTGGCGAGATGCACTGGAGAGATTCCGAGGCGATATGCGAGCCTTCGCAGGTAGCCTCCCATTGATTCACCTCGGAGCGGGCCCAAGCTTCGGGGCAATGGATGCATTGCTTGGTTCAACTCCCTGTTGCCCCGGCGGGGCCGTGGTCGTCGAAGACAGTGTTCCGGTGCCGTTTCACCTGTCGGATCTTCTTACCGACGATAGTTGGGTCGGCCGGGATCACGGGCTCGTCCGGCGCCTGCTCAGGCTCGTCCCGTCGAAGGACGATCTCGTCCAGCAGGCTCTCGTCGATCAGTTCCTTCCCCGACTCCACGGCCTCCAGGGCGCCGTCCTCGAGTAGGCGCCCCAAAAGGCCGACGACGCCTCCGGTGCGACGCATCAAGTACTCCGGCATGGTGCCGCCGGTGAGCATGCCCTCCTTGGCGTTGTGCAGCCGCAGGTGCTCCTCGATTCCCTGTAGGTGGTCGACGAAGGCCTGGATCTGGTGTCGGGTGGTGTAGCGGAAGCGGTCGATTTCGATGAGCTCGAAGCGGTGCTCGGTCTGAGTGACTTCTAGGCCGTGGATGCGGGTCGACTCCAGCGGTGGCATCTCCCACTGCCGGGTCTTCTTGTTCCATTTCGCCTCTCGGAGCAGTCCAATGCCGGAAATGTTGACGCCGGCCAGGATCAGGGTGACGTCCAGGCTCATGAAGGCCCGGATCAGGTCAAGGACGTCCTGGTCGTCGGCTCTGTGCATCCTCAGTCGGCTGATGTCGTCAAGGATCAGTACTTTGACGCCGTGGTCGTGGAGGGAGTCCGCAACCAGCCGGACCAGTTCCGGCAGCGTTGCCGTCTTGCGCGTTTCCGCGCGGAAGAAGCCCAGGATCGACGCACAGAGGCTCTTCGGAGTCGCTGTCACCGGGGTCGAGGCGTAGACGACCGGCGCGTGGAGATCACGCGAGCCCGGCAGAGCCGCGGGGTTGAGGTAGCTGTGCAGTTCGAGCCACTGGCCTTCGAAAACGGCACCCGCAGAGCAGACGGACGCTGTCTTGCCGTAGTTGCCCCAGCCGCCGACCATAACGCCGGCGCGCGTCGGATCGTCCTGCTTCTTCGTGTTGCCGCTTAACCGACGCCGAATCAGCTTGCCGACCTTGTCGTGCATGGGAGTCGCCTGCACTGGGAGGTTGGCGTTCGTCAACTGCCGGTAGAGTTCATAGTCAGCTTTGCGGCTGTCTGGGGTCACCGACCACTGCTGCGGCGAGATCACCGGGGCGGGGACGAGAAGGCCGCAGCGGGCGCGATAGTGCTGCCAGCCGACGTAGGTGTCGCGGGGCGGGCGCTTACTCAGGATCAACTCGGCGATCTGGGCTCGTGAGGGCAGGTCCGCCAGCGGATCGTCGGGGGAGAGGGTTCGGGTCACGCGTCGTCCTCCCGGACACTGGTGTCGGCTTCTGAGTCGTCGCGGGGCGCCGGCAGGAACATGGGCCGCCGTTTCAGGGCCTCGTGCAGCTTCGGCGGGGCGACGGGCCTGGTCTCGGCGAGCGCCTCTTCGCGACGCCGGCGGCGGTCGGTGTCGACTGCGCGGTCGATCGTGCGGGCATGTTCGGCCCAGGCCGCAGGCATCTCTGCCGGGGCCGATTCGACTGGCGGCGCCGGTGTGGCAGGGCAGTCGGCGGCCGCAGCCTGGGCGCGACTGATCTCGCGGGCCTGGGCGGCACGCCGCTTTTTCCCGGCCTTCTTCGTGGCCTGGCTTGGCCATTGATCGACCGGGGTGACCGACCCGAGGATCTCCAGCAGATATTCCAAGAGCTCGCTCTCGGAGTGGATCTTGATGTTGTTCGCCTTCACGTGCGCCAGGAGGGCGTCGGCGGTCTTGTCGGAGAAGGCGGGGATCTCACCCTCGGGCGGCAGCCCTTTCCAGCGCAGGATGTGCCAAGTCTCGTGGTTGGCCGGGTCCTGGAGGACTACCTGCCGACGGTCCCTTCGGTCGCTGCAAACGACCCACTTGCCCGCGTGCTTGCCGCCTCGACCGGAGGGCTGCAGGAATGGCGGCTCGTCGAGGACGGGGTCGTGATACCAAAGCCCACGGATCTTCACTCCGCGTCGTGGATGGATCTTCACGTGGTGCTTGCGCAGAGCCTTGTAGTAGAAGCCCGGTTCGGGGAAGTCCAGGTCGAAGCCACCCTGTTCCATCGCCGCTGCGAACAGAGTGTTGGGGCTGTGGTCCTCGCCAGGCGCCCAACTCGGTGCGTATTCGGTTAGTTTGCGGTTCTGCCAGATCTTGACGATCCATGTCGCGATGATGTGTTCGGCTTGTGCGAGCGTGAGGCTCGCGTCGCGTTCCGGGTCCGTCCCGCGGTCCGCGACATCGCCCCCGGTGAAGCCCAACAGGTGCTCGAAGAGCATGGTCTGGATGGTGAGGAACTGACGCTCGACCGCGAACTTGTCTGTCTGCCGCAGGACGCGGGCGGGCAGGATCCGGCAGCCGATCTCCCTCTCGACTTCCACTAGGTCGTGGTTCTTGTAGGGGCCGCCGTGGTCGGTGGTGACCGTCTCCGGGGCGAAGAACGGCAGAGCGGCCACCCGGTGACCGGTGAACTCGGCGATCACGTCGGCCGGGACCCCCGCGTAGGGCCATTCCATTTCCTTGCTCCAGCCGTCCCGCATCGGAAGCGGCAGCATCACGTCCCGCAGCAGCATCGCGACGTCGATCGAGGTGTCTGATTGCAACGTGAGCCGAAAGGCCGGCAGCCCGTGCGTGTAGAGATCCAGCGCGAGGGTCAGTGTCGCGGTGACCGCATCACCGAACACGGTCTCGCGCAGCTTCACCGGCATCGGGGTCGAGTCCAGTACCAGCACCTGGCCGGGCCGATGGACCACCATCCGACCGGAGACCCCGGCTTCTGCGGCGGCCTGGGCCGTCCGCTGGTAGCGCGGTCGGGCGCCGCCTGACCCGAACCACTCCTCCCAGACGTTCGCGAGCGTCCAGCGGGAAGGGATCTTCTTCGTCGGAAACGTCGGGAACCGCTCACGCATGTACTGGTGCATCAGCCGGTGCCTGGCGGCCAGACTCAGGCGGGCGCGTTCGCTGCACTCACCCTTGACCGCGAAGATCGCCTCACGGACCTCCTCCGTGATGCAGCGGTGCCCACTGCGTCGCCGTGTCCAGCGCCCATCCGCACAGGCCAGCAGAAGACTGTCGCCCGAGAGAGCCGCCAGACGCTCCAAGGTTCGGTAGCTGAGATGCTGCAGACCGAGCCGGGTCGCCTCCGCACGGGGCATCGCCCTCGTTTCCGCCGCCTTCGCATGGCGACGCTGGGTCAGCGTCGTGCGGTCCGGATCGTAGGCAGGCCGGGGCTCACCCGGCAGGGCCCGAGCGGGGTGCCCCTCCCGGAACCCCGTCTCAGCTTCCAACACATGCGCAGCCCGCAGCCGGGCGCGTTCCAACTGGTCCGTCGTCAGATCGGCGAGTGTCCTCGGCTGACGGGAGACCGGCAAGTGTTGCCTTGAGGCTTCGACCGTCGGCAGGAGCCGCAGGTCGGGATGGTTGATCAGCCAGCGGAACGAGCGGGTCTCCGCGCGGCCGTCGTCATCCACGAGAACGAGTCGGCCGAACTGGCCGTGGACGTCCTCGATCGTCCACTCGACTCCGTTGAGCGCGAGCCGCCTGCCTGGAGCGACCTGCAAGAACCCTCTCGACGCCATCACACCCCCCAGATCAGGGAGCTGTCCCGCAAGGGACTGCCAAGATCCACACCGAGCTTGCGTTGCCAGAGCAGCCGGACGATGTTCGCACGGCCAACGGAGGGGACGCTGGTCGCGTCTGCCAACTCGCAAAATGGCATCACCCGGCCCTCCCGACGGCCGATAGCCGTGAGCAACTGATCCCGCATGCCCAGGAGATCCCTCGCCGGCCGCCGTCGCGACGACAAGTGATCAAGGACGCTCCACACATGCCGGTGCCAGCCCGCGACCACCGAGTACCGCCAGCCGCATGCCGCCGCCACCTCCCTGGCTGCCGCGAACTTCAGCGCGTCCGCATCCTTGACCAGCTCCATTGGTCGGACATCCAGTAGCCACATCCCGCCGCCGATCAGGGCGAGGAAGTCCGGAATGTGCCAGGAAGGCCCGCCCACGTGCTCGAAGTCCAGGCGGAACGGCTGCGACAGCACCTCTGCGGCGCCCAGGAAGTCCAGCGCGACCAACAGCCGCATCTCCTCTAACGACTCGAAGCCGTGCCCCCTACCCGTCGACACCATCACTTCGAGCCCGGGGCGATGCCGCTGCTTCGCCCGCCACGTGAACCCCCGCATCGGCCGGGACGACAGCACCGGCACATGAGCCATGTCGCGGACCGGCCAGCCCACCTCGCCGGCACCGATCCGCCATGTCGAACTCCACCGACGCGACCAGTCGCCCCCGAGCCGCAGCCGATCCCGTGCCGCGGCATCGCCGTCGAACTCCATGACCAACTGGTCCAGTTGACTTGAATCCGAAGGGATCTTCGCCCTCGCTACCTCGCTCACACACCCACAGCAGCACTCACCGGCTGACGACCGGGAACACTCTTCGGAACTGATCGCAACACAGCGTTACGGGATCAAGATCCGCCAACTAAAGTGCTCGTCCGCCAACTAAAAATCTCGGTCGCAGGCCGCTGGGGCGTCGTATTCGCCAGCTTTGCATAAAACTGCCATGTCACGTATAGTCATGCTGGCGACGAGGAGGGATCGATGGCAATACGAGCAGCGGTCGCCGGGGCGAGCGGATATGCGGGCGGGGAGATCCTGCGCCTGCTGGCCGCGCATCCCGAGGTCGAGGTCGGGGCGCTCACCGGCAACTCCAACGCGGGCAGCCGGCTCGGCGCACTCCAGCCGCATCTGACTCCGTACGCGGACCGGGTGCTGGAGGAGACGACCGTCGCCGCTCTGGCCGGTCACGACGTCGTCTTCCTCGCCCTGCCGCACGGACAGTCCGCAGCGGTCGCCCGTGAGCTGGGGGAGGGCGTGCTCGTCGTGGACTGCGGCGCGGACTTCCGCCTCTCGGACGCACAGGCGTGGCAGCGCTTCTACGGCACGCCCCACGCCGGCACCTGGCCGTACGGCCTTCCTGAGCTGCCGGGGGCCCGCGCCGCGCTGGTGGGGTCCAGGCGCATCGCGGTCCCGGGCTGTTATCCGACCGCCGTCTCACTCGCCCTCGTCCCCGCCTACGCGGCCGCGCTGGCCGAGCCGGAGGCCGTCGTCGTCGCGGCGACGGGAACCTCGGGCGCGGGCAAGGCGCTCAAGCCGCATCTGCTGGGCAGCGAGGTGATGGGCTCCATGAGCCCGTACGGAGTGGGCGGCGGGCACCGGCACACACCCGAGATGGTGCAGAACCTCTCCGCGGCGGCGGGTGAGCGGGTCAGCGTCTCCTTCACGCCGACTCTCGCGCCGATGTCCCGCGGGATCCTCGCCACCTGCAGCGCCAGGGCGAGGCCGGGCACCGGTGCGGAGGAGCTGCGTGCCGTCTACGAAAAGGCCTACCAGGACGAGCAGTTCGTCACCCTGCTCCCGGACGGTGAGTGGCCGTCGACGGGCCACGTGCACGGCTCGAACAGCGTTCAGCTGCAGGTGGCTCTGGATACCGACGCCGGTCGCCTGATCGTCGTCAGCGCAGTCGACAACCTGACCAAGGGCACCGCCGGCGGCGCGGTGCAGAGCATGAACATCGCCCTCGGACTTCCCGAGGCACTGGGGCTGCCCGCCGTGGGAACCGCGCCGTGAGCGACGGCAGGTGCCCCCGGCCGGCAGGCGGCGAAGCGAACGGAGAAGAAGCGTGAGCGTGACAGCGGCAAAGGGGTTCACGGCTGCGGGGGTCGCGGCCGGAATCAAGGAGAGCGGCGGAGAGGACCTGGCGCTCGTCGTCAACAACGGACCTCGCCGCGCGGCCGCGGGCGTGTTCACCGCGAACCGCGTCAAGGCCGCGCCCGTGCTCTGGTCGCAGCAGGTGCTCAAGGGCGGCGCGGTGTCGGCCGTCGTGCTCAACTCCGGTGGCGCCAACGCCTGTACGGGCCCGCTCGGCTTCCAGGACACGCACGCCACCGCGGAGCAGGCCGCCTCGGCCCTCGGTCACAGCGCCGGCGAGATCGCCGTCTGCTCCACCGGACTGATCGGCACCCGGCTCCCGATGGACAGGCTGCTGCCGGGAGTCGGCGAGGCCGCCGGTCAACTTTCCGAGTACGGCGGCGAGAAGGCCGCCCTGGCGATCAAGACCACCGACACGGTGCACAAGACGGCCGTGGTGCAGGGTTCCGGCGGATGGACGGTGGGCGGAATGGCCAAGGGCGCGGGCATGCTCGCGCCTTCGCTCGCCACGATGCTGGTCGTGCTGACCACGGACGCCGACCTGGACTCCGCCGCCCTGGACGGTGCGCTGCGCGACGCGACCCGTACGACCTTCGAGCGGATCGACTCCGACGGCTGCCTTTCCACCAACGACACGGTGTTGCTGCTCGCCTCCGGCGCCGCTGAAGTCGTCCCGGACGGCACGGAGTTCACCGAGGCGGTACGGACGGTCTGCGACGACCTGGCCCAGCAGCTCATCCGCGATGCCGAGGGCGCCTCGAAGGACATCCGCATCGAGGTCCAGAACGCCGCGAGCGAGGACGACGCCGTCGAGGTCGGCCGCGCTGTCGCCCGTAGCAATCTGCTCAAGTGCGCCGTGCACGGCGAGGACCCCAACTGGGGCCGTGTGCTCTCCGCGGTCGGCACGACCGGCGCCGCCTTCGAGCCCGACCGGATCAACGTCGCCGTCAACGGCGTCTGGGTCTGCCGGAACGGCTCGGTCGGAGAGGACCGCGACAAGGCCGACATGCGCTACCGCGAGGTGCGCATCACGGCCGACCTCGCCGCCGGCTCCGAGTCCGCCGTCATCTGGACGAACGACCTGACGGCCGACTACGTACACGAGAACAGCGCCTACAGCTCGTGAACGATCCCGTGCATCCCACCCGCAGGCATACCGCGCTGCCCAAGGCGCGGACGCTCATCGAGGCGCTGCCGTGGCTCACGCGGCACAACGGCCGGACCGTCGTCATCAAGTTCGGCGGCAACGCAATGGTCGACCAGGAACTCAAGGCAGCCTTCGCACAGGATGTCGTCTTCCTGCGCCAGGCCGGGCTGCGTCCCGTCGTCGTGCACGGCGGCGGTCCGCAGATCAGCGCCCAACTGACGCGTCTGGGGCTGGAGTCGGAGTTCAAGGCCGGCCTGCGTGTGACCACGCCCGAGACGATGGACGTCGTACGGATGGTCCTCGCAGGCCAGGTCCAGCGCGAGCTCGTCAATCTCCTGAACCGGCACGGGCCGCTCGCCGTCGGCATGACCGGCGAGGACGCCCACATCATGGCTGCGACGAAGCGTTACGCCCGCATCGACGGCGAAGCCGTCGACATCGGCCGCGTCGGCGACATCGAGAGCATAGAGACCGGCGCGATCCAGGCGCTGCTGGACGACGGACGCATCCCCGTCATCTCCTCCATCGCACGCAGCGCCGACCCGTCCGACGAGACCGACGGGGACGGCGGCACAGCCGCGGGCGACGGATGCGGCGTCTACAACGTCAACGCCGACACCGCCGCCGCCGCACTCGCCGCCGCGCTCGGCGCCGAGACGCTGATGGTGCTTACAGACGTCGAGGGCCTGTACGCGGACTGGCCGGCCAGCGACGAGGTCGTCAGCGAACTCACCGCCGCCGAACTGGAGAAGCTGCTGCCGGATCTGGCCAGCGGCATGGTCCCCAAGATGGAGGGCTGCCTGCACGCCGTACGCAACGGGGTGCGCACCGCACGCGTCCTGGACGGCCGCGTACCGCACTCGATCCTGCTGGAGATCTTCACCGACGAGGGCATCGGCACGATGGTCGTGCCGGACAAGCGTGAGGGGGAGGAGCCCACGCCATGACCACCACGGACGAACCGGCGGGGACGGCCACAGGCGCCGCCGGCACCACGCCCGGCAGCGCCGCCGGCACCACCGCCCGCGACACCGCCAACTCCGCGCTCACCGGCCGCTGGCAGTCGGCCATGACCGACAACTACGGCACTCCGCGGATACCTCTGACGCACGGTCACGGCAGCACCCTGTGGGACGCGCAGGGCAAGGCCTACACGGACTTCACCGGCGGCATCGCCGTCAACGCGCTGGGCACGGCGCACGACGCGGTCGTACGAGCGGTCTCCGACCAGGTCGCCACGCTCGGCCACGTCTCCAACCTCTTCATCGCCGAACCGCCCGTCGAACTGGCCGAGCGGCTGCTGGAGCTGACGGGCCGCGAGGGCCGGGTCTACTTCTGCAACTCGGGCGCCGAAGCCGTCGAGGCGGCCGTCAAGGCCGGGCGGCGCACGGGCCGTACGCACATGGTCGCCACCGAGGGCGGCTTCCACGGCCGCACCATGGGAGCCCTCGCTCTGACGGGACAGCCCGCGAAGCAGGCGCCGTTCGAGCCGCTGCCCGGCGACGTGACCCACGTGCCCTACGGCGACGCCGACGCGCTGAGCGCAGCCGTCACCACGGACACGGCGCTGGTGATCGTCGAGCCGGTGCAGGGGGAGAACGGTGTCGTCGTGCCGCCCGAGGGCTATCTCGCGGCCGCACGCGACATCACGCGTGCGAACGGGACGCTCCTCGTCATCGACGAGATCCAGACAGGTATCGGACGTACCGGCCACTGGTTCGCCTGCCAGGCACAGGGCGTGGAACCGGACGTCATCACCCTCGCCAAGGGCCTCGGCGGCGGTCTTCCGCTGGGCGCCACGATGTTCTTCGGCGAGGCGGCGGAGCTGCTGACGCCCGGTCAGCACGGCTCCACCTTCGGCGGCAATCCCGTCGCCTGCGCGGCCGCACTGGCGGTGCTGCGGACCCTCGCCGAGGAGGAACTGCCCGCGCGCGCCCGGCGACTGGGGGAGCGGCTGCGTGACGGGATCTGGTCGATCGGACATCCGCTCGTCGAGCAGGTCCGCGGGGCGGGACTCCTGCTGGGTATCGTGCTCACCGAGCCCGTCGCACCGCACGTGCAACAAGCGGCTCAGGACGCGGGGTTCCTGGTCAACGCGGTCGCGCCGGATGTCGTACGGCTCGCTCCGCCGCTGATCGTCACCGAGCACGAGGTGGACGCTCTCCTCGGAGCCCTCCCCACGGTCCTGGACGCGGTGGACGGCGGGGAGACGAGCGCATGAGCCGAAGGGGACCGGGCCGATGACCGAGGGGTACGCGCACGAGGAGGAGCTGGGCAACGGTTACGGGGGCCAGGCCGTACCGCAGACCCGCACTGCCCGGCACCGGCGGATCGTCGACATCCTCAACCGGCAGCCGGTGCGCTCCCAGAGTCAGCTCGCCAAGCTTCTCGCCGACGACGGCCTCTCCGTCACTCAGGCCACGCTCTCCCGTGACCTGGACGAGCTGGGCGCCGTGAAGATCCGTAACACCGGAGGCGAGCTGATCTACGCCGTCCCCAGCGAGGGCGGCGACCGCACGCCGAAGGCTCCGCTGGGCGAGTCGGCGACCGAGGCCCGCATGGCACGCCTCGCGGGCGAACTCCTCATCTCCGCCGAGGCGTCGGCGAACCTGGTGGTCCTGCGCACGCCGCCCGGCGCCGCTCAGTTCCTCGCCTCGGCAATCGACCAGGCGGGCGTCCACGACATCATCGGCACCATCGCCGGCGACGACACGCTCCTCCTCATCAGCCGCGCCCCCGACGGGGGGCAGGCACTCGCGGGGCATCTGCTGAACCTGGCTCAGAAGGAGCACTAGGGCGTGTCCGCAGAGTCCCTCCCCCAGACTCCGTCTGGGGGAGGGTCCCCCCAGCGCAGCGTGGGGGCGTGCCCCCAGCGTTGTCGGTCGTCGGCTCAGCCCTCCCCCTGGGCCTAGGCGGCCCGGGTGGTACCCCAGCGCTCTCGCCTCCCGGGCCGAAGGCCCAGGGGGAGGACGACGCTACTTTGCGGACACGCCCTGGTCCGGCATCACTGACCGTGCGGCCCGGCCGCCGCTGTCCCACCCTTGAGGCATGACGAAGACGAAGCGTGTGCGGGTGCGGCGCGTGTACGAGGAGGCCAGGCCCCGTGAGGACGGGCTGAGGGTGCTCGTGGACCGGGTGTGGCCGCGCGGGATGAAGAAGGAGAACGCACGGCTGGACGAGTGGGCGAAGCAGATCGCTCCCTCGACCGAGCTGCGCAAGTGGTACTCCCACGATCCCGACCGGTTCGGCCAGTTCGCCGAGCGCTACCGCGCCGAGCTGGCGGAGCCCGAGGCCCGCGAGGCGCTAGACCGCCTCCGTGAGCGGGTGGACGGCGGGAAGGTGACGCTGCTGACCGCCGTGAAAGAGGAGCAGCTCGACCACAGCCACGCTGCGGTGCTCCGCGAGGAGCTCGGCGGCCGCTCCGGCTGAGAGACCCACCGCGTCTCCGGCGCGCGCGGAATCCCGCCCCGGTCCCTTGCGTAAGTCTCTGACCAGGCGCGTTGACGAAACATACGGGTGAGTGCATACTTATGCCAGTCAGCGTATGCACTGTAAGGAGAACCCCGTGACTGAGCGCGTCGTACTCGCCTACTCCGGCGGCCTTGACACCTCCGTCTGCATCGGCTGGATCGCCGAGGAGACCGGGGCCGAGGTCGTCGCCGTCGCCGTCGATGTCGGCCAGGGAGGCGAGGACCTGGACGTCATCCGCAAGCGCGCACTCGCCTGCGGTGCCGTCGAGGCCGAAGTGGCGGACGCCAAGGAGGAGTTCGCCGACGAGTACTGCCTGCCGGCTATCAAGGCCAACGCGCTCTACATGGACCGCTATCCGCTGGTCTCCGCCCTCTCCCGGCCTACGATCGTCAAGCACCTGGTGGACGCCGCGCACAAGCACGGCGCCACGACGGTCGCCCACGGCTGCACCGGCAAGGGCAACGACCAGGTGCGGTTCGAGGCCGGCATCTCCTCCCTCGCCCC
The DNA here is from genome assembly GCF_055792905.1 of Streptomyces sp. DSM 116795. Classification (NCBI taxonomy): domain Bacteria; kingdom Bacillati; phylum Actinomycetota; class Actinomycetes; order Kitasatosporales; family Streptomycetaceae; genus Streptomyces; species Streptomyces sp. DSM 116795. Next base: position 6,668,591 of record NZ_CM147707.1, read on the forward strand.
CGACCTGAAGTGCATCGCGCCCGTGCGGGACTACGCGATGACCCGGGACAAGGCGATCGCCTTCTGCGAGGACAAGGGCCTGCCGATCGCGACGAGCAAGAAGTCCCCGTACTCCATCGACCAGAACGTCTTCGGCCGGGCGGTCGAGACCGGCTTCCTGGAGGACATCTGGAACGGGCCCATCGAGGACGTCTACGAGTACACCGAGAACCCCGCCACCCCGCGCGAGGCAGACGAGGTGATCGTCACCTTCGAGAAGGGCGTCCCCGTCGCCCTCGACGGCAAGCCGGTCAGCGTCCTGCAGGCGATCCAGCAGCTGAACGACCGGGCGGGCGCCCACGGCGTCGGCCGGATCGACATGGTCGAGGACCGGCTGGTGGGCATCAAGTCCCGGGAGGTGTACGAGTCCCCGGGCGGCATCGCGCTGATCACCGCGCACCAGGAGCTGGAGAACGTCACCGTCGAGCGCGAACTGGCCCGGTTCAAGCGGCAGGTCGAGCAGCGGTGGGCCGAACTCGTCTACGACGGCCTGTGGTTCTCCCCGCTCAAGCGCGCCCTGGAAGGCTTCATCGACGAGGCCAGCGAGCACGTCAGCGGCGACATCCGGATGACGCTGCACGGCGGACGGGCCGTCGTCACCGGCCGGCGCTCCCAGCAGTCGCTCTACGACTTCAACCTCGCGACATACGACAGCGGCGACACCTTCGACCAGTCGATGTCCAAGGGCTTCATCGAGCTCTTCGGAATGTCCAGCAAGATCGCCGCGAAGCGGGACCAGTCCCAGGCGTAGTCTCTCGCCGTGCTTGGGTGGTCCGCGCGATGGCGCGGGGTAGCCAGGCACGGCGGCCACCGGGCCGAACCCGGCCACGAGTCCGTACCCCCGCACATCCACGTCCGTCCAGGAGCACCGCCCCGTGAGCAGCGACAACACCGATGACGTCCGCCTCTGGGGCGGCCGCTTCGCCGACGGGCCGTCCGAAGCCCTGGAGAAGCTCTCCGCCTCCGTCCACTTCGACTGGCGGCTCGCGCCGTACGACATCGCCGGCTCCCGGGCACACGCCCGCGTGCTGCACAAGGCCGGACTGCTCACCGCCGAAGAGCTCCGGCAGATGACCGACGGGCTGGACCAGCTGGAGCGCGACGTCGCCGACGGCATCTTCACCGGCACCATCGCCGACGAGGACGTCCACACCGCCCTGGAGCGCGGCCTCCTGGAGCGGCTCGGGCCCGACCTGGGCGGCAAGCTGCGCGCCGGACGCTCACGGAACGACCAGGTCGCGACGCTCTTCCGGATGTACCTGCGCGACCACGCCCGCATCCTCGGCGGGCTCCTCGCCGACCTCCAGGGGGCGCTCGTCGGCCTCGCCGAGGCACACCCCGACGTGGCGATGCCCGGCCGCACCCATCTCCAGCACGCCCAGCCCGTGCTCTTCGCCCACCACGTACTCGCTCACGCGCAGGCCCTGTCGAGGGACGCGGAGCGGCTGCGTCAGTGGGACGCCCGTACGGCCGTCTCCCCGTACGGCTCCGGTGCGCTCGCGGGGTCCTCGCTGGGCCTCGACCCGCAGGCCGTCGCCGCCGACCTCGGCTTCGAGCACGGCTCGTCGGCCAACTCGATCGACGGGACGGCCTCCCGGGACTTCGTCGCCGAGTTCGCCTTCATCACGGCCATGACCGGCGTCGACGTCTCGAAGATCGCGGAGGAGATCATCCTCTGGAACACCAAGGAGTTCTCCTTCGTCACGCTCCACGACGCCTTCTCCACCGGCTCGTCGATCATGCCGCAGAAGAAGAACCCGGACATCGCCGAGCTGGCCCGGGGCAAGTCGGGCCGCCTGATCGGCAACCTCACCGGGCTGCTCGCCACCCTCAAGGCCCTCCCGCTCGCGTACAACCGCGACCTGCAGGAGGACAAGGAGCCCGTATTCGACTCCTGCGACCAGCTGGAGATGCTGCTGCCCGCCTTCACCGGCATGCTCGCCACCCTGACCGTGCACCGGGAACGCCTGGCGGAGCTGGCACCCGCGGGGTTCTCGCTCGCCACGGACATCGCCGAGTGGCTGGTGCGGCAGGGAATCCCCTTCCGGGTCGCGCACGAGGTGGCGGGGGAGTGCGTGAAGGTCTGCGAGCGCGACGGCATCGAGCTGGACGAGCTCACGGACGAACAGTTCGCCGCGATCTCCCCGCACCTCGGCCCGCAGGTGCGCGAGGTCCTCACCGTCCCCGGCGCCCTCGCGTCGCGAGACGGCCGCGGCGGCACCGCACCCTCCGCCGTGGCGCTCCAGCTCGCAGAGGTACGGAAAGATCTCGCGGAACAGCGCGAATGGGCCGCTGACCGGCGCTGATGCGTCCGTACGAGTAGCCGCTCGGCGGGAGGGCACCCGGATGGCCCCCCGATGAGAAGCGAGGCGAGACGCGATGATCGGATCTGTGCGTCACCGGCCGGAAGAGACGAACCACAGCACCGTCGCCGAGCTGACCAAGCAGGCTTCGCAGCAGCTCAGCGACGTGGTGCGCAGCGAGATGCGTCTGGCGCAGGCCGAGATGAAGGAGAAGGGCAAGCGTGCCGGCTTCGGCGGCGGCATGTTCGGCGGGGCCGCGGTCATGGGGTTGCTGGCCCTGTGGGCGCTGGTCTTCGCGGCGATCGCGGGCATAGCCGTGGCGCTGCCCGTATGGGCCTCGGCCCTGATCGTCGCCGGCGGGCTGCTGCTGGTCGCCGGTGTGCTGGCGCTGGCGGGGAAGCACGAGCTGGGATCCGCCGCACCGCCGAAACCCGAGAGGACCATCGACAGCGTCAAGGCCGATGTCGATGCGATCAGGGAAGGAGCCCAGCGATGACGCGCAAGTCCGGCACGGCGACCGACACCCGCCGGCTGCGGGCGGAGGTGGAGCAGGCCCGCGAAGAGCTGGCGGACACGGTCGCGGAACTGGCGGGCAAGACGGACGTGAAGGCGCACGCGCGGGAGATGGCCGCGCACGCCAAGTCCAAGGCCCTGTTCGAGGCGAACGAGGCCAAGGTCAAGGTGCAGCACACGGCCGAGAAGGCCGCCAACGGCAGCTTCGCCAAACCGGGCGCGGCCATGGCCGCCCTGGGCGCCGTCGGCACCGCCGCCCTGGCGGCATACCTGATCCTGCACCGGCAGCACGGAACCCATGGCAAGCACTGGAAGTGCGGGAAGCACGGGAAGAGGTGACCGGCGTGGTCAAGCTGCTCTACAAGCCCCTCGGCATCCTCTTCGGGCTGCTCGGCGGCATGATCGCCAGCGCCCTGTTCAGCAAGGTCTGGAAGGCCGTCGCGCACGAGGACGACGCACCGGACGCCTCCGACGAGGAGCGGCGCTTGAAGGAGATCCTGCCCGCCGTCGCCCTCAAGGGGGCGATCGCCGGCGTGGTCAAGGCGGTCATCCACCGGGGAGGAGCGACCGGGGTACGCGGTCTGACGGGGACCTGGCCCGCCTAGTGCCCCTCCCGGCAAGCTTTGCCCTGTCGCGCCGTCCTGCGGACAGATGAAGCGCCGGGCCGCCGCGAGGCGGTCCGCGCGCTGCCGTATTCGACGGTGCTGCCTCTGTCAGGCGGCTGTCAGGCGGCCTTGGCCTTCGTCGCGTAGACGTCCACGTACTCCTGCCCGGACAGGCGCATGACCTCGCTCATCACCTCGTCCGTCACAGCACGCAGCACGTAACGGTCGCGGTCCATGCCCTCGTAGCGCGTGAAGTCCAGCGGCTCGCCGAAGCGCACGGCGATGCGGCGGCCGGGCGCGGGACGGGGCAGGCCCTTGCCGCCGGGCTGGATCGAGTCCGTCCCGATCATCGCGAAGGGCACCACGGGTGCGCCGGTCATCAGCGCGAGACGGGCGATGCCGGTGCGACCGCGGTAGAGGCGGCCGTCGGGGGAGCGGGTGCCCTCCGGGTAGATGCCGAAGATCCTGCCCTCCTCCAGCACCCGGCGGCCCGTCATCAGTGCCGCGACGCCGCCCCGTCCGCCGTCGCGGTCGACGGGGATCATGCCGACACCGGTGAAGAACCACGCCATCAGACGGCCCTTGAGGCTGCGGCCCTTCACGTACTCGTCCTTGCCGATGAAGAACACCTGACGGTGCGTGACCAGGGGCAGCACCATCGAGTCGATGAAGGTGAGGTGGTTGCCGGCGAGAATCACCGGGCCGGAACCGGGAATTCGCTCCGCCCCTTCCACCTGCGGGCGCAACAGCACCCGCAGCAGCGGGCCGAGCAGTGCCTTGATCAGACGGAAACGGGACAACGGTTCCTCCGGTCGGTGATGGTCACGCGCGGACCCGCGCAGGTGAGGACGATACTTGCCGCTCCAGGCGGCGCGCACACCGGGGTCATCGGACCGATACACGGAGTTGACACGGAATACCGTCTCTTCGCCGTCTCTCGCGTGCCATGCCGGAGTGCGTCGGAGTGTCATCTTGGCCGTGTTTCCCGCATGTTCGGCCCTACGCCTCCCTTCCGTACGCAAGCCCGACCTACGATCAGCCAGTCGTCCGCCGGACCAACGCGTTCAGGCGGACGGAACAGATCTGAGACGAGCTGAGGAGAGCCCATGGGACAGGAGCAGCAGCCGGGTCGGAGACTCGTGCTCGGAGCGGCCGTACTGGGCGCCGCAGGCGCAGCCACGGTCGGTACGGGCGGGAGCGCACTCGCGGAGGACAAGAGCGGGGGACGCGAGAAGGACCGGCACGGAGGACGGCTGCCGGTACCGGCCGTCGTCGCTCACCGCGGTGCCAGCGGCTACCGCCCCGAGCACACCTTCGGCTCCTACCAACTCGCCTTGGACATGGGCGCGGACGTGATCGAGCAGGACCTCGTGCCCACCAAGGACGGGCATCTCGTCTGCCGTCACGAGAACGACATCACGGCCACCACGAACGTCGCCGCTCATCCCGAGTTCGCCGGGCGCAAGACGACCAAGTCGGTCGACGGCAAGGAGCTCACGGGCTGGTTCACCGAGGACTTCACCCTCGCCGAACTGCGCACGCTGCGCGCGAAGGAACGCATCCCGCAGACCCGTCAGCGCAACACGCTCTACGACGGGCGCTGGGAGGTGCCGCTCTTCGAGGACGTCCTCAAGTGGGCGCACAAGCAGGGCAAGAGCCGCGGCCGCCCCGTGTGGCTGCACATCGAGACCAAGCACCCCACCTACTTCCGCAAGCTCGGCCTGGAACTGGAGCCGCGGCTGGCGAAGCTTCTGCGCAAGTACGGGCGCCACAGCGAGGATTCCCCGAACTTCGTGCAGTCCTTCGAGCCCAGCAGCATCCAGAAGCTGAAGAAGCTGGTCGACTGCCCCGGCGTCTGCCTGCTGGACGCGGCCACCTCGCGGCCCTGGGACTTTGTGGAGGCGGGCGATCCGCGGACCGTCGCCGACCTGGTCAAGCCGGAGGGCCTTAAGTGGATCGCGCGGTTCGCCGACGGCATCGGTCCGCTGGTGGACCTGGTCATCCCGAAGAAGCCCGACGGCAGCCTCGGCGAGCCGACGACGCTCGTACGGGACGCGCACGCGGAGGGCCTGGTGCTGCACCCGTACACCATGCGCAACGAGAACTCCTTCCTGCCCGCCGACTTCCGGCGGGGCACGGACCCGAACGCCTACGGCGACGCCTTCGGCGCCTTCAGCGCCTACTTCGCCACGGGCATCGACGGCATCTTCACCGACAACCCCGACACCGGACTGCTCGCGGCGGAGGACTTCCGCGCGCGCTGAACCCCCAGGGGCCTGAGGCTTCTGATGGGGGCACCGCCCAAGCCGGAGGCGGGGGAGGCGGCGCTGTCACCCGCAGGGGTGGCATCGCCGCCGTACGGCAACCGCGGCCCGCCTCCGGGGCGTTGCGACCACCATGGAGCACCGCTCAGCCCACGCCGGCACCGGCGTACCGGAACCCCCGCTGCCGTCCCGTCCGCTGCGGCGGCTCCTCGCGGCGGAATGCGCCGCGGAGGCGGCAGCGGCGGGCGCGGACCCGGAGGACCTGCAACAGGCCGTGTGGCTGCGCTGGCTGGAGGCCGGGAGGCCCGGTCGGGCGGTCACCGCCGGCATGCACGACGGCACCGCACCGTCCGCGCGCTGGCTGCGCCGTGCCGTACGGGCCGAGGCACGCCGTGCGCGCCGCCGCGCGGGTCGCGAGGTCCCGCTGCCCGACCGCGGCCTGCCGTACACCCCCGCGGCGGAAGCCACGGTCCTCGCCGTCGAGCAGCGACGCCTCCTCGCCGCCGCCGTCGCCCGGCTTCCCGGTCCGTGCCCGGCGCTGATGCGCGCGCTGTTCTCCGGCAGGGACCTCACCTACCCCGAGATCGCAGGTGAGTTGGAAATGTCACAGGGCAGCCTGGGCCCGGTTCGTTCCCGATGTCTGGGTTGCCTGCGCACAATGCTCACGGCGTCGGATTGCGGCACGTGAACTTGGGGGAATGCTGCGGGAAGCAATCGGCGTCACATCAGGGCAGACAGTCCGGGCACGGCCACCCTCGCACATCCCGCCCGTGCCCGGACGCACCATGACAAGGGGAGGCAGGGCGCACATGGGTATGAGCGTGACCATCTCTGCGGCGGTCGAAGGCGACGCCGAGCAAATCCTCAAGCTCCAGTACCTGTGCTTCCAGAGCGAGGCGGAAGCCTACGGGGACTACGCCATCGCTCCCCTCACCCAGACCCTGGAAGGGCTGCGCGCCGAGATGGCAGCCGGCTGCGTGCTGGTGGCCCGCCTCGGCGACGAGGTCGTCGGCTCCGTACGGGGCGCGGTCGACGCCGACGGCACCGCACGGATCGACAGGCTCTGCGTACACCCCCGGCTGCAGCGGCACGGTCTGGGCGGGCGGCTCCTCGCCGCCATCGAGGACCGGCTGGCGGCCGAGCGTGACGCCAAGCGCTACCAGCTCGTCACCGGGCACCGCAGCGAAGGCAATCTCCGGCTGTACCGGAAGTACGGCTACACCACGTCCGGCAGCACCGATAAGGACCGGCAGGTGAAGCTGACGTCGATGACGAAGGACGTCGGCGGCACCGCCGGGGGCGCGGGCGGTTCCGCGGCGGTCCGCGCAAGCGCCTGACGGGGCCCGCCGGCGCGACCCTGACGGAGCACCCTGACGGAGCGTCAGCGGTGCCCGGGCGACGCCGGTACGTGCGCTCGTACGGCGGCCTCAGTCACCGCCGGCGGCGGAGTCGGCCTGTGAACGGGACCGGCGCAGCCACAGCAGCCCTGTCACGGGCAGGATCACGGGAATGAAGAGATAGCCCATGCCGTAGTCCGACCACACGGTGGCGTCCGGGAAGGCGGACGGTTCCACGAGCGTCCAGGTGCCCACCGTCAGCACGCCCAGCAGCTCCACGCAGCAGCAGCCGAAGGCGGCCTTGCGTGCCCTCTCGCCTCCCCGTACGAGTGACAGCGTGATGAAGGCGTACACGAGAGCCGCCACTGCCGACAGGAGATAGGCCAGCGGCGCCTCGTCGAAACGGGTCGCCAGCTGCACGGCCGAGCGGGACGCGGCACCGACCGTGAAGATGCCGTAGAGCGTGACGAGCAGTGTGCCGGGGCCCTTGCCGATGCCGATGCGCCGCGCCGGTGCCGGTGCCGGTGAAGCCTGCGGGGCCGCGCCGTCGGGGCCGGCCGGGTCGCCGTCCGGGCTCCGCGGCTCCCGAGGCGGTGTCTCAGGCGCCACCTGCGCCTCCCCAGATCTCGTGCAGTCGCGCCTGCAGCACCGCGAGTACCACTGCGCCGGCGGCAACGGTGAGCGAGCCCCACTTGGTGCGCTCCGTCAGCGAGATGAGGCCCACCACCGGTACGCAGGCCGCGACCGCGGCCAGATACGCCACGAAGATGACGGTTCCCTCGGCGGCGTCCGCTCCGCCGGCCAGCCGCACGATGCCGACCGCGAGCTGTGCGAGGGCGAGCAGCGAGACTACGGCCATGCCGATGAAGTGCCAGTCCTTGGTGGGCTGGTCGCGGTAGGCCGCCCAGCCGCACCAGACGGCCAGGGCGAGCGCGGCCACGGCGAGAGCAACGGTGAGCGGGGTGAACACGCCGCGAAGTCTAAGAGGGGCGCCGTCGGCCGCCGCGTCCGGGACGGGGGAAGGGCCGCTTCACCGGGGTGCGGGGTCTGCCCGCGACCGCATGTGCACACGATCCGGACAGCGCTCCCGGCGGATCGCGATCCCCCGCCGGGACCGCCGGAGGGAGCCGACGGGCGCCCGGCACAGGTCCCCGTATCGACAAGTCGGCATGCCGCGCCGCTTCCCGCCTGCGAAGGGGTCTCCGGCACTGCGCACACCGCTTCCGATGCTGCATGCTGTGCACTGCGGCAATCGTCTGGTGCACCCAGGACCCCCCGCCGGCGGTCCGCCCAGAGCGGCCGGCAGACCCCGCGGTGGTCTTCTGGGGAGCGACAGCCCCAGCCCCTCGATCCGTATGGAGCAGCACATGACTTCGACCTTTCCGGACGTCTCGATCAGCACGGACCGTCTCGTGCTGCGCCCGTTCGAGGAAGCGGATGTGCCCTCGCTCACGGAGATGATGCGCGACGAGCTGGTGGCCGCCTGGACCACCGTGCCGGTGCCCTACCGCGACGCCGACGCACGGGAGTTCATCCTGCGGCGCGCCCCCGCGGTGCGCACCGAGGGTGACGGAATCGTCTTCGCCGTGACCGAGTTCCTCACCCAGCGTCTGGTCGGCCTCGTCCAGCTCGGCAGCACCGACTGGCGCGTCCTCGCCGCCGAGGTCGGCTACGTCACGGCGCCCTGGGCACGCGGCGAGGGCTACGCCTCCGAATCGGTGCTGGCGCTGGCCCAATGGCTCTTCCAGGACCAGAAGTTCGAGCGGATGGAACTGCGTACGGCCGCGGACAACACCGCCGCGCAGCAGGTCGCGCAGAAGCTCGGCTGCATCAGCGAGGGGGTGCTGCGCAACGCCTGGATAGCGCGCACCCGCACAGAGGACGGCGGCTGGGCCGAGATCCGCACCGATCTGCTCGTGTGGAGCCTGCTGCCCGAGGACCTCGAAGGCATCCAGGAGGAGCTGGCCGACGCCGGCGGCTACGCACCGTACCCGGACTGGCTGCACTCACCGCGGTAGAGAGCGGCAGAAAACGGAACGGGGAGTGGGGCAGGCCGGACGGCCTGCACAAATCCCGTCGTACGCCCGCATATCCGGAACCGTCCGCCCCGGCCTTAGCCCCAGGCCGCCGCAGAGGTAGGCTCGACGAGCCCCGACCTGCGACGAGCCCAGGAGAGCGCACCGATGGCCGACCGCGTCACCGTGATCGGGTGGGACGGTTCGCCTCTGTCAGGCGCCGCCCGCTCCGCCCTCGGCGCGGCCACGCTCGTCGCAGGCGCCGCACACCATCTCGGGATGCCCGAAGTCCCGCCGCACGCAGAGCAGATCAGGCTCGGCAGCGTCTCGCTCGCCGCGCGCCGCATCGCACGCCACCGCGGCACAGCCGTCGTCTTCGCCGACGGCGACCCGGGCTTCTTCGGCGTCGTACGCACCCTGCGCGCCCCTGAACACGGTCTCGAGGTCGAGGTCGTCCCGGCCGTCTCGGCGATGGCCGCCGCCTTCGCCCGTGCCGGGATGCCCTGGGACGACGCGCAGCTCGTGGTCGCCAACTCCCGTACGCTGCGGCACGCGGTCAACGTCTGCCGCGCCCACACCAAGGTCGGTGTGCTCACCTCGCCGGGTGCGGGCCCCGCGGAACTCGCGCTCCTGCTCGGGCCGGTGCACCGAACCTTCGTCATCTGCGAGGCGCTGGGCACCTCGCAGGAGGAAGTCACGGTCCTCACCTCGGACAAGGTCGCCGACCACACCTGGCGCGACCCGAACGTCGTGATCGTCGCGGGCGGTTCGACGGCTCCCGCCCCGCCGCAGCCCGGGGGTACGGGAGCCGGCGGTGGCACGCCCGGGCACGGAGCGCACGGCGGTGGATGGCTCGCAGCGCACGGCACGGACTACCCGCCCGCCGTGCGGGGTTGGGCGCTCCCGCTGTCCCGCTATGCGGAAGGGGAGACCAGTGACCCCGTCGGGGCCGGTGAGCCCGTCGAGGCCGGTGAAGGCGGTCCCGCGCATGCCGCCGCACCGGCGCGGGCGAGCGAGTCGCAGCAACTGCGCGCCGGCCAGCTCGCCCGGCTCGGGCCGCGCATCGGGGACCTCGTGTGGGACATCGGCGCGGGCAGCGGCGCGCTGGCCGTCGAGGCCGCCCGCTTCGGCGCCGCCGTCATCGCGGTCGACCGCGACCTGGACGCATGCGCCCGTACGGCCGCCGTGGCGCGCCGGTTCGGCGTACAGCTGGACACCGTGCACGGCACGGCACCGCAGGTCCTGGAGGATCTGCCGGAGCCGGACGTGGTGCGCGTGGGCGGCGGTGGCGTCGCCACGGTCGCGGCCGTCGCCGACCGACGCCCGGGCCGCATCGTCACCCACGCTGCGACGCGGGACGAGGCGGAGGCCATCGGGAGGGCGCTCGCGGAGGGCGGTTACGCCGTGGAGTGCGCCCTGCTTCAGTCCGTGGAGCTGGACACCACGGAGTGGGTGGAAAGTGAACGAGCTGTCGTTTTTCTGCTTTCCGGTGTCCGGACCTGAACCTCTGTGGCCGGTTCGTGACGAACCACGACGAAGTGCTGTTTCTCACCCTTCCGTGGACGGCGGTCCGCTCAGCCCCGGGTAGGCTGACGGATCGTTGTGCCGCCATGCGGTGTTGAGGGTTCGTCCGTCAATGTCCGGATGGCGCGTGGGGGAGAACGTGCCGCACCTGTTGCGCGCTCGTTCTTCATCTACGAAGCCCGGCGGCTGTCCGCGGGGCTGGAAGAAGCACTACCGATGCGCGAGGGGTACGCATGACTGACACCGGCCAGATCCCCGGTGAGGGGCAGCCGGAGAATGCAGGCGGGCAGCCGGACGGCCGGCAGCCGGGTTTTCCGGTGGACGGCAGCTACTCCTACGCGGGACCGGACGCCGGCTTCGGCGATGCAGCGGCTCCCGGAGTCGCGCCCGCCGCCCCGGACTTGCTGCTGCCGGGCTCGCACGGTGCGTGGAACGACCCGCAGGCCTCCGCGGGCGCTCAGCCGCAGCCGCAGGTCCCGGGCGGGCAGGACCCGTACGCGCAGCAGGACCCGTACGCGCAGCAGGGCCCGTACGCCCATCAGGGCCCGTACGCGCAGGAGTTCTACGGGCATGTGGACGCATACGAGCCGCAGCAGCAGCCCCAGCCGCAGCCGGACAGGGGCACGCAGCAGTACGAACCCGCCCCCGGCGCCGCCCACGTACCCGGCCCGCACGAGACGGACGGACGTGACTCCGGCGCGATCGACACCAGTTCGGTCCGAGCGGCCTACACAGAGGGTCAGGAGACCTCCACTCCGGCCAAGGGCACGCCGCGCGACCGGACGCCTCCCCGCCGGCCGCTCCACCTGGGGCCGCCCGAGCCGGAGCAGTCGGGGGCGGTACGTCCGCTCTCCGACCGTGGGCTCGGCGGCCGTTCGGGCGGTGCCGCGCAGAATGCCGTCCCCGCTCCGGGGCCTGTGCCGGGACCTTCGGCGCAACAGCAGCAGTCAGTGCCGCAGCCGGAACCGCAGCCGCCCTCACAGCCCCAGCCCCAGCCCCAGCCGCACGCTCAGCCGCATCAGCCTGAAGTCACGGCGCAGCAGGGCGAGTTCGCTCCGCAGTACGACAGCACCGCGCAGCGGGACGGCGCCACTTCGGGCGGTCCCGAGTACCTGGACCTCGCACAGGAGAACCCTGAGTCGTTGCCCGGGCCTCAACTCGGTGCGCTGCCGCCGCAGAACGAGATGTGGGCGGCGGACAGCGGGCCGTCCGGTGACGCGGAAACACCCGTCCAGACTCAGGAGGCCATGGCGCTCGCCGGTCCCCAACTGGCCGCGGCCGCCCCGGGGGACGCTGCTCAGCCCGGCCCGGCTCCGGAGCAGCCCGCGCCCCCCGGACCCGACGGCGCGGCGCAGCAGCCCGATTCCGCGGCTCCGGCACCTGCGCCGTCGGGCGGAACGCAGGACGGTCAGGCTGTGGCGCCCCGGTCCGGCGGCGGGCGTAAGCGCAAGCACCGCCGTGCGAAGGACGAGAGCAGCAACGAGAGCACCGGCACCGGCAACACATGGGTCTCTTCTCCGGGTTCGACGGCCGTGGAGGCGATCGAACCCCAACAGCCCGGCGCCGCCACACCGGTTGACGCTGACGGTGCGGCAACGCCCCCGCCGGGGGAGATGCCGGACGCGGAGAGCGCCGTACCGGCGGCGGACGGAGCGAAGATCCCCGCCCAGCAGCCCGCGGGGGAGGCGGCGGACGACGCCGCAGCCACGCAGGAAGCCGCACAGGCCGGTTCGGGTGCCGCTCCGGCGCCCGAGAGCGTCGCCGGAATCCCCGCCCAGCAGACCCGGCACGTCGAGGCGGCGGTCGTGCAGGGCGCTCAGGTCCAGGTGGACGGCGTCCAGGGTGCCGTCCAGGACCGTGCGGAAGCCCTCCCGGAGGCATCAGTGGCATCAGTGCAGCCCGGATCCGGAGCCACGGTGCCGAGACAGGGGCAGCCCGCGGCCACGCAAGCCGGGCCCCAGCCGGAGCACGCCGCCGGGCAGGACGTCGCGGCGACCGCGGCCGCGCCCGCGCCTGCGCCAGGGGCGGAAGCCGCGCCCGCCCCCGACCCCGTCGTACCGGCTCCCGCGCCCGAGTCCGAGCCGGCTGCCGGAGAGACACAGCAGACGGAGGGTGCCGCCGTGCCCGTACCTGCCGATCGCATAAGCGAGGACGCCGCGGCGGGCACCGCGCCCGCAGCCGCACCGGCACCCGTGCCGGACACGGGCGAGGACGCCGCCACGGCCGCCGCTTCCGGGACGGCTCCCGAAGCAGAAGCGGCGACCGAAACAGGGGCTGAAGCGGAGGCCGCGGCCAAGACAGCCATGGAGACCGGTCCGGAGAGCGGTCCTGAGGCCGATCCGGAGAACGGTCCGGAGACCGGGCCCGACGCCCCGGCCAGCGACGGCGAGGCCATGTCCGAAGACCCTTCAGCTCAGGACGCCCAGCCCTCGGCCCCGGCAGGCCCGCCGGCCCCCGGCTACGCCGACGACGAGCGCGAGGCCGTACACCGCCTGATGCGTGAACGCCGGGACATCCGCAACGGATTCCGCCCCGACCCCATCCCGCACGAGGTGCTGCTCCGCGTCCTGGAGGCGGCTCACACCGCGCCCAGCGTCGGCCACTCCCAGCCCTGGGACTTCGTGGTCATCCGCTCCGAGGAGACCCGGCGTGCCATGCACGAGCTGGCCGAGCGTCAGCGGCACGCGTACGCCGAGTCCCTGCCGAAAGCCCGGGCGAAGCAGTTCAAGGAACTGAAGATCGAGGCGATCCTCGACACCCCCGTCAACATCGTCGTCACCGCGGACCCGACCCGTGGCGGCCGGCACACCCTCGGCCGCCACACACAGCCGCAGATGGCCCCGTACTCCTCGGCGCTCGCCGTGGAGAACCTGTGGCTCGCGGCCCGCGCCGAAGGGCTGGGCGTCGGCTGGGTCAGCTTCTTCGACGAGCGTGAGATGGTCCGCGCGCTGGAGCTGCCCGAGCATCTGGAGGTGGTCGCCTACCTGTGCGTCGGTTACGTCGACGAGTTCCCGCCCGAGCCCGAACTGGCGCAGGCGGGCTGGTCCAAGCGCCGTCCGCTGTCCTGGGTCGTGCACGAGGAGTCGTACGGACGCCGCGTGCTGCCCGGTGCCGAGCCGCAGGACCTGCTCTCCGACACCGTCGCCGCCATCCGTCCGCTGGACGCCAAGGCGCTCGGTGAGGCGTGGGAGCGGCAGAAGCGGATGACCAAGCCGGCCGGTGCGCTCGGCATGCTGGAGATCATCTCCGCGCAGCTGTGCGGGCTTTCGCGCAAGTGCCCGCCGCCGCTCCCGGAGCCCGCCGCTGTCGCGATCTTCGCGGGGGACCACGGAGTGCACGCCCAGGGAGTCACCCCGTGGCCGCAGGAGGTGACGGGCCAGATGGTCGCCAACTTCCTCGGCGGGGGCGCCGTCTGCAACGCGTTCGCGAACCAGGTCGGCGCCGAGGTCTGCATCGTCGACGTCGGCGTGGCGGGCGAACTTCCCTCCACACCAGGCCTGTTGCCCCGCAAGGTCCGCGCGGGCACCGCCGACATGACCCAGGGTCCCGCCATGACCCGTGAGGAGGCGCTGCGCGCCGTCGAGGTGGGCATCGAGACCGCACGCGACCTGGTCGCCGCGGGCAACAAGGCGCTGCTCACAGGCGAGATGGGAATCGCCAACACCACCGCCTCCGCCGTGCTCGTCGCCGCATGCACGGGTGCCGATCCATCCGAGGTGACCGGCCGCGGCACGGGCATCAACGACGAGACGCACGCCCGCAAGGTCGAAGTCGTGCGCCGCGCTCTCGAATTGCACCAGCCCGACCCCGAGGACCCGCTGGGGATGCTGGCGGCCGTCGGCGGGCTCGAACACGCGGCGCTGGTCGGCCTCATCCTCGGCGGTGCGTCCCTTCGTACGCCGGTGATCCTCGACGGAGTCAGCGCGGGCGCCGCAGCCCTGGTCGCGCGTTGTGTGGCGCCGGAGGCCCTGGCCGCGTGCATCGCGGGGCACCGCAGTTCCGAGCCCGGGCACGTGGCCGCACTCACCAAGCTCGGGCTCCGGCCGCTGGTCGACCTGGACCTGCGGCTGGGGGAGGGCACCGGCGCCCTGCTGTCGCTGCCCATGGTGCAGAGCGCCGCGCGTGCCATGCACGAGGTCGCGACGTTCGACTCGGCTGGAGTGACGGGGAAGGGCTGAGAGGGGGCGGGGGCGCCCGGCCGGTACACGCGGCGTCATGGCGCCATGCCGTGCCTCCGCGTCCAGGCCTGCGCGCGTCCGGGCCTGCGCGCGTGCGGGCCCGCCTTGTGCCTCCGCTGCGTCCGCCGTTCCCACGTGCACAGCCGTACGCGCGCAGTTGTACGGGGGCCGCCGCAAGCCCGGACCCGTCCCTTCGCCTCGTCCCTCCGTCCGGTACCGTCCTGCCGCCCCGGCGCTGCGCCCGCCCGCAGTGATCCGCGGAACAGCGCCCGCACCTCCCGCGCAATAGTCTGTACGCGAAGTACGTCCCCACCGCACACGCACTTCCCCCGCCGCTCCAGCGCCGTAGCGGCCCGTTCCGCAAGCAAGGAGCCGCACCCGCATGTCCGAGTCCGAGTCCGAGCCCCCGACGAACGGAAACGGAGACGGGAACGGAACCGGCGCCGGTCCCCGGTCCGGTGCCGGGAGAGACCATCCCGCCTACCCCGTCGGCCTCCGCCTCGCCGGGCGCCGGGTCGTGGTCGTCGGCGGCGGCAGCGTCGCCCAGCGGCGGCTTCCCGCACTGCTGGCCGCGGGCGCGGACGTGCTGCTGATCGCCCCCGCCGTGACCCCGTCCGTCGAGGCCATGGCCGACGCGGGCGAACTGGCCTGGCGGCAGCGCCCGTACGCCGACGGAGACCTGGACGGTGCCTGGTACGCGCTGATCGCGACCGATGATCCCGCGACCAACCAGTCGGCCTCCGCCGAGGCCGAGGCCCGCCGCGTGTGGTGCGTACGCAGCGACGACGCCTCGGCCGCCACCGCCTGGACCCCGGCCACGGGACAGAGCGAGGGCGTCACCGTCGCCGTCCTGACCGGCCGCGATCCGCGCCGGTCCGCGGCAGTGCGCGACGCGGTCGTCGAGGGACTGCACGACGGTACGCTCGGCGCGCCCCGGCACCGCGGCCGCAGAGGGGGAGTGGCCCTCGTCGGCGGCGGCCCGGGCGACCCGGACCTGATCACGGTGCGGGGCCGCAGGCTGCTCGCCGAGGCGGACGTCGTCGTCGCGGACCGGCTCGGGCCGCGTGACCTGCTGGCCGAACTGCCCCCGCACGTCGAGGTGATCGACGCTGCGAAGATCCCTTACGGGCGCGCCATGGCGCAGGAGGCCATCAACGACGCCCTCGTCGAGCACGCCAAGGCCGGCAGGTCCGTCGTACGGCTCAAGGGCGGCGATCCGTTCGTCTTCGGCCGTGGGATGGAGGAGGCGGAGCAGCTCGCGGCGGCGGGAGTGCCGGTCACCGTCGTGCCCGGCATCACCAGCGCCGTGAGCGTCCCGGGTGCCGTCGGCATCCCGGTCACCCACCGCGGTGTCGCTCACGAGTTCACGGTGGTCAGCGGTCATGTGGCACCCGACGACCCGCGGTCGCTCGTCGACTGGCCCGCGCTGGCACGCCTGCGCGGCACCCTCGTACTGCTGATGGCGGTGGAACGCATCGGCGCCATCGCGGAGACTCTGGTGCGGCACGGCAGGGACGCCGGTACGCCCGTGGCCGTCGTGCAGGAGGGGACAATGGCGGGGGAGCGCCGCGTGGACGCCACCCTGGCGACGGTGGCTGAGCGTTCGGCCGCGGAGGGGGTACGGCCGCCGGCGGTCATCGTCGTCGGCGACGTGGTGTCCGTCGGGAGAACTGCCTCCCGGGAAGCGGCAGCCGGAAGCGGAACCGGAACCGGAAACGGAAGCTGAGCCGGGTCAACTGTGGCTGACATCATCCCCGTCGACGATCCCGCCGACCCCCGGCTGTCCGACTTCACGGACCTCACCGACGTCGAGCTGCGCCGCAGACGCGAGCCCGCCGAGGGCCTGTTCGTGGCGGAGGGCGAGAAGGTCATCCGCCGTGCCGCGCAAGCCGGTTACCCGATGCGCTCGATGCTGCTCTCCGAGAAGTGGCTACCCGCCATGCGGGACGTGATCGACGAAGTGCGGGCACCCGCCTATGTCATGAGCCCCGAGGCCGCCGAACAGGTCACCGGCTACCACGTGCACCGCGGCGCCCTCGCCTCCATGGGACGCACGCCCCTGCCTGAGCCCGGGGCCCTGCTGGCCTCGGCCCGGCGGGTGGTGATCATGGAAGCGGTCAACGACCACACCAACATCGGTGCGGTGTTCCGCAGCGCCGCGGCGCTCGGCATGGACGGGGTGCTGCTCTCACCGTCCTGCGCCGACCCGCTCTACCGGCGCTCCGTCAAGGTGTCGATGGGCGCCGTCTTCTCGGTCCCGTACGCGCGGCTCGGCACATGGCCGCAAGGCCTGGAGTCCGTACGCGAGGCAGGCTTCCGGCTGCTGGCACTCACACCGGACGAGGACGCCGTACCGCTCGACGACATCGGGGCACACCTGCTGCCGCGGGTGGCGCTTCTGCTCGGCGCCGAGGGGGACGGCCTGTCCGTACGGGCGATCAGAGCCGCCGACGATCGTGTCCGCATCCCGATGGCGCACGGCGTGGACTCGCTCAACGTCGGCGCTGCCGCGGCGGTCGCCTTCTACGCGGCGACGAGGACGTGAACGTCGCGCCGGCGAAGCCGTGCTCTGCCCGGGAGCCGGGGCCGCTTGAGCCGGAGCCCGCTCAGCCCGGGGTGCCGTGAACCGGAGCGGCGTCGGCCGGTGCCGTGGGTGCCGTCAGTGCCGGAGGTGCGGGCACCGGACCGCTGCCCAGGCCGCGCGCAGGTCCCTGACAGCCCTGCGCCGCCGCGATCCCCAGCGCCACGAGCAGGGTGACTGTCACGAACACGATCAGCCGCTGCCGCAGCAGCCGGCGGTCCGCTCCGCGCCGCGCGGAGCCGGGCCCCTGATCGCGTCCCCCCGCGCCCGGCCGCCGCGCCGGACCCCCGCGACTCGCGGCGTTGCTGCCGCCGGTACGCGTGGCCGTCCGCGCCGTGGACCGGCTCCCGGCTCCGGCCCCGGTGGCACGGTCGCCGGTACGCGGTGTCGAGGCGCGGGGCGACCCCACATGACCGTCCGCGCCCCCTGATGAGGAGCCGCCCGCGGTGCCCGGGGACCCGGAGGCGCCGGACGCCCCCGAGGTCCCGTGGTCGCGGTGGTGCTCGCGGTGCCGCTCTTGACGCGGCGCCTGGGCCCCTCGCTGCCGTCCGCGTTCCTCGGAGCGCCGCACGCGGCCCCGGTCGCCCGGCGGCCTCGACCGGGGCACCGCCCCCGCCCCGCCGCGAGCAGCCGAACCTGCCGAACCACCGGAAGAGACCGGCCTGTTGGCGCTCGTCCCGGTGCCCGTCGCCCGTGCGGCCGGCGGGCGCCCGCCGCCGGCGGAACCACCGCCCGCGGTGCCCCTGCCGCCCGGCGCTCCCGCCCCGTCGGAGCCGTACGAACCGTGAGAACCATGGGAGGCGCCGCCTCCGCCGTCCGTACCCGCCGTCCCGCCCGGCTGCTCCGACAGACCGCGCGCCTCACGCGTCGCGATCTCCTTGAGACGGAGGGAGAGCTGGAGAGGGCTCGGACGCTCCTCCGGCACCTTCACCAGGCAGGCGTGGATGAGCGGTGCGAGTGCCGCGTGCACGCTCTCCAGCTGCGGCTCCTCGTGCACCACGCGGTAGAGCATCACTTCTGAACTGCCCTGCCCGAAAGGGGAGTCGGCGGTCGCCGCGTACGCCAGCGTCGCGCCCAGGGCGAACACGTCCGTCGCGGGCGTCACCAGCGCGCCCCGTACCTGCTCGGGTGCGAGGAACCCGGGTGAGCCCACGGCCGTGCCGACATGCGTCAGCGTGCTCGCGCCCGTGGCCCACGCGATTCCGAAGTCGATGATGCGCGGACCCTTGGGCGAGAGCAGGATGTTCGACGGCTTCAGATCGCGGTGTACGACGCCGGCCTCGTGGACGGCGACCAGCCCTTCGGCCAACGCCGCCCCGATGGAAGCGACTTGGCTCGCCGGAAGCGGCCCCGATTCGCTCACCTTGTCGTGCAGAGACGGGCCCGGCACGTACTGCGTGGCGAACCACGGCCGGTCCGCGTCCAGATCGGCCGCAACGAGCCGGGCCGTACAGCCGCCACGGATGCGGCGCGCGGCGGAGACCTCGCGGGCGAAGCGCGAGCGGAACTCCTTGTCCTCGGCTAGATCCGGACGGATGACCTTCAGCGCGACCCGCTGCCCCCGCCGGTCGGAACCGAGATAGACCACGCCCATTCCGCCGGCCCCGAGGCGCCGGTGCAGCCTGAACGAGCCGACGACTCGCGGATCCTCGCGTCGGAGCCGCATCATCGCCATGTCGTTCCCCTGCCTGAGGTGGTGGGCCTTCCCTGCCTCCGGCGGGGAGTCCCCAGCCGGTGGCCGGGGAGCCCTTGTTCGTTTCCCAGCGCGTCCGTCTGACGAGGCACAGCTTACGGACTGCTGCCACGCGGCGACGACAGGCCGCGCACGCGGCGCCGTACGTATTGCCGCGGGCGCGTCAGCCATGCCTCGCTGGTCCCAACTGGCGTGGCCCGCCCGTACGTAGCCCTCTCGCCGCAGGTCAACGTCCCGCCCCCGCACGCGACTTGACGGTACGGAACGCATCCGCCGACCCGTGTCCGACCCGTCGGGCGGCTGCTCGCCTGCCGCGTACCCGCGTGCCCGCGACGGGACTTGACGAGGTGTCGGCCCGCCCGGCCCGCGCGTCTGTGGTGAGCGATGTCACCTGTTCACATCACCGGGTGAGCCCTCCGCTCGTACATACGGGCGCACCCCCTCCCACCGGCGCGCGACCTGCGCGGGAGGCCTCGCCGGCGCGGTCCGAGCGGCTCCGTTACATCCCGTATGCGAGCACCCTTCCGGGAAGACCCTCGTGCCGGTGGTGTCCGCCTCCACCCTGGGGAGTATCCGGCCAGTCCCGCTGTCATCCTGGGGGAGGCCCTTCAGTCGATACGCGGGCATGACGCCCGGCCGCCGCCGCCCGCCTAGTCTTTTTGCAAGCGGCGGGCGAAGCACTCGTCCCCCGAGGTCAGTCGCCCGCCGCCCCAGGAGACGACGGGAGCGGACCATGGCGCACACAGCAGATCGCGTGGCACGCAGAGCGCGGGGACGGCTGGTGGCGATCGCCGACTTCGGCACGCGTGGGAGCGGCCGTCGTCATCCGCTGGTTGCGGCCGCCATGGTGCTGCCGCTGGCCATCGTCCTCGCCATCGCCTTCGGTGCGGTGCAGGCGGTGATCACACAGGCGTCGTCCGTGGCCGGAATGCTGGGGCACTGAACGGTGCTCCAGGCTCGGGAGAGCGGCCCGAGCCGGGGATGACCCGGCCATCAGCCCCGTGGGGACGGGGGTGCGACGGACGGCATTGAGGTCCGGGCAGCTGGGGAGCTGCCCGGACCTCACGTTTGCGCGGCCTTGGTGCGTACGATCACCTGCAGGCCGCTGGGCCGCTGGGCCGCTGGCCGCTGCGGCTGCTGCACGAGTCGCAGGCGCTCCGCAAGTCGCTGCCGCTGCACGAGTCGCTGGGGGGGACGGTGCCGACGACACACACGCTGACCGACCGGCTGTGCGCCCTCGTGCGGGAGGCGGCCGGCCCGCAGCCGTCGCAGCCCGCAGGGCGGGACCCCGCACCGGGGCCGGTCGTCCTCGCCGACCGTCCCGACGGCACGGTCGTCACCTTCGGCGGCCTCGTCGCCAAGGCACACCCGCCCGCCTCGGATGCCGGCACCGCCGAACTGACCGTACGGCTGCGCGTATCCGCCCACCCACGCCTCGCCGGAATCATGCTGGCGCCGCTCGCGCCCGGCGGAATCCCGGCCGAACGGGCCCGGGACGTACGCCCGTTGCCCCTGGAGGGCGGCCGGCCTGCCACGCTCTGGCCGCGCGGTGCGCCCGTCGATCCGGATGCCCCCGGCTCCGCCCCCTGGCAGGAGGCGGGCGCCCTTCTCGCCTGCCTGCATTCGGTGCCGCCGGACGCGCTGGCCCCCCAACTGCCCGGCCCGCTGCCGGCGATGCGCGGTCCGGCGAAGGCCGCCAGGGCAGTCGGGCGGATGCGTGCCGCGCTCGGCCGCGGCACCGCTGCTCCCGCCCTCGAAGCGGCGGCCGGGTCCGCCGAGGCAGCGTGGGCGACGCTCCCCGCCTGGTGCCGGAACGAGGAGCCGCCGGAGCCGTCACGCACCGGCACGCTCTGCCACGGCGACTTCCATCTGGGCCAGCTGGTCAGACATCCGGCAGCCGGCGGCGGCTGGCAGCTCATCGATGTCGACGACCTGGGGCTCGGCGATCCGGCGTGGGACCTCGCCCGGCCGGCGGCCTGGTATGCGGCGGGGCTGCTGCCGGCCGCGTCCTGGAACACCTTTCTGGGCGCATACCAGGCCGGGTCGGGCACGGCCCACCTCGACCCCTGGCCCCGCCTGGACGCCCCCGCGCGGGCCCTGACCGTACAGACGGCGGCACTCGCCGTCGCAAAGGCGCACGACGCCCGACGTCCCCTGGACGAAGCCGAGACGGCGTGCGTGGAGGCCTGCGAGCGGATAGCGGCTGCTGCCGCACCCGGACAACGGGACGAAACCGCCCTTAGGCTTGACCTGCACTAGCCGAGCGGTGAATACACCGGTGTGGAGAGGAAGTTGTTTATGCAGTGTCCCAAGTGCGGTGCCCCGATGCAGACGTTCAACCGCAACGGCGTCCAGATCGAGCAGTGCGGCGGCTGCCGGGGGATCTTCCTCGACTACGGTGAACTCGAAGCGCTCACACGCCTGGAGACCCAGTGGCAACAGCCAGGGGGTCCGCCGCCGGCCGCCCCGTACCCCCAGCAGGGCCACGCGCCGCAGTCCTATCCCGCCGCCCCCGCCTGGGGCGCCCAGCACCACGGCCACCACGGGCATCACGGCCACCACAAGCATGGCCACAAGCGCGGCTTCGGCCACATGCTCTTCTCGTCATGAGCCCTGCCTCTGCGCGCAGTTGACGCCGACCGACACAGCGAAGTGCCCCGGCCGAGACGGCCGGGGCACTTTCATCGTGCGCGGTACTGGGATTGAACCAGTGACCTCTTCCGTGTCAGGGAAGCGCTCTCCCGCTGAGCTAACCGCGCGGGCTGTTGCGACAGAGATATTGTCACGCCCTGACCTGCAAGACAAATTCGCGAGCGTCCACGGCCGCCCGTCGGCGTCGGGGCGTCAGTTCGGCCTGCAGGGGCGCGGACCCCCGGCGACCGGGATACCGGTGCGGCGGGCCTGGGCGACGGAAGCGGGGGAGTCCTCGCTGCGCGCCGCCTCCGTCGGAATCCCTGGGTCGGCCGGGACCGTCGGCCGGTCCGGCGGCGGCGTG
Organism: Streptomyces sp. DSM 116795; assembly: GCF_055792905.1. Taxonomy (NCBI): domain Bacteria; kingdom Bacillati; phylum Actinomycetota; class Actinomycetes; order Kitasatosporales; family Streptomycetaceae; genus Streptomyces; species Streptomyces sp. DSM 116795. Next base: position 6,690,638 of record NZ_CM147707.1, read on the forward strand.
TAACCCTCCAGGCGGGCGCTGCCCCACACGTACGGGTCGGCCTGTGCGCTGCCGAACGGCGACCACGCCAGCCGGGTCTGACCTGTCTTGTCCTGGGTGTCGGAGTCGTACACGAGGATGTTCGCCGCGAACCGCTCGGGATCCGCCGCGGCCGGCAGCTCCCCGAGAGGGATCTTCGCCTCGACCGTGTAGCCCCGGTACGGTTCGCCGACCGCGGCGGCGACGCGCATGCCGGGCGCGGTCTTCTCAGCGGGCCCCTGGCGGTTGTCGGCGTCCCGCTCCGCGGCCGGGCCGCCGTCCGGCTCCGTGAAGGGGAAGATGCCGGTCTTGAACGTGACCGACGTGTCGTCGCCGTCGCCCCGCGGATCGAGCGCGATCTCGACGGAGTCGGTCCGCCAGTGCCTCTTGGCGTCCTCCTTGTCCAGGCGGGTCCCCTCCCGGTCGTCCGTGACCGTGACCAGTACGAAGAGGTCGTCGCCGTGCCGTGACATCTTCGCCGTCGCCGAGCAGTCGGTGTCCGTCGCCTCGTCACCCTCCCAGTGCCGCAGGCGCAACCGCGGCCCTGGGTACTCGCCGTCGCCTTCGACGCCGTTCAGTACGGGGGCCACGGCGACCTCGGGAACAGTGGTGGACGGCGGGGCCGGGTAGCGGGGCTGGGCGTTGTTGGCCAGCCAGGGCAACCCCACTCGGCGCGTCCAGGTGCGGAACTCGGCGTACAAGGGCCGCAGTTCGCCCTGCTCGCGGACAGGCGCCTCGACGGCCTCGCCCCGGTGCGCCAGCACGCTGAACCAGTCCGAGCCCAGCTTCCCGGGGTCCGTGGGAACCTCCGGCGGCAGCGCGGCCCAGCCCTGACTGCGGTACATGCGGGCCGCGTCCCGCTCCACCTGCGCCCACGACTTCCCGTGCTCGCGCGAGGTGTGCCCCGACCAGACGCCGAATACGGGCAGACCGGTGTCCGGGTCGGTGCGGCGCTCCTTGGCCGCTTCCGGCCCGAGGAGCTCCGAGAAGCCGTGATTCTGCGACAGCAGCCGGCGGGGGCACCAGGGCCGCAGTCCCTCGCACGTCAACTGGCCCGGGAATGCCCGCTCGTCACCGGAGAGGAAGTACGCCTCGATCGCCAGCCGCGCCGACATCTGGTGCCCGCCGTGCTGGTTGAACGGACGTGGATCCATGGTCACGACGGTGTGCGGCCTTGCCATGCGGAACAGCCGGACCATGCGTTCCAAGGTGTCCTGCTCGTGCCAGATCCGCTCGGTGAGCGGGGCGGAGAGTGTGTACCAGAAGTCCGGTTTGTCGAGGTAGAAGATGTTCTCGATGCCCGCGAGCGCGGTTGCGGAGCGCTCCTCGCCCTCCCGCAGCATGCCGAGCGGTGCGCCCTCCTCCGGGCCGACCGCGTTTCCGCCGCCCTCGCCCCGGGTGATGGTGACGACACCTGTGCGCAGTCCCCGGCGCTCGCGCCACAGGCCGAAGGTGGACAGGTTTCCCGCCTCGTCGTCCGGGTGCGCGCTCACGAACAGCACGTCGTGGCGGGCGGGGTCACCGCGGCCGTCGGAGACCGGACGTCGCTCGGCGGCACTCGCCGTGGGCGTGCCCGCCGCGTACACCGCGCCCATCAGGCCGGAAGCCATGACGGCGGTCACGCGCCGCCGGGAGGGCCCCGTCGCGCCGGCTTGCTCGCTCGCGTCGACCACGATGCAACCGCCTCTTCTTCAGCCTGCGGACCATACCGGCCGTAACTCTTCGGCAACTCCGTGCTTCAAGGCAAGACCCGGCGCCGTGCCGATGGAGGAATCCGCGGGGCTCCCTCGCAGCAACGGCCGGTGCGGGCGGGTGAGTTGGGGTCATCCGGGAGCCGGTCGCTGAACTGCCCTTCGACCCCGAGGAGTCACACGGACTCCAGGCGGTCCGGCGATCCGGTGCGGTGCGCCCCGGCTGACCCGGGGAAGCCTCCGCATCGACAGCCGCGGAACGGGTCGGCACAGCCGCGCAGTTGGTCACACGCACAGGGGCCGTCTCCCTCACCGGGAGACGGCCCCTGGCCTGCGTGGACGATACTGGGATTGAACCAGTGACCTCTTCCGTGTCAGGGAAGCGCTCTCCCGCTGAGCTAATCGTCCTTGGAGGTGGAGACGGGATTTGAACCCGTGTAGACGGCTTTGCAGGCCGTTGCCTCGCCTCTCGGCCACTCCACCGAGGCGGGAGTCGAGCGGACCCCCACACAGAGCGGACGACGAGATTCGAACTCGCGACCCTCACCTTGGCAAGGTGATGCTCTACCAACTGAGCCACGTCCGCATGTGCTTCCGTCGCGGTCAGCTTGCGCGTCCCGGCGACGGGTTGAACTCTAGCGGATATCGCTGCCAGCTCAAATTCTGTTTGCTCTGCGTGACCGCCCGTGCGGCCCGCCGAGCTGGGGCGCGGGCTCCGCGCACGGTCTGTGTGAGCCCCCTCGCGGCACCCCCCGAAGGACTCCGCCGCTGCACCATAGACTCGGTCATGTGTACGCCCCCTCGCCCTTCGCCCGATTCGGCTCCCTTCTCGCCACCGACCTGCGTGACGTCACCAGCGACCCCGCCGCCCTGGAGTCCGCGGGCTGGTGGGCGGTCGTCGCTGACTTCGAGGGCCGGATGCTCTGCGCGCGCTTCGGCGACGTACGCGAGACTGCGGAGCCCCGGGCCGCGCTTCCTGGCTGGGCAGCGCGCCCGAGGGCGATCGTCCCGGCGGCCTCGCGGTGGCGCGGCCCGGCACCCGGCGCATGGACCAGCTCCATGGACCGCGCCGCCTACACCGCAGGGGTACGGCGCATCCGCGAGCACATCGCCGCGGGCGACGTCTACCAGGCGAATCTCTGCCGGGTCCTGAGCGCGCCGCTGCCCGACCCCGGCCCCGACGCCTCCGACATCGCCGGCCTCTCGGCCCTGCTGGCACGCGGCAACCCCGCCCCGTACGCGGGCGCCGTGCGGCTGCCCGCGCACGGCGTGGAGGTGGCCACGGCGTCCCCGGAGCTGTATCTGCGCCGCTCGGGCAGCACCGTCACCTCGGGACCGATCAAGGGCACGGCCCGTACGGCCGACGCGTTTCTGGAGAAGGACCACGCCGAGAACGTGATGATCGTCGACCTGGTGCGCAACGACCTGGGCCGCGTATGTGAACCCGGCTCGGTCACCGTTCCCGGGCTCTGCGAGATAGAGCAGCACCCTGGCCTCGTCCACCTCGTCTCCACCGTGCGCGGCGAACTCCCGGCCGGCGCCGGATGGCCGGACCTCTTCCGGCACACCTTCCCTGCGGGCTCGATCACGGGCGCCCCCAAGCTGAGCGCCCTGCGGATCATCGGCGAGCTGGAGCGCGCACCACGCGGCCCGTACTGCGGTGGCATCGGCTGGGCCGACGCCGACCGGGGCACGGGCGAGCTGGCGGTGGGCATACGCACCTTCTGGATCGAACGCCGCACCCCGGCCGCAGGCGGGGCAACCCCCGGCGCCGCCGTGCTGCGCTTCGGAACCGGCGCCGGAATCACCTGGGGATCCGACCCGGAGGCGGAGTGGGAGGAGACTGAACTCAAGGCGTCCGGGCTGCTCAAGGTAGCGTCGGACCTGCGGCCTCCCCAGGCGCCCCGGGTCCGCGAAGTGCCCCGGGTGCCCGAGGTGCCGCGTTCCACGGCGACGAGCGGAAGGAGAGCCCCGTGAGGATCTGGCTCGACGGCGGACTGCGGGACGTCGGCGACGCACACGTCTCCGTCCTGGACCATGGACTGACCGTCGGCGACGGAGTCTTCGAGACGGTCAAGACCACGGACGGCACACCCTTCGCCCTCACACGGCACATCGAGCGGCTCGCGCGGTCGGCCCGCGGACTGGGCCTGCCCGAGCCCGACCCGGACGAGGTGCGGCGTGCGTGTGCGGCTGTCACCGCGGCCGAGCCGGTGCCGCTCGGCAGGCTCCGCATCACCTATACCGGAGGGCCGTCGCCGCTGGGCTCCGACCGCGGTGACGTCCGGCCGACCCTGGTCGTCGTCCTCACCGAGTCGCCGCGGCGCCCCGAAACCACAGCTGTGATCACCGTCCCCTGGACCCGCAACGAGCGGGGTGCCCTCACGGGCCTGAAGACGACCTCGTACGGAGAGAACGTCCTCGCGCTCTCCCGGGCACACGAACAGGGCGCGGGCGAGGCCCTGTTCGCCAACACCCGGGGCCGCCTCTGCGAGGGCACCGGCACCAACGTCTTCGTCGTCCTCGACGGTGAACTGCACACGCCGCCGGTGGAGTCGGGCTGCCTCGCCGGCATCACCCGCGCCCTGGTCGCGGAGTGGTCCGGCGCGCGGGAGACGGACCTTCCGTTCGACGTCCTGGAGCGCGCCGAGGAGATCTTCCTGACCTCCTCGCTGCGCGACGTACAGGCCGTGCACCGCCTCGACAGCCGCGAACTGCCTGGCGCGCCCGGCCCGGTCACCGTCAAGGCCATGCGCCTGTTCGCCGAGCGCTCAGCGGCCGACATCGACCCGTGAACGGCCCGCTCCTGCCGCGCACGGGCGGTGAAACCGCGTGACGCCGGGCAGTTCAGCCGGGTAGAACTCGGGCGTGACCACGACGCTGCGCCCCACCGGCCCCGACCAGTACGACGCGGACGGTGTGCGCTCCCGCTCGTACGACATCTGCGTCAACAGCCGCCCCGTCGGCCTTCTCCGCCTGACCGTCGATCCGCAGTACGGCCCCGTCACGGCCCGCGTGACGCAACTCGTCGTCGACGAACGCGAGCGGCGGCGCGGACGCGGAGCCGTCGCCGCCCTCGCGGCGGAGGAGGTGCTGCGCGACTGGGGCTGCCGGCGCGTGGAGATCACCGTCCCGGCCAGGGCGGAGGCGGCCCTGGGGCTGGTGGCGGGTCTCGGCTACCGCGAGCGCAGCCGCAGTATGATCAAGCACCTCGACGAGGAGCCGCAGCTCCCGTCCGGCAGCACCGTCCGCCCCATGACAGCGGCGGAGTTCCCCGCCTGGGTGGCCGGGGGACGGCCGAAGCTGCTGCGGATGCTCTCGGACCGCGGCGTGCCGGACGGCGAACTGGAAGCCAGGGCCGACGAGTCGAACCGTGCGCTGCTGCCCGCAGGCGTCGCCACACGTGGCGCGGTGCTGCGCGTACTCGTCCACGAAGGCGCTGACGTCGGCACCGTGTGGATCGAGACCGCACGCAGCCCGCGCAAGGACGCCGACAGCTACGTCTACGAGGTCGAGGTCACCGAGCAGCAGCGGGGCCGGGGCCACGGCCGCTCGCTGATGCTCGTCGCCGAACGCGAGTCCCTCGCGGCCGGAGCGCGGGTGCTCGGTCTGCACGTCTACTGCGCCAACACACCGGCCCTGCGCCTGTATTCGTCACTGGGCTACCGCGCCGTGGAACAGCACTTCTACAAGCCGCTCTGACGCGTCAGCCCGTCCGCGATCTCCTCGATCCGGCCCCTGAGCCCTTCCTGGCTCTTCCCGCCGTCCAGCCGCTGCCCGCCGATGACGTACGTCGGTGTGCCCTTCACTCCGATCGCCCGGCCCTCCGCCTGGTCGGCGTCGACGATCAGCAGATGCCGTCCGTCGATCAGCGCGCTCTCGAACTCCCCGGCGTCCAGGCCCAGTTCGCGCGCCACCTCCAGCAGCAACTCCTCACCGCGGTCGGCGAGTTCGGCGTGGCGCTCCAGCACGGCCGCCGTGTAGGCGTCCCCCTTGCCCTGCGCGAACGCCTCCTCCGCGGCCTGCGCCGCGGCATACGCGTGCTTGTGTTTCTCGAGCGGGAAGTGCCGCAGCCGGATCTCCAGCCGCTCGCCGTACCGCTCGCGCAGCGCGTCGAGGTCTCCCTGGGCGCGGTGGCAGTCGGGGCACTGCAGCTCGCACCAGTAGTCGAGCACGGGGCTGGAGGAAGCGTCGTCCATACGGACAGTCTCTCAGCCTCACGAATTGCTCATGACCCCGAGATCTCCCTGAATACGGGGACCGGCATGGTCTCTCACGTGCGCACGTAGCAAAATGGACGACATGCTGACCACGACCGTGTGCGCCGCGCTCTCCGCGGCCGGCCTGGCCGTCGCGTTCCTGACGGCCTTCCGGCGGCGCTTCGCCGCCGCCACCCGCATCGCGGCATTCTCGCTGGTCCCGGTCGGGCTGGCCATGTCCGGCCTGATCGGGCTGGGCGGAAAGATCGGCAAGGCGGTGGGCACCTGGGCCGCGGACCTCGTGCTCAAGCCCTCGGTCTGGTCGGGTTTCGCGGTACTGGCCGTCGCGTTCGTGCTGTACGTCATCGGGCGCTTCGCGGGCAACCGGTCCCGTCGCAAGGGCGGCGAGGGATCCCGCGCCACGGCGGCCGCAACGGGCCGAGTCGCCGCCTCCGGTACGGCGAGCGCTCCCGCCCTCGGCTCAGGCGGGTCGGCATCGTCCACGGGGCAGGCGCGAAAACAGGCGTCCGGCAAGCCGGCGAAGTCCGCCTCCGACGGCGACACCGAGGACTACTCCGACATCGAGGCCATCCTCAAGAAGCACGGCATCTGACGCACCTGCCAGCGCACAGCAGCCGCAGCCGTTCACATCCGGCCCGTCTACCACGTTCATCACCACAGCACCGGAAGTACCCATGAACTCCACCGTGCTGTGGGCGTGTTGACCTTCGCCGGGGTGCGGGCTGCGTCATCATCACCGCGAGATGGACATGACGCCGAATCCCCCGGCCGAGCTCGCAGAGCCGCCCTCCACACCTGCCGCGACCGCCCCGCCCGTCCCCGTCCCTGCACTGCCCGAGGTGCAGCTGGCCGAGCAGAAGGGCTGCCTCTACGCCCTGTCCCAGCCGCCGCTGATGTTCTTCCTGGCGTTCATCGCGGTCCTGCTCGCCATCACCGGCGCCCACGACCTTTTTCTCGGCTGAAGGCCTCCGCGGCCGGACGCCTGGCACGGTGCAGCGCACGGGACGGCCCCACGTCGGCGCCGCTCAGCGCTGCGCAGTCTCCGGGGATTCCGCGGTCTCCGCGGAATCCCGCTGCCGCGCCCGGTAGGCCGCGACATGAAGCCTGTTGCCGCACGTACGGCTGTCGCAGTAGCGCCGGGAACGGTTCCGGGAGAGATCCACGAACGCCCGCCGGCAGTCCGGAGCGCCGCACCTGCGCAGCCGGTCCCGCTCCCCGGAGACGAGGACGAAGGCCAGGGCCATGCCGCCGTCGGCCGCCAGGTGGTGCGAGACGGACGCGCCCGGTGCGAAGTAGTGCACGTGCCAGTCGTACCCGTCGTGGTCGGTCAGCTGAGGAGTCGTCCCCGCTTCGGCCACGAGCGCGTTGACGAGCCCGGCGGCCGTGCGGTCGTCACCCGCCTCGAAGACCCGCGCGAAACGCTCCCGCACGGACCGCACCGCGCTCAGGTCCTCGGCCGTCAGCGCCCCGACGTCGCTGAGGCTGTTGCGCTCGACGTACGCCCCGAGGTCGGCCACCGAGACGAGCCGGTCGGGCCGCTCACCGTCGGCCGCGGTGTTGAGCAGGTCCACCACGTCGTCGAGTGCGCACCGGGTGTCGTGGTTGATCTGCACGGGTCGCTCCTCGGGGTCTGACCGACGGGTCCGGTGCGCAGAGACTAACGCCTGCACCGCACGGCGACGCCGCCACCGACGGAGCCCGGCTCAGCCGGATCCGTCAGTGACGGCGTCTTCGTGCGTACCGTGCTGCCGAAGGAGGCGCAGCCGTCGCCCCGAGTCGGACGGCTGCGCGGGACCAGTGGGGTCAGCTCTCCGCGAGGATGTGCGAGAGCTCTGTGTCGAGGTCGAAGTGTCGGTGCTCGGTGCCGGGCGGCACGGCCGCGTCGGTTCGCTTGAGGAAGGACTCCAGGGCCCGCGCCGGGGCCTCGAGCAGAGCCTCGCCCTCGGGAGAGCTGAGGGCGATGCAGACGACTCCCTGGCCGTGGCTCCGGGAGGGCCATACACGGACGTCACCGGTGCCTGTGGGTCTGTGCAGACCCTCGGCGAGGAGATCGCGCGCGAAGACCCATTCGACGGTCTCCTCGGCGCCGGTGTGGAAGGTGGCGTGGACGGCATAGGGATCGGCCGTGTCGTACCGCAGCCCCGCGGGTACCGGCAGTGATGACTCGCTCGAAACAACGAGGCGCAGGTGCAGCTCGCAGCTGACCGTGGTGTTCATAAGCGCCAGGGCCTTTCGCTCAGTGTGCGCTCGGGGGTTCGCACGTCGGCGAAATCGACATGCCACGTACTCGTCGGTTGTAAACCCCTCTGACCGTTTTGCCAGTAATGCAGCCCTTGATATGGCCTATGGCGTTTTTGTTGGGTAGGGCTATTCCGGTGACGGTGCCGACTTCGGTTACGTTGGGCTTATGTACGCAGAGAGTGACCGGAGACCCTTGGGTTCACGGGCCCCGCGGTTCATCAAGGCGTCGAAGCCCCTGCACCGCACCTGGCAGGTGGTGATCTTCATCCTCGGCCTGTCGGTCGTCGCCGGCGGAGTCGTGCTGCTGCCGCTGCCGGGTCCGGGCTGGCTGATCATCTTCGCCGGCATCGGACTGTGGGCGACCGAGTTTCCCTGGGCGCAGCGTGTGCTGCGCTGGACGAAGCGGCAGTTGCTGCAGTGGACACACTGGTGGCGGGAGCGGCGGCTGGAGCGCCGGGGACGCAAGGAGGGAGCGCGTGTGCGGTAGCGCGGGGTCCCCGCGACGTCATGAACAGGCGACGTCATGAGCAGGACCTGACATGCGGTAATCTTCCGGGCGCAGCGGGCGATTAGCTCAGCGGGAGAGCGCTTCGTTCACACCGAAGAGGTCACTGGTTCGAACCCAGTATCGCCCACCGCTTCAACCGGGGTCCAGGGCATGAGCCCGGGTCCCGGTTCTGCATATGAGCAGTTGTGGTGTTCCGTTCTTGCTGCGGGCGGTTGATGGTGAGTTTCTCCGTGTAAGGGAGATACAGCGGGAATTCACTTCATCGGTAAATTCGGGCGGGCGCATTCTGCTGTGTCCGGTGGCCGAAGTTCCGCTGAAGCGGATGAATTCGGCGATCGGCTGCAACGTACGCCTGCTCCTCCGTGATGACAGGATGCGGAGGCGCCACGGGCCGCGGACACGAACGGCGGTCCTCGGCGGGGAGCGTGAGGAGTGAGCCGATGACGTCCAGCCGCCACCGTTTCGTCTTCCGCAGCGTCTGGCGCCTCCGCGCGCACCCGGCGGAGGTCTTCGCCGCGTTGGAGCGAGCCGGGGAGTATCCCGACTGGTGGCCCCAAGTGCGGGAGGTGCACGCGCTGGAGGAGTCGTCGGGCCGTGGTCGTATCCGCTCCGTCCTGCCGTTCGACCTTTGGATCACAGGGAAGGCTGTGCGGCACGATCCTGCCGCCGGCGTCCTGGAGATGGAGATCGACGGCGATGTGGCGGGCTGGGCGCGCTGGACGGTAAGAGGAGAGGGAGCCTCCCGCTCCGGTGGCACGGTCGCCGTGTACGAGCAGCAAGTGGAGGTGCGCAGACCGCTGATGCGGCGGCTGGCGGTGCCCGCGCGGCCGTTCCTGCGGGCCAACCACGCGCTGATGATGCGGGCGGGCCGACGGGGTCTGGAGCGGTGGCTCCGAAGGGGTTTGGATGATGACTGAGCGGCACTGTATGGTTCTGCACGTGCCGCGAGCGGGCGATTAGCTCAGCGGGAGAGCGCTTCGTTCACACCGAAGAGGTCACTGGTTCGAACCCAGTATCGCCCACGAGGTCGAGGGTGGAGTGTGTCCGCAAGAAGCGCGGACCGCTTCGCCCTCGTCGTTTTTGCTCGGCTTCGCCTCGCGGGGCGGGGGCTTGGCCACCCGCACCCCCATTCGGTCCGGTCGAGGGTGAGTGTGTGCGCATGAAGCGCGGGCCGCTTCGCCCTCGTTGTTTTTGCTCGGCTTCGCCTCGCGGGGCGGGGGCTTGGCCACCCGCACCCCCATTCGGTCCGGTCGAGGGTGAGTGTGTGCGCATGAAGCGCGGGCCGCTTCGCCCTCGTCGTTTTTGCTCGGCTTCGCCTCGCGGGGCGGGGGCTTCGCCACCCGCACCCCCATGACGTCCGCCGGGGCGAGCGTCTTGGTTCGCATCGCGTCCCAGAAGTTCCACGAGTACAGGAGCCGGTCCGTCAGTCGACGGGTCGGTCTCATGGCGTTCGACGGGCTGTCGGCGCGGGTCGGGGTCAGGCGGCCGTTATCGGGCGCAGGGGCCAGATGTGGTCCGCCGGTTTGCGCGTGCCGCGGGTGAACCAGGCGCCGGGGCCGCGGGCTTCGGCTGCGAACCAGATCGCCTGGAGGGTGTGCAGTGCCGCCGGCGTGAGCCCGGCGAGCTGCGGCGCGAAGTGGCGGCCGAGCGCCCTTGCGAGCGCCAACCCGGCGGCCGCCGCGTCCGCGGCGGTGTCCGCCGGAGCGGGAACGCCGTAGTGGTCGCAGAGTTCCGTGAGGCCGCTGCGCGAGGCACGGGCCGCCGAGGTGCGGTTCAGGCGTCCGTGGAGAAGGACGGGATCGATCACGCACATGCTCCGGGCGCCGAGGCACCCGGCGAGCGGAGTGTTCCTGTGGCGCCTCAACTCCCGGTCGAGCAGTGTCAGATCGTAAGGGGCGTCCATGACGACGAGGGGCTTTCCGGCGGCGTGCGACGCCAGTGAGCGGGCCACGCCGTATGCCTGGCGCCCCTCGACGGTGCCGGGGCCGGCGGGCAGGCTGTGTGTCTCGACGGGCGCGCCCGGAGCCTGCTGGGTTGCGACCGCCGCGGCGTGGAGCCGGTCGTGTTCGGGGTCGGGGCCGGTGGCTGTGCCGGGCTGCAGCGGGGGACGGCGGACGTCCAGGGCCAGTGCCGCGAGCGGTCCCTCGTACCACGGGGTCATGGCACCACTCCTGTCCGTAAGACGCCCGCGCTGCTGATACCGCACTCCGTGACGCGTCAATCACGGGCGGCCGGGCGGGAATCGCGCCCGGGCGGTCCCCGCGGGTGGTGAGGGCCCGTAACCGTTTCGCGGGAAGGGGTGTGCTCTCGGTACGATTCCAGCTGCGCTCGACGCTCGTCGGCGCTCGGCGAAATGAGAGTCAGGAGAGACCGGTGACCGATGTCCGTGTGATCATCAAACGCGATTCCGAGCGGGAAGAGCGCGTGGTGACGACGGGCACGACGGCCGCCGCTCTCTTCGAGGGCGAGCGTTCGGTCGTGGCCGCGCGTGTGGCGGGGCAGTTGAAGGACCTGGCGTACGAGGTCGCCGAGGGCGAGGAGGTCGAGCCGGTGGAGCTGACCAGCCAGGACGGGCTCGACATCCTCCGCCACTCCACCGCTCACGTCATGGCGCAGGCGGTGCAGGAGCTGTACCCGGAGGCCAAGCTCGGCATCGGGCCGCCCGTACGGGACGGCTTCTACTACGACTTCGACGTCCCCGAGCCCTTCACCCCGGACGATCTCAAGCTCATCGAGAAGAAGATGCAGCAGATCCAGAAGCAGGGGCAGCGCTTCTCCCGCCGCGTCACCACCGACGAGGACGCCCGGGAGGAGCTGTCGGACGAGCCGTACAAGCTGGAGCTGATCGGGCTGAAGGGCTCGGCGGCGGACGCGGCCGAGGGCGCGTCGGCGGAGGTCGGCGCGGGTGAACTGACCATCTACGACAACCTGGACGCCAAGTCCGGTGAGCTGTGCTGGAAGGACCTGTGCCGCGGCCCGCACCTGCCGACGACCAGGGCGATCCCGGCGTTCAAGCTGATGCGCAGCGCCGCCGCGTACTGGCGCGGCAGCGAGAAGAACCAGCAGCTGCAGCGCATCTACGGCACCGCGTGGCCGACCAAGGACGAGCTGAAGGCGTATCTGGAGTTTCTCGCCGAGGCCGAGAAGCGCGACCACCGCAGGCTGGGTTCCGAGCTCGACCTGTTCTCGATTCCGGAGGAGCTGGGGTCGGGGCTGGCCGTCTTCCACCCCAAGGGCGGCGTCGTACGCAAGGTGATGGAGGACTACTCGCGGCAGCGGCACGAGGAGTCGGGGTACGAGTTCGTCAACACCCCGCACATCTCCAAGGAGCAGCTGTTCGAGACCTCCGGGCACCTGCCGAACTATGCGGAGTCGATCTTCCCGCCGCTGGAGTTCGAGGGGCAGAACTACCGGCTCAAGGCCATGAACTGCCCGATGCACAACTTGATCTTCAAGGCGCGCGGCCGGTCGTACCGTGAACTGCCCATGCGGCTCTTCGAGTTCGGGACGGTCTACCGGTACGAGAAGTCCGGTGTCGTGCACGGCCTGACCCGCGCGCGCGGCTTCACCCAGGACGACTCGCACATCTACTGCACCAAGGAGCAGATGGCCGACGAGCTCGACAGTCTGCTCACCTTCGTACTGGGCCTGCTCCGCGACTACGGGCTGAACGACTTCTACCTGGAGCTGTCCACCCGCGAGGAGGGCAACCCCAAGTTCATCGGCGAGCCCGAGGAGTGGGAGGAGGCCACCGAGGCACTGCGCGACGCTGCCGGCAAGCAGGGTCTGGAGCTGGTGATGGACCCGGGCGGCGCCGCGTACTACGGGCCGAAGATCTCCGTGCAGGCGAAGGACGCCATCGGCCGGACCTGGCAGATGTCCACGATTCAGGTCGACTTCCAGCAGCCCAAGCGCTTCGGACTCGAATACACCGCGGCGGACGGCTCCCGCCAGCAGCCGGTGATGATCCACCGTGCGCTCTTCGGCTCGATCGAGAGGTTCTTCGCGGTCCTGCTGGAGCACTACGCGGGCGCCTTCCCGGCGTGGCTGGCGCCGGTGCAGGCGGTGTGCATCCCGATCGGCGACGCGCATGTGCCGTATCTGGAGGAGTTCGCGGCGGAGGCCGGGAAGAAGGGCCTGCGCATCGAAGTCGACTCCTCCTCGGACCGGATGCAGAAGAAGATCCGCAACGCGCAGAAGTCCAAGGTCCCCTTCATGATCATCGCGGGGGACGAGGACGTGTCCGCCGGAGCCGTCTCCTTCCGCTACCGCGACGGCACGCAGAAGAACGGCGTACCGCAGAACGAGGCAGTCGCCGAACTGCTGCAGGCGGCAGAGCGCCGGGCGTAGCGGTCTCGCGGCGCGGCCGCACGGCGTGCCGTGCCGCAGCGTACGGGCGGGGTTCCGGGAATCACCCTGGGGCCCTGCCCGGTACCTGGGAAGTTTTATGCTGGCCCGCATGACGAGCGAGCCGGAACAGCAGATCGGGGTCGGAACGCCGGATGCGTTCCAGCGCCTGTGGACACCGCACCGCATGGCGTACATCCAGGGTGAGAACAAGCCCACCGGCCCCGGCGCGGACGACGGCTGTCCCTTTTGCACCATCCCGGCCAAGAGCGACGAGGACGGCCTCGTCCTCGCGCGCGGCGAGCACGTCTACGCGGTGCTGAATCTCTATCCGTACAACGGCGGGCATCTCATGGTCGTCCCGTTCCGGCACGTCGCCAACTATCCCGGACTGACCGGCGAGGAGACGGCCGAGCTGGCCGAATACACGAAGCATGCGATGAAGACGCTGAAGGCCGCGTCCGGAGCTCAGGGCTTCAACGTCGGAATGAACCAGGGGTCGGTAGCGGGCGCCGGAATCGCCGCGCATCTGCACCAGCACGTCGTGCCGCGGTGGGGCGGCGACACCAACTTCATGCCCGTCGTGGCGCACACGCGGGTGCTTCCCCAACTCCTCGCGGAGACCCGCGCGATGCTGGCCGACGCCTGGCAGGACGGCCCGGCGGTCCGCTGACCCGAAGGTCCGCGTGAGGGGGAGCGGCGCGGCGCGACGAGTGCGGTCTCCGCACGAACGGTCATGAGCGCACGGGGTGTTCATCCCGCGTGTGGTCGCACCGATCCGTCCGGGGCCAGCGCACCACCACGCCGTCCGCGCACTCCACGAGCAACTGCCTGCCGTGCGCCATCACACCGCGCGGCCGCAGTCCGCAGAGGGTCGCAGTCGTATAGGCGGCGCTGAGGCTGTTGAGGTCGTGGACCAGGCCGATCCTGAACAGTGAGCGGGTCTCCGCGATGGCCTCGTGGTCGCCCGCGCGCATCACCACACGCAGTCGGGGCGAGACGGCGAGGGCCGCGACCGAGACCGCGATGTTGTCCCGGTCGTCGGAGGCGACTGCGGCCAGCGCCATCGCCCGGTGGAGGCCGAGCTTGCGCAGCACGAACCTGTCCGTTGCGTCGGCGACGACCACCGGCACGTCGAGTGCCCTGGCCAGGCGCAGATTCGGGGCGGTCGGATCCCGCTCGACCGCCACCACGCCGATGCCGAGGGCCTGCAGCCGGGTGCACAGCCGCACCCCCACCTGCCCGAGCCCCACGACCACGACATGGCTGCCACGGGGAACGGTCCTGGGGCCCACGATTCCGGCGGGACGGGGGGCCAGCAGGCGGTCGACCATGCCCGCCGTGAACACGGCGGTGAAGACGATGGTGCCGAGCATCGCCAGCGAGGCGAACACCAGATACGCGTCAGAGCCGTGTGCGGCCGCGGGACCGACGGTGGACACCGTTCGCGACGCTTCGAAGAGAGCCTCGACAGGTGCGCGATGGAGGAAGGCGGTCGACCAGATCCAGTCCGCCAGCAGCACTCCGAAGATCCCCGTGAGGCCGGCGAGCATGATCCGAGAGCTGCCGTCGTGCGGTCTCAGCTGTCCCCGCACCTTGCCCAGCCGTGCCCGGTACCTCAGCGAACGCGGGGGGCGGTAGGGCTGGAGACGTACGGTCTCGCCGTCCCACCACGCACCGACGTTGCCCGAGGGCCTGCGGTCGACCGCGAGCAGATCCGGTTGGAGGCAGGCGGCCAGGAAGGAAGGAGCGCCGACCTCGGCAGGGGAGGTGACCCGGCAGTTGGGGACGACGCGCATGAGCTGTTCGGCGACCGTACGGTCGAATATCTCCGCGACGAGCCGCACGTTGGGAAGGATGTGCTCGACCGCGAGGGCGTAGCGCAGGGACTCGACGTCGCTGTCGAACAAGACCGCGACGCCGGCCACTTCGTGGTGCAGAGCTTCGCGCAGGGCGTCGTCCGCGGGCTGTACGAGGTGGCATACGAGGTGCCCGGAAGACCGCAGGGATCCGCAGACCTTCCGTGCCACGTCTCCGCCGCCGATCACGACGTAGTACCCCGCCGGTTCCCCGCACCGGGAGGGCGGACCCTCCTCGGTGCGGAGACGGTGACTGGACACGGTCCCCGGACGACCGGACGCCGGTGCGCCGGTCATCGGGCCGGAAGGCGCGCGGCCGTTGCGCCGCCGGAGGCCGTGCTGCCGGCCGTGACGTGCTCGTTCACGCTCGGGCTCGGGCTCGGGCTCGGGCTCACGCCTCGTCCCTGGACCGGGGGGCATCGGGGCCGGAGCCGGAGGCGGCCACGGTCCCGGAGGGTCCGCCGTCGCCGCCCGGGTTGGCTACCCCGCGTCCGAGCTTGGAGTGCCGGTAGCCGTAGAGGGCGTAGACCACGAGGCCGAGCGCGAACCAGATGCCGAAGCGAATGAACGTCGTGGTCTGCAACTGGGCGACCAGCCACAGCGAGAAGGCGATGCCGACGAGCGGCACGAACGGCATGCCGGGGCAGCGGAAGCTGCGCGGGAGGTGGGGTGAGCGGTAGCGCAGGACGACGACCGCGGCCGAGACGACCACGAATGCCAGCAGAATGCCGATGTTGGTGAGTTCCGCGGCCTCGGCGATCGGCATCAGACCCGCGATGCCCGCCGACACCAGGCCGATGATCCAGGTCGGCCGGTTCGGCACCTCGGTTCGGGGGTGGACCTTCGCGAACCATCCGGGCAGCAGGCCGTCCCGGCTGATCGCGAACCACACCCGGGACGCACCGAGCATGAAGGAGAACAGCACGGTGAGGATTCCGACGATCGCACCGATCGCGATGACGTCGGCGAAAACGGGCAGCCCCACCGCTTGGAAGACGGTGGCGAACGGGCTTTCCGCGTCGATCTTGTTGTAGCGCTGCATGCCCGTCAGCACGGCGCAGGCGAGCAGGTACAGCACCATCGCTATGGCGAGCGACAGCACGATCGCCTTCGGCAGATTGCGCTGCGCGTCCTTGGACTCCTCCGCAGCCGTGCTCATCGCGTCGTAGCCGAACACCGCGAAGAAGACCGTGGCGGCCCCTGTGACCACACCGCCGAAGCCGTACGGAAGGAACGGGGTGAGGTTGCCGGACTTGACGAAGAAGGCGCCGACGACGATGACGGCGATGACGATGGCGATCTTCACGAAGACCAGGACCGTCTCGACCCGGGCGCTGGTCTTCATGCCGCGGTTGAGCAGCCAGGCGATCAGCAGACACAGCAGCGCGGCGAACAGATCGACGCGATGCCCGTCGCCCGTGCCCGGCGCGCCCAGCATCCACGCCGGCAGATCAACGCCCAACCCCTGTAGCAGGAATGAGAAGTAGCCGGATACGCCGATGGCCACCACGGCGACGATCGCCGTGTACTCCAGCAGCAGATCCCAGCCGATGAGCCAGGCGACGAGTTCACCGAGCACGGCGTAGCTGTAGGTGTAGGCGGATCCCGACCGCGGGATGAGTCCCGCGAATTCGGCGTAGGAGAGTGCCGCCGCGGCGCTCGCGACACCGGCGAGGATGAAGGACAGACTGACGGCGGGGCCCGCTGTGCCGTTGGCGACCGTCCCGGCGAGAGTGAAGATCCCCGCCCCGATGATCGCGCCGAGGCCGATGGCGGTGAGCTGCCACAGGCCGAGCGTGCGTTTGAGCCCTGAGGACTCCCCGTCGGCGGGTTCGTCCGAGATCGGTTGCCTGCGGAATACGCCGGTACGTGGACCGGACTTGTCGAGAACGCTCATCGGTTACTCCCAAATCACTGATGGCCCTGGCGGACAGGGCCGGAGCATGCCGTCGGCGGGGCGCGCGGCCCGTACACGGCCATGGGACGTCGAGGGCCGGCGCGGAATGGATCCCCGGAGCCCCGCGAGGTAGGAGAGCTGGAAAATACGCAGCACACAGCACACAGCACGCAGCCACGGCGGGCCGTATCGCGAACCGGCAGCCCCGTCACTGGAGTTGTCCCGCCGGGGGACGAGAGACGGGGGATGCGGGACGGGATTCGGAGGCGGTTGCGTCACACTCCGGGCCGGATGTCTTCCTGCGGGAATGCGGAGGTGCGGCAGCAGTGAGGCCGGGGATCACCCAGCACGTGAATCACGTACGGAGAAGGTAGAAGCGAACCGCTTTGCCCACCATGGACGGATGTCATACGTCGGTGGCTTCATTTCATACAAATGCTCAAGCATGCAAAATGCTCAAGCCACCCGCCCGGGCGGGACGTTCCGGGTCCGCCACGTCGCCGACGCCGACGCCCGTTCGCGTTTGCCTGCGTGACGCGTCACGCGTCGTACGCGTCGGCCTTCCTGGGTTCGGCGCCCTGCACCAGGCCGCTGAGTACGAGCGAACGGTTGCCGAACTGCTCGGTGTTGCAGCCGTTCTCCTCCAGTACGCGCATCGCCGCCGAATGCACCACCCGCAGCACGGGAGTGGCCGCGCGCAGCGCGTCATCGGCCATGAAACGGTGCCGCCACGGCTTGTCCGCCCACGCGTGACGCAGCCCGAAGGGCTCCGGAAGATTCAGCTTGCCGCCGAGGAAGTCCAGCACCGGAGGGAACCAGGTGAAGGGGGCGCGGGCGGAGAGCCGAACCACCTCTCGGGCGTGCACCAGCGGCAGGGTGACCTCCTTGGTCTCCCAGAACTTCACGCTCTTGGAGACCTCTTTGGTCTTGGCCTTGGGCTTCGTCGTGAACAGGGGATGCACCGGGCCCAGGGCGTGGCCCGTGACCTCGATGCGCAGGGTGTGATGCAGCACCGTCACCGTGATCAGCAGTGTGATCACCAACTGGCCGTCCCAGAGCACGAACTGGACGCCGAGGTAGTGCCTGTTGCCGCTGCCGAACTGCTGCTCGTTGCAGATGCGCTGTATCTCGAAGTCCTTGATGCGGTACCCCTCGACCTCCTGGCCCTCGGGGCGGGTGACCTCCTTGGCGCCCTCGCCGATGGGGGAGACGACCCAGTGCCGTATCGAGGGGGTGGGGAAGCCGCCGGTGTGCAGCGGGCCGCGCTCCAGCCTGCGGAGCTGGTCGTGGATGGAACGCACCACGTCCCAGCTGCGGAAGGGGTTGATGTCGGCTTCGGGGTCCTTGGGCACCAGTTCCTCGGCGAGCTGCCAGCTGCCCCACCGCGTGCCCATGCCGAGTATCCCCTTGGGACCCGCGTAGTAGACGAGGTTGCTGGCCTGCTCGGCGCTGAGCTTGGCGAGGCCCAGCCGGATTCGTTCGGCCCCGGCGTCACCCGGGTCCTGCGGGACCGCCTCGGGGATCTTCGCCCCGAGGCCGCTGCCGCCCAGCAGCTGCTCCCACTGCCCGCGCAGCAGCTTCGCGGAGCGCTCGCAGACCTGCTTCGCCCACAGCCAGCCGACGATGGGCACGATGAGCATGCCGCGCAGATAGATGGCGAGCAGTCCGGTGAAGGGGAGCTTGAGCATGAACAGGACGGCCAGACCGCCCAGTGCGACCATGGCGGCCATGCCGAAGGCGCCCATGCGCCTGTCCTGAGCGCCTGCGATCGCGCGGCGCAGCTGGAAGGCCAGCAGCCACAGCAGTGTCCCCGGCAGGAAGAGCACCCCGAAGATGACCATGATGACGGTCAGCCGGGTGTCGCGGTCCTTGCGGATGCGAGTGGCCGCCAGGCAGTGCTCGACGACCGTCTGCGGCTCGATGCCGAAGGACTGGATGAGCGCCTTGCGCGCCCCGCCGAGCAGCCGCACCTGCACGGCGCGCGAGAACGCCTCGCCGAGGTTCGGCTCGAAGAGCGACAGCCGCGGGGGCTTCACGGTGGCGCCGTCGTTCGCGGCGATGAGGTCGGTGACGGGACCGTCCCGGTACGCGGCGGAGGCGAGGGCCTGAGTGGCCGCCGTCTGACCACCGGAACCGGAGAGCGGGACCTGCGCGCCCGGACTGAAGTCGGACGCGGCCTCGATGCCCTCGAAATCGTCGAACCCGGCCACTGAGCCCCCACTTCGTCAAACCACGGCGACGCCCGCCCACGCGCGGTGCCGACCACGGCATATTCCCAACTGCCGTGGCCGGCACACCTTTTCACGTGCCTTTGTCCAGCGTAGCCGCAGTCAGCCGCCATTCTGGGCGGCTTCCAGGATCTTGCCGGCCAGCTGCTGGGGCATCGGTTCGTGGCAGGCGTACGAGCGGGCGAACCGCCCCGTCCCGTGGGAGAGGGAGCGCAGTTCCACCGCGTACCGGCTGATCTCGATCTCCGGGATCTGCGCCCGTACGAGCGTGTGCCCGTCGGTTGCCTGCTCGGTGCCGGAGACCTTCCCGCGCCGTCCGGACAGGTCGCTCATCACCGAGCCGACATACTCGTCCTCCACGTCCACCTGCAACTCCGCGACGGGCTCCAGGAGATGGATGCGCGCCTTGGACGCGCACTCGCGCAGCGCGAGCGCGCCCGCCGTCTGGAAGGCGGCGTCCGAGGAGTCCACCGAGTGGGCCTTGCCGTCGTGCAGCGTCACTCGGAAGTCCACGAGCGGATAGCCCGCGGCGACGCCCTTGGCGGCCTGCGCCCGTACGCCCTTCTCCACCGACGGGATGAACTGCCGGGGCACGGCGCCGCCGACGACCTTGTCGACGAACTCGATGCCGCTGCCGCCCGGCAGCGGCTCCACCGTGATCTCGCATATCGCGAACTGCCCGTGCCCGCCCGACTGTTTGACGTGCCGTCCGCGGCCGGCCGCCTCCTCGGCGAAGGTCTCCCGGAGCGACACCTTGTGCGGTACGGAGTCGACGTTGACGCCGTAGCGGCTGCGCAGCCGCTCCAGGGCGACCCCCATGTGCGCCTCGCCCAGGCACCACAGGACGAGCTGGCGGGTGTCCGGGTTCTGCTCCAGACGCATCGTGGGGTCCTCGGCGACGAGCCGGGACAGCCCGTGCGAGAGCTTGTCCTCGTCCGCCTTCGTGTGCGCCTCGATGGCGACGGGCAGCAGCGGGTCCGGCATCACCCAGGGCTGCATGAGCAGCGGATCGTCCTTGGCGGACAGGGTGTCGCCCGTCTCCGCCCGGCTCAGCTTCGCCACGCACGCCAGGTCGCCGGCCACGGCCTTGGCCAGCGGGCGCTGCTGTTTGCCGAAGGGCGCGGAGAGCGCTCCGATCCGCTCGTCCACGTCGTGGTCCTCATGGCCGCGGTCCTCCAGGCCGTGCCCCGAGACGTGCACCGTCTCGTCCGGACGAAGAGTGCCGGAGAAGACACGGACGAGGGAGATGCGGCCCACGTACGGGTCGGAGGAGGTCTTGACCACCTCGGCCACGAGCGGGCCGTCCGGATCGCAGGTCAGCGCAGGGCCGGGCTTGCCCTCGGGCGTGGTGACCTCGGGGATCTCGTGCTCGGGGGGTGAGGGGAAGCCTCCCGTGATCAGCTCCAGCAGTTCCAGAGTGCCCAGGCCGTGCTGTGCGCCGTCGGCCGCGGGTGCCGCTGCCAGCACGGGGTGGAAGACGCCGCGTGCGACGGCCTTCTCGAGATCCTGGATGAGGGTCTCGATCTCGCACTCCTCGCCGCCGAGGTAGCGCTCCATGAGGGTCTCGTCCTCGCTCTCGGCGATGATCCCCTCGATGAGCCTGTTCCTGGACTCCTCGATCTGCGGAAGTGCGCCGGGGTCGGGGTCGCGTTCGGTGCGCGTCCCCGAGGAGTAGTCGTACACGCGCTGGGAGAGCAGGCCGACCAGGCCCTCCACGGGAGCGTGCCCGTCGGCGCCCTGTTCGCCGTGGAGCGGCAGGTAGAGCGGGATGACGGCGTCGGGGTCGTCGCCCCCGAAGACGCTCTGGCAGACCGAGACCATCTCTTCGAAGTCGGCGCGTGCGGCGTCGAGATGGGTCACCACGATCGCCCGCGGCATCCCGACCGCGGCGCACTCGTCCCATACGAGGCGGGTCGCGCCGTCGACGCCGTCGGCCGCCGAGACGACGAAAAGGGCCGCGTCCGCTGCTCGCAGACCGGCCCTCAACTCCCCGACGAAATCCGCATATCCGGGGGTGTCCAGTACGTTGATCCGGATGCCTTCCCACTCGACCGGCACCAGGGAGAGCTGCACCGAACGGTGTTGCCGGTGCTCGATCTCGTCGTAGTCGGAGAGGGATCCGCCGTCCTCCACCCTGCCGGCTCTCGTCACCGCCCCGGAGGCCAGTGCGAGTGCTTCCACGAGGGTGGTCTTACCCGATCCGCTGTGGCCGACCAGCACCACGTTCCGCAATTTGGAGGGGTGGTCGGCCGCCGCTGCCCTGCCGGCGGCTCCGGGGTGTGTGCTCGCCTTGTCGCCCATGTGTCCCGCCTTCCGGTCGACACCTGCTGGGTCCGTCTGGCTTCGTCGCGAAAAACGCGGTACTTCGAGCTTTCCACCGCTCCCGGCACGCGTCCATACGTAGCGCAGGGAGCTGCCGCGGACCGTGGACGCGAGGGCCTGCGCGCCTGGCTAACATGGGCCGACCGGTGGCCGTACCCGCTGCCGGCCCGCCATCGATCAACGGGACGGCCATGCTGAACAAGTACGCGCGTGCGTTCTTCACGCGTGTCCTCACACCCTTCGCGACGCTGCTGCTGCGCCTGGGAGTGAGTCCCGATACGGTCACCCTGATCGGCACCGCAGGAGTGGTCGCGGGAGCGCTGGTCTTCTACCCGCTCGGCCACTTCTTCTGGGGCACCGTCGTCATCACGCTCTTCGTCTTCTCCGATCTCGTCGACGGCAACATGGCACGGCAGTTGGGGCGCTCCAGCCGGTGGGGAGCCTTTCTCGACTCCACTCTCGACCGCGTCGCGGACGCGGCCGTCTTCGGCGGCATCGCGCTCTGGTACGCGGGCGGCGGCGACAGCGTCCTGATGTGCGGGGTGACGATCTTCTGCCTCGCAAGCGGCCAGGTCGTCTCCTACACGAAGGCGCGCGGAGAGAGCATCGGGCTGCCCGTGAACGTCAACGGCCTTGTGGAGCGCGCCGAGCGGCTCGTGATCACACTCGTACTCGCCGGGCTCTCGGGCTTCACGCTCTTCGGCGTCCCGTACATCGGCGTTCTGCTTCCCGTCGCGCTGTGGGCCGTCGCGCTCGGCAGCATCGTCACGCTCGGGCAGCGGGTCGTGACCGTACGGCGCGAGGCGGCCGAGGCGGACGGGACGGGCACGGCGTGAGCAGCACCGTCCGTGAACAGCTGACCGACTCGCTGTACGGCCTGGGCTGGGCCGGCGTGCGCAGGCTTCCCGCACCGGCCGCCGCCGCCCTGGGCCGGCACATCGCGGACGGCGTCTGGAAGCGGCGAGGCAGGGGCGTGCGGCAGCTGGAGGCCAACCTCGCCCGTGTCGTGCCCGGGGCCTCGCCGGAGCGGCTCAGGCAGCTCTCACAGGCCGGCATGCGCTCGTACCTGCGGTACTGGATGGAGTCGTTCCGGCTGCCCGCCTGGCGTGAGCAGCACATACGGGACAACGTGCACATCCACGATCTGCACCGGCTGACCGACGGCATCGAGTCCGACCGCGGCGTCATCCTCGCCCTGCCGCACCTGGCCAACTGGGACCTCGCGGGCGCGTACGTCACGACAGGGCTGAAGACGCCCTTCAGCACGGTCGTCGAACGTCTCAAGCCCGAGTCACTCTTCGACCGGTTCGTGGCCTACCGCGAAGGACTCGGGATGGAGGTGCTGCCGCACTCCGGCGGCAGCGCCTTCGGCACGCTCGCGCGCCGGCTGCGCGACGGCGGCCTCGTGTGTCTCGTCGCCGACCGCGACCTGTCGGCCTCCGGGATCGAGGTGAGCTTCTTCGGCGAACGTACGCGGATGCCGGCCGGGCCCGCCCTGCTCGCCCAGCAGACCGGAGCCCTGCTGCTGCCGGTGACCCTCTGGTACGGGCCCGCACCGCGCATGGAAGGCCGTGTGTATCCGCCGGTCCCGGTTCCCGCGGAGGGCACACGGGAGGAGAAGACCGCCGTCATGACGCAGACGCTGGCGGACGCCTTCGCCGAGGGCATCGCGGAGCACCCGGAGGACTGGCACATGCTGCAGCGGCTGTGGCTCTCGGACTTCCCGCCGCCGAGTGACGCGGACTCCGTGGGGAAGGACACGACAGGGCACCGCACGGCGTCCGGGGAGGAGCGGGAGGCATGAGGATCGGGATCGTCTGCCCCTACTCCTGGGACGTGCCGGGCGGCGTCCAGTTCCACGTCCGCGACCTGGCGGAGCATCTCGACCGCCTCGGGCACGAGGTGTCCGTACTGGCACCGTCCGACGACGAGACGCCGCTGCCGCCGTACGTCGTCTCCGCGGGCCGCGCCGTCCCCGTGCCGTACAACGGCTCGGTCGCGCGGCTCAACTTCGGCTTCCTCTCCGCGGCACGGGTACGGCGCTGGGTGCACGAGGGCCGCTTCGACGTGCTGCACATCCACGAGCCGGCCACGCCCTCCCTCGCCCTGCTCACCTGCTGGGCGGCCCAGGGCCCCATCGTCGCGACCTTCCACACCTCCAACCCCCGTTCGCGGGCGATGATCGCGGCGTACCCGATCCTGCAGCCCGCACTGGAGAAGATCAGCGCGCGGATCGCGGTGAGCGAGTACGCACGGCGCACGTTCGTCGAACACCTCGGCGGCGACGCCGTCGTCATTCCCAACGGCGTCGACGTCGACTTCTTCGCGCGTGCGGAGCCCAAGGCCGAATGGCAGGGCGGCACGATCGGCTTCATCGGACGGATCGACGAGCCACGCAAGGGACTTCCCGTCCTGATGAGGGCCCTTCCGCGCATCCTCGAATCGCTGCCGGAGACGCGTCTGCTCGTGGCAGGACGCGGCGACGAGGAGGAGGCCGTCGAGGATCTGCCGGCCGGGATGCGGGAGCGGGTGGAGTTCCTCGGCATGGTCAGCGACGAGGACAAGGCGCGGCTGCTGCGCAGCGTCGACCTGTACGTCGCGCCCAACACCGGCGGTGAGTCCTTCGGGATCATCCTCGTCGAGGCCATGTCCTCCGGCGCTCCCGTGCTCGCCAGCGACCTGGACGCCTTCGCGCAGGTGCTCGACGGGGGAGAGGCCGGCGAACTCTTCCCGAACGAGGACTCCGGCGCCCTCGCGGACGCCGCCGTGCGGCTGCTCGCCGACCCGGAGCGGCGGGAGCGTCTGCGTGCGTACGGCAGCCGCCACGTGCGCCGCTTCGACTGGTCGACCGTCGGCGCCGACATCCTGGCCGTCTACGAGACCGTCACCGACGGCGCCGCCGCGGTCTCGCCCGACGAACGCATCGGACTGCGTGCCCGCCTCGGCCTGGCCCGTGACTGAGCGGACCGGGAGCGCCCGTACGCACGAGCCCGCGACCGATGGCCGATGGCCGGAGACCGGTGACCAGTGACCAGTGACCGGTGACAGCTGAAGGGTGCGAGGTGCCAGGTGCCCGGTGAAGAACGAGGGAGAGCGCGGTAGCGATGCCCACCATGACGACTCTGATCCTGCTCGTCGCAGCCGTGCTCCTCATCGGCGTCTATCTCAGCTGGACGGCCGGGCGTCTCGACCGGCTGCACGCGCGCATCGACGCAGCACGGGCCGCGCTCGACGCGCAGCTGCTCCGACGGGCGTCCATCGCACAGGAGTTGGCCACCGCCGGGGTCCTCGACCCCGCGGCGTCGATGGTCCTTTACCAGGCCGCGCACGACGCCCGGCAGGCGCCGGAGGAGCAGCGTGAGGTCGCCGAGAGCGAGCTGAGCCAGGCGCTGCGCGCCGTCTTCGACGAGAGCGCGCAGGTCGAGGCCGTACGGGCCGCGCCGGGCGGCGAGGACACGGCGGCCGAACTGGCCGCGGCGGTACGCCGGGTGCCGATGGCGCGGCGCTTCCACAACGACGCCGTGCGTGCGGCGCGGGCGCTGCGGCGCCATCGGACGGTGCGCTGGCTGCGGCTCGCCGGTTACGCGCCCTTCCCGCTGGCCTTCGAGATGGACGACGAGCCACCGCCGGCGCTCGCCGACCGGGGCAACGGAGCGTCCCAGTAGGCGCCGGACGGGAGCGCGGCGCGCTGCCCGCGGGAGCCGGCGGGCAGTCCACCACAGGCGGATTGGCCCTTTTCCAAGGCCACCCCTCTCCCGGACGGTGTATGGAGCGGACCTACCATGGTCCTGTCGTACTTTTACCGTCGAGTGAGGTCATACGTGTCCACCCCGTCTTCCGTGCCCTCTGCCACGTCCGCCGCTCAGGCCCCTGCGACTGGCACTGCCCGTGTCAAGCGCGGCATGGCCGAGCAGCTCAAGGGCGGCGTGATCATGGACGTCGTCACGCCCGAGCAGGCGAAGATCGCCGAGGACGCCGGTGCCGTCGCGGTCATGGCGCTCGAGCGGGTCCCCGCCGACATCCGCAAGGACGGCGGCGTCGCGCGGATGTCCGACCCGGACATGATCGAGGGGATCATCGAGGCGGTCACCATCCCGGTGATGGCCAAGTCCCGCATCGGCCACTTCGTCGAGGCGCAGCTCCTGCAGGCGCTGGGCGTGGACTACATCGACGAGTCCGAGGTCCTCACGCCGGCCGACGAGGTCAACCACAGCGACAAGTTCGCCTTCACCACCCCGTTCGTGTGCGGGGCCACCAACCTCGGCGAGGCCCTGCGCCGCATCTCCGAGGGCGCCGCCATGATCCGCTCCAAGGGCGAGGCAGGCACCGGCAACGTGGTCGAGGCCGTGCGCCACATGCGTCAGATCAACGGCGACATCGGCAGGCTCAAGGCGCTGGACAGCCACGAGCTGTACGGCGCGGCCAAGGAGCTGCGCGCACCGTACGAGCTGGTCAGGGAGGTCGCCGAGCTGGGCAAGCTGCCCGTCGTGCTCTTCTCCGCGGGCGGGGTCGCCACTCCGGCGGACGCCGCGCTGATGCGTCAACTCGGCGCCGAAGGCGTCTTCGTGGGCTCCGGCATCTTCAAGTCCGGTGACCCTGCGAAGCGTGCGGCGTCCATCGTGAAGGCGACGACCTTCTACGACGACCCGAAGATCATCGCCGATGCCTCACGAGGTCTCGGCGAGGCCATGGTCGGCATCAACTGCGACACCCTCCCCGAGGGAGAGCGATACGCCTCCCGCGGCTGGTGACCGGCCCCGCGACCGGCACCGACACCGGCACCGCTTGGTGAACGACTGCAGATACAGCACCCGTACGAGAGGCACCCGTCCGTGAGCACTCCCACCGTCGGCGTACTCGCCCTCCAGGGCGACGTGCGTGAGCACTTCGCCGCCTTGGCCGCGGCGGGTGCGCACACCCGTGCCGTGCGACGGCCGGAGGAGCTCGCCGCGGTCGACGGACTGGTCGTCCCCGGCGGCGAGTCGACGACGATCTCCAAACTGGCCGTCGCCTTCGGCCTGATGGAGCCGCTGCGCGAGCGCGTACGGGCGGGCATGCCGGCGTACGGATCCTGCGCGGGGATGATCCTGCTCGCGGACAAGATCCTCGGCACCTCCCCGGTGCCGGCCGGGGAGGGCCAGGCCCCGGGGACCGAGCAGGAGACCGTCGGCGGCATCGACATGCTCGTCCGCCGCAACGCCTTCGGCAGGCAGAACGAGTCCTTCGAGGCGCTGGTCGAGGTGAAGGGCGTGGCCGGCGGCCCCGTCGACGGAGTCTTCATCAGGGCACCGTGGGTCGAGTCGACGGGAGCACGTGCCGAGACCCTGGCCGTGCACGACGGGCACACGGTCGCCGTACGCCAGGACGCCCTGCTGGCGACGTCCTTCCACCCCGAACTCACGGGCGACCACCGTGTGCACGCGATGTTCGTCGAGATGGTGCGCGCCGCAGGCACCTGACCACCGGACGTGTCCGCCCGGCCGCCCTGTGTGCCGCCCCGCGGCGTCCGGGAAGGGCAGGCCGCTGACGGTCCCCCGGCTGAGGGAGCGGGGCGGTCAGCACGCGGGACCGCTGACGGTAGGATCTCCGCGTCTGTTCATGTCGGTGACGTCGAAGGAGCAAGGCTGTGTCCGGCCACTCTAAGTGGGCAACCACCAAGCACAAGAAGGCCGTGATCGATGCCAAGCGCGGCAAACTCTTCGCCAAGCTGATCAAGAACATCGAGGTCGCGGCCCGCACGGGCGGCGCCGACCCGGAGGGCAACCCGACCCTCTTCGACGCCATCCAGAAGGCGAAGAAGTCCTCCGTCCCCAACAAGAACATCGACAGCGCCGTCAAGCGCGGCGCTGGTCTCGAGGCGGGCGGCGCCGACTACGAGACGATCATGTACGAGGGTTACGGGCCCAACGGCGTCGCGGTGCTCATCGAGTGCCTCACCGACAACCGCAACCGCGCCGCCTCCGACGTACGCGTCGCCATGACCCGCAACGGCGGCTCCATGGCCGACCCGGGCTCCGTCTCCTACCTCTTCAACCGCAAGGGCGTCGTGATCGTCCCCAAGGGCGACGACGGTCTCGCCGAGGACGACGTGCTCGCCGCCGTTCTGGAAGCCGGGGCGGAGGAAGTCAACGACCTCGGTGAGAACTTCGAGGTCATCAGCGAAGCCACCGATATGGTCGCGGTGCGCACGGCGCTGGTGGACGCCGGCATCGACTACGAGTCGGCCGACAACAGCTTCCTGCCCAGCGTGCAGGTGCCGTTGGAGGAGGAAGGCGCGCGCAAGATCTTCAAGCTGATCGACGCCCTCGAGGACAGCGACGACGTGCAGAACGTGTTCGCCAACTTCGACGTGGACGACGACATCATGGCGAAGGTCGACGCCTGAGCCCTCCGCCCTCCCTGCCGTACGGCGATGCTGCCAGCCGTCCGGGGGCGTCCGGCCGCGACGCCGTGTCGTCCACTGCCGCCACCGTTAACTGCCGTCGCCGTCCGGGCCGTTCAGGCACCCCGTGCCGGTACGTTGCGACGGGATTGTCGGTCCCTGCCGATAACCTGCGGGAACACAGTCGGAACCGCAGGCGTGAGCGAGGAGGACGGGCGTGCGTGTGCTCGGTGTCGATCCGGGGCTGACCCGCTGCGGCCTCGGGGTCGTCGAGGGAGTCGCCGGCAGGCCGCTGACGATGAAGGCGGCCGGCGTCGTGCGCACACCGGCGGACGTGTCCGTCGCCGAGCGCCTTCTGCTGATCGAGCAGGGCGTCGAGCAGTGGCTGGACCGGCACAGTCCCGAAGCCGTCGCCGTGGAGCGGGTGTTCAGCCAGCACAACGTCCGTACGGTCATGGGCACGGCCCAGGCCGGAGCCGTGGCGATGCTGTGCGCCGCGCGCCGCGGCCTGCCCGTCGAACTGCACACGCCCAGCGAGGTCAAGGCCGCCGTCACCGGCACCGGCCGGGCGGAGAAGACGCAGGTGGGCACCATGGTAATGCGGCTGCTCCGGCTCGACGCCCCGCCGCGCCCGGCCGACGCCGCCGACGCCCTCGCGCTCGCCATCTGCCACATCTGGCGCGCCCCCGTGCAGCAGCGCCTCAACCGCCTCCAGCAGGCGCACGCGAGGCACGCGGCGGCTTCCGCCGACCCGCCAAGTGCCCCCGTCTCGGCGGGAGATGGACCCGGCCCCGGCCGAGCAGCGGGAGAGCCGGGCGCCGCGCAAGCGCCCGGAACCCGAAAAACGCCCGGAACTCCGAGAGCGTCCAGACCCCCGAGAGCGCCTGAAGCCCCGAAAGGCACCGCCCGATGATCGCTTTCGTCTCCGGCACCGTCGCCTCGCTCGCACCCGGCGCAGCAGTCGTCGAGGTCGGCGGTGTGGGCATGGCCGTGCAGTGCACGCCGGGCACGCTCTCCCAGCTGCGCGTCGGCAGGCACGCCAAGCTCGCCACCTCCCTCGTCGTACGGGAGGACTCGCTGACGCTGTACGGCTTCGAGGACGAAGACGCCCGTCAGACCTTCGAGTTGCTGCAGACGGCGAGCGGCGTCGGTCCGCGCCTCGCCCAGTCCATGCTCGCCGTGCATTCGCCGGACGCGCTGCGGGCTGCCGTCTCGGGGGGCGACGAGAAGGCGCTGACGGCCGTGCCCGGCATCGGGAAGAAGGGCGCGCAGAAGCTGCTGCTGGAGCTGAAGGACCGCCTTGGCGGGCCCGTCTCCGGGGCGGCCGCACATCTTCCCGGGCAGGCGGCAGGCGCACAGAGCGGCGGCTGGCGCGGCCAACTCCACTCCGCCCTCGTCGGGTTGGGGTACGCGATCCGTGAGGCGGACGAAGCCGTGGCGGCCGTCGCCCCGCAGGCCGAGGAGGCGGCGGCCGCCGGCGCGGAGCCGCCCGTACCGCAGTTGCTGCGCGCGGCGCTGCAGACGCTGAACCGGGCGCGGTGAGATGCGGGCGGCACTGAGCGGCACGACGCGGAACAAGGACGGCGGCACGCACCAGGGGCACGGAGGTACGGACCACAGGTACGGCTGCACGCACCACAGGCATCGCCGCACACAGACCGTGCACGGCCCCGTGCACCACCACAGGCGGAGGCAGGCGCCATGAACGGCGACGACTACGGCCGCGGCGCGGACACGGCGGCCGACGGCACCGACCGCCTCGTAGGGCCCGAGGCGGAGAACGACGAGAGCGCCGTGGAGGCGGCGCTGCGCCCCAGGGAACTGAGCGAGTTCATCGGCCAGTCGAAGGTGCGGGAGCAGCTCGATCTCGTACTGAAGGCCGCGCGCAGGCGCGGAGGCACGGCCGACCACGTGCTGCTCTCGGGTGCCCCCGGCCTGGGCAAGACCACACTGTCCATGATCATCGCCGCAGAGATGAGCGCTCCGATCCGCATCACCTCGGGCCCCGCCATCCAGCACGCCGGCGATCTCGCCGCGATCCTCTCCTCGCTCCAGGAGGGCGAGATCCTCTTCCTCGACGAGATCCACCGCATGTCGCGGCCCGCCGAGGAGATGCTCTACATGGCGATGGAGGACTACCGCGTCGACGTGATCGTCGGAAAGGGGCCCGGCGCCACGGCGATCCCGCTGGAGCTGCCGCCCTTCACCCTGGTCGGCGCCACCACCCGGGCCGGGCTGCTGCCGCCGCCGCTGCGCGACAGGTTCGGATTCACCGCTCACATGGAGTTCTACGAGCCCGGCGAGCTGGAGCAGGTCGTCCACCGCTCCGCGCGGCTGCTGGAGGTGC
Source organism: Streptomyces sp. DSM 116795 (assembly GCF_055792905.1). Lineage (NCBI taxonomy): Bacteria > Bacillati > Actinomycetota > Actinomycetes > Kitasatosporales > Streptomycetaceae > Streptomyces > Streptomyces sp. DSM 116795. Next base: position 6,720,698 of record NZ_CM147707.1, read on the forward strand.
GTACGGACGCGGAGGGCGCCGCCGAGATCGCCGGCCGGTCCCGCGGCACGCCCCGCATCGCCAACCGCCTGCTGCGCCGCGTCCGCGACTACGCCCAGGTCAAGGCCGACGGCGTCATCGACCGCGATATCGCCTCCCGTGCCCTCGCGGTGTACGAGGTGGACGAACGCGGCCTGGACAGGCTGGACCGGGGGGTCCTCGGCGCGCTGGTGAAGCTCTTCGGCGGCGGCCCCGTCGGCCTCTCCACGCTCTCCGTCGCGGTGGGGGAGGAGCGGGAGACCGTGGAGGAGGTGGCCGAGCCCTTCCTCGTACGGGAGGGGCTGCTGGCCCGGACGCCGCGCGGCCGGATCGCCACCCCGGCGGCGTGGGATCACCTGGGGCTGGCAAGGCCCCCGCAGCCCCCGGATTCCCCGCCGGGCACCGGCCGGCAAGGTCTCCTGGGAGAGTGATGTGCACGGGGGAGACGGGTCAGGAACCCCTGTGCCACGCTTGACGTTGTTCCATTGGCGAGGGCTCGCTTAGACTCCGCCAGCGCCGTCCCTTTACAGGCGGCACGCCCACCCCGAAATCCAGGCCGCTGAGACGCGGTCGTGCGAAGGACTCTCTCCCGCCGTGAATATCGTTACTCTCCTCCCTTTCATCGTGCTCATCGGGGCCATGTTCCTGATGACGCGGTCCGCCAAGAACAAGCAGCGCAAGGCCGCCCAGATGCGTGACGCGATGACGCCGGGCACCGGTGTCCGGACGATCGGCGGCATGTACGCCACCGTCAAGGAGATCCGCGATGACACGGTCCTCCTTGAGGTTGCTCCCGGCACGCACGCCCTCTACGCCAAGAACGCCGTCGGCGCCGTGCTCGAGCAGGAGGAGTACGAGCGGATCGTGAACGCCTCGCCCAGCGACCTCGAGATCGGCGAAACCGTCGTCCCGGACGACGCCTCCTCCCTCACCTCGGACGACGAGCGCGCCGAGGGCTCCAAGGTCGACTTCGCCAAGTCCGACGACGAGGACGGCGACGACACCGGAGCCGACGGCGACGCGCGGCGCGCCGCGTCCGACGCGAAGGACGAGCAGGCCAAGGGTGACGACCAGCCCGAGGACGCCAAGCGGAAGGGCACCGACTCCGAGTAAGGTCGGCGCCGCCGGGCCACTGACCGGGCCCGGCGGCGGAGCACGTCCGCAGACCATTTGTGCGCCGCGTGGCGGCCCCACTCAACTCCTGGGCCGGCACCGGCTGCTGGGACAGGAGAGACGCGAAGGTGGCAGCACCGAAGAAAGGCCGCAGGAGCCAGGGCGCACACGCGAAACCATGGCGCTCGCTGACGCTGATCCTGCTGGCCCTGGTGGGGATGACCGGGGGAATGTTCTTCTCCGGGCACGACACCCCCCGGCTCGGCATCGATCTCGCCGGCGGCACGAGCATCACCCTTGAGGCCAAGAACCAGCCGGGGAAGCCGAACGCGATCAACCAGACCAACATGAACACCGCCGTGGGCATCATCGAGCGGCGGGTCAACGGTCTGGGGGTCCAGGAGGCCGAGGTCCAGACCCAGGGCGACAGGCACATCATCGCCAACATCCCCCGCGGTACGAACGAGAAGCAGGCCCGGGAGCAGGTCGGCACGACCGCCAAGCTGGCCTTCCGCCCGGTGCTGACATACGCGCCGTCCACCCAGCAGCCTCAGCAGCCGCCGTCCCAGTCCCCGTCCAAGCCGCCGTCGGGCGAGAAGCAGAACGGCCAGGACGGTCAGGGCGGGCAGAGCAGCGGACAGGGCGACCAGGACCAGGGCCGCGCGGTGACCGACGGCCTCAAGGCGAAGGCCGCGCCCGCGGACGACAAGCCCAGCCCCAAGCCGACGGCGCCGCCCACCGCCCCGCCGCAGCAACAGCAGCCTCCGGGCGTCCCGCCGGAGTTCGCGAAGAAGTTCCAGAAGCTCGACTGCAACGGCAAGCAGGACAGGGCCAAGGTGAGTGAGCAGGCGTCCGCCGCGAAGTCGGGTGAGCCGGTTCTCGCGTGCGACGCCAAGGAGAAGATCAAGTACGTTCTGGGGCCGGTCGGGGTCGAGGGCAAGAACGTCACCGACGCCAAGGCCCAGTTCGACCAGACGCGCGGCCAGTGGATCGTCACGATGTCCTTCGACGGCAAGGGCTCCAAGGACTTCGGCGACACCACAGGGAAGCTCTCCAAGAAGCAGCAGCCGCAGAACCAGTTCGCGATCGCCCTGGACGGCGAGGTCGTCTCCGCGCCCTCCGTGAGCCAGCGGCTCTCGTCCAACGCCGAGATCTCCGGCAGCTTCAATCAGCAGTCCGCCGAGGAGCTGGGCAACATCCTTTCCTACGGCGCTCTGCCGCTCACCTTCGAGGAGTCGGACGTCACGACGGTGACCCCGGCGCTCGGCAGCGACCAGCTCGCGGCCGGGCTCATCGCCGGTGCCATCGGGCTCGCCCTCGTGGTGGTGTATCTGATCGCGTACTACCGAGGGCTGTCCCTCATCGCGATCCTCAGCCTCCTCGTCTCCGCGGCCCTGACATACACGATCATGTCGCTGCTCGGCCCGGCGATCGGCTTCGCGCTGAACCTCCCGGCCGTGTGCGGCGCGATCGTCGCCATCGGCATCACGGCGGACTCGTTCATCGTCTACTTCGAACGCATCCGCGACGAGATCCGCGAGGGACGCACGCTGCGGCCCGCCGTCGAGCGCGGCTGGCCACGTGCCCGGCGCACGATCCTCGTCTCCGACTTCGTGTCGTTCCTCGCCGCCGCCGTGCTCTTCATCGTCACGGTCGGCAAGGTGCAGGGGTTCGCGTTCACTCTCGGGCTGACCACGCTGCTGGACGTCGTCGTCGTCTTCTTCTTTACCAAGCCGCTGATGACGGTGCTGGCCCGCACCAAGTTCTTCTCCAGCGGGAACCCCTGGTCCGGTCTCGACCCGACCAGACTCGGAGCCAAACCGCCACTGCGCCGCGGCCGACGCGCGTCCGCCGTCAGCACCGACCTGAAGGAGGCATGAGATGTCGCGACTCGGCAACATCGGTGCCCGGCTCTACCGCGGTGACGTCGGCTACGACTTCATCGGCAAGCGCAAGCTCTGGTACGGCGTCTCCATCCTGATCACGATCACGGCGATCGTGGGCCTCGCGGTGCGCGGACTCAACATGGGCATCGAGTTCGAGGGCGGCGCGGTGCTCACCACGCCCAAGACCACCGCCTCCGTCCAGCAGACGAAGGAGACCGTGGAGGAGGAGTCCGGCCACCCGGCGATCGTCCAGCAGCTGGGCAACGGCGGCATGCGCATCCAGATCGCGGGTCTGGACACGGCCAAGTCGACGGAGGTCAAGGAGTCCCTCTCGGGCCAGCTCAAGGTCGATCCCAACAAGATCGACACTCAGCTCGTCGGTCCCAGCTGGGGCGAGCAGATCGCCAACAAGGCATGGCTGGGGCTGGGGATCTTCATGATCCTCGTGGTGATCTATCTCGCCATCGCCTTCGAATGGAGAATGGCGCTGGCGGCGCTCATCGCCCTGATCCACGACATCACGATCACCGTCGGCATCTATTCGCTCGTCGGCTTCGAAGTCACGCCAGGCACCGTCATCGGTCTGCTGACGATTCTCGGTTATTCGCTCTACGACACCGTCGTCGTGTTCGACAGCCTGAGAGAGAGCAGCCGGAACGTCACCAAGCAGACGAAGTACACCTACAGCGAGATCGCCAACCGGAGCATCAACTCCACCCTGGTGCGGTCCATCAACACCACGGTCGTCGCGCTGCTCCCCGTCGCGGGGCTGCTCTTCATCGGCGGTGGCCTGCTGGGCGGCGGCATGCTCAACGACATCGCCCTGTCCCTCTTCGTCGGCCTCGCAGCCGGTGCGTACTCCTCGATCTTCATCGCCACGCCGCTCGTGGCCGACTTCAAGGAGCGCGAGCCGCAGATCAAGGCGCTGGCCAGGCGCGTCAAGGCCAAGCGCCTCAAGAGCGAGGACCGCGAGGGCAGGGAGGAGCAGGGCGAGGACGGTCCCGGCGACGGTCCGGCCCCGCAGGACGGCTTCCCCGGCCCGGGCCACGGCAGTGTGCAGGCCCCGGACGACGGCACCGCGCCCGCCGGCGCCGGAGTCGTCGGACCCCGCGGCGGCCGGAACGAGCCCTCCGGTTCCCCCGCCCAGCGCCGTCAGCCGCCCTCGCGTAACCGCAACCGCAACCGTCCGTCCGGAAAGCGCAGGTGAACGAGGTGGCAGTCAGCATGAGCGAGCCCGAGCCGGCCGTCCCCGATGCCGTACGGGAGATGCTCCTCGGCCGTATCCGGGACGTGGCGGACTACCCGGTGCCGGGCGTGATGTTCAAGGACATCACGCCGCTGCTGGCCGACCCCGAGGCGTTCGCGGTGCTCACCGACACCCTCGCGGGTGTCTGCGCCCAGCGCGGCGCCACCAAGGTCGTCGGCCTGGAAGCGCGGGGTTTCATCCTGGCCGCACCGGTGGCCGTGCGGGCAGGTCTGGGCTTCATCCCCGTACGGAAGGCAGGCAAGCTGCCCGGCGCGACCCTGGCGCAGTCTTACGAGCTGGAGTACGGCACCGCCGAGATGGAGGTCCACGCCGAGGACCTCGCCCCCGACGACAGGGTGATGATCATCGACGACGTGCTGGCCACCGGCGGCACGGCCGATGCGGCACTGCAGCTCGTACGGCGAGCGGGGGCACACGTCGCCGGCATAGCCGTCCTGATGGAGCTCGCCTTCCTCGGTGGCCGCGACCGGCTGAAGCCCGCGCTGCGCGACGCCCCCTTGGACGCATTGGTCACGGTCTGACCACGAGCGGACACCACAAGGCGGTCACCCGGTACGTTCTCCCCACGAGACACGGGTGACCGCCTTTCGCTGTGGCCGCACGACCGGCTGCGCGGCAGGGGTACCGCCGGGGTCGATACCATGGCAGTCCGACCTGGGGTCCAACGAGGAGTGCTCTTGCCAGACGAGGCCCAGCCGCACACCGCAGCGCAGCGTCACGACGCCGAGCCCGGCGGGCCCGGCGCTCTCGCCGCGGCCGCGGACAGGCTTCCTCGGGACGGCACCGAGGGCCCGGCGCCCCGTGAGCACGCAGGATCCGGTCCGCCCGCCGGTTCACAGCGCAGCGACGGCGGCAGAGGCGGCGACCCCGCCAGGGAGGGGAAGGCGGACAGGGCCGGCAGCCCGTCCGGCGCCGGAGGGACAGCCGTCGACGACCGCACCTCTACCGGCCCGTCGTCGGAGGCCCCCGACGGAGAGGCACACAGCGAACGAGTGGCCCCGGCCCGAGCTGTTTCCGGCGTCTCGGGCCGCTCCGGTTCCTCCAACCGCGTACGGGCGCGTCTGGCCCGCCTCGGTGTGCAGCGCTCCAGCCCCTTCAATCCCGTCCTGGAGCCGCTGCTGCGGATAGTGCGCGGCAACGACCCGAAGATCGAGTCCGCGACTCTCCGCCAGATCGAGCACGCCTACCAGGTCGCCGAGCGCTGGCACCGGGGCCAGAAGCGCAAGAGCGGCGACCCGTACATCACGCACCCGCTCGCGGTCACCACCATTCTCGCGGAGCTGGGCATGGACCCGGCGACGCTGATGGCGGGGCTGCTGCACGACACAGTCGAGGACACCGAGTACGGCCTGGACACCCTCCGCCGTGACTTCGGCGAGCAGGTCGCCCTCCTCGTCGACGGCGTCACCAAGCTGGACAAGGTCAAGTTCGGCGAAGCCGCACAGGCCGAGACCGTACGCAAGATGGTCGTCGCCATGGCCAAGGACCCCCGGGTGCTGGTCATCAAGCTCGCCGACCGGCTGCACAACATGCGCACCATGCGCTATCTGAAGCGGGCGAAGCAGGAGCAGAAGGCCCGGGAGACCCTGGAGATCTTCGCTCCGCTCGCGCACCGGCTGGGCATGAACACCATCAAGTGGGAGCTGGAGGACCTCGCCTTCGCGATCCTCTACCCCAAGATGTACGACGAGATCGTGCGGCTGGTGGCCGAGCGGGCGCCGAAGCGGGACGAGTATCTGGCCGTCGTCACCGACGAGGTACAGGCCGACCTGCGGGCCGCCCGCATCAAGGCCACCGTCACCGGCCGCCCCAAGCACTACTACAGCGTCTACCAGAAGATGATCGTCCGCGGCCGGGACTTCGCGGAGATCTACGACCTGGTCGGGATCCGCGTCCTGGTGGACACCGTCCGCGACTGCTACGCAGCCCTGGGCACCGTGCACGCCCGGTGGAATCCGGTCCCCGGCCGGTTCAAGGACTACATCGCGATGCCCAAGTTCAACATGTACCAGTCGCTCCACACGACGGTCATCGGGCCCGGGGGCAAGCCCGTCGAACTGCAGATCCGCACCTTCGACATGCACCGCCGCGCCGAGTACGGCATCGCGGCCCACTGGAAGTACAAGCAGCAGGCCGTCGCCGGAGCCTCGAAGGTGCGTACGGACGTCCCCAAGGGCACCGGCAAGGGCGACGAGCACGTCAACGACATGTCCTGGCTGCGGCAGCTGCTGGACTGGCAGAAGGAGACGGAGGACCCGGGCGAGTTCCTGGAGTCGCTGCGCTTCGACCTCTCCCGCAACGAGGTCTTCGTCTTCACACCGAAGGGCGACGTCATCGCGCTGCCCGCGGAGGCCACCCCTGTCGACTTCGCCTACGCCGTCCACACCGAGGTCGGGCACCGCACCATCGGGGCGCGCGTCAACGGCCGTCTGGTGCCGCTGGAATCCACCCTGGACAACGGCGACACCGTCGAAGTCTTCACCTCCAAGTCCGCCGGTGCGGGGCCCTCCCGCGACTGGCTGGGTTTTGTGAAGTCGCCCCGGGCCCGCAACAAGATCCGCGCCTGGTTCACCAAGGAGCGCCGCGACGAGGCCATAGAGCATGGCAAGGACGCCATCGCCCGTGCCATGCGCAAGCAGAACCTGCCGATCCAGCGCATCCTCACCGGCGACTCACTCGTCACGCTCGCTCACGAGATGCGCTACGCCGACATCTCCGCCCTCTACGCGGCCATCGGCGAGGGCCACATGTCCGCGCAGAGCGTCGTGCAGAAGCTCGTGCAGTCCCTCGGCGGTGAGGACGCCGCTAACGAGGACCTGGCCGAGACTGCCCCGCCCATGCCGGCCGCCACGCGCCGCGCCAAGCGGCGAGCGAACTCCGACCCGGGCGTCGTGGTCAAGGGCGTGGACGATGTGTGGGTCAAGCTGGCCCGGTGCTGTACGCCCGTGCCCGGCGACCCGATCATCGGCTTCGTGACCCGCGGCAACGGCGTCTCGGTACACCGCACCGACTGCGTCAACGTCGACTCCCTGACCAAGGAGCCCGAGCGGATCATCGACGTGGAGTGGGCGCCCAGCCAGTCCTCGGTCTTCCTCGTCGCCATCCAGGTCGAGGCGCTGGACCGCTCCCGGCTGCTCTCGGACGTCACACGCATCCTCTCCGACCAGCACGTCAACATCCTCTCGGCGGCCGTGCAGACCTCGCGGGACCGGGTCGCCACCTCACGCTTCACCTTCGAGATGGGGGACCCCAAGCATCTGGGGCACGTACTGAAGGCGGTGCGCGGCGTGGAGGGCGTCTACGACGTCTACCGGGTGACCTCGGCACGCAGGCCGTCCTGAGGCGGAGAGCGGCCACCGGCCGGAACGGGAGCTGCGGCACCCAGGTCCGATCGCCGGCCTGGTCAGCAGGGGCAAGGGCTAGGGGGCGGATCACCAGCCTGATCAGGACGAGACCGCCGACGGGCCCGTAGCCAACCGGCCCGGCAGTCCCGGCCCGCTCCTCAGCCGCCGAACTCCTCCAGGCCCTTCATCGCCTGGTCCAGCAGCTCCTGGCGGCCGGCCAGCTCCTTCTCCAGCTTCTCCGCCTTGGCCGTGTTCCCCGACGCGCGGGCCTTCTCGGCCTGGTCGCGCAGCTTGTCGACGGCATCCTGCAGCTGGCCCGTCAGCCCCGCCGCGCGTGCCCGCGCCTCCGGGTTCGTACGGCGCCACTCGGACTCCTCGGCCTCCTGGATCGCCCGCTCGACGGCGTGCATACGGCCCTCGATCCTGGCCCGGGCGTCACGGGGCACATGACCCACGGCGTCCCAGCGCTCGTTGACGGCACGGAAGGCTCCGCGGGCCGTCTTGAGGTCACTGACCGGAAGCAGCTTCTCGGCCTCGGCGACCAGCTCCTCCTTGCGGGCCAGGTTCTCCCGCTGCTCGACGTCGCGCTCCGCGAACACCTCGCTGCGGGCCTGGAAGAAGACGTCCTGGGCGCCGCGGAAGCGCTGCCACAGGTCCTCCTCGTGCTCCCGCTGCGCACGTCCGGCGGCCTTCCACTCCTGCATCAGATCGCGGTACTTCGCGGCGGTGGAGCCCCATTCGCGGGAGTCGGAGAGAGCCTGGGCCTCGGCCACCAGCTTCTCCTTGCGCTGACGGGCCTCCTCGCGCTGCGCGTCGAGCTGCGCGAAGTGTGCCTTGCGCCGCTTGGAGAATGCGGAGCGCGCATGGGAGAAGCGGCGCCACAGCTCGTCGTCCGTCTTGCGGTCGAGCCGCGGCAGGCGCTTCCAGCTCTCGACCAGGGCGCGCAGCCGCTCGCCGGCGGCCCGCCACTGCTCGCTCTGCGCGAGCTCCTCCGCCTCTGCGACCAGCTCCTCCTTGGACTGGCGGGCCCGCTCGTTCTGCTGTGCCTTCTCCGCCTTGCGCTCCTCGCGGCGCTTGTCCACCGCGACGGTCAGGGCGTCGAGCCGCTTGCCGAGTGCGTCGAGATCGCCGACGGCGTGATGCGCGTCGACCTGTTCCCGCAGATGCTCGATCGCGGTGGTGGCGTCCCTGGCGGACAGATCCGTGGTCTTCACGCGCTTCTCCAGGAGGCTGATCTCCACGACCAGACCCTCGTACTTGCGCGTGAAGTAGGCGAGCGCTTCCTCCGGAGAGCCTGCCTGCCACGATCCGACGACCTTCTCGCCGTCGGCTGTACGCACGTAAACGGTCCCCGCCTCATCGACGCGGCCCCACGACGGGTCGCTGCTCACAGCGCCTCCTCCACAAGATGCCCAGGCTGGGTGCGGGCCCCCCGGCATCGTCCACAGATCTCGTCATTGCCAACATAGGCGAACGGCGCCCGCGCTGTCCGCATGCGGGCGGAGCGAAATTGTGCACGCGAAGGGCAGTGTCCGTATACGGCTCCGCCGGTTCAGGACTTGCGAACCGTGGCCTTGTCGATCACCACGGTCGCATTCGGCGGGGTGTTCCGGGTCTGCGGATCCGGCGTCGAACCGGCCTCGGCGATCTTCTTCAGCACGCCCATTCCCTTTGTGATCTTTCCGAACGGAGTGAAGTCCGGCGGGAGCTTGCTGTCCTCGAAGACGAGGAAGAACTGGCTGCCTCCCGTGTCCCGGCCCTTCTTGGTCCGCTCGTCGTACCTGTTCGCCATTGCGACCGTGCCCGCCGGGTACGTGCCGTCCTGCACTCGCGGGTCCTTCAGGTTCTCGTCCGGCAGCGTGTAGCCCGGGCCGCCCTTTCCGGTGGCCAGGGGGTCGCCGCACTGCAGGACGTGGATGCTCGCGTCGACCAGCCGGTGGCACTCGGTGTGGTCGAAGAAGCTCTCACCGGCGAGGAAGCGGAAGGAGTTGACCGTGCGCGGCGTCTTCGAGGCGTCCATGTCGACGCCGATCTCGCCGCACGTCGTCTCCAGCGTCATCGCGTACGTCGCGGACTCGTCGACATCGAGGGCGGGTTCCTTCTTCCACGTCTTGCCGTTCGGCTTGCCCCCGGCGGGCTTGTCACAGGGGTCCGCGGGCTTCTTCGTCGCGGAGTCCTTCGAGGAGTCCTTCTTCTTCGCCTCGTCGCGGCCGAGGCCGCCGGACACCGCGTAGGCCGCGCCCGCCCCGAGCACCAGTGCCGCGGCGAGGGCGATCCCGATGTTCCGCAGGCGTGCCCGTCGCCGGCGTGCCGCGCGCCTCTCCTGCTGTCTCAGGTACTTCTCGCGTGCGAGCTGCTTTCTGCGCTGTTCGCTGCTGACCACGGGGGGCTTCTCCTTCGGGCCGTGCCTGCGTGGGGATGCGTGCGTACGTACCAGAGTCCGCCCGTACCGTATACGGGTTCGCGGCGTCCGGGCCGCCGCCGGTAGGCTGTGATCAGCCTGATCGGCGGGGCGGGTTGCGCGGATCGCCGCAGGCATCCGGCGGTTCCCGGGCAGGACGTCCCGGCCGCCGTGACCGATTTCCGGACGAATGAAGGACGATCGTGCTCGTTGCCGGGTTCCCCGCCGGGGCCTGGGGGACCAACTGCTATCTGGTCGCCCCCGCCGCCGGCGAGGAGTGCGTGATCATCGACCCTGGCCACCAGGCCACCGAAGGCGTCCAGGAGGCCGTCGAAAAGCACCGGCTGAAGCCGGTCGCCGTCGTGCTGACCCACGGACACATCGACCATGTCGCCTCGGTCGTGCCGGTGTGCGGCGCGCACGACGTGCCCGCCTGGATCCACCCCGAGGACCGCTACATGATGAGCGACCCGGAGAAGGCGCTGGGCCGCAGCATCGGCCAGCCGCTCATGGGCGAGCTGACCGTGGGGGAGCCGGACGACATCGAGGAGCTGACCGACGGCGCCACGCTGCGGCTGGCCGGGCTGGAGCTGACCGTCACACACGCGCCGGGCCATACGAAGGGGTCGGTGACGTTCCGGATGCCCGAACAGGCAGATGTGCCACCGGTGTTCTTCTCGGGCGACCTGCTCTTCGCCGGCTCCGTCGGACGTACCGACCTCCCCGGGGGCGACCACGAGGAGATCCTGCAGTCGCTGGCACGAGTGTGCCTGCCGCTCCAGGACGAGACCGTGGTGCTCTCGGGCCACGGCCCCCAGACGACCATCGGCCAGGAGCGCGCCACCAACCCCTTCATGCGGCAGGTGGCCGCCGGGCCGGGCGGCGGCGGTACGAGCGCCGCCCCGCGACGAGGAATGTGACCCGACTTCCGTGACCACCTTCAAGGCCCCCAAGGGCACCTACGACCTCATCCCGCCCCGGTCCGCGGACTACCTCGCGGTGCGTGAGGCGCTCTCCGCGCCGCTGCGCCGCGCCGGCTACGGATACACCGAGACACCCGGTTTCGAGCAGGTCGAGCTGTTCGCCCGAGGTGTCGGCGAGTCCACCGACATCGTCACCAAGGAGATGTACACCCTCACCACCAAGGGCGGCGACGAACTGGCCCTGCGCCCCGAAGGCACCGCCTCCGTGCTGCGCGCGGCCCTGGAGGCCAGCCTGCACAAGAGCGGCAACCTCCCGGTCAAGCTGTGGTATTCGGGCTCGTACTACCGCTACGAGCGCCCGCAGAAGGGCCGCTACCGGCACTTCTCCCAGGTCGGTGCCGAGGCGATCGGCGCCGAAGACCCTTCCCTGGACGCCGAGTTGGTGATCCTCGCGCACGATGCGTACCGCTCACTCGGGTTGCGCGACTTCCGCATCCTGCTCAACTCCCTCGGGGACAAGGAGTGCCGCCCCGTGTACCGCGCGGCGCTTCAGGAGTTCCTGCGCCGGCTCGACCTGGACGAGGACACTCGCAGCCGTGTCGAGATCAACCCCCTGCGGGTGCTGGACGACAAGAGGGAGAGTGTGCAGCGGCAGCTCACGGACGTGCCGATGATGCGGGACCACCTGTGCGAGGCCTGCAAGTCGTACCACGAGCAGGTGCGTGAACTCCTGACGTCGGCGGGCGTCTCTTACGAGGACGACCCGCGCCTGGTGCGCGGTCTCGACTACTACACGCGCACCACCTTCGAGTTCGTGCACGACGGACTCGGCTCGCAGTCCGCCGTCGGCGGCGGCGGCCGCTACGACGGCCTGTCGGAGATGATCGGCGGCCCGCCCCTGCCGTCGGTGGGCTGGGCGCTGGGCGTCGACCGTACGGTGCTGGCCCTGCGCGCGGAGGGAGTCGAGCTCGAACTGCCCGCCGCCACCGACGTGTTCGCGGTCCCGATCGGTGAGGAGGCGCGCCGTGCGCTCTTCCGGGTGGTGACCGAGCTGCGCCGGGACGGCGTGGCCGCCGACTTCGCCTACGGCGGCAAGGGCATGAAGAACGCCATGAAGTCCGCCGACCGTTCCGGTGCGCGCTTCGCGCTGCTGGCCGGGGAGCGGGATCTGGCTCAGGGAGTGGCCCAGCTGAAGGATCTGCACAGCGGTGAGCAGACCGCCGTACCACTCGACGGTGTGGTCGCCGAGGTGGCCGGGAAACTCCGCTGAGGGTGCGGGCCTTGGTGCACAATTGAGCTGCACACGGGGCAGAGGACCGACGACGGGATCAAGGGCTTATGACCATGACGGCACCCCTCGACGACGCGCGCACCGGCACGGACGAGCCCTCGGAGGGCGTCGTCGGCACCGGACGTGCCTTCGCCTGGATGCTGCTGATCACGGCGGCCGCGGGTCTGCTGGCGTCCTGGGTGATCACCCTGGACAAGATCAAGCTGGCGGAGAACCCGGACTTCACGCCCGCGTGCAGCCTCAACCCGGTCATCTCCTGCGGCAACATCATGAAGAGCGAGCAGGCCGAGGCCTTCGGGGTGCCGAACCCGATGATCGGCATCGCGGCGTACGCGGTGGTCATCTGCGTGGGGATGAGCCTGCTCGCGCGGGCGCGCTTCCCGCGCTGGTACTGGCTCACGTTCAACGCGGGCACGCTCTTCGGCGTCGGGTTCTGCACCTGGCTCATGTACCAGTCGCTGTACGACATCGGCGCCCTGTGCCTGTGGTGCTGCCTCGCGTGGGCGGCCACGATCATCATGTTCTGGTATGTGACGGCGCACAACGTACGTCACGGCCACCTGCCCGCGCCCGCGCCGGTGCGGGGCTTCCTGGACGAGTTCCCATGGGTGCTGCCCGTGCTGCACATCGGCGTCATCGGGCTGCTGATCCTGGTGCGCTGGTGGGAGTTCTGGACGGGCTGAGGACCAGGGGCGGCCCCGCCGCCGTTGTCAGAGCGTTGATTTAGGGTTCCTGGCGTGGAACCCGACCTGTTCACCGCGGCCGCAGAGGAACGTCAGGCGCGGGATCCGTCCGCCAGCCCCCTGGCCGTACGGATGCGCCCGCAGACCCTGGACGATGTCGTGGGCCAGCAGCATCTGCTGCGCCCCGGCTCTCCGCTGCGCCGGCTCGTGGGTGAGAGCGGCGGCGGCCCCGCCGGGCCTTCCTCGGTGATGCTGTGGGGCCCGCCGGGCACCGGCAAGACGACCCTCGCGTATGTCGTCAGCCAGGCCACCGACAAGCGTTTCGTGGAGCTGTCGGCCATCACCGCGGGCGTGAAGGAGGTGCGCGCCGTCATCGAGAGCGCGCGCCGCTCCTCGGGTGCGTACAGCAAGGACACCGTCCTCTTCCTCGACGAGATCCACCGCTTCAGCAAGGCCCAGCAGGACTCCCTGCTGCCCGCGGTGGAGAACCGCTGGGTCACGCTGATCGCGGCGACGACAGAGAATCCGTACTTCTCGGTGATCTCGCCGCTGCTGTCGCGGTCGTTGCTGCTGACGCTGGAGGCGCTCACCGAGGAGGATGTGCGCTCCCTGGTCCGCCGCGCCGTCGCGGAGGAGCGCGGCCTTGGCGGTTCGGTCACGCTTCCCGCGGAGGCTGAGGCCCATCTGCTGCGTATCGCGGGCGGGGACGCCAGGCGCGCGCTGACCGCGCTGGAGGCCGGTGCGGGCGCGGCGCTCGCCAAGGACGAGTCCAAGGTCACCCTGGCGACGCTGGAGGAGGCTGTCGACCGGGCGGCGGTCGCCTATGACCGCGACGGCGACCAGCACTACGACGTCGCGAGTGCGCTGATCAAGTCCATCCGGGGTTCGGACGTCGACGCGGCGCTGCACTATCTGGCACGCATGGTCGATGCGGGGGAGGACCCCCGCTTCATCGCGCGCCGCCTGATGATCTCGGCCAGCGAGGACATCGGCCTCGCCGATCCGACCGCGCTGCAGACGGCGGTGGCGGCGGCGCAGGCGGTCGCCATGATCGGCTTCCCGGAGGCCCGTATCACGCTCGGCCACGCGGTCGTGGCCCTGGCGCTGGCGCCCAAGTCGAACGCCGCCTACATGGCCATGGACGCGGCCCTCGCCGATGTACGCGAAGGGCTGGCCGGCCCCGTCCCGCCGCACCTGCGCGACAGCCACTACCAGGGCTCCGCGAAACTCGGGCACGGCAAGGGCTACCAGTATCCGCACGACCTCCCCGGCGCCATCGCCGCACAGCAGTACGCGCCGGACGCGATCCACGGCAAGCGCTACTACGAACCGACGCGGTATGGCGCCGAGGCCCGCTATGCCGAGGTGGCCGAACGCGTCCGCGAACGGCTGCGCGGCACGGGCCCCGCACCCCAGGAGTCACCTGAGTCCCCCAAGCCCGCGGCGGAATGACCACGCTCCGGAGCTGATCCGTCCGTTGCCGTCCCCCGTTCCGCTACTGCGCCGCGGCTTCGAAGAGCAGACGCATCGCCTGCCGCAGCTGAGCCACATCGTCGACCGGGTCCGGGAATTCGAACCGGGCGTCGAAGCACGCGCCGGGCTGATGCCCCTCGAGTCCGCAGAAGCGCACCCGCATCCCGTACCGGTCGACGGAGAGAGGCACCGCCTGTGCCCCCGCCGCGGCGCACGCCGGTCCGGTCTCGCCCAGCAGCCCGCACAGGGTGCGCATCTGATCGTCGTGCGAGGAGGCCAGATGCTGCAGCAGTTCGGCCTCGTGGGGCGCCAGCGGATCGGGTTCCGCCGCTGCGAAGTCGTCGGGCTCGACGGCTTCCGCGCCCCACAGATCGTCGACGTACGCCTCGCCGACCTCCAGCCGCAGCAGCAGCCACGCCACATCGGCCGCCGGCGGCCCGGCCGGGTGCCGTGCCGCGATCAGCCGCGCGAGAGCGGCGCGTTCTCCGGCGGCGACGGGCGTGAGCCAGCCCGCGACCCAGGCCCGGCCCCGTACCCGGTGCGGCACCGCCACCGGCGCCACGTCGGTGATTTCCATCACCGCAGTGACCTCGTCGCCGCTTGCGCGCCCGGCGAGCTGCGCGGCAGGTGACGAGGCGGGGACCAGGAGGACCACGTCACCGTCCTCCGTGACGGCCCGCGCCTCCGGGCTGCCGTGTCCGAGCGCTGCGGGTTCCGGCGGCCGGGCCGACGGAATGTCGAGCACGGCCGATACGCTGGATTCCACGAGGGTCCGTACGCGCTCCGCGGCAGTGGGTGCCCGGGCGTCTTCCACGGGACGCGGCTGTCCCCGGCCGGAATCGGTGCCGGTGCGGGGAATCCCAGGTCGAAACATACGTTCTCCTCCGCTAAGGTAAGCCTCACCTAACTTACATGGAGGTCCGTTCAGTGAACCAGTCGCGTCCCAAGGTCAAGAAGTCGCGTGCCCTCGGCATCGCGCTGACCCCGAAGGCCGTGAAGTACTTCGAGCACCGGCCCTACCCTCCGGGCGAGCACGGCCGGGGCCGCAAGCAGAACAGCGACTACAAGGTCCGGCTGCTGGAGAAGCAGCGGCTGCGTGCCCAGTACGACATCAGCGAGCGGCAGATGGTCCGCGCCTACGAGCGCGCCCGCAAGACGGGCGGCAAGACCAGCGACCAGCTCGTCATCGAGCTGGAGCGCCGCCTCGACGCGCTCGTGCTCCGCTCAGGTCTGGCCCGCACCATCTACCAGGCCCGTCAGATGGTCGTGCACGGCCACATCGCGGTGAACGACCGGAAGGTCGACAAGCCCTCCTACAGGCTCAAGCCCGACGACGTCGTGCAGGTCCGCGAGCGCAGCCGTACCAAGCACCCCTTCCTGGTCGCGCGCGAGGGCGGATACGCTCCTGACGGCGAGATCCCGCGGTACCTGGAGGTCAACCTGGAGGCGCTCGCCTTCCGTCTGGACCGCGCGCCCAACCGCAAGGAGATTCCTGTGGTCTGCGACGAGCAGATGGTCATCGAGTACTACGCACGCTGAGGCCGCAGGCGCGAGAGAGGGCTCCACTGCCCGGGCGGCGCACCCGTCCCGCGCGGCGACCCGCCCTCGCGCCGCCTCCCGCGCGCGCCCTCCCGGTTCCAGCGCTCTCAGACCGCAACTCGACGGCACAGCCCGCCTGCCTCCGCGTGCGCCCGGCCTCCCCGCCGGGCGCCGGCACGGCGGGCTGCCGCGTACCCGGGGACCTCAACCGGTCCCGGCCGGCGGTGCGTTGGCCGAACCCCCGGTCAACCCGCCTGCCAAGCAAGTCTCTTCGGGATGCCGTCCGGCCGCGTCCCGTGCCCGCGGTGCCTGCCGCCCCAGTGCTCCGCCGGCGGAGCGCACGCCCTCCCTCCTGCTCCGATGCCGTCGTTTATGCGGTACGAACCGGGCCCGGCGGCGCGATAGGCTCGGGGTACAGCCGCCGCTGCCCGGGACGGGTGCCGGATGCGGTCCGCGAGCGAGCGCAGCCAGGAGCGGCGGCAGACCCCGTAGGACCCGAGGGAAGCGGTGCAGCGTGTCCGGTGGAGAGGTGGCCGGTCTCCTCGTGGCCGTCTTCTGGGCGATTCTGGTCTCGTTCCTCGCCGTGGTGCTGGTGAGGCTCGCGCAGACGCTCAAGGCGGCCACCAAGCTGGTGACGGGCGTGACGGAGCAGGCCGTGCCGCTCCTGGGAGAGGCGTCCGCGACCGTGCGCTCCGCCCAGACGCAGCTGGACCGGGTGGACGCGATCGCCTCCGACGTCCAGGAGGTCACCTCCAACGCCTCGGCACTCTCCTCGACCGTCTCCACCACATTCGGTGGGCCGCTGGTGAAGGTCGCGTCCTTCGGCTATGGCGTACGGCGCGCGCTGAGGCGGAAGAAGGACGTACCGGCACAGCAGACGCCGCCACCCGTCGTCGTGAGCCGCACCCTGCCGGGTGCCCGGCGCGGCGGGCGCGGGCGCATGCGAGGGAAGGGCTGATCCGCAGATGTTCCGCCGAGCCTTCTGGTTCACCACCGGCGCCGCAGCCGGCGTGTGGGCCACCGCCAAAGTGCAGCGCAAGCTGCGCTCCCTCGCCCCCGACGCGCTGGCCGTCCGTGCGGCAGGCAAGGCCGTCGACACGGGCCACCGCCTCAAGGACTTCGCCCTGGACGTGAAGGCCGGAATGGCCCAGCGGGAGGGCGAGTTGAACGACGCTCTGGGGCTCGACGCCCCACCGCCCGACCAGGCGGGCGGCCCGGGCCTCCCCGCCCAGACCCGCAGACCGCAACTGGGCTCTGCACACCACCGGCAGGGCCCCGACCGACCGTACGACCGAAACGAGGACCACTGATGGAGTCGGCTGAAATCCGCCGCCGCTGGCTGCGCTTCTTCGAGGAGCGGGGGCACACCGTCGTGCCGTCGGCGTCGCTGATCGCGGACGACCCGACGCTGCTGCTCGTCAACGCGGGCATGGTCCCCTTCAAGCCGTACTTCCTGGGCGAGGTCAAGGCGCCGTACGACCGCGCCACCAGCGTGCAGAAGTGCGTGCGTACGCCGGACATCGAAGAGGTCGGCAAGACCACCCGGCACGGCACGTTCTTCCAGATGTGCGGCAACTTCTCGTTCGGCGACTACTTCAAGGAAGGCGCCGCGAAGCTCGCCTGGGAGCTGATGACCACACCGCAGGACGACGGGGGTTACGGGCTCGACCCGGAGCGGCTGTGGATCACCGTCTACGAGGAGGACGACGAGGCGGAGCGCATCTGGCGCGACGTCGTCGGCGTCCCCGCCGAGCGCATCCAGCGCCTGGACAAGGAGGAGAACTACTGGGACATGGGCGTCCCCGGCCCCTGCGGTCCCTGCTCGGAGGTCAACTACGACCGAGGTCCCGAGTTCGGCCCCGAGGGCGGCCCCGCGGTCAACGACGAGCGCTACGTCGAGCTGTGGAACCTGGTGTTCATGCAGTACGAGCGCGGTCCCGGTCAGGGCAAGGACTACCCGATCATCGGCGACCTGCCCAGCCAGAACATCGACACGGGCCTCGGCTTCGAGCGCCTGGCGATGATCCTGCAGGGCGTGCACAACATGTACGAGATCGACACCTCGCGCATGGTGCTCGACAAGGCCACCGAACTGACCGGTGTGCGCTACGGCGACGCCGAGCACACCGACGTCTCGCTGCGCGTGGTCGCCGACCACATCCGCACCGCCGTCATGCTCATCGGCGACGGCGTCACCCCCGGCAACGAGGGCCGCGGCTACGTGCTTCGCCGCATCATGCGCCGTGCCATCCGCAACATGCGCATCCTCGGCGCGAGCGGTCCGACCGTCGCCGAACTGACGGACACCGTCATCAAGGCCATGGCTCCGCAGTATCCGGAGCTCGAAACCGACCGCAAGCGCATCGAGACCGTCGCCCTCGCCGAAGAGGCGGCCTTCCTCAAGACGCTGCGTTCGGGCACCAACATCCTGGACACCGCCGTCAGCGAGACCCAGGCCGTCGGCAGCACGGTCCTGGCCGGTGAGAAGGCCTTCCTGCTGCACGACACCTGGGGTTTCCCCATCGACCTCACGCTGGAGATGGCCGCCGAACAGGGCCTCTCCGTCGACGAGGCGGGCTTCCGGCGGCTGATGCAGGAGCAGCGCGACCGCGCGAAGGCCGACGCGAGGTCCAAGAAGCAGGGCCACGCCGACCTCTCCGCGTACCGCGAGATCGCGGACGGCAGCGGCGCCACCGACTTCACCGGCTACAAGCACACCGGTGACGAGGCCTCCGTCGTCGGCCTGCTCGTCGACGGCGTCTCCTCGCCCGCCGCCCACGAGGGCGACGAGGTCGAAGTCGTCCTCGACCGCACGCCCTTCTACGCCGAGGGTGGCGGACAGCTCGCCGACACCGGACGCATCCGGCTGGAGAACGGCGCGGTGGTCGAGGTCCGGGACGTGCAGCAGCCCGTCACGGGCGTCTCGGTGCACAAGGGCGTGGTCCAGGTCGGAGAGGTGACCGTCGGCGCTTCCGCGCACGCTCAGATCGACGTGGACCGGCGCCGCTCCATCGCCCGCGCCCACAGCGCGACGCACCTCACCCACCAGGCCCTTCGCGACGCTCTGGGCCCGACCGCCGCCCAGGCCGGTTCGGAGAACTCGCCCGGCCGCTTCCGCTTCGACTTCGGGTCGCCTTCGGCAGTGCCGGGCGCCGTCCTCACGGACGTCGAGCAGAAGATCAACGAGGTGCTGGCCCGCGAACTCGACGTGTCCGCCGAGTACATGGGCATCGACGACGCCAAGAAGCAGGGCGCGCTCGCCGAGTTCGGTGAGAAGTACGGCGAACGGGTACGCGTGGTGACCATCGGCGACTTCTCCAAGGAGCTGTGCGGCGGCACCCACGTCCACAACACCGCCCAGCTCGGCCTCGTCAAGCTGCTGGGCGAGGCCTCCATCGGCTCCGGCGTGCGGCGCGTGGAGGCTCTCGTCGGAGTCGACGCCTACAAGTTCCTCGCCCGCGAGCACACCGTGGTCTCCCAGCTCACGGACCTTCTCAAGGGCCGCCCCGAGGAGCTGCCCGAGAGGATCTCCTCGATGGTGACCCGGCTGAAGGACGCCGAGAAGGAGATCGAGCGCTTCCGCGCCGAGAAGGTGCTGCAGGCCGCCGCCGGCATCGCCCAGGGCGCGACGGACGTACGGGGCGTGGCCCTGGCCGCCGCGCGCGTGCCGGACGGCACCGCCGCGGAGGACCTGCGCACCCTCGTGCTCGACGTCCGCCAGCGCATCCCGGGCTCACGTCCCGCCGTCGTCGCGCTGTTCGCCGTCACGGGGGGCCGGCCGCTGACCGTCATCGCCACGAACGACGCCGCACGCGACCGTGGCCTCAAGGCCGGTGACCTGGTGCGCGGCGCCGCAAAGACGCTCGGCGGCGGGGGCGGCGGCAAGCCCGACGTCGCCCAGGGCGGCGGCCAGAACGCCGGCGCCGTGGACGACGCCATCGCCACAGTCGAACGGCTCGTGACAGAGAGCGCCGGCGCCTGATGCGCCGTGGCCGCCGTCTCGCCGTCGACGTCGGCGACGCCCGCATCGGCGTCGCGAGCAGTGACCCCGACGGGCTGCTGGCGACACCGGTCGAGACGGTGCCGGGGCGCGATCTGCCCGCGGCGCAGCGGCGGTTGGCGGCGCTCGTCACCGAGTACGAACCGATCGAGGTCGTGGCCGGCCTGCCCCGTTCGCTCAAGGGCAGCGAGGGGCCGGCCGCGGCCAAGGTCCGTTCGTTCGCGGAGGAGCTGGCGAGGAAGATCACACCGGTGCCGGTTCGGCTCGTGGACGAGCGTATGAGTACAGTCACGGCTGCACAGGACATGCGTGCGTCCGGCGTGAACTCGAAGAAGGGCCGCTCCCGCATCGATCAGGCTGCGGCGGTGGTGATTCTGCAGAACGCCCTGGAGACTGAGCGGATGTCAGGCAGCCCACCCGGGGAATGCGTCGAAGTGGTTGTCTGATCGCGATACGGTAACGTTCCCGCGACACGCGCAACCGCTGGAGGGGGCCGGCAAGCTCACCGTGCCGCGGGTGTCCTGCCTGTTGCGTTCAGCAGACGGCTGCCGTCCGGCGGATCTAGGGGACCGATGACTGAGTATGGCCGGGGGCAGAGCCTCCCACCTTGGCATCCCGACGACCCTCTCTTCGGGGACACGTGGGACGGTGGGAGAGACACCTCATACCCGGGCGACGGCGATCCCTACGCCGGCCAGTACGCCGACCCGTACAGCACCGGCCAGCATCAGGTGCCGCACCAGCAGGGCTACTACGGCCAGCAGCCACAGCAGCAGTACTACGGGCAGGGTGGCTACGACGGCGGCGGAGCAGGCGGACCCTACGACGCCGGACACGGCGTGGGGGCCACGAACCCGCACGGCATGCCCGCCGTCAACGGCCCCTACGACACCGGCGCCCAGCCCGGCTACTACGCCGCACAGCAGGGCCATCCGCAGCAGCAACAGCAGCCACCGCAGGGCCAGGGCTATCCGGGACCGGGGCCGTACGGGCAGCAGGGTGCGGACGGCTATCTCGCACCGCACCCCGGCGCGCCGGGCGGGCCGGGCGGTCCCGCCGGTAGGCCCGACGCCGACCCCGAGACCGGCTGGGACCCGGGGCCCGACCAGGGCGAGCACGCCTTCTTCGCGGACCGCGACGACGAGGACGGCGACTTCGACCACGAGGACGACGACGGGCGTTCGAAGCGGTCCGGCCGCCGCGGCGGCGAGACCAAGAAGCGCCGGGGCGGTTGCGCCTGCCTGGCCGTCTCGCTGCTCCTCGCGGGAGGCCTCGGCACTGCGGGCTACTTCGGATACGACTTCTACAAGACCTACTTCGCGCCCGCTCCCGACTACTCGGGCAAGGGCTCGGGGCAGGCCCAGGTGAACATCCCCGACGGCGCCTCGATCGCCGACATGGGCGACGAGCTGCAGCAGGCCGGAGTGGTCAAGAGCGCCGGTGCCTTCGTCGAGGCGGCACAGGCGGAGAAGAAGTCGAGCGGCATCCAGCCCGGCACGTACAGCCTCCGCAAGAAGATGTCCGGTGCCGCGGCCGTGAACCTGATGCTCGACCCGGCCAGCCAGAACGGGCTGATCATCTCCGAGGGCCTGCGCGCGAAGAAGGTCTACGAGCTGGTCGACGAGAAGCTCGGCAAACCGAAGGGCACCACGGAGAAGACCGCCAAGAAGGCCCGTGCCGCCGACCTTGGCCTGCCGGGCTTCGCCAAGGGCAATCCGGAAGGCTTCCTCTTCCCCTCCCGCTACAGCGTCGGCGAGGAGAGCGACCCACTGGACGTCCTGCGGGACATGATCGGACGGGCCAAGGCCGAGCACACCAAAGTCGATCTGGCGGGCGAGGCGAAGAAGGTCGGCAAGTCGCCCGAGGAGATACTCACCATCGCCTCGCTCATCCAGGCGGAGGCCCAGCAGGACGAGGAGTTCGGCAGGGTCTCCCGGGTCATCTACAACCGGCTCGAAAAGAACATACTGCTGCAGTTCGACTCGACCATCAATTACGCCAAGGGCCGCTCGTCGTTGGAGACTTCCGTCGAGGACACCAGGTTCAAGTCGCCCTACAACACCTATCTCAACCGCGGTCTGCCGCCCGCCCCCATCGACAACCCCGGGCACCAGGCGATCGAGGCGGCGCTCAAGCCGGCCAAGGGCAACTGGATCTACTTCGTCACCGTCAAGCCGGGCGACACGCGGTTCACCGCCAGCAAGGCCGAACACGACCGCAACGTCCAGGACTTCAACAAGGAACAGCGCAAGAAGAAGGAGAACGGCGGCTGATGCACCCGCACCACCCCGTACGGCCGGCGCCCGCCGCGTCCCCGGCCGTACGGAGGGCCGCCGTCCTCGGCTCGCCCGTCGCCCACTCCCTCTCACCGGTGCTGCACCGCGCGGCGTACGGGCAACTGGGCCTGGAGGGCTGGACGTACGAGCGGTACGAGGTGGACGAGGACGGCCTCGGCTCCTTCCTCGGCGGTACCGACGAGCAGTGGGCGGGCCTCTCGCTGACGATGCCGCTCAAGCGCGCGGTGATCCCGCTGCTGGACGAGGTCAGCGCCACCGCGGAATCCGTCGGGGCGGCCAACACCGTTGTCTTCAAAGGCGGAAGACGCATCGGGTACAACACCGACATTCCCGGCATGGTGACGGCTCTGCGGGAGCGCGGGACTGTGCGCGTCGAGCACGCCGCGGTCCTCGGCGCGGGCGCCACCGCCTCGTCGGCGCTGGCCGCGCTCGCGCAGATCTGCGACGGGGACGTGACTGCCTACGTACGCAGTGCGGAGCGGGCCGCCGAGATGCGCGGCTGGGGGGACCGCCTCGGGGTGAGGGTCCGGACCGCCGCCTGGACGGACGCGGCGGACGCGCTCACTGCGCCGCTCGTCATCGCCACCACGCCTGCCGGTGCCGCCGACGAGCTCGCCGACCGCGTGCCCGCCAGGCCCGGCACGCTCTTCGACGTCCTCTACGACCCCTGGCCGACCCGGCTCGCGGCGGCATGGGCGGAGCGGGGCGGCACCGTCGTCTCAGGGCTCGACCTGCTCGTGCACCAGGCCGTGCCGCAGGTCGAGCTGATGACGGGGCGCGCTCCCGCTCCGCTGGCCGCGATGCGCGCCGCGGGCGAGGCGGCGCTGCACGCCCGTACGGCCTGACCGGAGGGCTCCGGTCCGAGCGCGCGCACGGGCCCGGGAGCTCCGCGGCGCCCGCCCGGCCGCCACGCGGCGTCCGGCCACTGGACCGCGGCGGGCTCCGGCCGGCGCCCGTGGGAAGATCGGGGCAGGCCCACAGGGACCGGAGCAAGGACCGCACCCGTGCCCAGGCACGAGATCGAGGAGCACCGTTGAGCAGGTTGCGCTGGCTGACCGCGGGGGAGTCGCACGGCCCCGCACTGGTGGCGACGCTGGAAGGGCTGCCTTCCGGCGTCCCGGTCACCACTGACATGGTGGCCGACGCACTGGCACGGCGGCGGCTCGGTTACGGGCGCGGGGCCCGGATGAAGTTCGAGCGGGACGAGATCACCTTCATCGGCGGCGTACGGCACGGGCTCACCCTCGGCTCGCCCGTCGCGATCATGGTGGGCAACACGGAGTGGCCCAAGTGGGAGCAGGTGATGGCCGCCGACCCCGTCGACGAGGAGGTGCTGGCCGGCCTCGCGCGGAACGCACCGCTGACGCGGCCGCGCCCGGGTCACGCCGACCTCGCGGGCATGCAGAAGTACGGCTTCGACGAGGCGCGCCCCGTGCTGGAGCGGGCCTCGGCGCGGGAGACGGCGGCCCGTGTGGCGCTCGGCACCGTCGCCGGCTCGTACCTGAAGGAGACCGCCGGGATCGAGATCGTCTCCCACGTCGTCGAGCTCGGCGCGGCCAAGGCCCCCTACGGCCTTGTCCCCCAGCCTGCCGACGTGGAGCGGCTGGACGCCGACCCGGTGCGCTGCCTGGACGCCGACGCGAGCAAGGCGATGGTCGCGGAGATCGACCAGGCCCACCAGGACGGCGACACCCTCGGCGGAGTGGTCGAGGTGGCCGCGCACGGGGTGCCGGTCGGGCTGGGCTCGCACGTCCACTGGGACCGGCGGCTGGATTCCCGGCTCGCGGGAGCCCTCATGGGAATTCAGGCGATCAAGGGCGTCGAGCTGGGCGACGGCTTCGGGCTGGCGCGGGTGCCGGGCTCCAAGGCGCACGACGAGATCGTCCCGACGGACGAGGGGATCCGGCGCAGCTCCGGCCGCTCGGGCGGTACGGAGGGCGGGCTCTCCACCGGTGAACTCCTGCGCGTACGGGCCGCGATGAAGCCGATCGCGACGGTGCCGCGGGCGCTGGCGACCGTCGATGTGCAGACCGGCGAGGAGACCCGCGCGCACCACCAGCGCTCCGACGTGTGCGCCGTTCCCGCCGCCGGAATCGTGGCGGAGGCGATGGTCGCGCTCGTACTGGCGGACGCCGTGGCGGAGAAGTTCGGCGGTGACAGCGTCACCGAGACCCGCCGCAACGTGACCGGCTTCCTCGACAGCCTGGAGATCAAGTGACCGGGCCCGCCGTCATCCTCGTCGGCCCGATGGGCGTCGGAAAGACGACCGTCGGCGAACTCCTGGCCGAACGGCTGGGCACAGCCTGCCGCGACACCGACCAGGACATCGTCCGGGCCGCGGGCAAGCCGATCTCCGAGATCTTCCTCGACGACGGAGAGCCGCACTTCCGTGCCCTGGAGCGCGAAGCCGTACGTACGGCGCTGGCCGAGCACAACGGCGTGCTGGCGCTCGGCGGCGGCGCCGTCCTCGCGCCGGAGACCAGGCAGCTGCTGGAGGGGGCGCCCGTCGTCTTTCTCGACATGGATGTCGCCGAGGCCGTCAAGCGGGTCGGGCTCGACGCACCGCGGCCGCTGCTGATGATGAACCCGCGCAAGCAGTGGCGGGAGCTGATGGACGCACGCCGTCCTCTGTACACCGAGGTCGCCAGGGCAGTCGTCAGCACCGAGAACCGCACGCCCGACGAGGTCGTCGGCGAGATCCTCGACGTCCTGGAGCTGAAGCAGCAATGACCAGCGAGTCCCCCCAGATCCGCGTCACCGTCGGCGGAGCGGGCAACCCGCCCTACGACGTGCTCATCGGGCGCCAACTCCTCGGCGAACTCCCGGACTTGATCGGCCCCGCCGCCAAGCGCGTCGCCGTCCTGCACCCGGAGGCCCTGGCCGAGACCGGCGGGGTGCTTCGCGAGGACCTGGCCGCACAGGGGTACGAGGCCATCGCCGTGCAGCTGCCGAACGCCGAGGAGTCCAAGACCGCCGAGGTCGCGGCGTACTGCTGGAAGGCCCTCGGGCAGACGGGCTTCACACGCAGCGACGTCATCGTCGGCGTGGGCGGCGGCGCCACCACTGACGTCGCGGGCTTCGTGGCCGCGACCTGGTTGCGCGGTGTGCGCTGGATCGCGGTGCCGACGACGGTGCTGGGCATGGTGGACGCCGCCGTCGGCGGCAAGACCGGTATCAACACCGCCGAGGGCAAGAACCTGGTGGGCGCCTTCCACCAGCCCGCCGGGGTGCTGTGCGACCTCGCCGCGCTGGACTCGCTGAGCGTGCACGACTACGTCGGCGGCCTCGCCGAGATCATCAAGGCCGGCTTCATCGCGGACCCGGTCATCCTGGATCTGATCGAGGCCGACCCGGAGGCTGCGCGCGGCCCCGGCGGCCCGCACACCGCCGAACTGATCGAACGCTCCATCAGGGTCAAGGCGGAGGTCGTCTCCGCCGACCTGAAGGAGTCCGGTCTCCGCGAGATCCTCAACTACGGGCACACGCTGGCCCACGCCATCGAGAAGAACGAGCGCTACGAATGGCGGCACGGCGCCGCCGTCTCCGTCGGCATGGTCTTCGCGGCCGAGCTGGGCCGCATCGCGGGCCGGCTGGACGACGCCACGGCCGAACGGCACCGCGCCGTACTCGAGTCGGTGGGTCTGCCCGTCACCTACCGCGGCGACCAGTGGCCGAAGCTGCTGGAGACGATGCGCGTCGACAAGAAGTCCCGCGGGGACCTGCTGCGCTTCATCGTCCTCGACGGCCTTGCCAAGCCGTCCGTGCTGGAGGGGCCCGACCCGGCGATGCTGCTCGCCGCGCACGCGGAGATCGCCGCGTAGGCGGATCACGGGCGAGGGCAGCGAGGACGGCGACAGCAGCGAGGGCAGCGAACTCCCGCGGTGATTCCGGCCGCCGGGCACTCGCCGCTGCTCTTCGCCGTTCAACAGGGACAACCAGGGCAGTACCTTCCGGTACTGTCACACGAACGTGGCGCTGCGGGGGCAGCGTCGGCAGACGCGAGCGGAGTTGGGGAGCGGATGCAGCAGTACGGGGCGCAACAGCCCGTCCCTCCTCCGGAATCCGTACCGGGCAACCAGCAGGGCACGCGCCCCCCGCACAACGGACAGGCACCTCCGCAGCCGCCCGTACCTTCGCAGCCGGCGCCGCCGGCGCCGCCCGCACCGCCCGCGCCGCCCGCGCAGCCGCCGCAGCCTGCCTGGCCCGGCGCCCGCTCCCAGCATCCGCCGCAGCCTCACGTCCCGCCGCCCGCGCAGCCCCAGGGACGCCCGTCCGTGCCCGCCCAGCCGCCGGCACCCGCACCACCGCCGCCCGTACCGCCGGCACCCGCTCCCGGTGCGCCGCCGCCGGTGCCCCCGGCGCCCGCGCAGCAGCCCGGTCAGGGATACCCGGGCGACCCGGAAGTCCATCCCACCGAATCCACCGGTCATCTGCAGCTCTCGCGCGGAGCTCCCGTCGAGATCCCGACCCCGGACGCCGACCCGGCGCAGCTCGACGCCACCCGGGCTGCCGTCGCCGTACTGCTGATCGGCCCCGCGGGCGCGGGCAAGACCACCGTGGCCCGCTACTGGGCCGACCGCCGTGCCGTGCCCACGTCCCACATCAGCCTCGACGACGTACGTGAATGGGTGCGCTCGGGCTTCGCCGATCCGCAGAGCGGCTGGAACGACCACTCCGAGGCGCAGTACCGGCTGGCACGCCGCACCTGCGGCTTCGCCGCCCGTAACTTCCTGGCCAACGGCATCTCCTGCATCCTCGACGACGCCGTCTTCCCCGACCGCCCCGTGGTCGGGCTCGGCGGCTGGAAGCGTCACGTCGGCCCCGGCATGATCCCGGTCGTGCTGCTGCCGGGGCTGGAGATCGTGCTGGAGCGCAACGCGGCCCGCAGCGGCAACCGGCGCCTCAGCGACGAAGAGGTCGCCCAGATACACGGCCGCATGGCCGGCTGGTACGGCTCGGGCCTGCCCATCATCGACAACTCCCGCCAGGACGTGGCGACCACGGCCCGGATGCTCGACGACGTCGTGGCCCGCAGCCTGGCCAGCCCTCCGCGCTGGTGAGACCCCGCCGGCCCGGTCGCCGACCTCGCAGGTTCCGCCCCCGCGGGGCGCGGGCCCGCGTTGCGGCCTCCGCGCCCCGTCGCCCGCACGGCCCCGCACGGACTGCCGCCCCGCCGGGCTCTCCGTAAGGTCGAAACATGTCCGAGGTCCATGTGGCTCGCCGCGCCCTGCTCCGTGAGCGCTGTGCCGCGACTGCGGTGAAGGACGGTCCGCCCGACGCGGTGCTGGTCACGCGGCCCGCCAACATCCGCTATCTGACCGGCCGTCCGTCGCACGGGGCGGCGCTGCTGATCGGCCCCGACGGCACCGACACCCTGCTCGGCCCGGCCTCCGCCGACAGCCCGGACCACCACACCGGCAGCCGTCCCGACGACGAGCTGCGCACCGACCGCCTCTCCAACTCCGAGGGCGACACCGCCGTGGCCGCCGCCGATCTGGCCGCGACGGCCGGTGCTCGCCTGCTCGCCGTCGAGGAGCACCATCTGACCGTTGCCAGGTACCGCGCCATGGCTTCGGTCGCCGCGTCACTCCGCCTCACGGGTCTCTCCGGCCCTGTCGAGGCCCAGCGCGTCATCAAGGACGAGGAGGAGATCTCCGCCCTGCGCATCGCGGCGGAGATCACCGATCAGGCGCTGGGCGAGCTGCTGGAGTCGATCCTCGTCGGACGCACCGAACGGCACCTGGCCCTGGAGCTGGAGCGCAGACTGATCGACCACGGCGCGGAAGGCTCAGCCTTTCCCACGTGCGTGGCGACGGGACGCAACTCCGGCCTGGCCCGGCACCGTCCCACCGACCGGCGGGTGGAGGAGGGCGACTTCCTCTCCGTGCGCCTGGGCGCCCAATACCACGGCTACCGCTGCCAGATCGGCCGTACATTCGTGATCGGGACCGCTCCCGAGGACTGGCAGGTGGAGCTCTACGACCTCGTCTTCGCCGCCCAGAGGGCCGGACGGGAGGCCCTGACACCCGGTATGGCCTGCAGCGACGTCGACCGTGCCACGCGCCAGGTGCTGAAGGGCGCCGGGCATGCCGAGGCACTCGGCTCCTCGACGGGTCACGGGGTGGGACTGGAAATCGGTGAGGACCCTCGGCTGTCACCTGGGGCCATGGGTAAACTGGACGCTTGTGTGCCGGTCACCATCGAGCCCGGGGTCCATCTGCCGGGCCAGGGCGGTGTCCGGATCGATGACACGCTCGTCGTCCGCCCCGCGGCGGACGGCGGACCCGAGCTACTCACCATCACGACCAAAGAGCTGCTCGCTCTCTAGCCCCTGACGGGTGACGGGAGCCGTGGCGGCCCTCTGGTCTCCGCAGCAGCAGTCTCAGGAGATTCCGCAACCGTGGCATCCACGAACGACCTCAAGAACGGCATGGTGCTCAAGCTCGAAGGCGGCCAGCTCTGGTCCGTCGTCGAGTTCCAGCACGTCAAGCCCGGCAAGGGGCCCGCCTTTGTCCGTACGAAACTGAAGAACGTCATGTCCGGCAAGACCGTCGACAAGACGTTCAACGCGGGCACCAAGGTCGATACGGCCACCGTGGACCGACGCGGGATGCAGTTCTCGTACAAGGACGGCGAGTACTTCGTCTTCATGGACATGGAGACCTACGACCAGCTCCACGTGACCCCCGAGATCGTCGGCGACACCGCCAACTACCTGATGGAGGGCTTCGAGGCGACGGTCGCGATGTACCAGGGCGAGGCGCTCTTCGTCGAGCTGCCCGCCGCGGTCGAGCTGGTCATCGAGCACACCGAGCCCGGTGTCCAGGGCGACCGCTCCACCGGCGGCTCCAAGCCCGCCCGCCTGGAGACGGGTTACGAGGTCGGCGTGCCGCTGTTCATCACCACCGGCGAGAAGATCAAGGTCGACACCCGTTCCGGCGAGTACCTCGGCCGGGTGAACGGCTAACCGTGGCAGCCCGGAACAAGGCCCGTAAGCGTGCCTTCCAGATCATCTTCGAGGCTGACCAGCGGGACAGCACCCCCACGGCCGTCATGCAGGACTGGATCCGTCACGCCGGGACTGACGAGCGGCAGCCGCCCGTCAGCGAATACACGATGCAGCTCATCGAGGGCTACGCGCAGAATGCCGAGCGGATCGACGAGCTGATCTCCACCTACTCCGTGGGCTGGACGCTGGACCGGATGCCGGCCGTGGACCGCTGCATCCTGCGGCTGGCGGCGTACGAGCTGATCTGGTCCGAGGACGTCCCCGAAGCGGTCGTCATAGACGAGGCTCTGGACATCGCGCGGGAGTTCTCCACGGATGAGTCACCGCCCTTCATCAACGGCCTGCTCGGCCGTCTGAAGGACCTGAAGCCGACACTTCGCCGCTGACGGGGGCCGCGGAAGCGGTCCCCGTTCCGCCACCGGTCCGGCCACCCGGTTCTGGCTGTCATGCATCCTTGCGAATCGGTGCGGAGCAGTTCGGCCAATCGTGTGAGCGGGGCATCCCGCACCGGGTCCCGATCACTTTCCGTGGTGATCCGCTCACGAAATCGAGTGTCGTGGACCGAAGGCGATCACAAAAAACCGCTGCCGGTGGAACGCCCGCACAGGGCGCACCACCGGCAGCGGCATGTTCCGGCTCGGCCGGCCTTCAGGCCGTCAGGCGTCTTCGTGGGCGACCGCGCGGCGCGCGTCCGCGTCGAGGACGCCCCAGCTGATGAGCTGCTCCGTCAGCACCGAGGGGGACTGGTCGTAGATGACGGCGAGCGTGCGAAGGTCGTCCTGACGGATCGAGAGGACCTTGCCGTTGTAGTCGCCGCGCTGGGACTGGATGGTGGCCGCATACCGCTGGAGCGGGCCCGCCTTCTCCGCAGGCACATGGGCCAGGCGCTCCAGGTCGAGCACGAGCTTGGGCGGCGGCTCCGCGGCGCCTCCAGGAGTGGTGCCCGGCAGGAGCTCCTGCACCGGAACACCGTAGAAGTCGGCCAGCTCGGCGAGACGCTGAACGGTGACGGCACGGTCCCCGCGCTCGTAGGAACCGACCACGACCGCCTTCCAGCGGCCTTGGGACTTCTCCTCGACCCCGTGGAGGGAGAGCCCCTGCTGGGTGCGGATGGCACGGAGCTTCGCTCCGAGCTGCTTGGCGTATTCGCTGGACATATCGCTCCCCGCGGACGAGAAAGTGGTAACTCACTGTGAGGTTACGCAGCGTAATGTCTGCCGTCAAGCCGAACGCCGATCAGCTTTGCGAGGTAGAGCGGAATTGAAAGCTCCGGTCTGCGTCCGAACGCTTCTCCGAATGATTCCGGCCTCGGTGCAGGCGGTCTCCGGCCCCCTGGTACCGTTGCGCTGACAGTTCAGACGTCCTTTAAGGCCCGTCCCGTGAGGCGGGGAAGGAGGTCCTCTTCGCATGGACACCAGCAGGTCTGCCGACGACGGCAGCAGGGGAACGGCCACCGGCCGCCCCGTACTCGAGGCGCAGGACATCGCCCGCGTCCTCACCCGCATCGCCCACGAGATCGTCGAACGCGCCAAGGGCGCCGACGACGTGGTGCTTCTCGGAATTCCCACCCGCGGCGTCTTCCTGGCCCGGCGCCTGGCGGCCAAGCTCGCGGAGGTCACCGGCAGGCCGGTCCCGCACGGGTCGCTCGACATCACCATGTACCGCGACGACCTGCGGCTCGGCCCGGCCCGCGCGCTGGCCCGTACGGACATTCCGACCGACGGCGTCGACGGGCGGCTGGTGGTCCTCGTCGACGACGTGCTCTTCTCCGGCCGCACCATCCGTGCCGCTCTGGACGCTCTCGGTGACATCGGGCGCCCTCGTGCGGTCCAGCTCGCCGTGCTCGTCGACCGCGGCCACCGCGAACTCCCGATCCGTGCCGACTACGTCGGAAGAACCTGCCGACCTCCCTGCGCGAGGCGGTCAGGGTCCAGCTCACGGAGGAGGACGGCCGCGACGGGGTGCTCCTCGGGTCCGCCCCCGCGGGCGTGGACCGGCAGCACAGCACCGGACAGCAGGCCGAAGCACACGTGGAGCGTTAGCCCGTCCGGGGGAATCCGGGCTCCGGTGCACCTCACGGCTGTACGGCCGCACCGCGACGCGCCCCCGAGCCACCGGATACCTCACCGCATCCGTCCCTCACCGATCCCGCCCCCGTGCAGCTCCGCGCGACGGCCCGCCACGACTGCGCCGCGCTCCGCACAGGTCCGCCCCTCTGCCTCCGCCCGCACCCGACAGCCGCCCCGAACCGCCACGCCCGCGGACAACCGACCCACGGAAGGCAACAGATGAAGCGTCACCTCATCTCGGCCGCCGATCTCTCACGCGACGACGCCGTGCTCGTCCTCGACACCGCCGAGGAGATGGCCCGGGTCGCGGACCGGCCGATCAAGAAACTGCCGACTCTGCGCGGCCGCACCGTCGTCAATCTCTTCTTCGAGGACTCGACGCGCACCCGGATCTCGTTCGAGGCCGCCGCCAAGCGCCTCTCCGCGGACGTCATCAACTTCTCAGCCAAGGGCTCCTCGGTCTCCAAGGGCGAATCGCTGAAGGACACCGCGCTCACCCTGGAGGCCATGGGCGCCGACGCCGTCGTCATCCGTCACCACGGCTCCGGGGCGCCGCACCGCCTGGCCACCTCCGGCTGGATCGGCGGCTCCGTCGTCAATGCAGGGGACGGCACCCACGAACACCCCACGCAGGCGCTCCTGGACGCCTTCACCATGCGGCGACGGCTCGCGGGCGGCGAGGGCGACCTGTCAGGCCGCCGCATCACGATCGTCGGCGACGTGCTGCACAGCCGTGTCGCCCGCTCCAACGTCCACTTGCTCAGCACGCTCGGGGCCGAGGTGACCCTGGTGGCGCCGCCCACGCTGGTGCCCGTCGGGGTCGGCAGCTGGCCGTGCGAGGTCAGCTACGACCTGGACTCCGTCATCGCCAAGTCCGACGCCGTGATGATGCTGCGGGTGCAGCGGGAGCGCATGAACGCGGCCTTCTTCCCGACCGAGCGCGAGTACGCACGCCGCTACGGACTGGACGGGCAGCGGATGGCGCGGATGCCGGAGCACTCCGTCGTGATGCACCCCGGCCCGATGAACCGGGGTATGGAGATCACCGCCGAGGTCGCCGACTCGCCCCGCTGCACCGCCGTCGAGCAGGTCACCAACGGTGTGAGCATCCGGATGGCCGTGCTGTACCTGCTGCTGGGAGGCGCCGAACCGGCCGTCTCCGGCGCACCCTCCGTCCACACGGAAGCCGCCCGCACCGAGGAGAACGACTGACCATGGCAGGCAAGAACAGCATCACCGGCACCGAAGCCGCCGACGGCACGACCGGCAAGACGCTTCTCCGCGGCGCGCGGCTGCTCGGCGGCCCGCCTCAGGACGTACTGATCGACGGGCAGACGATCGCCGGGACCGGCAGCGGCCTCACCGCCGCCGGCGCGCACGTGATCGAGGCCGACGGCCGGATCCTGCTCCCCGGCCTCGTCGATCTGCACACACACCTGCGCGAGCCCGGGCGCGAGGACTCCGAGACCGTGCTCACCGGGACCATGGCGGCGGCGAAGGGCGGCTTCACCGCGGTGCACGCCATGGCCAACACCTTCCCGGTCGCCGACACCGCCGGCGTCGTCGAACAGGTGTGGCGCCTGGGCCGCGAGTCCGGCTACTGCGACGTGCAGCCCGTCGGCGCCGTCACCGTCGGCCTGGAGGGCAAGCAGCTCGCCGAACTTGGGGCCATGCACGACTCCGCGGCGGGCGTGCGGGTCTTCTCCGACGACGGCAAGTGCGTGGACGACGCCGTGATCATGCGCCGGGCACTGGAGTACGTGAAGGCCTTCGACGGCGTCGTCGCCCAGCACGCCCAGGAGCCCCGGCTGACCGAGGGCGCGCAGATGAACGAGGGCACCGTCTCCGGCGAACTCGGCCTGGGCGGCTGGCCTGCCGTCGCCGAGGAGTCGGTCATCGCACGCGACGTGCTGCTCGCCGCCCACGTCGGCTCACGCGTGCACATCTGCCACCTGTCCACGGCGGGCTCGGTGGAGCTGGTGCGGTGGGCCAAGTCCAAGGGGTGGAAGGTCACCGCCGAGGTCACCCCGCACCATCTGCTGCTGACCGACGAGCTCGTACGCTCCTACGACCCCGTCTACAAGGTGAACCCGCCGCTGCGCACCGAGGCCGACGTACGGGCGCTGCGCGAGGCGCTCGCCGACGGCACCATCGACTGCGTCGCCACCGACCACGCGCCGCATCCTCACGAGGACAAGGACTGCGAATGGGGCGCCGCAGCCATGGGGATGGTCGGCCTGGAGACGGCGCTTCCGGTGCTGCAGCAGACGATGGTCGATACGGGTCTGCTGGACTGGGCGGGCCTCGCCGAGCGGATGTCGTACCGCCCCGCCGCCATCGGCCGGCTGCACGGCCAGGGCCGTCCCGTCGCCGCCGGTGAACCCGCGAACCTGCTGCTCATCGACCCCGACTACCGTGGGACGGTGGACCCCGCGGGCTTCGCCTCCCGCAGCCGCAACACCCCCTACGAGGGCCGTGAACTGCCGGGACGCGTCACGCACACCTGGCTGCGGGGACGGGCAACACTCGTCGACGGGAAACTGGCGTGATCTCACAATCTCTCGCATCGCCGGGCGCAGACCTGGCCGCCGGCCTGGCCCGGGGCCCGGCCGCCGCGCTGGCGGCCGAGCCGAGGTCGCAGGAGGTCACCGACTGGGCGGCGCGCATCGGCTGGGTCGTCGGGCTGCTGCTCTTCGTCGCACTGCTGTACTGGCTGATGCGGCAGGGCTGGAAGTGGCGCGGCACCCTCCAGGGCGATCTGCCCGAACCGTCCACGCCGCCCGCGCCGGAGAAGACCGGCGATGTCCTGCTGCACGCGGACGGGCGCTACCACGGCTCCACCACGGCCGGGCAGTGGCTGGACCGGATCGTCGCGCACGGCCTGGGCACCCGCAGCCGCGCCGAACTCACGCTGACGGAAACGGGCGTCCATGTCGTACGGCCCGGAGCGAAGGACTTCCTCATCCCGGCCCGGCAGCTGCGCGGCGCCCGCCTGGACAAGGGCATCGCCGGCAAGGTCCTCACCGAGGGCGGGCTGCTGGTGATCACCTGGCAGCTCGGCGACCGGCGCATCGATTCCGGCTTCCGCTTCGACCGCGCACACGGGCACGCGGCCTGGGCGGAGCGGCTCGAAGCACTCGCATCCGGCGACAGCGGCGTCGCCGGCCCGCACCAACAGCCCGTGGCGACCCCTGAGAGGGACACATGATGACGAGCACCGACCGGCCGGCCGCCGGGAGTCCGGCCGTACTCGTTCTGGAGGACGGCCGCAGCTTCCGCGGACGCGCGTACGGCGCGGTGGGGGAGACCTTCGGGGAAGCCGTCTTCAACACCGGGATGACGGGATACCAGGAGACCCTCACCGACCCCTCCTACCACCGTCAGGTGGTCGTGATGACCGCCCCGCACATCGGCAACACCGGCGTCAACGACGAGGATCCGGAGTCCGGGCGCATCTGGGTCGCCGGATACGTCGTACGCGACCCGGCCCGCAGGCCCTCCAACTGGCGCTCCGTGCGCACCCTTGACGAGGAGCTGACCGCGCAGGGCGTCGTCGGCATCAGCGGCGTCGACACCCGCGCTCTCACGCGGCACCTGCGCGAGCGGGGCGCGATGCGCGCCGGGATCTTCTCCGGGGACGCCGTCTCGTCCGACGTGGCGGGGCTGCTGGAACGGGTGCGTTCCGCTCCGGCGATGACGGGCGCCGACCTGTGCGGCGAGGTGGCGACGCGGGAGGCATACGTGGTGCCGGCGCACGGCACAAAACGTTTCACCGTCGCCGCCGTCGACCTCGGGATCAAGGGCATGACGCCGCACCGCATGGCCGAGCGCGGCATAGAGGTCCATGTGCTGCCGGCGGACGCGAGCGCGGAGGACATCTACGCGGTCGAACCGGACGGCGTGTTCTTCTCCAACGGGCCCGGCGATCCCGCCACGGCCGAACACCCCGTCGCCCTGATGCGCGCGGTGCTGGAGCGCGGCACGCCGCTGTTCGGCATCTGCTTCGGCAACCAGATCCTCGGACGCGCCCTGGGCTTCGGCACGTTCAAGCTCAAGTACGGGCACCGAGGGGTCAACCAGCCCGTCCAGGACCGGGTCACCGGAAAGGTCGAAGTCACCGCGCACAACCACGGGTTCGCGGTCGACGCGCCGCTGGGGACGGTCTCCGACACCCCGTACGGACGCGCCGAGGTCTCCCACGTCTGCCTCAACGACGACGTGGTGGAAGGGCTGCGGCTGCTGGACCGGCCCGCCTTCAGCGTCCAGTACCACCCCGAGGCGGCGGCCGGACCGCACGACGCCGCCTACCTCTTCGACCGCTTCACCGCGCTCATGGACGAGCAGCGCCAGCACAGCAGCACCAACCCGCACTTGGAGGACCGGCGTGCCTAAGCGCACCGACATCGAGTCCGTTCTGGTGATCGGCTCGGGCCCGATCGTGATCGGTCAGGCGGCCGAGTTCGACTACTCCGGCACGCAGGCCTGCCGGGTGCTGAAGTCGGAAGGGCTGCGGGTGATCCTCGTCAACTCCAACCCGGCGACGATCATGACCGATCCGGAGATCGCGGATGCGACGTACGTCGAGCCGATCACACCGGAGTTCGTCGAGAAGATCATCGCGAAGGAGCGCCCCGACGCGCTGCTGCCGACCCTGGGCGGCCAGACCGCGCTCAACACGGCGATCTCGCTGGACGAGGCGGGAACGCTGGCCGAGTACGGCGTGGAGCTGATCGGCGCGAACGTCGAGGCCATCAACAAGGGCGAGGACCGCGACCAGTTCAAGGAGGTCGTCGAGGCGGTGCGCGAGCGCACCGGCCACGGGGAGTCCGCCCGTTCAGTCATCTGCCACTCCATGGACGAGGTGCTTGCCGGGGTCGAGGGCCTGGGCGGCTACCCCGTCGTCGTACGGCCGTCGTTCACGATGGGCGGCGCGGGCTCCGGCTTCGCGCACAACGAGGAGGAACTGCGGCGCATCGCCGGGCAGGGGCTGGCGCTCTCCCCGACGAGCGAGGTGCTGCTGGAGGAGTCGATCCTCGGGTGGAAGGAGTACGAGCTGGAGCTGATGCGCGACAAGCACGACAACGTCGTGGTCGTCTGCTCCATCGAGAACTTCGACCCGATGGGCGTGCACACCGGTGACTCCATCACCGTGGCACCGGCGATGACACTCACCGACCGGGAGTACCAGATTCTCCGGGACATCGGCATCGCCGTGATCCGCGAGGTCGGTGTCGACACCGGCGGCTGCAACATCCAGTTCGCCGTCGACCCGTCCGACGGGCGGGTCGTCGTGATCGAGATGAACCCACGGGTCTCGCGCTCCTCGGCGCTCGCCTCCAAGGCCACCGGATTCCCCATCGCCAAGATCGCGGCGAAACTGGCGGTGGGCTACACGCTCGACGAGATTCCCAACGACATCACGGAGCAGACTCCCGCCTCGTTCGAGCCGACGCTGGACTACGTGGTGGTCAAGGCGCCGCGGTTCGCCTTCGAGAAGTTCACGGGCGCGGACGACACCCTCACCACCACGATGAAGTCGGTGGGCGAGGCGATGGCCATCGGCCGCAACTTCCCCGAGGCGCTGAACAAGGCGCTGCGCTCACTGGAGAAGAAGGGCAGCCAGTTCGACTTCACCTCCCCGGTGGGGGAGAAGAGCGCGCTGCTGAGGCAGGCCGCCCGCCCCACCGACGGGCGGATCAACACCGTGATGGACGCTATCCGTGCCGGGGCGACGCAGGAGGAGATCTTCGCCGCCACGAAGATCGACCCCTGGTTCACCGACCAGCTCTTCCTGATCCACGAGGTCGCCGAGGAGCTCGCCGAGGCACGGGAGTTGAGCCCCGCGCTGCTGTCCGGCGCCAAGCGGCACGGCTTCTCGGACGCCCAGATCGCGGCCGTACGGTCCCTGCGCGAGGACGTCGTGCGCGAGGTGCGGCACGCGCTGGGCATCCGTCCCGTCTACAAGACGGTCGACACCTGCGCCGCCGAATTCGCCGCCCGAACGCCCTACTTCTACTCCTCCTACGACGAGGAGAACGAGGTCGCACCACGCGAGAAGCCAGCCGTGATCATCCTCGGCTCCGGTCCCAACCGCATCGGCCAGGGCATCGAGTTCGACTACTCCTGCGTGCACGCCTCCTTCGCGCTGGGTGCTGCGCCGACTCCTGAGGGCGGCTACGAGACCGTCATGGTCAACTGCAATCCGGAGACGGTCTCCACCGACTACGACACCTCCGACCGGCTCTACTTCGAGCCGCTCACTCTGGAGGACGTGCTGGAGATCGTCCACGCCGAGCAGGCCGCCGGGCCTGTCGCGGGCGTACTCGTCCAGCTCGGCGGCCAGACGCCGCTGGGCCTGGCTCAGGCGCTGAAGGACAACGGCGTGCCGGTCGTGGGCACTTCGCCCGAGGCGATCAATCTCGCGGAGGAGCGCGGGGCCTTCGGCCGGGTGCTGGAGGAGGCGGGGCTGCCGGCGCCCAAGTACGGCACGGCGTACTCCTTCGACCAGGCGCGGGAGATCGCCTCCGGCATCAACTACCCGGTGATGGTGCGTCCTTCGTACGTGCTCGGCGGACGCGGCATGGAGATCGTCTACGACGAGGCAGCGCTCGCCGCCTACTTGGAGCGCCATGCCGGCCTGATCTCCGAACACCCCGTGCTCATCGACCGGTTCCTCGACGATGCCATCGAGATCGACGTCGACGCGCTGTACGACGGCCACGAGCTCTACCTCGGGGGCGTCATGGAGCACATCGAGGAGGCCGGTATCCACTCCGGCGACTCCGCCTGCGCGCTGCCGCCCATCACCCTCGGCGGGCACGACATCAAGCGCCTGCGCGCCTCGACGGAGGCCATCGCCCGCGGCGTGGGCGTGCGCGGGCTGATCAACATCCAGTTCGCGATGGCCGGGGACATCCTCTACGTACTGGAGGCCAACCCCCGCGCCTCCCGCACCGTCCCCTTCACCTCCAAGGCCACGGCGGTTCCACTGGCCAAGGCCGCGGCCCGCATCTCACTGGGCGCCACCGTCCCGGAGCTGCGCGCCGAGGGCATGCTGCCGGCCACCGGTGACGGCGGCGATCTGCCGCTGGACGCGCCGATCTCCGTCAAGGAGGCCGTGCTGCCCTGGACCCGCTTCCGCGACGTGCAGGGCCGGGGCGTGGACACCGTCCTCGGACCGGAGATGCGCTCCACCGGCGAAGTCATGGGCATCGACGCGGTCTTCGGCACCTCCTACGCCAAGTCCCAGGCGGCTGCGTACGGTGCGCTGCCCACCAAGGGCCGCGCTTTCGTCTCCGTCGCCAACCGCGACAAGCGGTCGTTGATCTTCCCGGCGCGTGAACTCGCCGCCATGGGCTTCGAGTTGATGGCCACGTCCGGTACGGCGGAAGTCCTCAGGCGCAACGGCATCAACGCCGCCGTCGTACGCAAGCACAGCCAGGGGCCCGGCCCGGACGGCGAGCCCACCATCGTCCAGCTGATCCACGACGGGCACATCGACCTCATCGTCAACACCCCCTGGGGCACGGGCGGGCGCCTGGACGGATACGACATCCGCACCGCCGCCGTCGCCCGCGCCGTCCCCTGCCTCACCACCGTCCAGGCGCTCGCCGCGGCGGTGCAGGGCATCGAGGCGATGGCGCGCGGCGAGGTCGGGGTCCGCTCGCTCCAGGACCATGCGGACCACCTCACGGCGGCCCGCGGGTCAGGCTGACCCGCCGGTCCGGCCGGACCGCGCGGTCAGAGCGACCGACTGCCCGGCCGGGCCGGACTCCCCGTCCCGTCCCCGAGCCCTCCCGATCCCCGATCCCCGATCCCCGCCTATCCCCGCCGACCCCACCGCCCGTACGCACACGAAGGCCCGGCCCGCCATGTACTCCCTGCTCTTCAAGACCGTGTTCGCGCGGATGGACCCGGAGAAGGCCCACCGGGTGGCCTTCGCCTTGATCCGTCTCGCCGCACGGCTGCCGGTGGTGCGCGGTCTGCTCGCCGCCCGCTTCGCTCCGCGCCACGAGGAGCTGAGGGTGCACGCCCTGGGACGCAGCATGCCGGGGCCCTTCGGGCTCGCCGCCGGCTTCGACAAGAACGCCGAGGGCGTCGACGGACTGGCGATGCTGGGCTTCGACCACATCGAGGTCGGCACCGTCACCGGACGGGCGCAGCCCGGCAATCCGCGCAAGCGGCTGTTCAGGCTCGTGCCGGACCGTGCCCTGATCAACCGCATGGGGTTCAACAACGACGGCTCTGCCGCGGTCGCCGCCCGGCTCGCGGCCCGTGCCGGCCGCCGCGGCGGCACCGGCGGATCCGGCGGCAACGGCGGGCCGGTGGTCGGCGTCAACATCGGCAAGACCAAGGCGGTTCCGGAGGAGGAGGCCGCCGCCGACTACGTCACCTCCGCGCGGCGGCTCGCCGCGCACGCCGACTACCTCGTCGTCAACGTCTCCTCGCCCAACACCCCCGGTCTGCGCGCCCTCCAGGCCACCGAGTCGCTCCGCCCGCTGCTCGCCGCCGTACGGGAGGCCGCCGACGAGGCCGTCCCCGGGCGCCGCGTGCCGCTCCTGGTGAAGATCGCGCCCGACCTCGCGGACGAGGACGTCGACGCCGTCGCAGACCTGGCAGTCGAGCTCGGACTCGACGGAATCATCGCCACGAACACCACCGTCGCCCGCGAGGGCCTCGCCCTGACCTCCGGCCCGTCGGCCACCGCGGAGACCGGCGGCCTCTCCGGCGCCCCGCTCCAGTCCAGGTCGCTGGAGGTGCTGCGGCGCCTGTACGCGCGGGTCGGCGGCCGCGTCACCCTCGTCGGCGTCGGCGGGATCAGCACGGCCGAGGACGTGTGGCAGCGCATCCTCGCCGGTGCCACGCTCGTACAGGGCTACAGCGCCTTCGTCTACGAGGGCCCCGGCTGGCCGCGGAAACTGCACGAGGGACTGGCGGCGCGGCTCGCGGCCAGCCCGTACGACACTCTCGCCGAGGCAGTCGGCGCCGGACACAGGAAGGCCGAAGCCGCATGATCCCGGCGGACCCGAACACCGCGGACCCGAATACCGCGGACCCGAGCACCGCGAACCCCCGGAGCGCGGTCCGCCGGAAGCCATTCGGCGCCCGGCTCCGCCGCGCGATGGACGAACGGGGCCCGCTCTGCGTCGGCATCGACCCGCACGCCGCTCTGCTCGCCGAATGGGGGCTCGGCGACGACATCGCCGGCCTCGAACGCTTCACGCGCACGGTCGTGGAGGCGCTTGCGGACCGGGTCGCCGTGCTCAAGCCCCAGTCCGCCTTCTTCGAACGGTTCGGATCCCGCGGCGTCGCCGTCCTGGAACGTGCCGTCGCCGAGTCCCGGGACGCGGGGGCCTTGGTCGTCATGGATGCCAAGCGCGGTGACATCGGATCGACCATGGCCGCCTACGCCGACGCCTTCCTCGACCCGTCCTCCCCTCTCTTCTCCGACGCGCTGACCGTCAGCCCGTATCTGGGCTTCGGCTCGCTGCGTCCGGCACTCGACCGTGCCCGTGCGGCGGGGTGCGGGCTCTTCGTGCTCGCCCTGACCTCCAACCCGGAGGGAGCCGAGGTGCAGCACGCGGTACGGGGCGACGGCCGCACCGTCGCGGCCACCGTGCTGGAACACCTCGCGGCTGAGAACGCCGGCGAAGCCCCGCTCGGTTCTTTCGGCGCGGTCGTCGGAGCCACCCTCGGCGGCACGCTGGGCGAACTGGGCGTGGACCTCGACATGGGCGGAGCACTGCTCGCCCCCGGTATCGGGGCCCAGGGCGCCACCGCCGGCGATCTGCCGGGGGTCTTCGGCGCGGCGGTGGGCAACGTCCTGCCGAGCATCAGCAGGGGAGTGCTGCGGCACGGGCCGTCGTCCGCGGCGCTGCGCGAGGCGGCAGCCCGCGAAGCCGGTCTCATGGCCGAAGCGGTCGCGTGAAGCCGTGCGACCCCACCGAGCCCTGCGAGCTACACGGAGCGGGGAACCGTACCGGCCGGCCGGTGTGAATCCGCCCGCCTGAAGCGGCCGTCACACGCCCCGGGTGCCCCTTCACAACTCCGCTTCTCCGGCTGCCCCGTACCCGCGCCGTACCTGCGGAGATGCGGTATCCGAACGCCGACGCCCGTGAAAAAACGCGCAGTTGGGCAAAAAACTGGGACGTTTTGTCCCTGTATGCACCGATCGGCTGGAGTCTGACCAGGACTTTTCCGCAGTTCTCGCTGACTCAGGCGCTGTCGCCCGCTAGTCTCCGTCGGGAGCAGCGTGAACAGGCGCGTTGCTCGTCGGCTCCGCCCATGCGGGGCTGCGAGGTTCCTCACCGAATCCATTTCCGACAGTTCTAACTGAGGTGACGTAGGCGTGGCTCTTCCGCCCCTTACCCCTGAACAGCGCGCAGCCGCGCTCGAAAAGGCCGCCGCGGCTCGCCGGGAGCGCGCCGAGGTCAAGAACCGGCTGAAGCACTCCGGCGCGACCCTTCACGATGTGATCAAACAGGGCCAGGAGAACGACGTCATCGGCAAGATGAAGGTC
Source organism: Streptomyces sp. DSM 116795 (assembly GCF_055792905.1). Taxonomy (NCBI): domain Bacteria; kingdom Bacillati; phylum Actinomycetota; class Actinomycetes; order Kitasatosporales; family Streptomycetaceae; genus Streptomyces; species Streptomyces sp. DSM 116795. Next base: position 6,762,530 of record NZ_CM147707.1, read on the forward strand.
AGCGCTCTCCTGGAGAGTCTCCCAGGCGTCGGCAAGGTCCGCGCCAAGCAGATCATGGAGCGTCTCGGGATCTCCGAGAGCCGTCGCGTGCGCGGCCTCGGCTCCAACCAGATCGCCGCTCTGGAGCGGGAGTTCGGCGGTGCGTCCGCCTGACCTCGCACTGCACGGCACCGTGGGCTGCGGCCTGCGGTGCCGTGGTGGCAAGGCACCGCCGAAAACCGGGATAATCGCTGCATGAGTACAGCAGCACCCCGGGGGGCCACCCCCGAACCTCCCGCCGGCACGCCGCGGCTGACCGTGCTCTCCGGCCCTTCGGGCGTCGGCAAGAGCACGGTCGTCGCGCATCTGCGCAAGGCCCACCCCGAGGTCTGGCTGTCCGTCTCCGCCACGACGCGCAGACCGCGCCCCGGCGAGGTGCACGGTGTGCACTACTTCTTCGTGGACGACGAGAGGTTCGACAAGCTGGTCGCCAACGGCGAGCTGCTGGAGTGGGCGGAATTCGCGGGCAACCGCTACGGGACCCCCCGCGGCGCCGTACTGGAGCATCTCGAGCGCGGCGAGCTCGTCCTGCTGGAGATCGATCTCCAAGGTGCGCGGCTGGTGCAGCAGGCGATGCCCTCGGCCCGGCTCGTCTTCCTCGCTCCCCCCAGCTGGGAGGAGCTCGTACGCCGCCTGACCGGCCGCGACACCGAGGCTCCCGAGGTGATCGAGCGCCGCCTCGCCGTCGCCCGTACCGAGCTGGCGGCAGAAGAAGAGTTCGATGTGACCCTTGTCAATACCTCGGTCGAGGACGTCAGTGCCGAGCTGCTAGCCTTGATGCGGATCGCTTGATTCTTGATCTTTTTCCGACCTTCACACACCCTCCGGAAGGCAGAGCGTGTCCTCTTCCATCTCCACGCCCGAGGGCATCATCAACCCGCCGATTGATGAGCTGCTCGAAGCCACCGACTCGAAGTACAGCCTGGTGATCTACGCGGCGAAGCGCGCGCGGCAGATCAACGCGTACTACTCGCAGCTCGGTGAGGGCCTCCTCGAATACGTGGGCCCCCTGGTGGACACCCACGTCCACGAGAAGCCGCTCTCGATCGCTCTCCGCGAGATCAACGCGGGGCTGCTGACCTCCGAGGCCGTCGACGTGCCGGTCACGCAGTAACAGCTCTCGTCGAGCTCGGCAGGATCCGGCTTCACACGGGCCCGGCAGCGCGGCTGCCGGGCCCGTGGTGTGTCATGTGCGGGAAAGCGGAAACGCAGATGCAGGGCAGACCAGCCCGGACGGACGGGCTCTCGTGGGGAGAGGCGAGCGATGGAGCAGCGCCAGCAGAGCGGTCCAGGGTCGTACTGGGAGTCACCGGCGGCATCGCCGCGTACAAGGCGTGTGAGCTGCTGCGCCGCCTGACGGAGAGCGGGTACGGGACGCGGGTGGTGCCGACGGAGTCCGCCCTGCGCTTCGTGGGGGCGGCCACCTTCGCGGCCCTGTCCGGACAGCCCGTGGCGACAGACGTGTGGGATTCGGTCCACGAGGTCCCGCACGTACGGATCGGGCAGACCGCCGACCTGGTCGTGGTCGCCCCCGCCACAGCCGACGTCCTCGCCAAGGCGGCGCACGGCCTCGCGGACGACCTGCTCACCAACACGCTTCTCACCGCACGATGTCCGGTTGTCTTCGCACCCGCCATGCACACCGAGATGTGGGAGCACCCGGCCACGCAGGAGAACGTCGCCACGCTGCGCCGCCGCGGCTGCCTCGTCATCGAGCCGGCCGTCGGACGTCTGACGGGGGCCGACACGGGCAAGGGGCGCCTCCCGGATCCCGAGAGCATCTTCGAGCTGTGCCGGCGCGTGCTGAGCCGGGCGAGCGCGGAGGTGCCCGCCGACCTCGCCGGGCGTCACGTGGTGGTCAGCGCCGGCGGTACGCGCGAACCACTCGACCCCGTACGGTTCCTGGGCAACCGTTCCTCGGGCAAGCAGGGCTATGCGCTGGCCCGTACCGCCGCGGCTCGCGGAGCGCGCGTCTCCCTGATCGCGGCGAACAGCGCGCTCCCGGCTCCCGCGGGCGTGGACGTGGTGCCCGTGGAGACGGCCGTGCAGCTGCGCGAGGCGGTCGTCAAGGCCGCCGCTGACGCCGATGCCGTGGTGATGGCGGCCGCCGTCGCGGACTTCCGGCCCGCCGTCTACGCCTCCGGCAAGATCAAGAAGCGCAGCGGCGTCGATCCCGACCCGGTCGCCCTCGTCCGTAACCCGGACATCCTCGCCGAACTGTCCACCGACCGTCCGCGCGCGGGACAGATCGTGGTCGGCTTCGCCGCCGAGACCGACGACGTCCTCGCGAACGGCCGCGCCAAGCTCGCGCGCAAGCGCTGCGATCTGCTCGTCGTGAACGAGGTGGGGGAGCGCAAGACTTTCGGAACGGAGGAGAGCGAAGCCGTGGTGCTGGCCGCGGACGGAAGCGAGACCCCGGTCCCGTACGGCCCCAAGGAAGAGCTGTCCGATACGGTTTGGGACCTGGTCGCACTGCGATTTCCCTGATCCGGACGAGGGCACGGGAGCTGGGCGGAACCAAGGGTTCCGGTGAGTCCGGCTTGTGTGATATGTCACGAGGTGGCCGCTCGTCCGCGAACGCGTCAAGAGCGCCTCGGGTCCCGCTCGGGACAGGGTTACGCAGGTCACCGTGGTATCGAAGTTCGAGACGACGTGATTGGATGCGGCCGTAGATGGATAAACTGGCGGCGGACCGTGCTTGGGCCCGACCTCGAGTCACAGCTCGAGTCACTGCTTGAGGCAGCCCCCGACCGGTCCGCCCATGAATAGCCAGCAGCCGCTGCAACCCCAGGGAGCGATGTGTCCCGCCGTCTGTTCACCTCGGAATCCGTGACCGAGGGTCACCCTGACAAGATTGCTGACCAGATCAGCGACACCATCCTCGACGCGCTGCTCAAGGAGGACCCGCACTCGCGGGTCGCCGTCGAGACTCTGATCACCACCGGCCTGGTGCACGTCGCCGGTGAAGTGACCACCAAGGCCTACGCACCGATCTCTTCGCTGGTGCGCAACAAGATCCTTGACATCGGATACGACTCCTCGAAGAAGGGCTTCGACGGTGCCTCCTGCGGCGTCTCGGAGTCCATCGGCGCGCAGTCCCCGGACATCGCGCAGGGCGTCGACACCGCGTACGAGAACCGGGTCGAGGGCGACGAGGACGAGCTCGACAAGCAGGGCGCGGGCGACCAGGGCCTGATGTTCGGCTACGCCTGCGACGAGACCGCCGAGTACATGCCGCTGCCCATCCAGCTCGCCCAGCGGCTCTCGGAGCGGCTGTCCGAAGTGCGCAAGAACGGGACGATTCCCTACCTGCGCCCGGACGGCAAGACGCAGGTCACCATCGAGTACGAGGGCGACAAGGCCGTCCGTCTCGACACCGTCGTGGTCTCCTCGCAGCACGCCGCGGACATCGACCTCGACTCGCTGCTCGCTCCCGACATCCGCGAGTACGTCGTGGAGCCGGAGCTGAAGCGCCTCGTCGACGAGGACGGCGTGAAGCTGGACACCAGCGCCTACCGGCTGCTGGTCAACCCCACCGGCCGCTTCGAGATCGGCGGCCCGATGGGCGACGCCGGCCTCACCGGCCGCAAGATCATCGTCGACACCTACGGCGGTTACGCCCGCCACGGCGGCGGCGCCTTCTCCGGCAAGGACCCCTCCAAGGTCGACCGCTCGGCGGCATACGCGATGCGCTGGGTCGCCAAGAACGTCGTCGCGGCAGAGCTCGCCACCCGCTGTGAGGTCCAGGTCGCCTACGCGATCGGCAAGGCCGAGCCGGTGGGCGTCTTCGTCGAGACCTTCGGCACCGCCGCCATCGACGTCGAGAAGATCGAGCAGGCGATCAGCGAGGTCTTCGACCTCCGCCCGGCCGCGATCATCCGCGACCTGGATCTGCTCCGTCCGATCTACGCCCAGACCGCTGCGTACGGCCACTTCGGCCGTGAGCTCCCGGACTTCACCTGGGAGCGCACCGACCGCGTGGACGCGCTGCGCAAGGCCGCCGGGCTGTAAGCAGCCCGCCCGTACCGCTGCGCACGGACTCACGGCCCGGCCGCCCCTCCGGGGGCGGCCGGGCCTCGTCGTGTGTCGGCCCACCGAGGCAGGCCGCCGCCCGGTCGTCATGTCCGAGCCGTCTGCTATGACTGAACGCTGTGAGCAGCGGTGACGGGCAGCGGGAGTCCTCCGGTGAGGCGCCGGAGCAGCTTGCGCTGCTGCGGGAGACCGTGCGCAAGCGAAAGCCGCCGAAGGCGAAGCCCCGGACATGGCGCGGGGCGGCTCTCGCCGGGGAACTGCCGGTTGCGCGGGTGCTGGTGGACAAGGGGCTCGTACACCTCGACCGGTACTTCGACTATGCGGTGCCCGCCGCCATGGACGAGGAGGCGCAGCCCGGGGTGCGGGTGCGGGTGCGCTTCGGGGCGGGGGAGAAGGAGGGGCGCCGCGAGGGCGGCCGGCTGATCAACGGGTTCATCGTGGAGCGGGCAGGGCGCAGCGACTACTCCGGCGCGCTCGCCCCGATCGCGCAGGTGCTCTCCCCGGAGCCCGTGCTCACGCCGCCGCTGCTGAGGCTGTGCCGTGCGGTCGCCGACCGGTACGCCGGATCGCTCGCGGACGTGGTGCAGCTGGCGGTGCCTCCGCGCATGGCCCGCGCGGAGAAGCGCACGTCGCCGGAGGCGCAGCCCCCGCCCGAGCCGCCGGCACCGGGGAGCTGGGAGCGGTACGCGGAGGGGCCCGGATATCTCAGCGCCCTGGCCGCAGGCGGCACACCCCGGGCCGTTTGGACGGCACTGCCCGGACCGCAGTGGCCGGAGGAGCTGGCGCGCGCCGTCGCCGCGGCACTCGCCTCCGGAAGAGGCGCACTGGCGGTGCTGCCCGACGGGCGCGCGGCGCAGCGCGTCGACGCCGCGCTCACCTCGCTGCTCGGCTCCGGGCGGCATGTGCTGCTGACCGCCGAGTCCGGTCCGGAGCAGCGCTACGGGCGCTGGCTCGCGGTCAACCGCGGATCGGTGCGCGCGGTGGTGGGTACGCGGGCGGCGATGTTCGCGCCCGTACGCGATCTCGGTCTGGCCGTTCTCTGGGACGACGGGGACGCGGCCCACAGCGACGACCACGCCCCGCAGCCGCACGCCCGCGAAGTTCTGCTCCAGCGAGCCGTCACCGAGGGGGCGGGATTCCTGCTCGGCGGGCACAGCTGCACGGTCGAGGGCGCGCAGCTCGTCGAGTCGGGCTGGGCGCGGCCGCTGGAGGCCGCGCGGGAGACGCTGCGGAAGGCGGCGCCGCTGATCCGTACGGTCGGCGAGCACGACGAGGCACGTGATCCCGCGGCCCGTACGGCGCGGCTGCCCAGCCTCGCCTGGAACACGGCCCGGGACGCCCTGCGGCGCGGTCCCGTCCTGGTGCAGGTCCCGCGGCGGGGCTACGTACCGCGGCTGGCGTGCGAGCGGTGCCGGGCACCGGCCCGGTGCGTCCACTGCTCGGGACCGCTGGAGGCGCTGGAGGCGAGCGGAGCGCTGCGCTGCGGCTGGTGCGCCCGGGAGGCGCCCGGCTGGCACTGCGCACAGTGCGGTGGCGCCCGGCTGCGCGGGCAGGTGTTCGGAGCGCGCCGCACAGCCGAGGAGCTCGGGCGGGCGTTCCCGCAGGTGCCCGTCCGTACGTCGGGGCGTGACCATGTGCTGGAGAGCGTCCCCGGCACTCCGGCGATCGTCGTCTCCACTCCCGGCGCGGAACCCGTAGCGGAGGGTCCCGGTTATGCGGCGGCGGTGCTGCTGGACGCGTGGGCGCTGCTGGGCCGCCCGGATCTGCGGGCCGGCGAGGAGGCGTTGCGCAGGTGGCTCTCGGCGGCTGCGCTCGTGCGGCCGGGGGGTGGGGGCGGCGCGCGCGGCGAGGGCGAGGACGGCGGCCGAGGGGGCGACGAGGAAGCGGACGGCACGGTGCTGATCGTCGCGGAGCCCTCGCTGCGGCCCGTGCAGGCGCTGGTGCGCTGGGACCCGGCGGGTTTCGCGGTGCGCGAGCTCGCCGAACGCGCCGAGCTGGGCTTCCCCCCGGTCTCCCGGATGGCGGCGGTCAGCGGGCGGGCCGAGGCCGTGGCGGGGCTGCTCTCGCAGGCACGGCTGCCCGGAGACGCGGAGGTGCTGGGGCCGGTGCCCGTTCCGGTGATCGAGCCGGGCAGGCCCCGCCGCCCGGGCGATCCGCCGGCGGGGGAGGAGTGGGTGCGCGCGCTGGTGCGGGTGCCTCAGGGATCCGGTGCGGCGCTGGCGTCGGCTCTGAAGACGGCGCATGTGGCACGGCTGACGCGGCGCGAGGGGACGCCGGTGCAGATCCGGGTGGACCCGCCGGACATCGGCTGACGGTACGGGCAGACGGGACCCGGCGGTCGTACGGGCCGAGGGGAGCCCGGGTCTACGGGCCGACCGGCCGCACGGGTCGCCCTGGCCCGCCGCGCGCCGTCCCTTCCGTACGTGGACGTCACACCGCCCGGTGGCGCAGGGAACGCGCACCGGGCGGTGGAGCAACGGCCGTGGAGGAGTCAGCCGTTGCGGGGGCCGGGGAGGGCCCCCGGTCTGTGGTCGCGGCCGCGTCCCGGCTGACCGGGCACGGGCCGGGCAGCGGGGGTGGACGCCGGCAGCGCACCGCCCGCTGCCGCCGCGGGCCTGGACGCCGCACCGGAAGCGGCGGCGGCCGCAGGGAGGGCGCTCCCGCTGCCGGCCGGACCGGGCATCGCCGGCAGTGCCGTGGACGGAGCCGGGGCGTCGGCGGACTGCCCGCCCGCCTCGACCTGTTCACGCGAGGCGTTGCGGCGCGAGCCGTAACGGCGGTGCACGGCCTGCTTGGTGACTCCGAGCGCGGACCCCACCGCGTCCCAGGAGAAGCCCAGCGACCGGTCGAAGTCCACTGCGGCGGTGACCAGCGTCTCCACGCTGTCCCGCAGCTCCTGCGCGAGCCGGACCGTGGGAGCGGGAGCACGTCCGTATACGACGAAGCCCGCGGACGGGGCGGACCGTCGCGGGCGGTAGACATTGCCGAGTTGGGCGGTGAGGGTACGCAGCGCGTCCACCTGGCGGCGGACCCGCTCGATGTCCCGCACCAGCAGGTGCAGGCTGGCCCTCGCCTGGGCGTCGTGGGTTGCGTGGTCGGCCATGAACAAGCCTCTCGAACCGTCTTGCAGGGAACAGGAGCCGCGGAACGGCTCGTTTCGGTCAATATGACTTGACCAACGCGGCAACGGCGGCCCGGGTCACGCCCGGACGGGGCGTGGTTGAGGCGGCAGGGTTGCGCGACAGCCCGTACGCCCCCTCGGGCAGGGCGATATGACGGAATGTGAGGACCGTAGACTTGCGCGTCGTCGTCCGCCCGCGGCAACCGCGGCGCCGCCGTTCAGTGAGAGGTTCCCACCGATGAAGCTCGTCTTCGCCGGCACCCCCGAGGTCGCCGTGCCCGCTCTTGACGCACTGATCGCCTCGGAGCGGCACGAGGTGGCTGCCGTGGTGACGCGGCCGGACGCCCGTGCGGGACGCGGACGGCATCTGGTTCCCAGCCCGGTCGCGCAGCGGGCGGAGGACGCGGGCATCGAGGTGCTCAAGCCGGCCCGGCCGCGGGATGAGGACTTCCTGGCCAGGCTCCGCGAGATCGGGCCGGACTGCTGCCCTGTCGTGGCCTACGGTGCGCTGCTGCCGCGCGTCGCCCTCGACGTGCCGGCTCAGGGCTGGGTCAACCTGCACTTCTCGCTGCTTCCCGCCTGGCGCGGTGCGGCTCCCGTGCAGCACGCACTGCTGGCCGGTGACGAGATGACCGGTGCCAGCACCTTCCTCATCGAGGAGGGTCTGGACTCCGGGCCCGTATACGGGGTGATCACGGAGAAGGTACGGGAGACCGACACCAGCGGCGACCTGCTCACGCGCCTCGCCTTCGCAGGCGCCGGGCTGCTCGCGGCCACCATGGACGGCATCGAGGACGGCACTCTGCGCGCCGTGCCGCAGCCCGCGGAAGGCATCTCCGTGGCACCCAAGCTGGACGTCGGGGACGCCCGTGTCGACTGGGCGGCGCCGGCACCGCGGGTGGACCGTCTCGTACGGGGGTGCACTCCCGCTCCCGGCGCGTGGACGCTCTTCCGGGGTGAACGCCTGAAGATCCGTTCGCTGACGCAGCACCCGGAACACTCAGTGCCCGAGGGCACCGAGCTGGGCCCTGCCGAACTGCTCGCGGGCAAGAACTCCGTCTGGGTGGGCACCGGTTCGCACCCGGTCGAGCTGCAGTGGGTGCAGCCGCAGGGCAAGAAGCCGATGAAGGCGGCCGACTGGGCGCGGGGTGTGCGCGTGGGCGAGGGCGAGCGGCTCGGGCAGTAGCGCGCGTGCGGGCGTAGGCTGGGGAAGATCCGGTCCGCCCCGCCGGCCCGCGAACCCGGGCCGCCCGGCCGGACACTCGTCATCCCAGCCCCGGAGCACCTTCCCTTGAGCAACCGGCCGCGCCGCCCCGCCAAGCCGTACCGCCGTCCCCGCAAGGATCCCGTCCGCATCCTCGCCTTCGATGCGCTGCGGGCGGTCGACGAGCGCGACGCCTACGCCAACCTCGTACTGCCGCCGCTGCTGCAGAAGGCCCGCGCCGAGGGGCAGTTCGACGCCAGGGACGCGGCGCTCGCCACCGAACTCGTCTACGGCACGCTGCGGTGGCAGGGCACCTACGACGAGATCATCGCCGAGTGTGTCGACCGGCCGCTGCGCGAAGTCGACCCGCCCGTACTGGACGTGCTCTCACTCGGCGCCCACCAGCTCCTGGGCACCCGCGTCCCCGCGCACGCCGCGGTCAGCGCCACCGTCGAACTCGCACGCGTGGTACTGGGAGACGGGCGCGCCAAGTTCGTCAACGCCGTGCTCCGCAAGATCACCACGCACGACCTCGAGGGCTGGCTGGAGAAGGTCGCACCGCCCTACGACGAGGACCCCGAGCAGCACCTGGGCGTCCGCCACGCACACCCGCGGTGGATCGTCTCGGCCCTGTGGGACGCGCTCGGCGGCGGCAGCGCCGGCATGGAGGAGCTGCTGGAGGCCGACAACGAACGGCCCGAGGTCACCCTCGTCGCACGTCCCGGCCGCGCCACCGCCGAGGAGTTGCTCACCGGCGACGCCGTACCCGGGCGCTGGTCGCCCCACGCCGTCCGGCTCGCCGAGGGCGGCGATCCGGGCGAGCTGCCGCCGGTACGGGAGGGGCGCGCCGGAGTACAGGACGAGGGCAGCCAGCTCGTCGCGCTCGCGCTGGCCGCCGCACCCCTGCGGCCGGAAGGGCCGGAGGGCGCGGACGGGGCCGACGGGCCGGACGGCGTCCGCGAGACGGCCAGGGACGAGCGGTGGCTGGACGGCTGCGCCGGCCCCGGCGGCAAGGCGGCGCTGCTGGCCGCCCTGGCGGCGCAGCGCGGCGCGGTGCTGGTCGCAGCCGAGAAGCAGCCGCACAGGGCGAGGCTCGTGAGCCGCGCCCTGGAGGGCAACCCGGGGCCGTACGCGGTGGTCACCGCCGACGCCACCCGCCCCGCCTGGCGTCCGGGCACCTTCGACCGGGTGCTCGTCGACGTCCCGTGCACGGGACTCGGGGCGCTGCGCCGCCGCCCCGAGGCGCGCTGGCGGCGCCGCCCGGAGGACGTGCCGGGGTTCGCGCCACTCCAGCGGGATCTGCTGCGGCAGGCGCTGAACTCGGTGCGGGTGGGCGGGGTCGTCGGCTATGCGACGTGCTCGCCGCACCCGGCGGAGACCCGCGCCGTCGTCGACGACCTGGTCAAGGAGACCGGTGCCGAACTGATCGACGCGCGCCCGCTGCTGCCGGACATGCCGGGCCTCGGCGACGGTCCCGACGTACAGCTGTGGCCGCATCTGCACGGCACCGACGCGATGTATCTGGCGCTGCTGCGCCGCACGGCCGACATCAGCTGACGGACGAGGCCCGCCCGTGACCGGAGCGGCGCCTCGTCCCCGGCCGGACCGGCGACTCGCCCCGGCCGGGACCGGTCAGCGGCCCTGCCACTCGGGGGCGCGCTTGCCGAGGAACGCCGAGACGCCTTCGCGGAAGTCGCGGCTGCCGTAGCACAGTTCGTACAGATCGTCCGCCGGACCGGGCGTCGAACCGGCCAGCACGCGCCGGTCGGCCTCCTTCAGCGCCGCCAGGGTCAGCGGCGCGCAGCCCGCGATGCGGGCGGTGAGCCGGGCGACGTGCTCGTCGAGACTGCCGGTGCCGTCGTCGGCGCTGCTCGCGACGTGCGCCACGAGGCCCGCCTCGTACGCCTCCTGCGCGCCGACAAGTTCGGCGGTGAGCAGGGCGCGCAGCGTGCGGGCCCGGCCCAGGCAGGCGTACAGCCGGGCGACGACGGCCGGGGCCAGGCAGTTCCCGAGCGTGCGGGCGATCGGCGCGCCGAAGACGGCGCCGGGAGTGCACACCACGATGTCGCAGCACGCGGCCAGGGCCATCCCGCCGCCCACGGCGGGGCCCTCGACGGCGGCGATCACGGGCATGCGCAGCGCGGCGAGGCGTTCGACGGCACGTCCGACGCGCCGCTCGTAGTCCACGCCGTCGGCGCCGGTGAAGTCACGGAACTCGCCGATGTCGGTGCCGGCTGCGAACGCCCCGCCGCCGGCACCGCGCAGCACCGTCACGCGGATGTGCGGCGCCGCGTCGATCTCCTCGCAGGCCTGGTGGAGCTGGTCGTACATGCCCAGAGTGAGGGCGTTGCGCCGGCCAGGGTTGGAGAGGACGAGGCGGGCGGCGGAGCCGCCGGTCCCCGGCACCCGCTCCTCGCTCCAGCTGACGGACGGAAGTGGTTCCTCGACGCTCATGCGTCCCCCAGGAGTTCGTCGTTGTGCTGCCCGAGGAGCGGGGGATGGCGGCGCATCCGGGCCGGAGTGCCGCCCAGCTTGACGGGGAAGCCGAGGACCCGCTTCCGGCCGGCCACGGGGTGCTCGTACTCCTCGACCATGCCGCGCGCCTCGGCGTGCGGGTCCGGGTCGGCGCCGAGGATCTGCTCGTAGTCCAGGATCGGTCCCGCGGGCACACCGGCGTCGAGGAGCCTCGCGACCGTCTCGCCGGTGGGCTCCGCCGCAAGCCGCCCCTCCAGCAGGGCGACGAGCTCCGGCCGGTGTTCCATGCGGGCCGTGTTGGTGGCGAACCGGTCGTCGTCCTCGAGGTGCCCGAGGTCCAGCGCGGTGCACAGACGTTCCCAGAGGCGCTGGTTGTTGGCGGCGATCGTGACGTAGCCGTCCGCCGTACGCAGAGCCTGGTACGGGGCGGTCATCCGGTGCGCCGAACCCAGGCGCCGCGGCGCCCGGCCGGTGGAGAAGAACTCCGTGGACTCCCACACCGACATGGCCAGCACCGCCTCGTACAGCGACGTCTCCAGGTACTGGCCCTCTCCGGTGCGCGTGCGGTGCACGTACGCGCCGAGGATGCCGACGGCGCACAGCATCCCGGCGCCCAGATCGCCCACCGGCAGGCCGCACTTGACGGGCGGTCCGTCTCCTTCGCCGGTGACGCTGAGGGCGCCCGCCATGCTCTGGGCGATCAGGTCGTAGCCGGGGCGGTCCGCGTACGGGCCGTACTGCCCGAAGCCCGAGATCGAGGCGTAGACGATGTCCGGCCTGGTCTCGCGTACGGCTTCGTAGCCCACGCCCAGGCGGTCGGCGACCCCGGGGCGGAAGTTCTCCACGACGATGTCCGCGCCCGCGGCGAGCCCGCGGAAGTCCCGCTGCCCCTCCTCGGAGCGCAGATCGAGCGTGACGCTGCGCTTGTTGCGGTTCAGCGCGTGGAAGGAAGGGCTGTCGTGGCCGGGCTGCGGCGAGTCCCAGGAGCTGCGGATCTGGTCGCCCTTGCCGGGCGGTTCGACCTTGATCACGTCCGCGCCGAGGTCGGCGAGGAGCATCGTGCAGTACGGGCCCGCCATCACCTGGGTGAGGTCGATGACGCGTACGCCGTCGAGAGCGCCCGCGGACTGGCCTGTGGTCACTGCTGCGTCCCTCCTCCGGAGCGTTCCGTGCCGGTGATGCCGGAGGCCTCGCCGGTCGCTGCGGCACTTGAGGCCTCGCCGGTTCCTGCGGCCTCGGCGGGCCCGGTATCGGTCCGCAGCGCCGCGCGCACCAGCTCCACGGGGTGCCAGGCGTTGCGTTCGGTGCCGTGGAAGATCTGCTGCCGGCAGGAGACACCGCTCGCCGCGACGACGGTCCCGTCGCCCTCGGCGTTGACCGCGGGGAAGAGGCGGTCGCCGCCGACGGTCATGGACGTCTCGTAGTGCTCGGACTCGAAGCCGAAGGAGCCGGCCATTCCGCAGCAGCCCGCGTCCAGCTCGACGACCTCCGCCCCAGGGATCCGCTTGAGCAGCGCGACCGTCGCCGCGGTGCCGACCTCGGCCTTCTGGTGGCAGTGACCGTGGTACAGGATGCGCTGCCCGGCGGGCCAGGCGTCCTCGTCGAGTCGGAGCCTTCCGTCGTCGACCGCCTCGCCGATCAGCTCCTCGACCTGGCGTACGCGGCCTGAGATGTCCGCCACCGCCGCGTCCCGCGGCAGCATGGCCCGGTGCTCGTCGCGGAGCGTCATCAGGCACGAGGGTTCGCAGCCCACTACGGGTGAACCCGCCGGGGCCGTCTCGGACAGCAGCCGGGCAAGCCCGCGCGCCTGTTCCTTCGCCTCGTCCAGCAGACCCTTGGAGAAGGCCGAACGGCCGCAGCAGCCCCGGGACTCCAGCGCGACGTGCCAGCCCGCCCGCTCCAGCAGCTCGACGGCGGCGCGGCCGATCCCCGGCTCGGTGTAGGTGGTGAAGGAGTCGGCGAGGTAGGTGACCGTGCCCTGCGATCCGGGGGCCTCCCGCTGGTGTGCCGGTCCCGTCCGGGCACCCGCCGCGGGCCTGCGCCGCCGGAACCAGCGCACGAGGTTGCGCCGTTCGTAGACCGGCAGCGGACGGGACGGTGTGATGCCCAGCCACCGGTCCATCAGGGTGCGCAGGAACGGGAGACGTCCCGGGAGGTTGGACAGCGGGGCCGTGGCCGAGCCCAGCCGGTTCAGCGTGCGGATGGACGCGAACAGCCGTGATCTGCGCGGGATTCCGTGCTCGTCGTGGTGGTGGGCGAGGGACTCCGCCTTGAGGGTGGCCATGTCGACGCCGAGGGGGCACTCGCTCTTGCACGCCTTGCACATCAGGCACAGGTCCAGGACCTCGTGGAGGCGCCCGTCGCCCAGCGCCCGGTGCGGGTCGGGGTCCGAGAGCGCCTTCACCAGCGCGTTGGCACGTCCGCGGGTGGAGTCCTCCTCTTTGAGAGTCGCCATGTACGAGGGGCACATCGTCCCCGCGTCGGCCTTGCGGCACAGTCCGATGTTCATGCAGCGGTCCGCGGCGCCGCGCATGCCGCCGACGACCTCGAAGTCCAGCCGGGTGCGCAGCTCTCCGGCGGGCGGGAGCGCCGGGTCGCGGAGGTTGTCGGTCATGGACGGCGCGTCGACGATCTTGCCGGGGTTGAGCCGGTCGTCCGGGTCGAAGAGGCCCTTCACGCGGCGCATCGCCTCGTAGAGGTCCTCGCCGAAGATCTCGCGGTTGAACTCGCTGCGGGCCAGGCCGTCACCGTGCTCGCTGGAGTTGACGCCGCCGTACTCGCGCACGAGGTCCTTGATCTCCTCGGCGACGGTGCGCATCGTCGCGACCTGCGCCGGGTCGGCGGTGTCGACGAACGGGCGGATGTGCAGACAGCCGACCGAACAGTGGCCGTAGAAGCCCGCGTCGAGCCCGTGGCGGTCCAGCACCTGCTTGAAGCGCCTTGTGTAGTCGGCGAGATGGACGGGGTCGACGGCGGTGTCCTCGATGAAGGCCAGCGGGCGGCGGGTGCCCTCGCTGGCCGCCATCAGCAGCCCGAGTGAGGATTTGCGGACCTTCAGCAGTGAGTCCTGCTGGGCCGGGGTGACGGCCTGGAGCGTGTGGTAGCCGTGGCCGTGGCGCCGCCACAGGGCCGTGAGCTCCTCCAGCCTGCAGACCAGCTCGCGCTCGTCGTCGCCGGTGAAGCTGACGAAGAGGAGGGCTTCCGGGTCGCCTTCGAGAATGGTGCTCAGGGAGGCGTATTCGATCTTCTTCCGGGAGAGGTCGAGGATCGTACGGTCCATCATCTCCACGGCCGACGGGTCGCAGGCCAGTGCGTCCTCCGTGGCGGCGACCGCCCCCGCGACCGAGGTGAAGTGCCCGACGGCGATCACCGTACGGGCGGGCTTCGGCACGAGGTCGACCAGCGCGCGCGTGGCCAGCACCAGAGTGCCTTCGGACCCGACGGTGAACTTCGCCAGATCGAAGTCCGTGCCGGGGCGGACCAGTCTGTCCAGCCGGTAGCCGCAGGCGCGGCGCCAGAACTGCGGCATGCCCTCGGCGATCGCCTCGGCGTTCTCCTCGACGATGCCCGGGAGTTCGCGGTACAGCCGTCCCTCCAGCGTCGGCAGTCCGGCGCGGCGGACGCGCTCGGCCTCGCCGACCGGGGCGAGGTGAGCCGTCGTCGCGTCGGAGAGTACGACGTCGAGTTCGCGGACGTGGTCGATTGTCATGCCGTAACGGATCGAGCCGCTGCCGGCCGAGTTGTTGCCGATCATCCCGCCCACGGTGGCGCGGTTGCTGGTGGAGGTGTCCGGCCCGAACATCAGGCCGTGCCGTGCCGCGGCCCGGTTGAGCTGGTCCTGCACCACGCCCGCCTCGACCAGTGCCGTGCGCCGCTCCGTGTCGATCTCCACGATGCGGTTCATGTGGCGGGACAGGTCCAGTACGAGGCCGGGGCCGATGGTCTGCCCGGCCAGGGACGTCCCGGCGCCGCGGGGCACGACGGGTATGCCCGCCTCGGCCGCCGCCGTCACCGCCGCCTGCACGTCGCCCTCGTGACGGGGGAAGACGACGCCCAGCGGCTCGATGGCGTACATGCTCGCGTCGCGGGAGAAGAGGTGCCGGGTGTAGTCGTCGAATTCGACCTCGCCCTCGACCGAACCGCGCAGGCGGGCCTCGACCTCGCGGGCCGCCGGGCCGGCGGCTGCGGACGGTGCGTCGCCGCTGATCGCTGTCATGTGCTGCGGACTCCAAGTGCTCGTGGACGCCGCGGAACCGGCGCGGGCGGTGCGGGAGGGACGGGCGGGAGGGGAGAAGGGGGCAGGGGCCGTGCGGGCAGGGGCCGTGCGGGCACGGCGTGGGCGGTCACTCCGCGCGCAGCGTGTCCAGCGCCGCGCCGAGACCGCCCGAGTCGATGGGCACGTCGGCGAGCTCAAGCCCCATCTGCACACCCGCGAGCGTCCCCGCGAGGGTGAGGTCGCCGATCTGGCCGAGGTGACCGATGCGGAAGACCCGGCCCGCCAGCTTCCCGAGGCCGGCGCCCAGCGACATGTCGAACCGCTCAAGGATGATCTTGCGCAGCTTGTCGGAGTCGTGCCCGTCCGGCATCAGCACGGCCGTGAGCGAACCGGAGTGCTCCCGCTCGTCCAGGCAGAGGACCTCCAGGCCCCAGCCGCGCACCGCGGCGCGGGTGGCGGCGGCGTGCCGGGCGTGCCGGGCGAATACGTCGTTCAGGCCCTCCTCCCGCAGCATGCGCAGTGCTTCTTCGAGTCCGTAGAGCAGGTTGGTGGCAGGGGTGTACGGGAACGAGCCCTGCCGGTTCGCCTCGATGACCGGCCGCCAGTCCCAGAAGACCTTCGGCAGCCGGGCCGTGCGGGAAGCGACGAGTGCCTTGTCGCTGACGGCGTTGAAGCTCAGTCCCGGCGGCAGCATCAGGCCCTTCTGCGAGCCGGCGACGGTGACGTCCACGCCCCACTCGTCGTGCCGGTAGTCGATGGAGCCGAGCGAGGAGATGGTGTCGACGAGCAGCAGCGCCGGGTGGCCCGCCTCGTCCATGGCACGGCGGATCTCCGGGATGCGGCTTGTCACGCCCGTGGAGGTCTCGTTGTGCACGACGCAGACCGCCTTGATCGCGTGCTGCTTGTCGGCGGTGAGCCGCTCGGCGAGTACGCCGGGGTCGGCGCCGTGCCGCCAGTCACCGGGGACGAAGTCGGTGCCGGTCTCCAGGCCGAGCGAACCGGCCATCTCCCGCCAGAGCGCGGAGAAGTGACCCGTCTCGAAGCTGAGCACCCGGTCCCCTGGGCTGAGCGTGTTGACCAGCGCGGCCTCCCAGGCGCCCGTCCCGGAGGCGGGATAGACCACTACCGGTCCGGTGGTGCCGAACACTGGCCCCAGCGCCTCCAGCAGACGGTGCGTCAGCGCTGAGAACTCCGGCCCGCGGTGGTCGATCGTGGGAGCCGACATGGCGCGCAGCACCGGTCGGGGACGTTGGTCGGCCCGGGGATCTGCAGGAAGTGGCGACCGGTACGCGGTGTCATGAGCCCGGCTCCTCGCAAGGGTTGTGCCGTAGTGCGGCACGCTGTATCGTCTGGCGGCACACCGGAGCCTAAGGTTCCCCCACGGAACGAGTCAATGGATGCAGAACGTCCTCAACGCCCTCCGGGCTCTCGAAGAACTCGCCGTCCGCCAGCCGATCGGCGTCGCCGACCTGGCACGGGCCATGGGGCTGCCCAAGTCCTCCGTGCAGCGCACGCTCGTCACGCTGAAGGAGGCGGGGTGGATCCGGCCGACCGGCTCCGTCCCCACCCGCTGGGTCGTCACCACCAAGGCGCTGCACGTCGGCCGGCACGCCACCGACGAGCTGGGCCTGCGCGACATCGCGCTGCCGGTGATGGAGGAACTGCGCCGCCGCACGGACGAGACGGTCCACCTGGCGGTCCGTGAGGGCAGCAAGGTGGTGCTGGTCGAGCGCCTTGAGACGTCGCAGCCCGTACGGATCATCCTGCCGCTCGGGCAGAACCTCGCCGTGCACGCCTCCGCCAACGGCAAGGCGGTGCTGGCCGCCGACCCGCAGGACGCCGTCGAGCGCTACATCGCCCAGGGGCTGCGGCAGTTCACCGACACGACGATCACCGATGCGGTCCGGCTGCGTGCCGAGCTGGCCAGGACGCGGGAGCGGGGCTGGGCCACCAACAGCGGCGAGTGGCGCGCGGACGTCTCCGCCGTCGCGTCGGCGGTCCTCGGGGAGGCCGGACTTCCGGTCGCCAGCATCAGCATCAACGTGCCGACGAGCCGTATGACGGACGACGCCAGACCCGTCTACGGCGCTCTCGTCAACGAGGCGGCCAAGAGAATCAGCACAGCTCTGGGACGCGCGCACGAGGAGGGCACCGCCTGATGAAGGATCCTCGCGCGAAGTCTTGACGGGCTCCGACCCCCCTCTCATACTCACCCAAGGCGAAAATCGGATTCCGGATCGCGGAATAGCTTGGCGTTTTGCGGGCAATCCCCAGAAGCGCTCGCAACGGCGGAGTCACAGGGCTCGGATAGGTTTCTGATTCCGGCTCGGAGATGTGCCGGCACGCCTTTGAAGTGACCGTTCGACCGAAGGCGAGGAAGCCTCGTGTCAGTTCATGTCATATCCATCATCGGGTTGGTCTTGGTATTCGCCATCGCCACCCTTACATCGGTCCACATGGGCGCACTGGCCATTGTCGCTGCCTTTGTGATCGGAAGCGGGTTCATGGGCCAGTCCGCGGACGACATATTCGGCGGATTCCCGGGCGATCTATTTGTCGTGCTCGTCGGTGTCACATTCCTTTTCGCGATCGCCACGAACAACGGAACGGTGAACTGGCTCGTCCATTCGGCAACGCAAGCCGTAGGCGGCAGGATCGCGCTCATCCCATGGGTGATGTTCCTGGTCACGGCGGTGCTCACGGCCACGGGCGCGGTTGTTCCGGCAGCCGTGGGGATCATCGCCCCCATCGGCATGGGATTCTGCGTTCGCTACCGGATCAATCCCGTTCTGATGGGCCTGCTCATCATCAACGGAGCCAGCGCCGGCGGTTTCTCGCCGATCAGCATCTTCGGCAGTATCACGAACGGCGTCGTGGCCAAGAGCGAGCTGGAAGCCAATCCGACTCTCCTCTTTGTGGCCTCCTTCATCTTCAACGTCGTCCTCAGCCTCGTCGTCTTCTTCCTGTTCGGCGGGCGCAGCCTGATCGGGCGCCGTGCCGACGGCGAATCCAAGGACACGGGCCCGGAGTCCGGTGAGGACGAGGGCGGCTCGCTGGTCACTGCCGGCGCACCGGCCGGCGACGAGAAGACCGCGCCCGGCGCGGACGGCGGCACAGCGGCGGCGACGGCGACCAAGACCGACGGTCCTCCGGCGCCCGTGACCGCACCAGCGGGCGGGAGCGGTACGGACGTCGCCGTGGAGGAAGAAGAAGCCGTACAGCTGAACGGCGTCCGGATCCTGACGCTGGTCGGGCTCGTCGGCATGGTCGTCGGGACGCTCTTCTTCGAGGCCGACCCCGGTCTCATGGCGCTCACCGTCGGCGTCGTGCTGACACTGGTGAACCCGGCGTCCGCCAAGGGAGCAGTCGACGCCTGCGCCTGGTCCACGGTCCTTCTCGTCTGCGGCATCGTCACGTTCGTCACCATGATGGAGAACATGGGGACCATCGACTTCCTCGGGGAGAGCGTGGCCTCCATCAACGCTCCGCTGCTGGGTGCGCTGCTGATCTGCCTCATCGGGGCAGTGGTGTCGGCCTTCGCCTCCACGACCGGCATCCTGGGCGCGCTCATCCCGCTGGCCGTGCCCTTCCTGCAGGACGGTCACGTGGGTGCGGTCGGGCTCATCGTCGCTCTCGCGATCTCCTCGTCCGTGGTCGATTCCTCGCCCTTCTCCACCAGTGGCGCGCTGGTCACCGCGAACTCCCCGAAGGAACAACGGGACATGGTGTTCCGGCGGCTGATGGTCTGGGGATTCAGCATGGTCGCCATCGCACCACCGGTGACCTGGCTGTTCTTCGTCGTGCCCGGCTGGCTCTGAGCACAGTCCGGCGTTACGGGCGCCCGCGGCGGACGGTTCCGCCGCGGGCGCACCCGTGTTCGCGCACGCGTGCGTGCCGCCGACCGGCGCCCGGCCGCCCGGCGAAGCCGGTGGCCGCGCGAGAGGCACCGCCCGGCGGATGACATGATCCGGCGTGCGGCACCCGGACGCGCCGGGGCCGCACGGCCCGGCGCCGTACGGCCCGGGGCAGCTCAGACGGGACCGGGCGGAAGGTGCACCGGCCCGACGGTTCGGACAGGCAGGCAGCAGGCACATGGCTCAGATCAGCCCCAGCATCCTCTCGGCCGACTTCGCGCGTCTCGCCGACGAGGCCGATGCGGTGACCGGCGCGGACTGGCTCCATGTCGACGTCATGGACAGCCACTTCGTCCCCAACCTCACCCTCGGGACACCCGTCGTCGAGGCGCTGAGCAAGGCGACCGACATCCCGCTGGACTGCCACCTGATGATCGAGGAACCGGACCGCTGGGCGCCGCAGTACGTGGACGCCGGTGCCCGCTCCGTCACCTTCCACGCGGAGGCGGCGGCGGCTCCCGTACGGCTCGCGCGCGAGATCAAGGCACTCGGGGCCCGGGCGGCGATGGCCCTCAAGCCGGCCACCCCCGTCGAGCTGTACGAGGACCTGCTGCCGGAGCTGGACATGCTGCTGGTGATGACGGTCGAACCCGGATTCGGCGGGCAGGCGTTCCTCGACATCATGCTGCCGAAGATCCGCCGCGCCCGGCAGCTGATGGACAAGCACGGCCTGGAGATGTGGCTCCAGGTCGACGGCGGGGTCTCGGCCTCCACCATCGAGCAGTGCGCCGAGGCCGGTGCGGACGTCTTCGTCGCCGGCTCGTCGGTCTACGGCACCGACGACCCCGCCGCGGCCGTACGGGGCCTGCGCCAGCAGGCGGAGGAGGCGGCCCGCCGGGCCGGGGGATCCGGGACCGCCGCCCGGTGATCGCCTGGCGATCCGCGTACCCGTGAACTGATCCCCGGATCCGCGCCGCGGCCCGTCCTGTCCGCGTGCGGTGTGTGCGCACACTGGATTCAGGCTCCGGACATGCCGCCCGGAGCGGACCGCGGACGCAGAGTGGGATCGAGGCCACCGGGGATCTGCAAGGATGAACGCTCAGCGCTGAGGCGTACGTACGGCAAGACAGTGAGGTGAGTGCGGTGTCGTCGGGTCGGACCACACGAATGGGACCCGCCGAGCTCATGCAGGCGGCGGCCATGGCACGCCGTTTCTACCTTGAGGGCAAATCCAAGATCCAGATCGCGGACGAGTTCGGCGTGAGCCGCTTCAAAGTGGCACGGGTGCTGGAGACGGCGCTGGAGCGGGACCTGGTCCGCATCGAGATCAGAGTCCCCGCGGAACTGGACGCCGACCGCTCGGACGCGCTCCGCGCCCGCTACGGCCTGCGGCACGTCGTGGTCGTCGAGTCGCCGTCCGAAGCGGCGGACGACGGCGCCGACCCCGAGAACCTGGGCGAGGTCGCCGCCGGCCTGCTCGGTGAGCTCGTGACCGAAGGAGACGTGCTGGGCCTGGCCTGGGGCCGCTCCACCACCCACATGGCCGCCGCGCTTCGCCAGCTGCCGCCCTGCACGGTCGTGCAGCTCACCGGTGTCTACGACGCGGGCACCGCCGACCGCGGCTCCGTCGAGGCCGTGCGGCGGGCCGCCGAGGTCGCCGGCGGCGAGGCGCACCCGGTGTACGCCCCGATGCTGCTGCCCGACCCCGCGACCGCCGCGGCGCTGCGCAGCCAGACGGGCATCGCACGAGCCTTCGAGTACTTCGACAAGGTGACCGTCGCCGCCGTCTCCATCGGCTCCTGGGAGCCGGGAATCTCCACCGTCCACGACATGCTCAGCGACTCCGAGCGGGAGCACTACTCCTCGCTGGGCGTGGCGGCGGAGATGTCCGCGCACCTTTTCGACAAGAGCGGCCGCCGCATCGGACGGGACCTGGGGGAGCGCTGCATCACCGTCGAGGCCGAGCGGCTGCGCCGCGTCCCCGAGGTGATCGCCATCGCCGGGGGGCAGCGCAAGGCCGAGGCCATCGGCGCGGTGCTGCGCTCCGGCCTGGTCACCAGCATCGTCACCGACACAGCCGCGGCCGACTATCTGCTGACGGAGGCCGAGCCGGGGCCGAAGCCCGCGCTGGAGCGCGCCGACCCCGACGGCTCCTGACGTACGCACCTGCTGCGGCTGCCGCGTGGATCAGCCGCGTGCGGCCCCGGCATGCGGCTGGGGCCAGGGACGGGGCCGAGCGGGGGCGCGGCTGCGGGGTGCGGCTGCGGGTGAAGGGTGCGGCTCGAGGCCGGTCCGCCGTGCGGGTTACTCTCGATCTCGCCGCGACCTGCGGCCCGCATCGCACTCTCCGAGGAGGCAGAGGCAGCCATGACCACGCAGCGCACCAAGCTGCCGGGAGTCGGCACGCAGTACGACATCGAGACCCGGGCGGGCCGCCACATCTCCGTCGTCGCCCATCAGGACGGGCGGCGCTTCCTCGGCTTCTACGACCCGGACGACCCCGACGCCTGCCAGGCCACGGTGCCGCTCGACTCGGATGAGGCCTCGTCCCTCGCCGAACTGCTCGCGCCCCCCGACACCCCGGGGCTCGGCACCAGCGAGATGGACCTGGACCTGGTCACCGAGCGGATCCCGGTGACGACCCATTCCCCGTACCGCAGCCGCCAGTTGGGGGAGACCCGCGCCCGCACCCGCACCGGCGCCTACATCGTGGCCGTGCTCCGCCGCACGGGACCGCACCCGTCTCCCGGGCCGGAGTTCCGGCTCGAAGCCGGTGACGCGGTGGTCGCGGTCGGCACCCGCGAGGGGGTCGACGAACTGGCCCGCATCATCAGCGGCACATGACCACCTGACCACCTGACCCGTCACGCGGGGGCACGCGCGGGCAGGCACACCGACAGCCGCGCATCGTGCCGCTCGCCACGGCGTATGTGCTGCTGCTGGTCATCGCCGGGCCGCCGGCCGCCCGTTGGACCGAGCCCGCGGTCGGCGCGCTGCGCGCGCGGATGCTGTGCCGCCGGGGCCGCGGCACCGCGGAGGACGGCGCCGGAGCGGGCGCCTCGGCGGGGACGGCGGACGAGGTGCGGCCCGTGCAGCGCTGAAGCACCGGTCCGGGCCTGTGCGCGCGAACTCGCCCTTCTGGAGGGCCTGGAGCAGTACGCCCGGAACCCCGCAGGGGCCGCGAGGCTGCAGGTGCGGCGAGCGGCAGGCCGAACTGGAAGCCATGGCAGACGAGTTGACAAAGGTGCTGCGTCTGGAGGACGAGGCGCAGCTGTACGGGCTGCCGTGGTTGGCTCGGCACGTCCGGCCATGCCTGGAACGAACCCGCAGCGGTGAAACCGCTGTCAGTCCGGACGGCGGCTCGCCCGCTGCCGTGACGTGGGGGCAGGAAGAGACCCAGAAGGCCCTCTGAGGGCCTTGCGGCGGCCGGTTGGCCCGTACATCGAAAACGGCCCTCTCCGGGCGGGAGAGAGCCGTTCACGGATTCACACTGTCTGCGCGGCCGTTGGTCAGGCGCCCGCAGGGTGGTGCTCGAACCTCAGGGCCCGCCTCCCTGCGCCTCCCCCGTGGGGGACGGTGCGAGAGTGCGGGCCCTGCAGGAACTTCAAGTGTGCGTGTGCGTGTGCCGTTGCCGGGTGGATCAGCGGGAGGCGCCGGCCTTCTTGCCGTCCTCGGTGGCGGCGTGCCAGAGACCCATCTTGCCCTGCCCGCTGATGTCACCGGCCTTCTTGTCGCCCTTGAACCAGTACAGCGGCCAGCAGTCGATGGTCAGCTGCTTCGTGCCGTCCGCGCGCTCGTAGGTGGTGAGCAGCTTGGGGTTGACGCCGCTGACCTTGTCCTTGTCGACGGGCTTCGCGGGCACCCACATCTTCGCGCAGTCGCCGTTGCAGTTGGACTTCATCGGCCACGCCGAGTCCTTGTCGAACCGGTAGAGCGTGCGGCCCTTCGCGTCGGCGAGGATCTCGCCGAGCTCCGGGTTCTTGACGGCCTTGAGCTGCTTGACGTTGCGGGCGCTCGCCTTGTTGCCGTCGGGGGCGAGGGCGTTCCACGTGCCGCCGACGCCGTGGCCCTCGGTGTCGCCCGGCTTCTTGTCCTTGGCGTGGCGGTAGGCGGGCCAGCCGCCCAGGGTGAGCTGCCAGCTGCCGTCGCTGCGCTTGACCTTGCCGATCTGGTCCTTGGCTATTCCGGCCGACGCCTTGGCGTCCTTCGCGGGTACCGGCAGCCACATGTCTTCGCAGTTGCCGTTGCAGTTGGACTGGGACGGCGAAGCGGTGTCGTCGTCGGACCGGTAGAGCGTCCAGCCCTTCGAGTCGGTGACGACGTCGCCGAGCTTGGCCGAGGACTTGACCTGCAAGGACTTCGCAGGGGCATTCGCCCTGCTGGTGCCGCTGGAATCGGCGCCGTCGTTGTCCGCAGCCTGCCCGGCCGGCTTGAGCTTCTGACCGGAGTAGTCATCGCCGTTGGAACCGCATCCCGTAGCGAACATCGCGACGACGAGCGCGGTCCCCACCAGTGCCACGCGACGCTGCTTCCTCATGACCGCTCCTTCAGTGCTGGAATTGTGTAGCTGGGACGTGAGTGTGGTGCAGGAGGGTTCCAGGCGGCGGAAAGTTGTCCGATCGTGCCAAACCGCGGCCTACCGCGGCCGGGGCGAATGTGCCGTCGGGTGAATTCCCCCCGGATTGCCGCCTGTTGAGGCCGTCGTGGTGAAGCGCCGCGCCCGCGGCGGCGTCCGCTCCCTACCGCTCCTCGATGCGCAGCGCGAGGGCCGGACAGCGGCGCACCGCTCGCTGTGCCTGCTTGTGCGTGTGCGGGTGGATCGTCGCGGAGGCGCCCGTGGGGTAGCCGTCGATGTCCAGCTCGATCATGTCCGGTACGACTCCGGCGCACAGCCCGTGCCCCTGGCACAGCGTCCAGTCGACGACCAGCCGCTTCTGCTTCTGCTCGATCTGCGGGACGCGCTGGGGGCGTTCGGTGCGCTCGGGAGGCCGGTACCCGGCCGAGAGCTGCACGGCCTCGGGCACCGAGAGGCAGCCGAGCACGGGCCTGCCGCAACCGCGGCCGAAGGCGTGCTCCTCGAAGTCCTCGGCGAAGATCTCCAGGCCCGACTCCACGAACCGGGCCGTGCCGTCGGGGTGGCTGCACGCGCCGCGGTTCTTGACGCCCCTGGTCCGCGCCCGTAGCGCGTTCATGGCCTCCTGCCCGCCGCCGTCGGCCGCCCAGGCCACGGTGTCGGCGAGCGCAGGCAGCCCCAGGAAGCACGGGCCGCACTGTCCGGCCGACTCGTCCGCCATCCAGCGGGCGACCAGCTCCACCTCGCCGACGGGGCAGGTGCCCTCGGGCAGCGGAAGCACCGCGCCGGCTCCGAGCGTCGAGCCCAGTGCGTCCAGCGAGTCGCGGGAGATCCGTGCCTGCCAGCACGAGTCCCGCTCCAGAAAGCGCCCGTGGTAGCCGCCGATCAGCACGCCCTGGCCCGGGTCGATGCCGCACAGCCCCAGGATGTACGGCAGCGGCGCACCGGTCGGCGTCTCCACGACCTTGTCGCCGCCCACGGTCAGCAGCACCGTGCCGGGTTCGGTGGGCAGACCCACGTTGCGGAAGTCCAGGGCGCCCAGGCGTGCGCCGACGGCGAGCTGAGCGAAGGTCTCGGTGTTGGACAGCAGGGTGGGCAGGCCGTCGACGCCGGCGTCGCTGGCCCGGATGCCGCTGCCCGAGGGCAGCACCGGCAGCTGGTTGAGACCGCTGACGGTCGCGCTGGCCTCACCGGTGACGAAGCGATCCGGCATGCGGATGACACGGATGCGCGGGCCGCCGGGGCCCCGCTCGGCGACGGCGTCCCGCACGGAGCGCTCCACGTCGGGGCGTGCCACGGCGACGTTGACCTCGTCCGAGTTCAGGGCGCGGGCGCAGAGCATCGCTCCGTCGAGCACCAGATGCGGACTGAACAGGAGCAGCGCGGTGTCCTTGAGGCAGCTGGGCTCGCCCTCGCTCCCGTTGACCACGACGGCAGCACGCGCTTGCTGGCGCCGGTGGGCCGATTCGATGACGGCCTTGAGCTTGCGGGCGAAGGGGAAGCCCGCACCGCCCCGGCCGCGAAGATCGATGTTCTCGGCGAGATCGACCAGTTCTTCGAGCCGCAGTTCGGGCATCGTTCCGTGCACCGTCAGGTGGCCGACGCGCTCCAGGCGCCGGGTCCATCCCGCGCCGGTGCCCAGGCCCGCGAGCAGCCGGGGCGGCCCGAACGAGGCGAGGGAGGGCACCGCGTCCGCGCTGGACGCGGAGACGGGGGAGGGCACGAGAGATGTCACTATTGCTCCTTCTTGCGCTTGTCGACCGGTGACGCGTTACGCCCGGGAGCCAGGCGCATCATCAGGACGACGGTCACGCCGGTCAGGGCTATGGCGTATCCCCAGTCGATCCAGTCCTGCACCGCGCGGCCGGCGCGCAGCCCGTGGACCAGGGAAGCGCCCCAGGCCAGATAGGCGGTCATGTGCAGGGCACGCCACATGCGTGACTGTCCCCTGCGTGCGAAGGCGCCCCGCACGGCGCCTGTCACCGTTACCGCCACGAAGAGATAACCCGCGACAGTGCCCAGTCCGATCAGGATCGGCTGGGCGGGATCGAGCCCCGGTATCGCCGTCGCCTGCCAGGTCGTGGAGCCGAGCGCGACCTTCGACCAGATGTGCAGACCGAGGAAACCTATGCCGCCCACGGCGGCGCCCCGGTGGATGGCCTGGGCGATGAGCCGGTGGTTCGGGTCCAGCAGCAGCCGGTCCGCGGCTGCCACGCCCCACAGGACCGAGAAGCTGAGCAGCAG
Source organism: Streptomyces sp. DSM 116795 (assembly GCF_055792905.1). Taxonomy (NCBI): domain Bacteria; kingdom Bacillati; phylum Actinomycetota; class Actinomycetes; order Kitasatosporales; family Streptomycetaceae; genus Streptomyces; species Streptomyces sp. DSM 116795. The sequence continues at coordinate 6,788,288 of NZ_CM147707.1, forward strand.
CAGGGAGAAGACCCCGGAGCCGAATTCGATGAACGCCCACAGCCTGTCCAGCGACTGGTTGCTGATCGCGAAGACGATGGCGAGGGCCGAAGCGATCACGAACGCCGTGTACCGGGGAACGAAGCGCGCCGCCGTGCCGCGTCCGGGGGTCTCGACCTCGAGTCTGGGGCCGGGATCCGGGCGCGGAGCCGAGCGCTGACGGCCCTGGCGAGGGGAGACGTCACCTCGCCGGGACGCTGCGAGCGCCGTGGGACGGCGCTTCGCCGGCGGGACACGGATCTGTTCTGGGGGCATCCGGATCTTCCGATCGCACTGTCGCCGAAGTCCGACCTGACCCTCGGTCCCGCATCTGCCGTATAACGCAAAGCAGTTGAATCGGGAATGACCCGTGACGTTCTGGTGTGAAGCTCTCTACTTTGCGCGACCAAAATGCGGTGGTCGGGATGCAGAAGCATCTCGGAACTCCCCGGGACCTTCACAGGTTTTATCGCTCTGTGACAAATTCTGGCAGTGGGATCGCCGCCGCACCCCGCGGTGTCGATGATGCCCCTTCAGGGGAAGCAGGGGGACCCTCAACTCCGGGGCCGGGGCGGGATACCGGTTACCGGAGGCAACCTCCGCGGGCTTGTCCTCCCGTGCTCGGGCAGGCCCAACCCGGCAGGAACGAGGTAGAGATGAGCGACGTTCTCAACCGCATCCGGTCTCGCCCCCGTGGCGAGTGGGCGCGCGTTCAGAGAAAGGAGCTGCCCGCCGTCGCAGACCAGGTGGTGGAAGCTCTACAGCGCAGCATACCGGCAATGTCCGCTTTTCTGCGGGAAATTGACCGCGAGGATGCTCAATGGGCCGTGGAACAGGCATTGCTGGCCGCATTGGGACATCACTCCCCGGAGACAAAGGACAACACGGACACGGGAACCGCAACCCAGGCCGACAACGTCACAGCAGCGGTTCCCATCGACCGGGCGCGACGACAGCTGTTCACGGCACTCATGGAAGAGGAGGAATTCCCGGAATCACGACTGACGGAACTGGCCAGGTCAGCAAGGTGGCCGCTGCCGGAGACCGTGCGTGCTATCGCCCTCGCCTCACCCAGCGAGGTGCCCCAGCTCGCCGCGGCGCTCGGCAACGCCCTGGTCAGCCCCGTCGAGAGTGAGCTGTGCCTGCTGATACCCGACCCCGAGGACGACCGCGAAGCACTGGAGAACGTGCTGCGCGGTCGTACCGCTGCGGTCGGGCACACCGTCCCGCTGAGCGACGCGGGATCATCGGTGCGCTGGGCCCGGCGACTGCTGGAGCTGACACCGCCACCCGGGGCACCGGGCGGCGCCGGCATCAACGGAAACGTCGGCAACAACCAGGACGGAAAGGTCCTCTTCGTCGACGACCATCTGTCCATGCTTCTGCTGCTGCAGGACGAATCGCTCGCCTGCGCGCTCTCCTCCCGCTGGCTCGGCCCCCTCGCCGAGCTCACCCCGCGGCAGAGCGAGCGCCTCGAAGTCACGCTGCTGGCGTGGCTGGAGAGCGGGGGAGCACCTGAGGCGGCGAAGACGCTGCAGGTGCACCCGCAGACGGTGCGATACAGGCTGCGTCAGATAGAGAAGCTCTTCGGTTCGGCGCTGCGCGATCCGCGTACCCGTTTCGAACTGGAGATGACCCTCCGCGGCCGCCGGCTGCTGGGGCAGATACGGCGGCAGCGCACACGTGCAGGCCGCAGGGCGCGCACTGCAACTCAGGGCGTGCGCCCGCTGGGCGTCGCACGCGAGGCCCGGGTCAACGGTCTGTGACCGCGGGCACCCGGTGTTCACGCACCGGGTGCCGGCCCGGAACCTCCGAGTGAGGCACTGACAACAGAAGAACAGAAGGACAACAGAGACAACAGAAGACAGAAGAACAGGCAGCGGCCCGGACACAGAATCTGTGTCCGGGCCGCTGTCGTGAGCGGTGCTCCGCCGCGGGGCCGCAGCCCCGCGGCGGAGTCTCAGGTCAACACTCCTGGTCCTCGTTGATGCACTTCACGGCTTCCGTCATGAGCTCCTCGGGCATGACGTTGATGAAGTCGCTGTGGTCGGTGATGGGCTTGTGCAGCTGCTCCGGGAAGGAGTCCACCGCGAACGGTGTGTCAGCATTCAGCAGATTCTGCTGCGGGATGTCGTACTTGATGGTCTGCTGCAGCTGCGGGACGTTCTGGAATCCCTCGGGGCAGTTGCCCTGGTCGTCCGAGAACGCCATGTGGTCGCGGTGGTTACCGCTGTCCGTGTTCTGACCGTCCCAGCAGTTCTGGAAGTTGAACGTACGGATCGTGGCGCTGCCCTCGGGGCAGATCGGGTACTTGTCCTTCAGCTGACGGTCCTCGAAGCCCTCGCAGCTCCACGATGCGTTGGCGTTCGCGTCGCCGTTGGTGAAGGCCTTGGCGTCACCGGTGATGATGCGCAGGAAGCGCGGCATCTCGGCGACCTGCTCGGCACCGCCGGAGTTGAACTTCAGCGTGGCGTTGGGCGCGAGGATGCTGCCGACGTTGAGGTCGTTGGCACCACCGTCGCCGACCTGGGCTTCGGCACCTTCGCCGCCACCCACCTGCTCTTCCTCTTCAGCCGGGGGCTCTTCCTCGGCCGGGGGCTGTTCCTGGCCCTGGTCCTGGCCCTCTTCGCCTTCAGCCGGGGGCTGTTCCTCGGCTGGGGGCTGTTCCTGGCCCTGGTCCTGGCCCTCTTCGCCTTCAGCCGGGGGCTGTTCCTCGGCTGGGGGCTGTTCCTGGCCCTGGTCCTGGCCCTGGTCCTGACCGGCGTCTTCACCGTTGCGCTGGCCCTGGGGCTGTTCCTCCTGGCCCTCGGCGCCCTGCTGCTGCTGGACGTCGGCTTCGTCAACGGCGCCCCGCTGGTCCTCGTTCCCGTCCAGCGAACGGATCACGGGCCAGTAGTGCGTCGACTGGTCGCCCTTGGCGCAGGTCGTACCGGCCGCGGCGAGAGACTCGTCGCTGGAGGCCTGGTTGGTGTCCTCGTTGCCCACGTAGTCGTGCACGTGGTGGGCGCCGTTCAGAACACCAGGCGCGGCGATCACGTTGTCGGAGTTGAAGTGCTCCTCTTCGTTGTTGCCGCACTCCGTCGTGAAGCTGCCGCCCGGGGGCTCTTCCTTCGAGGCGTTGGGTTCGACGTCCTCGATGTTGACGAAGTCCTCGGCGACCGGGCCCTGGACCTGCTGGTCCTGACCCTCCTCGCCTTCCTGGCCTTCCTGACCCTCCTGGGTGGCCTGGTCCTGCATCATCTGGCACTGGGCCATGGACTCCATGTCACCGGGGGCTTCGCCGCCGGCGTTCTGGATGTCCTGGCTCATGCTCTGGATGGTCTCCGCGCGCTGCTGGTTCAACTGACCGAGGGCCTCCTCGGAGCTCTGCTCCTGGGAGTTCCACTGGCCGTAAGCCTGCGCGACCTGCTGATCCATAGCGGCGAGCTTCTGACCCACGGGCTCCTTGGCGCCCTCGGGTACCTGGCCCAGTGCAAGGCTCACATCAGGACAGTCGATCGTGCTCGCGGCAGCAGCGGGGTCTTCACTCGACCCCGCGAAAGCGCTCACACCTACCGCCGCTGCGCCACCACCACCGACCACCAGCGCTGCGACGATCGCTATCGTTTTGTTCGCCGTGCGCGAGCGTTTGTGGCCTTTTTGTCTCATATTGACTTCACTCCACTCATTTCGCGTCGTTCAGCGCCTCGAAATCCACGAGCCCGGTGTCCTCCAGGACTGTGAGGTGATCGAGGACAATGGCGTTGGCCCGGGTCGCCAACGACCGCACCATTGAGTTGCGGGTCTGATCGCGTACAAGGCCCACGAGGCCGAAGACCACGCCATGAGCCCGGCGCAGCCTGTCGACGAGAACCTGGTCGAATTCGTCACCCCTTGCACTGTCGACGTCCTCCAGGTAGTCCTGGCTCTTGCCGACAGGCTGGTTGGGAAGTGTGACCTTCAGGGTGCGACCGGCCTCGACGGCCCGTCGGTCCAACTCCGTGTGTCCGTCGACGAGATGATCGCCCGCGATTCGCACCGACTTACGTGTCCCGCGCTCCTGCGCGGCTTTGCCGGCGGGGACTTCCCACAATCCGGCATCCCGCACTTTGCGTATGAAGTCACGGTCCAATGGGGTAAGGGGGCCGTATTCCGTTTTCCAGGTTCCCTTACCGTCGTCCTGCCATCCCGAACGGGCCAGCGCGATGGTGCGGTTGCCGTCGAAGAAGTACACCGGCACCAGCAGCGCTGAGAGCGTTGCGACCAGCCCAAGGACGACCAGCACGGTGCCGACCGCCCGCCCGGGCGTGATGGCGGAACCCATCCGCCCTCCTCTCACACTCATCTTTGAAGTGCGACGGACGCTAATGGTGAGTGTGAGGATGTGGTTGAGGCTTCGTCTCGACCTGACAAGAACCGGTCCTTCGGCGTTCAACACTGCTACATTGCCGACTTGTGTCTGCCGTGTGCCGTCTCCGGCAGGAATCAGCTCTCGTACAGCTCTTCGATCTCAGTGGCGTACATCCGCGTGATCGCTTCCCGCCGCAGCTTCAGCGACGGCGTCACCAGGCCGTCGGCCATGGTGAACTCCTCGGGGAGGATGCGGAACGAGCGGATCGACTCGGCCCGTGAGAAGACGCTGTTGGCCGCTGCCACGGCCCGCCCCACCTCGCGTTCCAGTTCCTCCGCAGGGGTGTTGCCGTAGCCGGGGCCCGAAGGCCCCCACTGCTCACGGCCCTTGCGCCACTGTTCGAGTACTTCCGGGTCCAGGGTGACCAGGGCGGCGACGTAGGGACGGTGGTCACCCACCACGAACGCCTGGGAGATGAGGGGATGGGCGCGCAGCCGCGTCTCCAGCATCAGGGGTGAGACGCTCCTGCCGGCGCTGGTGATGATGACGTCCTTCTTGCGGCCGGTGATGACCAGATAGCCGTCGTCGAGGTAGCCGACGTCACCCGTGCCGAGCCAGCCGTCGCGCAGTGTCTCCGCATACGGCTGCCGCGCGTGCGCGCCGCCGCCCTCGGGATGCTGGACGTCCGGCTGTGTGCTGCTGTGCGAGCCGTCCGTGTAGCCGGGGAAGACCATCGGGCCCCGCACCCACACCTCGCCGTCGCGGGCGATGTGCACCGCGGCGCCCGGCATGGGGCGGCCCACCGTGCCGAACCGCGGCCTGCCCGGCGGCTGCGCGGTGATGGCGCACGTGGTCTCGGTGAGGCCGTAACAGTCGTAGACGACGATCCCCGCACCGGCGAGCGCCAGCCCGAGATCGCGGCTCAGCGGGGAGCCGGCCGAGACCACGTTCCGCGTGCGGCCGCCGATCACGTCACGCAAGTGCCGGTAGACCAGGCGGTCGTAGACCGCGTGCCGGGCCCGCAGCGCGGTGCCGGGGCCCGGTCCGGCGCCCAGCGCCTGTGCCTCCGCCGCCTCCGCGTACCGTTTGGAGGCCTCCATCGCCCGGGCGAACATCTCGCCGCGGCCCGCCTTCTCGGCCATCATCCGTGCGCCCGCGTAGAACTTCTCGAAGAAGTACGGCACCGCATAAAGACACGTCGGGCGGAAGGATCTCAGGGCAGGCATCAACTCCCGGGCGGAGATGTCCGGTTGATGTCCCAGCAGATAGCCGCCGCGGATGCAGAGCACCGTCACCATCAGCCCGTAGACATGACCCATGGGCAGAAAGGCGAGGATGGAGGGCTGCTGACCGGGCTCGCCCATCAGACGGCCCCAGCCGGCGAGGATCGTGTCGCACTCCGAGGCGAGATTGCGATGCGTGATGACGCATCCACGCGGGCGGCCCGTGGTGCCCGAGGTGTAGATGACCGCGGCCGTCATCTCCGGTGTGACGGCCCAGCGTTGCCGGTGCACGTCGTTGTCCTCGACGGAGCGGCCCGCCTGGGCCAGCCACCCCACACAGTCCGCGTCGAGCTGCCAGATGTGACGCAGCTGCGGCAGCCCGTCGACGACCGAGCCCACTGTCATCGCGTGGTCCTCGTGCTCGACGATGATGGCACGCGCGCCCGAGTCGCCCAGGACCCAGCGCAGCTGCTCCGGTGACGACGCCGGATAGAGGGGCACGACCTGGGCGCCGAGCGACCACAGGGCGAAGCTGAAGAGCGTCCACTCGTGCCGCGTACGGGACATGACGGCGACGCGGTCGCCGAAGCGTATGCCTTCGGCGAGCAGCCCCTTCGCCAGCTTGAGCACGTGCGCAGCGAAGGCGCCGGCGGTCATCTCACGCCACTCGCCGGTGCTTCCGTCGGGACTGTCACGGCGGGCCAGCTGCGGCAACCCCGGTTCCCGTGCGGCCAGTTCGTACACGGAGTCGGCCAGGCCGCCGGATCTGAGCGGCTCCACGAGCGGGGGAAGGCTGTAGTCACGCACAGCACACCGCCCTCACCCCGTCTGCTCCCTGTCACGACGTTCAGTGACTGACGGCGCAAATTACCTCGCTGCGAGGCCCGCTGCCTAGGGAAATACGGATCTTCCCGTGCGGGGAATCGGAGGAGGGAATGTGTGGGAAGAGAGCCGCTCACCTGCGGAGCCCCAGTACAGCGGCCCATGGGCATGGGCCCGTGCGGCCTGCGGGGCGTGCGTAACCGCTAGTAACGGTCAGGCGGCCGGGCGGCTCCCCGGCCGGTGCCCCTTTCACGTCCTCGGCGAAGGCCGTCCACGTGGACGTTCCGACGCTTCGAAGCGCGGCGCGGGTCCGCCGGGCCGCGTGCCGTCCCGTACGGGAACGAACTCCGGCACGCTCACGGCGACTTCGGGGCACGCCGCCGGACGGGGCGCGGTGCGTGAGCAGCGTGACCGGGCCGCCCGCGCCGCGTCCTCACACGCTCGTGGTCGAACCGGGCCGGAGGATCATCAGCACCGTCACGGTGGCCCAGAGAATGTTGAACAGGCCCGTGAGCATGGCCAGTTGCGCGGTGGCTCCCGGACGTATCCCGCCATGGGACGGGTCGGTGCCTTCGAGCTGGTCCACAAGCGTCTCCTGGCGCGGTACGACGGCCAGCGCGAGGACGCCGGCCGCCGCAGCCGTGAGCGCGATCGAGACGATCAGCCAGGTGTCGGTGAGGACGCCGAGGCTGCTCGCGGTGGCGAAGCCGAATGCCGGGACGGCCACGCCGATGACGCCGTAGACGCGGCAAATGCGGTGCAGGACACGGACGGCGGCGAGAGGGCCGGCGTCCGGTCCGGCTGCCCGGGCCTGGGCCTGGGCGCGGCGGGCCGCCGCGGGGAACATGCTGGCGGCCACTGTCACGGGCCCCACCGCGACGATGGCCGCCAGGACGTGGACGGCGAGCAGGAACTTCGTCATCGGGCGGCCCCGGCCCCGGTCCGCTGCCCCGCGGCTCCGCTGTCACGCTCACCGTCGGGGACCGGCCCGCGGGGGCACCACACGATGCCGCGGCGCTCGTGGGCGAAGAGCGTTCCGACCGCGTGCGCGACCCGGGGTCCGACCTCGCGTTCGATGAGATAGAGGGCCAGGTCAAGCCCGGAGGTGACGCTCGCGCCGGTGATCAGGTCCCCGTCGTCGACGACGCGGGCGTCGACGGGGCGGGCTCCGGCAGGTGCGAGAAGTTCCATGCCCAGGTGGTGTGTGGTGACGTGGCGGCCCTCGACGAGCCCGGCCATCGCGAGGATCAGCGAGCCGCCGCACACGGTCGCGACCAGCGTGTCCTCACGTGCGAGCGCCTCGGCGGCCACGGCGGGCAGTCCGGTCCCGAGCGAACGGGCGAGGATCGCCGGGATCGTGTCCTGCCGTTCCGGCCCTCCTTCCTCGCCGCCGCAGTCCTCCCCGGCGGTCTCCGTCGCGGCGGTCTCCTTCCCTGCTGTGTGGCGGCCCGCGGCGCCCGGAAGAAGGATCACGTCCGCGCGGTCGAGGTCGGGCGCACCGCCGGCTCGCAGGCCCAACGGCGGTGTGCCGCTGGGGACTTCACGGGCGCCCTCGGCGGTGACCAGTTCGACGGTCACGGCTCCGTCCGCGGCCTCACCGGCGGCGTGCAGGACTTCGTACGGGGCGATGACGTCCAGCGGGTCGAAGCCGTCGAACAGGATGATTTGTGCGTGCATCGGCTGGTGTTGCTCCTCGTGTGATCGCCGGTTCCCGGCTCGTTCTCGTACGCATTTCCCGTACGCACGGCCGGGGTCTCGCAGCGTCACGCTAGGCCGGAGGCAGGGCGCTCCCCAGTGGCTGAATCGACAACTTCCAACGGATTCCCGCCAGCACGGCCGACCCGCAGGTACGACGGCGTTTCCGCTCTGACGTGCACATTCACGGCTGGCGCGTTCTCGCCTACCGTGGCCTCATGCATACGGTGGCGGTTCTGGCGCTGGATCATGTGGTGGCGGCCGACATGGCGACGCCCATCGAGGTGTTCGGGCGTGCCCGGCTGGCGGACGGGCGCCGTCCGTACCGCGTCCAGGTCTGCTCGGTGACGCCGCAGGTGGCCAGCGAGGCGTTCACCCTGGTCGCTCCGCATGGTCTGGAGGCCCTGCGGGAGGCGGACACGGTCGTCGTGCCGGGGTGCTCGGAGCGGGCGGCCCCGCCGGGCGACGGAGTGCTGGACGCGCTGCGCGAGGCCGCGGCCGCGGGCACCCGGATCGCCTCCGTCTGCACGGGTGCGTTCGTCCTCGCCGCGGCCGGGCTGCTGGACGGGCTGAGCGCGACCACCCACTGGATGGCGGCAGACCGGCTGGCCGGGGCGTTCCCCCGGGTCGACGTCCGCCCGGACGTCCTTTACGTGGACAACGGCCAGGTCCTCACCTCAGCCGGGGCCTCCGCGGGCCTGGATCTGTGCCTGCACATGATCCGGCGGGACCTGGGGTCGGCCGTCGCGGCGGACTCTGCCCGGCTCTCGGTGATGCCGCTGGAGAGGGAGGGCGGGCAGGCGCAGTTCATGGTGCACGCCCAACCGCCCGTACCCCGGGGGTCGTTGCTGGAACCGGTGCTGTCCTGGATCGAGGAGAACCTCGCACAGGAGCTGACCCTTGCGCAGATGGCCGGGCGCAGCGGACTGAGCGAGCGGACCTTCAACCGCCGGTTCCGGGAGCAGACCGGCAGCACGCCGCTGCAGTGGCTGCTGCGGGCCCGGGTGCGGCGTGCGCAGTTCCTGCTGGAGACCACCGACCACGGTGTGGAGCGCATCGCCGCGCACTCGGGGTTCGGTTCGCCCACCGCCTTCCGTGAACGGTTCAAGCGCGTCACCGGCGTCACGCCGCAGTCCTACCGCGCCTCGTTCCGCACCCGTGCCGCGTGACGGGGCTCAGTGGGCTCAGTGGCCGTGAACCTCGTCAGGAACCGTCGGCGGCCACGACTGCCCAGCGGCCCACTTCGCGGTAGCCGGAGTCGTAGAGCGCCTCGCCGGTGCCCGGCTCGAGGTCGTAGTGACGGAGGTTGCCGCCCCAGTACCGCAGGATGCGGCCCAGTTCGACCGCGGCGTCGCCGTCGAACGCCGTGTCACCCATGTCGACTTCGAGAACGAACTTCACCCTGGCCTCCCCGCCGGATCCCGTCACCTGCTCCGGGGCGCGGAGCATGGCTTCAATCGTCTCATTGAAGTGCTGTTAGAGGGTTTCCGCTCGTTCGCACAGTCAAACGGTCGCGGAGGTCGGTCAAGTCTCAAGTCCCGGTGCCGGCCTTCCGCCGGTGGTCCGGTGAGCCGCCGGTGCTGCGGTGTGCGTCCCCGGCCGGGATGTACGTCCGCGTGGCGGCGCTGCGGCGGCGGCCCGGAAGTTGTGAAACATAGATGCAACGAAGGGTTGACCCATAGATGCAAGGACCCTAGGTTCCGTGACGCGGTCCTCGAATACCGGAATTCGGAATTCGCTGAACTGCCGTTCCGTCGGAGGATCTACGGGTCAGGAGGCACGGTGCCATGATCGACACCGTACTGCGCCGGGAGTTCGAAGCCGCACTCGGAACGGATTCCGTGCTGAGCGATCCGCTCCAGCTGCGGACTTACGAGTGTGACGGGCTGACCGGCTTCCGTGAAGTCCCCGCTCTGGTCGTGTTGCCGCGCAGCACCGAGGAGGTCGCGGCCGCCGTCTCACTGTGCGCGAAGGCGGGGCTGCCCTTCGTCGCCCGCGGCGCCGGCACGGGGCTGTCGGGTGGCGCGGTGCCCGTGGCGCAGGGGGTGGTGATCTCCCTCGCCCGGATGCGCCAGGTGCTCGACTTCGATCCCGAGGACCGGCGGATGGTGCTCCAGCCGGGCGTCACCAACGCCGAGATCTCCCGGGTCGCCGCACCGCACGGCCTCTATTACGCGCCCGACCCCTCAAGTCAGGTCGTGTGCACGATCGGTGGCAACGTCGCGGAGAACTCCGGCGGCGCCCACTGCGTGAAGTACGGCTTCACGGTGCACCACGTGACCGCGCTGCGCGTCGTCCTGCCGGACGGGTCGGTCACCGAACTCGGCGCGGACGCACCGGAGAGCCCGGGACCGGACCTGCGCGGCCTGTTCATCGGCTCCGAGGGCACTCTCGGCATCGCCACGGAGATCACCGTGCGGCTGCTGCGTACGCCCGAGAGCGTCCGCACTCTCGTCGCGGACTTCCCCACGGTGGAGGCGGCGGGGGAGGCCGTCAGCGGGATCATGGCGTCCGGCATCGTGCCCGCGGCGGTGGAGATGCTCGACGCCCTCGCGATCGAGGCCTGCGAGGCGGCCGTGCACGCCGGATACAGCCTCGACGCCACGGCGGCGCTCGTCGTCGAACTCGACGGGATGGAGCACGAGTGCGACGAGCAGTTCGAGAAGGTCGTCGCGCTGTGCCACGAGAAGGGCACCACGAACGTACGCATCGCCACGACCTCCGAGGAGCGCGCCCTGATCTGGAAGGGGCGCAAGGCCGCGTTCGCCGCTGTCGGACGCATCAGCCCTGACTACTTCGTGCAGGACGGCGTCGTCCCCCGTACCCGCCTGTCCGAGGCGCTTAGCCGTATCGCCGCGATGTCGCGCGCCGAAGGGCTGCGCGTGGCCAACGTCTTCCACGCGGGCGACGGCAATCTGCATCCGCTGGTGCTCTTCGACGAGGAAGCCGGCGAGTCGGAGCGGGCGGAGCGGCTGGCGGCCGAAATCGCCGAGATGTGCGTGGAGTTGGGTGGCTCGCTCAGCGGCGAGCACGGCATCGGCCTGGACAAGGCGTGTTCCATGCCGGAGATGTTCGGGGAGACGGACCTGGCGGTGATGCGGCAGCTGCGTACCGCGTTCGACCCGGACGGACTGGCCAACCCCGGCAAGGTGCTGCCCACTCCGCGGCTGTGCGGGGAGGCGCCAGGCCGCTACCGGCCGCACCCGCTCGAAGCGGCCGGCGTGATCGAGAGGTTGTGAGAGAGGTGACCGAGGAGCCCCAGGGGACGGTGCGTGCGAGCGGCCCGCCCGCAGACGGCGCACCGGAACCCGCACCGTCGCCGGTGCCGGCACCCGGTCCGGGCCAAGTGCCGCCGCCTGCCGGGGAGTCGGGCACGGCGGCGGGTGAACTGCCCTCCCGCGTCCGCCCGTCGGGCCTCGCCGAGGCCGCCGACACCCTCGCGGCCGCCGGACACGAGCGGCGTACGGTGCTGTTCGAGGGCGCCGGTACGGCACTGGAGTGGGGCGCACCCGTCGCGGACGCCGGCCTCGTGCTGGAGACCTCCGGCCTCGACCGCATGATCAGCCACGCCCCCGAGGACTGGACGGTCGGCGTCGAGGCCGGTATGCCGCTCACCCGGCTACAGGAGGTGCTGGCTCCCGCCGGGCAGTGGCTGCCGGTCGAGCCGCCGACCGGCGGCGACGGCGCGACGCTGGGCGGCCTGCTCGCGTGCGGCGACGCCGGGCCGTGCCGTCTGAAGTACGGCGGTCTCGGCGATCTGGTGATCGGCGCGACGCTCGTGCTCGCCGACGGCACCGTGGCCCGTACCGGCGGCGACGTCATCAAGAACGTCGCCGGCTACGACCTGGCGAAGCTGATGGCCGGCTCGCTCGGCGCGTTCGGCCTCGCCGTCCGGCTCAACCTGCGCGTCCATCCGCTGCCCGAGGCCACGGCGACCCTCGCCCTGCCCGTCGGCGACGCCGAGGCAGCGCTCACGGCGGCGCGTGCCGTGATGCGTTCGCCGCTGGAGCCCGTCGCGGTGGAGTGGGACGGGCAGCGGCTGCTGATTCGCTTCCAGGGCACCGCGGAGAGCGTCGCGGAGCGCGGCCGCCTCGCCCCGGACGTCCCCGGTCTCGCGGCGGCCCGCGTACTCGGCAACGACGCCGCACGTGCCGCCTGGCAGCGGCTGTCCGGCCTCGTACGCGGCGAGGACGGCGAGACCGTGCTGCGCGCAGGAACACATCCGGCGCGCCTGCCCGCCCTGGTGCGGCGGCTGAACGAACTGACCGCGGGCGGCGCCGTGGAGGCGGAGCTCGTCAGCGGAGTCGCGCAGGGCCTGCACACCGTCGTGCTGCGCGGCGGCGACGCGGCGGAGCACGCCGCGTGCCTGACCGCATGGCGCGAGTCCGTGCACGAGGCCGGAGGCTCGGTGACGCTGCGGCGGCGCCGTGAAGGCGTCGACGCCCTCGCCGCGGCGTGGGGGCCCGCGCCGCCGGCCGTCGCCGTACTGCGCTCCCTCAAGCGGCAGTTCGACCCCGACGACCTGTGTGCACCGGGGCGCTTCGCGCCCTGGTTCTGACCGGCCGGCCGGCCCGGCCGCCCGACCCCGCCCCGGCTCATCCGTAGGGAGCACTTGATGACCACGCCGCACGGTGGAACGCCCGAGACGCCCGCCACGGGCGGCGGTTTCGACGCCCACCGCCCGCCGTCCCCGGAGCTTCTCTCCGACTGCGTGCACTGCGGCTTCTGCCTGCCCGCCTGCCCCACGTACACCCTGACCGGCGAGGAGATGAACTCACCGCGCGGCCGCATCTACCAGATGCAGCTCATCAGCGAGGGCGAGGCGCCGCTGAGCTCCGCCGCCGTGGGTCACTTCGACAACTGTCTGGGCTGCATGGCGTGTGTGACGGCGTGCCCGTCCGGAGTGCAGTACGACCGGCTCATCGAGTCCGTACGCCCGCAGATCGAACGCAACTGGGCGCGTTCCCGCTCCGACCGAGCCTTCCGCGGACTGATCTTCCGCCTCTTCCCCTATCCGCGCCGGCTGCGGGTGGCCGCCGTACTCGGCGCCCTCTACCAGCGGCTGGGCATCCGCCGGGCGTTGAGCCGTACGGGGCTGCTGCGGAGGCTGCCCGCGAGGCTGCGCGCCCTGGAGGCGCTGATGCCGGACGTGCCGCTGCGCTCGGCGCTGCGCAGGACGCCGGAGCGCACCCCGGCCGCCCGTACGGGCCGGGAGACGGCGGCGGAGAACGCACCGGAGACGGCGGGCCGGGAGACGGCTGACAGGGAGCCGGCGGGCCCGGCGCCGGAGCCGCCGGCCGCGCGCCGCACCGTCGGCATGGTCACGGGCTGCGTGCAGCAGGTCTTCTTCGCCCAGGTCAACGAGGCCACGGTCCGCGTGCTGACCGCGGAGGGCTGCGACGTGATCGCACCCGTGGCGCAGGGATGCTGCGGCGCGCTCAGCGAGCACGCGGGACGCGAGGAGGAGGCCGTCGTCAGGGCGCGGCGGCTCATCGACACCTTCGAACCGCTCGGCGTCGACGTGATCGTGGTGAATGTGGCGGGCTGCGGCTCGGCGCTGAAGGAGTACGGGAAGCTGCTCGCCGACGACCCCGCATACCGCGACCGCGCCGCGGCGTTCGCGGCCAAGGTCCGCGACGTCTCCGAACTCCTCGCCGAACTCACCCCGCTCGCACCCCGCCACCCCGTACCCGCACGGCTCGCACACCACGAGGCATGTCACCTCGTACACGCGCAGGGCGTCCGCGAACAGCCGCGCGCCGTCCTGCGCAGCGTCCCGGAACTCGACGTCGTCGACATTCCCGAGGCCGACATGTGCTGCGGCTCCGCCGGCGTGTACAACCTCATCCAGCCCGGACCGGCCGAGGAGCTCGGCCGCCGCAAGGCGGACAACGTGCGCTCGACGTCCCCCGACGCCGTGGTGACGGCCAACCCCGGCTGTCTGCTGCAGATTTCGCGCCATCTCGACAAGCAGCTCCCCGTGCTGCACCCCGTCCAGGTCGTCGACGCCTCGATACGCGGCGTCAGGCCCTGGTGAACCGTCCCCGAGTCCCAACTCGTCACCGGAGGCACCGTGTTCCAACCCGTACTCGACCCGCTGGGCGGTTCGCTGGGGTGGTCGTCGCTCGTCGCCGCACTTCCGCTGGTCGTCTTCTTCGTGCTCCTGGGCGTACTGCGCGTCCAGGCATGGCTCTCCGGCATCGCGTCGCTCGCCACGTCAATCGTCGTCGCGGTGGCCGCATACGACATGCCTGTCGGGCAGAGCCTCAACTCCGCTGCACTCGGGGCCCTGTTCGGGCTGTTCCCGATCATGTGGATCGTGGTCAACGCCCTGTGGGTCTACCAGATGACCGTCGACACGGGGCACTTCGAGGTGCTGCGCCGCTCCTTCGGCAAGCTCTCCGACGACCAGCGCCTGCAGGCCGTCATCGTCGCCTTCTGCTTCGGGGCGCTCCTCGAGGCGCTCGCCGGGTTCGGGGCGCCGGTCGCGATCAGCGCGGTGATGCTGATCGCGCTGGGCTTCAAGCCGTTCAAGGCGGCAGCGGTGGCGCTGGTGGCCAATACCGCGCCTGTTGCGTTCGGTGCGATGGGCACGCCCGTCATCACGCTGTCCGAACTGACGGGCCTGCCGCTCGAGGACGTCTCCTCCATGGTGGGCCGGCAGACGCCGATGCTCGCCGCGGTCGTGCCGGTGCTGCTGGTGTACATGGTGGACGGACGGCGCGGTGTGAAGCAGACCTGGTGGCCCGCCCTCGCGTGCGGACTCGCCTTCGCCGTGGCCCAGTTCACCTGCTCCAACTACATCTCCGTTGAGCTCACCGACGTCGTCGCCGCGCTCGTCGCCGTCGGCGTGCTCGTCCTGGTGATGCGGATGCGCGGCTCCTACACGCCGCTGCCTGCGGGCGCCTTGACCGACTCCGACTCCGTCTCCGGCGACTCGAGCGCATCTGCCGACGGTGCGGACAGCGCGGACGGCGGTGCCGGAGCCGGCGGGCAGGGCGCCGGCAGCGGGGCGGCGACGCGGAAACCGGAGGGTGGCGGCACGGACACGGCTGTCCAGGACAGCAAGGCCGCCGCCGTGAAGGCCTACCTCCCGTACGCCGTGATCATCATCGTCTTCGCCGTGACCAAGCTGCCGGCTGTGAAAACGGTCCTGGAGGAGAAGGGCACGATCCTCTACAACTGGCCCGGCCTGCACATCGCCGATCCCGTGAGCGGCAAGCCCGCGGCCTCCACCGTGTTCAAGTTCGACTGGCTGCCCGCTACCGGCACGATGCTGCTGCTCAGCGGAGTCCTCACCGCCGCGCTGCTGGTCATATCACCGCGCGTGGCGGTCCGTTCGTACGGACGCACCCTGCACCAGCTGCGGTGGGCGATCCTCACCGTCGCCACGGTGCTCGCCCTGGCGTACGTGATGAACCTGTCCGGCCAGACCTCCACCATCGGTCACTTCATCGCCGGCGCCGGACCCGCACTGGCTTTCCTCTCACCGGTGCTGGGCTGGCTCGGAGTCGCGGTCACGGGATCCGACACCTCGGCGAACGCCCTCTTCGGCATCCTCCAGGTGACGGCCGCCAAGAACTCCGGCTACGCGCCGGAGCTGCTCGCAGCGGCCAACAGCTCCGGCGGCGTCCTGGGCAAGATGCTCTCGCCGCAGAACCTCGCCATCGCCGCCGCCGCCACGGGCCTGGGCGGACGGGAGCCGGAACTGCTGAGGAAGGTCGTCGGCTGGAGCCTCCTGCTGCTGCTCCTGATGTGCGTCCTGGTCTTCCTTCAGTCCACGTCCGTGCTGGGCTGGATGCTGCTGTCCTGATGTCCGAGGACCGCTGCGCGGGTGCCACGCAGGTGCCCGCGCAGCGCGGCACGGTAGGCAGAGAGATCGCCCTTCTCGAGCAGGGCGACGAGCTCGACGTGCTCGTGGTTCGTGGCGCGCAGCCTGTCGCTGTCGTTGAAGACGGCGTACAGGCCCATGCGCTGCTGGCGGTCGCGCAGACCCGCGTACAGGTCCAGCAGGATCGGATTGTCGGCGGCCTGCACGATGAGCTGGTGGAAGACCTGGTCGGCGGCGACGAACGCCTTGCCGTCGCCCGCCTCGCGCAGCTTCCGCTGCTCCTGGAGCTGGTCGCGCAGCTCCTCCACGAGCCGTTCCAGCGGCGCCGCACCGAGGGAGGAGACCTTCTCCGCGGCGAAGGACTCGATCAGTTCTCGCGTCTCCAGCACGGTCTCCACCTCCTTCGCGGAGACCGGCACCACCACCGCGCCCCGCTTGGGATAGAGCCGAAGAAGCCCCTCCGTCTCCAGCCGCAGGAAGGCCTCACGCACGGGCGTACGGCTGATGCCGAGCGCCTCGGCGACCGTGCCCTCGCTGATCAGGTCGCCCCCGGCGAGAACGCCGTCGAGTATGCGGTCCTTCGCGTACTGGTAGGCGCGCTGGGACGTGGGGAGAGGCCTGCCCAACTGCTGCCCCCCAACATGGATGGATTCATGTGTCCAAGCGGGACACTAGATGTGCTTACCGCGGGCGTGCAACAGGCCGGGGAGGCCGCTGGAGCACGCTGACGCCCCGCTCCGGAGGGGCCCGGTTCGCCGCCTGGCTGCCCGGTCGGGGATGATGGAGTAGGAGCACCGAAGGGACACTGCACCTCCGGCATTCACTCCCCACCGTCCCCCAGCTACCGCTGGGAGGGGCGCCCACGTGGAGCGACGACGCAGGTGAGAGAGCCGGTATGCGATTCCTGAACGACCAGCAGCCCCCGTACGACCTGACGTACGACGACGTGTTCATGGTGCCCCGCCACTCCGCGGTCGGCTCCCGGCAGGGTGTGGACCTCGCGTCCCCCGACGGCAGCGGCACCACGGTCCCCCTGGTCGTCGCCAATATGACGGCCATCGCGGGCCGGCGCATGGCCGAGACCGTGGCACGCCGCGGCGGCCTCGCCGTCATCCCGCAGGACATCCCGATCGACGTCGTCACCGAGGTGACCGCCTGGGTCAAGCGCCGCCACCTGGTGCTGGACACCCCGATCACGCTCGCGCCGCACCAGACGGCCGCCGACGCGCTGTCGCTGCTGCCCAAGCGCGCGCACGGAGCGGGCGTCGTGGTCCAGGAGGGACGGCCCGTGGGCGTCGTCACCGAGTCCGACCTGACCGGCGTGGACCGCTTCACGCAGCTGTCGGAGGTGATGTCCCGCGATCTGCTGGTGCTGAAGGCGGACGTCGACCCGAGCGAGGCCTTCGACCAGCTCGACAGCGCACACCGCAAGCTCGCCCCCGCCGTCGACGCCGACGGGCGCCTCGTGGGCATCCTGACCCGCAAGGGCGCGCTGCGCGCCACGCTCTACACCCCGGCGACCGACGCTGCGGGCCGGCTGCGCGTGGCCGCCGCGGTGGGCATCAACGGCGACGTCGCGGGCAAGGCACGCGCGCTGCTGGAGGCCGGAGTCGACACCCTGGTCGTGGACACCGCACACGGCCACCAGGAGCGCATGGTCGACGCGCTGCGCGCCGTGAAGGCACTCGATCCCCAAGTGCCCGTGGTCGCGGGGAACATCGTCGCCGCCGAGGGTGTACGTGACCTCGTCGAGGCCGGGGCCGACATCGTCAAGGTCGGCGTCGGGCCGGGCGCCATGTGCACGACGCGGATGATGACCGGTGTCGGCCGACCCCAGTTCTCCGCCGTGCTCGAATGCGCGGCCGAGGCACGGAAGTTCGGCAAGTACGTGTGGGCCGACGGCGGTGTGCGGCATCCGCGCGACGTGGCCATGGCCCTCGCCGCCGGCGCGTCCAACGTCATGATCGGCTCATGGTTCGCCGGTACGTACGAGTCGCCGGGCGACCTCCAGCAGACCGCCGACGGACGGGCCTACAAGGAGTCCTACGGCATGGCCTCCGCACGCGCCGTACGCAACCGTACGAGCGAGGAGTCGGCGTACGACCGTGCACGCAAGGCCCTGTTCGAGGAGGGCATCTCCACCTCGCGGATGTTCGTCGACCCGGCACGGCCCGGTGTCGAGGACGTCATCGACTCGATCATCGCGGGCGTGCGCTCCTCGTGCACGTACGCCGGAGCGGCCTCGCTCGAGGAGTTCGCGGAGAAGGCCGTCGTGGGCGTGCAGAGCGCCGCGGGCTATGCGGAGGGCGAGCCGCTGCACGCCAGCTGGTGAACGCCCCCTGGCCCCGTCCGTCCCGCGCGGCCGCCGCCGGGGCGTGGTTGACCTGCCTCAACAGCCCTGGATAGCTTCGTTCTACGAATTGTTGATTCCACAGAACGGAAAGTTGGGTGAAGGCGTGAGCGAGGACGGGACCGTTGCCACGAGCCTGGCGGAGAGCGTGTGCACGGACATCGCGGCCCGGCTCGCCCCCGTCGACGCCGAACTCGCCCGCCGGTATCCGGGCGAGCCGGGCACGCGCCAGCCCGTGCACACCGTTTATGTGCCCGCCGACGCCGTCACGCCCGGCACCGTGCGCGCCTGGGGCGAGCAGGCACGGGACCTGCTCGACGAACACGCCCCGGACGCGGCCTCGCTGGCGGCCGTGCTCGGCCTGCGCGAGGATCTCGCGGCTCCCGTGTACGAGCGCGTAAGGGCCAAGCTGGAGCGCGAGCCCGTGGAGGACCTGCGCATCGACTTCGAGGACGGCTACGGCATCCGCTCCGACGCCGAGGAGGACGCGGCGGCCGCCGGCGCGGCCCGTGTCGTCCGTGCCGGCTGCGCGGACGGCGGCGCACCCCCGTACACGGGCATCCGCATGAAGTGCATGGAAGCCGCCGTGCGCGACCGGGGCATCCGCACTCTCGACATCTTCCTCACCGGCCTGATGGAGACCGGCGGGCTGCCGGACGGCCTCGTGCTCACCCTGCCCAAGGTCAGCCATCCCGAGCAGGTGGCGGCGATGGCGCGGCTGTGCGGAGAGTTCGAGGCGGCACGCGGATTGCCGGCGGGTCGCCTGGGCTTCGAGATCCAGATCGAGACGACGCAGTCCGTCCTCGGCGCCGACGGACGCGCCACCGTCGCGCTGATGATCGACGCCGCCGGGGGCCGCGCCACTTCGCTCCACTACGGAACGTTCGACTACAGCGCCGCCTGCGGAGTGAGCGCCGCACACCAGGCCATGGACCATCCCGTCGCCGATCACGCCAAGGCGGTGATGCAGACCGCCGCGGCGGGGACGGGAGTGCGCCTGTCGGACGGTTCGACGAACATCGTCCCCAGCGGCACGAGGGAGCAGGTGCACGAGGCGTGGCGGCACCATCACGCCCTCGTACGGCGGTCGTTGGCCCGCGCCTACTACCAGGGCTGGGACATGCACCCCGGCCATCTGCCCACGCGCTACGCCGCCGTCTACGCCTTCTACCGCGAGGGCATGGAGCGCGCCGCAGCCCGCCTCGCCGCCTACACCGGCAACGCGGGAGCCGACGCCGCCGTGATGGACGAGCCCGCGACCGCCCGCGCGCTCAGCGGCTACCTGCTGCGTGGCCTGGACTGCGGCGCGCTCTCGTCCGGGGAGGTGGCCAGGCACTCCGGGCTGACCCGCGCGGACCTGTGCCACCTCGCCGGACGGCCCACGGAGGCAGAAGCCAACTGAGGCCCGTAGTCTTGCCCTTCACGCGACAGAGCGGTACGCGGCAAGAGGGGACGGGCAGTGCGGACACCGGGGGAGCAGCCGCCGGAGGGCGGCGGGAGCGGGCAGCCGGGCCCCGCGGGCGACGGCGGCGAACCGGCAGGAGCGAGCACCGGCCCGGCGGAGGCCGGCCGGATCCTCGCGGGGCGCTACCGGGTGACGGGGCGTCTCGGCCGCGGCGGCATGGGCGTGGTCTGGCGCGCGGTCGACGAGGTGCTCGGCAGAGAGGTCGCGGTCAAGGAACTGCGGACCTTCACCGACGCGGCCGGCGGCGAACTGGACGAGCTGCGGACCCGTATGCAGCGCGAGGCGCGGGCAGCCGCGCGCGTGCGGCACTCCGGGGTGGTCTCGGTGCACGACGTCGCCCAGCACGAGGGCCGGCCGGTCATCGTGATGGAGCTGATCGAGGGCCCCTCGCTGGACGACGTGCTCCGCGAACGCGGCACGGTGGAGCCGCGGGAGGCCGCCGCCATCGGCGCGAAGGTGATGGACGCCCTCGCGGCGGCCCACCGCGCGGGTGTCCTCCACCGCGACGTCAAGCCAGGCAACGTGCTCCTGGAGAACGGCTCCGAGCGGGTCGTGCTCACCGACTTCGGCATCGCCGCTGTGGAGGACCCGGACGACGGCGCCAGTACGCAGCTGACGGGAAGCGGCGAACTGGTCGGCTCCCTGGACTACTTGGCGCCGGAGCGGGCCCGGGGCGAAGCACCCCGCGCGGCCTGCGACGTCTGGGCGCTTGGGGCGACCCTCTACGCCGCGGTCGAAGGCGCCGCACCCTTCCGCCGCACCTCGACCTGGTCCACCCTCAACGCGATCGTCGTCGAACCGCTCCCTGAACCCCTGCGTGCCGGGCCGCTCGGACCCGTACTGGCGGAACTGCTGGAGAAGGACCCGGGCAAGCGTGCCGACGCGGAACGCGCGACGGCCCTGCTGGACGCGGTCGCCAAGGGCACGGCGCCACCGGCCGGCCCGTCCGCGACGATGCGGCTGGGCCAGGCGGCGCAGGGGCAGGGCCCCGGGTCAGGAGACGGCGGAGGTGCCGCCGCGCACGGGCCGTCCGGGCCGCCGCCGGCGGCGGGCGGCAGCGGTCTGCCACCTCGACACCACGGTGCGCAACACCACGGTGCGCAGGGCGCGTTCGGGTCGGCGCCGTCGCTCGGCCAGGTGCCGGGGGGTGCCCAGGTGCCGGGAGCGGCATCCGGCCCCGCTTCCGCCACCTCAAGGGACACCGACCAGCACACCGTCCGTACCCGCGGCGACCGGGCGGGTGGCCGCCGCCGGGCCGCCGTCGCCGCCGGGGTGGCCGCGGTCCTGCTGACGGGTGCCGGAGCCACGTACGCCGTCGTGTCGGGGACGGGCGGTGACGGCACCCGCGCGGGCGGCGGCTCCGGCGAGGCCGGTTCCGCCGGGACCGGGAATCAGGAGTCCGGCAAGGGCGGAGGCAGCGTCCCGGAGAAGGACGGGCCTTCGCCGGGCGGCGGCAAGAGCGCGGACTCCAGGCCGGGCGCCACGGCAGGCGGCCCCGGCAAGGGGGGCCCGGGTGGCAAGGGCGCCGACGGAGGCAAGGGCGGCGGACCCGGCGGCGCGGACTCCGGCGGCACGGGCGGCACGGTCTCCGGCGGAGGCAGCAGCGCGGGCGGCAGCGGCGGCGCACCCGCCCCGGATCCGGTCTGCCACCTCAGGGCAGGCACAGAGAAGAAGTTCGACTGCACGGTGTGGAAGCAGGCCACGTCCTACAACGCCCAGCACAAGCCGGTCGGCCAACTCAACGCCGGCACCAACTACTTCTTCTGCCAGGCCAAGCTCCGGCACCGCGAGACCTCGGGACGCTGGACGAACGTGTGGTGGGCGAAGACGGACGACGACAGCGGCAACAAGCGGGTGTTCGTGAGCGACGTCTACATCAAGGGCGGGGAGAACGACAAGCCCGTGCCAGGACTGCCGGTGTGCTGACGGCTGCCAGGCCCCGCTGTGAACCGCCGGTCTGCCGGACTGCCGGTCTGGCGGGACCGGCAGACCGGCGGCAGGGCGGGTATACCTGTCCGGCATGGACGACCAGACCTTCCCCGACCATGTCGCCGACGCTCTCGCCGCCCTGCCCGCCGTCGAGGCCGTCGCCCTCGGCGGGTCCCGCGCCCAGGGCCGTCAACGGCCAGGCAGCGACTGGGACTTCGCCATCTACTACCGTGGCGCGTTCGATCCCGGCCACCTGCGCGCCCTCGGCTGGCCGGGCGAGGTGAGCGGCATCGGCGAGTGGGGCGGCGGCCTCTTCAACGGAGGCGCCTGGCTGACCGTCGACGGCCGCCGTACCGACGTCCACTACCGCGATCTCGACGTGGTGGAGCACGAGATCGCGGAGGCGGAGCAGGGGCGCTTCCACCGGGAGCAGCTCATGTTCCACCTCGCGGGCATCCCCAGCTATCTCGTGGTCGGCGAACTCGCCCTCAACCAGGTGCTGCGCGGCGAACTGCCCCGCCCGTCCTACCCCGCCGCGCTGCGCTCCTCGGCCTCCGCCCGGTGGCGGGAGACGGCCAGGGCCACGCTCTCCTACGCCAGGGCCAACCACGCTCCGCGCGGCGGACGCACCGAAGTCGCCGGCTCGGTCGCGGTCGCGGCGATGGAGCAGGCCCACGCCGTCCTCGCCGCGCGGGGTGAGTGGGCTACGAACGAGAAGACGCTGCTGGAGCGTGCGGGGCTGCGCGGCGTCGACGGCGTACTCGAGGCGGCGGGCTCACAGCCGGAGGGGCTCGCGGCGGCGGTGGACGCGGCGCAGGACCTATTCGACTCCGTCCTGCCGGCCTGAGCGTACGGCGCGGCGGCGGTGCGGGAACCCTCGTCGCGGAAGAAGGGCCGGCCAAGTGCGGTCAGGCAGGGGGCAGTTCGCCCGATCCCCGGGTGATCAGCGTCGTCGGATGCGTCATCAGACGCGGCGGGTCGTGTGCGCCCTCCAGCCGCCGGAAGAGCAGACCGGCGGCTGTGCGGCCCAGTTGGGCCGGGTCCTGCGCCACGACGGTCACCGGGGGCGAGAGCATGTCGGCGAGCTCGAAGTCGTCGAAGCCGACGAGCGCGACGGGACGGTCGAGTTCCGCGAGCACCCGCACCAGCGTGACCGTCACACGGTTGTTGCCGGCGAAGACCGCGGTGACCGGTTCGGGGCCGCTCAGCATGCGTTCGGCGTCCGCGCGTACCCGCTCGGGGTCCGTCGAGCCCGGTGCCAGCCAGCTCGCGTGCACGGGCAGCCCTGCGTCGGACATCGCGGCCTCGTATCCCCGTATGCGCTCGTGCGCGGTGTGGATGCGGGGCACGTCGCCGATGAAGCCGACGCGCCGGTGCCCGTGCGCTATCAGATGCGCTACGCCCTCGCGTGCCCCGGCGAAGCTGTCGACGAGCACCTGGTCCGCCTCGATGTTCCCCGGGGGGCGGTCGACGAAGACGGTGGCCACCCCCGCGGCCATCTCCGGTTCCAGATAGCGGTGGTCGTCGCTGGCCGGGACGATGACGAGGCCGTCCACGCGCCGGGCGCACAGGGCGAGGACCAACTCCTGCTCGCGCTCGGGGTCCTCGGCACTGGAGCCGTTGATGAGCAGCGCCCCGTGCGCGCGGGCGACTTCCTCCACCGCCCTGCTCAGCGGCGCGTAGAAGGGGTCCGCGAGATCCTCCAGTACGAGCCCGATGCTGGCGGTGCGGCCCTTGCGGAGGATGCGCGCGCTGTCGTTGCGGCGGAACCCGAGAGCGGTGATCGACTCCTGCACGCGGCGTTCCGTGTCGGGCGAGACCCCCGCCTCGCCGTTGACGACTCTGGAGACGGTCTTGAGGCCGACGCCGGCGCGGGCGGCGACATCCTTCATGGTGGGCCGGTTGCCGTAACGGGCCCCGGATGCGCGGGATGCGGCGGATCGTACGGTCTCGGTCACGGCTGTCGGGTCCCCCTTGATGCGTGGAGCGGCAGCGAGCAGCATAGCTGCCTCGCACAGCAGTCTGGACAACGTTGTCACAAAACGCCAGACTGATCTCTCGACCGTTCCCGGCCGGGGGCGGGTCTCCGGCCCCTCCCCGGGAGAACATCACCCATGCACACGGACCTCGTGGCCGCCCTCGACATCGGCGGCACCAAGATCGCGGGCGCTCTGGTGGACTGCGGCGGCGGCCTGCTTCTGCGGGCACAGCGTCCGACGCCGCCCCACGGGGAGGGTGAGCAGGTGATGGCCGCCCTGGGCGAGGTCCTGAAGGAGCTCGCCACGTCCCCGATGTGGTCCGGCGTCCGCGCCGTGGGCATCGGGAGCGCGGGCCCGGTCGACGCCAAGGCGGGCACGGTCTCTCCCGTCAACATCCCGGGCTGGCGCGAGTATCCACTCGTCCAGGGCGTCCGCGAACGTACGGGCGGGCTGCCGGTGACCCTCGTCGGCGACGGCGTGGCGATGGCCGCGGCCGAGCACTGGCAGGGAGCCGCACGCGGGCGTACGGACGCGCTGTGCATGGTGGTCTCCACCGGCGTCGGCGGCGGGCTGATCCTCGGCGGCGAACTGCACCCCGGCCCCAGCGGGAACGCGGGCCACATCGGCCACATCAGCGTCGACCTGGACGGTGACAGCTGCCCCTGCGGCGGGCGCGGCTGCGTCGAACGCATCGCCAGCGGACCCAATATCGCCCGTCGCGCCCTGGACCGGGGCTGGCGCCCGGGCCCGGACGGTGACGCGTCCGCCGCCGCCGTCGCTGCCGCTGCCAGGGACGGCGACGCCGTCGCCGCCGCCTCGTTCGAGCGCGCGGCCCGCGCACTGGCCGCCGGGATCGCCGCCACCGCCACGCTCGTGGAGGTCGAGATAGCGGTGCTCGGCGGGGGAGTGGCGAAGGCGGGCGAGGTTCTCTTCGCGCCGCTGCGCCGTGCGTTGCGGGACTACGCGACGCTGTCGTTCGTACAGGGGCTGGAGATCGTGCCGGCGCAGATGGGAACCGACGCCGGACTGATCGGAGCGGCGGCGGCCTGCCGGAATCTGGGCTATCGCTGACGGGCGCACCGCTGACCGCGCACCGCGCACCGCTCCCGCGCGCGAGCCGGGAGCTCCGGACCGGGCACCGCGCACGACCCGGTGCATTGCGGGTGCATGACCCCGCCGCATGGCATGCCGCAGGGCCGGGCAGGTCCGGGAGGGGCAGGGCCGGTAAGGCAGCAGGGGGGCCAGCGAGGCGCCGTGCCACCGCGGGTTCTCGGGGCGGGCCGTCCGAGCCGTGCCCGTCGAGCAGGGCCCTAAGTTCCTCGGTGTCGTGGGAGCCCAGCCGCTCACACACGGCCAGCGCCTCCCGCCGGCACCCCGCGCACGCCCGGTCTCGCCCGTGCCGTGCGGGGCCCGGCCCAGCACGGTCTGTGTCCGTGCGCTCCACAGCTCCCCGCATCTGCGCAGCAGTGTCACCGCTCGCTCCGCCTCGTCGGCAGCGTCGCCGGGACGTCGCGCTGCCTCCGGTGGGTTCTCTCCCCCCGACGGCGTCGATCAGTTCGGGCGCCGTCACGGTGCGGCCTTCGCGCAGCAGCAGCGCCGTGAGCAGCGCTGCTGCCGGGGAGCCTGGGGGAAGCAGAGGTCTCGCCCGGCCACACTCGGACCGGCCGAGCACGGCGAAGCGGAGCCGTCCCCGGTGGCCCTCCACGGTGCCGGCCGTGTGAGGGGAGCCCGCGTGAGGGGAGCCAGAGCGCACGGGGGCGGCCTATTGAGACGCGGACCCGGGTGAGGAGCCCGGATGCGAGGCGGGTCCGCCGGCGGCGCGCGCATACTCCGCCGGCGGGAGCCCGACCGTGCCGGTGAAGTCCCGTACGAGGTGCGCCTGGTCGCTGTAGCCGAGTTCGCCGGCCAGTCGCGCCCAGTCGATGTCCGGATGCCCGGCGGCCTGCTCCAGCGCCTCGTGGATGCGGTAGCGCAGGATGACCCATTTGGGGCTCACACCCACGCAGTTGGCGAAGAGCCGCTGCAGCGAACGCACCGACACCCCTTCGCGGCGGGCGAGTTGCTCGACGCGGGTGATGCCGCGGTCCGTCCGTACGAGATGTGCCAGCTCCATCGCACGCTCGGCGCCGGGGTCCGGCTCCGGGCCGAGGCCGAGCAGAAAGGTGTCCAGCGCCTCGACCCTCTCGTCCTCCTCGCCGGGTGTGAGCACCGTGGCGGGGACGGAGGGGACGCCGTCCGTGGTTGGGAAGACCTCGCTGAGCGGCTCCCTCCGGCCCGTCAGCTCTCCCACGCTCCCGCGGCCCCGGCGGGTGAGGAACGGCCGGAAGCCGCCGGGACGGAACTGGACGCCGCACACCCGGCCCGTACCCTCCAGCGTGATCGAGAACAGGCCCAGCCCCACGCCCGCGACCTCGGCGCCGGACGGCCCCGCACCGTGGCGCTGGAAGACGATGTTGACCGAGGGGTGCGGCACGACCTGGGAGAGGTGGGGCCGCTCCAGGTCCCAGTCGATCAGCCAGTAGTGCTCCACGTACGGGCGCAGCGGTGCGGCGGCCGCACGGCGCCGGAAGCGCACACGCGAGAAGAGCTCGCCCGCGTCGACGATGCCCCGGGTGTCGCCGCGAGGCGAATCCGCGCCGTACGCGGACCCGTACGCGGACCCGGTCCGCCGCTGTCCGGGGCCCGGCCCGCCGTCCCGGCCGTGCTGACCTGCCATGGCGGCGATCCTATGCCTGCCCGGGGTGTCGTGTTTCTTCAATCCGGGGCGTGCACCGCCGCCGTAGCGTTCCGGACATGACGAACGAAATCTCCGGACTGCTGGAAGGCGCCGCCCGCACAGCACGCCCCGTCGTGCGCGGAGTGCGGGAGGGACAGCTGGGCGATCCGACACCGTGCAGCGAGTACGACGTACGGGCTCTGCTCGACCACCTCATGCATGTCGTGGTGAGCTTCCAGGCCCTCGCCGCGAAGGGCACCGCCGACTTCTCCACGACACCCGGTTACGTGGACGGCGGGAACGACTGGCGGGCACGCTTCGACGAGGAGACCGCGCGCCTGGTGGACGCCTGGGCGGCACCGGGCGCGCTGGAGGGCACCTCGCAGGGCATGGGGCTGCCGCAGCGCACCGTCGGCGGAATGGTGCTCGGCGATCTCACCGTGCACGCCTGGGACCTCGCACGTGCCACCGGGCAGGACTTCACTCCGTACGAGCCGAGTCTTCCGGTGCTCCTGGAGGGCTGGCGGGAACTGGCTCCCATGGGGCGGAAGATGAACGTCTTCGGTGAGCCCTTCCCCGTGCCGGACGACGCGTCCGTCTTCGACGAACTCCTCGCGCTCAGCGGCCGCGACCCCGGCTGGCGTCCGCCCGTGACGGCCTGAACATCCCCGTCGTCCCTGTCGTCCCCATCGTCCCCGTTCGTGGGTCTTCCGGTCGGGCCGCACCGTCGCACAGTGGTGAAATCCGCCGCGTGCGCCAGGGTTTTGCGACGGCGCCGCCCCCGCGCGTTTCCGTGGCAGGGTTGAGCGGGCAGCGTGAAACGGGGGGCGACGGCAGAGGGGGAACCGACCGTGATCGTGTGGCTCAACGGCGCCTTCGGCGCGGGCAAGACCACCGCGGCGCACGAACTCCTGGATCTGATCCCGGGGAGCACCCTGTGCGACCCGGCCCTGATCGGCACGGGGCTGAGAGACATGCTCCCCAAGGAACGGCTCGCTCAGGTCGACGACTACCAGCAACTCCCTTCCTGGCGGCGCCTCGTGGCGGACACCGCCGCAGCGCTGCTCACCGAGGTGCCGGGTCCGCTGATCGTTCCCATGACGCTGCTGCGGCAGGAGTACCGGGACGAGATATTCGGCGCGCTCGCCGCCCGCCGGATACCGGTGCGCCACGTTCTTCTCCACGCGGATGAAACGATCCTTCGGACACGCATCGACCAGTCCGACGACACCGGCAACCGCCCGGACCGGAGTTGGTGCCGCGGGCAGCTGCCCGCCTACCGGGCCGCGCTGGGCTGGCTCACCGCCGACGCACACACGGTGGAGACCTCGCGGCTCACGCCGCGGCAGACGGCGGAAGAGGTGGCGGGCGCCCTGCGCGAGGGCGCCGGGACCCTGGAGATCGTGCAGACTCCCGAGCCGACGGCCGAGACCGTCGCCGCGGGAGTCCTGCTCTTCGACGAGCAGGACAGGGTGCTGCTCGTCGACCCGACCTACAAACCGGGCTGGGAGTTCCCCGGCGGCGTCGTCGAGCCGGGCGAGGCGCCCGCGCGTGCGGGCGTACGGGAGGTCGCCGAGGAGCTGGGACTGCGGCTGAAGTCGGCCCCGCGGCTGCTCGTCACCGACTGGGAGCCGCCCCGTCCTCCCGGATACGGCGGGATCCGCCTCCTGTTCGACGGCGGCCGCCTGGCCGCGGAGGAAGCGGACCGGATGCTGCTGCCCGGCGCGGAGCTGCGCGGCTGGCGTTTCGTCACCGAGGCCGAGGCCGCCGGGCTTCTGCCGCCCGTACGTCTGGAGAGGCTGCGCGGCGCCCTGCGGGCCCGCGAGACGGGACGCCCCCTCTACCTGGAGGCGGGCGTCCCGGTCGGGGACGGGCGCGACGCCGCGTAGGGGCCGGACAACGTCCTGGCCGCGCCGTCGTTGACGGCGGACAGGGCGTTGGTGCGCCGTGGAGCGTTCAGGTGCGCTCCGCGTACTCCCGCAGGAAGAGCGCCTCCGCGACCGAGAGCCGCTCCAACTCCTCAGGTGAGACGCTCTCGTTGACCGCATGGATCTGCGCCGCCGGTTCGCTCAGCCCGATCAGGAGGATCTCCGCCTCCGGGTAGAGCGAGGCGAGGGTGTCGCACAGCGGGATGGAGCCGCCCTGCCCGGCGATCTGCATCTCCTGCCCGTCGTACGCGGTGCTCAGCGCCACGGCCATGGCCCGGTACGCCGGAGACGAGGTGTCCGCGCGGAAAGGCTGGCCCTGCCCCGTCCGTTCGATGGTCACGCGTGCGCCCCAGGGAGTGCGCGACTCCAGGTGCGAGACGAGGAGCGCGGTCATCTTCTCCGTGTCCGCGCCCGGCGGTACCCGCAGGCTGACGGAAGCCCGTGCCCTCGCCTGCACGGAGGCGGTGGCGCCGACCACGGGCGGGCAGTCGATGCCCAGCACGGAGACCGAGGGCTGCGCCCAGATGCGGTCCGCGACGCTTCCCGAGCCGGTCAGGGAGACACCGTCGAGCACGCGTGCGTCGCCGCGGAAGTCCTCCTCCGGGTACTCCAGGCCGTCCCAGCCGGGGCCAGGCCGGACGCCGTCGATGACGGTGCCGCCGTCGGCGTCGCGCAGCGAGTCGAGCATGCGGATGAGGGCGGCCAGCGCGTCCGGTGCGGCGCCGCCGAACTGGCCTGAGTGCAGGTTGCCCTCCAGCGTCTCCACCGTGACCTGGAGCCCGGACATCCCGCGCAGCGAGGCGGTCACCGTGGGCAGGCCGGCGCGGAAGTTGCCGGTGTCGCCGATGACGATGGTGTCGGCGGAGAGGAGCCTGGGGTGCGCCTGTGCGTACTGTTGCAGGCCGCCCGTGCCCTGCTCCTCCGAGCCCTCCGCGATGAACTTGACCGTTACCGGCAGTCCGCCCTCGGCCCGCAGTGCGCGAAGTGCCAGAAGGTGCATGAGGATTCCGCCCTTGCAGTCGGCGGCCCCGCGTCCGTACCAGCGTCCCTCGCGCTCCGTCAGCGTGAACGGCGGCGTGTGCCAGGCGTCTTCGTCCAGCGGCGGCTGCACGTCGTAGTGGGCGTAGAGCAGCACCGTCGGTGCGCCTTCCGGGCCCGGCAGCAGACCGTAGACGGACTCGGTGCCGTCCGGTGTGCCGAACACCTCCACGTCCTGGAAGCCTTCGCCGCGCAGGGCGTCCGCGACCCAGCGCGCGGCGCCCTCGCACTCGCTCCTGGGGAACTGCCCGGGATCGGCGACCGAGCGGAAGGCGACCAGTTCGGCGAGCTCGGTCCGGGCACGCGGCATGCCGGCGGAGACGGCTGCCGCGATCGCTTCGGTGCCGCCGCCGCTGTCGTCGGTACGGTGGGCGCCGGCGGGCTGCTGCTCGTCCCCGCGAGCCGGGCTGAGGGTCATGAAACGCTCCTTGTGGGCGCGGTGTTCGGCCGTCCGCCGCGCTGTGTCCGGGTACGGCGCACGTGCGGCGGACATGCCCTGAAGTCGCCGATGATCCTCCCACAGCGGGCCCCGCCCGAGCGGCGCCGTAGTATTCGACCGGCCACACCAAGCCGAGGTCGAGCGGAGCGGAAGCACATCGTGAGCAGCGAGGACGCAACCGGGGCAGAGGGCCGGGGCGACGCCGGGAGGAGCGCGGAGGAGTCCCGGGGCGGAGGGCCGAAGGGGCCGGAGAGCAGGGGCGGTTCGCACGTCCCGGACGGTGCGGGAGGCAGCGGCGACGGTGCCTGGGCGCACGCGGATGAACCCGTCCCGGACGACGCACTGAGCCCGCAGGCCGACGACCCGGTCTGGGACGTGGTCGTCGTCGGCGCGGGGCCCGCCGGTGCCTCCGCCGCGTACGCGGCGGCCGTCGCCGGACGCCGGGTGCTGCTGCTGGAGAAGGCCGAACTGCCGCGCTACAAGACCTGCGGTGGCGGCATCATCGGCCCTTCGCGCGACGCGCTGCCCCCGGGCTTCGATCTCCCGCTGCGCGACCGCGTGCACGCGGTGACCTTCTCCCTCAACGGCAGGCTCTCGCGCACCCGGCGCTCCCGGCAGATGCTCTTCGGTCTGGTCAACCGCTCGGAACTGGACGAGTCGCTGGTCGAGCACGCGGTCAAGGCGGGCGCCCGCGTACGCACGGGCGTGACCGTGACCCGGGTCGAACAGCACGGCGCCTCCGTGCCCGACCGCCGTACCGTCGCCGTGGTGCTCTCCGGTGCGGAACGGCCCGTGCTCGCGCGGGCGGTGGTCGGCGCCGACGGAAGCGCGAGCCGGATAGGCGCTCACGTCGGCGTGAAGATGGACCAGGTCGACCTGGGCCTGGAGGTGGAGGTCCCGGTGCCCGCGAGCGTCGCCGAGGACTGGGCGGGCCGGGTGCTCGTCGACTGGGGCCCGCTGCCCGGCAGTTACGGATGGGTCTTTCCGAAGGGCGACACCCTCACTGTCGGTGTCATCTCGGCCCGCGGCGAAGGCGCCGCCACCAAGCGCTACTTGGAGGACTTCGTCGGCAGGCTCGGACTCGCCGGGTTCGAACCCAGTGTCTCCTCCGGGCACTTGACCCGGTGCCGCGCGGACGACTCACCGCTTTCCCGGGGCCGCGTGCTGGTGTGCGGTGACGCCGCGGGGCTGCTGGAGCCATGGACGCGCGAGGGGATCTCCTTCGCACTTCGTTCCGGCCGGCTGGCGGGGGAGTGGGCCGTACGCGTCGCCGAGTCCCATGACGCCGTGGACACCCGCCGGCAGACGCTCGACTACGCCTTCGCCGTCAAGGCGGGCCTGGGAGTCGAAATGGGCGTCGGGCGGCGCATGTTCAACGTCTTCTCACGCCGCCCCGGCATGCTGCACGCCGCACTCACCGGATTCCGCCCCGCCTGGAACGTCTTCGCGCAGTTCACCCGCGGTGCGACCTCGCTGGCGGAGGTCGTCCGTACGAGCCCCGTGGCGCGGCGGGCCCTGGACACACTGGACCGGCCGCAGTAGGGGTACGTGTCTTCCGGGCCGCGGTGTCAGGCGCGGTTCGCAGAGCCCGAGCCGTTGGTGCCGCCTGTGCCGTCGGTGCCGCCTGTGTCGCCTGTGCCGTCCGTGCCGTGGGAGTCGCCGCCGCCCGAACCCGGCGGGGCAGCGGCCGTGATCCGGAAGACGGGGTAATCGTGCGCGGCGGCGAGCAGTTCGGCGTCGGTGGACCGGGCGCTGAGTCCTTTGAAGAACGTGCCGGCCTCCCAGCTCCACTTCGCGAGGTAGGCGCGCAGGACCTCCGGCTTCTCCGCGTCGGGCAGTTCGGCCGCGCTGAAGTGTTCGACGTGCTTGCCCTTGTGCAGCTCGCCGCCGCCCGCGGCGCGCATGTTGTGCGTCCACTGGACATGACCGCGAGGGGCGACGAGATAGCGCTCGCCGCCGTACGGAAGCGGATTGACGGGCGTGCGTCGCCACTCGCCGCTCTTGCGGCCCCGTACGGCGAGCACCCGTGAGCCGGCCACGTTGATGCCGCGCCGGGTCAGCCAGGCGATCGTGGGGTTGAGGACGCGGCGAGTGAGCCAGTCGGGTCTGACGACATGCGGGGTGGTGGTCATGGCGGGTGATCCTTCCCGGACGGGGGTGAGTGGTTCTCAGCTGGGAGAGCACTGCTCTCAATTAAGAGCAGTGTTACATGAGCGGTGCGCAAATTCCAGAGCAGTGCTCTGAAAAGTGTTCAGTGCTCCGAAAGAACTGGCAGACTGCGTCCATGACCAGGATCCAGGGCGCCCGGGAGCGCGCACGCGATGAGATCACCACCGCCATCAAAGACGAAGCACGCCGACAGCTCGCCGCCGAGGGTGCGGCCAGACTCTCCCTGCGAGCCGTCGCCCGCAGCCTGGGAATGGTCTCGTCGGCGCTCTACCGCTACTTCCCGGGCCGCGACGACCTGCTCACCGCCCTCATCACCGACTCCTACGACGCGCTCGGCGACGCCACCGAAGCGGCCCTCGAAGCGTCAGCCGCGCAGGCCGACTCGCACATCGCCCGCTGGCAGGCCGTCTGCCGCGCCCACCGGTCGTGGGCCCTCGCACACCCGCACGAGTACGCCCTCATCTATGGTTCGCCCGTCCCCGGCTACGCGGCTCCGGCGTCCACCACAGTCCCGGCCACCCGCGCGGCCCGGGCACTGGTCACTGTCGCCGCCGACGCGTACGCCGCCGGTGCCTTGAGGGTGCCGGGATCGGACGGAACGGTGCGGGGCCCCGACCCCGCCGCGACGGCCGCAGCCGCCGCTCCGGCACCCGTCCTGGAGGACGCACGCGAGCTCGCGGAGCGCCTCGGCATCGGCCTGCCCGCACCGGTCGTGGCCGAACTGGTCGCCGTCTGGGCGCAGTTGGCCGGGCTGGTGAGCTTCGAAGTCTTCGGCCAGTTCGAACGTGTCGTCGCGGCGCGGGAGAAGTTCTTCGATCACGCCGCCGTCACTCTCGCCCGCAACGTGGGCCTCGCCTGACCTTTACCCACACCTCGGGTCCCGCCCCACAGCTCGGGCCTCGCCCCACAGCTCGGGCCTCGCCCCACAGCTCGGGCCTCGCCCCACAGCTCGGGCCTCGCCCCACACCTCGGGCCCCGCCCCGTACCTCGAACGCCCCGCGCACGGGACAGCTGCCCCGTGGCTACTCCCCGCGGAGTAGCCGCGAGGCCCGCCACAGGCTGACTACGGGTGATGCACCGCGCGGCTAGCGTTGCGGACATGAAGCGCCGCCCGCACTGGAAGCCCGCCCGTCCGATCCTGGACCTGCCGGGCCGGCTCCGCATGCGCGCCGGCGGCGCCTGCTCCACCGGCCGCCAGGCCGATGCCCGGAACTCGGGTCGTCCGCACACCGGTGGTGGCCCGCTCTCCGGCGGCCCGTACGTGCGCGCCCCGCACGCGCGCGGCCCGCACGCAGCCGGGCACTGGGGTCCGCCGGGCCCGCCCGGCCCTTGGGGCCCGCCGTGGTGGAGAGGCCGGGGCCCCTGGCCGGGTTCCGGGCGGCGTCATCTGCCGTGGCTGAGCTCCTTCGTCGTGCTCGTCATCCAGCAGGCCGGTTCGCAGGGTGCCGCCGCGGGCCAGGAAGGCCTGCGGACCTCGCTCGACGTCTACGCGCGCCTGCTGCTGGCCGTGGGTCCGCTGCTGCTGCTCGTGCGCTACCGCCGGCCCCGTACCGCCGCCTTCGGCAGCGCGGTGGCGACGATCGTGTACCTCTGCGCCGGATATCCGTACGGGCCCGTCCTCCTGAGCCTGGCCGTTGCCGCCTTCTCAGCCGTCGTCGCAGGACACCGGCACGCGGCCTGGGGCGCCCTGGGTCTGGTCTGGGCGGCCCATCTGCTCGCCGGATACGTGCTGCGCGACCACTTGCCGCCCGCGGGCGACCAGGCGCCCGGCTGGCAGGGCGAACTCCTCATCGCCGCCTGGATCGCGGCCGTCCTCGCGGCCGCCGAACTCGCCCGCACCCGGCGCCAGGAGTGGGTCCGCCGCCGCGCCGAGGAGGAGGCCGCCGAGCTCCGCCGCGTGGACGAGGAACGGCTGCGCATCGCTCGCGAGTTGCACGACGTACTCGCCCACAGCATCTCGGTGATCAACGTTCAGGCGGGTGTGGGTCTCGCGCTGCTCGACTCCGACCGCGAACAGGCCCGTACGGCTCTCACGACCATCAAGAGCGCCAGCAAGGAGGCCCTCGGCGAGGTGCGCCAGGTGCTCGACACCCTGCGCGCGTCCGGTGACGCCCCGCGCGCCCCCGCGCCCGGACTCGACCGTCTCCCGGAGCTGACCGCTCAGGCCGCCGACGCCGGCCTGGACGTCACCACCGCGACCGAGGGCGACGTGACGCCACTGCCGCCCGGCGCCGATCTGGCGGCGTTCCGCATCATCCAGGAGGCGCTGACCAACGTCGTACGGCACTCCGGGTCGCGCTCGGCGCGCGTACGTCTGCGTTACGGGCCCGGCGAACTCCGCATCGACATCGACGACGACGGCCCGGCGGTGGGGAGCGAGGGCAGCGGGAGCTCCGGCGGCATCACCACCGGCGGCAACGGCCTCGTCGGAATGCGCGAACGGGCAGCGGCGCTCGGCGGAAGCGCCGAGGCGGGACCGCGCGGTGACGGCGGATTCCGTGTCACCGCGCGTCTGCCACTGACCGGCAGCGGTAGCGTGTCGCCGCCCCCAGCGAAGGAGTCACCGTGATCCGCGTCCTGCTCGCCGACGACCAGTCGCTGGTACGTGCGGGATTCCGCGCCCTGCTCGACGCCCAGCCCGGAATCGAGGTGGCAGGGGAGGCCGCCGACGGCGAGGAAGCCCTGGAGCTGGTGCGCCAACTCCGCCCGGATCTGGTCCTGATGGACATCCGCATGCCCGTGCTCGACGGTCTCGCCGCCACGCGCCGCATCTGCGAGGACTCCACGCTGGCCGAGGTGAAGGTCGTCATGCTGACCACGTTCGAGCTGGACGAGTACGTCTTCGAGGCGATCCGCTCCGGAGCCTCGGGCTTCCTCGTCAAGGACACCGAACCCGAGGAACTGGTACGGGCGGCACGCGCCGTCGTCGAGGGGGACGCGCTGCTCTCACCGAGCGTCACACGGCGGCTGATCGCGGAGTTCGCGGCCCGTTCCAAGGCGCCCGCCCAGGCCGAAGCGCTGGCCGGACTCACCGAGCGGGAGAGGGAGGTGATGGCGCTCGTGGGCATCGGACTGTCGAACGAGGAGATCGCCGGCCGTCTGGTCGTCTCGCCGCTGACCGCCAAGACGCATGTCAGCCGCGCGATGGTCAAGCTCGGGGTGCGTGACCGCGCCCAACTCGTGGTGCTGGCCTACGAGTCCGGGCTCGTACGCCCCGGCTGGCTCGGCTGATCCGCTGCAGGGCCGCGGAACGCGCCGTCCGGCACGGCCAGTTCAGTGCCGCACAGCGCCGACCCGGTGCCCCCGTACCCTCCGCACTCTGCGCACCCCGCAGCACCGTTCAGAAGCGCCCGCCGGGCGTGCCGTCCGTGCTGTCCGCCCCGTCCGTCCCCTCCGCCCCGTCTGGCCCGTCCATGCCGAACTCGCCCTCAGGGCCAGGCTCGTCCGGTGCCCCGTGCTCCGGCGCTCTGCCGGAAGGGGCACGCAGAAGCACGTACAGCACGCGCGCGACGAAGACGGTCGCCGAGGTGCTCAGCGCGAGCGTCAGCCAGACGCGCCCGTCCGGCAGCGGAAGCAGGGCATGGGCTCCCCAGAAGAAGAGGCCGCACAGCCCCGCCAGCAGGGTTCCGGTCAGCAGTGCGAAGCCGATCTCCACCGTCACGGCGTCCCGTTCTGCCTGTGTGCGTGTGCCGTTCACCGCTGTGCCCCCTCGTCGGTCCCCGCTGTCCGCAGCCCCGTTGAGGGCCTTCCCTGTCATGCCCCTGCACACGCGCCCGCGTACACACACGGTTCCGGAGAGGAGGGCAGGGCGGGGCAAGGCAGTCATGTATGCGCTTCCAAAAATTCGCGCCGCTTTCCTTTTCGTCCCTTGACCGCCTCTGCGGCGGCGGATTGACTGCACTCCGGCAAGATCCAAGTGACCCAGGTCGGCACGCACTTCGAAGGAGACCCGAGTGGCCGGAAACCTCAGCCGTCGCAGCGTGTTCAGGGCTTCCGCAGGGGCGGCCGTCGTCGCTTCGTCCGCGTCGCTCCCGGCGCTCGCGGCCACTCCCGCCGCTGCCGCTCCGGCCGGGGAGACCGCTGCGGACGCCGAGTCCACACGTGCCGCGCGCCGCTCAACCGCCGTCGCCCGCGAGCGCGTCGACGCCAGAACGGAGCGCCGGGTGCGGAAGCTGCTGGCACGCATGACCGTCGAGGAGAAGTTCGGCCAGCTGCAGCAGCTGACCTGGAACCCCGACACGGGTCCGGGCGAAGGCCAGAACGACAAGGCGCGAGAGGCCGCGGCCGAAGGGCGGCTGGGCTCCGTTCTCAACATCACAGGCGCCAAGGAGTGCAACGACCTCCAGCGGCTGGCCGTCGAGGAGTCGCGGCTCGGTATCCCCCTCGTCTTCGGACTCGACGTCATCCACGGCTTCCTGACGACCTTTCCCGTACCGCTCGCACAAGGCGCCTCCTTCGACCCCGCCGTGGTCGCCACGGACGCCGAAGTCAGCGCGCGGGAGGCGGCGTCGTGGGGCGTGCACTGGACGTTCGCGCCGATGGCCGACGTCACCCGTGAGCCGCGCTGGGGGCGGATCGCCGAGGGCAGCGGCGAAGACCCGTATCTGACGGCGGAGTTGACGGCGGCGAAGGTACGCGGTTACCAGGGCGAGGACTACTCGGAGAAGGGCCGCCTCGCCGCCTGCGCCAAGCACTTCGTGGGGTACGGCTTCCCCGAGGGAGGCCGCGACTACAACACCGTGGACATCTCAGAGAGGCGGCTGCGCGACCTCGCGCTGCCACCGTTCAAGGCGGCCGTCGACGCGGGAGTGGCGACACTGATGGCCGCCTTCAACACCGTCAACGGCGTTCCGGCGCACGCCAACCGGCACACCCTCACCGGCATCCTCCACGAGGAGTTCGGCTTCGACGGCTTCGTCGTCGGCGACTACAACGGCGTGCAGGAGCTGATTCCGCACGGCGTCGCCGCCGACGACGCCGACGCGGCGGCGCTCGCCCTGGGCGCCGGCGTCGACATGGAGATGGTCAGCACCACCTACGCCGACAACGGCAAAGAGCTTCTGGAGTCCGGCCGGATCGAGCGGCAGCGGCTGGACGACGCCGTCACGCGCATCCTCCGTATCAAGGCGCGCCTCGGCCTGTTCGAGAACCCGTACACCGACGAGGACGGCGAGATCGGCAAGCCGACCAGGTCCGCCCGCCGTCACGCCAGGGAGACCGCCGCCCGCTGCGCGGTGCTGCTCAAGAACGACGAACAGACCCTGCCCTTCGGCCAGGACACCTCCTCGCTCGCCGTCGTCGGACCGCTGGGCGACGACACCCAGGAGCTCCACGGCACCTGGGCCGGGCCCGGCGCGCGGAAGTTCCCCGCCGTCTCCGTACTGGAGGGCGTGAAGAAGGCCGTTCCGGACGCGAAGGTGACCTTCGCCCGCGGATGTGACGTCACGGGCGACGAGACCGGTGGTTTCAAGGAGGCCGAGGCGGCCGTACGGGCATCGGACGCCGCCGTCGTGGTGGTGGGCGAGAAGGCGAGCCACAGCGGCGAGGCCGCCTCCCGCAGCGACATCACACTCCCCGGCGTCCAGGAGGAACTGATCCGCCGGGTCGCGCAGACCGGCAAGCCCTTCGCCGTCGTGGTCCTCGCGGGCCGGCCGTTGGTGCTCTCCGGCATCGTGGAGCAAGCACCGGCGGTCCTGGAGGGCTGGCACCCCGGACTGGAGGGCGGCAACGCCGTCGCGGACGTGCTCTTCGGAAAGGTCAACCCGGGCGGCAAGCTGCCGACGACCTTCCCGCGGGCTGTGGGGCAGCTCGCCCAGTACTACGCGCACGAGAACACCGGCCGTCCCTATGACGCGGACAACAAGTACACCTCCAAGTACCTCGACCTGGCGCACGGGCCGCTCTTCCCCTTCGGGCACGGGCTCAGCTACACCACGTTCGGCTACTCGCGGCTCGAGTTGAGCGAGAAGAGCGTGAGCGCACAGGCCGTACGGGACGGCGGCGCGAAGGTCAGGGTCACGGTGCGGGTGAAGAACACCGGCCGCCGCGCGGGGGACGAGGTCGTGCAGCTCTACATCCGCGACAAGGCCGCAAGCATCGCGCAGCCCGTGCGGAGGCTGCGCGGCTTCGAACGGGTCACGCTCGAAGCAGGCGGGAGCCGCACGGTCGCCTTCGAACTCGGCGCCGACGACCTCGGCTTCCACAGCAACGACCCGCGGGGCGAACTCCTCGTGGAGGCGGGCGAGTTCGGGATCTACGCGGGCGGCAGCTCGGAGGCGGAGCTGAGCACGACGCTCACGCTCACCTGAGCCTCCGGCGGTACCGCGCGCGAACGTGCGGCGCTCAGCCTCCTCCGGCCGTGCGCCGCGCCCGGAGTCCTCCGGCGGCATCGGGCCCCGGGCGTCTCCGTCCGCTCCTAGGTCTGCTCCGGCGTCCGCTCCGGCATCCGCTCCGGCGCCCCTTCGGCACCGGTATCCCTGGCGGCATGGGCGTCTCCGGCGTCGAGCGCCCCGCGTACGGCCCGGGTCACGGCGGCGGCGACGGCCGCGAGCAGCGCGACGGTGGTCAGCGCCGCCGTCAGCGAGAACCACTCGGCGAGGAAGCCGATGGCGACGGGCCCGACCAGCATCCCGCCGTACCCGAGGGTCGAGGCGGCGGCGACACCGCCCGGCCCCGCGAGCGCGCCCGCGCGGGCGACGGCGACTGGGAACAGATTGGCCAGGCCCAGCCCGGTGATCACGAAGCCGGCCAGTACGAGCCAGACCTGCGGGGCCAGCGCCCCCAGCAGCATGCCCGTACCCGCGGTGAGGCCGCCCGCCGTCAACAGGCGGCTCTGGCCGAGACGTTCGAGCAGCCACGTCCCGCACAGCCGGCCCGCCGTCATGGCGAGTGCGAAGACGGAGTAGCCGGCCGCGGCGATACCGGGACCGGCGTGCAGATCCTCGGCGAGGTGCAGAGCGCTCCAGTCCGCCAGCGCACCCTCCCCGTACGCGGTGCACAGCGCGATCAGACCCAGGGCGAGGACGAGCCGGCGCGTGCGGCCAGTCATGCCGCGGGACTCGCCGCTCCCGCTGCCGGTGCCCTCTCCCCGGGTGGTCTCCCCGAGGGTGCCCTCCCCGCGCGTGCCTTCCGCGGCAGGCCCGGAAGGCGGTGGGCCGGCGGCCGGTGCGCGGTGTGCGAGCAGCACCCGTCCGGCGAGAGCAGTGAGGACCAGCCCGGTCACGGTGAGGATCAGCAGATGACGGGCCGGCGTCAGCTGTCCCGCCACCAGGCCGCCCACGCCCGCCCCGGTCATCCCGCCCAGGCTGAACGCGGCGTGGAACGAGGGCATGACGGGGCGGCGCAGTGCCGCGATCAGGTCGACGGCCGCGGCGTTCATCGCCACGTTCAGACCGCCGTAGGCTGCACCGAACACGAGCAGGACGAGACCGAGGGACAGGGCGGAGTGGGTCAGCGGCGGCAGCGCGGCACTGAGCGAGAGCAGTGCTGCCGCGGCGACGGTGACGGGGTGGTTGCCGAAGCGGCGGCACAGCCGCCCCGTCAGCATCATCGTGATCACGCCGCCCGCGGACACGCCGAGCAGCGCCAGCCCGAGGGCGCTGGGCGAGGCCCCCGTCTGTTCCTTGATCGCCGGGATGCGCACGACCCAGCCGGCGAAGACGAAGCCGTCGAGTGCGAAGAAGACCGTTGTCGCGGTACGGAGACGGCGCAGGACGGACGGCGGGGAATCCTCGCGGCGGACTGCCTCGCGGCAGCTGCCGAGCCCCATTGCTCCGGCAAGCGCCGACCGTATTTTGTTCAGTGTCGGCACAAAGCGAGAATAGAGGGGTGACCCCGACGCGTACAAGCAAATTGGAGCGAGGCCGCAGCGCCCTCGGCCCCGCCCTGGAACTCGTCCACACGGGCAGAGCGCCCACCCGTGCCGCTCTCACCGCCGAACTCGGCGTGACACGGGCGACCGCGGGCGCCGTCGCCGCCGAGCTGGAGTCGCTCGGCCTGATCACGGTCGACTCACGGCCGGGCGCCGCCTCGGGAACGCAGGGCCGCCCCTCGCACCGGCTCGCGGTGAATCCGCGGGGCCCCGTCGTCCTCGCCGCGCAGGTGCACGCCGACGGATTCCGCGCGGCGCTCGTCGGCCTCGGCGGCCGGATCGTCGCCACCGCGCCCGGCTGCGGAACGGTCTCGGCCGACCCGGCGCAGATCCTCGGCGAGGTCGTGGCGGCGGGCGCCGGCCTGCTGGAGAGCAGCGGACGCCGCTGCGTCGGAGCCGGCCTCGCCGTGCCCTCCGCGGTCGCCGAACCCGAGGGCACCGCGATCAACCCCCTGCACCTCGCCTGGG
The DNA here is from genome assembly GCF_055792905.1 of Streptomyces sp. DSM 116795. NCBI lineage: Bacteria > Bacillati > Actinomycetota > Actinomycetes > Kitasatosporales > Streptomycetaceae > Streptomyces > Streptomyces sp. DSM 116795. The sequence goes on from NZ_CM147707.1 coordinate 6,828,558, forward strand.
AGGTGGGCGCCCCCGTACGGGACATCTTCACCCGCGCCCTCGCCGAGGCCCGCATCAGCGGCCTCTCCGGGGACGCGACCGCTACCGGCTGCGCGGCCAACGACATCAACCTCGCGGCCCTCGCCGAGCACCGGCACGGCGCCGGCCGCGGTGCGGAGCATCTCCTCGTCGTGGGGACGGGGCACCGGGGCGTCGGCGGCGCCCTCGTGCTCGACGGGCGGCTGCACACGGGCAGTTCGGGCCTGGCCCTGGAGGTCGGGCACCTCACCGTCGACCCCGGCGGACGGCCCTGCCACTGCGGCAGCCGCGGCTGTCTCGACGTCGAGACCGACCCGCTGGCCTTCGTGGAGGCCGCCGGGCGCGAACCCGGCCCGGAGGTGTCGCTGCTGGAACGCTCCCAGGAGCTGATCAGCACCGAGTACGGCAGCGACCCGGCCGTACGGACGGCGGTCGAGACCCTCATCGACCGGCTGGGACTGGGCCTCGCAGGGCTCGTCAACATCCTCAACCCCGACCGCATCATCCTCGGAGGTCTGCACCGCACCCTGCTGGAGACGGACGGCGAACGGCTGCGTTCTGTGATCGCCGACAGCAGCCTGTGGGGGAGGAGCGGCAGCGTGCCCGTGCTGCCCAGCTCACTGGCGCACAACAGCCTCGTCGGCGCCGCCGAACTGGCGTGGCAGCCCGTCCTCGACGACCCTCTGGGGGCGCTGACAGGATGACGACGGTGCACATCAGGGCCGGTGCCGAGAGAGATCTGAGGCGCCTTCAGGACGTCGAACGCGCGGCGGGCGGCGTCTTCCGCGAACTCGGAATGGACCGGATCGCCGACGACGCACCGCCGCCGCTGCCCGTACTGCGCCGCTACGCGCACCAGGGCGGGCTGTGGGTGGCGGTGGACCCAGCCGGCGGCACGGGGGACGGCGGCACACAGGACGGCGACGCCGGGGACGGCGACGGCGCTGCGGACGGCACCCGCGGAGCCCGCGGCACCCGCGGTACGGACGGGACGAGCGACCTGCCAGTGGCGTATGTACTGGCCGAACCCGTGGACGGCAACATCCACATCGAGCAGATCTCCGTCCACCCCGGCAGCGCGCACCGCCGCATCGGGCGGGCGCTGATCGGCCACGTCGCCAGGCAGGCGGAAGCCGCCGGCGTCCCCGCCCTGACCCTGTGCACCTTCGCCGAGGTGCCGTGGAACGCCCCGTACTACGAGCGCTGCGGCTTCCGCGTACTGACCGACGGCGAACTGACGCCCGGCCTGCGCAGGATCCGGGCCGAGGAGGCGCACGCTGGCCTGGACCGCTGGCCCCGGGTGTGCATGCGCCGCGAACTCGGCGCCGGCGGGGGCCGACCCGGCGCCGGTGGCCGTAGCCTCGGCACGTGATGACATCTCAGATCGCCGGAAGCCGCTACGTCAGCCTCACGACCTTCAAGCGGGACGGCACCGCCGTCGCCACGCCCGTGTGGGCCGTCGGGGACGGCGGTGAACTGCTCGTCTGGACCCGCGACGACAGCGGCAAGGTCAAGCGCGTGCGCAACGGCGCGCGCGTCACCGTCACCCCGTGCGACGCGCGCGGCCATACGCCCGAGGGCGCAGAGCCGGTCGAGGGCACCGCGAGGCTGATGACCGAGGACGGCGGCCTGGACCGGGTGCGCAAGGCGATGGCCCGCAAATACGGCTGGCAGTTCCGCCTCACCGATTCCGGCGGGGCCCTGCTCAGGCGCGGCAGGCGCCCGCACATCGGGATCGCCGTCACACTCTGACACCGGGGCGCCTCCGGCGCCGCGCCCCGCAATCGAGGGCCTGGCCCCGCACCCGCCGGGAGCAGCGGCCCGCCGGCGGATACTCCCGGGGAGGCAGGCGAGGAGCCGCCGGCCGTACGACGACCGCGGCCCCCTCTCCGGGCGAGGCTCGGAAGCGAAGGAACAGAACGCAGAACCCCTTCGCGACCGAGGAGTTGACCGGCATGTTCGAACTCGCGCACTGGCACGACGGAGCGGGCCCCGGCCCGTGGATCCTGCTCTTCCCCCTGATCTGGGCGGCGGTGATCGCCGGCGTGATCGTCCTGCTGCGCCGCACCGCATGGCGCGGCCGCCGCGGCCCGTGGAACGGGCCTTGGAACGGGCCCTGGCAGGGGCGCGGCCCCGCGGCGGCGGGCGGCCCGCGACCGGAGAACTCGCCCGTCGACCTGCTGGGACGGCGCTTCGCCGAGGGCGACATCGACGAGGACGAGTACTGGCGGCGGCTGTCCGTCCTCCAGGAGGGCGGCCGGCCGTACGAGGACGGTCCGGCATGAGTGATCTCGCCGCACGCGTCACCGGCGCGGTGAAGATCTACGGCGGCGGTGAGACCGAGGTGCGGGCGCTGGACGGCGTCTCCGTCGGCTTCACCGCCGGCCGCTTCACCGCCATCATGGGGCCCTCCGGCTCCGGCAAGTCCACCCTGATGCACTGCGCCGCGGGGCTGGACACCCTCACCTCGGGGACGGCCCACATCGGTGACACCGAGCTGGGCCCGCTGACCGACAAGCAGCTGACGCTGCTGCGCCGCGAGCGCGTCGGCTTCGTCTTCCAGTCCTTCAACCTGGTGCCGACGCTGACCGTCGCGGAGAACATCAGCCTGCCGCGCGACCTCGCGGGCAGACGGCCGGACACCGAGTGGACCGACGCGCTCGTCGACACCGTCGGCCTGCGCGACAGGCTTCACCACCGGCCCGCTGAACTCTCCGGCGGGCAGCAGCAACGCGTCGCCGTGGCACGCGCGTTCGCGGGCGAGCCCGATGTCGTCTTCGCCGACGAGCCCACCGGCAATCTCGACTCCCGCTCCGGCGAGGAGGTGCTGGGGCTCCTCGGCGACGCGGTGCGGCAGATGCGCCGTACGGTCGTGATGGTCACCCACGACCCGGTGGCCGCTGCCCACGCCGACGAGGTGGTCTTCCTCGCCGACGGGCGGCTCGTGGACCGGATGACGTCACCGACCGCCGAGGGCGTCCTGGACCGGCTCAAGGCCTTCGACGCCGCGGGGGTGCCGGCATGAGCACCGTCACCGGTCCGGGCCGCACCAGCGGCGGCCGGGACCGCACCGGTCGCGACGCCGTCCCGGGCGGCGGCACGGGCCCTGGCGGGACACGCTTCGGCGGTGGCCGGGGCCCGGTCCGTACGCGCGGCGGTGTGCGCGCCGCGCTCCGGCTCAGCCTCGCGTCCCTGCGCACCCACAGGCGCCGCTTCGCAGGCACGTTCGGTGCCGTGCTGCTCGGTGTCTCCTTCGTCGCCGGGACCCTCGTCATGGGGGACACCCTGCGCGCCGGCTTCGACACCATGTTCGGCAACGCCGCCGCGGGCACCGACGCGGTCGTACGCAGCGACAGCGTCATCACCACCTCGGGCGACGCACAGGGCACGCGGCAGCCCCTCGACACCCGCGTCCTCACCCGCATCGCGGAGGTGCCGGGCGTCGCGGCGGCCGAGCCGTCCGTCGAGGGCATGGGCCAGATCGTGGGTTCCGACGGCGAACCCGTCGGCGGCCAGGGCCCGCCCACTCTCGCCGGCAACTGGATCGCGGACCCCGAGCTGAACCCGTACTCGCTCGCGGACGGACGGGCACCCCGCCGCTCCGGTGAGGCCGTGCTCAACAAGGGCGCCGCCGAACGCGGCGGCCTGAGCATCGGCGACACCACGACGCTGCGCACGCCCGGGCCGGTCCGCATCAGGATCGTGGGCCTGGCCTCCTTCGGCGGCGAGGACGGCATGGGCCAGGTGACCTTCGCGGGGCTGACGCTCGCCGACGCCCAGAAGCATCTGATGCCCGAGCCGGACCGCGCCGCGGCAATCCAGGTACGGGCAGCGGAGGGAACGGGCCAGGAAGAGCTGGTGACCGCGCTGAAGCCGGTCCTGCCGAAGGGCGTCGAGGCCGTCGCCGGGCAGCAGGTCGCCGAGGAGGACCAGGAGATGATCTCCGGTCAGTTCCTGACGCTCTTCACGTCGCTGCTGCTGGTCTTCTCCGGCATCGCCCTGCTCGTCGCCGTCTTCTCCATCCACAACACCTTCGCGATCGTCGTCGCCCAACGCACCCGCGAGAACGCCCTGTTGCGCGCGCTGGGCGCCTCACGTGGGCAGGTGCTCGGCGCCACGCTCACCGAGGCCGCCGTCGTCGGGCTCGTCGCCTCGGCGGCCGGTCTCGCCGGAGGCGTCGGCGTCGCCGCAGGGCTGCAGGCCCTCTTCCCTGCCGTCGGCTTCCCCTTCCCGGACGGCGCTCTCGTCGTCAGCTCGCTCTCGCTCGCGCTTCCGCTGGGCATCGGCGTGCTCGTCTGCCTCGCCTCGGCGCTCTCGCCGGCCGTACGGGCCTCGCGTACGGCGCCGCTCGCGGCCCTGCGCGAGACGTCCGCCGAGAATCCGCATGTGGCGCGCGGCCGCACCGCCGCGGGTGCGGCTCTCGCCGTGGCCGGCGCCGCGGCGACCGCGTGGGGCGCCGCGGGCAGCAGCCGTTCTCTCTGGCTTACGGGGAGCGGTGCGGTCGTGCTGCTCGCCGCGTTCCTCGTACTCGGCCCGGCCGCGGCTGCGGCGTCCGTACGGGTGCTGGGGCGGCCCGTGGCCCGGCTGCGCGGCGTGACGGGGGCGCTCGCCCAGCGGAACGCCCTGCGCAGTCCCAAGCGCACCGCCGCCACGGCGACCGCGCTGATGACGGGGGTCGCGGTGGTCTCGCTGTTCACCGTCTTCGCGTCCTCGCTCAAGACGACGATGGACGACACCGTCTCCCGCTCCTTCGCCGGCGATGTCGCAGTGAGCGCCCCTGCGTTCGGCGCCGGCGGCAGCGGACTGAGCCCGCCGCTCGCCCCCGCCGTCGAACGGCTGCCCGAGGTGTCCACGGCACTCGGCCTGGGCAAGGGTGTGGCGCGCGTCGAAGGCGCCGGCAAGGAACTGACCGTCACGGACCCTGGGCGCCTGCAGGACGTCCTGGAGGTCACCGGGGTCCGCGGCTCGCTGGATTCCCTCGGCCGGGACGGACTGGCGGTCTCCGCGGACGAGGCGGACAAGCACGGCTGGAACCCCGGCTCCACCGCCGTGCTGAACTTCACCGACGGCGACCGGCAGCGCTTCACCGTCGAGGCCGTGTACGACCGGAACGAACTCGCGGGCGACTACGTGATCGCCCGCCAGGCCTGGGCGCCGCACCGGACCCAGGACTCCGACGCGCTGCTCGCGGTCACCTTGAGGGACGGCGTCGCGCCTGCGGACGGCAAGGCGGCGGTGACCGGGGCGGTACGTGCGTACGGCAGTCCGGAGGTGCAGACACGTCAGGAGTACGCGGAGAGCTCCGCGGGCGGCATCGACATGATGCTCACCCTCGTCTACGCCCTCCTGGCGCTGGCCGTCCTCATCGCGCTGCTGGGCATCGCCAACACCCTGACCCTCGCGCTGCACGAACGCACCCGCGAACTGGGACTGCTGCGCTCGGTCGGCCAGACCCGTCCCCAGCTGCGGGCCATGGTGCGCTGGGAGTCGCTGCTCGTGGCGGCGTTCGGCACGCTGGGCGGGCTGCTGCTGGGCGGCTTCCTCGGCTGGGCGCTGGTGCGGGCCGCCGACACCGCGGGGACCAGCACCTTCGACGTGGCTCCGCTGCGGCTGGCCGTGGTGGCGCTCGTCGGGCTTGCTGCCGGGCTCGTCGCGGGGCTGCGGCCCGCGCGCAGGGCGGCGCGGCTGAACGTGCTGCGGGCCGTGGCCACGGAATGACCGCGGAGGGCGTGGCCGGGACCACCGGAACCGTCGGAACCGCCGGACGGGCCCGGGACCGTACGGGCGTGCGGAGGCGGCCGACCACTGCCGGGGGCGTCCGGTGCCGGCCGTGGCTCAGGGATGCGGACGTGCCGGCGCTGCCGGGTCCCCGGCCGCCTGGCCGGCGGCTCCCGGCCCGGACGGCACCCCGCCGCCCGAACCGTGCCCCATCCCCTGGCCCATCCCGTTGCTCACGCCGCCGCCCGCGCCCGCCGCGGCGGCGAAGGCGGGCAGCGAGGACTCGTCGGGCAGTGCCGACGGGACGGCCGCGGCACGCTGTGGCGGTGTGCCCAGCGTGACGGGCAGCGTGAACCAGACGACTTTCCCCGACCCGTCGTTCTGGGCGCGCATCCCCCAGCTGGCGCTGACGGCAGCGATGAGGGCCAGGCCCCGGCCGTTGGTCGCGGACGGCTCGGCCGTCCGCACCCGCGGCAGCCGCGGATCGTGGTCCCGTACGGACACCGTGAGGTGGTCCTTGCGGAAGACGATCTCGACGGTGCAGTGCTTGTCGGAGCCGGTGTGCCGGTGGACGTTGGTGAGCAGCTCGGTGACACCGAGCGCGGCCGCGTCGATGAGCGGCTCAAGCCGCCAGTAGCGCAGCTGTGCGGTGACGATCCGGCGCACCTGCCCGATCCGCGAGGGCAGCGCCTGGAACTCGACCGCGCAGTGGGTGCGCGACCTCCCGGTGGCACGGGCGGTCACGGCAGCGGCTCCCTGGAGACGGTCGTCAGGGAGCGAACAGCGACATTCGAGGCATATGTGATGAAAGACACACGCTCAGGATGAGACCGTGCTCCGTCTCCCGCAACGCGAGCCGGGTGCGCTGCCTCCGCCCGGCCCCTCGGCCGCGGCGGGCGCCCGGCGATGCGGCTTCAGGTCCCGAGAATCCCGCGGTCCGCGGCTGCCTTGGCGCGCGCCGTACGCACCGCGTTCAGCAGGCCGGCGCGGCGGCCGAGGCCGAACTGCAGCACGTAACGGGTGCCGCTCACGGTCGCCAGGGCGCTGTCCGGCAGGCCGTAGCCGCTGATGCGGACCTTGTCCAGGGGAGCGCTGTCGATCTCGCTCCCGTAGCTGGTCATCAGCACCAACTGCCCGTCCCGGACAAGGACATGACCCGCACGTGTGAGTGAGCGCAGCATCCGCCGTATCCGGACCCCGCCCGCGTCGTACTCCGGCTCCGACACGATCGCCTCCCACCTTCTCCTCGCGGCCCCGGTCCCCCCGGGTGGCCGGCCCCATACCCTCTGTGCAGTGTGCACGCAAGCCGCGGGCTCCACCAGAGGGCCCTTCTATGATCGGCCATGTGAGCACCACCGAACCGCCCCCCGCATCCGCCTCCGCCCCCGGCCCGGGGTCCGCCCAGCCCGCGATCAGCGACGGGGTCGGGGCGTCCGCCGCCGCCACCCTCGATGTCGACCGCAGCGACGCGGAGTACCGCGACTGGCTCAAGGACGCGGTCCGCAAGGTGCAGGCGGACAGCAACCGCAGCGCGGACACGCATCTGCTGTCCTTCCCCCTCCCCGAGCAGTGGGGCATCGACCTGTACCTCAAGGACGAGTCGACGCACCCCACCGGCAGCCTCAAGCACCGCCTCGCGCGGTCCCTGTTCCTCTACGGGCTGTGCAACGGCTGGATCCGCCCCGGCCGACCGGTGATCGAGGCGTCCTCGGGGTCGACCGCGGTGAGCGAGGCCTACTTCGCAAAGCTGATCGGCGTGCCGTTCATCGCGGTGATGCCGCGCACGACCAGCCGCGAGAAGACCCGACTCATCGAGTTCCACGGCGGCCGGTGTCACCTCGTGGACGACCCGCGCACCGTGTACGAGGTCTCGGCCGCCCTCGCGGCGGACTCCGGCGGCCATTACATGGACCAGTTCACCTACGCCGAGCGGGCAACCGACTGGCGCGGCAACAACAACATCGCCGAATCCGTGTACGAGCAGATGAAGCGTGAACGCTTCCCGGAGCCCGCCTGGATCGTGGCCACCGCGGGCACCGGCGGCACCTCCGCGACCATCGCCCGCTACGTGCGCTACATGCAGTACGACACCCGTGTGTGCGTACCGGACCCCGAGAACTCGTGCTTCTTCGACGGCTGGGTCCGGGGCGACAACGAGGCGTCCAGCGAGGGCAGTTCACGTATCGAAGGCATCGGACGCCCCCGCATGGAGCCGAGTTTCCTGCCGTCCGCCGTGGACCGGATGATGAAGGTCCCCGATGCCGCGGCCATCGCCGCACTGCGCGCGCTGGAACGCGTCATGGGGCTGCGCGCCGGCGGTTCCACGGGGACGGGGCTGTGGAGCGCCCTGAAGATCGTCTCCGAGATGGCCGCCCAGGGACGTACGGGCAGTGTGGTCACGCTGATCTGCGATCCGGGCGACCGCTACCTCGACAAGTACTACTCCGACGACTGGCTCGCGGCGCAGGGCCTGGACATCGCCCCGTACAGCCAGACCGTCGACACCTTCCTCGCGGCGGGGGACTGGGCCGGCTGAACGGCTGTCACTGACCTTCTCCGGCGGCTTCCCGGGCCGCCTCCCGGGCGTCCGCGCCGCCCGTGCCTGCCGCGCCTTCCGCGGTGTCCGCGCCGCCCTCGGTGTCGTCGGTTCCCGGCTCGCCCGCGACGACCAGCTCGCTGATGTGCTCCCGGATCCGTTCACGGGCCTCGTGCGTCAGGCCGCCGTCCGTGACGAGCGTGCCGACCTGCTCCAGCGCCGCGAACGAACTCAGGCCCACCGTCCCCCACTTGGTGTGATCCGCGACCACGACCACGCGCCGCGCGGAGCCGACGAAGTGCCTGTTCGTCTCCGCCTCCGCCAGGTTCGGGGTCGACAGCCCGGCCTCGGGAGATATGCCGTGCACGCCGAGGAAGAGCACATCGAAGTGGAGCGTGCGGATCGCCGCGTCCGCGACCGGGCCGACGAGCGAGTCGGAAGGCGTACGCACACCGCCGGTCAGGACCACCGTCGCCGCGCCCGCGCGGGCCTGCGGCCCGCCGGACGGACGGCGCTGCGCGGCCTCGAAGACGTCCGCGACCCGCACCGAGTTTGTGACCACCGTCAGATCCGGCACCTCGGTGAGCTGCTGCGCCAGCGCGTACGTCGTCGTGCCGCCGGACAGGGCGATCGCGCTGCCCGGCTTCGCCATGACCGCCGCGGCGCGGGCGATGTCCTCCTTCGCGGCCTGCTCCAGCGACGACTTCGCCTCGAAACCCGGCTCGTGCGTGCTGGCCTCCGCGAGCGGCACCGCACCGCCGTGCACCTTCTCCAGGACACCGCGGCGGGCCAGTACGTCCAGGTCGCGGCGCACGGTCATGTCGGAGACCAGCAGCCTCCGCGTCAGCTCGGCCACGCGGACGCCGCCGCGCTCGCGCACCTCCGCGAGGATGAGCGCGCGCCGCTGCTCCGCGAGCAGGTTCTGGTTGTCGCCCGCCGTGCTCACCGTGCCCGTCGTCCCTTCTTCCTCCGCCCCGTCCCGGCGTGGCCATCCTCCCATCCGGCGAAGGTGGGAGCGCACGTCACGATTTCGCGTGGCTTGTGTGTGGGCGGGCTGTGCCGCTAGGGCGGGGGCAGGATGCTGGAGGCAGCACGAAGAGCGGGGAAGCGGACGCAACACCTCGGGGGAGCGGAGAATTGCAGAAGGCGGAGAACGGCGGCGGCGCGGAGCCGGACGTCTCACGAACCACCCCGGGAGAGTCGGGAGTTGAGCCTCCGCCAGGTCTCAATCTCGAACTGCTGGTGCACGGGGTCGGCGGCACCACGCCCCAGGAGATGCTCGGCGACCCGCGCATCGAACGCGTCACCGGCGACACCACCGCCGCCGTGTACCGGCGCACCGACGACGTCGACGCCGAGGCCCGGCCGCAGGACTACACCGACAAGCCGGTGCCCGAGGCGTACTCCTGGTCCAATCTGACCTCGGGCAACGGCGCCCGCGCCCTCTGGCTGATCCTGCTGCCCTTCATGGTCGCCAATCTCTCGCACTGGATGCGGCCCGCCGACTACGGTCCCCGGCTCGTCCTGGCCCGCGCGCACGGGGTGCTGGTGCGTCTGCTCTCCCTCAGCCTCACCGTGCTGCTGGTCGCCGCCGCATGCGAGGTCGCCCTCGATCTCGTCGCATGGCAGTGCGCAGGCTCGGCCGGGTGCGTCGAACAGCGGTCCTGGCTGGGCTTCATGGCGCAGGACCCGTCCGGCGGGGGCGGCTGGTGGAGCCCGCCGGGCCGCCGGCTCGCGCTGGCGGCGGTGGTGCCCGCGGCGCTGACGCTGCTGCTGTGGTGGCTCTCGCACCGCACATGGGCGGCGTACGAGTCGCAGCCGCCGCTTCGCCGGCCCGTCGACGAGTACGACCGCGAGGCGCGCGACCGTCCGGCGCTCTGCCTGCCCGGCTTCTGGTACGGCAAGCGGCTCGTGGCGCGGCTGCGTGCCGCGCACACCGCTGCGGGCTTCCTCACCGTCGCAGCCGCCCTGGCTGCCGCGACCACCCGGTACGACCGCAAGCCCGGCGGCAGCGACGCACTCGACGCCGTCGGCTGGCTGACCGAGATCCTCGTCGTGGCGTGCGCGGCGTGGGTGCTGTACGTGGTGTGCCGCCGGGGCCGCAAGGAGAGCGAACCGGACGACACACTCGACAAGTTCACGGTCCGGGCGCTCCCCGGCATCACCGTCGCCGTCCTGCTGCTGGCCGTGGTGCACGCGTCATGGTCGCGGCCGCAGTGGGTCTCGCGCGGCGGGGAACTGCCGGGCGACGAGACCTTCGGTGTGCTCGCCGTCGCGCAAGGCTTGCTGGTGGCGGCGATGGGTGTGCTCGGTGCCGTCCTCCACCGCCGCCGGCCCGCGGAGCGTACGGCGCTGAAGGGGCTCGGCTCCGCGTCGGTCGCGATGCTCGCGTGCGCCCTGGGCGGTGTGATGTCCGGCGGCGTGACGCAGCGCGTCGGCGACTGGCTGGACGGCTCCGGCACCCCGGGCATGGGCAACGGGCTGATCGAGGGCCCCCCGACGCTGCTGACCTGGCAGTCGGCGGCCATTCCCGTACTGCTCGGCGTCGTACTCGTGCTGGCCCTCTGGTTCCTGCTCCAACTCTCCCGTCGCAGCCGGGAGTTGACCGACGACGTGGAACGCGGCTACCCGGGTGCCCTTCCCGACGCCTCCCGCTCCCGCCGCATCGCCTCCACCATCGGCCGCGCCGCGCTCACCGACGCCACGCCCTGGCTGGTGGGCACCATCGCCGGGATAACGCTGCTTCTCGGGACCGCCGGCGTCCTCGGCACCTGGCTCACCGGAGAAGTGCCCGGACGTGCCGCGGACGGTCAGGCCCCTGTCGTCGACGGATTCGCCGACGCCGCCCAGGTGCTCGGCTCGTGGCTCATCGGTCTCGCCTTCGTCCTCTTCATCACCTGGGGCCGCCGCGCCTACCGCGATCCGTCGGCGCGGCGCACCATCGGCATCCTGTGGGACGTCGGCACCTTCTGGCCGCGCGCGGCACACCCGTTCGCCCCGCCCTGCTACGCGGAACGCGCCGTGCCCGACCTGGCCTGGCGGATTGCCACCTGGACGGAGAGCACCGGCGGCCGGCTGGTGATCTCCGGACACTCACAGGGCAGCGTGCTGGCCGCCGCCGCCGTGTGGCACCTGGACCGCGGCACGCGCGGCCAGGTCGCTCTGCTCACCTACGGCTCGCCGCTGGAGCGCCTCTACGGGCGCTGGTTCCCCGCCTACTTCGGCCCCCGCCAACTGCACGACCTCCACCAGCAGGTGGACTGCTGGCGCAACCTGTGGCGCCTGACCGACCCCATCGGCGGGCCCGTACGCCTGGAGGGCGCCGGCATCGACCAGGGCCCGCTGCTCGATCCCCTCGAATACGGCCGCACCCTCCGGCACCCTCTTCCCGCACCGATCCTGGGCCACGGCGAATACCAGGCCGACGCCGTCTTCGACGCGGAGAGGGACCGCCTCCTGCTCCGCCTCCGCCGCCGCGAGCCGCGCGCTTCCGGCGGCGCGGAGAAGGAGCCGGGGGCGGGCGCGGGTGCCTGGCGGGAGGGCGGCCCGGACGGTGCGCCGGAAGCGCAGCACGCGTACGAGCAGGGCGGCCCGTCCGCCCATGTCACGGCACAGGCGCCGCCCGTGGACGCTTCCGGCGAGGCGGAGACCGGGGACGGCCGCCCCGGGCGAAGCCCGGCCCCCGGCTGGCTGCTCGCATACGCGGTGGTCGCCTTCGTGGTCGCGGCCCTGTGTGTGCCGGTCGCGGTCGACAACCTGCGGCTCGCGGTTCTGGATGTGCCGGATCTGGCCCAGATCATCGCCTCGTCGGGAGGAGCCGTACTCGCCGTCTGCTCGGGCGCCGCAGCCGTGATCCGGGCGGTGTCGGAACTGAAGCGGGCGAATACGGACCGCACCCGTGGAGGGGAGGGCCTTGCGGCGGGCGAGGAATCCGGCGCGGCCGGCGCTCCCGCCGAGAGCGGCGTGCCGCGGCAGGGCGGGTCGGAGGACGCGGAGTCTCAGGCCGATTCGGGCAGGTCGTCCGCGTAGAGGAGCGTGAGGTCCTCGGTGCTCGGTTCGGACAGCTGCGCCACCCGGCCCGCGTGCCTTTCGACCATGGACTCGAACGTCTGGCGTGCGGTGCGGCCGTTGCCGAACGAGGGGCCCTTGGGCAGCGCCGTGAAGTGCTTCAGCAGCGCCTCCGTCGCGGCGTCCCCGAGGTGGTATTCGTGCTCCTCCGCCTGTTGCTCCACGATCCTCAGCAGCTCCTCCGGCGTGTAGTCGCCGAAGGTGATGGTGCGTGAGAAGCGGGACGCCACACCGGGGTTGACGGCGAGGAAGCGCTGCATCTCCGTGGTGTAGCCCGCGGCGATGACCACCACCTCTTCGCGGTGGTCCTCCATGAGCTTGACCAGCGTGTCGATGGCCTCACGGCCGAAGTCCCTGCCGCCGTCCTCCGGGGAGAGCGCGTACGCCTCGTCGATGAAGAGCACTCCGCCCCGCGCACGGTCGAAGGCCTCCTGTGTGCGGATCGCGGTGGAGCCGATGTGCTCGCCGACGAGGTCGACGCGGGAGACCTCCACCAAGTGGCCGCGTTCCAGGACCCCGAGGGCGTGCAGTATCTCGCCGTACAGCCGGGCCACCGTCGTCTTGCCGGTGCCGGGAGAGCCGGTGAAGACGAGATGGCGCCGTACCGAGGCCGCCTTGAGACCGGCCTGCTGGCGGCGCCGCCCCACCTCGATCATGTCGGTGAGCGCCCGTACTTCACGCTTGACGCTCTCCAGGCCCACCAGCGTGTCCAGTTCGCCGAGGACCTCCTGGGCGGGGCGCGCCGGGACGGCCGGGGCCTGCGCCTGGCCCGCGGCGTCCGGGGATCCCTTGCCCGCGGCCTTGGCGGGCTTCTGCGCGGCCGGTGCCTTCGCCGGCAACAGGGCGGGAGGCGCGGCGGCCCCTCCGCCCCCCGCCGGGACCGGCGGTGCCGTCGGCTGCGCAGCGACAGCGGACGCGGACACCCCCGCGTCACCGGGCGCCGCGACGGCCGCGCTGTCGTCGCTTCTGCAGTCCTCGACGACAGGACCCTTCTCCGCGAACTCGAAGCCGCCGCGCGCGCACCGTTCCGTACGGCAGCGGCGCAGCGTCGTACGGCAGCCGTCGATGATGTGGAAGCCGTACCCTTGGGAGCCGCTGACCCGGCAGCCGTGGAAGGTTCCGCGGCCTTCCGCCGAGACGTAGAAACCTGCCTCCGTGGGCGAGGTGACCGTGCACCTGTCGATGCCGGGGTCCGCCCCTTTCGTGACGATGAAGCCCGTCGCGACGCCGTCGACCGTGCAGTTGGCGAGCGTGCCTCCGCTGCCGTGGTCGCGGAACCAGGCGCCCGTCGCGGCCTCCCGGATGCGGCAGTCGTCGAGCTGCACCGTCGCGCCGTCGCTCACCGAGACGGCCGTGCCGCGCACTTGGGCGATGTCGCTGTCGATGACGTCGGCACGCGAGCCGCGGTCGAGGATGAACAGCGCGTCCGGCACGGTGTGCACGCGGCAGGAGTCCAGCACGACGCTCGCGCCGTCACTGATCCACACGGCCGGGTAGTCACCCGTACTCTCATGGATCTCGCAGCTGTTGGCGTCCGCGCGGGTGCCCGGGTCCCACACCGACAGGCCGTTGCGGCCGAAGCGCCGCACAGTGGAGCGGGTGAGGGTGAGCACCGAACGGGAGCGCAGGTCCAGGGCGTTCTCGGGGATGTCGTGGATGTCGCAGTCGGCGAGTGTGAGGACCGCGTCGGTGTCCAGGGTGACGCCGTCGGCGGACGTGCGGTGCACCCGGCAGTCGGTGAGATGCCCCGTGGCGCGGGCGACGACCTGCACGCCGCTGCCCTTGATCTCGTACACGTCGCAGCCGACGGCCTCCGCCGCGCTGCCCTCTCCGTGCAGCGAGAGCCCGGCGCCGGTGGCGTGGTGCACGCTGCAGCGCTCAAGCCGCGGATGTGCACCGTCGCGCACCGATACGCCCGACTGCCCCGCCGAGACGACCTCGCATTCCTCGTACACGCCGCCGGCGCCGCCGGTGACGGTGATCCCCGTCCCGGCCGGATTGTCGACGGTGCAACGGCGCACCGTTGGGCGGGCACCGCCGCGCACCTCGATCCCGGACGCCGAACGCGTCATCACCCGGAGGCCGTTGAGCTCCGCGGCACCGTCCTCGACCAGCAGCGCGGGCGACGCGGCGTCCTGCGCCTCGATCTGCAGATGCTGCACGACGGCCGAGGACCGTACGGTCAGGGCCACACCCTCGGCAGGGGCGATGCGGACCGAGCCGGCCGCGGCGCGTTCCGGCCCGCGCAGGGTGACGGTGCGCTCGAGCACCAGGTTCTCGCGGTACGTCCCCGGCGCGACGGTGATCACATCACCGTCGGTGGCGGCCTCCAGGGCGGCGGCCAGAGAGCCGTACTCTCCCGTGCGGCGCCGCCACCGCGACGTACCGGCGTGCGTCACCTGCACCGAGCCCTGTGCCATGGACAGTTGTGCCCCAACCTCGAAGTTCCTGTGGCGCGTTGAGATGCGCACCGGAGTCGCACCACCGTAGCGCGCGCCGGGAGGGTCGCGGTCACGTGTCCGCACTTCGGGCGCACGACGACCACCGTCCGTCCGCCGCTTGCGCGTTCGGTAGCGGTGTTCGGAAGCGGCGGACGCACGGACGGACCGCGCAGACGTCGCGGCACGTGCCGGTGCTGGTGCCGACGCCCGTCCGGGGCGAGCTGGTGGTCAGTTGTTGGAGCCGGTGCGTCCCCAGTCGGGGCCGATACGGGACCACTCCGCGTCCCACACCGCGTACCGGCGCCGCAGCAACTGCCGCATGGCGAGCCTGCGTGCGGCCTCCAGGGCTCCGGCGGCTCCCGCTCCGGCGGCCAGCCCGGCGAGGGCGGCCTGCGAGGACGCGGTGTGCGGACTCATGGGACGTCGGGTGGCCGTGCCGTCCCCGTCCGTCCAGATGCGGAAGCGCTCACCGGGCTGGACGCGCTCCTGTGTGGTGACTGTGCTCTTGTGGCTGCTGCCGTCTGGACCGGCCCAGTGTGCTACCACGTGACGGCGCTCGGGCTGCTGCGACCCGGACTCGGGGTCGGACCCCAACGGAGCGCGGTTCTGCACCGACTCGGCAGTCGCCCACACCTGGTGACGGCCGCGCTGCTGCTCCTCGGCGTTCTTCATCAGAGCACCGTGCGCCGCGGAGGCTCCGAGCCACCCGGCGAGTGGAGCGACGACGACGACAAGGATCATGACACCCAGTGCCAGCCATGCTTCACGGCGGTCGCTGCGACGGCACAGCGGGTTGCTGCGCCAGCGCCACAGGCCGACGATCGCGCGCATAACTTCTCACCCCCTTCTCCACATGCGTAAGTACCTCATGGCGGGAGGTACATGCGTGGGAACAGGCCAAAGAGACTCAAATCACCGGAACGTGGTCATCGCCCCGGCCCCGTGGCCACCCCGTTGTGGAACTCCGACCATACTTCCCGCGGCGAGCGGTCGTGCGGCGGGGGTGGCGAAATGACCCTGCACCCAGTGTCACCTCGGCGGGTGTGCCGCTGCCGGTCGCGCGGCCGGAGCCGGCCGGCGGTCGGCTGCCACGCCGCCGGCAGCGGCCGCCACCGAGCCCGCGGCGGACAGCCCGTACCCCACCGCGGATCACAGCCGATACCCAGCACATTGACCTGGCATTCCAGGCAATGCGATCTCTTTTGAGCGATTGCCCGGTATGAGCGTCGCGGCCTAGCTTCGTCAGCGCAACGAGCGAATTGCCGGTGCGGACACGGAGATTGGCGGTATCCATATGGCGACTGCGGTGGAGACGAATTCCGGTGGCGACGAGGCTGCGCAGCACGCGCAGTCGAGTCTCGCGACGGGCGCCGCACGCAATCTCACCACCACGACGAAGACGCCCCCGCAAATGCAGGGGATCACTTCACGGTGGCTGCTGAAGGTCCTTCCCTGGGTCCACGTTCCAGGCGGCACCTTCCGCGTCAACAGGCGCCTGACGCACACCCTCGGCGACGGCCGGGTCGAATTCACCACGACAGGCGCCGAGGTACGGGTCGTCCCGCTGGAACTGACCGAACTCCCGCTGCTGCGCGGCTACGAGGACCGCGGGGTGCTCGAAGCGCTCGCGAACCGCTGCGAGCAGCGCGACTTCGGGCCGGGCGAGACGATCATCGAGGCAGGGCGTCCCGCCGACCAGCTCGTCCTCGTCGCGCACGGCAAGCTGCGCAAGACGACCGAGGGCAAGTACGGCGGCGAGAGCGTGCTGGGGGTGCTGGCCGACGGCGACCACGTCGGGTCCGAACGGCTCACCGGCGAGCCGGGGAAGTGGGACATCACCCTCACCTCGCTGACCAGCGGCACCGTTCTGACGCTCGCGCGCGAGTCCTTCGAGGAGATCGCCGGCCGGTCCGAGAGCCTCCGCGCACAGACCGCCCCGTCCGCCGACACATCGCCCGGCCGGCACACACCCGACGGTGAGGCTGCGATCGAGCTGGCTTCGGGGCATGCGGGGGAAGTGCCGCTGCCGGGGACGTTCGTGGATTACGAGTTGTCTCCGCGTGAGTACGAGCTGAGTGTGGCGCAGACGGTGCTGCGGGTGCATACGCGGGTGGCGGATCTGTACAACCATCCGATGAACCAGGTGGAGGAGCAGCTGCGGCTGACGGTGGAGGCGCTGCGGGAGCGGCAGGAGCACGAGATGGTCAACAGCCGTGATTTCGGGCTCCTGCACAACGCGGCTCCGTCCCAGCGCATCCACACCCGCTCCGGTCCGCCCACCCCCGACGACCTCGACGAACTCCTGGCCACCGTGTGGAAGGAGCCGAGCGTCGTGCTCGCGCACCCCAAGGCGATCGCCGCCTTCGGGCGCGAGTGCAGCAGCCGCGGCATCCATCCCGACAGCGCCGAGCTGGACGGGCACCGCGTGCCCGCGTGGCGCGGCGTGCCCGTCCTCCCGTGCGACAAGATCCCGGTCACCGGCTCGGGCAGCACATCGGTGCTGGCGATGCGCACGGGCGAGGTACAGGGCGTCGTCGGCCTGCATCAGACGGGTATTCCCGACGAATTCCAGCCGGGGGTCTCGGTCCGTTTCATGGGCATCGACGAAAAGGCGCTCATCTCCTACCTGGTGAGCGCCTACTATTCGGCGGCCGTTCTGGTCCCCGACGCCCTGGGAATCCTCGAGGACGTCGAAATCGGCCACTGAGGCGAGTTGCTGACGGCCCGGCAGCCGCAGGAATACGGCGGCGCCGAACGGGCCGGGCTCCAGAGCCAGTTCCCTCTCCAGCCCCAGCCAGGTCCCAGCACGGAAGGTCCACCGGTCCATGACCAGCCAGTCCGGCCAGTCCGGCCACCCCGGTCCCACGCCCGGCCTCGCGGCACAGCACAGTCTCGCTCCGGCCGCGGCCCGCAACCTGACCACCACCACCAAGACGCCGCCCCAGATGCAGGGGATCTCCTCGCGCTGGCTGCTGAAGATCCTGCCGTGGGTGGAGACCACGGGCGGCACGTTCCGCGTCAACAGGCGGCTGACGCACACGCTCGGCGACGGGCAGGTGGAGTTCGTCGCCACCGGCGCCGACATCGCCGTGATCCCTGCGGAACTCCGTGAGATCCCGCTCCTGCGCGGGCTGGCCGACGAGGCCGCCCTGACCGCTCTCGCCGGACGCTTCGAGCAGCGGGAGCACACGGCGGGCGAGACCGTGGTCTCCCCGGGCGACCCGGCACAGCTCCTCCTCATCGCGCACGGCAAGGTGAAGCGCACCGGCAGCGGCAAGTACGGCGAGCAGGTGTCGCTGGGCGTCCTCGCCGGCGGCGACCACGCGGGCGAGCAGGCCCTCACACCGGATCCGGGGGAGTGGGAGCAGACCCTCACCGCACTGACGAAGTGCACCGTACTGGCCCTGCGGGCCGAGGAGTTCCGCGAGGTCGCGGACCGCTCACCGGCACTGCGCTCGTATCTCGACGAGTACCTCTCCCGCGCCATCCCCCGCCAGAACAAGCGCGGTGAGGCTGCGATCGAGCTGGCTTCGGGGCATGCGGGGGAGGCGCTGCTGCCGGGGACGTTCGTGGATTACGAGTTGTCTCCGCGTGAGTACGAGCTGAGTGTGGCGCAGACGGTGCTGCGGGTGCATACGCGGGTGGCGGATCTGTACAACCATCCGATGAACCAGGTGGAGGAGCAGCTGCGGCTGACGGTGGAGGCGCTGCGGGAGCGGCAGGAGCACGAGATGGTCAACAGCCGTGATTTCGGGCTCCTGCACAACGCGGCTCCGTCCCAGCGCATCCACACCCGCTCCGGTCCGCCCACCCCCGACGACCTCGACGAACTGATCTCCCGCCGCCGCAAGACCCAGTACCTGCTCGCGCATCCACGCGCCGTCGCCGCCATCGGGCGCGAGTGCAGCAGCCGCGGCATCCATCCTCCGCAGACCGAGCTGCACGGCGCGACCGTGCGCACCTGGCGGGGCATTCCGCTGCTGCCCTGCAACAAGATCCCGGTCGGCAAGGACGGCACGACAAGCGTGCTGGCGATGCGTACCGGCCAGGAGAACCAGGGCGTCGTCGGCCTCCACCAGACGGGCATCCCCGACGAGATCGAGCCGGGTCTCAACGTCCGCTTCATGGGGATCGGGGCGAAGGCCCTCATCTCATACCTGGTGAGCGCCTACTTCTCGGCGGCCGTTCTGGTCCCTGACGCCCTGGGGGTGCTGGAGGACGTGGAGGTCTGACACAAGGCAGGGGCATCGCACAGGCCGGGGCGGGGAGGAGGGGCCCTCAGCCGGAGGTCGCGGACTCACTCCACTTCCAGTCCGCGACCTCCGGCAGGTCCGTTCCGTGTTCACGGATCCAGGAGTGGTGCCGGGTCCGCATGTCCGCCAGCGCCTGACGCACACCGGTTGCCCGCACGGGCAGCCCCGGGGTGCGGTCGATCACGTCCATCACGAGGCGGTAGCGGTCCATGTCGTTGCGCACCACCATGTCGAACGGCGTTGTCGTGGCGCCCATTTCCTTGTAGCCGCGTACATGGAGAGAGTCGTGCACGGCCCGCCGGTACGTGAGGCGGTGCACCAGCCACGGATAGCCGTGGTAGGCGAAGATGACGGGCTTGTCGCGCGTGAAGACGGCGTCGAACTCCGCGTCGGGCAGCCCGTGCGGATGCTCGGAACGGGGCAGCAGCCGTGCGATGTCGACCACGTTGACCACCCGCACTGCCAAGGACGGCAGATGCTCGCGCAGCAGCGACGCCGCTGCCAGCGTCTCCTGGGTGGGGACGTCGCCCGCGCAGGCGAGCACCACGTCCGGCTCCCCGCCGGGCACTTCGGTGCCCGCCCACTCCCACACGCCCAGCCCGCGCGCACAGTGCCCGCGGGCCTCCTCCAGCGACAGCCAGTCGAAGCACTCCTGCTTGCCCGCGACCACCACGTTGACGGTGTCGCGCGTACGCAGCACATGATCGGCGACGCACAGCAGCGTGTTGGCGTCCGGCGGCAGATAGACCCGCACGACCTGCGGGCTCTTGTTCATGATGTGGTCGATGAAGCCCGGGTCCTGGTGGGAGAAGCCGTTGTGGTCCTGCCGCCACGCGTGCGACGTGAGCAGGTAGTTGAGCGAGGCCAGCGGCCTGCGCCACGGGACTTCCAGGGAGCTCTGCAGCCACTTGACGTGCTGTCCGGCCATGCTCGCGACGATGTGGGCGAAGGCCTCGTACGAGCCGAAGAGCCCGTGCCGGCCCGTGAGGACGTAGCCCTCCAGCCAGCCCTGGCACATGTGTTCAGAGAGCACCTCAAGCACCCGCCCGTGCGCACCGAGGTTCTCGTCGGTCTTCAGCGTCTGCGCCTGCCAGCCGCGCGGTGTGACGGCGAAGACGCCGTCGAGGTGGTTCGAGGCCGTCTCGTCCGGCCCGAACATGCGGAAGTCGCGCCGCTCCTGCGTGGCCGAGAACAGCTCCGTCAGCATCCCGCCGAGCACCCGAGTCGGCTCGTGCATGGCGTGCCCGTGCCGCTCGACGTCCACCGAGTGCGGTTCCAGCGCGGGCACCGGCAGATCGCGCAGCAGCCGTCCCCCGTTGGCGTGCGGGACGGCGCCCAGCCTGCGCTCTCCCTCGGGCACGCACGCCAGCACCTGCTCCGACGGCCTGCCGTCGGCGCCGAAGAGCTCCTCCGGACCGTACGAGCGCAGCCATCCCTCCAACTGCCGCAGCCGCTCCGGGTCTTCGCGCACACCTGAGAGCGGCACCTGGTGCGAGCGCCAGGTGTCCTCGACGGGTACGCCGTCCACTTCGGCCGGACCCGTCCAGCCCTTCGGCGTACGCAGTACGAGCACCGGCCAGCGCGGCCGGTGGCCGGAGCCGCCGGCACTGGCGCGGGCCTCCCGCTGGTACTGACCGATGCGCTTCACCGCCACGTCGAACGCCCCGGCCAGCGCGCGGTGCGTCTCCGCGGGCGGGGTGTCCGGGTGAGCGGTGACGTGCAGCGGGTCGTAGCCGTAGCCGCGCAGCAGGGCGTCGAGTTCGTCCTCCGGAATCCGGGCGAGCACGGTGGGGTTGGCGATCTTGTACCCGTTGAGGTGGAGGACGGGGAGCACCGCCCCGTCGTGCACGGGGTCGAGGAACTTGCCGGAGTGCCACGCGGCGGCCAGCGGCCCCGTCTCCGCCTCCCCGTCGCCCACGACCGCGCACACCAGCAGGCGCGGATTGTCGAACGCCGCGCCGTAGGCGTGCGCCAGCGCGTACCCCAGCTCGCCGCCCTCCTGGATGGAGCCGGGCACGTCCGGGGCCGTGTGGCTCGGCAGCCCGCCCGGCTGGGAGAAGTCGCGGAACAGGCCGAGCATGCCCTCGGCGTCACGCGCACGTCCCGGCTCGAGTTCGCCGTACGTGCCCTCCAGCCATGCCCCCGCCAGCACCGCCGGAGCACCGTGACCGGGACCCCAGACGCACATGGCCTCCAGGCCGTGCTCACGGATGGCCCTGTTCAGGTGGGTGTAGACCAGTCCGAGCCCGGGCGCCGAACCCCAGTGCCCGAGCAGCCTCGGTTTGACGTGCTCCGGGCGCAGCGGCTCACGGAGCAGCGGATTCTCCCGCAGATACAGCTGGCAGGCGGAGAGGTAGTTCAGGGCCCGCCAGTGGGCGTCGAGCTGGGCGGTCTCACCGTCGGAGAGCGAGGAGGGGGTGTGCATGAAGGACGGGTACCAGGGTGCGCACGGCGGCACACGTGCCACGGGCCCCGGGAGTATCCCGAACCGTGTCGGATTGTCCGGGTCCACGGCGTTGCCTGGCGCTGTGACGCACGGCACGATGACGGTGTGCATAATCCATGGCTGGCGCTGGAGACAGGGGCAGACGCGGCCGAGCGGACGGGCCAGGTACGCCGCGCGCACGAGGAGTTCGTGACCGAGGGCGCGATCGGCGCACAGGTGCGGAACGTCGTGGCCGAGTCCTGGCAGCGCTGCGCCGGTGCCTCCGTCGAACCGGAGAGCGTGGCCAGCATCGACCTGGCCGACGCGGACCTCGCCGCATACCGCTCCGCGCACCCGCTCTCCCGGGTCATGCCGCTCTTCCGCGAACTGCTCGGCACCGTCGCCGACGACGGCGCCCATCTGCTCTCCGTGTGCGACGAGAACGGGCGCATGCTGTGGGTCGAGGGCCACTCGCAGGTCCAGCGCCACGCAGAGCGGATGAACTTCGTGCCGGGCGCCCGCTGGTCCGAGCGCTACATCGGCACCAACGCCCCCGGCACGGCCCTCGCCGTCGACCATGCCGTGCAGATCTTCACCGCCGAGCACTACTGCCGCCCCGTGCAGGCGTGGACCTGCGCCGCCGCCCCCGTGCACGATCCGCGTACGCACCGGCTCATCGGCGCGATCGACATCACCGGCGGGGACCACCTGGCGGCACCGCAGAGCCTCGCGCTCGTCCAGGCCACGGCACGCGCCGCCGAGGCGTTCCTCGCCGAACAGGCAGCCGCGGGCGGCGCGTCCGCCGGCGGTGCGCCCGTACTCAACGCCCTCGGCTGCGACGAGGCCCTCCTCGACACGGGAGGCGGCGCACCCCTGCGGCTGGGCCGCCGGCACAGCGAGATCATGGTGCTGCTCGCCGCGCACCCTGAGGGCCTCACCGGTGAGCGGCTCGCCCTGGAGCTCTACGGCGAGCGGTCCGTCACGCCCGTCACCCTGCGTGCCGAACTCTCCCGTCTCCGCGGCCTGTTGGGCCCGCTGCTCGACTCACGCCCCTACCGGCTGCGCACCGTCCCGCACACCGACCACGACGCCGTCGGCGATGCCCTGGCAGAGGGCGACCTGCCCACGGCGCTCTCCGCATACCGCGGGCCGCTGCTGCCCCTCTCCGAGGCGCCCGGCGTCGTACGGCTGCGCAGGCGGCTGGAGGACAGGCTGCGCCGTGCCCTGCTGGCGTCCCGCGACCCGGTGCTGCTGGAGGAGTGGGTGAGAACTCCCTGGGGCGAGGACGACCTGGAGATGTGGGAGACGCTGCTCGCCGGACGCCAGTCCGGACAGGCGCGCACGGCCTCCCTGTACGGGCGCGTACGCGAACTGCGCCGCGCCTACGGGCTGGAGAACTCGCGGGAGCCCGGGCCGCGCCGTCCGTACGGAGAGGACAGGGGAGCGCACGCAACGTATCGGCAACGTTCCCGTCCCTAGTCTTTGCCGCAGATCGGGCCCGCCGTGGGATGCGGCGGGCCGCCCGCACCAAGGGGAGGCAGAGATGAGCCGCTACGCCGCGCCCGGGTCCGACGGGGCCGTCATGAACTACAAGTCCCGCTACGACCACTGGATCGGGGGGACTTACGTCGCCCCCAAACAGGGCGGCTACTTCGAGAACCCCACACCCGTCACAGGAGCGGCCTTCACGGAGATCGCCCGCGGCACCGCCGAGGACGTGGAACGTGCCATCGACGCCGCGCACGACGCGGCGCCCGGCTGGGCAAGCACACCGGCGGCCGAACGCGCCGCGGTGCTCAACCGGATCGCCCAGCGCATGGAGGAGCACCTCGAGGAACTCGCCGTCGCCGAGAGCTGGGAGAACGGCAAGCCCGTACGTGAGGCACTGGCCGCCGACATTCCCCTGGCCATCGACCACTTCCGCTACTTCGCCGGAGCGATACGGGCGCAGGAAGGGTCGCTGTCGGAGATCGACGAGGACACCGTCGCCTACCACTTCCACGAGCCGCTGGGCGTGGTCGCCCAGATCATCCCGTGGAACTTCCCGATCCTCATGGCCGTGTGGAAGCTGGCGCCGGCGCTGGCGGCCGGCAACGCGGTCGTCCTCAAGCCGGCCGAACAGACCCCGGCCTCCGTGCACTTCTGGATGAGCCTGGTCGCCGATCTGCTGCCGCCCGGCGTCGTCAACATCGTCAACGGCTTCGGTGCGGAAGCGGGCAAGCCGCTGGCCAGCAGCCCGCGCGTGGCCAAGGTCGCCTTCACCGGTGAGACCACCACGGGCCGGCTGATCATGCAGTACGCCTCCGAGAACCTCAAGCCCGTCACGCTCGAACTCGGCGGCAAGAGCCCCAACATCTTCTTCGACGACGTCTCCACCGCCGACGACGACTTCTACGACAAGGCGATGGAGGGCTTCACGATGTTCGCCCTCAACCAGGGCGAAGTGTGCACGTGTCCGTCGCGCGCGCTCATCCAGCAGGGCCACTACCGGGACTTCCTCGACGCGGGTGTCGCCCGTACGGAGAAGATCGTCCAGGGGCACCCGCTGGACACCGAGACGATGGTCGGCGCGCAGGCCTCCAACGACCAGATGGAGAAGATCCTCTCCTACCTCGACATCGGCAAGCAGGAAGGCGCCAAGGCGCTGACCGGCGGCACACGTGCCGAGCTGGGTGGCGAGCTGGAGGGCGGCTACTACGTGCGGCCCACGATCCTGGAGGGCAACAACAGCATGCGCGTCTTCCAGGAGGAGATCTTCGGGCCGGTCGTGGCCGTCACAGACTTCTCCGACTTCGACGACGCCATGTCGACGGCCAACGACACCCTCTACGGCCTGGGCGCCGGCGTATGGAGCCGTGACGGCAACACTGCCTACCGCGCGGGACGGGCCATCCAGGCCGGGCGCGTGTGGACGAACTGCTACCACGCCTACCCGGCGCACGCCGCGTTCGGCGGGTACAAGCAGTCGGGCATCGGCCGCGAGAACCACCGGATGATGCTCGACCACTACCAGCAGACCAAGAACCTGCTGGTGAGCTACTCGCCGAAGAAGCTCGGGTTCTTCTGATGGCATCCGCGGACCAGGCGGAGGAGGAGCGCACGGCGGCCGGTGCGCCGGAGCGGGTCGGCTTCACGGAGGAGGCCGCCGCGATGATCCGGCAGCTCACGCGGCAGCACGGGCCGCTGATGTTCCACCAGTCGGGCGGCTGCTGCGACGGCAGTTCCCCGATGTGCTATCAGCTCGGCGAGCTGCGCACGGGCGACTCGGACGTCCTGCTCGGACGGCTGGCGGTGGACGGCGTCGACGAGCCGGTGCCGTTCTGGATGTCCGCCAGCCAGTTCGCGTACTGGAGCCACACCCACCTCACGGTCGACGTGGTGCCGGGACGCGGCAGCGGATTCTCGCTCGAAGCACCGGAAGGCGTCCGGTTCCTGATCCGCTCCCGGCTGATGGAGGAGGACGGCGGCTGACGGACGAAAGCCGCGAGGACACCGGCGGACGGGCACACCCGGCGCACATCCCGCCACGGAACCAAGTGCGCCGGGCGTGCCGGAAGAGCCGGAGAGGAGGGGCTCGCCCAGGCACCTCCCTGATGCCGCGAGGCATTGTCTAGGCGAGCACCTCCACCAAGTCGCCGCTGCGCACCCTGCCCGTATGCTCCGGGACCAGGTTCTGACCGAAGACCAGTTGGTCCCCGAAGCGACGGTGGCGGGCCAGGGTGCGCAGCGGCTCCTTTCCGCGTTCGCCCGTCGTCTGGTCGGTCGTCGTCACCACGCACCGGCCGCACGGCTTGACCACGCGGAAGACGATCTCACCGATGCGGAGCCGTTCCCAGCCGTCCTCGGCCCACGGGGCGCTTCCCCGCACCACGAGGTTGGGTCTGAAGCGGTTCATCGGCAGCGGGCCTTCGTCGGCGTGATCGCCTTGTGCGATCAGCGAGTTGAGCGCGTCCAGCGAGGAGACCGTCGTGAGCAGCAGCGGAAAGCCGTCGGCGAGCGAGACGGTCTCTCCCTCGCGGGCGAACCGCGGATCGAGGGGGCGGCGCCGCTCGGGTGCGTCCAGGTGCACAAGCCGCACAGGCGTGCC
Organism: Streptomyces sp. DSM 116795; assembly: GCF_055792905.1. Classification (NCBI taxonomy): domain Bacteria; kingdom Bacillati; phylum Actinomycetota; class Actinomycetes; order Kitasatosporales; family Streptomycetaceae; genus Streptomyces; species Streptomyces sp. DSM 116795. The sequence continues at coordinate 6,854,104 of NZ_CM147707.1, forward strand.
GAGATACTCCGAGAACCACTGGCTCGATGCCGCGTCCGCGGGCGCCACTTCCAGCTTCTTCCCGAAAAGCCGCACAGGGACGACGTCCTGGCCCGCCGGCGGCACACCCGCCTCCAGCGGCTCCCTCCCCGGAGCCGCCACCCTGACTCCCCCTCCGGGCAGCGGAACCGCGCGTGCCTGTGCGAGACGTGGATGTTCGCGCTGTGTGACCTGGCTGCCGTCCGGAGACGTCAGCATCCAGCGCCTGTCCGCGGCCGGGCCCCACGGCTCGACGGTGAGCTCCTCACGTTCGATCCCCGCCAGTGCCTTCACCGGGTAGAGGTGGAGCGATGCCAGCCACGCGGACGTCATACGGCCATCCTCCCACCACCGTGAGGCAGTTGAACGGCCGGATCAGGTCAGTAGCCGCGGCCCGGGTACTGGTGGCCGCCGTAGGGGTCGTCGTACGAGTTCGGCATCTGCCGGGGAGCGGCCGGCCGCGGTGCGGCTGGACGGGGCGCGGCAGGGCGCGGAGGTGCGACGGGCCGCATCTGCTGCGGCGGCTGGGGCTGTTGCTGCTGCCGCGGGTCCGGATAGCCGCGCTGCTGGGGTGCCTGCTGCGGAATGTAGGGCGCAGGCGTCTGTTGCAGCGGCGCCGACTGCAGGGGCGCGGGCTGCGCCATGCCGGGCGGCGGGGGCTGGTTGCCCATGGCGTTCGGATACCCCTGCGGGGGCGTGTACTGCTGCTGGTGGCTCGGGCCGGCGGGCAGTGCCGGGAGCGCCGGGGGCAGTGCGGCGAGGGAAGGCATCGGTTCGTACGCCGACGGGACCCGGATGGGAGCGATCTGCGGGGTGCCACGCTCGTTCACGAGCATGTCGTAGATCGGTGTGTCGGGGTAGGAAGGGCCAGCGTAGTAGCCGCCAGGGGAGTAGCGGGGGGAGGTCATGCCCATAAGGTAAGCCCAAAATGTGGCCGTTGGGGACCCCGGTCAAGGAGCGGTTTCTCGTGCTTGCGGTGACTCCCCATCACCAATACGAGCGAACCCGGCAAAAACGGTCACATGGACGTGTCGAGATGTTGTAACGGAATGTGCCAGTCGCAGCCGAAGCGCGGTGAACAGGCCGCCGAGAGGGCCGCGGCGGAACGACGAGGGGAGTGGAGTGGCATGACGATGCAGAAGGGCAGCAACGTACCCGTCGCGGCGGAGTCCGTGCGTATCGAGCTGGGCCGGGGGTCCGGGACGGGCCCCGTGGACGTGGACGCGTCCGCGCTGCTGCTGGCGGAATCCGGAAAGGTCCGCTCCGACGACGACTTCGTCTTCTACAACCAGCCTCGCCACGCCTCGGGCGCCGTGACCCACGAGGGGAAGCACTCCGAAGGGGACGCCGTCCTCGACGTGCTGGGCGCGGACCTCGGCAAGGTCGAGCCGGACATCGACCGGATCGTGCTGGCCGCCTCTGCCGACGGCGGTACGTTCGGGCAGGTCCCGGGGTTGTACGTACGGCTCGTGGACGCGGCCGGCGGCGCGGAGATCGCCCGCTTCGAGAGCGCGGACGCCACAGTGGAGAAGGCGTTCGTACTCGGTGAGCTCTACCGCAGGCAGGGCTCCTGGAAGTTCCGCGCGGTCGGCCAGGGGTACGGCAGCGGACTGGCCGGTCTGGCAACGGACTTCGGGATCAGTGTTGACGAACAGGCGGACACGGGCGCATCGGTGCGCGGCACGGCGCCCGCCGCGGGTCCTGCATCCACCGCTGCGTCCACCCCTGCCGCTGCGCCCGCCACCCCCGCGGCTTCCGCCGCGCCCCCGCCCGGGGCCGCGCCGCCCGCGTCCGGGGCCACGCCGGTACGGCTCACCAAGGTCACGCTGACCAAGCAGTCGCCGTCCGTCTCGCTGACCAAACAGGGCGGCACCGGCGGCGTCCTGCGGGTCAACCTCAACTGGCAGGTGCACAAGCAGTTCTCGGGCTGGGGCCGGAAGCTCGGCAAGGCCATCGCGGGTCACTCGGACCTCGACCTGGACCTGTGCGCACTCTTCGAACTCGCCGACGGGCGCAAGGGCGTCGTCCAGGCCCTCGGCAACGCCTTCGGCTCGCTGCACCAGCCGCCGTACATGCAACTCGACGGCGACGACCGCACGGGCGCGGTCACCTCCGGCGAGAACCTCACCGTCAACCTCGACCATGCCGCGGACCTGCGCCGCATCCTCGTCTTCGTCACGATCTACGAAGGGGCCCGCAGCTTCGAGGGCGTCGCCGGCACCGTCACCCTCCAGCCCCAGCACGGCGCTCCGGTGGAGTTCTCGCTCGACGAGTGCACCGTCACGTCCAACGTCTGCGCGCTCGCACTCATCACCAACCAGGGCGGCGACCTCGTCGTGCAGCGCGAGGCCCGCTATCTGGTCACCCCGCGCGGCAGCAGCCCGCAGCGCACCGTCGACGCGGCCTACGAGTGGGGCATGAAGTGGACTCCCGGCCGCAAGTGAGCTGCCGCGAGTGAACGTCCCCTGCGGGTGGGGCCGTCAACTCCCTGTCACCGGCTGCCTGTTCCTCGGCGCCGCGATCACGCGTACGTGCGGCCCTTCCACGAGGCACCGCGCCCGCGGTGGTGCCGCAGCGCCGAGTCGACCGTCATCAGCAGATACAGGGCCGCCGTGACGGGCAGCGCGAGCGCCCGCCACGGCGGCTGCCGGTAGTAGCGCAGCATCGGCACGTACGTCAGGGCCATCGCCGCCCACGCCGCCGCCCCCACGGGTGACCCGGCCAGCGCCGTCAGCGGAGGCACCAGATACACCAGCGTCAGACCCGCGACGGTTCCCAGCAGCACCACCGGGTTGTTCCCGAGCTGCGCGTACGCGCTGCGTGCCACCATGCGCCACAGCTGCGGCAGCCGGTCGTAGGGGCGCACGCTCTCCACACCGTCGGCCAGCCCCAGCCAGATCCGCCCGCCGCCCGCGCGCTTGACGGCACGGGCGAGCGTCACGTCGTCGATGACGGCGTGCCGGATGCTCTCCGGTACGCGTGCGCGCACGGCCGCCTCGGTGCGCAGCAGCACACAGCCGCCGGCCGCGGCGGCGGTACGGGAGGCGGGACGGTTGACCCGGCCGAAGGGATAGAGCTGCGCGAAGAAGTAGACGAACGCCGGGACGATGAGCCGCTCCCATGCGCTGTCGGCCCGAAGCCGCGCCATCTGGGAGAGGAGGTCCAGACGGGCGCCGGTCGCGGCACTCACCAGGTCCCGCAGCGAGCCCGGGGCGTGGGCGATGTCGGCGTCCGTGAGCAGCAGGAACTCGGCGCCGGTGCGCTCCCGTGCGAGTGCCATGCCGTGCCGCAGAGCCCACAGTTTGCCCGTCCATCCCGGCTCGGGCTCGCCGGGGGAGGTGACCGTCAACGGCAGGCCGTGCGGCTGCTGTTCGACGGCGAGCCGCTGCGCCAGTGCGCCGGTGCCGTCCGTCGAGCCGTCGTCGACGAGGAAGATCTCGGCCCGCCCCGGATACTCCTGCGCCAGCAGGCCGGGCAGGCTCAGCGGCAGCACATCCGCCTCGTCCCGCGCGGGCACCACCACCGCCAGCGCCGGCCAGCGCTCCGGCACCTCGCCGGGCGGCAGGCGGATGTCCGTACGCCAGAAGCGGGCCTGGCACAGCAGCAGCCACAGCCATGCGGCGAGGGATCCCGAAGCGATCCAGGTCAGCGCGCTCATCCGCCGCAGTCTGCCGCACGGCGGGCGGTGCCGGCGGTACGCCGGGGCCGGTGGTGAGGCGGGACGAGGTGCGTGGCCCGTACGGCCGATCGACTACAGTGGCGTGCCGTGAAGATCGCGTTCGTGGACTCCGGTATCGGCCTGCTCGCGGCTGCGGCGGCGGTACGCAGGGCACGTCCCGACGCGGACCTCGTCCTCTCCAGCGACCCGGACAGCATGCCCTGGGGCCCGCGGAGCGCCGACGACATCACCGCGCACGCCATGGCCTGCGCCAAGGCGGCACGCGCGCACGCGCCCGATGCGCTGATCGTCGCCTGCAACACCGCGTCCGTACATGCTCTGTCCGCCCTCCGCGCGGAGCTGGAGCCGGACCTTCCGGTGATCGGTACGGTGCCCGCGGTCAAGCCCGCGGCACAGGGCGGCGGTCCCGTCGCCGTCTGGGCGACTCCGGCCACCACCGGCAGCCCCTACCAGCGCCGGCTCATCGCGGAGTTCGGGCAGGACGCCCAGTTCACGGAGGTGCCCTGCCACGGCCTCGCCGACGCCGTGGAGACCGCGCAGGAGCACGCCATCGACGTCGCCGTCGGCGCGGCGGCTGCGCTGACGCCGCGCGGCGTGCGCGCCGTCGTCCTCGGGTGCACTCACTACGAACTCGTGGGCGGACGCATCCGCGCGGCCGTGGCCGGGGAAGGCGGGCCCGAGCCCGTGCTCTTCCGCTCCGCCGACGCGGTCGCCGCCCAGGCCCTGCGCAGGACCGGTACGGCCCCGGACCCGGGCGCCGCTCCGACCGGCGGGCTGACCGTGCTGCTCGGCGGGCGTACGGCCCGGCTGCCCGAGTCGGCGGGGACCTACGCCGAGGGCAGGCTGCTGGCCGGCGCCGCCGTCACGCCCTGATCCCGGGAGCCGCCGCCCGCGTACCGGCAGCGACGGTGACGGCGCGCCGCGTCAGTTGAGCCGCCTCGCGCAGGCGATGCCCGCGAGAAGGCCCGCGCCCGCCGTCACCTGGGTGAAGCTCAGAGCGTTGCCTATCGCCGCCAGCGCGGCCAGTGCCGCGAGCGCCGCCCCCGCCGTCAGTACGAGGGGCGTCGGCCGGGGCGATGCCCACAGGGCAAGCAGCAGCCACCCGAAGGCCGCAGCGAGCAACGCCAGCCCCGGCAGCCCCTGCTCGGCGGCGACCTGCAGCGGAGCCGAGTGCGGCTTGCCGTCGGACGGCGCAGGCGCGTGCGCGGGGAGCGTGCCCTGCCCGGTGACCGCCGAGCGCGCCGTGCCGACGCTCGTGTCCGTGTCCGTGTCCGTGCCACGTGCCGTGCCGGTGGCCGCGCCCGCGCCCTGTGCCGTGACGCTCAGATCCCTGAACGTGTCCGGACCGGTGCCGGACATCGGGTTCTCCCGCGTGATCGCGACGGCGTCCCGCCACAACTCCACCCGGTGACCGGTGAGTTGCTCGTGCAGTGCGACGGACGCGCCGCGCGGCAGCCCGTCCTGTGCCACCGCGAAGGTGACACCCGTGACGCCCGCGGCGGCCAGAGCCAGAGCGGCCAGGCACAGCGGCCGCCGCCGTACGGGGCCCGCCGCGATGGAGCACACCAGCACGGCCAGGGCGGCGGCGAATCCGACCGGGGTGCCCACGAACAGGGCGCACACCACAGTGCCCGCCGCCAGCAGCCGCAGACCCAGCCGCACGGCAGGCACCCCGGTCGCCCACGCGGCACAGCAGAAGGCGCCCACGGCCAGCGTGAGGAGCGCGGCGGTCACCCCCGAACGCCCCGCGGGCCCGGCGAAGTCGATGCTGCCGGGTATGACGCGCGAGGACGACGGCCCGAAAAGGGCGAGGAAGACGCCCGCGACCCCCGCCCCGGCCGCGGCGCCGGCGGGCAGCACGGAGCCCGCAATGCGTCCGGTGGCATAGCCGGCACCCACCGCGAGGACCGCGAGGAGCAGCCCCTCCGGCCTGGCGTCCCGTCCCGCGGCTGTGATCAGCGCCCAGCCCGCGCACGCACCCAGTACGAGCACTCCTGTCACGTCGGCGGTGCTGCTCTCCCGTTCACGCACCGCGGACGACCCCTGCACAGGTGACGTCATCCCTGCGACCCCCCGAAACCGGCGCACCCCGCACCGCTCCACTCCCCGGGAAGCGACGGGCTGCGACTTCGCTCGTCAACCGTAGTGCGTCGGGCCTTGATTGTGGATATCCCGTACAGGAGGGATGTTCCTGCTGTGAACGGCGGCGGGGACGGGGCACGCACGGAAACACGTAGGCTCGGGATCATGTCGACGCCTGAATTCATCCGCCGGATCCGCGCCACCGCAGGTCACCAACTCCTCTACCTGCCTGGCGTCAGCGCGGTCGTGTTCGACGACGAGGGGCGTGTGCTGCTGGGCCGGCGGGCCGACACCGGACACTGGTCGATCATCGGCGGCATCCCGGAGCCCGGCGAGCAGCCCGCGGCGGCCGCCCGGCGCGAGGTGGAGGAGGAGACGGCGGTGCGCTGCGTCGCCGAACGCGTCGTCCTCGTACAGGCGTTGGAAGAGCCCGTGACCTTTCCCAACGGCGACGTCTGCCAGTTCATGGACATCTGCTTCCGCTGCCGCGCAACCGGTGGCGAAGCCAGGGTCAACGACGACGAGTCGCTGGAGGTGGGCTGGTTCGGGCTCGACGCCCTGCCGCCCATGGGGGAGGGCGTCGTGATGCGCATCAAGCAGGCCGCCGGTGACGGACCCACCTGGTTCGAGGGCGCCGGCCAGGGCTAGGTCCTGCCCGGCTGCGGAGGGCGTCGGCGCAGGTCATGGCAGCGCGTAAGTCCGGAGTTACGTTGGAGTCATGGGCTCTTCGGGGGAGACGACCCGAGGGAGATGACCATGACCGACACCTTGGAGCGGCTCGCGGACGAAGGCGTGGCCCCCTGGCTGGACGACCTGAGCCGCGAGCGGCTCGCTGGCGGCTGGCTGTCCCGCCTCGTCAGTCAGCAGGGCGTCGTCGGCATCACCAGCAATCCGACGATCTTCGACCGGGCGATGGGGTCCGGACCGCACTACGACGCACAGATCGCGGACCTCGCCCGGCGCGGAGTCGGCGTCGCCGAGGCGGCCCGCCTGATGACGGCCTACGACGTGCGCTGGGCCTGCGATGTCCTGAGCGGTGTCCACGAGACCAGCCGCGGCGTGGACGGACGCGTCTCCATCGAGGTCGACCCGCGCCTGGCTCATGACACGGGGGCGACCCTCGCCGAGGCACGCGGCCTGTGGTGGCTGGTGGACCGGCCCAACCTCTTCGTGAAGATCCCAGCCACCCGCGAGGGCCTGGGAGCGATCACCGCGGCGCTCGCCGAGGGCATCAGCGTCAACGTGACCCTGATCTTCTCCCTCGACCGCTACGACCAGGTCATCGGCGCCTTCCTCGACGGGATGGAGGAGGCGCACACCGCGGGACGCGACCTCTCCGCCATCGCGTCGGTCGCGTCTTTCTTCGTCAGCCGCGTCGACACCGCGACCGACGAACGCCTCGACAAGCTGGGCAGCTCACAGGCGCAGGCGCTGCGCGGGCGTGCCGCCCTCGCCAACGCCCGCCTCGCATATGAGCACTTCGAGCACGCGCGGGCCGGCGACCGCTGGCAGGCCCTCGAAGCGGCCGGCATGCGGCCGCAGCGCCCGCTGTGGGCCTCCACCGGCGTGAAGGACCCCTCCTTCGACGACACCCGCTACGTCGCAGGGCTGGTCGCGCCGGACGTCGTGAACACCATGCCCGAGGCGACCCTCCGCGCCGTCGAGGACCACGGGGAGATCACGGGCGACACCGTCCACGGCACGTACGCGGAGTCCCAGCAGATCCTCGACGACCTCGACGTGGCGGGAGTCTCGTACCACGACGTCGTGACGACGCTGGAGGACGAGGGAGTCAGGAAGTTCGCGGACTCCTGGAGCGACCTGTTCGGGACCCTGGAGAAGGAGCTGCGCACAGCCGCCGCGTCGCACGGCCCGTCCGGCTGAGCCCCGGCCCGAATGCTCCCGGCGGCGCGGCACGGGCAGGGTGAGCGAGCCGCACCGCCGGGCGTCCACCGCCGATTCCCAGCCGAGGAGCAGAACATGGGCGCGACGACGACCTCCCCCTTCGTGATCGCCGGTGCCGGCCTCGCCGGAGCGAAGGCCGCCGAGGCCCTGCGCGACGGGGGGTTCGACGGGCCGGTGGTCCTCATCGGCGACGAGCAGGAGCGCCCCTACGAGCGCCCGCCGCTGTCGAAGGAGTACCTCAGAGGCGCATCGGCGCGTGAGGACGTCTACGTCCATCCGCGCCACTGGTACGAGGAGAACGGCGTCGGGCTGCGCCTCGGAGCCTCCGTCGCCGGCATCGATCCCGGCGGCCGCACGGTCACGCTCGGGGACGGCGAGTCCCTCCCGTACGCGAAGCTGCTGCTGGCCACCGGCTCCTCCCCGCGCAGGCTTCCGGTGCCGGGCGAGAGCCTGGGCGGCGTGCACTATCTGCGCCGGCTCGCCGACAGCGACGCCCTCAAGGAGACCTTCGCCGGCGCCTCCCGGCTCGTCGTCATCGGCGGCGGCTGGATCGGCCTGGAGACGACGGCCGCCGCCCGCGAGGCCGGAGTGCAGGTGACCCTGCTGGAGGCGGCCGAACTGCCCCTGATCGGCGTGCTGGGCCGTGAGACTGCGCAGGTCTTCGCCGACCTGCACACCGATCACGGCGTGGATCTGCGCTGCGGCACCCATGTCACCGAGATCACCGGTGAAGGCGGCCACGTCAACGGTGTGCTGCTGCACGGCGGCGAGCGGATCGAGGCCGACGCCGTCGTCGTAGGCGTCGGCATCACCCCGAACACCGCGCTCGCGGCCGATGCCGGACTCGAGGTCGACGACGGCGTCCGCGTCGACTCCGCGCTGCGCACCTCGCACCCGGACATCTGGGCCGCCGGCGATGTCGCCAGCGCCTTCCATCCGCTGCTGGGCAGGCACATCCGTGTCGAGCACTGGGCGAACGCCCTCAACCAGCCCGCCACGGCGGCCAGATCGATGCTCGGGGAAGACGCGAGCTACGAGAGGCTCCCGTACTTCTTCACGGATCAGTACGACCTGGGCATGGAGTACACGGGCCATGTGGGACGGGGCGGCTACGACCAGGTCGTCTTCCGGGGAAGCCCCGCCGACCGCGAATTCATCGCGTTCTGGCTCCGGGAGCGCCGGGTGCTGGCCGGGATGAACGTCAACGTCTGGGACGTCACAGGGCCCCTGCGCACACTGGTGACTTCCGGTCTGCCGGTCGATGCGGGGAGACTCGGTGAGGTCGGCGTGCCACTGACCGACGTCTTCGCGGGAGGGTGACGGCGAAGTCCGCCCGCCGCCCCGGCGGCCCGTGTGCGGCGCGGGCGGCGACCATGTGCCACCGGCGGAGACCGAGTGCGGCGAGCGAGAAGGGCGTCACGTGCAGGAGAGCCACGATCAGCAGGGCGGGGAGCCGGCGTGCTGGCTGAACCAGGTGTGCGAGGAGTGCGGCCGGGTGCGTGAGGACCCCTCACGGGCCTGCTGCGAGCACTGCGGCCATGATCCCCGTACGGGTCTTCCAGCCGCTGCCGTCACCCCTGCCGCGCCTCCGCCGGAGACGGCCCGGGCCAGGGGCGGCTCAGCCCGGCGCGACCGCGACCCCGAAGGCAAGGCCCGCAACGCCCGTCCCCGCGACGGACTGGGACGGCCGCTTCCGTACGGGCAGGAGGGCGTCGCCCGCCAGCCCGAGGGCGTCGTGCGCACCCCCGCCCAGACCCTGGAGGAGGCGCAGCGTCTGCTCGACGACGGCATGCCCTTCCACGCGCACGAGGTGCTGGAGGACGCCTGGAAGACGGCGCCCGAGGCGGAAGCGGCGCTGTGGAAGGGCCTCGCGCAGCTCGCCGTCGGGATCACGCACCTCGCCCGCGGCAACACAAGGGGCGGCGCACGTCTGCTGCTGCGCGGCACCGGCGGGATCGAGCCGTACCGGAGCCGTCCACCGCACGGCATCGACGTCGCGGGGCTCGCGGACTGGGCGCGCAGCACCGCGGACACCGTCGAGCAGCCCGGGGGAGGCGGCGCGGAGCAGCAGACCACGCGGTCCGCCCAGTCCGCCGCGTCCGCGCCAGGCACATCCGGGGATGCGCCGGCGGCTCCCAGGCTCCGCAGCCCCGCCTGACCTGACCGCGGGACGGCGGGGCCGCGAGACGGGCGGCGACGCCGTGGCGGCCGAGCCGGCCAGGGGCGCCGCTCACACCTTCCGGAAGTGGTATGCCTCCTCGGCGGCGGCCGCGACCTCCGCGAGGTCCGCGCCGCCCGCCGACGCCACCACCGCGGCGATCGCCCCCTCGACGAGAGGGGCGTCCACCAGCTGGGCGTTCTCGGGCAGATCGTCCCCTTCGGCCAGCAGCACCTTCACCGTAAGCACCGCGCTTCCGAGGTCGACGAGGATGGCCACACCGGCCCCCGTGTCGACCTTGTGCGCCGCGGCGCTGATGAGTTCCGCACTGGTGCCCAGACCGCCGTCCGGCCCGCCGCCCGCGCCTTCGACCGGCGCGCTGTCCCTTCCTGCGGCGAGCCCGACCGCGAGGCGGGCCACGGAGTCGGCGACCTCCTTGCTGTGCGAGACCAGAACGATCCCGACCCTGGGCTGGGACTTCCCCTCCGAGGACCGGCCCGGTGCCTGTCCGCCGGCGGGGGAAGTGTCCTGCTGCTCACTCATCGGCGACCGCCCCGGCAAGGGCCGTGAAGAGCAGCGCTGAGGACGTCGCACCCGGGTCCTTGTGTCCCACGCTTCTCTCGCCGAGATAGCTCGCGCGGCCCTTGCGCGCGCGCATCGGCACGGTGGCGAGCGCGCCCTCGTCGGCGGCGGTGCGTGCCGCGCCGTACGGGTGGGGCCCGCCCGCGGCCAGTGCCTCGACGCCCGGATACAGCGCGTCCAGCATCGTCTTGTCTCCCAGCGCGGCACCGCCCAGCTGCGCCACGGCGTCCACTCCGGTCCGCAGCGCTTCGGCCAGCTGGCTGCCCGTCACCCGCTCCGCGTCACCCAGCGCCTTGCCCGTACGGCGCAGCAGCGTTCCGTAAAGCGGACCGGAGGCGCCGCCGACGCTGGAGACCAACTGCCGTCCGGCGAGGATCAGTACGGCCCCGGGCGCAGCGGGCGACTCCTTGCCCAGAGCCGTCACGACGGCGGCGAAACCGCGCTGCAGGTTGCTGCCGTGGTCGGCGTCCCCGATGGCCGAGTCGAGCTCGGTGAGCAGGTCGGCTTCGCGCTCCACGGAGGCGGCTGCGGTGGTGAGCCAGCGGAAGACGGTCCCGGCATCCAGCTCATCGGTCAGGTCGGTCAAGACAACTCCCTCTTCACAAGGGCCGAGGGCCGTTCCCGGAACGGCGGCAGTGGTGCGGCCCGGTGCCCATGACTCATCTTCAGCAACCCCAGCGGAGTGACGGCGTGCTCACCGGTGCGTCGTACAGCCGCAGCATCTCCTCGTCGGCCCGGCACAGGGTCACCGAGGCTCCGGCCATGTCCAGTGAGGTGACGTAGTTGCCGACGAGGGTACGGGCGACCGGCACGCGGCGCTCGTCCAGGACGCGCTGCACCTCGGCGCAGAAACCGTACAGCTCGAGCAGGGGGGTGGCACCCATGCCGTTGACCAGAACCAGCACGGGACCGTCCGGTTCCAGATCGGTGAGCACGGCGTCCACCGCGAAGTCGGCGATCTCGCCGGAGGTCATCATCGAACGCCGCTCGCGGCCCGATTCGCCGTGGATGCCGATGCCCAGCTCCAGCTCACCGGCGGGCAGGTCGAAGGTGGGGCTGCCCTTCGCGGGCGTCGTGCAGGGGGCGAGCGCGACGCCGAAGCTCCGGCAGGAGTCGGACACCTGACGTGCCATCGCCTCGACGCGCTCCAGCGGAGCACCCTCCTCCGCGAGCGCACCCGCGATCTTCTCGACGAACAGCGTGCCGCCGGTGCCACGGCGTCCGGCCGTGAAGTCGCTGTCGGTGACGGCGACATCGTCCTGCACCAGGACCTTGCCCACCTGGATGCCCTCGTCCTCCGCCAGCTCGGCGGCCATGTCGAAGTTGAGGACGTCGCCGGTGTAGTTCTTCACGACGAACAGGACTCCGCTGCCGCTGTCGACGGCGGCAGCGGCACGCGTCATCTGGTCGGGCACGGGGGAGGTGAAGATCGCGCCGGGACAGGCCGCGTCGAGCATTCCGCGGCCGACGAAGCCGCCGTGCAGGGGTTCGTGGCCGGAGCCTCCGCCGGAGACCAGGCCCACCTTGCCGGCGACGGGGGCGTCACGCCGCACGACCACGCGGTTGTCCACGTCGACCGTCAGCTCGGGATGCGCGGCGGCGATTCCCCGCAGGGCGTCCGCGACGACGTTCTCCGGCACGTTGATCAGCATCTTCATTGATACCTCCGAGTGAGCGTAGCACTGTCCCTCTGGCCAGTATTACTACAGGTCAGAGCCGAAATCGCGGCCGAGTGGTCCTGCCGTACGGCCCGGGCGGGAGGGCCCTGACGCGGCGTCCGCCGCCGTGCCGCGAGGTCTCCCTGACCGTCTGTCATGAATTCCGCCGCGGCGCGGGGTGCCGCCCGCTCCGGCTGCACACCTACACCCTGCCGCACGGGGCGGCCGGTGCAGAGACGCGCGGGGCCTGCCCGGCGGATTTCGCGGGCGGGGGCGGCCGGGGCCCCAGCCGGGGCACCAACCGGGGGTTCAGCCGAGTTCGAGACTCGTGACACCGAAGACGCGCTCCGCCCGCACGGCAGGAGGCGGACCCTTGTACATCCGTACGCTCTCGAAGCCGGGCGACAGGCCACGGCTCGTGGCGAGGGAGACGGCCGCCTCATTGGTCTGGGGGATGTCGACATGGACCTCGTCGTCCTGGCTGAGGTGGGCGGTGAGTGCGTCGAAGAGTGCCTCGGCGGCCTGCGGGGAGCCGGCGAAGAGCGGGCCGATGCGGTGACCGTCCCTGGCCTGCCGGATCACGCCGTAGCCGGCCGGCTCGCCGTCCTGTACGAAGACGTGCGCGCGGTGGCCGGGGGCCGCGAGCCACCTGCGGAGGAACGCCCGGCGGGGGGCGGGGAAGCACTCCTCGTCGTAGGCGGCGAGTGCCTCGAAGTGATCCTGCGTCACCGGCACCACGGAGGGCGGCGGAGTGCCGCGGGAGGCGGGACGCCCGCCGTAGCGGCAGGTGGGGTAGGCGGGGGAGAAGCCCGAACGGCTGTAGGTCTCCTGCTGTTCGAGGACGGCGTCCAGGCCGATGGTCCTCGCCCCGGCGTGCGGCACCGCCTCCTCCCAGGTGGCCAGGCCCACGCCCTTGCCGCGGAAGTCCGGACGGACCAGGTAGTAGCCGAGGAAGGCGAAGCCGGGGGAGTAGTTGACGACCGAGACCGCCGAGACGGGGCTGCCGCCGACGCGTCCGAGGAAGAAGCCGCCGGGGTCGGTGGGGTGGAAGCAGGCCGTGTCGCCCAGCCCCGGGTTCCACTGCTCCTCGGCTGCCCACTCCTCGACCTGGAGCCATTCGTCCGACGAGGCGCGGGAGACGCCGAGTCCGCCCGCGCGGCCGCCGCTGCCCCCGGACGGGGCCGTCACGGAGCCGGGCCCTTCGGCGGAGGTCGGGTACGGGGCGTCGTCCCCGAGAGGTTCCATGCCTTGTGCGTCCTTTCCACTGGGGTGGGCCGGCGGGCCGGCCGGTGCGGCCCGCCGGCGCCGTGTCAGATCAGGTCCATGGCGGCCACTTCGTCCGGACGGCCGTAGCTGACCGGCCCCTGGAAGCGCCGCCGGGCGGTGGCGAACCACCAAACCGTGGCGATGATCAGCACCGCTGCCAGCGCGATCGGCGCGTAGTTGAACGTCGTCACGGTGATCGGGGAGGCGTGGGGCAGCATGAACAGGACGTTGCTGAGGAGGATCCACGTCACGGCGACGGCCCCGACCGGCTTGCCCCATCGCCCGAGGTGCCACGGGCCGGGCTGGAAGTCGTCCAGCCGGAGACGGAGATAGATGGGGACCGCGTAGGCGAGGAAGAGCCCGACGACGTTGACGCTGACGATGGCCGTGAACGCCGTCTTGGACCACCAGCCGGGAATGACCAGGACCATCGAGCAGGCCGCCGCGAGCCATACGGCCTTCACGGGCGTACGTGTACGCGGGGAGACCGAATGCCACCAGCGGGACCCCGGCATGGCGCCGTCCCGTGAAAAGGCGAAGATCTGCCGGGTGTTGCTGGTCATGTTGGCCAGACCGCAGAAGAGCATCGCGCCGATCACGATGAGCAGGAGAAGCTTGGCTGTGCCCATGCCAAGGGCGTCGATGAGAATCTGCACGGGCGGGGCTTCCGCGGCGGCCTCCTTGCCGTAGTCGCGGATCGCGTACACCAGGGCGAGCATGAGGATCAGACCTGTGATGGCGGAGTAACCGATCGCACGCATGATGCCACGCGGTGCGTTCACGGTGGCCTGAACCGTCTCTTCGGACATGTGGAAACTGCCGTCGAACCCGGTAAAGGTCCAGCTCGTCACCAGCAGGCCGAGCATGCCGCCGTAAAGGGCGCTCGTGAAACCGGTGTTGTTGGCGAAGTGAGTGACGAAGGACGCCGACTGGTGGTGCTCAGGCATCACCCACAGGGCGGTGACGATCACGACCATGCCGATCAGCAGCCACCACACCGAGATGCGGTTGAAGACGGCGACCAGCTGCACCGTGTAGGTGTTCGCGAGGGCCTGGAGCAGCAGGATCGCCGCGGTGATCAGCACCGTGCGGTGCCCGGTCACCTCGTAGGACGGCCACTGCATCGCGATGAAGGCCTGGATGAAAGTGGCGGCGGCGTACCCTGTCGCCGCCGTGCCGCCTACCTGGCCGACGAAGTTCAGCCACCCCGTGTACCAGGACCATGCGCCCTTGTTGTGCTTGGCGAGCTTTCCGGCAGAGAAATACAGCGCGCCGCTGGTGGGGTAGGCGGATGCGATCTCGCCCATCGACGCACCGATGAAGAGCACCATCACGGAAACGCTGATCCAGCCGAATACGAGGACCAACGGGCCGCCCGCATTCATTCCGAATCCGAATGACGAGAAGATTCCGGAGATGATGTTGATGATGGTGAAGGAGATCGCGAAGTTGTCGAATGCGCGGAATCGGCGGGTGAGTTTCCGCGGATATCCCATCGCGTGCAGAGTCGCGTCATCGTCCAGAGCGACAGGTGCTTCCCGCTGTCGTATTCTCGTGCGGCCTGTGGAGGCGGTGTCGGGCACGTTCGGGCCTTTCTCGTGTGGACATCGGGGAAGCTTCGCCGGTATCGGCAGCGGGGCTCCGGTGGGCGCCGGGCCTCATTCCAGGGGGCCGCGGCTCACGGGCCGTCGCCGGCGCGGAAGGCCGTGCCACGTCCGCGCGAGCCCGGTACGGGCAGTCCGCAGGCCAGCCGGGCCTTGCTGAGCTGCTCCTCGGGGTCGCCGAGGGCGCTCCACGGCATGCGTGAGGCGAAGGGACCCATGGCGGCGAAGACCGGACGCGCCTCGAACTCGCAGCTCGCCATGATCAGTGCGTGGGCCAGGTACGCCAGGTCGAGCACGGGAGTGAACTCGCTGCCGGCGACCTCCGGCAGCCAGTGCTGGTAGGCCCCCAACGCCGTGGCCTTCCACTGTGGTTGCTCCCACGTACGGTCGGCCAGCAGCGTGGACGGGTCGTGCTCCTCGATCAGGGCCACCAGCGGCAGCAGCCTCAACGGGGAGGAGACGGGAGCCCGTTGGCCGAGGAAGGCGGCAACGTCCCACGCGGCGTTGGCCGAACCGCCGTGGCGTGCGAAGAAGAAGGACAGGAACCGGTGATGGGCCTCCCGGTGCCACGGGTCGAGCCGGAGGATGTGCGAGAAGAGGGACCACGGCCCCGGCGGCGCGGTGAGCAGGCCCTGCGGCGCCGGGTCCCGGGGCCGCTGGAGCCTGGCGAGGGAGAGCTGGGTGACCCACGGCGTGGGATCCCTCGGAGCCATCAGCGCCGCCCGCTGGCAGGCGGTGAAGGCGATGCGGCCGAGGTCGCCGGCGCGGTGGTCCTCCGCGTCCGCCGCCCGCAGCGCGCGCAGCGAGGAGACCCGCGCCCACATCAGCGCCGCCTCCTTGCTGGGCTCCTCCGACAGCCAGCGTTCGGCGAGGTCGGAGTCGCACGCCTCGGAGGCGAGCACGAGCGAACGGTGGGAGCGCAGGCCCGCGTCCCTGCGGGCGTCCTTCAGCACCTCGTGCGCGCTGAGATACCGGCCCGCCCGCACATCCACGCAAGCGCGTGCGAGCTGACGGTCATCGGCCGCCGGGTGCCACACGTACTGCCCTTCGAAAAAGCCAGCGGTCATGCTCTCCTGCCGAATCTGCCGTCTGTGCCGATGCCGCCCAATGTGCGCAATCCGGGCAACCCGAATTCGACCGGAACTTGTCCGGTTCCCGGCAGCAACGCACACCCTACTCAGCGTCATGACCGACCGGAACCACCATTCCCGATCGCTGTCCGTGCGGAGCCGTTTTTCTGTCCACTCCGCCCGTGCTTTGCCGTCCGGGGCTCGGGTGGGTATGTGCTGAGCATATGTCAGATGCCTGCGGTGGTATTCGAGTTGGGCGGCGCGGGGTCTCGCCGAGTTCCGGCGGCCGGTGGGTGCGGCGCGGTGTCCGGTGCGCCGAGAGAGTGCCGGTGAGTGATCCTCAACGGCCCCTACCGACAGGTGCCTTCGGAGAAGGCTTCGCAGAATGCCCTTACGTTGAATGCCGAACGGCTCTGATTCCCCGGATGGGTTGGGAAGCGGAGACCGCACCCTGAACGGTCTGCCGGTGCGTGGCTGGAACCTTCCTGTGTCGGGAGAGTCCGGAAACATGCGCTTGCTGATAGTTTCCCGGCGTACCGGCGCAAGAGGAGGCGCATGCGATGGGTCTGGCGGCTCCCCTGTGGGACGTGCACAACCATCAGGGCTGGTCCCAGCTGGGCGAGTTGGGCCTGGCGCTGGTGCTCTCCACGCTGATCGGCTGGGAGCGCGGCACCCGGCAGAAGAGCGCGGGGCTGCGCACGCACGCGCTGGTCGGCATGGCCAGCGCCCTGATGATGCAGATCTCCCAGTACGGCTTCAGCAACGTTCTCGGCATGGAGGACGTCTCCTTCGACCCGTCCCGGGTCGCCTCACAGATCATCGCCGGAATCGGCTTCATCGGCGGCGGCCTGATCTTCGTACGCCGTGACGCCGTGCGCGGCCTCACCACCGCGGCCACCGTCTGGCTCACCTGCGCTGTGGGGATGGCCTGCGGCGGCGGGCTCGGAGTGCTGGCGGCGGTCACCACCGCCCTGCACTTCATCGTCATCCGCGGCTACCCGCTCGTCGCGAACCGCCTCTCCGCGGACCGCGCGGCCACCGAGTCCACGGTCCGATTGCGCTACCGCACCGGAGCGGCACTGCTGCCACAGCTGATGGAGATGTGCACCAACCGGGACTTCCGCATCCTGGCGGTCAGGGTCGACAGGCTGCCGCGGCCCACGGGCGAGCCCGAGGGCGAGGAGCGCACCGGTGCCGAGGACACCGCACGTGTGGTGCTGCGTCTCGAAGGCACCGGCGACGTGCGGCAGCTGGCCTCGGAGATGTTCCACACGGCCGGCGTGCTCGGCATGGACGTCACGCCGGACTCCGATCCGGACGAATGAACCTGTGCCGCCGGCCCGGGACATGCTACGAAGAGGCATGCCTGCCGCCTCCCACCACGCCTCCCACCACGCGTCCCACGAGACCTCCCACGAGTCCTCCCACGACAGAGCCGCCCACGATGCCGTCATCGTCGGCGGCGGCCACAACGGCCTTGTCGCCGCCGCTTATCTCGCCCGCGCCGGACAGCGCGTCCTGGTGCTGGAGCGTCTGGACCGCACCGGCGGCGCCGCCGTCTCCGAGCAGACCTTCACCGGCGTGGACGCGCGGCTCTCGCGCTACTCGTACCTGGTGAGCCTGCTGCCGCAGCGGATCATCGACGACCTCGGGGTGCGCTTCGCCGTACGCAAGCGCGGCGTCTCCTCCTACACGCCTGCCGTGCGCGGCGGACGGGCAACCGGCCTCTTCGTCGGTGACGGCACGGCCCGTACACGCGAGTCCTTCGCCCGGCTCACGGGCGGGGAGCGGGAATTCGAGGCCTGGGAGCACTTCTACGCAATGACGCAGCGCGTGGCCCAGCGCGTCTTCCCCACGCTCACCGAACCGCTTCCCACCCGCGCGGAGCTGAAGGCACGGATCGGTGAAGACGCCGCGTGGGAGGCCCTGTTCGAGCGGCCTCTCGGCGAGACGATCGAGGAGAGATTCGCCGACGACCTGGTGCGGGGCGTGGTGCTCACCGACGGCCTCATCGGCACCTTCAGCCATGCGCACGACGCTTCGCTGCTGCAGAACCGCTGTTTCCTCTACCACGTCGTCGGGGGCGGCACCGGCGACTGGGACGTGCCCGTCGGCGGCATGGGGGCACTGACCGACGCCCTCGCCGACGCCGCACGGGCCGCCGGTGCGGAGATCCGCACGGGACACACCGTGCACCGCGTCGAGACCGACGGCGCCAGCGCCGAGGTCCACTACCGGACCGCCGAGGGCGAGGGCAGGGCGGCGGCCCGCCGGGTCCTGGTGAACGCCTCACCGCAAGCGCTCTCACAGATGCTCGGGGAGGAGCCAGCCTCCGGGAACACGTCCGGGGACACCTCCGGGAACGCCGCCCGCCCCGGTCCGGTCAGCGGTTCGCAGCTGAAGGTCAACATGCTGCTGCGCCGCCTTCCCCGGCTGAAGGACACCTCCGTCGACGCACGGGAGGCCTTCGCCGGCACCTTCCACGTCGCCGAGGGGTACGAGCAGCTGGCCGAAGCCCACCGGCAGGCCGAATCGGGAGAGCTGCCCAGGGTTCCGCCCTCCGAGCTGTACTGCCACTCCCTCACCGACCCCACGATCCTCGGCGCGGAACTCGCCGCCCAGGGCTACCAGACCCTCACGCTCTTCGGGCTGCTCACACCCGCCGGCTGCTTCGAGGCCGCGAACAGCACCGGCCGTGCCGCACTCCGGGAGAAGGCCCTGACCGGCACTCTCGCCGAGCTCGACCGCCATCTGGCGGAGCCCGTCGCCGACTGCCTGGCGCTGGACGCCGACGGCAGACCGTGCATCGAGGCCAAGACCCCGCAGGACCTCGAAGGCGAACTGCGCCTGCCCGGCGGTCACATCTTCCACGGGGACCTCTCCTTCCCGTGGACCGACGAGGAGAGCGGCCGGCGCTGGGGCGTGGAGACGGCACACGCCAACGTCCTGCTGTGCGGCGCCGGTTCGGTGCGGGGCGGCGGCGTCAGCGGCATCGGAGGGCACAACGCCGCCATGGCCGTACTGGAGGCGGACGGCCGCCACGGGGCGGGCACGGCGCGGTGAGCCGGGTCCCGAACGGACGCTGCCGGCGTCCGGATCTGCCCCGCACGTTCCGTACTCCGTGGATGCCCTGGGTGCCGGGTCTCGGCGTGGTCGCCTCCATCTGGCTGACCACCTTCCTGACCGCGCAGACCTGGATCCGATTCGGTGTGTGGCTCCTGATCGGCCTGGTCATCTACTTCGGCTACTCCTACCGCCGCTCCGAACCCGCCCGGCGGCAGCAGCCGGACTCCGGGAAGGATCTGCACTAGCGTCGCCCGTATGAGTGACGATGTCCGAACGGTACGGGCGAACGGCATCCGGATCGCCTACCGGACCTGGGGAACGGAGAACACCGGCGGCACCCCCGTCGTCCTGCTGCACTGCCTGGGCGAGGACGGAGAGGACTGGCGGGGACCGCTGATCGCCCAACTCGCCGCCGCGCACCCGCTCTGCGCACCGGACCTGCGCGGGCACGGCCGCAGCGACTGGCCGGGCGAGTACGGGCTGGATCTGCTCTGCGAGGACTTGCGGTGCTTCCTGGACGAACTCGGCCTGGGCAGCGTCATCCTCGTCGGACACTCCTTCGGCTCGGCCGTCGCCGGAGTCTTCGCGGGCGAGCACCCAGCGAGGGTCGAGCGGCTCGTTCTGGAGGAGACCGTCGCGCTGCGGCCCCTCGACCCGCCGCGGGAGATCCCCGAACCGCCGCCCGGGCAACCGCTGTTCGACTTCGAGGTCAGAGGGCAGTGGAACCGGCAGCGCAACGAGCCCGACCCGCGCTGGTGGCGGCAGCTCGCCGGTATCACCGCACCCACGCTGATCGTCGGCGGTGGGTCCGGCAGTCATCTGCCGCAGGAGGACATGGCGGCGATGGCGGAACGCATCCCGCACGGCAGGTTCGTCACCGTCGAGGAGGGCGGCCACCTCGTGCACGAGCAGCGGCCCAAGGAGTTCGCCGCGGCGGTGCAGACGTTTCTCGCGGAGAGCGGGAACTGACGGGACCCGGCCGTCAGCCACTGGCAGGACTGACAGGGGAGGACTGACAGGGGAGGACTGCCAGGGAACGGCAGGCGCGCTCGGCGGAGTTGACAAACTCCCTGGCCCATGACGCCCGATATCCCCGGCGACCGGGACGGTTTGCCCGGTTCGTGCGAATCTGCCGCCCGGACCGGCGAAGGCTCCGGCTGTAGGCTCAACTCGCCGCTCTCGTGGGCCGGTTGAAGGACCGCGGCGCCACGTGACGGCCGGCGGGCGGACAGACAGAGGGGGCGCAGCCGGTCCCGGTGAGCCGGTCCGGTGGGCCCGTCCGTCCTTCCACCCGCGGGCGTACGCACACACCGATGCAGCGGTCGACCGCTGCAGCCACCTGCTACGGAGGACGCCTTGCCGGATGTCAAAGTCGGAATCTCGCTGCCCACCATGGCCGAACTGGAGCCGGCCGGCTTCCCGGGCATAGCGGAGGGGGCACGGCACGTCGAGGAAGCCGGGCTGGATTCGGTCTCCGCGTCCGACTTCATCATGGGAAACGGCACCCCCGCCCTGGAGTGCACCCTCGCGCTGTCCGCCGCTGCCGCCGTCACCGAGCGCGTGCTGCTGCGGTTCGGGGTGATGACGCTTCCGCTGCGCAACATCGCCTGGGTCGCCGCGCAGATCGGGACCCTCCAGTACCTCTCGAAGAACAGGGTCGTACTGGGAGTCGGCTCCGGGGGAGCACCCGGCACCCCCTTCTGGCAGGCGGTCGGCGCCACCGCCGAGGGACGCAACGGGCGTCTGGAGGCGGCGCTCGGTGTGCTCCCCGGACTGCTCTCCGGTGCGGAGACGACGCTGGAGAGCGAGCCGGGGCGGCCCGTGGTCTCCCTGGCCCCGGCCGCGCCCGTGCCGCCCGTGCTGGTCGGCGGCAACACGGACGGCGCGATACGCCGGGCCGCGGTGCACGGAGACGGCTGGATGCCCTCGATGATGGCGCCGCACAGGCTCGCCGAGGGCACGGCGAAGCTGCGTGAGATCGCGGCGGAGCACGGACGGCCCGCGCCCAGCACCACCGTCTGGCTGCACGCGGGCCTCGGCGACGACGAGTCGGTCCGTACCGCACGCGAGGCATTCGAACGCAGCCTCGTCGAGATGTACGGCGTCCCGCCCGAGGACGCTCCGCACGTGCCGATCGGCGGCAGCCCGAAGGAGGCCGCCGAGCGTTTCGCGGCGTACGCGGAGGCCGGCGCGGACCACATCGACCTCGTCGTCGACGGCGGGGACTGGAAGCGCCAGGTCGAACTCATCGCCGAGGCACGCGCGTTGCTCGGCTGACGGGAGGGGCAGGCGACGCCGCAGGGCGCAGCCGTCAGCCCGTAGTCCGAGGCCCCCGGCCCCGCGATTTCCGCGGAGCCGGGGGCCGGATGTGTCCGGACCTGCGGGAGCGGACCCCGGAGTCAGGACTTGATCTGGACCGACTGGCGGTGGTGGAAGAAGTTGCGCGGGTCCCACTGCGCCTTCGCCTTCTGCAGCCGCGAGTAGTTGTCCCCGTAGTACAGCTCGTGCCACGGCGAGTCGGACTTGTTGAACTCCGGGTCGCTCAGGTCCACATCCGGGTAGTTGATGTAGCACCCGTCCGTCACGTCGTTGGGCACCGGCACGCCGCCGGTGTCGGCGTAGACGTCGCCGTAGATACCGCGGATCCAGTCGATGTTGGCCTTGTCGTCGTCGGCCTTGTGCCAGTACGACTCGTAGAACATCAGCAGGTGTGCCTCGCGGTGCGGCGACGGCGTGGCGGCGGGGTCCGTCTCGTTGATCCGGCAGCCCGCGGAGTTGAGGACGATGTAGCTGTAGGCGTTGTCGTAGTCCTTGCGCGTCAGGTGCTTGTAGAGGGCGTCGATCTGCCGCTGGGGGAAGGCGCTCTTCATGAACGCGGACTTGTGGAACGTGCGCAGGTTGGGGTTGTTGAGCGTCTCGCCACCCGTGGTGCTGTAGGTGGTCGCCTTCATGAACGGCAGGTGCTGGGTGTCGAGGGTGGCGGGCTTCACGCCGCCCATCGCCTCGCTGAGGAAGTCGGTGAAGCCGTTCATCAGCTTCTCGGCGTCGGGGACCGTGGCGTCGATCTGCGCCACGAGGAAGAGGGTGCCCGCGGAGACGTGGTTGAGGAAGAGCCAGTGGCCCATGTCGGCGTACGGCGAGTCCACGTCGTTGTGCTTCATGGACCACTCGCCGTACTTCTTCAGCAGCGAGGTGAAGCCGTCCTTGGTGATCTTCTCCCACGGCCAGGTGGCCTGCGTGTAGAGGACGTGCGACGGGGGCCGGGGCAGCAGTGTGGCCGGATCGGTGCCTTCGGCGCCGGTGGTGCGCAGCCAGTACCGGGTCACCACGCCGAAGTTGCCGCCGCCTCCGCCGGCGCATGCCCACAGCAGATCGTGGTTCGGGTCGGACTCGTCGCGGGTGGCGACGACGGCGCGGACCTTGCCGTGCCGGTCGACGGTGACGACCTCGGCCGCGTACACGTGGTCGATGACGACGCCGTGCTTGCGGGAGAGTACGCCGTAGCCCCCGCCCGCGAAGTGGCCGCCGGCGCCGACGCTGTGGCAGCCGCCGCCGGGAATGGTGACACCCCAGCCGTTGTGCAGCGTCTCGTAGATGTCGAGCAGGGTGGCGCCCGGCTCGACGAAGAAGGCCTTGCGGCCCTCGTCCCAGCCCACGCGGTTCATCAGCCGCAGGTCGGCGATGACGTTGGCTTCCTTGTTGAAGACGAAGTCCTCGAAGCAGTGGCCGCCGCTGCGGATCACCAGACGCTTTCCGGCCTCCACCGCTTCGCGTACGACCTGGACGACCTGCTCGGTCGTGGCCGGGAGCTTCACGGCCTCCGGTTCGCCCACGAGCCTGGCGTTCATGCCCGAGACCATGTCGGCGTACCGGGCGTCGTCCGGGGTGACGGTGGAGATTCCAGTACCGCCGGTGGCCGGGGCGGCCGCTGTGGCCGCGGCGGCGGGGCCCGGCTGCGCGGCGTGCGCGGGTGTTCCCAGTGAGGTGACCGCACCCGACGTGGCGACGGCGGCACCCGTGCCTGCCAGGAACCGCCGTCTGTTCAACATACTCAATTCGAGCTCCAGTTCTCGCGAGGTCTGCCCTCTGGCCCGAGGTCCGGGGGCTTCTGGAAACGCCCCAAGCTTCACGGGCGACCACCGCACGCGTGCGCGAAAAACCGGCGTGTTTGTCAGGTACGGCCGCCCGCGCACCGCCCCTTGAACGCGCCGGAAGAGTGCGGGCACGGCGGTGGCGCACGGGCGCCGAGGTGACACACTTGCGGGCCGCCGCCGATGCCGCGCGCTCCGCATGAGGAAAATCCAGCCATGCGTGCCGCTTTCATGGAACGGTTCGGGCCCCCCGACGTCATCCGGTACGGGGAGCTGCCGCCGCCGCAGCTGCGGCCGGACGAGGTCCTCGTCGACGTCCTGGTCAGCGCCGTCAACCACGTCGACACCTTCGTGCGGTCCGGGGCGTGGCGTACGCCCGTGCCCATGCCGTTCGTCGTCGGCCGCGACATGGTGGGCACGGTGAGCGCCGTCGGCGCCGGGACGAGCGGCTTCGCCGTCGGCGAGCGCGTGTGGTGCAGCAGTCTCGGCTACGCGGGCAGGCAGGGCGCGGCGGCCGGCCAGGTCGCCGTACCGGCAGAACGGCTCTATCTGCTTCCCCCGGGCATCTGCCCCACCGACGCGGTGGCCGTCTCGCACCCCGCGTCCACCGCGTATCTCGCCCTGTACACACACGGCCGTCTGTGCCGTGGCGAGACCGTCGTCGTCGTGGGAGCGGGCGGCAACGTCGGCAGCGCCCTGGTGATGATGGCCGCACAGGCGGGCGCCCACGTCATCGCCGTGGCGAGCGCGCACAACACCGGCTACGTACGCTCCCTGGGCGCCGCCGAAGTCGTCGACCACCGCAGATCCGGCGTCTGGGAACAGGTGCGGGAACTGGCGCCGCACGGCGTCGACTTGTACGTGGACACCGCGGCGCAGAACGACCTCGGCACAGCCGTCGGCCTGCTCGCCAGACGTGGCCGGATCGTGCTGCTGTCGGGTCTGCACACCCGCCCCGTGCTGCCGGTGGGTCCGCTCTACGTCAAGGACGCGTCGGTCATCGGGTTCGCGATCTCCCAGGCGTCCCGCTCCGAACTCGCCGACGCGGCCGCCGAGATCAACCGTCTGCTCGCGGAGGGCCTTCTGCGTCCCCGCGCGATCACGTCAATGCCGCTGAGCGACGCCGCGGAGGCACACCGGCGGCTGGAGGCGGGGGAGGTGCACGGCAAACTCGTGCTCCACACCGGCGCCGGCGAACTGCCGGGCGGCGACCTGACGAACCCTGCGTCCATCCTTGGGCAGCGGCGGGACGCCGCTGCGAGGGTCTCCCGCATGACTACCTCCGTCATAGACGAGTCCCCCCTTTTCGATCTGCGTGCCGACATCCACGTTCCGGCCACGCCCGATGAGATCTACGACGTGGTCAGCGATCTGCCCCGCAGCGGCGAGTGGAGCCCCGAGTGCCAGGGCGGCGAATGGACCGAGGGAGAGCCGTCGGCAGTCGGCTCCGTCTTCCGCGGCGAGAACCTGCGCAGCGAGGACGTCGTGGCCTGGGCCCCGCTGGTGCGCGGCGTCTGGCACACCGAGTGCCGGATCACCGAGGCCCGGCCCGGCCGTACGTTCCGCTGGATGATGCTCTCCCACGCGGGGGCGGACCAGGAGAGCGTCTGGGGCTTCGACATCGAGCCGGCCGAGGGCGGCGGCGCCGTGCTCACCCATCACTTCCGCATGGGCAAGGCGACAGCGGGGATCCACAAGATCGTCGCCGGCCTCGACGAGGACAAGCGCGCACTGTTCGTCGACGAGTGGTCGGCCAAGCTCGCGCAGGACCTGAAGGACACGCTGAGCCGCATCAAGAGCGTCATCGAGAAGTGACGCACGTTTGAGACCACACACAGACCAAGGGGCTTGGGAATGCTTCTCCAGCGCATCGGCAACAAGGGCATTGGGCTGGGCACACTCTTCGACAGGGCGGCGGCGAAGCACCCTGCGAGCCCGGTGATCCTCGATCACGACCTGGACATCGACCCGGCGCGCGGCCGCCGGCTCACCCTGACCGAAGTGGCCGACCTGGTCGACGACTTCGCCTCGCGGCTGTGGGCGGCGGGCGTCCGTACGAGCGAGCGCGTGGTCGTGCACAAGACCGACGGGTTCGACATCACCCTGCTCGCCTGCTCCGTCGCACGGCTCGGTGCTGTGCCCATCCTGCTGTCGCCGAAGCTGGACGGCGCGACCGTCGCGGAACTGCTGCGGCGTACCGACAAGCCGTACCTCGTCACCGACCAGGCGAAGCTGGAGGAGGAACTGCCCGCCGAGGTCGTCCAGTTGTCACGCAAGCTGCTGCTGACCTCCGGACGGCACGAGAACGCGGAGGAACTCGACGCGCTTGCCGGCGTCAAGCGCGTCGCCCCGGTGCACATGCCCCCGGACCACCCCACGCTGATCACGCACACCTCCGGCACGACCGGCGTGCCGAAGCTCGCCGTCCACACCTCCCGTACGTTCCAGGCGAGATACCGACCCCAGGGGACGGTGGCCAAGCTGGTCGGCCCGAGCGAACCCGTCGCGGTCCACGTGTCGTTCGTGCACTCACGGATGTTCACCGCCATGCCCATCAGCATCCTCCAGGGGCATCCGCTCATGGTGCTCAGGGAGGACGATCCGGCAGCCGTGGCCGACCTGTTCACGCAGGTGCCACCCGGTCTGATCGAGGCCCACCCGAACTCGTTCATGCGCTGGGAGGAACTCGCGGAGGACCCGCGTGCACCGCTGGCCCGGGTGAAGTACTTCAGCAGCACCTTCGACGCGATCCATCCGCGCACCGTGCACCGGCTCCTCGCCGCGTCCCGCCGCAAGGGTGCCGTCTTCATCCAGATGTACGGGCAGAGCGAGGTCGGGCCCATCGCGGGGCGTACGTACAGCCCCAGGCGGGGCGCGGAGGCCGAAGGCCGCTGCGTGGGCAGGCCGTTCCCCGGCATGACCGGTGTACGCGTGGTCAGCCGCGACGGCAATCGCCCCAGCAAGTCCTCGCCCGGATACATCGAAGTCCGCAGCGACGGGCGGATCGTGACGTACCTGGATGAGCACCAGCGCTGGGAGAAGCAGGTCAACGACGGCTGGTGGCGCATGGGCGACGTCGGCTACCGCACCAAGTGGGGCTGTCTGCACCTGCTGGACCGCGAGGTCGACGAGATACCGGGCATCGACAGCACGCTGGAGATCGAGGACAAGCTCTTCGGGCGTCTGCCGCAGCTCACGGAGGCCATCATCGTGCCCGGTGAGAACAGCTCTCCCGTGCCCGTGGTGGCCACCCGCAACGACGAGCCGCTGGACCTGGACTCCTGGCGGTCCGCGACCGCCGACCTGCCCGCCATGGCGGACCCCGTCCAGTGGCGCATAGAGGATCTGCCGCAGACCGCCACGACGAAGATCAAACGGCTGGAGCTCACCCGCCGGCTGCAGACGCAGAAGCTGCCCTGATGAACAGCCGTCTCGAGATCGGCATCGTCGGTGTCGGCCCTCGTGGGCTGGCGGTGCTGGAGCGGTTGTGCGCCAACGAACGTGCCTCGCCGTCGTACACGACGGTGACGGTCCATGTGGTGGACCCCTCCGGTCCGGGTGCGGGATCGGTCTGGCGCACCGAGCAGTCGGCGCACCTGCTGATGAACACGGTGGCCTCGCAGATCACCGTGTTCACCGATGAGAGCACGAAGATCCAGGGCCCCCTCGAGCCGGGACCCACCTTGCACGAGTGGGCCAAGGGCCTGCCGGCGCCCGGCACTTGCGACGGCCACCCGGACGAGGTGCTCCGCGAGGCCGCCGGCCTCGGGCCCGACTCGTACCCGACGAGGGCGTTCTACGGTCACTACCTGAGCCACTGCTTCGAGCAGGTCGTCGCCGGCGCCCCCCGGCACGTCCGCGTCGTAACTCACAGGTCGCGGGCCGTCGCCATGGCCGACACCCACGGAGTACCCGGCGGACCGCAGGGAGTACGGCTGGAGGACGGCACGCGGCTGAACCACCTGGACGCGATCGTCCTCGCGCAGGGACACGTGGCGACCCGGCCCACCGCCCGTGAGGAACGCGCCGCGAGCCTGGCCCGCATCCACCACCTCACCTACATCACCCCGGCGAACCCCGCCGACCTGGACCTGAGCGGGATCGAGGCGGGGGAGCCGGTGCTGCTGCGCGGGCTGGGGCTGTGCTTCTTCGACTACATGGCGTTGTTCACGGTCGGCCGCGGCGGACGCTTCAGCCGCGAGGACGGCAGGCTCGTCTACCGTCCGTCCGGCAACGAGCCGCTCATGTACGCGTTCTCCCGCCGCGGCGTGCCCTACCACGCACGCGGCGAGAACGAGAAGGGCGCCTCCGGCAGGTACTTCCCGCGGCTGCTCACGCCCGAGAGGGCCGGCGGGCTGCGTTCACGCTCCGCAGGCGGCGGAGGCGTCAACTTCGGCAGGGACCTGTGGCCGCTCATCCGCCGCGAGGTCGAGTGCGTCTACTACCGCACTCTCCTCGTCTCCCGTGGCCGCGCGGCCGACGCGGAAGCGCTCGTCGAGGAGTATCTGAGCCTCACCCCCGGCACCGGCGAGGCCGGCGACGCGGGCGAGGGGCGGCTGCTGGACTCGTACGGCATCGCACAGGGCGACCGCTGGGACTGGGAGCGGATCTCCAAGCCCTGCGCCGCCCGGAAGTTCACCGACAGGGACGACTTCCGTGCCTGGCTGCTGGAGTATCTGGAACGCGATGTGCGGGAGGCGCGCGCGGGCAACGTCAGCGGTGCCCTCAAGGCGGCCCTCGACGTGCTCCGCGATCTGCGCAACGAGGTGCGGCTCGCCGTCGACCACGGCGGCCTCGAGGGCAACTCGCACCGCGACGATCTGGCCAGCTGGTACACGCCGCTCAATGCCTTCCTCTCCATAGGGCCGCCCGCCTCCCGGGTCGAAGAGCTGACAGCGCTGATCGAGGCCGGACTGGTGGAGATCACGGGGCCCGGCACGCACATACGCCTCAACACCGGCCGCCCGGCGTTCGTCGCCTCCTCGGCCACCGTCCCCGGGCCGCCCGTGCGTTCCCGCGCCCTCATCGAGGCACGGCTTCCCGAGCCCGATCTCCGGCGCACCGACGACCCGTTGCTGCGGCATCTGCTCAACACCGACCAGGCGATGCCGTACCGGATACCCGGCGACCGCGACACCGTCTTCGAGACGGGCGGCCTCGCCGTGACCGAGCGTCCGTACCACCTGATCGACGGGCGCGGCCAGGCTCATCCGCGGCGGTACGCGTACGGCGTCCCCACCGAGTTCGTGCACTGGGTGACGGCCGCCGGGATCCGGCCCGGAGCCGACTCCGTGACTGTCGGCGACGCAGACGCCATCGCACGCTCGGTGCTGGCGCTGCCGCCGGTGGCGCATGTGCCCGCGGCCGTCAGGCAGGACGTCTCCGAGTTCGACCTCGACGGGGTGATCGTGTGACCGGGCGTGACCACGCGCACGCCGAGGCGGACGTGCCGGAGGGCCGGACGGCTGCGCATGCCGGGAGGGAAGCCATGAACGGGCGGGAGGTGCAGCTGGACGCCGGCCTCCTCTCGCCGGTACGT
The DNA here is from genome assembly GCF_055792905.1 of Streptomyces sp. DSM 116795. Classification (NCBI taxonomy): domain Bacteria; kingdom Bacillati; phylum Actinomycetota; class Actinomycetes; order Kitasatosporales; family Streptomycetaceae; genus Streptomyces; species Streptomyces sp. DSM 116795. Next base: position 6,882,822 of record NZ_CM147707.1, read on the forward strand.
GCGGGCACACCTGCCGAGGCGGCGGCGTGCGACACGGCGTGGCTCCAGGCCATGCTGGACGCGGAAGCCGCCCTGGCACGAGCGCAGGCCCGCCTGAAGGTCGTGCCGGAGTCCGCCGCCTCCGCCATCTCCCGTACGGCGCGCGCCGGGATGCTGGATCTGCGTGAACTCGCCCTGGCCGCACGCGAGACGGCCAACCCGGTCGTCGGCCTCGTACAGGCGCTGACGCGCGTGGTCGCGGCCGAGGACCCCGCCGCCGCCGAGTACGTGCACCGCGGATCGACCAGCCAGGACGTCTTCGACACGGGCGCCATGCTGGTCGCCTCACGGGTGCTGGGCATCGTGCGCGCCGACCTGGAAACGGCGGCCGGAGCGCTCGCCGGGCTCGCGGAGCGGCACCTGGACACCCCGATGGCCGGGCGCACCCTCGCGCTGCACGCCGTTCCCACGACGTTCGGCCTCAAGGCCGCCGGCTGGCGGGAGTTGCTCCTCGGCGCACGCGAACGGCTGGACAGGCTCGCCGCAGGAGGACTGCCCGTCTCGCTCGGCGGGGCCGCAGGCACGCTCGCCGGGTACCTCGAGTACGCGGAGACGGACGGATCGTTCACCGCGGAGGAACGCGCCGGATACCACGCGCGGCTCCTGGAGGTCTTCGCCGAGGAGACCGGTCTCGCGGTCACGCCGCTTCCCTGGCACTCGCTGCGGGCTCCGGTCGCCGACCTGGCCGCCGCCCTCGCCTTCACTGCGGGAGCACTCGGCAAGATCGCCGTCGATGTGCAGTCGCTCGCCCGCACGGAGGTCGGCGAGGTCGCCGAACCCGGCGGCGAAGGGCGCGGATCCTCCTCGGCGATGCCGCACAAGCGCAATCCGGTGCTCTCAACCCTCGTACGCAGCGCGGCGATGCAGGTGCCGGCGATGGCCGCCGCCCTCACCCAGTGCCTCATGTCGGAGGACGAGCGCTCAGCGGGCGCCTGGCACGCCGAATGGCAACTGCTGCGCGAATGCCTGCGGTTGACCGGCGGGGCCGCGCACACCGCGGTAGCCCTCGTGGAAGGTCTGGAGGTGGACGCCGGACGCATGCGGAGCAACCTCGCCATCACCGGGGGACGGGCCGCGGCCGAACGGATCACCGCACGGCTGGCTCCGAAGCTCGGCAAGGCGGCCGCGCAGCGGCTGCTGTCGCGGTGCTCGGCGACGGCGAGCGCCTCGGGAAGACCGCTGAGGGACGTGCTCTCCGAATCGCCCGAACTCGCCCGGCAGTTCACCGGCGCCGAGCTGAGCGAGCTGTGCGATCCCGTCAACTACACAGGCGCGGCACGGGCGTTGACCGAGCGGGCGATCTCGGCCGGCCACGGCGGTACGTCCTCTTGAACGCGGGCTGAAAGGAAGCGACATGATCAGGGGCAGGCGTTCGAAGCGGCACGAGGAGCGGTACGCACGGCTGCGGGAGATCCAGGACATGGATGTCGAGGAGTCGTGCAGCCACATCTGGTGGCTCGACATGGGATACGAGTTCCCGTGGGACTACAGCATCGCCGGCGCGCTCGCCTTCGCCAACAGCGTGGCACCGCCCCACATGGCGGCCGTGCTGGTGAGGACCGGTGAGCTGACGGAGAACACCCAGCGGAGGATGGAACACTTCGCCCTGATCAGCCTGGAGATGGTGCGGCGCGGCTTCAAGGACGAGCGGGGCAGGGCCGCCGTCCGCCAGATGAACCGGATACACAAGAACGCGGTCAAGCACATCAGCGACGAGAACGAGCAGTGGTCCATCCACAACGACGAGTACCTCTTCACGCTGGCGACCAGCATGCTGATACAGGCCCGCTGGGTGGACCGCTACGGGTGGCGCCCGCTGAGCGAGCAGGAACACATGGCCGGCTACCTGCACATGAAGCAGCAGGGCGAGCACATGGGGCTCAAGGATCTCCCCGGCTCGTACGAGGAGTTCGCCCGGTTCCACGACGAGTACGTCGAGGCCAACTTCCGCTACTCGCCCGAGGCGGAGACCCTGTGGAACATCCTCCGCGGCACGGTGACCGAGCCGATGGCCGGCTGGCTGCCCGAGCGACTGCGCCCGCTCGGACGGCGCCTGGCCGAAGCTGCCGTGCCCGCGCTGCTGTCTCCGCACATGCGCACGGCCTTCGGGGTCCGCACGCCCTCGCGGCTGCTGTGCCTGGCCGTGGACGCCGCCATCAGGATCCGCTCGGCGTGGGTGCGGCGGCAGCCGCCCCGTACCGATCCCGCGTACCCCGATCCGCTGCCGACGCCCGGCTTTCCCACGGGGGAGTACGAGATCGAGAAGCTCGGCCCCGCGCACACCGTCGGTGCTCAGGCGGGCGCGGAGGCCGAGCGGCAAGGCGGCTGAGCAGGCGCGGTGCGGCGGCACCGCGCCTGCTCAGCGCACGACACCGGGACCGGGCGCATCGGCCTGTCTGGTTCTCAGCGCAGGTACACCTTGGCGTCTGCGGCATCGCGCCAGCCTGTCGAGAATTTGGTGACCGCGCCGCCGCAGTCCTTGTACTCCTTGGTTACGTCGGACGGCTTGAAGACGACCTTGCCGTAGACGCAACGGCCGTTGCCCTTCGTGTCGTTCAGCGTGCCCGTCACCTCGCGCTTCCCGTCCTGGGAGCACTCCCCGTACCGCAGCGTGCCACCGTCGATCTTGATCGTCTCGCCCCTGCATATCGACGCTTGTGCGCTGATCTCTCCGGCCGGTTCGGAGGCTGCCGGCTCGGGCTTCGGAGCGGCAGGCTGGGCCTGTGTGCTCCCGGCCGGTATCGCGAAAACAGCCGTGCCCAGAGCGGCGGCCCCCACCAGACCCGTACGGATCTTGCTCATCATGCTTTCTCTCCCCCTCGCCTCATGGACTGATACAGAGAAGGATGTGCAGTCCGCGGCGGCGGCGCACGGTGTTTCGGGCTTGCCCGAACCCCATGCCTGCGCATCGCTCCTGAAACGGTCCTGACACCTTGGAGACAACTGCCGAGGCTGATCACAGCCCGTTCCCCTGACTTGTGCCGGTCGCTGTGTTCGTCGGGTGCTGCACCGATCGGGGATGTTGAGGGGGCCAGGGGGGACGCGTGAATCCATGGCCGGCGTCGCGTCGTACGGGCGGTGCACCGCGAACGTGCCGGAGCGGCGGATGGATGCCCACGCGAGGAGATGCGCGGGCCTGTGCTGCAGGCGATCAGTGCGCAGTAGTATCGCCCAACATCCAACGAGGAAAGGCGAACTCACGTGGTGGACATGAAAGCGGCCGCGCGCAAGGTCTTCGATGCATACGACCTCGACGGCGACGGGCAGATAACCGCCAAGGAATACCAGCAGGTCGTCGCCGAGCTGCGCGGCGAGCACCTCACCGACGAGCAGGCGCAGCAGTTCATCGACGTACTCGACACGGATGGCGACGGCACGATGTCGTTCGAGGAGTTCTGGGCCCCGATGCAGGGCGGCGTGGACTGACCACGGGTGTTCCGGTCACCCCGCGCGCGGCGCCGGGGCGGTGGCGGAGGGGCCGTTGAGGTGTCAAACGCCGTACGTCTCAGGTGAATTGACAGGTTGCCAGGCGCAAACCCAATTCCGAGAGATGGGTTCGTCCAGCGATCGCACACTGCGCAAAGTCCGCGAACCTCCTCCCACACTTCGCAAGAACCGGACGGAACTCGGTTCTGAAACCGGCCCCGGGCGGGAACAGGGCACAGTGATCCGCAAGGGGTCGCCCTGCTCCTCCACCCGCTGGGTGACAGGCGCCTCAGTGCGCTCTGCTGGGGACTCGTACCACCGGCGTTTCAGGCAGACGTAGCGCACATCCGCTTCGACCAGGCGGAGAAAGGCAGCGACGGTCTCGGTAAGCCGCTGCTGCAGACCGGGGCCGGTGAGCGAACCGTCCGTGCAGCGGCCCACGCTTGACAGGTCAGTCTATCTACGCAACTTTACTGTTCAGAACCTTCGTTGCGGGGATATTCGCTACTGCTGAGGAGGCCACCGGGCCATGGAGTGGACGGGCGCGCGCTACGCGGACAAGCCGACGGTGGAGGTGCCGATCTGGATCGCTGCCCCGCCGGAACGGGTGTGGGAGCTGGTGTCCGACATCGAGCTGATGCCGCGCATGAGCGCCGAGTTGCACTCGGTGGAGTGGCTGGAGGGAGGAACAGGACCCGTGCCGGGGGCCCGCTTCGTGGGCCGGAGCAGGCACGAGGCGCTGGGGGAGTGGGCCACCACCTCCCACGTCGTGGAGTACGAGCCGCCGAGGGTGTTCGCCTGGGCGGTCGAGGACCCCGAGCGACCTGCGGCGATCTGGCGATTCACTCTCGAACCCAGGGACGGGGGAACGCTGTTGCGGCAGTGGATGCAGCTGGGGCCGGGCCGTTCCGGTCTCTCCGCCGCCATCGACCGGATGCCTGAGAAGGAACAGAAGATCGTGTTCGTGCGGATGCGCGAGTTCGAGAGCAACATCGGCATCACTCTCGAGGCGATCAAGAGGCTTGCGGAAGAGTCCGGAAAGGCGAGTGTGTGATGCGTACGTCGACCACGATCGAGGCATCCGGGGGCAGTTGGCAGGAGACGGTGGCCTTCGTTACGGAGGCGGAGAAGCTGGGCCTGGACATCTGCTGGGTGGCGGAGGCCTGGGGTTCCGAGGCGCCGTCGCCGCTGGGGTATCTCGCCGCGCGGACGGAGCGCATGCTGCTCGGCTCCGGGATCATTCAGCTCGCCACGCGCACGCCGATGGCCATCGCCCGGGCGGCGATCACTTTGTCGCAGATCTCCGAGGGGCGCTTCCTGCTGGGACTCGGCCCATCCGGTCCGCAGGTGATCGAGGGACTGCACGGCGTCTCCTTCGGCCGGCCGTTGTCACGGTTGCGGGAGACCGTCGAGATCGTGCGGCAGGCCGCCGCGGGTGAGAAGGTCTCCTACCGCGGGCGCGAGTTCCAGATCCCGCTGCCCGGTGGGGATGCCAAGCCGATGCGCCTGTCGATGCGCGCCGAGCACGACATCCCGGTCTACCTCGCGACCCTCTCGCCGAAGACGCTTCATCTGACCGGCGAGATCGCCGACGGCTGGCTCGGCACCAGCTTCGTACCCGAGGGAGCCAAAGAGGCCTACTTCGATCACCTGGACGCGGGCCTGAGCGCTTCCGGCCGCTCACGCGCCGATCTCGACATCTGCCAGGGCGCCGAGGTGGCCTTCGCCGAGGACGAGGACGCGCTGCAGGCGATGGTGGCCGGCCGGAAGAAGGAACTGGCCTTCAGCCTCGGCGGCATGGGCTCCGCGAGCACCAACTTCTACAACAACGCATACAGCCGTCAGGGCTGGGCGGAGGCCGCCGCCGAGGTCCGCGAACGCTGGCAGGCCGGCGACCGGGACGGCGCGGCCGAACTGGTCACCGACGGCATGGTGCTGGGTACCACGCTCATCGGCACCGAAGACATGGTGCGAGACCGGCTGCGGGTGTGGCGCGACGCCGGGGTCGACACCGTCCGCTTCTACCCCGCCGGGGAGACGCTGGACGCCCGGCTCACCACCCTGGGCCGGGCCCTCGACCTGGTCCCGTCGTGAATGCCGCAGCGGTGGCGACCGCCGCTGCGGCTACTCAGCTGCTCCGCCTGCAGGTCAACGGTTCCGAACTGCTGGGTCTTATCGTGAGACCCTAAGTATGCTGAGGTCATGAGGCGGACCTCTTTCGCGAACTGGCCGTGTTCCGTCGCGCGCACCATGGACCTGCTCGGGGACTGGTGGACGCCGATGGTCCTGCGGGAGGCCTTCTACGGGATCAAGCGGTTCGACGCGTTCCAGCAGGAGCTCGGCATTGCTCGCAACACCTTGACCGACCGTCTCCGCCGCTTGGTCGATGAAGGCCTCATGGAGAAGAAGGCCTACCAGCATGAGCCGGTGCGCTACGACTACGTCCTCACGGAGAAGGGCCGCGACTTCTTCGGCGTGCTGGCTGCAATGAACACCTGGGGCAATCGCTGGCTCGCCGACGAGCAGGGACCACCCGTGGTCTTCCACCACGACCGCTGCGGCCGAGAGAGCGGTGCCGAGGTCGTCTGCGCCGCCTGTGGGGAACCGATGACAGCCGACGACACCCACCCGCGCCTCGGCCCTGGCTATCCCAAGCACCTCGCCGAGCGCCCGGACATCCAGAGCCGCTTCACGTCCTGAAACCCGCACCTGACTGCCGGCCCGGCGGTCAGAGGATCTGTTTGCCGCCCGTGTTGTACGTGATGAGCGAGGTGGGCACCGTGACTCGGCGGGACGCGCGGGGCCCCTGGGTTGGCGGCTGGTCGGTGCCTCGTATGCGGGACATGAGCAACTCCGCGGAGCAGCGGCCGAGTTGGTCGGTGTCGTACGCGACGACAGTGAGCGGAAGCCCCAGGGCGCCGGCGAGTTCGAAGTCGTCGAATCCGGTGAGGGCGGTGGAGCGGCCCGCGGCGCGCATGGCGTGGTACGCGCCGATGGTGTTGCGGTTGTTGGAGCAGAACAGGGCGGTGGGCGGTTCGGGCAAGGAAAGGAGCTCCCGCGCGGCGAGCGTCGCCTCGCCGGTCGTCTTCTGTCCCTGCCGTACGTAGCGTTCGTCGACGGGAAGCCCCGCGGCGTCGAGGGCGTCGGTGAAGCCCTTGAGTCGCTGGGTGCCGGTGTAGACGGTCCGGGGTGAGCCGTACGTCAGCGGCCTTGCCGGCGAGCGCAGGGTCCGCCCGGGTTCGACCTCTACCGGCGCTCAACGTGCGGGCGCCGGTGGAGGCCACGCGGGTACGGGCCTGCCGCACGCCGCACCCCGCCGGGCCCCTTCGCCTGCTTCAGACAGTGAGGACGATCTTTCCGCGGGTGCGCCCCGCCTGACTCAGCCGCCAAGCCTGCGCAGCCTCAGCCAGCGGCAGAGCTTCTTCCACATGCACCTTGAGCTTGCCGGCGTCCGCGAGTTCCGTAAGGAAAGCCAGGTCGTCCGCGTCCGGGCGCACCCACACGTAATGTCCGCCCTTCTGCGTCACCTCGCCCTCGGCGACCGAGGCCACTCGGTCGGCCCGCTCCACGAGGGACAGCGATACGTCGACTGCCCCGCTGCCCACGAAGTCGAGGGCAGCGTCGACGCCCTCGGGCGCCAACTGCCGTACGCGGTCGGCCAATCCGTCCCCGTAGGTGACCGGCTCGGCCCCGAGGGAGCGCAGGAACTCGTGGTTCCGCTCGCTCGCGGTGCCGATGACCCGCGCCCCGAGGGCGACCGCGATCTGCACACCGAGAGATCCGACGCCGCCCGCCGCGGCATGGATCAGCACCGTGTCCCCGCTTCCGGCGGCGACACGCTTCAACGTCCGGTACGCGGTGAGCCCGGCCAGCGGCACACCTGCCGCCTCCTGCCAGTTCAGCGCGGTGGGCTTCTTCGCCAGCGTGCGCACGGGCGCGGAGACCAGCTGCGCGTATGTGCCGTTCTGCGCCCAGTCCTTGCGGACGTATCCGTAGACCTCGTCGCCCGGGGCGTATTCGCCCGCGTCGAATCCCGTACGTTCCACGACCCCGGCCACGTCCCAGCCGGGGATCAATGGAAACCCGGCGTCCATGACCGGGTCGAGCCCTCCGGCGGCGAGCTTCCAGTCGACCGGATTGACCCCGGCCGCCTTCACCCGAACCAGCACCTCGCCGGGCGCTACCTTCGGCTCGGGCAGGTCGACGAGCTTGAGGTCGTCGGCGGACCCGTACTTCTCCAGTGCGATTGCCTTCATGACTGCTCCAACCCCGCCCGGGTGTGGATCAATTCCGCGGTCAGCCACCGGCGGTTCCCGGTTTGCCGCCGATGTGGTGTCAGGGTATGCGGATCGTGCCGGGACGGATCGTGCCATCTCCGCGCTCCCGCAGGTGGCGGCTGCGTGCTCGACGTTCCGCTTCAACGACGTGTTCCGGACGGCGGTGCCCGCCTTCATGCGGCACCTTGCCGCGCCCGTACCTGCAGCAGGAGGCAGCGGGGATGCAGGATGGCGTTGAGCGGGGCCGGACGCGGATCGGATCCTGGGGCACTGCGCAGCTGCCATCGGTGGGTGATGGTCGCGAGGGCGAGAGTGGCCTCGGTCGTCCCGTAGCGGTCTCCGATGCATTTGCGTGATCCTGCCCCGAAGGGCAGGTACGCACCGCGGGGAAGACGGTCGGCGTGGTGCGGCAGCCAGCGGTCGGGGTCGAACTCATCAGGATCCGAGTAGAAGCGGGGGTGCCGGTGCACCGCGGCGCTGCTGAAGATGACCGTGCTTCCGGGGCGCAGTTCGTGTCCGGCGAGCCGGGTGGGGGCGGTGGTCACCCGGGTCAGTAGCCACGCGGGAGGGTAGAGGCGTAGGGCCTCGCTGAGTACGCGGGTGGTGTAGGGAAGTCTGGGCACATCGCTCCACTGCGCTGACCTGCCGTCGAGTACTTCGTCCACCTCCTCGTGGAGCCGGCGCTCGGCGTCGGGGTTGTGGGCCAGGAGGTGCAGGGCCCAGGCAAGCGATGCCGCGGCGGTGTCCGAACCGGCGATGAGCAGCGGGAGGACCTGCTCATCGATGTCCGCGGCGGACAGCCAGCCGTAGCTCTCCCTCTGCCGGGCGGCGATCATGGCGGATAGGAGGCTGCCGTCCTCGCCCCGATCGTGAGCGCTCTCGGCCATGAGCCGGTCGCGGGCGTACAGGAGATCCTGCGTCACTTGCTGGAGCCGACGGACCATGGGTAGCGGGAGCTTCTCAAGGGACCGTGGCACCAGCAATCGTGGCAGGAAACTGCCCATCGCAGTTGCCAGACTGCGCCGGAACTCCTCTACCGAGCCGGGGTGGACGCTGGTGCGGAACAGCGTGCGGCTGACCGTACGCAGTGCCATGTCGAACAGTGCGGGGAAGGCGTCGATGATCTGGCCGTCCCGCCATGAGGCCGTCATGGCGGTGATCTCGTCCGCCATGACCTCGCTGTACCGCTCGAGCCTGCTGGGATGGAAACCCGGCTGCATCAGTCGACGCTGCGGACGGTGATCCCGGCGGGGGCACAAAGGCAGGCCGTTGCCCGCCAGTGCGCGCGCCTTGTCGTACATCCAGCCGCCCTTGTCGAACGTACGGTCATCCGTCAGTACGTGCCACAGCAACTCCGGATGGCACGGGACGTACGCGCGCAGTGGGCCCAGCCGGATCGTCACCAGATCACCATGACTGGCGAGAGAGGCGGTGAAGTCGAGCGGGCGCCGCAGCAGCGCCCAGCCATGACCGATGATCGGAAGCGCGCCAGGGGCGGCTGCGGCGGTAAAGCTGTGAGTCATCGGTGCGGTTTCCCTCATGGAGTCTCAGGCTCAACGACGTGTACTGCACGGGAGGGTGAGACGCGGGGGAGGCGATGCGGCAGCCACGACTCGAAGCCGACGTGTTCGTCCGGTCGTCGCCGACCAGTGCCAGTCCGCGAAGTGGCGTTCGCTCTGCGGCCATCGAAATGGCCTCACGGGGCCACGTCCTCAAAGGGTGCCGCCACACAGCCCAGCAGCGGACGCGCCCGACGCTCGCGGGACACCGTCTACGTACGAGAACTCGACGTATCTCGCTGCAAGGCCCGCCCCAGCCGGTACAGACACCCCCCGCACCCCCAGCACGATCACCCTGACGCCTAAGGTTCGCTGAGGTTCAAGGGGAACCGAATGGGTTCGCTGATCAAACGCCTCGAATGAATGAGAACGGTCAAGTCCGCTACACGGGAACATCGTTCGTCTACCAGAGGTCCGCCTCCCGGAAGGTGAACGCCGAGGCGCAGAAACAGTGTCGGCCGCCGCGACGTGAGCGAGACCGCCCTGTACCGGCAGGTCTTCACCCAGGCCCACCAGGAGGACTTCGCGACAGGCCGCTACGCGGCATCCGCAACCCCAACAGCCACGAAGGCGGCAAGCCCGAAGTGCCCGAACACCAGGCCCAGGCAAGGCAGCAGGAGGGATCAATCGGTATGGCTGCGCGCCTTGTCGCCTTCCGTTCACGTCAACGGGCGCGGGGCGCGGGCGACTTCACACCGGCATGCGGGCGTGCCCCGGCGACGCACTGCGCATCCGGCACTCCCGAGGAACACGGTCCGCATCATGCGCTCCGGAAAGGATTGCGTATGCACCGTCAGCACCCTCCGCGCCGACGGTGAGCAGCGACTCCCGTCCGTCGGACGGGACGGCAGGCGACGCTCCGGGCGTGTGCAGTTCCGGGGCACCTCCTCGCACCGGGGGCCTGACGGCAGGCAGGCGCTCGCCCGGTCGTGGAACTTCACCGGGGCGGGCCACGTTGGCAGGGTGCCGCGTGACGGGCGCGGTGGACGCACTCCGAAAGCCGAGGTGGCAGCAGTGGCGATGTGGGACCGACTCAAGGATCAGGCCAAGGGACTCCAGCAGCAGGCGCCGGGCAGGCGTGGGGTGGGTCAGGCGCGACCCGGCGGAGGATCCGGCTCGGGAGGCTCCAAGGCGCAGCTCGTCAGCGCCTTGAAGACCCAGCTGACCTCCCTCAAGGCGGAACTCAAGAGCGGCGCGTTCCGGGACGCGAGCATGGCGGCGTGTGCCCTGGTCGCCGCCGCGGACGGTCATGTCGATCCGGCCGAGCGCCAGCACGTCGAATCCCTCATCCTGAACAACGACGTCCTGCAGAACTTCCCTCCGGCCCAGCTCCGGGAGCGGTTCAACAAGCACGCCGACCAACTCGCGGCGAACTTCGCGCATGGCAAGGCCGAGGCGCTACAGGAGATCGCCAAGGCGGCGAAGAAGCCGGCCGAGGCCCGTGCCGTGATCCAGACCGGCATCGTGGTGGCCGGGGCAGACGGTTGGGTGGCCCCCGCTGAGGAGCAGGTCCTGCGCGAGGTGTGCGCGGCTCTCGGAATGTCCCCCACGGAGTTCGGCATCTGAGCCGACTGCCACCGCGATCCTGGGGACCGGATCCTGGTGGGCGGACGACCTCGTGGCTCGCGTGTTCCCCGCCCCTGCGGCGCCGGTCCCTCGGACGATGCAACCGTGCCGACCGGACGGGCTGTTCCCGGCGCGGCAGGCCGGCAGGGACCCCACCGCCAGCTGGCGGCGCGATCCGCGCGGTTCAGGCCAGAGCAAACTCGCCTTCCCTTGCGTGGAGCGGTTGCGGGGCCGTGTCAGGTCCCGGACTGACGTGCATCCGTTCGCCCTGTGGCCCCAACGGTGCCGGGATCTCGGTGGGGTGGTCACCCTGGTTGGCGATGACGTGCGGGTGTGGGTGCCCTGGTACTCGGCTGCGTCCTTGCCGGAAGCACCCGATCGGTCCGGCTCGGTAGCATGCAACGCATGGCCATCAAACTTGAGAACGTCGGCATCGCCGTTCGCGACCTCGAAGCGACGATCTCCTTCTTCACCGACCTCGGCCTCACGGTCGTCGGCCGTGACACGGTCAGTGGTGAGTGGACCGACACCGCCGTCGGGCTTGATGGCAATCATGCCAACATTGCGATGCTCCAGACGCCGGACGGTCACGGTCGCCTTGAGCTCTTCGAGTACATCCACCCCGAAGCGATCGAGTCGAAGCCCACTCGTCCCAACGAGATCGGCATGCATCGCGTCGCCTTCTCAGTCGACGACATCGACAAAGCCCTTGAGGCAGCCGCAAAGCACGGATGCCGTCCGCTTCGCGGTGTGGCGACCTATGAGGATGCCTACAAGCTCACGTACCTCCGCGGTCCCAGCGGCATCCTTGTGATGCTCGCCGAGGAGCTGAAGAGAAACTGACGGCGCTCGCCGCCCGGAGCGCACCGATGGACGTGATCCGTTCGACGTGCGCTGCGCGAACGTGAATCCGGGCCGTCTGTACCAGGTCCCTCATGGACGCCGTCTCTTGCCTCGTTGTGGTCGGACAGTCTGCGGGCAACCGCAGGGACGGCAAAGGGTGAGAGGACTCATGGGCCAGGGCCGCGGCTCCGGGAGCCCTCGGCCGGAATTCCGCCATGTTCCGGCGGGACGCCGGCAGCGGGCGGGGTGCCGGGTGCCTCACCGCCGCGGGTCCTTCACCGCCGGGAATGCCTCACCACCGAGTCGAGCAGCTCTGCCTGCCGTACGGTGTCCGCCTCCTGCGCACCGCCCGCATGCACGGCCGCCGCGAACGCCGCCACGGTGTTGGCCACTTGGTCGTCCGCCTCCAGGGGCAGCGCGGTCGTGCCCGAGCCGTCCTCCAGCACCGCCACGGGAACATGGTCCGCCGGCGGCGTGAAGACACGGTCGAGCGTGATGCGGCCCGTGCTGCCGCACAGTTCGTAGGAGTTGCGGTAGGCGTGGTCCAGCCCGAAGGAGAGCTGGACGGCGGCACCGTCCGGCGTGCTCAGCAGCGCGGCCCCCGAGGTGTCGACGGCGAATCCGGGACCGGCGGCGAGCCGGGCACCCAGGACTTCGAGTTCCGGGCCCAGCAACCGCATCGCGGCACGCAGCGGATACACGCCGGTGTCCCACAGCGCGCCGCCGCGCAGCTCCGGGTCGTACCGGATGTCTCCCGGCGGCCGCCGCGGCACCGTGAACGCGGCGTGGAAGGAGCGCACTTCGCCGATGGCGCCGTCCGCGACCAGGTCGCTCACCCGCGCGTGCTGGCCGTGGTGGAGGAACATGACGTTCTCCATCAGCGCCAGCCCGTTCTCCCGGGCCAGGGCGAACAGGGCGGCCGTACGGGCCGGTTCGTCCGTCAGCGGCTTCTCCGCCAGTACGTGCTTTCCGCTGCGCAGCGCTGCCTCGACCCACCGCGCGTGGAGGGCGAGCGGCAGCGGAACGTACACCGCGTCGACCTCCTCGTCCGACAGGAGCGCGGCGTAGCCGCCGACTCCGCGGGCCGAGTACCCGCCGGCGAGCGCCTCCGCCCTCGCGGCGTCGCGGCCTGCCACGGCGCTCACCTCGGTGTCCGGGCAGGCTGCGAACGCGGGCAGCATCCGGCGCCGTGCGATGTCGGCGCAGCCCAGCACGCCGATACGGATTGGCCGCGCGGTCATGCGGCGCTTCCCCGCCACTCGGGCAGCACGCCGGAGGCCACCGTCTCGGCCAGACTGGGCGCCCGGGTGTCCTTCGGCGACATCAGGGGCGGCCGGCCGGGTTCCAGGGCAGGCCGAGTTCCGGGTCGAGCGGGTTGATGTCGATCTGCGTGCCCGGGGCGTACACGGTGGACATGACGTAACTGATGCACGTGTCGTCGGCGAGGGCGAGAAAGCCGTGGCCGACGCCCTCGGGAATGTAGAGGGAGCGTCCGGAGGCCGCGTCGAGCGTGACCACGTGGTGGGTGCCGAACGCCGGTGACCCGGTGCGCAGTTCGACGACGATGTCGCGCAGCCGGCCGCGTACACACGTCACGTACTTCGCCTGACCCGGGGGAACGGCGACCGAGTGTATGCCCCGCAGGGTGTTGCGCCGGGACACCGAGTAGCTGATCTGCCGCGGCACGAAGGGCTCGCCCAGCACCTCCTCCAGCTTGTCGGCGCGCATCGCCTCCCAGAAGCTGCCCCGCTCGTCGGGGAGTTGCTCCGGTGTGACGACATAGGCCCCGGGGATCCCCGTCTCTTCGATCCGCACAGCCGTCCTCTCCCGCCTTCCTCTCCCGCCTTCCTCTCCCCGGTCACCCTCCGCGGGCGGCGGACGGTGACCGGGACCTGCCGGAACTTCAGGAACGGGCGGCCACGAGCTTCTCCATCTCGGTCACCATCCCGGCGGCCGGGGGGAGTTCGGCCATCTCACGGGAGAGCGACGCCGCTTTCGTGGCGTAGCCGGGGTCGGCGAGCAGCTCCTTGCAGGCGTCGGTGAGGTCCTCGGTGCTCCGGCCGTCGGACTCCACCAGCAGTGCGGCGCCGAACTCGGTGATCTTCCTGGTCGCCGAGGTCGGGTACTCGGGGTTGGCGATCAGTTGCGGGATGCCGGCGTTGAGCGCTGTCATGTCCGTCCCGCCGCCGCCGTGGTGCATGATGATGTCGCAGGTCGGGGCGAGCACGTCCAGGGGCACCCAGCCGACGTGTACGCCCGGCAGGTCGTCGCGGAGTTCCGCGGCGACGTTCTCCGGGGCGCCGACGACGACCTCCGCACCGAGGCCGCCGATGCTCCTGGCCATCTCCCGCAGGGCGTCGCCGCTGAAGAGCCGCGTGCCGGCGGTGATGTAGACGCGGGGACGGTCGCCCTTGGTGTACATCCAAGGTGCGATCGGCTTCTGCGGATTGCCGGGCACCCACCGCATCGACCGGGACGGCGGCGCGTCCTCGGGACGCAGGCTCGGCGGGCACACGTCCAGCCAGAGGTCGGGGCCGGGGGTGCGCTCCAGACCCAGCTCGCCCAGCACGGGCTCCAGTACGGTCACGGCCCCCGGGTCGTACATGCGGCAGTCGATGCGGTCCCACTCCAGTCGCACCGACGGAATCCCGAGATGGTGCGCGAGCACCGGCGCCGTGTAGAACATGCCGCCGCCGACCACGATGTCGGGACGCCAGTGGTCGGCCATGTCGAGAAGCGGTTCGAGGCTGTCGACCGCGATCTCCGCGTACACCTTGCCCACCGCCTTGACCTGCTCGGCCGGGTCCTCCGGCATCGCGCCCATGAAGGCGCTGACCTCTTCCATCGAGACGGGAGAGATCTTGACCGGAGACAGCCCGACGCTGGCGATGTTGGGCAGCACCCACTCGATCCCGCCCATGAAGACCTGATGTCCCGCGTTACGGGCCGCGGTCGCCAGCGGCGTGTGCGAGAAGACGGGATACGGGCTGTTGCCGGGAATGAACAGGACCTTCATCGGCTCTCCTTGCTGGATCGGCTGGAGGGAGGCGCTTGGGGGTGTCTGGGAAATAGCGTCGTCCGCCCGTTAGGGCCGCGCAGCTGGGGGCACCTCCCAGCGGTAGCTGGGGGAGGGATTTTTCAGACACCCCTAGCCGGCGGCCATGAGCGTCTCGGCTGCCCGTACGCCGGAGAGCATCGCGGCCTCCGTGGTGGGCGAGTTGAAGTAGTCGCCCGCGAAGACGACAGGCGCCCCCTGCTCCCGCATGACCTCCGCGGAGCGCCGGTACCGTCCGGGTGCGGGAATGGGGAATCCGTACGGGCGCTCGGCGATGTGGAACGGTTCCGCGTCGGAGGGGAAGTCCGGCCACAGCGTCGGCAGCAGCGGTGTCACCGCCTCGAACTGCTCCTGCGTGGAACGGCCCAGCAGACGGCGGGTGTTCGCACGGCCGGGATAGGTGAAGACCAGAAGCTTCTCCGACCGGCCGCCGTTCTCGTCCCGCACCTCGCGCGGGTAGGTGATCATGTTGCGCAGCGGCGGGTCGTCGGGGCCGCCGGCCACGATGTGCGCGTGGGAGGGCAGGGTTCCCGCGTCGGCGAGATAGGAGACCGACAGCGCCGGTTCGTACCTCTGCGACTCCAGGAAGGACCGCGTGCCGTCGGTGACGGCCTCCGCCGGGAGCGCGGTCACCAGCTTCGCGGCTATCGTCGCGGGCGTGGCGATCACGACGTCGTCGAAGGTGTCGCTCACCGCGTCGGTGTTGCCGGCTCCCTGTGCCCCGGGCGCCCCTTCGGCCCCGCCAGTTCCTTCGGTGCCTTCGGCGCCGTCACGGGGCGCGGCGGTGACGCGCACCCGCCCTGCCGTCATCTGCACGCCCGTGACCTCGTGCGAGAGGCGCAGATCCGCGCCCTCGGCGTTCCGCTCGGCGAGGACCTGCATGCCGTCCCGGAAGACGTAGAAACCGGAGCCGCCCATCCACGCGAGCAGCGCCCGCGCGTGCACCGCGGAGATCTCCTCGCAGGCGAAGTTCCAGAACCCCTCGATCTGCGGGCGCAGCAGGAAGTCGAAGCCTCGCTTCGAGACCTGCCGGCAGCCCCATTCCGCGGCCGTCGTACCGTCGTCGAACGGCGCCGACTTGACCGGGTCGAAGAGGTCCAGCTCCTTCTGCCTGCGCACCTGCTTCAGCGTCGTGAGCAGAAAGGCGAAGCGGTCGCGCAGCGAGACGTGCTTGTACGAGAGCAGGCTCAGCGGCGAGTCCGACGACAGGCCGATCGCCTTGGACCCGTCGGATATGTGCACGTTGCTGGAGATGGGGATGAGCTCGTCTTCCAGGCCGTACTCGCTGATCATCTCCTTCATCAGCGAGTAGAAGCTGACGTACATCAGGTTGATGCCGACGGAGGGCTCGATCTCGGGCCGGTGCCATGAGCGTGCCCGTCCGCCGAGCCCGTCCGCCGATTCGTAGATCACGACTTCCCGGCCGTCCGCGATGAGCTTCTTGGCCGCGGCGCAGCCGGCCATGCCGCCGCCGATCACTGCGGTTCTGATGGGCTTGGACATCCCTGTCCACCTCCGTGGGGTACGGGTCGCTGTGTGCCGGGACGCTGTCAGTGCTCGACGATCTCGTCGTGCGGCCACTCCAGCCCCTGGCCGAGACCGCCGTCGACGGGAAGGTCGATGCCGGTGGTGAAGGTGGCGTCGAAGGCGAGGAAGAGCACCGCGGTGGCGACCTCCTCGGGCGTGCCGAAGCGGCGCATGGGGGTGAGTTCCTCCCCCTCCTTCTGGTTGGCGGCCCGCAGTTCCTCGGACATCTCGGCGATGCCCATGGAAGGGGTCTGGGTGAATCCGGGGCTCACCGTGTTCACCCTGATCCGCCGGGGGAGGAGCTCCGAGGCGAAGACCTTCGAGAAGGCCCGGATCGCGGACTTCATGCCGGTGCCGACGCTCGTCGCGACGAATCCCATGCCCACCGCGACGGCGCTGGTGAAGACGAACGAGCCGCCTTCCCTGACGAGCGGAGCGAGGCGCTGCGCGGTGAAGAACGCGCCCTTGGTGTTCGTGTCGAACATCCTGTCGTAGGTCTCCTCGGTCACCTGGCCGAGAGAGCCGAACTTGATGAGTCCCACGTTGACGAACACGAAGTCGACTTCGCCGAGCTTCTCCTGCACGGCGGTGCCGAGCGCTTCGATGTCCGCCATGCTCGCGGCGTCCGAGCGCAGTACGTGCGCGCGCGGGCCGAGTTCCTCGGCCGCCGTCTTGATGTTCTGCTCGTTGAGCCCGGTGAGCAGGACTTCCGCGCCGCCGTCTAGAAGGGCCTCGACAACCGTCCTTCCGATGCCGTGCGTTCCGCCGGTGACGACGGCCTTCTTGCCTTCGTACTTCTTCATGACACCCTTCCTGTTCTCAGGAGTGCTTCTCCAGCCAATGCAGCCCGATGGAGCTCGATGCAGCCCGATTCGGGCGCGCCGCCGTCCCGGTTGAGACGTCCCTGAGGCGTCAGACGATGTGGACGCCGGGGACGTAGAGAATCCACTTGCCGCCCGCCTCGTGGAATTCCCGCTCCTTCGCCATGATCTCCTCGGCGTGATTCCAGGCGAACAGCAGCGCGTAGTCGGGATACGGGTCGGAGAATGCCTCGGAGGGCCGCACGGGAATGTGCGTCCCGGGCGTGAGCCGCCCGTGTTTGGCCGGGGTGCTGTCGCAGATGTACGGGAGGAGTTCCGGCCCGATCCCGCAGTAGTTGATCACCGTGGCGCTCTTCGCCGTCGCGCCGTAGCCGGCGACCGTGCGGCCCTTTGCGCGCAGGTCCTCCAGCAGGGCCATCAGGTCACGGCAGCTGCCGCGCACACCTTCGGCGAAGCGCTGGTACGTGGCGGGGCTGGCCAGGCCCCGCGTCCGCTCCTGCTCCAGCAGCCGCTCCACGGCGCCGCTCACCGTGCGCCTGCCGGGCCGCGCGATGGTGTAGCGCATCGAACCGCCGTGCACCGAGAGCGGTTCGGCGTCGACAAGTTCGAACCCGAAGGTTCCGGCCATGGACCGAACCGAGGAGACCGACAGCAGATAGAAGTGCTCGTCGTAGATCTGGTCGAACGCGTTCTGCTCCATGATGTCGCCCAGATAGCGGTCTTCGAGTACGAGCACACCGTCGTCCGACAGCAGCGCGTCGACACCGCGCAGTACGGAGCCGATGTAGGCGATGTGGCTCGTGGTGTTCGCGGAGAAGACGACGTCCGCGGGCCCGTCGGACGCGGCGATCTCACGCGCCGTCGACTCCTGGAAGAAGTCCGTACGCACCCGCAGCCCGGCGGCCCTGGCGGTGTCGCTCACCTGACCTGACGGGTCGACACCGAGGTGCCGCACACCCGCCTTCGCGATCGTTCTGAGCATCGCGCCGTCGTTGGACCCGATTTCGACGACGAACGGGTCCGTGCCCGTCAGTTCCCTCTCCAGCAGCCGCCGCGCGAAGTTCTCGAAGTGCTCGTTCATCACGACCGAACCTGACGAACGGTAGGGATAGTCCTCGTGGAACATCTGCTCCCGCGGCACTTCCTCCATCAGCTGCACCATCGTGCACGACGTGCAGATGCCCGCCGCGAGCCGGAAGAAGAATTCGCTGCCCGCCGATTCCCGTGTCACGAACGAGTCGGATACGGGCTGCCGTCCGAAGTCGAAGAACTCCTCGACGCCGCCGCCGCATATCCGGCACCGGGCCGCGGTCGCTGCATTCGCCTTTGCCGGAGCGGGCATTCCATCTCCTCTGGGAAACCCCGGACGGCAAAGCACCGCCGCGGGACATGAGGCCGGGTTTGAAACCGACGTGGGGAGCATCCTCGTGGCGAGTCTGTTTCACCGCGTGATCCGCCTCAACGGGAGTCCCGGCCCTATGTCAGGTTCACGGGCAGAGGCGGCGAACTGCCGTCGTCCGGGCCCGGATCACGGATCGCGGCGGCCACGGATGACGCCGGCCCTCCGCGAGGGGGGAGTCGCGGAGGGCCGGGAGGCACGCCGGTGCACCGAATCCGAGCGGGGGCGGTGCACCGGCGGCTGGTTCACGTGCCGGAGAGTGAACCCTCCGCGGTCTCGGAGGACTTGCCTCCGCCGCCGTCCTTGTCCCCGGCCTCCTCGCCGGCTCCGGAGTCCCCGGAGTCCCCCGCGCCGACCCGGCGGAGGGTCGTGACCGCGATGCACGCGGTCACGGCGATGAGAACCGCGCACACCACGCCGATCGTGTTGAGACCGCTTGTGTACGCGTCGCGCGCAGCGGTGAGCAGCTCCGAGCCGGCCTTGCCGGAGAGCTGCTCCGCGGCGGCCACGGCACCCTCGGCGCCGTTACGGCTCGCCTCGGCGGCGTCCTCGGAAGTGCCCGCGGGCAGGGCCAGTTCGTTGCGGTAGACGGCCGTGCCCAGGCTGCCGAAGGCGGCGACGCCCAGCGAGACCCCGAACTCACCGCTCGTCTCCGACAGCGACGCCGCCGAGCCGCCCTTCTCAGGGGGTGCGGAGCCCACGACGAGGTTGGTGCCCAGCGCCCCGATGGGACCCGTGCCGAAGAAGGCAAGCACGAAACCGGCGACCAGCAGCGGCAGTCCGCCCACGGGATCCACGAGCGTGATGAGCGCGTACCCGACGGTGCTGATGCCGAGGCCCGCGCCGATGACGATGCCCATCGGCATCCGCTTCGCCAGGGAGGGCGCCACCATCGCGGAGACGATCGAGGCGAGCGCGGAGGGCACCATCCACAGGCCGGCCTCCACGGGCGAGAGACCCTCGACCATCTGCAGGAAGCCGGTGATGAACAGGTAACTGCCGCCCATGGTGGCCATGGTGAGCATCAGGATCAGCAGGGCCGCGGTGAAGGCGCCGTGCCGGAAGAGCCTGATGTCCAGCAGCGGATGGGTGAGCCGGCGCTGGCGCGCCACGAACAGCACGCCGAACACCACGCCGACCGCGATCACTCCGAGGTACACGGGCTGCCAGCCGTGCCGCGCGATGTCCTTGAGCCCGTAGATGACCGGCAGGATCGCCGCCAGCGACAGGGCGACGCTCAGCAGGTCCAGCTTGCCGCCGTCGGGATCCTTGTACTCCGGGAGCAGCATCGGCGCTGCGACCAGCAGGATCAGCATGACGGGCACACCCAGTAGGAACACCGAGCCCCACCAGAAGAATTCGAGCAGCACGCCGCCGATCACCGGGCCGAGCGCCGTGCCCGCCATGAAGCAGCTCGCCCACACGGCGATGGCCCGGCCGCGCTGATGCTCGTCCTGGAACATGTTGCTGATGAGAGCGAGCGTCGAGGGCATGAGCGTCGCCGCGGCGACACCGAGCAACGCCCGGGTGAGGATGAGCATTTCGGAGCTGGAGGCGTACGCGGCGGCCAGGGAGGCGAGACCGACGACGAACGCGCCGATCATCAGCAGCCTGCGGCGCCCGATACGGTCGCCGAGGGTGCCCATCGTGACCAGGAAGCCGGCGATCATGAACCCGTAGATGTCCATGATCCACAACGTCTGCGTGCCGGTGGGGTTGAGCGACTCGGCGAGGTGCGGCAACGCGAGGAAGAGCACGCTCTGGTCGAGCGCGAGCAGCAGTGTCGGCAGGGCCAGCACTGCGAGCCCGGTCCACTCCCGTGTACCGGCCTTCGGGCCGTCGGCCGCGGGGGCCTTCGATGACATGGCAGTCCTTCCGTGATGTGTGCCGGTGCATGGATGCGTGTCGTGGACCGCGGCGGACCGGATGCGCCGCATGCCTCGCGTGGGCGTACGGGGCACGCACGGGCCGTACTTGATCGCGGTGTGGGTGTGGGTGTGGGTTTGGGTGTGGGTTTACGGGTGTCGGGCGTGGGCTCAGCCGGGGTAGGGGCGCGCCGTGCGCGCGTCCCGCAGCAGATGCCCCCACCAGGACAACTGGTCGAGCATCAGCTTGGCCGCGGCGCTGCACCCTTCGGGATCTCGCGGCTGCCCCTCCTCGTCGAACTGCTCCCAGTAGTCGTGGAAGGAGACGGAGTCCCTGACGGTGACGGCGTGCATCGACGGGAGCACCTCGCGCAGATGCGCGACCGACCGCAGGCCGCCCGCGATGGCTCCGTACGAGACGAAGCCGACGGGCTTGGCCTTCCACTCCTCGACGTACCAGTCGACGGCGTTCTTGAGGGAGGCGGGAAAGCTGTGGTTGTACTCGGGCGTGACCATGACGAACGCGTCCGCCGACTCCAGCCACGGTGCGAGATCGGCGACCGCCTGGGGCGGGGGACCGCCGTCGCCGAGCACGTCGGGCAGCCACGCCTTGGCGAGATCGATCACATCGACGTCCAGGTCGCCGCGCTTGGACGCCTCCGCGGCGATCCAGTCGGCCGCGACGGGCCCGAAGCGGCCGGTCCGCGTGCTGCCGATGATGACGGCCACGCGCAGCTTCTCTTCGCTCATTCCGTCTCCCGTCGTCCGCTCGAAGTCCTTCAGTCCGTCACTCTTCTCCCAGCCGCTCCCGGTCCGGTCCCGGTCTGCTCTCGGTCGCTCCCGGAGTGCTCCCGTACGTCCGTGAGCACCCGGGATCCGCTGCCGCCGGTGACCGCGAACGCGCGTTGGGTTACCGTGACCGCATGCGTTTCGGGGTGCTTGGCCCGCTGGGGGTGTGGACGGAGGACGGCCGGCCTGTCAGGGTTCCCGAGCTCAAGGTCCGCGCACTGCTCGCCGACCTCCTCGCCCACCAGGGCAGGCCGGTCACGGCGGACACGCTGATCGAGGACCTGTGGGGCGGGAAGCTGCCGAACAACCCCAGCGGTGTGCTGCAGAGCAAGGTGTGGCAGCTGAGGCGCGTCCTGGAGGACGCCGAGCCGGGCGGCAGGGATCTGGTGGTGTCAGCCTCGCGCGGCTACCAGCTGCGGGCCGCCCCCGACGCCCTGGACGCGGACCGGTTCCACGGGCTCGCGGCATCGGCACGCAAGGCCGGCGACCCGGGAGCGCGTGCCGCCCTCCTCGCCGACGCTCTCGCGGTGTGGCGCGGCCCGGCCTTCGCCGACTTCGCCGACGAGGAGTTCACCCGCCCGGTCACGACACGGCTGGAGGAGCAGCGCCTGACCGCGCTGGAAGAACAGGCCGAGGCACGCCTGGAGTTGGGGGAGCACACGCTCCTCGCGGACGAACTCGGCGACCTGGTCGCGGCGCACCCGCTGCGGGAGAGGCTGCGCACCGCCCACATCCGTGCCCTCTATCTGGCCGGCCGTCAGGGCGCCGCGCTGAGCAGCTACGCCGATCTGCGCGGACATCTGGCGGACGATCTGGGCGTCGATCCCGGTCCCGAACTCGCCGCGCTGCACCAGGCGATCCTCACCCAGGACCCGTCGCTCACACCCGTGCCCACACCCGCCACCAGCGCCGCGCGCCGGCCGTCGAACGTACCGACCGCGCTCACCGACCTGATCGGACGGACCGAGGCGCTCAGCGATCTGCGTACGCTGCTGGGGGCCAACCGGCTGCTGACGCTCACCGGGGCGGGCGGCGTCGGAAAGACCCAACTCGCCCTGGCCACCGCGGCACAGGCCGGCGAGGCGTTTCCCGGAGGCGTACGGCTCGCCGAGTTCGCCTCACTCGAACCGTCGCCGGCCACGGCGGCGGCCGAGGTGCACGAGATCGTCGGCGCCGTCCTCGGCGTGCGCGAGGACACCACGACCTCGCCCGGCCCGGGTGGCAGACCGCCGTCGGTGACCGAGCGCGTCGTACGGGCGCTGGGTGACGAGCCGGCACTGCTGGTGCTGGACAACTGCGAGCATGTGATCGAGCCGGTCGCCGAGCTGGCCGAGGCGCTGCTGAAGGCCGCACCGCAGCTGCGAATCCTGGCGACGAGTCAGGAGCCGCTCGGCATTACGGGCGAGCATCTCCAGGCGGTGCCTCCGCTGCGTACGCCCGCGCACAGCGAGGGCGTCAGCGCCGAGGAGGTCTGCGGATTCAGCGCGGTCGAGCTGTTCGTGGCACGTGCCACCGCGGCGGCACCGAGTTTCGTACTGGACGAGAGCAACGTCGCCGCGGTCGCGGCGGTGTGCCGGCGCCTCGACGGCATCCCCCTCGCTCTGGAGATGGCCGCCACGCGCGTACGTGCCCTGGGCGTGCACGAGTTGGTGGCGCGGCTCGACGACCGCTTCCGAGTGCTGGCCGTCGGCACACGCGGAGCCCCGGCACGCCAGAGGACTCTGCGTGCCGTCATCGACTGGAGCTGGGAGCTCCTCGGCGAACAGGAACAGGCAGTCCTGCGGAGGCTTGCCGTCCACTCCGACGGAGCCTCCCTCGCGGCGGCCGAAGAGATCTGCGCCGGGGACGACTTGGACCCCGCGTCCGTGCTCGGCCTGCTCGCCAGGCTCGTGGACTGCTCCCTCGTCGTGATGACCGAAAGCCGTACGGGGCCGCGCTACCGGCTGCTGGAGTCCGTCGCCGCCTATTGCGCCGAACGCCTCGCGGAGGCCGCCGAGGCCGAGGACTTCCAGCGCAGGCACAGCGACTACTTCACCGGACTCGCCGAACGGGCCGATCCCCATCTCCGCGGCCACGGACAGCGCGAGTCGCTGCGGCTGCTGGACTCCGAAGCCGCCAACCTCCGTACGGCGCTGGAGAATTCGGCACGGCTGGGCGACGCGGGCCGTGCGCTGCGTCTCGCGAACGCACTGATGTGGTACTGGCATCTGCGGGGCCGCATCAGCGAAGCGCAGCGCTCCCTCACCATGGCGCTGTCCACCGGCGGCCCGGCCGATCCGTCCCAGGTGGCTGCGGCCACGGCGGCGCTCGGCTCGACGAGGCTTCAACTGGGGGGCAGCGCCGACCACTCGGCGGAGTACCGCGCGGCGCTCCAGCCGTACGAAGACCTCGACGAGCCCGGCACTCAGGCCCGCATGGAGTGGTTCCTCGGCTCGAACCTGTACGGCATCGGCGATCCGGCACCCGGCACCGAACTCGTCAACCGTGCCCTGACGGCGTTCCGTTCACTCGGCGACCGCTGGGGCATCGCCGCCGCCCTCAGCAGCCGCAGCTTCCAGGCCAAGCTGCGCGGAGACTTCAGCGCGCTGCGGCGGGACGGCGAACGCAGCCTCGAACTCTTCCGCGAACTCGGAGACCAGTGGGGCCAGTTGCAGGCCATGGCACCGCTGGCGACCCTCGCCGAGATCGTGGGTGACTACGATCACGCGGGGCAGCTCTACCGGGACGGGCTGCGGATGGCCGAGGACCTGGGGCTGTGGCCCGAGGTCTCCTTCAAGCTGTCGGGCCTGGGCCGCACGGCGCTGCTGACCGGAGACCTCGGCCAGGCACGGGAGTTCCACGAGCGTGCGAGGCGGCTCGCGATCGAGCAGTCGGACCGGTTCGGGGAACAGTTCGCCGAGATCGGGCTCGGCCTCGGCGCACGCAGGGAAGGCGAACTGGACCGGGCCGAGGCGCACATGCACAGCGTCCTCGATCTGCACCGGCAGATGGGCTACGAGCCCGGCGCGCCCCCGCTGATCCTCGCCGAGCTGGGATTCATCGCAGAGCACCGCGGCCGGAGCCAGGCCGCCCTCGGCCTTCAGCTCGACGGCTACGCCACTGCCCGGACCACCGGGGACCCGCGGGCGGTCGCGCTGGCGCTGGAGGGCCTCGCCGGGGCGCGGGCACTCGCCGGGCACCACGGGCACGCCGCACGGCTGCTGGGCGCGGCCGCGGCGGCGCGCGAGTCGGTGGCCGCGCCACTGCCGGCGGGCGAGAGGTTCGACGTCGACCGCGTCACGGTCCTCGCCGTAAGCGCCCTGGGAGAGGCGGAGTTCGAGGCCGAGTCCGCCCGTGGACGTGCGGCCACGCCCGACGGGGTCGTGAACGATCCGTCGATGCCGGACCCGGCCGAACGCGGGGACCCGGCGGAACGGGTGGACCGGGCGGTCCGGGCGGTCCGTCACTGAAAGCACGCGCCGCGGACTCGCGCATTCACCGCGAGAGTCTGTCAGGTCCGTGATGACCTGACAGACTCAGCGCCCGGGCCGCACGGCTGCCGCAACTCCGCGGATAGATTGCTCGCAGTAAATTCGTGACAGTCGACACAAAGCGTTCGTCATCGCTTCGCCGACTCGTGGAATACCGGATGTGCAGGCCGGACCGGCGTGCTCCCGTTCTCCTGAGCCCAGCGAAGACGGTGCTTCTCACCTGGTACGACGGCTTCCAGGTTCGCAAGAGCACCCGGCGGGCGTGTGCGCGGTAATGAATACGGAGCCGGACAGCGGAATCACAGCCCATTTCTGCCGTACAACGGGTCGTGCATACCGGCGGATCACCGGCCAGAGGGCAGTCCGAGAGGAAATCGTGAAGGCTCTAGTTTTATCCGGAGGATCAGGAACCCGGCTCCGGCCTCTCACCCATTCCTCGCCGAAGCAACTCGTGCCGATCGCCGGCAAAGCGGTGCTCGAACACGTCCTGAACAACATCACGGAAACGGGCATCACCGAGATCGGCGTCATCGTCGGAGACCAGGCCGGCAAGATCAGCGAGGCCATCGGGGACGGCGACCGCTTCGGCGCCCGCATCACCTACATCCACCAGGCAGAGCCGCTCGGACTCGCGCACTGCGTCATGGTCGCGAGCGGCTTCCTCGGCGACGACGACTTCCTGATGTATCTCGGCGACAACATGCTGCCGGAGGGAATCGGGGACGTCACCGCCGCCTTCACCGCGCAGCGCCCGGCCGCGCACATCGTCGTGCAGAAGGTCCCCGACCCCAGCGCCTACGGTGTCGCCGAGATCGACGAACACGGCGCCGTGCGGGCGCTGGCGGAGAAACCCGAGGAGCCGGCCAGCGACCTCGCCCTCGTCGGCGTCTACTGCTTCACTCCCGCCGTCCACGAGGCGGTCGCGGCCATCTCACCGAGCGCCCGTGGCGAACTGGAGATCACCGACGCCATCGCCTGGCTCGTCGCCGAGGGCGAGCGGGTCACGGCGAGCGAGTACGCCGGCTACTGGCAGGACACGGGGAACGCCGACGGCGTACTCGAGTGCAACCGCCGCCTGCTGGACGCACTGCGCCCGCACAGCACCGGCCATGTCGACGCGGAGAGCACGGTCACCGGCCCGGTGACCGTCGAGGCGGGAGCACGCGTCGTGCGTTCCACGATCGAAGGCCCCGCGATCATCGGCGCGGGCAGCGTGGTGGAGGACAGCCACATCGGCAGGTACACCTCCATCGGCAGACACTGCGGCCTGAGCGGCACCGGCATCGAGGACTCGATCGTGCTGGACCGGTCGACGGTCCGCGGACTGCGGGGCCTGAGCGGCTCGTTGATCGGCAGGTCGGCGTCCGTGGGTTCGGCCGCCGGTTCCGCACCCCGGCACCGCCTCATCGTCGGTGACGATTCCAAGGTGGAGGTCGCGACATGAGAATCCTGGTGACCGGAGGAGCCGGATTCATCGGCTCGCACTATGTACGCACCCTGCTCGGCGGTGGCCGGCCGGACGCCGAGGGCGTGCAGGTGACTGTGCTGGACAAACTGACGTACTCCGGCAACCGCGAGAACCTGCCGACCGGCGCGCGGGGGCTGGAGTTCGTGCACGGCGACATCTGCGACCCGGCACTGGTCCACGAGCTGCTGCCCGGTCATGACGCCGTCGTGCACTTCGCGGCGGAGTCCCACGTGGACCGCTCGATCGCGGCCCCCGGCGACTTCTTCCGTACGAACGTGCTCGGCACCCAGGTGCTGCTGGACGCCGCACTGCACCGCGGGCTGGAGCGGTTCGTGCACATCTCCACCGACGAGGTGTACGGGTCGATACCCGAGGGCTCCTGGACGGAGTCCTCTCCGATCGCCCCGAACTCCCCCTACGCGGCGTCCAAAGCCGGCGCCGACATGCTGGTCCGCTCGTACTGGCGCACACACGGGCTGAACGTCTCCGTCAGCCGCTGCTCCAACAACTACGGCCCGTACCAGCACACCGAGAAGCTGGTCCCGCTCTTCATCACCAACCTGCTGGAGGGCAAGCAGGTCCCGCTCTACGGGGACGGCCACAACGTCCGCGAGTGGCTGCACGTGGACGACCACTGCCGCGCCATCCACAAGATCCTGCTGGACGGGCGTCCCGGCGAGGTCTACAACGTCGGCGGGGGCGACGAGCGGCCCAATCTCGCCATCGCGGAACGTCTGATCGAGCTGTGCGGCGCTTCCCCCTCCGCGATCGTCCGGGTCGCCGACCGGCTGGGCCACGACGACCGGTACTCGCTGGACGACACCAAGATCCGTGACGAACTCGGCTACGAACCGGGTGTGTCACTGGAGCGCGGCCTGGTGGAGACGGTCGCCTGGTACCGCGACAACCCGGGCTGGTGGAAGGCGGTCAAGCGCCGGCCGGACGCGGATGCCGCGGCGCCCGTGGACACTCCGGCCACCCACCGCGCGGTCCTGGCGCAGAGCCACGAGAAGCGGGAGGAGAGCCATGCCGCCGAACTCCGCTAGGACGGCGGGCGCAACGGATCCGGCGGGCGCGACGAGTCCCGCGGACGCGGCGGCCCGGCCCGGAGCCGAAGCAGGGCCCGTCGCCGAAGCACGGCCCGGAACACCCCTGCTGCGCCCCCGCGATGACCCGGACGCCGGCCTCGCCATGGCGCGCTCCGCCCGTACGACCCAGGGACGGGGCCTTCCCACGCGGGATGTCGCCGGCTGGCTGGCCGGGCTCGCCGCACGGAGCAGATTCAGGGTCGACCGCATTCCCTTCGCCGACCTGGACGGCTGGTCGTTCGAGCGGGAGAGCGGCAACCTGGTGCACCGCAGCGGCAGATTCTTCTCCGTCGAAGGTGTGCGCGTACGCCTTGGCGAGGGCCCGCACGGCGAATGGGAACAGCCCATCATCAATCAGCCCGAGGTCGGCGTCCTCGGCATCCTCGTCAGGCAGTTCGACGGAGTGCCGCACTTCCTGATGCAGGCCAAGATGGAGCCGGGCAATCCCAACCTGCTCCAGCTCTCGCCGACCGTGCAGGCCACCCGCAGCAACTACACCAAGGTGCACAAGGGCGCGGACGTGAAGTACCTGGAGTACTTCACCGACCCCGCGCGCGGGCGTGTGCTCGCCGACGTGCTCCAGTCCGAGCACGGCTCGTGGTTCCTGAGGAAGTCCAACCGCAACATGATCGTCGAGGCGCGGGGCGAGGTGCCGCTGGAAGACAACTTCTGCTGGCTCACCCTGGGACAGCTCGGCGAACTGCTGCGCCGGGACAACGTCGTGAACATGGACGCCCGCACCGTGCTGGCGTGCGTGCCGCTCCCGTCCGCCGGAGAGCGTGCGCTGCACCCGGACACCGAGCTGCTCTCAAGGATCACCGCGGAGCGCTCGCGGCACGAAGTGCGCGTGCAGAGCGTCCCGTTGGCCGGGGTGACCGGATGGGTGCGTGGCGAATCCTCCATCGAGCACGTGCCGGAGCGGTACTTCCGGGTGATGGCCGTCGCGGTACAGGCCGACAGCCGTGAGGTCACCAGCTGGACGCAGCCGCTGCTGGAGCCCGTCGCCACCGGGGTCACCGCGTTCGTGACGCGCCGCTTCGGCGGCGTGCCCCATCTGCTGGCCCATGCACGTGCCGAGGCGGGATTCCTCGACACGGTCGAGCTCGGGCCGACCGTGCAGTACACACCGGAGAACTACGCCCACCTCAGCGATGCGGAGCGCCCCGCGTTCCTCGATCTGGTGCTTCGGGCCCCCCGTGAGCGCGTCCGCTACGAGGCGGTGCACTGCGAGGAGGGAGGGCGCTTCCACCAGGCGGAGAGCCGCTACATGTTCGTCGACGCCGACGGGACGGACGCCCCGGCGACGCCGCCACGGGGCTATCTCTGGGTCACCGCCGGGCAGTTGAACGCACTGGTCAAGCACGGCCACTACGTCAACGTGCAGGCGCGCAGCCTTCTGGCATGCCTCAACACGGACGCGGTGGCCCTGTGAACGACGAGGCCGACCACAAGCTCCGATTGTAAGGACATCAATATGGCAGCCGGTACTGACGTTTCACCGAAGCAAGGGTTCCGCCTGAAGATCGGCCTCTTCGCCAGGCTCGTCAAGTTCCAGTTCGTAATCGATTTCTTCCTTGCGCTCCTCATTGTGTGGACCGCGCTGGATGCGGAATCCCGCTTCGACGGTCACGTCCTGCTGACGTTTCTGCTTTTCGCCCTGGGGAAGGTCGGTGTGCTCTCCGCCGTCATGACGCTTGACGACGTGATGGGCATCAAGGACGGCAGCGACAGCGCCAATTACCTCTCCGAGGACAACACGGAACTCCGCCCGCTGAAGCGGAAGCCGCTCCTGACCGGCGAGCTGCCGGTGCGCCATGCCCTGCTCTTCGGCTACGCGGCATGGGCCTGGGGGGCCGTCTGGTGGGCCGTCGCGATCACACAGGCGCCGCACACCCCCACCTGGGCGATCGTCGTCGCAGCTGCGCTGCTGGTCTTCAGCGTGCAGTACTCCTGGGGCCTCAAGCTCAGCTACGTGGCGCTCGGCGAGGTGCTGCTGCTCTACTCCGCCGCTGCGTTCGTGCTCGCACCGTACGGCATCATCGCCGGCGGCCTGCCGGCACTCGTCCTGGTCGAGGCCCTGCTGTTCGGGTTCGGCCAGCTCCTGATAGCCGGCTACTCCAACACCAACGACGCCGGCGGTGACGGCGCCGTGGGCAGGCGCACCGTCGCCGTGCTCACCTCCGACCGCGGCAACAAGATCTTCCTTGGCATCCTCACCGCGCTCAATCTGCTCGTGATCGTCGGCCCCTCGGTGCTGGGGTGGATTCCGTGGTGGTTCGCCCTCGTGCTCGCCCCGTTCATGGCCGTACGCCTCAAGCAGTACGGCGCGTATCTGCTGGGCGGCCAGGCCCTGCTCGCACGGAGCAGGGGAGTGGTGGCGTTCCGTACGACCGTGGCCTGCGTCCTCGCCTTCAACCTGCTGCACTTCGGTTTCTGACCGGCGACGTCCGCGGCCCCCGTTCTGCCGTCCGGCGCGCGGGGGAGGGAACCACCGACAGCGGAGCCCGGGGCGGCCCGATGCCCTCGCCCCGGGCTCCGCGTACTTCCCCTGGCTCCGAGGCCCTACTCGGCGCCGCTCTCCACGGCGTCCTCGGCCCGCTTGGCCATCCAGCTGGCCACCTGCACACGTGAGGAGCAGGCGAGCTTGCGCATGATCTTCCGCAGGTGGTTGACGGCCGTCCACTCCGCGATGCCCAGCCGGCGGGCGATCTCACGGTTCGTCAGGCCGCTGGCCACGAGATGGGCGACTTCCAGCTCGCGCGGCGTCAGGGGGTGCCCGGGCCCTTCCCACTCGGGGGTGAGTCCCGCGCACTCCAGCGG
Organism: Streptomyces sp. DSM 116795; assembly: GCF_055792905.1. Classification (NCBI taxonomy): domain Bacteria; kingdom Bacillati; phylum Actinomycetota; class Actinomycetes; order Kitasatosporales; family Streptomycetaceae; genus Streptomyces; species Streptomyces sp. DSM 116795. The sequence goes on from NZ_CM147707.1 coordinate 6,912,834, forward strand.
AGTCAGGACCGCTGTGATGGCCACTTCCGGCTCCATCCCCGCGCCGACCGCCGCCAGTTCCTCGGCCTCCTGGTCGCCGAGGCGCACGCGGGTGTTGGCCGTCACGGACTCGATCTCCATCTTCCTGGACGCGGGGGCGGTGCACCCGGTGGTGGCACGTATCGCGGCCGCCGTGCCGAAGGCCTTCGCCGCCCGGCGCCAGGTCTCCGTGGGGCGGGAGCGGCTGCGGGTCAGCAGGACGGCGAACTTCTCCAGCGCGAGCGCGCACCCCAGGAGGTGCCCGAGCTCGGCGATCTGGAGCATCGCGGACTGGTACAGCTCGATGGCCGTGTCCTGATCACCGGACCCGAAGGCGACGTCGGCACGCACGATGTTGGTCAGCGCGACGTTCCGCGAGTCCCGCGTGCGCCGGAAGACCGCGAGGGCCTCCTCGGCCACCGCCCTGGCGGATTGGAGATCGCCCGAGAGCCTGTGGCACTCGGCGAGACCGCGCAGCGCCTCGCCCCGTTCGCCGGCGTCGTCGGGGAGCCGCATGTCCGCGCACTCGCCGAACCGGCGTTCCGCTTCCGCCAGATCACCCCTGTGGAAGGCGACCTGCCCGTACACCCGCAGGCAGGCTGCGATCCCCGCATGGTCGCCGAGCTCCTGGTACCGGGAGCGTGCCCTGGTCAGCCAGTCCTCGCAGGACGACAACTCCCCGGTGCACAGCAGCAGTTCGGCCATCACCAGCTCGGCACCGGCGATGACGCCCGGGTCCGCCGCCACGGTTTCCGCAGCCCCGGTGCCCGCAGCGTCGGTGGCCGCATCCGCCGGCAGGCGCCCGGAGGCCGCGGCTTCAAGGCCCTGGTGCAGCCAGTGAATTCCGTCCCGTGCGCTTCCGCGTGCCTGCCAGTAGAGCCGTAAAGCGGTGGTGATCGTCACGAGACTCGTGCCGTCCCCGATTTCCGCGAAATAGCGCAGCGCGGTGGTTATATCGAGATGCCAGTGGTCCAATTGACCCAGCCAGCGCGTCTGTTCCGGACCACGCAGGGCTTCCTCCGCCGACCTGGTCATCGAGAGAAAGTACCGGGCGTGGTCCGAGCGTATCCCCTTGGAATCCTCCTGTTCTCCCAGGCGTTCCAGCAGATACTGCCGCGTGAGACCGAGCATCGTGATGATGAGGTCTCCGTCGGGGCATTCCGTGGTGCGCAGGAGGTTCTTGTCGACCAGCCTTTCCAGCAACTGCTGTGTCTCTCCGGGGCCGATCGGAGACATGCCCACTGCGGCCGCCGCGTCGAACTCCTTGCCGAACATGGCCAACCGGCCCAAGAACGACCGTTCTTCTTCTCCCAGCCCGCTCAGGCTCCGCTCGATGGCCTGCCGCATTCCGCGGTGTCTGGACAGCGTGTCGAATTCCGTCCCGGAGAGGCTGTCCAAGTCCTTGTCCAGTTCGGCGAGGAGCCTCTGGGGTGACAGCAACTTCATCCGTGCCGCGGCGAGTTCGATGGCAAGCGGAATACCGTCGGTCCGTATGCACAGCCGCGCCACCGCGTCGAGATTCTCGTTGGTCAGCGCGAAGTTGGGGCGAACCATGCGTGTCCGTTGGACGAACAGCCGTACGGACGGAATCTGCTGCATCGTCGGAAGATCTTCGGAGCGCTCGGGGGAGGGGAGCCCGAGCGGGTCCAGTCGCAGCAGGATCTCGCCGTACACGCCGAGCCGCTCCGGGCCCGTGACCAGCACGGACAGGCGGGGGCAGCCCTTGACCAACCGGGCGACGAGAGGGGCGAGTTGCTCACGCAGCCGGTCGCAGCCGTCGAGCACGAGCAGGAACTGCTTGTCACGCAGGCGCCCGAGCAGGTGCTGCTCCGCGGGAAGTGATCCGGAGCCGGGCAGGTCGAACCCGAGCATGCCGGCGAGCAGCGCGGGCAGGTCCGGATCTAAGCGGACCTCGTTGAGTTCCAGGAAACCGCCGCCGTGCTCGAATTCCTTGGAAACCTCTCTGAAAACACTTTCCGCGAGGCGGCTTTTTCCCACCCCGACCGCGCCGGTGACGGTGAGGATACGGACATCGGGTGTAAGGAGCAGACGGCGGAGGTCGGCGAACTCCGACTCGCGGTCGACGAGTGCGAATGAAGAAATGTCGACGTCATCGGGCTCACCGACCGCTGGCTTTTCAGCCGGAGTCTGCTGTCGGGTTGACGACATGAACAGTCCCTTCGATGGCAGTAAATCCCAACGCTCCACAGGCCTTTCGTTTGGGGAGCAGCCACCGAATCCACAGGGCTGTACCTTCACAGCCAACTCTGGCATGGCCCCCGTAAATATGGATCTTGAACCCCTCTCCGAGTATGCGTGCGACACAGTCAGGTCACGGCGTCACGGTACCTCGACACCACAGGCGGAGGTACCCCCTCCACGGGGAAAGGGATCAGTGTCATCCGCGCCAAACAGCCGGGCACGTCAACGCACTTGACGTAGCCCTCCGGCGAGCCCGAGTCCGTAGTGGCGTGAACTTTCTGACGGCACTTGCCATTCAGCCCGGGCATGGCTTCGCAAGCGGCGCCGCAGGCCAGAAAAAACCGGTGAAAGACCGGAAAACCGGACTCTCCGTGCGGACGGGAATGAGCCGCGCGAGGAGAGCCGCACGTGGCATGGAGGCACAACACGTGCCGCGGGGACACAACACGTCCGGTGCGGACGCCACGCGTGCCGTACGGACATACGAAATCCGCGGCCCGCCCCCAGGGGACGGGCCGCGGACTCCGCCGCGCACGCGCAGCGTTGCGTCAGGGCGTGAGGACCACGGCCCCCGGCTCGCCCCCGGCGGCCTCCTCACGCTCCTCGGCGATCCTCATGGCCTCCTCCACCAGGGTCTCGACGATCTTCGACTCCGGCACCGTCTTGATGACCTCGCCCTTGACGAAGATCTGGCCCTTGCCGTTGCCGGACGCGACTCCGAGGTCGGCCTCACGGGCCTCGCCCGGACCGTTGACCACGCAGCCCATCACGGCCACTCGCAGGGGCACCGGGAACCCCTCCAGAGCTGCTGTGACCTTCTCCGCGAGCGTGTGCACGTCCACCTGTGCCCTCCCGCAGGACGGGCAGGAGACGATGTCCAGTCCGCGCTGCCGCAGCCCGAGGGACTCGAGGATCTGGTTGCCGACCTTGACCTCCTCGACCGGCGGGGAGGACAGCGACACCCGGATCGTGTCGCCGATCCCCTCGGCCAGCAGCGCGCCGAAGGCGACCGAGGACTTGACCGTTCCCTGGAACGACGGCCCGGCCTCGGTCACACCGAGGTGCAGCGGATAGTCGCACTGAGCGGCGAGCTGCCGGTACGCGGCGATCATCACCACGGGGTCGTTGTGCTTCACCGAGATCTTGATGTCGCGGAACCCGTGCTCCTCGAACAGGGAGCACTCCCACAGCGCCGACTCGACCAGCGCCTCCGGGGTGACCCTTCCGTGTTTCTCGAGGAGCCGCTTGTCCAGCGACCCCGCGTTGACGCCGATCCGGATCGGAATGCCCGCGTTCGCGGCCTCCTTGGCGATGTCCCCGACGCGGTCGTCGAACTTCTTGATGTTGCCGGGGTTGACCCGCACCGCGGCGCAGCCCGCGTCGATCGCGGCGAAGACGTACTTGGGCTGGAAGTGGATGTCGGCGATCACCGGTATCTGCGACTTCTTCGCGATGGCCGGCAGGGCCTCCGCGTCGTCCGCGGACGGCACTGCCACCCGTACGATCTCGCAGCCGGACGCGGTCAGTTCGGCGATCTGCTGCAGCGTGGCGTTCACGTCCGCGGTGAGCGTCGTCGTCATCGACTGCACCGACACCGGCGCGTCACCGCCCACCGGCACCTGACCCACCATGATCTGACGGGTCCTGCGCCGCGGGGCGATCTCAGCCGGCTCCGGCGGCTCCTCCCGGAGCTTCGGTATCCCCAGCCCTACGGTCGTCACCGTGTCTCCCTCCCAGTGCCCTGCTCCATGAGGCGGAGCATCTCGTGACTCAGGTCGTCGGCCGGGACGCCTTCCGGTGACGTCTGCGGACCGCTGATCTCCTCCACCACCGCACGTGCGATGTCCTGCGCGGTCAGCCCGCAGCCGGAGAGCACCTCTGCCCTGCTCCCGTGGTCGAGGAAGCGCCGGGGGATGCCGAACTCGCGCAGCGGCGTGCTCACGCTCGCGTCACGCAGGAACTGCGCGAGGTTCGAACCCACGCCGCTCGTACGGCTGTTGTCCTCGACCGTGATCACCAGCCGGTGACGGCGCGCCATGTCGCCGAGCGCAGGGTTGACGGGCGTCACCCAGCGCGGGTCCACCACGGTGGCGCCGATGCCCTGTGCCCGTACGACCTCCGCGACGCCCAGGGCCATGCCCGCGAGCGCGCCGACCGAGACGATCAGCACGTCCAGCGGACCCTCGCGGTGCAGCACGTCGATTCCCGCGAACGTCGCCTTGGCGGGCAGGTCTTCGCCCGTCGGCCCCTTCGGGAAGCGCACCAGGCTGGGGCCCTCCTCCCAGCCGACGGCCTCCGTGAGCAGCTCGGCCAGCCGTGCGCCGTCGCGTGGTGCCGCGATCCGAAGCCCCGGCACCACCTGCAGCACGGACATGTCCCACATGCCGTTGTGGCTCGGCCCGTCGTCGCCGGTGACGCCGGAGCGGTCGAGTACGAACGTCACCGCCCTGCGGTGCAGGGCCACGTCCATCAGGAGCTGGTCGAAGGCCCGGTTGACGAACGTCGAGTAGATGGCGACGACGGGGTGGACGCCGCCGATGGACAGGCCCGCCGCCATGGTCACGGCGTGCTGCTCGGCGATGCCGACGTCCACGACGCGGTCGGGGAAGCGCTCCTTCATCGGAAGCAGTCCGGTCGGCTCCAGCATCGCCGCGGTGACCGCGACGACGTCCGGCCGGGCCTCGGCGATACGGACGATCTCGCTGCCGAAGACCGAAGTGAACGACGGACCCGAGGACTTGCCCAGCGCCTCCCCGGTGACGGGGTTCATGGGCTTGATGGCATGCCCCCGGTCCAGATCGTTGTTCTCGGTGTGCGGGAAACCGCGCCCCTTCTCCGTGACGACGTGTACGACGACGGGACCTCCCCGGTCACGTGCCCGGCGCAGCTCGTCCTGCACGGCGGCCACATCGTGCCCGTCAACGGGGCCCGTGTAGGCGAGTCCGAGCTGCTCGAACAGTCCCTGTCCCGGGCGTTCGCCCTGCCGCAGCACGCCGAGGTGGTCGGCGAATCCGCCCTGGGTCGGGGCGTAGGAGCGCTGGTTGTCGTTGAGTACGACGATCAGCCGGCGGTCCGGGCCTCCGGCGATGTTGTTCAGCGCCTCCCAGGCCATCCCGCCGGTCATCGCGCCGTCGCCGATCACCGCGACGACCGAGCGCTCGTCCTGGCCGTGGTGGGCGTTGGCGCGTGCGAGCCCGTCCGCGTACGAAAGTGCGGTGGACGCGTGCGAGTTCTCCACCAGATCGTGCTCGGACTCGGCGGCGCTGGGATAACCGGAGAGACCACCGCTCTTGCGGAGCCGGTCGAAGCCCGTGGTGCGGCCGGTGAGGATCTTGTGCACGTACGACTGGTGACCGGTGTCCCACAGCAGCCGGTCCTGCGGCGAGTCGAACACGCTGTGGAGCGCGATCGTCAGCTCCACCACGCCCAGATTGGGACCGAGGTGACCGCCGGAGCCGGTCACCTTCTCGATCAGGAACTCGCGGATCTCTCCCGCGAGTTCCTCCAGTTGCTCGGTGTTCAGCTCCCGCAGCCGTTCAGGGCTTCGCACGCTCTCCAGCAGCGACATCGCCATCACCCGCTCACTCGGGAGCCGGCCCTGAGCGGACGCCGCCCCTGGGCGCGGAATGTCTCGGACATCTTCGGTCTCCTCAGCGGTTCCGGTAAGCGACTTCGTGGGCCATCTCGACGAGTTCGGTCCGCCACGCCGCGTCCAGCTCCGCCGTCCCGGCGGCCTGCCGGGCCCGCTCCACGAGAGCGGTGATGCGCTGCTCGATCCGGTCTTTGTGCTCGCCCAGCCGGTCGAGGAGTTCGGCGGTGTCCCACCGGCTCGTCGAGATCAGTTTGTGTACGCGTTCGTCGCGCTGTGCCGCCTCGGCGAGCAGCAGCGTCATCTTGTGCTGTTCCAGGTCCAGGCCCACCGGCTTGCCCGCCGCGGCGCTGTCGCCGAAGGTGCCGATGAGGTCGTCACGCAGCTGGAACGCCTCGCCCAGCGCCTCCCCGTACTCCTCGAAGACCGGCCCGAGATCGTGCCGTCCGGCGACTGCGGCGCCCAGCAGCAGCGGGCGGTGGATGCTGTAGCGGCCGGACTTGCATATCGCGATCCAGCGGGACAGTTCGGGCTCGGCCACGCCCTCGGCCGCGACGGCGAGGTCCAGGTACTGGCCGATCTGGATCTCGGTGAGCATCTCGCCCCAGATGCCGGCGGCTTCCGCGGGCAGGTTCCGGGTGAGACGTTCGGCGTAGATGCCCGCGAGCGCGCCGGAGACGATGGCGACGCCCTCGCCGTAGCGGCGGGACTCGCCGAGCCATCCGCGTTCGCCGTGCACCGCGGCGTTGCGGGTGTGCACCGCCGGGCTGCCGCGCCGCAGTTCGGACGCGTCCAGCACGTCGTCGTGGATGAGGGCACCGGTGTGGATCAGCTCGACGCCGGCAGCGCAGTCCACGATCGACTGATCGCCGGCGTCGCCGCCGGCGGCGAGGAAACCGGTGACGCAGAACGCCGGACGCAGCCGCTTGCCGCCCGCCTCGACCAGGCCGGTAACGGCGTCCACCGGCACGGCGCCACGGCTGTTCACGCCGGCCCACTTCTCGCGTTCCGAGGCCAGGAAACCGCTGAGCCGCCTCTCGGTCCGCCGGATCACCTCCAGACGCCTGCGCCGCGCGGCGGAGACCGGGGGAGTGTCCACGTCCATGTCGGCCTTCCTCTCCTTCCGTGGTTGAGTCAGCCGGCCGGCGCCGGGTCGGTGAGCCGCGCCGGCGGGTGGAAGACGACGTCCTCCTGTGCGACCTGCTCGATCTCGATGTCGGAGAAGCCGAACTCCGCGAGCCGGTCCAGCAGTTGCTCGACCAGAATCTCCGGCGCGCTGGCTCCCGCACTCACTCCCACGGTGTTCACGCCCTCGATCCAGCTCTCGTCGAATTCGGTGACGTCCGGGACGAGATGGGCGGGAGTGCCGAGCCTTTCGGACACCTCGACCATGCGGAGGGAATTGCTGGAATTACGGGAACCGACCACGAGGACGAGATCGCTGCGGGACACGACGGCCTTGACGGCGTCCTGCCTGTTCTGGCTCGCATAACAGATGTCGTCGGTGCCGGGCCCGCGCAGGTCGCTGAACCGCCGGCGAAGGACCTCGATGATGTCCTTGGTCTCGTCGACCGACAGCGTGGTCTGCGTCAGGTAGGCGACCGGCGCGTCGGCCGGAAGGTCCAGCCGCTCGGCGTCCTCGACGGTCTCGACGATCACCGTACGGTCCGGCGCGTGCCCGTACGTACCCTCGACCTCTTCGTGGCCCTCGTGCCCGACCAGCAGCAACGTGCGCTCCTCACGGGCGAATCGCCTGGCCTCCTGGTGCACCTTGGACACCAGCGGGCAGGTCGCGTCGATCACGTCGAGCTGTCGCACTTCGGCGTTCTGGCGGACCTGAGGTGCCACTCCGTGCGCGGAGAAAACGCAGACCGCTCCCTCCGGCACCTCTTCCTCGGAGTCGACGAATCGCACTCCGCGCCGGGCCAGCAGCCCTACGACGTAGTGGTTGTGGACGATTTCCTTGCGTACATAAATGGGGGCGCCATAGCGCTCCAGAGCGAGCTCGATAATCGAAATGGCCCGTCGCACTCCTGCGCAGAAACTACGGGGTTCCGCGAGGAGCACTTTCTTGTTGAGCCCCATCTCAGCTCCGCTTCTCAAAGCCTAGGTTCAGTGCCACGGGCAGTGGCACCCCTGCCGACTTGCCTTTGATCGCCGGTACTAGACAGTGACCTTCGAGTCGTCTCCCGGTCAACTCCCGAATTGGCTGCCGACACGAAGTAGTCATGTGCCGTGACAGGCCCAACCGCTGAACCTTGCCATCGCATTGTTATTCAAATTTGGAAAGCGGGATTTCTAATGTGTAATCCGGCGAAGATCGCTGCCGCAGCAGATCACTCTGCCGAGTGCATGCCCCGCGGGTGCACCTGACCGGAGGACTCCACATGAGCACTGTCAGCCAGCCGTTGACCGCTGAAGCGCCGGTAGTGACGGCGGCACAGCTGCCCGTATCCCGGGTCGGCCCCGTGGGGAACGTGCCGGAGCAGGGCCAGGGCGGGCCGCCCGTGGAGACCGGCGAGTTCGAGGCCGAGCTCGACGAGCTGTGCACCGCGCTGTTCCGTTCCCTGCGACGCAGCGACCAGCGCCGCAAAGGCATGGACTACATACGGGGCCTGCTGTCCACCCGCGGCCGCAAGTCGATACGCAACATGGCCGCCCTGATCGGCGGGAGCGGCACCGGGCAGAGCCTGCACCACTTCATCTGCAGCTCCACCTGGGACTGGACGCTCGTGCGGCAGGCGATGGCGTCCCATCTCATCGACACGGCACCGCCGCAGGCGTGGGTCGCCCGCCCCATGATCATCCCGAAGGTCGGGCAGCACTCGGTAGGCGTCAGCAGGTACTTCTCGCACGCCGAGGGCCAGGCGCTCAACGCACAGCGTGCGATAGGGGTCTGGGCCGTCTCGGACAGCATGAGCGCACCGCTGAACTGGCGCCTGCACCTGCCGCAGACGTGGATCAAGGACGGGCTGCGCCGCAACCAGGCGTCCATCCCGTGCGAGGTCGAGCCGGAGACCCTCAGCGACTGTGTTCTCACGGCATGCCGGGAGATGCTGAAGGACTGGCGGATACCGGCCCGGCCCGTTGTCGTCGACATCGGTGAGGCCGACCCGCTGGCCACCGCCAACGGCCTGCACGCGGAAGGCATCCCGTCGGTCGTCAGAGTCCCGGGCGAGCTCCGCCTCACGGTGACCGACCCCGCACTGACCGGGCACGGCGCAAACATGCTGCCCGCCGCGCAGATCATGCGTGCCGCCAGGAACATGCGCCGGCCCGTGATGTGGCGGGAGCCCGGGCCGCGGCCGCATCCGCGCCGCTGTACCAGCCTGATCACGGCCGTACGGGTGCGGCCGCCCGGCGCACGGCCGGCGGCGGCCCGCGACGACGGCAGCTTCCTGCTCGTCGGGGTCGGCGAGGGCGACCGGCGCTGGCCGTCGGAACTGTGGCTGACGGACCTGCCACGCTCCCGCAGCGCGGCCGTACCACACCTGAGCAGCTTCTCCCGCCGCGTCGACCGGGACTTCGACGAGATCACCTCGCAGGTAGGCATCCGGGACTACGTCGGCCGCTCATACAGCGGCTGGCACCGCCACGTCACCCTCGCCTCGGCCGCACACACGGTCGCCGTCCTGTCGGCGGCGCCAGGCAGAGACAGGCCGCACGCCTCCTGAACCACGGGAGGTACGGCCGCGGTGCGCGTGCGCGGCCGGGCCGGCAGGGACGCGGGAACGGGACGCGCCGGCACGCACCGGACGCCTCCTCGGCGGTTCCGCGACGGCAGCGGCAAGGCAGGGCGAGTCTCCGGCGCATCCCGCGCCTCTTGTTCATCTCGGACGTGGAGGAGTCAGTGGTCAACGATCTGCTGGACATCCGCTCCAGAACGGCTCTTCAGCAGCCCGACTGGAGCGGCCATCCGCTGCTCACGACGGTACGCGCCCGGCTGGCGGACGAGGACGCGCTCGTCTGCGCCGAGGACGTGCACCGGCTGCGGGCGCTGCTGGCGCAGGTCGCGGCCGGCGCCGCGCATGTGGTGTGGGCCGGTGACTGCGCCGAGGACCCGGCAGACTGCACCACCGGATACGTCGCCAGGAAGGCCGGCCTGCTGGACGTACTGGCAGGCACGCTGAAGATGGCCACCCACACCCCCGTACTGCGAATCGGGCGTATCGCCGGCCAGTTCACCAAGCCCAGGTCGGCGGCGACCGAGATGACCGGCGGCGTCCGGCTTCCCGTATACCGCGGCCACATGGTCAACAGCCCCGAGCCGGACGCCGCGTTGAGGCGCCCGGACCCCACGCGCATCCTGGACGGATACCGCGCCGCCGCGGCGGCGATGACACAGCTGGGGTGGCGGGGCGCGTGCCCTGCGCCGGAGGTCGACACCCGCGTGTGGACCAGCCACGAGGCGCTCCTGCTCGACTACGAGGTCCCCATGCTCCGCCGGACCGCGGACCGCGAGGTGCTCCTCGGATCCACCCACCTTCCCTGGATCGGGGAGCGGACCAGACAGCTCGACGGCGCCCACGTCGCTCTTCTCGCAGGTGTCGTCAACCCGCTGGCCTGCAAGGTCGGTCCGGGCGTGCGGCCCGCCGAACTCCTCGCCCTGTGCGAGCGTCTCGACCCCGGCCGCGAAGCGGGCCGGCTCAGCCTCATCGCGCGCATGGGCGCCGGCGCCGTCGCCGGGCAGCTTCCCGCGCTCGTCGAGGCGGTGCGCGCCGCCGGACACCCCGTCGTCTGGCTCACCGATCCCATGCACGGCAACACGGTCGTCACGCGTGCCGGGCTCAAGACCCGCTTCGTGGAGACCGTCGTACAGGAGATCCAGCAGTTCCAGATGGCGGTGCGCTCCTCGGGCGGGGTGGCGGGCGGACTGCACCTGGAGACCACGCCTGACGAGGTGACCGAGTGCGTGCTGAACGAGTCGTACGCCGGCGAGGTCGCCAAGAAGTACACGAGCCTCTGCGATCCGCGCCTCAACCCCGAACAGGCGATGTCGGTGGTGGCCTCGTGGCAGGGCTGACGGGCACGGCGGCGGACGCCGGAACACCCCGCGTACCCGCCCGTTTCGGAAGGAGATCCAGCAGATGAAGGACAGGACCGCACTCGTGACCGGCGCGGCCGGAGGCATCGGCGCCGCGGTGGCCGGAGAGCTCGGGCGGCGCGGAGTGAAGGTCGCGGCCGTCGACCGTGACGCGGACGCCCTGCGCGAGACCACGGAGAAGCTGGCGGCGGACGGGCAGACCGTGCTGCCTTTCGCCGCCGACGTCACCTCCGGCACCGAAGTGGCCTCCGCGGTGGACGCCGTCGAGGACCAACTGGGGCCGCTGGACTACCTCGTCAACGCGGCAGGCGTCCTCCGGCTCGGCCGGGCCGTCGAATTGACCGAGGACGACTGGAAGGCGACGTTCGACGTCAACGCCCTCGGCGCCTTCCTCGTGTCCCGGACGGTCGTACGGAAGATGACGGCCCGCGCCCGCGGTGCCGTCGTCACCGTCGCGTCCAACGCCGCGGACACGGCCCGCATGGACATGGCCGCCTACTCGGCCTCCAAAGCCGCGGCGACGATGTTCACCAAGTGCCTCGGGCTGGAGGTCGCACGGCACGGCATACGGTGCAACGTCGTGGCGCCGGGCTCCACCGACACCCCGATGCTCAGGTCGATGTGGCACGACGAGACCGGGCCGCGCAGGACGCTCGAGGGCTCGCCCGCCGCGTACCGCCTCGGGATTCCGCTGGAGAAGGTCGCCGAACCCTCCGAAGTCGCGGACGCCGTCGTCTTCCTGCTCTCCGACCGCGCCTCCCACATCACCATGCACACGCTCACGGTGGACGGCGGAGCGACGCTCGGCGTCTGACGCGCGTGTCCGCAGCCGCGAACGAACCCCCGCAAGGCCGCCGACCAGCAGAGGACGACATGCCAGGCATCCCGGAGATCAAGCCCTACTCGCTGCCGACGGCACGCGATCTGCCCGCCAACACCGCGCGCTGGGCACCCGACCCTGCCCGCGCCGCGCTGCTCATCCACGACATGCAGAGGTACTTCTTACGGCCCCTGCCGGCCGAAGGGCTGCGGGACGAGGTCGTGGGCAACATCGCGCGGCTGCGCGAACGCTGCCGTGAGCTGGGCGTCCCGGTCGGTTACACGGCACAGCCGGGCGGCATGACCGACGAACAGCGGGGCCTCCTCAAGGACTTCTGGGGGGCCGGCATGCGCGTGGACCCGGCGGACCGGCACGTCGTCGACGAACTCGCGCCCCACGAGGAGGACTGGCGGTTCACCAAGTGGCGCTACAGCGCGTTCTTCCGCTCCGGGCTGCTGGAGAAGATGCGCGAGGAGAAGCGCGACCAGTTGATCGTCTGCGGTGTCTACGCGCATGTCGGCGTGCTGATGACCGCGGTCGAGGCGTTCACCAACGACATACAGCCGTTCCTGGTCGCCGACGGGGTCGCCGACTTCTCCGAGGCCCACCACTGGATGGCCATCGAGTACGCGGCCCAGCGCTGTGCCGTCGTCTCGGTGACCGGCCGGCTGCTCGGTCAGCTGGACGACGCGGCGGTGGGCGCCGCCGGGGACGGCCTGGAGAAGGCCGCGACATGACCACCACCGAGAAGGAGACCTCCATGGCATCCGGCGCGCTCGAATCCGTGCTGTCCCGGCGGGCGCCGGTCTTCGCGCTGCTGCACCGGCCCGAGAGCACCGGACCCGGCCCCGCGATGCTGGAGGTGCTGCTCGGCGAGGTCTCAACGCCCGGATCACTCGCCGGGCTCCCGCTGCCCGACGACACGGACGACCCCCAGGAGCGGGAAGCCCGGGGCGCCGAGGACGACTTGCACGACGGGCACGACCGGCACGGGTCCCGCGGCAACGGCGGCCCGCGCCACGACGTGCTCGCCCTCGTGCCCTACCGCGCCCTCGCGGAACGCGGATTCACCTGCGCCGACGACGGGTCCCCGCTGATCGCGATGAGGGTGACGCAGCAGGAGACCGTACGGCTGTCGGAGGCCCTCGAACGCATCCGCGACGTGCCGGTCAAGCTGACGGACGAGCACTTCGACATCGACGACGAGACGTACGCCGAGATGGTCCGCAGCGTCGTACGCGACGAGATCGGCGGCGGCGAGGGCGCCAACTTCGTGCTGAAGCGGTCGTTCACGGCCGAGATCACCGACTACGGCCTGCACAGCGCCCTCGCCTTCTTCCGCCGCCTGGTGCAGCGGGAGTCGGGCGCGTACTGGACGTTCATCGTGCACACCGGCGACCGCACGTTCGTGGGCGCCACCCCCGAGCGGCACATCAGCCTCCACGAGGGCACCGCCGTGATGAACCCCGTCAGCGGCACCTACCGCTACCCGCCGTCGGGGCCGAACCTGCCGGAGGTGCTGAAGTTCCTCGCCGACCGCAAGGAGACCGACGAGCTGTACATGGTCGTCGACGAGGAACTGAAGATGATGACGCGGGTCTGCGACAGCGGCGTCAAAGTGGTCGGCCCCCATCTGCAGGAGATGGCACGCCTGGCGCACACGGGCTACTTCATCGAGGGCAGAAGCACCAGGGATCCGCGCGACATCCTCCGCGAGACGATGTTCGCCCCCACCGTCACCGGCAGCCCGCTGGAGAACGCCTGCCGCGTCATCGCGAAGTACGAACCGGAGGGCCGCGGTTACTACAGCGGAGTCATCGCACTGATCGGCCGGGACCGCGGCCGGCGCACCCTCGACTCGGCCATCCTCATCAGGACCGCCGACATCGACCGCGGGGGCCGGGTCCGTATCGGCGTGGGCGCGACGCTCGTACGGCACTCCCGGCCCTCTTCCGAAGTCGCCGAGACATGGGCGAAGGCGGCGGGACTGCGGGGCGCGCTCGAGACGGGTTCCGGCACGCCGCTCAGCGAGCATCCCAGCGTCCGTGCGGCACTCGAGAAGCGCAACTCCTCCGTCGCCGGCTTCTGGCGGGGGGAAGCGGATGCCGCCGGTCCGCCCGATCCGTTGCTGTCCGCACGGCGCGTCCTCGTCGTGGACGCGGAGGACACCTTCACCTCCATGCTCGAACACCAACTGCGCTCCCTGGGGCTGGCGGTGACGCTGCAGCGCTACGACGAGCCGTACAGCTTCGACGGCCACGACCTGGTCGTGCTCGGTCCAGGGCCCGGCGATCCGTGCGACGCGAAGCATCCCAAGATCGCCCGACTCCGGTCCGCGGTGCGGACGTTGCTCACCGAGGGCCGCCCGTTCCTGGCCGTGTGCCTCAGCCACCAGGTGCTCAGCCTCGAACTCGGTCTGCCCGTCGCCCGCAGGGAGGTCCCCAACCAGGGCGTGCAGCGCCGGATCGATCTCTTCGGTGCCGCCGAGGACGTGGGCTTCTACAACTCCTTCGCGGCACGCAGCGGCGCGGGCGAGTTCACACACCCGGAACTGGGGACCGTACGGGTCAGCCGCGACCAGGAGACCGGTGAGGTGCACGCGCTGCTCGGACCGGGCTTCGCCTCGCTCCAGTTCCACGCGGAGTCACTGCTGACCGGCAACGGCGTGCTCATTGTCGGCCGGACGCTGAGGAGACTGCTGCGCGACGGCGGCGCCCCGCACCAGCGGCCCCGGCAGGCGGATCAGTCCCGGGACGCGGCCCGCACGGATACGGGGCCGGTGTCCGCGGTGCGCTGACCGCCGAGGCTCCTCGCGCGGCACGGCCGGACGCCCGTAGAGTGAATGGTTGAACGACCAATCACTTCTGCAGGAAGGTCCGTGATGGCTGAGCCGGAGGGAACGGCATTGGAGGAACTGCGCACCCGGCGGGAGACGTTGCGGTCCCGCTATCTGCTCGGCGTCCCCGACCGGCCGGCCACGACCGCCCGCGGCGTCCACCACGTGGCGTTCATCTGCCGCGACGTGGAGGAGACCATCCGCTTCTATCAGGAGCTCCTCGGCTTCCCCCTCGTCGAACTGGTGGAGAACCGCGACTACCGGGGCTCGACGCACTTCTTCTTCGACATCGGCAACGGCAACCTGCTCGGCTTCTTCGACTTCCCCGGCCACGACCACCCGCCGTTCGCCGAGACGGTCGGCGGCGTGCAGCACCTTGCCCTGTCGATGGAGGGCGGCGCGCACGCGGCGGCGCGCAGCGCACTGGACGCGGCGGGAATCGAGTACGCGGGGCCGGACCGCGGTGTCGAGGAGAGCCTGTATCTGCGGGACCCCAACGGGGTGCCCGTCGAGCTGTACCGTGAACGCCTCGGGATCTTCAACGGCAACGAGATCGTCTGACGGCGCCCGCGCCCGTCCCCGGGCGCAATCGGCGGCAGCACGGCTCTGTCGGGCGCCCTCCGGCGGTCGTTACGCTGAACCCTTCCGCGAAGAGAATCAGGAGGAGCGCACGTGGCCGAGCGCACCACCACCAGCACCGTGACGAGGCCGGACCTCGATCTCACCAACGCCCGCTGGCAGTCGGGCACCCAGGCGATGGGCGGCGTTGAGATCGCCTTCGTCGAGGGCTACATCGCGATGCGCAACGGCCGCACTCCCGAGATCCCGGCGGTCATCTTCTCACCGGGTGAGTGGAACGCGTTCGTGCTCGGTGCGCGCAACGGACGCTTCGACCTGACCTGACCTGACGGCACGGGCACTGACCTGACGGCACGGGCCGGGGCCGGGGCCGAACTGCCCCTCCTCGGCTGCCCGCCGCGCGCGGTGACGGGACCGTGACCATGCTGAGGTGCCCCCGGGAAGGGGCGCTCCGGGGGACGTACCATGTCGGCATGTCGTTCCTCCGCCGTCGCAGTGCGTCCGTTCCCGCAGGTCCGGACTTCGATGTCCTGGCCATGGACCCGACCGACTGGCCGGGCAACCTCGGCGCCGGCCTGCTGCCCGCGCCGGACGGCACCTGCCAGGGCGTCTTCCTGCGCTACGACCTCTTCGGCGGCCGCGGGCCGGCGATGATCATCGGCAATCTGCCGGAGGGCTCCCCGGCCCGCGAGGTCACCGGCAGCCAGGTGCCCTTCGAGGTGGCGCAACTGCTGTCGGCGCTGGAGAACGACGAAGCCGTCGAGGTCACCGGTGTCGAGGACGACCCGGTCATGCACGAGGACAATCTGCTGATCGTGCGCCGCGTGAAATGCTCCGAGGAGCGCATCTCGTGCGTCCAGTTCGACCGCAGCGACGGCGTCCTCGTCACCATCGCGAGCTGGGACCGGCCCATCACCAACGACCTCTACGCGCTGCTGAAGCCGCTGCCCGCCGAGATGTTCCAGCAGTGACGCTCCCGGGCCCTTCCGGTTCTCCGCGGCCGGACCGTCCCTACGAGGACGAGCCGGTCACCCGTACGTCGTCCGCCTTGACGAACGCGACGCGGTGGCCCAGCTGGATCTGGTAGTACGTGAGATCGCCGCGCACCACCTTGAACTTCTCCGCCTGCGGGTCGAACTCCTTGGCGTAGAGATACTCGCCCCGCGTCCTGAGGCCCGCTGCGTACGCCTGGCCGGCCTTGATCTTGTACGGCAGCGGCGAGAGCTCCTGCGCCGGCACGCCCTCGGGGTAGGCGTCCTTCTCCGGGTAGGCCCGCCCGTAGACCGGGATCTCGTCCTTGCCCGCCTTGGGCACGACGACCTTGCCCCGGGAGGGGACGGCGGTGGGCTGCTTCTCCGGGTTGTGGAACCAGGCCTTCTGGCCGAGATACCAGATCGCGGTCCAGTCGCCCTTGCGGCCCGCGACCGCGTACTGCTGGCCCGTACTGGCGCGTGCGCCGGTGTCGTTGACGCCGGTGGTGGACTTGCCGCCGCCGGGGTGCAGCCCGGCGTCCTCGACCAGTTCGGAGTCCGCGTCGGGCTCGGTGTGCAGCCGCACGGCACCGGAGCCGTGCGGCGGGCAGGGATCGCCCGAGTCGTCGCACTTGGTGTAGGCAGGCCGGTGCTTGTCGTAGTCCGGCCGCACCGTCAGCAGCTTGCTGCCGGGTGCCGCCCCTCGTACGAACGGCTTGCCGAGCAGCGTGAAGTAGTGCTGCCAGTCGAAGTACGGACCGGGATCGGTGTGCATGCCGGGGATGTTGGCGGTGGTCACGCCCGGCACGTTGTCGTGGCCGATGATGTGCTGCCGGTCCAGCGGGATGTCGTACTTCCCGGCCAGATACCGCACCAGGCGGGCCGAGGAGCGGTACATCGCCTCGGTGTACCAGGCGTCCGGATCGGTGAGGAAGCCCTCGTGCTCCAGGCCCACCGACTTGGCGTTGACGTACCAGTTGCCGGCGTGCCAGGCCGCGTCCTTGGCCCGTACGTGCTGGGCGATGTGACCGTCGGAGGAGCGCAGCGAGTAGTTCCAGGACACATACGTCGGGTCCTGGACCAGGTCCAGCACGGTGTCCCAGCGGCCCTCGGTGTCGTGCACCACGATGTAGTCGATGGAGGCGGAGCCGGGACGGCGTGACTTGTCGTGGTTCCCGTAGGTCGGATTGCCGTCGTCGTCCGTGTACTCCTCGTACGGCGCGGGCAGCCACTCGCAGGACACGCTGCTGGGGCACTCGGGCTTCTCCTTCGCCGCGGACCGCGGCCCGGCCTCTGCCTGCCCGCGGCCGTCCGTCCGGGAAGGTCCGGCGCGCAGACCGGGGTCGGCCTCCAGCCTCATCCGCTGCCCGGAGTCCGTGGTGCGCTGCTGTCCCGAACGCATCACCCCGAACACGTCGTTCGCGAACGCGGACCCGGTTCCCCGCTCGGATGCCTGCGGGTAGGCGGCCACCGCCCCGTACCAGTCCGCCGGATCGGAGCTGAGGGGACGGCCCAGCTTCTTCTGCGCGGCCGCCAGCAGCGCCGCGCCGCCGCGCAGGTTCGCGCTCGTGGACCCGCGCAGCTCCTTCTCCGGCAGGCCGGTCAGTTTCGCGGCCGCCTCGGCGGTGCGCAGGCGAGCGGGCAGATCGCGGGCGCGCGGCGCACGGGTGCCGGCCGCCGCCGCACCGGCCGTACGGACCGGGCGTGCCGTGTCGCCGCGGGCGTCCTCCTCACCGGAGTGCCCTGCGCCGTGCCCCGCTCGCGTCGCCGCCGATCCGGCGAGTGCCGTACGCGCATCGGTCAGGTGCATCGGCCCGTAGCCGCCGGAGACGCTCGGCGCGCCGTCGTGCGCGTCCCAGCGGGACTGCAGATAGGAGACCCCGAGGAGCACACTCTCCGGCACCCCGTACTCCTCGGCGGCGTCGGCGAACTGCTGCTGGAGCCGGGAGGAGCCGCGCTGTTCCGCCGTCGCGTACGGGCCGGCGGAGACCAGCGGGAGCAGCAGCGCCGTGGCGGCGACACCGGTGCCGGCGGCCCGCAGGGCGCGGGAGCGGCGGCTTCGCGGAGTGCCCCGTCCGGACGGGGCACACGCGGACATGGCTCGGGCGAGGCGTCTGAGCGGGTCGGGAGAGTCGTGAAGCGAACCAGAAGATCCGGGCGATCCAGGCAATGCGGCCTCCTCGGTCTGGGCTGGTGCCGTGACCGGCACTCGTCGCATACAGGTGCGAGCAGGCCTCAGAGGTATCGGTTGCCCGACCATCCGTCAATGACCGGGCGCGGAAGGGAATTCGCACGTCAGCGTGGTGCGTTGGGGCGTGCCGACGGACGCCCCGCACAGCCTGCGGGGCGTCACCTGTCCAGACCGGTGACGCCCCGCAGGTGACGGGCGGAACGGCCCGAAGGCCCCCGCGCCGGCCTGCGCCTACCGGGTGCCCACGGCGGCACGCACCGCACGCCTCGCGAGGCCGCAGTCGTCGTGCAGCCGCCGCAGCAGCAGCCGTTGCTGCTCTCCGGTGGCCATCGCACCAGGACGTTCCTGACCGCCGGCCGGGGGAGCGGCCGGGGCAGGTTCGCGCATGGTGCGCTGGATGGCCGTCTCGTACGTACGGATCTCACGCGTCAGCACCAGCATCAGATTCACCAGGAACGCGTCCCTCGCCGCCGCGCCCTGCGCCTGGGCGAGCTGACTGATGTGGCGCCGGGCCATCGGTGCGTCACCGAGCACCACCCACAGGGTCGCCAGGTCGTACCCGGGCAGGTACCAGCCCGCGTGCTCCCAGTCGACCAGGGCGGGACCCGGCGGGGCGAGCAGCACATTGGTCAGCAGGGCGTCGCCGTGGCAGAACTGCCAGGGTGAGGCGCCGCCCGCGCCGTGCGCCTGGGCGACGCCGTGCAGCAGGGTCTGCAGGTCTCCCAGGTCACGGTCCGTCAGCAGGCCCTGCTCATGACATCGGGACAGCCGCGCGGGGTAGTCGATCGGGCGGGTGAAGGCCCCGCCCGGCGGCTGCCAGAGGTTGACCTTGCACAACGCGCCCAGCGCGGCACGCAGATCGGCGCGCGGCGGGGAGTCGAGCAGGTGCCGACGTAACGCCGCCACACGGCCCGGCATGCGCTCGATCACCAGCACGCACTCCTCCGGGTCGGCGGCCACCAGCCTCGGCACCCGGACCGGGGGCCGGTGGCGTACGAAGGTGCGGTAGGCCGCTATTTCGTGCCGGAAGCGTTCGACGTACGAATCGCCTTTGTCCACGAGGCACTTGGCGACGACCGCGTTCCGCCCGGCCGTCCCGGACACCAGCACCGAGCGGCCGACGCGGCGCAGCACCTGCACCGGATGGAACTCCGGGCAGATCCGGTGGACGGCGGCGATGGCCGTGCGCAGCTGCGCACCCTGTGGGCCGGACAAGTCCAGTCTCCCGCTGACGGGTTGGGATGCGGCGCCGGCCGCGAGCCGCGTCCGTGCGGTGCCGGCCCGGGGAGGGGCGGTACGCGCGGCGGAGGGCCCCTCCCTCAAGGGCCCCTCCTTCAGGGGAGCCGCAGCGGAACCGCCGCCGTAGGGCGGAGTACCGAGCGGCCGGAGCGGTGCGGACACGGCGGACGTCGCTGGATGCATGGTGAGCAGGGTCCCTTCGTACGCCGACGGGTTGCGCGCCCGCCGGGCCCGTCCGGGGGAGGCGGCCCGCACCCTGGGGAATGCGTGGCCGAACCGGACGGGACCGGGGTGGCGCGGTCCTACAGGACACCCGCGCGCGGGTGGCACACCATCTGGCGGACCCTGGCGAACCCTGGCGAATACTCGCAGGGCAGTTGAGCGGGGGTTACTGTCAACTCAGCCGAGAACCTGGGGGCTTGACGTGACCAAGGGACCCAACACCCGTCTCGCGGACCTGTTCGGCCTCGCCGGATGGTCCAAGGGCGAGCTCGCGCGGCTCGTGAACCGGCAGTCGGTGGCCATGGGCCACGCGCAGCTGGCGACCGACACCTCGCGGGTGCGGCGTTGGATCGACATGGGGGAGACCCCGCGCGATCCGGTGCCGAAGGTGCTGGCGGCCCTGTTCACCGAGCGACTCGGCCGTGTCGTGACCATCGAGGACCTCGGGTTCAGCAAGGCGGGGCAGCCGGCCAGACGGCAGCAGTCCGGACTGGACGGGCTGCCGTGGGCGCCCGAGCGGACGGCCGAGGTCCTCACCGAATTCACGGGAATGGACCTCATGCTCAACCGACGCGGCTTGGTGGGCGCGGGCGCCGCGCTCACCGCAGGATCGGCACTCAGCAGTGCCATGTACGACTGGCTCCGCGGCGACCCCGGTTCCGCCGCCGGCATCCTCCACCCCGGCCACCCGGGCCACCCGCGCCTCGTGGACCAGGCGGCCGTCGACAGGTACGACGCGGCCCCCGTGGGCACGCAGGAGATCGAGGCCCTTGAGCACTCGGTCGAGGTCTTCCGCGCCTGGGACGCCGCACGTGGCGGCGGCCTCCAGCGCAAGGCGGTGGTCGGCCAGCTCAACGAGGTGGGCGGGATGCTCGCCTACCACCATCCGGACCGTCTGCAACGGCGGTTGTGGGGCGTCGCAGCCAACCTCGCCGTACTCGCGGGGTGGATGTCGCACGACGTCGGCCTGGAGCCCACCGCGCAGAAGTACTTCGTCATCGCCGCGCACGCGGCCCGCGAGGGCGGCGACAGGCCACGCGCGGGCGAGGCGCTCTCGCGTGCCGCACGCCAGATGGTGCACCTCGGACGGCCGGACGACGCGCTCGACCTGATGAAGCTGGCCCGTGCGGGATCCGGCGAGGAGACCCTGCCGCGTACGCGCGCGATGCTGCACACCATCGAGGCATGGGCGCAGGCGTCGATGGGCCGCGGGCAGGAGATGCGGCGGACGCTCGGGGAGGCGGAGGACCTCTTCGCCTCCGACAACGGCGATGTGCCGCCGCCCAGTTGGATGCAGATGTTCGACGAGGCGGATCTGCACGGCATGGAGGCGCTGGCCTTCCGCACGCTCGCCGAGCACGAGCCGTCCGCGGCACGTGTGGCGGAGGGGCACGCCAAACAGGCCCTCCATCTGCGGGCGGAGGAGCGTCAGCGCTCGAAGATCTTCGACTGGATCTCCCTGGCCTCGGCCTACTTCATCGCCGACGAGCCCGAACAGGCCGACCGCTACGCCCGCCTCGCCCTCGTCAGCATCGGTGAGAACTCCTCGCACCGCACCTGGGACAGGCTGCGCGAGATGTACCGGCTCACCGGTCAGTACGCCGGGCACGGCACCGTCGCCGACCTGCGCGAGGAGATCCAGCACGCGCTGCCCAGGAAGCCCAGGAAGCCGAAGCTGTCCGACGAGCCCAAGCCGGCCCGGCTGCCGGGGAGCAGGGGGCTGCGCTCGGTGTGAGCGGTCGGCGACCCCCGGGACGGACCGGGCCCGGTCGGGGGCCCCGCAAGGCCGCCTGCCGGCCCGGCCCGGCCGGGGTTCCCGTGCCGGATCAGCGGCGCAGATAGCGCTCCGCGACCACGGTCGGGTACTCCACCGGAGCTCCGCGCTCCACGGACCAGGCGAGGCGCACATACTGCGCGTGCGTCCACGCCAGCGGCGTGGCCGAGGCCGTGCCGGTGCCGGACTTCTCACGCGGCACCGGCGGCCGGTCGTCCCAGACCTGCTCGGGCAGCATCAGCGTCTCGCCGGCGGTTGCGGCCATGTCGCGCAGCCGCCCGGCCGCCGACTGCCTCTCGCCACAGAGGAGTTCGTACTCACCGCGCTCGCCGGCGAAGATGGGCCACAGCCGCCCGTGGGTCGTCTTCACCTCAGGACGGTTGACGGTCCACTGCTCGCCGTTCGGCTGCTCGCCGTAACCGTCGCCGGAGTAGCGGTACCAGTGCCTCCCGGCGGGAGTGTCCACGGCGAGCTTGCGGTCCACCACGGCGAGGGAGTTGGCGATCACCGGGTCGTCGGCCGGCTTGACGCCCAGCCGCACGAGCTCCAGGAACCCGGCGTCGACGACGGTGCGTTGGTCGACGGGCGTCTCGATGTTGTTGCCGAGTTCGTACTCCTCACCGGAGTTCGGCTTGCCGTTCTTGGTGAGCCGCAGATAGTAGGGCTCGGAGGAGTCGGGCCCCTGTGAGGTCACCGTCCAGTCCTCGACCGACTCCTGCCATTTGTCGGCGGCCTTGAGGTACTCGGCGGCCGCCTCGCCCTGGCCGCCGCGCTTGAGGAGGTCGCCGAGGCAGACGAGTCCGGCGATCACGGAGGCGATCGTCGAGGGCGAGTAGCCCGACTGTTCCTCCCACCGTTCCTGCTGGCTGTAGGGCGCCTTGTACCCCTCCTCGCTCTTGAAGCCGAGGATGAAGTCGGCGGCCCGGACGAGGTGCTCGAGGGTCTCGGCGTCGTGACGGTCCAGCAGCCACGCGAGCAGCATCGGTGCTGCGGTCTCGTCGAGTTGGATGTTCGTCCAGAACGGTTCGCCGTCGACCTTGCAGTTCTGCGCCCAGTGTCCGTCGGGCTCCTGGGTCCTGAGCATGTAGTCCAGGGCCCGGTCCGCCGCCGCGCGGTCGCCTGCCGCGAGGAGACCGGTGCCTATCTGGTACTGGTCCCGTGGCCACACCAGGTGGTACGGGCCGGTCTCGGGCACGACGTGGCGGGAAGCGAAGTCCCAGGGCATGGACGGGGAAGCGATGAACGCCCCCGGATTGCGCTTGTCCTCGCCGGCGGCCAGCGTCACGACCGACGCGGTGTACAGGGCCTGGTGGGAGGGTGTACGCAGGCTCCCCGGCGCCTCGGGCAGGCCCGCGAGGTAGTCGCTCCAGCCGCGCTCGTACGCAGAGGCCGCCGCGTCGAAGCCCGCACGGAGCGAGAGCCGAGCCGTCCTGACCGCGTCCGCGGCCTTCTCGCCGAAGCCGACCACGACCGTCTGCCGGGTGCGGCCGCGTCCGTCGATCCGGAGCCGGCCGGTCTGCAGGACGTTGCCGGGTCCGGCGGTGGCGTAGTGGTGCTTCAAGTGACCGTTGTTCTCGGACAGTTCGCTCCAGCCGTCGTTCACGCCGAGATAGCCGACGGTGGACTCGGCGAAGCCGTCGTGCGCGACCAGCGCGCTCGCCGCGTGCTTGTCCTTGGCCACGAGCGCCCCGTCCCACGGGAATGCGCTGTCGTCGTCGCCGTCCCCGGAGAGCGACGGGTCGTGCAGGACGAACACCTGCAGCGGGGCGCCCGTCTGGGAGCGCACCTCGACGTCGATGAGCACGCTCGCGCACTCCGGGTCGGTGACGTACCGCGTTACCGCGCACCAGCCGGTGCCCCTGCTGGTCAGCCGGTAGACGGGAGCCCCGTCCCGGCCGCAGAGCTCCGTACGGGACTCGCCGTCGCTGAGACGCTCGACGAACGTCTTGCCGTCCGTGACCACGAGCTGCGTCTGCCGGCTGGCGGGGGTGCTCAGGTCCGGGTAGTACGTCTCGCTCATCCGGCCGCCCTGCAAGGTGAACCAGACGGGGCTCTCCTTCGTACGGGAGGTGCCGAAGCCCGTCTTGTCGGCAGGCGTGAACACCGCGCCCGCCCCTGGACCGCCGGGCGCCTCCCCGGAGGCCTTCGCGGCGGCCGGCGTGCTCGCGCCCTCGGCACGGGCCACACCCGCCAGGGGGACGGGCGCGGCCATCGCCGACGCACCGACCAGCGCCGCTCGCAGGAAGTTCCGACGGGAGTTGGTACGCACGCATCCTCCAGAGGAGAGGAACGGGGGCGGGCCCTCGGCCGCGCCCGGATGAGTTCACCACGTGAAGCCGTCAGGTCGAACGGCCACGTCCAGGGCGAGCGAAAGCTTCGCGGTGGAGAAACGTGACGTCAAGAGAGAGCGTTCTGACTCCAACAAATGAACGCGCACGGGCGTTTTCTTCCCTGCCGTTCCGCTTGCGGCACTCGCTCCGTCCGCTTCAACAGGGCTGCGGGCGCCGTGCGTTGCCGTCAGCCGGTGACGCGGGCGACCAGCACGCAGGCGTCGCCCTCGCGTTCGGGGCCGCCGAACTCGTCGACGACAGCGCGCACGCACTCCTGTGCCGACTGCGCCCCGGCGAAGCGTTCCGCGAGCCCGAGCAGCCGCTCCGGCGCCGTGCCCTGTTTCGCGGCCGCCGTGCCCGACGGACCGACGCGGGGCGCGAGTTCGTCGGTGTGCAGCACCAACAGGTCGCCGGGCTGCAGCAGTTCGGTGCGCTGCCCGTACGCGGCGCCCGGTGTCGCACCGAGCAGCATGCCCTGCGGCGGCCGCAGCGCACGGCCGGCGGCGCCGCGGAAGACGACCGGCGCCGGATGTCCCGCCTGGGACCAGGTGAAGGTGCGCTCGCGCGGGTCGTACCGGCCGCACACGGCGCTGCCGAGGGCGGGCTGCGCGGAGGCCTCCAGCAGGTCGTTCAGATGTCCCATCAGCGCGCCGGGCTCCACCCCGGCGAAGGCCATGCCGCGTACGGCGCCCAGCAGCATCGCCATACCCGAGGCCGCGGCGACACCGTGCCCGGTGAGATCACCGGCGGAGAGCAGGGTGGCGCCGCCCGGCAGCTCCAGGGCGTCGTACCAGTCGCCGCCGATCATGGTGCTGGTGTGGGACGGCAGATAGTGCGAGGCGATGTCGAGGGTCCCCTCGCCGCCCGTACGGCCCGAACCGCCGCGGTCGATGCGCCGGGAGCCGCGCAACGGCGGAAGCACCGTCTCCTGCAGCTCCGCCGCGAGCCTGCGCTCCGCCTGCGCCGCGTGACGCTCGTGCCGCACCGTCTCGCGGCTCTCACGCACGGCGAGTTCGCTGCGGCGCAGCCGGCTGACGTCCCGCAGCACGGCCCACATCGCCGCGGTGCCGCCGTGGCCGTCGAGCACCGGCTCGCCCAGCAGATGGAGGCTGCGCACGGCGCCGTCCGGCCGCATGATGCGGAACTCCTGGTCGATGGGCCTGCCGTCCACGAGGCAGTCCGTCACGGCGGCAGCCAGCAGGGGCTGGTCATCGGGAAGCACCCACGAGGGCAGTTCGTCCAGGGAGAGCGGGCCTTCTTCGGGGGTGCGCCCGAAGAGGCCGTACAGCTCCTCCGACCACGACACCTCGTCGGTGAGCAGGTTCCACTCGGCGCTTCCCACTCTGCTGGTCAGCGCCGCCGGCTCCGCGGCACCGGCCGTGCCGGCGCCTTCGCCCGGGAGCGGGCCACCGGGCGGTTCCGGCTGCGCGGGCGGGCCGGCGCGGAGCTGCCCGAGGTGCTCGCCGAGGTCGTCGAGCTGGTGGGCGGCGAGGTCGCACAGCGCACGCTGCCAGCGCCGGGCCGGATCCTCCACTCGCTCCGCGTCCTCGTCCGCCGTGTGCGGACGCACGGCGTCGATCCCGCCGCGCAGATGCCGCGCCTGCGTGATGAGGGCGTCGAGCGCGCCGCGCTCGGGCGGCTGAGGGGCCGGACGGTCCGCATCGAGGTGGGAGGGCATCGAGGTCTCCGATACGGGAAGTGAGGGCTCGGTTACGACTGTTGCACAGCCTGCGACTGCCCGTAAGTGGTTTCGCGATACACGGCCCGGTGGTGCGCCGGACATATGCCGCCCCTGCCGTCGGGGGCGAGGTGCGTGCGGAGCGCTCGTCCGGGCGGAGGGGCGCGGGGGCGGGGAGTGCCGGTAAGCTCCCGGCCCGTACTGGCGGTCTCGCCATTCCGCTTGTGCGCCGCCCCAGGAGCAGGAGTAGAACCGCGACCACCGGCAAGGATGCTGGTCAACGGAAATCCCGTTGCCAGTCGAACACCCCGCACCGGATGCTGACCCTTATGTTCGTCGATTCCGTCGATTCAGACATAGCGCCCAGCGGTACGCTGCTCGGCCTCCTTCAGAGGGGCCGCGGCGACGGCACGCTGCACGCGCTGGCGGCGCCTCGCACCGAGGCGCTCGCTGCGCTGAGGCAGTGCGTGCTCCACGACCCCCGGCGGGACTGGCGGATCGAGAACCGTTCGCTCTATTACGCGCGGCTGCACATGGAGCTCGACGCCTCACTCGACGACATCGAGGAACATCTCTTCGCCCCCGAGGACGAACTCCCGCCCGGCGGCGACCGTGAGGCGCGCACGGGTCTGGCGCTCTCCGTGCTCGGCCACCTCGCCTCCTACGACGACACCGCCGCGAGGGAACTCCTGCGCCGGTACGCCACTTCCGGAGCCAACTGGCAGTGGGCACTGGACGAGCTGGCCGTCCGCGACGACGACGCCGGGCTGCGCGGGCTGGGTCCCGCCGTCCTCGCCCGCTTCCCCCGTACGGCACAGGGCGACGCCGGTCTGGCCGCGGCGGCGCGGGAGGCCTTCGAGCCGCGCCCCTGGCGCCTGTGGGCCGAGGACCAGAGCCGTCCCGAGCAGGCTGAGCGGCTGCTGCGGGTGCGCGAACAGGGCTGCTTCGACCGCTGGCAGCGCCAGATGCAGGCGCCGGGCCCCCGTCCCGGCTGGAGCGTGCGCGAGGTGCTCGACTGGGCACAGGACGGGTTCGACCAGCATCCGCGAGTCCACCGCGAGGCGGCCGCCGCCCGGTGTCTCTCCGCCGTGGCGGGGCCGGAGGACCGTGAGGAGCTGCTGGCGGCGGCACGCTCGCAGCGCGAGGCCGCACGCGCCGCCGCGCTGCGTCATCTCGCCGACCGGGGCGACCCCGAAGCGCTCGGCCTCATCGAACTGGCCGCCGCCGACCCGAGCTCGACCGTCGTCGAAGCCGCACTGTGCGCGTTCGCGCGGATGCGCAGCACGGCGGCGATCGTGCGTGCCCGGCAGTGGGCTGCCGCGCCCGAGGGGTCGCTGCCCGAATGCCTGACGACGGTGGCAGCCGAGATGCTCGCGTGCTGCGGCGGGGCGCAGGATTCCGGAGCCGTACTGAGCGCTCTGCGCCGCACCGTACGCAAGGAGGGTCCCGACAGCGACGCGCTGTGGCCGCTGGTGGAGGGCGTGGGCAGGCTCGGCGTGGACTGCGCGGCGCCGGTGCTGCGGCACATCTACCGGGAGACGTCCTCCTCACAGCTGCGCGGCTGCGCGGCCGGGGCGCTCGCCCTGACCGACCCCTCGTTCGCGGCGGGCTTCGCCGTGGAATGCCTGTGGGACTGCGAGGAGACGACCCGGGCGCTTGCCGCGGAGTCCGCCGCGACGGGGGACGAGCGGGTGGTCGAACGGCTGCGGAGGCTCGCCGCCGATCCCGCGGAGGAGGCCGGTGTGCAGAGCGCGGTGCGCGGACGGCTCAGCCCGGAGACGGGGCGCTGAGCCGGCACCGGGGGCCGCTCTTCGGGTGCTGCCGCCTGTGCGCCGCGTGTGTGCCGCCTGTGCCGCCCCTGACAGGCCGTCTGTTCCGTCCTGTCGGCGTGAACTGCCGTGGGGGAGCGCGCAGTCGATGACCGCGCGCCGATGACGTAAGCGACAACAGGGGCTGTTCCGGGCGTTGTCAGCGCGACCGCCTAGTGTGTCCGTCGTGACTGAGCACGCCCCGCCGATCCTCCCGTCCCCCGCCCCCGGCCCCGCGGCCGACGAAGGGCTGGCACGCCGGCTCCGCGCTCTGGCCTGCACGGCTCCGCTGCACGACCTGGATGTACGCAAGGCCAACCTCGCGGGGGAGTACAGCACTTACGCCATGGCGGAGGTGGCCCTGAGCGCCATCGACCTCGTCACCCTGCAGATGGACTTCGACACCGGTGCCGACCACGAGGACGTCGTGGCGAGGCTGTTGCCGCGGGTCGCGGCGCAGGCCCCGGGGCGCGGCGTCGCGGAGCACGAGCGCGTCGCCCGCTGGGTGCTGGAGAACCTGCTCAACGTCGGCAGCGTGGACCGCGGATTCCGCGCCGTGTACGGCACGTTCGGGCCGGAAGGCTCGTACGTGCGCCGTGACTACGACTTCAAGCTCATCGAGGAGGTCCCCGGCCCCGGCGGCAGCGTCTATCTGCGCACCACCGACGAAGCCGTCAACGTCCTGGTGGGCGCCCTCGACACGGACGTCACCAGCGCCCAGATCGCCGCCGAGGTCAAGCTGGAGGTCCTCATCAGCCGCGGTCGCCTCGCCGACGCACAGCTCGCGGCCGAACAGGCCCGTTACCGCACGGTGCAGTACGCGGAGACGCTCCGCCGCACCCTGGAGGCCACCCGGCGCGACGTGCGCGCGGTGGACTGGTTGAGCACCGTTCCCGACATGATCACCGAGGCCCTGGAGCACGTCGCCGAGCGTTACCGCCATGAGAACGCGATCCTCACCAACATCCGCCGCGCCCGCGACGAGGCGGCGTCCGAGCGCGGCCCCGACCACAAGCGCCGCGCCGCCGAGCTCGTCGACATCGTCAAGGACTGCATCCGCCGCCACACCCAGCTCCAGTCGCGGCTGCTGGCGGCGGGGCCGCTCTTCCGCGCCGAGCAGGACCGCCAGTCCTTCGCTCCGCCCGCAGCCCGCGCCGGTCTCGATCTGTACGGCCAACTGCTCGCGCCGCTGCTGCCGTTGCCCGTGGAGCAGGCCGGGGCGGTCACCGACGCCTTCTTCGCACGCGGGACGGGGCTGCGCACCCCCGGCGCCGTACGTCTGGGGGATCTGACGGAGATGCTGCTCACGCCGCCCACGCCGCGCGAACATCTCGGCGCCGAGATGCCGGAGCCGGATCTGATCGCCACCCCCGACGACAGCCGTTTCAGCGAGGAACAGCTGGAGTCGGCGATGGAGCTGCTGGACCTGCCGCAGGACGCGCCGCGCAGGCTCTCCGGGCTGCTGGCGGACGCCAGGCGTCTGGATCCCGGACTTCCCTATCTGGTCTCCCTGCTGGCGGTGCACGCGGCGAGCCCGCCCGTGGGCACCGCATACCGCCAGGGCGAACGGACCCTTCTCTTCGCGGTCGACGACGGCGAGGAGCTGGACGACGAGGAGTTCGGGGGAGCCGATCTGATCGTCGGCACTGCGGCGCTGGACGCCGCGGGGATGGCGTCCGGCCGCGAGAGCCGCGAGGGAGCTGCGTGAGCCCCCGCCGCCCGGCGGCCCGACGACGCTCCGTGAAGTGCGGTGCGGGGACGGCCCGTTCACGCCGGGCACGCGTCGTCCCTCTCCGGGGCCGCCCTCGCCTGCCACCTCCCTCCGGGCCCGCACCTCGCCGTTCTCCGGCCCTCTCCAGCCCCGCTGCTTCCAGCCCCCGCCATCTCCAGTCCCGCCCCGTCCCGTTCCGGCATCCGACCCGAGGCGCAGGAGTGACCCACCCGTGACCGACAGCCACGACGAGCGCCCCGGCCCCGCCGCCCGCATTCCCTCCGCGGCCGCGGAGGGCGCGGTGGGCGCGGTGGGCGAGTCCGCCGCTTCCTCGGCCCGCACCGCACCCGCGGCCGTCACGCCCGCCGACACCGCCGACGCCGCCCGCCTCGTCTCTTTCGGGCTGCACCCGAAGCTGCTGCCCGCCCGCGACTCCGAATACGCGGGGCTGCTCCGGCGCTACCGAGACGAACCGGCGTTCGCGCGCCTGGCCGACGCTGTCGCCACCGGGCTGGGCCTGGTCGTCCTGGAGGTCTCGGGCCGGGCGGGCATGGCGCTGGCCGCGGGCGAGGACTCGGCCTTCGCCGTCCGCATGGGCGACTACGCACGGCGTGCGGCGGCCGACTCCGCCGACCGCTTCCTGCACGGGCTGGCTCATCTTGCCGTCGCCGCCATGGCCTTCCCCCGTCCCGAAGATCTCGCCGACGACGCCTACATCGGCCGCATCTCGGTCAACGGTGTGGACTCCTTCGTCCGGCAGGCGTGCCGCAGGCTGGCGGAGCGTGCCGAGGAGGCCGGCGAGAACGCCGACCCGGCCACCGACGCCCCCGGCCTGGAGGCGGCCTGGCGGGTCTACGCACGCCGCAGCTCCACCGGCGCCACCAAGGACGCCCGCAGGCTTGCCGGTTCGACGACAGGCATCATCGGCAAGGCCGTCGCCTTCCTCGCCGACTCCGGATTCCTGCAGCGCACCGGCGACGACGCGGGAGGCACCTACCGCACCACCGCCCGGTATCAGCTCCAGGTCCGTGACATGGCAGGCAGCGCCGCCATGTCCGAACTGCTGGAGCTGGGCGTCGTCCCCGTCAGCGACGGAAGCGCCACGCTGCTTCCGGCCGCCGAGGGCGACGAGCCGGCGCTCGCGGGTGACGCAGCCCTGCCGTTCCACTCCTGACTTCTTGACCCCTTGCCCCCTTGACCCCCTGATCCGTCCGTTCCGGTGCCCGGCACCCGCCCGACCCGCGAGCCGCCAGGCCGGCCCCAGCGCCGCACGGCACCCGCTCACCCCGACCACGACGACGAGAGCCCGCCGCCATGTACGAGCTGTCCCGGATCCGCCTCTACTCCATCGGGCCCGCCGGTGCGCGCTACGCCGACACCGTGCTGGATCTGCGCGGAGTCGGCGGTCCGGTGCCCAGCCCCGCGCCCGCACAGGCCGACTTCTTCGAGGAGGAGCCGGGCGGGCCCCCGCGCCGACCCGCCCCCGCCGGGGTGCTCTTCCTGGAGAACGGAGGCGGCAAGTCCGTACTGCTCAAGCTGATCTTCTCCGTGATGCTGCCCGGGCACCGCAACACCCTCGGCGGTGCGAGCTCCGGCGTGCTCCGCAAGTTCCTGCTCGCGGACGACTGCGGCCACGTGGCACTGGAGTGGCAGCACACGCGTACCGGGGAGACCGTCGTCGTCGGCAAGGTCAGCGAGTGGCGCGGACGCCAAGTCTCCAGCGACCCGCGGAAGTTCGCCGAGGCGTGGTATGCCTTCCGGCCGGGCCCCGGAATGAGTCTGGACTCGCTGCCCGTCGCGGAGTCCGCCGCGCTGCGTCCCGCGTCCGAGGGCACCTCGTCGGCGCGCGGGCGGCGCCGCACGATGAAGGGCTTCCGGGACGTACTGACGGAGACGGGCAAGGCGTACCCGAACCTCGATGTCGCCTGGGAAGAGGTTCACGAACGGTGGACCGAACGCCTCACCGGCCTCGGCCTCGACCCCGAACTCTTCCGCTACCAGCGGGAGATGAACGCCGACGAAGGTGAGGCCGCCGGTCTCTTCGCGGTCAAGAACGACTCGGACTTCACCGACCTCCTGCTGCGCGCCGTCACCGACACCCGCGACACCGACGGGCTCGCCGATCTGGTGCACGGCTTCGCCCACAAACTCGGCCGCCGCAGCGAACTCACCGCGGAGCGCGACTTCACCGCCGGATCGCTGGACCTCCTGCACCGCATCGCCGATTCCGCGCAGCAGCGCGAGAGCGCCCGCGGGATCCACGCCGCCGCCGAAGGCCGCGCCCGCACGCTGGTGCACCGCCTCACGGCCCGCGGCAGCGCCGAACGCAGCCACAGCGCCGAACTCGCCGGCCAGGTCGCCGAAGCGGAGCAGGCCGTCACCCGCGCCGGCGCCCGGCGCGACCGCTCGTCCCTCATCGCGGCCGAACTCGCCTACAGACATGCTTCGTCGGCGCTCGAGGGCGCGGAGAAGGCAGCATCCGCCCAGCGCCGTGAACTCACCGAGGCCCGCACCCTGTTCTCGGCCTGGCAGGCCGCGGAGACGGTGCTCGCCCACCGCACCGCAGCCGACCGCGCGGCGCGGCTCTCCGACGCCATCCGCGAGGCCGAACGGGACGCGGCCCCCGCCCTGGCCGCCCGGGCCACGGCAGCCGCCGACCTCGTACGCGCCCTGCACGCCGCTGCCGAGGACGGGGAGAGCAACGCCGCCGAGGAGGAGGAGCGCTCCGCGGCGCTCCAGTCCGGCTCGGAGGACGCACACCGGGACGCGACCGCCGCCGCAACCGAAGCCGAGCGCGCCCGCAGCGAGACGGGCCACCTGCGCGGCCGCCTCGCGGAGGTGGAGCAGGAGACCGCCGAAGCCGTACGGGCCGGCTGGATCGAGGCGCCGGAGGACGGCGACGCCGGCACGGACCCGGCCGCTGCCGCCCTGGCCGCCGAGGACGCCGAACGGAGCGCCACCGCGGCCTGGGAGGAGGCGCGCGAGACAGCACGCCGCACTGCCGAGCGCGCTCAGGAGGCCGTCACGGAACTCTCCCGCGCCGAACTCGCCGCCGCCCGCGCGGAAGACGCGGCCGAAGCGGCCGCCGCCGCCCACGCCGTGGAACTGCGTACGGCCGAAGCGCTCGGAGCGGAGGAACGCCTCGCCGAGCTCCTCGGCCTGCCCCACAAGGCCCGGAATCCGCATCAGGAGGGGGAGTCCGCCCCGTCCGCGGTGCCCTCGCCCCGTACGGCTGCCCGCAGCGGCGACGAGGACGGGGCGGCCGGGCCGGGGGCCGGGTCTCCGCCGGGGGAGGCCTCCCCGTACGGCGCCCCGGGAGGTGCCGACGGCACCGGAGGCCCCCTGACCGCCGAGGAGCTGGACAGCGGCGGTGAGTCACTGGCGGAACTCCTCGACGACGCGGTCGCATCCTGCGAACGGCAGCTCTTCGAGCTGCGCACCGGCGCCGCGGAGGACTCCCGCATGCTGGGCGCCCTCGGCGACGGCGGTCTGCTGCCGCCCGCCCCCGACGTCACCGCGACCGTCGACTTCCTGGGCGAGCACGGCGTCCCCGCACTGCCCGGCTGGCGCTATCTGGCGCAGGCCGTCGACCCGGCGGACCACGCCGATGTGCTCGCGGCCCGTCCCGAGCTGGTCGACGGCGTCGTCGTCACCGACCCCGCAAGCCACGTCCGCGCTCAGGAGGCCCTGGCCGGTGCGGCGTTGCTGCCCCGGTCCGCGGTGGCGGTCGGCACGGCCGCGGCCCTGCTCGCGCCCGTCCCCCGGGAGGGCACCGCCGCGCGTCGCGACGACGTCTTCCTCGTACCGCCGAATCCGGCCATGCACGACGAGCACGCCGCCGACGAGGAGCGCCGGCAGCTGCGCACCAGAGCGCTCGCCCGGGACGAGGAGATCCGCGCCCTCGCCGCACGCCTCTCCGCCGACCGCACCCTCGCGGCCCGCCTCGCCTCCTGGCGCACCGCCTGTCCGCCCGGCCGGCTCGCGGAGCTGGCCGCGACCGCGGAGAGCACCCGTGCGGCAGCGGAAGCCGCCCGGGCTCACCTGGCACAGTCACGCACGGCCCACGAGGAGGCGGAGGAAGCCGCCGCAGGCGCCGCCCGCGTACGGGACGAGCGCCAGGAGCAGGCCGGGAGGGCCCGGCGCGCGGCGGACGCACTCGCCGGTCTCGCCTCCCGGCTGCGGGAGCGCAGCGGCTGGCTGACCCGGCTCCGTGCTCTGGCCGAGGAGACCGCGGAGGCGGAGGAGCGCGCGAAGACCTGCCTTGCGCGCGCCCGCGCGGGCGACGAGGACAGACGTGCCGCACAGCGCGCAGCGGACGACGCGCGGCGCACCGCACGCGCGCTGCGCGCCGAACGCGCCCAGATCGCCGGCGTACCCGACGACGTCGACGAGACCGTACGGGCGCCTCGCGCGGCGTCGCTGCCCGCCCTGCGCGAGGCGTACAGATCGGCCTCCCAGCTGTACGAGAGAGTCGGCGTGGGCGCCGATCTGCGTGCCGAGCAGGCCCACGCCGAGAGCGACGAGTCGGCCGGTCGGGCCGCCCTCGACCGGCTCACCAACAAGGTCCGCACCCGCGCGGCGCTGCTTCTGGACGGCCCGGACGGCGCGGACGGTCCCGCCCGTCAGGCCGCCGCGGCACGGGCCGAGTTGCGGGTGCAGATGCTGGAGTCCCGCGCCGCCGCTGCCAGCGAACAGCTGGGCAGACTGCGCGGTGAGGCCGAGCGGCTGGCCCCGGCACAGGGCGGCAGCCACACGGAACTCCCCGCCGGCATGGAGCCCGCAGACGTCGAGGAGGCACAGCGTCTGCTGCGTACGGCCAAGGCCGAACTGGCCGCCCACAGCGACGAGTTGGAGGAGGCGCGCACCGCGCACACCGTTCTCGTGAGGGCCCACCGGGCGGCCGAGGAGGCCGCGGACGGATTCGACGAGACCGCGGCGCTCCTGCGGGACTCGCTGCGTGACCCGCAGCAGCCGGCGGCGCAGGACGCCGACGGGACGCCCGAGCCCTTCCCGGCGACGCCCGCCGAGGCCCGCCGGGCCGCCGCCGAGGCGCGCCGCTCCGTGCGCGGCTGCGCAGCCGACCTGTCGGCCGCGGAGCAGGCGGTGCGGGAGACCTGCGACGTGCTCGTACGGCACGCGAACTCCTCCCGGTACGAGCAGGTCCGCACCCCGGCCCGGCAGCAGATCCGCGAACTGCCCGCCTCCGCGCTGCCCGACCACGCCACCGCCTGGGCGGAGGCGTTCGCTCCGCGGCTCCGGGTGCTCAGCGACGAGCTGGAGCAGCTGGAGCGCAACCGCGACAGCATCGTCGACCGCCTGCGAGGCCTCGTGGAGTCGTCACTGGCGACACTGCGCTCCGCGCAGCGCCTCTCCAGGCTGCCCGAAGGGCTAGGGGAGTGGTCAGGGCAGGAGTTCCTGCGCATCCGCTTCGACGACCCCGACCAGGCCGTGCTCTCCGAGCGGCTCGGAGAGGTGGTCGACGAGGCCACCCGTACCGCCGTCGCGAAGAACTCCGATCTGCGGCGGGACGGAATGTCGCTGCTGCTGCGGGGAGTTCACGCCGCCCTGGAGCCGCGTGGAGTATCTGTGGAGATCCTCAAGCCGGATGCGGTGCTGCGCGCGGAGCGGGTGCCCGTGGGGCAGATGGGCGACGTCTTCTCCGGCGGCCAGCTGCTGACGGCCGCCATCGCCCTCTACTGCACCATGGCGGCACTGCGCGGCAACGACCGCGGCCAGGACAAGGACCGGCACGCCGGCACGCTGTTCCTCGACAACCCCATCGGCCGCGCCAACGCCACGTATCTGCTGGAGCTGCAGCGGGCCGTCGCCGACGCCCTCGGTGTCCAACTGCTGTACACCACGGGGCTGTTCGACACCACGGCCCTCGCCGAGTTCCCCCTCGTCGTACGGCTGCGCAACGACGCCGACCTGCGTGCGGGGCTGAAGTACATCAGCGTCGAGGAGCACCTGCGCCCCGGACTGCCGCAGCAGGACGGGGACGAGGAGGCCGTGCACGGGGAGATCACGGCGACGCGGATGTTCCGCCGGCCCGAGCGGGGCGATCACGGGCCGCGCGTGCCGGCACAGGCCGAAGGCCCCCGCCGGGACCAGTAACCGGGCACGCACGGGCGGCACTTCGTGCGGAGCGGCCCCGGACCAGTCCCGGACCGGTCCCGGACCAGTCCCGGACCGGTCCCGGACCGGTCACGCCCTCCGGCCGCCTCGCTCCCGCCCCGTTCCCGTTCCCGTCCCGGCTCCTCGACCCGCCCCCGGCGACGTACCGGACGCCTCTCCCTGCGCCGTCCCCGGGGCCGTTCTCGTCCTGGTCCTGGCCCGATCCACCGCACGCTGCCGGGCGGCGCTGCTGGGCTCGGAGAGCACTCCGTGCCGCTGCCGCCACACCTGACGGGTCACCCACACATCGAGCACCGCCCACGTCGCCACCACCGTGCTGGCCACGGTGGAGATCACCATGGGAAAGGCCAGCCACACCTCGGCGAGCGAACACAGCACGGCGACCATCAACTCGACGAGCGTCACCGCGACTATGACGAGTGCGCGAACCGCCGCCGCACGGACGGGGTCCGGCAGCCTGGGTCTCGCGTACATGATCCTTTCACTCCCCCCTCACGATCCCCCATACGTCACACGTTTCCACGTCAGTGGCCTGCGCCACAATCCAGGAACTCGTGTGGGGCATCGCCGGACATCTCAGGATGAGGCACCCTGGACGGCCGGTTTTCCCGCTCGGACACATCTACGACTGGGTACTGCGTCAGTAGTAGGCTCACGCCGTTTGCTGTCGGAACTCGCCCCCGAGCGGACGGGGTTGACTAGGGGAGGCCATGCGCTTGCGCGGTAGGTCGATCCGCCGGAAGATCGTGGTGCTGCTGCTGGTGCCGCTGCTGTCTCTGGTGTCCATCTGGGCCTTCGCCACGTACATCACCGGCCGTCAGGCGCAGGAATTGCTGAACGTGGTCAACACCGTCGACAAGGTGGGCGACCCAGCGCAGGACGCAGCTCAGGCGCTCCAGCGGGAGCGGCGGCAGGTGATGGTCTACCTCGCGGACCCGCGTGGCTCCGAGGCGCTGACCCAGATGAAGAAGCAACAGCGGGACACAGACGCGCAGATCGCGAAGCTGCGCTCCAACGCCCGTGCGCCCGGGCTGCGTTCGAACCTCACGGTCAACGCGCACCAGCGCCTCGACGCGATGCTGGACAAGCTCGAAGGCCTGAAGAAGGTCCGCAAGGCGGGGGAGAGCACGCTCACCCGCGGCGGCGCCTTCCAGGCGTACAACGGACTCATCGACCCCTGCTACACGTTCCTCAGCGCGCTGGGCGGCCTCGACGACGTCGACCTCGACAAGCAGGGACGCGCCCTCGTCGGCCTCGTACGGGCACGCGAGTATCTCTCCCGCGAGGACGCGCTGATGGCCGCGGCGCTCGCCTCCGGGAAGATGACCAGCGGCGACCGGCGCGCGTTCTCCGACCGCGTCGCCGAACGCAACCTCACCTACGAGACGACCCTCGCGGAACTGCCCGCCGAGGAACGCCAGGTCTTCGACGCGTACTGGAACGGCACCGACGGGGGCACGCTGCGCAGTTACGAGGACGCCGTCATCGCGGCGGGCAGCCGGGGCACCGACGGCGTGGTGAACGCGGAACGCTGGCAGTCGGCGACCTCCACGGTCCTCACCGATCTCGAGCGCATGAACTTCGAGGCCCGCGACCGCTACGAGCAGCGCGTGCAGCCGGATGCGACCAAGGTGCTCATCCAGGCCGGAGCGGCGGCCGTCCTCGGTGCCGCCGCCGTCATCGCCTCGGTGGTCATCTCCTTCCGGGTCGGCCGCGGCCTCGTACGCGATCTGCGCACCCTGCGCAGAGAGGCACAGGAGGCCGCCGGAGTGCGGCTGCCGAGCGTGATGCGCCGTCTCGCCGCCGGCGAGGCCGTCGACATCGAGACCGAGGCGCCGAAGCTGGAGTACTCGCAGGACGAGGCCGGGCAGGTCGGCCAGGCCGTCAACACCCTGCAGCGCGCCGCCGTCGAAGCGGCCGTGAAACAGGCGGACATGCGCCGCGGCGTCTCCGAGGTGTTCGTCAACCTGGCCCGCCGGAACCAGGTTCTGCTGCACAAGCAGCTGAGCCTCCTGGACCACATGGAGCGGCGCACCGAGGACTCCGACGAACTCGCCGACCTCTTCCGCCTCGACCACCTCACCACCCGCATGCGCCGCCACGCTGAAGGGCTCGTGATCCTCTCCGGAGCCGCGCCCTCCCGGCAGTGGCGCAAGCCGGTGCAGCTGATGGACGTCGTACGCGCCGCCGTCGCCGAGGTCGAGGACTACGAACGCATCGAGGTCCGCCGCCTGCCGCGGCTTGCGGTGGACGGCGGTTCCGTCGCCGACCTCACGCACCTCATCGCCGAACTCCTGGAGAACGCCACCGTCTACTCGCCTCCTCACACGGCGGTGCAGGTCCTGGGCGAACGCGTCGCGAACGGCTACACCCTGGAGATCCACGACCGCGGACTCGGCATGGCGGCCGACGCGCTCCTCGAAGCGAACCTGCGGCTCGCGGAGACACCGGAGTTCGAACTCTCCGACACCGACCGCCTCGGACTATTCGTGGTCTCCCGGCTCGCACAGCGCCAGGGTGTACGCGTATCGCTGCAGCCCTCGCCGTACGGGGGCACCACGGCCGTCGTCCTGCTCCCCGGCAGGATCCTCACGGAGACCTCGGGGCACG
Source organism: Streptomyces sp. DSM 116795 (assembly GCF_055792905.1). Taxonomy (NCBI): domain Bacteria; kingdom Bacillati; phylum Actinomycetota; class Actinomycetes; order Kitasatosporales; family Streptomycetaceae; genus Streptomyces; species Streptomyces sp. DSM 116795. Next base: position 6,950,591 of record NZ_CM147707.1, read on the forward strand.
ACGACGACCGGGTCGAGCGGGAGCCGTCGGGCAACGGCGTCTCCGGTACCCGGCTGGACGCTCTCACCCGCGGTCCTTCCGCTCCGGGGGCGAGTGGGACTCCGCGGGAGCGGGCCGCCCTCGACGGACCCGTCGAACTGGAGGCCCCGCTAGGCGAGTTGGAGGAGGGCTCCGGTCACGGGAACGGCAGGGACGACGCGAACGGCGGCCGCCAGACCCCGCTCCACAGCGCCCCCGGCCCCGCCCTGGGCGGTCCCAGGCCCGGCCTCGAACAGCACCAGCAGGCCGAGGACGACTCCGAGGGCTCCTCCCGTCCCACGTCGTCCGGAGAGGGCCGGGGCGGCCTGGCCCCGCTGCCGCGCCGCCGCCCCCGTACGCCGGTGCTGGTCGCCGACCACGGGCGTACGGTCGGACGCGACGAGGAGGCCTCAGAGGCTCAGGAGGCCGACGCCACGGAAGGGCGCCGGGACCGTCCGGGCAGCCAGGACCACTCCGCGGACGCCGGTACGGGTCCAGGCACCACGCCGTCCGCCGGTCCCGCTCAGTCCGGTACGGTCTCCGGACTGCCCCGCAGGGTCCGCCAGGCGAGCCTGGCACCCCAGCTCAAACAGAATTCGGGCGACAGCGCACCGGGGAGCGGCGGCGACCAAGGTCCCCGCTCCGACGATCTCGCCAACCGCGACGCGGACGAGGTACGCAGCCGGATGGCCTCGCTCCAGCGTGGCTGGCAGCGCGGCCGCCTGCACAACGCCGGCGCATCGGGGGACGAGGCGGCGGAGTCAGCACCAGGAACGACACCGGAGGGGGACGGTCGATGACCGCACCGAAAGGCACGGAGAGCAACGCTTCTGGGAGCGGTGAACTCAACTGGCTCCTGGACGAGTTGGTCCAGCGTGTCGGCAGCATCAGCAAGGCTCTCGTCCTCTCCGGCGACGGGCTGCCCCGTGGGGCCTCCCAGGACCTGACGCGGGAGGACGGCGAGCATCTGGCCGCCGTCGCGTCCGGTTTCCACAGCCTCGCCAAGGGCGTCGGCCGGCACTTCGACGTGGGCGGAGTGCGCCAGACCGTCGTCGAACTGGAGGAGGCGTTCCTCTTCGTCACTGCAGCCGGGGACGGCAGCTGCCTCGCCGTGGTCGCCGAGGCGGACGCCGACGTCGGACTGATCGCCTACGAGATGACACTCCTGGTCAAGCGGGTCGGTGCACACCTGGGCACCGCCCCCCGGTCGGGCCCGCCGAGCCGCACCAGCGGCAACTGACGGGATCTGAACGGGACACAGTGATGACGGACCGCTGGTTCGACGACGCCGCTGGGCCTGTGGTGCGGCCGTACGCCATGACGCGCGGCCGCACCCGCAGCAGCTCCGACGATGTACGCCTCGACCTCATCGCCCTCGTGATCGCGCAGGGCCGGGACGGTGAAGGGGCAGCGAAGGCCCAGGAGAGCGGCGACGGCGGCGGCGACAATCACGAGGGCGCGGCCGGTGAGGACACCGGCGGCGGCGCCCTGGACAACACGGATGTGCTCGCGGACAACTCCCTCGCTCCGGAGCATGTCGACATCGTCGTCCAGTGCCGCCGTGCTCCGCAGTCCGTCGCCGAGCTGGCCGCCGAACTCGACCTTCCCGTCGGCGTCGTACGCGTTCTCATCGGGGACCTCATCGACGCCGACTGGGTACGCGTGAGCAGGCCCGTCCCTCCGGCGGAACTGCCGGACGAAAGCATTCTCAGAGAGGTAATCGATGGCCTTCGGGCGCTCTAAGCGAGGCGCGAGCAAGGCGTCACCAGCCGAACCGGTGACGCTGAAACTTCTCGTGGCCGGCGGATTCGGCGTCGGCAAGACAACTCTCGTCGGCTCCGTCAGCGAGATCAAACCGCTGCGCACGGAGGAGACACTCACCGAGGCGGGCCGCCCGGTGGACGACACCGCCGGCGTGGAGTCGAAGTCCACGACGACCGTCGCCATGGACTTCGGCCGCATCACCATCAACGACGGCCTGGTGCTCTACCTGTTCGGCACGCCCGGACAGGACCGGTTCTGGTTCCTCTGGGACGAGCTGGCGCAGGGGGCACTGGGCGCGGTCGTGCTCGTCGACACACGGCGGCTGGAGGACAGCTTCGCCGGCATCGACTACTTCGAACGCCGGAGCATCCCGTTCACCGTCGCGGTCAACCACTTCGACGGCGCCGAGGTCTACCCGCCCGACGCCATCCGCGAGGCGCTCGACCTGGACGCGGAGGTGCCGGTGCTGGTGTGCGACGCCCGCCGCCGCGAATCCGTCCGCGACGTGCTGGTCTCCGTCGTCGAGCATGCGATGCGCCGTGCCGTGGCCGCCCAGCAGACGGAGCCCCGCCCGGCCCCGGCGCGCTGAACGCCGCCGGGACCGGACGGGGCTCCGGTGCTGCCATGCGGCGCTGCGGTACTGCCGCGCGCCGCGGAACCGGTGAGCCGCCGTCAGCCGGTCACTCGCCGTCCTCCAGCCAGCCGAAGCTGCGCTCCACCGCCTTGCGCCAGTTGTGGTACTCCCGGTCCCGGGCGTCCTGGTCCATCTGGGGAGTCCACTCCGCGTCGCGCTTCCAGTGGCTGCTGAGCTCGTCCAGGTCGGACCAGACCCCTGTCGCCAGCCCTGCCGCGTAGGCAGCGCCGAGACATGTGGTCTCCGCGACGACCGGCCGGATCACCGGTACGCCGAGCACGTCCGCCTGGTGCTGCATGAGGAGATTGTTCTCGGTCATGCCGCCGTCGACCTTCAGGCTGGTGATGTGGACGCCGGAGTCCTGGTACATGGCGTCCACGACCTCGCGCGTCTGCCAGCTGGTGGCCTCCAGCACCGCGCGTGCCAGGTGCCCCTTCGTGACGTAACGGGTAAGCCCGGCCACCACGCCGCGCGCGTCCGAGCGCCAGTACGGAGCGAACAGCCCCGAGAAGGCCGGGACGATGTAGGCACCGCCGTTGTCGTCGACGCTCGCGGCGAGCGTCTCGATCTCGGCGGCCTCGCTGATGATGCCGAGCTGGTCGCGGAACCACTGGACGAGCGCGCCCGTGATGGCGATCGACCCTTCCAGGCAGTACGTGGGAGCGTCACCGCCGAGCTGGTAGGCCATCGTCGTCAGCAGGCCGTTCTTGCTGGGGACGGGCCGCTGACCGGTGTTCAGCAGCAGGAAGGAGCCGGTGCCGTAGGTGTTCTTGGCCTCGCCGACGGAGTAGCACGTCTGGCCGAACAGCGCCGCGTGCTGGTCGCCGAGCGCGGACGCCACCGGCACCCCGGCGACCTGGCCGTGGGCCGTCCCGTACACCTCGGCCGAGGACCTGATCTCCGGCAGCACGGCCGCAGGCACGTTCATCGCGTCGAGGATGGACTGGTCCCACTGGAGCGTCTCCAGGTTCATCAGCATGGTGCGCCCGGCGTTGGTGACGTCGGTGACGTGCACCCCGCTGTCCGTGGCTCCCGTGAGGTTCCAGATCAGCCAGGAGTCGATGGTGCCGAAGGCGATGTCGCCGGCTTCGGCGCGCTGCCGCAGGCCGGGCACGTTGTCCAGCAGCCAGGCGACCTTGGGCCCGGCGAAGTAGCTCGCCAGCGGCAGGCCCGTACGGTCGCGGAAGCGGTCCTGGCCGTCCGAGCCGCCCAGTTCGTTGCAGAGGGTGGCCGTGCGGGTGTCCTGCCAGACGATGGCGTTGTGCACCGGCTTGCCGGTCTTCCTGTCCCACAGGACGGTGGTCTCACGCTGGTTGGTGATGCCCAGCGCGCTCAGCTGGTCGGCCCGCAGACCGGCCTTGGCGATCGCCCCGGCCACCACCGCCTGCACCTTGGACCAGATCTCGGTGGCGTCGTGCTCCACCCACCCCGGCTTCGGGAAGATCTGGCGGTGCTCGCGCTGGTCGACGGCTACGACGGCGCCGTCCTGGTTGAAGATGATGCAGCGGCTCGATGTGGTGCCCTGGTCGATCGCTGCGACGAACTTGTCCGACATGGTCGCGTCCCCTTGTCCGAACCGGAGTGCTGGAGAGAAGTCCCGGGGCGCTCGGCCCGGGATCAGAAGGCGAGTTTGAAGATGCCCGCCGCTATCGCGGCCCCGATGAGCGGACCGGCGACCGGGACCCAGGAGTAACCCCAGTCCGACCCGCCCTTGTTGGGGATGGGCAGCAGCGCGTGAGCTATGCGGGGCCCGAGGTCCCGGGCGGGGTTGATGGCGTACCCGGTCGGGCCGCCGAGCGAGAGCCCGATGCCGACGACGAGCAGGGCGACGATGAGAACCTGCGTGCCGTTCTCGGCGAGCGCCGAAGTCGCACCGAAGGCGAGGATCGGCAGAACCAGCGCGATGGTGGCGACTATCTCGGTGGCGAGATTGGCACCCGGGTTGCGCACCTCGGGGATGGTGGAGAAGTTGCCGAGCGTCCCCTGGGCGAACTCGGGGTCGGCGTTGGCGGCGAACTGTGCGTAGTAGGCCACCCACACCAGGACGGCACCGATGACGGCGCCGATCATCTGCGCGGCTATGTAGAGCGGCACCTTGCTCCACTCGCCGCTGTCGAGGGCGATGCCAACGGTCACCGCGGGGTTGATGTGCCCGCCCGAGAGCGGCAGTGCCGTGTAGGCGCCGGCGAGCACGCCGAAGCCCCAGCCGAAGGCGATGACCACCCAGCCGGATGCGGCGGCCTTGGAGAATCGCAGATTGACGGCGGCACAGACACCGGCTCCGAAGAGGATGAGAATCGCGGTGCCGATCACCTCACCCGCGAAGATGTCCGTGTTGGAGAACTGGCTCATGACGGCTCCTTGTCCCTTGGCCGGGGGAGGCGCCCCCGGACGTTCCTTCGGGATGGTGCTTGATCTGGCACGGAGCCGGCGCCAGGGCAGAGGGCCGCTGATCACGGTCCGGCGCCACCCCGCCCGGTCTCCGTGACGAGCGTGTCGGCAGTGTTCATCGCAGCTGAGGGACCGTCAAGGGCATTGACATCATGGACGTGCCGGGCCGTGGAGGTCATCGACATCGCCGCCGTGTCGGAGTTATCCGCTCCGTATTTCCCCCGGATCCGGGGGGGCCGGTGGAGCGGTCACGGACCCTTGGCCCGCACGGGATCGCCGGGAGGATTCCGTTTCCTGCGGGCGGGCTGGGGAGTGCTGGGCGGGCCACGACCGTTGACACCCGCGTCGGGACAGCCGGAGACTCCGGCTAGCAATATGAACGAAAGTTCGCCTGGCGAACATGGTCCTGCTCGCGGCGTCCGGCGGCTCACGGCCCCGCACCGGCGGTCGGACCTCGCTCAGCACCGCCGCCACCTCGGGAGGCCCCGGCATGACCGTCCACCGCGACCTGTTCATCGGCGGGAAGGATGTCCCCGCCGCCTCCGGACGCAGGGCCGAGGATCACAACCCGTACACCGGCGAGGTCTACGCCACGGTCGCCGCCGGCGGACCGGAGGATGTGCGCCGTGCGGTGGCGGCCGCCGACGCGGCGTTCCCGTCCTGGGCGGCGACCGGGCCCGCCGAGCGCCGTGCCGTATTCCTCAAGGCCGCCGACATCCTGGACTCCCGCGGCGAGGAGGCCGCGACGCTCATGGCGCAGGAGGCGGGAGGCAGCCGCCCCTGGGCCCTCTTCAACGTGCAGCTGGCCTCCGGGATGCTCCGCGAGGCGGCGGCAGCGGTCAGCGCACCCCAGGGCGAGGTGCTGACGCCGCAGGACGACGGGACGCTGAGCCTCGCCGTCCGTGAGCCGGTCGGTGTCGTGGCGGCGTTCGCGCCGTGGAACGCCCCTGTCATCCTGGGGACCCGGGCCGTGGCCGCGCCGCTCGCCGCGGGGAACACCGTCGTCGTCAAACCCAGCGAGGACGCACCGCTGGCCTGCGGTTACTTCGTGGCGGACGTACTGCGGGAGGCCGGCCTGCCCGACGGTGTGCTCAACGTCGTCAGCAACGACCCCGGGGACGCCGCCGAGGTCGCCGCGGCGCTGGTGGCCGAACCGGCTGTGTGCGCGGTCAACTTCACCGGTTCGACGGGTGTCGGCCGCCTCATAGGCAATCTCGCGGCGCAGCATCTCAAGCCCGCCGTCCTGGAGTTGGGCGGCAAGAACTCCGTCATCGTGCTCGACGACGCCGACGTCGACTACGCCGTCGACGCCGCTACGTTCGCGGTCTTCATGAACGCGGGCCAGATCTGCATGTCGGGCGACCGGATCCTGGTGCACACCTCGCTGGCCGAGGAGTTCACCGAGAAGTTCACCGCGAAGGTGGCCGCGCTGCCGCACGGCGGTCCGGCCGAACCCACCACCGTCATCGGGCCGATGGTGAGCACCGAGTCCGCGGAACGGGTCGCGGCTCTCGTCCGGGACGCCGTCGGCAAGGGCGCCGCGGTGCTCACCGGGGGAGGCGCACCGGAGAACGCCGTGCACCCCGCCACCGTGCTCACCGGGGTCACCCCCGGCATGGAGCTGTACCACGGCGAGGCGTTCGGCCCCGTCTGCGCTGTCGCCACCTTCACCGACGACGACGAAGCAGTCGCTCTGGCCAACGACACCGAACACGGCCTGACTTGCGGCATCATCACCGAGAACGGCACGCACGGGCTCGCCCTCGCGCGCCGCATACGCACCGGCATCGTGCACGTGGGCGACCAGTCGGTCGCGGACGAACCCCAGGTCCCCTTCGGCGGATTCAAGGCGTCCGGCTACGGCCGGTTCGGCGGCCGCTGGGGCATCGAGGCGTTCAGCAACACCCGCTGGGTCACGCTGGCCACCCGGCACGCGCACTACCCCTTCTGAGGCTCGGGGCCCGCCGGCAGCCGGCCCGGTCCCGGATGTCACGGCCGTGTCACCGGACGCGTACACGTGTGTACGGACCGTCCAGGCGGCGAACCGTCCCGTTGCCGCCGCCGTCCACGACGTCAGTACGGCGGCACGGGACCCACGGGGGTGGCTCCGTGCCGCCGTACGGTGCCGGGCCCGTCCGCCGGAGCCCCGGGGAAACCGCAGGCCGGCACCCTGCCGGCCTGCCGCCCCGACGGTCGCCGTTCAGTGTCCTTCGAGCGCGCGACGCCAGACGGGGAAGTCGAAGTAGGTCTCGGGGAACGTCTCTTCCGTGAGGGTGTAGTGCCACCACTCCTCGGGGAGGTTGGTGAACCCGGACTTCTCCATCGTGTTCTTCAGCAGCATCCGGTTCGCCCGCTGCTTGCCCTCGATACGCGGATCGAGGGTGTGCGAGAGCGTGTCGAAACAGTCGTAACCGGTGCCCATGTCCACGGAGTTGTCGGGGAAGCGCACATCCTGCGGCGCGAAGCAGGACACGAGCGGCTCACCCGGCCGGTACGGGCGCGTCGGCTTCGCCGGCAGCCGCACCAGCGTCAGATCGACCGTGCTGCCCCTGCTGTGGCCGGACTTCTCGGCTATGTAGCCGTCCTCGAAGAGGCGGTCCTTCTCGACGCGCGGATAGAACTCGTCCTTCATACGCTCGTCGTCCAGGTCCTTCGCCCACTCCACGAAGTGGTCGACCGCCCGCTGCGGGCGGTAACAGTCGTACACCTTCAGGGAGTAGCCCTTCCCGAGGAGCGAGCGCTGCGCCGTTCGCAGCGCCTCGGCGGTGTCGCGGGTGACGATGCACATGCTCTGCCGGTAGCCGTGCACGCGGTCGCCGACGAAGTTGTGCCGCGTCCGGTAGCGGATCTCCTGAAGGACGGTGGGGGCGACGTCGCGCAGCGCGACGAACTCCCTGGGAGCGGAGGGGTCTTGGTGCCCGCCGTCCCGGTGTCCTCGCTGAGCGGGGTCACCGGCCGCACTGGCCGCGGCCGAGGCGGCGGGTGCTGCGGACACGAGGGTTGCCAGGGCGAGCAGCCCGGCAGTGAGCGCCGTGCGGCTGAATGATCCTCTGAATGCTGCCATGGCCCATTCGTCTATCAGCTTCGCAGCCGCACCGGGTAGCCCACGGGAGCACCGTCCTCGCGAGTCACCACCGTGGCGCCGCCGCGTCGCAGGACCGTGAAGCGCTCCGCGGGCGGCGGCAGTTCACCGCGCTCCGCACCGGCGTCGCGGATCACCAGCCCCTTGCCTCTCCGTCCCGGTGCGGGCGTCCAGACCTCCAGTTCCGTGCCCCGGTCCGTGCCGGTCACCGGTACCGCCGCTCCGGCACGGGCCAGCACGGGGATCCGCGACAGCGGGGCGTCGAGGAGAACTTCGCCCGGACCTTCGTGCATCTCGCCCGTCACCGTCTCGTACCAGCGGCCGTGCGGCAGCCGCACCGTCCGCCGGCGGGCGCCCTCCTCCAGCACCGGGGCCACCAGCAGCGCGTCGCCCAGCAGAAAGGCGTCGCCGCAGTCGCGCAGCGACCGCTCACGTGGATGCTGCCACCACAGCGGACGTACGTACGGAGCGCCGGTGCGGTGCGCGAGATGGGCGAGCGTGGTGAAGTACGGCCGCAGCCTCTCCCGTTCGGCCATGGCCGACGCGCAGCCCGACAGCACCTCGTCCCCGAACGCCCAAGGCTCCCTTGCGCCGGTCCCCTTGGCGACGTGAACGTGGAACAGCGGGAAGTACGCGGCGAGTTGGAACCAGCGCAGATACAGCTCCGGAGACGGGGTGCCGGCGGGCCCTCCGATCCCCGGGCCGGAATACGGCACGCCGCACAGACCCAGCCCCACCACCAGGGACAGCGACTCCCGCAGCCCTTCCCATCCTGTGGCCACCTCGCCGCCCCGGGTGCCTCCGTCGCGCTGCATGCCTGCCCAACCGCCGTGCGAGAGGGCGAACTTGGCGCCGTCGTGCGCTGTGCCGGACGGGTCCTGGGTGGCCGAGGGCGCCGATGAAGCGGTGTCCCGGGTGTCGTCGCCGGACACGAGACGGACTCCGTACTCCTGCAACTCGGCGGCCGGCGGAGGCAGATCGGCCCGCCGCCCGCGTTCGCCCCTGAGTATCCGGTTCGCGGCGTGCCCCACGTGTCCGGCGTCGCCGTCCAAGTGGACGGCACGCAGGGGCAGTTCATGCTCGCGGTACCCCGCCGCGACCTGACTGGGCCCCCGGCCGGACCCGGCGCCCGCGTGCTGGTGCCCCAGCGCCCACCCGGGCGGCAGCACAGGGGCACCTGTCAGGCGTGCCCAGCCGTGCAGCACCCGGGCCGGCGGCCCCGCCATCACCCAATAGCGCAACGGCCCCCCGGCCATGCGGATTTGGCTGTGCCCCGGGCGGTCGTGTCCCGAGCCTCTTCCCTCCAGGCCCTGGCGCAACGTCACCCGGCCCTCGCCGGGGTTGTCGTGGAAGACCAGATGAGTGCCCGCGTCCGCGACGACTAGCTGTACGGGCATGGAGAGGTCCGGCGCGTCGTCCCCGTGCCGGGCGCCGTCCGGGGCAGTGGCGGGGCCGCGCTTGCGCAGCGGGTACGAACCGTCGGGCAGGCAGGGTCCGCACGTACGTCCGCCGAGCCCGAAGAAGCGGGCGTCGGCGGCCACTTGGGAGCGGTGCATCCACCGGCCGCCCCGCCCGGCGGGCGGCACCTCCGCTCCGGGCTCCTGCCGCGCGGCGGCCTCGCTGCGCCCGGCCGCCGCCCCGTCCACGACGGGATCCCGGTCGCCCTCCTGCTCGGCCGTCTCCCGCTCCGCCTTCCTCTGCTCCGCCGTCTCCCGCTCCCCGGCCGGCTCGTCGGAGTTCCCATCCCGGCCGCCGGACGTCTCCCACCAGCGCGGCGGCAGGTCCCTGCGCAGCAACTCACCGCCGGGAGTGCGTACTTCGACCGTCCCGTGACGGGAGACCGTCAGCAGCAGCCGCTCCGAGACCAGCCGCCATCCGCCGTCCTTGTCCGGCTCCAGCACAGCACGGGTGTCCGCTTCCGGAACGGGTCCGGGCAGCGCGTACGAAGGGCTCGGTCCCGCCTCGTCCCAGCCGAGGAAGACGGCACCGCCCACAGCGACACGTACGGAGAGCGACGACCGCTCGAACCGGATCGTCCCGCCCCCCGGCCGCGCCACAGCGCCGCTCGCGGGCCCGGGCACCCGGGCCCGCTCGGCTCCCCGGGACCGCTGCCGCCCGGCTGCGCCACGCCGCAGCCCCCACGAGGCCCGCTGGGCCTTGGTCCGTCCAGGACTGGAACCCCCCGGCTTCGACCGCCACGCCGCGCCCGCCGCCCGCACCGCCCCCACCAGGCCACGCCCATCCATGCTGTTCAGCGTGCCAGCGCGGAGCGCCGTCCGTCACCGGCGTTCAACCGGAGTTCACTCATTGAACATCCGCTCGTGCCATGCGTCTCCGCGCCTCCACGCGCCTCCGCCGGCGTGTGGGGCGGGCGCCTGTGCCTGCCACCGTCAGAGGGTGCTCCCGCCACATTCGCTGCGAGGCGGGCATGTGGTGTGCGCCCTGGCGTGAGTGTTGATCACATGGCATCGTCCAGGTCAGCCACACGTACGCCCGCAAGGCGTGCCGCCAGCCCATCCGGACCGGGAGCCGCCATGACCGCCGCGCACAGCACACCGCAACCGCAGCCCGTCTCGCCGGAGCCTCTCTGGCGGCCGGGCCCGGACCGCGTTGCTGGCGCACGGATCACACGCTTCCAGGCGTGGGCGGCCGAACACCACGGTGCGCCCGCCGCCGTACCCGGCGACCCGGAGGCGAGCTACGCCGCACTGCACCGCTGGTCCGTGGAGGAACTGACCTCTTTCTGGCAGGCGCTCACCGAATGGTTCGACGTCCGCTTCTCCACCCCTTACGAGACGGTGCTGGCCGACTCCGCCATGCCCGGCGCCGAATGGTTCCCCGGAGCGAGGCTCAACTACGCCGAGCACGCGCTGCGCATGGCCGAGGACCCGGCACGAGTCGACGACCCGGCCCTGCTGCACGTCGACGAGGAGCACGAGCCGAGCCCTGTCACCTGGGGCGAACTCCGCCGCCAAGTGGGCTCCCTCTCCGCCGAACTGCGCCGGCTCGGCGTACGGCCGGGCGACCGCGTCAGCGGCTACCTGCCAAACGTTCCCCAGGCGGTCGTCGCCCTGCTCGCGTCCGCCGCCGTCGGAGCGGTGTGGACGTCCTGCGCGCCGGACTTCGGTGCCCGCAGCGTCCTCGACCGCTTCCAGCAGGTCGAGCCGGCCGTGCTGTTCACGGTGGACGGATACCGTTACGGCGGCAAGGAACACGACCGCCGCGAGACCGTCGCCGAACTCCGCCGCGAACTGCCCAGTCTGCGCGCGGTGGTTCACATCCCCCTGCTCGGCACCCCGGCCCCCGACGGGACGTTGGAGTGGTCCGCCCTGACCGCCGCCCCGGCCGGTTCCGCCGACAGCGCTCCCGTCTTCGAGCAGGTGCCCTTCGACCATCCGCTGTGGGTTCTCTACTCCTCCGGCACCACGGGGCTGCCGAAGGCGATCGTGCAGTCGCAGGGCGGCATCCTCCTGGAACACCTCAAGCAGCTCGGCCTGCACTGCGACACCGGCCCCGGGGACCGCTTCTTCTGGTACACCTCCACCGGCTGGATGATGTGGAACTTCCTCATCTCCGGTCTCCTCACCGGCAGCACCGTCGTCACCTACGACGGCAGCCCGGGCCATCCGGACATGAACGCGCAGTGGCAGGTGGCAGCCCGCACCGGCACCACCTTCTTCGGCACCTCGGCCGCGTACGTCATGGCCTGCCGCAAGGCCGGCATCCACCCGGGCCGAGACCTCGACCTCTCCCGCGTCAAGTGCGTCGCCACCACCGGCTCGCCGCTGCCGCCCGACGGTTTCCGCTGGATCCACGACGAGGTCTCCGAGGACATGTGGATCGCCTCCGTCAGCGGCGGCACCGACGTCTGCAGCTGCTTCGCCGGCGCCGTCCCCACCCTCCCCGTGCACACGGGCGAGCTGCAGGCGCCCTCACTCGCGACGGACCTGCAGTCCTGGGACCCGCAGGGCAAGCCGCTCACGGACGAAGTCGGCGAACTCGTCGTCACCTGCCCTCTGCCCTCCATGCCCATCCGCTTCTGGAACGACCCGGACGGATCGCGCTACCGCGAGAGCTACTTCGAGATGTTCCCCGGCGTCTGGCGGCACGGCGACTGGATCACGCTCACCGGCCGCAACACCGTGGTCATCCACGGCCGTTCGGACTCCACGCTCAACCGGCAGGGCGTGCGCATGGGGTCCGCCGACATCTACGAGGCCGTGGAGCGGCTGCCCGAGATCCGCGAATCCCTCGTCATCGGAGTCGAACAGGCGGACGGGGGCTACTGGATGCCGCTCTTCGTCCACCTCGCCCAGGGAGCCGAGCTCGACGACACACTGCGTGACCGCATCAGGCAGACCATCCGGGAAGGGCTCTCTCCGCGCCACGTGCCCGACGAGATCATCGAGATCGAGGGCGTGCCGCACACGCTCACCGGCAAGCGCCTCGAAGTCCCCGTGAAACGCCTGCTCCAGGGCACCCGCCTGGACAAGGCCGTCAATCCCGGATCCGTCGACGACGTCGAGCTCCTCCGCTTCTACGAACGGCTCGCTCAGGACCGCACCGGCTGAGCGAGGCGGCCGCGGCGGCCCGTTGTCAGACCCCCCGATTACGGTGAGTGAGCAAGTGATCCGTACGGCCCGAGGGGGAGCCCATGGCACACACCAGAAGCCGCAGACGCAGCCGCCACCGCACCCTGCGTCGCGAAGCACCCAGCATCGTCCCGGTGCTGGCCGACGAGTCGCACTTCGCGCGCATGCGGACGTACGGATCCTTCAGCTTCGACGATCACCAGAGCTATCTGAGGCAGCTGGAAGGGATGCTGCGCGCGCTGACGGCCGATCACGTGCACACCCGTGTGGCGTTGTTCGACCCTGTCGACTACGAGCTGTTCTGCCAGGAGCAGCGGCTCGACCCCGACACCGCGGCCAGCCGCGGGCGGTATGTCGCCGAGGTCGCCGTGACCGGCACCACGGTGCCGTACCGGGGACAGGCCCTCGCCCGTCTGCTGCCGCAGCTCCGCGACGCACACGTGTGCCGGCTCACCTGGCAGGCGGGAGCCGAGATCCTGGCCAGGGCGGGTTCCTGCGGCCGGTGCGGCACCGACATCGGGAAGGCGGCCTTCGACCGTGCCGCACTCGCGCTGAGCGCTCTCCTCGACGCGGCCGGGCCCGGTGTCCACCATCTGGTCGCCAGTGTCGCCGTCCCGGGCTCACCACTCGCCGCGGCACTCGATGTGCGCCGCACGGCCCAAGGCGCCTGCCACGCCCACGAGTCCGCGGCGCTGGCACTGACCACGGCGCTCGCGGCGGGGTTCGCCACCGGCAGCCACGGCGGCCTCGTGCTCCGTTCGGAGGCCCGCGCCGCCGCCGGACGAGGCGGTGACGGATCCGACGGGGCGCCGCCGGGTGACGTGGTGCGCGGGTGGCGGCTCGACCCGGGGCGGTGCTGGCTGAGGCCGCTGAGTGCCGCCGAGGTCTTCGCCGCCTACTGCACCGACCCGGCCACACGGGAGCCGGTGGCCCCGGAGCCCGGGGTCGAGCACGCGCCCGGCCACCACCTGTCGCACCCGGGGGGTGAACTGCACTGCTGACCCGTCCCGCAGGGCTGGCGGTGGTCCGCGGGCGGCGTCAGCACGACACCGGTCGCGGACCGGCGGCCGGCCCCGGGTTCACTCGCCGGAGAGCACGGCCTGCGCGGCGACCAGCGAGTCCTGCGCGCTGTCCGCCGCCCTCGCCGCCGCGGCCGCGCGCTCACACTGGGCCAGAGTGTGCTTGGCCAGCGTCGCCCGTACGTACGGAATGGACGCTGCGCCCATAGACAGGCTCGTCACCCCGAGCCCTGTCAGCACACACGCGAGCAGCGGGTCGGCGGCCGCCTCCCCGCACACTCCGCAGCTCTTCCCCTCCGCCGCGGCCGCCTCGGCCGCCAGCGCCACCAGATCCAGCAACGCAGGCTGCCAGGGGTCCTGCAGCCGGGAGACGGCACCCACCTGACGGTCCGCGGCGAAGGTGTACTGCGCGAGATCGTTCGTCCCCAGCGAGAGGAACTCCACCTCCTGCAGCACGGACCGCGCACGCAACGCAGCCGAGGGCACCTCCACCATCACCCCGCACTTGGCTTCCAGCCCCGCTGCACGGCAGGCGTCCGCGAACGCCCTGGCGTCGGCGCGGTCGGCCACCATCGGGGCCATCACCTCCAGGTAGACCGGCAGCCCGTCGGCCGCCTTCGCCAGCGCGGCGAGCTGTCCCTGGAGCACCTCGGGGTGGTCGAGCAGCGTACGCAGACCACGGACTCCGAGCGCTGGGTTGGGTTCGTCGGCCGGTGTGAGGAAGTCCAGCGGCTTGTCTGCCCCGGCGTCCAGCACACGCACGACGACGCGCCCCTCCGGAAAGGCCTCCAGCACCTGCCTGTAGGCCGTGACCTGCTTCTCCTCGGAGGGCGCCTTCGTGCTGTCGTCGAGGAAGAGGAACTCGGTGCGGAACAGCCCGACGCCTTCCGCGCCGGCCTCGACAGCGGCGCTCACATCCGCGGGCCCGCCGACGTTGGCCAGCAGCGGCACCTTGTGACCGTCGGACGTCGCCCCCGGCCCCTTGGCGGCGTCCAGCGATGCCTTCCGCTCACGCGCCTCCCTGGCCAGCTCGGCCTGCTCCTCCTCGGTCGGCGACACCCGCACGGTGCCGGTGCTGCCGTCGACAGCCACGACGGTGCCCTCCGCCACCTCGCAGGCACCCGCAAGCGCCACGACGGCGGGCACTCCCAACGCACGGGCAAGGATGGCGCTGTGGCTGGTCGGACCGCCCTCTTCCGTCACGAAGCCGAGCACGAGCCCCGGATCCAGCAGCGCGGTGTCGGCCGGAGCCAGGTCGCGCGCGATGAGCACGTACGGCTGGTCGCTGTCGGGCACACCGGGCATCGGAACGCCCATCAGCCGCGCGACGATGCGGTTCCGCACGTCGTCGAGGTCCGCGACCCGGCCCGCGAGGTACTCGCCGGCACCGGCGAGCAGAGCCCGGTAGGCGGCGAAGGCGTCGTAGACAGCTCGTTCCGCCGTGCTTCCCACCGCGATACGCCGTTCGACGTCGGCCAGCAGTTCGGGATCCTGCGCCATCATGGCCTGCGCCTCGAGGACTGCCTGCGCTTCGCCGCCCGCGAGATTGCCCCTGGCCATCAGGTCGTTGGCCACGGCTTCGACCGAACGCTGCGCGCGTTGCTGCTCCCGCGGCGCCTCCGACTCGGAGATCTGCCTGGCCGGCGGCTCCATGACCGCCGTACCCATGTGCCGGACCTCACCGATCGCCACTCCGTGACTTACGCCGACACCTCGAAGGGGTGTGTCCATCTCACTCATCTCCGGTTGGTGCGGTGAGCCCGGCCACCGCTGTACTTCACGCGTACCCGACGCTCTGCGCGGGAGCGGGTACGGACGTCACTTCCACTTGAAGAGCGTCGTACCAGTGTCGACGACGCCCTCCTCCAGTACGGCCCCAAGCGAGTCGGCGGCGGCCTCGAGCGCGATCACCGGTGAGATGGGCGACTTCCCCGCCTGTTCGATGACGGCCGGATCCCAGCGCACGAGCGCCTGTCCGCGCTCCACCGTGTCGCCCTTGGCGGCGAGGAGTTCGAAACCTTCTCCGTTGAGCTGGACCGTGTCGATCCCCAGATGAGTCAGCACACCATGTCCGTCCGGATCGACGACGACGAAGGCGTGCGGATGCAGCGAGACGATGATCCCGTCCACAGGGGAGACAGCTTCGATGCGCTCCCGTACCGGATCAACGGCGGTACCCGGTCCGACCATCGCCGCTGAGAAAACAGGGTCGGGCACCGACGAAAGCCCGACGGCGACTCCGGCCAGGGGGGACGTAACGGTGGTCATGGTGCCTCCCGGTGAGGGAACGGAACGTCCGCCGTCCCCGACCTGTCCTGGACGGCGCATCGTTGAGAAGCGTAAGTCATGGAAACGGCCCGCTCAGCCCGAGCATGAGGTGTGGCGTGTGCGTCCCGGCCCTGCACGGGCCCGAGCCGCGGGAAATCAATTTGCCCCTGCTTCTGCGGCCCGGTAACGTCGCCCCCCGGCCTGGTGCCCGACAGCTCGGCCGACAGCCCCAATTCGTTTGCGGGGCAAGGAGTTTGATAGTGTCGGGTTTACCGAGAGGGAAGCGCCCGGAGTGGCCTGTGGCAGGGTTGTGATGGAAGCGTCCGTTCTTTGAGAACTCAACAGCGTGCTAAAAGTCAACGCCAGATATGTTGATACCCCGCATCCCGGGTTTTTGAGGGGTGTGGATTTCTTTGATGACAGCGAGGGTGCTGGCATGCCGGGATTATTCCTCCTGGTTGTGCCGCTCTTTGTGGTCTGTCTTTTTGAGGCATTCACGGAGAGTTTGATCCTGGCTCAGGACGAACGCTGGCGGCGTGCTTAACACATGCAAGTCGAACGATGAACCGGTTTCGGCCGGGGATTAGTGGCGAACGGGTGAGTAACACGTGGGCAATCTGCCCTGCACTTCGGGACAAGCCCTGGAAACGGGGTCTAATACCGTATGGGACTGCCGGGCGCATGCTCTGGTGGTGGAAAGCTTCGGCGGTGCAGGATGAGCCCGCGGCCTATCAGCTTGTTGGTGGGGTGATGGCCTACCAAGGCGACGACGGGTAGCCGGCCTGAGAGGGCGACCGGCCACACTGGGACTGAGACACGGCCCAGACTCCTACGGGAGGCAGCAGTGGGGAATATTGCACAATGGGCGGAAGCCTGATGCAGCGACGCCGCGTGAGGGATGACGGCCTTCGGGTTGTAAACCTCTTTCAGCAGGGAAGAAGCGTGAGTGACGGTACCTGCAGAAGAAGCACCGGCTAACTACGTGCCAGCAGCCGCGGTAATACGTAGGGTGCAAGCGTTGTCCGGAATTATTGGGCGTAAAGAGCTCGTAGGCGGCTTGTCGCGTCGGATGTGAAAGCCCGGGGCTTAACCCTGGGTCTGCATTCGATACGGGCAGGCTGGAGTTCGGTAGGGGAGATCGGAATTCCTGGTGTAGCGGTGAAATGCGCAGATATCAGGAGGAACACCGGTGGCGAAGGCGGATCTCTGGGCCGATACTGACGCTGAGGAGCGAAAGCATGGGGAGCGAACAGGATTAGATACCCTGGTAGTCCATGCCGTAAACGTTGGGCACTAGGTGTGGGCGACATTCCACGTTGTCCGTGCCGCAGCTAACGCATTAAGTGCCCCGCCTGGGGAGTACGGCCGCAAGGCTAAAACTCAAAGGAATTGACGGGGGCCCGCACAAGCGGCGGAGCATGTGGCTTAATTCGACGCAACGCGAAGAACCTTACCAAGGCTTGACATACACCGGAAAACCCTGGAGACAGGGTCCCCCTTGTGGTCGGTGTACAGGTGGTGCATGGCTGTCGTCAGCTCGTGTCGTGAGATGTTGGGTTAAGTCCCGCAACGAGCGCAACCCTTGTCTCGTGTTGCCAGCAGGCCCTTGTGGTGCTGGGGACTCACGGGAGACTGCCGGGGTCAACTCGGAGGAAGGTGGGGACGACGTCAAGTCATCATGCCCCTTATGTCTTGGGCTGCACACGTGCTACAATGGCCGGTACAATGAGTGGCGATGCCGTGAGGTGGAGCGAATCTCAAAAAGCCGGTCTCAGTTCGGATTGGGGTCTGCAACTCGACCCCATGAAGTCGGAGTCGCTAGTAATCGCAGATCAGCATTGCTGCGGTGAATACGTTCCCGGGCCTTGTACACACCGCCCGTCACGTCACGAAAGTCGGTAACACCCGAAGCCGGTGGCCCAACCCCTTGTGGGAGGGAGCCGTCGAAGGTGGGACTGGCGATTGGGACGAAGTCGTAACAAGGTAGCCGTACCGGAAGGTGCGGCTGGATCACCTCCTTTCTAAGGAGCATGTGGCGACAGGGTTCACCTCCCGTTCGGAGGTCCTGCCGTCCAGAGCCATTTCGTCGGCGAATGTCCGACGGTGGTCTGCTCATGGGTGGAACGTTGACTATTCGGTCTGCTGTCGCGGGCCTGTCATCCAAGTACTGCCTCGTCTTCGGACGGGGTGTGGAACGGAGGACGGGCCGGTGGCGGGGGCCGGGCGCGCTGTTGGGTGTCTGAGAGTACGGCCGTGTGGTCGTGGGTCTCTTGGTGCCGGTCCCGGTGTACTGCGTCTGTGGGCGTGGGTGGTGGGTGGCTGGTTGTTGTTTGAGAACTGGACAGTGGACGCGAGCATCTGTGGCCAAGTTTTTAAGGGCGCACGGTGGATGCCTTGGCACCAGGAACCGATGAAGGACGTGGGAGGCCGCGATAGGCCCCGGGGAGTTGTCAACCGAGCTGTGATCCGGGGGTGTCCGAATGGGGAAACCCGGCAGTCGTCATGGGCTGTCACCTGCATCTGAATGTATAGGGTGTGTGGAGGGAACGCGGGGAAGTGAAACATCTCAGTACCCGCAGGAAGAGAAAACAACCGTGATTCCGGGAGTAGTGGCGAGCGAAACTGGATGAGGCTAAACCGTATGTGTGTGAGACCCGGCAGGGGTTGCATGTACGGGGTTGTGGGATGGGGCTTCAGTCGTCTGCCGGCGGCTGGGTGAGTCAGAAACCATTGCAATAGGCGAAGGGTATGCGAAAGGCCCGGCGTAGAGGGTAAGACCCCCGTAGCTGAAATTGTGATGGCTCACTTGTCTTTTTCCCGAGTAGCATGGGGCCCGAGAAATCCTGTGTGAATCTGGCGGGACCACCCGTCAAGCCTAAATATTCCCTGGTGACCGATAGCGGATAGTACCGTGAGGGAATGGTGAAAAGTACCGCGGGAGCGGAGTGAAAGAGTACCTGAAACCGTGTGCCTACAAGCCGTGGGAGCGTCGCGTGCCAAGCTTGCTTGGTGCGTCGTGACTGCGTGCCTTTTGAAGAATGAGCCTGCGAGTTTGCGGCATGTTGCGAGGTTAACCCGTGTGGGGGAGCCGTAGCGAAAGCGAGTCCGAAGAGGGCGTTTAGTAGCGTGTTCAAGACCCGAAGCGGAGTGATCTAGCCATGGGCAGGGTGAAGCGGAGGTAAGACTTCGTGGAGGCCCGAACCCACCAGGGTTGAAAACCTGGGGGATGACCTGTGGTTAGGGGTGAAAGGCCAATCAAACTCCGTGATAGCTGGTTCTCCCCGAAATGCATTTAGGTGCAGCGTCGTGTGTTTCTTGCCGGAGGTAGAGCACTGGATAGGCGATGGGCCCTACCGGGTTACTGACCTTAGCCAAACTCCGAATGCCGGTAAGTGAGAGCGCGGCAGTGAGACTGTGGGGGATAAGCTCCATGGTCGAGAGGGAAACAGCCCAGAGCATCGACTAAGGCCCCTAAGCGTGTGCTAAGTGGGAAAGGATGTGGAGTCGCAGAGACAACCAGGAGGTTGGCTTAGAAGCAGCCATCCTTGAAAGAGTGCGTAATAGCTCACTGGTCAAGTGATTCCGCGCCGACAATGTAGCGGGGCTCAAGCACACCGCCGACGTCGTGTCACTCATATGTGAGCCCTAACGGGTGTGTGGGTGGGTAGGGGAGCGTCGTGTGCCGGGTGAAGCAGCCGTGTAAGCGAGTTGTGGACGGTATGCGAGTGAGAATGCAGGCATGAGTAGCGATACATACGTGAGAAACGTGTGCGCCGATTGACTAAGGGTTCCTGGGTCAAGCTGATCTGCCCAGGGTAAGTCGGGTCCTAAGGCGAGGCCGACAGGCGTAGTCGATGGATAACCGGTTGATATTCCGGTACCCGTGGCAGTGCGCCAGCGCTGAATCAGGTGATGCTAAGCCCGTGAAGCCCCCTGCGGTGTCCTTCGGGATGCTGTGGGTGTGGTGGAGCCGGCGGTCCGAGTCTGTAGTAGGTGAGTGATGGGGTGACGCAGGAAGGTAGTCCAGCCCGGGCGGTGGTTGTCCCGGGGTAAGGGTGTAGGGCGTCATGCAGGTAAATCCGCATGACATGGGCCTGAGACCTGATGCCGAGCCGATTGTGGTGAAGTGGATGATCCTATGCTGTCGAGAAAAGCCTCTAGCGAGTGCTGTTGCGGCCCGTACCCTAAACCGACTCAGGTGGTCTGGTAGAGAATACCGAGGCGTTCGGGTGAACTATGGTTAAGGAACTCGGCAAAATGCCCCCGTAACTTCGGGAGAAGGGGGGCCACGGCTGGTGATCCCACGTGCTGGGGGAGCTGGTGGTGGCCGCAGAGACCAGCGAGAAGCGACTGTTTACTAAAAACACAGGTCCGTGCGAAGCCGTAAGGCGATGTATACGGACTGACGCCTGCCCGGTGCTGGAACGTTAAGGGGACCGGTTAGTCACATTTCGGTGTGGCGAAGCTGAGAACTTAAGCGCCAGTAAACGGCGGTGGTAACTATAACCATCCTAAGGTAGCGAAATTCCTTGTCGGGTAAGTTCCGACCTGCACGAATGGCGTAACGACTTCTTGACTGTCTCAACCATAGGCCCGGTGAAATTGCACTACGAGTAAAGATGCTCGTTTCGCGCAGCAGGACGGAAAGACCCCGGGACCTTTACTATAGCTTGATATTGGTGTTCGGTTCGGTTTGTGTAGGATAGGTGGGAGACTGTGAAGCATTCGCGCCAGCGGGTGTGGAGTCGTTGTTGAAATACCACTCTGATCGTGCTGGATGTCTAACCTGGGTCCGTGATCCGGATCAGGGACAGTGTCTGGTGGGTAGTTTAACTGGGGCGGTTGCCTCCTAAAATGTAACGGAGGCGCCCAAAGGTTCCCTCAGCCTGGTTGGTCATCAGGTGGTGAGTGTAAGTGCACAAGGGAGCTTGACTGTGAGACTGACGGGTCGAGCAGGGACGAAAGTCGGGACTAGTGATCCGGCGGTGGCTTGTGGAAGCGCCGTCGCTCAACGGATAAAAGGTACCCCGGGGATAACAGGCTGATCTTCCCCAAGAGTCCATATCGACGGGATGGTTTGGCACCTCGATGTCGGCTCGTCGCATCCTGGGGCTGGAGTCGGCCCCAAGGGTTGGGCTGTTCGCCCATTAAAGCGGTACGCGAGCTGGGTTTAGAACGTCGTGAGACAGTTCGGTCCCTATCCGCTGCGCGCGTAGGAGTCTTGAGAAGGGCTGTCCCTAGTACGAGAGGACCGGGACGGACGGACCTCTGGTGTGCCAGTTGTTCTGCCAAGAGCATGGCTGGTTGGCTACGTTCGGGAGGGATAACCGCTGAAAGCATCTAAGCGGGAAGCCTGCTTCGAGATGAGGACTCCCACCCCCTGTGTGGGGTTAAGGCTCCCGGGAGATGACCGGGTTGATAGGCCGGATATGGAAGACCCGTGAGGGTTGGAGTTGACCGGTACTAATAAGCCGAGGGCTTGACCACATGTGCTACGCGTCCACTGTGCGGTATCTGAAGCAACAACCCCCACACCCCCAAGCAGGGGCAGCCGGGGCGGTTGTTGATATGTGAATAGTGCGCTGACACACACATACACAGGTTTCCCCCACCGTTGTGTGGGGGGTGTGTTTCGGTGGTCATAGCGTGAGGGAAACGCCCGGTCACATTCCGAACCCGGAAGCTAAGCCTTACTGCGCCGATGGTACTGCATGCGGGAGCGTGTGGGAGAGTAGGACACCGCCGAACTACCAGTAGAAGAAGCCCCGTTGGAATGGGAACACAACCCACACCAACGGGGCTTCTCTGCGTACGACGGGGGCCCTGTACCCGGGGCATGGCTGTGCCGGTAGTGTCTGGGTGCATCGTCGACGCGAGTGTTCACAGGAGGCTTCCGGTGGAGGTCCAGGACAGGAAGTCCGCGGAGGGCCGGGTCTTCACCATCCCGAACATCCTCAGCATGGCTCGTCTCGTCGGCGTGCCTGTGTTTCTGTGGCTGATCCTCTGGCCGGTCTTCGGCGGGCCGAACTGCGACGGCTGGGCACTGCTGGTCCTGGCGTTCAGCGGCATCAGCGACTACCTGGACGGCAAGCTCGCGCGCCGCTGGAACCAGGTGAGCGATCTCGGCCGGATCCTGGACCCTGCTGCCGACAGGCTGTACATCCTCTCCACACTGCTCGGGCTCACATGGCGCGAGATCCTCCCGCTGTGGCTCACGGCGACGCTGCTGGCGCGCGAACTTCTCCTTCTGGTGATGGTGTGGCTTCTGGACCGGCGCGGCTATGCGCCCCCGCAGGTGAACTTCCTCGGGAAGGCCGCGACGTTCAACTTGATGTACGCGTTTCCGCTGCTGCTTCTCAGTGACGGCACCGGCTGGATCGCGTCACTTGCGGCAGTTTTCGGATGGGCCTTCGCCGGCTGGGGAACGGCGCTCTACTGGTGGGCGGGGATCCTGTACGTGGTCCAGGTGCGTCGTCTGCTCAACGCGGGAACGACCGCCGCGTGAGAATTCTCCCAGGACGGAGCGGCTGGTTCGCGCCTGGGCAATGTGTGGTTCATCCCTGATCGGGGAAGTCGGTATGACCGTCGTCTTACCGAGGAGGACGCTTCCGATATGAAGGCCGTCGTTATGGCCGGCGGCGAAGGGACCCGCCTTCGCCCCATGACCTCGAGCATGCCCAAGCCGCTCCTGCCCGTGGCCAATCGGCCCATCATGGAGCACGTGCTGCGGTTGCTGAAGCGCCATGGACTCAACGAGACCGTGGTGACCGTGCAATTCCTCGCGTCCCTCGTCAGGAATTACTTCGGGGACGGTGAAGAGCTCGGCATGGAGCTGAGCTATGCCAACGAGGAGAAGCCCCTCGGCACGGCGGGCAGCGTGAAGAATGCGGAAGAGGCCCTCAAGGACGACTCCTTCCTCGTCATCTCCGGAGACGCGCTCACCGACTTCGACCTGACCGAACTCATCGAGTACCACAAGCGGCAGGGCGCGCTCGTCACCGTCTGCCTCACGCGTGTACCCAATCCCCTCGAGTTCGGTATCACCATCGTCGACGACGACGGAAGGGTGGAGCGATTCCTGGAGAAGCCCACCTGGGGGCAGGTCTTCTCGGACACCGTCAATACCGGGATCTACGTCATGGAGCCCGAGGTCTTCGACTACGTGGAACCGGATGTGTCCGTCGACTGGTCCGGCGACGTCTTCCCGCAGCTGATGAAGGAAGGCAAGCCCGTCTACGGCTTCGTGGCCGAAGGGTACTGGGAGGACGTCGGCACACACGAAAGCTATGTGAAGGCACAGGCCGACGTGCTCGAGGGCAAGGTCGAGGTCGACATCGACGGCTTCGAGATCTCCCCCGGCGTGTGGGTCGCCGAGGGCGCCGAGGTCCACTCGGACGCGGTGCTGCGTGGCCCTCTCTACATCGGTGACTACGCGAAGGTCGAAGCGGGCGCCGAACTCCGCGAGCACTCCGTCATCGGTTCCAACGTCGTCGTCAAGAGCGGCGCCTTCCTCCACCGCGCCGTCGTGGACGACAACGTCTACATCGGGCCGCAGGCGAATCTGCGCGGCTGCGTCATCGGCAAGAACACCGACATCATGCGCGCGGCCCGCATCGAGGACGGTGCCGTCATCGGGGACGAGTGCCTCATCGGCGAGGAGTCCATCGTCCAGGGCAATGTGCGGGTGTACCCCTTCAAGACCGTAGAGGCAGGCGCGTTCGTCAACACGTCGGTCATCTGGGAGTCGAGGGGCCAGGCCCATCTCTTCGGCGCGCGTGGCGTCTCGGGAATCGTGAACGTCGAGATCACGCCGGAACTCGCCGTACGGCTCGCCGGGGCTTACGCGACCACCCTGAAGAAGGGGTCGACCGTCACCACCGCTCGCGACCACTCCCGCGGTGCCCGCGCGCTGAAGCGGGCCATGATCTCCGCGCTGCAGACCAGCGCCATCGACGTGCGGGACCTGGAGAACGTCCCGCTGCCCGTCGCCCGCCAGCAGACGGCACGCGGAAGCGCCGGCGGCATCATGATCCGTACGACACCCGGAGTGCCGGAGAACGTCGACATCATGTTCTTCGACGAACGCGGAGCCGACCTGTCCCAGGCCGCGCAGCGCAAACTCGACCGGGTCTTCGCGCGGCAGGAGTACCGGCGGGCGTTCCCGGGCGAGATCGGCGATCTGCGGTTCCCCGCGAGCGTGTACGACTCCTACACGGGCTCGTTGCTGCGCTCCGTCGACACCACCGGCGTCGAGGAGGCCGGC
The DNA here is from genome assembly GCF_055792905.1 of Streptomyces sp. DSM 116795. NCBI lineage: Bacteria > Bacillati > Actinomycetota > Actinomycetes > Kitasatosporales > Streptomycetaceae > Streptomyces > Streptomyces sp. DSM 116795. The sequence continues at coordinate 6,974,622 of NZ_CM147707.1, forward strand.
CTCAAGGTCGTCGTGGACGCGTCCAACGGCAGCGCCGGGCTCGTTCTGCCGAGCCTCCTGGGGCGGCTCGGTGTGGATTCGCTGACCATCAACCCCGGCCTGGACGAGTCCCGCCCGACCGAGACCGCCGACGAGCGCCGCTCGGGCCTCGTCAGGCTCGGCGAGATCGTCGCTTCCGCGCGCGCCGCCTTCGGCATCCGCTTTGACCCGGTCGGTGACCGCCTGTCCCTCGTGGACGAGCGCGGCCGGATCATCGAGGACGACAGGGCACTCCTGGTGATGCTCGACCTGATCGCCGCCGAGCGGCGCAGCGGGAAGGTGGCTCTGCCGGTGACCACGACCCGTATCGCCGAACAGGTCGCGGCCTACCACGGCACACAGGTGGAGTGGACGACGACGTCCCCCGACGACCTGACGCGCGTCGGCCGTGACGAGACGACGGTCTTCGGGGGCGACGGCCGTGGTGGGTACATCACCCCGGAGTTCAGCTCCGTCTTCGACGGCTCGGCCGCCTTCGTACGCCTCATCGGTCTCGTCGCCCGGGCGCAGCTCACACTCAGCCAGATCGACGCACGTATTCCGAGGGCACACGTACTCAAGCGTGACCTCGCGACACCCTGGGCGGTGAAGGGGCTCGTCATGCGGACCGTCGTCGAGGCCGCGGGCGACCGTTCCGTGGACACCACGGACGGCATCCGGATCGTGGAGTCCGACGGCCGGTGGGTGATGGTGCTTCCTGATCCCGCAGAGGCGGTCACCCATCTGTGGGCGGAAGGGCCCGACGACGCCTCGGCGCAGGCATTGCTGGACGAATGGTCCGCAGTGGTCGACAGCGCGGGCCGCTGATCGCAGAAGGGGTGGGCGGGTTCGGCGGCAGTGACCTTGCCGTGCGACGATGTGCGTCATGTCGCAGCAGCACCCTGAAGGGAGTACGGCTTCGGGGCGTGCGCGGCCAGATGCCTCCATGTCGCTGCTGACCAACGCGATGCACCACAGCCTCGACGACGGGTACGCACAGGCCGCTGCCCGCCGCGGAGCCGAAGGCCGGTCCGGCATGCCGCGGACCGTCAGCGCGAAGCTCTGGCTCGCCGCCGGGCTGGTGCTGGCCGCGCTGGTCGTCACCGTGGGGGCCGCCCAGGCACGGGTGTCCGCACCCGAACTCGCCAAGGAGCGGCAGGAGTTGATCACACGGATCGACGACGGCGACCGGCGTGCGGACTCACTGCAGAAGAGCGTCGACCAGCTCCGTAAGGACGTCGAGGCGCGGCAGCGCAAGGCTCTTGAGAAGCACGGGGGCGACGAGGCGGAGGTGGCAGGGCTGCTCTCGGGCGCGTTGCCAGTGCACGGGCCGGGCATCAAGCTGACCGTCGACGACGCCAAGGACACGCAGGACAGTGACTCCGGCGGCCCCCGTCAGAGCAGCGGATTCTCTGACAACGGGCGGGTGCGCGACCGGGATCTGCAGCGCGTGGTCAACGGCCTCTGGGAGTCGGGAGCCGAGGCCGTGTCCGTCAACGGTCAGCGCCTGACGTCACTTTCGGCGATCCGGGCCGCGGGCGACGCGATACTTGTGGACAACAAGCCGCTCGTGCCTCCGTACACCCTTCTCGCTCTGGGGCCGGGGAAGAAGATGAGCACGGCGTTCCAGGACAGTGCCGACGGGCAGTACTTGCAGGTGCTGCAGGAGAACTACGGTGTGCGCACCAGCATCAGCACTCAGGACGAGGTGCGGCTGCCCGCCGCGCCGAGCCTGATCGTACGAACGGCAAAGCCGGTGCAGACAGGAGAGGGCAGCAGATAGTGATCGCCGTACTGGGCCTCATCGTCGGGGTCGTGGCCGGGCTCGTGGTCCGGCCCGTCGTCCCGACGGTCGTCGAGCCCTATCTCCCGATCGCCGTTGTCGCGGCGCTGGACGCGGTCTTCGGCGGACTGCGGGCCATGCTCGACGGGATCTTCGACGACAAGGTGTTCGTCGTGTCGTTCCTGTCGAACGTGGTTGTCGCGGCGCTGATCGTGTTCCTCGGCGACAAGCTCGGTGTGGGTGCACAACTGTCCACCGGCGTCGTGGTGGTGCTCGGTATCCGCATCTTCTCCAACGCAGCCGCGATCCGGCGGCACGTGTTCCGGGCGTGAGGCCGATGAGCGACGGAGACGGCAACAAGCACCCCGGTGAACTGCCCCCCGAGGAGCCGGCGGGGGAGGGCGGCCCGGACCGGGACCGCGGCCCCTCCCGGCCAGTTGAGGAAGAGCGGGAAGGACGCACGCCCGGGAGCGCGGGGAGCGCCCGGCCCGGCAGGTCGCCCGGTGACGACGGCGACCCGGACGGGGATTCGCGGCATCCGCCGCAGAACCCGGTGGAGCCCGCTGACTCGGAGCCCGGCGACTCGGAAGACGGGGACGCACGCGGAGGGGCGCCACGCGAACCTGCGCGTGAGCAGCAGCCAACACCCGCTGATTCCGCAGGTGTTCCGCAGGAGCCGGAGCGTACGGGCCGGCAGCGGCTGGCGCAGGCGGTCTGGCCGCCCCGTGTGACGAGAGCCCAACTCATCGTCGCGCTCCTGCTGTTCGTGCTCGGCCTCGGGCTGGCGATCCAGGTCCGTTCCACGAGTGAGAACAGTGCGCTGCGCGGCGCGCGCCAGGAGGACCTGGTGCGCATCCTCGACGAACTGGACGACCGCACCAAGCGGCTCGAGGACGAGAAGCAGAGTCTCGAGGGCCAGCGCACCGAGTTGGAGAACAGCTCGGACCAGGCCGAGGAGGCCCGCAAGCAGACGCGCCAGAAGGCACGCCAACTCGGCGTGCTCGCAGGTACGGTGGGCGCTCAGGGGCCGGGGATCGAGCTGACCGTGTCTGATCCCGGCAAGTCCGTCGAGGCGGACATGCTCCTCGACGCCGTGCAGGAGCTCCGTGCCGCCGGCGCCGAGGCGATCGAGGTCAACAACGTACGAGTGGTTGCGAATACGTACTTCTCGGACAGCCCGGGCGGTGTGAGTGTGGACGGACACAAGATCAGTCCGCCGTACCGCTTTCAGGTGATCGGCAAGCCCAAGGACCTGGAGCCGGCCCTCAACATCCCCGGCGGTGTCGTGCAGACGCTGCGGAAGGAACAGGCCGACGCCTCGGTCAAGCCGTCCCAGGAGATCGTCGTGAACGCCTTGCGCTCTGCGAAACGGCCTGATTACGCTCGGTCATCCGGGCGTTGAGGTGGCGGCGGAGTCTTGCGGGGGGTCGGCGGACCCGGTGACCATCGCGTGAGGGAAACTGTCCGAAGGCCAGGGACGTTGTCTGGGCGTCGTACCGGCGGAGTGAGAGCATCGAAGGTCTGTCCTGCCCCACGGGCGGGTCTGTTTCGTGCGAGGGGAATCGCCCGTGAGTTTTTTTGCAAGGTTGTTCGGCAAGGGCCGCCAGGACCACGGCGGTAACGCCGCGCGGCGCCGGACCTCCCGGCAGCACGATGCTGCGGCGGGCACCGAGGGCGAGGGTGCCGGACGGCCGCTGTTCCGCGACGAGATCACCGCTCCCGGCGCTGGCCATGCGGGTGGTCAGGACGGGGTTTCGGTTGACCCCGCAGCATCGGGCCGCATAGGTTCCGGTGCACCATCAACCTCGAACAAGGGTGGAGGATCTGCCGTGCCGGTGTGTAGCAGGTGCGGGACCCAGGTCGCAGAGGCGAGCCGGTTCTGTTCCAACTGCGGGGCACCGCTCCGGGGCGGGGCCCCCGTGGTCGAGGGTTCCTCCGAGACGACCTCCACCATCTCGATCTCCGGCCTGGAGGCTTACGAGGCGGAGGCCACCGGCCAGCAGACTCCGCCGCTTTCCCCGGAGGCACAGGCCGCGGTCGACGCGCTTCCCCTGGGCTCAGCCTTGATGGTCGTCCGCCGCGGGCCCAACTCCGGCAGCCGCTTCCTGCTGGACGGGGAGCTCACCACCGCAGGCCGCCATCCCGAGAGCGACATCTTCCTTGACGATGTGACTGTCTCGCGGCGGCACGTGGAGTTCCGCCGTGGCCCCGACGGTGTCTTCACCGTCTCGGACGTCGGCAGCCTCAACGGCACGTACGTCAACCGGGAGCGCATCGAAGCCGGCGTTCCGCTCGCCAACGGCGACGAGGTGCAGATCGGCAAGTTCCGCCTCGTCTTCTTCGCCAGCAAGCGCGCGGTCTGACATACCGGTCTGACATACGTCGCAGGCCCACGGAGCCCTGCCACAGGCGGTGGGCAGAGAGCCCTGCGGTCACGGCTGCGAAGACCGGTCCGCGTGAGACCACGGAGGGCCGGGCTCTGCCACGTCGCCGCAGGGCCAGCGCCGCGCTCGCCGCAGGGCTCGGCGGCGTCCCGGCGGCTGCACTGTGACCAACGTCCCCTCTCAAGTGATCAAAGAGCAGCTGGACGCCGTCGTCCGGGCCCGATGCGGATTTCCGCCCGTACGGACACCTCCGGGGCGCCGGCTGTCCGCCCGGGCGGGGAATCCGCGTCGTGGGCCACCGTCCATGCAGGTCCGTACGGCCTTTGTGCGGGCGGCGCCGCGGTTCCGGGCCGCTGAGCAGGGCGACGTGGAGCGGCGGCCGGGTGAGTAGGTTCATACGACAGCTCAGGGTGGGTCCCGACTACCCAAACAGGCGGGGCACGGCCTAGGGTTGCTGTGTGAACGAGCTCGACGTTGTGGGTGTCCGGGTCGAAATGCCCTCCAACCAACCGATCGTGCTGCTGCGTGAAGTGGGTGGCGACCGGTACCTCCCCATCTGGATCGGCCCAGGGGAGGCGACCGCGATCGCCTTCGCGCAGCAGGGCATGACGCCTGCTCGCCCGCTCACCCATGATCTGTTCAAGGACGTCCTGGAGGCTGTGGGGCAGGAGCTCACGGCCGTCCGTATCACCGACCTGCGCGAAGGCGTGTTCTACGCCGAGCTGGTCTTCGCCAGCGGCGTCGAGGTCAGCGCCCGCCCGTCGGACGCCATAGCGCTTGCTCTGCGCACCGGTACGCCGATCTACGGCAGCGAAGGTGTGCTGGACGACGCGGGGATCGCCATTCCGGACGAGCAGGAGGACGAGGTGGAGAAGTTCCGCGAGTTCCTCGACCAGATCTCGCCCGAGGACTTCGGCACCAGTAGTCAGTGACCCTCCCGGGCCGCCGTCCCGCGCCCGCTCCGCCCGCGTGTGGACCGTGACGTCTTCCCTGCTCACGGTTACGGCAAACCACTCCTTGGGGCAATATCACCCGGCGTGCCGAGTGTGGCGATCGTTGACGCACCACGGGTGACTGCCTACCTTCAGTGAGGCAGGTCCTGGGGTATGCCCCGGGACGTGGAGGACGGAGGTCGGCGTGAGAAGTACCGGCGACGGTATGGCAGCGGACGGTTCTCCTCCGCCGGGGGGTTCCACAGCGCCGTCGCCGGGGGAGAGCGCAGGGGCCGAATCACAGGACCTGGTCGGATACCGCGGACCGACTGCTTGCTCCGCCGCAGGCATCACCTACCGCCAGCTCGACTACTGGGCGCGCACCGGGCTCGTGGAGCCGAGCATCCGCCCCGCGTACGGATCCGGCAGCCAGCGGCTCTACAGCTTCCGCGACATCGTGGTCCTCAAGATCGTCAAACGGCTGCTGGACACCGGCGTATCGCTGCAGAACATCCGCACCGCCGTCCAGCACCTGCGCTCCCGTGGCCGGACCGACCTGGCCAAGATGACGCTCATGAGCGACGGCGCCACCGTCTACGAGTGCTCCTCGCCCGACGAGGTCGTCGACCTGCTGCAGGGCGGACAGGGCGTTTTCGGGATCGCCGTGGGAGTGGTGTGGAAGGACGTCGAGGCGGCCCTGGCGCAGCTGCACGGCGAACACGTCGACTCGGGCGAGACCATCGTCGGCGACCATCCCGGGGACGAACTGGCACGGCGCCGCAACCGCGCCGGCTGAGACTGTCGGACCCATGCGGCAGCATCGACAAGTGTGAGAAGCGTTCCGACGATCCTGCACCTGGACATGGACGCCTTCTTCGCTGCCGTCGAGCAGGCTTCCAAGCCCAGCCTCCGGGGGAAGCCGGTCGTCGTGGGCGGTCTCGGCCCGCGCGGAGTCGTCTCCACGGCGTCGTACGAGGCGCGGATCTTCGGCGTCCATTCGGCCATGCCCATGGCGCAGGCCCGTCGGCTGTGCCCCAATGCCGCCTATCTCGCACCTCGCTTCAGCCTCTACCGGGAGGTGAGCGAAGCCGTGATGGAGATCCTCGGTGAGCTGTCGCCGCTCGTGGAGCCACTCAGCCTGGACGAGGCGTTCGTCGACCTCGAGGCGGGTGACGCGCTGACGGAAGGCTCTGCCTCCCTTGCCGTACGGGCCGTCGGTGAGCGCTTGCGGGACAGCATCAGCAAGAGCACGGGCCTCAACGGATCGGTGGGACTGGCCGGCTCCAAGATGCTGGCCAAGATCGCATCGGAGGAGGCCAAGCCGGACGGACTCGTCGTCATAGAGCCGGGGACGGAGCGTGAGCTCCTGGCTCCCATGTCCGTACGCACCCTGCCAGGGGTCGGCCCGGCCACGGCCGAGGTCCTCCGCCGGGCGGGGATCACCACGGTCGGGGACACGGCGGAGGCGGGAGAGGCGGAGTTGCTGAGGCTCCTCGGCCGAGCGCACGGCACCTCGCTGTACGCGATGGCGAACGGATGGGACGACCGCCCGGTGATCGCGGAGCGCGATGCGAAGTCCGTGTCGGTGGAGGACACCTTCGACGTGGACCTCACCGACCGGGCGCTCGTACAGGCCCATGTCGCGCGGCTAGCCGACCGCTGTGTGGAGCGGCTGCAGGCGGCGGGGAGGTCCGGGCGCACCGTTGCGATCAAGGTGCGGAGCTACGACTTCTCCACGCTGACGCGCTCGGAGACGCTGCGGGGCCCCACCGACGACCGCGGCGTGGTGCGGGAGGCGGCGGCCAGGCTGATCGACACGGTGGACACCACCGCCGGGGTACGGCTGCTCGGTGTCGGCGTGAGCGGTCTGGCGGACTTCACACAGGAGGACCTGTTCGCACAGGCACAGGCCACGGCGGATGCGGCTGAAGCGATGGCGGCGGCCGACGACGCCCGGCAGCGGGAGGGACCGGGCCCGGCGGCCGCGCCCGAGGCGGCCGAGGCGCCGGCCGACCGGCGCTGGGTCCCGGGGCGGGACGTACGGCATGCGGAACATGGCCACGGCTGGGTGCAGGGCAGCGGCCTCGGACGGGTCACCGTGCGGTTTGAGGATCCGGGGTCGGTGCCCGGGCGAGTCCGTACCTTCTCCGTGGACGATCCCGCTCTGGAGGCGGCCGAGCCGCCGCCCCTCGCGGCGATGTCGCGCACGGAAAGTACGGACTCGTTGGGCCGGACGGGGGAGGCGGCCAGGGAGGAATCGGTTCAGCTCTCGGAACCCGCTATCCGCCCGAAGTCCCTGTCGGGAGCGGGTGAGACGGAGGAGGAAGCGGCGGGAGAGTCCTCGGACGCCGGGGACGGGGAGGCAGAGGGGCGCGAGGCTTCCGCGGAGGGCGGCACGTCCAGTCCGTAGTGGAGATAGAGCTGGAGCTCCTGGCGGGGGGAGAGGTGTCTGCCCACGCCCAGTACGGGGGTGCTGCGCACCAGAGCGCGGTCGAAGGGGACGCGCAGGAAGCCGCTGACGAGTTCGCTCGGCTCCAGCGGTACGAGGGTCTCGCGCCGGAGAAGCCCGGTGCGCACGGCAGCCCACTCGGGTTCGCCCGTCGCGTCGTCGAGATACACCTCGCCCACCGTTCCGATCTTGCAGCCGCTGCTGTCGAGTGCTTTGCGTCCGATCAGGCTCCGGGGATCGATGTCGTGCTGCACGGTCCCTCCAAGTCGACGTGACCAGGGCACCGGGTGCGTGACGATAAGAGGCCGGTCCTGGGTCTGGTGGTTTGACGAACCCCTCCCTCGGCCTGTCGTACTGCCGCGCAACGGCGTGCTGCGGGGGCGCCGGGGGACGCCGGGAGCCGGTCGTACAAGCCGTATTACCACCCAAAGGCACATTTCAGCGGTTGGCCACCCGAGTGCACCTCCGGCTCCTGCCGGACAAACCGCTGGTAGGCTCGGAAGCGGCTGTTGACCCCGAGCGGGAGAGTCCTCCGGTGCAGCCGGAGGCGCCGAAGGAGCAACTCCTCCCCGGAATCTCTCAGGCTCACGTACCGCGCGGGCGAGGTCACTCTGGAAAGCAGGGCGGGCCGAGCAGTGCCTGGGCTCCTCCTCACCGACGGTGAAAGCCGGGTTCCCGTCCAGCCGGGCGGACCGGTGAAACTCTCAGGTCGAGATGACAGAGGGGGAGGGCGTCCGGGCACCAGCGCCATGGTGTCCCCGTAGGTCACAGCGACCAGGAGGCCCCCGCAGATGACTGCCAACCGCATCCCTCTCACCGATCTGGAACGCGGAACTCCCTTCGAACGACGGCACATCGGCCCCGATACCGGTGCGCAGGCCAAGATGCTCGCCCAGGTCGGGTACGGCTCCCTCGACGAGCTGACGGCCGCGGCGGTCCCCGAAGTGATCAAGAGCAATGAGGCCCTGCGTCTGCCTCCCGCCCGAACCGAGGCCGAGGTCGTCGCGGAGCTGCGGGAGTTCGCCGCCCGCAACCAGGTGCTCCCGTCCATGATCGGCCTCGGCTACTACGGGACCTTCACGCCCGCGGTCGTCCTGCGCAACGTCATGGAGAACCCGGCCTGGTACACCGCGTACACGCCGTATCAGCCGGAGATCTCGCAGGGCCGCCTGGAGGCTCTGCTCAACTTCCAGACCATGGTGGCCGACCTGACGGGTCTGCCGACCTCCGGCGCCTCCCTCCTGGACGAGCCCACGGCGGCGGCCGAGGCCATGGCCCTCTCCCGCCGTGTCGGCAAGGTCAAGCAAGGCGTCTTCCTCGTCGACGCGGACTGCCTTCCGCAGACGATCGCCGTCATCCGCACCCGCGCCGAGCCGACCGGCGTCGAGGTCGTCGTAGCGGACCTGGACGACGGCATCCCCGCGGACGTGGCGGAGCGGGGCGTCTTCGGGATGCTGCTGCAGTACCCGGGAGCCTCCGGCGCCGTGCGGGACCACCGTGCCGTCATCGATCAGGCTCACGAACTGGGTGCGGTCGTGACCGTCGCCGCCGATCTGCTGGCCCTCACGCTGCTGACCTCCCCGGGCTCGCTCGGCGCGGACATCGCAGTCGGCTCCAGTCAGCGTTTCGGTGTGCCCATGGGCTTCGGCGGGCCGCACGCGGGCTACATGTCGGTGCGCGAGAGCTACGCGCGCAGCCTCCCCGGCCGCCTCGTCGGAGTCTCCAAGGACGCCGACGGCTCGCAGGCCTACCGCCTCGCCCTGCAGACCCGCGAGCAGCACATCCGCCGCGAGAAGGCCACCAGCAACATCTGCACTGCCCAGGTGCTGCTCGCGGTGATGTCCGGGATGTACGCGGTGCACCACGGGCCGGAGGGCCTTGCGCACATCGCACGCCGTACGCACCGCTACGCGACGCTGCTCGCCGAGGGGCTGCGCGCAGGCGGCGTCGAGATCGTGCACGGCAGCTACTTCGACACCGTCACCGCCCGGGTGCCGGGCCGTGCGGCCGAGATCGTCGCCCGTGCGCGGGAAGCCGGTGTGAATGTGCGGGAGACAGACGCCGACCACGTCGGCATGGCCTGCGACGAGACCACGAACCGGGCGCAGCTGGAGGCCGCCTGGTCCGCCTTCGGCGTCGAGGCGGATCCCGCCGAGCTGGACGCCCGCGCTGCGGACGACGCCCTGCCCGACGCACTGCCCGAGGCGCTGCTGCGCACCGACGACTACCTGACGCACCCCGTCTTCCACGAGTACCGGTCCGAGACGGCGATGCTGCGCTACCTGCGCAGGCTGGCCGACCGCGACTACGCGCTGGACCGCGGCATGATCCCGCTCGGGTCGTGCACGATGAAGCTCAACGCGACAACCGAGATGGAGGCCGTCACCTGGCCCGAGTTCGCGGGGCTGCATCCCTTCGCACCGGCCGACCAGGCCGAGGGCTACATTGCGCTCATCCGCCAGCTCGAAGAGCAGCTCGCGGAGATCACCGGCTACGACGCGGTCTCCCTGCAGCCCAACGCCGGCTCGCAGGGCGAACTGGCCGGGCTGCTCGCCGTACGCGCCTACCACCGCTCACGCGGCGACGACCAGCGCACCGTGTGCCTGATCCCCTCCTCTGCGCACGGCACCAACGCTGCCAGCGCCGTGATGGCGGGCATGCGCGTGGTGGTCGTCAGGACCAGCGAGGACGGTGACGTGGACACCGCCGACCTGCGCGCGAAGATCGAGCAGTACGGCGACGAACTGTCGGTGCTGATGGTCACCTACCCCTCCACGCACGGGGTCTTCGAGGAGAACATCACCGAGATCTGCGCCGCCGTGCACGACGCCGGCGGTCAGGTCTACGTGGACGGCGCGAACCTCAACGCGCTGATGGGGCTCGCGCGGCCCGGCAAGTTCGGTGCCGACGTCTCCCATCTGAACCTGCACAAGACCTTCTGCATCCCGCACGGCGGCGGCGGTCCCGGCGTCGGCCCGATCGGGGTGCGCGAGCACCTCGCCCCGCACCTGCCCAACCACCCGCTGCAGCCCGCCGCGGGACCGGCGAGCGGCATCGGCCCCGTCTCCGGCTCACCCTGGGGCTCGGCCGGGATCCTGCCGATCTCCTGGGCGTACGTGCGGCTGATGGGAGCCGAAGGGCTGCGCCGTGCCACACAGGTCGCGGTGCTCGGCGCGAACTACATCGCCAAGCGCCTGGAACCGCACTACCCGGTGCTCTACACGGGGCCGCGCGGGCTGGTCGCGCACGAGTGCATCATCGACGTACGGCCGCTGGCGAAGCAGACCGGCGTCACCATCGACGACGTGGCCAAGCGGCTGATCGACTACGGCTTCCACGCACCGACCATGTCGTTCCCCGTGCCGGGCACGCTCATGACGGAGCCCACGGAGAGCGAGGACTTGGCAGAGCTGGACCGCTTCTGCGAGGCGATGATCGAGATCCGCGGTGAGATCGACAAGGTCGGCTCGGGGGAGTGGCCCGCCGAGAACAATCCGCTGCGCAACGCGCCGCACACCGCAGGGCAGTTGAGCGGGGACTGGGCGCACCCCTACGGGCGCGAGGAGGCGGTGTTCCCCGCGGGAGTCAGCGCCTCGGACAAGTACTGGCCGCCGGTGCGGCGTATCGACGGCGCCTTCGGCGACCGCAATCTGGTGTGCTCCTGCCCGCCGTTGGAGGAGTACGACGGCTGAGCCGGCGCGGCGGAGCAACGCCGCATACGTCAGGGCCGGTTCGGTGGGACACCGGGCCGGCCCTGGCTCTGCGCCGCTGCGGGATCAGGCGGCGGTGGCGATGTTGCGGCTGTCGAGCGGACGGTGCGGATCGATGATCTTGCCGTCCGGCAGGAGTTCACCCGTGTCCTCGAAGAGGAGAACACCATTGCACAGCAGGCTCCAGCCCTGTTCCGGGAAGTGAGCCACAGGGTGTGCGGCTTCCCGGTCGGCGGACTCGGCTGTCGGGCAAGGTGGCTGGTGCTGGCACATTGTCGCTGTCGTCTTCCGTAGTGTCGTGATGTCCGTGTTGCGGCTGGTAACGGTGTCCATTGCCGCCCCCCGTTCCGGTGCGTGTCCCAGTGTTCCCCCGCGGAGGAGATTCCGCAGGGATTTCGTGTCACCACTCCTCAACCAGGACAGACGCATCACTCGTGCGGGTGGTTGCCGTCAACTCCACCGCTGTTACGGGTGGTTTGCCGTATTGGTGCTGCGGGGAGCCCTGGCCCGGAACCGCGCGAGGTGCCGCGTACCGTACCGCACCTCGTTCACATCCCCCGCTTCGTTCACGCCCCGCTTCGCAGCAGCGTCGTCGTCGTGACCGAACGCCTGGTCAGCAGCGGCAGCAGCGCGTCCGCCCGGTGCGGTACGCGGGCAGCGATGCCCGGAGGAGCGGGCGCCAGCGGGATCAGCAGGTCGGAGGGCTGCGGTGTGCCCTCGGTCATGTCCGCGTCGGCGTTCCCGTGCAGCCACAGCGTGAGCATGTACAGCCGCGGCACGGACAGCAGCCGGGGCTGGTGGAGCCCGGGCAGCGACTCGGCCTGCCGCAGGGCCCGTTGGGACGAGGCGACGTAGGGGCCGCCGCAGAAGTACGCGAACGCCCACCCGTCGGAGGTGAGCAGTGTCTCCGCGGCGCCGACCGCGGCCGATCCGGCGGGGGCGCCCGCATCCCGCAGCAGGAAGCGCCAGCCGGTGAGCCGCGTGGACGGGGCCGCGGCGGCCGGGCGGTCTCCGGTCAACTCATGGACGGGCAGCGGGAGTTCGATCTCCAGTGCGCGCCCGGCTCCGTCCGCGGTGAGAGGCGTGCGTCCCCGGTGCGCGGGAGGCCGGGTGCGAAGCGCCGCAAGGACGCTGCGTGATGCGGAAACCGGGGCGGAAGGGACCTGCAGCGGCATGATGGGTCGCCACCTCTCACTGGAGATCACGTGGTGCTCTGCATGGCGCGGACAGCACTGTCGGCGTGGGAAGACCGCGAGCCGCGGGCGGACGCGTCGACTGCGGGCCCCCGGACCGTCCGGTGATACCGCGCCTCGGCCTCTGCCCGGAGTTTATACGAAGGGTGCTACATCACCATTTCTGCTAACGCGCCAGGGTTGTTAACGCAAGGCGGTATCCGGTCGGCGTGGTGCGGTACTTGACTGCTTGTCCTGTGGTGCCCGGGCCTGCTGCCTGGGGCGACGGTGCTCCGGTGGTCGGCCGGATCCTGTCTGCCTTTCCCACAATGACTGTGCGTCCGGACTGGGACTCCTGCCGCATGCCAGAGGAACGTGACGCCCGGCGCGATATGCGGCAGTCACCGGCGGCCGGGTTCCGGACTCGTACCTTCCGGGCCGGGCCTTGAATCGAGCGCGGCCCCTGCCGGAGGACCGGCGGGACGGGAGTCTCAAAACGCGCGGCCTAGGCGTTATCCACCTGCCCGACGGGCATCATGGCTGACACCATGCGGCCGTATCGAGGAGGGACACCCCGATGGGTGAGAAGGTCGTCTCCGACGGGTTCGACCTGTCCGCTCGGCATCGGTACAGGCGGAAGCTGAAGGAGTGCCTCGAGGCGTTCGGGGTGCTCCTGGACGAGGGACGGTTCGAGCGCCCGCGGAATCTGATGGGCCTGGAGATCGAGCTGAATCTCGCGGACGCCGACGGAATGCCCCGCATGATGAACGCCGAGGTGCTGCGGCGTATCGGCAGCCAGGATTTCCAGACGGAACTCGGGCAGTTCAATCTCGAGGTCAATATCGTGCCGCACCGCCTGTCCGGGCGGGTGTTCGATCAGCTGGCGGAGGAGCTGCGTACGGGGCTTGGCTATGCCGACAGGCAGGCCCGGGAAGAGGGCGCCCGGATCGTGATGATCGGCATCCTGCCCACGCTCACGGACGAGGACCTCGTCTCGTCGAACCTGACCGAGGTGGACCGCTACACCCTGCTCAACGACCAGATCATGGCTTCGCGGGGCGAGGAGGTCGTCCTCGACATCGAAGGCGTCGAGCGGCTGACCCGTAACTCCGCCTCGATCGCGCCGGAGGCAGCGTGCACCTCGGTGCAGCTGCATCTGCAGGTGACGCCGGATCGTTTCGCCGACGTGTGGAACGCATCGCAGGCGGTCTCCGCCGTGCAGGTCGCCATGGGCGCCAACTCGCCCTTCCTGTTCGGCCGTGAGCTGTGGCGCGAGTCGCGCATCCCGCTCTTCCTGCAGGCGACCGACACCCGGCCGGCTGAGCTGAGCGCACAGGGCGTACGGCCGCGCACCTGGTTCGGCGAGCGGTGGATCGGTTCCGTGTACGACCTGTTCGAGGAGAACCTGCGCTACTTCCCCGCGCTGCTGCCCATCTGCGACGACGAGGACCCGCACGGCGTACTGCGGCAGGGAGGCACCCCCGGCCTCCCGGAACTTGTGCTGCACAACGGGACCGTCTACCGCTGGAACAGGCCGGTGTACGCGGTCACCGCCGGCGTCCCCCATCTGCGCGTGGAGAACAGGGTGCTGCCCGCGGGCCCCACGGTGGCGGACGTGCTCGCCAACACCGCTCTCTACTACGGACTGGTGCGCAGCCTCGCCGACGAGCCGCGCCCGGTCTGGACGAGACTGCCCTTCGGCGCCGCGTCCGCGAACTTCGAGGCGGCCTGCCGGTACGGCATCGAGGCCGAACTGACCTGGCCGCGGCCCGGCCGCCCCGGCGGCCTCGCCACTGTGCCGGCGGTCCGGCTCGTACAGGAGGAACTGCTGCCCATGGCGGCCGCCGGGCTGGAGGCGTGGGGCGTCGAGAGCGGCGACCGCGACCGCTGCCTGAGCATCATCGAGGAACGCTGCCGCCGCCGCGTCAACGGCGCCTCGTGGCAGGCCGCCGCCTACCACCGCTGCGTCGACTCCGGGCTCGACCGGGAGAAGGCGCTCGCGGCGGTCACACGGCGCTACTGCGAACTCGCCCGCACGGGCGAGCCGGTGCACACCTGGCCCCCAGGGGCCTAGCGGTACGGCCCGCGCCCCGGCCCGTGCGGCCGGACCCCGCTTCGCACGCCCCGTCCGCGTCCGGCAAGCTATGCACGTCCCCGGCTGTCGCGTACCGGTGAAGTGGAGGCATGTGTGCAGTCGCAAGCGAGCGACCCCGCCCGGTCCCCGGCGTCCGGGGAGACGCTCACGGAGCGCGTACTGCGGCGCGAGACGCTGCTGGTGCTGGCACTGTCGCTCGGGGCGAGCGCGGTATCGGCGCTGATCAGCTTCGTGGGCTCGCTGACCGCCTCCGGGGCTCTCGCCGACCAGGCCGCACGGCTCAACACCTCACGGGCCCCGGACCGCCCGTGGCTGGACCTGGCCTGGCAGCTCTTCGGGATCGCCACGGCGCTCGTGCCGGTGGCGCTGGTGGCGCACCTCCTCATGCGGGAGGGCTGGGAGCACCGCCCGGGCCGCCCGGGCGCAGGGGGAGGGCTGCGCTCGCTCGGGTTCGACCGGAGCAGGCCCGGCTTCGACCTGGGACGCGGGGCGCTGCTGGCGGCCGCCATCGGCGGGAGCGGCCTTGCGCTGTACCTGGCCGCCCTGCAGGCCGGTTTCAACCTCACCGTGGTCCCCGAGTCCCTGCCGCACGTGTGGTGGCGGATTCCGGTCCTGATCGCCTCCGCGCTGCAGAACGCCGTGCTGGAAGAGGTCATCGTCGTCGGCTATCTGCTGCGCAGACTCGGGCAGCTGCACTACTCACCGTGGGCCGCCCTCGGGGTGAGCGCCGTGCTGCGCGGCTCGTACCACCTCTACCAGGGCATCGGCGGCATGCTGGGGAACATGGCGATGGGCGTCATCTTCGTTGTGCTCTACCGGCGTTGGGGACGTGTCGGGCCGCTGGTGGTGGCTCACGCCCTGATCGACATCGTCGCCTTCACCGGCTACGCGCTCTTCGCCGGCAAGGTGGACTGGCTGCCTACGCCCTGAACCGACGGGCGTGGCCGGGGACTGCGCTCTCCGGGCGGACGCGCGTCACCATCCGGCACAGAGCTGCGCGTCGAGCACCGTGACCGCCTCGCCCGTCAGTTCGGTGCGTTCACCGCGCAGTGTCGTACGCACCAGGCCCGTACGAGCGGAGCACTGCAGGCCCGTGAGGGAGTCTTGGCCCAGCCGCCCGGACCACAGCGGCGCCAGGGCGGTGTGGGCACTGCCGGTGACCGGGTCCTCAGGGATACCGGCGCCGGGGGCGAACATCCGCGAGACGTAGTCGTGGCCGCCGTCATGGGTGCCGCCGGTGCGGCCCTCCGCGAGCGCGGTGACGATGACGCCCCGGTGCGGGAGGCGGGCGACCGCCGCGCTGTCGGGGGTGAGGGCGCGCAGCGTCCGCTCGTCCGCCACCTCGACGAGGAGATCGCCGAGCGGGCCCGTGTCGTACACGGAGACCGGCTCGGCGCCGAGAGCGGGGGCGAGACCGGGGGGTGCGGCGGCAGGGGTGAGCGGTGCCGTGGGGAAGTCCAGTGTGATCGCTCCGCCGGGCGCGGTTGCCGCGCCGAGCACACCGCTGCGGGTGCGGAAGCGGACGGCGCCTTCGCTCCTGCCGTCGCCGTGCAGGACGTGTGCGGTGGCCAGCGTCGCGTGACCGCACAGACCGACCTCCGTGGTGGGAGTGAACCAGCGCAGCGCCCAGTCGGCCTCCGAGTCCCCGGAGAGCGGGTGTGCGAAGGCGGTCTCCGAGAGGTTCATCTCTCCGGCGACCTTCTGCATGCGTTCGTCCGGCGGGAACGACTCCTCCTCCAGCAGCACGACCGCGGCCGGATTGCCGCTGTAGGGACGGTCGGTGAAGGCGTCGACTGTACGGATCCTCATGCCGCGGGACGTTAGGCGACGTCGGATGGACCGGGCGACGGCCAATGCCGGACAGGTGGACCGGGACGGGCGGTGACCTGTCTCAACGAAGATTCCGTGAAACTCAGCGAAGGTGAACGGAAGCTCGTTCCTGGCTGGAGCGGGACCGGTTGATCCTGCTCGACAGAGACCGCAGGTGACGGCCGTATCGTCGCAGCCATTCTGGCTGCGCTGGCATGACGGCAGGCGCCAGCGCCGCCACGCTCCCGGCTGCTTAGTCCGGCTGGCTGCAGTGCATGCCCGAGTCGTGGATGTCCGGGCCGAGCACGACATGGACGAGCGGACGCGGGATGCCTTCGCGGCGACGAACGGGCCTGCGCCACCACGGGCTGGGGGGGGGATGCGTGGCAGTGGGCTCAAGAATCGAGCACGGCGGCGACGGCCTCGATTTCGACGAGCTGGTTCCGGTAGCCGAGCACGGTGACGCCCATCAAGGTGCTGGGGACGTCATGGTCGGCGAACGAGTTCCGGACTACCTCCCATGCAGCCACCAGGTCCTCCTGCCGGGCCGATGCGACGAGGACCCTGGTGCTGATGACGTCCTGGAGCGACGCGCCCGAGGCAGCGAGAGCAGTCTGCATGTTCTCGATGGCCTTCGTCGCCTGACCCGCGTAGTCCCCGATCGCCGCTGTGGAGCCGTCATCGTTCAGCGGACACGCGCCGGCGAGGAAGATCAGGCGTGACTCGGCGGGCGCCGTGGCCGCGTAGGCATACTCAGCGACGTCGGACAGAGAGGCGGTGCGGATCAAAGTGATGGCACGAGGCATGGCCGTCGGGTCCTCCGTCGGGTGTTGAGCAGGACGGGCATTCTGCCAACGTCCGTTGGGTCCCGCCTTCCTGTTTCTCGCCGCTCCCACGGCAGCGCCGTCACTTCGCGTTGCTCAGTTCAGGGGTGACGGGGCGATCCCGAGGACGGGCAGACAGTCAGCAACAGCGACGAGTTCGATATCGTCGCGCCGCCGCGTGATCCACTGCTCGCGGGTCAGCCTCCAGCGTTTGATCTCCGCCGGCTCGCCCCGTCGGGTGTCCCAGGTGACGCCGTTCGGCACATATCCCAGGGCTTCGGAGACACGGTTCGAGGCATGGTTGTCGACGAACGCATCACTGTTCGCCTCGCAGCCCCCCAGCCCTTCGAAGGCCAGATGCAGCACTGCCTGCCGCATCTCCTTCCCCATGCCGCCGCCCCTCACGTCGGGGCTGAGCCAGGAGAAGGTGGAGACCGTTCCGAACGCGGCGAAGTCGGTGCCGATCAGGTCCTGCATCCCTACCGGCTCGCCGTCGATGACCACGACGAAGTAAAGGCGCCAGAAGCCGGCCTCGACACGGCCTCGGCCCCTCCACACCTCCCGCAGCCAGCTCCACTCGCGTCCCGGCCCCTCCTCATAGAGGGACATCGGATCGTCGAAGGGCCACGGAGGCCCCGTGGCTATCCCCTTGCGCACCGTCGGGACCAGGCGTTCCAGGAGCTCATCTGTCGCCCCAAGCAGGGACAGCCGGGGCGTGTGCACCTCCAGGTTCAACGGGGGATACGCGGACAGCGGCGAGGCGGTCGTGGACATGGGCGCAAACCCTAGGACCGAGCCCTCACAGCGTGCATCCCTTATTCAGCCGGGCCCGAGTACGGCGTCGCGGACCAAGCACTCAAACTTCGATGCGACCGGACACCCGGCATGAGCGCCGGTGCACATTCGCTGAGACAAACTGCTGGGATAGCAACCTTCGCTGAGACAGAACCGCATCCGCGCACCTTGGGTGAGATCGACGCCAGCTCCGCTGAGACAGGTCAGACGGGGCGAGAACCAGGGCATTGCCATACGAGCATCAGCGATATATCGTTGACGCATCACGACAAGTCAACGTCTGTCGAAGACAGATCATCGAAAGGATGTCGTCATGCGTAAGGAAGAACAGCGACCGGGCGGCCGCGGGCGCGGTCACGGCCCGGGGCACTGCGGCCCGGGTGGGTTCGGTCCGTCCGAGAGGCGGGCCTTCGGTGCGTTCGGTCCGCCCTTCGGAGACGGGCCGCCGTTCGGCCCGCGGGGGCGTGGCCGCGGGGGACCGCGAGGCCGGGCACGCCGCGGCGATGTGCGTGCCTCGATCCTGGCGCTCCTCAAGGACCGTCCGATGCACGGCTACGAGATGATCCAGGAGATCGCCGAGCGCAGCGGCGGAGCGTGGAAGCCCTCGCCGGGCTCCGTCTACCCGACGCTGCAGCTGCTGGAGGACGAGGGTCTGATCAGCAGCGCCAGTGAGGGCGGCAAGAACCTCTTCTCCCTCACCGACGCCGGACGGCAGGAGGCCGACGCCGGCCCGGAGGCTCCGTGGGAGGAGGCCGGACGCGGCATCGACTGGGAGGCGATGAACGAGGTGCGCAAGGCCGGCGGTGCTCTGGTCAGCGCGTTCCAGCAGGTCTGGGCGAACGGCAGCCCGGAGCAGCGGGACAAGGCGCTCGCGGTCGTCAACGACGCCCGCAAGAAGCTCTATCTGATCCTCGCCGAGGACGAGTGACCGTTGCGCCGTGGGCCTTCGCCCGCCGGTCAGCGCGGCGGACCCCCGCCGGGCAGCAGCGGCCGGACGTCGAGTTCGCCGGCGCCGCACACCTCGCCCAGCTTCCACTGCGCGGACTTCGCGGTGCGCTGGTCCGGCGGGATCACGCGTACCGCCTTCGGGTCCGGGCACCTTCCGTCGGAGGGGTCGCCCTCGCCCGGCACGACCGTCCAGTGCAGCCGGGCCGACGCCTTGCCGCCGGGGGAGAGCGTCAGCTGCCGCGAGGGGGTGGAGTGGTCCCGTACGACCTCGGTCGGGATCTTCCCGCCGTCCTCGCCGGTCAGCTGGAGCCCGGGCCAGCCCTGCGTACGGCAGGGGGTGGACGAGGAGTTGGCGAGGACGAGGGCGGCATAGCGGTTGCCGGCGGCGGGTTGTCCCGGTCGCAGAGAGACCGACAGCGCCTCCGTCGTGCACCACCGCGGCCGGCTCTGCGAATTGCCGGAGCCGTCCGGACGGCGGGCGCCGTCGTCTTCGGCGTCCTGCGCGCTGGGCTTCTGCGGAGCGGCTGAGCCCGAGTCCGGGCCGTCCACCGAAGCAGGTGAGTCGGACGACGACGAGGACGCGGAGCCTCCGGCGCACCCGCTGAGGGTCACAGCGGCACCGAGGGCGAGAGCGGCGAGAACGGAGCGTGCATGGTGGTCTGCCATGGGAATCTCCAAGTGCTGCCGTATGGGGGGTTGTTGGGGAACAAGACGCAATGTTCCGGGCATTCGGTTCCTGCATACCCTTCGCGGGGGTCCCTGAGGCCCTGCTCCTCCTCAGGGAGGAGACGTGGTCCGGGGCTCACCTCCCAACGGGGGACGTGCATATGCCCCGTGACGGCGATGTGTGGCCGGATGTGCATGTGATGTGGTGCTGCTGTGGACACCAGTACGCCCCCAGTGCCTGCCGGCAGCACGGCCGGCGCGGTGATCGAGGACCGGCTCAGCGAACAGCTGGCCGCCGTCGTCGCGACCGCGCGCCGCCGCGCCGCGCGGGGCGGCGACCGCGAGGTGGACACGGCGCATCTGCTGCACAGCCTTCTCGAATCGGACCCCGTCATACGGGCGTTCCTCGGCGGCGGCGGTGCGCAGACCGCGAAACTGCTCGGCTATCTCGCCCAGCGCAGCATCGGCTACGGGCTGCGCTGGCGGCACACGGTGGAGACCGGCGGCCCCCGACCGCGGGGGACGGACCCCCCGCTCGTGGCCGGCTGGTCACCGGCCGCCGCCGTGGCGATGGAGGTGGCACTGGACCGTGCCTCCGCACGGGGGGAGGCACGCGCCGACGCCGTCGACCTCTTCGCCGGCCTGGCGGCCGATGCGGACTGCCGCGCGGCTGAGGTGCTGCGCACCGCGGGAGTCGACGTGACGGGGCTCGCCGCCGGACTCGATGTCAGGGGTATGAGGGGTGACACTCCTGTCGGCGGTTGACATGATGAACGCATGCACGACACCACTCGGCCCGGCGGCCGGCATGTCCGCGGTCGCAGCCTCGGGCTGACGCTCGCGCTCGTATCCGCCTTCGCGTTCGGCGGTTCCGGACCCGCTGCCAAGCCGCTGATCGAAGCCGGCCTCGAACCGCTGCACGTGACCTGGCTACGGGTGGCGGGCGCGGCCTTCCTCGTGCTGCCCCTCGCCTGGCGCCACCGGGCGCTGATGCGTGAACGTCCCGGACTGCTCCTGGGGTTCGGGCTGCTGGCGGTGGCCGGCGTGCAGGCGTGCTACTTCGCTGCGCTCTCCCGCATCCCGGTCGGCGTCGCGCTCCTCATCGAGTATCTCGCTCCCGCACTGGTGCTGGGGTGGGTGCGGTTCGTGCAGCGGCGGCCGGTCAGCCGGGCCGCGGGAGTGGGCGTCGTCCTCGCGGTCGGCGGTCTGGCCTGCGTGGTGCGGGTGTGGTCCGGGCTCACGCTCGATCTGCTGGGGCTGCTGCTGGCACTGGGCGCTGCCTGCTGCCAGGTGGGCTACTTCGTGCTCTCGGACCACGGCAGCGACGGGAAGGACGGCCGCCTGCCCCCGGATCCGTTCGGCGTGATCGCCTACGGGCTGCTGATTGGCGCGCTCGTACTGACCGTGCTCGCGCGGCCCTGGGAGATGCAGTGGCGAGTGCTGGGCGGGCAGGCGTCCCTGGACGGCAGGACGGTGCCGGCGGTCGTCCTGCTGGGATGGATCGTGCTGGTCGCGACCGTCGCCGCGTATCTCACCGGAGTCATCTCGGTGCGGCGGCTCTCCCCGCAGGTCGCCGGCGTCGTGGCGTGCCTCGAAGCCGTCATCGCGACGGTGCTCGCCTGGGTGCTCCTCGGCGAACACCTCGCCGCCGTACAGCTCGTGGGCGGTGCGGTCGTCCTACTGGGGGCCTTCATCGCGCAGAGCTCGGCCCCGAAACAGCAGCAGTACGAGCCGGTCGCCTCCGGCGGAGCGGAGAGCACTGCCGATGCCCGCGGCGTCCTGCCGGAGGCGTCCCGCCGGACGACGCCCGCACCTGACGAGCCGGGGCGCGCCCCGTGAGCTGAACGGGCCCCGGATCAGCGGCTCTTGAGGTACCCGGGCAGCGCCGTGCCGGGGGTCAGGTCCTCGGCGGGCAGGGGGGTGCCGTACGTGCGGCTGACCGGGACGACGCCGCTCCAATGGGGCAGTCCGGCATCCTCCGGGTCGTCACCGGGCCCGCCCTGGCGGACCTTCGCGGACACCTCTTCCAGGTCGAGGCGGAGGACGGCGGTCGCGGCCAGCTCCTTGGCGTCGGCGGGGCGGGAGTCGGCCGCACGCCCGGGGACCACGCCGTCGACCAACGCGTCGAGAGCGCCGGTGAGTTCGCCGTGCTCCGTGACCCGGCGGGCGGTCCCGTGGACGACGACGGAACGGTAGTTGAGCGAGTGGTGGAAGGCCGCACGGGCCAGAACGAGCCCGTCGAGGCAGGTGACGGTCACACAGACCCGTAGTCCCTGTTCGCCGTCCGCCTCCCGCAGCGGGCGTGACCCGGTGGATCCGTGCAGATACAGACGCTCGCCCCTGCGCGCGTACAGCGTCGGCAGGACCACCGGTGCGCCGTCGCGTACGAAGCCCAGATGGCAGATGTACTCCTCGTCCAGGATCGAGTGCACCAACTCCCGGTCGTACGAGGCGCGTTCGCGGTGCCGGGTCGGGACGCTGCGGTCGGTGCGGGCGTAGGAGTCGGGGGAAGGGCCGGGGGACGGGACGGTGTACGTCAAGGAACTCTCCCTTGCGTTCAGTTTTGTACTAGTGCATAATCAAGTTTGTGCTAGGAGAATATCGGATCGAGGGCCGTCGCGCAGCAGAGATCGCGGCGAGCGTGGAGAGCGGTGTGCGCACGGGCGGCCTCAGTCCGGGGCAACTCCTGCCGCCCATGCGGGAGTTGGCGCACAGTCTGGGCATCAATGCGAACACGGTGGCGGCCGCCTACCGGACCTTGCGCGAACGCGGGGTGATCGAGACCGCGGGCCGCCGCGGCAGCCGCGTACGCCGTCGGCCCGCCGCCACCCCGCGGGAGGCCATCCGCGCCGAAGTGCCGGAAGGGTGCGCGGACATCTCGACCGGCAACCCCGACACCGGCCTGCTGCCGCCGCTGCACGCGGCGCTCGCGTCGGCCGCGGAGAACGCCGCCCGCCGCAGCGCGCTGTACGGCGACCCGGCAGTGAGCGAACCGCTCGCCCGCGCGGCACGCCGCATGCTGGACGAGGACGGCGTGCCCGGCGGGCAGGTCGCGGTGACCTCGGGCGCGCTCGACGCCATCGAGCGGGTGCTCGCGGCGCATCTGCGCCCGGGAGACGCCGTCGCCGTCGAGGACCCGGGGTGGGGCAGCCTGCTCGATCTGGTTCCCGCCCTCGGGCTGAGGACGCTGCCCGTGGCGGTCGACGACTTCGGCCCGCTGCCCGGCGAAGCGGCACGCGCGCTGCGCGAGGGCGCCCACGCCCTGATCGTCACCGCCCGGGCGCAGAACCCCACCGGTGCCGCGGTGAGCGCCGAGCGTGCCGGGCGGCTGCGCGAAGTGCTCGCGGGACATCCCGGGACGCTGCTCATCGAGGACGACCACGGGCACGGCATCGTCGAGGAGCCGCTCAACACCCTTGCGGGGCACACCGATCACTGGGCTCTGGTGCGGTCCACGGCGAAGGCGTACGGGCCGGACCTGCGGCTGGCCGTCGTCACCGGCGACGATCTCACCCTCGACCGCGTGCGCGGCCGCCAGCTCCTCGGTCCCGGCTGGGTCAGCCACCTGCTGCAGGACGCCGTGCTGCACCTGTGGGAGACGCGGGCGGTCGATGTCGCCGCGGTGGCACGCTCATACGGGGAGCGCCGGGATGCGCTCGTACGGGCGCTCCGGGAGCGCGGCGTCGGGGCGCACGGGCGAAGCGGCATGAACGTGTGGGTGCCGGTGCCGGACGAGACGGGGGCCGTCGCGCGCCTGATGCAGGCGGGGTGGGCCGTCGCTCCGGGAGCGCGCTTCCGGCTCACGTCGCCGCCCGGAGTTCGTCTGACCGTCTCCCCGCTGACGGTGGAGAGCACGCAAGAGGTGGCCGCCGTGGTGGCGGCCGCGCTCCGGCCCGCCGCCGCACGGCGCTACGACTGAGAGGCCCGCTGCCCGTTGCGGCCGGCAGGGCGCTATGTCACGGGCACGCGGCAGCGGTGCCCGTGGCCGCCGGCACGAGCGCGGCCACGGGCACCGGACCCGGCATCGGGCTCAGCCGTCGGCGAGGTGGATCTTGCCGCCCTTGACGGAGACCTGCGCCGCCGGAAGCGGCTTGGTCGCGGGTCCGCCCTTGACGCTCCCGTCCGAGATGTCGAACTTGCTGTCGTGGCAAGGGCAGATGATCGCGCCGCCCTTGACCTCCGCGACCGAGCAGCCCTTGTGCGTACACGTCGCGGAGAAGGCCTTGTACTCGGACCCGCTGGGACGCGTCACGACGACCTTCTGCTCCTTGAAGACCTTGCCGCCGCCCTCCGGGATTTCGGCGGCGTCGCCGAGTTCGCCCTTGGCCGCGCCGCCGCCCTCCTCGCTGCCGCCGTCGCCACCGGCGTTCTCGTCGCTGCTCTCACCGCCGCCGGAGCCGCAGGCGGCGAGAGTGACGGCGGCCGAGGCGGCGCCCGCCGCGGCGATCACGGACCTGCGGGTGGTCGATCCTGACATGGGGAGATCCTGTTCTGTCGGGAGCTGCACGCGTTGCCTCTGATCTGGGAATCCTGCACAGCAGCCCGTCAGGTGCGAAGGGCTTTGTCAAGAAAAAGCAATTGCGCCGGGAGCAGCCTCTCGGCCGTGACGGGGTCGCTTACGATGTGCGACTGCCCGGGCAGGGGCAGCAACGAGTGTTCGCGTCCGGCGGCCAGCAGTGCCGCCGACATGCGCAGAGTATGGGCGAAGGTCACGTTGTCGTCGGCAGTTCCGTGCACAAGCAGCAGCGGACGCCGCAGCAGACCGGCGTCCCGGGTCAGGGTGCAGCGGTCGTAGTTCTCCGGGTGCTCGCCGGGGTGTCCCAGGAAGCGTTCCTTCCAGTGCGTGTCGTACAGCCTGGGATCGATGGAAGGAGCGCCGGCGACCGCCGCGTGAAAGGTCTCCGGTGCTCGCAGGACCGCTGCCGTGGCGAGCGCGCCTCCGTAGGACCAGCCCTGGATGCCGACCCGTGCCGTGTCCAGGTACGGACGCGCCGCCGCGGCCGCCTGCAGGGCGTCTGCCTGGTCCTCCAGAACGGGTGTGAACTGGTCCCCCCAGACCGACTTCTCCCACGCCGGGCCGCGCCCGGGGGTTCCCCGCCCGTCGGTCACCAGCACCGCGTATCCGTGTTCCGCGAACCACTGCGCGACGAGCGCCGGCCAGATGCGTGCCCGTACCACCAGCTGCATCCCCGGTCCGCTGTACGGGGCGAGCAGCACCGGAAGCGGGGAGGTGTCCGGGGCACCCGGCTCGTACCAGCTGGGCAGGAACAGCGCGCTGCGCAGCCGGCGTTCGCCCAGGGTCAGCAGTTCCGGCCGCGGCCGCAGCGTCGGCTCCTCGACGAGGGAGCCGACGGTGCCCGCGGCCGCGCCGTCGCGCAGCACCGCCACGCGCGGGCCGTCCGGCGTGAGGCTGTCGAGCACCGTCGTGCCGCCGCGCGCGACCGCGGAGTGCAGCCCGGGACCGTCGCTGATCCGCACGCTGCCGGCGTCCGGGGACCAGGACCACACATGACTCTCCAAGGGGTCCCCGCTCGCGGTGAAGAGCACCGTCTCCTTCTCGGTTCCCAGGACTTGCGAGACCTGCAGCCCCGGCGGCGTCACCACGTGCCCGCCCACGCACAGCCTCCGGGTGTCCTCGCTCTCCCACGGCGTCACCAGTGCTCCGGACGCGGTCCGGCAGTACGCGCCCGGCAGCAGCTCCACCCAGTGCTCGTCGTGCTGCCGCTCCAGTTCACGCGTGGCGCCGGTCGCGGCGTCCACGGCGAGGGTCAGCAGGGTGTGCTGGTCGCGGCTCTGGACGGTGACGAGAGGGCCGTGCGCGTCCCAGCCCGCCTCGACCACGTACTCGAACGCGCCGCGGTCCCAGTCCACTTCGGCGCCGGGCCCGTCCAGGCGCAGCAGGTGGAGGGAGACGTCGGCGTTCGCGGTCCCGGCCTCCGGATAGTGCTGGGCGCGCGGTGGACGGGCCGGGTCCGCGGGGTCGCCGAGGAAGCGGACTCCCACGTCCGTGTTGTCCACGCGAGCCACCAGCAGCGCGTCGCTGCCGGGAGCCCACCAGTGTCCGCGGCCGCGTCCCAGGGACTCCTGCGAGACGTGGTCGGTCAGCCCGTAGGTCACCGTCCCCGCTTCGTCTTCTCCGGGCCCCGCGAGGCGGCGGTCGTCCGTGCCGTCCGTCCGCACGACGTGCAGCGCGCCGCCTGTGACGTACGCGATGAGCCGACCGTCGGGGGAGAGCCGCGGATCGGCGACCGGGCCCGCGGCCGGTACGGGGGAGGGGCCGCCCCCGCCGGGCCGCGTCGGCGCCGCCCACAGCGCGCCGTCGAGGGCGAAGACGGCCAGCTCCGCCGCGTCGTCCACGGCATAGCCGGTCACGCCCGTGGACAGGTCGCGCTCCCTCTCCCTGCGGGCCGCTTCCTCGGGCGTGGGTGCCGCGGGCCC
This sequence comes from Streptomyces sp. DSM 116795, assembly GCF_055792905.1. Classification (NCBI taxonomy): domain Bacteria; kingdom Bacillati; phylum Actinomycetota; class Actinomycetes; order Kitasatosporales; family Streptomycetaceae; genus Streptomyces; species Streptomyces sp. DSM 116795. The sequence goes on from NZ_CM147707.1 coordinate 7,000,645, forward strand.
GGGTCCGGCGGCGGCGCCCAGCACGGCCGGATCGGCCAGCAGATGTTCGTCACCGCCTGCTTCCCGTACCCACAGGCCACAGGAAGGGTCGCTTCCGCTGCGCGTACGCAGGAACACCACACGCTCCCCGTCCGGTGACACCGTCACGTGGCGCACCGCTCCCAGAGAGAAGCGCCGGGAGCGGGCGAACTGCGCGGGGAAGGCGGCGACGGCCTCATCCGGAAACGGGCCGCCCGCCGTCCCCGGGCCGCCGGAGGCAGCGGAAGCGCCAGACGTACCGGAAGCGCCGGAAGTACCTGATGGATTCATGCGCGAAGGATGGCACCGTGCCGCAAGGGGACGCCGCGAATATCGAACGGTGCCGGGCAGGGGTGGCGGCTAACCTGAGCGGATGCTGCGCGAAGTCACCGCGACCCGCTATGTCACCCCGCTGCGGGAGGGCGGTTCGCTGCCCGGAATCGTCGAGGCGGACGATCTCGGCACGTACGTCATGAAGTTCACGGGCGCCGGGCAGGGCCGCAAGACTCTGGTGGCCGAAGTCCTCGCGGGCCGGCTCGCGCACCGGCTCGGCCTGCGCGTGCCCGAACTCGTACGCATCCAGCTCGACCCCGTCATCGGCCGGAGTGAACCGGACGAGGAGGTTCAGGCGCTGCTCAAAGCCAGCGGCGGCCTCAACCTCGGCATGGACTTCCTGCCCGGGTCGCTGGGGCTCGATCCGCTGGCCTTCCGCGTCGATGCGGCGGAGGCGGGCCGCCTCGTGTGGTTCGACGCGCTGACGGGCAACGTCGACCGGTCCTGGCGCAACCCCAACCTGCTGGTCTGGCACGGCAGGATGTGGCTCATCGACCACGGCGCGACGATGATCTGGCATCACAACTGGCCATCCGCACAGGCCTCTTCAGGACAGGCCTCTTCGGGCAAGCCCTACGACGCCTCCGATCATGTGCTCGCCCCGTTCGCGCCCGATGTGGCCGGGGCCGCCGCGGAGTTGGCGCCGCTGGTCACCGGTTCGCTGCTCGCCGAATGCGCCGCCGAGGTCCCCGACGAGTGGCTCACGGACGAACCGGGGTTCGCGGGGCCGGACGAGCTGCGCGACGCGTATGTACGGGCGCTCTCCGCGCGCGTCCCCGGCCTGCACGAGCGGATCACGCTTGGCGAGCCGAGCGAGGACGGCCCGTCCAAGGCTCCGGGGTGGCTGACGGAAGGATGGCCGCACGGGCAGCGGGACAGGCGGGGAGCGCGGCGGTGAGCGCGGGGAAGTGCGCGGAGCGCGACGAGTTCGAGTACGCACTTCTGCGGGTCGTTCCGCGCGTCGAGCGGGGCGAGACGATGAACGCGGGCGTGGTCCTCTACTGCCGCGCCAGATCTCTCGTCGTCGCGCGTACGCACCTGGACGAGGAACGGCTGCGTGCGCTCGACCCGCAGGCGGACCTGGACGGTGTACGGGCGGCGCTGCACGCCGCCGAGAGAGTCTGCGACGGAGGGAACGCCGCGGGGCAGGCGGCGGGTGACGCGCCCGGGAGCCGCTTCCGCTGGCTCGTCGCCCCGCGCAGCACGGTGGTGCAGCCGGGACCGGTGCACACGGGACTGACCTGTGACCCCGAGGCGGAGGCCGAGCGGCTGCTGGAGCTGCTCGTGCGGTGAATCTCATGTGCAGGGGCACCCGTTGACAGCAGGTGGCGCTACTCATAGCGTCACGACTGCCACAAGGTACTAAGCGGTTGCTCACCACGTAATCAGGGCGAGGAGAAACAGCATGTCCACCACCGACCAGCGCGTCGCGATCGTCACCGGTGCGGCGCGGGGCATCGGCGCGGCCACCGCCGTACGGCTCGCGGCCGAGGGCCGCGCCGTAGCGGTGCTCGACCTCGACGAGGCGGCCTGCAAGGAGACCGTCGAGAAGATCACAGCCGAGGGCGGCCGGGCGGTCGCCGTGGGCTGCGACGTCTCGGACTCCGCTCAGGTGGAGACCGCCGTCGCGCGAGTCGTCGACGAACTCGGGCCGCCCACGGTGCTCGTGAACAACGCGGGCGTGCTGAGGGACAACCTGCTGTTCAAGATGAGCGACGCCGACTGGGACACCGTGATGAACGTGCACCTGCGCGGTGCCTTCGTGATGTCCCGCGCCTGCCAGAAGCACATGGTCGACGCCGGGTTCGGGCGCATCGTGAACCTCTCCTCCTCCTCGGCCCTCGGTAACCGCGGACAGGTCAACTACGCCGCGGCCAAGGCCGGGATGCAGGGCTTCACCAAGACCCTCGCCAAGGAGCTGGGGAAGTTCGGCATCACGGCCAACGCCGTCGCACCCGGCTTCATCGTCACCGACATGACGGCCGCCACCGCCGAGCGTGTCGGCATGGGCTTCGAGGACTTCCAGGCCGCCGCCGCCTCGCAGATCCCCGTGCAGCGTGTGGGCAGGCCGGAGGACATCGCCGGCGCCATCGCCTTCTTCAGCGGTGAGGACGCCGGATTCGTCTCCGGCCAGGTTCTGTACGTGGCCGGCGGCCCGCTCAACTGACCGGAGGGTCGCGGAAGATGGCACAGCACGAAGCAGCACAGCAGGACAGCGGCGAGGTCGCGATCGTCACCGGCGGCAGCCGGGGCATCGGATACGGAGTCGCCGAGGCCCTGATCGCACGCGGGCACCGCGTGTGCATCACCGGACGCAACGAGGACGCCCTGAAGGAGGCCGTCGCCGCCCTCGGACCGCAGCGGGCCATGTACGCCGCGGGCAAGGCGCACGACGACGAGCACCGGCGCTCCGCCGTCGAGCAGGTGATGGAGGCCTACGGGCGGGTGGATCACCTGGTCAACAACGCGGGGACCAACCCGGTCTTCGGCCCGATCGCCGAACTCGACCTCGGTGTCGCGCGCAAGGTCTTCGAGACGAACGTGGTCTCCGCGCTCGGCTTCGCGCAGTCCACGTGGGCGGCCTGGCAGCGGGAGAACGGCGGCACGATCGTGAACGTCGCGTCCATCGCCGGTATGTCCGCTTCGCCCTTCATCGGCGCGTACGGCATGAGCAAGGCGGCGATGATCAATCTCACACAGCAGCTCGCTCATGAATTCGCGCCGGCCGTACGTGTCAACGCCGTCGCGCCGGCCGTGGTGAAGACGAAGTTCGCCGCCGCTCTCTACGAGGGGCGGGAAGCGGACGCCGCGGCCCGCTATCCCATGAACCGGCTCGGGGTGCCGCAGGACATCGGCGGGGCCGCCGCTTTCCTCACTTCCTCCGAATCCGCGTGGATCACCGGCCAGACTCTGGTCGTCGACGGGGGCCTCGCGCTCAACGCCGGAGTCGAGTAGGGATTTCCCGCCCCGCGTGCACCGTCCCTCCGGGGAATTCCGGGTGCCGGTCCGTTGCCGGACCGGCACCCGCTGTCATCGGAATGCTCCGCGTCCTGTTGGCAATTGACGAATGGTTGACCAGTGCATGTTCGCCGGGTCGGGTGCTGAGGTAGGGTCTCTCTCGCCTCTCGGCCAGCGGGTCCGCGTAGGGCGCCGCCGTACTCCGTACGACGGCGTAGGAACGCAAGCAACGCATTGACCGGCCGACGGCAATTCCCTTTTGCAACTGCATCGGCAGTAGTGGCCCCGCCGACTGAGGAGCGCGCAGGTGTTCGACCGGAACGGACCTCTGAGGATCGCAGCGACCGTTGTCATATCTATGTCGATGGTCGCGGGGTGCAGTTCGATGTCGGGTGGCGACAACGAGGAACAGCTCCGCGAGATCGTCACGGGCACCACCAGCGCTCCCAGCACCCTCGACCCGGCTGCGGCCTGGGACGGTTCATGGGAACTCTACAAGAACGTGTACCAGACGCTCCTGTCCTTCCCGAGCAGCAGCTCTTCCCCGGAGCCCGACGCGGCCAAGCGCTGCGGCTTCACCGACTCCGCGAGCCGCGTCTACCGCTGCACGCTGCGGGACGGCCTGAAATTCTCCAACGGGAATCCGCTCGACGCCGACGCGGTGAAGCACTCCGTGGACCGCGTCATGACGATCAAGGCGAAGTCGGGGCCGCTCGGCCTGCTGGGCAGCCTGGACCGGGTGGAGGCGCCGGACAAGCGGACAGTCGTCTTCCATCTGAAGAAGTCCGACGCCACGTTCCCCTTCATCCTCGCCACGCCGGCGACCTCGATCGTCGACCCTGAGACGTACCCGGCGAAGAAGCTGCGCAAGGGCTCGAAGATCGTCGGCTCCGGTCCGTACTCCCTGAAGTCCTACAGCAAGGGCAAGAAGGCGGAGCTGACGAGGTACAACGGCTACCGCGGTCCCGCGAAGCCCAAGAACGACGTCGTCACCATCGAGTACTTCCAGGACTCCGCGAAGATGGTGAAGGCGCTCAAGGACAAGAAGATCGACGTCGCATACCGCGGCCTGACGCCGGATCAGGTCAGCGGATTCCAGAAGGCGCAGGCGAACGGGAACCAGGAAGTGGAGCTGACGGAACTCCTCGGTTCCGAGATCAGCTATCTCGTCTTCAACCCCAAGGACCAGATGGCGGGAAATCCCGCCGTGCGCAAGGCCGTTGCAGAGCTGATCGACCGCAAGGCACTCGTGCGCAACGTGTACAACCGCACGACCGACCCGCTCTACTCCATGGTCCCCGGCGGAATCACGGGCCACACCAGTGCCTACTACGACCGCTACGGCGAGCCCGACAGGGGCGAGGCCGAGAAGACGCTCAGAGAAGCGGGCATCAGCAAGAAGGTGCCGCTGAAGCTGTGGTACACCACGGACCGCTACGGCTCGACGACGGGTGAGACGTTCGCCGAGCTCAAGCGGCAGCTGAACAAGTCCGGGCTCTTCGACGTCTCCGTGCAGGGCCGCCCGTGGTCCGAGTTCGTCGAGGGTTACAGCAAGGGCAAGTACCCGGTGTTCGGCCGCGGCTGGTTCCCCGACTTCCCGGACGCCGACAACTACGTGGCGCCCTTCGTCGGCAAGAACAACGCGCTCGGCACGCCATACGAGAACTCCGAGATCACCGGGGACCTGCTGCCCACGTCGCGCAAGGAGAGCAACCGCGCGACCGCCAGCCGCGCCTTCACCCGCGCCCAGAAGCTCATCGCGAAGGACGCGCGGCTGCTGCCGCTCTGGCAGGGCCGGGTGTATGTGGCCTCGCTCAAGGACGTGGCCGGCGTCGAGTGGGTCCTGGACCCCTCCACGCTTCCGCGCATGTGGGAGCTGCACAAGAAGTCCAGCTGGTAGACCGGTCCGGCCCCCGTCCGGGAGGCACGCCCGAAAACCGCAGTCCGCGCCGCCGCCTCCGCCCCGCTGTCGTGGGGCGGAGGCGGCGGCGTGTCGGCGGCAGCCGGTACGTTCGTGACGGCAACCACAGATGCGAAGCCGCCGCGGAGGTACGAGAGTTGAACGACATGCTGGGCACCCTGCCGGACTCCTGGCAGCAGGCCCTCGGCGAGGAGACCGGAAAGCCCTACTTCAAGGAGCTCGCCGAATTCGTCGAGCAGGAGCGTGAGCGCGGTCCGGTCTACCCGCCGCGCGAGGAGGTCTTCGCCGCCCTGCACGCCACGCCGTACGAGCGGGTGAAGGTGCTGATCCTCGGGCAGGACCCGTACCACGGAGAGGGCCAGGGCCACGGCCTGTGCTTCTCCGTGCGGCCCGGTGTGCGCACCCCGCCGTCGCTGCGCAACATCTACAAGGAGATGCGCGAGGACCTCGGCCATCCCGTGCCGGACAGCGGACATCTCACGCCCTGGGCGGAGCAGGGCGTGCTGCTGCTCAACGCGGTGCTCACGGTCCGGGCGGGCGAGGCCAACTCCCACAAGGGCAAGGGCTGGGAGACGTTCACCGACGCCGTGATCCGGGCCGTGGCGGCCAGGGAGACCCCGGTCGTCTTCGTGCTGTGGGGGAACTACGCGAAGAAGAAGCTTCCGCTGATCGACACCGCCCGGCACACCGTGGTGCAGGGCGCCCACCCGTCGCCGCTCTCGGCGAAGAAGTTCTTCGGCTCGCGGCCTTTCAGCCGGATCGACGAAGCGGTCGCCGCGGCCGGGCACGCGCCCGTCGACTGGCGTATCCCGGATGCCGGCGCACGCGCCTGAGCGTGATTGTCAGTGCCTGCGGCTAGCGTCGTCGTGGCAGGTGACGGCAGCACTCGGCGCGCCGGTGGAGGAGGAGTCCCGTGACGGAGCCGCAGCAGGAGACGTCCCCGGACGGGGTCATGGTCCGGATCGGCCAGGCGATCATGCTCCATCGCGCCGGCGACCGTGAGGAGGCCCGGAACCGCTTCTCGCTGCTGTGGTCCGAGACCACGGGCGAGGGGGACCTCTTCCACCGCTGCACCATCGCGCACTACATGGCCGACACCCAGGACGACCCCGGCGCCGAGCTGGAGTGGGACCTGCGGGCACTCGCCGCTGCCGACGCGCTCACCGAGGAGCAGGTGGAGTGGGGTGAGCACTCGCCGGCGGTCCGCTCCCTGTATCCGTCGCTGTATCTCAACGTCGCCGCCGCTCACGCCAAGCTCGGCGACAGCGCTGCCGCACGCCGCGAACTGCGCCGCGCGCAGGGCGCGTTGGGCTCGCTGGCCGACGATGCGTACGGGGAGGGAATCCGGGCCGCAGTGGGGCGGCTGGAGAGCAGGCTGGGGCCGGCCTGAAGCCTTCGGGCCGGCCCCCGGCCGCCGGCCGCTCAGCTCCCCGGCACTGCGGGCGACGAGGCGAGCATGCCCTGCAGCAACTCCCGCAGCCCGGCCCGCAGTTCCGCGTACGTGGGCACCTCGGCGGCGTACGAGCCGGCTGTGCACGAGAAGAGCATCCCGTCGCACCACGCCACCAGCGACAGCGTGTGCCGCTCCGGCGCGGACGACCCGGCGCGCGTCAGCATCGCCACGAGCGGCTCACGGAAGGCGCTGGTCCCGGTCCGCACATACATCTCCCGCAGTCCGGGCCGTCGCGTGATCTCCAGGGCCAGTTCGTAGCGTGCGAGGAGCAGCGACGGATCCCGGGTGAGGTAGCGGTGCACCGCCAGCGCCAGCCCGTCCGCCAGTTCGGCGGTGTCCTCCCCGGTCGGCATCTCCTCGAGCGCGATCACCTGCGACTCCCGTACGGCCAGGCGGCGCACCGCTGCCTCGATCAGCGCTGCCCGAGTACGGGCGTGGTTGGAGGTCGAGCCCTGCGGAAGGCCGGCTGCCTCGTCCACGGCCCGGTGGGTCAGGGCTCGGAGCCCGCGCTCGGCGAGCAGGGCGATCGCGGCGTCGGCGATCACCTCGGAGCGGGCGAGGGGCCCGGCGCCGGGCGGAGAGGAACGGGGGGCGCTCATGGCAGCAAATGTACGACGGCACCTCCGGGCACGGACCGCGGAACTACGGACGTAGTAGACTACATATGTAGTGGCCTGATGGCAGGTCGCCCGACGGAAGAGGAGACCGCCCATGCCCGCATCCCGGTCCCAGCCCCGAGCAGTCGTCATCGGCGCCGGCATCGGCGGGCTCACGGCCGCCGTCGCCCTGCACCAGCAGGGCTGGCACGTCACCGTCCTCGAACGTGCCCCGGCCGTCGAAGCAGTCGGCGCTGGCCTCGGTCTCACCCCCAACTCCCTCCGGGCGCTGGACGTCGTCGGCCTCGGCGACACCCTCAGGTCGATGCGCACCTGGACGGACGAGGGCGGGCTGCGCACTCCCTCGGGGCGCTGGCTCTCCCGTACGAACCAGGCCGCGGCGGCAGCCCGGTTCGGTGGTCCGTTCGTCCCCGTGCACCGGGCCACGCTCATCTCCCTGCTGCTCTCCCGACTGCCCGACGGCACGGTGCGCACGGGCACGCCGGGCGCCGTCGCCGACCCCGGCGGCCCGGACCGGTCGGCGCGCGTGCGCAGCGACGCGGAGGAGTGGGAGGCCGAACTGGCCGTGGCCGCCGACGGCATCCACTCACCGGCGCGTTCCGTGCTCTTTCCCGGAAGCCCCGCTCCCAGGTATGCGGGCTTCACCGCCTGGCGCCTCGTCGTGCCGGCTCCCGACGTGGCCTACCCGCCGCACGAGACGTGGGGGCGCGGCACCCTGTGGGGCACGCAGCCGCTGCACGACGGACGGGTCTACGTGTACGCCGCCGCGGCCGTGCCGGCAGGGGAGCGGGCGGCCGACGACGAACACGCCGAACTCCGGCGCAGATTCAGCACATGGCACCATCCGGTGCCCGCGATCCTCGACGCCGCGGGCCCGGACGACGTGCTGCGCAACGACGTCCACCAGGCCGCCGAGCCGCTTCCGGCCTTCCACCGCGGACGCGTGGCCGTCCTCGGCGACGCCGCGCACGCGATGCCGCCCACCCTCGGTCAGGGCGGCAACCAGGCGGTCGAGGACGCCGTCGTGCTCGCCCACCACGCCGGACCGGAGGCGGACGTACCGCGGGCCCTGGCCGCGTATACCCGCGACCGTCTGCCACGCACGAGCGAGGTGGTACGGCGGGCCGTCCGGGTCGCCCGACTGGTCACCATGACCTCCGCGCCCGCTTGTGCGCTGCGTGATGCCGCGGTGGCCACGGTCAACCGGATCGGTCCGCACCTGGCGTTGCGCGCACTCGACGGGATCGCCGACTGGAGCCCGCCGGGGGAGCACGACGCGGCGGCGGCGCACGACGGGACGCACGAGGGGACGGACGGCGGAGGGCAGCCGGGAACCGGCACGGCGGCGGACGGATCGTCAGCGGCCCGCGGCAGGTGAGCCGTCGGAGGTGCCGCGCTGCCCGTCCGACCGGCGGCGCCTGAGGAGTCCGCGCACCAGTGCGGCCGCCCCGCAGAGGACCAGTGCGGCCGTCGCGGCGTGCACGATCCAGTCGCCCGTACGGAGATAGAGCGTCGAACCGGTGGCCAGCGGCACCGTGTAGACCTCCGCGGTGCTGCGGTCCGTGCCGAGCCACGGGCCGGTGCGCTCTCCGCGGGGACCGTAGACCGCGCTGATGCCGGTGAGCGTGGCGTGCACCATCGGCCGCCCGGTCTCGGCGGCACGCATGGCGCCCAGTGAGGCGTGCTGCGCGGGGGCCCAGCTGTCCTGGAACGTCGACGTCGAGGACTGCGTGACGATCAACCGCGCTCCGTCCAGGGCGAGTTGACGGCTCATGTCGGGAAACGCGCTCTCGAAGCACACCAGTGGCCCGAACTTCTCGCCGGACGTCTCCATCATCACCGGGCCGTCGCCGCGCAGCCGGTCCTCGCCTGCCGCCCGGCCGACCGAGGTGGCCCAGCCGAGCAGGGAGCGCGCCGGGACGTACTCACCGAAGGGCACCAGGCGCGTCTTGTCGTAGCGCTTGCCGACCGTGCCGTCGGGGCCGATCAGTATCGAACTCTTGTAGATGCCGGGACGGTCGGAGCGCCGGGCGTCCACATTGACCAGGATCCGCGCGCCGGCCTGCGACGAGAGGTCAGCGAGCCGCTTCCGCAGCCGCGGGTGGTTTCCCAGGTCGAAGCTGACGCTGCTCTCGCCCCACACCACTAGATCCAGCCGGCGGTCCTTCAGCTTGCGGGTCAGCTCCTCGCTGCGTTCCAGCCGCGCGTGCTGGCCCTTCACCACGCCGGGCTGTACGACGGCGACGCGCAGCTCACCGTCCGCGCGGGGCCGCGGCGCCCACGCCCATGCCGCGGCCACCGCGCCGCAGCAGACGGCCAGGGCGGCGGCTGCCGCGACGGCTTCCGTCACTGAGCGGCCGGTACGGCGCGACACCAGCGGTGCCGCCAGCGCCGCCACTGCGGTGTTCACAGCGACCAGCACGAAGGTGACCAGCCACACTCCGCCGACGGAGGCCAGCCGCAGCGCGGGGGTGATCTGCCACTGGCTCGCGCCGAGCAGACCCCACGGTCCTCCCAAGTACTCCCAGGAACGGACCAGTTCGATCACGAGCCACCCCGAAGGCACCAGCACGAGAGCCGCCGCGAGCCGGCCCGGCCCGGCGCGGCCGCCCAGCAGCCGCCGCACGAGCCATCCCCACGGAGCCCACAACAGGCCCAGCAGCGCCGCCAGTACGAAGAGGAAGACGTGCAGGCTCGGCAGCAGCCAGTGGTGTACGGCCAGCATGAAACCCGTACCGCCGATCCAGCCCGTCAGCGCGGCCTGACGTGCGGAGGCGGCACCCCGCACCAGCAGCAGCCACGGCACCAGACCCACCCATGCGAGCCACCACAGGGACGGCGCCGGAAAGGCGAGCGCGGGGAGCGCGCCGGCCACGGCAGCAGCGGCGGGACGTGCCCAGCGGGACCCGCGCGCCGGAGCGGGCGGGGCATCGTCACGCCGTGCGGCCATGTGTCGCCTCCACCGTCCTGTCACCGGGTCACCAACTGTGCGGAGGGCTTCCCCGGCGGGGAAGGGCGCATGCACCGGAGGGGACCGTACGGACCGTTGTGACCTGGGGCATAGACAGCGGCCCTGGCGGTGGCAACCCTTGGCCGTTCGACAACGATGTCCCGGCCGGAGGCCCCTGGTGATACGAGCGAAGCGCATCCGGACCCTGCTGGGTCTGGCCGTCGCGACGCTCTGTGCCGGGCTGGTAGGGGCCTCCCCGCCCGCTGCTCCGTGCGGGGGAGGGGAGATGCACGCGGGTCCGGTGAGGGACCCCGCCGCCTTCGTCGACCCTTTCATAGGCACCCGCAACGAAGGCAACACTTTCCCGGGTGCCGCCGTCCCGTTCGGCAAGGTGCAGCTCTCACCCGACACCACCCGCAGCAGCACCGGCTACGACTGGGACGAGGACCGAATACGCGGCTTCTCCTCCGTGCACCTCTCCGGCGTCGGGTGCGGGCTGGGCGGCGACCTTCCTGCCATGCCGACCACCGGCGACATCACCAGCACCGACAACAACGAGTACGCTTCCGGATTCCGCCACGAGACCGAGAGCGCCTCACCTGGGTCGTACAAGGTCGCCCTCGACGACTACGGCGGCACGAAGGCCGAACTCACCGCGGGCAGGCACACCGGCCACCAGCGCTACACCTTTCCCCGTACCGGCAAGGCGAACGTGCTGCTCAACTCCGGCCAGGCACTGCACAAGGTGACCGGCAGCTCCGCGCGCGTCATCGACGAGCGGACCATCGCCACCAAGGTCACAGGGAGCGGCTTCTGCCAGGGCACCGAGCCCTACACCGTATGGGCCGTCACCCGCTTCGACCGGCCGTTCGACTCCCACGGGACCTGGGACGGGGAGAAGGTCACCGAGGGCGGCGACTCCTCCGAGGGCGGCGGGCGCCGCGGCGCGTACGCCCGCTTCGACACCCGGAACGGCGACCGCGACGTCGAGGCGGTGACGGCCCTGTCGTACGTCGACGCCGAGGGCGCGGAACGCAACCTCGGCGCGGTGGACGGCCAGTCCTTCGACGAGACCCGCGACGCCGCACGGCGGGCCTGGCAGGAGCGGCTCGGCCGGGTCCGCGTGAGCGGCGGGAGTGAGGCGCGTCTGCGGGTCTTCTACTCCTCGCTCTACCGGGCGCTGCTCCACCCCAACACCGGGGAGGACGTGGACCGGCGCTACAGGGGCTGGGACCAGCGGATCCACCGCGCGAAGGGGCACACCTACTACCAGAACTGGTCATTGTGGGACACGTATCGCACCCAGGCGCAGCTGCTCACGCTCGTCGCACCGCGCGAGTCCCGCGACATGGCGCTGTCGCTGCTGGACGTCGACGAGCAGGGCGGGTGGCTGCCCCGGTGGGGCTACGCCACCCGGGAGACGAACATCATGGCCGGTGACCCGGTCACGCCGTTCCTCACCAACGCCTACCAGCAGGGGCTGCTGGAGGGTGAGGAGGAGAGGGCCTACCGGGCGCTGAAGAAGAACGCCGACGGTGTTCCGCCCACGGATTCCCCCTATTTGGGGCGTATGGCCAACAAGGAATACATCAAGGACGGATACATCCCGCACGACCCGGACAGGAAACGCATCAAACCAGGCAGTCCGGACTTCAAGCACAGCGGCTCGGCGACCCTTGAGTACGCCGCCGCCGACGCCGCCCTCGCCGGAATGGCCCGTGATCTCGGCCACACCGCCGACGCCCGGCGCTACGCCGAACGCTCCCGCAACTACCGCAACATCCTCGACCCCGGCACCGGATTCTTCCGCGCCCGCGAAGCCGGCGGCACCTTCGCCGGGCCCGCCGACCCTGCCAGGAGCGAAGGGTTCCACGAGGGGACGCCCTGGCAGTACATGTGGATGGTGCCGCAGGACGTGGCGGGGCTGATGTCCCGTACGGGAGGACGCGAGGCGACCGAGGAGCGCCTGGACTCGTTCTTCGCCTACGACCAGCTCACGGAGGATCCGCGGAAGACAGCGAGCGACGTGTGGGTCGACGGTCCTTACGACTACTACGACTCCGACAAGTACAACCCGCAGAACGAGCACGACCTCATCGCCCCGTACACCTACCTCTCCACCGGCTCGCCGTGGAAGACCACCGACGTCGTCGAGGCCGCGCTGTGCCGCTTCACCGACGCCCCTGACGGCGTCACCGGCAACGACGACCTGGGCACCATGTCGTCCTGGATGGTGCTGTCGGCCATGGGCATGTTCCCGGTCGCACCGGGCACGGACACCTGGGGCCTGAACACCCCCGCGTTCGAACGGGTCGAGCTGACCCTCGACCGCGACTGGTATCCGAAGGGACACTTCACGATCCGCGCACCGCGCGGCGACGGAGCGGACCGCTACATACGCTCCGCGTCGGCCGGCGGCAAGGACATCTCCCGTACCTGGATCAGCACGGAGGACATACGGCGCGGCAGCTCCCTGGACTTCCGCCTCGGACCGGAGCCCTCGAAATGGGGCACGGGCAGGCAGGACACGCCGCCGCCGCTCGGGGAGGCGGACGAGCGCGACCGTTGACCCGGCGGTGAACCGCACACCAAGATCGTCGTTGACCCGGGGGCCGTCACAGCACCGACCAGCACAGGGAGTGGACATGGGCAGCAACGACGGATCCGCCCGGCGCAGTTCGGCCTGGTTCGCGGCGGAGGGCCGCAACGGCTTCATCCACCGCTCTTGGATGCGCAACCAGGGCTTCGGCCCCGAGGTCTTCGACGGACGGCCCGTCATCGGAATCGGCAACAGCTGGTCGGAACTCACGCCCTGCAACGCGCACTTGAGGGACGTGGCGGACGCGGTCAAGCGCGGCGTGTGGGAAGCGGGCGGCCTGCCGCTCGAGTTCCCCGCCATGTCGCTCGGCGAACCGCTGATGCGGCCGACCACCATGCTGTACCGCAATCTGATGGCCATGGAGGTCGAGGAGACGCTGCGGGCCAACCCGCTCGACGGCGTCGTGCTGCTGTCCGGCTGCGACAAGACGACACCGGCCATGCTCATGGGCGCCGCGAGCGTCGACATCCCCTCGATCATGGTCACCGGCGGGCCGATGCTCAACGGCAAGTTCCGTGGCAGGGACATCGGTTCGGGCACGGCGGTGTGGAAGCTCAGCGAGGAGGTGCGCGCAGGAAAGCTGACGGAGGCCGACCTGCGCGAGGCGGAGGGCTGCATGTCGCGCAGCCGCGGGCACTGCATGACGATGGGTACGGCCTCGACGATGGCGTGCATGGCCGAGAGCCTGGGCATGCAGATGTCCGGCGGAGCGGCGGTCCCCGCAGTCGACGCCAGGCGTTACGCCCTTGCGCAGGCGTCCGGAAGGCAGGCCGTACAGCTCGTGGAGCAGGATCTGCGGCCCTCCCAGGTGCTCACGCGCGAGGCGTTCGAGAACGCGATACGTGTGAACGCGGCGCTGGGCGGCTCGACCAACGCCGTCGTACACCTGCTGGCTCTGGCGGGCAGGGTCGAAGTGCCCCTCGAACTGGGCGACTTCGACGCACTCACCTCCGAAGTCCCGGTGCTCGCGGACATGATGCCCTCGGGGCGCTTCCTGATGGAGGACTTCTACTACGCGGGCGGCCTGCCCGTCGTCATGCGTGAACTGGGCGCGCTCATCCACCAGGAGCCGGTCACCGTCACCGGGCGCGCCATCGGGGAGGAGATCGCCGACGCCGAGTGCTACAACCGCGAGGTCATCCGCACCGTCTCCGAACCGTTCATGCCGGCGGGTGCGGGAACCGTCGTGCTCTACGGAAGCCTCTGCCCCGACGGCGCGGTGCTCAAGGTGTCCGCGGCCGACCCGGAACTGCTGACCCACAGCGGGCGCGCGCTCGTCTTCGACCGGGTCGAGGACTACACGGCCGCTGCGGACGACCCGGAGCTGCCCGTCGACCCGTCCACCGTCATCGTGGTGCGGGGCGCCGGGCCCAAGGGCTATCCCGGCTTTCCCGAGGTGGGCAACGTCCCGGTTCCCAAGGTGCTGCTGGAGGCGGGCGTCGAGGACGTCGTCCGGATCAGTGACGCGCGGATGAGCGGCACCGGATACGGCACGTGCGTGCTGCACGTCGCACCGGAGGCGGCGGTAGGGGGGCCGCTCGCGCTCGTACGTACGGGAGACGTCGTCGAACTCGACGTCCCGGGACGGCGGCTCGATCTGCGCGTCGACGAGGCCGAACTGGCCGCCCGTGCCGAGGCAGAGGCATCATCCGCTTCGGACGGTGACGGCGCGAAGGGCAGCGGCGGCGGAGCGCGGCGCGGCTGGTCGAAGCTGTACACCGATCACGTCATGCAGGCCGACCGGGGCGCCGACCTGGACTTCCTGACGGGTGGCAGCGGCAGCGAGGTGCCACGGCACTCGCACTGAACGCCCCGGCCACGCTTCCGGTGGCAGGGCGGCAGTCCTGTCCGGCCGGTCCCCTGCCCGGCCCGGTCCGGCCATGTCCGGGAAGGGGGCCGGAGGAGCGGCCGGCCCGGCATCCGGCTGTCAGCCTGCCGCCGCCCGGTCTCCCGGCCCGTGCGGGGAAGCGAGCACGGCGAGCCGGTCCTGTACGTCGCGGACCGCTCCCGGTGTGCCGCCCGGTGCCCGCTCCCTGAGCTGCGAGAGCTGCACTCCGAGCTGGTACGCCTGCCCCTGGTCGGCCACCTGGTGCCAGCAGTGGTGTGCGCGGTCCACGGCACCGGAGACCTCGCCCGTCTCCGGGGCCTGGCCGGCCTGGAGGCGGACGGCGGCCGCCTGCAGCCACAAGGTGCACGCGCGTGCGGCGTCGCCCGCTCGATGGGCGAGGTCGGCGCGCACCTCCACCCAGTGGACGGCCTCCATCGAGTGGGGTCCTGAAGCGCGCAGGGCGGCGGTCTCCCACTGGGAGGCGATCGTCGCGGCCTCACCGTGGCGGCCTTCACCGGCTGCCCGGTAGATGGCCTCGTGCACGCCGGCGGGTGCGTCACCGGCGGCCTCAGTTGCCCCTCCCGGTACGGGCGGTACGGGTGTTGAGGGCGGTACGGGCGGCGAGGACGGCCGGGACGATGGCGGCGCCGGAGGGGGAGACGAGGGTGGCGGGGGAAACGCGGACGCGGGGAGCGGCGTGACCGTCGCGGGTGCGGGTGCGGGTGCGGGTGCGGGTGCGGGGGCAGGCGGCGCCGCCGGAGGTTCCGAGGCGGGCACGGTCACGGCCGCAGGTTCCGGCCCCGGACCCGGCGCAGGGACCAGCCCGGGCCCCGGCGCAGGTGCCGGCCCCGGCCCCGGACCCGGCATGGCCGGGGCAGGAGCACCGCCGAGCGGCATCCGCTCGTCACAGGCCGGGCCGAAGCCGGCGCCGTGCATGGCGAGTTGATGGAGCTGGTCCAGCGGCGGCCGCACGCGGCTCGCCCGCAGCACCGTGGCGAGCGCGCGGCTGTACTCCGTAGCGCGGGGGAGCCGTCCGGCGGGCGGCGCGGCCAGAGTCCCGTGCAGGACGAGCCCGTCCGCGAGCCGGTACTGCGAACGCCGCTGCCACAGCGCCGCGTCCGCGACGAGGTCGGCGATCACCGCCGTGCTCCCGATGGGTCTGCGGCCGAACTCGGCGACGAGCCAGTGCCATGGCAGACCCGTGTAGCGCACGGACCGCGGCGTGGAGCGCGTCAGTGCGAGATGCGGAAGACGCTCGCGCGAGTCGAGCAGGAGCTGCCCCGCGAGATAGACGAGCAGCGGTCCGTCGTGCGCGGCGGCCGTACGCAGGTGTGACAGCACGGCGTTGGGGTCGCCCGGGTCCGCGAGCTGGACGACGCTGCCGGTGCCCGTGCCCAGCAGCACCGACGGGGGAGTCGCGGCGAGAGCGGGCAGCGCCTCCGTCGCCTGGAGCGCCGGGTGTCTGCCCGGAGGTGTCGCCGCCACCAGCAACCCATAGCCCTGATCCGGCCGTTCGCCCTGCGCAGCGTGTCCGTGCCCGTCCGGCGCCCCGTTCCCCATGTCAGCACCGTATCCGCTGACCGCCCTGGTCACTCCTGGCGGTCGCCCTCAACAGGCCTTGGGGAGAGGTCACTTGTTGGTGACGGTCACCGGACTGTCGTTCTTGAGCTGGGAGAAGAGCTTCTCCGACTTCGCCTCGTCCCAGCGCAGCGCGCTGCCCTTCGGCGTCGAGATGCCCCCAGCGGTGGGCACGTTGACCTGCTGACCGCCGCCCTTGGACACGCCCTGCACGGAGCGGAACATCTTGGTGAGCGCAGGCATGCTCATGGTCTGGTCGACGACGAGCGTGTCGAGCCCGGCGCTGAGAGCGGGGTAGAGATCGGACGGGTTGAGCATCGTCCCGGGTGACGTGGCCTTGCCGGCCAGCGCGGAGAGGAACTGCTGCTGGTTCTGCGTGCGGCCCAGGTCGCCCTCGGCCTCCTGCTTGCGCTGCCGTACGAACGCGAGGGCCTCGGCCCCGTTGAGGTTCTGGCAGCCCTTCCTCAGGTCGGCGCCGGAGTCCTCGTCCTTGATGTCCCGCTTGATGCACATCGGGACTCCGCCGACCGCGTCGACGATGTTCACGAAGCCCGCGAACCCGATCTCGGCGTAATGGTCGATGCGCAGGCCGGTGTTCTGCTCGATCGTGGCTATGAGCAGCTCCGGACCGCCCAGCGCGAACGCCGAGTTGAGCTTGTTCTTCACAGGCGCGGACTGCTTGCCCGTGGAGGGACGCTTGTACCCGGGGATCGTCACCCACGAGTCGCGGGGGAGGCTCATCATCGTCGTGCCGTGCGCGCCCTTGTGCATGAGGATCATCGAGTCGGTGCGACGGCCCCCGAACACACCGGTGTTGAGCTCCTTCCGGTCCGCCTCGGAGAGGCCCTCGCGGCTGTCGGAACCGACGATGAGGTAGTTCGTGCCCTTGCCGGCCGGGGGACGGTCCGTGAACTTGTCGAGGTTCACGTCCCGTTGGAGCTTCGTCTCCGCCCATGCGTAGGTGCCGCCGGAGCCCACGAGGATCGTTGCGAGCAGCAGGACGGCGGCGCGCCGCAGCGGCCTGCGGCGCTTGGGACGGCGCGGTGCGCGAGGTGGAGTGGGTCCGAACCGGGAGTTGTTCTCCCGCGCGGGAGGTCCGCCGCCCATGCCGCCGCGTCCGGCGGGGCCGCCGGGTCTCATCGGACCGCCCGGCCCTCCCGGTCCGCCGGGGCCGCCAGGTCCGACAGCTCCGGCCCGCCCGGCGGGGAATCCCGGACGGCCGGGTTGCGGGCGCGGCCCCCTTCCCTGGCCTGGTACCGGGGACTGCGGCGGAGCGGGGCCCGGCCGGCCGGCCGCCTCCGTACGTGACCGGGCCACCTCGCCCCTGATCGTCTCCCTGGTCTCCCAGGAGGGCTGCAGCGGCCGGTTCGGGTCTCCGCGACGTGCCGGGCCGACGACGTTCACCGGGTCCGAGACGGCCCACCCCTGGCCGGTCCCGGCCCAGCCGTGGACGCTCGAGCCCCCGGGCCCGTGGTGCCTCCACTCACCGGCCAACTCGGCGGTGTGGCCCGGAGAATCCCCCTGAGACGCACCTGGCGTCTCACCCTCGGCCCACTGGTCAAGTGGGTCCTTCATGGTCCGACTCTCCCTCGGTCACGTCGACGTCGATACGGTCACGTACGTGTCGTTCACTTCGGCAGCAGACTCTTGCGCTGGACCGGCTCGCTGAGCAGATACTCGTCCGCCGTGCCCGACCGGCGCATGCGCTGCCACTTCAGCCGGTTGCCGAGCATGGCCGTCACCACGGACTGAATGATCACCAGATACAGCAGCTGCCTGTACACGAACAGCTGGAGCGGCAGCGCCCACAGCTCGCGCATCCGCTCGTTGTCCAGCCGCAGCGCGTACGCGGCCGTGACCATCTGGACGGCCATGAAGCCGAGCCAGACGCCCACCGCCTCGACAGGGTCGCGGAAGAAGATGCCGTAGAGGAAGAAGACGTCGACGACCGGTGCGAACAGGGGCAGGGCGATCTGGAACAGGGCCAGGTAGCTCAGCCCTCTGCGCCCGAAGCGCCCGGCAGGGCCGACCTCCAGGACCGCACGCCGGTGCTTCCACATCGACTGGAGCGTGCCGTAGCACCAGCGGTAGCGCTGCCGCCACAACTGGCCCAGACTGCCCGGCACTTCGGTCCACGCGATGGCGGACTCCTCGTAGACGACGCGCCATCCCGCCCGCCACAGGGCCATCGTCAGGTCGGTGTCCTCGGCCAGGGTGTCGTCGCTGACGCCGCCGATGCCCATCAGCGCGTCCCGGCGGAAGGCGCCGATGGCACCCGGGACGGTCGGCATGCACTCCAGCACCTCGAACATCCGCCGGTCCAGGTTGAACCCGAAGACGTACTCCAGGTGCTGCCATCTGCCGAGCAGCTTGGTCCTGTTGCCGACCTTCGTGTTGCCGCTCACCGCACCGATGGCCGGATGGGCCAGCGGCTGGATGAGCCGGAATAGGGCGTCGGGCTCGAAGACGGTGTCCGCGTCGACCATCACGACGATGTCGTGACGCGCGTAGCCCAGACCTGTGTTGAGCGCGCCCGGCTTGCCCGCGTTGGGCTGCCGTACGACGGTCACCCGCGGGTCGCGGATGCCTTCGGCGATCTGCGCGGTGCGGTCCGTGGACCCGTCGTCGATGACGACGACCTGGACGTAGGGGTGCGTCGAGGCCAGAAGTGAGCGGACCGTGGCCTCGATCCCCGCCTCTTCGTTGTGCGCCGGGACGAGGACCGTCACCGGCTCGTTCACTTCCCGCAGCCACGGCGAGCCAGGACGGAACCGCTGCAGGCGCCGCATGTGCATCCGCGCGAAGAGTACGAGCATCAGCAGCCGCAGCACACCGAGGCCGCCGGCGATGCCCAGCGCCCAGGCCATCGCACCGGTGAAGAAGCGGCCCAGGGTCCGCGCCCATATCAGCCCCTCACCTCGCAGCCTTTCGTCTGCGGACACCGTCGTCATCGAGGACTGCTGCCCCAGCCCTCCTGTGACGGTGGTGAACTTCTTCACGTTCCGGTTGCGGAGCAATTGCTCAGCTTCGTGATAACCGAGGTCGGTGTGGCTGTACTGCCGTATCACTCCCTGCGAGGGCTTGCGGGACTTGCGGTCCGCGGCGACGAGGAGATAGCCCTGCTCGGCGCTGCGCTGTGCCGCCGTCCACTCCTTGCCGCACATCGTGTCGGCCGCCCTGGTGTGGGGGAGACGGAGAAGTCCGGTGTTGACGCCGGCGGTGCCCGCCAGCGCGGTCTGCGTGAGGGAGAGCTCCAACTGGGCACGGATGGGCGATGCGACGCCGAGGTCACCGCCCGTGTAGGTGTACGAGCCGATCTCGTGCCCCTCGGCACGGATACGGCGCACCAGTTCGGGGTGGCGGGTGGCCTGCGATCCGTAGACGAAGAAGGTGGCCTTGGCGTGGCGGCTGCGCAGCAGGTCGAGGATGCGCGGCGTCCACGTGGGGTCCGGGCCCCCGTTGAAGGTGAGCGCGGCGGTGCGGGCGGGCATGGAGGCCGTCTGGACGAACTTGCCGTCGAGACGCAGAACAGGGTCCCCGTTGTCGGCGGCGCGCGGGATCGGGGTGGCGCACGGGGCTTTGGTGCGTGCGGAGTCGACCTCGTGGTTCGTCCAGCCCTCGAAGAGGAGGGCAGCTGTGACCACGGGAAGGAAGAGCACCAGCAGCAGCCAGTGCCCTCGCGGGTCTCGGCGCAGCGCGTGCCGGCTCACCTGGTCGCGCCGCCGGGACGGGCCGAAGAATTGGCGGGTGTGGGGGTGGTCTGTGCGGGGTCGCGGTCGCTGCGGGGGGTGGGGGGTGTGGTCCTGCGGTCAGGCCTGGTCGAGGCCGGGGGGTCGTGGGGGGAGGACGAATTGTGGGGGGAGGCTGTGCGGGCCGGAATCTCTGCGCCCGCCGGTACATCGGAGTCGTCCTGTGAAGATGTGCTGGGCAACGGCTGGTCCATACGCGGGGGCTGATCCCCGACCGGGTCCTGAACTCCACCGAACACAGCTACGAAGAGCGCCATGTACCCGGTGCAGGCGCACCCGACTGTCACTGCCGCATATCGGACGAGTCGTCTACGCCGACCTGAACTGGCAATGAATATCGGGTGATTCTCGTCTGCACGCCTCCGACGGCTGTGGTTCATGGATCGCATGGGGCGTGAGTGTAGCCAGCCGAGAACGCGTGCGACCCGGAAAGATTCAGTAATCCATCTGTGAACTGTGTCGCCCTCGTGCGGGGTTCGCTGAGAAGCCTTCGGATTCGCATGGTCCACCAACTCTTGATCGGTGCGGTCGGTCTCCCCCCGGTCCCCTCACGGCATGATGCCGCTCTTGAGCGGCCCTGTACGCGCATTGCGGAGGGAAGGGCTTGTCCTGGTCTCAGGGACAAGCTGAGGACAGTTGGCGTGGAAATCCGCCCCGGTACCGCCGGGTGCCGTGCCGGGCCGGGGTGCACAGCCGCTCCGCGGCCCTGCCGAGGGCGGGGTGAGGAGGGGAAGAGTGCCTGGTCGGGACGGGAATCCGGGTGTGCGGGCCGAGGTGCCGGGCCGACGCGCCGTCAGCTTGGGAAGCGCATACGGAAGTCTCGCCGTTCTGTCACTTTCGTGACGACTTGGTGCCCGCTGGTCGCGACATGATTCGGCCGTACGCCGGTGCGACATTGGCCGGATCTGATCGCTGCTTACCGACCGGTCACCCTCACCATGTATAGCTGCGTGTCCGGCGGAATTACGCAAGGAACTTGTGAATGCTGCGCGTAACCGCCTTTGCGGAAACGGTCTTTGATTTCCCTCATTCGGCGAACAATTTCCTGGGAATGAATGAAGGGGCATCATTCGCTGAAACGCGACATTCGGCACGCCCTCTGTGCGTTCCGTCACCGCGAGCTGCGAAAAATGAACACGGTGTGAAGATCCTGTGTCCACGCTGTTGCGCGGCCGGAGGAACTGTTCACGCCCCGGCGTTGCCCCACGCCAGGTCGCCAGTTCCAGCCCAGCCCTCAGGCCCGCCCCGCCCCGCCCCGCCGCGTCAGCGCCGCGAGGCAGGCTCCCGCGTGTGCTGCCGTACGGGCGGCATCCGCAGGACGGCCTGGTGCACCGCCCCGGACAGCCGCCCGGGAGCCCGGATCACCACGGGCCCCGGGCCCTTGACCGGAACCCGCGAGCCTCTGGCCTGCCGTGGCCGGCCACCGGCGCTGTCGGCGGCGAGGACGAAGAGCCCCCACGCGGTGACGACCCCGGCGAGGACCGCGCCCACGGCGCCCGGAGTCCCGTAGCGGAAGCTCTCGCCGAGCATCACGATGCCGACGGCGGCGGCGAAGGCCGGGTTGACCACCGTCGTCGTAGCCAGCGGTGCGGCCAGCCCGCCACCGCGGTACGAGGACTGGGAGGCCGCCAGCCCGGCCGCGGCGAGAACGCCGATGAGCAGCAGCACGGGCGCGGTCGCCAGGAAACCGGAAAGCGAGAGCGAGGTGTCCCAGATGTCGGCGACGGTCTTCGTGAACACCGACGCGGCGCCGTAGGCCACTCCCGCCGCTGCCGCCATCGACACCGACCGCAGCATCCGTGCGCGCCGTCCCGCCGTCGTGGCGGTCAGCAGGAGCAGAGCCAGCGCGCAGGCCACCGTCCCCGCCAAAGCGAGCTGCCCGGCACCCCCGAGAGCATGGGCAGGGGTGGACCCGGTGAGCACCAGAAGTACGGCAAGCCCGCCCGAAACGATGACGATGCCGTACCAAGCGGCCGCGCTCACCGGCTTGTTGACCAGCACGGCTGCCAGCGGGGCCGCCAGTACGAGGGTGAGGACGCCGAGCGGCTGCACAACGGTCAGCGGCCCGAGCCCCAGCGCGCCCACGTGGAGGATCGCGCCGGAGCTGTTCAGCGCGACCGCTCCCCACCAGCGGGGCGATCGCAGCAGTCCGTACCGGCTGGGTGCCGTCGTCGCGGCGAGGCGTTCCTGGACGATGGCCGCGGTCGCGTAGCACACGGCCGACACCAGGGACAGCAGCATTGCTGCCATGAGGGCGTTCACGGACGATCCAGGCGGAATGGCCACATCCGGTTCATGTCGTCAACGATGCCTCGTGAACCGTGCTCTGTCCTCGTCCCGCGGGTGAGTCCTGCCGTACGGCGGCAGGACTACACCCAGGGGCCGCTGTGCACCGCTGGTCTGACGCCGCACTGCCCCAAGCTCAGCCGGACGAGACGCCGCCGTCCGACGAGGCGCCCTCGGTGGGGCTGAGAACTCCCGTGGCCACCAGCACGAACAGCACGATGCCCAGCAGCACGCGGTAGATGACGAAGGGCATGAAGCTGCGGGTGGAGATCCAGCGCATGAACCAGGCGATCACCGCGTACGCGACCACGAAGGCGAGGACCGTCGCGAAGATGGTCGGCCCCCACGAGACATGCCCCTTGCCGATCTCCGTCAGCTCGAGGAAGCCGGAGGCCATCACGGCGGGGATGGCGAGCAGGAAGGAGTAACGGGCGGCGGCCTCACGGGTGTAGCCCATGAAGAGGCCGCCGCTGATGGTGGCGCCCGACCGCGATACGCCTGGGACCAGCGCCAGCGCCTGGGCGCATCCGTAGAGCAGGCCGTCCTTGACGTTCAGTTGGTCGATCGTCTTGCGCGGACGCACCGTCCGGTGCTTCCCCGCGCGGGCGTCCCGGGCGGCGAGCCTGTCGGCGACGCCGAGGATGATGCCCAGGACGATCAGCGTCGTCGCGATGAGCCGCAGATCACGGAACGGGCCCTCGATCTGGTCCTTGAACGCAAGTCCGAGCACGCCGATGGGGATCGAGCCGACGATCACCAGCCAGCCCAGTTGCGCGTCGTGGTCGCGCCGCATGTCGCGCTGGACGAGGGACCGGCTCCAGGCGGAGATGATGCGCCCGATGTCCTTGCGGAAGTAGATGATGACCGCCGTCTCCGTGCCGATCTGGGTGACGGCGGTGAAGGCGGCGCCCGGGTCCTGCCATCCCGCGAAGGCCGCGGTGAGCCGCAGATGGGCGCTCGAAGAGATCGGAAGGAACTCGGTCAGTCCCTGGACGAGCCCGAGAATGAACGATTCGAACCAAGACATCTGCGCTGACCCGTCCTCGCCGCGGCAATGATCACGCGGGGAAGACTACAGCCATTCGGATGACGGTCGTGACGGGCCCTCAAGGAGCGGCGTCGCCCTGGCCGCAGGGCTCGCTCTCCCCGCTACGGGCCGGTGCGGAACCCCGCAGCAGGGCGCGCTTGCGCCAGGCGAGCACGGCACCGCCGAGGCCGGAGAGCGCGATGAAGCCGAAGGCGGCGAGGAAGACGGGAGAGGTGGGCGCGGCGGCGTGACTGCCGGCGATCACATACGCGGCCGTGTTGGGCACCACGCCCAGGGCCGTCGCCGTGAGAAAGGCCGGCCATCCCATACGGGAGACGGCGGCACCGTAGTTGGAGGCCGCGAAGGGGACGCCGGGAAGCAGCCGGATGATCAGCATCGACCGGAATCCGTGCCGGCTCAGCTGGCGGTCGGCGGCGCTCAGCCAGCGCGCCCGCAGCAGTGGACGGAGCGCGTCCTGGCCCAGGATTCTGCCGAGCCCGAAAGCGAGCCCGGAGCCGATGACCGTACCGACGACCGCCGCGACCGTGCCGGCCTGGCTGCCGAAGAGCGCGCCGGCGGCGACGTTGAGGACCGGCCGCGGGACGAAGGCCGCCGTGCACAGCCCGTAGGCCACCGTGAACAGGACGCCGGCGAGGCCGCCCGAGAGATGTGCGGGCAGCCCTTGGGTGACGAACCGCTGAGGCTCGTACACCAGCATCGATATCCCCGCGGCGGACAGCAGCAGCAGAAGCACTGCGAGCCGGCACCTCGGGGAGAGCAGCGCCTGCACCAGCCGGCTGGGGAGACCGTCTGACTGCTGCGTTGAGGGGACGGACACGCGGCGAGCGTAACCGACGTATGTGAGCCTCCGCCGGACGGGAAGCCCATCGCTCATCCGCGGAACGGTCACATCCGCGACGTGGTGACCGGGGTCAGCCGCCCGCCCGGACCCCTTCTCAGCGGCGGCTTCGCCGGCCCGGCGGACGGCGACCGCGGGCCGGCCGGAGTGTGAGAAAAATCAGTCGACGTACGGCCGTTGGGACGTCAGCATCAAGGTCATGTTCAGGCAGCCCCTCCTCATCGCACGGCCCGCGGCAGCGGGCGTGCCGAGGGCTGCCGTTCCGCCGTTCTCCTCGCTCACCTCGGTCACCTCGCCGGCCGGCCCCGTCGCCGCCGGCGCGGCCGCAGCCGCATGCGCTGCCCTGGCTGCCGCCGCCGTGGCAGCCGACGGCACCCGAGGCTGACCCTTCCCGGATCGCACCGAGGACCCCGCAGGGGAAGGGTCGGCCGGTCCGAGGGGTCCCGTTCCCGCCGCGCCCGTTCCGAGGGCGCGAACCAGACGAGGAAGAGACATGGCCAAGCAGGCTTACGTGCGCACCAAGCCGCACCTCAACATCGGCACCATGGGGCACGTCGACCACGGCAAGACGACCCTGACGGCCGCCATCACCAAGGTCCTCAGCGACCGCGGCACCGGCGCGTTCGTGCCGTTCGACCGCATCGACAGGGCACCCGAGGAGGCGGCCCGCGGGATCACGATCACGATCGCGCACGTCGAGTACGAGACCGGCACGAGGCACTACGCGCACATCGACATGCCCGGCCACGCGGACTTCATCAAGAACATGGTGACCGGCGCCGCCCAGCTGGACGGCGCGATCCTCGTGGTCTCCGCCGTCGACGGCGTAATGCCGCAGACCGCCGAGCACGTGCTGCTGGCGCGGCAGGTCGGCGTACAGCACGTCGTCGTCGCCCTGAACAAGGCGGACGCCGGCGAGGAGGAGCTGACCGAGCTGGTCGAGCTGGAGGTCCGCGAGCTGCTGACCGCCCACGGCTACGACGGGGACACCCTCCCCGTCGTGAGGGTCTCCGGGCTGCGCGCACTGGAGGGCGACCCGCGCTGGACGGGGGCGATCGAGGCGCTGCTGGACGCCGTGGACACCTGGGTCCCCGTCCCGGAGCGGTACCTCGACGCACCCTTCCTGCTGCCGGTGGAGAACGTGCTGACCATCACCGGACGCGGCACCGTCGTCACCGGAGCAGTGGAACGCGGCACGGTGCGCGTCGGCGACAAGGCGGAGGTCCTCGGAGCGGAGACCGAGACCGTCGTGACCGGCGTGGAGACCTTCGGCAAGCCGATGGAGGAGGCACAGGCCGGGGACAACGTGGCGCTGCTGCTGCGCGGCGTGCCGCGGGACGCCGTGCGGCGGGGGCACATCGTCGCCGTGCCGGGCAGCCTGACTCCCCGGCGCCGGTTCACCGCGAGGGTCCGGCTGCTCTCCACGCGGGACGGCGGCCGCCGTACGCCGGTCCACAGCGGCTACCGTCCGCAGTTCTATCTGCGTACTGCGGACGTGGCCGGCGAGGTCGCCCTCGGTGAGGACGGCATCGCCCTTCCCGGCGACACCGTGACGCTGGACGTCGAGCTGGACCACGCGGTGCCGCTGGAGACGGGCCTCGGCTTCGCGGTCCGTGAGGGCGGCCGCACCGTGGGCGCCGGCACCGTCACGCGGGTCGGCGAAGAGTAGCGCGAGGGCGGCCCCCCCCGGGGCCGTCCGAGCCCCGGCCCGGACGTGCGGCTGTACGACTCCGCCGCACGTCCGGGCCGGGGGCACAAGGGCCGGCGGCACGACAGCACAATGGGACGGTGAACGAGGATCCGATACCCGTGACGCGTGCCGTCGGGGGCGGCACCGCGAAGCTGCTGCCCGACATCGACCGCGAGGGCGGCTGGCTGCTCACGGTCGAGGGCGCGCCGCAGTCCTACGTCGACCTGCGCGACGCCACGCACCTGGAATTCGAGTACGCCCGCCGCGTCGCCCACGTACTGGACCTGGCGGCGCCGCCCGGGGAGGCCCTGGACGTGCTGCATCTGGGCGGCGGCGCGCTCACCCTTCCCCGGTACGTGGCGGCGACCCGCCCCGGGTCGCGGCAGCAGGTCGCCGACACCGACGCGGCCCTGCTCGGATTCGTACAGGAGCACCTTCCGCTGCCGCCCGGCTCCGGTATCGCGCCGTCGGCCGCGGACGCCCTCGACTTCCTGGGCGCGTCACCGGCGGCGTCGGCGGACGTCGTGATCGCCGATGTCTACGACGGCGTGCACGTGCCGCCGCATCTGACCACGGTCTCCTGCGCTCAGGCCGTCGGCCGCGTCCTGCGGGAGCAGGGCATCTGCGTCCTGAACGTCGCCGACGCCGCCCCGTTCCGGTTCGCCGCGTCCCAGGTCGCCACGTTCCGCACGGTCTTCGAGCACATCTGCGTCGTCGCCGAGCCCCCGGTGCTGCGTGGCCGGCGCTTCGGCAACATCGTCCTGGCCGTCTCGCACGAGCCGTTCCCCGTCGACGCCCTCGCGCGCAGCACGGCCTCGGACGCCTTCCCCGCACGGGTCGTGCACGGAGCGGCGCTGGATCGCTTCACCGACGGGGCGGAACCCGTCGCGGACGGCGAGGCCGCGCCGTCGCCGGAGCCGCCGGAGGGCGCCTTCACCATCGGCTGACCCGGCGGCCGCACTGGGGGGGGGAGCCGGAGCCGTTGACCGACCGGAGTTACTGGGTGGTAACCTCGCTGCCATGTCCACAGACTCCCTCCCGTCCATCGGCCAGATGATGGCGGACACCGTCCCGATGGTCCGCACCCTCGGCCTCCAGTTCAGCGAGACGAGCGCCGAGCGGGCCGTCGTCTCCCTGCCCGACCAGAGCGACTACCACAACCACGTCGGCGGGCCGCACGCCGGAGCCATGTTCACACTCGCCGAGTCGGCCAGCGGAGCCGTCGTGCTCGCCGCGTTCGGCGACCAGCTCGGGCGCGCGGTGCCGCTCGCAGTCCGTGCCGAGATCGGATACAAGAAGCTGGCCATGGGCGCCGTGACGGCGACCGCCGAGCTCGGCAGGCCCGTGGCGGACGTGCTGGCCGAGCTGGACGTGGGGGAGCGGCCGGAGTTCCCGGTGGATGTGAAGATCGCCCGCGAGGACGGCGCCGTCACGGGCGAGATGACCATCATCTGGACGCTGCGTCCCCACGGTTGAGCCGACGCCGCCGCCGACGCCCGAAGCCGAAGTGACGGTCGGCCGGCCGGCCGCGGACGGTCCCTGCGCCGCGCGGTCGAGGTGACCTCCTGCTGCCCTTCGCGGCGCCGTTTCCCGTTTCCCGGCATCGAGTAGGCTGCCCGGACGCGCGCCCGTGGCCTTCCGGGCGCGTGCGCGGGGTGCAGCGGACCGACGCCTCCCCGCGTCCATCACCTGCGGGAGGAAGCTCAGTTGCACGAGGTCCAGGAGTTGCTCCAGAGCGTGCCGGCCGTGAGTGTCTATCTCCTGGTCGGGGTGGTCATCGGGCTGGAGAGCCTGGGCATTCCCCTCCCGGGTGAGATCGTCCTCGTCAGCTCGGCGCTGCTGGCCTCGCAGCACGGAGAGATCGACCCGCTGATCCTCGGCGCATGCGCCACGACGGGCGCGATCGTCGGTGACTCCATCGGCTACGCGATCGGCCGCAAGGGCGGCAAACCGCTGCTGGCCTGGCTCGGCGGCAAGTTCCCGAAGCACTTCGGGCCGCATCATGTCGCCACCGCGGAGCGGGCGTTCGAGCGGTGGGGGATGTGGGCGGTCTTCTTCGGCCGCTTCATCGCGCTCCTGCGGATCTTCGCCGGGCCGCTCGCGGGTGTGCTGAGGATGCCCTACTGGAAGTTCCTCATCGCGAACGTGCTGGGCGGCATCGTCTGGGCGGGCGGCACGACGGCCGTCATCTACTACGTGGGCATCGTGGCCGAGCAGTGGCTCAAGCGCTTCTCCTGGCTGGGCCTCGTGGCCGCCGTGCTCTGCGGACTCGCCTCGATGATCATCGTGCGCCGCCGCGCCCGTAAGGCCGAGGCCGAACGTGCCGCCTCCGAGGGCGCGGAAGCAGGGGCCGGGGCCGAGAAGGCGGCGGGCGAGAAGGCCGGGGCAGACAAGGCGGGGGCCGGCGCCGGGCAGGACAACGCCGGTACGGACCGCGCCGGGTCCGGCGCGGTCCGTACCGGCGACTGAGCGAGGCCTGCCGGCCGCTCAGTCTTCGACGGGCGAGACCTCGTCGCGGTGGGTGCGGGCCAGATGCTGGTACATGGCGGCGTTGGCCTTGATGCCCTCGCGCTCCTCGGGGGTCAGCTCCCGCTTGATCTTCGCCGGCACGCCCGCCACCAGCGACCCCGGCGGCACCTGCATGCCCTGCGGAACGAGCGCATGGGCGGCGATCAGCGAACCGGAGCCGATGAGGGCGCCGTTGAGCACCGTTGCGCTCATCCCGACGAGGACGTCGTCCTCCACGGTGCAGCCGTGCAGCACCGCGTTGTGGCCGACCGAGACGCCGGCGCCGATGTGTGTGGGAAAGCCCGGGTCGGCGTGGACGGTGCAGTTGTCCTGGATGTTGGAGCCCTCGCCGAGCGTGATCAGGTCGCAGTCCGCACGCATCACCGCCCCGTACCAGACGCTGGAGCCCGCGCCCATGGTCACGGCTCCCACGACTACGGATGTCGGCGCGGTGTAGGCATCCTCGTCGAGCTTGGGTTCGCTGCCGCTCACACCCGCAATCACCGCTCGCTTCTCCGTCATCGTCTTCTCCGCTCGCTCCCCGGCCGGATCGTCACCGGCCCCTGCTTGAACCGTAGGCGATGGGTGGGCGGAAGATCACAGGGGCCTGTACGGGCCCGCACGTACCCGTCCGGACTACCGTGACGGGCGTGCCATCGATCCGGAACACCTTCGCCTCGCTCACGTCCCGTGCGGTGCACGGCATCTGGCGCCGGGCCCAGTACGCCGGTGCCATCAGCGCCGAGCGCCCCGGGCCGTATGCCTTCCGCCGGATCGGGGCCGGCACCCGGCTCGCCTTCCCGCAGGGCACGGTCTTCGGCACCCCGTGGATCGAACTCGGGGATCACTGCGTCATCGGCCAGGAGGTCACCCTCGCCGCCGGGATGCTGCCGGACCTCGACCTCGGCCCGGAACCGGTTCTCACCCTCGGCAACGGCGTCGTCCTGGGCCGCGGCAGTCACGTCATCGCGGACGTGCAGGGGTCCGTCACCTTCGGTGACGACGTCTACTGCGGCCCGTACGTCTACATCACCTCGACCAACCACTCCTACGACGACCCGCATGAGCCCGTCGGCAAGCAGTGGCCGCGCAGTGCCGCCGTCGAGATCGGCGGCGGCAGCTGGCTCGGCGCCGGTGCGGTGATCCTTCCGGGGGCGCGGCTGGGCCGGAACGTGGTCGTCGCAGCCGGTTCGGTTGTACGGGGCGAAGTGCCCGGTCATGCCGTGGTGGCCGGTGCTCCCGCGAGGATCGTGCGCCGCTGGGAGGGCGAGCGGGGCTGGCAGCCGCCGCTGCGGACGCCGGCGCCGGTGCCGGTGCCGGACGGTGTGACGCCCCAGCAGCTCCTGGCCGCATCCGAACTGGCCGGGGGCGAGGGGGAGTAGGGCACGGACGGCCCCCCGCCGTGCCGTGGGGGCAGCGCCCCGGAGCACGGCGGCGGACGGCACGTGACCTTCCGGGCAGCCGGGCCCGGCGTCAGGAGGACGCCAGCAGCACCGTGCCGACCAGCGCCAGGCCCGCCCCGGCGGTCTGCACGGCGCGCAGCCGCTCCCGCAGCACACCGCGCGCCGCGATCGCCGTGACGACGGGATAAAGCGAGGCGAGCACCGCGGCCGTGGTCACCGGCCCGTACGAGGTCGCGAGCATGTACGTGCCGTTGGCGGCGACGTCCGCCAGGCCGACGAAGGCCAGAGCGGGCAGCGCGGCGAGAACGGCACGGCCGCCCCCTTCGGCGGGCAGCGCCGGTGTCCCCCGCCTGACCTGCACGTACAGCGCGGCACCGCCCACGGCGACGTTGCACACCCGCTGCACGAACAGCGCGAGGAAGAGGCCCGCCATGGTGCCGGTGCCGGCGTGCTCGATCAGCGCCATCACGGCGCCGAAGCCCAGCGCGGAGACGAGCGTGAGGGCGATCGTCTTCCGCTGTACCGGGGCGCCGCGCAGCTCCGGACCGCCTGCGAGCACCACCCCGGCCACAGCGACGATGATGCCCGCCGCCTGGATCCAGCCCGGCCGTTCCCCCAGTGCCAGACCGGCCGCGACGGGGACGACCACAGCGAGCGAGGCCAGCGGCGAGACCACGCCCATCGGGCCCTGGGCGAGCGCCTTGTAGAAGGCCAGCATGGCCACCGGCCCGACGAGACCGGCCGCCGCCGCGAACCACAGCTGTCCGCCCCACTCGCTCCAGCCTCCCGTGGCGATCACGATCGCGCCGAGCACCACGGCCGCCAGCGCCTGGGAGACCACGACGACGGTCAGCGCGGACATGCGCCGCGTGAGCAGCCCGCCCCCGAAGTCGGCGAGCCCCCACATCAGGCTGGTGACCAGGGCCAGGGCGGCGGTCATGAAACACCTCGCAGTACAGTGGCGTGAACAAGGAAGTACAGCTCACCGTAGTTTAGTACGCTGAACCCTGTCATCCAGAATATTGGACGGTGTACGGAGCCCGTGACGGACCTCGACCACCTCACGCAGTCCCTGGCCCGCAATCTGAAGCGCCGGCGCCAGGAGCGCGGCTACACCTTGGACGCCTCGCAGCCCGGGCCGGCGTGAGCCGCGGGATGCTCATCCAGATCGAGCAGGGCCGCACAAATCCCAGCGTCGGCACGGTCGTCAAGGTGGGCGACGCCCTCGGCGTGAGCATCACCACCCTGCTCGACTACGACCAGGAGCCGCAGGTGCGCCTCGTACCGGCGGAGCAGGCGGTACGGCTGTGGTCCACCGAGGCGGGCAGCCACAGCACCCTGCTGGCGGGCGCCGAGGCTCCGGGCCCGCTGGAGCTGTGGTCCTGGCGGCTCATGCCCGGCGACGGGAGCAGTTCCGACCCGCACCCGGCCGGCACGACCGAGCTGGTGCACGTACGCGAGGGTCTGCTCACGCTCAGCGTCGAGGGGAAGGACTACGAGGTGCCCACGGGCACCTCCGCCTCCTTCGAGGCGAACGTGCCGCACGGCTACCGCAACCAGGGCGGTGCACCGGTCGAGATGACCATGGCCATCTCGGTGCCCGCACCCCGCTGACCGGCGCTGCCTCGGTCCGCGGTCCGGTGCTAGCGTGCGGCGCATGCGCGCACCCATCGGGAACTTCGACTCGGCCGAACCCGCGGGAGCGGCCGGTCACTTCACCGGGCCGGCGGCGGACGCCGTACGTGCCTGGAAGGGCGAGGTGCCGGCCGACCAGCTGCTGTACGTCGACACCGATCCGGACAAGGCCGACACGGCCGTCTTCGTCGAGAACTACGGCGAGGACCTGACCGGCACCTCGGCCAACTGCGTCGTCGTGGCCGCGAAGCGCGGCGGAGAGCGCACCCTGGCCGCATGCGTCGTGCTCTCCACCACGCGCGTCGACGTCAACGGCGCGGTCCGGCGCCAACTACAGGCACGCAAGGCGTCGTTCGCGCCGATGGACACCGCCGTCGAAGAGACCGGCATGGAGTACGGAGGCATCACCCCGATCGGGCTTCCCGAGGGGTGGCCGGTGCTGATCGACGCGGCGGTCACGGAACTGCCCTGGACCCTGATCGGCAGCGGCCGGCGCCGCGGCAAGCTCATCGTCCCCGGCAAGGCGCTGGCCGGACTCCCGGGCGCCGTCGTCCTGGAGGACCTGGGCATCTGAGCGGGCGTACGCACGCACTCGCGGCGGCCGTGCCGCTGAGGCACGAACGCCGAGGGCCGTCACTGCCGCGACAGATCGAGCGAGAGCGGGGTCGAATGCTCGGCGAACCCCATCGAGCGGTAGAGGTGTACGGCGTCGCCGCTCGCATGCAGGTCGACCCGTGTCACGTCCTGCCCGGCGAACCAGTCCAGGAGCGCTTCGGTCGTCGTACGCGCGTAGCCGCGCCCCCGGTAGCGCTCGTCCGTGCAGACGCTGAAGACGAATCCGAAGCGCCCGGCCGGATGCTTCGGCGCGGGCAGGCGCTCCTCGACCGTGCCCACCGCGCAGGCCGCCAGGTGCCGCGGTCCCGGCTCGTCCCCGTCCACCACGAACGCGCCCAGCCGGCCGCCGGCGGTGTCCCGGCGCAGCTCGCGGCGGGCGATGGCCTCCGCGTCCCGCTCCCAGGGGCCCGGCTCGTCTCTCCCGTGCATGCCCAGGAACATCAGCCGGCGAAGCCGCACCAGCTCGGGGGCGTCGTCCGGGTCTGCCATCCGTGTCCTGATCACGACCACGCACCATAGCCAGGCGGCGCCGGGCGGCTCACCCCAGTTTCGGGATCTCGATCGCCGGACACCGGTCCATGACCATCTCCAGGCCGGCGGCCCGGGTGCGCTCGTACGCGCTCTCGTCGACCACTCCCAGCTGGAACCAGACCGCCTTCGCCCCGACGTCCACGGCCTCGTCCGCGACCTTCCCTGCCAGGTCGGAGTTCACGAACACGTCCACGACATCCACGGGGAAGGGGATGTCGGCCAGCGTCGCGTAGCCCTTCTCGCCGTGGACCGTTTCGCCCTTGGGATGCACCGGCACCACGCGCTTGCCGAAGCGCTGGAGCACACCCGCGACGCCGTACGCCGCGCGCGCCCGGTTCGTCGAGAGGCCGACCACCGCCCATGTGCCGCCCGACTCGGTGAGAATCCTGCGTACCGTCTCCGCGTCTGCGTCCATGACCTCTCCAACGGGCGGGACCGGCCCCGCCATTCCCGCTCCCGGCCGTGCCGGGCCCGAACGTAGGGTGCCCGTATGCAGGAGCAGTACGTCACCGTCGCCGGCGAAGGCGTGCACGAGACGGAGGTCAGCCGCTCGCGGTTCGTGTGCGTACTGGCTCCCGCGGCCACCGAGGAGGAGGCGAAGGCGTTCGTCGCGCGGGTCCGCGCCGAGCACCCGGGAGCCACCCACCACTGCTGGGCGTACGTCATCGGCGCGGACGCCGGCCTGCAGAGGTCCGACGACGACGGAGAGCCGGGCGGCACCGCCGGCCTGCCGATGCTGCAGATGCTCACGCGCCGCGGGGTCCGCTGCGCGGTCGCCGTCGTCGCGCGCTACTTCGGAGGTACGAAGCTGGGCGCGGGCGGACTGATGCGCGCGTACGGCGGAGCCGTCGGCGAGGCGCTGGACGCCGTCGGGACCCGTGTGCGGCAGCGGTACCGCCTGGTGACCGTGACCACCGACCACCAGCGTGCCGGCAGGCTGGAGAACGACATGCGCTCCGGCGGCCGTTCGGTACGCGAAGTCACTTACGGGGCCGAGGTGACCATCGAAGTGGGGCTGCCCGAGGCGGAGCTCGACGGCTTCCGTGACTGGCTGGCGGACAGCACCGCGGGCACGGCACGCCTCGCGGTCGGCGGCGAGGCCTACGGAAATCCCTGAGAGTCCCGCTCTGGTCAGCCCTGCCCCCTCCGGCACCGTGCCGTCCCGTGGCACTCCCCATCTCCCCATCTCCCGGGTCTTGATCTTTTGCGGCCCGCGGAATCCGGACATAGCGTGACGACTGCGAAGCGTCACCGTCCTGTCAGCCGTGGAGCCGTGAGGTCCGCCGATGCCCCCCAGACCGGCCGGTCCCTCTCCCGGCGGTGATGCCGGTTCCGCCCCGGCCTCCGGCGCGGGCGAGGAGAGCCGCACCTCCCACCGCTGGTGGGCGCTGACCGTCATCGCCCTGGCCCAGCTGATGGTGGTCCTGGACGCGACGATCGTGAACATCGCCCTGCCCTCCGCGCAGCGGGACCTCGGTTTCTCCAACGAGGGCCGGCAGTGGGTCATCACCGCGTACACGCTGGCCTTCGGCAGCCTGCTCCTGCTCGGCGGCCGGCTGTCCGACCTGCTCGGGCGGCGCAGGACCTTCGTGACGGGACTCATCGGGTTCGGCGTCGCCTCGGCCCTCGGCGGTTCCGCGGGCAGCTTCACGGCACTGATCGGTGCACGTGCGCTGCAGGGCATGTTCGGGGCGCTGCTCGCCCCGTCGGCGCTGTCCCTGCTGACGACCACGTTCACGCAGCCGCGCGAACGCTCCCGGGCGTTCGGCGTCTTCGGCGCCATCGCGGGGTCCGGGGCAGCCATCGGGCTGCTGCTGGGCGGTGTGCTCACGGAGTACCTGACCTGGCGCTGGACGCTCTACGTCAACATCGTCATCGCCGTCGTCGCAGCCGCCTGCGCCATGGCGATCCTGCCGCCGCACCGGCCCACCCACCGTCCCCGGCTCGACCTGCCGGGCACGGCACTGGTCGCCGGCGGGCTCTTCTGCCTGGTCTACGGGTTCTCCAGCGCAGACACCGAGAGCTGGGGCGACTGGCGGTGCTGGGGCTCCCTCACCGTGAGCGCCGCGCTGCTCTGCTGCTTCGTCGTCCGCGAATCGCGTACGGACAACCCGCTGCTTCCGCTGCGCATCATCAGGGACCGCAACCGTGCCGCGTCCTTCATCAGCGTCTTCATCGCGGGCGCGGGCATGTTCGGCGTCTTTCTCTTCCTCACGTACTACCTGCAGAGGACGCTCGGCTACTCACCCGTGAGCACCGGTCTGGCCTTCCTGCCGATGGTCGGCGCGTTGATGGCGACGGCCCAGCTCTCGACGAACGTGCTGATCCCGCGAATCGGTCCGAAGCCGGTCGTGCCCGCGGGGATGGGGCTGGCGGCGGCGGGGCTCATCTGGCTCACCGCGCTCAGCCTGCACAGCACTTACGCGGCGCACGTCCTGCCGCCGCTGCTGGTCATGGGTGTGGGCCTGGGCCTGGTCATGCCGTCCGCCATCAGCCTGGCCACCCTGGGCGTCGTCAAGCGGGACCAGGGCGTCGCCTCCGCCACCGTCAACACGATGCAGCAGGTGGGCGGTTCGGTCGGCACGGCGCTGTTCAACACGATGGCGGCCCACGCCTTCACCGACTACACCCGCACTCACGCGCGCACCCCGGACCTGATCGCGCGGGCGAACGTCCACAGTTTCGCGGTCGCTTACTGGTGCGCGACCGGGTTCTTCGCCGCGGGGCTCATCGCCTCTGCGCTGCTGTACGAGCGGGGGAGGCCCCGGGACCTGGCAGCCGGCCGGACAACAGGCGAGGGAGACGGGGCCGGGGCCTGAGCGGGCAGCGGCGCCGCGCCTCGCGGACCGCCCGGGTCCGCGGGCACGTCCCGGACCGCGCTTGCGCCCCGGCCCTGCGGGACGGAGCCGGGCGTGACGGAACCGGGACGGACTGGTCGGGACGGACCCAGCGGGACCGACCCGGCCGGATGGACTTGTACGCACCCGCCCTTACGCTCTGCTGAGCACACCGCCAGGATGCGGTGCAGGCGCACACCGGCCGCCCACCGGCGGACTGAGCGCGAACGGCATCCGGCACGCCCGGCAGCAGTACGTACGAAGGACGGCGAAGCAGCATGGCTCAGCAGAAGGCATCCTCCGAGGGCGAGTTCGGCGGCCGGAGCGCCGCCGTGACCGGCGGCGCCTCCGGGATCGGCCTGGCCGTCGCCCGGGAACTGGCCCGGCGCGGCGCGCAGGTGTGCGTCCTGGACGTCGCCGGGGACACGCTGCCGGACGGCCTGTGGGGACTGCCCTGCGACGTAGCCGACCGGTCATCGGTGAACGCCGCGCTGGAGGCCCTCGGTGAGCGCTTCGGACGTCTCGACGTACTGGTGAACAACGCGGGCATCGGAGCCCAGGGCACCGTCGAGGACAACGACGACGAGGAGTGGGGCAGGGTTCTGGACATCAACGTGACGGGCATGGCCCGGGTCAGCGCCGCTGCCCTCCCGCTGCTGCGCCAGGCGGCCGCCGCAGACGGCGGTGGAGCGGCGCACGGCGGGGTGCACGGCGGCGGCGCGGCCATCGTCAACACCTGCTCCGTGGCCGCGACCGCGGGACTGCCGCAGCGTGCCCTCTACTCCGCCAGCAAGGGCGCGGTTCTCGCGCTGACGCGCGCCATGGCGGCCGATCACGTCCGCGAAGGCATCCGCGTCAACTGCGTCAACCCGGGGACCGCCGACACCCCGTGGATCGGACGGCTGCTGGATGCGGCCCCCGACCCGGCTGCCGAGCGTGCCGCCCTGGAGGCCAGGCAGCCGACGGGCCGGCTGGTCTCAGCCGAGGAGGTCGCCGCCGCGGTGTGCTATCTCGCCGGACCGTATGCCGGTGCGACGACAGGCACCGAACTGGCCGTCGACGGAGGCATGCAGGGGCTCCGGCTGCGGCCCGACGCACACTGAGCAGCACGCACGGCACGCCCGCCGCCGCTTGCCGCACCCCCTGCCGAGCGGTCGTCAACTCGCCCCGCGGCGAACGGCTTTCGGACGGCTCGGACTCCCGGGACGGCCCTCGCATGCGGGCATGGGCTGGGTCGTACAGCCGAGACCGTTCCCCATCATTCCGCCGATGCCGTGTCAGGTCAGCGGTGCCGCAGGCCTGTTGGTCTCGGCTCGGACGGCCCGCGGGCGCGGTCACCGCCGGACGTGCCGATTGCCGCGTTGTCAGTGCCGACTGGTAGACCAGTCGGTGTTCAGGCGACCTGACGACGGAGGAGCGCGCGCGTGCGGGCGGGAGCAGTGCTGTGAGATTGCTGCACACATCGGACTGGCATCTGGGGCGGGGCTTTCACCGCGTCAGCATGCTCGACGCGCAGCGGGAGTTCCTCGGCCATCTGCTCGCCACCGTCGAGGAGGAGCGGGTCGACGCCGTCCTCGTCGCGGGCGACGTCTACGACAGGGCGGTGCCGCCGCTGGCGGCGGTTTCGCTCTTCGACGAGGCGCTGCACGGGCTCGCGCAGCTCGGCGTGCCCACCGTCATGATCTCCGGCAACCACGACTCGGCCCGGCGACTGGGAGTCGGCTCCGGCCTGATGCGCCACGCCGGCGTGCACCTGCGTACGGATCCGGAAGACTGCGGCACCCCGGTGCTGCTCTCCGACGTACACGGAGACGTCGCCTGCTACGGGCTGCCCTACCTGGAACCGGCCCTCGCCTCCGCCGCACTGGGCGCCGAAGGCAGCGGCCACACCGCCGTGCTGCGCGCCGCGATGGACCGGGTGCGCGCCGATCTCGCGTCCCGGGCGCCCACCACCCGCTCCGTCGTGCTCGCCCACGCCTTCGTCCATGGCGGCGAATCCTCCGACAGCGAACGGGACATCACCGTCGGCGGGGTGTCCTCCGTGCCCGCCTCAGTCTTCGACGGCGTCCACTACGCGGCACTTGGCCACCTGCACGGCTGTCAGACCATCAGCGAGCGCGTGCGCTACTCCGGTTCGCCACTCGCCTACTCCTTCTCCGAGGCCGCACACCGCAAGTCGATGTGGCTCGTCGACCTCGACGCGGCGGGGGGCGTCGAGGCGCGTCGCATCGACTGCCCCGTACCGCGGCCCCTGGCCAGGCTGCGCGGCAGCCTGGAGGACCTGCTCCACGATCCGGCCCACACCCCGCACGAAGAGGCGTGGGTGGAGGCCACCCTCACCGACGCGGCACGGCCGCACGGGCCCATGGCCCGGCTGTCGGAGCGGTTCCCGCACACCGTCAGCCTCGTCTTCGATCCCGATCCCGCGGCGGCGACCGGCACGGACGTCTCCTACGCACGCCGGCTGAAGGGCCGCAGCGACCAGGAGATCGCCGAGGACTTCGTCGGACACGTCCGTACGGGCAGGGCCGCCGACCCCCGCGAGCGCCGGATGCTCGGCGAGGCCCTCGAGGCCGCACGCGCCGAGGACGCGCCCGGCGATACGCCGGAGCGCGCGGAGGCCCGCGGATGAGGCTGCACACGCTGACGGTCACCGCCTTCGGGCCCTTCGCGGACACCCAGCAGGTCGACTTCGACGAGCTGTCCGCCGCCGGTCTGTTCCTGCTCCACGGCCCGACGGGCGCCGGCAAGACCTCCGTGCTCGACGCCGTGTGCTTCGCCCTCTACGGCACGGTTCCCGGCGTGCGCCAGCAGCCGGGCGGCACCCTCCGCAGCGACCACGCCGCACCGGGCACACTGACCGAGGTGGTGCTCGACCTCACCGTGGCCGGGCGCCGTCTGCAGATCACGCGCCGTCCCGAGCAGACCCGCCCCAAACGGCGCGGCACCGGCAGCACCCGCGAGCGCGCTCAGTCCTGGCTGCGTGAGTACGACGCGGGGAAGGCACAGTGGCGCGGCCTGAGCCGGTCCCACCAGGAGATCGGTGAAGAGGTCGCGCAGCTGACCGGGATGAGCCGCGATCAGTTCTGCCAGGTCGTGCTCCTTCCGCAGGGCGACTTCGCGCGGTTCCTGCGAGCCGGCGCGGAGGACCGCGCCAAGCTCCTCGGCCGGCTCTTCGACACGGGCCGGTTCGCCGCCGCGGAGGAACAGCTTGCGCGCATGCGCCGCGGTGCGCAGGAGGAGGTGCGTTCCGGAGACGAGGCCCTGCTGGGCCTGCTCCACCGCATGCGGCAGGCTCTCGGCGGCGTCGGGGGCCTGGACGGACTGCCGCAGGGCCAGGGCTTTGGGCCGGCCGGCGAGCAGGAGGCGGACGGCGCGTCGGGCACGTCCGGCCTGCCCGGCCAGCGGGGCGGCAAGAGCAAGCAGCGGCAGCGCCCATCACGGGAGGTCGCGAGCGGCGACGGCCTGGCGCCGGGGGACCCGGGGCTGACCGCCGCCGTACTCGAATGGGCCGCTCTCGCCCGTACGAGCGCGCGCGAGCGCCTCGACGTCGTCGCCATCGCCTCGGCCACGGCCGAGGCCGTCCACGCCGAGGCCATGTCACAGCTGGCCGAGACCCGTGAACTCGCCCGGCGGCAGAGGCAGTACGCCGACGCCGAGCAGTGCGCCCGCGATCTGGAGGCCCGCGCGGCCGAGCGTGAAGAGACCCGGCAAAGTCTCGAACGGGCCCGCGCCGCAGCCGGAGTCGCCCCCGCCGCAGCCCTGCACACCTCGGCATCCTCCGCCCACGACGAGGCGCAGGCCGAGCAGACGCACCACAGCCGGCAGTTGCCCCCGGAGCTGACCGACGCACCCGCGGACGAACTGACACGCCTGGCGGGGGAGTACCGGCAGGAGCTCGGCTCGCTGGAGGCCGCCCGGCGCTCCGAGCAGCGCCGCTGCGAGGTCGAGGCCGAACTCGCCACGCTGGAGCGCGAATCGCGTACGGACGAGGAGGCCCTGCGCGAGGCCTCGGAGTGGCTCTCCGGCTGGGAGAGCGCGCGCGAGGCACACCAGCGGCGCGTCGACGCGGCGCAGGAGGCCGCCACCCGGGCCGAACAGCTCGCCGGGCGGCTGGAGCCCGCGAAGCTGCGCCTCGCCGCGGCCCGGCGGCGTGACGAGCTCACGCAGCATGCCGAGGACGCAGACCGGCGGCTGCTGAAAGCACGCGAA
Source organism: Streptomyces sp. DSM 116795 (assembly GCF_055792905.1). Classification (NCBI taxonomy): domain Bacteria; kingdom Bacillati; phylum Actinomycetota; class Actinomycetes; order Kitasatosporales; family Streptomycetaceae; genus Streptomyces; species Streptomyces sp. DSM 116795. The sequence continues at coordinate 7,040,252 of NZ_CM147707.1, forward strand.
GGAGCAGCCGCCGCCCACGAGGAGTGGCTGCGGCTCAAGGACCGGCGGCTGCGGGAGATCGCCGCCGAACTCGCCGCGGAACTGCGGGAGGGCGAGCCCTGCACCGTCTGCGGGGCCACCGAGCACCCCGAGCCCGCGCGTGCCGTGGCCGGAGCCGTCGACCAGGCCGCCGAGGACGGCGCGCTGGCCGCGTACCGCAGTGCCGAGGCGGCGCGCGAGGAGGCGGACACCGCCTCGCACCGCGTACGGGAGGCGCTGGCCGCGGCGCGTGCTGAGTCACAGGGGGAAGAGACCGGCGAACTGGCCGCCGCGGTGGCCGAGTTGGACAGGGAGCACCAGCTCGCACACGGGGAGGCGGCCGACGCGCACGCCGCGCGCGAGGTCCTTGCCCGTGCCGAGCGGGAGCACTCCGAGCGCCTCGCCCAGACGCGGTCCGCCGAGCGCCGCTCAGCGGCCCGTACGTCCCACCGTGAGGCGCTCCAGCGTGAACTGGGCACGCTGACGGCCGAGTTGGAGCAGGCACGGGGCGACGCGCCGAGCGTCACCGAACGGGCCGCCACCCTGCGGCGCCGCACCGCCATGCTCACCGAGGCGGCGGAGGCGGCCCGCAGGGCACAGGAGACCGGCCGGCGGGTCGAGGAGGCCGCCGCCCAACTCGCCGCCGCGGCTGCCCGTGCCGGTTTCGGGAGCCCGGCGGATGCGGCCGCGGCCGTCCTCGACGACGGGGAACAGCGCGTACTGGAAACGCGGTTGGAGGAGTGGCGGGCCACCGAGGCGACCGTCGGCACCGAGCTCAGGGACCCGGCGCTCATCGCCGCGGCCGCGCTGCCGCCCGCCGACGCCGACGCCGCACAGCGGGCCACGGACGAGGCCACCCGCCGGCTGCGCGCAGCCTCGGCCGCCGAGGACGCCTCCCGTACACGCTGCTCCGAGCTCGACGCCCTCAGCCGGAAGGCAGTCGCCGGCGCACGCGAACTCGCGCCGTTGCGGGAGGCCCACGAACGGGTCGCGCGCCTCGCGGGGCTCGCGGCCGGCACGTCGGCGGAGAACGAACGCCGGATGCGGCTGGAGTCCTATGTGCTGGCCGCACGTCTGGAGCAGGTCGCCGCCGCCGCGAGCGAGCGCCTCGCCCGGATGTCCGCCGGCCGCTACACCCTCGTCCACTCCGACGCCCTCTCCGGCGGACGGGCACGCTCAGGGCTGGGCCTGCACGTCATCGACGCCTGGACGGGGGCCGAGCGCGACACGGCGACGCTCTCCGGCGGCGAGACGTTCTCCGCTTCCCTGGCCCTGGCCCTTGGCCTCGCCGACGTCGTGACCGACGAGGCGGGCGGCACTCGGCTGGAGACACTCTTCATCGACGAGGGGTTCGGCAGCCTCGACGAGCAGACACTCGACGAGATCCTCGACGTCCTGGACTCGCTGCGGGAGCGCGACCGGTGCGTCGGCATCGTCAGCCACGTCGCCGACCTGCGGCAGCGCATCCCCGTGCAGCTCGAGGTCACTAAGTCCCGGCAGGGGTCCGCGCTGCACCACCGGTCGTCACCCGCCGACTCCTGACCAGGCCGGCGCCGCCCGCCGCCGCACCGGCGCCGTGAAATCCAAGTGACGCCGCCCGCCGTCGCGTATCAGGCTGTCCGCCATGCCTGCACATTCAGCACCCCGCCGCGACCCGCTGCCGCTGGCCGGCCGCACCGCCCTCGTCACCGGAGCCAGCCGCCGTGCCGGCATCGGCCACGCCGTCGCACGCCGCCTGGCCGCCTATGGCGCGAGCGTCTACATGCACCATCACCTCCCGCACGACTCCACCCAGCCATGGGGCAGCGACCCGGAGGGCCCCGGTGCGCTGGCCGACGCCCTGCGCGAGTGCGCCGTACCCGGTGCGACCGTCGCGCACGGCCCCGGCGACCTGACCGCGCCCGGTGCACCGTCCCGCCTCATCGACGAGGCGGCGGAGGCGCTCGGCGGAAACGGGCTCGACATCCTCGTGGCCAACCACGCCCTCAGCGGCAGCGACGGCCCACTCGAATCCGTCGACGCCGGGATGCTCGACGCCCACTGGGCCGTGAACACCCGCTCGGTGATCCTTCTGATCCAGGCGTTCGCACGCCTCCCGCGCCCCGAGGAGGCCCCCGCGGGCCACGTCGTGGTGATGACCTCGGGCCAGGACGTACGAGGGGGCATGCCGGAGGAGATCTGCTACAGCCTCGCGAAGGGCGCCCTGGCCTCCTCCGTACGTACGCTCGCCACGGCGCTGGCACCCCGCATCACCGTCAATGCGGTCAACCCGGGCCCCGTCGACACCGGTTACCGCAAGGGCGCTGATCACGCCGCCGTCGCCGCGCTCTTCCCGGGCGGCCGCTGGGCCACGCCCGACGATCCCGCGCGCCTCGTCTCCTGGCTCACCACGGACGAGGCGGCATGGATCACCGGCGAGGTCATCAACTCCGAGAACGGCTTCGCCCGTTGACCGTGCGGGCCGTGGCGTGCCGGGAGACAGGGGACAGCCGGTCAATGAACCGACCAGTCGACGGGGCGACTTGTCGCCAAATCGCTCAGGGGACTCCGCCACTGCCCCTTCAGTGGCGCTGACCCTCCGAGCGGACCGAGCGTGGAAACGCCGCGCGGTGCGTGATGGACCCGACGGCCGGTCACGCACCGCGCGGCGTCTCGCGCGGGGGCGAGCCGGACCTCAGAGCGCCGACAGCTCCGAGACCAGGTCGTCCAGCCCCAACGACCCCTGGGACAGGGCCGCCATGTGCCACTTCTTCGGGTCGAATTCGTCACCGTGCGCCTTGCGCGCCGCCTCACGCCCCGTCAGCCACGCACGCTCACCCAGCTTGTAGCCGATCGCCTGTCCCGGCATCCCCAGATAGCGCACCAGCTCACTCTCCACGAAGTCCGCCGGCCGGCCGCTGTGCATCCCGAAGAACTCCTGCGCCAGTTCAGGAGTCCACTGCTCGCCGGGACGGAACGGCGAGTCGTCCGGGATGCGCAGCGAAAGGTGCATGCCGATGTCGACGATGACGCGCGTCGCCCGCATCATCTGCGCGTCCAGATAGCCCAGCCGCTGCTCGGCGTTGACGAGGAAGCCCAGCTCGTCCATGAGCCGCTCCGCATACAGGGCCCAGCCCTCGGCGTTGGCGCTGACGATGCCGACCGTCGTCTGGTACCGGGACAGCTCGTTCGCGACGTGCGTCCACTGCGCCAGCTGCAGATGGTGGCCGGGCACGCCCTCGTGGTACCAGGTGGAGACCAGGTCGTAGACGGGGAAGCGGGTCTCTCCCATGGTGGGCAGCCATGTGCGGCCGGGGCGTGAGAAGTCCAGCGACGGCTGTGTGTAGTACGGGGCGGCCGCGCCGCCCGGAGGCGCGATGCGGGACTCCACGCGCCTGACCCGCTCGGCCAGTTCGAAGTGCGTGCCGTCCAGCTTCTCGATGGCTTCGTCCATGAGGCCCTGGAGCCACTCACGCACCTCGTCGACGCCTTCGACTGCCTCGCCCTCCGTGTCGAGGTGGCGCAGCGCCTCCCACGGCGTGGACGCACCCGGCAGAACCTTCTCCGCCTCGGTGCGCATCTCACCCAGCAGACGGTGGAATTCGGACCAGCCGTACGCGTACGCCTCGTCCAGGTCGAGGTCGGCGCCGTTCCAGTAGCGGGCCCACGTGGCGTACCGCTCACGTCCGACCGTCTCCGGCGATCCCGCGACACCCGGCTCGTACACCTCGCGCAGCCAGTCACGCAGCTCCCGGACCGCGCCCGTCGCGTCGGCCGCGGCGGAAGCGAGGACCTCGGTCAGCGCGTCGGGGCCCTCCGCCGCGAAGGCGGCGAACCATCCCTTGCCGTCACCGTCTTCACCGTCGCCGACCCACTCCTCCAGCTGTCCGATGACGGTGGAGACCTGGCGCGGCCCTGCGTGCAGGCCCTTGGCGAGGCCTGCTTCAAGAGACTCCCGGTAGCCGTCGAGGGCGTCGGGGACGGCACGCAGACGCTGCGCGACGGCCGTCCAGTCCTCCAGGGTCTCGGACGGCATGACGGTGAAGATCCCCCGTACCGCATGGACGGGGGAGTGGAGGTTGCTGACGGCGCGCAGCCCCTCCTGGGCGTCGTGCACGGCGAGTTCGGCCGTCAGCCGCTCGCGCAGCAGCCGTGCGCAGCGGCGTTCCGCGTCGCTGCCGGCTCCGGGCTGTTCCTCCGCCTCGGCGAGCCGGCGGAGCGTCGTGCGGCTCAGCTCAGCGAGGGCTTCCTGGCCTGCGGGGGAGAAATCGGGCAAGCGGCCGTGGCTCTCCGGTACGCCGAGGTACGTACCGGTGATCGGGTCGAGTTCGACGAGGGCGTCCACGTATGCGTCGGCGACCTGTCGCGGCAGGGGGGTGGAGTTCATGGGATCGGACATGCTCCCATCCTGGTATGCGCAGGCCCCCGGCGTCATCAGCATCCGCTGTGCCGGGCGCCGGCCGGGACGTCACTGGTCGCCGGGGCCGCCGCGCACCCGGGCGGGCTCCGCCTGTGTGCCCGCCCGGGTGTGCCCGTCCGGCGAGCCGCCTCAGCCGCGGCCTTGGGGCACGGACGACGCCGTGGCCGGTGCGCGGACCGCGCCCGCGGACGTGTCTGTGCCGCTCAGCCGGGCGGTGATGACGAGTGTGCTGTCCTCGACCTGGTGGTCGAGGGGCATTCCGAGCTTCCGCATCGCCGAGACCATGGCCGTGTTGGACGCCTGCGTGACGGCGTAGACGTCCGACGAACCCGCCTCGCGCGCCAGCCGGGCCAGACGGTGCAGCAGTTCGCTCCCGATTCCCCTGCGCTGCCAGTCGTCCTCGACCAGGAGGGCGACCTCGCTCTCGTCGCCGTCCCACAGCAGATGTCCAAGCGCGACGAGCTTCCCCGACGCCGTACGGGCGGCCAGGGTCCGGCCGAACCGCGGTGAGAGCAGGTGCCGCAGGTAGCGGTCGGCCTCGCCGACGGGCCCGTGGTAACGCTGCGTCAGCGTCGTCTTCGAGCACCGCTCGTGCATCTCCAGGGCGGCCTCCAGATCGCCGGTGTCGGCGCGCCGCACGGTGACCGGCCAGCCGTCCGGCAGTGTCAGGGCGTCCGGAGAACCGGGCACACGCACACCGGCACCCAGCACGCGGTCCAGCTCCACGAGAGCGGCAGCCCGTGCGAATTCGGCAGGAGTGAAGGGCAGTTGGGGGCGCTCGACGACGAGGACGCCACCGGCGGGGTCGGGCAGTCGCAGCACGGTCCCCTCGCACGTACCCTCCGGCGGGACCTCCAGCGGTGACGGCGCACCGGAGACCGGGGAGACGGGCGGAACGGACCGCACCGTGCACCGTCCGAGCAACTGCCGCAGCGCGAGCGGCAGTTCGGCGGTGTCGACGGCGGTGCGCGCGGCGAGGCGAAGTACCCGGGTAGGGGTGTCGACGAGGTCGTGGGCATCGGCCCGCTCGACCCATGTGCCGCTGCCGCCCGCGCCGTTCACGATCCCTGCGAGCTCGCCGGCCTCCAGCCGGGCGGGTGCGCGCAGCACGAACTCGTCCATGGCCTGCTCACGGGCGCCTTCGTGCCCGGACCCCGTGCGGTCGACGGGCCCGGCACCGGGCTCATGGCGATACCCGGGGCCTGGGTCGTCCCCGGGCCTGAGGCCGAGGGACGCGGTCTCCCCGGGCCGGAGGCCCAGGGGAGAGGTCTGCAGCGAGACGATGTCCACACGCTCCCGCGCGAACGCCGCGCACAGCCGCGCGAGCGTCCCCGGCTCGTCCGGCACAGTGGTGCGTACCCGCCACAGCGAAGCCGCCGCCGTCGCCCGGGACTTCACTCCGGTCGCGCAGTCCTCGGCGCTGCGCGGCGGTGACTGCGGGCGGTGCCTGCGGAGCAGCGACCGCCAGTTGCCGATGCCGCCTGTGAGGAGGTTGCGGAGGCCCTGTGGAGTCGGATGCTCGTTCTGTGACAAGTCAGTCATGCGATCACCCTCACGCACTGGCGTTGCCCGATCAAGAACGCCTTGTGACCGATGGGTTAAGGATGTTCTGTCCCCTCGGTGCCGCTTTCTTCCCGGCCGTCTCGATGGCCGTTTTCGCCCCGGCCGGAGCCCGGTCCCGTGACCGTTTCCGCGCCCCGTCCCGAGTCCTATTCCGCGCCCCGTCCCGCGCGTACGAGCCGCCGCAGGACCCGCCCGCATCTGCGGGCGTACCACCGCTGGAACACCGGCAGCAGCGGGCCCGCCGCCATCGTGAACCAGGCCGCCGGCCGGCTGAAGGCCAGGACCTCCAGCCGGACCGTGCCGTCCTCGTCCTGTACGACCACGAACGCCTCTTCGCCCCGCACCGGGTGACCGGGCAGCGTCCCGTACCCCCATCCGGTGCGGCCGTCCCGGTCCGCGGTCCACACCACGCGGCACGGCGCGTGGACCCGCAGTCCGCCCACGCCCAGGCCGACGACGACCTCCACCCCCGGTGCCGCCCGGCGCGCGCCGGTGACGAAGCGCACACCCGCGGTCCGGTGCAGGTGCCACGTCATCACCGCGTCCGCCGCGAGTGCGAAGTCGGCCTCGCCGGAACCGACTTGAGTGCTCACATGCAGCGTGCGGAATCCCGCCGGCCAGCTCCCGGGGCGCCCCGCGGTGGCGCCTGCGCCCGGATAGTTGAAGGGCTCACCGTGCGGGAGCTCGCGGGTGCCGCTCACGGCGTCACCCTTCCGGCCCTCCCGCGGCTCACTGGCCGACCCGGCCGGGCTGCAGCACCTTGGTGAAGAGCGTCTCGCCTCCCTGCTCCCGCAGCCGCACCGTCAACTCGCCGCTGCCGCCGTCGATGTCGACCTGCCCGAAGTACTGGCCGCCTTCGGACGGCGGCGTGTTGGCCTTCTCCGGCGCCTTGACGAAGGCCTGCGACGGTCCGAAGGTGCCGTCGAGTTTCAGGGCGGGGAATCCTCCCGCGTTGAGCGGCCCCGAGACGAACTCCCAGAACGGCTCGAAGTCCTTGAAGGCCGCCCGCGAGGGGTCGTAGTGCTGCGCCGAGGTGTAGTGGACGTCCGTGGTGAACCACACCGTCCCGGTGATGCGTTCACGCTTGATGTGCCGCAGCAGTTCGGCGAGTTGGAGCTCCCGGCCCAGCGGCGCACCGGGGTCGCTCTGGGCGATGCCTTCGAAGTCGGTCTTCCCGTCGGGCACGACGAGGCCGATCGGCATGTCGGAGGCGATCACCTTCCAGACGGCCCGCGAGCGCGACAGTGCCTTCTTCAGCCACTTCAGCTGCGCCTCGCCGAGGATTCCCGTGGGGTCCTGCTCCTGCCTGCCGGGGGAGTTGGCGTTCCGGTACGTCCGCATGTCGAGGACGAAGACGTCCAGCATCGGGCCGTGGTGGACGACTCGGTGCACGCGCCCGTCCTCGTCCTTCGCCGGGAGCGTCGTGAGCGGGTGGTATTCGGCGAAAGCGCGCAGCGAGCGGGCGGCGAGGGTGTCGACGTCCTTCACCTTGTAGCGGTCGTCGTCGAGGATCTCGCCCGGATACCAGTTGTTGAGCACCTCGTGGTCGTCCCACTGGACGACGGAGGGCACCTGGGCCTGGAACCGGCGCAGGTTCTCATCCAGCCGGTTGTAGCGGAAGTTGCCGCGGAACTCCCCGAGGGTCTCGGCGACCTTCGACTTCTCCTCGGTGGTGACGTTGCGCCACACTCCGCCGTCCGGCAGCGCGACCTTCTCCTCGATGGGCCCGTCGGCGTAGATGGTGTCGCCGCTGTTGAGGAAGAAGTCCGGTTCCAGACGCCGCATCTCTTCGAAGATCGCGTAGCCACCGCGGTCGGGGTTGATTCCCCAGCCCTGCCCCGCCAGGTCCCCCGACCAGAGGAAACGCACGCCCTGCCGCCGTCTGCCCGGCGCGGTGCGGAAGGTGCCGCGCGCCGGTTCGCCCGTACGCCGCGGATCGTCGGGATCCGCGAGAGTGACGCGGTAGAAGACCTGTTCCCCTGCCGGGAGCCCGCGCAGCGGCGTGACGCCGGTGAAGTCCGTGCCGGGGCCCACGACGGGGCCCTCCCACCGGCGCGCGTTGCGGAAGGACTCCGTCGCCGACGTCTCGACGACCATCCGGGCCCGCCGGTCGGACCGTACCCACACCAGAGCCGAGGACGTCGTCACATCACCGGTCTGGACACCCCACTTCGCCCGTGGACGTCCGCCGAGCGCCTGCGACGGGGCGGCACCCGACAGCGCGGGCAGGGAGAAGGCGGCGGACGCGACCAGTGAGCCGCGCAGCAGCGCACGCCGTCCCGGTGCCGTGCCGCCGGTGGTGCGGAAGATGGGGTCCTCGTGCGCCATGGACGAGCCTCCTGGATCGCGGATGGACAAAACAGGGCGGTACGGACCGGACCGGGCGATACGTATCACCGCCACGTCGGCGGTGCACGCGACACCTCGGCGAGCGCAGCGACGAACACTGGACTCAGTGAACACCGACGCCGCAACTGCAGAAAGGGTTCCGTGCGCTGCGCGCGGTGAGCGCGCAAGTCGCACACCGCTGACGGGTCTTGACGCGCGTCCCCGCTGCCTCCAAGCTCTCTCCTTACATCGTGACCTGGCGCGTCAGCGCGGTCCCCCACGCGCGCGACGCCATGACGGCACCTTCTTGTCCGCGGTGGGGCGGAGAAGATGAGCCTGGAAGAAGGACGCAGAAGCGGCAAGGGTGCCGATTCACAACCCCTTCGCGGACTTTCGGCGCAGGACCGTCACATTTCCCACTGCTGGCTTGTGACCTCCGAGGAGTTAGGTTCGGTGATGAATCCGGGACACGCGGTCACGCTTCGCTGCTCGCCCGCCCTGCGCGGTCGTCGGCGCGACGCGGTCCCCGCCCCTGCCGTTGAGGAACTTCCGTGATGCCGCACCACCCGCCGCTGCCCCCGAACAGCCCGACGCGCCGTTCGCCGTCGCGCCGGGTGGCCACGGAGCAGAACTGATGCGGCGGACGACCGGGGGAGCGGGCCGGGGGATACGCCCCGTCTACAGCCCGGCCGGATTCGACAACGAACTGCGCGGCGCCCTGGAGGAGTTGCGTGCCGGCCGCTGGATGGCCATGCGCACGCTTCTGGACCGTACGGGCACTTCATGGGGGCTGCGCACGGCCCGTTCGCAGGTGCTGGGCGTCGTGGCGGCCGGGTCCCAGGTGGTGGAGGCCTGGCTGCAGGAGGACCCGCGCAACGCCGACGCGCGGATGATGTCGGCACGGGTCGCGGTGGAGCGCGCCGTCCGCGCCCGTCGTGAACACCACTACAGCGCCGGTGAGTTGGAGAAGGCCGCACGTCTGGAGTGCCACGCCGCGGCCGAGTTGCTGCCCGCCGACCCGGTGCCGTGGGTGTGCCTGCTCGCCCTGGCCCGTCTCGACGAGCGCCAGGAGCGGGGCGAGCACCGCGAGCGCGCCGCGGAGCCGATGCTCCCGCCCGGCCCGTGGGGACTGCTCTACCGCGTCTACGAACGCGACAGATACAACCGCGAGGCGCACCACCGCATGCTGCACTTCCTGCACGCGCGCTCCGGGGGCAGCTTCTCCACACACGCGTCCGCGGTCGACTTCGTCCGCTGGGTGTCCTCCTGGGCGCCGGCCGGCTCGGCGCTGCTGGCGCTCCCGCTCTACGCCTACGTCGAGCAGTACCGGCGCCAGATCGCCGAAGGCAAGGACGATCCGCTGCTGCGGCAGCAGTGGGCGCACGATCCCGTCGCCCTCGACGCCCGCACCGCCCTGCAGGGCTGGTTCGACCACACGGACCCCACCAGCCAGTCCGTACTGGACCTCAATCATCTGGCGCACGCTCTGTGGGCGGGAAAGCGGGCAGCCGACGCGGCACGCGTCTTCGCCGCGCTGGGCCCGTACTTCACGCAGCAGCCGTGGCTCCAGGTCGCCGAGGATCCCGAACGTCCCGAATCGGCGCGGGCGGAGTACTGCCGGGCCCGCGAGGAGTCCTTCGCCGCGGACAGCTGACCGCCGCGGCCGGACCGCACTCCCCGCCTCGCCACCGTCCGGTCACCGCCACATACCACCGTCCCCGCCGCACCCGCCGCCCCCCGCTTCCGTCCCCTCGCACCACCCCAGGAGGTTTCCGTTGAGCCCCAACGTCAGGTCGCGTCGCGACGACCGGATCGATGACGACGCCAAGCTGCGCGACCTGGGGTACCACCCCGTACTGATCCGCCGCATGGGCCCGTTCGGCAACTTCGCCATCAGCTTCTCCGTCATCTCCGTCCTCTCCGGATGCATGACGCTGTACGGATTCGGCCTGGTCACCGGCGGGCCGTCGGTGATGCTGTGGGGCTGGGTGCTGGTGGGTCTGATGGTGATGTTCGTCGGCGCCGGACTCGCCGAGGTCACCAGCGCCTACCCCACCTCCGGTGCCCTGTACTACATGGCGGACCAGCTCGGCGGCCGCCGGTGGGGCTGGTACACGGGCTGGCTGAACCTGCTCGGACTGCTGGGCACCCTCGCCGGAATCGACTACGGCGCCGCGATGTTCACCGGTGCGCTGCTCAACCTCCAGTGGGGGGTCGATCCGACGCCGGGCGTCGTGATGATCATCTTCCTGTGCATCCTCGTGCTGCACGCGACGTTGAACCTCTTCGGGGTACGGCTGGTCAGCGTTCTCAACTCCGTGAGCGTGTGGTGGCACTTCGCCGGTGTCACAGTGATCGTCACGGCGCTGGCGCTCATACCGTCCGAGCACCAGTCGGCGTCGTTCGTCTTCGGCGAGTTCGTCAACGACACCGGCTGGTCGAGCTCGCTGTACGTGGTGATGATCGGGCTGCTGCTCGCCCAGTACACCTTCACCGGATACGACGCCAGCGCCCACCTGTCGGAGGAGACCACGGACGCCGAGGTCAGTGCCGCGCGCGGCATCGTGAGGGCCGTCGGATGGTCCTGGGTGGCCGGCTTCGTCCTGCTGGCCGGGGTGACCTTCGCGATCCAGGACTACGCGGGCACCCAGAACAGCGCCACCGGCGTGCCGCCCGCGCAGATCTTCCTCGACGCACTGGGCCTGACCGGCGCAAAGCTGCTGCTGCTGATCGTGATCATCGCTCAGCTCTTCTGCGGCAACGCAGAGGTCGCAGCCGCCAGCCGCATGGTCTTCGCCTTCTCCCGCGACGGTGCTCTGCCGCTCTCCGCCCAGTGGCGGCGCGTCAGCCCGCGCACCGGGACGCCGGCCCGTGCCGTGCTGCTGACCGTCGCCGTGGCCGCGCTGCTCGCCTCTCCGGCGCTCTTCAGCAAGGCGGCGTACGGCGCGGTCACGGCGATCTCCGTCATCGGCATCACCCCTGCGTACGCCATCCCGATCTTCCTGCGGCTGCGGTACAAGGAGCGCTTCCGGCAGGGGAAGTGGAACCTCGGCCGCTGGGGTGTGCCGATCGGCTGGACGGCCGTGGCGTGGGTGGCCTTCGTGACCGTGCTCTTCTGCCTCCCGCAGACGAACCCGATCAACCCCGACTCCTTCAACTACGCACCCGTCGCCCTGGTCTGCGTGCTGGGGCTCGCGTCGTTCTGGTGGGCGGTCGCGGGGCGCGGCTCGTACACGACTCCCACCTTCAGCAGCGGCAGTGGCGACCGCGAACTCGCGGAGATGAGCGAGGAGATCGTCTGACGGCGCCCGTGGCCGCGCCGTACGGACCCGCCGGCGCCCGCGGGGGATGGCCGGGACGGCCAGAGCCGGGCGGAAGGAGACGGCGACGGCGACCGCCTGGTGCGCTCGGCCCGGCACCGGTCGGACGACGGAACCGGCTGAGAGCTCCCGCCCGGCGTTTCCGGAATGTCACCGCCTCGCGGGAAGGTGGACGGGCCCGCACAGGGGTAGGGGGGTCACCGGAGACCGACAGGGAAGGAACCGCACATTGAGCCCCGACGGCGACACGTCCACCACCGGCAACACCGCGCAGAGCAACACCGCGTACGGGAAGAAGGCCTTCAAGAGGTCCAGGAGCCACTTCGCGGACCGGATCACCGCTGACGGCGCGGACGGCTGGCCCGTGGAGGCCGGGCGCTACCGGCTCGTCATCAGCCGGGCCTGCCCGTGGGCGAGCCGCGTCGCCGTCTCGCGGCGGCTGCTGGGCCTGGAAGACGCGCTGTCGCTCGCCGTAACCGATCCCCTCCAGGACGACCGCAGTTGGCGCTTCACGCTCGACCCCGGGGACAAGGACCCCGTTCTCGGCATCCGCTTCCTGCACGAGGCCTACGACGCCCGCGAGAAGGAGTACCCGGGCGGGGTGAGCGTCCCCGCGGTCGTCGACGTCCCGAGCGGCCGCCTGGTCACCAACGACTACCAGCAGATGACCCTCGATATGGCGGCCGAGTGGACGCGTCTGCATCGTGCGGGCGCCCCGGATCTCTATCCGGCAGAGCTGCGCGACGAGATCGACGAGGTCATGGACGGCGTCTACCGCGACCTCAACAACGGTGTCTACCGGGCCGGATTCGCGACCGGCCAGGAGGAGTACGAGAAGGCGTACGGCGATGTCTTCCGGCGGCTCGACCTGCTCTCCGAACGACTGGCCGACCGCCGCTACCTGGTGGGCGAGAGCATCACCGAGGCCGACATCCGCCTCTTCACCACCCTCGTGCGCTTCGACGCCGTCTACCACGGCCACTTCAAGTGCAACCGCAACAAGCTCACCGAGGACCCGGTGCTGTGGGCCTACGCGCGGGATCTCTACCAGACGCCGGGGTTCGGCGACACGACCGACTTCGACCACATCAAGCGGCACTACTACGGGGTCCACGCCGGCATCAATCCGACAGGCATCGTGCCCGCGGGCCCTGACCTCGCCGGCTGGCTGACCCCGCACCACCGCGAGCAGCTGGGCGGCCGGCCCTTCGGCGACGGAACACCGCCGGGGCCGGTGCCCGCCGGGGAAGCGGTGCCGGAGGGTCACCGGCCCCGGCCCTGAGCGCGTGCGGGGCCCGGCAGCCGCGCCGGGCCCCGTCGCGGTCTCCGCCGGTGCTCAGACCGCCCGTACCGTCTCCATCACCAGACGGGCCACCAGCGCGGGATCGTCGTTCATCGGCACATGCCCGCAGCCGGGCAGCGGGACCAGTCGTGCGCCGGGGATCGCCTTCTTCGCCCGCGTGCCCTGACGGCGCAGCAGCAGCCTGTCCTTCTCGCCCCACCCGATCGTCACCGGCACACCGGGGATGTCCTGCTTGAAGATCACATCCGGACTCCGCCCCACCTTGAGTGTCGGGCCGAACCCGGTCGCCGCGCGCATCGAACGGGTCTCGGCCACGACAGCCTCGGGTGAACGGCGGCCCGGCCGCGCGTAGATGGTGCTGGTGAGCGCCGCCCGTCCCGCGGCGCTGCGGGCCATCCGCTGCAGCAGTCCGTCAGGAATCCCCTTGGCACCGGCCCGCATGCCCATCAGTACGGCATAGGCGTAGCGCCTCTCCGCCCCGGTCCAGAAACCGGCGGGGGAGAGAGCAGTGACCGAGCGCGCGTGTCCGTGCAGCGCGAGCTCCAGAGCGAGCAGACCGCCCAGGGAGTTGCCGACGACATGCGGACGCTCCAGTTCCAGGGCGTCGAACGCCGAGCTCAACAGCGGTATCACGCTGTCCAGTTCGTAGGAGACGCCGTCCGGCAGCTCCGGGGAGGCGCCGAAGCCCGGCAGGTCGACGGCGATCACCTCGCAGGACGCGGTGAGGATGCTGAGCACGGGCTCCCACGCCTGCCAGTGATGTCCGATGCCGTGCAGCAGCACGACGGGCTCGCCGCTCCCGCGCCGCTCATAGGCGAGGTCGAACCCGGGCTGCCCCGCGGGGGTGACGTGCACGAAGGATTCCGTGGGCGGCACGGGCGCGTGGGGGGAGGCGACGGCGGTCATGGTCCACTCCTCGTGAATTGCTCGTACGTGGGGCACGGGACGGCCGGTGCGGACGGCCCGGCCGTTCGTAGACACGATGTCAGCAAGTGGCCCGCCGTGGAAGCCTCCCGCGGGAACGCACGTACGGGCGCATCGGCGTACCTGCGTGAGGACTCACGGGCGCATGGGCGTACGTGCGTGAGAACGCCGCGGTACCGGGTGACATCATGGGCCCGTGGACGCCGAAGAAAGCGATGCGACCGAGGTCGAGGTCTTCGAGGAGCACCGTCCGGTCCTGCTCGGCGTGGCCTACCGCATGCTGGGCCGCGTCGCGGACGCCGAGGACATCGTCCAGGACGCCTGGCTGCGCTGGGCCTCGGCGGCCCGCGCGGAGGTGCGGGAGCCCAGGGCGTTCCTCGTACGCGTCACCACGCGGCTCGCCCTGGACCGGCTGCGCTCGGCACAGCACCGTCGCGAGACCTACGTCGGACCGTGGCTGCCCGAGCCGCTGCCCACCGACATCCATGCCGGTCAGGTGCCGGACGGCGCCGACCGCGTGATGCTGGCCGAGTCCGTCTCCGTGGCCGTCCTCGTGGTGCTGGAGTCACTCTCGCCGCTGGAGCGCGCGGTGTTCGTGCTGCGCGAGGCCTTCGGCTTCCCCCACGAGGAGATCGCCGCCGTTCTCGACCGCAGTCCGGCGGCCGTACGGCAGCTTGCCGCCCGCGCGCGTGCGCACGTCTCGGAGCGCACCCCTCGCTACGAGGTGGATCCGGCCCAGCAGCGTGAGCTGACGCGGCGGTTCCTCGATGCCGCCTCCCGCGGCGACATCGACGGCCTGCTCGAACTGCTCGCACCCGACGTCCGGCTGGTCGGGGACGGCGGTGGCAAGGCCAAGGCGCCGCTGCGGACCATCACTTCGGCCGGCAAGGTGAGCCGCTTCATCGCGGCCATCGGCGAACAGGGCGTCGCGGACCTGGAGTTCGCATTCACGGAGCTCAACGGCGCGACAGCCGCAGTGGGTTCACTCGGCGGCAAGCCGTCGGCCGTGATGTTCCTGGACGTGGCCGACGGCCGGATCCGCTCCGTCTACCTGCTGGCCAACCCGGACAAGCTGGGCCACCTGCGGACGCCTTGAGCGCCACGTTCTGAACAGCACGCGCTGAGCGCGCTGCCCGGCCGCCGTCCGGCGCCGTCAGGCCGCGTCCGGCGCTGTCCGGCCGGTGACCGGGCCGCCGTTCAGACCCCGCCGGTGACCCTCAGCACCGCGCCGTTCGTGAACGAGGCCTCGTCCGAGAGCAGCCACGCCACCGCAGCCGCGACCTCGTCCGGCTCGCCCGGCCGTCCCACCGGAATGGTCGCGGCCTTCTTCCACGGCCGCTCCGGGTCGCCCATCGTGGCGTGCATTTCCGTCAGAACGGCCCCGGGCTGTACGGAGTTGACCCGTACGCCCTCCGGCCCGAACTCCTTCGCGAGGCCGACCGTCATCGCGTCGACCGCCGCCTTGGACGCCGCGTAGTGCACGTACTCGCCCGGTGCGCCCAGGGTCGCCGCCCCGGAGGAGATGTTCACGACGCTTCCACCCTCGCCGCCGTGCGCCGTCGACATCTCCAGCAGGGCGCGCCGCGCGCACAGCAGTGAGCCGAGCACGTTCACATCGAGGACACGGCGCATCACTTCCGTCGGCGTCTCGGTGAAGCGGCCGAGGGGCCCGGTCACTCCGGCGTTGTTCACCAGCCCTGTCACAGGCCCGAGTTGCTCGCGCACAGCGTCGAAGAGCCGGTCCACGTCCGCCTCGACGCTGGTGTCCAGCTGCACGGCCAGGGCGCGCACCCCCTCGGCTCGTACCGTCCGTGCTGTGCTCTCGGCGGCTTCGCGGGAGCGCTCGTACCCGATGGCGACGTGGTGTCCCGCACGCGCCAGACGTACGGCGACAGCCGCGCCGATGCCGCGGCTGCCACCGGTGACGACCGTGATCCGCTGCTGTGTGGCCATGGGCTCCGCATCCTCCTCTGCTGAACGATGATCGATCATTGCAGCTCAGTGCGGTGGTGGCCAGATCTCACCCGTTTCAGATTGGTCTTGACCAACTCTTATGGCGGCCTTAAGGTCGGCCATACGCAAGGACCTTTAAAAAACAAGCACGTATAAAGCCTGTCCGGATCGCGGCAGGCTGACAGGGGAAGGCGGAGCCACAGTGGGGACCACACAGCTGGACACGGTGCCGGAGCCGAAGTACTGGCACCTGAAGACCGTGCTGTCGGACGCGCTGGACTCCGAGTTCGCGGTGGGCGAGATCCTGCCGAACGAGCGCGAACTGGCCGCACGCTTCGGCGTCGCCCGCGCCACCCTCCGGCAAGCCCTCGAGCAGCTCGAACTCGAAGGCAGGCTGCAGCGCAGGCGCGGCGTCGGCACCACCGTCGCACCACCCCGCTTCGGGGTGGACGTCGTCCAGGGCGAGCAGGGGTGGCCGGGCACCCCGGATGACGCCTGGCAGACCGGCGAGAGCGAGGAGAGCGCACCGCCCGCCGGTGTGGCCGCGCTGCTGGGCCAGGAGGGGGGCGAGCCGGTCCACTCCGTGCGCCGTACGCGCATGACGCACGGTCAGCCGGTGGCGACCGAAGTGCTCTACGTACCGCGCTCCTCGGTCCCCGCGCTGCCCGACGCGGAGCCGGGTGCCGGTGCCGCACGCGGCCGCGCCGTACTGCGGGAGCTGCAGCGCCTGGACCTTGAGGGCCAGGAGCGCACCGTGGAGCTCGGCTCCGTACGTGCCGACGACGCACGGCAGCTCGACCGGCTGCCCGGCGCTCCCGTGCTGGTCGTCACCACCTGCTACATCGCGCAGGGCACCACGGCCGCCGTCGGGGTCTCCACCTACCGTGCCGACACCTGCCGCCTCACCTTCGGCGACAGCAGGGTGCCCGAGCCCTTTATGACGGGCGCCGACGGGCCCGCCGCCGAACAGGCCCACCGCCGGCACCGCGCCGGCGCGCGTCTCAGCCGGCGTTGACGCTGAACAGCTCGCTCTCGACCTCGTCGAGAGCGAGCCGCAGTGCTCCGGTGGCCACCGCCGCCTCGCCCAGCACCGACAGTGCGACGCGCGGCGGCCGCAGACAGTAGCGCTGCAACTCGCCGCGCAGCGGCTGCAGTACGTCGTCCAGCCCGGATGCCCAGCCGCCGATCACGACCAGTTCGGGGTCGAGAGCGAGCACCAGCGCGGCGACGTCGTGCACCAGCCGCTGCACGAACCGTTCCACGGCCCGCTCCGCGCGCTCGTCGCCCGCGCGGGCGAGGGCGAAGACACGCGCCACGGCCGTCTCGTCCAGCGGATGAAGCGGCTCACCCGTGGTCGACAGCAGCCGCTCCGGAGTGGCCTCGCGGCCCAGCAGGTGCAGCGCGCCGATCTCCCCGGCGGCCCCGCCGAACCCGCGGTGCAGGCGGCCCCCGATCAGTGAGCCCGCGCCGGGGCTCAGCCCGACCAGCACCATGACGACGTCCTCGGCACCTTCCGCCGCCCCCTGCCAACGCTCCGCGACCACACCGGCGTTGGCGTCGTTCTCGACCAGCACCGGGCAGTTGAACGCCTCGCGCAGCTGCTCGCCGAGCGGCAGCCCCGTCCATCCCGGCAGTGCCGTGCTCAGGCGTACGGTGCCGTCGGCATCGACGATTCCCGGTGTGCCCACGCCCACAGCCCGCAGCGACTCGCAGCCCACCCCGCTCGCGTCGAGGAGTTCGGCCACAGTGCTGTGTGCCTGATCCAGACGCTCCTCCGCGTCGGCATCCTCGTCGACGTCGTGGGTGACCGTACCCGTGAACCCGCCCGTCAGATCGGCCAGTACGGCGGCGGTGCGGTGCGATCCGATCTCGACGCCGAGCGCGTGCCCGGCCTCCGCGCGGAAGCGGAAACGGCGCGCCGGACGTCCGCGCCGCGCGGCGTGCTCCGTGCCGCCGGGGCTCTCCTCGGCCAGACCCGCTTCGACAAGGCCTTCGACGACGCCCTCGACGGTGGGACGGGAGAGCTCCGTGGCCTGCGCGAGGTCGGTCAGCGTCAGCGGGGCGCGGCCGAACTCCGAGCGCAGTACGCGCAGCACGGCGGTCGAGTTGATCCGTCGCAGCAGAGAAGGATCTCTGCCGGAGAGCCGCGCCAAGTCCGCCTCCCTGCCTGAGCCCAGGTCCGGATCGTATCGGGTACCGGTTGTTACCGCGAGTAGAGGGGTCCTCACCCGGGGGCTGCGAAGCCTGACTCGTACGCCACGGTCAACGCCTGTGTGCGAGCACGGGCTTCGAGCTTCGAAAGCAGCGAACTCACATGTGACTTGACCGTCTCGGTGCCCAGCAGCAGCCGCTGCGCGATCTCCGTGTTCCTCAGCCCGCCGGCGACCAGCCGCAGGACCTCTTCCTCCCGGCCGGTCAACGCCGCACGCTCCAGCACTTCGCGCGCCCGCGGATTGCCGTGCGCCGCGGCCGGTTCGCGCAGCGCGGCCGGAAACAGCAGGGAGTCGCCCTCGGCGGCCGGCCGTGCGTACTCGGATGTCGGCCGTTGGCGGTTTACTGGGACGATGAGCGACCTCGCCCAACACCTCGCCACGATCGACCTGTTACGCGCCAGGGACTTCCCCGCCCAGCGCGGCAGGGAGGCCGGTGTGGTCAGCGGCCCGGGCTACCACCTGGCGGAGCTGTCCACGAGCGAGGGGTTCTGGGAGGACGACGGCACGGCGCGGCTCGCCGCGGAGGATCAGTACGGGGCGGAGTGCGGGGCGTTGAGCATGCTGCTCACCCGGCGATGGGGCGAGCCGCAGGTCGTCAGCCTGTACGGCGTCCTGCTGCGGAGCACCGAGGGCGAGGAGATGACCGAGCCCTGGGAAGGGCTGAGCGGCAGCGTCCCCTATGTGGAGCTGTGGCGGGCGGACGGCCGCTGGATAGCCGTGGGCGTCTCGCAGCAGGGCCACGAGCTGCCCTTTCAGCTGATCGCCGCGGTCACCGTCAACGACCCGCCTTAGCGCCCGCGTTGGAGTCGCCTCGCCTCTCTAGCGCCCGCGCCGCGGTCCGGTGCCGGCAGCCCTCGCCGCCGGTCCCGGCCCGGGTGCGGCCGCCTCCCGCAGCCGGGAGTACTCCTCAGCCATCGCCTGCGGCGTCCAGTGGGCGTTGAGGCCGCTGGGGTTGGGCAGCACCCACACACGCGCCCCGCCGATCAGCCGTTCCTGCGGGCCGATCCGGGCCGCACGCTCGCCGAAGGCTGTGCGGTAGGCCGTGACACCCACCACGGCCAGCCACAGCGGCCGCAGCCCCGCCACCTTCTCCGCAAGCTGCCTGCCGCCCTCCCGGTACTCCCTGTCGCTCAGCTCGTCGGCCCGTGCGCTGGCCCGCTGTACGACGTTGGTGATGCCGAGCCCGTACGTGAGCAACTCGCGTTCCTCGTCCGGCCGGAGCCGGCGCGGCGTGAAGCCCGAGACGTGCAGCACGGGCCAGAACCGGTTGCCCGGCCGGGCGAAGTGATGCCCGGTCGCCGCCGACATCAGGCCCGGGTTGATACCGCAGAAGAGCACCCTCAGTCCCTCTGCGGTCACGTCCGGGACGAGTCTGCCGCGGGCGGCCTCCAGCTCCTCCCGACTGAAGCGGGGAGCGCGCCGCGTCAGAGGATCGCTCCCGGCGTGTAGGCGGCGGCCTCCGGGTGCTCCTTGGTGACCTTCTCGATACGGGCGACCACCGCGCCCACCTGGCCGGCCGCCGCGCCGGTGAAGGCGAGCCGGTCCTCCATCAGTGCGCCCAGCTCTTCGCGTCCGAGGGGGATCCGCTCATCGGCGGCGAGCCGGTCCAGCAGCTCGTTGCGTTCCGCACCGGCGCGCAGCGCCAGCGCCGAGGCCACGGCGTGCTCCTTGATGACCTCGTGTGCGCTCTCCCTGCCGACGCCGGCCCGTACGGACGCCATGAGTACCTTCGTCGTGGCCAGGAAGGGGAGGTAGCGGTCCAGTTCGCGTTCCACGACGGCGGGGAAGGTGCCGAACTCCTCGAGCACCGTCAGGAACGTCTCCATCAGCCCGTCGAAGGCGAAGAAGGCGTCGGGCAGGGCCACGCGCCGCACGACGGAGCAGGAGACGTCGCCCTCGTTCCACTGGTCGCCGGCGAGCTCGCCCGTCATCGAGGCATAACCGCGCAGGACGACCATCAGGCCGTTGACGCGCTCGCAGGAGCGGGTGTTCATCTTGTGCGGCATCGCAGAGGAACCGACCTGCCCCTCCTTGAAGCCCTCGGTCACGAGCTCCTGTCCGGCCATCAGCCTGATGGTCTTTGCCAGCGACGAGGGCGCGGCGGCGAGCTGCACCAGCGCGGTGAGGGCGTCGTGGTCGAGGGAGCGCGGATATACCTGGCCGACGGAGGTGAGGGCGTGGGAGAAGCCGAGATGGGAGGCGACCCTGCGCTCGAGTTCGGCGAGCTTCTCCTCGTCGCCGCCGAGGAGGTCCAGCATGTCCTGCGAGGTGCCGACGGGGCCCTTGATGCCGCGCAGCGGGTATCGGGCGAGCAGTTCCGTCAACCGTCCGTAGGCGGCGAGGAGTTCGTCGGCGGCGGTCGCGAAACGCTTGCCGAGAGTCGTGGCCTGCGCGGCGACGTTGTGCGAGCGTCCCGCGATGACCAGTCCGGCGTGCTCACCGGCGAGCCGGCCCAGCCGCGCCAGCAGCGCGACCGTGCGGTCCCGGGCGACCTCCAGGGAGCGCCGGATCTGCAGCTGCTCGACGTTCTCTGTCAGGTCGCGGGAGGTCATGCCCTTGTGCACGTGCTCGTGCCCGGCCAGCGCGTTGAACTCCTCGATGCGGGCCTTCACATCGTGGCGGGTGACCCGCTCGCGCTCGGCGATGGAGGCCAGGTCGACGTCTCCGAGTACGCGCTCGTAGCCGGCGACCGCCTGCTCCGGAACGCCGACGCCCAGGTCGCGCTGGGCGCGCAGCACCGCGAGCCACAGCCGCCGCTCCAGCACCACCTTCTCTTCCGGGGACCACAGACGGGCCAGCTGTGCGGACGCGTAGCGGGAGGCGAGGACGTCGGGGATGCGGGGCTTGTCAGTCACATCACCCGATTCTACGGGGTGGCGTACCGGCCTCTACGGGGTGTCCTCGCAGGCCAGCGCGGTCAGCTCCGGGCGCTTGGGCGCCCGTCCGTCTCCGCTGGAGCGGCCCGTCAGACGCCGTCCTATCCAAGGCACCAGGTGTTCGCGCGTGAAGCGCACATCGGCACGGCGCCGTGCGAGCCAGGACGGTGCGGGGGACGGCGGCACCGGTGCGCGCCAGTCCGAGACCGCGGGATGCCCGAGCCGCTGGCACACCGCCTCGGCCACCCGCCGGTGGCCCTCGGCGGTCAGATGGAGCCGGTCGACGTCCCACAGCCGCGGATCGGCCAGCGGCGCACCGGTGTACAGGTCTACGACCGTCGCGCCGTACCGGTCCGCCAACTCGTCAATGAATGCGAACAGTTGCTCCATGCGGCCCCTGCAGCGCTCCAGTCCGGGACCGTTGCGTCCGGGGCTGTGCATCAGGACCAGCTGCCCGCAGCTCGGGGCCAGCTTCCCCACGCACTCCTCAAGCACGCCGCACACCCGGCCCATGTCGCAACGGGGGCGCAGTGTGTCGTTGAGCCCGCCGACGAGCGTCACCAGGTCGGCGTTCATCGCCGCGGCGGTGTCCACCTGCTCTGCCGCGATCTGCCCGATGAGCTTGCCGCGCACCGCGAGGTTCGCGTACCGGAAGCCTTCCTCGGCGTCCGGCGGCGTCGGCCCGGCGGAGCGCGGGGGAGTGTCCTCGGCGAGGGCGGCGAGACGCGCGGCGAGCAGGTCGGCCCAGCCGCGGTAGCTGCCGTCCGGGAGACGGTCGGACATGCCTTCGGTGAAGGAGTCGCCGAGGGCGACGAAGCTGCGGACGACGGGGGTTTCCGAAGGCCCGGCGGGGCCGTCGGGCGCCACGGACCCGGCCTTCCTCACGGATGCGGCTGTCCTTGCGGCCCCGGCCGTCGTGGCCGATGCGGCTGCTGCGGCTGTCTTTGAGGAGTCCTGCGTGCTGCTCACGGCCGACCATCGTATCCGGCTGCTCCGGGCGACCGTCAGTTGCTCCTCTCAGCTCGGCTCAGGTCGGCCCGGTGATCACCGCTGCTCGTCGTCCCGGCTGCGGTGCACCAGCTCGCGCAGCACGTCCTCCATCGTGACCACGCCCGCCGTACGCCCGTCGTCCCCCATCACCGCCGCGAGGTGCGTACTGCTGGAGCGCATCGCTCCCAGCACGTCGTCCAGCGGCATCGACGCACGGACGCGCGCGATCGGGCGCATCGCCGTCGCCGGGAAGGCCGCGTCTCGCGGGAGTGCGTCCAGCGCGTCCTTGACGTGCAGATAGCCCAGGGCGCGTCCTTTGCTGTCGACGACGGGGAACCGGGAGTAGCCCGAACTTGCCGAGAGCTGCTCCAGCTCCTCCGGAGTCACGCCCAGACGTGCGGCGACCACCTGCTCGGTCGGCTTCGCGATCTCGCCGACGGGCCGCCGGCCGAGTTCCAGCGCGTCACGCAGGCGCTCCGTGGAGCGGTCGTCGAGCAGCCCCGCCTCGCTGGAGTCGGCGACCATCTGCGCCAGTTCGTCGTCGGAGAACGTCGAGACGACCTCGCCCCTCGGCTCCACGCGCAGCAGCTTCAGCAAGCTGTTGGCGAAGGCGTTCACGGTGAAGATCACCGGCCGCAGCGCGCGGGACAGCCCGACGAGCGGCGGCCCCAGCAGCAGCGCCGCACGCTCCGGGTCGGCCAGCGCGATGTTCTTCGGCACCATCTCGCCCAGCAGCATGTGCGCGTACGTGGCAACGGACAGCGCGATGACGAAGGAGATGATGCGGGCCAGGCCGTCGCCCACGCCCAGCGTGTGGAAGAGAGGCTCCAGAAGATGCTCGATGGCAGGCTCCGCGACGACACCGAGCACCAGCGTGCACAGTGTGATGCCGAGCTGCGCCGCTGCCATCAGCGCGGAGACGTTCTCCAGGCCCCACAGGACGCTGCGCGCTCGCCTGTCGCCCTGCTCGGCGCGGGGCTCGATCTGTGCGCGGCGTACGGAGATCAGCGCGAACTCGCTGCCCACGAAGAAGGCGTTGGCGACGAGCGTGAGCAGCCCGATGAACAGCTGGATCGCGGTCAACGCTTCTCCTCCCCGGCGGCTTCGTCGTCCTCTTCGGGTTCCGGGGGAGCGGTGAGCTGTGCGCGTGCGGCGCGGCGCCCGTGTGCGTCCACCACCTCGATGTGCCAGCCGGCGACGTCCAGGGCGTCACCCCGCTCGGGAATCCGCCCGAGCTCGGTGGCGATCAGCCCCGCGAGCGTCTCGTACGGGCCTTCCGGGGCGTGCATGCCGATGGCTTCGAGCTGGTCGGTGCGGGTGGCGCCGTCCGCGTCGAAGACGCGCCGTCCGTCCGGATCGTGGCCGGCGGGGGCGAGGTCCGGCGGCTCCTGAGGGTCGTGCTCGTCGCGCACCTCGCCCACGACCTCCTCGATGATGTCCTCGAGGGTGACCACGCCGGCCGTGCCGCCGTACTCGTCGATGACGACGGCGATGCTGCGCTCCCCGCCGGGCATGCGGTCCAGCAGGCGGTCCACGGTCAGCGACTCCGGTACGAGCAGCGGTTCCCTCATCAGCTCCGTCACCGGATAGCGCGGGCGCTCCTCGGCGGGCACGGCCAGCACGTCCTTGATCCGCACGATGCCGACGACGGTGTCCAGTCCGCCGCGGACCACCGGAAAGCGGGAGAGCCCCGTGGCCCGGGTCGCGTTGGCGACGTCCTCGGCGTTCGCCTGCACATCCAGGGAAGTGACCTGCACCCGGGGGGTCATGACGTTCTCCGCGGTGAGCTCCGCGAGGTGCAGCGTCCTCACGAACAGGTCGGCGGTGTCGGGCTCCAGCGCGCCCTCCTTCGCCGAGTGCCGGGCGAGTGCGGCCAGTTCGCGCGGTGAGCGGGCGGAGTCCAGCTCCTCGGTCGGCTCCAGGCCCATCATCGTCATTATCCGGTTGGCCGTGTTGTTCAGATGCCGGATGAGGGGACGGAAGACCGCCGAGAAGACACGCTGCGGTGTGGCGACGGCCTTGGCGATGGGCAGCGGCCGGGAGATCGCCCAGTTCTTCGGTACGAGTTCCCCGACCACCATGAGGACGAGAGTGGAGAGGCCCGTACCGATGACGAGCGCCGCCGACGGCGCCGCCGAGGGCGGCACACCCGCCGCCCGCAACGGGCCCGCGATCAGCTTGGCGATCGACGGCTCGGCGAGCATGCCGACGACGAGGTTGGTGACCGTGATCCCGAGCTGCGCCCCGGACAACTGGAAGGTCAGCGACCGCACCGCTTCCATGGCACTCTGCGCGCCCCGCTCGCCGCGCTGCACCGCACGCTCCAGATCGGCGCGCTCGACCGTCGTCAGCGAGAACTCGGCGGCGACGAACGCTCCGCAGGCCAGGGCGAGGAGCAGCGCCACCAGGAGGAAGAGCACCTCGGTCACCGTGCCGCCTCCGCTGCCGGCGGGAAGGCGCGGCGGGATGCGGTGTACGGGGCGCACGGGGCGGGGCGGGGCTGAGGCTGAGCGGTCACGACGTGCCGGTCACGGTGCTGTCTGCTGTTGGGAGAATCGCCCATGGGCGGACTCTCACACCTTTCGGTCGGGCTGCCCCGGTGGTGTGCGGGGATCGCGGAACGTCACTGGCCAGAGGTTCGCAAATGACGGCGGTCGTTCATCGTAGACGGACGGTGCCGACGGCGAGTTCCCCGGGCATCGCATCGGTATGCGCTCAGACCAGGTGCTTGACCCACCGGCTCCACTGCGGCTCGGTGCCGTAGCCGGCAGCGGTCCATGCGGAGTGCGCCGGGATGTTGCGGTCGAGCACCATCGCATCGGCCCGCCGGCCGCCGAGTGCGGCGAAACGCTGCTCGGCCGCCTGCAGCAGCGCGGTGGCCACGCCCTGCCGGCGCTGCCGAGGGCACACGGCCAGCCGGTAGAGGTGGCAGCGCCAACCGTCGAAACCGGCAATCACCGTCCCGGCCAGCCTTCCGTCGCGCTCCGCGAGCAGCAGGGCCTGCGGATCCCGGGCGATCAGGGCCGCCACACCGTTCTGGTCATCGCTGATGCTGGTGCCTTCGGCGGCGTGCTTCCAGAACCCCAGAACGCTGTCGAGGTCGTCGTCCGTCGCCGCGCGTATCACGAGATCACTCATTCCGGCAGCTGAGCACCCGCCCGTCAGGGACGGCGAAGGGTTTTCACCATCCGGACTCGGGTCACGAGGCGCTTGCGCTCAGCCCCGTATTCGCAGTGCCGGTATGAGCAGGAGAGCCAGCACGGCCAGATTCGCCACGGTCCCGAACGGCAGGTACCACAGCCCGAGCACGGCGACGACCGCCACCGCACGCCAGGCAGCCGCCGCACCTGCGGCCAGAACGGCCCCCGAGGTGAGATACGCCGCCGCATACCCGACGAACACCCACTTGACCAGCAGCGACCTGGGGTCGAGCCCGATGCCCGAGATCAGGCTCGCCCAGGGGCCCAGCTGCCCGGCGTGCGTGCCGCTGTCCGGTGTCACGTAGTCACCCGTGATCAGGGCGTGGAGCCCGTCGAAGAGCATCCAGCCGCCCGTTACCGCCACAAGCGCGGACGCGGCCCATGCCGTCCAGTGCACGGTTCTTCCCCCATCCCCTTGCGCAGGTCCGCGGAATTCCCCCGGCGGTCCCCGACGCACAGAACCCTAGAGCCGGGCACTGACAACGGCCGGTGCCCGCGGAAGCGTCAGCGAAGCGCCCCTGGAATGCCCGCGACAGTCCACGCCGAAGGTCCCGCGCACTCGTCTGGCCGTTGCTAGCGAATCAGTGCTAGCGTGGAGGTGTGTCGAAGACTCAGCTGAACGTCCGCGTGGACGAAGCGACCGCACAGACAGCGCGTGACCGCGCCACCGAGCGGGGGATGAGCATGAACCGCTACATCGAGGAGCTCGTCGAGCGGGACGCGGGCGAGGCAGGCCAGACCTTCGTCGAGGCGGCGTCGGACTTCATGAAGAACTACGAGTCGGTCTTCGCGGAGGAGTTCCCCGAACCGGGGCGGCGCGAGAGCGAGGGCCTTCCGCGTACGTGACTCTCCGCATCGACCTCGCCTGGCTTCTGATGGTCGCGGAGGCGAAGGCCCCCGGCGACCCGCGCGTCACCGACTACGGTGCTCTCGTCGCCGCCGTCAGCAGGCACGAAGCAACCATATTCGAACGTCCCGTCTACGCGGAGCCGCACGACCGTGCCGCGGCACTGCTGCAGTTGCTGCTCCACGTCCCCGCGCTGGAGCGCGGCAACGCCCTCTTCGCTTCCGCCGTCGCCTACGGCTATCTCGTCGCCAGCGGCCTGCGGGTCAGCGCCTCGCCGGAGAAGATCCGCGATCTGGCCTGGCTGGTCAAGGACGGCTCAGCGGGCGTACGCGACATCGCCCTCGAGCTGCGCTCCTGGACGTACTGAACCGCTGGACGAACCGAACCGCTCGATGCAATGAATCCGCTGCCTTGCCGGGGCGTACCGGCCCGGCTGTTCAGGGGCGGCGCGCACTGCCCAGCACGTGGAACGAGGCCGGCAGCGCCGGTCCGTTCTCCGGTACCTGCAGCCGGCGGAATGAGACGTCCGTGAAACCGGCGGCTGCGATCTCCCCGACCGGGTCCCGGCCGGTGTGGCAGCCGCCGAAGAGCAGAGGCCACACCGTGCCGTCCAGAACACGCTGGAAACGCATCATCCCCCGCCGTCCCTCGGCGCGGCCGTGCTCGTAGAAGCGCAGCTCACCGCCGGGCCGCAGCACGCGCCGCACCTCGCTCAGGGCGCTGGAGACATCCGGCAGCGAGCACAGAACCAGCGAGCAGACCGCGGCGTCGCAGGAGTCGTCCGCGGCGGGCAGCGCCTGCGCCGTGCCGGCCACGACATGCACCGGAACGCGCACCTCGGGTCCGCGGGCCGATTCGGTGGCCGACCGGCGCAGACGGGGCTCGGGCTCGACGGCGATCACCCGGGAGACGCCCGCCGGATACCGGGCGAAGTTGAGGCCGTTGCCGGCTCCCACCTCGATCACGCTGCCCGTGAGTCCTGTCAGCAACTCCTGCCTGTGTGCCCGCACTCCGGCCCCTGCGTCGGCCGATACGCTCAGCCGCTCGTAGAAGCGCGCGAACAGCGGGTGTCGTACGGGGCTTCCGCCTGCCGGTTGCGCGTTCCGTGCGGCCATGAACGATTCCTCCCGTCGGGGCCCGCCCACTCCGGGCGGAAAGGGCAGGACGTCCCGATTCTGCCCGTTCGCACGGTCGGTGGGGAGAGGAGACGGGAAGGAGGAGACAAGGGCCGAACACCAGAAGAGCCGGCGTATCGACAGGAGCAGGGGGGCAGGCGTAGCGACAGGAGGAACGAGGGGCCCGAGCGAGGGTCAGCACTCCGGCCGGCAGCCGCCCAGCGTCGTGGAGAGCCAACCCGGCGCCGCCGCGCGGAAGTCGGCGGCGGCCATGGCTCCCGCTCCCGCGGGCAGCACGCCGAGCAGAGCGCTGCCGGCGGCCGCCGGCAGGTCCTCCACGTTGCAGCGCGCCGCCAGCCCGGGCTCGGCGGGGAAGCTTCCGATCACCACGCCCCGTATCCGCAGACCGCGTGCGCACAGCGCCTCCGCAGTCAGAGCGGTCGCGTTGAGCGTGCCCAGCCCGGCCGCGGCGACCACCACCACGTCGGCGTCCAGCAGCCGTGCCGCGTCCGCCAGCGTCGCCCCCGCCTCGTCGTACCGTACGAGGAGCCCGCCCGCGCCCTCGACCAGTACCAGATCGTGAACGGTGGCCAGCCGGTGCGCCGCCTCCGCCACCTGCTCCGGCCCGACGGACGGGAGCCCCGCCCGGCGCGCGGCGGTCGCGGGCGCCAACGGCTCCGGGTAGCGGGCGAGTTCGGCGCCGGTGACTTCCCCGCCCGCCAGCTGCCGCACCCGCTCCACGTCGCCGGGCTCACCGTCGGCCAGGCCCGTCTGGGCCGGCTTGAGTACTGCCACCGAGCGGCCGCGTGCCAGAGCAGCCGCGGCGATCGCGGCCGTGGCGACCGTCTTGCCGACCTCGGTGTCCGTCCCGGTGACGACGGTGATGCCCCGCACCGGTTCAGCCCTCCGCCGCTGCGGCACGCATCGCCGCGCAGATCGCCGCGACGTCCTCGTCGCCGGTGACGTACGGAGGCATCGTGTAGACCATGTCGCGGAACGGCCGCAGCCACACTCCATGGCGAGCTGCCGCCCGTGTCGCTTCGGCCATGCCGGCCTCGTGGTCGAGCTGGAGCACACCGATCGCGCCGAGCACCCGTACCCCGGTCACACCGGGCAGCTCCTCGGCACCGGCCAGGCCGGTGCGCAGCCCGTCCTCCACGCGGCGCACCTCGGCCGCCCAGTCCCCGTCCAGGAGCAGTCCGACGGACGCGTCCGCGACGGCGGCCGCCAGCGGATTGCCCATGAACGTGGGGCCGTGCGCCAGCACCGGAACCTCGCCCTGCGAGATTCCGCCGGCGACCCGCTGCGTGCACAGGGCCGCCGCGAGCGTGAGGTAACCGCCGGTGAGGGCCTTGCCCACGCACATCACGTCCGGCGTGACGCCGGCGTGTTCCGCGGCGAACAGGGTCCCGGTGCGCCCGAAACCCGTGGCGATCTCGTCCAGCACCAGCAGCACGTCGTGCTCGTCGCACGCCTCCCTCAACGCCCGTACGTAGGCGGGGGAGTGGAAGCGCATGCCGCCCGCCCCCTGGACGACGGGTTCCACGATCACCGCGGCCAGCTCGTCCGCGTGCCGCCCGACCGTCTCGCGCAGGTGACGCACGTAGGCCTCGTCCGGAGCGGCGCCGAAACCGTCGGGTGGCGCGTCCGCGAAGACCTGCCTCGGCAGAACACCGGACCACAGTTCGTGCATGCCGCCCTCGGGATCGCACACCGACATGGGCTGCCAGGTGTCCCCGTGGTATCCGCCGCGCCATGTCATCAGCCGCCGCTTGGCGCCGCGCCCCTGCGAACGCCAGTACTGCAGGCACATCTTGACGGCGACCTCGACCGAGACGGACCCGGAGTCCGCGAGGAAGACGTGCTCGAGTCCCGCCGGGGTGATCTCGACGAGGCGCTTCGCCAGCCGCACGGCCGGCTCGTGCGTCAGCCCTCCGAACATCACGTGGCTCATGCGCTCCAGCTGCGCACGTGCCGCCTCATTGAGCACAGGGTGGTTGTAGCCGTGCACGGCTGACCACCAGGAGGACATCCCGTCCACCAGCTCGCGCCGCCCGCAGAACTCCTCGGCCAGGCGCAGACGGACCCCGGATGCGGACTCGACGACCAGCGGCTCCGTGCGGCCGGGCATCGGCCCGTACGGATGCCATACGTGCCGCCGGTCCAGGTCGAGCAACTCGCGGGTGCTCAGAGGGCTTCGCGCAGCGTGGGAGTCGTGACCCATGGGGGAGCGGGCGTCCTCAGGCATTGGGCGGCAGCGCGGTGCCGGCCCCGCGCCGGCGCACGGCGACCAGATCACCGGCGCGCTGCCCGGGGTGCTCGCGGTGCTCCGGCAGGGTCGTGGTGTCCGTGCCCTCCACCTCGAACCCCGCGTCCGCGATCATGTCGAGGTCGGACTGACCTGCCTGTCCCTCGCTGGTGAGGTAGTCGCCGAGGAAGATGGAGTTGGCCAGGTGCAGCGCGAGCGGCTGCATCGTCCGCAGATGCACCTCGCGTCCGGCCGCCAGCCGCACCTCGGCGTCGGGGTGGACGAACCGCACCATCGCCAGGATGCGCAGCGCCCGCTGGGGCGTGAGGTTCCACTGGCCGGCCAGCGGTGTCCCGTCGAACGGGATGAGGAAGTTGACCGGCACGGAGTCCGGGTCCAGCTCGCGCAGCGCGAAGGCCACGTCCACCAGGTCCTCGTCACGCTCGCCCATGCCCGCGATCAGCCCGGAACAGGCCGAAAGGCCGGCGCCCTGCGCCTGACGCACCGTCTCCTGCCGGTCGGCGAAGTCGTGCGTCGTGCAGATGTCGCCGTAAGTCTCCTCGGAGGTGTTGAGGTTGTGGTTGTAGGCGTCGGCACCGGCCTCCTGCAGGCGGGTCGCCTGGCCCTCGGAGAGCAGCCCCAGGCACGCGCACACCTCGACGTCCTCGTGCTGGTCCTTGATGGCGGAAATGGTCTGCGAGACGCGGTCGATGTCGCGGTCGGTGGGCCCGCGGCCGCTGGCGACCAGGCAGACGCGCTTCGCACCCCCCTTGAGACCGGCCTCTGCGGCGGAGGCGGCCTCGTCGGGCTTCAGCCAGGTGTACTTGAGGATCTCGGCCTTCGAACCGAGACGCTGTGAGCAGTACGAGCAATCCTCAGGACACAGCCCGGACTTGAGGTTGACGAGATAGTTCAGCTTCACCCTCCGCCCGAACCAGTGGCGGCGCACCTTCCCGGCAGCGGCCACAACATCGAGCAGTTCGTCGTCGGAGGTCTCCAAAACAGCGAGGGCCTCGTCGCGGGTCGGCAGTTCCCGGCGGAGGCCCTTGTCCGCCAGCGTGTTCAGCAGGTCCATGGTGGTGATCCTTGCCGATTTCCCCGCTCAAGGCCAAGGAGAGAACTCACAACACCGCCCCGGGGCGGTGTGTGTATCGCCACACCGCGGCCCGGCGGCCGAGGGACTACGGTCTATGGACTGCCGACAAAAAGCACTGCCGCGTTCCCGTCCCCCGCCGCGTACCTGCCCGCCGGTCCGGCGCATGCGGACGGAGACACGAGGAGGAACACCCATGCCCGATGAGCCCCCTGCCGCCGCCACCGGCTCGTCAGGCGTGTCCGCTTCCGGCGCGGAGCTTGCGCCGCCGCCGTTGCCGGCCGGCGAAAGCGATCCGTTCTCCTGGACGGGCCGGGCCCGCCGGCTCCGGCAACGCGCCGGGCTCGTACGTGAGCTCCGGCCCCGTCCGGCCGACTCCGGCGCACTGGACCTGGCCGGCAACGACTACCTCGGCCTGGCCCGCCACCCCGAGGTGACCGGTGCAGCCGCGGAGGCGGCACGCCGCTGGGGAGCGGGCTCGACGGGCTCGCGCCTGGTCACCGGATCCACCGCCCTGCACGCCGAACTCGAAACGGAACTCGCGGAGTTCTGCGGATTCGAGGCGGCGCTCGTCTTCTCTTCCGGGTACGCCGCGAACCTCGCAGCGCTCACCGCGCTCACCCCGCGCGGCAGCCTGCTCGTCTCCGACGCCGGCAATCACGCCTCCCTCATCGACGGCTGCCGCCTCTCCCGTGCCGAGACCGTCGTCGTCCCGCACGCGGATCCCGACGCGGTGCACAAGGCGCTCGACGGGCACGAAGGGCCCGCGCTGACCGTCACCGACGCCGTCTTCTCCGTCGACGGCGACGCGGCACCGCTGCCCGCACTCGCCGAGGTCTGCCGCGCGCACGGCGCCGCGCTGGCCGTCGACGACGCACACGGCCTCGGGGTGCTCGGCGAGGGAGGCCGCGGAGCCCTGCATGCCGCCGGCCTCGCCGGCACCGCCGGTACGGTCGCGACCGTCACCCTCTCCAAGTCCCTCGGCAGCCAGGGCGGTGCGGTGCTCGGACCAGCACACGTCATCGCCCATCTCGTCGACACCGCCCGCACGTTCATCTTCGACACAGGCCTGGCACCCGCGGCAGCCGCGGCGGCACTGACCGCGCTCCGCGTCCTGCGTCGCGAGCCCGGGCGCTCAGTCCGCGTGCGCTCCGCCGCCGCCTTCCTGCACGACAGGCTGACGGCCGCCGGGCTGCGCGCGGGCCGCCCGGACGCCGC
Source organism: Streptomyces sp. DSM 116795 (assembly GCF_055792905.1). Lineage (NCBI taxonomy): Bacteria > Bacillati > Actinomycetota > Actinomycetes > Kitasatosporales > Streptomycetaceae > Streptomyces > Streptomyces sp. DSM 116795. The sequence continues at coordinate 7,071,860 of NZ_CM147707.1, forward strand.
CGTGATCTCCGTACGGGCACCCACCCCCGAAGACGCCGTCCGCTGGGCGGCGGCGTGCCGCGCCGACGGGCTCCAAGTGGGCTGCTTCCGGCCGCCCTCGGTGCCGGACGGCATCTCGCGGCTGCGTCTGACGGCCCGCGCGGACCTGGACGAGGAACAGCTCGACTCGGCGGCCTCCACGATCGCCCGGAACGCACCGGCCGGGGCCCGCTGAGCAGACCGGCACACGGCCTTCGGCCCCTGAGGGCGCCTTCAGCCCGCCTTCGATCCGTCGGGTGGGAGCGTCACGAGCGAGGCGCGCCGTTCACCGTCCAGTACCCGCAGGGCGGTTGCCAGCGTCGGACCGTGCAGTTCGCTCTCGCCCCGCTCGTGCATCAGCGTCAGCGCGTCGCGCAGTGCGGTGGCCTTGCCCACCAGTGCCTGAGCCGCGCGCAGTCCGCCGTAGGTGTGCTCGCCCCGTGCCGGGTTGATGCGCCCCAGCACGTCGAGCACCTCCAGATACGCGTCGACGACCTGGCACTCGGCACGGGTCAGGGCCGGCAGCGGCGGCAGTTCGGGCGGCAGCACGGCGCCTCACCCCTCGGAACGGTGGCCGGCGGCGCCGCCCTTGCGGCCTGCGGTGAGCCGGTCGACCAGCCCGTAGGCGACGGCCTCCTGGGCATCGAAGATCTTGTCCCGCTCCAGATCGGCGCGGATCGTCTCCAAGGGCCGGCCGGTGTGCTCTGCGTACATCTCCTCCAGCAGCTCCCGTGTGCGCAGCAGTTCCCTCGCCTGGATGGCCAGATCGTCGGCCTGTCCATGCACGGGTTCGGCGAACGCGGGCTGGTGGATGACGATGCGCGCACCCGGAAGTGCCAGCCGCTTGCCGGGAGTTCCGGCGGCCAGCAGCACCGACGCGGACGAGGCCGCCTGCCCCAGACAGACCGTCTCGATGTCGCAGCTGACATAGCGCATCGTGTCGTAGACCGCGGACATCGCCGTGAAGGATCCACCGGGGGAGTTGATGTAGAGCGAGATGTCTTGCTCCGGCGCCGCCGCCTCCAGGTGGATGAGCTGGGCCATGACGTCGTTCGCCGCGGTGTCGTCGATCTGTGTGCCCAGGAAGATGATCCGTTCGTCGAGGAGCTTGGAGTACGGATCGAGCGTGCGGGTGCCGCTGCTGGTGCGCTCGGTCAGCTCCGGCAGGACGTAGCGGGCTGACGGCCGTTCGGGCATCACGTCACCTCTCCCTCGGTCGGGGTCGTCGAACGTCAAAAATGTACAGGACGTACATGACGTTATGCTGGGAGCATGACGTACGAGATTCCGGTGACGCAAGCACGTGCGGCCCTCGCCGACCTGATCAACCGTGTGGTCTACGGCGGCGAACGTGTGGTGGTCACGCGGCACGGCAAGCCGCTGGTGGCGCTCGTATCGGCTGCTGACCTGGAGAAACTGGAAGAGCTGGACGCGGCGGCGGAGGACGGTGTGATCAGCACCGTCTCGACGGTGCGAGACGTGCCTTCCGCCGAAGGCGAACGTCAGCGCTTCGGCATCGCCGCAGAGCACCGCGGCCCGGCCGCCGGTAACAGGCGGCCGGGCCGGGGGAGTTGAGCCTCAGCGCACGGAAGCGGCGCGCGGCTCACACGGGTGAGACGTGGCGGGGCGTCAGGAGCTGAGCTCCCAGACGGCGTGGGCGATGGCGTCGCTGTTCACGTCGAGCGCCTTCTCGTTGATGTTCGAGACGTCGTCGCACTCCGAGTGGTAGCACTTGTCGTACGGCTCGCCCGCCTGGCCGTCCCACTGCTTGGCCTGCTCCTCGGTCATGGTCTCCCCGGCGCCGGTGAAGGTGCCGCCGACGGTCACTCCCGCAGCAGCGAACGAGGCGTGGTCACTTCGTCCGCCGACCTCGGATGACGTCTCCGTCGTGATGTCCTTGGACTTGAAATAGTCCGTGAAGACCTTCTGCACGGCCGCGTCGTCGTCGTAGACGAAGTAGCCCGCGTTGGGGGAGCCGATCATGTCGAAGTTCAGGTAGGCGTTGATCTTCTTCACGTCGTCCTGGGCGAGGCTGTCGACGTAGTGCTGCGAGCCGACGAGGCCTTGCTCCTCTGCGCCCCACCAGGCGAAGCGCAGATGCTTCTTCGGCTCCAGCTTCTCCTCGGAGACGGCGAGAGCGGTCTCGAGTACTCCGGCGGAGCCCGAGCCGTTGTCGTTGATGCCGGCGCCTTCGCTGACCGAGTCCAGATGGGAGCCGACCATCACCGTGTCGTCGGCGGACCCGCCTCCGGGCCAGTCGGCGATGAGGTTGTATCCGGTCGCGCCGCCGCCGTCGAACTCCTGGACCTTGGTCTTGAATCCGGCGTCGTCGAGCTTCTTCTTCATGAAGTCGATGGACGCCTTGAATCCGGGCTCGCCGTGCGCGCGGTTGCCTCCGTTGGCCTCTGCCACTGACTGAAGCTCTTTGAGGTCCTTCTGGACGGCGTCCACGGAGATGTCGGGTGCGGCTGCTTGCTCCGGCTTGGCCGCCTGAGCTGCACCTGCCCCGATAAGACTTGCCGCCAGCGCGGTGCTCGCGGAGGCGACTATGAGAATACGACGCTTCTCTTTGCGGATCACAGGGACTCCGATGCTGTGTGGGGGGTTCGAAGTTACTGCTGGGTCGTGCGTCCAGACGAGAATCGTCCGCGGGCACGTACGGCGTCAAGAGCGTTTACCGGACGGGGGGTTGCGGCATACGGAGAGTTGCGACCGGAGTCATGGCGTACGGATGAAGTGAAAGCCCGGAAGCCGTACGCCGCCCGTCCCTCCAACAGGTGGCGTACGGCCCGTACTTGAGACCGCGGTCCGGCAGGTCAGGTCGCCGGCACCCGAGTCCGCGGCTGTTCCTCGCCGGCGGCCGGCGGCCCCGTCGGCCGGCGCAGCCCGCCGATCGTCACCAGCGTGAGGCCGGCCACGGCCCACACGGTCAGCACCAGGACGGGGGAGTCCACGGCCCGTCCGTCGAAGAAGCCGACGGAGCGCAGCAGCGTTCCGCCCGCGCCCGGCGGCAGCCACTGTCCCGCTGCTCCGAAGGGCTCGGGCAGCATCTCCGGCGCGGAGGTGACTCCTGAGAAGGGATTCCCGAGCAGCACCATCACCATCGCCCCCAATCCGATGCCCCCCGGTCCCAGCAGGGTGCCGAGACCGGCCACGCTCGCGCTCACCGCGAGTGAGATCAGTCCGAACGAGGCGGACTCCGCCCACCAGTTGCCGGTGAGCACGGTCAGCCAGCTGTGTGTGAGCGCGGCCGCCACCGCACCGACGAGTGCCGCTGCGCCCACCAGTGCGGCGATGGCTCGAGTGCCGCGCAGCCCGAGCGTGACGACCAGGGCGCCCGCCGCGACCCCGCCGATCGCCATCGGCAGCACGCTCGAACTCAGCGCCGCACCCCGGGGATCGGCCGGGGGCGCGGACACCACATCCGTGGAAGGCGCGGCGTCGCCGGCTGCTGACCGGCCGGCCACTGCCTGCTCCAGGGCCTGGGCGACCACCGGGCTCGCGGCGCTAGCCGTCAGTGCCCGCGGTCCCTCAGGCGTCGCGACGACTGCTCCGTATATCTCCCGCTGCTCGATGGCGTCGCGCGCGGCTGCCTCGTCGCCGTACCGGTGGATCTCGAAAGCCTCCCCGCCCCGGCCGAGCTTCTGCTCGACGGACGCGGCGGCGGCAGGCGGCCCTGCGACGCCCACCGGAAGATCACGCGGCGCCGTCCGTGCCGCGGGCCAGGCGAAGGCCCACAGTGCGAAGGCGACGATCAGTGGGACGAGCAGAAGGACGGCGGCGAGCGCACGGGAGCGTGGAACCGGCGTGCGGTGGGGCGAGGAACCGGACATTCGGTGGCCCTCCGGTGAGAGAGAAGGATCGTTCGTTTTTCTGACGCCCACCGTCGCGCCTCTGCCTGAGGTTGTCAAGAATGAATGTTCGTTTTAGTCTTTTAGGTCATGGCCCGCGTTTCCCAGGAGCACCTCGACGCCCGAAGGCGCCAGATCCTCGACGGCGCCCGCCGTTGCTTCACACGCAACGGATTCCATGCCACGTCGATGCAGGACGTGCTCAAGGAAGCGGGCCTGTCCGCCGGAGCCGTCTACCGCTACTTCCGCAGCAAGGAGGAGATCGTCGCAGCGGTCGCGGCCGAGACGCTGGAGAGCGTCCGCGAGTCCTACGCCGCAGTCGCCGCCGCGGATCCGCCGCCCACCCCGGACGAGCTGTTCGGCTCGGTCCTCGCCCGGCTGCGCAAGTCGCTGGGGGACTCCGACGACCAGCGGGCGCTTCCGCAGATGCTGGTGCAGGTGTGGGGGGAGACGCTGCGCAATCCCGAAGTGGCGCGGGTTCTCGCGGACGGATATCAGCGGCTGCGCGGGCAGTGGGTCGCGCTGGTCGAGGAGTACCAGGCGCGCGGCTGGGTGGACCCCGGGGCGGATCCCGACCACGTCGCGCGCACCCTCATCGGCACGGTGCAGGGGTACTTCGTGCAGCAGGCGCTCTTCGGCGGGTTGGACCCGGACGGATTCGAGGAAGGGCTGCGCGCGTTGGTCGCCATGAACGTGCCGGAACGGCGCGAGCGCGGCAAGCCGTCCGGGTGACGCCGTCCAACACCGCGCCGGCGCAGCAGTTCTGACGATGCGACTCGCGTACTTGCGGGGAACCGGGAGGTGCCGGTTACCCGAATGGCAGCGCTGCTGAGGCGTGCACCGGCCGGCGCCGGTAGATTCACGACTTGATAAAGATCGCCTGCGCACCCTGTCCCCTGTGTGCCGCGGGCAGGTAGGGATCGACGTTAACCGTGATCAACGATCACGGTCTGCCTCCAGCGGCCAGCCACCCCAAGGGGGACCACCCCACGTGAACATACGCAACGCAAGCATCGCCGCCGTCGGCGCAGCCGCGCTCACGGTTGGCTTCTTCGTAGTCCCCCCGGCGTCCGCGGACGCCCGCAGCGGCCAGGCCGAGCCTGGCGGTGGTGCCGAGGCCCGTGGCGTGAAGATCGCAGCGGCCCGCGCGGCCAAGGAGGGCGTCGACTGGAAGGACTGCCCCAAGGACTGGGGTGTCGAGAAGCCCGTCCAGTGCGGGTTCGTGACCGTCCCCGTCGACTACTCCGACCCCGGCGGACGAACCATCAAGATCGCCGTCGACCGGGCCGAGTCCACCGGCGCCGAGAAGGACCACCAGGGTTCGCTCCTCTACAACCCGGGCGGGCCGGGAGGTTCGGGGCTGTCCTTCCCCGGGCGCATCACCAAGAACACCTCCTCCGTCTGGAAGAAGGCCGCGAAGGCCTACGACTTCGTCGGCTTCGATCCCCGCGGTGTCGGACAATCCTCACCGATCTCCTGCATGGACCCCCAGGAGTACGTCAAGGCTCCGAAGCAGGACCCGGTGCCCGGCGACGAAGCGGACAAGAGGGCCCAGCGCAAGCTGGCCGAGGAGTACGCCCAGGGCTGCAAGGAGCGCAGCGACGGCCTGCTGCCTCACATGACGACGCCCAACACCGCCCGCGACCTCGACGTCATCCGTGCCGCTCTCGGCGAGAAGAAGCTGAACTACCTCGGGGTGTCCTACGGGACCTACCTCGGGTCCGTCTACGGCACCCTGTTCCCGGCGCATGTGCGCCGCATGGTTCTCGACAGCGTCGTCAACCCCTCCCGAGACCAGATCTGGTACAAGAACAACCTCGACCAGGACGTCGCCTTCCAGGGCCGCTGGGAGGACTGGACGAAGTGGGTCGCCGAGCACGATGAGACCTACGGCATCGGCGACACGGCCGCGAAGGTCGACGAGCAGTGGACGAAGCTGCGGGCCGAGGCCGCGAAGAAGCCCATCGGCGGAGTCGTCGGACCGGCCGAGCTGCTGGCCTTCTTCCAGAACGCCCCGTACTACGACCAGGCGTGGCCACAGGTAGCCAAGGCCTGGTCCGACCACCGCAAGGGGAACGAGAAGGCCCTTGTCGAAGCCGCCGGTCCCGACCTGTCCGACAAGGCCGGCAACAAGGCGTCCGAGAACGGCAACGCCGTCTACACCGCCGTGGAGTGCACCGACGCCAAGTGGCCCACCAGCTGGGACAAGTGGGACAGCGACAGCACGCGGCTGCACGAGAAGCACCCGTTCCTCACCTGGTCCAACACCTGGCTCAACCTGCCCTGCGCCACCTGGCCCGTGAAGCAGCAGGAGCCGGTCGAGGTGGGTTCCGGGGAAGGGCTCCCGCCCGTCCTGATCACCCAGTCCGAGCGGGACGCGGCCACCCCGTACGGCGGTGCTCTGGAGGTGCACAAGCGCCTCAAGGGCTCGCGTCTGATCACCGAGCGGGACGCCGGCTCGCACGGAATCACCGACATCAGGAACCCCTGCATCAACAAGCGTGTCGACACCTACCTCCTTGAGGGAACGGTCGGCGAGAAGGACCTGACCTGCGCTCCGCACTCCGCGCCGGTCCCGCAGATCGTCCCCAGCCTGAGCGTGCCGGACGCCAAGGCCAACGCCGCACGGCTGCAGGGGCCGCCGCGCTGAGCTGAGGGCGCAGAGCCCACCGCGCAATGCACGAGGGGACGGCGGGACATTCCGGCCGTCCCCTTCGTCGCGTCCACTCTGCGGGGTGCGAGCCCCCCGCTGTACCGGCCGCCGCTTCCTCCGCCGCCCCGCCGGCTCAGCTCTTCCCGCGCTCCTCGCTGCGCCCCCGTGTACGGGCCTGCTGCCGCTCCTGCGCCTGAAGGGCCTTCGCCTCCGGCGCGTACATGTCGACGTACTCCTGGCCGGACAGCTGAAGGATCTCGTGGATGATCTCGTCCGTGACGGCCCGCAGCACCGCGCGCTCGCCCTCCATTCCCGCGTAACGGGAGAAGTCCAGAGGCTTGCCGAAGCGGATCGTCACGCGCCCGAACCGGGGCATCTTCCGCCCCGGAGGCTGCAGTTCGAAGGTGCCGACCATCGCGCAGGGAATCACCCTCACCCCCGCCTGGAGAGCCATGGCCGCGACGCCCACCCTGCCCTTGTAGAGCCGCCCGTCGTGGGAACGGGTGCCCTCGGGATAGATGCCGAGCAGCTCGTCCTTGCGGAGAACGCCCAGGCCCTCGTCGATGGCGGCCTGGCCGGCCCCCTTCCCCGAGCGGTCCACCGGGATCTGGCCCACGCTGCGGAAGAACGCGGCCGTCAGACGGCCCTTCAGGCCCGGCCCGGTGAAGTACTCGGACTTCGCAAGGAAGGTGATGCGCCGTCGCAGGATCGCCGGCATCAGGAAGTGGTCCGACACGGAGAGATGGTTGCCGGCCACGATGGCCGCCCCGTCGTCCGGGATGTTCTCCAGTCCTTCGATCCGCGGACGGAAGTACAGGCGCAACAGGGGCCCCAGCAACACGTACTTGAACAAGTTGTAGAACACGCTACGGCCTTCCCCCATGCGTTCCGGTGAGATCGCAGAGTAGCTCCCTCCCCGGCGCCCGGGGGAGGGGGCCCACCGCCGACGGACTCAGTTCCGCTGTGTGGAGACGGCTCCCAGCGTGACCAGTACCAGCACGACCCACGCGAACCACAGCCACCCGCTGCTCCCCAAGGTCACCGTGTAGGCCGTCACGAGCACCAGTGCCGACACCGTACCGACGGTCATCGCCTTCGCAGAGCCAGGCATCACTGCACCCCTCCTCCCGGGATCCGGCCGGTGACGGGGATTCCCGTACAAAAGGGACCGGATCCGACTCCCATGGTCGCTCGCCGGAGGGCGGTGGCGCTACTGCCTGGAGGTCACTGCTGACGGGCCTGGAGGGATGCCAGGTAGGCGTTGTAGGCGGCCAGCTCCTTGTCGCCGTCACGGTCGGCCATCCTGTCCCTGCGGCGCGCCTCGCGCTCCTCCGACCTGTGCCACTGGAAGACCAGCGCGAGGAGCACCAGCACTGAGGGGATCTCGCTGAACGCCCAGGCGATGCCGCCCGCGGCCGTCTGGTCCGACAACGCCGTCACCTGCAGCGACGCCGACGGGTGCGCGTACGTGGTGATCATCGGCTCCGAGGCCATCATCAGTGCGATGCCGAAGAAGGCGTGGAAGGGCATCCCGGCGAACAGCTCCAGCATCCGCATCAGGTAGCCGGGCCGGTACGGACCCGGGTCGACGCCCATGATCGGCCAGAAGAAGACCAGCCCGACCATCAGGAAGTGCACCATCATCAACAAATGCCCGGCGGTCGACCCCATCAGGAAATCGAAGAGCGGCGTGAAGTACAGCCCGTAGAGACTCGCGATGAACAGCGGGATCGTGAAGCCGGGATGGGTGAGGACTCGCAGCACGCGGCTGTGCAGCACCGCCACCAGCAGCTCCCGTGGGCCCTTGCGACCGCGCCCCGCCGACGGCAGCGCACGCAGCGTCAGCGTCACCGGCGCTCCCAGCAGCAGCAGGATCGGCGACAGCATGCTGATGATCATGTGCTGGACCATGTGGACGCTGAAGAGCACCATCCCGTACTCGTTCAGCGCCGTGCACATGGTCACGGCGACACTGAGCACACCCAGCACCCACGCGACGGTACGTGGCAGCGGCCATGCGTCGCCGCGCCTGCGGAGCCGCACCACGGCGGCGGCGTACAGCGCCAGCGCCAGCAGGCAGCCCACCAGGAAGAACGGCTCCCCGGTGAACTCCAGACCGCGGCCGAGTGTGAACGGCGGCAGATCCATCGTCATGCCGTGCCCGCCGTGGTCCATCTGCGCTCTCTCCTGACTTGGGCGTTCTGCCCGACAAGCGTATTCGCCCGCCTCCGGGCCGCCGCCCCCGGGGACCTCGCTCCCCGCCCGGGCATGAAACACCCCGCCTCCGGTACGGCGACCGGGGCGGGGGAGGAGGAGCGTTCAGCCGGAGCTCAGGCCGGCTGCAGCGCCGCGGAGATCCGTTCCTTGCGCAGCGCCTCGTACCACTGGTCGTCGACCGGCGGAAGCGCGTTCACATCCAGCGCCAGCTTGATGAGGTGGTCCGCGATCTGGGGGTTGCGCGCCAGAACCGGGCCGTGCATGTACGTACCGAAGACGGTGTCGTTCCACGCGCCCTCGGTGCCGTCGCCCGTGCCGTTGCCCTTGCCCAGCCGCACCCGCGCCAGCGGGCGGGCGCCGGGTCCGACGTGCGTGATGCCCTGGTGGTTCTCGAAGCCCGTCAGCTCCGGCAGGCCCAACTCGCCGTCGATGTCGGCCAGTACGTCGCCCACGCAGCGCTCGGCCTCGCCGCGGGTGCTGACCACGTCCAGCAGGCCGAGGCCACGCTGGGGCTCGCCGAGGTCGTTGACGAACTCCCGGCCGAGGATCTGGTAGCCGGCGCAGACGGAGAAGATGATGGCGCCGTTGTCGACGGCCCGGCCGAGCCCGCCGTCGCGCAGCAGCCGCTCCGCGGCGAGCCGCTGCGGCCGGTCCTCGCCGCCTCCGATCAGGTAGATGTCCGCCGACGTCGGCACCTGCTGGTCGGAACGGACGTCGGTGCGCTGCACCGACAGCCCGCGCTGCTGCGCGCGCCGCTCCACCACCAGCGCGTTGCCCTGGTCGCCGTAGGTGCTGAGGAGGTCGGGGTAGACCCACACCACCCGCAGGCCCGTGTCACTCATGCTCGCCAACTCCTTGAGCGGGTCGATGGGTTCAGTTGCCGACGACGCGGCGCAGATCCTGGAAGGCCGTGTAGTTCGCGATCGCCTCGATGCGTCCGGGCGGGCACGCCGAGACCGCCTCCGCCGCGCTCTCGCAGACCTGGAAGTCGACGCCGGCGACCTCCAGCCGTACGGCCAGGTCCAGCTTGCGGTCGCCGATCACGCAGATCGGGTGCCCGGCCAGACGCGAGTAGTCCACGTCCCAGAGCCAGGAGGTGTCCGTGCCGTCGGCGCCGCGGGCGTTGACCGAGAGGATCACAGGAGCGGGGGGTGCGTCGATGAGGGAGAAGGTCTCCAGCCACCCGGCGGGGTTCTTCGCCAGCAGCAGCCGCACCTCCCGGCCCCGGTAGTTCACCACGTCGTAGCGTCCGGCGACGGCGGTCACCGAGTGCATCCGCTCCAGCGCCACCTGCGGGGCCACACCGAACGCCGCGGCGACGGCCGCCGACGTCGTGGCGTTGGCCTTGTTGGCGCGGCCCGGGAGCTGAAGCTTGATCGGCCAGGCGGAGCCGTGCGGGTCGAGCACCTCGTCCCCGGACAGCGCCCAACTCGGCGTCGGGCGGCGGAAACCGCACTCGCCGCAGAACCAGTCGTCGTCCGGCCGCTGCATGACGCCGCCGCACGCGGGGCACGACCACGCGTCGTCCTTCCACTCCTGGCCGGCGGCCACCCACACGACGTTCGGCGCGGAGGAGGCCGCCCATACGACGAGGGGGTCGTCGGCGTTGGCGATGACGACGGCCTTGGTGCCGGAGAGCCCCTCACGCCAGCGTTCGGCCAGCATGCGCGTCTCGGCGGCACGGTCGAGCTGGTCGCGGGAGAGGTTCAGCAGGGCGATCGCCTTGGGGGTCACATCGCGCGCGACGGTGTCGAGGTACTTCTCGTCGACCTCGATCACGCCGTACTGGGCCTCCGATCCGCCGGCCAGCGCGGAAGTGATCCCTGCGGGCATGTTCGCGCCCAGCGCGTTGGAGACCACTCCGCCGTTGGCGCGCAGCGCCTCCGCGATCAGGCGGGTGGTGGTGGTCTTGCCGTTCGTCGCCGACACCAGGACCACGTCGAGATGATGGGCCAGCTGAGCCAGCAGGTCGGGATCGAGCCTCAGAGCGACCCTGCCGCCGATCACCGATCCGCTGCCGCGACCCGCTGCCCTCGACACCGCCGCCGCGGCCTTGCCCGCCGTCACGGCCAGCCTGGCCCGCGGAGACAGCGGCTCCTGGTTGCCTGCCATCGTCCTGCTCCTCCTTGCCCCTCGGTGGGAGCAGCCTACCGAGGTCCGCCGCTGTGCCCGAACCGCCTCACCCACAGGCGACTTGCCCTCGTGCGCCGGGCCCGTTCGCGTCCGGGGCGCGGCGCCGCCGCATGTACGCGCACTTGTACGCGGTAACGTGCCGCGATGTGCTCAGAGACGGCCGGGGGCACCGGGACGGTCGTCGGCCATCGCAAGGCTCCCCCACAGCAGGTCGGCGAGCTGTCTCACCAACTCGGCCCGCGAGCAAGGGCGTTCACGCAGCCACCAGTCACCGGCGGCGTACGCCATGCCGACGACGCCGTGTCCCCATACGCGCGCCGCCTCCTGCCCGCCCGGCCCGAGGTCGAGGCGTTCCTCGATCACCTTGCCCAGCTCGTCCCCGAGTCGGCGCAGCAGGGGAGCGGAGTGCTGCCCAGCGTCGAAGCCGCGGTCACTGCCCGAGCCTCCCTCGGAGGGATGCATCAGGAAGCGGTAGACCTGAGGCCGTACCTCGATGGCGGCGAGGTAGGTGTCCAGCGTGGCCTCGACGCGCTGACGCCGCTCCGCGGGGGCGTCAAGTGCCGCTCTCAGCGCGCTGAGCAGGGCGTCGGTGTGCCGTACGGCCAGCGCGCGATAGAGCCCCTCCTTGTCGCCGAAGTGGCGGTACAGGATGGGTTTGGTGATTCCCGCCTCCGCGGCGATGGCGTTCATCGAGGCACCCGGGCCGTCGCGCAGCACCACGCGGTCGGCGGCCTCCAGCAGCTCTTTGCGGCGCCGGTCCGCGGCGCTCCGCTGCTCCGCCGGCTGTGTGGTCTCCATGGTGCCTCCCCACCCTTTGCAATCTCGCTACCCCAGCGAAACGTAACACCCGTCGCAGCCGGACGACCGGTCACGGCCGGGAGTTGACAGCAATTACCGACCAGTAACAGACTTGCCATTACCATTGGTAACTCTGCTGCTGGAAGGACCGGTCATGGGCGACTCCGTATTCGCGCTCGATCTCAATGACGATCAGAAGGAGATCCGTGAATGGATTCACGGTTTCGCAGCCGACGTGATCCGCCCGGCCGCCGCCGAATGGGACGAGCGCGAGGAGACCCCCTGGCCCGTGATCCAGGAGGCCGCGAAGATCGGTCTGTATTCGCTCGACTTCTACGCGCAGCAGTTCTTCGACCCGACCGGTCTCGGCATCGCCATGACGATGGAGGAGCTCTTCTGGGGCGACGCCGGAATCGCCCTGTCCATCGTGGGCACGGGCCTGGCGGCCGTCGGGGTGCTGGCCAACGGAACCGAGGAGCAGATCGGCACCTGGGTCCCGCAGATGTACGGCGACCCTGACGACGTGCAGGTCGCCGCCTTCTGCTCCTCCGAACCCGACGCCGGATCCGACGTCTCCGCCATGCGTACCCGCGCCGTCTACGACGAGGCCAAGGACGAGTGGGTCCTCAACGGCACCAAGACCTGGGCCACCAACGGCGGCATCGCCAACATCCACGTCGTCGTCGCCGTCGTCGACCCCGAGCTGGGCTCCAAGGGACACGCGTCCTTCATCGTCCCGCCGCGCACTACAGGCCTGTCCCAGGGCCAGAAGTTCAAGAAGCACGGCATCCGCGCCTCACACACCGCGGAGGTCGTCCTGGAGGACGTGCGCGTCCCCGGCAGCTGCCTGCTGGGAGGCAAGGAGAAGCTGGACGAGCGCCTCGCCCGTGCGCGCGAGCGCGCCAAGCAGGGCGGTGAGCGCGTGAAGAACGCCGCGATGGCGACCTTCGAGGCCTCCCGGCCCGCGGTGGGCGCGCAGGCCGTGGGCATTGCGCGGGCCGCGTACGAGGTCGCGCTCGACTACGCCAAGGACCGGGTCCAGTTCGGGCGTCCCATCATCGACAACCAGGGCATCGCCTTCCAGCTGGCCGACATGCGCACCCGCATCGACGCTGCACGCCTGCTGGTGTGGCGCGCCTCGTGGATGGCGGCGGCGGGCAGGCCGTTCGACTCCGCCGAGGGGTCCATGTCGAAGCTCTACGCGGGCGAGACGGCCAAGACGGTCACCGCACAGGCCATGCAGATCCTCGGCGGCAACGGCTTCACACGCGAATACCCGGTGGAGCGGATGCACCGCGACGCCGCCATCTACACGATCTTCGAAGGGACGAGCGAGATCCAGCGCCTGGTCATCGCCCGTACGGTCTCCGGGAGTTCCATCCGGTGAGATGAGCGGGCCCGTTGGGGTGAGAGCCCGCGCCGGGCGCGGTGGGCCGGCCGCGGTGCGAGAGTGGGAAGCGCACCGCACCGCCACGCTGATCCGGAGGCGCAGACCATGACCCTCACCCTCGGCGGCGGACCGCTCGCCTCGCGGTCCCCGGAGACCGTCAACTACACCATCGACGGCCCGGCGCACCGGCTGCTGTGGCAGCCGTTCCCGCGCCGCGTACGGGCGCTGCTGGGCAGCGAGACTGTGCTGGATTCCACCAGCGCCAAACTGCTCCACGAGAGCAATCTGCTGCCGCAGCTGTACGTGCCGCAGGGCGACCTGCGCGAGGACCTGCTGGAGGAGAGCGGCCACACCACCCACTGCCCCTTCAAGGGCGACGCCCGCTACTGGAGCGTGCGGTACGGCGACCGCCTCGCGGAGAACGCCGTGTGGAGCTACCCCGAACCGCTGGACGGCGCCGGGTGGCTCAAGGGGCACGCGGCCGTGTACTGGGCGTCCATGGACGCATGGTTCGACGAGGACGAAGAGGTCAGCGGGCACGTACGCGACCCGTACCACCGCGTCGACGTACGCCCCACCGGCCGTCACGTGGTGATCAGGGCCGCGGGCACGGAGATCGCCGGGAGCCGCCGGGCGTACCTGCTCTCCGAGACCGGCCTGCCCAACCGCTACTACCTGCCGCCGGAGGACGTACGCACCGAACTGCTGCAGCCCAGCTCCACACACACGCACTGCCCCTACAAGGGCCGGGCCTCCTACCGGACGCTGCGCACCGCCGGCGGCGTCATCGAGGACGCCGCGTGGTGCTACGAGCAGCCGCTGGACGAGGCGGCGCGCATCGCCGGGCACCTGTGCTTCCTCGCCGACGGCGTCGAGACCGTCGTCGACGGCACGCCTCTGAGTTGACGGGCTCCGGCACCAGGCATCCGCCGGCCCGGCATCCGGCATCTCCCGGCCCAGCACCGTACGGGCGGCGGAGTGGCCGGCGACGCGGCCGTACGCGTTTGCGGAATCCCCGCTCATGGCCCTCGCTCCCGGCCGACAATGCCCGGATGGGCAAGATCTACGAACGCATCGACGGGCGGCTTCGTGACTTCATCGAGGAGCAGCCCGTCTTCTTCACCGCGACCGCTCCGCTGGCGCCCGGCGGACACGTCAACGTCTCACCGAAGGGGGTGGCCGGTTCGTTCGCCGTGCTCGACGACGTCACCGTCGGCTACCTCGACCTCGGCGGCAGCGGCGCCGAGACGATCGCCCATCTGCGGGAGAACGGCCGGATCACCCTGATGTGGTGCGCGTTCGCAGGGCCGCCGCGCATCGTCCGCGTCCACGGCACCGGCAGACCCGTCTTCCGTGACGACCCGCGCTGGGCGGAGCTGCTCCCGCACTTCGGCGAGGGCATGCGGGACCGCACCGATCTGCGTGCCGTCATCACCGTGCGGGCCGAGCGCATCAGCGACACGTGCGGATTCGCGGTGCCCTTCATGGAGTACCGGGAAGAACGGCCCCTGCACACGCAGCGCTTCGCCCGCGAGACCGACGAGTCGTTCGCCGCATACTGCGAGGCGAAGGAGCACGTCGGAGTCAGCCTGGACGGTCTGCCCGGTCTTCCCCTGCCGCTTCCGCCCCGTACGGGCTGACACGTCGCGCCGCCGGGCACCCGCTTCCCCCTCCACCCGAGCCGGGCGGATCCGCCGGCCGGCCCGTTTCGTTTCAGGAGCATCAGCATGAGCACCAGCGCACACATCGGCGTCACCGGCCTCGCCGTCATGGGCCGTAACCTCGCCCGCAACTTCGCACGCAACGGATACACCGTCGCCCTGCACAACAGGACCGTCTCCAGGACGCGTGACCTCGTGCGCGACTTCTCCGACGAGGGCAGCTTCGTCGCCGCCGAGACGGCGGAGGAGTTCGTCGCCGCACTGGAGCGGCCCCGGCGGCTGGTGATCATGGTCAAGGCGGGTGGTCCCACGGACGCCGTCATCGACGAGTTCGCCGCACTGCTCGAACCCGGCGACGTGATCATCGACGGCGGCAACGCCCATTACGCCGACACCCGCCGCCGCGAGAAGGCACTCCGCGAACGAGGGCTGCACTTCGTCGGTACGGGCATCTCAGGCGGCGAGGAAGGCGCGCTGCACGGCCCGAGCATCATGCCCGGCGGCTCCGCCGACGCCTACGAATCGCTCCGCCCGATGCTGGAGAGCATCGCCGCCAAGGCGCCGGACGGCACTCCCTGCACCACCCACGTCGGCCCCGACGGAGCGGGCCACTTCGTGAAGATGGTGCACAACGGCATCGAGTACGCAGATATGCAGCTGATCGGCGAGGCCTACCATCTGCTGCGTGACATCGCCGGCTACAGCCCCGCCCGCATCGCCGAGACCTTCCGCGACTGGAACACCGGCCGTCTGGACTCCTACCTCATCGAGATCACCGCCGAGGTCCTGTCCCACGACGACGCCGCGACCGGCGAGCCCTTCGTCGACGTCGTCGCCGACCAGGCCGAGCAGAAGGGCACCGGCCGCTGGACCGTGCAGACGGCACTCGATCTCGGGGTGCCGGTCTCCGGCATCGCCGAGGCGGTCTTCGCCCGTTCCCTGTCGGGCCACGCCGATCTGCGCTCCGCCAGCGCACACCTGCCGGGCCCCACGGCCGCGCCGCTCGCCCCGGCCGACGCCGAGCGGTTCGCGGAGAAGGTCGAACAGGCCCTGTACGCCTCGAAGATCACCTCGTACGCGCAGGGCTGGAACATGATCCGCAGCGGCAGCAACGAGTACGGATGGGACATCGACCCCGGCGCCGTCGCCGCCATCTGGCGCGCGGGGTGCATCATCCGCGCGGTCTTCCTGGACCGCATCCGTGCCGCGTTCGCCGCCCGGCCCGATCTGCCGACGCTGCTGGCGGACGACCACTTCGGCAAGGAGATCGGCGAGGCGCAGGGCGACTGGCGGTCGGTGGTGGCCACCGCCGTCGGGCACGGCATCCCCGTGCCGGGCTTCTCCGCCGCTCTCGCCTCGTACGACGCCCTGCGCAGCGCGAGGCTGCCTGCCTCGCTCACGCAGGGGCAGCGCGACTTCTTCGGAGCGCACACCTACCGGCGTACGGACCGTCCGGGGTCCTTCCACACGCTCTGGGGCGGGGACCGCAGCGAGGTGCCCGCGGACTGACCGGGGTGCCGCACCCGGGCCCGGGCCGGCGGGCGGGGAGTGCCGAGCGGACAACCGGGCACCCGCAGCGGGAGCAGGAACAGGCCGCTACGTGAGACCGCTGGAGTTGTGATGGCTCAGCAGCCAGGGACGAGGTTCGCGTCCGGGCGGGCGCGCGACCCGGTTCCGCCCAAGCCCACTCCGCCGCCCGGCCCCGGCGGGCCTGGCCCCGGACCCGCACCGGATCCGGTGCCGGCGCCCGCACCCACCCCGCCGCCGGGGCCGGCTCCCGATCCGATCCCGCCGGCTCCCGGGCCCGAGCCCGTCCCGCCGGACCCGGAACCGCAG
The DNA here is from genome assembly GCF_055792905.1 of Streptomyces sp. DSM 116795. Lineage (NCBI taxonomy): Bacteria > Bacillati > Actinomycetota > Actinomycetes > Kitasatosporales > Streptomycetaceae > Streptomyces > Streptomyces sp. DSM 116795. The sequence continues at coordinate 7,088,417 of NZ_CM147707.1, forward strand.
CCGGCTCCGCCGGCGCCGTGAAGCCGGTGCCGTAGGAGAGCGGGCCGGTCCGCAACTGCGGGCCGACCCGAACGGAGGCCGTGGGCGACAGGCACATCCCCTTCCTGCCTGTCCGCCCACGGCCTCCGGCCTGTGCTGGTGCGGGCCCGTACCGCGCACAGGCCGGTACGCACTCGGCCGGACGCAGCAGGACCAGGCCGACGCAGCCGTTCACCGCCCCGGTCCCGCTGCCCGCCGCCGCGAGCGAGGGCGTCCGCTCAGAGCTCGACCGCCCAGGCCAGGAAATAGACGAAGAAGACCGCGACGAGCAGCGCCAGCACGATCACCGGCGTCCTGGCCCAGCCCTTCGCGGGATTGTGGCGTTCATCCGGGCCGGCGCCGCCCGTGCTGTCCTCGCCGGGAGGCGTCTCCCCGGGTGGCACCTGGCCGCCGGGCTCCAGACCGGGCGTGTGCCGGGGATCCTCCGGGTCGGGGTATTTCTCGTCCATGACCCCCGGGTAGGCAGAGACGCGCGATCCATACACGGAGACCGGCTCCGGCCGTGGCTTCTGCCGATTTCCGACGGTCCGGTCCAGGTTCAGTCCGCCAGACCGGTGACCCGCAGAGTGAGGTTCAGCCGTCCCGACGCCATCCCCGTGGCCGGATCGCCCGTGCCCGGGAAGACCTTCGTCACGCCGTGGTACGCGAAGCGGGAGGGGCCGCCGAAGACGAACAGGTCCCCCGAGGCCAGCTCGATGTCGGTGTAGGGCCGGCCCCGTGAGGTGGTGTTCCCGAAGCGGAAGACGCACGTGTCGCCGATGCTCAGCGACACCACCGGCTCGGCCGACCTTTCGTCCTTGTCCTGGTGCATGCCCATGCGTGCGCGGCCGTCGTAGAAGTTGATCAGTGCCGTGTCCGGAGCGTACTGCTGCGTCGCCCCGCTCTCGCCGTACGCGTCGCCCAGCGCCCGGCGGCCGAGCTCCCCCAGCCACCCGGGGAAGTCCGCCACCCGGCGCCCGTTCACATCGTCGGCGGTGCGCGTGTAGCGGTAGGGCTGCCAGTGCCATCCCAGGCACACCGTCTGCACCGACATCACACCGCCGCGCGGCAGTCTCGTGTGCCGGAGCGGTACGGGACCGGCCGCCCACCGCCGGGAGGCCGTGACCAGGCGCCGCTGCTCATCGATGCCGAGCCACCCGGGCAGATGCACGGCACCGGGCGCGGGGCTCGACGGGGGAGCGGGGATGAGGGCGTCCAAGTGCCGGGCCTCCTTGGTGCTTTGACGCCGTACGGACCGGGCTGCCGTGCGGACCGAGGCGGCCGTACGTGCCGAACTGCCGTGCGTGCCGAGGCCTGCCGTACGGCCCGGAGCCGGTGCGCACCAGCCGTATGTACGGCCCGACCGCACCCGGCCAGTGTCGCAGTCCCGTACGGACGCGGACGGCGGGAATCGGCCGCCGACCCCCACGTCCGTCAGGGCACGCAGGGGCGCCGCACGCACGGCGGCCGAGGCGAGAAGTGCCGAGTGCGGGCCTGCTGAGCGGGCAAAAGGAGGGAACACGACGACCGACAAGGGGAGATCATGGAGATCTCAGGCATCATCAGCGCCATCGTCATCGGGATCGTCATCGGCGTGCTCGGGCGGCTCATCGTCCCCGGACGTCAGCGCGTCGGCCTTCTCCTGACGATCGGGGTCGGCATCGTGGCCGCCCTGATCGGGTCGGCCATCGCCACGTACTTCGGCGTGGCCGACACCAAGGGGGTCGACTGGGTCGAGTGGCTGATCCAGCTTGTCCTGGCGGCACTCGGCGTCTCCGCCCTCGACCGTTCGAAACGCCGCCGCCGCTGAGCGGACGCCCACGCGGCCAACCCGTGGAGCACCGGGGCCCCTTGCCGGACGGATGCGCCGGCAGGGGGCCTTCGCGTGCGGCGGGTCCGGTGCCGCTTCCTGAACCGGTGGCTGAGCCTGTGACTGGCCCTTGCTGTGCTGGGACTTTCGGCGCAACCCGTACCCGCGGACGGTGAACCGCTCTACGCTGATGACCACTTGGACCCCCCACACCACCAAGGACTCAGGCCATGAGCAGATCCCGCCTCGCCCTCGCCGTGTCGACTGCCGCGCTCGTCACCGCCGCCACCGCGCTCGCCCTCCCGGTCACCGCCCAGGCGGGCCCAGAGAAGGCGGCGGCCGCTTCTTACGCCGACACCACGGGGGTCGGCGTACACAACGCATACGAGCAGGACAAGTACGAATACTTCGCCGACGCCCTCGACTCGGGTGCCTCCCTCCTCGAACTCGACGTGTGGACCAACGTCCTCGGCAAGGGCTGGCGTGTCTCCCACAGCAGCCCCACCGGAAACGACAACAACTGCGAGAACGCCGCATCCGCGGACGAGCTGCGCACAAAGGAACGCGACCAGCGCCTCGACGGCTGCCTCGCCGACATGCGCGCCTGGCACGACGCGAACCCGGGACATCCACCCGTCCTCATCAAGGTCGAGATGAAGGACGGCTTCTACGACAAGGCCGACCGCGGACCCGACGAACTCGACGCCCTGCTCGGCGAGAAGCTCGGCGACGCCCTGCTGCGCCCCTCCGACGTCACCGGTGAACACGCCACCCTCGACGAAGCCGTGGGCAGCACCGGCTGGCCCGGCCGGGACGCCATGGCGGGCAAGTTCCTCGTCGAACTCATCCCCGGCACCGTCGAGGAGGAGAACCCGGCCGACGACCTGTGGACGGACGAGGAGTACGCCACCCACCTCAAGGACCTCGCCGCCAAGGGCTCGCTGGCCGAGGCCGGTGCCTTCCCGGCGGTGCACGGCGCGGAGAAGGGCGACCCCCGCACGGAACGCTACGACGAGGCGCTGCGCCCCTGGTTCGTCGTCTTCGACGGCGACGCTGCGACCTTCGCCGGCGACGGAATCGACACGGCCTGGTATCAGGAACACGGCTATCTCACGGTGATGACGGACGCGCACAAGGTCGATCCGGAGATCGACAACGTCGAACCGGGGGAGCAGGAGGCCCGCGACCGGGTCACCCAACTCGCCGCGTCGCACGCCAGTTTCGCGACCTCCGACTGGTACCCGCTGCCGAAGGTCCTCTCGATGGTCGTCCCGCGCGGCTGAACCGCCCCCGCGGCGGCGGGACTTCACCCGCCCGGCACCGGCCTTCCGTCGGGCCCGCGCCGTGACCCGCCCGGCACCGCGGCCCGTGTAAGCCGCGGTGCCGGGCGGCAACGGGTACACCCACGCCCGTAAGCCCCCTGGTGCGCCGCCCGTTCACCTGCGCAGCGCGAGGACATCGTCGACGGTGTCGGCATCCGCCGCGCTCTTGTCGGGCCGGTAGCGCACCACGCGTGCGAAGCGCAGCGTCACCCCCGCCGGATACCGCGTCGAGCGCTGCAGCCCGTCGACGGCGATCTCCACCACCAGTTCCGGGCGCACCGTCACACCCCAGTGGTGCTCGCGCTCCGCGATCGCGAGCAGCTCCCCGGTCTGCCGGGCCAGCAGCTCGTCCGTCAGCCCCTTGAAGGTCTTGCCGAGCATCGCGAACGATCCGTCCGGCCACCGGGCACCCAGATGGAGATTGGACAGACGCCCCGTGCGCCGCCCGTGGCCCCACTCCGCGGCCAGCACCACGAGGTCGAGCGTGAAGACGGGCTTCACCTTCAGCCAGGACGCGCCGCGCCGCCCCGCCGTGTAGGCGGAGTCCAGCGCCTTGACCACGACGCCCTCATGGCCCTGGTCCAGCACCCGCTGTGCGAACTGCTCGGCGGCGCTGCGTTCTTCGTCAGACTGCGGATGCGAGACGACGAGGCGCCGTACCCGGAGGGATTCGGGAACGGCCTGCGCGAGAGCCTCGTGGCGCTGCGCCGCGTCCAGGTCCACCAGATCACGTCCGTCGACCGAGAGTACGTCGAAGAAACGCGGTGTCACCGGGAGCGTCCCACGGGCCGCGGTCACGTCCGCGTGCGAACCCACGCGCTGTGAGACCTCCTGGAACGCGCGCGGCCTGCCGTCCTCGGCCAGCGCGATGACTTCCCCGTCCAGCACCGCCTGCCGCACCGGCAGAGCGGCCACCGCGCCGGAGACCTCGGGAAGCCGGGCGGTGATGTCGTCCAGGGTCCGCGTGTAGATCCCGACACTCTCACCGTCCTTGTGCACCTGCACGCGGATGCCGTCCAGCTTCTCCTCCACGACGCAGGGACCGAGCCTGTCGACCGCCTCCAGTACGTTCTTCGCGCTCTGCGCCAGCATCGGCAGCACCGGGCGGCCCGTCTGCAGCCGGAACTCCTCCAGCGCGGCGGGCCCTTCGGCCAGCAGCGCACTCGCCACCGCGCCGAGCGAACCGCCGAACATCACGGCGCGCCGCGCCTGTCCGGACGGCACGGAGACCGCCTCCGCCAGCCCTTCGACGGCGAACGCGTCCAGCGCCCCCTGCCGCAACTCGCCGGTGAGCAGCCGGAAGAGGAAGTCCTGCTCCTCCTCGGTCGCCGCGGACATCAACGCCTCCAGCAGCCGTTTACGCTCCGCCTGTGCTCCTTTGCCGCGTACGGAGGCGATCTCCTCCAGCGCCGCGTCCACCTCGGCGATGGTCAAGTGCGCCTCGGGTGACGCCGGGTGGGAAGCGGAGAGCGTACGGAAGCCCACACCGGTACGCCGCTGCGGCAGCCGGCCCGCCAAGTACGTGACGACGACCGGCACTTCGGCGGGCGAAGCCGCGCGGAAGAGTTCCGCAAGCAGCGTCACCTTCTCCTTGCGGGCGGAAACCGTCGTGATCTCCCTCGACGTCCGCGCGATGTCGGCCAGCAGCATGGCACCATCCTCACTCCGCCGCCCCCGGTGCGCATCACCCTGGGCGGGTACGGCTCGGGCCCCCGCTGTACGGCCGTGCCGCCGCGTGGCCCGTCCGAACGGCCTCAGCGCTGCGGGTCGTGCCCCCAGTTCATGAGGGCGAAGCGCCAGTCGGTGTCGCTGACGTCGCCCCGAGGCCGGTGTTTGAGCTGCCGGTCGATGTGGTGGATCGCCCTTCGCATGTGCACCAGATCGTCCGCGGTGAAGTCCGCCCTAGGGGTGCGCAGAAGCCGCAGTATGCGGCGCCCCGCAGCGTGGCCGTGGCTCTCCCGCTGACCCTTGTGCCGGCCCACGCTGCGTGACCGCTCCGTCTCCAGCCAGTGCTCGAGCTGGCCCGCGGGCAGATTCACGTGCCGGGCGAAGTCGGCGAAGAGCTCCTCGCGCTGGGAACCCTGCTTCATGTCGCTCATGGGGCGTTCCCCCCTCTCCCGTGCAGCTCTTCCGGTCCGCCGGGCGGGCCTGCGTCGCCGGCCGGTGATGTCCCGCTGTACCGGCCGCCGGCAGCACGGAGAACGCCGGCGTCCGTACGGGCCACCACTCGTGTTCCGTCGGCGATCCGGCGGCGGAACCTCCCGAACGCCGCGTTGCCCTGCGTTCTCCGTGACAGCCGGCCGTCCCGGAGGATCTTTCTGCCCCTCGACATGGGTTGGATGCCGCCTTTCGCATGATTCGTACCATTCGCTGACCGGGTGCCCCTCCGCCCTCGGTGAATGCCTGGAGTTCCGTTCCGCTCCTGGTACGGGACGTCCCGTCGCCCCGTACGGACGTTCCCGGGCAGTTGCACGGCGCGGAGGTGCACCGGCGCGGCACTGCTGAAAAACTCTCCGCAGATCTCCCTTCACCATCCGTGAGTGCGAGCGGCGTGCCCGCGCTGTCGGGCCGACCGCGGGAAGGAGCCGCCATGCAGCGCCGGCCCAGCGCCCATGTACGAGAAGGGAACCAGGACGTCCGGGACGTCCGTACGCTCGGCATCGATCCCGATCACGACACAGCGGCCGTCATCGAGGCGCTGCTGACCCGGCACATCTCGGTTCGCAGGGAAGAGGCCGCCCGCAGCAGCGACCGGTTCGCGGAGGACGTCATCGACCTGCTGGCCGACGTGGTCCTGCGCGGCGGAAAGCGCACCCGTCCCGCCTTCCTGTGGTGGGGCTGGCGCGGCTGCGGCGGCGCGCCCCGGGGCTCCGGAGCCGAGTCCGTGCTCAAGGTCGCCACAGCGCTGGAGCTGATCCAGGGCTGTGCGCTCATCCACGACGACCTGATGGACGGCTCGCTGCTGCGCCGAGGCGCCCCGTCCGCCCACGTCGCCTTCGCCAACCAGCACCGGGCGGCGGGGCTGCGCGGCAACGCCGACGCCTTCGGGGTCTCGGCGGCCATCCTCGCGGGCGACCTCGCCCTGGTGTGGGCCGACGACCTGTTCGAGACGGCGGGGCTGGACAGCAGGGCCAGACGGGCCGTCGGTCCCGCCTGGCAGGCCATGCGCACCGAGACCATCGCGGGCCAGTACCTCGACCTGTACGGGCAGGGCACCGGCGTGGACTCGCCCGAGGAGTCGCTGCGGGTGGCCTACCTCAAGAGCGGCCTCTACACCGTCGAACGCCCCCTCCATCTGGGAGCCGCCATGGCGGGCGCGGGCCCGGAACTCATCGCCGCGCTGCGCCGGGCGGGACGCAGCGCCGGTGTCGCCTTCCAGCTGCGCGACGACCTCCTCGGCGTCTTCGGAGGGCCCGTCCGTACGGGCAAACCCGCCGGTGACGACATCCGGGACGGTGTCTCCACGTACCTGATGGCCATCGCGCTGCAGCGCGCACGCGCACACGGCAGACACGACGCCGAGCGTCAACTGCGTGCCGCGCTCGGCAACCAGCAACTCCACGCCGGCGAGCTCGGGCGGATCCAGGACCTCCTCACCGGTCTCGGGGCCGTCGCCGCCGTCGAGGCACGCATCGGTCAGCTCACCGCGTCCGCGCTCACGGCCCTGGAACAGGCACGTCTTGCACCGCCCGCCGACCAGCGGCTCAGTGCGCTCGTACGGTGCGTCGCGGCGCCGCCGACCGGCACGTGAACCCGCCCGGAACACCGCGCGCAACCCGCGCTGTGGGAACTCCGCGACGTACCGGCGGCACACGTGCAGGCGACCGCGCGCCGGGGTGTTCCCCGGCTCCCGAATGGGCGACTCGGCGCTCTCCCGGCGCGCGCCGGGAGTTCACCGGTGGTCGCATGGGAGAAACCGCCGAGTTGGGGCGGACCGTCAGCGGAGAGGGAGAGACGAGTGCCCAGCAGTGCGCCCGACCCGAAGTACACGGTCCCCGGAATGTCGCAGCGGGAGGGCGGCGACGTCATCCGGCTGCTGACGATGCGGCTGCATGCCCTCAACGATCTCGCTCTGACCCTCAAGCACGTCCACTGGAACGTGGTCGGCCCGCACTTCATCGCCGTGCACGAGATGCTCGACCCCCAGGTCGACGCCGTACGCGACATGACCGACACCACCGCCGAGCGCATCTCCACACTCGGCGGATCGCCGAAAGGCACCCCCGGAGCCCTCGTGGCGGAGCGCGGCTGGGAGGACTACGCCATCGGCCGTGCCGAGGCGATCGAACACCTCGGTGCTCTCGACCTCGTCTACAGCGGAATCATCAAGGACCACAGGGAAGCGGTGAAGGCCACCGACGAGAGCGACCTGATCACCCAGGACATGCTCATCGAGCACTTGCGGAGCCTGGAACTCTTCCAGTGGTTCGTACGGGCACACCTGGAGAGCGCCGGCGGTGCCCTGAGCACCGCCAGCGCCGGCTCTGAACGGGAGGCTGCCGGCATGGCCACCGAACAGGCCCGCAGGCAGCCGTGAACGGAGTCGGACCCAGGGAGTGATCCGAAGCAGGGGAGAGAGGCGATGGCCGGACAGTTCGAGGTGACGACGGAGATCGACCGCCCCGTCGAGGAGGTCTTCGCGTTCCTCGCCGACGGGCGGAACGACCCCGAATTCAGCCCCAGGGTCGAGGAGATGGCGAAGGTGACCGACGGCCCGACCGGGGTGGGCACCGTGTACAGGAGCACGGTCAAGGACGCCGGGGTGCGCACGCGCCGGGAGTTCCGCATCACCGAGTTCGAACCGCCCACCAAGATCCGCTGGACGGAGACCTCGGAGAATCTGGTGACGGCCGAGGAGGGTGGTTACGACCTCGAGTCGACCGGCGAAGGCACCACGCGCGTGCGGCTGTTCAACTCCCTCACCGGTCACGGCGTCGGCAAGATGATCGCCGGTGTCGCCCTGAACGCGGCACGCAAGGACGCGGAGGATTTCGGCCGGCGGATCAAGCAGGCCGTCGAATCGGCCTGAACAAGCCCCTCTCGCGAAAAAAGAATTGGACAGCCGCTACGGCGCCCGGCTACTGTATCGATACAGACTTAATCGATACAGAAGATGGGTGGACGAGCGGTGGGGGCCATGGACTCGCGTGGGAAGCGGGCGACGCTGCAGACCGTCGCGGACGAGGTCGGGGTGTCGCGGACGACCGTCTCCAACGCATACGGCCGCCCCGACCAGCTCAACAAGGACCTGCGCGAGCGGATTTTCGACGCCGCGCGGCGCCTGGGCTACCCCGGGCCCGACGCGACGGCGCGTTCACTGCGGCGGGGGAGGGCCGGAGCGATCGGCCTGCTCTTCACCGAGACCCTGTCGTACGCCTTCGCCGACCCGTACTCCGTGGGCTTTCTGCGCGGAGTCGCGGAGGTCGCCGAAGCCTCCGGCACCGGCCTGCTCCTCATCCCCATGCCGCCCCGTGCCTACAACCCGGAAACGGCCGGCAGTGATGCTCCGGTGCCGCCCGGAACCGACGATCCGGAGACGGCCGTACGCAACGCGGTGGTCGACGGTTTCTGTCTCTACTGCGTGCCTGTAGGCCATCCCGCCAAGGCACTGATCCGGGCACGGGGCCTGCCGATGGTGACCACCGACGAGCGGGACGATCCCTCGATCCCGTACGTCGGTATCGACGAGCGGGCCTCGGCGCGGCTCGCCGGAGAACACATCGCCAGACTCGGCCACCGGCGGATCGCGGTGATGGTCGATCAGGTCGTCGCACCGGGCACCTCGGGCCCCGCGACCGTGGAGGAGCAACTCGCCTCCGACTGCGGGGACTTGCGCGGCCGCCTCGCCGGCTACCGGGACGCCCTGGAGGAGGTGGGAGTCGACTGGCGCAGTGTCCGCGTCGTCGCCGCGGGCCGCAACTCCCGTTCCGCGGCGGCCTCCGCCGCAGCCCACTTCCTCGATGTCGCCGACCGGCCCACCGCCGTGCTCGCGATCGGCGACGTGCTCGCGCTCGGGGTGCTCGACGCCTGCGAGCAGCGGGGGCTCGTCGTCGGGCGTGATATCTCCGTCGCGGGCTTCGACGACGTCCCGGAAGCGGGCAGAGCACGCCTGACGACCGTACGGCAGCCCATGGGCGAGAAGGGCCGGCTCGCAGGCCGGCTGCTGCTCGAACCCCGGGAGGAGGAGAAGGTGCCGCGGATCAAGCTGCCCACCGAACTGGTCGTACGGGCCACCACCGGACCCGTACCCGACTGACCCGAAGGAGACGCCATGTTCCCGATCGAAGGCCCCCTCGTCGCGGACGCGACACGGAATCTCGCCCACTCCGCGCTGCCCGGCGCTCCCGTGGTCCCGGACGAGCCCGCGAAGGTCCGCCGGTCGCGTCGCACGCTCGCACGTACGCTGCGCAGCATCGCCGACCGTCTCGAACCGCCGCGTTGCGTCGACCCGGCGCTGCGGCCGCACCCGCGGTAGCGGGGTCGCGCTCAGGCGCGGTCCCGGTGGAGCGGTCCCGGCCGGGCGGGCCCAATGGGCCCGTCCGGCCCGCCCGTGCGTCCGCTGTGTCCGCCGCTCCTGCCGCGGGGGAGTCGCCTGTCACGCCTCGTGGACGCACTCACCGCCCACGTACGTGGCACGCACCGGTACGGAGCCGATGCCCTGGGGCTCCACGGTGAGGATGTCCTCGCCCAGCACCGTGAAGTCGGCGAGGCAGCCGGGCTCCAGACGCCCCTTGTACCGGGAGGTGCCCTCGGCCTCGGCCGAGCCGAGAGTGAAGACGCCGAGCGCCTCCCGCGCGGTGACCCGCTGCGACGGGCCGACCGGCACGCCGTCGTCCGTCCCCTCGCGGGTGACCATCGACTGGATGCCGAGCAGCGGCTGATAAGGGCCGCACGGGTAGTCGGACGAACCGGCGACCGCCACCCCGGCGTCCAGGAACGAGCGGTGCGCGAACATCCGCTCGGCGCGCTCCTCCCCGTACCAGCGGTTCAGCGCCCCGCCGTGGTAGCCCACATAGCCCGCGAAGGACACGGCGACCGCCCCGAGTCTCCGCATCCGCTCCAGGATGTCCGCGTCGATGACGCTGCAGTGCTCGATGCGGTGCCGCAGGTCAGGCTGCGGCACCTCCCGCTGGGCGGCCTCGAACGCGTCGAGGACGAGACGGATCGCCGCGTCCCCGTTGGCGTGCACGCCGATGCGGTTGCCGTCCCGGTGCACGGACCGCACCTGTGCGGACAGCTCCTCCGTGGGCGTGGTCTGCAGTCCGTGGCCTCCGGAGTCGGCGTACGGCTCCGCCAGCAGACAGGTACGTCCGCCGATCGCGCCGTCCACGAACGCCTTCACACCGACGAGCCGCAGCACGTCGTCGCCGAAGCCGCTGCCGGCGCCCAGCGCCTGTGCCGCGGCGTAGTGGTCGATGGACAGCAGCATGCCGACACGGAGGGTCAGTTCGTCCCTGGCCCTTGCCTGGCGAAGCAGTGAGATGTCCTCGGGAGCGATGAGGGCGTCGCACACGGAGGTCAGCCCTGCCGCGTGCCACTGCCGCTGCGCGCGGGCCAGGCCGCGCAGTTTCTCCTGCGGGGAGCTGGGCCGCAGAGGTGAGTCGGCGCCGCGGGCGGTCGCCGGATAGACGACGTTCATCAGGGCACGCTCGATGAGCCGGCCGTCGAGGCGTCCGTCACTGCCGCGTCCGAAGTCGCCGCCGCTGGGAGGCGAGGAGTCCTCGTCGATGTGGAGGGCTTGCAGCGCGGCGGAGTTGGCGACGCCCCAGTGGCCCGCGACCTGCACGACGAGGACGGGGTGTCCGGGCGCGGCGCGGTCCAGGTCCCAGCGGGTGAGCCGGCCGGTCTTGGTGTCGTCGTACCGGCTGCCGCGAATCCACTCACCGGGTGCCGCACGCACCGCCTCGGCCCGTACGTGGCCGAGCAGGTCCTCGACGCCGCCGACGGCGTCGGCCGACAGGTCGAGATGCAGCAAGTCCTCGGCGGCGATGGCGAGATGGATGTGCGCGTCGTTCAGGCCCGGTACGACGGCGGCGTCACCGAAGTCGACCTCCTCGGCGCCGGGGAAGCGCTCGCGCAGCCTCGTCACCGTGCCGGTGGCGGCGATCCGGCCGCCGGCGACGGCGATCGCCTCCGGCTCCGGGCCGCCGAGAGTCTGCTGGCTGACGATGCGGGCGGCGCGGTAGAGCACGGGCCGGATCTCGTGCAGTCCGCCTGTCATTCGGCATCTCCCGTCGCAGGTGCGGTATCCGGTGCGCGGTCCTTCTGGGCTGCCTCGGGCGGGCCGCCCTCGGCGGGGCGCAGCCAGGTGACGGCACCGGTCACGGCGAGGTTCGCCGCCAGGGCGATGATGCCGCCGTTGATGCCGTTCAGCGGATCGTTGCCGGTGGCCCAGAGGAGCGTCATCACCGTCAGGCCCACCAGCATTCCCGCGACGGCCGCCGCAGCCGGCATCCGCCGCCAGTACAGCGCCAGCAGTACGGCGGGCACCAACTGCGCCAGCCCTTCGTAGGACAGAACGGACAGCTGGACAAGGGTGTTGGGGAAGAACAGGCTTCCCGCGAGCGCCAGCAGCCCCGCCAGGAGACACACCAGCTGCGACAGCCGTTTGGTGCGCACGTCGTCGGCCGGAGCCGAGCCGCTGCGGCGGCTGCGCGGGTCGGCGCCGTTGCCGCCGCCCAGCAGGGTACGGCCCCACAACGTGCCGATCGCCAGCATGAACACACTCATCGGGACGATCGCCGAGAGCGCCCCCGCCACACCGATCACCGCGACGAGCGGAGCCGGCAGCGAGTCGGTGACGAGCGAGAACAGCGCCAGATCCGGGTTCTTCAGATCGGGCACCACGAACAGCGCCGTCGCGCCGACCATCATCGGGATGAACAGCAGCAGTTGGTACCAGGGCAGCAGAACTGCGTTGCGGCGCAGGGCGTTCGGGGACTTCGCGCTGAGGTAGCCGGCGACCGTCGTCGGGAAGATCGTGATGGTCACTGCGTTCAGCAGCAGTGTGGTCACGAACCACGTGCCGTCCAGACCGTCCGACTCGTGGCCGGGGAACGTCAGCCATTCCGGCTTCTCCGTCACCATCCGCTGCATGAAGTCGCCCAGCCCGTCCACGAAGTGCATCGGTACGTACACCGCGAGGAAGACCACGACGGCGATCACCAGGACGTCCTTGAGCGCGCTGACCCAGGCCGAGCCGCGCAGCCCGGACACCAGGATGAAGACCTCGGCGACGACGAAGGAGATCACCGCGGCGACGCGCAGATCGATGCTCCCGTACGTCATGGCGTTGACCACCACGCCCATGCCCTGAATCTGCACCTGGATGTAGGGCACGATGAAGACCGTCGCCACGACCGCGACGAGCATCCCCAACGGCCGGGAACGGAAGCGGTGTTCGGCCATGTCGGCGATGGATATCAGCCGGTGCCGGCTCGCGTACGTCCACAGGGCGGGCCCCACCACGTACGCCACGGCGAAACCCGTCGTCAGATACGCCACCAGGTAGAGGATCGGCACCCCGAAGGAGAACGACCAGCCGGCCGTGCCGAGGAAGGAGAAGCTCGTGTAGGTCTCGCCGGCCATCAGCAGCCAGATGAACAGCACGCCCAGACCGCGGCTGGAGACCGACCACTCCGCCAGTCCCTTGTCCCTTCCGCGTGCGCTGAGCAGACCGACGACGATGGTCGCCACCATCGCCAGACCGAAGATCGTCGTCGCGATCGCAGCGGACCCGCTCATGCCGCACCTCCCGTGGCCGGCCCGCGCTCATCGCCGCCTTCCGCGGCTGCGCCCGGGACATCGTCCGCGGGTATCGGTTCGAGCGCGTCGGTGCGGTAGGCGGGGTCGAGGCGGGCGGCAGCCCAGATGATCAAAGGGCTGACGACGGTCGCCATGATGATCCACGCCAGGAGGAACGGCACACCGAGAATGCGCGGTTCGATGCTGTTGGCCACCACGGGCGCCGCGCAGTACAGCACACCGGGCACCAGCAGGAGCCAGAGCGAGCGGCGGCGCCGGTTCGCGGCCGGTGCCGCCCCGGGCGGACCCGGCCTGCCGGACTCCTTCCGGCCGGACTCCTCCGGGCCTGGTTCTGATCGGCTGTCGGACATGTCGCTCCTTCTGTGCCGCTGCCTGTGCTGCTGCTCGTTGCTTGCTGCTCGGAGTCCGGTGCTCGGTGCTCGGAGCTCGGTGCTCGGAGCCGTGCCCGGTGCCGGCCGCTCTGCCTTTGCTGCCCGGCGCCGAACGCCCGGTGCGTGTCTGCCGGTTGCGGTCCGCCGGAACCGGCTACAGGGACGGTTCGTAGCGGCCGTCCACCGCCGTCCAGCCGCCGTCCACCGTCAGCACGCTGCCGGTGACGTACGTCGAGGCGTCCGAAACGAGATACGCCACGGCCCCCGCGATCTCCTCCGCGCCTGCCCACCGGCCCAGCGCCGACGCCTGCGCGTAGGCCTCGTACCACTGCGGATCGGCGGCGATCTGATCGGTCAGCGGGGTACGCACCACCCCCGGTGCCACCGCGTTGAAGCGCACTCCGCGCGGCCCCCACTCCGCGGCGGCGGTACGCAGCAACTGCACGAGCCCCGCCTTCGAAGCCGCGTACACGCTCTGGCCCGCCTCCACCTGGAAGGCCCGCATCGACGCCATCCCCACGACGCTGCCCCGCCCCCGCTCGGCCATCTGCGGGGCCGCCGACTGCACGAGCGTCAGATACGCCCGCAGATTGAGCGCGATGACCCGGTCGAAGTCGGACGGTGTGTAGTCGGCGATCCGCTTGCGCACATTGGCGCCCACCGTGACGACGAGGCCGTCCAGCGCTCCCCACTCGGCCACGGCTTCCCGTACGGCGGCCTCGTCGAGTACGTCGAGTGTGTGCGGGCTGACGGGGCCCGTGCCCGACCCCGGCGCTGGGCGCTCACCGGCGGCGAGCCGCGCCGTCTCCTCCGCGCCCGGCCCGTCCCTGTCGGCGACCAGCACCTCCGCACCGTGCGCGGCCAGTGCCCGTGCCGACTCCCTGCCGATGCCGCTCGCCCCGCCGACGACCGCCACCCGGCGCCCGTCCAGGCGGAACAGATCCGCGTACGCCACCCTGCTCTCCTTCCGTGCCGAGCTCACCGCCGGAACACCGCCATCCGCGTCACCGTCATCTCCTCGATCGCGAACCGCGGACCCTCGCGGCCCGTTCCCGAGTCCTTCACGCCGCCGTACGGTGCGATGTCGCAGCGGTAGCCGGGTACTTCGTTGATTACGACGCCTCCGGCCTCCAGCTCCTCGACGGCGTCGAACGCCGCCCCCAGATCCCGCGTGAAGACCGCCGCGTGCAGCCCGTACCGGCTGGCGTTGACCGTCGCGTACGCCGCATCGAGATCGGGCACGGTCCGCAGGCACACCACCGGGCCGAAGATCTCCTCGTCCCAGGCGGGCTCACCGTCGGGCACCCCGGCAAGCAGCGTCGGCGTGACGCACGGGCCGCTGCGCGTACCGCCGTGCACCAGCCGCGCTCCCGCGGCGCGGGCGCGTTCGATCCAGGAGCACACCCGCTGCGTCGCCGCCTCGTCGATGAGCGCCGACACCCTGGTGTCCGGCTCGCGTGGGTCACCGACGACGACGCCGGGCAGCCGCTCGGTGATCTTCCGCTCCAGCTCACCGGCGATCCCCTCCACGGCGATCACCCGCTGTACGGAGATGCACGCCTGCCCCGAGGCGTAGAAACCGCCGCGCACCACGGCGTCCGCCGCCGCGTCGAGGTCGGCGTCGGCGGCCACCACCAGCGCCGCGTTCGAGCCGAGCTCCAGGACCACCTTGCGCGGTGCCGCCTCGCGCGCGATGCGGTGCCCGATCTGAGCGGACCCGGTGAAGGAGACCGCCGCCACGTCCGGATGCGTCGTCAGCACGCGCCCCACGTCGGCGTCCCCGGTGACCATCTGCACCGCTCCGGCCGGTGCACCCGCGGCCGTCAGCTGCTCCCGTACGAGCGCGACCAGCCACAGCGTCGCCAGCGGCGTCGCCGGCGCGGGCTTGACGATGACAGGGCACCCGGCGGCGATCGCCGGAGCGATCTTGTGCGAGGCCAGCATCATCGGGTAGTTGAACCCCGCGACCCCGACGACGACACCGACCGGCCGCCGAGTCCAGAACCCCGTCAGGCCGTCACCGGACGGCAGGCCGTCCAGCGGCACCGTCTCACCGTGCACATGGGACACCTCGTCGGCCGCGGCCTCCCAGGTGGCCACGGCCCGCACCACCTCGGTGCGGCAGTCTGTGCGCGGCTTGCCCGTCTCCAGCACGAGCAGATCCTCCATGCCGCGGGCGACCTCCTCCAGCGCCGCGGCGACGCCGGCGAGGACCCGCCGTCGCACCCGTGTCGGCAGCTTCGCGACCTGCCTGCGCAGCTGCGCCGCGTGCCCGGCCGCCCGCAGCGCGAGGGCCTCGTCGCCGACCGGGGCGAGCGCGACCTCGCTGCCGTCGTACGGGAAGCGCACGGGCTCCCTGCGCACGGCGGGCACCTGCTCGTCGCCGACGGGAAGCGAGCCGGTCAGGCCCTCCGGAAGGGTGCCGGCGAGCAGGTGACCGCCGGAAGGGGAGGAAGCGCTCACCGTGCCGCCCCCTCGGATTCCCGGGGCCAGGCGGTGAGGAAGTGCCGGGCCGCGGCCGCGTAGACCCTCGCGTACTCGCCGATCTCGGCCACCTCGACGTACTCGTCCTTCTGGTGCGCGATCCACTTGCCGCCCGGGCCGTAGACCACTGTCGGCAGTCCCGCGTCACGGGTGAGGATCGTGCCGTCCGTGGTGCCCGGCACCGCCCCGAACGCGGGCGCGGAGCTGTGCTCGGCGCGGTGCCCGGCGACCAGCGCGGCGACGACGGGATGGTCCTCGCCGATCTCGATCGCGGGCCTGTCGTCGACGACGGTCGTCTCGACCGTGACCCCCGCCGTCCCGGCGGCGTCCGCCGCAGCCTGCCGCACACGGCCGATCAGCTCGGCGTGGTCGGTGCCGGGAACCGTACGCACATCGACGCCGACCATGCCGTGCGCGGGAATGACGTTGAGCTGTTCCGGGTCCCCGGCGTGCAGCACGGTCGGGGTCACGGTCACCGCCCCGGCATGCGGATGCGTGCCGAAGCGCCGCACAGCCCACTCCTCCACGCCGGCGAGGGCCTCGACGATCCGGGCCCCGGCGATCAGCGGAGAACGCGCCTCCTGCGGCATCGCGCCGTGCGCCATCACGCCCGTGAGGGCCAGCCGGATACGGATGCCGCCGCGGGCGGAGGTGCACACCTCGTAACCTTCGGGCTCGCAGACGATGACCCCGTCCACCTGGGACGCGAGCGGGGACGCCGCGAACGCCTTGGCGCCGAGCATCATCCCCTCCTCGTCGCACAGCACGCCGAGGACGATCCGGCCGGGGAACGGGCCCGCGAGCTCCAGGCCCCGTACGCCGTGGATCATGGCCGCCAGACCGGACTTCATGTCGGCGGAACCCCGGCCCCACAGCCTGCCGTCACGGATGTCGCCGCCGTACGGGTCGACGCTCCAGTCCTTGCCGCGCCCCTCCGTCACGACGTCGGTGTGCCCCTCGAACATCAGCGTCGGGCCGTCCCCGCCGCCGCCCTCGACGACGGCGACGAGGTTCGGGCGTCCCGGCGCCACCTCGGTCACCTCGTACTCCCAGCCGAACTCGGTGAAGAGCTCCGCGAGCAGGCCGACGGCCGGCCCTTCGACGCCGTCGGCTCCCGCATCGCTCACGGTGCGCAGCCGTACCAGATCGCGGGTGAGACGGACGGCGGCCTCCGCGTCGACCACGGGGTCACGCGGAGGAGCACCTGGACTGGAATGCATGTGGCAACAACCCTCCAAGACACCTGGCCAGGTAGCCAGGAGACTGGTCAGACCAGTTGAATTCCCGTACTCTCCTAGGGCGCTCACG
Source organism: Streptomyces sp. DSM 116795 (assembly GCF_055792905.1). Classification (NCBI taxonomy): domain Bacteria; kingdom Bacillati; phylum Actinomycetota; class Actinomycetes; order Kitasatosporales; family Streptomycetaceae; genus Streptomyces; species Streptomyces sp. DSM 116795. Next base: position 7,105,495 of record NZ_CM147707.1, read on the forward strand.
CCTCGGTCAAGGGGGAGAACATGCTGAGCCTCCGCCGGTGCGGGGGTTCGAGGCAGTGAGTACCAGCAGTCCAGGAGCCGACCGGGTACGACGAGGGGGAGCACATGTCCGCGGAGGAGGCCATCTTCCAGCCGGTGGAGCCGGTGCGCGCATATCAGCGCGTCGCGGAACAGATCGAGGAGCGCATCCTCAGCGGCGACCTTCCGCCGGGCTCACGGCTCCCAGGGGAACGCGAACTGGTCAGCCAGTTCGCCGTCGGACGCTCCACCGTCCGCGAAGCACTGCGCGTACTGCAGTCCGCCGGACTCGTACGCTCCCGGCCCGGTGACCCCCTGGGGGCCGAGGTCCTCGGCATCACGCCGGACAACCTCAGCCGCACCCTGGGGCGGCTCGCCCGTTCCCATCTGTCCACCCTCGGCGAACTGGTGCAGTTCCGCATGGTGCTGGACGCCGAGAGCAACCGCCTCGCGGCCCGCCTGCACAGTGAGAGCGACCTGGCGCGCATGGCACAGCAGATCGAGCGGATGGAGACGCTCAGCGCCGGGAAGGCCGGTCTGCACGCCTTCAGCGAGGCCGACGCGCTCTTCCACCAGGCCGTGGCCGAAGCCAGCGGCAACTCACTGCTGGGTCTGTGCGCACGCGCCGTCCACGACGCCGTCGTCGAGGTCATCGAGGAGAAGATCGCGGTGGCCGCCGACGCCACCGTCTGGATGCACCGCTCCATCGCCCACCACCGTCAGGTCCTCGCCGCGATCCGCGACGGTGACGGGGCACTCGCGGCCCACCTGGGCCGCCAGGCGCTCTACGACTACTACGCCGACCGCGTCGAGGAAGGCACCCGGCGGCTGCTCAGCGCAGCCCTCGACGAGGAGTGACGCACGGCAGCGGCTTGCCATGACTGGCGGCGGCCACGCGCGTTCAACGGCCACCCGCCCTCAACGGCCACGCGCTCTCAAGACGCCGGCTGGATGTTGTGGTTGAGCCGGAAGACGTTCTCCGGGTCGTAGTGGGCCTTGACCCTGGCCAGGCGCCGGTAGTTCTCAGGCCCGAAGCCGGCGACGACCCGGTCCTGGCCCTCCTGCCCGATGAAGTTCAGATACACGGCACCGCTCGCCCAGGGCTTCAGATCGCTGCGCAGGCCGCGTGCCCACTCCTTGGCCCGGGCATCGTCGGCTGGATCGTCCCAGAGGCCGAACGGATGCACCGTCCAGGGGGCGTTGCGCCAGGGCAACGGATACAGATCGGCGTCCCGCGCGACCGCGCCGCCCTGAGGGAAGAGCACATGCTGGGACGGCGAGGGAACCACCATGTCGTGAGCCCGCGCGCAGAAGAGATCCACGGCCTCGTCGGGAAACGCCTCAAGGTGCTCCGCGGACCAGTAGTTCCGGTAGCCGGGCGGATCGTCGAGCATGCTCTGCAGCTCCGCGTACGGCATCTCGGCGATCATCTCTCCCGCGTGGCCGAGCCGGAGCATCGGGGCCATGACGTCGCGGGCCTGTGCCTCCTGCCCGGTGTAGGTGATCAGCACGGCGCAGGCGAGTCTCCCGACAAGGCTCTCCGGGACGAAAGGCTCCTGACCTGCCGTCAGGCAGATCAGTCCGCCGCCCACCTGGTCGGGCGCGTTCTCCATGAAATCCCGGTACGCGCGCACCACTTGGGGCCCGGCCTCCGCCGGCCAGATCAGCAGAGCGGCGGTCAGCACGGGCAGGGGATGCAGCCTCAGCGTCATCGACGTCACCACGCCGAAATTGCCGCCACCGCCGTGCAGTGCCCAGAACAGCTCGCTGTCGCTGTGGGCGGTGGCCCGTACGAGACTGCCGTCCGCCGTCACCAGCTCGGCGGCCAGGAGGTTGTCGCAGGCCAGCCCGAAGGTGCGCTCCAGCCACCCCGATCCTCCGCCGAGAACGAACCCGCCGACACCCGTCGTCGAGACCCGGCCGCCGGTCGTGGCCAGCCCGTACGGCTGGACCGCGGCGTCGAGATCGCCGATGGTGGCGCCCCCGCCCACACGCACCGTGCGGGCGGCGGGATCGACGGTGACGCCGTTCATCTCGCGCAGGTCCACCACAAGTCCGTCGCAGGTCGAATTGCCGGCGACACTGTGGCCGCCGCCGCGCACCGCGATCGGCAGCCCTTCCGCACGGCCGTAGGCCACTGCCCTGGCGACCTCCGCCTCGTTGTGGGGCAGAGCGATCAGCGCGGGGGAGCGGTCGATCATGGCGTTGAAGACGGCGCGGGTCTCCTCGTAGGAGGGGTCGCCTGGAGTGAGCAGGGTGCCGGTGAAGCCCGTGCGCAGGCTGGTCAGTGCGCTGTCATGCAGCATCCGGGACGACATTGTGTCCCCCTTCCTCCTGCTTTCGACAGTAACGCCCAGCGGAGGCTGTCCCCGGAGGATGCGGCCGCCGCCGTCACGGCAGAGGTGTGACCTGCGGTCCGCGGCGAAGACCAGGCTGCTCGGTCCGAGAGGTGCGGTTCAGGTCCACGGCAGGGCTGCCCGGTGCCGCCAGTAGGCGGTCGCCGGCACAGCCAGGGCAGACAGTCGTTCGACGTGGCCGTCGGTGAGGTGCGCAGCCGCCGCCGAGGTGTTGTCGTCCAGCTGGCCCGTCGTGGCGGCGCCGGACAGGACGATGTCGGCCCACGGTTCTCGCAGTACGGCGGCCATGGCCAGGGCATCGGGAGTGGTGCCGGTCTCCCTCGCGAGGCAGCCGAGGGGCGAGTCGGCCGTCTCGTGCACGAGGCGGCCGTTGGCGAGGGCCTCCTTGATGATGACGGTGCGCCCGGCGTCGTGCGCCTCGGCGAGGGCGGTTCCTGCTGAGGGTTCGAGCAGGTTGTACGTGGCCTGGACGCTGGAGAAGAGCGGGACGCCGTCCACCGTGACCGGGAGAGCGGCGCGGATGGCGGCCGGCTGCCCGGGACCGGACGTGGACAGACCGATGGTGACGCCTTCGGCGGCGAGAGCGGCGAGGCGGACCTGCAGGGCACGATCTGTGAGGACGGGGCTGTCGGGAGTCACGGAGTGGACCTGGTAGAGGTCGAGGCGGTCGCCGAGAAAGCCGCGTGTCTCGGCCAGTTGGCGTTCGAACGTGGCCAGGCTGTGGTCCTTCACCTCGTTCACCGTCGCGCCGACATGCCACTCGGCCGTATACGTGTAGCCCCACTTGCTGCCGACCACCGCATCGTCGGTTTCCGGGCGGCTCCGCAGCCAGCCGGCGAGAAACTCCTCCGCCCTCCCGTAGGAGCGAGCGACGTCGAAGTACCGCACTCCGCGTGCGTATGCCGCGTCGAGTACTGCGCGGACACGTTCCTCCATCGCCTCGACCGTCCGCTCGGCGGGCAGATCGGACTCCCGGCCGAGGTTGATGTAGCCGGGACGCCCCAGTGCGGCCAGTCCGAGTCCGATCCGGGTGGCGGAAGCAGCGGCGAGACGGTTGAACGGCACTGTCACATCCTCCTGTGAGCTGGTCCGGCCGAGCAGAACGACGAAGAGCGGTCCATGCCGGTGCGATGTGAGCATTCCAGCACCGCCTCGGCGCTGCCCGCGACGTGCATGAAGCTGCTACCCGGTGACAGAGACCGGGGAGCTGCTGGCCTTCCGGCGGTTGCGCGACCGGGCCGGTGCTCCTGCGGACTGCTCGTCCTGTGCGGCGGTCTTCGTCACCATCCTCAGAGCGAGATCGGCGTAGAACTCGCCGAGTTCCTCAGGGGAGTCGGGCCCGTCCAGCCGGTACCAGCGGACCAGGTCGATGCCGAGTGAGAGCGTGCCGCGCACGACCCTGTTGACGTCGACCTGCGCGAAAGTGCCGTCCGCGACGCCACGGGCGACGACGTCGCGGAACACCTCGTTGGTCCGGCGACGCAGCTGCCGGATCTCGTCGTAGTGTTCCGGGGCAAGCCCGTTGAGCTCGTACTGGCAGACCCGCGCTGCCACGTGGTGGCGTGCGTGCCAGGCGGTGTACCGCCTCATGAGCAGGTGCAGACGGTCCGCGGCGCCGGCGGTCGCCTCGATTTCGGGCCCCTGTATGTGAGCGAGAGCGCGCTCGTGGCCGATCCGCGTGATCTCGTAGAGCACGAGTTCTTTGGACGGGAAGTGCACATACAGCGCGGCCGGACTGAGCCCGACACCGGCGGAGATGTCGCGCGTGGTCGTGGCGTGGAAGCCGTTGGCGGCGAAACAGCGGACGGCGGAGGCAAGCAGTCCGCGGGCGACGTCCCCGAACTCCTTGTTCCACAGATCCGGGGACTGGTCCTGCAGGCGGGGGTCGTCCTCCATCTCCCGCGGTGTGAAGCGGGCCTGCCGTTTGGCCATGCCGAGACGCCCCTTCCTGCGGTTCCGGTACGGATCCCGGCTTCGCTGCTGGCGCTCGCTTCCTGCTCGCATGCGGTGACTTTCCGGTGAGACTCCGCGTCACGAACGCCTCGAACTGTGTACCACGCTCCAGTGACCATGCGCTCAGTCACTGACCGACGCTCTCCTCCTCTGCGGCGAACGGGCAACTGTGCGCAGCGAATTCGTGGCTGCCGTCCGTCCCGTCGGCTGCCCGCGAGACGCAGCCGCAGCTCCGAAGGGATGCCGCACGGTGTTCCTCCACCCTTTCCCGAAGTCGTCGCCCAGACCCTTGACACCCATTCCCGGTGGAATGACTATGCGCTTAGTCAGTACGTCCCACAACCCTCGTTGCGCCGCTCTCGTGCCGTGCGACGTGGCCGCCCCAGGAGCCACCGTGGGACCAGGCCTTCCGAACTGCCCACGACGACGTGGGGGAACGAGGTCACGATGGAGGAAGTACAGCCGTCGGCCCGGGAGTTGACGGTCGTGCTGGACGGGTACTCCTACCTGGAGTGCCCGCGGTGGCACGACGGCCGGCTGTGGGTGTCGGACTTCTACACCAATCAGGTCGTGGCGACCGATGGGCGTGGTGCCATCGAGGTCGTGGCGGAGGTGCCCGGCCAGCCGTCCGGGCTCGGCTTCCTGCCCGACGGGCGCACACTGATCGTGTCGATGCGCGATCACCGTGTCCTCGTCCGCGCTGAGACGGGAGAGCTGACCGAGCACGCCGACCTGTCCGGCGCCGTCTCCGGAGTGCTCAACGACATGGTCGTCGACGAGCACGGACGTGCCTTCGTCGGCAATTTCGGCTTCGACCTCATGGGCGGGGCCGCGCTGCGCTACACCACACTCACCCGGGTCGACCCGGACGGCACCGTGACGACCGCGGCACAGAACCTCGGCTTCCCCAACGGCATGGTGATCCTGCCGGGCGGAGTACTGGTCGTCGCGGAGACGTTCGCCGGGAGGCTGACCGCCTTCGACGTCGGCGAGGACGGCGAGTTGAGCAACCGGCGCACATGGGCGCAGTTCGGCGAGACACCCGACACCGAGGACGTCGGCGAGGCCGTCGAGCGTCTTGAGGTCGGTCCCGACGGAATCTGCGCGGACGCCGACGGCGCGGTGTGGGTGGCGGATGCGTTGCATCATCGTGTTTTGCGTGTTGTGGAGGGTGGTGAGGTCGTGGAGGAGATAGCCACGGGAACGGGTGTGTTCGCGTGCATGCTCGGTGGTGACGATGGCCGCACTCTGTTCTTGTGTGCGGCGCCTTCCTTCCCGGAACACGAACGCCGCCCGGTGCGCGAAGCGCAACTGTTGTCGGTACGCGTGGAGGTCCCGCACGCCGGCTTGCCTTAAGGACACTGCCTGACGGTGTGTGTGCGGCGTGTGTTGGTGGCTTGTTTGTTGGCGTCCTGTCCGTCATGGGAGAAATGGAGGGGCCCCTGTGGAGGTGTCCTGTGCTTTTCCGACCGCTGCTGATTCGCCGGACAACATCGCTGTGGCCGAGCGGTTGGGATATGCGCGGGCGTGGGTGTATGACACGCCTCAGCAGAGTCCGGATGTGTGGATGACTCTCGCGCTGGCCGCTGAGCGGACCGAGCGGATAGGTCTCGGGCCGGGTGTGTTGATTCCCAGTCTGCGTCATCCGATGGTCAATGCCGCTGCGACCGCTACCCTCGCGGAATTGGCGCCGGGTCGTGTTGTGGTGGCTTTCGGTACGGGGTTCACCGGTCGCCGTGCTATGGGGTATCGGGCGGTCAGCTGGTCTTACATGGACTCGTATATCCGCGCTTACCGGGGTCTGCTGCGGGGTGAGGTCGTGGAGTGGGAGGGTGCGCAGATGCAGATGCTGCACCCGGAAGGGCATGCTCCCGCTCGTCCGGTCGATGTTCCCGTCCTGATCAGCGCTCTGGGCCCCAAGGGTCACGGAGTGACCGAGCAGATCGGCGACGGCCTGTATGTCACGCTGCGGTTGCCGGAGTTCATGAAGGAGTACTCGTGGGTGCCGTATCTGGTGTGGGGAACGGTGCTGGAGGAAGGGGAGGCCTCGGATTCCGAGCACGCGCGGCTGGCCGGCGGACCGGGCTGGGCCCTGGCCTACCACGGGGCGTATGAATTCGGTGGTCCCTGCGCCGTGCGTGAACTCCCGGGCGGCGCGGAGTGGATGGATGCCGTGGAGCGGATCCCCCAGGAGCGGCGGCACCTCGCGGTCCATGAGGGGCACTGCGTCGAGCTCAACGAAGCCGACGAGGCCGCGTGGAAGGCCGGCGGTCACCGGATGCTGCGGGAGGTGACGGTCAGCGGCACCCGTGACCAGATCCGGCGCCGGCTGGACGACTTCGCCGCGCAGGGCGTCACGGAGATCGTCTTCCAGCCGTGCGGGCCCGACACCCGTGCTGAACTCGAGCGGTTCCTGGAGGCAGCCGAGTTTTGACCCCTTGCACGTGGTCCGGGTCGGTGCTGCTGCGGGACGGTGCGGGTGTTGTTCGGGTTGGTTCCCAGATGTCGCATGAGCTGTAGGAATGTGAGCTTGCGTAGCTCCTCGGGCCGCCACATGCGCCACCCGGCCGTTGTGCCGGGTGGCGGGTGTGGCGGGTGTGGTGGGTGTGAGGGTGCGGCGTTGTTCGTCGTAGCGCGGTGCTGGGGTGGTGGTGCCCAGCCGGTGTGCCGCTTCACCGGTCCCGGCCGGGTTCAGGGCGGCATGTGACGTCAAGCCGGTTTGGAGTGCCAGTGTTGCGTCATGGATACGAATCTGCGCTCGTGGGCCGTGGACGGGCCGGTCACTTCGTCTTTCGCGCATCCTTCCGGTGCCGCTGGGCGCCTGGCGGGGTGGTTCATGCGGTGGACCAACCGGCAGAACGAGGTGGTCGGGCTGCTTGATGTGCGGCCCGGTGATGAGGTGGTGGAGGTGGGCTACGGCCCTGGAGCCCTCGTTGGGCTGCTCGCGGCCCGCACCCGCGCCGCCACGGTCCGCGGGGTGGATCCCTCACCTGAGATGCGTGCGGCCGCGATCCGCGCCAACCGTGCGGCGGTACGCGCCGGCCGCGTCTGCCTGGGCCTGGGCACGGCGGAGGAGACCGGGCTTGAGGGCGGCAGTGCCGACCGCTTGGTCTGCGTCAACAACGTCGCTGTCTGGCCGGATCTGGAGGCCGGGCTGGGGGAGTTGCACCGGGTGCTGCGTCCCGGGGGGCGGGTGGTGATCGCCTGGCACGGGGGCTCCGCGCCGGGGCGTATCGCCCGCAGTCTGCGTCTGCCGCAGGAGAAGCTTCGGCGCATCGAGCGGGGGCTGACCGGCCTCTTCTCCGAGGTGACGCGGAGCGAGCTGCGCAACCTGGATGTTTTCACGGCGGTGCGCTGAACATCCCTTCCGCGCAGGCCCGTTCGGTTTCGCGTTGCTGTGCTCCGGCAGCGCACAGGTGTGCTGCCGGAGCACGGGGAGTGCATCCCGGGGGTGTCAGACCGTCATGGTCAGGCCGTCGTGGGCGACGTCCCAGCCGTTCAGGTCGGCCTCGAGCGCCGCCGGTGACAGATGCGTCAGGACGAGACGCTGTGTGGCCAGCCGGCCACGCTGCTCTTGCAGGGTGGCCAGGTCCAGATGCCAGCGCACGGGGCCTGGAGCGTACCCTTCGCACAGGAACAGGCCGGTGCCTTCCGCCACTTCGACGAGCGCGTCGGTCCATTCCGTGTCACCGGAGTAGGCGATACGGGCCGGGGTGGCGGCGTCCTCGACGCGGATCGCGTACGCGGGCGCACCCGCGGAGTGACGCACCGGGAACGGGTCGGTCACCAGCGGCGTCCGCTCGGCGTGTTCGAGCACACGCAGCGAGAAGCGGCGCCGGACCGACGTCGACCCCGGGAAGCACACCTCCATGGCCTCGGCCAGGCGGCGCTCGGTCCCCGGCGGCCCGACCACCGTCAAGTCCCTGGTGCGGCGCCGGAACTGACCGTCGAGCACCAGGAAGGGAATGCCCCCGAAGTGGTCTGCGTGGAGGTGGGTGACCAGCACCGTCTCGATGGAGTTCAGGTCGAACCCCTGCTGCTGGAGAGCGACCGCGCTGGTGGCGCCGCAGTCGAGGAGGGTGTGTGAGGCGGCGGCCGGGTCGTCCGCTCCGAGCACGATGCACGTCTGGAAGCGTCCCCCGGTACCGAAGGCGTCACCGCTGCCCACGACCGTGACCCGCATCCTGACCAGCTCCTCTCCGGCGGTGCCGTGCTCCCTGTCGTGGGCTGGGGTTGGCTGTCGTGCCACCTGCGTGGTGGGTGGGTGGTTTCCTGCTGGGTTTTGTTGGCGGGTTTTCTGCCATGGTGCCTGCCGTGTTGCCTGCTGTGTTGTCTGCCGTGCTCGGGGAGTGGGGGGTGCTGCGGCGGTTCCGCCAGGGACGTTGTGGTGTGCGGCGATCGCGTGTGCGGTGTGGTGTGCCAGGTTGTGGCTTCCTCCGGGAGGGGGCGGGCGTGTGTGAGCACTGCGGTGGGCAGTTCCCCGCCCTATGGTGCGGCACCGGCCATGCTGTTCCACGGCACGTCGCCGTCCGAGTGCAGGTGTTCCGGTATCTGCCGGCCGGTGTGCAGGCGGGAGCGGCGGCCGGTGGGTGCGCTGTGGATCTGTGACGTCGCCCGACGGGGACTGGGCCGGGGATTGTCCCACTCAACATTTCCCGAGACCGCCACCCCGCGCCCCCGCTCCCCGGCGTCGGCTGGGCCGCTCTCCCCAGCTGCGCTCCGATCCCCCGCCTTACCCGCCACCCACGCAGGGGCGCGCGGGACGCCGCCGCCTGGGCCGGCTGCGTGCGGTTGACGGCAGGGGGTGGGGATACCGTCGCGTGGGACGTGGCGGGTACGTGAACTGCTGTGGCGGGCCCGGGTCTTCGCAGAGCCCCCGGGCCCCGTGCGGGGGCGGGGACTTGTGGAGGGCTGCGCTCGCCCCGGGCGTCAGGGGATCCCCGCGGCATTACCGTGGGCGAGCGGGGTGCTCGGTGCGCTATATGTACGCGTGAAGTGCGCTCGCTGTTCGCGCTCGCTGTTCGCTGTCGCTGTTCGCTGTCGCTGTTCGCTGTCGCTGTTCGCTGTCGCTGTTCGTTGGGGGTGTTGGTGTTGGGGTTGTTCGATGCGGTTGACGGGTTGGTTGCGGGGAGCAGTGCGTTGCCCGCGCCGGGGGAACGTGCGCGTTTGCGGAGGGCTCACGGGCTGACGCAGGAGGAGGTTGCGGGGGCTTTGGGGGTGCGCCGGGCGACGGTGGTGTCGTGGGAGGCGGGCAGGAGTGTGCCCCGGGGGCGGCAGCGTGAGGCGTATGCGCGGTTGTTGGGCAGGCTTGCTGAGCTGTATCCGCCGGAGGGCGGGGGCCGGGAGCGGCCGGATGGTGTGCGGGCAGCAGGGGCAGGGCGGGAGGCGGACTCTGTCCCGGGGCGGGGGAGCGCGGACAGTGCTGGTGCCGGTGTGCCGCCCCCCGAACGTGAGCCGGCCCCGGCACCGGAGCATGGGCATGAACCGGGGCATGAGCCGGAGCGTGAGTCGGCCCCGGCCCCGGCCCCGGCACCGGAGCCGCCCCCCGAACGTGAGTCGGCCCCGGCCCCGGCCCCGGCACCGGAGCCGCCCCCCGAACGTGAGTCGGCCCCGGCCCCGGTTCCTGGGTGGGGAGCGGGGTCTTCGCCGCGGCGGGTTGTGGGGGAGAGGGGAGTCACGCCGCGGGGCGAGGGCTGCTCGGGGGGGTCTGCGCCGGGGAAGGCCCCGTCGGCGAAACGGGTGCCGGCGAAACGGGTGCCGGCCGCGGCGGAGGACGATCCACGGTTCACCGCCGGCCCGCTGGCGGTACTGGACGGCGACGGCTCCGCGTACTGCACCGCCGGCCTCGTCCTGGACTGTCCTGCCACCACGGTCCCGGAACTGGCCGAATGGACACTGTCCGAAGCGAACCTGGGCGCACCACGGCTGCACCGCTCCGGCCAGGACGCCGACCCCCTCATCGTCCTTACCGCGGCAGCGGCCGAACACCTGGGCCTGCCCCCAGAGTTGACCGACCGCCGCGGCTTGCGTCTGCCACAGGACCACCCGGTAGTGCAACAACTGACCGCAGCCCGCTGGAACCTCACACGCCGTGGCTTCGGCCCGTGGCCGCGTATCTACCGCCCCGTCCACGACGGCCGCCGCCAGTGCGTGCAACTCGCCGTACTGCCCTGGGGCGCGCTCGATACCCGCTCCTGGGGCACCGCCGCGCAGCTGCCCCCCGCCGAACTCGCCCGCGTCCTGGGCGACTTCGCCACCCGCGTCCTGACCCCCCGCGGCTCCACCGCCGTATGCGGCCTGGAACTGATGACCGCGCTGCGGCCACCCACCCGCGCCGTACGGCAGGAGACCTCCGGCTCCTTCACCTCCGCCCCGATGCCCGGATCGCTCACCACCGCCGTGGACCCGGCACCACCCGAAGCACCCCCCGAACACCCACTCGCCCAACACCGCACGGACGGGCAGCTGCTGGATGAGGAAGCCTACGACTGGATCCGCGACCCGCAGCTGCTCACCGACGCCGAATGCACAGCACCTCTCGTGGTGGGCCTGGATGTCAACGCCGCGTTCGCCGCGGCCGCGAACCGGCTGACCGTCGGCCTCGGCGCCCCGGAACACCGCCAGGCACCCGCCTTCGACAAGAAGCTGCCCGGCTGCTGGCTGGCCGACCTCTCCCACATCGACCTCGACACGCGGCTGCCCAACCCCTTCACCCCGCACGGCGACCGCCCCACAGGACCAGCCTGGTATGCAACCCCCACCCTCGCCTACGCCCTCGAACTCGGCCATGACGTACACCCACTGGAGGCATACCTACGCCCCGACAGCGGCCCCTACCTGGACCCCTGGTACCAGCGGCTGCGGGACGCCTACCTGACGACCATGGCCCACCTCGGCGTCACCACAAGCATGGACGAAGCCGAATACCTCACCGCAATGAAGCACCACAAGAGCCTCGACCCGGGACAGGCCGCGCTGCTCACCGCCATCAAAGCCACCGTCAAGGGCGGCATCGGCAAGCTCCGCGAACGCCCCCAGGGCGCCGGCTACCGCCCCGGCGACCGGTGGCCGGCCCTGGAACGCCCCACCTGGCGGCCGGACATCCGCGCCGCGGTCATCTCCACCGCCCGCATCAACATGCACCGCAAGATGCGCCGCCTCGCCGACACCGCAAACCTCTTCCCCCTCGCGGTGCTCTCCGACTGCGTCGTCTACCCTTCCGCCGGCCCCTCCCCGCTGGACGTCCTCCCACGCGGCCACGACGGCAAACCGGTACCGGGCGGCTTCCGCCTCGGCGTCAGCCCCGGAATGGTCAAACACGAAGGCACCCAGTCCTTCCTGTGGGCCGCCGAACTCCTCGACGCCGGCCACAACCCCGCCCGCCACATCAAGAACGACGACACCCCCGACGGCGGAGAATAGGAGCAGCCCGTGGGAACCATCGGCGACGGCCTCACCAAAGCCGCCCAGAACACCACCACCCGCCCCCTCCCCAAGAGCGCCGGCGCCCGGATGCGCTTCCTCGTCAAGAGCGAAAAGGGCTCCACCCGCACCGTCGCCCACCGCCTGGGCATCTCCCAGCGCACCGTCGAGCGCTACCTCACAGGCCAGTTCAAACGCCCCCGCGCACCACTCGCCGCCCGCCTCGCCGAAGAAGTACGCCGCGACTGGCAGCCACGCATCAAACAACGCGCCCAGAAACGCGCCGCCACCACCGGCGGCATCACCGTCGAGACCCGCGCCCGCTTCGGATTCACCGCCGCACCCGGCTCCACCGACGACGGCCGCATCCGCCTCATCACCCAGCACCTGCCACCCGCCTACGCCCAACGCCTCTTCGACGCCCAGGCCCAAGCCGCCACCGAGGAACAACTACGCGCCATCATCGCCGAAGGACTGCAGGAGCAGTACTTCAAGGACCGAGGCCGCCGGGCCGCCGGCCTCCTCGTCGAATTCACCGACATCGACTACGCAGAACTCCACTACTGACCAACCCGACCACACCAACAAAACCAACCCCCAACCCCCGGGATCGGCACACACTCACACCCAGCGCATCCCCAACTCCGTGAGCTGAGCGGCACGCTCAGGCGCAAGACGCCCCACCCGGGAGCGCTGGTTGGAGATGAACGCACCAAGCCGGAAATCGACACCCTCCACGCACTCCACATGCGAGCGGGGAACATTCAAATGACCCTCCCGCTCCCGATACTGCCGCGCAGCCGCGAGATTCGACGCCCAGATCTGCGCCCTGCTACGCCGCACCCCCGCCATCCCCACCCCGGTAGCGGGCTCGACACCCAGCACATGCCGCAGCATCCACTGCTGCGCCACACTGCGCGCGTCCCAGCCGCGCCGCTGCGCAGCCACCCACCGCCCAAGATCATCACCCTGCACGATCACAACCCCCGGCTCGGTGGGCAGCCTCCCGCCGGCTTCCCGGTGACGACGCGTGAGATGAAAACACCGCTGCCAGTCCACCGGCCAAGGAGGGCACCAGGCCGGGTCGATCTCCTCCAGCGCCTCGCGACGCTCCGAGGAGAGCATCCCCGCCGTGGAACCGACCGGAAGCCCCTCTCCGCGCCGCCGCACGGCCTCATCCGCCCGCTTCGCAGCCGCGCGCTGATTCCGCAGCCAGGTCCCCGACCGGATACCCGCCCTGGCCGACAGCGCCCACCGGAGCAAGGAGGTGACCGTGCCCGTCCGCCCACGCCCGCGCCGCATCGAGCCCCTCCTCGAAGGCGACGTCGAAGTGCGACCAGATCATGCCCAGCTTCTCCAACTGAGCGATCCGCCCGTCATCCAGACGACCTTGCCCGTACGCGCGGCGAGCGTCGGCAAGCCACTGCCCCAGCGGAAAGTCAGCCAGCGACGCAGGCCACCCCCCGGCCTCCCCCTCCTCGCCGACCGGCACGCGAAAGGTGAAGGACACCCGCAGATCACCATGCACACGCCGGTACAGACCCGCAGCTTCGACCCCGCGCCTCCAGTGCTTGTGCTCAGGATCCAGGACACGCAGCGTGATGAACGCGGCCAGAGCGGCATGGTCACGAGGAGCGGAAAACTTCAGCAACTCCCTGGCAGGACCACTGACACCCTCGACGCCGCTCTCCTCTTCCACGAACCTACGACGGCTTCGAACCTGCTGCTCGGCCAGAGCCTCAACGACCCGGGCATCATGCGCGCGCAACGCCTCCAACAGCCGGGCCAACCCGGCATAGGCCTTGGAAGTGAGCATGTTCTGCGGACCCTCACCGGGACCCAGCAGCACACCGGCCACAACCAGCGAGGCAACCTTCCCCTCCCCGGGCTGCACACGCAGCGCCCTGCCCACAGCCTGAACCAGATCCGGCATGGACCCACGCACATCCGCCCAATACACGGAATCACAATCCCTCGTGTCCACGCCCTCACCGAGCACCTTCACCGAGGACAGAAAACCCTTCTCGACCACCGTGCCGTCACCAGCGACCCCGTCGGCGAACTCGCCCAGCACCCGACGACGGCGCACCGGCCCGTGCTCGCCGCACAGCCAATCCGCCCACACCGTCTTCGGGTACAACTCCGGATCGCCGGCGTGCAGCCGCGCCGCGACGCCGGGAAGACCGGCCGCGAAACTCTCGGCCTCCCTCAACTGGTGATGAAAGACCAACGTCCTGCGCAGATCCTCCTCAGCCGACGCCTTCAGCAGCGCCGTCTGCAAAGCAGCGAGCCGCGCACCGCGGACCGTGTCACTGCGAGCGTTCTCCCCCAGCAGCAGCGCAGCCTGAAAGTCCGCATCCCTCACATCCACGCACACGACCTGGTACCGGGCGCAGATCCCCCGGTCGACCGCCTCGGAAAGCGTCAGGGTGTAACAGCGCCCGCCGAACGGACCCCCCGGATCGTCTTCCATACTCGCCACCACCCCGCCCGGCTGCCCGGCACCCTCATCCCCGAACTGCCACAACCGCGGGGTGGCCGTCATGTACAGCCGCCGCACCGCCGGAATACGCAAGTTGTCATGAACAACCGCCCACGGCTTCCCGATCCGCCCAGACGTACGGTGCGCCTCGTCGACCACGATCAGGTCCCACCCCGGAAGCCCGGCAGCATGCGCACGCTCCAGCGTGCCCAGCCCCAGAGAGGCATACGTGGCGAACACCGTCACCCACTCCATCCCCCGGATCCACGCCACCAGCTCGTCCACGTCCGTGGTGTTGACGAACCCGACCTCGTCCCCCCGCAAGGACGAGACACCCACCACCGGACCCGTACGGCCCCCCTCACGCCACGCGGCCACGCTCTGCTCCAGCAGATCCAGCGACGGCACCAACACCAGCACCCGCCCCGCGCGAAGCTCCTCAGCACTGCGCACCGCCACGAAGCTCTTGCCCGAACCCGTGGCCATGATCACCTGAGTGCGCAGGCCCCGCTCCGGCAGCATCCCCGCTGCAGGAAAATCCAGAGCCCGAACAACCGCATCAACAGCCTCACGCTGATGCGGACGAAGCTCCTTGAACACCATCTCCACACCTCCATAACAGCGTTCCAGAAACCAACAAAACA